>CAVUHV010000001.1:0-775832 GCA_963741395.1 uncultured Acidobacteriaceae bacterium
GGCATCTACCTGTTTCGCTATGCAGGGACGGGCAGGCTATTCTGATACACGGATTCGATCACGGTGCCGGCAATGATCCGTGCCATACCCAGCGCGCCAGCGTCGCTGGAAGTCTCTGCTTTGAGGATTGTCACATCGTTGACGGACTTCTCCAAGGCTCGGTGACGGACAAGGCGCTTGAGATTATCGATCAAAATCTCAGGAGCCGCTCGAAAGAGCGCGCCCCCGAAGATAATCGCTTCCGGGTTCAACAGATTGATAAGATCGGCGCACGCGGTACCGATGTGGGCCGCCGCCTCACTTAGCGCACGATAAGCAAGACTGTCACCGTCCTGCGCGGCGCTGGCAATAATCTCGATTGTGATCTTGCTAGAGTCATCATCGGCCAGATCCAGCACCTTGGAAGAGACACCTTTCTGAAGAGCCGCTTTCACGTTCTCGATTACATGGGCAGCGGAAGCAAGCGCCTCCAAACACCCATGACTTCCGCAGCAGCACAACGGGCCGTCCTCATCGATCGTGATGTGGCCGAATTCACCCGCACTTCCATTGCATCCGCGATAGATCTTGCCGTTGATGAAGATCGACGAGCCGATCCCCATTCCGACTTCGACGTATACGAAATCATTGAACTGTGCACCCGCACCCTGCACGCGCTCTGTAATGGCGATGGCTCGAACGCTATCTTCGAGAACACATGGAACAGCAAACTCCTCCTCAACGATCTTTTGCAAAGGAACATTTCTCCATGACTCCATCAGACCTGGACGGGGATACGAGAGGATCGTGCCTTTGTTGATGTCAATCACGCCCGAGAAAGCAACGCCGATACCCTTTATCAAGGACATATCGACGCCGGCCTCGGCAATAAGCTCCCGGATCATGGAGAAGCAGCGCTCTAGGACTGCCGGTCTGCCCAACCACATTTGAGTCGGAACGGCCCGCTTCGCTAAAGGAATTCCGTTGAGGTCCGTAACCGCAATGCGCATATTCAACGTACCCAGATCTACGCCGACAACGTAGCCGAGTTCGGATCGAATGCGCAGACCAATCCGCCGCCGGCCAACCTTTCCCGAGGTAGTTTCTCCTTCGACAAGCAGACCATGCTCCGACAGAGAGCCCACAATCGCCGTAATAGCCGCTGTGCTCATGCGTGCCTCCCGAGCCAGTTCTACGCGCGAGATGGACGGCCGCTCCTGAATGAGTTTGAATATGGTGAGCTCCGTTTTCACGGATTTACGACGCGATAAAGGAAGAGAGGGTGTAAGCATCGCAATGTCTGCTCCTTATATTACTCGCTCGATTCTAGACAGCTATAGGGAACCTAACGGTCGCTCCAGCCTTGACACGGGGGCGCATCACGCCAACCTGGAGCTCTTATCTGCAGATATATCAGGAGACGAACGGGAGGCCTGAAGAGATGGAAACGACTCGAAACCAGTTGCAAGAGCTCCACCCTGTTGCTACGGCCCCAATCCGTGAGTACCCGTTGCCTGCAGAGTATCCGGGTGCCCACGCGCTGGATGACGAAGAAGAGGAAGCCCTGCTTCGTGTCTGTCGCAGCAAATCTTTGTACCGGTATCACGGTATTGATCCGCAGCGGGAAGCGGCACAGTTTGAGCGCGAATTCGCCGAATTCGTCGGCGTACGCCACGTTGTCGCCGCAACTAGCGGAACAGCCGCTCTCCACACCGCTTTGGGGGCACTCGGCGTGGGGCCCGGTCAGGAAGTCATTATTCCTGCATATCTTTGGGTTTCTATAGCCGCCGCGGTAGTCAACCTCGGCGCCATCCCGGTGCTCGCTGATATTGACGATACTTTCTGCCTGAATCCCGAAGATGTACAGCGCAAGATCACGCCTCGAACCTCGGTCATCCTGATCGCACATATGAACGGCGCCCCAGGAAATGTCATGGAGTTGGTGAGAATTGCTCGGGAACGCGGAATCTATCTGATGGAAGACTGCGCTCAATGTGTCGGCGGAACGATCCATGGGCAGAGCGTAGGCAGCTTCGGCGACATAGCGATCTTCAGCTTCCAAATCAACAAGAACATCACCGCGGGCGAAGGCGGGGCGGTGATTACGAACAACGATGCGCTGTGGCGTCGGGCGGTAGCTGTTCACGACGTCGGCTATGCACGCGACGATGATGAAAAGCTTCAATTGCAGGACTCCGCTTCTTTCGGCTGGGGACGCGGGTACCGTTTGGACGAACTCCGAGCGGCCGTTCTGCGCGTCCAGCTTCGTAAACTCCCATCTACGTTAGCCCGGATGAGAGCGAGTAAATTCCGCATCCGTGAGGCAATTGAAGGCATGCGAGGTATAAGCCTCCGGCGTTTGGTGGATCCATCGGGTGACACCGGGGCCTTCCTGCTTACGATCTTTCCGAATGAGAAGATCGCACGAGTCGTAAATGCGCGTATGCGTTGGCACGGCATTACCTGTTCCGCAGATGCTGTAAGTAACGTGATATTGGCCGATTACGGGTTGCACATCTACTCGAACATTCCATCGCTTACGCGGAAAGTTGGAACGGATCGCAGCGGTGCCCCATGGAATCTCGAGAAGAACCGTCAATCTGTTTATGACTACGGTCATGGGTGCTGTCCTGTTGCGGATAACCTCTTCCGACAAACACAATTGCTGACGATTCCAGCATGTCTCACCGGAAGCGACGAGAAAGACGTCATCGACGCGTTTTCCGACTCTCTGGCTTTCGCCGGTCAGAGTTAGATCATTCTGTCGCTTAGCCCAGATCGTCAGGCATACACATTTAAACTCACTTTATCTCTAAAGTAAATAATTGACAGCTTGCAGATTGAAATGTTTTTATCATTTGATTCATTTTGTGATGCCTCATGGGCTAGATATAGCTGTATTTTTACTATTGTGTAATGTTCGCTGAAATGCCTCGCCTCGTCGGCGAGTACGTCCATTGGCTGATCAAGCCCTTTGTTGTCGACCTGATCCAGCTCATTGATGGATCGAAAAGTGTCTAGTAGAAGTCACAAGAGCCCGATTCATACGAGCCGCTCAAGAGGAGGAATCGACGTATGAAACAGCGCAAGTTGGGCATGGGGTTGGTAGGTCCCGGCTTCATCGCAAAGCATCACTTGGATGCTGTGCGCCGTCTGGGCGACGTCGATATCATCGGCATCGCCGGTTCGACTTTCGCTTCGGCCGAACGCAAAGCACAAGAGTGGTCCGCTGGAATCGCGTTTCGCAACTACGAGGAGTTAGTCGCCGACCCGAACGTCGACGTTGTGCACAACACGACCCCAACACATCTGCATTTCGAGATCACAATGGCGGCGATCCGGGCGGGCAAACATGTGATCTCCGACAAGCCTCTGGCGGCCACCCCGGAGCAGTGCGCGCAGCTTCGCGATGCAGCCGAACTCAAAGGGGTCGTGAACGCAGTCACGTTCAACTACCGTGGCAATCCTCTGGTGCAGCAAGCGCGTGTGATGATAGCGAACCGAGAGCTTGGCGCGTTGGTTTACATCCACGGCCAATATCTCCAGGATTGGATGACAGATGACGGAGTCTACTCGTGGCGGATAGATCCGGAGAAGGGTGGTCCTAGCTCTGCGTTAGCGGATATCGGATCGCACTGGGTAGATCTTGCGGAACATGTCTGCGGACGGAGGATTACTCATGTGCTTGCCGATCTGACTACAGTGGTTTCGACGCGTTACTCGTCTGGGCATTCTGCTGAAGCCTTCGGGGGCCGGAGCGACGGTGAGCGCACGCCAGTGCGAGTGCATAGTGAAGATCTTGCCTCTGTTCTGCTTCGTTTCGACGGCGTACGGGGGAGCTTCAAGGTTGGCCAGGTATTGCCTGGGCATAAAAATGATCTGCAATTAGAGGTGAATGGCCGCACTGCGTCTCTTCTCTGGAAGCAGGAGAACCAGAACGAGTTGTGGATTGGACGCCATGACGGCCCGAACGCTTTGTTGTGCAAGGATCCTTCGTTGATGTCGCCGTCGGCGGCCACTTATGCTCAACTTCCCGCAGGACACCAGGAAAGCTGGGCCGACGCATTCCGCAATGTGATTGTAGATATTTACTCGGTTATTCGTGGAGCCGCTTCGCATAAGCCAGCGACGATCTGCTCGTTCGGGGACGCTTACCGCACGTCTTGTGTCCTTCAGGCAATGCTTGAGAGCCACGCCCGAGGTGGCGTGTGGAGTGAGGTTAGCGATCCCTTCCCCGCCGGTACAAGTTCTTTTACCGAAATATCATCCGTAGCAAGACACTGAGCGGCGGCAGGAAAGAGTCGTATATGACTTCAGCTACGTTCAGAGAATGTTGGTGCACTACGATGCTGCGCGTAGAAAGCTGTATGCGACCTTGGCAGACGCCATCTGCGAAATCGGAAACGGATCTTCTTGCTCTGAAAAGGCGTGCTGAATTCCTGCTGCTCTTCCCGCAGCAAAGATTTTCTGGTAATCGATGAATCCCTGCCCTAAATCCGTGCCCTTAGGCCGACTTGGACCGGACAAACTAGTGGATGGGGCACTCATCGGCTTAAAGTCTTTTACGTGGATCATCTTGAATCGACCCGGGTATCTGGTCATATATGCTGCGGGGTCCGCGCCCGCAATGCGCATCCAACCGCAATCGATTTCGAACTTCACTAATTCATGATCCGTGTTGTTAACCAGGACATCGTAGCCGTAGCTTCCATCGGGCATCCTCTCGAACTCATAGTTGTGGTTGTGATACGCGTATTGCAGTCCCGTCGCCTTCGCCTTTGTCCCGAGGTCGTTCATCGCCTCTGCAAGCCTCTTGAAACCGTCCAACCCTAATAGAGCCATCGTGGGTCGTTGTCCAGACGCAAGATTCGCTGTGTTCGGAGGATTCATAGCGGTCTCCAAACTGGAGCTCGTTGCGTAGTGAGCGCCGATAGTATTTGCGTCTTCGAAGAGCGGTGCAAAGATTGCGGGAGTCATTTTGAGATGAGCGCTCGGAGCCTTCAGGCCTGAGTCATCGAGCAACGCCCTAAACTCCTTGGCCGAGTACTTGCCGAAACCAGCAGTTTCAACCTCCAGAAAACCTATCTTTCTAAGTTCCTTTAGTGTCCCTGGCGTATCGTTTGCGAGATCGGTTCGCACTGAGTAAAGCTGAATCCCAGGAGGCAGCCCCATTGCATCTGCCTTCGCAAGGCGCGGAAACATGGCGCCTGCTCCGACTACGAGTCCAAAGTTGCCTGCTGATCGAATACAGTCTCGGCGAGTGCGCAATTGCATGGGACTTGCTCCTTTCCATATGGCCATTCGGATCAACGACCAACGCTTCGATTGATCACGACTGCGGCTTGGACGATCCATCGTGCAGTAGAAAGTTGAAATCGCAACCTTGATCTGCCTGCAAGACGCAATCCTCAAAGAGCTTGGCATATCCTCTGGTCGGCAGAGTTCGTTGAGGCGGATGTTCCTTCCAGGCGTTGAGGCGGTTCTGTAACTCTGCGTCGTCGATCAGGAGTTCGATGCGACGTGCTTCCACGTCAAGACTGATTTGGTCTCCGGTTTTCACGACAACGAGCGGTCCACCGACCGCGGCCTCCGGAGTGATGTGAAGAACGATCGTTCCGAATGCGGTCCCACTCATCCGCGCATCGGAGATGCGGACCATGTCTTTCACGCCCTGGCGCGCTAACTTTGCAGGGATGGGCAGATACCCAGCTTCGGGCATGCCCGGAGCACCCTTGGGGCCAGCATTGCGCAGAACCAGGACATCATCAGGTCCAACATCAAGGTCAGGCGAATCGATCCGATCGGTCATATCCTCCACGGAATCAAACACAACGGCACGCCCTGTATGACGCATAAGTTGTGGCGAGGCTGCAGACTGCTTGATCACGGCAGTCCCCGGAGCGAGGTTGCCGCGCAACACTGCCATCGCTCCTTCTTTTTTCAGTGGGGATGCGAAGCTGCGGATTACGTTCTGCCCAGGCACTCTTTCAGCTTGAGCGATCACGTCGCCGATAGTTCCGCCAGCAATGCTTAATGCGTTCAGATCGAGGAACGGCTCGAGCTCGCGCATCAACGCTGGCAGGCCACCCGCATGATGAAAATGTTCCATGTAATGTATGCCGGATGGCTTCAAATCGAGGAGCACAGGAATCTCGCGGCCCAATTGATCAAACACGTTGAGATCAATCTTGATGCCTGCACGGCCAGCCATCGCAGTCAAATGGATGAGGCCGTTCGTAGACCCTCCAATTGCCTGCAGAACGATCATCGCGTTAAGAACCGCGGCTTCGCTAATGAGTTCATTCGGTTTGGGTGCGCCTGCAATAGCAATATCAGCTGCGCGTCTTCCGCTTGCCTCAGCGATGCGACGACGGTCAGCATGTGTTGCGGGGGCAGTCGCGCTCATAGGTAGCGCCAAACCCATCGCTTCGATGATGCAGGCCATGGTGCTCGCCGTTCCCATCACCATGCACGTCCCGACGGAGGGGGCTAAACGTCCGCTGATGACCTCAATCTCAGCCTCGCCAATTGTTCCCGCCCGGTACTGCGCCCAGAGCCGGCGGCAGTCGGTACAAGCGCCAAGTACCTCCCCGTTGTAGTGACCCACGACCATCGGCCCCGTTTGCACGACAACAGTGGGAACGTCAGCACTTGCAGCTGCCATAACCTGCGCTGGGAGTGTTTTATCGCAACCTCCGATCACCACAACGGAATCCATTGGTTGTGCACGGATCATCTCCTCCGTGTCCATTGACATGAGATTGCGAAGAAACATCGAGGTTGGATAGACGAAGGGTTCGCCGATGGAGATTGTGGGAAAGATCATCGGAAGCCCGCCTGCGAGCATAACGCCGCGCTTCACGCTCTCAATCAAGTCAGGCACATTGCCATGGCAGGGATTGTAGTCGCTGAAGGTATCGGTGATACCCACGATTGGACGGTCAAGCGCGTCGTCTGAGTAGCCCATCGCCTTGATGAAGGCTTTGCGGAGAAACAAAGAAAAATCTTCGTCTCCGTAACTTGTCAGGCTCTTCCGTAAACCACTTCTCATACATCACTCTCACGTGTAAGTACAAATCAAATCATTAGCTCATTTGTTGACTAGCTTCGCTGGTACAAGAGTAAAAATCAAAACGACTGCGATCACATGACAGGCCGCAATCAGGTACAAACCGGAATTTAAAGTGCCGGTGTTTGTTTTTAGGATTCCGATAATTGTTGGGCTCAGAAAACCCGCGAGATTGCCTGTGCAATTCACGAGAGCAAGTCCCGCGGCTGCAGCGCTGTCGGCAAGAAAAGATGTAGGCAGCGCCCAAAACATTGGAAGCGCAGTCACGACTCCGACCACTGACATTACCAAAGACGCCAGTGCGAGAGCGGTATTGCTGCCTGCTGTGGTGCACAGCACAAATCCCGCGGCGGCGATCATGTTTGGGATTGCCAGATGCCATCGCCGCTCCTGGGTTTTATCTGCATGGCGTCCGACCGTAATCATCGAGATTAGAGCGAGTCCATAAGGCAGCGTCGTCAAAAGACCAATGATGAGAGGATCTTTGACTCCAGTCTGCCGAATGATGGTTGGTTGCCAGAAGCCGATCGCATAAGAACCCATTCCGATGCTGAAGAGGATCGTGCACATCAGCCACACGCGCGGACTTGTCAGTGCCGAGGTGATCGTACGATGTGTCTTCGAGAGTGATTCCTCATGAATCTCCGAGGTGACTATATCCTTCTCCTGCGAAGAGAGCCACTTTGCATCGGGCAGTCGATTATCCAGGTAGAAATACAAGATAAAGCCAAGGATGACCGCAGGAACAGCTTCGATAAGGAACAGCCATTGCCACCCCGCCAGCCGAGGACTTCGTGCGAAATGATGGAGAATATAACCCGAAAGGGGCCCACCAACGATCCCTGAGATCGGATTTCCAGACATCAGAAAAGCCATCATCTTCGCTCTGCGGTTGGAAGGAAACCAATAGGTAAGGTAAAGCACTACGCCGGGGAAGAAGCCGCTCTCAGCAATGCCTAGAAGGAAACGGCACGTGTAAAACTCCCATGGGGTCTTCACCAGCGCCGTCGATCCTGACACTACTCCCCACGTGATAAGAATGCGGCAGAGCCAGAGCCGCGCTCCTAACTTATGAAGGATGATGTTGCTGGGGATCTCGAATATGAAATATCCAACGAAGAAGATGCCTGCGCCTAAACCATAGATGCTGTCGGTGAACTTCAGATCGCCCATCATCTGCAGCTTGGCAAATCCGATATTGACGCGATCGAGATAGGCGATGATGTAGCTGATCATAAACAGCGGCATAATGCGCCATGCCATCTTTGCATAGAGCTGCCCCTTTTCAAGAACGCCTGAGACTCCTTCGTCTTCTGAACGTGTAATCACAAGCGGCTACTCATCTCTATTTCGGTTTGGTCTGACTGTTCCGGAACGCTTCGTATCGGGCTCTGTTTTCGACGTTCGCAGGATATAAGCCCGGCAATGCAGCGCCTGCCTGCACTTCGCCAATAATCCACGCCTCGAACCTCTCCTGCTCGACGGCCGTTTCCACGACCTCATTCACAAGTGCCTGAGGAATCACCACCGCGCCGTCGTCATCCACAACGATGACGTCATCTGGAAACACCGCAACGCCACCACATCCGATAGGTTGTTGCCAGCTAACGAAGGTAAGACCTGCGACTGACGGCGGAGCTGCGGCACCTTGGCACCAAACGGGAAGCTCCGTGCTGAGAACACCGGCGACATCACGAACTACCCCATCTGTGACCAGGCCTGCGACGCCACGGATCTTCATTCGGGCACAGAGAATATCTCCGAAGATGCCTGCATCAGTGATCCCCATCGCATCCACGACCGCGATACAACCGGCTGGCATGGCTTCAATTGCCGCTCGCGTTGATATAGGTGAACTCCATGATTCCGGAGTTGCCAGATCTTCGCGTGCTGGCACAAATCGCAAGGTGAACGCGGGGCCAACGAGTCGTCGCTGGCCGGAGCGAAGAGGTTTGGTTCCGCGTAGCCACACGTTGCGGAGGCCTTTCTTTAACAGGACGGTGGTGATTGTCGCCGTTGCAACCTGAGAGAGAGCTTCGATCAGCTTTTCGTCTAACGCCATGCGCCTCCAAGGAATTTGGTTCTATGCTTGCGACTTAAATACTTACGATCAATCCACCGTCCACGCGAATCGAAGCGCCTGTGATGTAAGCTGCGCACTCGCTGGCAAGAAAGGCCACCATGTCGCCGTATTCCTCCGGCTTGCCATACCGGCCTACTGGGATACTCGCAGTGCTTTCGGCAGACACATCCTCAACCGTACGGCCCTCTCGTTTCGCCTTCGCCTCATCGAGAAACTTGATGCGGTCGGTCGCGATACGTCCCGGAATAATAATGTTTGCTGTTACCCCGTCCTTGGCAACCTCGCGCGCCAGAGTCTTTGACCATCCGACGAGCGAAAGTCGCAGTGCATTCGAGATACCTAGATTTGGGATAGGCGCCACGACTCCCGAAGAGGTGCTTGTGATGATTCGGCCCCATCGCTTCGATCGCATTTTGGGCAGGACTCGATCTGTTGTCGCAATGATCGAAAGCACCATCGACTGAAAATGCTTTGACCACAAAGCCGGATCCTGACCGCTCGCAGGGGTTGGGGGAGGGCCACCTGTGAGATTCACAAGAATGTCTACCGAACCCAACTCCTTCTCGACCTTTGAAACATGAGTATCGATCTGGGATAAGTCGGCAAGATCCCAAACCAGATCGAAGCTCTTGACGCCGAGAGCTTCTATCACCGCTTGAGTCCCCTTGATCGCACGATCATCGATGTCCGCAACGGCGATGTTAGTGCCTTCTGCTGCGAGCGATCTCGAGATAGCACGTCCTAATCCGCCACCACCGCCAAGTACTAGAGCAGTCTTGCCTGCAATCCCAAGGTCCATGTATGCCGTCCCAAAACTAATTTGAAAGTGAAGCAAACAGCTGCGATCAGATTTTTACTGCGTGGGGCTCGACGCGGTGAATTCAGAACAACAAGGTTTGCCTGCCGGCTGGAATTCCATAATTTCCGCACGCGTGCCGTCGGGGCCAAACAGGTTGTATTGCCACTTGCCGTCGCGACCGATCTTGGGTCCTGTTGTTTTCTCCGGAACTCTGTCCTCGTTGTAGAGAACCAGAGCCGTGCCCTTCATATCCTTCACTCCGAGAGAAAAATGATCCATGGCACCGAGTCGGTCGGCTGTTATATCAGCAGGAATACCTTTCGTGTCTGGGCCGGTCACTAGCATGTACTCCAGCCAGTCCGTTCCGTCGGGCACTTGCTGAGAGACCCAACTGGTTACACCCGCCGCAGCGCCACCGTACCAATAAGGTCGGAATCCCAATACGGTCTTATAGAACGCATCCTCAGCAGAACGGCTGTGCACCATATATCCGACGTGGATAATGTGATGACTTAGAGGATTCAGTGGCACCTGAGGTAGTGTTGCCGGAACCTGAACGAACTCTACCTTGTTGTCCTCAGGATCTTTGACGTCAAACCACCGGCTCCCGTCCGATCCGGTTTGAACGGATGCAGGCACAGTAACCCCATGTGCGCCAAGGTACCGCCTCAATCCCTCGGCATCGCTGGTAATGAATGCGACGTGATCAAGTCGATTGATCGATGTGTAGCCTTGCG
Source organism: uncultured Acidobacteriaceae bacterium (assembly GCA_963741395.1). Taxonomy (GTDB): domain Bacteria; phylum Acidobacteriota; class Terriglobia; order Terriglobales; family Acidobacteriaceae; genus Edaphobacter. The sequence continues at coordinate 10,668 of CAVUHV010000001.1, forward strand.
GAAGCGGGAGCACTTCAACGAATTGGGTGGGGCTGAAGTAGTAACGTACGCCTTGAGGATTCTCTGGGTCTGCTGCCTTGAACGCGCCAAGGTTATGCACATAGAAGGTCTCACTCTTACCGAGATCTGCGCTGTAAACACTCAGGTGGGAGATCCCTGTGATGGAAGGCCGGGAATTCGATGCTTGCCCGTTTGCAAGCAGGGGAGGGACAAGCAGGAAAACGCCAAGTCCTGTGAAAAATGATCTTTTCATGTCGAATCTCTCCTAAGTGATGTTCTTGAAGCTGATATAGGGCCTTTGTTCCCGTTTGATGAAATCATTTCCAGCAACGTACGTTCCATTTCTGAATAAAGCCAAGCGATGATCCGGCGAATACGAGTGAGATTGCTTATTTTTGCCGAATGCTATTTTTGTCTGTTCGCAGGGCGGAGAAATTGTAGGAGACAAGAAAAGTCCCGGTCAACTCCTAATAGTTCTAACCATTTGTTTCATGTTGATAGCCGTTCCATGCATATTGCTGGCGTACTGTATTATTTCGTTTCTGTATTATTTCGGCCTTGACATGGGTATCTTTTGTCATGTTCAATTGCGAGCCAATTGCAGGACAGAGAAGCTTCGGGAGGCCATAAATGCGGATTTATGCCTTTGAGTTGAACAATTGGAGCCAGGCGTTCGCGAATCGACAAACCAAGTCAGCGTTTCTTTTCGGTTTAGTTCTGTTTCTTTGCACAATGCCTGTCTCCCTGCTTAGCCAGACGACCACCGGTACGATCTCCGGAACCGTTACGGACCCTACAGGCAGTGTGATCCCCAACGCAAAGATCACGATCACCAATGTGCAGACCGGAATTGAGCAATCCGTCCAGAGCAATGCTTCAGGAAATTACGTCTTCCCGGCCTTGGGCGTTGGCGACTACAGTCTTTCAGTCCAAGCGGCGGGTTTCGGTACCACGACGGAGAAAGGTCTACATCTTGACGCCAACCAGAATCTCACTGCTGATATACAGCTAAAGGTTGGTTCTGAGACCCAGAGCATCAGCGTGAGTGCCGCGTCTGCGCTTGTCGAATTGAGGGAATCTCAATTGAGCACAACCATCGAACGCAAGCAGATATCGGAACTTCCGCTGAATGGCCGTGCCGCCATAAGCCTGGTGCAGCTTGTCCCGGGCGTTACGACCTTTGTGCCGTCGGCTACTATCGGCGACACAGCCGGCAACAAGTTCAGCCTCAATGGAAACCGCACCAACGAGAACTCCCACTATCTTGACGGCGCATACAACACATCATTCATGAGCCAGGGTGGGAACGTCATCCCCAACCCCGATGCTCTGCAGGAGTTCCGAGTCCTAACGAATAACTTCGACGCGGAGTTTGGGCGCTACCCCGGCGGTGTGGTCAATGTGATCACTCGCTCGGGAAACAATCAGTTCCACGGCTTGGCGTACGACTACCTTCGAAATAGTGCACTGAACTTGAAGAACTATTTTGCGAGCCGCGTCACGCCGCTCGTTCAAAACCAGTTTGGTGGGACGTTTGGTGGTCCAATCGTCCGTAACAAGGCTTTCTTCTTCGGCGCCTACGAGGGATTACGCATCTCCACGCCGACGCAGATTCTCTCGACTGCGGTGAACTTTCCTACTCCCGCTGAAGCCAAAGGCGATTTCTCGGCACTTCCCGCCAACAAACAGCCCAATGTAAGCTGCAACGGTGTGCAGGGTGTGATATGCCCTAACCTGCTTGATCCGGTCGCGCAGAATCTGCTGAAGTTTGTTCCGCTCGCAAGCCCCAGCGGTGTCTCTCCAGAGCAGGATGCCCATGGCAGCACCACTGCTAACCAGTATCTCGTGCGGTTTGACTATCAGCTGAATGCCAAGCATCAGTTTACAGGTGAGGTATTTCAGTCCTTCGGCACGATCATCAACCCCGGCCTGGATGGGAACCAGGTCCTTAGCTACAGCACTGCTCGGCAGTTGAACACAACGAGCAACGTTATTCTGGGCGATACCTGGACCATCTCTCCTTCAAAGTTGAATACGGTCAAGGTCTTCTATACCGTCAATCACACCCAAACGCAGCAAGTGATACCGCCTACAACGTGGAAAGACCTCGGTAGCACGATCAACGATGGGTATCCGCAGCATACCTCCCCAGTTATCTCCATTACCGGCTACTACCAGCAAGGGCTTGCTGCAGCTGGTATCACGAACAACAATATGCAGACTCTCGGCATCTCCGACGCCTTCAACTGGATTCTAGGGAACCATACGGTCAAGGCAGGCGGCTCGTTCTTCTACAACCAGTATCGAGAGGACGGAGTCTACTACGGCGCTGGCCTGGCGACCTTTTCAGGAAGCTTTACTGGCAATGCATTGGCGGACTTCCTCGAAGGACGCGCCGCTTCTCTCCGGCAAAATAGCGGCGTCTATCATCGATTCCACCAGCCTGACCCGGCGCTCTTCGTCCAGGACGACTGGAGAGTCACACACAGGCTCACGCTTGATCTTGGTATCCGCTGGGAGGCCTTCGCTGCCTTCACGGGAGGAAACACATTCGGCACGTTCATCCCCAATGTGCAGTCCAAACGGTTCCCCACCGCTCCTCTAGGTTTGTTGACCGCAGGAGATCCAGGAGTGCCGGATGGAATCGTTCCCACACAGTGGTTTAAATTTGCTCCACGCGTGGGGTTTGCCTACGACATCTTCGGTGATGGCAGCACTGCGCTTCGAGGAGGTTTTGGCATCTTCTATGCGACGAGAGGTGCAAGTCAGTTTGACAATACCGAGCAGCAGCCGTTCGTGCTTGATAATACGGTCAACGGTACCCCGAACCTTGTCACACCGTACACTATCCCTCCTTACAACGGAGTGGACCCGTTCCCGTATAACTCCAACTTGAACAATCCGGTGTTCTATTCCGGCGCGACCATTTCAGGCGTGGAACCGAATGCCTCCTATCCATATGTGATGGAATACAACCTGACTCTTGAACAGCAGATAGGCAAGAGTTGGGGAGCACGATTGGCGTATGTGGGGAGTCAATCACGGAGATTCTTCATCTCTCGCGACATAAATGAGCCCGCATATATTCCCGGTGCTCCTGTTACGTCGGCCGGCCTCAATGCACGACGTCCTTACGAGCCAACGCCATCAACGTATGTGTTCAGTCAGATCGTGCAGAATGCCGACGCAAACAATGCGAACTACAACGCTCTTCAGTTCACGGTGACTCGCAGATTCGAGCATGGTTTCTCCTTATTGGCGAGTTATGTCTGGTCGAAGTCGATGGATATCAGTTCGATCGATCCGGCCAATATCACCCTCACACTCTCAAACCAAACCTATCTGAGACAAGATTACGCAAGGTCTGACTACAACATTCCTCAAGTCTTCTTCGCTTCCTACATTTGGGCTATTCCCGGTACAGATCGCTATGGATTCATCGGCAGGCAGGTCTTGAGCGGTTGGCAGCTGAATGGAATTACGACGTTGCGAACTGGAGTTCCGTACAACTCACTTTCCGGCAAGGATTCGAATCTCGACGGCATTGCTACAGATCGGCCAAACGTAGTGGGCAATCCGATTTTTCCAGGTGGCCGCAGCAGAACGCAGAAGATTAACGAGTTCTTCAATGTAGCAGCGTTCGCGCAAACCCCTGCGGGTGTGCCCTACGGCAATGCGCAAAGGAACATAGCCATCGGTCCAGGTTTCGTCAATACGGATTTCTCGGCGTTCAAAAACTTCCCGATGTGGCGGGAGTCAAACCTGCAGTTCCGAGCAGAGTTCTTCAACCTTTTCAATAACGTCAACCTTGCCAATCCCAATGCAACGCTAACAAGCCCGTCGTTTGGGAAGATCAGTGCTCTGTACACAAACGCATCACCGCGTGTCATCCAGTTCGCGCTGAAGCTTTCTTTCTGAATAGCCACTCAGCGGTGCGCCGAATTCGCACTGACCGACTTCGGCGCACTCAAAAGCCGCCGCGTACTAGCGGGCAAGAGCGCTCAGCCCTATACTAGAATGCGCCTTTGAGTGCCATCCTGCTATTCCTCGAGTCAGGTCATATTATGGCGAAGATCGTATCGATTCGTGCCCGAACCGTTCACATTCCGCTTCGGCAGGCGGCTGCTTTCGCGCGGCGCAAGGTCAGTGCCCGCGATTACAGCTTGGTCCAGGTTCGAACGGACGATGGCGTTGAAGGAATCGGTCACTGCTATGCAGGACACTCTGGCGGACGATTAGTGACGACGGCAGTAAGGGAACTGCTGGCCCCCATGCTGATCGGTTCCGATCCGACATCTACAGAATTGCTCTGGAAGGAGATGTATCAGGAAGTCCTTCTCCACGGACGAACGGGCTCCGTGATGCGCGCGCTGAGCATCATCGATACGGCGCTCTGGGACCGAAATGCCAGAGCTGCCAAGCTTCCGCTGTATCGATACCTGGGAGCAGCTTACGAGGATTCCGTCCCAGCCTACGGAAGCGGAGGCTACTATCTCGAGGGCAAGACTCCCGACATGTTAGCCGACGAGATGGCGAGTTATGTGGCGCTCGGATTTGCAGCCGTGAAGATGAAGATAGGACGCGGAGAGCCACGGCTCGATGAAGCCAGGGTCGCAGCGGCGCGCCGTGCGATTGGACCAGACATCCTCCTCATGCTCGACGCAAACAACGCGTGGTCAGATGTGCCGACTGCGATGCGGCATGTCGAGCGCCTCGCCCCTTATGATCCATACTGGATTGAGGAGCCTTTCAGTCCCGACCAAGTTGAGAACCACGCCAAGCTCGCTGCTGTCATTAGTATTCCTATCGCAACCGGAGAGATTGAAGCAGGCAGGTGGCGGTTCAAGGAACTACTCGATAGAGAGGCAGCCTCAATTCTTCAACCGGATGCCTTGGTTTGCGGAGGTGTAACGGAGTTTCGACGAATCGCTGCGCTTGCAGACTGCTACGGAGTTACAGTGTGTCCGCATTGGTTCCAAGATCTGCACGCTCATCTCGTTGCTGCTTGTCCCAACGGACAGTTCGTCGAATATTTTCCCGACTACAAGGTCTTCAACTTTGGTGAAATCATCGATCGACCCTTGGAACTGCATTTCGGAAGATTGAAACTTACCAGCGAGCCAGGGCTCGGCTACACATTCTCGGAGGACAAGATCAAACACTTCGAAGCAGACGAGTGGCGGTGATCAAATCATCCGATCGGCGCAGCAACCTTAGAGCTGCTTTATATAGATATTCCGCCATCGGCAGACATTTCCCGGAGACCACCGGTCACTCTTGAGCCAATCGTTCGGACGATTGCCGTGAACTTCAAGCGCTATATGTCCCGCACGTCCCAGAGACGCTCCACGTTGGCTGGGTCCCAATCAGGCGCCTTCATCTTCGTCGTGTCGAGTTCGGAGACCTTAAGACCATTGATCCACGTTGTCAGGTAGGGTACAGCTCCAACCGAACGAATCCTGAAATGATTCCACCCGTGCAGGTTCCAGTTTTGGATAAAGCGTGCGGCCGAAACGGAATAATCCAGCGGAACATGATGCGTCGCGTCGAGAGGCTCGGAAGGCTTCTCTGGCACGAGCCTCAGTAAATGCCCGTCTTTATCCAACTCTCCGGTGAAGCAGTAATCACAAGCGTGGAAGCCGCCGATGCCGTTCCCATAGTAGCCACCAATCGAGCCGTGAGGCCGATAGTCAATGCAAGCTTGAAATCCAATATTGCCCTGCGCGTCGGTGCGCACGTAGACGCCAGTGTCAGTGCGCCAGTCGGGACGCGCCTCAACCTCCAACTCGAAATCCGAGAAGGTCTCGTCGGTGACGAGGTACGAACCGATCGTAGGCTTATCTTGCTCACCGATGATCACGCCATCCTGAACGACCCATATCCCGAGACCGGGTCTCTCCGCCTCGCGAATCTGCCGGCTCCATCCGTTCAGCGAGACTCCGTCAAACAGTGACCGAAAGCCTCCCTTATTTGGAGTGTCAGGACCAGAACTTTCTTCATTCGCCATCGCGCTCATACTGCGCAGATGAGAGAGACTCAGCAAGCTAGCGGCAGCGACACCCTTCACAAATGCTCTACGCGTGCTCGCACCTGCTGACTCACTCATACACACTCTCGCATCTCATTCGAACGATGTTTACGCTAACTATTCTCGCTATGGAGGAGGTGCGGTAGATGACGGTGTAGGCTTTCCATCTACCGTATTTGACTCCATCAACTCCGTTCTCGTCCCATCCGGGTCGAAGAGATTTGCCTGTCGCTTGCGATTCACGCCAACGTGTTCTGCAATATCGCGCCCATAAGTAGCGAAGTACGGTCTTGCTTCCAGCGTCTTCACGGCAGCCGCCACATCAGGGACTTGCAGGCAAAGATGATGAGCGGCTCCCCGATGAGTCGGGTCCGGCTCCTCCTTCGAAAGCATGAACTCAATATAGTCATCTCCATCGGGAACCTTTAGATTCACCCACGACAGGGTCGTCCCTGTCGAACTTCCACGCCACGTCTCTTTAAAGCCCAGGATCTCGGTGTAGAACTTGTACTCGGGATCAAGCTTCGTGACGATCAATCCAACATGCGTCATATGTTTCGAAATGCGCTGATCGCTCATGAACTTGCCGTATGCCTGAACGGTCTTGCCGTCAGGCATGTACTGCACCATCTCCACTTTGTGGCCAGCCGGATCGATGACGTCGAAGCTCAAATTCCCGATCCTAGCCTTGTGTGCATGATCGGGAACCGAAACTCCCTTCGACGCAAGATATAACCGCAAAGCTTCTATGTCGTCTGTCTCAAGAGAGATATGAGTCATCCGATCTGTGTTCGGTTGCTGCTCGGGATATAACTCAATGTATTGATGATCGTTGACCTTGAAGAACGTCATCAGCGGAGTTCCATCCGGATTCTTCAACGAATACGGCTCCTGAAATCCAAGAAATTCTCCGTAGAATGCACGCGACTTCTCGTAGTCATGAGCCAGTAGCGCGATGTGCGATATTCCGAGAATGTGAGGTCGTTGCGGAGTCTGCCCACTGCTTAGGCCTGCACAAGTGAGTAGAACTGCAAAGCAAATAGTCGCACGACATTTGAATCGCATAGAGATTGAGAAGACCGCTCTGCACTCAGATGAGTTCAATTCTTCTCCCGCAACACTTGTCTTTTTCGTGACTAGAAAGTGCTGTTCCAATAAGCCTGTTGACCGATATAGCGATCATCCGGCAAGGACTTCAGCAGTGCGCGACGAACCTCCAAGGGATCCAGAGCGCCTGCCTGGGTTGAATAAAGGATCTTGCCGTCGGTGCCAATAATTGCGGTGTAGGGAACTGCGCCCTTCCAATCCGATGTGCCCCCAAACGCGGCAAGCGCGTCAGCAGAGTCAGTGCTGTTCAGCAGCAGATTCCGATTGAATGCATGCTGCTTCTGTAAGAATTTGAGCACCATCTGCCTTTCATCAGGATTGTTGACGCTCACCGTAACGAACTCAACGTCGCGCTCGTCGTACATCCGAACCATCTTTTGAATCTCCGGAAACTCCTCAGTGCAAGGCGCACACCAGGTCGCCCAGAAGTTCACAAAGAGAATCTTGTCTGTGCCGTGGTTCTTCAGCAGCATCTTAAGCTGTTCCGGAGTCACCATGTCAACATTGACAGGCTTCGCATCGTTCGCTGCGGCCTCAGCCTTCACGCTGTCTTCTTTGAAGGCCCACTTGGTTGAGCAACCCATCGCTGGAGTGCTCTTCACCGCAACCTCTTTTCCGGCCAGAAGAGCATTCAAAGCATCTCGCGCTTCATGTTTCGTTGCGAGCTCTTCCCGCGGATTGCTGTCGATCCGTCCTTCATACCGAAGGATTCTCTTTTCATCGAAGATAAAGATGTGGGGCGTCGCCGTCGGGCCATACTTTCGTGTCACCGCCTGTGTAGCGCCGTCATAAAGGTACGGATAAGTCAGTCCACGGTATGCAGCCCGCGTCTTCATGTCCTGAAAAGAGTCGCCTACATCCGTAAAGCCCCACTCGCTGTATTTCTCGGCTTTATCGTCATTGCCCATGATGACAACGAAGGCCACACCATGATTGCGATAGTCGTTGTAGAGCTGCTTGATTCGCTTCTCATACATCTGCGCGACCGGGCAGTGGTTGCATGTGAAAATGATCGCCAGAACTTTGGCCGAGCTGTAATCCTTCAGGCTATGCGTCTTCCCATCGATCCCAGGCAGAGTAAAGTCCGGCGCCGGCGACCCAATCGGCAGCACAGGATAACCAGCCACCGCAGGAGGAGCATTGTCTCCAGATGCGTGAGGCTTTTGCTGCCCGTAGCCAGTCAAGCAAACCACCAGACCGAGTACAATAACGGCCACCTGCACCTTGAGTGATCTTAAGAAAGCAGGCTCTTTGGATCGTTCTGCACGTGTAACTGTAAAGTCTTTCGTTGGCATGGGTTCCACCTCTGAAGGAAGAAACGCTCGTGAGAAAAACAATCCGGACATGTCTCAAGCCCCGACAACAAGCTCGATCTCGCGGCTCTCGAGACCAGATGCTTCGCCTGCCGGCCCCGAGCCGTTGCGACTTGCACCAACACATTAGTTCCAAATAAGCACGATTGACAAGAGATTTTTTGACATTACTTCAATTATTGAACTAATAGCCGAAATTTCCCTACACCCACCAGGCCGCGGCAGGCTTTTCCCGGATGACGATGTCATTGAGGAACTGTGTAGCTTTCCGCAATCCCTCCTCAGGCGACAACAGGCTGTCCTCATGCTCAATCGAAAGAACGTTGTCGTACCCAAACATCCTCAGCGTGGAGACAAACGTCTTCCACCACTCCGCGCCATGCCCATAACCGCAGGTGCGGAAGATCCAGCTCCGGTTTCGTTCATCGGTATACGGCTTCGTATCGAGCACACCAGTTGTCGGCAGGTTCGCCGGGAAGATCTGCGTGTCCTTCGCGTGAACATGCAAAATCGCATCGCCAAGAACCCGTATCGCCTCAATCGGGTCGATACTCTGCCAAAACATGTGGCTTGGATCGTAGTTACAACCAACGGTTGACCCTGCGATCGAGCGCAGTCGAAGCATCGTCTCAGGGTTGTACACCACAAATCCCGGATGCATCTCCACTGCAATCTTCACGCCGTGGTCACGAGCGAACGCTGCATGTCCGGTCCAATAAGGAGCCACCACCTCGTTCCACTGCCACTCAAGAACCTCCAGGTAATCCGGAGGCCACGGACACGTAACCCAATTCGGAGCAGTGGACTTTGCAGAATCTCCCGGACATCCGGAAAAATCCACTACAATCGGCACACCCAATTTTTCTGCAAGCAGGATCGTCTCGCGGCTCACCTTCTGGGCGGCCTTCGCGCGGTCTTTGTCCGGGTGTAACGCGTTTCCATGACAACTCAACGCGCTGACGCCAACACCGTAATCGGCCAGCATCTTCTTGAAGTCGCTGAGTGCAGCGCTGTCCTGCAGGAGCGACAACTTGCAGTGTGCGTCGCCGGGATAATTTCCAGTGCCAAGCTCCACCGTATCGATCCCCAGGCTTTTCAGCTGTTCCAGCACGCGGTTGAGTGGCATTTGAGAGAGCAGAACCGTAAAGATGCCGACCTTCATGAATTGCCTCCGTCTTCAGCGCCCCAGTATAAACATGGGCGCCTCCATTCGAATTGATTTACTTCACTTTTGAATGAAGAGTATACTTTCGCTCACTCAAGCGTCACCTCAATACGACATACGGACCAGGCTATGAAACTTGTAGATGTATCCCGTCAGGCCAAAGAAATGAAGGAACTTACACGCAAGGTGTGGTCGATCCTTATAGCTCTCCTCCTCTGCGTTTCTATGGCGAACGCCGCCAGCCGCCGCATATCTGTCATGCTGCTCGACGGAGAAAGTGCCGGTCCCTACCACAACTGGCAGGTAACTACTCCAATCCTAAAGAAGGAGCTTGAAGAGACGGGGCTGTTTGATGTGTCGGTCGTGACCGCTCCTCCTGCCAACGGAGACTTCGCCAAGTTCAAGCCTGAGTTTGCGCGATATCAGGTCGTCGTTTCGAATCTCGATTCAGCGCAATGGCCCGAACCGCTACGGTCCGAGTTCGAGCAGTATGTAAGAAACGGAGGCGGCTTCGTCGTGGTCCATGCGGCAGACAACGCCTTCCCCGACTGGCCCGCCTACAACCTGATGACCGGAATCGGAGGCTGGCGCGGGCGCAACGAAAAGGCCGGGCCTCTCTGGTACATGAAAGACGGCAAAGTCGTCTCCGATCCAACGCCCGGCAATGCAGGAAGGCATGGAGCGCGTCTTCCTTTTCAAATCACAACCCGCGACCCCGAACATCCCATCATGAGGGGCCTGCCTCTCGAGTGGATGCATGCAACGGATGAGCTATACGGGCTCATGCGCGGACCCGGTCAGAACATGACCATCCTCGCCACCGCACACTCGGATCCGAACAATCGAGGCACGGGCAACGACGAGCCAATGCTGATGGTTCTCAGCTTTGGCAAGGGAAGGATCTTTCACACCACACTGGGCCACGACTCCGTCGCATTGAGCTGTGTCGGATTCATGACCACCTTCCAGCGAGGAACCGAGTGGGCCGCCACCGGCAAGGTGACTCAAGCAGTCCCGGCAACCTTTCCAACCGCGAACACCGTAAGCTATCGCGTCGATATCGCCGAGATGGACCCTGAGTTCCGCAAGGGACAGACCACCAAGCCCGCGACACCACCAACACCGCCACCCACAAAATAGTCGCAGAGATTTACTGTTTCTCTGACTCCGTCGGAAGCTCCTGATAGCTCACAAACGCAAGTCGTGTACTGTCAGGAGCCCACGACGGAACATTGATCGTTCCTGTGCCACCAACAATCTGTGCAATCTCCCACGTCTTGCCATCCTTCAACGACATCACACGCAGTGCAACGTTCTTGTTCACAAGACGCCCCGTGACATCCTTCGAATAACTGAGCATCACCATCGACATCCCATCAGGCGACACATGCGGCGTTCTGTTCATCAGATCGTCGAAGGTCACCTGCTCTGGATTGCTTCCATCTGGCTGCATCCGCCAAATCTGCATCGAGCTACTTCGGTCCGAATGAAAGTAAACGAATCTGCCATCCGGAGAACAATCCGGATCATCGCTGATTCCGTTCCCGGACGTCAGCGCCCTCTCCTCTCCCCCATCAACTGAGATGGAGTAGATATTGAGCGAGCCATTGTTGGGACGTGTAAAGAAGATCGTCTTCCCATCCGGCGACCATCCATGCCAATAAGAGTTTGCATGTTCCGTAACGAGGCGCGGAGTGCCTCCACTGGCCGGCACGATATACACCCGCGATTCAGGCTTGTCCGGCATGCCACAGCTGATCGCCAGCCACTTGCCATCCGGCGAAAAACCGTGGCTCCCATTGCAGTGAACCGCAGGCCCAATCTCGAGCGGTCTGGGCGTTCCTCCATCCACGGGAACAATCATGATCTTCCCATCCTGATCGAAGACTAAGCTGCTGCCGTCTTTCGTCCAGTTCGGCGCCTCGAATCGGCCCTGCGCGGTATAGACCATCGTTCCTCGCCGTGAGGTCCGCTCGATCGGAACAATCTGAAGTGAGCTGTAGAGCGTTGTAGTGGTGTTCGTCAGCGCAGGCAGCGGCTTCAGCTCTACCTTGGAAAATACGGCCCTTTCAGTAGCAGTAGCGTTGTGAGCGCAAACACCCAGTCCAACATAGAACGGACCTTCAAGATGAAGCTGCGTCGATGCCCCCATTTGATGAAGTGGCTCTCCACTCATACTGACAAAGAGGGTGAAGGTGTCCCCTCGCTTCTCAATCCGAACCCGCTGAGGTGAAGGAACACTGAGCTCAATCCCCTGCGTGATCCCACCATCGGCACGCCTATACTGCAGGGCTGTCATTCCCGAACCGTGTTGCGCCGCGTCCACATACGCCGCACCAGCATCGAGGCTCTGGCGAAACATAAGCACTGACTTGCGATGAGGAGGTGGATTGCCTGAGGTCACGGGAAAGCTGATGTCCGCGGTCAGCGAAACATCCCCCGACGCTTTCTTCCAGACAAAGTGAAAGGCATCTGCCGTAGCCCATACGTTTACGCCGCTCGAGACAATACTGTAGCTCCCGCTCGAAGCGTCATACATCGCGCTCCCGGGAACAGCAAGCTCACCAATGTCCGATTGCCCCTCGAAGATTCCCAAAGAACTCGCCGGAGTTTCAGATTGCAGTTTTCCGGACGACCCAACCAGCAGACCTAGCGCGGCAAATGCTGTTACCAAGCTGAAACGGCCTTGTAGTTTCATACCGGGCCTCTAAACTTCATCGCAAGCTCAACGCGGAAACATCCTGGAATACCAAGCCAGATAAGGTCAGCGAACTTTTCCAGCCGAGTTCTCAAGAACCACATCCGAGAACGCACCTGTGTCCACCGTCACCGGATAGTGCGAGCAAAACCCGATCCCGACATAAAACGGCCCATCCAACTTCATATGAATGGGTGGCCCGAACTGATGCATTGGTTCTCCGGTCACACTAATGAAAAGAGCAAAGTCCTCCCCATGCTTCTCAATTCCAATGCGCTGCGGCATCACTCCCGTAAGCAGGCTACCGCCGATCCGGTACTGCATATCCTTTATCATCCCGTTCTTATCCGTCCGCGCAGCAAGGTGGACCATGCCGGTCCCGTGCTCTCCTGACATCGCCTCTTTCGAATCATCGTCAAGGTCCTGCCGAATCACCAAAACGACCTTGCGATCATGCGGAGGCTGCGGAACCGGAAAGCTGACCGTCGCCGCAAGCGATACATCCCCGGTCATCTTCTTCCACAGATAACGAAACTCGTCACGCGTGTACCAGATGTTGTAGCCCGCGGAGTTGATCGTGTACTGCTTCGTGCTCGGGTCATAGCTCGCACTCCCCGGCACCAGGGCGCTGCCAACATCCGACTGGCCATCGAAGATCCCGATCGGCGTATCGAAGTTCTTGCTCGGCCGATGGAAGTCCGCTGGCGGAGGATACTGCTTATGCGTAGGAGAACTCGGCAACGCCCAGTCCGGAACTTCCGGCGTAGTCGGTGTCTGGCCCACAGTTGTCTGTGCATTCAACTGTGCCGGGAGGCACGGCAATACAATAAACAGCGATGCCCAAGAAAGATATTTGAGCGCGACGAAAACCTCACAAGCTTTCATACATGAACAAACTAATGGATTACCTCCTGATATATCAAATTGTTTATTTCATATTTGCATGAATTTGGGGCCATCACGATGTGCCCTGGCCCCGACAGGCACGATGAATCCTGGAACTGGGACGAGTCGTACACCATGCCGGAAAACCTCTTCATCGCCTATCAGCGCGGCGCCGGACGCCAGTACTACGACCTGGCCTTTCGCTATCTTGACGACAAAACCTGGTTCGCGCCGCTCGCACGTGGCGAAAACGTGCTCGGCGGCCAGCACGCCTACAGCTACGTTAATTCGCTCAGCTCGGCCATGATGGCCTACATGGTCGCCGGCAGCGAGATGCACCTGCGTGCGGCAAAGAACGCCTTCGGCAGCTGCTCGAGCAGAGCTTCGCCACCGGCGGATGGGGGCCCGACGAGAAGCTGCGGGTACCCGACAGCGGCGAGGTCTACGCAAGCCTCAGCAATACCCACGCCAGCTTCGAAACGCCCTGTGGCAGCTACGCGCATTTCAAGCTCACACGCTATCTGCTTCGCGTCACTCGCGACTCCCGCTACGGCGACAGCATGGAGCGCATGATGTACAACACTGTCCTCGGCGCCAAGCCTCTGCAGAACAACGGTCAGACCTTCTACTACGCTGATTACAACTTCGACGGCAAGAAAGTCTATAAGCAGGCCCGCTGGCCATGCTGCTCCGGCACGCTTCCGCAGGTCGCAGCCGATTATTGCATCCAGGCCTACTTCCACGACGACCGCGATGTCTTCGTCAATCTCTACATCCCGTCGACGCTGCGGTGGTCTCGCAGTGGGGTTGCGTTCTCGCTAGCGCAAGACAGCGGCGTGGCCCTATGAGCCAAACATCTCGTTTGTGGTGAACACGGCAACGCCCGCCGACATGACGCTTCACTTCCGGATTCCGGAATGGACTAACCATGCTTCGCTCACGGTGAATGGAAAACGGTGGGCGAAAGATATCGAGCCAGGGCGCTTTACGGCAGTCAAGCGCACCTGGAATAACGGAGATCGCGTCGAGTTGGATCTGCCGCTGCCCGTCCGGCTGGAGGCAATCGATTCGCAGCATCCAGAAACCGTCGCTGTCATGCGCGAACCCCTGGTGCTCTTCGCGCTCAAACCGGAACAAAATAGCCCCATGCCGGCATTTAGGAGAACTGCACTGATGAATTTGCAGCAGGTGTCGCAGCGGGAATGGCGCTCCAACGCGGACGGCGCGACGTACCGCTTTGTGCCGTTCACTGAGGTAGGATCGGAACCCTATACCACCTATCTCCGGACCGGCTAGTTAACGGCATTTTCAGCCAGCAGCGCCCGAAACCAAGGTCTTGCTAAAGCTAAAAGACTTGCCGCAAACGTCAAATAGCCTCCGGCACGCCGGAGGCTTTTGACTGAGTCATTGTAAGTTATTGATTCTAAATGGTGGCCAGAGACGGGATCGAACCGCCGACGCCGGCCTTTTCAGGGCCGCGCTCTACCACTGAGCTATCTGGCCTTGGCAATCGTGCAAACGCCTCAATCGGGGATCGCCAAGAACACCCGGGGCGTACGTCTGTCGCATCTGCCTTTGTAAAGGGAGCTTGCTACCGGTGGAACCAGCAACTCAAACGCAACATAAGTATAGCAATCCCGGGCCATTCTCTCCAAGTCTCCGCCCCGCTCGCGCTATCCTTGCTCATATCAAACGATAAGGAACTCGACATGCCTCGTGCACTGCTGAGCCTCTCGGCCGTCCTTGCTTTTGGCCTCTCTGCCCTTGCGCAGCCCGTTTCCCAACTAGTCGCTACGACGCCACGTGTTTCCGCGACAACGCCCGGCGAGGAGCGCGCTCTTCGCGCCTTCAACGTCGCGCGACAGAACCCGCTCGCGCTTAATGCCTTCCTCGTCCGCATGCCCAAGGGAGGCGATCTTCACATGCACCTCTCGGGCGCAATCTATGCCGAAACCTTTATTAAGGACTCCGTTGCAGACACGCTCTGCTTCAATCCCAACACGCGCAGCCTCTTCAAGCCTGCTGCCACCACGCGCAGCCTGCCGCCCCAGCCGGTCTGCGGTGAAGGCAACCAGCGCGCGATGGACGCCTTCACCAATCAGCAGCTCTACGACTCTATGGTGGATTCTTTCTCCATGCGCGCCTTCGTCCCCAGCGCGGGAGTCACCGGTCACGATCAGTTCTTCGCGACCTTCCCTCGTTTCGGCGCTATAGATCGGTCGCATACGGGTGAGTGGATCGACGAGGTGGCATCGCGTGCAGCCGCGCAGAACGAGCAGTACCTCGAGATCATGGAGACGCCTGTGTTCTCCGACGTGGCGCACTTCGCCCAGACCATACCGTGGCCCGGCGACCCGCATGATCCCGCCTCCGGCACAACCCGCGAAGAACTCGCGAAGCTCCGCGATGCTCTGCTCGCCGGCGGTCTGCGTGATGAAGTGGCCGTCGACCGCAGAGAAATCGTCGACGCCCTCACCTCTCGCGATCAGATCGAGCACTGTGGCCAACCCACGGCCTCACCGGCTTGCTCGGTCAACGTTCGCTTCCTTTACCAGGTCCTCCGCGGCTTTCCACCCCAGCAAGTCTTCGCGCAGACCCTGCTTGGCTTTGAGGTCATCGAAGCCGAGGCCGCGTCCGGCAATCCCCGCGTCGTCGGCATTAACTTCGTCATGCCTGAGGACGGCTACGTCTCCATGTCTGAGTACCACCGCCAGATGCTCATGCTCGACTATCTGCACAGCGTCTACCCCAAGGTCCACATATCGCTTCATGCCGGTGAGCTGGCCCCTGGCCTCGTCCCGCCTGACGGCCTCCGCTTCCATATCCGCGAGGCCGTCGAGCTCGGTCACGCAGAGCGCATCGGCCATGGCGTCGACGTGATGTACGAGAACGATCCACACGCTCTGCTCAAAGAGATGGCCTCGCGCCACGTCATGACCGAGATCAACCTCACATCCAACTACGTCATTCTTGGCGTCACGAAGGAGTGGCACCCGCTGCCCTTGTACCGCGCCGCCGGTGTCCCGGTCGCGCTCTCCACCGACGACGAAGGCGTCTCGCGCATCGACCTTACGCACGAGTACACGCGCGCGGCCCTCGATTTCAGCCTCACCTATCTCGACCTCAAGAAGATGGCGCGCACTTCGCTCGAGCACAGCTTTCTACCCGGTCTCAGCCTCTGGGCACAGCCGGACAACTTTACACGAGTCAACACCGCCTGTGCTGCACAAACTCTCGGCAGTTCCAAGCCCACGCAACGCTGCGCCGACTTTCTGAAATCCAGCGAAAAAGCAGCAGAGCAGTGGGAGCTCGAACACCGTTATCAGGTCTTCGAGTCCAGCCTGCCTTAGCTTCGAACCTTTTCTCGGCACAGGACCCTGTGGAAAAAGATTGGTTTCCCTGGCGGGCTTTCTCGTCGGGGTGAACCCTCTAAGACCCTGCGTTTGCAGTATGCAAGCTGCAGTCAAGCTCCCTAATAACAGAGTGTTACTGCGACCTCAGATCATCGGGCAATGGTCCAATTGCCAAAAGTGGCAGGTAGAGCATAGAGTGCACTCTGCCATCTGTAGTCACGAAACGGTTCGATGGCAACGGCCCTCCTCCGCAACACGTGAACCGTTTCATAACCTGTTCATCCCGGCTCCGGTCTGCCATGGAACGTAAATCACCAAGGGTGTCGTGGCCGGATGAGAACGTCCCCTGGCCCATCCAACTCGCTTCGAAAGACTTGAAATCAGCGTACAACATTCAAGTCCCCAGGCCAGAATCGCAGGTGGGCCAGGAATAGGAGTATGTGATGAATCTGACACCAGAAGTACGTGATCAAGTCGCTTCAGAAGTGAAGAGATTCGCAGCAGATCTGCAACTCAGCTCGGATCAGAAGGAAAAACTGCAAACTGCTTTCCAGAATGCCCGAGGAAAGCTGGGCGATTACATGCACGACCATCCAAATGTCACGAAGGCTGATATCGGCAAAGAACTGTTAGCCCGCCGTGAAGAGATTCGCGGGCGTGTGGTGAGCTTCCTCAATCCAGATCAACTTAAGAAGTGGGACACCGAGATCGCCAAGGCCAAGGAATTTCTCGGCCAGCATATGGCATAAGCAACTTCTCTAACCGCTCGGTGGCGAAGGTCAACTCTGCCTGCCACCGAGCCCCCATCTCCTCCATCCGAAATCGAGCGTCGTGTCGACCGGAGCGCGTAGCGCGCGAGCGAAGAAGCCCGTTTTCCATCGATGCTTGCATTGCAATCCCAGCCATATACCATGGTTGCCGTGCGACTTCACCTTCTTCTCGTCCTCGCTCTTCTCGCGCCTCTCGCCTCTGCGCAACAGGTCACCCTCCCGCTCTGGCCCAACGGCGCGCCCGAGCCCTACCACGGCGATGCCGAGACCGACATCACCAAGTCGACCGACCGCCTCGTCGACGGGCACCCGCTCGCGCATCTGACAAACGTCAGCAAGCCCACGCTCGCCCTCTATCCTCCGCCCGCCGGCAAGAACACTGGCGCGGCCATCGTCGTCTTCCCCGGCGGAAGCTATCGCATCCTTGCCTATGACCTCGAAGGCACAGAGGTCTGCACCTGGCTCAACTCCATCGGCGTCACCTGCGTTCTTGTGAAGTACCGCGTACCGTTCCCGAACCACTATCCTGATAACCCCGCCGACCTCGAGGACGCCCAACAGGCCATGCGCATCACCCGCTCGCACGCTGCCGAGTGGCACATCGACCCGCATCGCGTCGGCGTGCTGGGCTTCTCCGCCGGTGGCCATCTCGTCGTCGTCCTCGGCAATCATCCCGACTTCAAGCGCACCAACGAACCAGCCAGTGAGGCCGCCATCGACGCTCGCCCCGACTTCGTCGTCGTCCTCTATCCTGGCTACCTCTCAGACGCTCCCGCGCTCGATAAGCTCTCCCGCGGCATCGACCCATCGCCCCACACGCCGCCAACCTTCCTCCTGCAGGCCGAGGACGATCCCGTTCACGAGGAGAATTCGCTCCTCTACTTCCAGGCCCTCAAGCAAAATAAGGTTCCGGCTGAGCTGCACATCTACGCCGAAGGCGGCCACGGCTATGGACTTCGTCCCACCAATCTCCCCGTCACCCACTGGCCTGCGCTTGTCGAAACGTGGCTTCACACTATCCACGTGCTTCCGGGCCCAATCCCGGCGCATCAATAGATACAGAACATCTGCAGCACATCGACCCGTCATGAAAAAACTTCTGCTGCTCATCACTCTCTCGCCGGTTCTCTCCGCCCAAACGACGCCGGCCCCGAACTACCTCCAGCAGATCAACCAGTTCCGCACCCAGCGCGCAAAAAATCTCTCGGCGCCCGAGGGCTGGTTCTCGCTTATAGCGCTCAAGTGGCTCCAGCCCGGCGATACGACCGTAGGCTCCGCTTCCGGCAGCAGTCTTCACCTCGATCACGCCCCGGCGTACCTGGCCACATTCCACCTTGCCAACAACACCGTCACGCTTACTCCGCCTTCGGGAGGATTCCCCGCTGGCACCACGCTCGACGGCAAACCGGCGATGCCAGCGACGCTTTCCTACGACGACAATCATCCCACGCAACTCCGCAACGGTGGCCTTCTCATCATCGTCATCAAGCGCAGCGACCGCCTCTATCTTCGCGTCAAGGACGCCCAGGCTCCCACCCGGACAGCGTTTCATGGCCTCAACTGGTACCCGCCCGACCAGCACTTCGTCGTCACCGCAAAGTGGACGCCCTACAATCCGCCCAAATCCCTCATCATCCCCAACATCCTTGGCCTGACCGAGACTGACCCATCGCCCGGCGTAGCCGAGTTCACCCTGAACGGTCAGACCCTTCGCCTCGAGCCCGTCATCGAGGACCCCGCCGATAAGCTCCTCTTCTTCATCTTGCGCGACACCACCAGCCGCACCACCACCTACGGCGCAGGCCGCTTCCTCTATACGCAATACCCGAGCAATGGCCTCGACAAGCGAGGCACAGTCGTCCTGGACTTCAACCGTACGCAGAACCCGCCCTGCGCGTACACCGCTTACGCCACGTGCCCGCTGCCGCCCCAGCAGAACCGCCTCAACATCCCCATCCCGGCCGGTGAAAAACGCTATCACGAGTGATCCGAACGCCTCCGCCGCATGTAGCATCCTCTATTAAGCACTGTCACACCGCCAAAGGCCCTTGCTCATGACAAAGAACATCCTCTTTTGCGCTCTGCAGTTTTTCCTCTTCCTCATCGTCTTCGCCGTCGGCAGCTTCCTCCACCCATTTCATCTGCATTGGGGAACCACAGTCACAGCCAATCACGCCACGCGATACTTCGTCCCTGACGGCCTTCTTCTGGCTCTTGGAGTCTTCCTCGCCATCGTCGTCGTGCAAGCCGTTCGCAAACGTCACTGCGACACCACATGGACGGTTATCGCCTTTGTTGCCTCCATCGCCGTCGGTTACGCGCTCAAGCTCGGCTTCGTTACCCACGACCTCTACTATTAGTTAAGTCCAATCAATGAGCGACCCCTCCACCAATCTTTTCACCGTGCTCGCTACTGTCCAGCACCGCCTCGATGAAGGTTTCGCTGACCTCCCTCCGGCTCCCGAGCCCGCACTCAACGAACACGCCGCCGCCATCCTCAACGAGGCCGCGATTCGTCTCCAGGACAACTACCCCTACGGCCACCCGCTCTATGCCGGGCAGATGCTCAAGCCGCCCCATCCCATCGCCCGTGCCGCCTACGCACTGGCAATGTCACTTAACCCCAACAATCACGCCCTGGACGGAGGCCGTGCCAGCTCCGCGATGGAGATCGAGGCCGTCGCCGCGCTCGCCAAAATGTTCTCCTGGCCTCAGCACCTCGGACACCTTACCAGCGGGGGCACCTTCGCCAACCTCGAGGCTCTCTGGGTCGCCGGACAACTCGACCCAGGCAAGGCGATTGCCGCCTCCGATCAGGCCCACTACACCCACAGCCGCATCTCAAGCGTCCTCGGCCTGCCGTTCACCACGATCCCATCTGACGAAACCGGCCGTATGGACCTCGCCGCCATTGAACAATCCCTTGCCACCGGCAACATCGGCACAATCGTCGTCACCCTCGGCACGACCGCCATCGGATCCGTTGACCCTCTCGACCAGATCCTGAAACTCCAGCAAAAATACCCCTTCCGGATCCACGTCGACGCCGCCTACGGTGGCTACTTCACCTTGGCTGGGAACCTCAGCCCGGAAGCCCACGCAGCCTACAACGCCATCCCCCAGGCCGACTCCATCGTAGTCGACCCCCACAAACACGGCCTTCAGCCCTATGGCTGCGGAGCCATCCTCTTTCGCGACCCCACCGTCGGCCGCTTCTACAAACACGACTCCCCCTACACCTACTTCTCCTCCAAAGAACTCCACCTCGGTGAGATATCCCTCGAGTGCTCCCGCGCCGGAGCCTCGGCCGTCGCGCTCTGGGCCACGCAGCGCCTGCTCCCCTACGTCCAGGGCGCCGAGTTTGCTCGCGGCCTCGAAGCAGGACGAAACGCTGCTCTCGAACTGAGCCGCCGTCTCGCTGCCGACTCGCGCTTCGCAACTCCCATCGCACCGCCGCAGCTCGACATCCTCTTCTGGGCCGTGCGCTCGGATTCGCCGCAGACCTCGTCCAATCTGGCCCGGCGAATCTTCGATGAAGCCGCCCGCCTTAACTTGCACCTCGCGCTGGCCAGCCTGCCAGTTCGCTTCTTCCCGCGCGATACCTGGCAATCCTCAAACTCCGGCTACATAACCTGTCTCCGATCCGTCCTCATGAAGCCAGAGCACTTAACCTGGATCGATGAAATCTGGCAGCGTCTCGACAAGGCGGCGCAACGTGTTTTTACCTCCAAATAACACCGGAACCGCATTATTTTCATAAAATCAACAGAAGTTCTTCTTTCCGGTTTCGTACCCGTTTCCCACAGGCAATCCCTTCTAACAGTAAGAAAACAGGCTCTAAGGCCTTGGGGAGAGGCGTGTCAATACCCTATCTGCACCAACGGGAGTAACCATAGTTCGATCAGCAAACGAATTTCAGTTTGGTACACTCCGTCCACAAGCTTGAAATCGGGCCGCGCCTAGCTAACCGATGGATTTTTGGCCGCAGTACGGGACGCATTGTGGTACTACCATCGTCCACTCCGGCCAGGCAGAGAAAAGGATCTCTTACGCATGAGTCTTTCTGACGCTCTCTCTCCCGCCTCTCTCAATATCTGTAATCGAACCATCGCGTACTTCTCCATGGAGATCGCTCTCTCTCCGGCTCTCCCGACCTACTCGGGTGGCCTGGGAATGCTCGCCGGAGACACCCTGCGTTCGGCGGCAGACACCAGCGCTCCCATGGTCGCGATCTCTCTCGCGCACCGGCGCGGCTACTTCCGGCAGATACTGTCCGACCTCGGCCAGCAGAGCGAGGCCGACGTTCCCTGGTCGCCCGAGACCCTGCCCAGCGCCAACCAGATCATCGCCCTCACCATGCAGGGCCGGCAGGTGCTCGTTCGCGCCTGGCGCTTTGACGTGAAGGGCGTCACCGGCCACGTCATCCCGGTCTACCTCCTCGACACGGATGTTGAAGGCAACGACGCCTGGGACCGCAAGCTCACCGACCATCTCTACGGTGGAGACTCCTACTACCGCCTCTGCCAGGAGACCATCCTCGGCCTCGGCGGCGTCGCGCTTCTCCACTCCCTCGGCTGCAAACCCGAGGTCTACCACATGAATGAGGGCCACGCCGCCCTGCTCTCCATCGCTCTTCTCGAAGAGCACCTCGCCGGCAAGCCTCTGTCACAGGCCACCGAGGACGACCGCCAGGCCGTCCGCAAGCAGTGCGTCTTCACCACTCACACACCTGTTCCGGCCGGTCACGATCAGTTCGGCACCGACCAGATGTACCAGGTGCTGGGCCATGACCGTGGCGCCGCCATTGAAGACGCCGGCTGCCTCCACAACGGCCTCATGAACATGACCTACATCGCCCTGCGCTTTTCACGCTACGTCAATGGCGTAGCCATGCAGCACGGCAAGGTCTCGCAGCAGATGTTCCCCGAGTACAAGGTGCACTCCATCACCAACGGCGTGCATGCCGGAACCTGGCTCTCGCCTGCATTCCAGGAGCTGTTCGACGAAGAGATCCCGGAGTGGCGCACCGACAACAATTATTTCCGTTCCGTCTACGGCATCGATCCCGCGCGTATCGCGGCCGGCCACATCAAAAACAAGCAGCGTCTCTTCGCCACGCTGGCCCGCCGCACCGGCCATTACTTCAACCCCAGCGTCCTGACGCTCGGCTTCGCACGCCGGGTTGCTACTTACAAGCGCGCCAGCCTCCTGCTCAACGACCCCGCTCGCCTCGTCGCTCTGGCAGAGAAGATCGGTGGCCTTCAGATACTCTTCGCTGGCAAGGCCCACCCCGCCGACAACGCCGGCAAGAGCCTCATTCGCGAGGTCTACTCCGCCGCAGTTAAGCTCAACTCGGCGTCCCTTAAGCTCTATTACATCGAGAACTACGATTGGGAAGTCGGCGCGCTGCTCACCCAGGGAGTCGATGTTTGGATCAACACGCCGCGCCGCCCCTACGAGGCTTCCGGAACCTCTGGCATGAAGGCCGCCGTCAACGGCGTCCCCTCGCTCTCCATCCTTGACGGCTGGTGGATCGAAGGCTGCGCCGAGAACACCACTGGCTGGGCCATCGAGGACGGTGACGTAGAAGCCTCTGAAGCCGCCAGCCTGTACGACAAGCTCGAGAAGCGCGTCGCACCGCTCTTCGCGAATCCCCAGGCATGGGCGAAACTGCAGCAGCACTGCATTGGCATCAACGGCTCCTTCTTCAATACTCACCGCATGCTCAGCCAGTACTTCCACGACGCTTACTTTCCACCGCCTGTGGTCGAAGTCGCTGAGCCCGCCCCACAACGCCGCGCCTCTGACAAAACCGCAAAGCGAGCGCTCGCCTAGGATCCTATGTGGTCCGGTGCGCTAACCCGCGCCGCCGGACCGCATAGACCACCAGCCCAACCAGCAGAACTACACCTGCAACCTGAATCTCTCGCAGGAAGTTTGGCCGCGAAAAGAGAATAAACACGAACCCGGCGAGCGCCAGCAGAGCAGGGACCGGATAGAGTGGCATCTGGAACCCGCGAAGTTTGCGCTCGCGCCTGTGTTTTGGCAGCATCACTGCCACTCCCTGCAGCAGAAACTGGAACAGGATTCGGATCACAACAAGCGCCGCGATTACCTCTTGCAGCCGGAAGAGGCAGAAGAACAACGTCATCGCGCCCAACGTCAGCAGTGCGTGGTGCGGTATGCGAAGCTTCGGGTGGACGACGCCAAACCAGGCAGGGAAGTTGCCGTCACACGCCGCCGCGAACGGAATACGCGACTGCCCGAGCAGCAGGGCAAACACCGAGCAGAGCGCCGCAAGAGCGATCAGCACGACTGTCACGCCCGCGGCTCCATGTCCATAAAGCCGCTCGATGAACACTGCGATGACGAACATCCGCTCATGGCTGCCGGTTTCGCCTATCAGCTCGCGCCACGGCATCACACCCAGCACGGCAACATTCATCAGCAGGTACAACGTGCCGACGATCGCAACCGACCCCAGCACTGCCCGCGGGATCGTCCGTCGCGGATCGCGTACCTCGGCCCCCAGGAAGCAGACGCTGTAATACCCACCGTAGTCGTAAGCCGAGATCAGCAGTCCCGCCCCCATGCCGATAAAGAAAGCGCTATTCAGCCGAAAGGCACCAGGAGGAAAGTCAAACGCCAGGCTCGAATGAAAATGAGTGAAGCCCGCAAAGATAACAAACACCAGCGTCAGCACAACCGCAATTCCCAGCCAGCGAACAATCTTGTCGATCTCGACGATGCTCCGGTACAGCACCGCCAGCGCGACAGCGCATGCGCCCATCGCGATCATCGTCTGCCCGCTTAGCACAAGCGGAACCCCCAGAAGCTTCGCCGAAAAGAAGGGCCGGCCCGCATTCGGAAAAAAGAACGACACATACTGCGAGAACCCGATGCACCCGGATGCGATCGACAACGGCGAGCTGAACAGAATCTGCCATGCGTAGAGAAAGGAGAACACGCGTCCCCACCTTCGCTCGCCATAAAGATGTTTCAGATAAGCGTAAGACCCTCCGGCCTCCGGATACGTCGTTCCCAACTCGCTCCAGATCATCCCGTCGCACAGCGACAGCGCCGCGCCCAGCACCCAGCCCAGCATCGCCTGCGGCCCGCCCATGACGACAACAATCAGCGGCAGCGTGACAAATGGCCCCACGCCCACCATGCCGATAACGTTCAGCCCCAGCGCCGACGGCGTCGAAAGCCCACGCTGCAGTTCAGCGGGCTTCGGCTTCACAGGCTCCGTCAACGGAAACCGGCTACTGTCCATCGACCCGCCGCAGCAGAGTGTCGCTGTCGTGCCTCATCTGTGTCTTCGCGCTTGCCCACTTCTCCTGCGTCTCGCGAAGCCAGACATCGTCAGCCGACAACTGCTCACGCGCCCGCTGAATCTCCGGCTCCAGTGCCTCAGGCGCGGGACCGCCGGGAATCTTGCGCACCGCGACGAAGTTTCTCGCCCGCAGCGCCTCCCGTATCTGTTCCCGTGATACCACATCGGCCTCTACTGCCAACTCGCGTTCGACAATCTCTGTCATCGCCTCTGCATCATACTTCCCGTTGAGCTCGCGCACAGCCCGGCTCACAATGCCGTGCGCCGCATGAAAGCTCATTCCCGTCGTCCGCACCAGCGTATCGGCGAGTTCGGTCACCGGCAGAAAATTCTCATCTGCCGCCTCTGCCATCCGCTCCAGGTTGAACTCCGCCTCGTCCAGCGTCCCCGCCAGCAGACGGAGGCATCGCTCAGCATCCTCGAACGCCGTATACACCAGCGGCTGCAACTCATCCTCTGCGTCGTTCATGTCTGCGAACGGCGTGTTGTGCACGCAGCCCAGAATCCCCTGAGCCTGCGTCAGCGCGCGGCTCGCCAGAATCCTCACGTGCTCCAGCGGCACCGGATTCCTCTTCTGCGGCATGATGCTCGAGATCTGCACGTATGCGTCACTCAGCCGCAGGTAGCTAAACTCCGCCGTGCTCCAAAGCAGAAGCTCCTGCGCAAATCTTCCCAGGCTCGCCATCGCGGTCGCCAGCACCGAGCAGCTCTCGGTGACGTAATCCACCGCGGCAATCGCGCCGTAGGAGTTCACCTGCAGCCCCTCAAACCCCAGCAGCCTCTCCGTGTAGTGGCGATCGATCGGAAAGCCAGTCGTCGTAATCGCGCACGCGCCCAGCGGGCAGCGGTTCACCCGCACACACGCGCCTCGCAGCCGCTCCGCATCGCGCTCGAGCACCTCGATATACGCCATCAAATAATGCCCCAGCGTTGTCGGCTGAGCTGGCTGATTGTGCGTGTAAGCCGGTATCAACGCCGCGCGATGCTCCCACGCCAGGTTCACCAGCCGTCCGCGGAACTCCAGTAGGGCCGCGTAGCAGTCCGCCAGCCGTTCTCGCAGAAGCATCCGATACATTGTCAGGTCGATGTCGTTCCGGCTTCGTGCTGTGTGCATCTTGCCCGCGACCTCTTCACCGCAGACCGCGGCGAGCTTCTTCTCCACATAAAAGAAGAGGTCCTCAAAACTGCCGTCGTACTCAGCATTTCGAATCTCGTCGAGATCCATGCCATCGAGAGCGCGAATACACATCGCCGCCTCAGCCTCCGGCATGATCCCCTGGCGAGCCAGCATCAGAGTATGCGCATATTCAATTTCAATCAGCGGAGCCAGAAAATACTTCTTCGCATCCGCGAAGATCGGTGCCAGCACAGTATCGCGATAGACCGGCGCCGGAAACGCCGGTCTACCCTTAGAGGATTTTTCCATACCTTCCTTCAGTATCAGTCTAAAACTCAATCTTCAGACCAAACTGAAGAATACGTGCCTCCAGCAGGGAACTGGTCGGCAGCAGAGAAGGCGGAACCAGAACTGTTCCAATCGGCACTGCGCCACCCGCCGCCGTCTGAACCGTTGCCACCGTGTTGATCGAGGTCACGTTCGAGCGGTTGAAGATGTTGTTCGATTCGATCAGCAGCTGCGGTTTCACCCGCTCCCAATACGTCCCAAACGAACGCGTGTATCGCAGGTCCCACTGGTAGATGCTTGGTCCGCGTATCGAGTTCCTTCCAACAAACAGCGGACGGCTTGTTGCAGTCGAATCGCCATTCAGCGCCGAGCTCACCGTCTCATTCTGCTGGTCGCCGCTCGACATATTAGACAGAACGGCAAGATTGTTTCCGTTCGCAAGAGCGTTGCCGATTCTGTTCTCCAAGTGGAAGGTTGGCGCATACACGGTGCTTATCGTAAGTGAGTTCGGCCTGTTAATGCCGCTGTTGCTGCGGTCGCGAAGTGGATTGGTCGGGTCCTCAATCGGCGTCGAGAACTCGTAGCTGTTGCCCTCCGGCGTGTTGCTGAGCGCATGCGACCATGTGTACGACGCGCTCAACGTCCAGCCAAACGACATTCGATGCTCATAGGTCGCCGTAAACGCGTTGTAAGATGAGTTCGAACCGGTATCGATCAGCGTAATGTTGTTGAACTGCGGATACAGCCGCGTATTCGCGTTCACTGCCGTCGAGAACACCGGCCGGCCGTCCGCCAGCGCCGAGATCGGGTTGATAAGATTCATGTTCCGCAGGAACTGCATGTTGCGCCCATTCGTCAGAATGTAGCCCACCGTAAGCGAGTCGCTCTTCGCGAGTTGCTGCTGCACCTGCGCGTTCGCATTCCACACGTACTCATTCTTGAACTTCGGCGTCAACGCATAGATGCTCTGCGTGCCAAGGCAGGTTGCCGGAACCTGCTGCGGTGTATTCGGGAACGCCGGCTGGCAACCCGTCGCCGCAGCCTCTGACGAAGCTCCGGTCACCGTCGCGATGAACGAACCCGTTCCTGCCGCGCCGTTGTTGTACAGCGGGTTATACCAGGTATTCGTCGGCGTCGCCTCATAGAAGATTCCCGCGTTAGCGCGAACGACCGTCGTCGGCGTCACCTGGTACGAAACGCCAAGGCGCGGAGAAAAGTTGCCCATTGGCGTGCGAAAGCTCTGCGTATAGACGAAGGGCTCGCCGGCCGGAGGCGTCGGCGCCCTGTACTGGTCATAGCGCACGCCATACGTCAATAGAATGTTCTTACGCACCTGCCATGTGTCCTGCGCAAACAGATCCCAGAACACAGAGTGATACGCCGCGCCTGGCTGTCCAATGCTCGCAGCTACCTTGCTGTAAACATGCGGTGTGGTGCCTTTCACCGCACTCTGCCACTGCGCGATCGAAGCAAATGTATATTGCACGTAGACATCGGCGAGCTGCGTGTCCAGGTTCTTCTGGAAGCCGACGCCGAACTTCATCGTGTGCTTTTCCTTGATCCACGTCACGTTGTCGTTGAACGAAGGAATCTTCTCCTGGAACTTATCTCCCGTCGCGTTGGATCCGCCAAAGTTGGCGACGCCTGAGATTGTGATCATTGGTCCGGGGCCTGTTAGTGGGTCCGCGACGTGATGCTCGTTGCGGTACGGCCAAGACCCGCGGAACTCATTCAGCAGATTCGGCGTGAACGTTGTGATGAGCTGCGCGCCGATGATGTGCGCGCGGTCTTGAAAGTCTGCAGCCGAGTCCAGCGCGTACAAGCCGCCGACGTTCGTATTGAACGGATAGTTGTTTCTGAAGTAGTTGTAGCGAACGAAGAACTGGTTCTTCGTATTGATGTTCCAGTCGACACGAGCATCCACCCACTGCGCATGCTGCACGCTTGGAGCCGGATTGAACAGCGACGCGCTAACGCCATCGGCGATCAGGGTCGCCTGGTTTGCCGGTGTAATCGTCACAGCCATCGGATTTGCGCGCTTTAGATGCTCGTAGGCGGCAAAGAAGAAGAGCTTGTCCTTCAGCACAGGTCCGCCCACACGGCCGACAACGTCATCCACGTGCAGGTCGGGTTTAGGTGCGTAGCCCGGCGTGCCGGCAATGCAATTCTGCAGAATCGGGCACGCGCTGGCGGCCGAAGGCCGCCAGATATATTGCGCCAGTCCGTGATACTGATTCGTTCCCGAAGGTGTGATGACGTTGAAGGTCACTCCAGCCGTATTGCCGAACTCTGGCGGCGCGCTGTTCGTAATCGCCTGCACCTCTTGCGCATACGAGTCCGAAATCGCAAAGAGCCGCAGCCCATACCGGTCTGTCTCCGTATCCACCATGCCATCGAGCTGGTAATTGATGCGGTCCACCAATCCGTTTGTGTTCAGCGTGCGCGGAATCCCGTTCTCCGGATTTGGGTGTCCGCTGACGCCCGGCTGAAAGATGATGAAGTTGTACGGATTGCGCGAGGTCAGCGGCAGATTCTGTGTCTCCTCTGACGAGATCGTACGGCCAAGCGTAAACTTCGCCGGCTCCAGAATCGGAGTCTCCGTCGTCACCTCCACTGAGGTTGCCACCGAACCCGTCTTCAGCGTCTCATTGATGACGATTTCGCTTCCTGCCGCCAGTTGAATGCCTGTCTGCGTCAATAGCGCAAAGCCGGCCGCTTGGGCGCTTACAGAATAGTTTCCTACCGGGAGGTCCGGCGCAATGTACAAGCCATCGCTTCCCGAGTTCACGACGCGGGTGTAGCCCGTATCCAGGTTCCGGATCGTAACGGTCGCCCCGGCGATCTGCGCCCCCGTCGGGTCCGCGACCAGGCCGCGAATCGTGCCGTTGATCGACTGCGATTGCGCCCACAGGGGCTGGCCCGCCGAGCCGGCGATCAGACCGGCCGCAAGGGCCGAGCCAAGGAAAGAGATGCGGAGCGTACGAAGGATAGACAAGGTGTGCCTCCTGGAAGATGCTGAGCTTCAAATTCGCTTGGCGATTGCGCTGCCTGTTACGCCTTCACTATCGCCGCTGGACCGAGAACTTAGTAAAACCTGTTTAGTAAGTGTTGAGTGGCCCTAACGTTATTGAAAGAATCCGGCCCTGTCAATATGAAATCTTCAAGAATTTGACGAGTGAAAGACTTTAAGTAAGTCAGTCTCATGCAAAATATCTTTTGCTCGGATCAGCTAAGCCAACAGCCTTACTTCACTTGCCGCCAGACTCAAATAGATGGCGCCGTGCAACTGGGCCTGTGTTCCCAGCGAACTCGACCGAAGCCGCGGCTGGGCAAACTCGTTCCGTTCAAGGATTCTCTGGGTGACTCGACAAAGCTCGCTGTGCGAGCCCACGCCGCCGCCCAGGATCACCACCTCGGGGTCCAGCACCAGCGCCAGGTCCGAGATGCAGTGCGCCAGAATCCCTGCCGTATATTGAACCACTTCGTACGCAAGCCTGTCGCCTTCCGCCGCAAGGTCGAAGATCTCCGTCGCTCGCAGCTTCAAGAGACTCGCGTCCTTCACCCGCCCGTCGCGCGTCAGCAGCCGCCTCCACTCATTCTCAATCCCGCCGCCGCCGATCGCACGCTCGAGTTGCCCGGTCGATCGCACCTGCAGCGATTCGCGTGGACTTCCGTTCACGCCCATATAGCCGATCTCGCCGGCGCTCCAGTCCGCGCCATGATGCAACCGCCCCTGCAGAAAGATACCCGCTCCGACGCCGGTCCCCATCGCGACGAAGATAAAATCCCCCACTCCCTCTGCCGAGCCGCGCCAATGCTCTCCCACCGCCGCGAGGTTCGTGTCGTTCTCCACCAGCGACGGAATCCCCGTCTCCCGCTCCAGCATTGCGCGCAGTGGAACGTCGTTCCATTCGTTCAGGTTCGGTGCCGAGAGCACCACTCCAGAATCGACATTCGTAATCCCCGGAGCCCCCGCCGTCATGTGAAGCACCTTCTTCAACGACGTGCTGCCCTCGTGGCACATCACCTTGAGGCCATCGTGAATCAGGCTGCACACAGCCTTCGGCGTGCGCTGTCTGTCGCTGAATTGCGTCGACCACTGCGTAATCAGCTTGCCGTTCAGGTCAGCGAGCATCATGCGGAGCCTCGT
Source organism: uncultured Acidobacteriaceae bacterium (assembly GCA_963741395.1). Lineage (GTDB taxonomy): Bacteria > Acidobacteriota > Terriglobia > Terriglobales > Acidobacteriaceae > Edaphobacter. Next base: position 40,878 of record CAVUHV010000001.1, read on the forward strand.
CCCGCCGATATCTACACCGGCCACGTATCCATGGGTTGCATGAAACCGCAGAAGCCCCGGCGGACGCCCTCCGCTCGACTCACCATCCCCGAGATTCTCGATCAGCCCCAGCGACTCCAGGTGCGACACTGCGCTCGAGACCGTCGGCGCGCTCAGGCCCGAAAGTCTCACCAGATCCGCCTTCGAACAAGGGTTGTGCTCGCGCAGCAAGCGCAGCAGGCCCCGGGCATTCACCTGCCTCAAATGGGCCGGCCGCGACGGTTGCGCCTCCGCGTCCGAGAGATACTGTGAAGATGAGGGGTTCTGAAGTCGCATTCTTCTCTGCTGTTTTAGTTCGAGACGTATAATACTCTAAATATCTTAATAAACTTTACAAAGTTTCAATTTCCGTGATATCCCCATTGTTATTCACTTTCTTCAGCTTCACCGCCGCGCACTTTGCCGTACTTCCTTCAGGAGCTTTTTGCGAATGAGACGTGACCTCTTCCGGATCTCTACTACCCCGGCTGTTATCAGCCTTCTTCTTCTCTCCTTCAACGGCCCCATCGCCATCGCGCAGCAGCCCGAAACGCCTGTCTACCAATCCGCCTACGGCCGCCCGCTCCCCATCGATCAAGGAGCCGTTGGCCTCTCGCAGACTCTTCAGAAGCTCCACACCCGCGCCTCCATCGCCGCCGTCGTCGCCCATCCCGATGACGAAGACGGCGGCATGCTCACGTATGAAAGCCGCGGCGCAGGCGCCGACGCCACTCTCCTCACACTCAACCGCGGCGAAGGCGGTCAGAACGACATGACCTCCGACTACTGGGACGAGCTCGGAACCCTCCGCACCCAGGAACTCCTCGCCGCCGGTAACTACTACGGAGTCCACCAATACTTCACCCGCGTCGCCGACTTCGGTTTCTCGAAGACCATGGAAGAAGCCCTCAAGACCTGGGGCGAGCAGCGCGTCCTCTATGACGTCGTTCGCGTCATCCGCATGACCCGCCCCCTCGTCGTCACCTCCACCTTTGTCGGCAACGTCTCCGACGGCCACGGCCACCACCAGGTCTCCGGCTATATGGCGCAGCTCGCCTACAAATGCGCCGGCGATCCCAAAGTCTTCCCCGACCAGATCAAGGCCGGCCTTCTTCCCTGGTCTCCCCTCAAGGTCTACGGTCGCGTTCCCTTCGCCCGCGTCACCGACAAAGGCATCTACGACTACGCCACCGGACACTACGCTCCCGTCGTCTTCAAAAACTACGTCGATGGCACTTCCATCAACGGCGTTCCCTCCACCAACGTCGAGATAGCCAGCGGCACCTACAATCCTCTCCTCGGCGCCTCCTATATGCAGATCTCGCGCCAGGGACTCAACCAGCAGAAATCCCAGAACGGCGGCGTTGCCTATCCGCTTCCGCGCGCCTTCTCCAGCCCCTACCACCTCTACGGCGCCCGCTTCAAAACCGCGGAGCACGAATCCTCCTTCTTCGACGGCATCGACATCACCCTTGCCGGCATCGCATCCTACGCGCCCGCAAACGACCAGGGCCTCTGGCGCGAAAAGCTGAACGCCCTCAATGCGACAGTGGAAACCGCGATCAAGAACTTCGACCCCGCGAAACCCTCCGCCATCGCGCCTACCCTCGCCCAGGGCCTCGTCCAGACCAACGCCCTCCTCGATGGCCTCGCGAAGAGCAACCTCCCCGCCGAAGCCCGTTACAACATGGCGCATGAGCTCACCGTCAAGCAGAGCGAATTCAACCTCGCGCTCCAGCAGGCCCTCGGGCTCACGTTGCTCGCCAACACCAGCGAGGGCTCCGGGCCCATGCGCTCTGGTCCCTTCGGCGACGTCTCCGTGCAAATCCCAACCTCGCAGACCGTCATCCCCGGCCAGAACATCGACGTAGCCGTACACTTCGCCAACCAGGGTGGAGAGCCAGTCTCCGTCAACTCCGTCGAAGTCGTCTCGCAGGCCGGTCCCGGCTTCAACATCACACCAAAAAAGCCCGTTACCGGCGCAGTCCCTGCCGGCGGCACAAAGGACGAGTCCTTCGATATCGCCATCCCCCGTGACGCCGAGCTCACGAAGCCCTACTTCAGCCGGCCCAATCTCGAGCAGTCCTACTACGACATCAACGACCGGCGCTACCTCAATCTCCCCACACGCCCCTATCCTCTCCTCGCTCGCGCCACTGTCGCCTACCATGACGTCACGATCACGCTCGATGGCGTCGTCCAGACCGTCAACCACGTCAATGGCATCGGCCCCGTCCTTCAGCCTCTTCTTATCGCTCCTGCCATCTCGCTGCTCGTCACCCCGCAAGCTGGCATCGTCCCGCTGAACGACGGTGGCCTCGACCTCGACGTCAAGCTGCACAGCAGCGTCAAAGGTCCGGCGAAGGGAACCGTCCGCCTCGCTCTCCCGCAAGGTTGGACCTCAACTCCCGCCTCGGTTGACTTCGCAACCATGCGCGAAGGCGAGGACATGAACCTGAAGTTCCACGTTCAGCCCAGCTCCGTCGAGGCGAAGCCCTACACCATCACCGCCGTCGCTGAATACAACGGCGAGAAGTACACCGAAGGCTTCGAGACCGTCGGCTACCCGGGCATCCGTCCTTATCCGCACTACCGTCCCGCCACCTACCGCACCAGCGGCGTCGACGTAAAGACCGCACCCGGGCTCAAGGTCGGCTACGTCATGGGAACGGGCGACGACGTAGCGATGTCGCTCGAAGATCTCGGCATCCATCCCACGATGCTCTCCGCGCAGGACATCGCCACCGGCGATCTCTCGCAATACGACGCGATCGTCCTCGGAATCCGCGCCTACGCCGAACGCCCCGAGCTCAAAACCTTCAACAACCGCATCCTCGACTACGTCAAGAATGGCGGCACCGTTATCACGCAGTACCAGACGCAGGAGTACGACCACAACTACGGCCCCTATCCGCTTTCGCTTTCCGGTGACCCCGAAAAGGTCGTCGAAGAAAACGAGCCGGTCAAAATACTCGTGCCCAACGATCCTGTCTTCAACTGGCCGAACAAGATCACCACGGCCGACTTCAATAACTGGGTCGAAGAACGCGGTCACGGCTTCATCCGTCAGTGGGACCCGCACTACGTTGCCCTCACCGAGATGCACGACGTCGATCAGGACCCGCAGAAGGGCGGACTCCTCTACGCCACCTACGGCAAGGGTCACTACGTCTACATGGCCTATGCTTTCTTCCGCCAGATGCCTGACGGAGTTCCCGGCTCCTACCGCATCATGGCCAATCTCATCAGCATGGGCAAGAATCCCGGCCTGAAAGCCCAGTAACCTTAAGTCATTGCTCCTTGTGGTGCGGGACTCTCTCCCGCACCTTTCTTTTGTTTCACCGCCGATACTCAATACACTGTTTAGCGAGGTAACACCCGCACAATGCTTCCCAAAGATCGCACCTACCCGCACGCGATGCTCCGCGAGATATACGAGCAGCCCCACGCCCTCACGGAAACCCTCGCTGCCTACGCCGACGGCCGCAGCATCCGCGAGGACGCCTTCCTCGCAGCCCGCCAGGCCCTCGCCGGCCGCGAGAGCATGCTCATCTCCGCCTCCGGCTCCAGCCGCCACGCCGGCCTCTTCGGCGAGATCCTCTTTGAAGACCTTGCCGGCCTCGCCGTCGACGTCGAGTACGCCAGCGAGTACATCTACCGCTCCACCCAGACCCTCCACAACCCTTGCTTCCTCGTCATCTCGCAGTCCGGCGAAACCGCCGACACCACCGAAGCCCTTCGCGAGGCCACCGCCCGCGGAGCCTCCACCATCGCAATCACCAACAAGCCCGACTCCAGCATGGCCAAGATGGCCGCCTGCTCGCTCCCAACCATGGCCGGAGTCGAGCGCGCTGTCCCCGCAACCAAGAGCTTCACCAGCCAGGTCCTCGTCCTCTCACTGCTTGCGCTCTACACTGCCCGCGTACGCGGCCGCATGACCCGCGCCGTCGTCGAACAGCACCTCGACGAGTTATTCAAAGTCCCCGAGGCTATCGCCGCTGCTCTCCCGCAATGGGAGAAGCAGGTCGCCGAACTAGCCCGCTCTCTCCAGCACGCCGAATCCTTCCTCTTCCTCGGTCGCGGAGTCCACTACGCCATCGCTCGCGAAGGCGCCCTCAAGCTCAAGGAATCCGCCTACATCCAGGCCGAGGGCTACCCCACCGGCGAGCTCAAGCACGGGCCGAATGCATTAGTGAACCCCCACACCGCCCTCATCGTCCTCGCCACCCGCGACCCCCACGCGCCCGACTCCATCCTCCGCTACGAGAAGACCGTCAATCTCCTGCGCGACCTCCAGAAGCAGAAACCCGAAATCGTCTCCATCGTCACCGAAGGCGACACCCAGATCGCCGAACTCAGCCGCCACATCATTACGGTTCCCAACGCGCCCGAATACGTCTCACCGCTCTACGAAGTCGTCCCCCTGCAACTCCTCGCCTACTTCATGGCCATCGAGCGCCACATCGACGTTGACAACCCGCGCAACCTCGTCAAAGCCGTTCTCCAGGAATAAGCAGCAAGGACGGCCAACGGTCGCATATAATTCATGCCGCTGTAACAACACTAGCTTCTATACTCCACCGTATGCCCGACCAGCAGCTCACCTACACCACCACCGATGGCGCAAAAGAGGGCGTAGTTATCGTTGCCCTCTCCGGCCCGCTAACCCTTAGTAACATCTTTGCCCTCCAGAGCGATCTGCGCACGCTCAAGCCGCACTGCCTCATCATGGATCTCAGCCAGGTCCCCTACATGGACTCAGCCGGGCTCGGCGTTATCATGAACTACTACGTCAGCGCCCAGGGCAACAACCGCAAGCTCATCATCGTTGGCATCAACGAGCGTGTCCACGCACTGTTCGAGATGACCAAAGTAGTCGCCGTCCTCAAATTTGCCGACTCGGTTGAGGCAGCCCAGTCTCAGTGCTGACGCCGAGCGAAAACCTGTCAAGCCCTGATGCGGCGCAAAACGGTTCCCTAGCCATCAGCAGGTCTCAAAGAAACAAGCACTTACGCCGCAAAAATATTCTTCGCAAAACTGGCAGAGCAGTTTCCACTCATTCGCTAAAATAGAAATAGCTTTCGAAAAAGATAGAAGCCCCGGCCAATCCCGGGGCTTTCATACTTAACCCATAAGTCGTTTAGAAACAATATTTTGATCCATAACCCCTTTGATTGGAATATTTTGCAGGTGCTAATGTCCATAAACCATTATTTTGCAATATTTTACGAAAAAAGGAGGGAGGGATTTTTCTAGAAAAGCAGCTTAGATCATGCTCAACCCGCGAATCACCGCCACTGCGACCGCCGCTCCAGCCACCGGTCCGAGCACAGGGATCCACGCATACCGCCATCCTGAGCTTCCCTTACCCGCAATCGGCAGAATCGAGTGGGCAATCCTAGGCCCCAGGTCACGCGCCGGATTGATCGCATACCCAGTGGTCCCGCCGAGCGACAACCCGATCCCCCAAACCAGCGCGCCCACCAGCATTGGACCCAGCCCGGGAGCCACTCCGGCCGGCGCAATTCGCTTCGAGAACAACGCCGTCGCCACCAGCACCAGCACGAACGTCCCCAATACCTCGCTCAAAAAGTTCCACACCGGCGCATACACCGCCGGAGCCGTGGCAAAGCAAGCAAACTTCGCGCCCTTGTCTTCGGTCAGCTCCCAGTGGGGCTTGTAGTGCAGCCACACAACGGCGGAACCGCACAGCGCCCCAAGAATCTGCGCCGGAATATAGGTGAACAGCCGCATAGCATTGCCCGTCATCATCACCGAAGCCACCGTAAACGCCGGATTCAGATGCCCGTCGCTGTCACCCAGCGCCGCGCTCACGGCAACACCAGCAAACACAGCAACCGCCCAGCCCGCAGTGATCGAGATCCAACCGGCGTTCTCCGCCTTCGAGCGCTTCAACAGCGCTCCGGCCACAACGCCATTTCCCAGCACGATCAGCACAAACGTACCCACAAACTCACCAACCACAGGAGACAGATCAACCATAAACCTCACTCGTCCTTGTAAAGATATCCCTGCGCAACCGCGCCAAAGCTCTCAAGATCGCGTCGCTTGCCGGCTTCATCGCGCCCAAGTTCTTTCGCGAGCACCTCAGCAACCGCAGGCGCAGCCTCAATCGCAGCTTGCGCATCCAGAAACAACGCCCGAGTCCTCCGCGCCAGTACATCTTCGACCGTGCGAGCCATCTCGTGCCGCGCCGCCCAAACCACCTCGCGAAGCCGATAGGGAAGTCGCGGATGCAGCAGAGCATCAAGCGTAGGATCGTCCTCCGAAAGCATCTCGATCGCCGGCAGATCGCTGCCATACACGCGCTCATGCTCGGCAACATCGGATGTCTTGTTCGACCATGCATGCAGCTTCAGTCCCAGCGTTCTTGAGGCAACCTTCGGCAGCCCCGCAGCTTCAGCCGCACGATCGATGGCGTCTTCGCCCATCTTCCGATACGTTGTCCACTTGCCGCCTGTCACTGTGACCAGCCCGGTCTTCGAGACCAGCACCGTATGATCGCGCGAGAGCTTCGACGTCGCACCACTACCTTGCTTCACCAGAGGACGCAGTCCGGACCAAACGCTAAGAATCTCTCCGCTCGCCGGCCGCCGCCCAAAGTACTTCGTAATATGCTCAAACAGAAATCTCCGCTCCGAAGCCATCGCAAGAGGCTCCGTCGAAGCATGATCGACAGCCTCATCCGTAGTCCCCACAACAGTCGCGCCATGCCAGGGAATCGCAAACAGAACGCGTCCGTCCGAAGTCCTCGGAATCATCATCGCCTTCCCGCCCGGAAGCCACGACCCCGGCAGAACGAAGTGCGAGCCCTGGCTCACAGAGAGCAGCGAACCCTTCGCATCTCCCTCCATCGCGAGGACATCCTCGCTGAAGACGCCCGTCGCATTCACGACAGCCTTGGCCTGAATCTCAAATTGCGCACCGTTCTCGCAGTCCCGCACCTTCACGCCGGCAATCTTCCCGCCGTGCTGAAAGAGCCCAATCGCATCAAGATAGTTGATTGCTGTCCCACCCAGCTCCTCGAACGTCCGCAGCAGCGAGATCGCATAGCGCGCATCATCGAACTGCCCATCGTGATACAGCACACCACCCTTCAAACCCTTGCCCGCAACGCCCGGAAGCATCTCCAGCGTCTTCTCGCGCGAAAGCAGCCGCGAGGCCCCGAACGACAACTTGCCCGAGAGCAGTTCATACACCTTCAACCCAAATCCGTAGTAAGGAAGACCCAAGTACCCAAACAGCGGAACGACGAACGAAAGATCATGCACCAGGTGCGGAGCGTTCCGCAGCATATGCCCGCGCTCGCGCAGCGCATCGAGCACCAGCGTCACATTCATCTGCTCCAGATACCGCACGCCGCCATGGACCAGCTTCGTGCTGCGGCTCGACGTCCCCTTGGCGAAGTCTGCCCGCTCCACCAGCACCGTGCGGAAGCCGCGCGCTGCGGCCTCCACTGCGGCTCCCAGGCCAGTAGCTCCGCCGCCGATGATGACGATGTCCCAGGGTGCCGACTGTTCGCCCAGCCGCTTCAGCATCTTGTCGCGCCGAGTAGTCACGCTTCGCTCTCTCCTTCGCGAGCCCATCCCTCAGCGCGCCCAACAGCGCGCTTCCACCGTTCCTTGACCGCCGCACGCGTCTTCGCCTCCATCTCCGGCTTGAAGACGCGGTCCACCTGCCACTGCTGCGTGATCGTCTCCTTGTCCCGCCAATATCCAACCGCGAGCCCCGCAAGATACGCCGCTCCCAGCACCGTCGTCTCCGCGTTCTTCGGACGCACCACCTCAATACCCAGCACATCCGACTGAATCTGCATCAGCAGATTGTTTGCCGCTGCACCGCCATCCACGCGCAACTGCGCCAGCGGTACTCCAGAGTCAGTCTCCATCGCGCCGAGCACATCAGTCGCCTGCAGCGCGATCCCCTCAAGCGCCGCCCGCGCAATATGGCAGCGATTCGTCCCGCGCGTCATCCCCACCAGCGCCGCCCTCGCATACGGATCCCAATACGGAGCTCCTAGGCCCGCAAACGCAGGAACCAGCACCACGCCGTTAGAAGTCTTCACCGATGCAGCCAACTTCTCGATCTCTCCCGACGTGCGAATCATCTGGAGCTCATCGCGCAGCCACTGCACCACAGCGCCGGCCATTAGCATGCTGCCCTCGAGCGCATATTCGACTCGATCTCCAATCTGCCACGCAATCGTCGTCAGTAGTCTGCTCTTAGATGCCACCGGCGTCATCCCCGTGTTCAGTAGCATGAAGGCTCCGGTGCCGTACGTGCACTTCGCCATCCCCGCCGACGTACACATCTGCCCGAACAGCGCCGCTTGCTGGTCGCCCGCGATGCCAGCAATTGGAACTCCCGCAATCAATCCCGTCGTTGTACCGCACTCTCCACTCGAAGCCACCACCTCCGGAAGCATCGACCGCGGCACATCCATCAGCCGCAGGAGTTCCTCATCCCACTGCATCGTGTGGATGTTGAACAGCATCGTCCGGGAGGCATTCGTCACATCGGTCACGTGGCGCGCTCCATGCGTGAGCTTCCATATCAGCCAGCTATCGATCGTTCCGAAGGCGAGCTTTCCCGCCTCGGCCTTCGCTCGCGCGCCTTCGACGTTCTTCAAAATCCAGTTCACCTTGCTCCCGGAGAAGTACGCATCCGGAATCAGCCCGGTCTTCGCCTGAATCGTTGCGCCATCACCGCCGTTGCGTAGCGCGTCGCAGAACTCCGCGGTCCGCCGGTCCTGCCAAACAATCGCGTTGTAGATCGGCTCGCTGGTCTCGCGGTCCCACACGACAGTCGTCTCGCGCTGGTTCGTAATTCCAATTGCCGCGATGTCCTTCTCGGTAAGGTCAGCCTTCGCTAGCGCCTCAATCGCTACGCCACTCTGCGAAGACCATATCTCCGTCGGCGAGTGCTCCACCCAGCCCGGCTCCGGAAAGATCTGCCTGAAGGAATGCTGCGCAACGGAAACAACAGCTCCCATCTCATCCACCACCATCGCGCGCGAACTCGTCGTCCCCTGATCGAGCGCCAGAATGAATCGCTTCTCCGCCAAAAGGCCTCCCCATCTCGCACTAGCGTAGCTTGTTCACTCCGCAAGCAAGCACGAGCCACTCTATAAGATCAATGCGATCTTTGCACCAGAAGAGAGCCGCCGGGTTACTCCGTCTTCCACCCCACCTTCACTCCGTTCGCCGCGTTCTGCTGCTTTAGCCACTGATACAGCGGAGCGAAGTACTGCAGCATCGGCCCTGCATCAAGGTGATCCTCGCCGGTCATCGCCTTCAGGGTCTCCTGCCACGGCTTCGACTGCCCAGCCTCCAGCATCGCGTTCAGCTTGGCACCTGCCTCTTTGCTGCCGTAGAAGCTGCAGCGATTCAGCGGCCCCTTGTATCCCGAGGCATCGCACATCGCCTTGTAGAACTGGAACTGATACACCCGCGCCAGGAAATATCGCGCATAAGGCACATTCCCCGGGATGTGATACTTCGCGCCCGGATCAAAATCAGCCTCGGTTCGCGCCCCCGGCGGAGCCACGCCCTGATACTTCTCCCTCAGCTCCCACCACGCCTTGTTGTAGTCCGCCGGCTTCGTCTCTCCACTGAAGACCTGCCAACGCCACTTATCGATCAGCAGCCCAAACGGCAGAAACGCAATCTTGTCCAGTGCCGTCCGCAACTGCAACGGAATGTCCGCCTCCGCCGGAGGCACATCTTCAATCAGCTTCAGCTGCTTCAGATAATCCGGAGTAATCGACAGAGCGATCGAATCCCCGATTGCTTCGTGGAAACCATCATTCGCTCCATTGCGAAACAGGAACGGCTGCTTCCGATACGCTCGCTGGTAGAAGTTGTGGCCCTCTTCGTGGTGAACGGTCGTGAAGTTGTCCGCGTCCACCTTGATGCACATCTTCACGCGCAGGTCCTGATCGTTATCGACATCCCATGCGCTCGCATGGCATACCACATCGCGGTCACGCGGCTTGATGAACTGCGACCTTGTCCAGAACGTCGCCGGCAAAGGCTCGAACCCGAGCGAAGTGAAGAAGCCTTCGCCGTACCTCGCCATCTTCTTTGCCGCGTCCAGCTCCGACACCGGCCCGATCTGCCGCTTCAGCGCGCCCTCAAGGTCATACATCTTGTAACCGCTCGCCGGTGGAGCAACGATGTCATAGACATTCCCCCACTCCTGCGCCCACATATTCCCCAACAGGTGTGCCGGAATCATCCCATCCGGCCGCTCCGCCGCCGCGCCGTACTTCTGAATCAATTTGAACCGCACATACGCATGCAGCTCCTTGTACAACGGCTCCAGCTGCGTCCACGTGCGCTCCAACTCGGCCGAAAACTCCGCCGGAGTCATGTCATATCCCGACCGCCATAAATCCCCCGTGTCCTTGTACCCGAACTCGCGTGCTCCCTCGTTCGACAACTCCACCAGCCGCTCATACTTCGCACGCATCGGCGGCGAGATCGTGTGCCATCCCTCCCACAACTCCTCAAGCTCCTTCGGATCGCGCGACTTCGCCATCAGCACATCGAGCTCTTCAATTCCCAGGCAGTTCTGGCCGTCGTCCGAAGAACCCGCAGCAGCTTCACCTTTGCGGCAATACTTGCCCTTTCCATACATCCCATCCAGCGCCGTCTCCACCTGCGTCAACTCGGCGACCAGCTTCGGATCCGTCGGGCTTCCATTCAGCTTCAGCAACTTGAACTTTCGCGCCAGCTCCGGCGGCAGTGTCATCGCGTCAAACCGCCGGGCAGCAATCACCAGCTCATTCGTCTTCGTCAAGAGCCGTTCGTTCGCCTTCGCCGCAATCGCCTCCGTGTCGTCGGTGATGTACGTCTGCTGCACCCACGTGGCTTGGTACGACTCATTCGTCGCCGCGAGCAGCTCAGCCTCAGCCTTGTCCATAAAGGCCTGTGCCTCAGCAGTTGTGGGCTTGTTTGTCTGGGCAAAAGTCAGGGCAGGACACAGGACAACGGCGAGCAGAACTCGGTGGATTCGCATGAGCTGAGTTTAATGAATCTCCTCCGTCAGCAAGAATCTCCTGTCACAAATCGAAGAGTAGATGCGTGGTCTGACCAATTACGAGTAATATCTCCTGTGACATAAAGGAGCAGGGAAGACCCCTCATGAAAAACTCGTTCCGCACAACTTCATTCATCGCCGCGACGCTTCTGATCGCCGCTCTGCCCGCAGCCCAAGCCAAGGTCTGCAACGCCCGCACCTATGGTGCAAAGGCAGACGGCACGACCAAAGACACCAAAGCCATCCAGGCCGCCATCGACGACTGCGCCAGCGCAGGCGGTGGCACCGTACAACTCGCTGGTGGAACCTTCGTCTCCGCCCCCATCGTTCTCAAGAGCAACGTCACTCTCGACATTGCCAAAGGCGCCACCCTCTTCGGCTCGCCCGACCACGCCGACTATCCCGCCAAGTCCGAATTCAAAGCGCCTGGCACTCAATCCCTCGTTAGCGCAACTAACGCCGAGAACATCGCCATCACCGGCGGCGGCACCATCGACGGCAACGGCGAGTCCTGGTGGGCCGAGGCCCGCGCGCACCGCGGCTCCGGCATCGTCGGAGAGATCCAGTTCCGCCCGCGTCTCGTCGTCCTTGACCACTGCAAGCACGTCAAGCTCGAAGGCGTGACCATCCAGAACTCCCCGAGCTGGCAGGTCGTCCCCTACTACACCGACGACATGACCATCCGCAACGTCCGCATCCTCGCGCCGCAGCACTCGCCCAACACCGATGCAATCGATCCCTTCAGCTCCTCCAACATGGTGATCGACCACGTCTACGCAGACGTAGGCGACGACAACATCGCCATCAAGAGCGGCATCATCAACTCGCCCGGCCCTGACGAGCCCAGCAAGAACATCACCATCACCGACTGCGAATTCATGCACGGCCACGGCCTCTCCATCGGCTCCGAGATCGCCGGCGGGGCCAACAACATCCACGCCGAGCGCATTCACTTCAAAGGCACCGATCAAGGCATCCGCATTAAGGCCAACCGCGACCGTGGCAACCAGGTCTACAACATCTCCTTCAAAGACATCACCATGGAGGACGTAAAAACCTCCATCCTCATCAGCGAGTACTATCCGAAAGCGATGCCTGATGGCGACGTAGCCTCCGCGCCCATCACGCGGCTCACACCCTTCTTCCACGACATCACGATCGAGAACGTGAAATCCACGAACAGCCCATGGGCCGGAGTCATCATTGGCCTTCCCGAATCCCCCGTCAAAAACGTAGTCCTCAAAAACGTCAGCATCCAGGCTCAAAAAGGCATGCAGGTGGCATACGCAACTGTCACAGGTACAAATGTAAACATTCAAGCCACAGACGGCTCACCGCTCATTGTTGCTCCCAACGCAACGGTCAACATCAAGTAGCCTAGCAAGCTACATCGGGCAGAAGCGCGGCCCTCACCTCAGCCGCGCCTTTGCCCGTAATGCGCAACACCTTACTCCTGCTCGAGGCCCCCGCCACCAGCGAAACCCGCGCCCGCGGCAAACCCACCTTCTCCGCCACAAAAGCAATCAGCGCTTCATTCGCCCGTCCATCCACTGGCGGAGCACACAGTGCAATCTTCACCGCACCCGCATGCAGTCCAACCACCGCATCCCTCTTAGCCCCCGGATGCACCCGCACGCTCACTGTGCACCCATCCGCAACATCCCTCACGAACTCAGCCTCAACGCTCATGTCGCAGCCGGATAAATCCGCTTCCCAAAGATCGCCGTCCCCACCCGAACACACGTGCTGCCCTCTTCAATCCCCACCACAAAATCGTTCGACATCCCCATCGAAAGCTGCGTCACCTTCGGATGCTCCTTTACCGCCTCATCCCGCAGCCGCCGCAACTCCTTGAAGTAAGGCCGCGCCGTCTCCGCATCCTCCGACCACGGTGGAACCGTCATTAGCCCCACAGTCTCAACCGAGGTCATCTCACGCATCGTATCCAGCAGCCCCATCAACTCTCCAGGCCCGATCCCGTGCTTCGACTCCTCATGGCTCAGCTTCACCTCAATCAGCACCGGCAGCCTCTTCCGCAGCGCCTTCGCCGCCGTCTCCAGCCGCTGTGCAATCTTCAGCGAGTCCACCGCATCGATCGCATCAAAAAGTTCGGCCGCCTTGTTCGTCTTATTGGATTGCAGCGGCCCGATCAGGTGAAACTCCGCGCTCTCCAGTCCCATCAGCCGCGGGGACTTCTCCTGAAACTCCTGCACCCTGTTCTCGCCGAACAGCCGCTGCCCGGCAGCATACGCCTCCAGAATCGCCTCCACCGGATGCATCTTGCTCACGGCCATCAGCGCAACTTCGTGCTCATCGCGCCCCGCTCTCCGGCAGGCTGCGGCAATCTCATCTTTCAATCGTGCAATGTTGTCTGCAATCGTCATCTAACTTGCATCTTACTTCTATCAATTGACTTCGGAGACGCGCTCACCGCATGTGGACCATTCTTCTGCTCATTGGCTCAAACATCTTTATGACCTTCGCCTGGTACGGACACCTCAAATACCGCCACGTCGCCCTGTGGAAGGTCATCGTCATCAGCTGGTCCATCGCGTTCTTCGAGTACTGTCTCCAGGTTCCCGCCAACCGCATCGGCGCGCGCACATTCTCGCCCGACCAGCTCAAGGTTATCCAGGAGGTCATCACCCTCACCGTCTTCGGGGTCTTCTCGATCTACTACTTCGGCGACCATCTGCGCTGGAACCACGCCGTAGCCTTCTGCTGCCTCGTCGCCGGAGCCTTCTTCATGTTCCACAAGTTCTAATTGCGCAGACGCCACCGCGCGAGCCACGTCTCCGCATCAATCTCCCAGACCTCCGTCGGCAGTCGCCCACAGACGTAGTCGTCTTCAATGACCACCATGCATGTCATCCCTTCGCGAATCGATATCGCTCGCGAGGCAAGATTCTCCTTCGCCTTCTTCACTCGAAGCAGAGGCTGATGAAGCTCTTCAAACCAGAAGCGAGTAACCTCGTCGGCAGCCTCGCTCATCAGGCCCTGCCTGCGCCATTCGGGCGCGATCCAGAACCCGCGATTGATCTCGCGGTTCAAATGAAGCGAGATGGCGCCGATAATCACCTCAGGCTCGGCCTTCCGCCGGAGTGTCCAGTGCCACTCCTGTCCTCGCGCCATCGCCGGCAGGGCTTGTTCGTGGTAGAACGACTCCACGCCATCCTCCGGAAACGGCCACGGCACCCGCGCGTTGAGGTGTTTCACAACCTCCCACTGCGCAAACAACGGCTGCACCTGGGCCGCATCCGACAGCCGCACAGGCCGAAGCACAAGACGAGCGGTCTCAAGCGTCGGTGTGACTATCATTACCGCCCATGCTCTTCCAGATACTTCTCCACCTCAAGCGCAGCCATGCACCCCGAACCCGCAGCCGTAATCGCCTGCCGGTATCGCCGGTCCTGAATATCCCCGCACGCGAACACTCCGGGAATAGTCTCCCCATCCTTCGTGGTGAACACGTTGTTCTTCGTCAGGATGTACCCATCATTATCGAGATCCAGCAGTCCGGTGAAGGCCTTGGCATTCGGCTCATGCCCAATCCCAAGGAACAGCGCCGAGACCGGCAGCACGGACTCCTCGTTCGTCAGCTTGTTCTTCAGCCGCAGCCCCTTCACGTCCTTCTCTTCCACACCCAGCACCTCTTCCACCACCGTGCTGCTCATGAACTGTATCTGCGGATGCGCCATCGCGCGCTCCAGCATGATCTTCGATGCGCGGAACCTTTCGCTGCGGTTGATCAGTGTCACCTTTGTCGCGAACCGCGTCAGAAACAACGCTTCTTCCATCGCGCTGTCGCCGCCGCCGATCACGGCAATCTCCTTGCCTGAAAAGAAGAACCCATCGCACGTCGCGCACGAGCTCACGCCATAGCCAATCAGCGCCTGCTCGCTCGGCAGATTCAGCCAGCGCGCGCTCGCACCTGAGGCGATGATCAGAGTCCGTGTGTGGATCGTCTCCTTGCCGATATTCAGCTCATAAGGATGCTTCGACAGGTCGATGGAGTGCAGGTGAGCCATCTTCAGCTCAGCGCCAAAGCGCACCGCCTGCTTCTTCATGTTTTCGATCAGCTCCGGCCCCTGGATACCCTCCGGGAAGCCGGGAAAGTTCTCCACCAGCGTCGTAATGGAGAGCTGCCCGCCCGGCTCGTGGCCCTCCAGCACCAGAGGCTTCAGGTTCGCCCGTGCGGCATAAATGGCAGCAGTCAGGCCGGAGCAGCCGGACCCAAGGATTACAGTCTCGCGTGTCGTGTTTTCACTCATAACAAGTCCCATCAGTGTAAATGCGCCGCAGGGCAAAACGATTCACGCCCCCAAATGGACACTCGGGAATGACATTCACCTTTGTACAAATTCGTTCCTCATCGATGCCTGTCTTCTTGTCACTTCGGAGCCGGGTGGTGCCCCATATCACTGTCGCATCGCGAGGGTGGGAATCGACACCGTGACACAGCCACCATGCCGTCCAATTGCTGTTCTCAATCAGCTCTGTCCCCCGGCAAAGCCCCTGTTTTCCACAGAAATCTTGTCAAGCCCCCAAACCGCCTAACCCCCTAAAAACAGGCAACTTCACTGTGGCAGAGCAATTTCCCTAATTAGCTAAAATAGAATGTAGAAGATAAAGAAGAAATCCCAGACGCAACAGGGGATTCTCCATTCAGTCACGTAACTCTTTTATTCTGAATACTTTGACCTATAAACCATTTAGATGTAATACTTTGCACTCGAAGTCCCAAGTTAAACTAAATGCAATCAAGACTTTACGCAATAACCAGGGGGGAGGGTCTCTGTCCGGAATCGGTCTTTACAATCGAACTATGGCAAACCTGACACTGGTCTACGGAATGAGATTGCTGCCCACCGATGAGGTAGCAGAAGTTGGTGACGCAACGATCGCGCTCAAAAACGGCAATCAGGCCCACGTTACCATGCACGTCCTCGAGGGCAGCCGGGAGCAGATCGAGGCGCAACTCCGCATGAGCCTCGACGCCTTCTTCGACTTCTACCCGGAGATCTAGCGCGCAGGTTAGGTGGATCGCAGCGAAGAAGGTTTTGCCGCAGCAAGCCGCTTCAGCATCGCACTTGCGCTACGGAACCACGGCCGCTCCCGGCGGCGAAGGTAGCCCGGCATCGTCGGCTTCTTATCGAGCACCTTCTGCGCCCACTCGCGGGCCTCGGCGTTGCGTCCCTCCGACGCCAGCAAATCCGCGAAGTTCAGGTATGTCTCTGACAAGGTCGAGGTCGTCGTGACGTCACGGAAGAGCGCCTCGGCTCTTTCCTTTTGTCCGGTCTGCGCGTAAGCGTGGGCGAGCAGTCCGGCCGCGCGATGGAAATCGTAGTCAGGATCCTCAACGACCACTCGTTCGAGATCAGGCAACGCCGCCGGAGCATCGCCTAACTGGAGAGCGCAGACGCCGCGCCTGTAGAAGGGATCGGGCGTATTGGCGCGAGCAGCGATGGCTTTGTCGAACGCGGCACGCTAACTGGAGCTTGCCCTCGTCCATGTAAAGGTCGCCTAGTTCTTCATAATTTCCCGAGGAGGGATTGTCGCGAACCGCGGCTTCGAGTTCGCCGATACGCTTGCGGCGCGAAAACCCTTTGAAGGAGTGGCCCAGCAGTCCAATATCGGGAAGCGCTTCGACAAAGAGATAGACAAGCGCGCCGAGTGGACCGAGAAACAGGATGATGTAGATCCAATAGGTGTCCGGCCGCCGTCGTATGAAGTGAACAATGGCCAATCCCTGGAGCAGCAAGCCCCACGGGTAGAAGAAGTGGCTCAGCAATCCCATTGGTACTCCTGGATTGAGTTAGATGTCATGCAAATGACCGAAAAATAGCACACTTACGAAAGGGGCGAAAGAGAAATTGGCTGTAAGAATGACCATGCCGATGAAGACGATCTGCAGCGCCGATTGTCATCTTTTGCCCATCCTGTTGCTCTAGCGTCCGGCTGTCGCAAAACGGGTCATCTGCCTCACTCCGAGTCACTCCTGCCGAAGAAACAGGAGTAACGGAGAAGAGAGATGATCCTCAACCGAAGACGCATCGAAGTATGCTGCGGAAGCCTGCAACTGCTCTCTGCAGCGGTTCTCCTGCTCGCTACAGTTGCGCAAGCGCAGGAGACAGCACCGATTCCGCAGACCCTTGAGGATGCGCTGCATCAGATGTCCGATGAGGCTGGCGTCGTCTTCGTCGGCGAGGTGGTTGCGATCCGTCACCGGGCCGGAGAAAACGGCGCATCTGGTGTCGTCGAGATCGACTTCCGTGTCGACCAGGCCATCCGAGGCTGCACAACCGGCGGCGTATACACGCTGCGCGAGTGGGCCGGATTGTGGTCGGGCGGCGACCAGCGCTACCGGATCGGCCAGCGTCGGTTGATGCTGCTGCACGCGCCGGGAGCTGCGGGGATCAGCTCGCCTGTCGGCGGAATGGACGGAGCTATTCCGATCCGCGGCGCAGCAACGGAGCTTGCTCCGCAAAACGTAACAGCGAACGCTACATTAACCGCTGCGAGCGTGATCGCTGCAGCCAACAACATTGCGTCGCCGCCCTCCGCGCCGCCTGTGGCCGACCTGCGCTGGGTAGGAACGCGAGTGCAGCGCACAGTCAGCTACAGGCCGACCGCTGTCGGAACTCGACCTGCGAGCGCAAAGATAGCGGCGGCAGGAAGCACGCCGAGTCTGGACAGTGTCAGCGATGCATCGATGGCGTCTCAACAGGCTCCGATCTCAGTCGTCGTCGATATGCTCACAGGCTGGCAGGCAAAGCATGCGGCGCAGTAGGTTCGCGGGCATTGCGCTTGGCTTGGCGTGTCTTCTTGCGGGGCCGCTTGCCGGCGCGAGCGGACCGCGCTGGGTCACGGGTGAGCCTTACTACTATCCGCCGGGAAATCCTGTGGTCTGGTATATCGACCGGCCGTCGTACTTTACCGATCCGGGCGATCTCAGCCCTTACGTCGACAACGCTGCGGCAAACGCGCTGGTCGCAGCGGCGGCAGGAGTGTGGACGATCCCAACCTCGCGGCTCGTGCTTTCGTATGGTGGTGCGCTTGCCGAGCATGTCAGCAGCGCCAACGTGAGTGTCAGCTCCAGCGGGTTGGTCTTTCCCGCCGATGTACAGAGCACGAACTACGCAGCGATCCCCATCGCAGTTCTGTACGATAGCGACGGCTCGATCACAGACCTCATGCTCGGCAGCGGAGCCAGCAATCCGGTCAACTGCCGCAACGCCGGAGTGACGGAGAGCGTGGACTGGATCGCCGGCGATGGGAAAATTCTGCATGCGATCCTTGTGCTGAACGGTCGCTGCACGGGCCCAGCGCCGGAGCAGCTTCAACTGCAATATCAGCTCATGCGTGCGTTTGGTCGCGTTCTTGGCATCGGGTGGTCGCAGACGAACGACAACGTCTTTACCGGCTCGCCGACGCCAAACTACGATCAGGCGCTCAACTGGCCGATCATGCATCCCATCGACATCATCTGCGGCCCTTATACGTATCAGTGTCTCCCGCAACCTTTCTCTCTGCGCCCTGACGATACAGCGTCGCTCGGCCTGCTTTATACCGTCTGGCCACCCTTCACTCCACCGGCTCCCGGGAAGACCGATACCCTGGCTCGCGCCAACCGGCTTCAAGGCCACGTCACATTCCCTAACGGACAGGGAATGCAGGGAGTGAATGTCGTCGTCCATCGGCTGGAGCCGTTCTGGAGCATACCCGAAGATTGGGAGACCGCATCCGGTGTCACGGGCTTCCTCTTCCGCCGCGACGCAGGCGGCCCAGTGACGGGCCCTCCAGCCGCGAGCGTCATGAACATGGGCACAACGGACCCGCAGTGGGAGGGCTACTATGACATCCTCGGCATTCCTCTGCAGGACTGGGAGGTATGGCAAAACCTCGTCATCACAACGCAGCCCATCAATCCCCTCTACATCGGCCCTTATGCGGTGGGACCCTATGACGCAAGCAGCGTCGCGCCGTCTGGCACGCCTCCGCAGGAGGAAGCGTACGTGATGGGAACGTACGCGGACCTCACGCTGGACTTCTCGATTCCCGATGCAGCCGGCTCATGCAACACCTCGACCGATGGCACCGAGGTCGCGCCTGCTGTAACGAACGCGCAGGGATGGTGGACTGGCACTTTGTGCGGTTATGGGCATTCTGCGTGGTCGAGCCTTGCCCTCAAGGCGCAGCGGACAGCGACGCTGGAGGTGACGGCGCTTGATGAGCAGGGTTACGCGACGTCATCGAAGGCGATGCCTGTAAGCGGCCTGTGGAACGCAACGGATGCGACAGGTACGTTGCCGACGGTGGCCTCCGCTGCCTCGGCTTTCAACGGAACCTCGACGGGGATGACGAGTTTGACGATCGCCTCTGCATCGCAGGCGCAGCAACTCCGGATGGTGATCGCAGACCAGCGCGGTGATGGACGCCCGGACTTTGCTTATCAGGCGCGACTGCTCTATGCGGATGCAATCACTCCGGCTACGGTTCCCGCCAGCGGAGGCTTGGTGACGATCACAGGGAGCGGATTTCGCGCGGGTGATGTTGTGACGATCAACGGCGTGGGGGCGTCCGTTTCGAGCTGGACTTCGACTGCCATCACCGCAGTGGTGCCTTCACTGCATAATCTACACTCGACGAGTGCGTTGACTGCCGATGTCGTAGTCACGGACCCTGAGACGGGGGGCGCAACGACGATGTCTGCTGCGCTTGCCTATGTCGCTCAACCCTCTCTGACGCTCATTTCTGCTCCGTCTGACGCCGTCTTTACTGGCATTGCTGCGCCAACTGAGTTCACGGTTCAGGCGTTAGCATCCGATGGCGTCACGCCGATTGCGGGGCAGGCTGTAACCTTCAGCAGCACAGCGGGGCAGGTTCAGTTCAACGCGTGTGGAGGGACGTCCTGCGTCGTCCTCACCGATATCTCGGGCAAGGCCGCGACGACGGTCACGGCACTTTCGGCTGGAGCGGTGACTCTTTCAGCGTCCAGTGCGGTTGGCACGCAGACAGTGTCGTTTACGGCCTTAGCGCGGCAACAGAGCATCACCGCACTCAATCCTGTTGAGTACATTGCCGCGGGAGCGGAGGTCTCGTGGACACCTGTGGTCACTCTCGCAGACAATGCGGCCCCAACGGATGGGCTCACAGTGCAATGGCAGGGTGCCGCGGGGGCTGTCGTGAATCCGGCAATCACGATGTCCGATACAGCGTCGTCGTCGCAGACGACCGTTCTTGCCGGGCCACTGGCAAGTGGAATCACAGCTACGATCGGGGCCTGCGCGTGGACGTCGATCTGCACGGCGTTCAGTGTTGTGGGCGTCGATCCGTCTCAATGGCAGCTTCAGATTGTGAGTGGAGGAACTCAGAGCCTGAGATCGGCTGATACGTTCGGGCCTGTGGTCTTGCGTGTGACCGATGCGGCATCGCATCCGGTTGCGGGAGCCGTGGTTCAGATTGAGCAGACGCTGGAGCCCTGGGGGCCTCCATGTCCTGACCATGGTCGATGTCCAGTCGCGCCGGTGTATGGTTCGTTGGCGTCGACACTTACCTCAGACATGAATGGCCTGGTGACGGTCACACCGCTTGAGGCGCAAGGACAGGCAGAGGTGACGAATATTGCGGTCGCCACTGGGACGGAGGGGTTTGTCTCATTCACAGTGCAGAAAGAGCCCTGAGCCTTCCGGAGGGAGCTCGAAGCATAATAAAGATGATTGTTACCGGCCCGCATAATAAGCATCCAAATGTAAGAGGGAACTTTTGCGAGGGAGCCATACGATGGGGTCTGGAACGGCGAACGGTACCGGCGAGCGGAAGCGCGTCCTTATTATCGGAGGCGGCTTTGCCGGAATGAATGCGGCGATGGAGGCGGCCAGGCTTCCCGTAGACATTACGCTGGTCGATCGCAAGAACCATCACACGTTTCAGCCGCTGCTGTATCAGGTTGCGCTTGCGGTACTTTCCCCAGCCGAGATTGCACAGCCGATTCGTTCGATTCTGCGCGATCACCGGAACATTGAAGTACTCATGGATGAGGTCATTGGCTTCGACGTTGTGCAGAAGCGGGTTGAACTGAAGACCGGTGCGCAATTGGAGTACGACTACCTGATTGTGGCGACCGGCTCAACTCACTCTTACTTCGGCCGTGATGACTGGGCGAAGCTGGCGCCGGGACTCAAGAGCGTCGAAGATGCGACAGAGATCCGCCGCCGCGTACTGCTTGCGTTTGAATTGGCAGAACGGGAGATGCAGGAGAAAGGGACGCATCCTCCGCTGAACTTCGTCATCATCGGCGGCGGCCCGACTGGCGTGGAGTTGGCGGGAGCGATCAGCGATATTGCGAAGCTCTATATGGCGAAGGACTTTCGTCATATTGATCCGGCAACGGCGACGGTGGAGATACTTGAAGGCTCTCCGACTATTCTCACAGCCTATCCGCCGGACCTGCAGCAGAAAGCGCTGGAGCAGCTAAACGCGCTGGGCGTGCAGGTTCGGACGGGCGCCCACGTGACGGACGTGCAGCCAGGTTACGTGATGATCGGCGACGAGCGCATTGATGCTGCGGTGACGCTGTGGGCCGCCGGGGTGCAGGCTTCACCGCTGGGCAAACTGCTTGGGTTTCCGACGGATCGCCGCGGCTGCGTGATTGTCGATCAGTTCCTGAATCCACCGGGACATCCGGAGATTTTTGTCTGCGGCGATCTTGCGCATGTGGAGGAGAACGGCAAGCAGGTTCCCGGCGTGGCGCAGCCTGCGATGCAGATGGGAACGTATGCGGCAAAGCGCATCGGGCGATTAGTGGCACGGGATGCCGGCAGCGACGGCACGGGGTTGAGGGAACCGTTTCATTACTTCGACAAGGGCGATATGGCGACGATCGGGCGCAAGGCTGCGGTCGCGAAGATCGAGTGGCCTTTTCACGCACACTGGAGCGGGCTGCCGGCATGGGTGATATGGCTCGTCGTCCATATCTTCTTTCTCATCGGCTTCCGAAACCGGCTCACGGTCTTTGGTCAGTGGGCGTGGACCTATCTTACGTTCAGGGACGGGGCACGGCTCATCACCGGCTCGCAGGAGTTGCCGGGATGGGATGCAGATGCGGTCGCTCGCCAAGGAACGGAAAAGGCCGCCAGTGTTGTTGCAGCCAAGGTATGAACAAAGCGCGCCGGACCTGAGAGGAACGGCGCGCCTGTGTTCTGCAGTGAAAGCTATTTATTTCACGGAGTCTTCGATCTCTTTCCACTCGGCCGCGCTCAGCTTTACAGTAGCCGCGGCGATGTTCTCTTCGAGATGCTTGACGCTGGATGTTCCGGGGATAGGGAGCATTACCGGCGAGCGGTGCAGTAGCCATGCGAGCGAGAGTTGCGAAACAGTCGCGCCGTAACGCTTCGCCGCTGCGTCGAGTTTTCCGCCGGGCTTCGCGAGCTTGCCAGCGGCAACAGGGAACCAGGGGATGAAGGCAATCTTGTGTCTCTCACAGTACTCGACGACGTCTTCGTGATGTCTGTCGTTGAGGTTGTATAGATTCTGCACACTAACGATGTCGACGACCTTGCGGGCCTGGTCGATCTCGTGAGGCTTTACTTCGCTGAGGCCGATGTGGCGGATCTTACCCTGCTTCTGCAGCTCTTTGATCACGCCCAGAGATTCTTCGACGGGCACTTTGGGATCGATGCGGTGCAATTGCCAGAGATCGATGCGCTCGAGCTTGAGCCGGCGCAGGCTCATCTCGACCTCCTGATGGAGGTATTCGGGTCTGCCTACGGGAAGCCACTTGTTCGGGCCTTGGCGCGTCAAGCCAGCCTTTGTCGCAATGACGACGCCTTTGGCGTACGGTGCAAGGGCCTCGCCGATGAGCCGCTCGCTGACCTCGGGACCGTAGGAGTCCGCGGTGTCGATGAAGTTCACGCCCAGCTCGACGGCGCGGCGCAGAACCTGCTTTGCCTCGGCGGAGTCTTTGGGCTCGCCCCAGATTCCGTCGCCGGTAATCCTCATGGCGCCGAAACCCAGCCGGTTGACGGTGAGGTCACCGCCAATCACAAATGTTCCGCTCGCCTTTGCGTTGATTGTTGCAGTGGTGGACATGCCCTATGAGATGCCGATTGGAGCAGAAAGGCGCATCGTTTCACCTTCGGTGAGGACTCTGACCTGCTCTTCGATCTCCAACCGCAGGGCCTCGGCGATGAGGCGTTGCACGGGCTCGTCCATCGGCTCGCGGCCAAGGCGGAAGGTGCCATAGTGCATTGGAATCATCCATTCGGCGCCGACATCGCGGAAGGCCTGTACAGCTTCTTCTGGATTGGTATGGACGGCGCGGTAAGTGTCTGGAAAATATGCCCCTATGGGCAGCAGCGCAACCTGCGGACGTAGCTTTCTGCCGACTTCGGTAAATCCGTCGAAGTAGGCCGTGTCGCCGGAGTGGTAGACGGAGTAGCCGCCCCCTTCGACAACGTATCCGCCGTAGCCGCGATGTGTATCGCTGAACATGCGCGCGCCCCAGTGCTGGCAGGGTGTCATGGTGATCTGAAGGCCTTGCAATCTGAGGCGTTGCCACCACTCCATCTCGTGCACGTGCGCGAAGCCCAGGCGTGCCACCAGGTCCTCGACTCCTTTAGGCACAATGACTTCAGGGTTTCTCCCACAGAGCCGGCGAGTATTGCGAATGACCTGTCGCAGCGATGCGAAGTCGAGGTGGTCCATGTGTGCGTGGGTCAGCAGCACAACGTCAATAGGCGGCATCTGTTCGGCGGCAACGCCAGGACGGCGCATTCTGCGCAGAATGATGAGGCGCTTGGAGAGCACTGGGTCGATGAGGATGTTCTTGCCATTCATCTGAAGGAGAAACGACGAGTGACCGATGAAGGTAACGCCGAGGGCGTCTGCAGGAACCCTCTCAGGAGGCTGCGAGATGCCGGTTAGGGGAACCTCATGGCTCTCTTTCACTACCCGCAGGAGTTGGCCCATCTTAGTCACGACAAAAGGTCTGCGCTGCAACAGATTCGCCATTCTTCGCACCTCTATTGGATGCCCTTCGAACGCTTCGAGGTTCGAAGATCAGCTTCCTCTCCATCCCTAACAGAAACACCGCGAAGGCGTTTGAAAGGAGATTGAATTGAAGCTGCCGCGAGAGTAAGAGTCTCTCAGAAGATACTCCTTTACTCTGCTTTTGACCGCTCCACGGCCAGCGTCTTTTCCGCCCAGGCCTCATATGTGAGCCGGTCTTTCATCTTTTCCCAATCGGCTGTCGGCAGCACCATCAGATCTTCACGCTTGATTCCCGGGAGGTCGGTCCCCAAGGCATCCAGCCCGCCTTCGCGATCTTCACGGATGTAGTTTGGCGCGATGTCCACGCCGTTGGCTTTAGCCCAGGTACTGACATGGGTGGTCGGCATCTTCTGGATCTCCGAGGCATTCCAGTTGGCGAAGTGAATCTGCTGCTCTAGCCACGCGACGCCATCGCGGTCTACCCACGATGTCCGGTGACTGATCCCGGGATAGAGAATGGTGGTGAACATGTTCTTGTCAGTTCCGCGCAGAGCGATAGCTCGTTGCCGCACCGTTTCAAACCAGTGGGCGGGATGATGCTCCATGTCCATCACTGTGTCGTGGTCGCCATTCATGACCAGCATTGCGCCTCGCGCCGCATTGAGTGCGTAGAGGACGGCTCCGCGATCGCCAAGTACAGCGAGCGCCTTGTACGGAGGTGACTGACAGGGAAGGGGGTTCATGTCGAAGTAACCGCCCGGGCCGTCGTAGACACCGCCTCCGCTCAGGACGACGGCGTGAATCCGCGTATCGATTGCGCCGGTGATTCCGGAGATGAATGCCCCCATGGAGTAGCCGACCACGGCGATGCGCGAGGCATCCACCTCTGGGCGCGAGGCGAGATAGCTCACTGCCTGCATGACGTCTACCTGCATCAGGCCGGCGAGCCTTTGTCCCCAGTGCGGTGCGTCGACGATCTTGTCGTGCGATCCGGCGCGGGATTTTTTGTCGATATTCCGTTCGCCCTCACCGATTGGGTCGTAAGTGACGACCATCGCGCCCGCGCGAGCAAACATCATTCCGCTGTAGAAGGCGTACCAACTGAACTTGTCCCCGCCGTGACCGTTCACCACAACGATGCCGGGCACCTTGCCGAGTATCCGCTCGGGCCGGTAGACGATGGCCGGAACGATCATTCCGTCTGCTGTCTCGTACGTCACGCGATCAGCGATAACTCCGTCGACAGGGGAGAACGAGGACCAGATCTTCGCATCGAGGGGCATCAGTTTGTTCGGAATGAAGAGCTGCTCGCGGATCTCGCGACGCCACTGCTCTTCGCGAGCGATTCGCTGCTTTGGCGTGAGGTCGC
The DNA here is from genome assembly GCA_963741395.1 of uncultured Acidobacteriaceae bacterium. GTDB lineage: Bacteria > Acidobacteriota > Terriglobia > Terriglobales > Acidobacteriaceae > Edaphobacter. The sequence continues at coordinate 66,316 of CAVUHV010000001.1, forward strand.
TCGCCGGGGTTAACTCCTTGACCGGTGCCCCGACTCCTGCTTTGCCGCGATCCGTTGCGGTCTGTGGGGTTGCGACGCCAGCAAGCGCGGCAACAAGCAATACTGTTACGAGAATCTGCCGCAAGACCGTCACCAGCCTCCATTCTCTCTCAAACACGCTATACGCTACGCCTAACAGCTACAATCTGTTGACTACATGAATCTTTACGCTGCCGTCATCCTCGTTATTGTCCTCACGCTGCTCACCGTCTCGCTGGCCCGGCTGGGCAAGGTCAAGACGAAAGCCGATTATCTGGTCGCCGGGCGCTCGCTTCCTGCCTTTGTACTTATCTTCACGCTGCTCTCGAGCTGGATCGGCTCGGGCTCGCTGCTTGGCGGCGCCGAGAACGCTTACAAGCATGGCTTCGTCGCGTTGTGGCAGGCTGGCGGTGGATGGGCAGGACTCTTGCTCATCTACTTCATTGCGCCGCGCGCGAGAAAGTTTGCGCAGTTCACCATTCCTGATCTGCTGGAGACGCGCTACAACCAGACGGCACGTGTGCTCGGAGTGATTGCGATTCTGCTTACCTACACGGCTATCACGAGCTACCAGTTCATCGGCGGCGGGGACATACTGCACCTTATCTTTCCTTCGGTAATTACTCCTATCTTCGGACGGTATGTGATCGCTGCCTTTGTCATCGTCTTCACGGCGATCGCCGGCATGTCCTCGGTCGCCTATATGGACCTCTTCATTGGCCTGCTTGCTACCTCGACCATGTGTATTGCCCTGCCGGTGCTGATACACAGGGCAGGCGGTTGGCCGGCTGTGCACGCGGCATTACCTGCGACCCACTTTCAGGTGTTGGGAGACTTTCCATTCATCAGGTGCCTCGAGTTGTTTCTGCCGACCTGCCTCCTGCTGCTGGGGAATCAGTCGATGTACCAGAAGTTCTTCTCAGCGAGGTCGGAAAAGGACGCGAGGCGTGCGGTAGTGGGATGGATCATTGGAACGATTCTCCTTGAAACGGTCATCGTTGCGATTGCCGTCACCGGTTCGGCGCTGTTTCCGACGGGTGAGGTGAGTAAAGCCCCGCGGGAGATTCTGGCTTACAGCGGCCTGCATGGCTTTGAGCCCGCAGCGACGACAGTCATTGTGGGGGCCGATGGCGCCGTCTCCAGTACGACGAGCGCGCCTGCGGTCTCTACGAGTTCTCTCTATGCGCTCCGGCTGCTGGGCGCGCTTCTAACCGGAGCGATCTTCGCCAAGATCATCTCAACGGCGAACAACTGGCTGTTCTCGCCGGCCACAAATCTAGTGAATGACATCTACGTGCGCTACATGGCTCCGGAGGCATCGAACAAACGGATCCTAATCGTGAGCCGGTTGATGGTGGTCCTGCTCGGGTTGTGGGCGCTGTTCCAGTCGCTGGGGACCGAGTCGGTGCTTAAGAGGGCGCTGTACGCCTACACGATCTATTCGGCCGCGCTGACTCCCGTGATTCTGGCGGCGTTCTTCTGGCGTCGCGCAACGGCAGCCGCGGCAGTGGCAAGCATCGCTGTCGGCACGGTGGTTACGGTGTCCTGGGATACAGTTGCACCGCATTTGCCTGGAGCGATCGGCAATCGCGATGCTATCTTTCCGGCGCTGATTGCTTCTCTGCTCTGCCTTTTCCTGGTGAGCCTGTTCACCACGCCGCCGACCCGGCAGCAGCTAGCATCCCTCGGTGAGGCCTGATGGCTCCGGTGCAACGTTTTAGCGCTCCGTTAACATTCGGGCATGATATTTGTTAACAATTCGATACATCTGACGGGAACCTGACCATCGATTCGAGCAATCCAGTTCCGCAGCGCCTTAGGGAGCGTCGGTGAACATTCACCTGCTTCCAGATCTGGCCGCAATGGCCACGCTACTCGCGGTCCTTTACTTCCTGCGGCGCCGCCATCCGCAGGAGCGCGTCGGTCTGTGGATCGTGGGGCTTCTCTTCATCTTCCTCGAAGCCATTGCCCACACACTCTATGCCCCGAAAGGGCCGCTTCATATCCCTTCGCACGTTGTGGCGCTGGACGCCTACCTTGCCGCCGGCATGATCTTCTTGTGGGCCGCCGCCGAGCCGCTATTCCCGCGCCGGCAGACGCTGGCTTACCTGTTCTTCAATACCCCGGCGCTCGGGGCGCTATTGACCGTGTATGGGCTCGATATCCGTACGCCCGGGCCCTATCGGGCAGCCATCGTTTGTGGCGCTGTGCTGGCCGTTTCCTCATCTTTTCTGGCCGCTCGGAGCTTCCGTATCGGGCGGGCATGGTGGCTGATTGTCCCGCACCTGCTCATCTGGGGGCCGGCGTGGTTTTCCGTCTCAGGCGGCAACTATCGGGACGCGGCGTATTTTCCGCTCTTTGTGCTGTATCTCGCTACTGCCGTTGTCTTCCATTTGAGCCTTCCGCGGCGGAGTCTGGGCAAGCTCTGCACCGTCTCCGGCTTCACGATCTGGTCGCTGGTTTTTCTCTTCCACTCATGGGTCGCCGACCGGCCGCAATACGTCGACGTCGCCGCAAGCATCTGGAACATGCAGAAGTTCCTCGTCACGATCGGGATGCTTCTGGTCCTGCTTGAAGTCCAGGTTGCCAGCAACGAGTGGTACGGCTTTCACGACCAGCTCACCGGGCTTCCCAATCGGCGCTTCTTCGAAGACCGGCTTGGGCAGGCGCTTCAGCAATCCGATCGCACCGGGTCGCGGACTGCGCTGATCATGATCGACCTCAATGGGTTCAAGCTGATTAACGACTCGCTGGGGCACGACATCGGTGATCGCCTGCTGCAGCACGTCGGCCAGAGTCTGCGACACGTCATCCGCGCGCCGGACGTCCTGGCGCGCCTCGGGGGCGATGAATTCATCATCATCGCCAGCGATCTGCCAGCTGGGCCGCCGGCGAAACAAATCGCGGATGCCAGCCGCAGCCGAATCTCGGAGGCGCTCCGGAAACCCTTCAGTTCCGGCAGCCACGTCCTTACCGTCAGTGGCAGCGTAGGAGTCGCCATCTACCCCGATGACACGAAGGACGAGGTGCTGCTCCGGCGTCTCGCGGACCAGCGCATGTATGAGCAGAAGCGCAAGATTCCCTTGGAGTTTGAGCTTGCGACAGCGCAGTCAGCTGTCGCAGCGACCCATGTTTGAGCCGGTCGATGTTCAAAATAATTCCGTTGGAGGCGTCTTTACGCTTCGCCGCATGTCTCCCCGTTTGCGACGAAATCCAAGGGTGAATTGGGAGGACCTCTTCAGGTATTCTCAGGCCACAGACAACAAAACGGATACCGCACGAAAAATGGATTTTTATACTCACCTTTTTCCGTCTGCTGCATCCTACCCGAGTACGCAAATATCACAGGAGATCATCCTCATGACGACCGAGACCCTGACCCTGAATCTGAACCCCATTGCCGCGCTTGCCGCGCTTATCCCATCTAGTTCTGCCGTTCTGTGCTTCGCTGAAGCGCGAGCCGCTGCCCCGATTGAACTCGCCGCGAGGAAACCATCTTATGGCTACGACGATGAGTCCAGCGAAGAGGACGATGGCTACGACGACGAGGATGACGAGTTCGAAGATGATGACGACGAGGACGAAGAAGGCGACGAGGAGGAGGAGGACGACGACTACGCCTACGACGATGACGACGAGGATGAGGATGAAGACGAAGAGGAAGAGGACGAGGATGACGAAGAGGATGAGGATGAAGACGAAGAAGACGACGATATCGGCTATTACACTCGCTCGTCGGGCCCAGCTTTGCAGGCTATCGGGTGAATCGCATTCGGATTCAGTAGCCTGACTCGTTCACTATATTTTCCAGAGGTTCTCCTGCGAGATATCGGCGTACCTGTTCGGCGGCGAATCGGTACGCGCGGTGGATAAATTCGGGTGTCGAAGCGGCAACGTGCGGGGTGATGAGGCAATTCGGTGCTGTCCATAGGGGGTGGCCGGCAGGGAGGGGCTCCGGGTCGGTGACGTCGACCGCAGCGCGGATGTGGTGGCCATTCAGGGCCTCTACTAGCGCGTCGGTCACAACCACAGGGCCACGCGCGGCGTTGACCAGCAAGGCGCCGCGCTTCATCAAGGCAATCTCTTCGCCGCCGATCATTCCCCAGGTCTCCGGCGTGAGGGGGACGATCGCCACGACGATGTCCGCTTGGGGTAGCAGGCGGCGAAGTTCGCCCACGGCGAAGACCTCGGGCGTATTTTTTGCGGTTCGTGCGATGCGCATGACCTTTGCGCCGAATGGGGCCAGCCTCGCTTCGATTGCCGCTCCGATCGAGCCGTATCCAACGATGAGTACGGTCTTGTCAGCGAGGTCTTCCCCCAACACACGGTACTGGCCAAGTTGCGGACCGCTCTCGTTGAGGAAGTCGTTTGGAACGGCAGCCTGACCACCCCACTGCTGTTTCGTCTGGAGGTCGCGATAGATGGGGAAGCGCTTCAGCGACGACAGAATAGCGGTCAGAACCCATTCCGAGGTCGAGACATCGTGGATTCCGCGCCCGTCGCAGAGAAGAATGTCTTTTGGCAGCCAGGGCGTGATCCAGTCGATGCCCGCCATCAGGGACTGCACCACCTTCACGCCACGGAGTCTGACAAAGGTCTGCGCGGTGTCACGGCGAGCGAAGGTCAGGATCCAGAAATCGACGTCGAGGATTTTGTCGCTGGTCCGCGGTACACGAACGATCTCGGCTTCGGCAGGGAAGTCTTTCACCAGCTCTTCAGCCAGATTTTCATCTACACCAATACGCACCATGTCTCTGAGTGTGCATGATGTGAGCGGCTGAGGCGACTCTGATTTTTCCAAAGATCTGGTTACCACCCAAGGCCACGCTATTTAGACCCTTGAGTGTAGGTTTGCGTGCGGCTCGAGTTCGTTTCGTAGGGTAAGAAGCCAGAGCTCAACCGCTATCGTGTTTAGCGAGAAGCCGATCCAGAAGGCGATTCCGAAGAATTGGCTTGGAACGAGGTGTGTGCGAGCGCTGGTTGCGAAGAAGACCCCCATGACAGGCCGGGTCGTCGCTATGCCCAGCAGGATTCCGACCGCTCGCGTAAGCCAGCGCCTTTCAAGCAAAGGATCGCCGCTGCGGCTGTACAAATTTGCGCGAACGAGGGAAAAGAGAAAAAGGCTGTTGAAGAGCAGCACAGCCGAGCGCTCCGTCCAGCCGCCGATCGAGTACCGGCTCATCGCGTAAGCAGTGAGCCCGACGATGATGCCGAGGGGGTAGATCAGGTGTCGAGGCCAGGTCGCTGCCGCGAAGCGGCGGAGGAAGATGAAGGGCGCCACCAATACAAAAGCCAGCGCGGGAATGATGTGGGCCAGCGTGAGGACTCTATGGGCAGCAAAAGCTGCGTCCAGACTGGCGAGCTCGGGCGGCCCAGAGGTCGATGGATGAACCAGCGCGACCGTCCGTCGAATCACAACGGCGACTGCAACAAAGACAGAGGCCCAAAAGCAAATCCGCAGCCAAAGAGGAGAGGCGGGAAGTTGAGGTCCAATCACGCGATTTGTGATGGAAGACATGAAGACTCCCGAGAATTGCTAGCCAAATCTATAATTAGATTTACGTATTGTAAAGTTAATTGTGACGAACTAAGATCTTGTCGTTATGGAGAAAGAAGCATCCCCGTGCAAGCGTCCATACTCCTTGGGAAAGCGGCTTGAGCAGTCCGACGTCCGGAGGCGGAAGATCCTTGCCTCGGCACGGGAGCAGCTCGAGTCCGGGGGCTTGCCCAATCTGACGCTCGAAGCACTCGCTCACGCAAGCGGAGTCACCCGTCAGACGGTCCATAACCTCTTTGGAACCAAGGCAGGCGTGATTGAGGCTCTATTCGATCAGATAGCTCTGGGCGGCGGTTTGGAGCAGATGCGGTCCGTGATGCAACAGGCCGACCCAATCGTCATGTTGAAAGGCTTTGTCGAAGTCTTTACGACGTTTTGGAGCAAAGACCGCTTGCTTGTCCGACGCATCCACGGAATTGCGGCCGTCGATCCGGAGTTTGGTGTGGCAGTCGCGGCGCGCAACCAGCGTCGCCGTATGGCCTCAAGCCGGGTGGTCGATGTCGTTCGCGGTTCCAGCGCACAGGACAGAGACCGAAATAGCGCGCTCCTCTATGCGGTCACCTCATTTGAATTCTTCGACGCACTGGCAGAGAGCTGCGGCAATGCAGAGGAGGCGGCACGCATCGTGCAGGAGACCGCCATTCGGGCAGTCAACGCAGAGGCGTAGTTCACCAGCAATAGCAGAGGTTGCTAGTTGCGTTTCCGAGTCCGAATGCGAGTTCTCACGTTCGACAGGAAGAGACCTGCCGCCCCAACCAGAGCGAGAACTGCGGTGGGATTTTCGGGGGAGTTCGCACATCCGTTCTGCGCATAGGCAGGTAGGGCAATAAGAAAAACCACCAAAAGAGCGCTAAGGGCCTGAACGCGATTCACCAACCGACCTCCAAAGAAGACGTTTTTTATACAATACCTTGCCGCTCCCGGAAGTTCGCAACCCACGGTGCCGCAAAGGTTAATTGTTCAGGTAATTTGGTGGACCTGATCGGGATCGAACCGACGACCTCTTCCATGCCATGGAAGCGCGCTCCCAGCTGCGCCACAGGCCCACTCCAGTGGAAGGACTCTTTCTATTCTCACTGACCGCCCGCGATTCGTCAAACTTTGGTGGGAACTAAATGGCTATCCTCCGGTGTCTAAGGAATATAGAGTGAGCGAGCACTCTGCCGCCGGCGGCGCAGTTCCACTCACTCTGCATGCTGAAATTTGCAAGGGATTCACGAACGTTTTACTGTAAAGGACACCCGAATGCAGGCGGGCATCATCGTGGGCAATCTGGCCAGCGCGATTGGCATCAGGACCGAAGACGCAGCGCTCGTCGCCGATCTCAAGGCCGGCACCGAGGAGGCGTTCGCGATTCTGATCGCGCAATATCATCAGCCGCTGTACTCGCTGATTGCCCGCAGCCTGAACGATCCAGCAGACGCCGCTGACATCACCCAGGAAGTCTTCATCAAAGTCTTCCGCAGCATCCGCAGCTTTCATGGTGAGTCCAGCCTCAGGACCTGGCTGTATAGGATTGCGCTGCACGAGGCCTCGAACCAGCGGCGATGGTGGTCGCGCCACAAGAAGCAGGAACTGACGATCGATTCGCCGTGCGAGTCTGAGGACGACGGACACAGCTTGTCGTTAGGTGCCACGTTAGCTGACGACGGCATCAGCCCGTTCGACCACGCCGCTCAGGCCCAGGTGCGGGAGCAGGTCGAGGGAGCCCTGCGGCAACTTCCTGAGGCCTTTCGCACGGTAGTTGTATTGCGCGAGATTGAAGGCTTCGCCTATGAAGAGATTGCCGAGATTCTGAATGTCAATCTCGGCACAGTGAAATCGCGGCTCACGCGAGGCCGTTCAGCCCTCCGCGCGCTACTAGTGGCAAGTGAAGCCACCCGTGAAAATAAACCTGCTTCGCTGGATGCTATCCACACATCCAAGCAAACGGTGACGCAATGACCTCCTCCAAGTGCGCCAGGTTCCGCTCTTCGTTTTCGCCCTACCTCGATGGCATGGTGAGTGGCCGCGAGATGCATGAGATCGCGCAGCATCTCCAGTCATGCTCGAAGTGCCAGGAGGAGTTTGACGGCCTCAAGTCCATGGAGCGGTCGTTGGCAATGCTGGGACCGGCAAAGGCTCCGGCAGACCTGGGCATGAGGCTCCGGGTGGCGATCTCACACGAGAAGGCTGCGACGAAGGCCCGCTGGCTCGATGGTCTCAGCGTGAAGTGGGAGAACACGGTTCGCCCCATGCTCGTGCAGGTTTCGGCTGGATTCGCTGGATCGGTGGCGCTGGTCGGGGGCATCATGCTGCTGTTGGGGATGGTGGCTGCGCCTGAGCCCGTGATGGCCAACGACGAGCCTCTCGGCGCGATGACCTCGCCGCACTATCTCTATTCAGCGGCTATGCCGCGGGCAATCGTAACCAGCGGCGACTCGGTGATTGTCGTGGAAGCCCAAGTGAATGAGGATGGCCGCGTCTATGACTACCGTATCGTCTCGGGGCCGACGGACGAGGGAGTCCGTGCACAAGTCGTAGATCAGTTGTTATTGAGCGTCTTCGAACCTGCCCGGGTCTTTGGCGCTCCCGTCCGCGGCAGGGTCGTGATGACCTTCTCGGGCATCTCGGTCCAGGGATAGCAGGGCCTTTTGCTCATGTACCTCGGGTTGCGCGCTGTGCTTCTGCTCCCCTAAACTCCAAGGGAGCGTCGAAACACTATCGTGCCTTTGCCCCTTATCCGAGAAGCGCATTTATCCCATAAATTCTGTGCGGTATTTCTGTCCCTCGCGATCTGGGTGGCAACGGGCGGTCTAAGTGCAGCAGCGCAAACGGAATCGCAGCCGTCCAGCAGCAGTTCTCAGCCGTCGGATCAGACGCAGGAGCCGTCCCGTCCGGCTCCGCGCATCGCGCAGCCCGAGGCTGGCGGTTCGGCAGTCACGCTAGAGGACAGCGAGCCGCTTTTCGACCTGGCGGTGGCGCTGAACGCCTGCGGTTACGACGCGGATCTCGAGAACTCAAGCCCGGTGCGGGTGAAGATCCGTGAAGAGGTCAATAGCGCTTTGGCCGCCTCGGCGCCGGCGCGAGATCATCGGGATGCTCTTTGCGGCTATATCCGCGAACACTCGCTCACGGATTCCGGGCTGAATCTCGCGCAGTACATCTCGCTGGCGCTTTACCTCAATCCTCCTCCACAACTGACGCCGACCGTGGGCGAACCGGATATGCCTCCGGACTCGACGCAAGTGGTGAATATCCTTCCCCTGCTGCGGAGCTTTAGCGACGACGTCAATCTCCACGCGTTGTGGGTAGAACACCGGCCAGACTACGAGGCATTGCTTGCGAAGGTTCACGATCCCCTCACGAAGATGATTCTCGGGACGAACCTCTATCTGCGGCTGCCGGTGAGCAGTTACGATGGCCGGCGCTTCCTCGTGCTGTTGGAGCCGATGCTGGCGCCTTCGTCTACAAATGCCCGCATCTACGCAAACGACTACATCGTGGTGGCGTCGCCGTCGGCCGTACCAGCTGGGACGACGAATCCAGCCGTGCCCGTGCATATGGATGAGATTCGCCACACCTATCTGCACTATGAGATCGAGCCGCTGGTTTATGCGAAGGCTTCGGCAATGGAGCGACTGCAGCCACTGCTGAAGGCGGTGCAGGACGCGCCGCTGGACTTCACCTATAAATCAGATATCGCCGCTTTTCTCACGGAGTGCCTGATCAAGGCGGTCGAGATCCAGACGATGGACGTGGGGCTCGCAAAGCCGACGCGTCCCCAGCAGATCAAGCAACGCTCGGAGATCGAGCAATACGAAGCCGAGATGACGGAGTACGAGCGGCAAGCCGAGGCGGTGCGGCGGAAGCGCGTGGAGCTTGCGGTGCGCCAGGGCTGGGTGCTCGTGGATTACTTCTACGGCAAGGTCGGCACGATGTCGAAGGAGGGCGTGAGCCTGAGGGAGGACATCGGCGAGATGGTCTACGGCATGGATGTCGACCGCGAGAAGCACAGCGCCGAGCAAGTGGTCTTTCTACCCGAAGGCACGCACGATTTTGTGCGCCGCGCCCCTCGGCAGCTTTCCGGGCTTGACCTTGCCGAGATGAAATTGATGAAGGGCGATCTCGACGGAGCGTCGTCGCTGGCGCAGACGGCGCTTGCCGATCCCAAGGCCGACCACGCTCAAGCGCATTACGTGATTGCCCGGGTGAATCTGATGGAGCGACAGCCGGAAGAGGCGCAGGTGAACTTCGAGGCGACGCTTAAGATGTCCAATAACCCGCGGACGCTGGCGTGGTCGCACATCTACCTCGGGCGGCTGTATGACGTGCAGTCGGACCGAGAGAAGGCGTTGGAGGAGTATCGCGCAGCTCTTACAGTTCGGGACGGCCAGCCCGACACCAAGGCTGCCGCCGAGCAGGGATTGAAGCAACCGTTCGCGGCCCCAAAGAAAGAGCACGTTGAGCCGGATGATGATGCTCCTCTCGATCCGAGCGGGAAGGCGGAGAAAGATGCGTATCGGCCGCCTTCGCAGCATTGACGAGGCTGCAATCCAATCGCGCCTACGTTCGGTAAGGTAAGGCGCAGAGGGCCTATGACCACTCGCCGCAAAAAGTCAGGAGAGTCGCAGTCGAGCGAGGCAACCTCAAGCCTCTTCGGCCACGCGTTCGAGCGGCCTGAGCTGCTGACGTGGGCGCTGACGCATCGCTCGCTGGCCTACGAGACGAACGCGGACGAGACACTGAGCCCCACGGCAGATAATGAACAGCTTGAGTTTGTGGGCGACGCTGTTCTCGGCCTGGTCGTGGCTGAGTCGTTGTTTCGTCGGTTTCCGGAATCGCGCGAGGGAGAGCTCACGCGGCTGCGCGCCTCGCTGGTGAGCCGGCGCCATCTGGGCGCGGTGGCTTCGCGAATCGAACTGGGGCCGCTCCTGCGACTTGGCCGGGGTGAGGACCAGAGCGGTGGGCGGCAGAAGCCAGCTTTGCTGGCTAACGCGTTAGAGGCCGTGATCGCCGCGCTGTATCTTGATGGCGGGCTCGACGCCGCGCGGCAGTTCATCGAGAAGCATATTATCGAGCCAACGCTTCCGGCGCTGCATTCAGCGCTGCGGGCGGGTGACACGTTCAGCGGCGCGATCGGTGATCATAAATCGGCGCTGCAGGAGCATCTGCAGGCGACCGGAGCAGGGCAGCCACACTATGTGCTCACCGCTCAGACCGGTCCGGATCACCAGAAGCGGTTCCGTGTCGAGGTCCGCGTCGGGGATGGAGCTGGAGGCTCGATTGCGCTGGCAGAGTCGGAGGGAACGACGAAGAAGCAGGCACAGCAGGAGGCCGCGCGAGTGGCCTTCGAGCGGTTGCAGCGGGAGCGAAGTGAGGGCGCGGAGATGAGCAAATGACGCCGCAAACGATGCAGTCGGATCCAAGCGGCAGCGAGACCGCAACGATGGCGCCTGCCACGCCGGTGCATTATGCCTCGGCGCATCACACGAGCCTGCTGGTAGCCGCGCAGTCACTGATGTACCTGATCGTGATTGCCGTCTTCATCATCACGTTTTGCGCGCAGCCGTTCCGTATCCCATCGGGCTCAATGGAGCCGACGCTGCTTATCGGCGACTTTCTGCTTGTCGATAAGCAGGTAGGCGATGCGAGCGACTCGGATTCGCTGCTGCCGCGAGAGGTAGTGAGGCGCGGTGAGATTGTCGTCTTTCACTATCCGGTCGATCCTGCGATTCATCTGGTCAAACGCGTTGTCGGCCTGCCGGGCGATCACATTCGGTTGCGCGAGGGACGCGTCTTCATCAACGGGCAGCCAGTGACCGAGCCGTATGCGATGTACCTGCGGACCGGCCCGGACAACTTCCGCGACAACTTTCCCCGGCTGCAGAGCGCGGACCCGAACATCGATTCGCGCTGGTGGATCCGGATGCGAAAGCTCATCGACAACGGAGAGCTGATCGTTCCCCAGGATAGCTACTTTGTGCTGGGCGACAATCGCAATGACAGCGAAGACAGCCGCTACTGGGGCTTCGTCCCCCGGGAGGCGATTGTGGGCAGCCCGTTCGTCATCTATTTTTCGCTGCGGCAAGGTACGGGCGAGGAGGTCGCTCCGCGCGAGCGCCGTGCTGGATCCCTGGACGCTCTGGTGGACTTCGCGCGATGGGACCGCGTGATGCGAGTGGTGCGGTAGAGGGCCTGTTTTCTTTAAGGCCGGTTGCGGTTGATACACTGACAGTCGGGATCTGGAGACGAGCATTTTGACCAACACGATGGAATCGACGACGAAGGCAGTGGAGACGGAAGAGAAGCAGCAGACCGAGACGCCGCTGGAGTCGCTGGCCTCGATCTGCAGCGTGCTGGCCATTGGCCTCTTCGTGATGACCTTCGTCTTCCAGAACTTCGAGATTCCTTCGGCCTCGATGGTGAAGACGCTGCTGATCGGCGACCACGTTCTGGTGGACCGCATCTCGCTGGCTCCTCCGGCCAAATGGGCTCCTTTCGTTTATTACCGTGAGGTGAGGCACGGGGACATCATTGTGTTTCTGAAGCCGGGCGAGCCGGACTTGTTTCTGGTGAAGCGCGCGATCGGGCTTCCGGGCGACCATCTCCACCTGAAGGACGGCATTGTCTACCTGAACGGCGTGGCGCAGAACGAGCCGCAGGCGGGCAAGCCTGTCGAAGACGGGAATCCGCAGCACGAGTACAACCCCTACCGCGACGATTTCCCGGCAGTTCCGCCGGATACGGCTTATGGAGTGACGGCCAGCTGGCAGTATGAGCTGCCTAACAACGTCAAGGACGGCGACCTTGTGGTTCCTCCCGGGAAGGTCTTCGCGATGGGCGACAACCGCACGGAGAGCCTGGACAGCCGCTACTGGGGCTTTGTTCCGCGCGAAAACATCGTTGGGCGCCCGATGTTTGTCTACTGGTCGTTTGAGACGCCGGCCGACCAGATCGACAAGCAATCGGTCAGCGACCGTGTAAAGTTCATGGGGCATATCCTGATCCATATCTTCGACCAGACGCGCTGGAACCGTACACTCCATATCGTCCGGTAGCGAGGACGAAGTCCGGGCGACCGGAGACGAGTGCATGCAGAAGATCGACCCAATTGAGCAGAAGCCGGAGCTTCAGGAGCCACAGGCCGCGGAGCCTGTCGCAGATCACCGCGGACTGAGCAGTCGCATTCGTGCTGTCTTGTATGTTCTGCTGGTGCTGCTCCTACTGGTGCTGCTGCCTCCTTTCATCAATGTGAACCGCTTTCAGCGGCGGATCGCGACGAGCATCAGCGGCAGTCTTGGGCGTCCGGTTCACCTGGACCGCGTGTCGCTGAGCCTGCTGCCGCTGCCGGGTTTCACGCTGGAAAACTTTGTGGTTGGTGAAGATCCGGCGTTCGGGAGCGAGCCGATCATTCGGGCCAACTCCGTGCGCGCGACGTTGCGGCTGAGTTCGCTGTGGCGCAGACGCGTTGAGTTTTCGACGATCAGTTTCACGGAGCCGAGCGTCAATCTTGTTCACACGCCCGAAGGCAAGTGGAACATCGAGAGCATCCTGTTGCAGGCATCGCGGATCGCCGCAGCTCCAACGGCGCAGCAGAACGCTGGCGTGGCGCCGCGGTTTCCGTACATTGAAGCGACGGGCGCGAGGCTGAACCTGAAGCAAGGTGTGGAGAAGACTCCTTTCTCGCTGACTGACGCCGAGTTCGCGCTGTGGCTTCCAGGCCCCGAGCAATGGCATCTGCGGCTGCAGGGACGTCCGGTGCGGACAGACACCAGCGTTACGGATACGGGCACGATCCGGTTGGAGGCGACGCTGGGCCGCGCGGCGTCGCTCGGGCAGGTGCCGATTGAGCTTGAGGGCGCGTGGCGAGGCGCTCCGCTGGGCGAGGCTACGCACTTTGTATTCGGTCGCGACGCCGGATGGCGAGGCGATCTGACGCTGGAGACGACGATCAAAGGCACGATGGACTCGAGCGCCGTGGTGACGCGGCTGCGCGTGAATGACGTGCGTCGCGAGGACTTCGTACCCCAGCAGCCGCTGTCGATCGATCTGGAGTGCCGAGGCAAGGCGGCCGATCTCTTTCATGGCTTCCCAGAGGTGCAGTGCAGCTGGCCTCCTGGCAGCACGCCCGGCAGCCAGACGTTTACGCTCTCGGGCGCGATGCCGGATGTGCGCGACTGGCGTGCGTCAACGGCCGAGGCCGGGATCTCCAGCGTTCCAGCGAGCACGCTGGTCGGCTGGTGGCACGTCTTCAGCTCGCGCGTTCCGCCCGGAATTACAGCAGCGGGGACGCTGACCGGCAGCCTGGACTACGACGGCCGGAAGCGCACTGGCCGGTGGGACGGTGAGGTTGTGCTCTTGGGCGCGAGCCTGAAGACTCCCGCGACGGGCGACTCGTCGCTGGTGAGCGGCGATGTGGCGCTGCGCTCAGTGGAGCCTCCGACGCTGGGTGCTCGACGCCGCAAGGCTGCGGTATTACCTGCGGGGAGCAGCTTCCAGCTTGAGCCGGTGAGCCTGGAGCTTGGTGCGCGCGAACCTGCGATGCTGGACGGGCGCGTTGACGGCACGGGGTACACGCTCCACCTAACGGGGATGGCGACTTTGGACCGTCTGCGTGAGTTTGGGAGGGCGATTCCGCAGCTTGGGGACGGCCTGCCGGAGGCGCTGCCTCGTGCGCAGGCGGGGCCTTTCAAGATCGACCTGACAGCGACCCGGCAGTGGGGTGGAGCTCAGGTGTGGCACGACAATACGGCGGCTCCTGTACGCATACGCCGGCGGCGGTAGGTAAATCCTCCCCCCTGTTTTGGCGCAAAATATTCATTTTATTAGCTTTAGCACGATGATTATCCCTTTGACACATAACGACCATTCCGGTAGCCTAAAGATGCCGTGACAGGGACAGCGCATCTAAGGGTTAATTATTTAGTAACGTTTTATTTCAGAGTGAACATTGGACCGGCGTAACAGATCATATGGGGTTATAAAGAGGGCGTTGGAAACGTCAAACAATTGGACGCTCTCTTGGAACGGAAGAGATTCGCAGAGATGACAGGGGAAGCGCTGAGGGAGGCCGGAATACTGGTTTTAGTGTTTGCTCCTCTTTACAAAGTATTTGAGGGAAGTAAAGCCCGAACTAGCGATCTGCTATATGCACTCGGCATTGGGCTTCTATTCCTCTTTGGCGGAATGGAAGTAGAGAGACGACGACGATTATGACGACCTTACTTCAGTGGGGAAGCATATTGGGTGCCGGAATCGTTTTGGTGGTCTATGCGTTTTATCGTGACAACCGAGACATCAAAAGAGAACGAGGGAAGCAACGCGATTTCGATTTTGGCAAGCCTAAAGATCAACCTCACGAATCAAATCAGGATGAGCCAGCTCTCACTCATTAGACATGTTGTAGAATCTGGCTCGGAGGGCGGGAGACTCGAACTCCATTCCTGCCCGGAATCTGGGGATATAAAGCCCCACCCTAGCACCTGCTAGTCGCCCTCCACTGTGAACGGGAAGGGGAGCAAACCAATGCTCCCCTTTGATGTTTCGGGTGGTGGCAGGTGGCCCTCTGATCCAATTTCCGTTATCCATACCTCCAAGCATGAGGTAAGTCGTTGAATTTCGATATACATGGGAGCAGGTACTTCTACGGAAGATTTCTGACAGCTTGATGATTCTATCGGGAAGTATTCGGTAAATATTCGGGAAGTATTCGGGTTAGAGCAACTTGCCCAACAATTGCTCCGGGCTTAATCCCATCTCTTTGGCGATTCGGGAAAAAACACTCTTATCGACCTTGCCGGTTTTGCGAAAGCTGTAAAGCGTCTTGGGATCGACTTGGACCCTTTGTGCGAATTGAGTGAGATTCTCGCCGCTCGTTTCTATGTACCGTTCCATCTTCTCTACTGCCGAGCGGGATGAAATAGACCGGAAATTGCGTTTTTCGTTGGGAATCTTTATTTGGGCTACTACTGGCTGCTGTAACGGAGGTTTGATACTCGATGGGGGTGAAATCCCAATATGGTCGCGTATCTCTCTCTGCAGCACTTCTAAGAGGAGATTGTAATCGCTAGCGGGGTAGCCCTTCTTATCGGCGCATACCAATACCCGATGTATTGATTCGCTGACAATTTCGGGTAGCCAATTCGGGCTGTAATCTGATTTCCTGCGATACGCTCGAAACTCGATATCGTAGATTTCTGTAGCGAAACCGCATAACAGATGATTGGCTCGTTCTTGATCAAAGTCATCTCCCGCCCAGCAACGCGATAACTCCAGACACAGAAGACTTTCTTTAGTGTCACGATTCGCGATGACTTCAGTGGGCAGATGAGGAAGGACTCTTTTAGACGAACCGTTAGACATCGCGCCCTTGCATCGGCACGGCAAGGGCATTACGATGTGGGTATCCCGACACACATCGACTGCCCCGGCCTAGCGCCGGGCTTTCGTTTGAGATGGGAGAATTCTACCTGTAGGAACAGGCAGGATTACAATCGCGGAATGAAAGTCGATAAGACCCAATTCGAAGCTGTAGTAAGCCAACTCCTCAAGACTCCACCGATAAAGCGATCCGAAGCTAAAACGGGACAGCCGAAGGTTGGGAAGATAGTTCCGGCGCAGAAGCCTCAGAAGTAAGCTGCTTCATCGGCATTGGCTGAGTCTTCAGCATCTCGCTTACTGTGCGCTCAAACCGTTCTGCATCCTTCCGCGCATTGAAGCGATACTCGAACTCCGTCAGGTAGCGGTGGAGATGCTTTATCGAGACGCGGTGGAATGACCCTATCAGGCCGCGCTTGAGCAAACTAAAGCTGCTCTCCACTGTATTCGTGTGGATGCGTGAACCTGGGACTACCCACTGCTGCGAGTGGTTGACCTTGCGGTGATTCTTCCTGTGAGACTCGCTTATCGAGAAGTCATAGACCGCGCTGTGATCGGTGATGATGCGCCGTGCATTGAAGGCTACATGCTCGTCTAAGATCGGCTGGATGGTTTCACGGGTTCCATCGGGGATGTGGAAGTAGCGGACGCGTCCTACATGCTCTTTAGAGCTACGCTCACGAATGGCTAACACCATCTCTTTCGGAGGCTTTGCCGCAGGCTTGCGGAAGCGACGGACGGCGGTGCCTCCAATGTACGTCTCATCAATTTCCACCACGCCGCCCATCGGAATAGGGTTTGCATCCACCATTGCCTTACGAACGCGATGGCAGACATACCATGCGGTCTTGTAGGACGTTCCAAGATGTGCCTGTACCTGCTTGGCTGAGATACCTTTCTTCGCGTCCACAATGAGCGCAATGGCCATGAACCACTTGTGCAGGGGAAGATGTGAGTCGTGGTAGATGCTGCCATTGGTTGCGGAGAACTGCTGCTTGCAGGTTGGCTCTAGGCACTGGTATACGCTCTTGCGCTTGTTCTTGGTCGTCTCCGATACCTTGCGAGTGATGCGGCTGATTTGGTCATTGCCACAGGTAGGGCAGCGGACGATGCCATCTGGCCAGCGCATCTTCTCAAGAAAGGCCAAGCACTGCTCATCAGTTGCCAGTTCGCGGGATACGTCTATCAGGTTCATCGGTTCCACCTAAAGTGAACGTCCATGCCCAGTATGCTCATCGCTACTCGAATCATCGCCATCATGAACACCATGACGACTCCGAAGAGAGCGAGTATCTGCTTCCTGTTCATGACTCCAATCTAGGCTAATTTTGTTTCTGTGTCAAGGGGATAATCATCTTTAGCACTGAGCCTTCTTCATAAAATATTCCATCTAAAGGGTTTAATGGTCAAAATATTCAAAATAAAAGGGTTAACTGGGAAAAGTCCGGCGCGCGTTCGGGCTTCTTCTTTGTCTTCTGGTCTATTTCTATTTTAGCGAACGGCGGAAACTGGTCTGCCACTTGGCCGAGATTTATTTTTGAGGTTGAAGTGGTTTCGTTTGTTTGGATTGCGGGTCGAGGGCGGAGTTTTGACTGGCATCGAGGGGCTTGACAGGATTTTTTTGCTGAAAGGGCTGACGATATTCCTCGGCAATGAGCCTTTTGGGGAATAGGCGAGGGCCGTTTTCCCAAGTAGGCTGGTCGCCAAAGCGGGGCTGAGTCCGCTGACCTAAGTGGTGACCAGGGGGGATATGACAGGAAAAATCGTACTGGCTTTCGCTTCGATGCTTGGCTCTGCGGGCGCCTTCGCCGCCGACAATGCTCCCACCGCTGTCGACTGGAAGTCGATGCTTCCGGCGGTCCAGTCGGTGGTTCGACAGCAGTTTCCAAAAGAGGCTGCTCAGGCGCACTACCTGCCCTCGATCTCGCGAACGGCTGATGTGACGGGGAGAGGCATGTCGGAGGCGCTGGTGAGTCTGGGGTCGGGAGGCTACACGGACGAACTGACGTTGGTGCGGATGGAGGGCGACCAGCCTGTGGTTGCGCGCTTTCGCGAAGGAAAGGATGAGAAGGCCACTCCTAAGATATTCCTCGATGGGTTTTCGGAGGGCAATGGCGAGGCCGTTAAATTCATGCCGCAGGAGCATGTGGTGTATTCAGGCCATTGGACAGTAAACGGGACGAAGGTGAAGAAGTGTCGCGGCGAGGCGTATGAGTGGGACGCGTCGGCGAAGAATTTCACCCTCAATAAGAAACTGAGTAAGTCGATGACGAAGGAGTTCTGCCAAAAGGTGGGGGCAGACAGGGCGAAAGGGTAGTTCCTTTGATTTTGTGGCGCTTCGAGCGAGGGCGATTGAGTCAGGCGGGCGTTGGATCCGCTCTTGAGAGACTCCGTCGAAAGGACCTCGATGCTTGCAGGCGAGTGCGGCTTGATTTGGTAGTCGGTCAGCTTGAACTCCGGGGCAACCAAAGCTACCTATAACCCAGCAAAATTAACATGTGAGATTATTGTGATGAACCGCTTCGGAAATAAATTAATTTCATATATCGCGCGGCCAGCGATGATGAGGGCGCATTGATTGGTCGCCGCTCGCAGAAAAATACGCCGATACCGACGGTTTGGCGGATCGATGTCGAACCCGACGATTTCCAACCTGACGTGAAAGAACGACCATGGGACGGTTTTGTTTCTATGGTGAATTTGGTCGAAGGCCTTCGCAACCGTTTGGCCGACCGTTCCGTCCGTGCAGTTCACCCGACATGGTTTATCAGACTTGATCCCGACATCGAACGCTGCTTTGGCCGCCATGATTATGTTGTGCAACGGCATGGCGAAGAATTCGCACAATTGGCGCATCATCAGGACCCGCTAGGCATTCATGTCCATGCCCACCGCTGGGATGCAGAGCGCTCCGTCACGTTCTCTGATTTTGCCGATAATGTCTGGACAACACAGTGTCTGACCGTAGCTGCCGAGATTTTTGCGCAATGCTTCGGCGAACCTGTGCGCCGTTCCAGTCAAGGCGGATACTTTCTCACTGAAAAAATTCTCGATACGGCAATCGCCCTTGGGATAAAGGTCGATGTGACGCCGGAGCCTGGTTTGGATGCCAAAGTCGCCGACCCTTCCTTCGGCGCCTATGCCACTGCGGCATCGGGAGATTTCCGCATTTGTCCGCGGCAACCTTACTATCCATCGCGGCAATCTTTAAATGTCCAGTCATCGTCGCTTGCCGACCACCGTCCGATCCTGATTGTGCCTCTCACTTCCTACGATTACGATACGGCTTTGGCGTCCAGGAAACGCCAAATTGCCAACAGACTTCTGCGTGTGCCGCGCCAGCATTATCCGCTCAACCCATGGAAGCAATGGCCAAGCCCGCAGGTCTATTGGGATCTTGTCGCGCGCTCCGCCGAAGAACAACCGGCGCGCTATTTTGCGTTTGCCATGCGCACCCATGCCCCCGGATCGGCTCCGGCCGAACGCGCACGAACTCTTCTCGACTATTTACCCAACCACCCCATCGCCGAACGGTTACACTTCGTCGATCCTCTCGGGCCGGAGATCCAGGCTCTTGCGACACCGCATGGTAATGGCGAAATCCTGTCGTGATTTAACGCTTGATCTATAAAACCCACTACTCTTGATTTAAGTTCCTGTGCTCTGATGCAGAGGGATAATAAAACGTGCTCCTTCTTGCCAACATCGGCGGTCGCTGTGTGCCTGTGGTCCGCATCTGGTCGGTGGACTGATGGTGGGTAGTGCGCAAGCCGTATTTCTGCTGCTGCTGGTATTTGTGGCTGTGTTTGCCGGGCTGGCGCGGCGGTTGAAGGTGCCCTATCCGATCCTGCTCGTGATCGCCGGGCTGGTGTTGAGCTTTCTGCCGGGGATGCCGCGGATTGGGCTGGATCCTAGTCTGGTCATTCTGGTTTTTTTGCCTCCGCTGCTGTACTCGGCGGCGTGGACTCTCTCGTGGAGGGAGTTCCAACGGAACTTCGTGAGCATTGCGATGCTTGCGGTGGGGCTCGTGCTGTTCACGGTTGTGGGGCTGGCGCTGGCAGCCGGTTCCTTGCTGCCGGGATTCGATTGGCGGTCCGGGGTGCTGCTGGGCGCGGTCGTGGCGGCGACGGACGCGATTGCGGCGACGTCGATTGCACGGAGGGTAGGACTGCCTCAGCGCATCGTGGACATTCTGGAGGCTGAGAGCCTGGTGAACGATGGAACCGGGTTGGTGGCGCTGCAGTTTGGGCTGGTCATGCTGATGACGGGCCGAACTCCGTCAGTGGTGGAAGGGGTTGGGCGGCTGGTGTTCCTGACCTGCGGTGGTGTGCTGATCGGGCTGGCGATCGGCGGTGTGGTGTCGCTGTTTGAGAGGTTTGTGGATGACGGGCCGGTTGAGATTGTGATCAGCATCCTGGTGCCCTATGCTGCTTTCCTCATCGGCGACCGGGCGCACGCGTCGGGCGTGATCGCAGTGATTGCGTGCAGCATGTATATGAGCCGGAAGAGTCCGGAGTTCATGTCCCCGCAGGTGCGGTTGCAGGCAACGGCAGTATGGGATGCGCTGACGTTCGTGCTGAATGGAATCGTGTTTGTGCTGATCGGGCTGCAGCTTCCGTATGTGATGGGGCAGATTGGCGGTATGAATCGGCTGGCGCTGCTGGAGTATGGGATTGGCTTCTCTGCGGTGACGATCGCGGTGCGTATGGCGTGGGTGTACGGAGAGACCTATATTGCATTCGCTGTGCGGCGTTGGATGCAGAAGGTGGAGGCGGAGGAGCCAGATCCGCGGATGGTGTTCGTGGTCGGGTGGGGAGGGATGCGCGGAGTATTGTCGCTGGCGGCGGCGGTGTCGTTGCCGTATGCCCTTCCGGATGGAAGGATGTTCCAGCAGAGGAGCATGATCATCTACCTCGCGTTTTGCCTGATTGTGGCGACGCTGGTGGGGCAGGGTCTGACGCTGCCCTGGTTGATTCGAAGGCTTGGGCTGTCGGACTCGGGCCACGCAAATGGTGAGGAGCAGGAAGCGAGGCGGGTGCTGCTGCGAGAGGCCCTGGTGCATCTGGCCCGGAGGCGGTCGAGGAATCGGGATCAGTCGGCGATGTTTGGGGAGTTGATCGCGAGCTATCAGCGAAGACTGGATGCGATGCCCGCTGAACGGGAGGAACACGTCCAGGGACTGCACGATCAGGCACGACGGAACGATGCGATTCTGGGAGTGCTGCAAGTCGAGCGAGAGGCGCTGATCCGTTTGCGGGATGAGGGTCAAATTGACGATGAAGTGTTGCGGACACTGCAGCGCGAGCTCGATTTTGAGGAGAGCCGCGTGCATACAGGTTCGATGATGCTGCCATAGGCAGGCTCAGGGGGTTGGGGTGGTGAGGTTGAGGTGCCGGGTGTGAGTCGGGGCGGTTAGCTCGGGAATGGCGCCGTCGTTGACGGTGACGTCGGTGGGGATGCCTTCGAAGAGAATGCGGGTGGAGGCAGTGGTGCGGCCGGGGAGATGGATGTACTCGGTCTTGGTGAGATTGCCGGAACGCACGGTGATGGGGACGTCGGCGGCGGCGAAGCCGTCGTTGTGGACCTCTACGGCGACGAGCCAGCTTGTTCGGCCTCCGGTGGAGAGATCGCGCGGGGTGACGCTGACGATGGAGAGGTCGGGCAGGCCGCGGTCGCGGTAGACCCAGTCGTTGAAGAACCAGGCGAGGTCTTTGTGGGAGGCCTGTTCGAGGAGGTGCTCAAAGGTGCGTGGGTCTTCTTCTTTGGGATTGCGGGCCACGGTGTCGCGGTAGAGGGTGAGGGTGTGTTTGAGGGCGGCGTCGCCTACGAGGTAGCGGAGCATCCAGAGGACTGCCGTTGCCTTGGTGCCGTAGTAGACCTCGTCGTGGGCGCGAATAAGAGGCTGACCGGTGGTTTCGGGATCGCTGGCAGGGGTGAGTTGCGGCTCGGCGAGGGCGAGGGTGTTGACCTGTGAGTGGAGTTGGGCGAGGGCGGCGTCGCGGCCCTTGTCACGCTCGATCCAGAGGAGGGTCATGAACTGGGCGACGCCTTCGTTGAGCCAAGGGAGCGACGAGCGAAACCATGCGTGGGTAAGAGAGTGGCTGAGCGCGGGGGCGAGCTCGCCGGCGTCTACGGTCTTCATGGGAGCGACGAGAAGGGCGTCGTCTTCAAAGGGCTGGCCGACGTGGTCGAGGATGACGAGAGGTTCGAGCGGGTTGGGGCCGAGCCAGTCGGAGAGCATGGGGCGGACGAGCTGCGATCCGGCGTTGTAGCTGGGCGCGACTTCCGGGTGCGCGGTGACCGCGGAGATGAGCATGTTGTCGGTTGCGGTGGCGTTGGTGGGAACGATGAAGAGGCTGGGGATGCGGAAGCCGAGCGAGTGGGCAGAGAACTCGGCGGTGCTGATGCCGGGCGACTCGGTGACGGCGGTGTCGGGGCTCTCGGTGATGGGGCGGAGGATCTCGCGGCGGCCGCAGAAGTATGCTGCGGCGGGAGGCTCGCCGGTGTATTCGACGGTGAGGCGGAGGCGGATTGTGGCGGGTGATTGATTGAGCCTGGTCTGGCCGATGGCGTTGAAGAGCCTGGCGCCGTCGCCGAGGAAGAGCGGCGGCGAGGCGGTGGGGTACCAGAGGACGTTGCCGAAGCCGCGGAGGGCGGTGAGGTTGGGGGTGATGGCGTCCCAGTCGGCGTAGGTGGCCTGGTCGGGTGGGGCGTCGATGCGTTCGAGGCGGTGGGCGGAGACGGGGATGTCGCCGGAGTAGAGGGCGGCGAGGTCGAGGGTGGCTCCGGGGGCGAGCGGCTGGGGGAGGGTGACGACGGCTTCGGTGGCCTGGCCGGTGTGGTCGGCGTCGGTGTCGAGGGAGTGCTGACCGAAGGTGAGGGGTTGTGGGTGGCCGAGAATGCGGACAGAGATGCTCTCCCAGTGGAGGGTGGAGGAGAGCTGGAGCGCGATGCGGGGGAGTGGGGCCGTGCCGGTGTTTCGGACAGTGAAGAGGGCGTGTGCGGCGAGGTGCGAGGTGGCAGGGACAATGTGGAGGTCGAGGTCGTAACTGCTGAAGGTGAGGGAGGCGCGCTCGGCGTCGGTGGGGGTGATGAGTTCCTGCGCGCGGGCGGGTTTCGGGGTGGGTTGTGAGTGTTGCTGCTCCCGGTTGCTGTCCTGGTCGCTGTTGCGATTGAAGAGGACGGTGCCGTTGGGGATCTCGGGAGCGGCCGGAGCCGGTTGCTGTTGTGTCTGTGCGCTGAGAGCTTGAGCGAAGACGATGACGAGCAGTGCGGCGATGCTGCGTGAAACGGTGAGACGAGTGGATTTCAAGATCCCAGACCTTTGCGTTCTTTGGTGCGTGCGGGCTTTTGTTCCAGTGCAGCGAGCAAACTCGCTGGGGATCCCGGAGGTTGGACGGATGGGGAGCGGCGCTGGCGCAGGGCTTCGTACATGACGACGGCTCCGGCGACCGAGACGTTGAGGGACGAGACCTGGCCAGCCATCGGGATGCGGAGGAGATGGTCACAGGTTTTTTTCACGAGGTCGTGGAGGCCTGCGCCTTCGCGGCCGAGGACCAGGACGGTGTCGGAGGAGAAGTCGTAGCCGGTGTAGTCGGGGGTTCCGCGTTCGTCGAGGCCGACGACCCAGATGTTGGCCTTCTTCATCTGCTCGAGGGCGCGGACGAGATTGGTGACGCGGGCGATGCGGACGTGTTCGGAGGCTCCGGCGGAGGTTTTGGCTACGGTGGCCGAGACGGGTGCTGTCCGGCGCTCGGGGAGCAGGACGCCGTCCACTCCGGCGCCGTCGGCGGTGCGGAGGAGGGCTCCGAGGTTGTGGGGGTCTTCCACGCCGTCGAGGGCGAGGAAGAAGCGGGGGTGGTCGTTCGGGATGGCCAGAAGGTCTTCGACGGTGAGGAACTGGCGCTGGCGGACGACGGCGAGGACGCCCTGGTGGGCGTCGGTCCTGGCGAGGCGGGTGAGCTGGTCGCGGGGTTCCAGGGAGACGCGGACTTTGGCAGCTCGGGCGAGAGCGATGAGCCCTTCCAGCCGGGCATCACGGCGGTCACGAGCTACGGAGATGTGGTCGAGCTGGCGGGAGCCGGAGCGGATGGCCTCTTCAACAGGATGGAGGCCGTAGAGAACTTCCATGAGTTCAGTTTACTTGGGAAAAAACATGCAGGAAACGGGTGAAAGCGCCTTAGAATAAGTGTATAGGGCTCAATCTGGTAACAAATCAGGGCAATTGATGGATTCTCGCAGTCCAGACCGAGACTTTTAACTTCAACTGGCGTCTCTACGAACATGACCCGTGGCGCCGCCACAATCTCTGCCGCTCACGCCTCCGTGCATGCCACAGCAATGGCGCAGAGCGAGAACATGGAGATTGCACGCGGGTTGAAGATGCAGGACCCCGAGCTTCTGGATCATCTGATCGAGCTCTACCAGCATAGGCTGCTGCGGTTTCTGCTGTTTCTGACGGGTAAGCGCGAGGTGGCCGAAGACCTGTTCCAGGAAACCTGGATGCGGGTGCTGCTACGCGGGGCCCAGTACAACGGCAAGGCGCGCTTCGATACCTGGCTTTTCACGATTGCGCGGAACCTGGTGATCGACCTGTCGCGGAAGCGGACGATGGTGAGCCTCGATGAGATGAGCGACGCGAGCGAGGACGAGAGGCCGTTTGAGATTGCGATGGAGGGCCCGTCTCCGTTGGATCACTTCCAGTCGCGGGAGGACTCAGCCGAGGTGAGCGAGGTTCTGCTGAAGCTGGAGTCGGCGTCGCGCGAGGTTCTGGTGCTGCGGTTTTATGAGGAGATGTCGCTGGAGGAGATAGCCGGGGTGACGAAGGCCCCGCTGTCGACGGTGAAGTCGCGGCTGTATCGCGGCCTGGCAGCACTGAAGCCTGAGGTGGAGCAGTTGCGAGCGACCCGCGGCGCACGGGAGGCCGCGGTATGAACGAGGCGGTGGAGAAGATTCATCAGGAGAGCAGGGAGCCAATGCCGATTCCGACGCTGAGCGCGGCGGCACGAGCCTCGCTGGTGAACCGGACGCACCGCGTGGTGCGCGAGCGGGCGCAGGTGATGGCGGACCGTCGCAGCCGGATTCGCAGCCTGTGGCTGCCGATCGCTGTGTGCTCAGGGATGCTGGTGATAATCTGCACGGCGGTGTGGACTCTTCTGGATCAATATGAGATTACGCCGAACGGGATTCCGGATGCGAGTGACCAGTTCCTGGTGTTGCTGCTGTGGTTCCTTCCTGTGTCCCTGGCGTTGATGGCCATGGTATGGTTTCGGCGTGTCCGTACGAAGCGCTCCAGCAGGGAGTTCATGCGATGACGATGCCGACGATGCCATGGAACCGCAACGTGAGCCGCTCGGAAGAGGCGCTGGCCAGCAATGAAGACCAGCTGAACATGATTCCCGCGTGGTCCGTTGTGCTGGCGATTGCGGTGTTTGCGGGAGTCCAGTATCTGTTCCACGTGGTGATGCCGCACCACAAGCATGAGCTGCTGCCGATGCGGCTGCTGATGGGCTATGCGTGGGGAACGGCGTTTGCGAGCTACATTCTGCTGGTGGGATATGTGAGCCGCGATGTGAAGCGGCGGCGGATGCCGGCAGGTTTGTGGATGCTGATCGTGGGTCTGATGCCGGGAGGCATCGGCGCGGTGGTGTACTTCATTCTGCGGCAGCCGATTCTGCGGCCTTGCCCACACTGCCGGACCGAGATTACAGCGGGCTACCACTTTTGCCCGCAGTGCCAGTTCCAATTGGCTCCGGTGTGCGGGCGGTGCTTCCGTGGCGTGCAGATCACTGATGTGTACTGTGCGCAGTGCGGGCATGACCTGGCCGAGGACCATGCTCCGGCGAGGCTGCGGGCGTATAGTGACTGAAGGCAGTTGTTAGTTGCAGGTTGTCAGTTAGTTTGTTTGAAACCGACAACTTACAGCTGAGAACGCGCAACTTCTGAGATGTCACTCAAGGCACTTATCATCGACGACGAACCGCTTGCGCGGCAGGAGCTGCAGTATCTTCTGGAGCATGCCGGTGGGGTCGAGGTGCTGGCGCTGGGGACCAACGGCATTGAAGCGGTGGAGCTTATCCGGACGCACCGGCCGGACGTGGTGTTTCTCGACGTTCAGATGCCGGGGCTGGATGGCTTCGCGGTGCTGAAGAAGCTGCTGGATCGCAAGGTGCACATGCCCCAGGTGGTCTTTGCAACGGCTTACAACCAGTACGCAGTGAAGGCATTTGAGGTGAATGCGGTCGACTATCTGCTGAAGCCATTTGATCGCAAGCGGGTTCTGCAGACGATTGAGAAGGCGCAGGGAAGGTTGGCGGCGGCGGCTTTGTCAGAACCGGCTGGCATCAGTCATGAAGCCGGGGCCAAGCTGGATGCTCTGCTGAAGCTGGTAGAGGAGCAGGCGCAGCCGGCGAAGCAGTTTAGCGGCAAGGTGGTGGTGCGGGCGCAGAATCGGTTGCTGCTCGTCGCGCAGAAGGAGATTTGCTTCGCCTCGATCGAGGAGGGGACGATTACAGTGGTGACTCCGACGGTGGAAGGGCACTCGAACTGCCGAACGCTGGAGGAGTTGCAGGAGCAGCTTGATCCGGAGGACTTCTGGCGAGTGCACCGGTCATTCCTGGTGAACATTCAGCATATCCGCGAGGTGGTGCCGTGGTTCAAGTCGAGCTACCAGCTCAGGATGGATGATCCGAAGAAGACAGAGATTCCTGTGAGCCGAGCGCAGACGAAACGGCTTCGAGAGATGTTCAATCTGTAGAGCGTTAAGATGAACTGCCGGCACCTGATGAGTGCCGGCATCTTTCGTATTGCTGGTTGGGCCTATTTGGCTTTGGCTTCCGGAGGCTTGGCTCCCGGGAACTCGAGGTCGTTTTCGACGCTGAAGACGCCGGGGGTTCCATTGGCCTGCATGTAGGCGATGTCGGCGTCACTCTGACGGTCGACGTATCCGGTGAGGATGACGTTGCCGTTCTTGACGATGATGTGGATGGCGTGGAAGCCGATGGGCGGGCTCGCGGTAATTCCGCCGGCCGCCGCGGCGATGTTAGGGCCAGGGCCGATGGCGCGTCCGATGGAACCCTGGTTTGCGTTATATCTGCGGAGCGCGGGCTGGGTGTAGATGCGGTTATAGACCTGAGCGCGGATGCGGTCGTCGTTGGGCGAGTAGGGAAGAACCTCGATCTGGTTCTCGACGCCCGCGACGCCGGGAATGCTCTTCACGGCTCTCTCAGCATCGCTCTTTAGCGTGGGGCGAGAGGCATACCCACGAAGGATAACGCTCTTGCCGTGAAGGGCGAAGGAGAGGGAATCGAAGACGCTGTAGTTGGTGAGGCTCAAAATGCGCTTGCGGACCTCCTTGACGATGCGGAGGGTGTCGTCATCTGAGAACGTAGGGCCGGGTTGGGCGTTCTGCGGGCTTTGCGCGAGGACGGGCCGTCCGCAGAGACTAATGGCTAGAAGGGCGATAAGAGGAGACTTCTTCCAGGGTGCCATTCGTGACTCCAAGAGAGATGAGGATTACAGGACAGACTGAAACGATACTCCAGCAATAAAAGGAGTTCCAGCGAATGTAGATTCAAATTTTGCCTGCCCCGGTTGGCTGAATGGGCTGGGAAGACGTAGTTTTTACAATGAAATGCGCGGTTCGACGATGTTAGCTACGACCTTCCCGCTTCTGCGCGAGGACGAGGCCACGTGGCGTGGGCAGGAAGATGGCGGAGACGAGGCCTTCGGACTCGAGGTGGAAGGCGGCGTCGCGGACGATCTTGAGGTGCGAGCTGGCGTCGTGCATAAGGATGAGGCCGGTGGGGCGGATCTGGGGGAGGAAGCGTTTGACCTCGGCCTCGCGGATGGGCATGTCGGAGTCGGAGAAGAAGATGTCGATGGTGCCGTCGATCTTCATCTCGAGCGAAGACTCGTTGCGGAGCTCGATCCACTCAGAGAGGCCGGACGCTTCGATCTTTTCTTTTGCTTTGGCGAAGACGACGGGGTCGTACTCGCAGGAGATGATCTTGCCGAAGCCGTTGGCTTTGAGGCCTTCGGCGATCCAGAGGGTGGAGACGCCGAGGAAGGAGCCGGTCTCGACGACGAGGGTGGGCTTGAGGGTAGTGATCAGAGTGCGGAGGAACTCGAGGACTTCGGCCTCGGCGGTCATCGAGTCGTACATGTGCCAGCGTTCGGGTTGGGGGCACTCGGGGGTGGGACGGTGGTACTCGGGCAGGAGAGCTCCGGCGGCGCGCTCGGCCTGGAGCATGACCTTGTGCTCCTGCTTGATCTTCTTGCGGAACAGACCCATGGCTTGAGTTTACAGGCCTTCTACAGGCTAGAGTGCGGTGGTGAGGCTAAGGACCTTGCTGATGGCTCCGATGACGGTGCCGGCGGTGCTGATGTTTTTGGTGATCTGGTTGATCTGGTCCTTGATCGTTTCGAGAGCATCATTGGCGGCTTTGATGGAGGATTTGAGGGCGAGAAATTTGGCAGTGTTGGTCGCAAGGTCGCTTTCGTCGAGTTGGGTGATGATGTCGTAGACTGCTTCACGCGCGCCCTGGATGGTGTCTTTGGAGTTGATGTCCGAGGCGTCCCAGTAGGCGCGGCCAAGAGCATCGTAGAGGTCCTGATAGGCTTGCACGCTGCTGGGATTCGTGAGGACCGGAGGCACGGTGGGCGCGGCTGCGGTGTCTTTGGCGGTGGCGGCAGGCGGTGTCTTGGCCATGAATTCTCCTATGGGGAAGTGGAGCTTGTGGGCAGAGAGTTGTAGTACTGGGACAGGTGTTGGCCGGCGGCCTCGAGTTCGCCGATGCGGTCCTTTAGAGATTCTGGGTTGTTATTCTGCGCGGCGGCGGCGAGGGCGTGATGTGTGAGCGCCAGCTTGACGAGGGTTTTCTGGAGATCGGAGAGCATGTCGTCGGTAGTCTGCTGGCGGAGTATGATCTGCGGCAGCTTGTTGATCTCGGCACGGCGCTCTACGGGTGAGAGGCCTTGTGCGTGGCGGATGAAGCTGTCCTGCTGGGTGAGAAGCTGCTCGTAGTCGTCGTGAGACTGCCGGCGGAGGATGGTGATGTCGTCGTTGAGGAGATTGCAGATGGCCTCGACGTGAGGATCCATGTTCTTGATGACGGTGGGAATTCCCTTGGTGACCTTCTTACCGGTGAGGTACATTCCGAGGGCGTTCAGGGCGGTGCTGGCTATATTGGCCTGGCCTTGTGAGAGGGTGAAGGTGTTGGAGGTCCCGATGCTTCCGCTGAGGCTCATGAGATTGTTGCCGACAGAGGTGGCTGCTGCGTCGAGTTGCGGGGAGCTGATGTGATTGGTGAGGTCGGAGAGCGTCTGGGCGTAGAGCTTAAGGCCGTCGAGAACCTGGGTGCGGGCTTCGAGACCCTTGTCGTCGATCAGGGGCTTGATGGGGATCTTGTGCGGGTCCCATGTGGGGTCGGTGTCGTATTTCGCGATGGCGGCGTTGATCTGCTCCTGATCGTGGAGGCGGACGGCGGCACGGTAGGCGTTCTCAGAGCCGTCGACGACAAGGTTCGTTGCGGCGGAGAAGGCCGCGGTATGTTTGGCTAAAGGCGAGACGGAACAGCCGGCGAGAAGCACAAGCAGGCAAAGAACGCCGGATCCGGCAAAAGGGGCCCGAGCGGGGGAAGTCGGCTTGTGAGGCATATCAGAAAGGAAAGGCTGGAAGCCGAATTTTGTCAAGCGAAAGAGAGACATGAGTTTGCTGTGATGCGGCGGGAGTGATAAACCAATGCCCGGTGAGTCGGGGCCGTGAACGGGACAACTAAGGAGGACACGAGCATGGCGAAGCGGATCGCTTTCTGTGCGGACGGGACCTGGGATGCGCCGCGGCAGAACACAAATGTCTACAAGATTTATAAGGCGATGACGACGTCCGCCGATCAGGTTGCCTACTACGACGATGGCGTGGGTGCAGGGCTCACGGGAATCGGCAAGGTGCTCGCAGGAGCGTTCGGCGACGGATTGCTGGACAAGATCAAGGACGGTTACACGAAGATCGCGCATGTGTACGAGAAGGGCGATCAGGTGTATCTGTTCGGCTTCAGCCGGGGAGCCTATACGGCGCGCAGCCTGGGCGGGATGATCGCTGTCTGCGGGCTGCCGACGGGCTCGTTCAGCGACTCATGTGTGGACCAGGCATTTGCGGCCTATCGCGACAGGGCGAATCGCGCGACGATTCTGGCGGGGCTTGGAGCGTGCGGGCTATATGACTGCGGCGTGGAGATGGTTGGCGTTTGGGACACGGTCGGGTCGCTGGGAATTCCGGCAATCTTCGGGGGCGTTGATGACAGCAAGTATGGGTTTCTCGACACTTCGCTGCATCCGGATGTGAAGAATGCGTATCAGTGCCTGGCGATCGATGAGCGGAGGAAGGAGTTTCCGGCGACGCTGTGGACTTCGGTTCCGGCGGCGGGCCAGACGATGGAGCAGGTGTGGTTTTCGGGTTGTCACGGCGATGTTGGCGGAGGAACGACGATGGGCGGCGGGGTCGACGATTCGACGACGTTGTCAGAGATGACGATGGGATGGATGGTGAGGAAGGCCGCGGCGCTTGGTTTGGAGTTCGACGATGCGACGACGGCGCAGTACACGGCGATGCTTCCGGCGAAGTATGCGCTGGATATGCTGCACGAGTCGTGGACTCCGGTTTATGGGATGCCCTTGTCTCGTCCGATTGCGGATGACTCGCATATTGCGAACAGTGTTGGCGTGCGGATTCAGTATGCTCTGACGTATCAGCCGGGAAATCTGAAGCTCGATGACGGCAAGCCGGCAGATGGATACACGATCATCGACGTGGTCGATACGAGCGCAATCTAGGAGGCGGTTTGGGACGGATCTTTTTGCGGGCAATTTTGTGGGTGGTTGCGGCTTGTGCCGCGGTGTGGGTGGCGGACTGGGCAGTCTGGCAGGTGAGGGTTCTGGCGGGCGGCGGTGTCGCGTCGGTGAGGGTGAGCCGGTTTGTTGTGGCTCCGCTGAAGGGCGGGAAGGAAGAATACTATCCCGACGGGGCGTCCGACGTGCCGTGCAGCCAGTCGATGCTGCCGGAGGGGTTTCCCCAAGTGGGAATGATGCCTTGCTGGTGGGTCAGGCGCAATCCGGTTTTGTTTGAGCGGTAGAACCGGTCATTTTTGGTTTTCTTGGATAAGCGATTTATTTTGTTGAAGAAGTAGCCTTCTGCCCACAGGTTTTGTGCAGGGCCTTCCACAGGTTTTGCACAGGGGATTTACTAGATAGTTACGGGAGGTGGTTCGGAAGCGGCTTTGGTCTTTTATCCTATAGGTGACGACCCCGAACGGTGGTGGCGAAATCCCGAGCTAGGAGATGTGCGATGAGTGTGGAGATGATTGATAAGAAGTCCCGGAAGGCTCCGGTGAAGAAGACGGCAGCGGCGCCAGTTGCAGAGAAGAAGCCCAAGGCGGCACCGAAGGCGAAGGCGGTAAAGGAAGCGGCGCCTAAGGTTGCGGCTGACACGGCGAACGTGAAGCAGTGGCCAAGCCACGAGGAGATCGCAAGGCTGGCGCACCGGTACTACGAGGAGCGCGGTTTGCAGGACGGATTCGACGAGCAAGACTGGTTCCGGGCGGAGCAGAATCTGCTGCAGGCTTCCTAATTTTCTGGCCAACTTTGAGAATGGCCCCTCCGCGTGGAGGGGCTTTTCGCTTTTTAGTGCGTCCGCTGCGTCGACGGGCTTGACGGGTTGGTGTGCTCGGCGTAGTTTGGCAGCCTCCCCTACAGGCCCTTTAGATGGGGCGCCAATGGCGGCAGGAGATTTCCATGCGCATGATGATGTACGTTTCTATGCCGGTTGAGCCCTTCAACGAAGCGGTTAAAGACGGCTCGGTTGGTGTCAAGATGAAGAAGATTATGGACCAGTTGAAACCTGAAGCAGCGTACTTCACAGCCCGCAATGGGCAGCGGGGCGGGGTGCTCATCGTGGACCTGGCGGACCCGTCGAAGATTCCCGCGCTCGCTGAGCCGTGGTTCCTTTTGTTCAACGCCTCGGTTGAGATACATCCCGTGATGCTGCCTCAGGACCTTGCGGCCGCGGGGCTGGAGGGTCTGGGCAAGGAGTGGGCCTGAGGCTCAGGCTGGCGCGAGGTAGAAGCTGAAGAGGTCGGTGTTGGGTGGCTGAGCACCGAGGGCACGGAGCATGGAGATAATCTGTCCTCGGTGAAGGGTAGAGTGGTTGACTGAGTGCGTGACGATCTGCCAGCGGGAGAAGCGGAGCTCGGTGCCGTCTGGGCTGAGACATGGGAGTTCGCTCGCAAAGTCCGATTCAGTGAGGGGCGCGAGCCACTCGCGGAGGGTGCGGTCTACTTCGGGCCACCTTTGTTTAAGATCTTCGAGGGTAGGTTCGGGTGGAGGGTCTCCGAAGAGCCGCTGGTCGCCTACTTCGACGAGGGGCGGGAGCTTATTGGCGAGGAGGCGGTCGCGCCAGACGCGCTCTGCATAAAAGATGTGGCGGAGAGTGGCGAGGATACTGCGGTGGGAGGCTCCGAGGTCGCGTTCGAGCTGAACGGTGGTGAGCGCTGAGCAGGCTTCGAGGAGTTGGCGGTTGGCCCAGGCGGAGTAATCGACGTCACAGCGCAGGACGGTCTGGGTGATCGACATGGGGAAGAGTATAGGTCAGAGCGGCGCTGGCCTATCTTGAGATCACGAAGGAGTGGAGGTGGCTGCCTTCGTAGTAGAACTGCTTCGCGGATGAGTCGATCTGTTCGTAGACGAAGGAGTCGCGGGATAGCCTGGTGTGCGTACCGTCGATTCCGGCGTAGTGGCCGGGGCCCAGCTTCCAGACTACGGAAGGGATGGTGACGGGAGCGGGAGGGACAACGACTTCGGTTTCCGCGCGGCCTTTTTTCAGTGTGACGAGGACGAGCTTTTCAGTCAGGTTTTTCTGGTCGTCCTGCTGGACGAGGGCCACGAGGAAGGATGAGTCGGCTTTGGGAAAGAAGTTGCCGGCGGCGACTCCGGGGCATTGGCCCTGATGGGCGTTCTTGAAGATTTTGGCGTCGGCCATGGAGAGGTCGAGGGGTTGCAAGATCTTCCAGTTGTCCAGCTCGACGGCTGCTCTGGCGGAGTCGGGCATGTCGCTCAGGCAGCCTTCGGCGCGGGCTTGCGCGGCGATGATGGCGAAGGTCGCGATGAGGAGCCAAGTCTTGAGCTTCATTGGTTTAGGTTGGACTCGACCGCGGATTTAGGCGATACACCGTTTGTGGGAGGGTTCAGGCTGAGCTGTGGCCGTCGCAGTGCAGGACGCCCAGGAATTGGCTCCATGGGCCGACGGCGTCGCGGTATTGGTGGGCCATGATTCTCGAGATCTGGTGCAGGTGAGTCAGGTCGTGAGCCGCCCAGGTCGCGAGGAGCTGCGACAAGGTCACTGGACCGAAGACGGGGTGGAGTCCGCGCAGGTCGAGGTCCTTTGGCTGCAGATTCAAGGCGCGGAGGTCGCGCAGGCTTTCGGAGCGCAGGCGGCGGAATTCATCGAGTAGCTGGCCCAGCGACTTGCCCTGGCTCTCGCGGGTCTGTCCCAGGCGGTCGAATGGCTCGAAGGTTCGGGTCTCGCCGGACTGCAGGATCATCCTTGCGCGTGGCATCCAGTCGGTGCGTTCGCCGTGAACCAGGTGGCCGATGACATCGTACGCGGTCCAGGTGTTTTCGCCTTCGTTGCTCATCGTCCAGGTTTCGGGCATGTCACGCAGGAGGGTGTCGAGGACGGCGGGGGTGCGGGTGAGCAGCGAGATTGTTTGTTCCAGGTTCTGTTCCATGTTGTACCCCACCCCCCGTCAAAAGTGTGCAAAGTATTCGATTCAGATACTTTAGGTCTGGACTTCGTGTGCTTGTCTCTGAAGATGCGAAAAGGTCCGGCTTTGGGCCGGACCTTCTTTCTCGCTGATTTAAGTTTAGCAGGGGCGTCAAGGGAGGCTGTGGATTTTCGAACGCCGCCCCGCCCTGGTTATTCTTGTTCGTCTGTTTTCCAGACGACGCGCCGAACTCACTGCGAACGCGTTATTGCGTGGCGGGGACTGCTTCGACGCGGACGACTTTGCAGCCGACCTCTTTATTCTCAGGGGTCTTGATCTTTACCTTGGTGCCGTCGATTTCGTAGTTGATCGGGTGGCCGACGACGAACTCGGTGGGGTTCACGGATTTCTTGGAGTCGGTGCGGCAGGTGTATTGCTTGCCCTGGGCGATGAAGGAGAGATCATAGGCCAGATGCTTGTGCTCTTTATCTGTGGTCCCGTAGGGCTGGAGGTCTTTCAGGTTTGACGATCCCTTGAGCTTTTCGGCTGAGGCAGAGAGGGTGAGGGCGATGGTGAGAATCGCAGCGGTGGCGGCTTTGCGCATGGTTCACCTCATGGGAATTGTACCGGGGAAGCGTTTTTCGTGGGGTTGGATGGAGAGTCGATGCGGCGGGTTGGAAGTGTGTGAGTCACCCGCTCTTTAGGGAGTGGGCATAGAATCCAGAAGCATCACAAGGCGCAATAAAAGGAGGTACCAATGGCTCTCAGTTTTGCGACGGATATCCGCCCGCTTTTCCGGGATGAGGACATCGGCTGTATGAAAGGCGTGGGGATTGATCTTGATGATCCCGCGTGGATGTGTGTCCCGGCGAACGCAAAAAGTGTCTACGGTGCGGTCTCCGCAGGTACGATGCCTCCGGATGAACCCTGGCCGGAGGATCGGGTTTCGCTTTTCAAGAGGTGGATGGATGCGGGCTGTCCTGCGTAAAAGCCAGAGGATTATTCGTTGGCGATCATCTCGCGGAGCTCGGCGATGTGCTGCTTGAGGCGGGCGATCCTCTTGGGCCAGGAGCCTGTACCGGTGCGGTCGGGGTAGGGGACTCCGGCTGCGTAATCGCGCTCGGCTTTGGCGAGGTTTTCGAGGAGGTGGGCCAGGCGCTCCTGCAGGGTGGGGCCACTCATAGAGAAGAGCGTATCACTCCAGATCGCGGCACTGTGAAGGAGCTCGCGGTTTGGGAGAGGATGCGGTCGCGCTTTCCCACCCCAGCGAGCCAGCTCGCCGGGGACCCCGAGTTTCGCGCGAATGTCCCACATCTCAGAATCGAGATGTGGGGCACCCGATTTGGGGTCGGTTAGATGTCGGCCACCCCGGGCCGGACTCTCTCCTTCTCTCCTAGTTTTCGTTTACCGGGGGTGTCAACAGTGCCTCGGGGCTGTCCGTGGATGTTGTGGCTGGCTCAGGTGTTGGTGGGGCGACGGCCTTCGTCTCCTGAGGGATGATCGACTTCATGTGGCTGCCCTGATAGATGGGCTGGCTGGCGGGTCCTGAAACTCTTTCGAAGATGAACGAATCAAGGGAGGCTGTGACGTCGATTCCGAGGTAGCGGTCCTTTTGGAGCCACACGACGTGTGGCGTGCTGACTGTCGTCATGGGGATAGCGAGCTGGGTTACGGGCCGGTTTTTCTTCCGAGTGACGAGGAGGACTTTTTCGATCAGGTTATTCGGGCCGTCCGGAAGGATGAGGGCCACGATGAAGTACGGGTTTGATTTGGAAGGGGAGTTTCCAGCTGCCACTCCGGGGCATTGGCCGGGATGGTCGGTCTTCCAGAGGATGAGGTCGGATTCGGAGAGATCCCGGGGCTGGACGATGGTCCAGTGATCCTGCTCGACCACGGATCGGAGGGATTCGGGTAGGCCGCTCAGGCAGGTCTGGGCGGGTGAGTGGGCTGAGGCTGCGAGGAGGGCAGTGATGAGAATCCATTGAGAGATGCTCATAGCGTAAACAGCTTGGTCCTCGGCGGAGGTTTGGGCCATACCCCCTTTGGGGTAGCAAGATAGGTTCGCGTATTGGGTGGATGGTTACTGAACTGCTCGAATGCGCGATTCATCGCGACAGCCTCGCGATTTTAGAGCTTGACATGCCGGGGACAGGGGGCCGAAGATGACCCGCACCCAAAAATCCAACTTGTAAGGCGGTTGACGATGAAACGTTTTTTCGTAGGCGTTTTTGCTTTGATGTGTTTTGTTTCCTTGAACCGGTCGTGTCTTGCGCAGGCGAACCCGTGGGACGGCTCCTGGAAGATGGACCGGTCCTCGCTCAAATTCGATGGGGCCACTTTCAGTGTGGTTACCGCCGCGGACGGCTTCACGACGACGCGAGGCGGCACGGCCATGCCCAAGGTCGTGTGTGACGGAAAGCCGTATGACTCTCCGGACGGGAAGCAGACTTGCACGAAGTCCGGCACGGGGTACTCGATTGTGGTGACCAAAGATGGGAAGACGGTGCGTAAGACGATGCTTTCGGTCTCGGCTGACGGCAAGACACGGACCAGCAAGAACGAGCGCTTCCCGTCGGACGAAAAGCCGTTCACGATTACGGTGATATCGGAGCGGGTGTCAGGCGGGCCGGGCATGGCTGGTGAGTGGAAGGAGAAGAAGGTGGTCGAGTCGGGCGAGACGGGGATCCTGGGGATCAAGGTCTCTGGAGACAGCGTGGCCTTCAAGGAGTCGGACAGGGACAAACCGGTCACCTGCAAGCTGGATGGGTCGGAGACGAAGCTCGGCGACACAGGAGGAACGATGTCGGTGAAGCTGGCTGATCCGCATACGCTGAAGGTGACGTATAGCTCGGATGGGAAGGTGCGCCGGGAAAATACGTTCGTGCTGAGCGCAGATGGGAAGACGATCACGGAGACGGATGTGACGCCTGCTCCTTCGCCTTCAACTATGTCGGTTGTGTTTCATAAGTCGTAGGTCTATTCTTCACCCCGGGCCCCCCCCCGTACAAAA
Source organism: uncultured Acidobacteriaceae bacterium (assembly GCA_963741395.1). Classification (GTDB taxonomy): domain Bacteria; phylum Acidobacteriota; class Terriglobia; order Terriglobales; family Acidobacteriaceae; genus Edaphobacter. The sequence continues at coordinate 103,016 of CAVUHV010000001.1, forward strand.
GTGCGCAAAGTCTTCGATTCAGAGACTTTAGGTCCGGACTGCCGACTTCGCCGCGCACGTCAGGGTCCAAACCACGTAAGCAAAGAAAGGTCCGGCGAGGTGCCGGACCTTTTCTTCTGCTGATTTAAGGATAGCAGCGGCGTCAAGCGTAGGCTGTGGATTTTAGTTGCAGTCTGTCGAAGCAGTGTGGCCGGGGTAGGCGTTGTTGTGGGTGGCGGCGTCGTTCGCGGCACGACTTGCTCCGTGGGCACCGGTTCTGAGGGGACCGAGCCAGCCATATTCTCCGTGAGAGGGGTGCTCACAGATGGCAAAGCAAGAGGGAGACGCGGCGACGGCTTCCAGGGTATCGGAGTGAACGGATGCGGACGAGGGAATCAGAGCCAGAGCTAACACCGTGACGGTTCGAAGGGTGATCATTTGAACTCCTCCGGTACTGACTTGAGAAGCGTTCGTATGGCGCCAGGTGATTTTGATGTCAAAGATGAGTCGCGCCTTGGCGCGATGGAGGAAGCACCGTGTTCGGAATTGTACGCCGGTTCCGCGCGAATGGCGCTCTCGTGCGCGATGAGACCGCGCATGAATGGGCACCCAAAGTGGGGAGGTTGGAGGTGTGCCACCGTAAGGCAGATTTACAGCTTCATTTCTGCCATGCAATCACCACAAAGTGGTAGTGCAGTTACTGCAGAGGGACCTCACAGTTGGACATGTTCGTTACTCGCAGCAGAGCACTGAGAGAGGGCATGCCATGTTTCAGAGGAATCGAGCTGTTTTTGTGGGATTATTCGGGTTGTTTGTCATCTGTGCGGTCCCTGCGATGGAAGCTCAGGTAGACACAGCCAACGCTACGGTCACCTGCAACGCCTACAGCCTTTCCGTGAGCGCATCACAGCTGAGTTCAGGAACGAACTATCAGATCGACTACACGATAGATCCCTTGCCATCCTCAGACGGCTTTCCAATCACCGGTTCAATTCCCTTTAATACAGGAAAGTCCGAGGTGTTCTACGGCACCGTAACGGGTTCGTTCCCGACCTTGAACGGCAGTTTCAGCTTCTCCGGGACGGCGACACTGGCTGGATCCACAACCAGTATCGTTTTCTCACCAGCAAACCTGACTTGCGAAACAGCTCCGCCGCTCAGTGGCGACGGATGCATCTACACGCTGGGCAGATCGGGGCAAGGCATCTCTATCAGCGGGTCGGCGAATCTGGCCGCACCGGATTGCAGCATATTCGACAACTCGGACAGCAGCGATGCGGCAACAACCACTGGAGGCGCAAAGATAGTCGCCGAATCGATCAGGATTGTTGGTGGCTACAGAGGATTCCCGAACGCGTACTCACCCACCCCGAAGACTGGAGTGGCCCCCATAAGCGATCCGCTTGCTTACATCCCGGAGCCGACGATCCCCGATGATTGCGCCGCGGATCCTCATTTCTCAGGTAGTTCGGCACATGTCCTGAGTCCTGGCTGCTACAACGGTCTCAGCTTAAGCGGGTCAGGGAATTTGACTCTAGAACCGGGACTGTACATCATCAACGGCTCAATTGATCTTAGCGGATCAAGAACTGTCAGTGGGACCGGCGTAACTTTCTATACGACTGGCACGACCCGGGTCAGCGGCAGCCGTGTGCTTATGCTTTCGGCGCCGACCTCGGGAACGTATAACGGACTCCTGCTTTTCCAGTCACGGAGCTCCTTCAAGGAGATGAGTTTTACCGGTTCTACCGGTTCAGATGTTAAAGGTATTATTTACGCACCCAACGCAGCCCTGACTTATTCCGGCTCTACGGGCGCCACTTTTCACACCGATCTTGTCGTGGATTCCGTAACTATTACCGGGAACTCAACTATTCATAGCTACGCTTCCAGTCAGTAGTGCTTGAACCGCCGGGGCGCTAAGAGAGGGCATGTGATGTTTCAGAGGTATCGAGTGTTCTATGGGCCAATTTCTTGTTTCGCGATTTCAGGGCCTTCCAGCCACGCGAGAAAGAGCTTATAGCCCACGGCCAGAACGATGGCACCAACAAAAAGGCCGATGATACCCATCACAACGAATCCACCAATCGCACCCAAAAAGACCACAGCTGTAGGAACTGCTGCGCCGCGCCCCAGCAGCAGGGGCTTCAGCACGTTGTCTATGAGAGCGACAAAGATGCACCAAACCAGAAACACTATTGCCTTGGTCGTGCCGGCGATCGCAAACATGAAGATGACGGCCGGAATAAGCACAATGACTCCAATTTGAAGCACTGCACTGAAGAGAAAAATCAACGTCCACAATCCCGCACCGGGTAGTCCGCCCACCACAAACCCAAGACCGGCGAGCACAGATTGGATGACTGCAACACCGAGAATTCCGTTGGTAACGCTTCGGATGGTCGATCCCGCGAGATTCTCAAACTCAGGACCCCGATCCCCAAAGAGGCGGTTCGCCAGCGAGTGCGAGGCTGTGGCGCAATCCGAAGCCTTCGCGAGCAGAACTCCAGCAATCAGAAGGGACAGGACGAATTGCAGAACAGTGAGACCGATTGCGGCAGAAGCGGCGAACAGGGCAGGGACAATCGCTTTAATCTGCGGAGCGAAATGTTGCATCAGGCCGGTCAAGTTTGTAGAAGCCATGTTCCATGTACGACTCAAAGACGGCCCGATAATGGGCCAAGTTTCGACCCCTTCAGGCGGAGGTGGGACATGGAGGGTTCCATCCTTGACGTGAGTTGCCAGTGCCTGGACACCCTCAATCACCTTTTCGGTCAGTAAGGCAACCGGAACAATCAATACCGCCAGAACAAGCAAGGTGCCAAGAACGGCGGCCAGCGTTCCGCGGTCGCCAAGGAGGCTTTGGAACTTCCGGTATGCAGGATATACGGCGATTGCAATGACAATCCCCCATGCGACCAGAGGGATAAATGGACGCAGGATCAGAAGGCAGGCTGCTGTGAGGAGAACGAGCAGACCGATGTGGATTGAGACTTCAATGGCGCGCTGTATGTAGTCCTTTGAGGGAGTTTCTGTGACCACGGACATGTCCTCCTGGAGCGGAATAGACTAGACCCGGTTCTGAGAAAGCTTACTCCTTTTCGAAAGGCCGATGGATGTGGAAGGATTTTAGCTCGGGCGAGAGAAGGCGGTTCGCGCTTTCGCGCGCACCCGATGTGTGGGTGGGTTTTATGGGCGGGCCACCCGGGGGCGGAATCCTATCGCGAGTGCAAGGACTCCTGTGCCGAGCAGGATGAGGGTGGAGGGCTCCGGAACCTGCGAGGGGCCGAGGTCCGTGATTTCCATCGATGCGTTGCCGTAAGGTCCGTAGTTTGCCGTGAACAGGTTGGGATTCTGGGGGTCTTGAAGAAGCGTTGTACCGATGACGCCGCCGCCCTGCTCTCCGTAGAGATTGAACCCATATTGATTCCCTGACGGATTGTAGAAGACCTCAATCTGGTCGACAGGGGAGTTGGCAGGGACGGTGAAGTCGGGTGCGTAGACGTATGTAAACCCGGTAAAGGGTGGATCGGTGAAGCCGGGTCCGTAGACGAACGTGGTACCGGTTAGCTCAGTGGGCACGGTGAAGGTATATGTGCCCTCGTAGGTTACAAAACTACTAGCGACTCCGGGAATGTTATCGACGATGGTGTATTGGAACGAATCGGCGTGGGCGGTGGTTGGCAAGGCAAAGCACAGGGACAGGACAAGAACGGCAAAGATGCGTCGCATTATTTCTCCGGGGGCGCAAGTTGTCAGCTATTTGGGAAGGTACAGAACTCGAGGCCGTTTCTCAATGTAAATGTTGAGAGACGGCCGGCATGAGGTCGTCGTAGCGTCAGACATCCCGGACCCCACCCATGCGCGATGAAGCTGTGCATGAATGGGGCACCCGATTTGAGAATTTCATGGGTGGGCCACCCGTCCGGGTTTTATTTGTGGGCCACCCGTCGGGTGGTGTGAGAGGATTTCGGGCATGACCCCAGTGAAACGCTTCAGCGATAAATCAGGCAGTCACCGCCATGCCCGCGTGATTCAGGCGTGGCTCATCCTGATTGGCAGAGCTCGGAATCGCGAGCCTATTACGTACACTGCATTATCGGAACTGATGCTCGGGAAGAGAGCTCCAAGATCACGAGCTATGAGACTTGGCCAACTATACACATACTGCAAACAAAGGGAACTTCCGCTCCTACCTGTGATTGTCGTGACTATCAAATCGAATTCAACCAAGCCGGCCGACCTAGCTCCATACGACTCGGATACCCTGGATGCCGAGCGGGAACGTGTTTACGACTTCAATTGGTTTGACCTGCACCCGCCCACGGAAACGGAGTTGAATCAACTTTGACGTTATGAGTGGACCACCCGTCCCACCCGTCCATCACTAAATTAGTGAACACATCTTGTCCATGTTACGTGGGCAGCTCCATTCGGATATACGTCCCAACTTCCGTTACAGGGGTTGAAGTATTGAAAGTGGATGCACCCGTCCGGGAAATACCTCCAAACCTGGATCAAACATTGGTTGACGACTTGATTGGAATAGTTGAACGGACCCGGGTGTGGATCCAAACATCTGCCCTGGTAACCAATTCGTTTAAGATTGGTGAATTTAGACTGCGTGGAATCAAAGCTGGAGCGCTCGAGCTTTAGACTGGCAACTGCCTTTTGTATTTCACCATCATCCAGCTGAACACTCTGTAAGGTCTTTAACGATTGACCACTTTCGACACCAGCTTTTTCAGGTTCCGGATTTCCGGTATGGGCATGCGGTCCAAACATCCATTTTGCATCTCCCTTTTTTTTTGCCTTGTCGTAGCGGACGATCTCGACGCAGCCGTCACTGTGGAAATGAATGACAGTGATTAATATCCCATCATCCGGGTAGTCTTGCGTTGAGGTGTCCTTCTTGTCTGTATCGCTTGTGTCGTGGAATTGAGTTGCTAGATAAACATTGAGTTGCTCTTTAGGTACGAGGGTAGTGGTAGCTATTTTGTCATAGGCATAATATGCACCGCCAACCGCGGAAACCGCGATGAGCACAACTGCAATACATGCTATTGCCCATCTTGGCAGCGGAAGCTCAGCTTTTGCCCCGAATGCTTCGATCTTGGTGACCCCTGGATTTTCGGAAGGGTTGGCTGGCGTAGACGTACTTATTGCAACATGATTGGCATCAGAATCGGGCACGGTGCCACCTCGTAAATGCTCTACTAATGCGACGCCCAAATTTATCTAATTCAGGAAGCTACCGATTATCACATAATTATCACCTTGTCAACAATAATAGATTCGATTGGTACTCCGTCTTTGGAAAGAGGGAGCGGCGGTGACAACTGAAGGTGATGAAATGGTCGTGTCCATCGACCTGGTAACGCTTAAGACGGTTCGGCATTGAGTCATCGTAGCGTCAGACATCCCGGACCCCATTCATGCGCGATGATGCTGCGCATGAATGGGGCACCCGAATTGGGAAGTTATGGGTGGGCCAAGTTTTATGGGTGGGCCGCCCGCCGGCCACCCCCCCACCCAACCCTATAATCGGCGGATGCACTACCTTTTGGTTACTCTTACTTTTTGGGTGTCTCGTATTGCGCATTGGGTGGGAGCCCATATCTATGACAAAACAACCTTCGGGGTTGTAGTAGCAATTGGTGTCTTCCAAACTCTCGTAGCTTGGGAGAGCGGCTATCTTGCAGTCATTGCTCTTCCTAGGGAAGAGGCGACCCCAAGGAGAAAATTGAAGCATAAGCTGAGCTTCGCGCTATTGGCGACATTTCTGTTTGGTCTAACAATGACCGTCGGCGTGCTGAATGACAAGAGCCAACACAAAGAAGAGGATCGAGCAAGCGATGCCGTTGCTCGTGCGGACGGGCTCCAAAGAACACTCAATCAGCAAAACCAAATAATTGGCAAACTAGGCAGTGACTTCTTAATATTCGAAGAAACCTTAAAAAAGGGTGGCTCAACAGACAAACTCGCTGGCCAACTTGAGCAGATTCAGCAAACCCTGAAGAGCGCACAGGCAGTGACGCAACCTACTGCCGCTGCCGAAAATCCTTTGTCTCTCATGAGCAATAGAGAACTCAAGGACGCGGTGAACGATTTTATTCGTCGCACAAGGGTAGAAAATACAAAGATGTATGAGATTGAAGATCGGGTTACCAGGGCGCGAGACAGATTGAATTATTTGCCGTCCAGTGAATTGCCGGAAGCAGAGCGGTATCGGAAAGCGACCGAGCAAGATTTGACGAGCGAAATGAACTCGTTTGTTCAGCATTATGTTCCAGCTGCAAATCAATACCTTGTTCAGCTGGAAAGGCGGCTAAATTCTCAAGAACATTTGCCGCCATTTTCCGCTGATCCTACGATTCCCTCTCTCAACGCCTTTACTATGCACCTAGGGAAATTGGAAACTTTAGCTGCACAGCTAAAATAGCGTAGCCTCTTAAGAAGAGAAACGTTCCTAATCAGGACAAGCTATTCAACAGTAACGCTCTTTGCCAGATTTCTGGGTTGATCCACGTCGCAGCCTCGGCGTACGGCTATGTGGTAGGCGAGGAGTTGTAGGGGGACTACTTCGAGGATGGGTAGGAGTAGTTCGGGGGCCTGGGGGATTTGGATGGTGTGTTCTACGAGGTGCTTGATCTCTTCGTCGCCTTCGATGGCGATGGCGATGACCCGGCCGCTGCGGGCGGTTACCTCTTGAATGTTTGAGAGCGTCTTCTCGTATTTCAATACGCTGGATGGGTCGTTGGGGTCCTTGGTCGCGATGGTGACGACGGGCAATGTCTCGTCGATGAGGGCGTTGGGGCCGTGCTTCATCTCGCCGGCGGGGTAGCCCTCGGCGTGGATGTAGGAGATCTCCTTGAGCTTGAGGGCTCCTTCGAGGGCGATGGGGTAGTGGATGCCTCGGCCGAGGAAGAGGAAGTCGTTGGCGGTGTGGAAGATTTTTGCGAGCTGCAAACATTGGTCGTCGACGGAGCGGAGGATGTCCTCGACCTTGGAGGGGACTTTGCTGAGTTCGTCGACGAGCTGCAGGGAGTAGTCGGCGGAGATGGTTCCGCGGACCTGGGCGAGGTGAAGGGCGAGGACGAAGAGGGCGGTGAGCTGGGCGGTGAAGGCCTTGGTGGAGGCGACACCGATCTCGGGGCCGGCGTTGGTGGTGATGGTTCCCTGGGCTTTGCGGGTGATGGCGGCGCCGATGACGTTGCAGATGGCGAGGGTTTTGGATCCTTTGGCGATGAGCTCGGCCTGGGCGGCGAGAGTGTCGGCGGTCTCGCCGGACTGGGTGATGAGGAGGCCGATGGCACGGGGGTCGGCGATGGGGTCGCGGTAGCGGTACTCGCTGGCGTAGTCGACGTCGACGGGGAGGCGGGCGAGGCGCTCGATCATGAACTTGCCGGCGAGGCCGGCGTGCCAGGAGGTTCCGCAGGCGGCGATGGTGATCTGGGAGGCGTTGCGGAGGTCGGCGTCGGAGATCTGCATGGCCTCGAGGAAGACGTGGCCGGTGTCGAGGGAGACGCGGCCGAGGGTGGTGTCGCGGATGGCGCGGGGCTGCTCGTTAATTTCCTTGAGCATGAAGTGCTTGTAGCCGGCCTTTTCGGCCATGATGGGGTCCCACGAGATGCGCTGGACTTTGAGGTGGAGCGGGTGGGCGTCGAAGTCGGTGAGGGTGACGCCTTGCGGGGTGAGGACGGCGAGTTCGCCGTCGGCGAGGAAGTGGATGTTGCGGGTGTGGTGGAGGATTCCGGGGACGTCGGAGGCGAGGAAGAATTCTCCGTCGCCGAGGCCGATGACGGCGGGCGGACCCATGCGGGCGGCGACGAGCTTGTTGGGCTCGTGGGCGGAGAGGACTCCGATGGCGAAGGCTCCGGTGAGGCGGTGGACGGCTCGGCGGACGGCTTCTTCGAGGGGGATGAATCTCTCGATGGGTTCGGGCTGGCGGAGTTTGTGCTGGCCGTTCGGGTGGGCAGGCTTGTGGGCGGCGTCGGCTAGCTCCTGCTCGATTAAGTGGGCGATGATCTCGGTGTCGGTTTCGGTGACGAAGGTGTGGCCCTTGGCGGCGAGCTCGTGCTTGAGGGCGAGGTAGTTTTCGACGATGCCGTTGTGGACGACGACGAGGGAGCCGGTGCAGTCGCGGTGGGGGTGTGCGTTCTCTTCGGTGGGGCGGCCGTGGGTGGCCCAGCGGGTGTGTCCGATGCCGAAGGTGCCGGTGATGGGGTTGGCGGCGATGACGGCCTCGAGGTTGACGAGCTTACCGGGAGCGCGGCGCAGTTCGAGACCGGTGGAGCTGCCGGCGACGGCGATGCCGGCGGAGTCGTAGCCGCGGTACTCGAGGCGGCGCAGACCTTCAATGATGACGGGGACGACAGGCTTGGGTCCGATGTATCCGACGATTCCACACATAGCTCTGAGTTTAGATGGAGGGCGCGGATTTTGTGAGGGGGAGGGGGATGGGACTTTTGGGGGAGGATGAATTGGCTGCAGGGGCTTTTTTGTGAAGGGATGACGATTTACGGTATAGGGATGAGGTTTTGGGGGCGGTTCCCGGTTTTGGTGCCATTGGTCGTGCTGGTGGCTTGTCTGGTGGGGATGTTTCTGACGCGCGGATCGATGGTGAACCTGCCGTTTTTGCGGGCCAAGAGTGCGGTGGGAACTGGGGGCTTTGTGGATCAGCGGCCGTGGCAGACGGCCCAGGCTCTTGCGGCGATGGCGGTATCGGTCGAGGAGAAGGAGCTGGCGCGGCAGGCGCAGCGGTTGGCGGACCATGAGGTTGACCAGGCGTTCGCGCAGGCGCTGCGTCAGGCGTCGATCGATACGCGACAATTGACGGGCGACGCGCTGGCGCTGCAGCAGAAGGTGGCGCGGCTGCAGGAGATGGTCAAGGAAGACCAGATCAAGGTCGACCAACTGACGGCGGCGGCCAAGGGGAACCCGAATACAGGTGGTGGCGACGATCTGGAGGTGGCGAAGGCGCAGGCTCAGCTCGACGGCGATGAGCTGGCGGATGCGACGGAGGACCTGGCCCGAGCGAGCGGCGACAAGCGTGGCGAGATTCAGCAGGAACTGACGGCACGCGAAGCCGAGATGAAGAAGTATGACGCGCAGAGTGAGGCCGACGGGAAGACGGCCATGGCTTCGGCGAGACAGCATGGAACGCTGGCGGGACGGATAGGAGCGTGGTTTGATCAGCGGTCTCGCATGGATGCGCTGGAGCAGGCGAAGACGCAGGCAGATGTCGATGTGAAGACGTTGACGGCGCAACACAGTGATGCCGAACAAAAGCTGAATGCCAGTGGTGCGGCGAATGGTGCGGCCACGGACTCGCAGAGCAGGGTTGCGAGGATGGCACAGATGCATGCGCTGTCGCAGATTCACGGGATCATCGATGACCGTATCCAGACGCAGCAACAACTCTCGCAGGTGTATGGGAGATGGCTGAACCAGGTGAAGCTGCAGCACTCGATTGTTCTGCACCTGATTCTGCAGTCGGTGGCGTGGATCGCGTTTCTGATTCTCTGCTCTGTGCTGGGCGTGAAGGTCGCCAACAAGATGCTCGACCAGCTGCCGGTAGACAGACGTCGTCTGCATACGCTGCGGACGGTGACGAGTCTCGCGATCGAGCTTTTTACGTTGCTGGTGATCCTGCTGATTGTCTTCGGCGTTCCGAGCCAGATGCCGACGATTCTGGGTCTGACGACGGCTGGGCTGACGGTGGTGTTTCAGGACTTCATCCTGGCGTTCTTCGGGTGGTTTGTGCTGATGGGGAAGAACGGCATCCATGTGGGGGACTGGGTGGAGATCAACGGGGTTGGTGGCGAGGTAGTCGAAGTGGGCCTGTTCCGCACGGCGCTGCTGGAGACGGGCAACTGGACCGACAAGGGACATCCTACGGGACGGCGAGTGACGTTCATCAACAACTTTGCGATTACGGGGCAGTACTTCAACTTCACTACCTCTGGGCAATGGATGTGGGACGAGATTACGGTGAATGTTCCTGCGGGCGCGGATAGCTACAAGGTCGTCGATGCTATTCAGAGCGCAGTGGTGAAGGAGACCGCGAAGGACACGAAGCAGGCTGAGGACGAGCTGCGGAATGTGACGAAGCAGCACGGATTGAGCCAATTCAGTGCGGCTCCGTCGGTCGATCTGCGGCCGGCTTCGTCGGGAGTGGATGTGCTGGTTCGGTATGTGACACGCGCGGGGGAACGATATGAGATGCGAAACCGCGTTTACCAGACGGTGATCGATCTGTTGCAGAACCGAAAGGACGAGAGGGTACCGGCGGCGGCAGGCGACAAGGCTTAGAATCACAGTCGGTGGGCGACGCACGCGAAAATCGTCTTGAGTGAGGCCCGATGCATATTCTGGTGATCAACAGCGGATCGTCTTCGATCAAGTTCTCGGTTTACTCAGCAGATAGCGGGGAACTGCGGTCGATGTTCGAGGGCGAGGTGAGCGGGATCGGTTCGGGTGGGGCGCGCTTCAAGTTTGAGGATGCGTCAGGGCGCGATCTGACAGGTGGTTCCGCTGAGGCGAAGGCCGCGTGTCCGCAAGAGGCGATTGAGCTGGTGGTGAAGGCGGTGACCGAGGACGGTATGCCTCCGGTGACGGCGGTGGGATATAGAGTGGTGCACCCGGGGCCGAAGCTCGACCGGCATGTGAGGATCACTGATGAGGTGATGAAGGAGTTGAGGGAAGCTGCGGAGTTTGCGCCGTTGCATGATCCGGCGGCGATTGCGCTTATCGAGAGTATGAGGAAGCGGTTTCCGGAGGCTGCTCACTACGCGTGCTTCGATACGGTGTTTCACGAGACGATGCCGGAGGAGGCCTCGACGTATGCGTTGCCTTCGCGCTGGCGAGAACGTGGAGTCAGGCGATATGGGTTTCATGGGCTGAGCTGCGAGTCGGTGTTGCGACAGATGCGGAGCGGGGGGATTCGGCTGCCGCAGCGGATGGTGATTGCGCATCTGGGCAGCGGCTGCAGTATAACGGCGCTGCTGGCGGGGCGCTCGATCGATACGACGATGGGTCTGACGCCGACGGGCGGTGTGGTGATGGGGACGCGTCCGGGCGATCTGGATCCCGGGGTCGCGGTCTTTCTGCTGAGGAACATCGCGGGGGACAGAAAGGCGGGCGAAGACGGGTTGGAGCGCCTGCTGAATTATGATGCCGGAGTTTCGGGGCTTGCGGGGCTTCCCAACGATATGAAGGAGACTCGATCGGCGGCAGAGCAGGGGAATGCGCAGGCGGCGCTGGCGATCAAGGTGTTTACGCGGAGCGTGAGGAAGGCGATTGGATCGTTTGCCTGGCTGATGGGTGGATTGGACGCAGTGGTTTTTGCAGGCGGGATAGGCGAGCACGATGCAAAATCGCGGGCGGAGATTCTGGAGGGGCTGGATGATGTCGGGGTCCGGCTGGACGCTGCGTTAAATGCTGCTGAAAAAAGAGGTGCTGAGGAGAGGTTGCGGGCGATTCAGGCATCAGAATCAAGATCGAGAGTCTTTATTATCCCGAGCAGAGAAGACCTGACGATCGCCTATCATGTCGAACGCATGAGCAGGGAGGCGAGTTAGCGGGCCAACGAGTCACCGAGGAGAGTGTGCGATGCGTCGAGTAACGACGAGCAAGGTTAGTGGCGAAGCGGCGGGCGTTCTTGGCGCAGAAGAGTTACGGCGGATGAATGCGTACTGGCGGGCATGCAATTATCTGAGCGCGGGGATGCTGTACCTGTGTCACAACCCTCTGCTGCGGAAGCCGCTGAAGCCGGAGCATATCAAGAATCGGCTGCTGGGGCACTGGGGGTCGGATCCGGGGCAGTCGTTTACGTGGGTGCATCTGAACCGACTGATCAAAAAGTACGACCTGAATGTGATTTATATCTCGGGGCCCGGGCATGGGGCTCCAGCGACGCTTTCGAACTGCTATCTCGAGGGAGTGTACTCGGAGGTCTATCCGGATAAGAGCGAGGATGAGGCAGGGCTGCAGAAGTTCTTCAAGCAGTTCTCGTTTCCTGGAGGGATTGGAAGTCACTGCACGCCGGAGACTCCGGGGTCGATTCATGAGGGCGGTGAGCTTGGGTACAGCCTTTCGCATGGATTTGGCGCGGCATTCGATAATCCGGACCTGATTGTGGCTGTGGTGGTAGGGGATGGTGAGGCAGAGACGGGGCCGCTGGCTACGAGCTGGCACGCGAACAAGTTTCTGAATCCGGTGCGCGATGGCGCGGTGCTGCCGGTCCTGCACTTGAATGGGTACAAGATTGCGAATCCTACGGTGCTGGCGCGGATCGCGCCAGAGGATCTGGAGCATCTGTTTCTCGGATATGGGTGGAACCCGTATGTCGTGGAGGGGGATGAGCCGGAGGCGATGCATCACAAGATGGCCGCGGTGATGGAGCAATGCGTGCTGGAGATTCGCGAGATTCAGGCGAAGGCGCGGAAGGGTGATGCCGCGAATGCGGAGCGGCCGCGGTGGCCGATGATTGTGCTGCGCACTCCGAAGGGATGGACGGGGCCGAAGGAGGTGGACGGGCACAAGGTAGAGGGATTCTGGAGAGCACACCAGATTCCAATTCCTGAGCCGCAGACGAATCCCAAACAACTGAAGCAGCTCGAGCAGTGGATGAAGAGCTATAAGCCGGAGGAGCTCTTTGATGCTGATGGGAGGCTGATTGAGGAGCTGCGGGAGATGGCTCCGAACGGGAGGCGGAGGATTACGGCGAATCCGCATGCGAATGGCGGGTTGCTTCGAAAGCCGCTGGAGATGCCGGACTTTCGCGAGTACGCGGTGAAGGTGGAGACGCCGGGGCAGACCCAAGTGTCCTCGACGTATGTGCTGGGTGGGTTTCTGCGCGATGTGATGCGGAAGAACATGACGAGCTTTCGCGTCTTCGGGCCGGATGAGACGGCATCGAACCGGCTGCAGCTTTTGTATGAAGCGAGCGAGAAGACGTGGCTGGCGAAGATCCTCCCGGAGGATGCCGATGGGACGGAGATTGCTCCGGATGGGCGCGTGATGGAGATGCTGAGCGAGCACACGCTTGAGGGTTGGCTTGAAGGCTATCTGCTGACGGGGCGGCATGGTTTTTTCTCGAGCTACGAGGCGTTCGTGCACATCATCGACTCGATGTTCAACCAGCATGCGAAGTGGCTGGAGAAGAGCAAGGCAGAGCTGCGGTGGAGGGCACCGATCTCGTCGTTGAATCTGCTCATCACTTCGCTGGTATGGCGGCAGGACCACAACGGATTTACGCATCAGGACCCGGGATTTCTGGATGTCGTGACGAACAAGAGCCCTGATATCGTGAGGATCTATCTGCCTCCCGATGCGAATTGCCTGCTGAGCGTGGCGGACCACTGCCTGCGAAGCACAAACTATGTGAATGTGATTGTGGCGGATAAGCAGCCGCACCCGCAGTATCTGGATATGGACGCGGCGGTGAAGCATTGCACAAAGGGCATCGGGATATGGGACTTTGCGAGCAATGACGCGGGCAGCGAGCCAGATGCGGTCATTGCCTGCGCGGGAGATATTCCGACGGAGGAAGCACTGGCGGCGGTGGCGATTCTGCGCGAGCAGTGCAAGGACATCAAGATACGGTTTGTGAATGTGGTGGACCTGTTTCGGCTGATGCCGGAGTCGGAGCACCCGCATGGGATGTCAGACCGGGAGTTTGATGGTCTGTTTACGACGGACAAGCCGGTGATCTTCAACTTCCACGCTTATGCTTCGCTGATCCATAAGCTCACGTATCGCAGAAAGAATCATGACAACATCCATGTGCGCGGGTACAAGGAGAAGGGGAACATCAATACTCCTTTGGAGCTGGCGATTCTGAACCAGATCGACCGGTTCGACATCGCGATCGATGTGATTGATCGGGTTCCGCGGCTGCAGGCGACGGCGGCTCATCTGAAAGAGTGGCTGAAGGGGCAGATTATCGAGAGCGTGAACTACGCGCACGAGAACGGGATCGATAAGAAGGAGATTCGGGAGTGGAAGTGGCCGCTGTAATGGCCCTGAGTGAGAGGGCAAAAAGAAGCCCCGTCGCGATTGTCTGCGGCGGGGCTTTTGTTTGGGAGGTCGATACAGCGGGCTAGAAGATGATCTTCGCTGCCCACTCGGTATTGAAGGGCTCGCCGGGACCAATGGTGGGATTGCCTAGATACGGTCCAATTGTGGAGCCGATTGTCCCCCCCTCGCCAGTCGACGGAAGACCGACGGGAGCGAGATTCGTGCGGTTGAAGAGGTTGTACATATTTGCCTTGATCTGAATCTTCACCCTCTCTGTGATCGCTGTGGTCTTGATGACAGAGAGGTCGAAAGCTTCATAGCCGGGGTTATAGTTCTGTCCCCGGCGCGTTGGGGAGTAGGTTCCGGGTGCAGGATCGACAAAGGCATTCGGATTGAACCACTGAACTGAGCCCTGGACGATGGCGTGGGAGACGCCCGCTGTGGGGTTCTGAATGACCTGCACTGCCCGGTCTGCATTGTCACCGTTACCGCTGACATTCGAACTGGCAACGACTGTATATGGCGTTCCACCGTGGAAGGAGAAGCCGGAGTTCAATTCCCATCCGTGTGAGAGCCGCTCAGGTCCACCAAATACCGGGATTGCGTAATCGAAGTAGCCCGTGAAGGTATTGCGAACGTCGAAGTCGGAGTTGCCGTACTCTGCCTTCTCGTTGCGCGGGTCCTGCGGAGCATAGGGCAGGAAGCCTGTCTCATAGTCGAGTGCGTGCGACCAGGTGTAGGCCAACTGCGAGGTGAGACCGTGCCAGTTCTGGAGACGCAGGGTGGATTGAAGCGAGTTGTAGATGGAGCCGAGGTTGCTTCGGGCCTCAGCGATCACGCCGAATTGAGGAAACTGCCTGTAGTACGGGCGGGTTGTGGTATCGGGCGACTCGGAGGGGTTGGGTAGCGCAGGGTTGATGTCGAACAGACCCATCAGATGAGTGCCCTTTGAGCCAACATAGCCAACCTGGGCAATGACTGAGTTTGTGATGCTGTGCTGGATGTTCAGGTCCCATAATTGGACATTGCCGGGCTTGAAGTTCTTGTCGAAGGTAGAGATACTGATGCTGCCCGGCGAAGCAGCGCCGCCGCTGGCTTCCGCAAAGGTGGGATAGATGTCTACACCGTGCTGAATCACCTGGTTGAGCCCTTGGGCGTTGGCGACTTGATCGCTACCCGCAGGGTTCAAGCCTGGTCCGAAGACCGAGATGATCTGGGATCCGTTGTTCTGCAGGATCGACTTCATATAGACGGTGTCATAGTAAAAGCCGTATCCACCACGAAGAACGGTGTTGCCGGTGCTATCCACCTGATAGCTAAATCCGATTCGAGGGCTTACTCCTCCCCAGAACTTTGGATAGATGTTTGCGACACCTTGTCCTGCTACCGCGAACCCGGATGCGGCGGTTGGGTCAAATATCGAGAGGTTTGGATAGTCGGAATGTACGGGGCCTGCATAGTCATAACGCACACCGTAGTTGAAGTTGAACCGATGAGTAACCTGCCAGTTGTCCTGCCCGTAGAGGGCAAAGGTGTTTAGGAATACCTGGCGCTTTGGATTGCCGAGGACGATGCTGGAAGCTGTTGGGTTGAGGCATCCGGCGAGGAAGTCAGCCAGAAACACTACATTGGATGTCGTGTTCAGATTAGCACTGGGAGGTGCTGCAATGTTCTTTGTCGCCAGAGCTGCGCAAGGGGTCTGCGGCACAGGCCCTACGAAGTTTGCCAAATAATTCCATGGGCCTTGAGAGCCATCGAAGTAGATGGTTCCGCGCTGTCCAGTCTGATAGAAGTCATCGACCTGGGCTTGACGAAACTCGCCTCCAAAATGGAGCTGATGTGCGCCCTTCGTCCAAGTGAGGTCGTCGTCAAGATGTCCTGTGATGTCATTCCTTCCTGAAGGAGCAGTAACGCCTGTCGGATCGAATCCAGTGTTGCCGGCGGTAAGCCCAGAGCCGCTGCCCGTTGGACCGATAACCAAGTGAGGGGAACCAGGCAGAGAGGGATCTGTAACACCCGTATTCAGTCCGAGACCGATGGGATTGAACGATGTGTCGAAATCGCTGAATACCTGATTGAAGTAGCTGACTCCCGCGGCGAGCTGATTGGCCATCGACGGGCTAATAACACGGTTGTAGATGATGGAATAGTTTTGAACGTGGATCGGCGCGTTTTCAAAGTAAGGCGTCAGGTCAGAGGATGTTGGCGCAGTCTGGGTGCCTTGGCCTACGAACCACCTGGCAGAAAGATGATCTTTGTCGGTGATGTTGTAGTCCAGCTTGATGACGCCGTTGAAGCTATGACCGGTCAGATTGCCGGATGCCTGATAGTTTTCCGGGTTGGCAGGTCCGGTAAGTGCAGAGGCTGGCCAGAGCCCCTTCAGCGTGCCGTTTCCATTGAGCAGGTTTGCGGATACTGTGTTGTGCGGCACGCCGTAGAAGTCCAGAAGGGCGTATGCAGCGGTCTGATATAAAGCCGACGGTTCCGTAGCGTGATTCAGAGCTCCTATCAGGAAGTTCTGATGCTCACCGGCACCAAAGAAGAAGAGCTTATTCTTGAGAATTGGCCCACCCACGGAGAAACCATAGTGCTGATTTCTCGACGCGGGCTTAGTGGTTGAGAAAGGGTTCTGCCGTTCAAAGAATTCGTTGTGGTTGTAGTAGTAGGCAGTGCCGTGAAGCTGATTGGTGCCGGACTTGATGATGAGGTTTGCGGTGCCGCCAGGATTACGCCCAAGCGCGGTTTCGCCTGTTGTGACAAAGGAGAAGTTCTCGATGGCATCGATGGGAAAGATGACGCCGGCGATGGCAGAGACTCCACCCTGGTTGACTGCGGGGATGTTCCACCACAGATCGTTGTTGTCCGTGCCTTCGATCTGCCAGTTTACCGCGTTGGTCCTGGTTCCATTCACACTTGAATAGCCTCCGCCGCCGTTTGCGGACAGTCCAGCGAATCCGGTGGTCTGTGCGAGCAGTTGCGTAAAGTCGCGGCCGCTATTCGGCAGGTTCTGCACGACTGTTTCGGGCAGAAGTGTCGTCTGCACATCTGTGGCCGTATCGAGTGTCACTGCTGCGGCTGTTACTTCTACGGTCTGGGTTGAGGAAGAGATGAGCAGCTTCGCGGAAAGAATATAACTGGTGCCAGCTGCGACCTGCACATTGTCATACTTGGCGGTCGAAAAGCCAGTAAAGCTGATGGTAACGGTGTAGCTGCCCACGGGCAGATTCGTAAAGTTGAACTCGCCAGCACTTGAGGACACGGCGTGATAAGACGTGTTGGTCGCTGTCTCTACGGCCGACACATTTGCGTTGGCGATGGCGGCCCCGGTCTTGTCGGTCACAGTGCCGGTGATGCCTCCGCGGTAGGTTTGCGCGGCGGCGGGAAGATTACAGATAAGACCGAGGATAAGGACGACGAGACTGCAGAGAGCGGATTTGGGCATAGCTCTCCTCACGGATCTGTACATAAGACCTCCAAAAGGACAAAAAACATTAGCCGTCCCGTGAGACGGATTTTTTTAGGTGTCGTGTAAGAAGGAGGACCTGCGTCGCGGCAGGCTCGCCACTGTAATGCCAGGGCCGGGGGAAATGAAGGCAGTTAGAACTGCAATCTCTGAGAAAGTGAAACTAACCCTAAAACTCTTTGATGAAGATTGCAAGAATTATTTAGGGGAGCATGGATGCATTTCCGGGGAGCAACGGTGGGTATGCTGTGACGAATTCTGGGTGGGAGTTCAGGCTCCGCCGCGCTGAAGTTCTTTTGTCTTGAGGACGATGAGGTACTCGTAGAAGGACTGCAGCGTGGCGTAGGTGAGGCCGGCGGAGCCGTCGAGGATCGCACCCCGTATGAAGACCATGTAGAGCCATTTGATCATGGGTCTCCCGGGCAGACGGTAGAAGAGCGCCTTCTGGTGGAGGCGACGGGTGTGGAAGTCAGGATCGCGAAGAGCTTTGAGGAGCGAAGGATTTTGCAGACCCTGCTGCTTGTGGATGAGCTCGGCCTCCATCGTGGAGTAGAGGTTGTGCTTGGCGACCCAGTGTGCGATGCCCTTCGAAAAAGGAAAGTGATCGAGTGGGTAGCTGAGATCGGCGACGCGGCCTTCGACTTCGAGGACTTCATTGATCGCGCGGGTGTAGCGGGCGTGCGCAGGGCGGATGAGGCGGATGTAGAAGGGCGAGATCTGTGCGTGCCTGAGCCAGGTTCCGAAGAGGAAGTCGCGGCGGCGGAGGCGGAAGCCTGTGGTCTCATCATCGGCGGCGAGGACGGTTTGCTGCATCTCGCGTGAGAGCTCGGGTGTCGGGCGCTCGTCGGTGTCGAGGAGGAAGACCCACGGGTACTTGAAGGGAACGGTGGTGAGGGCGGCGTTGCGGTGAGTGGCGTAGTCGTCGAAGACGCGCTGGTGGACTTGTGCGCCGGCCTGTTTGGCGATGGCTACGGTGGAGTCGGTGGAGAAGGAGTCGAAGACATGGATGTCGTCGGACCAGGAGACAGAGGCGAGGCATTCGGGGAGATCGCGCTCTTCGTTTTTGGTGAGGATGAGGACGGAGATCATCTGGGGTAATTATTGTCTGTATCGCGCGATTCTCGTGTTGGCGACAGAGCTACCTTGTGTGGACACCTCCCCCCGTCAAAAGTGTGCAAAGTATTCGAACTAGAAACTTTAGGTCTGGACTTCTAAATGTACGTTTTATGCCATTCACATGATAAGAAGAAAGCCCGGCTGGTGGCCGGGCTTCGATTGCTGCTGATTTTAGGTTAGCAGGGATGTCAAGCGAGGATGTGGAAATCGGTCTTACATTCAGACAACCTGCCTTAGCGACAAATTAAGGCCATCGCAAGGGGCCGGAACGCCTCGTTGGTCCGGAGTTCGGAAACGCGGCGCCGCAAGCCGCTAAACCGACACGGTTTCTTCCTTCTGGGTTCGCTCCTTCGCAAAGCTGCCTGCTTTACCGGCATCCAGAAGCTGCTGTCCCTCAAGGCGACCAAATAGTTCGATCAGTTTTGCGACCACGCCGGTCCATCCGGTCTGGTGGCTGGCCCCCAGACCCGCTCCGTTGTCGCCGTGGAAGTACTCGTAGAACAGGATGTAATCCTTCCATTGGGGATCGGTCTGGAACTTCTCCGTACCTCCATACACCGGCCTTCGGCCCGATTTATCACGCAGGAAGATCCTTTCCAGACGATTGGCAATTTCCCGGGCTACCTCGAACAGGTTCATCAACTTGCCCGAGCCGGTGGGGCACTCGATCTTGAAGCTGTCTCCGTAATACAGATAGTAGGACAGCAAAGCGCGAATGAGCAGCGCATTCACCGGCATCCAGATGGGCCCGCGCCAGTTGGAGTTGCCACCGAACATGCCCGTGTCTGACTCCGCCGGGAGATAATTCACCCGGTATTCCTGGCCTTCGACGTTGACGACGAAGGGATGCTCGCCGTGATACTTGGAGAGCGCACGTATGCCGTAGGGACTGAGGAATTCATTCTCATCGAGCATCCGCGTCAGAATCCGGCGTAACCTGTCCTCTTTCACGAGCGCAGCTATGCCACGCCCGCCATAGCCGAACTGGCCGGGACCGGTTGCATGAATGCTCTCTAGCAGTTCGGGCATGCGTCGCGCGCGTTCAGCCAGAACCTCCGCCACTCGCGGTACCTGTTCACGCTGCCACGGCTCTACGACCGTAGTGGCACATAGGGGCAGCAGGCCCACCATAGAGCGCACTTTTAGCCGCCGTGCACTCCCGTCGGGGAGGCGCAGGACATCGTAGTAGAAGCCATCCTCCTCGTCCCACATGCCTTCAGGGCCCGTCTGATTCATGGCGCGCGCGATCCATAGGAAATGGTCAAAGAACTTGATAACCATGTCTTCGTAGAAGGAGTCGTGGGCCGCCAGCTCGACAGCGATCTCCGCCATGTTCTGACAGAACAGTGCCACCCACGCAGTGCCGTCCGCTTGCTCGAGATGACCGCCGGTCGGCAGGGGCGAGCTGCGGTCGAAGACACCGATATTATCCAGCCCCAGGAATCCGCCCTCGAAGAGATTCTTGCCGAAGCGGTCTTTGCGGTTGATCCACCAACTGAAATTCAGCATCAGCTTGGCAAACGACCGCTTGAGGAAGTCAAGATCTCCCTTCCCCTTGAACGCTTGTTCCGTCCGGTAGAGGAAGATCGTCGCCCAGGCGTGCACCGGCGGATTGACGTCGCTGAAGTTCCACTCGTAGGCCGGAATCTGACCGGTCGGATGGATGAAAAACTCCTGCAGCATCAGGTCGAGCTGTGCTTTGGCGAACTCCGGATCGACCGTGGAGAGCGCGATGGTATGGAACGCGAGGTCCCACGCTGCATACCACGGATACTCCCACTTGTCGGGCATCGAGATAATGTGATTGTTCACCATGTGGAACCATTCGCAGTTCCGCATAAAGCGTCCGCCCGGCTTCATCGGGTCCTGACCATGCTCCGTGAGCCACATGTCGACGTCAAAGAAGAAATACTGCTTGGTCCAGAGCATGCCGGCGAGCGCCTGGCGCATGACGAGGGCTTCATCTTCGCTGACCCGGGTTGGGGTTATAGCTTTGTAGAACTCATCGGCTTCGCGCTGGCGGGTCTGCATGACTTCAGCAAAGCTCTTGAACGGATCGCCGATGGCAGCAGGCGCCACATCCGTGAGGCGCAAACGGACGGTGGCGGCCCTTCCGGCACCCACATTCAACTGATAACGTGCAGCAGATTTCGTCCCCGTTTTCTCGGGATTCACTGCGTCTTTCTTTCCTTCAACTACATAGTTGTTGATTCCGTCTTTGACATACGGAAACTGGTTGGCCGTGCCGAAGACCCGCTGGTTGTTCGTCTCATTTTCCGTGAACAGCAGTTCAGCATCGCCCTCGCAGTACAGATACCGCTCACCCAGATCCGCGTGGGATGCGGCAACAACATGGTTGCCTTTCTGGCCGGAGACCTGCTTCATGGACGGCTTGGGCGTACCTGGCCACCAGGTCCAGGTGTTGCGAAACCATAGCGTGGGCAGCACGTGCACCGTGGCTGGCTCAGGACCGCGATTCACCACGCTGATCTGGATCAAAATGTCTTCAGGCGACTGCTTTGCATACTCGACAAAAACGTCAAAGTAGCGATCTTCGTTGAAGATCCCGGTATCCAGCAGCTCATACTCCATGTCGCCGCGATTGCGCCGCTTGTTGGTCTCGATCAGGTCGACATAGGGGTAAGCCCCCTGCGGATACTTGTACAGGTACTTCATGTAAGAGTGAGTGGGCGTGCTGTCGAGGTAGAAGTAGTATTCTTTGACGTCCTCGCCGTGGTTGGCCTCGCTGTTCGTCAGGCCAAACGCGCGTTCTTTGAGGATCGGGTCTTTGCCATTCCACAGGGCCACGCTGAAGCACAGGAACTGCCGGGCATCACTGATCCCGGCGAGACCATCCTCACCCCAGTGATAGGCGCGCGATCGGGCCTGGTCATGGGTGAAGTAGTCCCAGGCATTTCCATTCTCGCTGTAGTCCTCGCGAACCGTACCCCATTGCCGTTCGCTCAGATAGGGCCCCCACTTTCTCCAGGGTTTTTTGCCGGTGATTACCTCAGTCAGTTTGGATCTGGCCATCTCGGCTGTGCCTGCCTCTTGGAGTCTGGTTGATTCCGCATCTTGTGGCATTTTCTTTCTCCTCGTTTGGCCGATTTGCCTCAGAGAGCCGAGCTCGAACGTCGGCCTGATCCCAAAGCCGTCTAAATGAAAGCAGCGCCGTGATCAATAGTCAGTGAGATGCATCACAGGGGTGCGGGGCGACTTAGTTGGTGATAAATCGCCAATTCGCCACCGAACCGGTTGCCATTTGGTTGGGAAGGTGAGGGGGCACATCCGCGGGATGGCGGTTGATCCGGGGTTTCAGGGAGGAGGAATCGCCGGTGGTAGAGGCGATCGACCTTCGCATAGTGCCGCCGATACGATAGGTTCTATCGCGGTCTAGTGTGTTCGAGAACTTTGAGGGCGATGAGTATTTATACGTAGCGGCGGAGGGCAATGACTGCGTTGAGACCACCGAAGGCGAGGGAGTTGGAGATGGCTATGGGACGCGCAGGGTCGGCGGGGCGTGGTTCGTTGATGATGACGTCTACGTTGAGGGTGGAGTCGGGGGTGGTGACTCCGGCTGTTTGGGGTAGGCGCTGTTCTTGAAGTGCGAGGACGGTGGCGAGGGCTTCGAGGGCTCCACTGGCTCCGATGGCGTGGCCGTGGAGGGCCTTGGTGGAGCTGAGCGGGATGTTGGGGGCGTGAGGGCCGAAGACCTGGCGGACGGCGGCAGATTCGGTGGCGTCGTTGGCCTGGGTTCCGGTGCCATGCGCGTTGATGTAGCCGACTTCGGCGGGTGAGGCGTTTCCGTCGGCGAGGGCCTTGCGCATGGCAGTGGCTGCGCCTTCGACGGAGGGGTTTGTAATGTGGCTGCCGTCGGCGGACATGCCGAAGCCGATGATCTCGGCGAAGATGGGGGCGTTGCGGGCCTGGGCGGATTCGAGGGTCTCGATGACGAACATGGCGGCGCCTTCGCCGAGGGTCATGCCGTCGCGGTCGGCGGAGAAGGGGCGGCAGCGCGTGGGAGAGACGACGCGCATGGAGTCCCAGGCCCGGTAGAAACCGAAGCTGAGGGGGGCTTCGTGGCCTCCGGTTACGGCGGCAGTGACCATGCCGGAGCGCACCATGTGGAAGGCGAGTCCGATGGCGTGCGTTGCGGAGGCACAGGCGGTGGAGATGTCGAGCGTTGGGCCTGTGATCTTGAGGTCGATGGAGATGTTGCTGGCGCCGGCCGACGACATGGTGCGGACGATGGTTAGCGGATGGGCGCGTGTGTCGCGTGTGTAGAGCCCCTTCACTTCGTGCTCTTCGGAGGAGCGGCCTCCGCAGGCGCAGCCCATGATGATGGCGATGTCGCCGGAGTTGTGGTGCTTGAGGAGTTCGGCCTGCTCGGCGGCCTGACGGGCTGCGACGATGGCGAATTGCGTGTTGCGATTGGCGGCGGCGATGACTCCGGAGGTGAGGTGCGTGGTGGGGTCGAAGTCGAGGACCTGCGCGGCCTGGGTGTAGCGGACGCCGGGGTTGCCGTCGGGGGCGTCGGCTACGTCTGCGATGGTGGAGATGCCGGTGTTTCCGGCGAAGAGATTTTCGCGGAAGGCTGCGACCGAGGAACCGATGGGTGAGATGCAGCCGAGGCCTGTGATGACGACACGATTCACTGCGACGGGGACTCCTGAGAAGCGAAGAGAGGCTAAGAGGTGGCGACCTTCGGCGGCTTGGTTGCAACTAATTGCGAGACGCCGTTGACGACGTCGCCGACGTTCTTCAGGCTGCCTAAGGCTTCGTCAGGAATGGCGATATCGAAGGCCTC
The DNA here is from genome assembly GCA_963741395.1 of uncultured Acidobacteriaceae bacterium. GTDB lineage: Bacteria > Acidobacteriota > Terriglobia > Terriglobales > Acidobacteriaceae > Edaphobacter. Next base: position 126,403 of record CAVUHV010000001.1, read on the forward strand.
TTCGACCTCAAAGGAGATGTTGATCTTGTCGAGCGAGTCGATATTGAGTTGCTCGAATGTGGTGTCAAGGTGAATCGTATCCGCGGGGATATTCTTTGACTTCGCGATGATGTCGATACAGCGCTGGGCGATGTCGTCCATGGTGGTGCCCGCCTTTTTGTCTAGCTCAACGTACAAGATTGTTTGTGACAGTGTAAAGGGAGGCGCCTGAAATGGGCCACCCCTTCCATGGTTCTGAAGGGGTGGTGGTATCGCTTGTGAGTCCTTTACCACTGGAGCAAAACGAGTTCGGAGCAGAAGGCCGGGCCCATCGCAGCGAGGATGCTGTAGGTTCCGGGCTTGCCGGGATGAACTTTCAGGTAGGCCTCGAGGACGGCGAGGACAGAGGCGGCGGAGAGATTGCCGACCTCGCGCAGGCTCTTCCATGACGGCTCGAGTGCGTCAGCGGGAAGATCGAGCGCGGTCTGCATCGCTTTGAGAACCTTGGGACCACCGGAGTGGAAGATGTAGGTGGAGATGTCGTCGCGGGTGAGGTTGTTGTCAGCGAGGAAGCGTTCGACGTCGCCGAGGAGATTCTTCTCCACGACTTTGGGGACCTCGGGCGAGAGGACGATCCTGAAGCCAGTGTCGACGATGTCCCATCCCATGACTCGCTCGGTGTTGCGGTAGAAGGTCGAGCGAGTATCGAGGATGCGAGGACCATGGTTGCGACTGTAGAGCTCGGTCTCGGCCCCGGCGACGATGACAGCGGCGGAACCGTCAGCAAAGAGGCCAGTGGAGATGAGGTTGGCAATGGACTGATCGTCGTCCTGCCAGGTGAGGGAGCAGAGCTCGACGGAGAGCAACAGAGCGAGGTGCTTGGGGAAGGCGCGGACGTAGTCGGCGGCGCGGGAGATTCCGGCGGCCCCGGCGACGCAGCCGAGACCGAAGATGGGTGTGCGCTTTACGTTGACCGGGAAGGGAAGCCGGTTGATGAGGCGGGCGTCGACGGTAGGGCTGGAGATTCCGGTGACGGAGGCAAAGAAGATCGCGGAGATGTCTTGAGGCGATACGCCCGCGTGGTCAAGAGCGCGGCAGACGGCCTTCTGGCCGAGGTCGACGGCAGCGGTGATCCAGGCATCGTTTGTCTTCTGGAAGGTGTTGAGGGAGGGATATTGCTCGAGGGGGAAGACGATGTTGCGGAACTCGACTCCGCAGTTAGCGTGGAGGCGGGTGAGGAGCCGCGGTTCTTCCATCTTGTGGGCCCATCGGTCGCGAAGAGCTTCGGCGATGACCGTTTGAGGATAACGATGTGGTGGATAAGCCGTGCCGACAGACGAAATACGCATTCTTTAGAGAGCCCCCGCAAAATCAAGCTGGTGAATCGAATACCTTCATGTGATTCCTAGTATTACCGGGAATGAGTTCAAGGGTACATGCCGGAAGCATGAGTCGGTGCAAAAATCTGCTTCGGGGAGCAGAACTAATGAATCAGGGCGAGTTCGCGGTCGTAAAGGGCGTTCTTCGGAAACTCCTTTTTAAGGTCGATGAGGATGACTCGGGCGTCCTGGGGATGGTTTTCTCGAAGGGCGGCGACGGCAAGCATCATGCGGGCGAAGGGGGCGAGATAGTAGCCTTGTGTGGCGGTGAGATGGAGCAGGCGAATGCCCTCATCCCGGCTCGTGGAGGCTCCGGTGAGGTTGAGGAACCAACGGAAGGGAGCCCACTTGAGGCTTAGCATGTAATTTTCGACTCCGCTGGCGAGATAGGCGTCGTAGAGGGTCGGGTTCGCGGCGAGGGCCTGCTTGGAGTAGGCGCTGGCTTGCTTGCTGTAATTGAGGGCGGAGAGATCGCTTTTTTCGATCATGAGAGCGTAGTCAGAACGCATCCCGCAGACGAGGGTTTTGACGTATAAAGCCCGGGCGTCCTTGTTATTGTGCTGGAGCGCGGTGTCGGCGAGATGGTCGGCCTGATCGAGGCGCTCCTGGAATGATTTACGGACAGCGGGGTCGGGTGTGAGACGGGAGCGGCTGTCGAAACGATCCTGATTCGCAAAGAGTTGCACGTCGATGACGTGGAGGCGTTCGAACTCACCGAAGAGGTAGGCGGCGGCGTCAGATCCCGGCCCCATGGGGTCGTCGGGGTGCTCGGTCATCCATTGCTGAAACTTCTGGTGGGCGTCATCGAACTGAAGGTTGTACATGTCACGGTAGCCCTCATCCAGCGAGGTTGTGCCGAAGGAAGCGGCAGCTGACGGCCTGGAGACAGTGACCAAGAGGAATAGAGCGATTAGCGCCCAGGCACAACGGTTGAATCGGATGCGGCGCGGCACAAAAGGGTGAACCGCGGGGGATGCTGGCATTTGCTGGCTTCGACCTCATTCCCAGTATCGATTATACGACTCCCTCAGTTGGACGAAGTGATCTGTGAGGTGTCCGCGGGGGGCCGTATCTACACTGTGAGAGGCGGTTAGCAGCTTATGTCGAAAGGCACTTTCATGTCTTAAAGTTGCAAAAGATTGGTGCGGTAAGGTGCAATCCTGCGGCATGAGGTACGGGCTACGTTCGGTCTCGAGTGAGATGAGCGGGCAGGCGCTCCGGCACAGACCCGGAAAGGCGCGGGCACTTTAGACTTTTCCCTCTTCTTAGGTATTTGTGGAGGATTCCATGAAGCGATATTTAAGATTGGCTGCTTTTGGGACAGTTATAGCGTGTACAACGACGTTGGCATCGGCAACTACCTTCCAGTTCGGGAGCTATGCGACCGGTCAACCGAATATGGGGGACCAAAATTCGGCGATGGCCTTTATCCCGAGCATGTCGACACCCGACCCGGGCGTTGTGTACACAACCGCAACCGATCCGGTTGCACCGGGGTTATGGCATAGCGCGTTGCCCAACTCGACCTGGATCTCGTTCGGCCAGACGGGACCGACGACGACAGCGGGTTCTCAGCCCGGCGGCCATTTTGCGCCGGACGGAGACTACTGGTTCTCGACGACGTTCACACTTGACAATCAGGCAGATGCGTTCTCGTTCAGTATTCTTGCCGATGACACGGCAGTGGTTTACCTAGATGGAGTCAGCAGCGGAGACACTCTCATGATGGCGGCGGCGGGCGGCAACACGATCTGCCAGAACAACCTGCCCGACTGCCTGAACGTGGATACAGTAACGCAAGCCCAGATCCCGGGTGCACTTGCTCTGTTGACGCCCGGAACTCATACCCTCATTTTTGATGTGCAACAGATTGGCAGTTATGACTTGGGCCTCGACTGGGACGCCACGGTCGACACAGCAGTTCCCGAGCCCAGCTCGCTGGTGCTGCTGGGAACCGGGCTGATCGCTTCGGCTGGCGCGATGATGCACAGGAGGCGTCGCGGGTAGCTTCTACATCTGTGGAGCAGGTTGTCGGGAGCGACCTGCCGCATAGATCGGGAACGAAGGAAGTCGCCAGCGTTCGCCGGCGACTTCCTTCGACGGACACACGGGTTTTCTAAATTCGTATTCGCTCGAGTGGGGCGATTCGTTGAAAGGAAACGACCGCTGATCTGCCGATCGTTACCAGTTTATTAACTGGCAGGGCGGAGAATGCTCCTGTGTGCGTGTATTTCCCACATCTTACGCAAGAGTCTGCACAGATACGCCGGTCTCTTTGGCTAAGTAGTTGATGTGTATGATGCTTGATTTGGCCGCTGATCTGCACATAAGGATGGCAAACCCGTTGTGAGAGCCAACGGACACTAATCCGGACTCCAGTTTCGAGATAGCGCTCTTGGTAAGAATTTTTCTGGGCTCAAGCGAATCCTGAACCATATGTGAGCTTTACCGCCCTGAGGGCGGTCAGTTGGGGAGGATTATTAATGAAACTATATTCGAAAGCTTCTTTCTTAGGGGCGGTGCTGATATTTGCAGCCGCTTTCGCGTCAGCGGATACTATTCAACTTGGCAGTTATGCAACCGGTGCATCCTCTTTGGGGGATGCCAATACAGCGATGAACTATGCGGGTTTCTCGGCTACGAACACCCCATCCAGCGGAACAGCAAGTAGCTTCTTCCTGGATCCCTCCACTGTCTGGGCGCCGGCGGTTCCAAATTCGACTTGGGTAGGCTATGCCATGACCGCGGGTCCGGTCGGGACGGCGGATCCCGCGCTTGGTTTTTACACCTTTACTACAACGTTCACCGCGACCGGAGTGTACAGCGGTACCTTTGATGTTCTGGCAGATGACACCACCGAGGTGTTTCTAAATGGCTCGATGGTCCTTTTTAATGACGGTAGCTTGGGTACCGACCTTCACTGCGCAGTCGGTGTACCCAACTGCTCAGCGGGGGACACGCTCTCGTTTACTGGTCTGAATTTGAGCGGTACGAACACACTCACGTTTGTTGTGGAACAAGCAGGCAACGAAACTCCCGGACTAGATCCCTCCGGCGTTGACTTCGATGCCACTTTGACATCCGTTCCGGAGCCCGGTTCGCTGTTGCTGCTGGGAACGGGTCTGATTGCTTCGGCTGGCGCGATAACGCGAAAGATGCGTCGCGGGTAGCTTTAGCTATCTCATCTATGCAACAGGTTGTCGGGAGCGACCTGCCGCATAGATCGGAAACCAAGAAGGTCGCCAGTAAAGCTGGCGACTTTCTTGTTGAACAGCGTGTGGGGTAGGGGCTAAGGGGCCTGTGCAATGAGTTTCGATGTGGCAAGTAATAGGGAAATAGAGTGATAGCGATGGGAAAAGAATTATCTCTTTTGCACGCTCCCATACTTAGTAAATATGCAAGAAAATGCACAGTTAGATTAAGGGTTATGGCGTAAATGATTGATAAATTGTCTGTAACCCTTTGGAATCCGAACTGCATAAGAGCAAGGTAAGAGAACGGCAGGGTTTTCAGAGCGATGTCGCCATGGGCCCAGGGTAATTGGTTCTCTTGTTATCTTTTCGACCGCTCATTTTGGCGGATAACTCAGGAGGACTTTGCATGAAATTCTATTCGAAGATTTCTGCCTTGGGGGCGGTTCTGGTAATGGCGACCGCTTTCGCAGCTGCAGACACCATTCAACTTGGCAGTTACGCAACCGGTGCATCCGCATTGGGGAATGCCAACACAGCAATGAACTATGCGGGTTTCTCGGCTACTACCACTCCATCCACCGGAACGGGCAATAGCTATTTCCTGGATCCCTCAACTGTCTGGGAGGCGGCAGTTCCGAACTCGACCTGGGTTGGCTATGCCATGACCGCAGGTCCAGTCGGGACGGTAAATCCCGCAACTGGCTATTACACCTTTAACACCACCTTCACTGCCACTGGTGTGTATAGCGGCTCCATCGACGTTTTGGCGGATGACACGACCGAAGTACTGCTGAACGGCACGCTCATCGTTCCCTTCGGCGCACTGGGTACGAACATTCACTGCGCAGACGACGTTCCCAACTGCACTCTGCAGGATGTGGTTGATCTTTCCGGCCTGAACCTGAGCGGTACAAACACGCTTACGTTCGTTGTTCAGCAGGCAGGTGATCAAACTCCGGGACTCGACCCCTCCGGTGTTGACTTCGACGCCACACTGACGAGCGTTCCGGAGCCTGGCTCTCTGCTTCTGCTTGGCACTGGCCTGATCGGTGCCGCAGGTGAGACGTTCCGCAGGATGCGGGCACGTAGCTAAGTCTGGTTTTTGTGCGGGGGGCGGGAGCACTCCGTATACAGATCAGCGATAGATTAAGGGCCGCCAGATAATTTCTGGCGGCCCTTTCGTTTTGCTCGTTGTTCGCAGGTGGCAAGCAGAAGGTGGGAGTTGTTCTGAGGTCAGGCTTGAAGAGCAGCCGCCTCATGTTTGGTTTTTTCTTCAACGTACCAGTCGACCGTCTTCCGTAAGCCCTCATGGAATCCGGCCAGGGGCTTGTAGCCGAGTTCTGTTGAGGCGCGGGTGATGTCTGCCAGGGAGTGTTTGATGTCCCCTTCACGCTCCGGGCCGTAGATGGGTTTGCCCGTGAAGCCGAGCTGGCCGGCGATGGTCTCGTAGACCTCGTTGAGGGTGTGGCTGCCGCCGGTACCGATGTTGAAGACGCGGCCGGTCGCTATTTCACCGGCAGCTTTGCAGGCCAACAGGTTTGCGCCAACGGCGTTGTCGACGAAGGTGAAGTCGCGGCTGGTGAGGCCGTCGCCGAAGATCGTTGGCGTGATACCGGCCATCATCTTGTAGGTGAACTGCGCGATGACCCCGGAGTAGGGCGAGTCCGCAGCCTGGCGAGGCCCGAAGATATTGAAGTAGCGAAGGCAGATTCCTTCGAGGCCGTAGGCGCGATAGAAGGCCTGGATGTAGTACTCGCAGGTGAGCTTCTGGACGGCGTAAGGCGAGAGGGGGCGGGGAAGCATGTCCTCCTGCTTGGGCTGGGTGGGCTGATCTCCGTAGGCAGAGGACGATGCGGCGTAGACGATGCGGCGAACCTTCGCGTCACGAGCTGCTAAGAGAAGGGTGAGGGTGCCGTTGATATTGGACTCGTGCGAGGTAAGCGGGTCCTTCACAGAGCGGGGGACGGAGGCGAGGGCGCCCTGGTGGAGGATGTAATCAACTCCTTCGCAGGCCGACTTCATTCCCGGGGCATCCTGGAGGTCCATCTGCTGAAAAGAGATGGAGTGCCGGATGTCTTCGAGGTTGGCGAGGTTTCCGGTGGTGAGATTGTCGATGCCGCGGACTTCGTGACCCTGTTCGACCAGAGCATGGGCGAGTGTTGACCCTATGAAGCCTGCGATTCCTGTAATCAAATAGCGCGCCATCTGAATTGCTCCCCGGAAGATTGATTTTTAGATATCCCTGGACCCTTCGAGATTTTACTGGTCTGAAGGCGAAGGCTGTTCCGGGATACACAGAGAGATGCGAATAGTTATGGTGCCTGTTGTATTCGTCTGAGTCTATGCGACTTTTGTGCAGGGTCATTTGCCGCAACGGGTTGGAGCCACAGGGCGGGGCGATGCTGTAAAGTCCCGATAGAATCAAAAGGGCGTGGCGGCAGGTCCGGGGCGGCTCCACGGCAAGAGTTTTTTTACGATAGATTCACGCACGCAAGAGCGCGTGTTTGCTGATGTTTCTGAAGAGTGCAGAAAGGCGCAACAGCGTTTTGCTGGATGCGATAATTGTGAGCATGCCGACTATGAGTGAAGTTGCTTTACCGCAGATTGCCCGCGAGCGCTACGAGCGCCTGGAGGCACGAACGGCGAAGATTGGCGTTATTGGATTGGGATATGTAGGGTTGCCGCTCTCGCTGCTTTTCTCCGAAGCTGGTTTTAAAGTTACCGGCTTCGATATCGACCAGAAGAAGGTGACAGACCTGGAGGCCGGGCGTTCGTACATCTTTCGGATTCCTGCGGAGGATATTCAGGCTGCGCAGAAAAAAGGGCTGCGGGCGACTGCGGATTTTTCGCGCCTGTCGGATATGGACGCGATCATTATGTGCGTTCCCACACCGCTGACGGAGCACCGCGAGCCTGATTTGAGCTACGTCGAGAACACGGCCAAGGCGGCAGCGCCATGGCTGCAGGAAGGGCAGTTGGTGGTGCTCGAGAGCACGACGTATCCGGGGACGACCGAAGAGCTGATGATTCCGATTCTCGAGGCGGGGAACAAGCACGGGTTGAAGGTCCAGGGTAAGGGATCTCGCGAGGAGCGTGGCGTGTTCTATGTCGCGTTCTCGCCGGAGCGCGAAGACCCGGGTAATACGTCTGTGGCGCGACACAACATTCCGAAGGTTGTTGGCGGCCACGAGGAGATTGCGACGGAACTCGCGGCGACGCTCTACGAGGGAATCTTTACGCGTGCGGTTCGCGTGTCGTCGACACAGGCGGCGGAGATGACGAAGTTGCTGGAGAACATCTATCGCTGCGTGAACATTGCCCTGGTGAATGAGCTGAAGGTGCTTTCGCTGCGGATGGGCGTTGATATCTGGGAGGTCATCGATGCGGCTTCGACGAAGCCGTTTGGGTTCCATCCGTTTTATCCGGGGCCGGGGCTGGGTGGGCATTGCATTCCGATCGACCCGTTCTATTTGAGCTGGAAGGCGAAGGAGTACGACTTCAACACGCGCTTTATCGAGCTGGCAGGCGAGGTCAACGAGGCGATGCCGGCTTACGTGGTGCAGTCTGTGGCCAAGGGGTTGAACCAGCACAAGAAGGCCTTGAATGGTTCGAAGATTCTTATGCTGGGGATGGCCTACAAGAAAGACATCGACGATCTGCGTGAGTCTCCGTCGCTGACGATCATTGAGTTGCTGCGCGAGGAGGGAGCGGAGGTTCTGTACAACGATCCTTACTTCCCGACGGTTGGTCGCGGCAGGCACTACAACCTGAATATGACCTGTACGCCGCTTGAGAACCTGGAGCAGTACGACTGTGTGCTGATTGTGACGGACCACTCTGACTACGACTATGAAGAGATCGTCGCGAAGTCGAAGCTGGTGGTGGATTCGCGCAATGCGACGAAGGGGATCAAGTCGCCGAAGATCGTTCGCTGCTAGACGGGAGATTGTAAGAATGCCAGGTGGGGAGAGAGTCAATCTCTCCCCGTTTGCTTTAATGGGCAGGGGAGGTCGCAGGTTGCGTGACGGCTCTGGTGCCCAAGCGGGAGGCCAGGAGGAGATCTGTTCGAAATGAGACAGGCAATGCCTTGGGCGATCTTCGCAAGATGTTGTAGGGATCGCCCCCGGCGGGAGGGTTGATGCCTCCGTAGAGTGAGAAGGCCGTCGTGTATCCCACCTCTCGCGCGATTCGTTGCGTGTCGGGGGTGAAGTCTTTGAGGGTTCCGTTGGGATAGGCGAGCGAGGTTATAGGCAGCGCGAGTTTCTGCTCGATGATTGCTTTGGATTGCGCCAGTTCTGCCCGCTGTTCAGGTAGCAACAACCTGCTGAGTAACGGATGTGTGTGGGTGTGAGCGCCGATCTCCATCCCGGCGTCGGCCATCTCCTTTGCCTCATCCCAGTTGAGGAACTGCCTTGTTGGATGAGGAAGATCGACGTTAGCTTCAGTGCGCAGTTCCTGTAAGAATGCGGCAGGATCGTGGTTTGCTTCCGACTTATACGCTTGAACGAGCTGGTCAATTGCGTGCTCGACGCCGGCACCCAAGTCAACGGTGATTGCCGGGCCGGAGCGGACCGACAGTTTTGGTTGTGAAGTATGACGAACGAGATACGCGATCTCGTCCCACCAGGGAAGATATGCTGCTCCGACGAAGGAGCTGACGAGGTAGAAGGCAGCACGAAGATTGTGCTGCTTCAATAGAGAAAAGGCTACGGTGTAGTTGTCGAAGTAGCCATCGTCGAAGGTGAGGACAGCATGGAGGCGGGTGAGCTGCTTCTTGCTTGTGGTGAGTTCTGCGAGCTCGTGCGGCAGAAGAGTGGGAAGATTCTGCTTGATATAGGAAAGCTGATAGTCGAACTGTTCAGCAGTTGCAGAGAAGAGATCGCGATTGCCGGCTGACTCTTCACTATTGCCGATGCGGTGATAGCACAAGGCCACTACGCCGGGCCTGGACGGCAACAGGTCGAAGATTCGAAGGAGGCCCGTGTTGGCGAGCCCCGACGAGAGCTTGGAATAGAGCATCGCGAACCTTCTCGGAATAAAGGAATTGCAAAACTGGCAGCTGTCTTAGTGCAGCTTGCCAAGAAGACATATCAGTACCGATGTTCGGTCTATGGCAGATTCCAGCTAGAAATCAACCCAGCATTCACACAGTTGGATTGATCTTTTTACGATTTCGTTGTGTCGGTGGACTGGACCATGCTGGAATGCCCGCGGCGTCGGGGGGCCGGGTCACTGTGCAGCCAGGAGTTTTCCGTAGGTTTCGGTAGTTCGGTTCATCATGACGTCGAGGGTGAACTCCTTTGCGGCGAGGGCTTTGCCGGCGGAGCCCATCTCGCTTGCCTTGGCGGAATCCGTGAGAAGGCGGGCGATTGCGGCGGCCAGGGCTTCGGGGTGTTCGGGAGGGACGATGAAGCCGGTGACGCCATCGCGTACCGCCTCCGCGTTCCCCCCGACGTCGGTTGCGACGACGGGGAGCGAGGCGGCCATGGCTTCGACGATGGCGTTGGAGAAGCCCTCGCTGCGGGATGGGAGCACGAAGATGTCGGCGGCGGCCAAGTGCTCACGCAAGTTGGAGACGCCGCCGAGGAAGTGAAAGTGTTCCGTAAGTTCGAGGTTTGAGACGAGTGTCTTTAGCTCGGCAAAGTAGCCAGGTTCGAGCACATCGCCTGCGATGCTGAAGAATGCCTGGGGGAACTGCCGGACTAGGATTGCGGCGGCTTTGATGAAGATGTCGTGTCCTTTGACGCGCCGGATGTGGCCGGCGGTCGTAATCACGATGCGATCGCGGTTCCTGGTGGGCGACGGAGGCGCGCTCCAGGCGGAGAGATCGAGGCCGTTGTAGATGGTGAGGACTCGCACGGGGTCGATGTGGTCGACATCGATGCAATGCTGGCGAACGAGGTCGGAGACGGCGAAGACGGCGTCCGGGAGACCGGCCATGAGCCTGTAGGCGATGTGATGCTTGGAGGTGCGGAGGATTCCCATATCGCGGCGGCTCCAGATGAGCTTTGCGTCGGACATCGTCTTGGTGACGAAGCCCGCCCAGATGTCGGAGCTCTCGAAGAAAGTCTGCACGACCTGAATCCGCTGGTCTTTCAGGAATCGCCGGAGATGCAGGGCGGCCCGCATTGCGTGGAGGTCATACGTACGTTGGAGAGGGAGCAGGTAGATAGGGCAGGGCGGTGATTTGAGCGCTGTCGTTTCGCGATGGACGTCAAAGGTGAGGATGGAGGCGCGATATCCGTATTGAGGCAGGAGTGATGCGAGTTTGAGAAGGACTCGCTCGCCACCGCCGAGAGCTTTTGGGAACTGGTCCACGACGAGGAGGACGTGGGGGAGAGATGCAGAGTCAACCTTGGGGAGGGCCGATTGTTCCGGGTGCAGAGGAGTGATCATAGGAGGGACCGGGGCAGTGATTCAGTGTAATTTGTGACGCAGGGCTTACCAGATCATGAGCGTCGATTATGAAAGACCTCACCGGTATGCCATATAGGGGTTGACGTCGGCAATGGAGTCAACGGGAGCAGCGGCAAGGTCCTCATCTGATTCCGGGAGAGATATGGCGCGCGCAGCGGCTGCAACGAGTACCCAAAGCAGGCCGTTGATCTCGAGATACGTCCATCGATCGCCGAAACAGTTGAGGATCATGTTGCAGATGATGGCGACAAAGAGTCCCAGCCCGAGTCCCTTGTAGAGAGGGTCCTGGGCATTGCGAAAGAGCCGGAACGGCAGGACGATCATCTGCTCGAGCATAACGAGGGCGATGATGGCGCCGATGATCCCAGTCTCCAGCATGACTTTCACGTACCAATTATGCGTGTCCTTGAGATTATCTTCGTGGTGTCCGTACTGGAAGGTGGCGTAGCCGGTTCCGAAGATGGGGTTTCTGATGATGGTCTCTTTGGCTGCCGTCCAGAGGTCGACGCGCTCCTGCGCCGATGCTTCAAGCTGCCCATTTGAGTTTTCGGTCATGTTGACGCGCTCAGTGACGGCCTTGGGGACGACGAGCTGCCAGGTAAACAGGAAGACTCCGACTAAGATAAGCAGCTTTCTGTCTTTCAGGACGCCAAGAAGAAAGGCCCCAGCGACTACGGCAATGTAGGAGGCGCGGGAGAACGTGTACATCGTTGCGAAGAGTGTAAGAGCGACAAGGCCATAGCCAAGCAGCTTGTATTTCTTTGTCTTGACGAATTGCACGAAGCCCCAGAAGAACATCGCGAACTGCGCGAGGAATGCCGCAAGTCCGTTGGAGCCGGCGAAGCCGAGCGGGCCGCCGTCACGCTTGTTTTCATCGAAGTGCGCCCATGATCTGGACATGCTGTTAGCCAGCGCGGTGCGATCGATCAGGAGGAGAGAGAGAGCCGTGATGATGAGGACGTTTTTGAGGGTCTTGCGGTCCTCAATGACCAGGCCGGCAGCTACGAAGACAAGCGGGATGAGAAGGTAATCCTTCCACATGAGGAAGTTGTCGTCGGAGAGCCAAAGGGGAGGCGGCGCATTGCCCAAAGCGGTGCCGAGCCACATGGACAGATACAGATAGAAGGCGAAGATGGCCCAGATGAGATAGAGCTTGGTTTTCGGAAGGCGTTTGCCGTGGAGCAGGGCACCAAGGATGGTGGTGAGGACCATGATGGTGAGGATGTTTCCACCGAGAGGGTAGTCCAGGAAGTGATCTCGGAGAGCGCGGTAGGGTAGCAGTGGGAGAGTTAGATAGAAGGTATAGCGCGGCTTACCGGCCAAAGCTACCAGGCACATCACCCAGCAAGCGATGTAAGCGACAACCGGAATGTAATGTCCTAGCCCAGTACCCAAGTTACGGTCTCCGTGCGCTGTGAGGCGCATACTCCAGTATGATGCAGGCCGAGATTAGCGAACCCAGACGCTGTTGCGTCCGGTGACAAAATTGTAAAACGCCAGGACCGCCGCCGCGTTAAGCATGACGAAGGTGCTGGCGATTGCAACTGGTTTGAACCTGCATATGGCAGGACTGAGGGTGCCGCACGCTGCTCCCAGATAAAAGAGGGCCTGCAGAGCAAATAGCGCTCGATAGAAGGGACTGGGAATGGTGGCAGATGTAATCAGCATGACGATCAAAAACAGGGGAACCAGAAGCCGAAGAAATTTGTGACTGATAAAACGAAAGAGCAAGGGGTTTCCGAGCGAGAGCAGCCATGGAGCGAGGTGCAGGAGTTGGTAGTTTCCGGTCAGCGTTCTGACCTTTCGCGAGAACTCCTTTCCCTTTTCGCTGAAGAGGCGATCGCGTGCTATAGCGGCGGGCTGGAAGATAACGCGCTTATTTGCTCGGGCCACATTCATCGGTACGTAGACATCATCGAGAATGGTTCCAGGGGGAATCGGCTTGTATAGATCGCGGCGGATAGCGTAGATGGCTCCGGTGACGCCAACGACGGAGCCGGAGGCGGACTCAAGCCTGCGGACGACCTTCTCGATCTTCCAATAGATGCCGAGCGCGTTTGCGTCGGGAACCCCGGCTTCGGATTCGAGGAGAAGTTCGCCACTGACGGCTCCTACGTCAGGGTCTGCGAAACATGACACAAGCTCTGAGATGGCGTTAGGCTCGACCGTCTGGCGGGCATCGAGGAAGACGAGAATGTCGCCCGTGGCCCGCTCAACGGCTGCGTTCAGGGCGGATGCTTTGCCATCGGATTCGTTGAGTATCACAGGGACGACGGCGGCGTCTGCCCGCAGGATTGCGGGCGTTCGGTCGGTCGAACCGTCGGAAGCTATGACAATCTGAAGGCGCTCTTTCGGATATTCGAGCAGGTGAAGGTTTTCGAGTTTTGCGGGAAGATTGTTCTCTTCGTTGCGAGCGGCGATCACAATGGAAACCGAGGGCGTGATGAGCTGGCTGCGGATCGGTTGCCTCCTGATGCGGACGTATAGCCAAAGCCAAACGGCGTATCCGAAATAGGCGTATGCAATGAGAGCGAAGGAGAGCCAGAAGAGGACTTTCATGACGCGGTCTCTCTGGGGGTGCAAGCACCGACGAGCGTATTGGCAAGAATTGTTGTGACGCTCACAGGTTCTCCAGTGCCGCTAGACGACTGCGCAGTGAATTGGCTTGAACAAACGATCGCATCGCAATGATACGGCATCGAAAAGGGTCAAGGGCGTGCTACGAAGGTCGTAGGCAGCGAACAAGATAAACACCTTCGCTGCGTTACACTAAGGTCGCCCGGGGGAGTGTTGCTTTGCAGTTGCGTGTACGGCATATCGCGCGGAACGTCATGTCGAATTGGCTTGCGACCGCGGCTAATATGGCTGTCGGTTTTTTCCTGTCGCCATATATCGTTCATCACCTGGGAAACGTCGCATACGGTGTTTGGGTTCTAGCTATCTCCACCGTGAACTATTTGATGCTTCTCGATCTTGGGATGCGCAGTTCGGTTCTGCGGTTTATCTCAAAAGGGCATACGAAGGGCGATCATCAGGGGGCATCGGATGCTATCTCGGCTGCCCTTTGGGTCCGTGTTCAGATAAGCGTCGTGGTACTGGTGTTGAGTTGGGTGCTCGCGGCGGTATTTCCTCTCCTTTTCAAGATTCCCCCGGAGCTTGCGGGCGACGCGCGTAAAGCCGTGATGATTATTGGAGTCACGACGGCGATTGGGATGTGCGTCGGAGTCTTCGGCGGCGTTCTCTCAGGCCTGAACCGCTATGACCTGCAAGGCTATGTGACCTTCGTCCAGCTTGCGTTGCGGACGGCCGGAGTGGTTTTTGTCCTGAAGAGCGGGCACGGAATCGTGGCGATCGCGGGGTGCGAACTCTTCGCTGCATTGGTATCGAATTTGTTGTTGCTGCAGATTTCGCGACGGATATATCCGGAGTTGAGGATAAGGCTTGCCCGACCTGGACGAGATATTCTGAGACAGCTGTGGTCGTACAGTTTTTACGTCTTCCTGATCACGATCGCCATACAGCTTGTCTATCAGACGGACAATCTAGTCGTGGGCGCTTTTGTTTCCGCCAGTGCAGTGACCTTCTACTCAATCGGCAACTCCCTGTGCCGCTACACAGATCAAGTCGTCGGATCGATGACCCTGACATTCGTTCCAGCGGCGAGTACGTATGAGGCGGCGGGCGACAGTCAGAAGCTGCTTGGCCTTTACCGCAATGGCACGCGCGCTGTGATGACGATCTCTTTACCGATTCTGGTCACCCTGCTCGTTCGCGGCCGAGCTTTCATCGGCTTGTGGATGGGCTCACAGTATGAGCAGAGTTCCGGAACTGTTTTGATCATTTTGGCAACGGCGCTTTTGTTTTCTTTGTCGAACAATACGGCGGGTGCGATTGCTTACGGGATCGAAAAACACAAGATCATGGCAAAGTGGGCGGTCGTCGAGGCGGTCGCCAATCTGTCTTTGAGCATCATTCTGGCGCGCAAATTTGGGATATATGGAGTGGCGATAGGAACGTTGATCCCCAGCCTGCTTGTGCATCTTGTCTTGTGGCCGGTGGTCTTTACAAGGCTACTCGGGCTCGGAGGACCGAGAGTAGTTTGGGGTGTCTGGGGTCCGATGTTCTTGACTGCCGTTCCATTTGCCATTGCATCTCATTTCGTGAATGTCATGTTTCCCCCGCGCAACCTTCTTGTGTTTCTTTTGCAGACTCTGGCACTGCTTCCTGTGTTTTTTCTCGCGGTTGCCGCGGTCTTCCGAGTTTATGTTCGAAATCAGGTGCTTCCGCGAGTGCGATCTCTGTTTCTGGCGGAGACTCGATAGTATTTTTCCTTTTGGGAGATATTCGTTTGGACGGAGTTCTTGATCCAAGGCCAACCGTTGCGCACTTCATGCCGTGGAGTGGTATTGGCGGAGTCGAGATTGCCACGTTGCGTATGACGGATGCGACAAAAGAGAGGTTCCGTAACGTTGCGTTCTGCCTTGAAGACGCCCGCGAGTTGAGGGCGCGTTTCGAAAGCCTGGGAGTCGAGACCGTGGTCTACGCCGCCCCGGAACCGAGCCTCAGGCATTGGACTCGCTACTACAAAGCCTCACAGACGGTTGCTCGCCAGCTCAGACAGATAAAGGCGGATATTGTTCACTTCTCAGATGAGAAAGCCGCTTATCACAATAGCCTCGCTGCCCTTCTTGCAAGGACTCGTAACGTATGCCATCTACGCGTTACTTACGCGCACCTGAGTCTGCGGCAGCGTCTGTGTCTGTTGCCGGTCCATAGCTTTATCTTTGTGTCGAACGAGGCCCGAGAGAGCTTTCCTCTTGCCCTCGCGAAGAGCAAAGCCCGCGTTATTTACGACGCGGTGGATGTTCCTGAGAGCGATATGAGCGAATCTGGGCGCAGGATAAGAGCAGAACTCAATATCCCGGCCGATTGCCCGCTGATCGGGATGGTTGCCCGTGTGTCGGCGCAGAAAGACTATTTCACGCTGGCTGCGGCCGCTTTGATCGTGTTGGCGAAACATCCTGAGGCTCGCTTCGTGGTAGTTGGCGACAACTCGATTGTTGACCTGAACCGACGTCATTATGCCGAGGTTGCCGCGAAGTTAAGGGAATTGGGAATATTCGATAAATTCATCTTCACAGGCCATCGAGACAAGGTACCCGAGTTGATTTCCGCGATGGACATTTGTGTGCTTTGCACGCACAGGGAGGGTTTTCCATTGAGCATTCTTGAGTGCATGGCAATGAGGAAGCCGGTTGTGGCAACGGCAGTCGGCGGTATCCCAGAGATTGTCCAAAACGGATTGAACGGATATTTGCATCGCCACGGAGATAGCAAAGAGCTTGCAGAGATTCTTACTTCACTGCTTGAGGACCGAGATAAGACGAGGCAGATGGGATTGACGGCCTGTGAGCATGTGCGGCAGCATTATGCTCTCGCGAAGTACGTTGACGAAATGTCTGCAGCGTATACCGATGTGATGCGCTAGTATTTTAGCGGGGCAGGCAGCCCTGCGGGGCAAAATCGCGTCGTACTTTCCAGAGCGTAGATACCCGACGTGTTTGTTGCGCAGACTTTCCGGGCAATTTGAAAATTTGTCGGGAGGCCATGTCGTAATGCAAACGGGCTCAAACTCGGTAAGACAATCCGATCCTCTGGTAAGCGTTGCAATTACCTCATACAACAGTGAGGCTGTGATCGCGAAAGCGATCGAGAGCGCTCTTGCGCAGAAAATGGCCTTTCCATTTGAAGTAGTCATTGGCGATGACTGCTCTACGGACGGAACAGTTGGAGTTGCCGAATCATACCGCGCGCGATATCCGGAGAAGATACGGGTAATTGCACGGGACAAGAATGTTGGGACTCAGCGCAATTACTACGATTTATTCGAGCAGTGCAGAGGGAAGTACATTGCATGGCTTGACGCCGATGATTATTGGACTGATCCGAATAAGTTGTCTCTTCAGGTGGAGACTCTGGAAGGCGATTCTTCCGTTATGATCTGCGGCCATTTCGTGAGATGGGTTACGGGGGCAGGCGAGGTCATCCGTGACAGGTATCCAACAGTGGCAGCGGGACGTCACGGCATGGTGGATATTCTGAACAAGAACTTTCTCCCTTCACCATCGGTTGTTTTCCGCAACGGTATCAATCGTCGTTTGCCGCGGTGGTATTTCGATGTTCCTCCACTTACCGATTGGCCGCTGTATGTTGTCGCGGCTCTCTCCGGAGATATTGTTCTGCTGGATAGATCGATGGCGGACTATACCGTCAATCCAACAAGTGCTTTTTGGGGTAAGGGAGATATCTTCTGGCACAGAATGAATGCAGATTTCTATGAGCGCGTTGAGAGTATTGTTCCGCCCGAGTTTCATCGAATTGTGCGAGAGAACAAAGGCAAGCAGTACGAAGCGATAGCTTATCTGCTAAGGAAAAAGGGACTCTTCCCTGAATCGCGCAAGGCTGCAATCAAGGCGTTTTGCTCGCCGTGGTGTTTTGACAATTTTGGAAGCAAAGGAAAGGCGCTTGCCGCTTCGCTTGTGCGGGAAGCCGAATGGCGCCTGAGAGGGGCGCAAGCTGTTTCTGAAGAGTAAGCGCAGTATGACGGCGGATTGCTTAATTTGAATTGGAGACATATGTTGAACGGGAGCTGGTTGATTGCTGCGCGTTGCCTTGCAGTTGCAACGCTTTTCCTCTTAGTCGGATTCTTCCATAGCAGCATTCAGATAACCAGGGCACAGACATCGGCAACCCATACATGGTTTATCCGGCCTGATGGCGGCGACCGAAAGCAATGCACTGGCAAAACCGACGCAGCGTATCGCGGCAAGGGTTCAGTGCAGCCCTGTGCTTTTAAGCATCCGTACTATCTGTTTACGAATGACGACTACAACAACAAACGCTGGATAGTTGAAGGCGGAGATACGGTGGTGATTCACGGTGGACCGTATCGAATGGGGTATCGGGGGCCGAATCCACACGACATCTGGGGCTCGTGTCCCGGCGATCCCTACAGCTGCGGTATGCCGCCCATTCCTTCAGGGACTCCAGGTCATCCGACTCGTTTCCTGGGGGAGCAATACGGAAACTGCAAGCAGAAGACGCAACTGTTCGGTGGATATGCGGTGGGGGCTGTGATGAGCCTTCAGGGATCAAAATATGTGGACGTTGAATGTATAGAGTTGACCGATCATAGCCAATGTACGAAGGCAGGAGCGGGCTATCCTGCATCGGAAGGCTGCAGCTCATCGTACCCGTTGTCGGATTTTGCCAGTGCGGGGATTGTGACGGATCAGGAGTCGGGAAATATCGAATTGCGCGACCTCGATATTCATGGGTTTACGTCGCGGGGAATCATAGGGCCAATCGGTGGTGAATTCACCGTAGAGCGCGTAAGAATCGCTTTCAATGGCATGGCGGGATGGGACTTCGATAACGGAAGCGGGACCAAAAACGCTCCTGGATCCACGGTGAAGGCGTCTTATCTGACGATCGAATGGAACGGTTGCAATGAGGAGTATCCGATACAGCATCAGATACCCGTCTTCAGCTGTTTCGACCAGGATCACGGAGGATACGGCGACGGGATCGGAACGCCGGATACTCCGCTGAATTTCTCCTGTGACCACTGCACGATTCGCTATAACACGCAGGATGGCTTTGATCTTTTGCATACGAGCGGCAGCCTGATCTCAATCACGAATTCAAGCGCGTACGGCAACATGGGGCAACAGTGGAAGATGGGAGCCATGCAGAAGGTTGTCTTCCAAAATAATTTGACCGTGCACAACTGCCAAAGGCTATCTGCGCCTTTCAGCGGTGCTCCTGAGAAGTACAATCGGTACCTTTCGCTGTACTGCAGAGCGGGCGGTGACGGCATTACTTTTTATGTCACTGACGGTGGTAACTATATCCTGCAGAACAACAGCTACGCCGGGTATGGCACGACGAGTTATGACATCGGCTGCGCGGGAGGGTGCTCGAAGGCGAACATCATCTACCAGAACAATCTCAATATCGGATATAAGTATCCAGCTGACGGAAGAACGCCGGGGATCTTCTACACGCCGGACGTACCGCGCGGGGTCTTGAAGTCGGACCATAATTTTTACTACAACATGCGAAGCTGCCCGTCGGGGTTTACGGAACACTGCACCGATCCGAAGATCGCGAATATGCCCGCGTGGAAGGGCGAGGGCAGCCTGGACAGCATCGACTTCCATCTGACGAGCGGGAGTCCGGCGCGTGGCGCAGGTGTGGCTGTTCCGGGGTTGAGTACGGATCACGATGGAGTTGCCAGACCCAATGGTGCAGTCGATATCGGAGCATTTCAATATAAGCCCTGAGATCGTGACTATCTGTGGCGATGCGCTCTGAACATCGACCCGCGCCAATTGTAGAGTGCGGTCACCGGACCGGGCATGAAGCGGAGCACGGACGTAATGAGAGACAACTTAGGACTCTTGTAGTGACTGTTGGCTGCCTGAAGGTGAACGATCGCATCCTGGATACGTTCCTCTCTCAGTGCGAGCTTGCTTTTGAGGATTTCAAGCTCGGCTGTCCTTTCTGCCCGAGCCATCCGCAGTTCTTTTCCCTCGTCTGAATCCGGGGGCCAGAGAGGGAGAGACTTGTCGAGGACTTTGATGTTGCTTTCCGTCATCCATGTGGGGTTGGCTGAGAGACTCGCGTCGTGCTTTCGGTAGCGAACCAGAACTTTGCGGTGGTATCCGATGCGATGGCCGGCGGCGGTGAGGCGAATCCAGCAGTCGTAGTCTTCGCATGATCGCAGGGATTCATCAAACAGCAACGAGGTCAGGACGGAGGTGCGTGCAGTAACTGAAACGAAGACGTGGCAACGGTGGGAGATGACGGCAGATGCTGTTGCTTCGCCCTCTGAGGGGCAGACGGTCATGTATTCTTTGCCGTCATGAACGGAGTTCCCGAAGAACCTGGCGTTGCAGTAGACGAGGTCAAATTCAGGGTGCTCGTTGAGAAATCGTACCTGCTCCTGCAGATAGTCGGGCATCCAGATGTCGTCGGCGTCTAATAGCGCGACGAGGCTGCCGGTTGCGTTACGAAGGCCAGTGTTGCGAGCGCCACTGAGCCCACGGTTTTCCTGCTTTACATAGATGATGCGGGAGCGGTATGGAGTGAGGACGTCTTCGAGCGCTCGCGTGTCGGGTGAGCCATCGTTGATTACGATGACCTCAAAGTGTTTGTAGGTTTGCTCGAAGACGGAATCAATGGTCTCTTTGATGTATGGCGCGGCGTTATACGCGGGAATAATGACGCTCACCAAGGGTTTACTGGAGTCAGTTTCAACCTGATTCAAAGCCGGTAGCCTTTCGTGGCATTGATGATGCTTCCATCGTCGTATACATTATGATTCATATTCGCGTCGGCATGCCCTTGAGGGGCTCATACTTTTGAGCATGAATCAGCATTCTGAACAACAGGTGTGCCAACCTTCCCGAAGCCTTCATTTTCTTTATCACGAACTGCGACCGGGGGGTAGCGAGTATTCCTATGTCGTCGATACGAGCGAATTTGACAAGCATCTCGCTCTGTTTTCCCAGCTTAGAGGGAGTAAAGCCGCCTTGTCGCCTGAAGTGACCTTTGACGACGGCCATGTCTCGAACTATACCTATGCCCTGCCTGCTTTGCAGTCTCATGGTCTACATGCCCGTTTTTTTATCACGGTTGGCTGGATCGGCAGCAAAGCCGGATACATGGGGTGGCAAGAGTTGCGATCCCTGCACAACGCAGGGCAGATGATCGGGGCACATGGATGGAGCCATACCCTGCTCACGCATTGCAGCGAAGATCAACTGCGCGAAGAGTTGGGAAAGGCAAAACAGGTCCTGGAAGATAGGCTAGGGATCATGATCGATACGATGTCCCTGCCTGGTGGACGTTATAACCGACGGGTGCTTGCGGCTTGTGAAAAGGCAGGTTATTCGAAGGTTTACACTTCGATTCCCAGGGCGGAGGAACTGCCGCTAAAGACGATGATTGGCCGCCTGAATGTGCGCGGAGATATGAAACTGGAGTGGCTTGCAGGCCTTCTCTCGCAGAAGAGCGATGCTCTGGCCAGTCTCGAACGCCAGTACCAGATGAAGGTGGCCGCGAAGACTCTCCTCGGGGATCGTCTCTACGAGAAGGTCTGGGCTGTTTTGAACCGGAAGACTGAAGAGGCCAGCGCGAATGAAGATTCTGCACATTATCAGTAGCGGAGGAATGTATGGCGCTGAGGCAGTGATCCTGAACCTGTCTCGTACATTGAACGAGGGATCGCATAGCAGTGCTGTGGGAGTATTCGCGAACTCTTCCAATCTAAACCTGGAATTTTATGATCGGGCAGTGAGCGAGGGACTCGAGACTCATTTGATTCCGTGTTCTGGGCAGATGGATCGTGCGGCAGCCGTCGCTATGCGGGATCTGGCAATTCGAACAAAGGCCGACATCGTCCACGCGCACGGATTCAAAGCCGATATCTATGCCTATTTCGCTTTATGGGGTACGGGCATTCCCCTCGTCTCTACATGTCACACATGGTACGACCATGATCCCACGGTTTCGTTCTATGGCAAGTTGGATCGGTTTATCTTGCGGAGATATTCAGCAGTGGTGGCGGTTTCAGATGATGTGAAGGACAGGCTCCTGGGGGCTGGTGTACGGGAAGAGAAGATTCGCATCGTAAGAAACGGCATCGACCTGCGTCCGTTCAGTGGAGCGACTGCCTCTCTCCGAGGCCTTACCGCAGTCGGTGAGTCGCCTATTGTGGGCCTTGTCGCGCGTCTTTCGCCAGAAAAAGGAGTCGATATTTTTCTTCGTGCCGCTTCGCTTGTATTGAGGGAGATTCCAGCGGCGAGATTTATCGTTGTGGGCGAGGGGCCAGAGCATGGAAAGCTCGATGCTCTGATTGAGGAGTTGGGAATTCGAGAGAGTGTATCGTTGCTGGGGCGGCGGGACGACATGCCGTCGGTGTACGTCTCATTTGACCTGATGGTCTCTTCGTCGCGGCATGAAGGATTGCCGATGGCGATCCTCGAAGGTATGGCAAGCGGCCTGCCCTACATCGCGACTGCCGTTGGCGACGTTCCAAAGATCATTCAGAATGGGATTAGCGGCGTTCTGGTTCGAGCCGAAGACGTCGACATGCTTGCGAGTCAGATGATAGCGCTCTTGCAAGATCCTGAGGCACGCCGGCGGCTTGGCAATGCTGCACGAAGAAGAGTCTTGAATGAGTTTTCTGCCGAACGAATGACGTCAGACTATCTGAATTTATATGAGCAAGTCATTGCGAAGAGAGCCTCTGAGGCCAGGCGTGGGAAGAACAGCGTGGCCTCGGGGGAGAGGGCGTCGTGACTGAGGTCTCAAAGCGGCCAAAGGTCTTCATGATGGACCTATGGGCGATTGTGCCTTACTACACAGCTTATCTGTCGAAGGCTTTACTAGCTGAGGGCGTCAACCTGACAGTTGGATCGATCACTTATTACCTGGACCCAAACTGTTTTACGAGCCGTGGCATCACGGTTGATCCGGGGTTACTGGATGTGGTTGGCAGGTTCCGCCTGCCGCGGCTTCTGCGCAGGGCATTCAAACTCGCAGAAGCGATGCTCAATCAGAGCGCACTTGTCGCGAGATTTTTAGTAGCGCCTCCCGACGTAGTCCACGTGCAGTATCTGCCAATGTTAAAATGGCGAATCCCGCTAGATCTCTGGTTCCTGATGTATTGCCGCAAACGCGGAGCGAAGATCGTGTTGACTGTGCACGATCTGCTACCCCACGATACAGCGGAGAAGCATAAGGGGACGTTTCTGAAGCTGTATTCGACTGTCGATGGGCTCATCTGCCACTCAGATCACGTCAAGATGAGACTGCAAGCTGAGTTTCAAGTTTCGGGCGAAAAAATCAGAGTGATTCCTCACGGGCCGTTTTTTTACGATCTGCCTCATACTAGCCAAGAGGGAATTTTGAGTGACTCTCTGATTCCATCAAATACCAGTGTCGTGTTATGGCAGGGAATCATCTTCCCTTATAAGGGAATCGATCTTTTACTTAATGCATGGGCGGCCGTAGAAGCAAGAGTTCCCAATGCTCTGTTGGTCATCGCAGGCACTGGAGCAACTGAACTACTCGATGCTATCCGTGAACATGTCGAGCGACTTCGTTTAGAGCGCATCCGGCTGCATTTTCAGTTTGTTTCTGCGGAAGAACTAGTTGCGCTCTATCGATCGGCAGATATCGTTGTATATCCATATCGAGCCATTACAACGAGTGGCGCATTGGCGACAGGGTTGGCGCTTGGCAAAGCGATTGTTGCGAGCGACTTACCTGTGTTTCGTGAGCTATTGACGGATGGGAAAAATGCTCTGATGGTCAATCCAGAGGACAGCGATCAATTCTCAGGCGCTTTGATCAAACTGCTCGAGAATCCAACTCTTCGATCTCATCTTGCTGCGAATACGAGAGACATGAATTTTGGTGAAGAATCCTGGCGTTCCATCGCGAAACAAACCGTCGACGCCTACAAGTTTTTCTCGCACGCTCGAGCGGGAGATATGAGAAATTCCTCTACAGTAGGTGCGTAGCTATTGCGCCTGCCGCTAACCACTCAGGCAAGAAGAACGGCTATCGGAGGTCAAATGTTGGCGTCCGATAGCCGTTCTGTTCCGGGTGAAGGCAGCTTCTAGCCGAGTGAGCTAAGTTCCTTTTCCGCGTCTTTTGCAGTCTGCGTGTTGGGAGCCAGTTCGGCGGCCTTCTTCAGATGAAGCGTGGCGTCTTGTTTGTCGGCCAGTTTGCTATACACCATGCCGAGGTGATAGTGCATCGCGGCACTGTTCGGTTCAGCTTTGAGGGCGTCTTCCAGCAGGTCTCGCGCGGATGCGTAGGTTCCTTTGTGGTAGTAGGCCCAAGCCAGCGTGTCGGCGGTGCTCGGCGAGTTAGGCAGCACACGGCGTGCAGTTTGCGCAAGCGTCAAGGCCACGTCAACGTTCTGCCCGGTGTCGAGCATCAGGTAGGCGAGATTATTTGCCGCGACAGCTTGTTCAGGCTGAATTTCGAGAGACTTCTTATAAGAAGTCATGGCACCATCCCTATCGCCCTGCGACTCCTGAAGAGTTCCCAGGATCGCGTAAGCCCGTGAATCCGACGGATGGTTCTTCGTCCAGTCCTGCCACGTTTGAATCGCCTTGCCAACGTCCCCGGAGTTCAGTTGGGCGCGTGTATAGGCCATCACGGCGCTGTCATCGGACGGATTGAGCTTCATCGCAGTCTCCGCGCTCGCGATCGCTCCCGCTTTGTCACCTGTCATCGTCTGTAGATCAGCGAGTTCCGCATAATACTCACTATTGTTCGGAGACTTTGCGATCTGGGCCTGAATGCGGCTGATGGCCTTTGCGGGCTGCTTCTCGTTTAGATCAAGCATGACGAGGGTGCGAAGAGCCATGACGGAGTTGGGGTTCGTATCGAGCGACTGCTGGAGCAGAGTCTTGGCCTCGGGTATCTTCTTCTCCGCAAGGCGGACTTGAGCCAGCTCATAGTAGGCGATGGAGTTTCTCGGCTCCAGTTTGATTGCCTGCTGAAAGTCGGCGTCCGCCTTCTCCATTACCTTCTGGCTGGCTTCAGAGATACCTCGCCAGACATATGGCATGGAAGACTGAGGGGCAACGGCGATCGTAGCCTCGGCGACCTGAGCCAGAAGGGTGAAGTCATGCCGGTCAAGAGCGACCTGGGCCAGTCCATTTTGCGCTTCGAGGTTGCGGGGGTTCAGACGGGTGGCATCCCGGTAGCTCTGTTCCGCAACGGTGATGTCTCCCTTGGCTCTTGCGGCGCGGGCAAGCGCGAGCTTGAGCTGGATGTTATCCGGACTGTTTTTCGCCGCCTTTTGAAGGACGTCAAAGGCATCATTGGGATTGCCGTCATTGAGTAGCAGAAGACCATGGAGAAGAGCTACGTCAGGGTCTCCCCCGTCGGTTTTCACCAGCTCGGCGATTGTGGTTCGTGCCAGAGGCAGGTTCTTTTGTGCCAGCAGAAGGCGTGTATAAGCCACCTTGAGCTGGGGGTTCTTTGGATGCTCCGCGACGAGTTGCGCGTAGGCGGTGACGCCGCGATCGATCTGGTGGGTGGCAACATAATAGTTCTGAAGAAGTTGGGCGCCTTGCGGTGTGTCCCCAAGATCCTCGGTAGCCTGACGCAGTGTCTGCTCCGCTTTGGCCGAGTCTCCCTGCCGTGTATAAAGTTCGGCCAGGCTGGAACGTGCCATCAAGTTCTTGGGATCGGCGGAGACGGCCGCCTTCTCCTGCTCGATTGCTCCGGCGAGATCCCCCTTCTTTTGCAGCAAAGCGGCCAGTACCATGTGCGGGGTGGCGCTTTTGGGATCGAGATCGACAGCCTTCTTAAGCTGATCGACGGCTGTCGCTTCGGTCGAAGGATCTGAGCTTTGTATCAAGCCAAGAGTCGTATGAAAGGTCGCCCGGTTTGGTTCGATCGCGAGAGCCTTCTGAATCTGATCGAGCGCTGTTGCTCTGTCTCCCTGTGATGCGGCGACAGAAGCGAGAAGCGCGAAGGCATCCGCGTTATTGGGCTGAATCGCCAGGACTGCGTTGGCCTGCTCCTTGGCGCGGGCCGGCTGCCCTCCGGCTAACAGCAGGTTTCCAAGGTCGACACGGGCCTGGATGTTATTAGGCTGAAGATCGACGGCTTTGCTCAGTTCAACATAAGCAGGCATCGCTGATCCGTTCTTGAGGTAGACCTTCGCGAGCTGGTAGTGCGCTTCGGCGTAGTTGTGATCGACCTTCAAGGCATTTGCGAACTGAATCGTAGCTTCCTTGAGCTTCCCCTCGTTCGCATAGCGCTTTCCGCTTTCAAGGTATTTCTGCTTCACCACGTTCGGATCGCGATGACAGCCAACGGCAGAGCCCAACAAAAGCGATGTCGCCAAGGCGGTGGATATGGGGAAGGTCGTCAGTCTGGATACTTTTCTCATCGAAATTTCCTCAAATTCTTCTCAGCGCGAAATTCATAACTTTATGAAGGTTGTTGGGCAGCATGGAGTTCGCCGTGTCTAATCCGGAATGAACCGTGGCAGCATTGGCGCCAGTTGGCTGGTGAAGCGGACGACCCGTTCGCGCGCTGCTGTATCCGACTCCATTGGCAAAATGGGGGAGATGACTCGCACAAGGGCTCCGTCAGTTCTATTTAGGCGGATCGCGTCCGCGATCATATAAGCCTTGGCGATGTATTCGTTGGCGATACTGCGGCCGTGCGCCTGGTACCAGTAGAGGACGAATTGCTTGCTCGCGCCATTGCTGATGACATACTCGCCCACGCGATAAGACTTTCCGTTATCGGCGACAAGGTTAACGTACTTCTGGGAGTCAAAGGTCCATCCCGCGCCCGGCAGGCAGTGCTGGGGAGAATGGATCGATTGGCCTGTACGCTGTGTCGGAAAATACCCGATAAAGAGGCTGATGGGTACTGTGTTCGGTCGTGGGTCGGAAGGATTCGAAGCGTTGCGGGTCAAATAGATACGGTTCAGAAAATCGCCTTTGCCGAGTACAGCAAGAACATCGTCCTCAATCGGCACATCCTGACTGGTCCAGGTGCCAATCGTCCGGGGAATGTCGTTCAGGGGTTCACTCGTGGGGACGCGATCCACATCTCCCCGGCTGTGCAGCACGATAGCGGTTGCCAGAAGAAGAAGAACTACCGTCCAGTAGCGAGGGGATCTCATAGAGAAGTACTTTTCACCTCAGCTTCTTTGGAAGGGAAGAGGCGCATGACGCGATGGACCACGTAAAGGCATGAGAGCGAGATCACGAACATCACCCAACCCGAAAACTCATGAAAGAATCCCATGGCCTTGTCCGGATCCCAGTACTGCACGCAAAGGCCCGTTCCCGTTATGCGCGCGGCGTTGGCGATTACGGCGATGGGAATGCTGGCCAACGCGAGTATCACGCGGCGTTTGGTCGATTTCTCAATGAAGTAGCCGTAAAACACGGCCAGAGTGAAGAGACTCATGAGGGAGCGAATGCCGCTACAGGCCTCGGCGACCTCGAGTTTCATAGCCGGAAGCTCGATTACATTGCCTTCATGCAGAACAGGGACCCCGAAGATGGGAAGGATCGCACTGGCGAGCTGTGAGGCGAGGAGCTGAAGCGGGAAGGTTATCTGGTTATAGACGATCTGCGGAAATGGGATGGCGAGCAGCAAGACCAGTATGGGGAAGCGTAGTTCTTTGAGCATCGGAAGGCCAAGCAATGTCCATATCAGGCCTGCCAGAATCATGAGAAACGATACTCGAGAAAGGAAGAGATCAGCCCCGTAGACGCCAAGGATCAGGACGAATATCCCCAATACAATGAGCGATATGCCCTTCCATGAAGGCTCCAGAGGAGTACGACGGACTGCGCTGCGTTTGTCCCACAGAAGAAAGAGGGCGAAGAGTGGGACGAGGAAGCCATGCGAGTAGTCCGGCAGATCGTACCAATCAAAGATAAGCTTGCCGGCGACGCGATAGTAGATGGCAAGAAGAAGTAAACCTATTAAGAGATAGGGACGCCAGGAGAGGACAGAAGTCGAGGATGGAACCTTGGTATCCCCAGCCTTTTCAGTGAGCTGGGAACTCTGAGATTCTGAAGTGCAAGACTCGACAGGTGCCCCGACAGCTCTGGCCGATTGAATGTTGTACTCCACAACTCACCTGTGAGCAATTTCCGTACCAACCGGGCGAGCCCACTTAATCCCCGGTTGCATGTTCATGTCTACCAAAGTGGCAGTAAAACAGTCCACAAAAAAGGAAAAATAATTCACAGTAACTGGTAGGCTGCTGCGTAGGAAGTTGATGAAAGAGGCAGGAGAATGATCGCGTTGCGATCTTTTTCCTGCCGCCCGCAGATTTTGCCAGCCAGGACGCCTCCATGGAACGGGTTTGGAGATGCACGTGCCTACTGTGGAACTGGCATTTCACTCGTGCGGAACCTCAAATCAGCATCAAAGGCATCATGAACATTGGAGAGGGCTGGCTAAACGGGATGGGATGGCCAATAGCCTTGGTTCAATTCCCAGGGATGGAAAGAAAAGGATGGTTGTGTTGGAAAACGGACTAACCCCAATGAAAAGGCGTTGCGTCTTCCTGGCCGTCGTCTTATTGACAACGGCATTCGAAGCGGGCGCTCAGGCGCAACAGGGAGGCGCGCCAACCGCTCCGGCATCGCCTGCCCAAGCAAAGACAACCGACTCTGGGGCGCGAGCGGCTTCGATGGACGCCTCGACGTACATTATCGGGGCTGAGGATGTCCTGCAGGTGACGGTATGGAAGGAGCCGACGCTTTCGGGAACCATCCCAGTCAGACCCGACGGAATGATCTCGCTCGTTCTGGCGGGGGACATGCCGGCGGCTGGCAAGACGCCGATGCAGCTCGCGGCAGAGATCACGACCAAGCTCAAGAAGTACATTCAGGACCCCACCGTCTCCGTGGTGGTCACGGCAGTGAACAGCCAGCGTATCTTCCTGATCGGAGAGGTAGGCCATGTCGGGCCTGTCCCTCTGACGGCCGGCATGACGCCTCTGCAGGCAATTGCCGCCGGGGGAGGGTTGACCCCTTTCGCGAATTCGAAGCACATCTATATCCTGCGCGGTGAACAGGGCAAGCAGCAGAAGATCCCCTTCAATTACAAGGGAGCCCTAAAGGGCGATAGTCGCCAGAACATCACTCTGCTTCCAGGTGACACGATCGTTGTTCCATGAGGAATTGCATGAAGATAGTTTTGATGATCACGGCGCTTATGTCATTGAGCTCGGCCATGTATGGTCAGGCCGCGCCGACTGCTGTTGCCGGGAATGGTTCGGGAAGCGCGACCTCACTGGCGCCGTCGCTAGGCGGCCCGAACACCGATGGAACGATGCACTATTCTCTTAGCGCAGCAGAGATTTTTCAGCATGGGCTGTTCAGCGGGCCGGGGACATATTACACGACGAGCCTTTCGGGGAGTGCAGGGTATGTTTCCGACAGTCAGCGGCTTCCGTTCAGCATGCTTTACTCCGGCGGTCTCCTTTTGACTTCAGAGAGTCAAAGCACGGTCCAAACCTTTCAAAATCTCGCGCTATCGCAGGAGTTCGTGACGCCGCGCTGGGTCTTTGGCGTTTCGGATTCAGTCAGCTATCTTCCGCAATCTCCCACAACAGGCTACTCGGGAATCTCGGGAACTGGAGATATCGGGCCGATTTCGGGACCTGCGCAGGGACCTGCGGGAGGCATTCTGACGAATTATGGCAATCGAGTCTCCAATTCACTCGGAGGCAATATCGAGCGCAAGCTTACTGCCTCGACGTCCGTGAGCGGATCGGCTGACTGGGGAATACTTCGATTTATCGACAACACAGGTCTGGACACGACCTCAACCGAAGGCACTGTGGGTCTCAATCACCGGCTTGATGCGCGGACGACGATAAGCGGAACGGCCACGTACTCGATCTTCACATACGGCAGCTATGGCGCGATCTCCGACGAGCCCGAACTCAGCGAACTCAACTGCCTTTCGTTTCAGAGTCGAGGACTCAATCTGTCAGTTGAGCGCCTGGTGAGTCACACTCTCAGTGTCACCGTATCCGCCGGACCTCAGCTCATCAGCTCGTCGAACAGTTTACTGATTCCCGACAGGACCACCGTGGCAGCCTCAGTTGGGGCCACATACACGCACAAACTCAGCACGTTCTCGCTAAGCTATAACCGAGGCGCAAATGGTGGTTCTGGTGTGCAGCAAGGTTCTCTGATGGACAACGTTGTCGGGTCCTTTACGCACTCTTACGGCCGAGACTGGCAGCTGGGAGTTACCGGAAGCTACACGCATAGCGAGGCTCTGATCACGGACCAGCAGATCAATCAGGCTTTGGGAATCAATGGAACTTATAACAGTGTCTATGGAGGCGTACAGGTTTCTCGCCGCCTTGGCGTTCACGCTTCCGCGTACGCGAGTTATACGGCGGTAGAGCAATCCAACATCAGCTCAGCCCCGGTGCCAAGTGTGTATAGCGGTGTCGGAAGTATCTTCGCTATTGGCGTCACCTGGACTCCGCGTTCAACCCGGCTCGGCCAGTTCTAAAGGAGTTACCATGCTTGGTCATCGTGTTCTAACTTTGCAGGATTACGCCGCGATTCTGAAGCGGCGCTGGTGGGTCATTGCCCTGCCGATGGTGCTTCTGTCAATGGCTGGGGTTGTTGCTACCTTTTTTGTTGAACCGCAGTATGTCTCTCAGACACTGGTTCTGATTGAGCAACAGAAGGTGCCGGATGACTACGTGAAGCCGGTGATCTCAGAGGACCTGAATGCCCGTCTCGCCTCGATGCAGGAGCAGATTCTGAGCCGCTCGCGGTTACAGCCCATTATTGAGCGATTCAACCTGTATGGCTCGAACCACATGGGGATGGATTCCCGCATCGACAAGGTTCGTAAGGACATCACGATCAGGCCGATTCAGTCGGATATCGCGCGCACCAACGGCCTGCCCGGCTTTTTCATATCCTTCAGGGCTGGCGATCCACACACAGCGCAACAGGTGTGTAGCGAGATCACGTCGCTTTTTCTAAGCCAAAACCTTCGTGACCGCGAGAACTCGGCGGAAGGAACCACGGACTTCCTCAAAGGCCAGCTCGAAGATGCGAAGCGCAATCTCGATGAGCAGGATGCCAAGTTAGCCGAGTTTCAGCGGGCTTACATCGGTAAGTTGCCTGGAGACGAGGGCGCCAGCCTGAACATGTTGACGACCCTGAGTTCTCAGCTCGACGCCACCACGCAGGCGCTGGCCCGCATGGAACAGGACAAGAGCTACGGAGAGACCATCCTTGCTCAGCAGACACGCGAGAGCCAGACGGTGCAGCAGCATGGAGGGCTGCAACCGCAGGCTCAACAGGCTGAGCTGCAGCAGTTGCAGGCACAGGAAGCAGATCTGACCTCGCGTTATACCGACGACTATCCTGATGTTGTGACGGTCCGGAGGAAGATCAAGGAGCTTCAGCAACAGATGGCGAAGGCTCCAGCAACACCACCGCCCGCTCCTGCGACTACGACACAGGCTGGTCCGGAGCCGGCGAATGTTCAGCAGCTTCGGGCTCAGTTGCGTGGTCTCGACCTGGGGATTGCCGAGAAGAAACATGAACAGGCCAGGCTGCAGAGCCAGATTGGTCTGTATCAGGATCGCATCCAGGCCAGTCCTGCGGTCCAGGAGCAGTACAAGAACCTGACGCGTGATTATCAGACGGCGCAGGCGTTCTACGATGACCTGCTGAGGAAGATGAATCAATCCAAGATGGCAACTGACCTGGAGCGGCGTCAGCAGGGCGAGCAGTTCAAGGTGATGGACGCGCCGAATCTTCCGGATGCCCCAACATTTCCAAATCGCACCATCTTCTTTTCAGGAGGCCTGTTTGCAGGAGCTTTCCTGGGTTTGTTGATCACAGCTTTACTCGAATATCGCAATACTGAAGTAAGGAGTGAACGCGATATCTGGGCGTTTACAAAACTGCCGACTCTTGCCGTTATCGGACTCGCGGGCAGCGAACCTAAACCTGAAGCCAAAAAGCGCTTCTCGTTTGGACGCCGCAAGCAGGCGCTGGCTGCAGGAGACTAACCGCTGATGAGTTTGAGTTCATACGATGTATAAGAGCTTTTTCAAATTACAGAGCAGTCCATTCGGGACAAGCCCGGATCCACGCTTTCTTTACATGATGCCCCACACGCGAGAGGTGCTCGCATGCCTGGAGTACGGCATCTCCGCGCGGAAGGGATTTACTGTTCTGACGGGTGAAGTAGGCACTGGCAAGACGACTCTTTTGCGCCGGGCGCTGAGCTCGTTCCGCGACAGGCGGATATCGACTTCATTTGTCTTCAATCCGCGGCTGGACGTTCTTGACTTTCTGGAGTTTGTGCTCACCGATTTTGGCATCATGCCGACCTCGCGGACCAAGTCCGGAATGCTGCTTCAGCTCAATCGGTGGCTCATAGAACGCTTCCGAATGGAAGAGACGTGCGTTGTTGTTGTGGACGAGGCCCAGAACTTGTCGTGGGATCTCTTAGAAGAGATTCGCCTCCTGACAAATCTGGAGACATCCTCGGAAAAGCTGCTGCAGATTGTGCTTTCTGGCCAGCCTGAGCTTGAAGAAAAGCTGAGACATCCCAGCGTGAGGCAACTTCGGCAGCGCGTTTCGTTATGGTGCCGAACGCAGCCTCTCACCGAGACCCAGACATTCGCTTATGTTGCTGAGCGGCTGCGCATCGCCGGAGCCTCTTGGGCCATTTTCAAGCCAGAGGCGCTGGAGCGCGTTCATCACTATAGCCGTGGTATTCCGCGCCTCATCAATCTTCTCTGTGAGCACTCGCTGATCGTCGCTTTTGTAGAGCAAGTGCAGCACGTTACTCCAGCCATGGTTGAAGGTGTGGCACTGGAGCTTGAGTTGGAGTCCCAGCCGTTTCTTATCTCCTCAGCTGCAATGGGTGTTGGAAGAGATCCGCAGGCGAGGGCCGCAGGAGAGAACTCAGGAATGGTGGCGAGTTTTAATAGAGACCTAAACGGAAGGCAAGATCGATGAGCCGCATATACGAAGCGCTGCAAAAAGCTGAGGCCGAGAGACTGATAGAGCGGGAGAGTCCCCTTCGCGAACAGCCCGTGGAGTCGGAAGCGTCATTCCCTGAGGTTGCGGTTGAGACATCCTCCAGCTGGCCGCACGAGCCCTATCCCGACCCGAAACCAATGCTGCCTGTTGAGGGCAAGTCTTTCGACCTGGAGCGAATCGCCCGGTTCCCGTGGGCCCCGATACCGCAGCGTCTGCCTTCGCTGATGGAGCGGGGCCTCGCGGTGGAGCAGTTCCGGAGTCTGAGGTCGAGACTCTTTGAGCTTCGCGACATCCGGCCGCTGAAATCGATTCTCGTCACCAGTGGGATGCCTCAGGAAGGGAAGAGTTTCGTGGCCGCGAATCTCGCGATCAGCCTCGCGCGCCACAAGAGCAGTAAGGTGCTCCTGATCGATGGGGACATGCGGCGGTATACCCTGCATGAAGTATTGGGCACCACATCGGACCCTGGCCTCGCGGACTATCTCGCCGGTCGCGCAGAGATGATGGAGATCATGCAGCGGGCAGAGATCACTGAGGAGAAGGAACGCCCGGGCGGCCTGCCTAACCTAACGTTCATTCCCGGCGGAAACGGCGGCGACAAGGCAGCGGACCTGTCTGGCAATCCGCGCTTTGCGGAGCTGATAAAAACAGCTTCGCGGTATTTCGACTGGATTGTGGTGGATTCCTCCCCGGTTATTCCGGTTTCAGACGCGGTGAATCTGGCGCGATCCTGTGATGGTGTCCTGCTGGTTGCACGCAATGGAATAACCAAGTTCACGGTGGCGCAGCGTGCGCAGAGCGAGATGAAGGCGTCCAATATTCTCGGCTTTGTATTAAACGCAGCCGACAATTCGCCATCCGCTAACAGCTACTACGGATACGATGCGAGCTATTCGTAGCAGGGAGTCATCTGAGGAATGATCCGGCTTTTCAATGTGTACTACCCCACTCGCACGTTTGTGCTCCTTCTGTGTGAGGCGGTGCTGGTAAGTGGCTCGTTTCTCCTGGCGACAGTTCTGTTGCTGGGGCCAGACACCTACATCGTACTGAACTATGAATATGGAGGGCTCAAGATTCTCGGCCTCACGGCCTTGACTCTGCTCTGCTCCTATTATTTCGACTTGTACGAGCCGCAACGAATCTCGGCACGCTGGGAGATTTACTTCAGGCTTCTGCTGGTCCTCGGGTTTATCTCTTTCCTTCTTGCCGCCGTCCTTTATCTATTCCCATCCGTAGACATCGGCCACTATGTCCTGGTTCTTGGCCTTATTTTTCTTACGTTCGCGCTGTTCATGTGGCGCAGCGCCTACGAATGGATCATCGGGCGAGAGATGTTTCGCGAGCGCGTGTACGTGCTGGGAGGCGGAGAGCGAGCCCGCACGGTCGTCGAGACGCTTCGAGCGCGCAAGGATGTCGGCATGGAGGTCGTGGGCTGGGGAGAGACGGCCCTGGATAAAGCCGATCGCAAGCAGGCCTTTGTGTCAGCGCTGGTACCTTTCCTCGCTCCGAAGCCAGTAGTCGATCGCGTGATTGTCGCCCTGGAGGACAGGCGCGGAGAGCTTCCAATCAATGAGCTGCTGAAGCTGCGCTTCAACGGCGTCGTAATTGAAGAGGCCGCGACTGTACTAGAGCGGCTGACCGGCAAGCTTCATCTGGATTCGCTGCGGCCGAGCAGCTTTATCTATGCCGAGGGCTTTCGCATCAGGCCGTCGCAGCAGATCGCCCGCCGTATTGTCTCGACCCTTACAGCCGCAACAGGACTTCTGCTTTTTCTTCCGTTCTTCCCCTTTGTCGTCCTTATGGTTCGATTGTCTTCGCCTGGCCCTATCTTCTTCCGGCAGGTACGGGTGGGCCTGGGGGGAAGGAACTTTACGGTCTATAAGTTTCGCACCATGCGTACGGACGCTGAAGCAACAGGCGCGAAGTGGGCGACGAAGGATGATCCACGAGTAACCAGCATCGGCAGATTCATGCGGAAGACCCGGTTAGATGAAGTTCCGCAGCTTTGGAACGTGCTCCGTGGCGATATGGGATTTGTTGGTCCACGTCCCGAGCGGCCCGAGTTCGTCCCGCTTCTCACTGAAAAGATTCCTTACTTCGATCTGCGTCACATGATTCGCCCCGGACTGACGGGTTGGGCGCAGGTCCGCTTTGGCTATGGCGCGACGATGGAACAGAATCGGGAAAAACTGGAGTTTGATCTCTATTACATCAAGCACATGACGCTTGGGCTCGACCTGCTGATCATGTTCGAGACGATCAAGACCATCATTCGACGCCAAGGCGCCCAATAGGCCGAAAGCCGAGCACTTCCAAGATCAGTAATCAGAGAGCGCTCGGTTTTTGTTAATAAACTCGCGTTCTAGAGGGGATGGTTGCCTTGAGTGGCCTCGGTTCGCTCTTCTTGATCAGGTTCGGGATGCGGAGCGGACGAGGCGGAACTTCGGGCATTCCGATTTCGCTCAATTTGTAGAGGAGTGAGCGGTAGCTGATGTGGAGCCATTTGGCAGTCTTCTGGCGATTCCAGCTGTTTGCCTGCAGTACCTTAAGGATGATCTGACGTTCGAGGTCGTGGGTGGCCCTTCGTGTAATGTCCTTCAACGAAACCGGCTCGCTCAGGTCGATCTCCGTGGTGATTCCGCCTCGTGGCGTCTCAGGCATCATCTCCGCAACGAGGGCCTCCTCGCTGCCGATCAGCACATAGCTGCGAATCAGATTTTCGAGCTGCCGGATGTTCCCGGGCCAGTGGTAATTCTGCATCATTCTGACGGCGCTCTTGGAGAGTAACTCAGGCGTATGGTGAAAGACCTTGGCGTAGTGCTCGATGAAGTAGTCGATCAGGATGGGAAGATCAGCGATCCTCTGCCTAAGGGGCGGCAGGTTGATTGTCACGGCATTGATGCGAAAGAGGAAGTCGAGCCGGAATGTGCCTTCCTCCACTTGATTGCGGAGGTCACTGTTGGCCGCCGAAACAAGGCGCGTCGTGATGGATCGGGGCTCGTGGCCGCCGACACGAACAAATGTGCCGTCCTGAAGGACTTGCAGAAGCTTGGATTGTACGCCGAGGTCGAGGCTGCCTACCTCATCGAGGAAGAGTGTCCCCATATGAGCTTGTTCAACCCGGCCCAGCTTGGTCGACATCGCTCCGGTAAAGGCACCTTTTTCATACCCGAACAACTCGGTCTCAATGAGAGAGTGCGGAATCGCCGGGCAGCTCACCTTGACGAGGGAGCCACGAGCCCGAAGCGAGAGAGCGTGCAACAGCTTGACGCATATCTCCTTCCCGGTTCCGCTCTCCCCCTGTATGAGAACGGGCACATCGGTTTCTGCAACCCGTTCGAGCTTATTCCGGGCGGCCTGCATAGCCGGGGTCTTACCGAAGACAATATCCATCGGCGGGAGATCAACTGAGGCGGATTCAGAGTTCTGAACCAAGGTCATGTTTTCCTATCGAGTAAGCGCAGGTACCGCAGCACTGCAATACTCTTCACACTGCACGTCGATCACCAATCTTTCGCTTATCGATAGGCCATTAGATGAGGAAAGCCGGGCATCAATTACCTGACGACTTTCAAAATACTGAGTGGTGGGCCGTAACTCAATGTTGACGAGGGTTTTCATGGTCACTACCATTGGGTACACCAAAGTAATATAGAGGAAAAATAATCCTTTTTTAGCTTTTCCAGTGATCTCCAGGATGTAAGCTAGCGGTTGCAAAGGGAAGGGATGGGAAAACCTTTATCTCTTTTGTCAGCAAAATTCTTAACATTTTTCTGTCCAAGTTCCTGTAAGTCGGTCTAGAATTCGCTCAGCGCCGTGGGAGATACTCCCCATTTTCCCGGCGGGTTAGATCAAATGAATGGTGAATGTGGATACGTATCCGCATTGCAAGGGTGGTATTCACGAGTGTCGCAAGGTTTGGGCGATTGACCCAATCCGGCAAATAGGGGTGTTGTATGTCCACTTCGCTGTCTTATCCGGTCTCTGGTTTGAAGTCGGGCTCGAAAAAGCGCTCTCAGATTCTGATCCTGGAGCCAGATCTCGCAGTTCTCGACTATCTCCGATTGACCTTAGGGGACCAGTACTCTCTAAGCCTGTTCTCAGAGGAGCAGTCGCTGCTCGACAGGCTGGAGCAAAAGGAAGAAGCAGATATGCTTCTCCTCGCGATGCACAGCGGCCGCGATCCGATGCCGCTCTTAACGCACATCCGGTGCACGAAGCCCCACCTTCCTGTAATTGTGCTCTCCTGTTCGGCGGAGTTGCGCGATCTGGAGATGGTCATCCGTCTCGGAGTGCGCGCCATCGTGATGAAGCCGTTCGTTGGAAGTGATATAGAGCAAGCGATCGAGGAGCACCTGGTTGGCTCTGAGAAGAGCAACCATCCGGTCGATTCGCCGCGTGAGATTCCGCTGAACGAGACTCACTCGTTCGTTCGCTCGAGCAAGCGGATGCGCGAGCTCGAGTCGCAGGCGGCTCTTGTGGCGCGCGCCGATATTCCTCTGCTCATCCTCGGTGAGAGCGGGACCGGCAAGGAGATCCTCGCGCTGTACACGCACATGATGTCGTCGCGCAGCCAGAAGATGTTCCTGAAGGTGAACTGCGCCGCAGTGCCGGCTGATCTGTTGGAAAGCGAGCTGTTCGGCTACGAGCAGGGTGCGTTTACCGGTGCTGTGAAGACCAAGCCCGGCAAGTTCGAGGTCTGCACGGGTGGCACGATCTTTCTGGACGAGATTGGCGAGATGCCAGCGCTCCTCCAAGCGAAGCTTCTCCAGGTGCTGCAGGATGGAACATTCTCCAGACTGGGGAGCCGCTCCCCGATGAAGGTCGATGTTCGCGTGATTGCGGCGACCAACATCAATATGAAGGAGGCGATGGCAAACAAGACCTTCCGCGAGGACCTGTACTACCGGTTGAATGGATTTACGTTGAAGATTCCGCCGCTGCGTGAGCGCACTGAAGAGATTCCAGTACTGTCGGAGTACTTCATGCGCAAGGGTGCGCGTCGCTATGGACGCAACCCCTTGCCGTTCTCGGCGAATCTGATGAACCGGCTGACGGAGCATAACTGGCCTGGCAACCTTAGAGAGCTGGAAAATGTCGTAAACCGTTACCTTGTGCTTGGGGACGAGCAGGCGATACTGGAAGAGCTGGCTCCAGCTCATCAACTCCAGGGCGCAACGGCTGCCGCTCCTGAGACGTCCGGCGCCGGACTGAAGGCTCTGGTCAAGAATTTAAAGGGCGACGCTGAATCGGCTGCGATTGCGCAGGTGTTGGAGGGAACTGGATGGAACCGGAAGGCAGCGGCAAACGATCTTCAAATCAGCTACAAGGCGCTGCTTTACAAGATCAAGCAGTACGATCTGACGCCGCCGAACCGCGCGTCGTAGGATCAAAGCTCGTCAAGGGGCGATTGGACGGAGCCC
Organism: uncultured Acidobacteriaceae bacterium; assembly: GCA_963741395.1. Lineage (GTDB taxonomy): Bacteria > Acidobacteriota > Terriglobia > Terriglobales > Acidobacteriaceae > Edaphobacter. The sequence goes on from CAVUHV010000001.1 coordinate 164,412, forward strand.
ACAAAGTCATCATCCGGTTCGAGGACCATACTCTCCGGGGGACCGCGGAGGTGAGTGAGCTGGGATCGATCGAAGAGCTACTTCGAAACGATCAAAAGAATCCGCTCAATTCCATCCGGCTCACAATGCTGGATAGCGACACGATTGAAGACGTGCCGACGAAGGACGCCAAGGCGGTATTCTTCGTCAAGACGTTTGATGGCGACGAGAGTCACAAGGCCCTGCACTTCCACGAAAACGCTCCGATTACTCCGGGGCTGTGGGTTCGCGTGTACTTCTACGACAATGAGATGATCGAAGGCCTGATCAGCAACACGCGGGACTTTGTGCTCGAGGAGGGTTTCTTTCTGATGCCTACCGATCCTAATGGAAACAACAGGCTCGTCTATGTCCTCAAGCGTGGGCTCAAGGACTTTCATGTGCTGGGAATCCGCAATTTTCCGAAGACTCTTATAAGGAGTTAGTCGGTAGTATTCCTTCTTCTCATTTGTACTTGCTCGGCTGAGCGTCTGGCCGGAGACAGATTCTTGCCTCCGGCCAGTTTCATTTAGCGCGGCTCCTCGTCCGCACTGCAGCGCTCTAGCTCGCGGATGTACTCGATGACGGCCTCGGAGAAGCCGTCGATGTGCACCCACGGGCCGTAGCCGACTCCGTTGCGGGCCGAGGCCACGTTGATGATGTAGCCGTTGCCGCGCGGCGCACTGACGCGGTCATGCGACTGCTCATCGGTGATGACGATGAGGCGGTCGTACGACTCGCGGTCGTTCACCGTGTCGAGGGCCGCGCCGAGGTAGGTTCCCTGGTGCGGCTGGCTCGACTCCATCGCGTCTCGCAGAGCGAATCCACGCCGGGGCGGAACGAACTTTGCGGCGTTCGAGAAGGTGTAGACAGAGACCTTCTCGGCGATCTCGCGAAGCAGCACAGCGAGCCCGTAGGCCGCGTCGGTGCGAAGCATCTCGGACCGGCGTGACAGCGGAGCGACCATGGAGCCGGAGACGTCGACGAGGACGACCGTGTGTCCGGCGAGCCTCTGCGTGCCTTCGAGCGCCTGCGGCGAATGCAAAGCCCGGAGCATGGCGCGCTCCAGAGCCTCTTCCCACTGCGGTGCGTGACGCGCGGCAGCGAGGAAGCGGAACGGGAGGACACGGTCGGTCCGCATGGCGTCGAGCGCGGCGAGGACGAGGTCCTCGGCGACTCCGGCGTCCTTCATGTTGCGAAGATTGCGCAGGAGTGCGAGGGCTCCGAGCCGGTGCTCGATGAGCAGGCGCTCCCAGTGGGCTCGCTTGTCGCCACCTGAGGAGAGTGCAACCTCCCAGGTGTCGGGCGTGGCGAGCCCGCCAGCGATGAGCCGCCTCCAGACCAGCGCCTGATCCGCGTTGAGCGGCTTGGCGTGGGTGAGGAAGAGCACGTCGCGGAGGCGAACGGCGCCGGTACGATCGTACTTGGCGAGCGCGTACTCGTCGAAGCGGGTGAACGCAGCGGCGAGACCCTTCTTCACCTGCGCGGAGAGCGGGCGACGTCCGTCGGCCCAGTAGATGGCGGCGAACTCGGCGAGTTCATCGGCACGCTGGATGATGCGGACGAGTGTCTCTGCCACGAGGCCGCGGTGCGACGCGTGACGTGCCATCTCGCGCACGAGTAGCAGAGGCGCGTGACGGAGTTTCATCGCAGTGCGGGCTTCGACGGCGAGCGCTGCGACCTTTTCGGGCGCGACGCTGGGGACGAGTTCGCGGATGCGCGACGCGATGGTGACGCCGGACTCGTAGAACTCGCTCTCCCAGAGCATGCAGGCGAGGACGGAGCGGCGGAGCGCCTGCTCGTCGGTGATTGTGGCCGCGGGTGCTCCCACGTGGGTGCGAGGGCGCACCAGGTGAGCCAGTTTGAGAACGTTCAGCTTCATGGTTCGCACCTCCTTTGTGCGGTTTGGTGAAAGGGTTTCGCCGGGGAATAGCGACACGGTGTGCTACATGAGCTTTCGCTTATGGCAGGAATCGAACCTGCTCCACTCCTGCGAATGGCGCTCTCCCGATGAAGTAGCCGTTGTCTTCGCCACCGGCAAATGTGGTTAGTCTTCGTCTTCGAAGTCGTCTTCGTCGATGTCGACGTTGACCCGGGTGCGGATACTTGGGGTCTCGTGCAGGCCCACCTTGAAGCCCACGGGCTTGAGAGGCGCCGGCGTGACGTCGATCGCGAGATCCCGCATCTGCCTGTAGCTCGGCCGGTTCTTGTCGTAGTAGCCCGAGCAGGTGTTGACCGTGAAGGGCAGCACAATGTTCGGGTGCACGAAGGTGCACATCGTCATCTGCTCCGATTCACGGTAGCCGGTGAAGATGAGCGCGCTGGTGCATGTCCTGCACAGAGGCTCCGAGCCGACGGGTGTTCCGTTCTTGATGTAGGGCTTGCTCATGGCAAGTCTTCTTTCTAACCAGCGCGCAGGCTGGATGGTTTGGTCGGGGAATAAGCGATAACAGGCTGTCAGGTGCTCTCCGTTGAGCTACACGAACTTAGATCCGCGACAGGATTCGAACCCGCATCACCCGCTCCCAAAGGCGAAGTAACTGTTATCTACGCCACCGGCCGAGTTACAAAATTGTGCTGACGATGCTATGCCAGGGAATAGCCGAGAACAGATTCAGAGTAAGTGCACTTATGGAACTTAGTAAGTCGAGGCTGCGCCTCTGTCCCATGGTGTCTTTGCTCTTGCAGGGTTTCCTGCCCTGCTCGTCAGGCGGAGAAAGTAACTCTTCTCTATCGCCACTGGTAGTGTTCTGTGCGGGACGCTGGTCGGCGCTGCACAGAAGGCGCATCGTTCCTGAGGGATCGTGTGAGGACAGATAGGCTTGGATGACCAGTCGAAGTAACTGACCTCTTCACCACTCAGGAAAATTGAATTTGTTTGCGGCTTACGTAGGAGTCGGACTTAATAGGTTCGACCAATCAGGAACCATGCCCGGCGATCGCCGCAGAGAATAACTATCTCTGGGGACCTACGCATCGTGTTGTTCGATCCGGTGTTCATCGGGCTTTCTCCTACGTAGGAGTTACTCTGACATAGTTGTTGGCAAAAATGCAAGGAGTTTCTAAGTATTTTTTTAGGTTTATTCAAGTTTAATAAAATGAATCGTTTCAGAGCGGAACTGGGAGTATGAACTGGGAGTGTGAATTTGGAGTAGATGTGGTCGTGAGCGGCGCGCTCGAAAGAGAGCTTACGACTGAAGTTGCAGTTGGCCGGTCGAAGTTTCGCAGGCTACATGGATATGCGTTAGCGAACTGATGGCATCTGAGGTACATGAGGGAGTCGATGTCCGCTCCGCCGGTAAAAGGAGATAGAGTTGGGTTATGCCCGATGGGAGGCGCATTCCCGGGACGATAGACGAAGGCGGCCAGGCGAGAGGCTGGTGGAGGACTCTGGTGCTGGACCGCCTGCGCCAGCTGCAGGAGCGTGAGGATCAGGTATTTCTTGTCCTGACGTTGGTGATAGGCGCTTTGACTGGCCTGACGGTGGTCGCCTTCATTCTGCTGACGGAAAAATTGGGGATGCGGCTGTATCCGATGGGCGGCACTCCATGGCGGCGTCTGCTGTTCCCGGTTGTGGGCTCTCTTGGGATCGGCTATCTTCTGTTCCGCTATTTTCCCGAGGCTCGTGGAAGCGGCGTCCCGCAGACCAAGGCCGCACTGTATGCGCACGATGGAATCATCACGATGCGCACGGTGTTGGGGAAGTTCTTTTGTACGTCAGCGACACTGGCCAGCGGAATTCCACTCGGGCGCGAGGGGCCCTCGGTGCAGGTTGGCGCGGGCCTTGCTTCGGTGCTCGGGCGGGCTCTGCGATTGCGTCCAGAGAAGGTAAAGGCGCTGATTCCGGTTGGTGCGTCGGCGGCTATTGCGGCGGCATTTAATACCCCGCTGGCTGCAGTTATGTTTGCGCTGGAAGAGATCGTAGGGGACCTTCATGCTCCGGTGCTTGGGTCTGTAGTGCTGGCTTCGGCTACGTCATGGGGCGTGCTGCGGCTCATCCTGGGGAACAGCCCTCTGTTCAAGGTTCCGCAGTATCAGCTCGTGCATCCGGCGGAGTTTGCGATTTATGCGGTGCTGGGAGTGGGGGCGGGATTCGTTTCGGTGGCGTTCGCCAAGCTGCTGCTGGGTATGCGGGAACGGTTTCTGCGCTTTCCGCGATGGACGGTGTGGTTTCAGCCTGTGGCGGGCGGTCTGTTAGTGGGATTGATGGGATGGTTCGTACCCCAGGTGATGGGAGTGGGTTATGGATATGTCGGTTTCGCGCTGGATGGAAACATGACACTGCGCCTGATGGCTCTGCTTGTGGTGCTGAAACTTCTGACAGTCACGACAAGTTATGCTTCGGGCAATGCCGGCGGTATCTTCGGCCCGGCGCTGTTCATCGGCGCGATGCTGGGAGGTTCCCTGGGGACGGTAGCTCATCATTTCTTCCCCGCCCATACGGCAACGCCGGGGGCTTACGCGCTGGTGGGGATGGGCGCGGCGTTTGCCGGCATTGTGCGTGCGCCGATGACGTCCGTGTTGATGATCTTCGAGATGACGCAGGACTATGCGGTCATTGTTCCGTTGATGATTGCAAACCTGGTTAGTCTTTTTATCTCTTCGCGGTTCCAGAAACAGCCGTTGTATCAGGCCCTCGCGGTGCAGGATGGAGTGCACCTGCCTTCGGCCGAGTCGCGCCAGAGACGTGTGGATCGGCAGGTCGTTCGAGTGATGCGCGCAGCGAACGCGACGCTATCGGCCGACGATACGGTCCGTGAAGCTTTGGAACAGGTGCGTTCGAGTGGATTTCGAACATGGATCGTGTCGGATGAGGATGGAGTTGTTGGGGTAGTGAGCCTTGCGAGGCTGGAGCAAGAGTCTGGCAAAGGAGGCGACAGGAAACTTGCTGAACTCTTGAAGACGTCTGTCTTTCCGCATGTTCACTCTGATCAGGGGCTTGACCTGGCGCTGGAGCGGATGGGTACAAACGAGATCGAGATTCTGCCGGTGGTAAGCCGTGCGAATGTGCACAGGCTGGAGGGTATTGTGACGTTGCGCGACGTCCTGGATTCGTACGGCATCAGTCGCGTGGATCAGGCGTAGGCATTGCTTATGCGCCAAATGAAGATGGCCGCCTATTCCTGGGCGGCCATCTTCATTCTGGATGATTGTCACTATGCTTCTACTGTCTCGGCGACCTTGACGTTGACGGGCGTGAGCCAGTTGTGGCGGTCGGGCTTGAGGCCGTTGACGATGTTGAAGAATTCGTCGTGCAGCGCTGTGGTGATGGGTCCCATCTTGCCGTCGGCGATCAGGATGCGATCGACGGAGCGGAGGTGGGTGACCTCGGCGGCTGTTCCGGTGAAGAAGGCCTCGTCGCAGATGTAGAGGAGCTCGCGCGGGAGTGCTTGTTCGACCACCTCGATGCCGAGTTGGCGAGCGAGCGTGATGACGGAGCTGCGCGTGATTCCGCTGAGGACGGAGTTGGCGAGTGGAGTGGTGTAGAGGACGCCGCCGCGGACGAGGAAGAGGTTTTCGCCGGAGCCTTCCGAGAGGTAGCCGTTGATGTCGAGCGCAATGCCTTCGGAATAGCCGTTGATCTCGGCCTCCATGCGGATGAGCTGCGAGTTCATGTAATTTGCGCCGGCCTTGGCGAGCGAGGGCATGGTGTTGGGTGCGAGGCGCGACCAGGAGGAGACGCAGACATCAGCGCCGTCGTTGCCGGGGACGTACTTGCCCCAGGGGAAGTTGGCGATGTACACCTCGACCGGCGACTTCAGAGGGTTGACACCAACTTCGCCATAGCCACGGAAGGCTATGGGACGGATATAGCAGGGCGCGACTCCGTTGGACTCGATGACATCGACGACGGCTGCGCAGAGCTGGTCGACGGTATAGGGCAGCGGCATGCGGTAGATCTTGGCTGAGTCGATGAGCCGCTGCATGTGCTCCTGCAGGCGGAAGACTCCGGCGGCGCCCGGCTGCGTGTAGCAGCGGATGCCTTCGAAGACGGACGAGCCGTAGTGGACGACGTGGCTCATGACGTGAATCTGGGCTTTGTCCCAGGGAATGAGTTGTCCGTTGTGCCAGATGTTTGCGGTCGTTTGGATCGGCATGAGTGCTCCTTGGCTAGGATTTAATTATAGGACAGTGGGTTCAGGGTCTGTGCAGTGCTACTGCACTCCGGCGTGGGAAAATGAGAAGTGATGTTCAATCCCCATGCTGTAAATTTTTCTCTGCTGGAGAAGTCAGTGTATGTGCGGTTTTCCGTGCTGGCGCTGAGCTCCATCTTTTTCCTGGTCGACCCGTTCGCGGCGCTCCCTACATTTCTTGCAGTAACGGCAGGGAGTGATCCTGCACGGCGTCGGAGGATGGCCTGGAAGGCTTCGCTGACGGCGCTGATCTTTCTGAGCGGCTTCGCCATTGGCGGCCAGTACATCTTCAGGATGTTCGGGATTACGCTGCCGGCCTTCGAGATTGCGGGCGGAATTATTCTGCTGCTCATCGGGCTGGACATGCTGGAGGCCAAGCGGTCAGCGACGCAGGAGTCGAGCGAAGAGGCGACCGAGGCAGCGAGTAAGGAGGACGCGGGCATCGTTCCGCTCGGAATTCCAATGCTCGCGGGCCCGGGCGCAATTACCAGCGTGATGGTGCTCGTGGGGCAGGCGCAGACGAAGTGGCAGATGGTGGCTATTCTGTCGTCGATCGCGATTACAGCGGTGATCTGCTACCTGGTGCTGGGGAACTCGGACAAGGTTGCGAAGGCGCTGGGCGAGACTGGGATCAGAATTCTGGTGCGCATCATGGGGTTGCTGCTGGTAGCGCTGGCAGTGCAGTATTTTGTCAACGGGATGGCGGACCTCGGGGTGATTGCGAAGCCTTCGTGAGTGAATGAGCCATGGCTCGGGTGAGTGGATTGGAGGCGACGATGCGACGGAAGATGGAGCGCGGATGGGCTACGCTGCTGCTCGCCGTAGCGTTGAGCTTGGGCTCTGTACCGGCGTGGGCGCGTTTTCAGCCGGTGACGTGCAAGAACGCCTTTACAGAAGATCAGGAGATCACCGAAGGCCGCAAGGTAGCGGCGCAGGTCTTTCAGCAGATGCCGGTGCTACCGGATAGCTCTCCGGTGTCGCAGTATGTGAGACAACTTGGGGCGAAGCTGGTGACGTATGCTCCGGGGTACAAGTGGCCGTACGACTTCCATGTCGTTGCCAGTGAAGAAATTAACGCATTTGCTCTGCCTGGCGGGTCAATCTTCGTGAACCTTGGAACGGTTCGGGCGGCTGAGACCGAGGCGCAACTGGCTGGAGTGATGGCGCACGAGATCTCCCACGTGGTGATGCGGCACTCGACCTGCAATATCACGAAGCAGCAGGCGCCGAAGGTGGGGCTCGGAATTGCGAGCGTCCTGTCGTCGGTCATTCTTGGAGACTCGGTTCTGGGATCGATGGCACAGGCGGGGATCGGGCTGGGGGCGAATCTGGCGTTTACGAAGATGTCGCGTGAGTACGAGAAGCAGGCAGACCTGCTCGGCACGGGGATTCTGTATGACGCAGGATATGACCCGCGAGGTATGCCGCAGTTCTTCGAGACGATCCAGGCCAAGTACGGCGAGGGTGGAGCGCAATTATTGAGCGACCACCCGAACCCTGGAAACCGTATGCAGTACGTGACCGCAGAGATTGCGACGCTGCCTCCACGTCAGAACCCGAAGGTGACGTCGGCAGAGTTTACACGTGTTCACGCGCTGGCCATGAAGGAGAGGGTCTATAACGCGAAGGAGGTTCAGGCCGGCGCGTGGCGGCAGACGGGATACTATGCTGCGGTGGCAGGCGGACCGCCCCAGGTAATCCCTGTGCCGGGAGCGGTGGCGAGACTGAGCCGCAGCGCTATGGGGCTGAACGATAGTTTGGTGACGTTTCAGGGACGAGGATTCGAGGTGGGCTATCCGTCGAGTTGGCTGAAGGGAAGTGGCAGAAGTGGCAACGTTGCCTTCGTGCCGCAGAACGGGGCCGGACAGGCAGGCATCGCGTACGGAGTCGTCATCGAAGGTGCGCGATGGAAGGGTGGCGTGAGGGATGCAAATTCGCTGGCAGATGCCACAAAGGCGCTGGCGCAACAATTGAGCCAGGGCAATGGCCTGCAACAGGTGTGTCAGATGACATCGCTCAGCGTAAGCGGACGTCCAGCAAACTCAATCGAGCTGAGTGGCAAGTCGCCGGTGGTCGACGCTGGAGGTGCGCTGGCTGAACGCGACTGGCTGGTGACGGTGGCGCGGCCGGACGGAGACCTGAACTACATGCTGTTCATTGCCCCGGATCCGGACTTTGAGACGATCAGGCCCGTGTTTAATGCGATGCTGCAGAGCTTCCAGATGCGATAAGTGCAAATCAACTGACAAAAACTCCAGCCGCGGCAAGAACGAGTCCGATGAGTCCAAGCAGAATGCCAAGCAGGAAGTAGCTTCGATTGCGGGTGAAAAGCGTGATGGAAGAGAGGACAACGGCGATCTGAAGCAGTGCGTCGCTGAGGTCGTACCGGGCGGCCTTCTTCTCCGCACGTGTAACTTCGGCCTCGAACTCACGAGCCTGCTTTTGCTCCTCGGCCATGTCCGATTGCAAACGGGCGATGTGCTCCTTGTATTCATTGGTCTTTGCTGCAACCGCGCCTGCGTCGTTCGATGGCTGAAGTCCCAGGAGATCGACCGTGACCGTGAGATTGTCCATCCGGATCTTCTTTGCCTGGTATTCGTTCCATGTATCGCTTGCGCGGGCTTCCATGAGAACCGCCTCGGTGTGAGCACGGTGTCCAAGCACCGTCACCATCGCCACCAGAACAGCAAGGACGGAGATGGAAAGTGAGATCGCTTTGATCGACTCCGGATCATTGTGTTCGTGGTGTTCGGCAAGTTCCTGGCTGATCTCGATAGGCTCGGGCATGGGGAAGATTGTAGGACGTTCGATGCCCTGCCTGAAGGGAAAACTTGAGCTTGATGATCTTCTGAAGGGCGCGTCTTTATTGGGAAAATCAAGTTTTCTACAGGGAAGGGCCGTTATTAACAGGGTGGAATCTTGCACGAAGGCGCGTGGCCTGATACTCTCAGGAAGTCGCAATAAGCCACCGGGCTTGCAGGGAAGCATCAAGGCACGGTATACTTACTGAGTACGACAGCTTCGCACCTGGGCGCTGGTTGAGGCCGAAAGCAGGGAAGTCGGAGCGCAGTCCAAGCGTTTGATCGCGGCATTGAGCTTCAGGTCAGCCGGATCTAAACCCAAGCCACTGCAAGCTTATGAATATAAGGAGCTTAGGCTCCGCGGATGCTTAGCATTCCGTATGGTCATTTTGAAAATCTGTGCTGTAATAAGCGAAGTCAACAGGCTTGCTGATTGAGAGCGAAAAAATCTCAAAGCAAGTGCAAAAAAAAGAGGTTGACATGAGGTTCGATTTTGGATAACCTCAGAAAGTTCGCTAAAACGTCGAACGCTGCCGAGTAGTAGTGATTCAGGGTAAGCAAGAACTCCCCAGAAGGCAGCCAATCAAGACGAAAACAGCGCAATCAAGTTCGAGGACACGACTCAGGCTTTGAGCGGAGTAGGTCCTTGATCCAAGGCTGCCCGCTTAGGTGGATGCAGTTGGGATCTTTGACAACATAGTTGAACGTGCCAGTCGTGAGATGATACGAAATTTGGTTTAGTCATTCTCACTAGTTATTTCCTCCACTCCTTTCGAGCGAGTGGAGGCGTCTGACTCCCGGACCTCCGTCCTGGGAGCAGACACACCAAGATTAAACGAGAGTTTGATCCTGGCTCAGAATCAACGCTGGCGGCGTGCCTAACACATGCAAGTCGCACGAGAAAGTGGAGCAATCCATGAGTAAAGTGGCGCACGGGTGAGTAACACGTGAATCATCTACCTCCGAGTGGGGAATAACCTAGAGAAATCTGGGCTAATACCGCATAACACTTACGAGTCAAAGCAGCAATGCGCTTGGAGAGGAGTTCGCGGCCGATTAGTTAGTTGGCGGGGTAATGGCCCACCAAGACGATGATCGGTATCCGGCCTGAGAGGGCGCACGGACACACTGGAACTGAAACACGGTCCAGACTCCTACGGGAGGCAGCAGTGGGGAATTTTGCGCAATGGGGGAAACCCTGACGCAGCAACGCCGCGTGGAGGATGAAATCCCTTGGGATGTAAACTCCTTTCGATCGGGACGATTATGACGGTACCGGAAGAAGAAGCCCCGGCTAACTTCGTGCCAGCAGCCGCGGTAATACGAGGGGGGCAAGCGTTGTTCGGAATTATTGGGCGTAAAGGGCGCGTAGGCGGTTTGACAAGTCTGATGTGAAATCTCTGGGCTCAACCCAGAGTCTGCATTAGAAACTGTCGGGCTTGAGTATGGGAGAGGTGAGTGGAATTTCCGGTGTAGCGGTGAAATGCGTAGATATCGGAAGGAACACCTGTGGCGAAAGCGGCTCACTGGACCATAACTGACGCTGAGGCGCGAAAGCTAGGGGAGCAAACAGGATTAGATACCCTGGTAGTCCTAGCCCTAAACGATGATTGCTTGGTGTGACAGGTACCCAATCCTGTCGTGCCGAAGCTAACGCGATAAGCAATCCGCCTGGGGAGTACGGTCGCAAGGCTGAAACTCAAAGGAATTGACGGGGGCCCGCACAAGCGGTGGAGCATGTGGTTTAATTCGACGCAACGCGAAGAACCTTACCTGGGCTCGAAATGTACAGGAATCTCCTAGAAATAGGGGCGCCTAGCAATAGGCCTGTATATAGGTGCTGCATGGCTGTCGTCAGCTCGTGTCGTGAGATGTTGGGTTAAGTCCCGCAACGAGCGCAACCCTTATCTCCAGTTGCTACCATTTAGTTGAGCACTCTGGCGAAACCGCCTCGGATAACGGGGAGGAAGGTGGGGATGACGTCAAGTCCTCATGGCCTTTATGTCCAGGGCTACACACGTGCTACAATGGCCGGTACAAACCGCTGCAAACCCGCGAGGGGGAGCTAATCGGAAAAAGCCGGCCTCAGTTCGGATTGGAGTCTGCAACTCGACTCCATGAAGCTGGAATCGCTAGTAATCGCAGATCAGCACGCTGCGGTGAATACGTTCCCGGGCCTTGTACACACCGCCCGTCACATCACGAAAGTGGGTTGCACTAGAAGTCGGTGCGCTAACCGCAAGGGAGCAGCCGCCCAAGGTGTAATTCATGATTGGGGTGAAGTCGTAACAAGGTAGCCGTAGGAGAACCTGCGGCTGGATCACCTCCTTTCTAAGAGAGAACGTCATGGCACTCAGCTACGCCTCGCGATCGCGAGCAACCCTTGAGGTTGAGTAGTCTGGGATGTTGTCATGTACCGTCTCCGGTCATTACGTTTACCGGAGATGAGCCTGAACTAAACCTTCTCTTTGTCGATATCTTCAACATCGATGGTCAGAGGAAGCGTAGCTTCCTCGCACGTTCAACTGTGTCCTCGAAACCTTTTTCGAGAGAGCTCGACTTTGACCTGTAAGGGTCAACAACAGAGCAGCATGCGATTCGATGCAAAGGGCATCGGCGCAGTGCCGGGCCTGTAGCTCAGTTGGTTAGAGCGCACCCCTGATAAGGGTGAGGTCGGTAGTTCGAATCTACCCAGGCCCACCAATTTATCGCAGCTATCGGGTAAACTGATAGCGATGGGGCTGTAGCTCAGTTGGGAGAGCACCTGCTTTGCAAGCAGGGGGTCAACGGTTCGATCCCGTTCAGCTCCACCATCCAACTCTCGAAATATGGTTACCAAGCGATGTCTGCTTGAGGTTGAGGCTCTGCTATCTGCTCTTGATTGCGGAGTTTGAACCTTGAGCAGGAATGCTCGAGCCGCCTGAGGGCGCGATAGCGACAACGCAGCAATGTGGTTCGCTCAACGATTTTTGACAACTGAATAGATTGGGTAAATATAACTACAAGGCTGAGCAGCATGTCTTCGGGTAGTTTCCGGAGAAAGCTGTCAATCAGTGTTGAGTGTCTTTAGAATATTCGTATCGGCAGCCAGATCTCAGTAAGTTGAGGTTATGGTTGTAGCGATACAGGCGAATGGACAAACGTAGATTACTTGGTAAGTTGTAGAGGTAGCTTCTCTACTGCGTGCGAGTAAATTCTATGGTCAAGCTACTAAGGGCGCACGGTGGATGCCTTGGCAGAAACAGGCGATGAAGGACGTGGCAAGCTGCGATAAGCTTCGGGGAGCCGCACACAGGCGTTGATCCGGAGATTTCCGAATGGGGAAACCCACCCAGGCAAAACCTGGGTATATCCAACTGAATTCATAGGTTGGAATAGGCGAACGGAGGGAAGTGAACCATCTCAGTACCTCCAGGAGGAGAAAGAAACCTCGATTCCGAAAGTAGTGGCGAGCGAAATCGGAACAGCCCAAACCCGTACTATTTCGGTAGTTCGGGGGTTGTAGGGCCTGCAACAGTAGAGTTACCAATCTGGTCGATAGTCGAAGCTTCTGGAAAGGAGCTCCATAGAGGGTGACAGACCCGTAGACGAAATTGATCCAGACTCGAAGCAGGTACCTGAGTAAGGCGGGGCACGAGAAACCCTGCTTGAATCCACGGGGACCATCCCGTAAGGCTAAATACTCGTTTCTGACCGATAGTGAACCAGTACCGTGAGGGAAAGGCGAAAAGCACCCCTTTGAGGGGAGTGAAAAGTACCTGAAACCGTGTGCCTACAAGCAGTGGGAGGACTATGCCCGTAAGGGAATGTCTGACCGCGTGCCTATTGCATAATGAGCCGGCTAGTTATTCTTGTCAGCAAGGTTAAGCGTGAGCGAGCCGCAGCGAAAGCGAGTCTGAATAGGGCGATAAGTTGGCAGGAATAGACGCGAAGCGGGATGATCTACCCTTGGCCAGGTTGAAGGTGGGGTAACACCCACTGGAGGACCGAACCGGTGTTTGTTGAAAAAAGCTCGGATGAGCTGAGGGTAGGGGTGAAAGGCTAATCAAATTCCGTGATAGCTCGTTCTCTCCGAAATAGCTTTAGGGCTAGCCTCGGGTGATTTGGATTGGTGGTAGAGACATGGATGGACTAGGGGGCTTTCCGGCTTACTGAATCCAATCAAACTTCGAATGCCAATTACAACCAGCCCGGGAGTCAGACTGTGGGGGCTAAGCTTCACAGTCGAGAGGAAAACAGTCCAGACCGCCTGCTAAGGTCCCCAAATTACAGTTAAGTGGGAAAGGAAGTCGGAACGCTCAGACAGCCAGGAGGTTGGCTTAGAAGCAGCCATCCTTTAAAGAAAGCGTAATAGCTCACTGGTCAAGCGGTCCGGTGCCGACAATACAACGGGGCTAAAACTGTATACCGAAGCAGCGGATGCACACCTAGGGTGTGCGTGGTAGGAGAGCATTCTCACAGCGATGAAGTCAGACTGAGAAGACTGATGGAGCGTTGAGAAGAGACCCTGCCGGCATAAGTAGCGATAAGGAAGGTGAGAACCCTTCCCGCCGAAAGTCTAAGGTTTCCTGAGGAAGGTTAATCCGCTCAGGGTTAGGCGGTCCCTAAGTCGAGGCCGAGAGGCGTAGACGATGGACATCCGGTTAATATTCCGGACCTCCCAGTTTTTCGTTATCACGATGGGGTGACGCAGAAGGATAAGCAGGGCCTCCTATGGCTATGGGGCTCGATGCGCGTAAGCTGGTTTTCCTAGGCAAATCCGGGAAGACTTAACAGTGAGGCGCAAAGCAGTAAGCCGAATGGCTGAAAGCTGCCGATTTCACGCTGCCAAGAAAAACCTCTAAGGAGAGAGATTGGGAACCGTACCACAAACCGACACAGGTAGACGAGGAGAATATCCAAAGGCGCTCGAGTGAAAGCTTGTTAAGGAACTCGGCAAATTAGACCCGTAACTTCGGGAGAAGGGTCGCCCCCTGGGTGCAAGCCTAGGTGGGCCGCAGTGAAACGCGTACGGCGACTGTTTAACAAAAACACAGGTCTCTGCAAAGTCTAAAACGACGTATAGGGGCTGACTCCTGCCCGGTGCCGGAAGGTTAAAAGGAGAGGTTAGCCGCAAGGCGAAGCTTTGAATTGAAGCCCCGGTGAACGGCGGCCGTAACTATAACGGTCCTAAGGTAGCGAAATTCCTTGTCGGGTAAGTTCCGACCTGCACGAATGGAGTAACGATCGTACGACTGTCTTAACGAGTTGCTCGGCGAACTTGTAGTACCGGTGAAGATGCCGGTTACCCGCAGCTAGACGAAAAGACCCCGTGCACCTTTACTATACTTTTACTGTGGGTTACGGCAATTGCTGCGCAGGATAGGTGGGAGGCTTTGATGCCGGATTCTCGGATTCGGCGGAGCCAACGGTGAGATACCACCCTGCGATTGTTGTGACTCTAACCTACTCCCGTAATCCGGGAGAGGGACATAGTAAGACGGGTAGTTTGACTGGGGCGGTCGCCTCCTAAATTGTAACGGAGGCGCGCGAAGCTACACTCAGGTCGTTTGGAAATCGACCGTCGAGTGCAAAGGCATAAGTGTGGTTAACTGCGAGACCTACAAGTCGAGCAGATGCGAAAGCAGGCCTTAGTGATCCGGTGGTTCTGTATGGAAGGGCCATCGCTCAACGGATAAAAGGTACGCCGGGGATAACAGGCTGATCATTGCCAAGAGTTCATATCGACGCAATGGTTTGGCACCTCGATGTCGGCTCATCGCATCCTGGAGCTGTAGAAGGTTCCAAGGGTTAGGCTGTTCGCCTATTAAAGCGGTACGTGAGCTGGGTTCAGAACGTCGCGAGACAGTTCGGTCTCTATCTGCTGTGGGCGTAGGAGATTTGAAGAGGGCTGTCCTTAGTACGAGAGGACCGGGATGGACGAACCTCTTGTGTTCCAGTTGTCTTGCCAAAGGCACGGCTGGGTAGCGAAGTTCGGTTGTGATAACCGCTGAATGCATATAAGCGGGAAGCACGCTCTAAGATGAGATCTCCCAACCCGTAAGGGAAATGAAGGGCCCAGGAAGACCACCTGGTTGATAGGCTGGAGGTTGAAGCGCAGTAATGCGTGTAGCTTACCAGTACTAATCGCCCGTTCGGCTTGTCCATAGAATTTACTCTGCGCAGTGAGTGTTGTTATTCGCTGTCTGAGGATTCTCGACACAAGCCATGTAGTTATACGCCAAGTAACGTCTACTCAATCTATTCAGTTGTGGAAGATCGCGCGAGCGAAATTCTCAAGTTTGCCGGTGAGTTTACCGCGAGGGTCACACCCGTTCCCATCCCGAACACGGAAGTTAAGCCTCGTTGGGCCGATGGTACTGCACGCGAAAGTGTGTGGGAGATTAGGTGATCGCCGGCATAATTTAGAAGCCCCATCCGATTTTGGATGGGGCTTTTTGCTTTTCGCGGCATTTTCTTATAAGTGCTTACCTTCCAACTCCGCGGGCAGCTCACTCTATGAGTTATTTGTTGGTGAGCAAGTAGTTTCCGCCGCTGGATGCCACTACTTTGGGTTGGCTGGCGAGCAGGCCGTTCAGGTGAGGCAGGTCGGTTCCATAGACTAGCAGATAGATCCGTTGTCCTTTGGACCAAAGTTCTTTGAGGGATTCGTCGTCGATAAAGACATGGGCGGCGTTGGGGGCGTAGGAACCATATTCGAGATTGTTGGAGCGGCCGTTCCACAGGAGAGCGGTTTTGTTGGTGTAGAAGAATACGGAGGAGAAGGCGTAGTAGGCGTCTCCTTCGACGAGGATGCCAGGCTCAGATCTTAAGAGTGCGTCGGCCAGAGGTTTCGAACTGAGATAGGGATCGAAGACGACCAGCGCAAAGCGGGCTGCCAAAACAAAAAACACCATCATGAGCGCTAATCCCGCGACGGTCGCGTCAGTTTTGCGGGCACGCAGGAGTGCTATGATTCCGATGAGAAGCGCGCAGCCAGCAAGTGCGAGAGGCAGGCGGAGATAGGCAAAGGCGTGGAGGGTCAGGTCAGTCATGTGACCGAGCGACAGGGTGTACATGTCGGGGTTTTGGGTCAGGGCGCTGGAGATGTCTCCAGGAGTGGGAGTCTTCACGTTGTACGCGAGGAGCAAGATGATGGTGAAGAGGCTGATGCTGAGGGCTGACGCGAGAATGATGCGCGCAGCGCGTGGATACTTCTGACGCGAGGCGAGATCGCTGCCGAGCAAGATGGCTAAGGCCGGATAGATGGGCAGCGAGTAGTACTCCTGCGTGGTGGAAAGGGTGAAGAATATGAGGACAAAAGTGATCCAAACAAGTGCTAAAAGCCTCAGTTTGCCATCACGGCTGGTTGGCCGGTAGCTATGGCGGAAGGCGCTGATGAGAGTGACGGTCCAGGGAAAGAACCAGACAAAGTGCAGGAGCCAGAACCAGAGGCGTGGGACGGTGTTGTAGTCGCGCGGGTAACGCAGGTTGAGGAAACGGAAGACGTGCTCGTTGAGGAAGTAGAACCAGAAGAAACCATGGTACTGGCGGGGGCCGCTGTGCATGGTCCAGTTAAAGTATGGTGGATTGCGTAGTGTGGCGAGGATGTGCCACGGCGCGGCGATGAGCAGGAGCAGAGCGACGCCGGAGAAGGGGCGCAGGCGTTTCGTGACCTCGCGAGCGGAGGTCTCGCGTGTGATCAACAAATATGTAGCAGCGATGGCGACGGGAAAGACAGCGGCGATGAGGCCTTTCAGGAGAAGTCCGAAGGCGAGGCTGCTGTACAGAAGAAGGAACCAGAACGTGCGCCGGTGCTCGGAGGCGTCGAGGAGGCGGAGAAAGGACCAGAGCGCGACGGTAATCGTCAGGGTGAGTGCAGCATCGGGAATGAGAATGCGGGTAAAGAGGAAGATTCCGATGCAGGTGGCGAGAATGATACCGGAGTAGACGCCGGCGCGGCGTCCGAAGGCCCACATTGCTAAGCGAGCTGTAACCCAACAGAGCGCGATGTTGATGAAGGCGAGCGGAAGCCGCGCGGCCCAGTCGTGGACGCCGAAGACGCGGAAAGAGGCGGCCATGATCCAGTAGATGAGAGGCGACTTTTCGAGATAGACGATGCCGTCGAGTCGGGCTGTGACCCAATCGCCGCTCTCGAGCATGTTGCGGGCGATCTGCGCCTGGACGGCGTCGACGTCGTCCATAAGGTGCGGCGGACTGATGACCAGCGGGAGGAAGATGCAGCAGGCGACTAGAAGAACAAGGAAGTCTACGCGATAACGATAGAGAAGTCCTGAAGGGCCTGAGTGTCCTGCGGGCACTGAATCTTCCACTGTTTGATCCACAGAAACAACATAAGCATGCCCCATAAGTGATACCCGTAATTTGCCTTTCTTTGCATGTGTAGGTTGAGCACGGATTGGAGATGAGGCCACGAGATGAGGCCAGATTCCTCGACGCTCTTTCGGTTGAGTGTGTCGAGCAGAAGCGGCCTGAGATGGCTGCGCAGCCAATCGTGCACCGGAATGTCGAGACCTTGCTTCCTCTTGGCGAGGATGCTCTGCGGCAATTTGTCCTTCATGAGGTTGCGGAGAAGGAACTTCAGCGTTCTTCCCTGAATGCAGTGGTGCGCGGGAAGCTTGGCTGCGAATTCGACGATGCGATGATCGAGGAATGCGGGCCGAACTTCCAGCGAGTGAGCCATGCTCATTCGGTCGACTTTGGCGAGGAGATTGTCGGGAAGGAAATAGGTCTGATCGAAGGCCATGAAGCGTCGCACGTCTCCGAGAGCGGGAATCGTTGCGAGGAGCTTGAGCATGTGCGAGTCGTCGTGCGTGAGCATGAGCTGTCTGCGCTGCTCGCGCGAGAAGGTTCCGTTCCAGAAGAGATGAGAAGTGCGTTCGTCCAGAAGAGTTCCGTGGAGGAATCGCTGCAGTTTGTAGTCGAGGCCGATCTTCTTGTTGGAGGCTCGCAGGCGGCTTGCGGAATGAAGCGAGAGGCGTCTGATTCCGCGAGGAACGATGCGGGCGCGGCGAGCGTAAGTGTCGGCGAGATAGGTGATGTAACCGCCGAAGAGTTCGTCGGCCCCTTCGCCGCTTAGCGCAACTGTGACATCTTTCACGGACATTCGAGAGAGATGCCAAACGGGAACCGCTCCAGCGTCCGCGTTTGGTTCGTCTGAGTAATAGGCGAGTTCGGCGATGGAGTCTGGAGTTACTGTTTCGGCGCTTAGATCGAGTTCGTGATGTTCGGTTGAATACTTCGTTGCCATCTCGCGCAGATAGCGCGCTTCGTCGAACTCGCGACCGTCGAAGGTGATGGAAAAGGTTTTGAGAGGTCTGCTGGATTGTTGGCTCGCGTAGTGAAGAATGGTGGAGGAATCCATTCCTCCGCTGAGCCAGACTCCGATGGGAACGTCTGCTTTGAGGTGTTCTTTTATGGACTGGGTGAGGAGTTGGTCGAGTTGCTCGGTTGATTCTCCGAGGGTGGGAAGAGGGCCGCGATCGAGCGGGTTTGCCTGCCAGTAGCGGTGTGAGGAGACTTCTCCGTTGTGCCAGGTGAGGAAATGTGCAGGCATCAGCTTGACGACGCCTTTGGCTAGTGTGTGCGGGCCGGGAACGTAGTTGAGGCCGAGGTACGTGTCGAGAGCGTTGAGGTCGATCTGGCGATCGACTTCGGGGTGACAGAAGATGGCTTTCATCTCCGAGCCGAAGTAGATGTCGCGTCCGCGACGCGCGTAGTAAAGCGGCTTGATTCCCATGCGGTCGCGTGCAAGGACGAGCCGCCGGCGCGATTCGCACCAGACCGCGAAGGCGAACATTCCGCGGAGTTTCTCGATGCAGGCTGTGTCCCACTCGATGAAGGCGCGGAGGACGACTTCGGTGTCGCAGGAGGTGCTGAATTGATGGCCGAGGCCGATGAGTTGGTGGCGGAGTTCGACGTGGTTGTAGATCTCGCCGTTGAAGACGAGCGTGAAGTTGTTGTCGCCGGAGCTCATGGGTTGAGCTCCGGCAGACGTGTCGATGACCTTCAGCCGGGTTGCGCCCAGCGAGAGGGTCTGATTTTGCCAGACGCCTTGCTGGTCCGGCCCGCGATGGGCGATGGACGAGATGGCTTTCTGAATTCCTTCTGGCGGAAAAGGACGTTCAATATGGGTAAAGCCAGCGATTCCACACATTCGTTGGTCGCCTTATTTTAATTTTTCCCCATACTAACCGAAACTTCTCTACAAGGTCTGTGTTTTAATCACTTTTGTTTGTGGTGACCAGAATGTAGTTACTCGCCGGTTGAGCAGGCCTTGGATTGCGAGGCATGGGAAGGGAGTTCGGAGCCGTGGAACTCGATTTCAGGGATGCCTGGCTCGGTGGCGCGGGTGAGACCCGGGGGTGATGGCGTATTGCCGGACGATCTCTCCGGGCTCTTCGGGCTTCGGGGTTGCGGCGAGGTATTTGGCGTTGGCGTAGGCGACCTGGAGTCCGTAGAGGAGTGCGGTGGCACGACCTGTCTGGAGGTCTCCGACGGCCAATGCATTGACGACGACCGCGATGGCAAGTTGGACGGATTCGGCGTCCTCGAGAGGAGGGAGCTGGATATCGCGGCCAGGATAAAGATGGTTCTTTGTTTGGTTTGTGTAGCGAAAGCTTTTATGCCTCCGATGGAGTCGGTCATGAAAGTAGCAGTAGTCGCTGTAGCTCATGGCCGGAGACTTGCAGTGGGCTCCGCTGGTTTTGAGGTGCCGGCAGAGCGGGGTCTTCGTGTTCATAGGCTCTCCAGATCGGTAGGGGGTACCCCCCCTGGGTCCAGGTTAAAAGTCTAATCGTTGCAATGGTTTAGCTGATTTACACAGGCTAAAGTATTGCAAGCAAATGGTTTAAGGCTAAAAATATTGATTCTAAAAGAGAAAGCCCCGGGGTTGGCCGGGGCTTTCTGGTATCTGTTTCTATTATACGGAATTGGATAAACTGCTCTGCCACGCGTAAGTTATTTTGTTTGATGAGGTTATGTGATTTTGGGGCTTGACAGGATTTTCTGTGGAAAAGTGGGTGCTGTTAGAGCTGTCCGTCACCAGTTCAGCGCACCGAAATTCTCAGTTGATGAGAAGCCCTGTTAGCACCAGTCGAGAACTACTAATGGGATGGTCCGGTTTGTCTGTGTCCGGAACAACACGGAAGTGTTGAGCTTGTACGAAGCTCAATGAGCGCATTGGCGATTTTTCACTTACTGAGATGGGAACAGGCTTGGACGGCCCAAGTTCCTCTCTGCCGCCACTCGGAAGTAAACGGGACAAGAACGCAGGAAAATTCCGTTAGTGCCCATAGGTATCGGCGTGCTGAGCTACTTTACCTCGGAACAGCCAATAGACAATGCTGAAATAGAGGAGCGCGAGCATAATGCCGAAGATCCACCAGACAAGGCCGACGCGGAGGGTGTGAGGACCGGCGAGCGCGCTGGCTATCGTGATGCTCGCGCCGCTCGAATTTGTAGAGGGCAGGAGGACGGGAAAGAGACCTGCCGCGGCTCCGCAGAGCATAGCTGAAAGATAGGCGCACGAGGCAAGGAAGGCTCCGAATTCGGATCGTCTGCGGAGCGCGATAAAGATAGCCAAGAGACTAATGGCCACCGCAACCGGCGCGAGGAAAGCAGCAGGATAGAGGCGGTAGTTACGCAGTGAGTCCGGCCGCGCAAGAACAGTTGCGGGGACGGCGAGTATCGTGGCCAGGGAGACGAAGGGCAATAGGCGTCTGGCCCAGGCTCGGGCTCGGCGTTCGAGATGGCCTTCAGTTTTGAGCGACAGGTATAGAGCTCCGTGCAGGGACAGCGCGAGCAGCGCCACAAGGCCGCCGATTATGGTGTACCAGTCGAGAATGCCGGGGTTGGCGCCGGTACGCCAGTCGGTCCAGAGCGACAGATAGAAGTAGTTGTCTGGGCCGATCGGAACGCCGCGAATCACATTCGCAAGCGCGGCTCCAAAGAAGATGGCGAGCAAAGAACTCGAGAAGAAGAAGAGTCCATCAAAGAAGCTGCGCCAGAGGGAGTCTTGCACATGCGTGCGAAGCTCTACACTGAGACCCCTTAGAATGAGCAGCCACAGCACAATCATGAGCGGCATGTAAAAGCCGCTGAAGGCGGAGGCGTAGAGAAGAGGAAAAGCGAAGAAGAGGGTTCCACCGGCGGCGATCAGCCAAACCTCATTGCCGTCCCATACGGGTCCGATGGCCCGCAGAGCCTGCTGGCGCTCCTCTTCGGTACGCGCAACGAAGGGAAAGACGATCCCGACACCCAGATCGAAACCGTCGAGCACGACGTAAGCAGTCAGCATAACGGCGACGATCCAGAACCAGAGTGTACCCATGTGCCTTTCTCCTATGCCGTCGTTAGTGGATGGCCGGAACTCGTTTCAGCTACCGGGCTCGGACCCTTCTGTATCGTGGTATAGACGAGCACGATCCAGAGAACAGAGAGCACGGTATACAGGCCCAGGAACCCCAGCAGAGTGAACAGGCTCGTGCCGGCGCCGATGTGTTTCGAGTAACCTTCCGACGTGCGGAGGAGCCCATAGACGAGCCAGGGCTGGCGACCGATCTCGGCAGTCATCCAACCGGCAGTATTCGCAATGTAGGGCAGCGGAAAGCTGAGCAGGATAGGCCAAAGCACCCAACGTGTGGTGTAGAGCCTGCCCCGCCAAAGCAGGAATGCTGCAACGACCATCAGAGCGGCGAAGTAGGTTCCGAGGCCCGCCATGATGTGGTAGCTGTAAAACAACAGAGGCAGTGTGCTCGGCCACTGATCGCGGGGAAATTGATCCAATCCTTTCACCTCAGCAGCAGTAGTGCCGTAGATGAGGAAACTCAAGACATCATTGACGGCGAGCGGATTGTCAATCCTCCGCGCTTCAATGTCCGGCTGCCCCATGAGAACGATCGGTGCGCCCTTCTCGGAGTGGAAGAGGCCCTCCATACCCGCCATAGCGGCCGGCTGATGTTTTGCCACGTACTTGCCGTGGAGATCGCCTGTAGGAAAGATCTGCGCGATGCAGGAGATGAGACCGGCGAGCACGCCGAGCTTGAGGAAGATCCGGCCGTAGTCTCCTTCTCTGTTCTGCAGCACATAGAGCGCGCCGACCGCCGCCATTACGAAGGCTCCCGTGATGACGGCGCCGGACATGTTGTGCGCATATTGCAGCCATGCCCAGGGATTCATCATGAGGCCCCAGAAACTGGAGACTTCATAGGTGCCGTTCGGCAAAAGCCGGTATGCTACCGGATGCTGCATCCAGGCATCGGTGACGATGATGAAGAAGCCGGAGATCCAGGAACCGAGAAAGACCAGGAAGGCTGCTCCCCAGTGGGCGAATTTTGAGAGCCGCTTTTCGCCGAACAGGAAGAGACCAAGAAATGCAGATTCGAGAAAGAAGGAAAAGACTCCTTCCATTGCGAGCGGCTGACCGATGACACCACCCGTGCGTCGCGAAAACTCCGACCAGTTTGTACCGAACTGGAATTCCATGGGGATGCCGGTGACGACGCCAAGCAGGAAATTGACGGAAAAGATGCGCGCCCAGAATCGGGCTGCGATGTTGTAACGTTCGTCGCTGGTGCGGAGAGCCATCGTCTTGAGGACGACGATCAGCAGCGCCAGCCCCATGGTGAGCTGCGGGAAGAGATAGTGGTACGTGATGGTAAAGGCAAAGTGAATCCGGTGCAGCGTGAGCGCGTCCATCTGCCCTGCCCTCCGTACCAAGAGTACCGTGAACGCCGTCAGATCGCTTGAATCTTATTGCTGCCAATCGAGATGCGGTTAGATCACCGAGCGGCGGTTATCTCTGGCTTGTCCGTGACTCGGAAGCTACTCACGGCCACTTCACCGTGAGCGCGTAAATCTCCTGCGTGCCGGTGTTGCGGGTGAATACCACCGAGCCGTCAGGGGCAACGCTGATCTCGGTATTGCCGCCCGGGCCGGTCGCACGGGGCAGACCCCTCAAACTGGTGATCGTTTCTACCGCATGATCGGCCAGCCGAACACGTAGAGCCATTGGTTCAGCGCCACCGGTGGTGTAGTAGACGTACTTGTAATCCGGTGAGTGGGCCCAGTTGCCGATGTAGCCTGGCATCGTCGCCGAGACCAGATCAGACCATCGCTGCGTCCTGACATCGAAGACCACGAGCTTTTTGTGATCCTGCGTAGCTGCGACCAGCGTGTCTTCAGCAACCCACCGGACACCATTCAGGCCTGCCGGTCCGGGGACAACGGAACGCTTACCGGTGCCAGGATCGAATAACTGGATCCCGCCAGCATCGACAAAAACCAGGAGGCTCCCGTCAGGGGACCAATTTGCACCGTACGAATCTTTCTCCGCGATCGTCTGCGGCGAACCTCCGTCCATACTGACCAGACGAACTGCACCCGCGGAAGTGCCATACGCGACCTGCTTCCCATCCGGCGAAATGGAGGGGGTAAATACCTGCGCGGGAGGAAATGTCAGCTGCAAAGGTTCGGTCCCGTCGCTGCGACTGCGCCACAAGGTGTGGTCCGGGTAGACGGTATAAGCGACCCAGTCGCCGTCTTTCGAAAATGTGGGATCGAAAGCCGCGACGCCGGGGAGCAGAGGAAGGAATTGCTTCGAGCTTACATCGTAGCGGACCAGTTCACCCCGCAACTTCATGCCAACAGCAAAAATCTGCTTTCCATCCCGGCTGGCAACTGGAGAGCGGTAGGACAACGGACCATTCGTAAGCTGAACCGGTTGCCGCGACCGTTGCAGGAGCCCGGCCTTCATCGGCAAGACCCAGAGGTCACCCCGCCCTTCGTAGTTTTTTGCATAGACAATGTATCGGCCATCGGGTGTCCATCGAGCACTGCGCACTCGCCCCGCATCGCTGGTGTTTACGATGGGGTGCAGACCTGAGCCGTCTGCCCTGGCCTCGTCAATCGAGATCGGGCGCCGTCCGGAATAGATCGTGAAGACCAGCCGCTCTCCGTCAGGGGAAACGCTCGGCTCTCTGATGTTACCGCCGGCGCTCAGCAGTTTGCGCGGCCGGGAGCCGTCTTTCTCGGCGATGTAGAGGTCGTTTCCCAGGCAGAAGAGAATACGCCCATCCGGGAAAAGGTCTGCGTCCTGGGCCTCGATTGATCCGAGGCGGCGCGGTTCTCCCGCAGGCAATGGTACCGTCCACAAAGGAAGCACGAACTGGTCGCCCGCAGCGCCCAGCAGAGATGACCCGTCCTGGCTCACTGCGGTGAATTGGAAATTCGGTAATCGGGTCGGGATAATGGCCGTGCGGCCGCCGGTGGCCGCGACCTGCATAATTCTGTAACTCCCCACCGGGCCTTCGCCGAAGTAAATTCGCGAGCCGTCGGTTACCAACGCGCCCGAGAGGGCTTTGATCTCGCTGTCATCGGTAAGTTGGGTTACAGCTTCCACGATGGGAATTGCTGGTGGTTGCCTCCACCACACAATGAGTGCGCCGATCAGGATAGCGACCGCAGCCGCTGCGATCCATATCCATCTCTTGCCCGATACCGGTTGGTCAACAGCAGGGATCGCTGTGCTGCCCGAATCAGAGAGAGTTTCGAGCGCGAACCCCAGGTCCGACGCATGTTGAAAGCGTTTCTCCGGTTTCTTCTCCAGACAACGCCCCACAATCTTCTGTAGCGAGGGAGGAACACTCTGCGCAGTCTGCGGAGCTGGTGGTGGGTCTTCGTTCAGAATCGCACTCATTGTTTCGGCCGGCGTGTCCTTCTGGAAGGCGCGCCTTCCCGTGAGCATCTCGTAGAGAATCACACCGAAGGCAAAGATGTCGCTGCGCGCGTCAGTGGCGCCGCCCCGAACCTGCTCTGGCGCCATGTAGCCCACCGTACCTACCACATGCCCGGGATCGGTCTGATGCTGGATCGTGGCGGTGGTGGCGTCGTAGCCTGCGGCCTGGGCCTGCGTAAGTTTGGCTAGCCCGAAGTCCAGGATCTTGAGGCGTCCGTCCTTCGTAAGGAACAAGTTTTCTGGTTTGAGGTCACGATGAACAATTCCGGCGTCGTGAGCGGCAGCCAACCCACGCGCAATGTCGACAGCGAAGTCGCAGGTTTCACGAAAACGCATGGGGCCACCGCGAAGGCGATCACGCAGGGTTTCGCCCTGCAGCAATTCGGTGACGATGTACGGCGATCCGTTGTACTGGCCGACGTGAAAGATCGAAACGATATTGGGATGGTTTAAGGCGGCTGTGGCCTGCGCCTCCAGTTGGAAGCGACGGAGACGATCAGGGTCCCGCGACCAGTACTCACGGATCACCTTGATAGCCACATCGCGTTTCAGCGAAGTATCGCGTGCGCGATACACCTCGCCCATTCCGCCCGAACCCAACGGCGCGATGATCTCGTAAGAATCCAGACGGGAGCCCGCGACCAGTAGCATAGGTGGGCTGGATTATACCCTGAGCCCCGATGCTTCCTATGAGTACCCGAAGCTAATCTAAGTTGTTACTGAATGTATCGTCGGCGACTCGGAAGTTAGCGTCCATTGTCAGTTGGTGCAAGATCGCCTTCCCGCGAACTGAGCAATATGGATCCGTTGAGCAGGACCATCTCACAGCTTTTCGCTGGAGGGAAGAATGGGCAGCGGTTATTTGGTTATTTATTGTGAGCGGCCGCTTCGCGGTCGCGTTCGGCGGCGACTTTGTCGGCTTCGCGTTCGGCCTGGGCGAGGCGGCGGTCGATCTCGGCGTTGGAGAGCGCGTGGCCGCTGGGGTCGGTGGCGGTCTTTGAGCCGTCGGCGTTGATGGTGATGTGGGTGCCGTCTTTGCCTACGTAGATCTTCGATCCGTCGGCGTTGGTGGTGTAGCGGGTGCCATCCGCGCCGACGTAGACGCGGGTTCCGTCGGCGTTGGTGGTGAGCTTTGTGCCTTTGTTGACGTAGACGCTGGAGCCGTCAGTATTGGCGCGGATGTTGACGCCGTTCTTGTCGACGATGACTTTGGAGCCATCGGGGCCGGAGATGTTGACTCCTTCTTTGCCGATGATGACGGAGGCCCCGTCGTTTCCACGGATGGAGATGGCTGGCGGCGCGGGAGGCACGGGCGGGATGGGAGCGACCGAGGCCTTCTTGAGGGCAATGTCGCCCTGGGAGGTGGTGATGCGGACGAGCGGGCCTCCCTTGCCTACGGTTCCGTTGATGGTCTTGTGGTTGCTGTCTCCGCCCTCGACGCTGAGGTCGAAGTCGTTCTCGGCGTCGCCGTTGGTGGTCTCGGCCTGGACGATGAAGCCGGCCTGCTCGGGCATGGTGAGGTTGACGGAGCCGTTGCGGTTCTCGACGGTGATGTTGCCGAGGGGCTGGGCGCTGGTGAGGTCGATGGAGCCGTTGCGGTTGGTGACGGAGATGTCGCCCGAGATGCGGTCGAGGTTGATGTTGCGGTTGCGAGTGGCGAGAGTGAGTGGGCCGAGGACCTGATCGGCGGAGAGGTCGGAGCTGGGGCTGATCTCGGCTTCGCCGTCGAGGCGGCCGAGGCGGAGGTCAGTGCGGCTGGTGTGGAAGCGTATGTTGCCGCGGATGTGCTCGACGTGAGTGGTGCCGAAGAATTCGCCGTCGGCGGAGACGGGGCCGTCGATGTCGGAGAAGGTGAGGTCGCGGGCGTGGCCTTCGACGGAGACGTTGCCGGTGACGCTATGGGCGGAGAAGGACGAGCCGCCGTTGTTGATGTGAGAGGTGACCGGGCCGGTGATGGCAGTGATGGTTACGTCACCGTGGTTGGCGGTGACGTTGACCGGGGCCTTGACCTCGGAGACGTGGACGTCGCCGCGGTTGGCGGAGATTGTGGTGGAGGCCGTGGGTGGGATGGTGACGGTGAGGTCGGCGCGGCCGCCGTCAACAGACGGGATGTCGACGCTGAGAGTGTTGCCTTCGGAGGCGACCTTCGGGCTGAGTTGCTCGGCCTTTTTGCCGGCTTCGGAGTCGGAGGTGGTGTAGACCTCTTTGTGGACAGTGATGTGGACCTGATTGTCGTCGCTGGTTCCGGTGACGGAGACGTCGCCGCGGGGGTTGTCGATGAGAAGGGTTGAGCCCGCTGGGAGAGCCTGGGCGAGGACCTGCTCGCTCTCGTGCTTGTCACCCCAGAACTCGTCCATGTTGTCCTGGTCGAGGTTGAGGCCGGAGAAGAGTTTGCTGCTGCCGCCGTGGTGAATTCCGCTGATGATGAGGCCGGCGAGGCCGAAGACGAGGAGCAGGGTGAAGACGCCTCCTCCGAGGCTGCGGCGGCGCGGGATTGTGTCGCCGGAGTGGAAGTACTGGTCGAAGGCCCACTCGATGAGGATGATGATGCCGGCTCCGACGAGGAGGACGGGCCACCAGTGACCGTACCAGTCCCAGAAGTAGCGGGCGGAGATCTTCCCGGTCTGGATGAGGAGGAAGATGATGCCGATGGCGATGATGAGAATCGGGCCGAGGATGGAGCTGCGGCGGCCTGCGCGCATCTGGTAGCGGTAGGCGTCGCGCTGGGCGCGAAGCATGTCGCGCTGCATGCGGGCCTGCTCCTTCATGACGCGACGCTGGTAGCGCCAGTCACCACCGTAGGGCGGGCCGGGTGGAGGTTGCGGAGGTGGGTACGGTGGAGGATAGTTTCCCATGGCCTAGCGATCCTCCTGGTCGTGCGTGGAGGGGACGATGGATGTTGTTGTGGGCGGAGCCGGAGGGGTCGACGGCGGTGGTGCGGGTGGATAGGGCGGTCCGGGCATAGAGGCCGAGCTGTAGGCGGTGCGCTCGAAGAAGGTCATGAGGCCGGCGACGATGATGAAGAGTGGCCAGCTACGACCCCAGGAGAGGATGTCGAAGCTCGAGAGCAGGAACATGACACCAACGAGGATGACCCAGACGGAGCCGCGCAGAGCGCTGAAGAGGCGGATGCGGTAGTAGGCGGAGCCGTCGTCGTTCATGCTGGGACCGGAGAGAGTCATCTTATGGATGAAGAGCCAGACGCCGAGGCCGATCAGGAAAAATGGGATGAGGCGGCTGACCGGGAATCCGTGAATCATGCCGGAGTTTCCGATGAGGAAGAGCAGGCCAAGACCGATGAGCCAGATGGCTCCCGTGGGGAAGCGGTTGCGGGCGGGAGGCACGAGGCTGGGATCGAAGGGTGGCGTGTTCATGTAGGGGTTCGCGGACGGGGGGCCGTAATCGGTCCACGGAACATCCCAGGGTGCGTGGGGCGGCGGGGTCGGGCCAGCGGCCGGGGCCACGTAGGGGTTGGCGGGAGGGACGAAGCCGCTGGCCGCGGGTGGAGGCGGCGCAGGGGGCGCGACAGGAGTGGCAGGCCAGGACCTGCCGAAGCCGAGGCGCTCGCCGAGGTCGTTGAGGCCGAAGGGATTGGGCAGAGGCGTACCGTCGCGACGGGCCTGGGCGGTGTGGTAGGCCTCGATGATTTGATAGATCACCCAGCCGGCGATGAAGAGGCCAAAGATACCGTTCTCGTGCGAGAGCGAGACGAGGATGGCGAAGACGACGAGATGTACGATTCCCTTGGCGAACTGGCCGTTGTACATGGCTCCCACGCCCGGGATGATGCCGAGCAGAGCGGCCAGAGCCGGATTGGGGCCACGGGGAGGCGGGATCGCGCCCGGGACGGGATAGTTGGGATCGCCGGTGTAGGGATAGGCGCCGGTGCCGGCAGGAGGAGGTGCGCCCACGCCGGAGAGCCTTGCCGCGAGGCAGGGTTCGCAGAAGACGGCGGAGCCGACGGTGCGGGTGCACTCCTGGCACAGAGGTTTGCCGCAGTTCTGGCAGAATGCAGTTTTTTCACGATCAGGATGGTTTGCGCAGTTCATACCAGTCCCCCTTGCTGTTGGTGCTTAAAGACACTGAGAGAAAAAGATGAAACAAAGTCTTGCTCGGCGGCGGCTGGGGGGATGCCGCGGCCTGATGAGAGGGAACCTACGAACTCAATGCTGCCCTGGGGATTTTCGCGCCGGCTGGTTCCGGACTTTGGGCGAGGGGCGGGCTTCTTGTCGGGGTTTTCCCTGGGCTTCTGCGTGTCGGGCTGCTGATCGCCTGAGGGCTGATTTGCGGGGGCCTGGTCGTTCTGGCTGGGGGCGGGAGGGGCCGGGTTCTCGTTCTCGGCGTTGCGCTGGAGCTCGCGGACGCGGGTGTCGAGTTCGTAGACGACGCGCATGTTGTCAACGGTGCGCATGACGCGCGCATTGGTCTCGTAGAAGGTGCGCCTAATGCTGGATGGCTTGAAGTCGCTGGCACGGAGATCGCTGAGGTGGACGCCTGTGAGATTGAGGGTGAGGGCGATAGAGAAGAAGGCCATCGCGGCTGTCATCGCCAGCCGGGGCTGCATCAAGGTGTGGCGGAGAGAGTCGAGTCGGAAGGCGTTGACGAGGCGCTGCCGGAAGGGAAGGACGTTTCCAGAGACGGTGGCCGGAACAGCGGCGGGATGGAGGACCGGAACGCCGGGATCGTCGAGCAAAGTCGTGGGTCTGACGGCGGCGGACTGCAGAGCCGTAGCGGTGGTCGTTGCGGCGTTGGTTCCGATGGTCTGGGCCAAGATGCGGTTGAGGAGGAGGCTGGAGGGCTCGGGGCGGTGGGGCTTGAGCATCTCAAGCCAGGATGCTCCGCGGCGGGCGTCGGCCAGCATGGCGGTGCAGGAGGGGCAACCGGCGACGTGGAGGTCAAAGGTGGCCTGGTCTGCCGGGGAGAGGACGCCGTCGATGACGTCGGCGAGCATGGCCTCGCACTGCGCGCAGTGCTGAGCGTTTGCCGACTGAGGGGGCGTCGCGCTGCCGAATTGGTTGAAGTCTGCCACTTAAACCACCTGCCCTTCTATACGTTGCAAGAGTCGTGCGAGTTCCCCGCGGCCGCGGCTGATGCGGCTCTTGACGGTTCCCTCAGGAATGCGGAGTACCTGGGATATTTCCTTATAATCCATGTCTTCAAGGTCACGAAGGATAACAGCCTCGCGCAGCTCCGGCGAGAGGTGTTTGAGAGCGGCCTGGATGCGACTGCGAAGCTGGAGATTGGCTACGTGTTTTTCCTGCGAGATGCCGGGGTCGGCGAGCCGGTCTGCCATGGTGGGGCCATCGTCTTCGCCGTCGAAGGAGGCGTCGATGGAGTCGGTTGCGCGGTCCTGGCGGGTGCGGCGGAAGTGGTCGACGAGGAGGTTGCGGGCCAGCGTGGTGATCCAGGTCTGGAAGCTGCCCTTTTGCGTGTCGAAGCTGGAGAGGTTCTTGTAGAGCTTGAGGAAGACGTCCTGGGTGAGGTCCTCAGCATCGGAGCTGGAGCCGGTAAAGCGGTAGCAGATGGCGTAGATGCGGCGGTGCTGGGAGACGACGAGCTGCTGCCAGGCCTGGGAGTCGCCTGCGATGCACTGCCGGACGAGCCTGGCAAGTGCTTCCTGTGCGGCTTCCTGTTCGGGAGTGCGCTCCAACATGACCTCTACGGGTTTCGGCGGTTGTAAAAGTGTACCGCGAGGGGCAGGCTGCGGAACGGCCGGCCGGGGACTCGGGTTATCTGAGTGGGAACGGCTCAGGCGGCGCGCGGAAGCGGTTCGGCCGGAGGACCGGGTGCCAGTTGCCGGAATCGCCATATGCAGGACGCCCATGTGTCTGCTATACGCATGGGCGTCCGTGCCGGTTCAATGGGATGGAAAGAGTTTCCCAGTCGGACCAGGTTGTTCGGGACTAGGGGGTCGGGGCGGTGATGACGCCGCAGGCGATGCGGTTTCCGGCGTTGCCGGTGGGGTCGGTCTTCATGTCGTCGGCCTTCTCGTGAACCATAATGGAGGTTCCGCCGTTGGCGAAGAGAGAGTCGGAGGCGGTTGGGTTGAGCGAAAGGTAGTCGACCTTGAAGGTGGCTGAGCCGGTGCCGTCGGCTGCGATGACGACATTCTGGGGCAGGTCGCCATTGTGGTGTCCCATGGGGTTGAGCATGCCGTGCTGCTTGCCGGCGGGATTGAAGTGGCCGCCAGCAGTCTTGAAGTCAGGCGGGTCGCACTTGGGGTTCTGATGGATGTGGACGGCGTGCTCGCCGGGAGGAAGGTTCTTGAGCTTGATCTTGATTTCGACCTTGCTGCCGGAGCTGGAGAAGGTTGCGGTGCCAGCGTCTTGTCCGGTGCTGGTCTTGATGGGGACGACGAGAGGCTTGGGCTTGGCAAGGGCGGGCAGGGCGACAAGGCTGAGGGTGAGGGCGGCGGCGGTCAGGCGCATGGGGCTACTCTCCTGCGAACTTGGATGCTGAAAACTTGCAGGGACAAGGATACCGCAAGAGCTTATCCCTTGAGAGCGCGAGTCGAGATGGGCGTCCGGCCTGGCGGGAGGTTCTTGGTGTCGGCTCCATGACTGCCCGAAGAGGAGGCTCAGGCAGGGGACATCCAGAGAAGAACGTCTTTCCAGTCTGCCGCTTGTGGTGTGAGGAGGACGGTGCCGCAGACGACGCCATTCCCGTAGTCCGCCGAATAAAAGTTGGGGAATCCTCCGACGAATCCGTTGCGGGAGGCGTAATCCTGGGTGCCGCGGAAGCGTGCTCCGATGTCGTTGAGAGGCGGGTTGCCGAGATCGGTGAGAGGCACATCCTTCCAGATGCCGCAGCCTTGTTTGATCAGGACGGTTCCGCAGACCGTGTCGAAGACAGGCCTGGGAGCGTTCGGGCGCGGAACCATCGTGCCGAGGGGCAACGGAGAACGAGGCGAGAGGGAGCCAAGAAGGGCGCTTGCAGGCATGACTCCGGTGAGTTGCGTGGCCTGAAAAAAGTTGGGGAATCCCCCGACGAAGCCGTTACGGGTGGCGTAGTCGGCCGTGGCGCGCATGCGGGCGGCGAAGTCGGTGAGGGATGGATTTCCGAGAGCGGAAAGAGGAACGTCACGCCACTCGCCGCAGGACGCGTTGATGAAGATGGTGCCGCCGACGTTCGCGCGTCCGTAGGTGGCGTAATAGAAGTTGGGGTAGGCGCCGACGTAGCCCTCGCTGGAGGCGACCTCGGCACGGTTGCGAAAGTCACGCATGGCCTGATCGTCCTGGCTGGGCTGGATGATCGGGCCAAAGGTTCCAATCATAACGTCGAGGTCGCGTTCAAGGGTGAGCTGGATACGCGTGTGGGGGGGCTCGCCACAGTAGCTGTTGTCTTGTGATCCCTGATAGGTCTTGGTGGAGGTCTCGTTTTCGGGCAGGCCGTAGATGAAGGTGACCGCGTCGTGCATGACTTCCCCGTTGCAGTTGGGATGGCCCAGGAGGTTGGCGGCTTCGTTGGCGACCCAACTGAGCGCGGGACCGATGACGTCTTTAAATGCGGCATCGACGGCACTGAGGACAGCTGCCGTAAACGTAGGCCAGACGTAGGGAAGGATAGCTTCGAGGCCGGGAACGGTGAGCGGAGCCGCTGCGGGGAAAGCACCACCGATGGCTTCCGGCAGAAATTCCTCAAGAGCCTGCATGTAGAGATTAGCGGTCGAGTCGGCGATCTTTTGCGTGATCTGCGTGGCTGCTGCGGCCTGTTCGCCCCAATCCGTGCTTCCAAGGTTGGAGATAGCGTAGACGGCGATGACGAGATCGGTGTCCTGACAGAAGACGGACTGCGTAAAGCTGCCGATGGTGTTGCCGGTATCGAGGATCTGGGAACCGCTCAGATTGCGAAGAGAGACGGTCTGGGTAATTGGAGTCGTCGATCCGACGTACCACACGACGCTCAGCCAGTCGTTGTCGTCGTGACTGGAATCACTCTTCTTGTTGAGGATATCGATCTGATTGAAGATGAGCTTGCACTGTCCCATTCAGCCTCCAGCGTCGCCGCGAGAAACATGAGCCCGAGACAATCAACGGTACAGGCTGCGATCTTTGTGTGCAAACTGAATTGTGAGGAGTTGTACCGCAGCGGGTTTTGTATAGGCCAGCGGTGCAACATGATCCCCCACGGCGCTGGTATGCGATTGCCATGGGGAGTGGGATGCGTTAGGTAATGGGTTGACCGTTGACGGTCATCTGGTTCAGGGTCTGCTTGTCGTATTGCTTGACTTCCTCCGGTAGCGGAGCGTAGTTGAGTGAGCCGGCTGTGGTCTGGCCGTCGCCGATGATGTACTGGACGAAGCCCTTGAGGGCCTTTCGCTTGCCCTGGTCGGTGCCGTCTTTGGGGATGATGAGGAAGGTGAGGGTGGAGATGGGGTAGGCGTCAGGCGCGGTGGCTGGAGCGTTGACGATCGGGGTGCGGGGGTCTTTGGCGAGTTGATCGGAGAAGGCAGCGATAGCCGCTGTGGTGCTGGCGGCGGAGGGTAGCACGTACTTGCCTGCGAGGTTGCGGACGCTGGCGATGGGGAGCTTGTTCTGCTGGGCGTAGATGAGCTCGACGTAGCCGATTGCTCCGGGGGATTGGCGCACCTGCGCGGTGACGCCTTCGTTGCCTTTGCCGCCGAGTCCGGCGGGCCAGGAGACGGAGCCTCCTTGCCCGACTTTGGTCTTCCATTCATCGGAGACGGCGGAGAGATAGGTGGTGAAGGCGGCGGTGGTTCCGGAGCCGTCGGACCGGTGGGCGACGACGATCTGGGTATTCGGGAGCTTTACACCGGGGTTGTCTTTTTTGATGAGGGGGTCCTGCCAGGTCTTGATTGTGCCGAGGAAGATTCCGGCGATGACGTCGGCGGAGAGCTGCAGGGGCTGAGCGAGGCCGGGAAGGTTGTAGGTGATGCAGACGGGGCCGGCGGACTCGGGGATTTGAAGCACGGGCTTCATCTGGCTAAGCTGGTCGTCGGTGAGGGCGTAGTCCGAGGCGCCGAAGTCGACGGTGCCGGATTTGACCTGCTGGACGCCTCCGCCGGAGCCGATGGACTGGTAGTTGATCTGCACGTTGGAGTGATTGGCGCTGTAGTCTTGGGCCCAACGCGACATGACCGGATAGACGAAGGTGCTTCCGGCTCCGTTGAGGGCTACGCTTTCTTCGTTGTTTCCTCCGCCTGATTTGCAGGCAGTAAGGGTCGCTACCAGGGCGGTGGCTGCGAAGACGAGGCTGGCATAGGTGAAGCGATTTTTCGCTGAGAGCATGATTGTCCCTCCGGGAAGGGGATGGTCCTCTTACCCGCTCTGCTTTGTTCGGTGCGCTGAAGGGGTCAGAGGATGTCCCTCCCCGGCAGGGATTGATGAGAAATTGATTGTCCTGCCGAGGGGGATCCGGATGGCCGCAGCGTTTAGCCCAGATACATGACGTGGACGTAGGTGCCTAAACGCGTGTTGTAGGCGAGGTACCAGCCGGGGTGGTCAGGGTCTTCGTAGATGACGATCTCGTCGGAGTTCCAGAGCCAGCCGTTGCAGTAGACGTAGTCATAGGGGGCGACGCCGAAGTAGAAGCCACCGAACCAGAAGCGCGATGGACCTCCGCCAGCGAGATGCCAGACGTGGCTGGGGCCGAAGCCCGCGGTGAAGTGGCCGTGCTCCCAGGGATGGTCGAGGTGGTAGTGCGGGTCGCTGGGGCCAGTGTCGTGGCCTACCCAGTGCTGGTCATCGACGTGGGGAACGTTGGGGTGGCCGGGCTGGTCGGCGAAGTTGTGGTTGTCGGGGGCGCGGGGCGTGCCGTGGAATGGCTCAGGTCCGTGCATGGGAGCGGGATGAGGAGCACCACCGCCGGGGTGACCTCCGCCCTGATGCTGCGCAGACATGGGAAGAGTGAAGAGAGAAGCGATGATGATGGACCCTACGAGTGCCTTCAAGAAAACCTCCCGTATTGATGGCTTACTCCTGAAGACAGTGTTGGCTGATCTTCAGAATCCTTCAGGACCAATAGTTTAGATGTGAGGCGTGCAAACGCAAGTGATTTATTGAAACGCTACTTTTTCATTACGCGAAACGATCTTGAAGTCTGTCATCTAGCCGACGGCCGGAAGTTCCAACTGCTCGGAGTGGTGCTCGTCGGCGCAGGGTTGGAAGTGGGCGCGACAGCGGGCTTCGTAGAGTCCTGCCGCTCCGACGACGACTAGCTCCTGGCTCTGACCGAGGCGTTGGGTGTGGATGGCGGGCTGGCCGCAGACCATGCAGACGGCGGAGAGCTTAGTGACCTCGTCGGCGAGGGCCATGAGATTGGGGACGGGGCCGAAGGGCTCGTTCGCGAAGGTGGTATCGAGGCCGGCAAGGATGACTCGCTTGCCGAGATGGACGAGTTCGAGAGCGAGCGGGATGACGTCGTGGTCGAAGAACTGGACCTCATCGAGACCGACGACGTCGACCTCGTGAATCTTGCCGGTGGCGAAGAGATCTTCGCGGAGGCGATCGCTGGTGGGGGTGACGACGGCTGCGTCGTGGGTATGCGAGCTGTGGCTGGCGATGGCTGTGCGGTGATAGCGGAGGTCGATGTCGGGCTTGTAGCATGCGACGCGCTGGCGGGCGATGCGGGCTCGCTTGAGCCGGCGGATGAGCTCTTCAGATTTGCCGGAGAACATGGGACCGGTGATGATCTCGATGCGGCCGGGGGTAGGATTGGTCACGCGTGATGAGGCCTCTTTTTAGTTATCGTAAACGCGAGAGGCAGTGGATATCCGGGACGAAATTATGTTGGTTGCTTGTCGATGTCTTTGCGCTGCTGCGGGGCTAGCGGCAGGGGCTGCCAGAGTTCGATGCGGTTGCCTTCGGGGTCGGTGATCCAGGCGAAGCGGCCGTACTCGTAGTCCTCGCGGCGCGGGTCGATGGAGACGCCTGCGGTTTTGAGTTGCTCAAGAAGAGCGTCGAGGTTGTCGACGCGGTAGTTGACCATGGCCTGCTGAGTACCGCTGTCATTGCCGGGGCCAAAGTAGTCGGTGTCGGCAGGGAAGATGGACCAGGCGGTCATTCCGGTGGAGCGAGGGACCTCATCGGTCCAGAAGAAGGTGGCTCCGCCGTAGCTGTTCAGCTGAATGCCCAGGTTGTGGGCGTACCAGGCGGCTAATGCTTTAGGGTCGCGGGCGCGAAGGAAGACTCCGCCTATACCGGTGACTCGGGCCATTTGCTACTCCAAGGCTGACAAAAGAAACAAAGATGCACTGGCCGCGACTTATGAATCTGCGGGCACTTCTATTTTGCCATAGTACAGGAGGTCCCCAGTTACAGGCGCTCGACGTAGACGGCGGTTCCGTAGGCGATCACTTCGGTGACTCCGTTCATGATCTCGTTGGCGTCGTAGCGGAAGGAGATGATGGCGTTGGCTCCGAGCTGCGAGGCGTGAAGGGCCATCATGGCGAAGGAGTCCTGGCGGGTCTTTTCGCAGAGCTGTGTGAAGAGGGTAATGTCGCCGCCGAGCATGGTCTGGAGGCTTGCACCAATGGTTCCGAAGATGTTGCGGGAGCGCACGACGATGCCGCGGACGACGCCGATGTTGCGGATGATGCGATGGCCGGGGATTTCGAGTGCAGAGGTGATGAGTGCGGGGTCGAGTGTGAGGTGGGGTGGGGGGTAGGTCGACATGCGCGATGCGCTCCTTTGCGTTCGTCAAGGGGAGGATACCTTGAGTGGCGCGCTATCTCTTACGCGAAAGTGCGGCGACGAGTTCCGTGACGGCTCCGGAGTCGATGGTGCGGGCGGCTAGGGCTACTCCGGTGGGAAGGTCGGGGGCGAGGTCGGCGGCGACGAGGACGGCGGCGGCGTTGAGCAGGACGATGTCGCGGCGCGGGCCGGGTTGGCCGGAGAAGATGGCGGTGAGGATGGCGGCGTTTTCGATGGCGTCTCCGCCGATGAGGGTGTCTGTGAGTGAGTTTTGGGGGGCGCGGGTGAGGCCGGCGTCTTCCGGGGTGATCGTGGATTGGGTGACGATGCCGTTGTGGACCTCGGCGATGTGAGTGGGACCGGAGATGGATATCTCGTCGAGGCCACGTGTGGTTCCGTCGGCATTTTTGGCGATCCCATGGACGACGAAGGCGTGGCGCGTGCCGAGCAGGGCCATGGCTTCGGCGACAAGCGGGACGGCGTGGGCGGCATAGACTCCCATGACCTGCGCAGAGGCTCCGGCGGGGTTGGTGAGCGGGCCGAGGAGGTTGAAGACGGTGCGGACGCCGAGGGCCTTGCGGACTGGCATGACGGCTTTCATGGCGGGGTGAAGGCTGGGCGCGTGGAGGAAGGCGAAGCGATGGCGGCGGAGGTTCGCGGCGGCTTCGGCGGGAGCCAGACCGACGGGGATGCCGAGGGCTTCGAGCACGTCGGCGGAGCCGGTCTGCGAGGTGATGGCGCGGTTGCCGTGTTTGGCTACGGTGGCTCCGGCGGCAGCGGCGACGAGGGCGGCGGCAGTGGAGATGTTGAAGGTGCGGCTGGCGTCTCCGCCGGTGCCGCAGGTGTCGACGAGTAGGGTCTGCTCGGCAGGAGTGAGAGGGATGGGAGTGACTGCGGAGCGCATGGTGTCGACGAAGCCGGCGACTTCTGCGGGTGTCTCGCCGCGGGCAGCGAGGGCTCCGAGGAGCGCGGCGATCTCGATGTCGGTGAGGTTCCCGGCGAGGATCTGATGCATGAGGTCGCGGGATTGCTCGCGGGTGAGGGTGGCTCGGGCCTCGATGAGGTGTTTCAGGTGGGGCTGGAGGGGCATTGGGTTAAGGGTAGCAGGGTAGTGGTTGCGCGGAAGATGGCGGCCGCAGCAAGTGAAGGTCTTAGCAGGGAATTATCTTGACGGGTGGGGCAGGTGCGCCGATGATGGGGGCACTCGGGCCCGCATCTTTCAAAATTCAAAATCACGAAGAGGAATCTATGCGCACGTTCAAGAGATTTCTGGGTGGCTTTGCGGCCATCTCGCTGGTCATGCTGTCTGCCCATGCAACGCTTTCTGCCCAGGCTGCAACGCCTCGAGCGTCTGCCGATCAGAGGTTTGTGCTGATTGAAACGGTCATTCATCCGGATTCGGTAGCCGACTTCGAGGCTGCGGAGAAGCTTCGCTGCGCCGCCATCGTTAAAGGCGGAGCACGTGCCTGCCATGTGTATTCCACAGCGATGTTCGGCACGCTCTACAAGTACTACACGGTTATTCCGCTCGACAACTATGCTCACCTCGATGATGCGACTTACTACGTGAAGGGAACGTCGATTGCGGAGCGAGAGTCAATTGAAAAACGCCGGACCAAGGCGATGGTCTCGAGCGAGGAGTCGACGATGGTCCTGTTCGGGAGGCTGAGCGTTATCTCTGAAAACAGGCCGCCCTTCCTTAGGATTACCGAGATTCAGCTAAGGCCGGGGATGCAGAGCGAGTTTTACGACGACATCGAGAAGATTCAACTTCCCGCTGCAAAAAAAGCTGGCCTGGCCAGTTTTGAAATCTACAAGACGCTGATGGGAAACAGTCCCGACCGTATGTTTTCCGTGATGGCGATGGACAAGTACGCGGAGTTGGACGGCAGAAACAAGCTCTTTGCTGCGATGAGCAAAGAGGATTATGCGACGTTTCAGGAGCACACTGCGAAGTACACCGAAAAAGTAAGCTATGCGATCCTTCAATATCGCAAGGAGCTGAGTTCGGAGAAGGCGTCGAAGTAACTCTATCTCTAGCGTGAACACTCAATTGAATCGAGGGCAGGCTTCGTGCCAAGGCAGGAAGCCTGGGCTGGGGTATGCGATAACCGCACCGTTGTTCGCGTTTCGGATTGCGGGTGGTTGTTGGGGTTCGCTACACTTTTCGCGCGGGCGGAATTCGAAGACAAACTATGAAAATTCACGAGTATCAGGCGAAAGAGATTCTGCGGAAGTACAACGTGCCGGTTCCGGGCGGCGAGATGGTCGAGACGCTGGAAGAGGCTGACAGGGCTGCGAAGGATCTCTTTGACGCCGGAAACAAGGTTGTTGTGGTGAAGGCGCAGATTCATGCCGGAGGCCGCGGCAAGGGCGGCGGCGTGAAGGTAGTAAAGACGCTCGAAGATGCGCAGGCCGCGGCGAAGGCGATTCTGGGGATGCAGCTGGTGACGCACCAGACGGGGCCGCAGGGGCAGAAGGTGCAACGGCTGCTGATCGAGGAAGGTTCGGCGATCGATCGCGAGCTGTATCTCGGGATCGTGCTGGATCGCGCGGCGGCGAGGCTGGTGTTTATGGCTTCGCAGGCGGGTGGCATGGAGATTGAAGAGGTCGCGGCGAAGACTCCGGATGCGATTTACAAAGAGTACATCGATCCGGCAATCGGGCTGCAGCCTTACCAGGCGCGGAGGCTGGCGTTCAAGCTGGGGCTGAAGCCGACGCAGATCAACCAGGCGACGTCGTTCATGCTGGGGTTGTATAAGGCGTATGTCGAGACGGATTCGACGCTGATGGAGATCAATCCCTTCATTACGACGAAGGATGACAAGCTGCTGGCGCTGGACTGCAAGATCAACTTCGATGACAACGCGATGTTCCGG
Organism: uncultured Acidobacteriaceae bacterium; assembly: GCA_963741395.1. Lineage (GTDB taxonomy): Bacteria > Acidobacteriota > Terriglobia > Terriglobales > Acidobacteriaceae > Edaphobacter. The sequence goes on from CAVUHV010000001.1 coordinate 203,631, forward strand.
CACAAGGATTTGAAGGAGCTGCGCGATCTGGCGGAGGAAGATCCGCTGGAGGTTGAGGCGTCTAAGTTTGCTCTGAACTACATCAAGCTGGATGGCTCGATTGCATGCATGGTGAACGGCGCAGGTCTGGCGATGGCGACGATGGACATCATTGAGTACGCCGGCGGCAAGGCGGCGAACTTCCTGGATGTCGGCGGCGGAGCGAACCAGGAGCAGATTGAGAATGCGTTTGGGATTTTGTTGAGCGACAAAAATGTGAAGGCGATCTTCATCAATATCTTTGGTGGGATTCTGCGTGTGGATGTGTTGGCGACGGCTGTGGTTGCCGCGGCGAAGAAGTTGAATGTGAAGCTGCCGATCATACTTCGGCTCGAGGGAACGAATGTCGAAGAGGGCCGCAAGATTCTGAAGGAGTCTGGTTTGAAGTTCGAGGTGGGCGCGACGATGAAGGAAGCTGCTGACCTGGCGGTAGCCGCGGCGAAAGGTGGTAAGTAATGGCAGTTTTGGTTGATAAGAATACGCGGCTGATCGTGCAGGGAATTACGGGGCGTGAGGGGACTTTTCACGCGAAGGCCTGCGCGGAGTATGGCACCAAAGTTGTGGGTGGAGTGACGCCGGGTAAGGGCGGGACGACGCATGAGGGATGGCCGGTCTTCAATACCGTCGAAGAGGCGGTGAAGGAGACGGGTGCGAATGTTTCGGTGATCTTTGTGCCGCCGCCGTTTGCAGCGGATGGAATCCTCGAGGCCGTGGCTGCCGAAGTTCCTCTGGTGATCTGCATTACTGAGGGGATTCCGGTGCTGGACATGGTGAAGACCTGGGAAGTTGTGAAGCAGTCGAAATCACGACTGATTGGACCGAACTGCCCGGGTGTGATCTCGCCGGGCAAGGCGAAGGTCGGCATTATGCCGGGGCGGATTCACAAGGAAGGCAATGTAGGGATTGTGTCCAAGTCGGGTACGCTGACCTACGAGGCGGTGTACCAGTTGACGACGCGGGGTATCGGGCAGTCGACGGCGATCGGTATTGGCGGCGACCCGATTATTGGGACGACGCATATTGATGCGTTGAAGCTGCTAAACGAGGATCCCGAGACGGAAGCGATCATCATGATCGGTGAGATTGGCGGCTCGGCGGAAGAGGCTGCGGCAAAGTACATCAAGGAGAATGTAAAGAAGCCGGTGGTCGGCTTTATCGCGGGGCAGACGGCTCCTCCAGGACGGCGTATGGGGCATGCGGGAGCCATCATCTCGGGCGGTGAAGGAACGGCCGCAGAGAAGATGAAGGCGATGGCTGCGGCAGGAATTCACGTCGTGAAGTCGCCTGCGGATATCGGGGGGGCGGTGGCGAAGGTGCTGGGGAAGGCCTAGTGCTTATCTTCGCTGCTGGCGGTAGAAGAGGGCGGCAACGAAGAAGACCATTGCGACGAGGAAGTCCAGCTGGGCGTGCTGGTAGGCGTGAATACGTAGACCGACCAGGCCGGCAAATGTCCATGCTACGAAGCCAGCGAACCATATCCATGCGGCGTTACGCATAAGTGTTGGATGCGAATAGGCTGCAGACGCTATCTGAATCGAATATATACGGCGCATGGGCGCATATACTGGCCAAATGCGCCGATTTCTTTTGGTCGTTGCCACTGTTGTGTTTGCTGCGCCTGTTGTTCTTCGGGCTCAGCGGCAGAGCGCGCCGTCGTTTGCTGTGAGCTTTCCTGCTGAACGCTCGGCCAAGCCGCTGGACGGGCGCGTGCTCCTGCTGCTTTCGACGGATGACTCGGAGGAGCCGCGGATGCAGATTGATGACACGCCGCGGACGCAGATGGTGTTCGGGGTAACGGTGGATGGGTTGAAGCCGGGCCACGCGGCGACGGTGGATGCGTCGGCGACAGGGTATCCGGTGCGGAGCCTGAAGGATGTTCCGGCGGGCGATTACACGGTGCAGGCTGTGCTGAATGTGTATGAGACGTTTCATCGCGCGAACGGGACGACGGTGAAGCTGGCTCCGGACCGCGGGGAGGGACAGCACTGGAACATTGCTCCGGGGAATCTGTACAGCAAGCCGCGCAAGGTGCATGTGGGCCCGGGTGCGGGTCCGATTGCGGTGGTAATGGACCAGGTGATGGCACCGCTCGCTCCTGTGGAGGACACGAAATATGTGCGGCATATCCGGATCCAAAGCGAGTTGCTGACGAAGTTCTGGGGCACGCCGATGTATCTGAGCGCGATTGTGCTGGTGCCGGAAGGGTTTGATGAACATCCGAACGCGCACTACCCGCTGATGATCTTTCACGACCACTATGTTTCGGACTTTTCGGATTTCAGGACGACTCCGCCGGATCCGAACCTGAAGCCGGATTACTCGGAGAGGTTTCATCTTGCGGGATACAACCGGATTCAGCAGGAGGAGGCGTACAAGAACTACCAGAAGTGGATCAGTCCGGGATTTCCGCGGGTGCTGGTGGCGAAGCTGCAGCATGCGAATCCGTTTTATGACGACTCGTATGCGGTGAACTCGGCGAACCTGGGGCCGTATGGGGATGCGATTGAGACGGAGCTGATTCCGGCGATTGAGAAGAAGTTCCGCGGGATCGGGCAGGGGTGGGCGCGGTTTCTATATGGCGGCTCGACGGGCGGGTGGGAGTCGCTGGCGGCGCAGATCTTCTATCCGGACCACTACAACGGGGCGTTTGCGGCGTGTCCGGACCCGGTGGATTTTCATGCGTACGAGACGGTGGATTTGTATAAGCGGGACAACGCGTTTTATATCGATGGCGCGCACAAGGAGGTTGAGCAGCCTTCGATGCGGAACTACCTGGGACAGACGCTGGCGAGCTTTCGCGACAACGTGAGGTATGAGGCGGCGCTGGGTGACCACGGGCGTTCGGGCGAGCAGTTCGATATATGGCAGGCGGTGTATGGGCCGGTGGGGCCGGATGGGTATCCGGCGACGATCTTCGACAAGGAGACGGGGAAGATTGATCAGAAGGTGGCGGAGTACTGGAAGGAGCACTACGATCTCGATGCGATTCTGCAGCGCGACTGGACGACGCTGGGGCCGGAGCTGCAGGGGAAGCTGCAGATCTATGTGGGGAGCGCGGACACGTACTTTCTGAACAACGCTGTCTATCTGATGGAGGACTTTCTGAAGACCACGGGGACGACGCCGGGAAGCGTGCCGTATGACGGAGAGGTGAAGTATGGCGATCGCGCGGAGCACTGCTGGAACGGCGATCCGACGCTGCCGAATGCACTCTCGCGGTTGCACTACAACACGATGTATCTGCCGAAGATCATGGAGCGGATCGAGAAGACAGCGCCGCCGGGAGCGGATTTGACGAGCTGGCGATATTAGGCAGGATTGACGCGGGTTTCGCGCGATTGCATTACACTGAAAAGAGCACGAAAACAGCAAGGAGAGCTACGTTGTCACAGCGCACATTCAGCATTATCAAGCCGGACGCGGTCAAAAAGGGCTACACCGGCGCTATTCTCGCAGAGATTGAGAAGGCGGGATTCAAGATTGTCTCGATCAAGAGGGTTTCGATTTCGAAGCCCCAGGCCGAGGGGTTCTACTACGTCCACAAGGAGCGGCCGTTCTTTGGCGAGCTGACGGAGTTCATGTCGAGCGGACCGATCTTCCCGATGGTTCTCGAGAAGGACAATGCAATAGCCGATCTGCGCAAGCTGATGGGCGCGACCAATCCGGCGCAAGCTGAGCAAGGGACGATCCGGAAGAAGTACGCGGCTTCTATCGGCGAGAACGCGATCCACGGTTCTGACGGCGAGGAGACGGCGGAGTTTGAGATCGGGTATTTCTTCGCTGGATTTGAGCTGAAGTAAGCTTTAGGAATGAATAAAAGCGGCGGGAGCTTTGAGGCTCCTGCCGCTTTTGTTTTGTTCCAGGCTATTTGGTGAAGAGCTTGAGGTCGATCGCGTCGCTCATGGACTTGTAGCCGGCGTCGCCGGGGTGAAGGTGGTCGCCGCTGTCGGCCAGGAGTGAGAAGACCTCGGTCTTGACGGGGTCCTGGGTGGCCTTGTCGAAGTCGATGAAGCCGTCGAGCACGCTGGTGGTGCGTATCCATTTGTTTACGGCCTGACGCATGGATTCGCCGGCGGGCGAGGAGTACTTGGCGCCGACGTATGGGGTGAGCGTGGCTCCGTAGACCTTGATGCCGTGGGTGTGGGCGCGGGTGGCAAGTTGGCTCAGGCCGGCGATGAGGTCGTCGGAGGAGACGACGTCATAGGGCTTGACGGGGTCTTCGGCGTGGCCGATGTCGTTGATGCTTTCGAGGATGATGAGGTATTTGACGCCAGCCTGGGCAAGGACGTCGCGGTCGAATCTGGCGAGGGCGCTCGGGCCGGTGACGTCGTGGAGGACGCGGTTGCCGCCGATGCCTTCGTTAAGGATGCTGAGGTCGTGGGTCTTCTTGTCGGCTTGCAGGCGGCGGGCAAAGAGATCGGGCCAACGCTGGTTGGTGTCCTTCGTGCTGTGCGGGCCGTCGGTGATGCTGTCTCCGAATGCGACGATGGCGGCGCTGTCGCCACTGGCGAGGACGTCGACGCCCTTGAGGAAGGGCCAGTTGGTGATGGTGGTGGCGTTGTCCAGAGATGCTGCGCCGGAGAGGTTGCCTGGGGTGGTGTAGCTGGTCTGGTTGGCGAAGCTGTGGTGGGTGACCTGGGTGATTTTCTGAGTTGGGACAGAGAAGCTGACGGCGACATCGGCGAATGGTGGGAGCTTGAGGCTGACGGGGTCGCTGACGACGAGGGCTCCGGGTGGAATGGTGACGGAAGTCTGGTTGCTGAAGGTGAGGGGGCGGGCGGTGGTGACGTCGATCGTGCTGCCGGTCGTGCGGAGGGCGATGTAGGCCGAGTTGATGGTGAGGGGGTCGAGGCCGAACTCGTTCGTGAGGACGATGCGGGCGGAGTTTCCGCCGAGGGAGATGTGGACGATCTCACGGAAGGTCGTGTCCTCGGCGCCGTACTTGCCTTCAGGGTTGGGGAGAGCGACGGGCGAGGTGGCCCAGGTGCCGACCCAGTGGTCGGGCGGTGCGGCGGTGGCGGACGGCGCAGAGGAGAGGATGAACAGGAGAAGAACGACAGGCAGAGAGAGAGCCCTTGTACGGAGATTCATGAACTTCCTTTCGAGGATGGGATCGACGCTCCATGGTACCGCTGTTTTTATTGGCGGTCTGCGGTATTCGCGGATAGATGGTGTGTTGCGCAGTTCCGTGAGTGAGGGACGGTGCAGTATAGTGGCGAGGTTGCAAGAATGAGCAATCTGATGCGCGCAAAGGGCGAGGGCAGAATGACGATGAGGTGGCTAACGGTTATGCTGCTTAGCATGACTACTGCAATGGCACATGGCTCGGTCTCCAAGGCGGCATTCGGGACGATGCCCGATGGTACGGCGGTCGATATTTACACATTGAAGAGCGACGCGGTTGAGGCTCGCATCACGAACTATGGGGCGAGAGTGGTCTCAATCAAGACGGCGGACCGCGACGGCAAGATGGGCGATGTTGTGCTGGGGTATGACTCGCTCGCCGGATATCTTGCGGACAAGAAGACGTACTTCGGAGCGATTGTGGGGCGATATGGGAACCGTATCGCGCACGGGAAGTTCACGATTGACGGCAAGACCTATCAGATTCCACAGAACAATAACGGGAACTCGCTGCATGGCGGGACGGTCGGGTTCGACCAGCATGTGTGGAAGGCGCGCGAGGTTGCCGAGGGCGTGGAGATGACGCTGGTGAGCCAGGACGGCGACCAGGGGTTTCCGGGAACGCTGACCGTGCATGTGCGATATTCACTGCATCACAATGCCCTGCGGATCGATTACAGCATGTCGACGGACAAGGCGACGGTCGTGAATCTGACGAATCACTCGTACTTCAATCTGGGTGGCGTTGGGAGCGGCACGATTCTGAATGAGGAGATGCAGATCCTCGCGGATAAGTTCACACCGACGGATGCGGGATTGATTCCCACTGGTGTGCTGGCTCCGGTGGAAGGGACGCCAATGGATTTTCGCAAGCCTATGGTGATTGGCGCGCGGATTCAGGACAATTTCGAGCCATTGAAACTTGCCGGAGGGTACGATCACAACTGGGTGCTTCGCGGTGCGAACGGCGAGGTGAAGACGGCGGCGAAAGCTTACGATCCGACGAGCGGGCGTGTGCTTACGGTGACGACGACGGAGCCGGGCGTGCAGTTCTATACGGGGAATTTTCTGGATGGGTCGTTTCACGGGCCGGGCGGTGTTGTGTATTCGAAGAACACCGGGCTGTGCCTGGAGACGCAGCACTTTCCGGATTCTCCGAACCACCCGTCGTTTCCGACGACGCTGCTGAAGCCGGGCGAGACGCGGCATAGCATGACAACTTTCACGTTCTCGACGCAGTAAACGCGGAATTGTGGTTCTTGCTGTCTGCCTAGGTTGTTGTGTGCCTGGTTGGCCGGGGTGTTGAGGTATGGATAAAGTTGTTGCGTCGGCGGATGCCGCGGTTGCAGATATTCCGAGCGGTTCCACGATCATGCTTGGAGGGTTCGGGCTGTGTGGGATTCCTGAGAACCTGATTGCGGCGCTGGTGCGGCGGAAGATTACCGGGTTGCACACGATCAGCAATAACATGGGTGTGGATGGTTTCGGTATGGGGCTGATGCTGGAGGCGGGGATGATCGCCTCGCACATCGGCAGCTACGTGGGTGAGAACCGCAGGCTCGAGCAGATGGTGCTGAAGGGTGAGCTGAACCTGACGCTGATTCCGCAGGGTACGCTGGCCGAGCGGATACGTGCGGGCGGGGCGGGGATTCCTGCGTTCTACACACCGACTGGACTGGGCACTGTGGTGGCTGAGGGTAAGGAGACGCGGGAGATCAACGGGCGGATGTATGTGCTGGAGACGGCGTTGCATGCGGAGTTTGCGCTGGTGAAGGCCTGGAAGGGCGATCGACTGGGGAATCTGGTGTATCGCAAGACGGCGAGGAACTTCAATCCTGCGATGGCGACTGCCGCGGAGATAACGATCGCGGAGGTTGAGGAACTGGTTGAGCCGGGTGAGCTTGATCCTGACCATATTGTGACGCCGGGAATTTATGTGAATCGTGTGGTCGTCGGAGAGAGGTATGTGAAGCCGATTGAAGCGAAGTTCCTCAAGGCGCAGCAGGCGGGAGGTGCTGGATGAACGGCAAGGAGAGGATTGCGCGGCGCATTGCGAAGGAGTTCAAGGACGGATTTTATGTGAACCTGGGGATCGGGTTGCCTACGATGATTACCGCGTATCTTCCGGCGGGAATTGATGTGGTGTTTCAGTCGGAGAATGGGATGCTGGGTGTAGGACCTGCGCCGCCGGACGACAAGGCTGATCCTGATCTTGTGAATGCAGGTAAACAGGTGGTGTCGGAGTTGGCAGGCTGCTCGTACTTTGGGAGCGATGAGTCGTTCGCGATGATTCGTGGAGGACACATGGACATGAGCGTGCTCGGAGCGATGCAGGTGGATGAGCAGGGAAATCTGGCGAACTGGACGATACCGGGCAAGATGGTGAAGGGCATGGGCGGTGCGATGGATCTGGTGGCAGGGGCGCGGCGAGTGATCGTCGCGATGGAGCACCAGACGAAGGAAGGCGAGCCGAGGATTTTGAAGCAGTGCACGCTGCCTCTGACGGGGACGAAGGTGGTGCATGACATCGTGACGGAACTGGGGTGGATTCAGGTGACGCCGGATGGACTGCTGCTAACTGAAGTAGCCGAGGGGCTGGAGCCAGCTGAGGTGCAGCGGCGGACAGAGGCGCGGCTGATGGTGTCTCCTGAGCTGCGGGAGATGACCGTTTAGCGATGGGTACACCGCGAGAGGACATACTCGACATCTTTGCGTACGCGCTTGAGGTTTCGCGCGTTGAGCCTGCGATGGAGCAACGGATCAGGTTTCAGGGCGCGGTGATGGAGGTGGATGGCAATCGCTATGTGCTGAAGGATTATCGGCGGTGCGTTGTGATTGCGATCGGCAAGGCAGCGGGCACGATGACGGCGGCGCTGGTGCGAATGGCTGGGCGTGAGGCGGAGCGGTTTGAGGGCGTGGTCGTCTCTCCGAATGACGAGACGCCGCCTACACGCAGGTTTCGTTGTTGCCGTGGCGGGCATCCGGCTCCAGATGCGGGGTCGATCAAGGCTGCCAAGGCCGTGATGGAGGCGCTGGCGGCATTGACGGAGCAGGATTTGGTGATCTTTCTCATAAGCGGCGGTGGCTCGGCGCTGATGGAGCGGTTTCTTGATGGAGAGATGACCCTGGAGACGATGGCGGCCACCCACAAGGCGCTGGTGGAGAGCGGAGCTCCGATTACGGCGATCAATGCGGTGCGGAAGCATCTCTCGGGGGTGAAGGGTGGGCGGCTGGCGGCGATGGCCGCTCCGGCGGAGCAGTTGACGATCTTTGTGTCGGACGTTCCGGCTGGCGAACTGGATGCGCTGTCTTCGGGGCCGACGGTGCCGGATCGTAGTACGGTTCAGGATGTGTATCGCATTGTGATGGAGTATCGCTTAGGTGAGCGGCTTCCGGCCGATGTGATGGCGGTACTTCAGGCCGGCGCTTTGCCGGAGACTCCGAAGCCCGGAGAACGCATCTTCGCCAGATCGCGGTGGAGCGTGCTGCTGGACAGTACATCACTGGAGCGCGCAGCGGCGGACCGGGCGACGGAACTCGGCTGGAAGGTACAGATAGACGATACATGCGATGACTGCACCGCGGAACGCGCCGCGGTGTATCTGGTGGAGCGGGCGCGTGAGCTTCGGAAGGAACATGGGCTGGTGTGTGTCATTTCGGCTGGTGAGGTTACGGTTGAAATGCCGCGCGAGGGTGCGGGGAGGGGTGGGCGCAACCAGCACTTTGCCTTGTTTTGCAGCGAGCGAATTGCAGGCGACACCATAACGGTGCTCAGTTGCGGAAGCGATGGGATTGATGGCAACAGTCCCGCTGCGGGAGCTGTGGTGGATGGGCGAACGGCGGCCAGGGCAGCGGCGGCCGGGTATCCGGTGAGGCGGGCGCTGGAGGCGTTTGACAGCTATGCGGTGTTGGCACTGCTGGAGGATGCGATTGTGACTGGGCCGACGGGGAACAATCTGCGCGATTTGCGGATTTTATTGGCGCGCTAGCGAAGGACCAGCCGTGTGAATGCTGGCCAGTAAGCGAGAAGCGAGACAAAGAGGCCGACCAAGCAGGCGAGCGCGATGCTGTGAAAGAAGACACGGCACAGGATGCTGCCTTCGCTGCCGTAGGTCTCGGTTGCGGTAGTGGCTACGACGATGCTTTGCGGCGCGACCATCTTGCCCATGACCCCTCCCGCGGAGTTGGCGGAGCTCATGAGGTAGGGTGAGAGGCCGAGCTGCTGTGCGGTGAGCTTCTGCAGGCTTCCGAAGAGCACGTTGGAAGATGTGTCGGAGCCGGTGGACGCGGTGCCGATCCAACCGATGAGGGTTCCGAAGAAGGTATAGAGGACGCCGGTGCGGGCGAAGGCGAGGCCGAGGGTGGCATCCATGCCGGAGTAGCGTGCGATGAAGCCGATCGCCATGAGCGCGGCGACCGTGATGAGCGTGTAGCGGATGAGGACGAGCGTTTCGACGAAGGAAGCCACGAGATCGCGGAGGCGAAGCTTCATGGAGATGGCTGCGAGGAGTGCGGCGACGAAGATTCCGGTTCCAGTGGCGGAGAGCAGGTTGAGGTTGAACACGGCTGCTTCAGCTTCGGGCCTGGGGACTGCGGGTGGGGTGCGCAGCACCAGATGATCGAGGCCGCGTACGTGGATGGGAAAGGTGCCGATGGTATCGAGCCAGGCCGAGAAGTGCGGAATGCCCCAGAGGACGATGCAGGCCATGAAGACGATCCAGGGGAACGTCGCGCGGATCAGGGCGTCGCGAGAGACCGGAGGGCAGGGATGGTCAGTGCTCTCCTGTCGCGAGGCATTGACGATGCGGCGGGGTTTCCAGACGCGAAAGAAGAGTATGAGGGCGATGATGCTGGCGGAGGCCGAGAGGATATCAACGAGCCAGGGGCCATGTAGGGTTGCGATGAGGGTGAGTGAGATGCCGTAGACTCCTCCGGCTACGGCGAGGGCCGGCCAGACTTCGAGCATCGCGTTGAAGCCCGCGAAGGCCCAGATGAGCCAGAAGGGGACGATGAAGCAGAAAGGGGCGATGATGCGGGCGGTGACGCGGCCGAGGAGGAGAGTGTCGAGGCCTGTGACTCCGTGGAGGGCGACCATGGGAAGCCCGAGGGCTCCAAAGGCGACGGGGGCGGTGTTGGCGAGCAGAGCGAGGCTGGCCGCTTCGAGTGGCGCAAAGCCAAGGCCGATGAGAAGTGTCCCGCAGACGGCGACAGGAGTTCCGAAGCCGGCAGTGCCTTCGAAGAAGGCGCCGAAGCAGAAGGCGATGAGTACGAGTTGGAGGCGGCTGTCGGCGGTGACTCCGAGGAGGCAATCCTGCAACAGGGTGAACCGGCCCGCGCGTGTGACGAGCTGATACATGAAGAGTACGGGGAAGACGATCCAGCAGACGGGGAAGAGGCCGTAGGCCGCTCCGTAGCCGGTGGCCAGCAGCGCCATGGATGCGGGCATCCGAAAGACGAGGAGAGCGATGATCAGAGCGGCTGCCATGCCGGCGAGTGCAGCGATGTGTCCTTTGAGGCGGAGTCCTCCCATGAAGATGAGCAGGACCAGAAGAGGCAACGCAGCCCAGACGGCGGAGAGGAGCCAGTGATGCGCGGGATCGTAGCTTTGCGCCCAGGGTTGCGCGAGGGCGAGGGCCGCCGTGGGAGGGGTCATCGTGCCGAGTGGGAGTTCGATGGGTGACCTCGCGCCGTGGGACTAAGTGACCAGTATCGAGGATGAAGCTTGTGGTGTAAATGCTGATGGAGATTGCGCGGCGATTTTATTTTGTAGCCGATTTTGTTGACGTTGGTGGGCAAGTGCCGTTGGTGCAGAGGGTGGCGGTGATGCCTTTGCCTTCTGTGATGGTGAAGATGCGGTCGAGAGCGGGGAGGACAATTTTTTCCAGCGCTCCGCCAGGCCAGTGGATTTCGAGGCTTGTGACGGTGGTCGCATCGCCGAGGCCGAAGTGGACGCGCATGTCGCTGGAGGAGAGATAGCTGCCTCCGCTGAGAACGTCGCCGCGCTGGCGGATGCCATTAGTCGTGAGGTAGACGGTGGCACCGACGGCGTCGCGAGGGCTCTTTGGGCCGCCGATGAGCTTCAACTCGACCCAGTGGTGATGGTCGGGGTTGACGTTGCGGAGCAGGACGGGCGGCTGATCCATGTTGGCGATGACGACGTCGATCTTGCCGTCGTTGAACAGGTCGCCAAATGCTGCTCCACGGCCCACGCTGACGGTTGCGAGTCCTGTGCCTTCGACTGCTGGGATAAGCTCGAACTTCCCGTTGGCTAGGTTGTGGAAGAGCAGCGGGCGCTGGGCGTAGGTGGTGCCCCAGTCGGGGTGTTTGTCGGCTTCGGGATAAACGTGGCCGTTGGCGATGAGGAGATCCTTCCAGCCGTCGTTGTCGTAGTCGAGGAATCCGTCGCCGAAGCCTACGAAGGGGATGGTTGGTGCGCCGATACCTGCCTTGTAGCTGACATCGGTGAAGGTTCCCGTGCCGTCGTTGCGGAAGAGCACGTCGTAGTCGTCGGAGAACGTGGTGCTGACGATGCTGAGGTGGCCATTGTTCTCGTAGTCGCCGGCGGCGAGGCCCATGTTGGCAACCTCGCGGCCGTCGCCGTTGAGAGCGAAGCCGCTGGCGTAGCTCTGGTCTTCGAAGGTGCCGTCACCCTTGTTGATGTAGAGGTAGTTTGGCGTGGTGTCGTTGGCGACGATGAGGTCGGGTTTGCCGTCGTTGTTCACGTCGGCGAAGAGTGCGCCGAGGCCGTAGAAGCGGTCAGGGTCGCTGACGCCTAGCTTCTCGCTTACGTCGGTGAACGTGCCGTCGCCGTTGTTATGGAAGAGATGATCGCGCTCGCCTTTGAGGCCGCGCGGACCGCACATAACAGGCGAGCCACGGTACATGCATGAGGCGTAGCCGACGGCTTTTGTGCCGGCGGCGGGCGGGCTGTGGATGTCGAAGCTAAGGTAGCCGGCGACGAAGAGATCGAGGCGGCCGTCGCCGTCGTAGTCACCGAAGGTTGCGCCGGTTGACCAGGTTCCAAGGGCCACGCCTGCTTTCTCGGCAACGTCAGTGAAGGTACCGTCGTGATTGTTGTGGTAGAGACGGTTCTTGCCAAAGTTGGTGACGTAGATGTCGGGCCAGCCGTCGTTGTCGAAGTCGCCGACTACGACGCCGTAACCCCAGCGGTCGTTGGTGACACCGGCTTTGGCCGCGACGTCAGTGAAGGTGCCGTCGTGGTTGTTGTGGAAGAGCGCGGCGTGGGGCGAGGGCTCTTTGCCGTCGAGGGCGTCGACGGTTGATCCGTTGACGAAGTAGATGTCGAGCCAGCCGTCGTTGTCGTAGTCGAGCAGCGCGACTCCGGGGCCTTTGGCTTCGAGGATGAACCGCTTCTCAGGCGTGCCTGCCTTGTGGGTCCATACGGTAAGGCCGGCCTGCTGGGCGGTGTTCATGAGGACGATGGGGCCTGTTTTCTCGAAGCCGCCGGCGGTGATGGGACGGTGCTCGGAGTCAAAGGTCGCGGGGAAGGTGCCGCCGGTGGCGATTCCTCCAGAGCCGCCGGACTTGGGGGGGGAGCCTGCGACCAGGCAAGCGAGGCTGCGAGTGTGAGAGCGAGGCCGGCGGTGATGAACTCCGAAGTCTTTTGAAACACTGAAGCGATTTTTCCTCTGCTCGGAGAGTGTACCTTCTGACGGTCTTTGGGGGAATGCGGCGAGTGGTCAACCACGTTGTAAACGCCAACAACGTAGCGATATACAGATGGAATACCAGACGGTAAGCAGGGCAAATAAATTTTTCTTGACAGTACGGCCTCATCGCGGCTAGTGTTTCCCCCGAAATTTCTAAACCGTTTTAGTAAACCTTTAGAGAATCGTTTCAGGTCTTGGCAAAGCCATCCTGAAAGGAGAACTCGTGATCTTTATCGAGGGCTTCGATCGATGGAATTCACGTATGAGTTTCCGGCGTTCTGAAATTCGCGAAATGCAATATCCGGGATGCAGGAGACATAGCTCAACAAAGCTGCAGTTTTTACGGAGGCACATCATGAAGGAACGCAGATACAGGATTCTGATCCTGTCGATTTTGATGTTGTTTGGTTGCGTGGGACTATACGCGCAGCAGAACTCTGAAATTACCGGGACAGTCATAGACAAAGAGGGCGCGGCAATTCCAAATGCCCATGTCACGGCGACCGATACGGCGACAGGCTACAGCCACAGCACGGACACGAATTCGGTGGGCTTGTATAACATTCCTGGCCTCAACGTCGGTACCTACGACCTGAAGGTGACGGCCAACGGTTTTCAGACAGCCGTTCAGAGGGGTCTTCAACTGAACATCTCGCAGGTGCTTCGCTCGGACGTCGCGCTTTCGGTCGGCAGTGTGAGCGAGACCGTCACTGTCTCGGCGAATGCTCTGGCGGTGCAGGCTGACTCCAACGTCGTCAGCACGCTCATCAGCGCGGAACAGATCAGCGAGATCGCGACCCAAAATCGAAACTTCGCCGCGCTCGCCGCAATCGGCCTCGGCGCAAGCTCCCTGATGCCCGACAACAACACGCCGTCTTCCGGAGCCGGAGGCAGCAGCTTTAACTTCAGCATCAACGGACTCCGCCAGAGTCACAACATCTGGCTCATCGACGGTGGTGAGTCTGACGACCGTGGTGGCGCCGGCGGCATGCAGATTATGCCTTCACAGGATTCTATTTCACAGTTTGAGGTGCTCGCCAGCAACTATCCTCCGGACTACGGCATCTCCTCCGGCGCTACCATCTCACTCGGCCTCAAAAGCGGCACTCGCACCTTCCACGGCTCGCTCTGGGAGTTCAACCGTAACACCGTCTATGACGCGAACTACTTCCTAAACAAACAAAGCAATCAGAATCGCCCTGGACTGAACTACAACATTTACGGCTTCAACATCGGCGGCCCGGTCATGATCCCGGGTGTTTATAACAAAGACCGGTCGAAGACCTTCTTCTTTTGGAACGAAGAGTGGCGCAAGGTCAACCAATCTCCTTCACCGAGCACCAATAACACATTACCCGCTGCGGACTTCCCGGTTGCCGGCCAGGCACTGCAGTATGTTGCTCCCGCCTTTGCCAGTAATTCGAAGATTCTCGTGCCGGGCACTGTTACTGACCCCGCCTTCCTCGCCAAGGTCCAATCACTTGGCTTGACTCCGGGAGCCCCCTTTCCCAATAACACGATTCCCGCGGCACTCATCGATCCGAACGCTGTAGCGTACCTCGCCACCGGTGTCGTTCCGAAACCGAACAACCCCAATGGTCAGGCCGTCACTACGGCACCCACACCGCTTAACGTTCGTGACGACGTTGTTCGAATCGACCACCGAGTTACCGACAAATGGCAGATTCTCGGTCACTATATCCACGATTCCGTCACGCAGGCTCAGGGGGGGCCCATGTTGGGGTGGTCCGGCGGGAGCTACAACACCATTACCAGCACTGTCAACAACCCCTCTAACAGCGCTGCTATCAAGCTCACCGGAACTATCTCGCCCAGCCTCCTGGTTGAGGTCAGCTTCAACTACGACGGCAACCAGATCGATATCGTTAACAGCCCGAACTCGTTGCGGCCCTCTAGCTTCACTGCGGGTCGATTCTTCAACAACACTTCGAAAAATCTGCCCAATATGCAATGGAACGGGCAATATGGTGGGACCCAGGAAAACCCGGCATCTGGTCCATGGCATAACGCCGCCCAGGACTACGAACCCAAGGTCGATGTCTCTTATCTGAACGGCAAGCACTCGATGAAGTTCGGCTTCAGCTATAACCGCTACACCAAGAACCAGCAGCTCTTCGGTAATCCCGGCGGTGCTTACGCGTTCAACAATATAACCGGCGGAACCTACCAGGGCGTCACATACTCAGGCGATCCGTTTATGGACATGGTGCTCGGCCTCTCGGCGAGTTTTTCGCAGGCGCAGGCTTTACCCATTCGGCACTACGTCAACCAGACACCCTCGGTCTATGTGAACGACAACTGGAAAGTAACCCAACGCCTCAGCCTCCAGTTGGGACTTCGTTACGACGCGCTGCCCCACGCATGGGAGCGTGGCAACAATCTCTCCAACTTCGATCCCAACCTCTATCTCACCGGCCAGGCCCCAAGCTACATCGCGAGTTCAACTCCCGGTGTGTTTACTGGTCAGATGGACCCGAACGGGCCGGGCTTTGCCACGGTAAACGGTTCACGTTTCTACCTGAATGGCATCTATCTGGCAGGAGTGAACGGCGCGCCTCGCGGGCTCGTCACCAATGACTATGGAACGCTGCAGCCTCGCTTCGGCTTCTCTGACGATCTGTTCGGAGATGGGAAGACGATCCTTCGCGGCGGATTCGGCACCTTCTACGAGCGCATGCAAGGCAACGATGTCTACAACGCCGCCACGACTGCGCCCTTCTTCAACAATCCATCCGCATCAAGCGTTTATCTCACCAACCCGAGCACGAGCTGGATCACCGGTGCGACCGCGGCGCAGCCGTTCTTCGCTCAGTCGGCAACCACACTGGCCAAGCACTATCCGGCGCCTGCAGTCGCTCAGTTCAGCCTGGGCGTCCAGCGTGAGATAGCTCCGTCGGTCGTCGCTGTCGTTCAATATGTCGGCAACCTCGCATGGCATCAGAACATCGAGCGCCAAATCAATGACTACTCTCTCAATACCCCATTGGCCATTCGCGCCTGGAACGGTGATTCAAATAACGTCTCCGGAACCAACAGCTTCGCCAGCACTTCGCCAGGTGTTGCGCAAGAACGCGCAAACGGCGACTACTACCGCTTCTACCAGGGCTGGCAGCAGATTACCCAGCAGGAAAACACTACTAATGGCAACTACAATGGCTTCCAGGCCGGTGTTCGCGCGCAGAGCTGGCATAACCTGAGCGGTGAAGCCGACTACACCTGGTCGCACACAATCGACCTTACCAGCCAGGATCTCGCCACGGTCAGCAACCCCTTCAACCTCAAATATGACAAGGGCTCCGGTGCATACGACCGGCGTCACATCCTCAGCGTGAACTATGTCTACAAGCTGCCCTTCTTCGCCAACCCGGGTTTGACGCACACCCTGCTGGGTGGATGGGAAATCGCAGGTACCGCGATCTTCCAGGCCGGCACCATCGTCAACAACGGCAGTGTCACCAACCAGGGTACAAGCCTCAGCGTTGGTTATGACACCATCGGCCTGGGCGGCGGCTACACGAACCGTCCTGATGTAGTCAAAAAGATCCACTATGTCAGGCAGCAGAACGAGTGGTTCGATCAAAGCGCCTTCGCTGCGCCGACTCCGGCATGGGCAGGCAGTCTCACCCAGGGCTTCGGCAATGCTCGCAAGGACGTGGTCACCGGCCCTCGCCGCACCAACTTCAACACTTCGCTCTATAAAGCCTTTGCGATTACGGAACGAGCTCGCTTCGAGCTTCGGTTTGAGTCGTTCAACACCTTCAACCACACCGAGTTCAACAATATCGGCAACAGCTTCCAGGGTTTCAACAGCGACGGATCCGCCAAGGGAAGCTTTGGTAAGGTCACCAGCACGTTCGATCCCAGGACGCTCGAGCTCGGCGGCAAATTTATCTTCTAAACCAAACCTCCATCTCCGGGCGCGGCATTTCCTCTGCCGCGCCTTTTTTTTGATCGCACTGCGCAGTCGAGCAGGCTTGTTTGTTCGTTGCGGGACGCGTAGTGTAGTCAACGAATCGCTTGGGGAGGCATGATTTTGAAGTGGCAACGCAGCAGATGGCGATTCCTAGGGTTGCTCTGGATTCTCACGATTGGAGGAGTCGCGCTGGGGCAGGGAAACACTGTACAAGCGGCGCTGGCATTAGAGCAGCAAGGGAACAATGCAGAGGCAGAAAAGGCATGGAAGGCCATCGCCGCAAAGGAGCCTAAGAATGCGGAGGCCTTTGCGCACCTGGGTCTGGTGGAGGCCCGGCAGGAGAACTATGACGAAGCGATTGCGAACTATCGTCGTGCGCTGGAACTGAATCCTGCTTTGCCGGGATTGCAGATGAACCTCGGCCTTGCGCTCTTTAAAGTGAAGGACTTCAAAGGGTCAATCAAACCTTTCACCGCCGAATTAAAGAAGCACCCCGGGGATCAGCGACTGATCATCCTGCTTGGTATGGCGCACTATGGCATGGGCGACTACCTGGTGGCGATTCCGTACCTGAAGCAGGCAGCAGCGCTTGATCCACAGAACCTTCCGCTTCGATTGACATTGGCGCATAGCTGCCTTTGGAGTAAGCAGTACCAGTGTGTGCTTGATGTCTATAAAGAGATTCTTGCATTGAATGCAGACTCCGCTGAGGCCGACATGCTGGCTGGAGAGGCACTGGACGGAACGGGCGACTCGGCAGGAGCGATCGAGCAATTTCGTGCGGCGGTGAAATCGAATCCGAAGGAGCCTAACGCACACTTCGGGCTGGGCTACCTGCTCTGGACTCAGAGCCAGTATGCCGATGCGGCGAAGGAATTTCAGGCAGAGTTGGAGAACGATCCGCAGCATGCCGATGCGCGAGGATATCTCGGCGACTCGTATCTTCAGTTGAACGCTTATGACAAGGCGCTGCCAGAGCTTGAGAAAGCCGAAGCGGGCGATCCTTCGCTCGCGTTGGTCCATCGCGACCTGGGAATCATCTATGCCGACCAGAACCGCAACGAGGATGCGGTGCGGGAGCTGAAGAAGGCGATTGAACTCGATCCTGAGGACGTGAGCCCGCATTGGCGGCTTGCGCGGCTCTATCAGGCGATGGGGAAGAAGGATGAGGCGAAGGCGGAGTTTGACAAGGCAAGCAGCATGAACAAGAAGGCCAAAGAGGCATTGGACCAGAAGCTCGCCGGGGCAAAGGCGCCTCCCGCGCAGTGAGCCACTAGCTACTGGGAAGCCCTCATTCTTTCCTTCAGGCTCTTGGCCAGCTTTTCGACCTCTTCCGCTTTCTTGACGACGGTAATCGAGAGCGTGTCCTTGTTGCTCTTGGCTACTTCGTCCTTGAGTTCCTGGGTGAGTTGGTAGAGGCGCTGGGTATCGGCCAGTAGCTGCGCCTGGCGGGCCTCGGCAGGCGTCATGGGCGTTGCGGCAGGCTTTTGATCTGGTGTCTCTGCACCCTTTGGGGTATCTGCCGGAGGTTGAGTTTGAGTCGTCGTTGCCGCTGTCGCGCTCGGTTGCGAAGCGTCCTTCTGCTGCGCTGGCGCGGTGGTGCTTGTTGCACACAGCAACAGAAAAATAACGAGCATTACATAGGCCCTGCCCGATTGTTCGGTCACCGTTACCACCTTCCTTTTCGATTGCACGGTCGTGCTTGCGTCACTAGCCTGCTTTTACTGTGATTTCATCGCACTTTTTATGGTTTTGGCCAGCTTTTCAATCTCGGCAGCCTGCTGTGCGTTTGCTCCAAGCGGAGCGCCGGCTTCATGCTTTTCCATGTTTGTCTTAAGCTGTTGTGCCACCACCGTGATTCTGTCCGTTGCCGCGAGCACCTGCTCTCTGCGCTGCGCGGCACGAATCAAAGCAACCTGCTGCTGCCGAATCTTCTCTGTCGGATCGTCTTTGTATTTGTCATACAGATCAGGGTCACGCGGCGTTGGGTTGGGAAGGTAAATCTGCTGGTTCTGGGCCATCGCGAAATAGCACAAGCTCAGGGCGATCGCAACGACTGTAAGCTCCCGGATTGACCTCAGTGTTCGTGTTAGGTCTGGCATCGGCTTGCCGCCGCCACCGGCTAACCAGATTGAATCAGACCACGATGATCTTCGTCCAGCGAAAAGCCGCTTCTTTCACCGACTTGGGCAATCTTATTGCTTTGCGGCGTGACCGGATTGGGTTGGATAGATCTTGATCCAGTGGGTGCGCATGGTTGCACGGACGACTTTGTCGCCGGTCTCGGACACGATGACGTTGGTAGGTTGGACAGGCATGTGGCAGTCGATGCAATTCTTCACGATGACGTGCCCGAGTCCTTTGGAGGCGCCGCAGCTCTGCCACTGGTGGCAGGTGAGGCAGCGGTCGGAGTATGCCGCGGCAGGTCGCTCGGTTGAGTGGACATCATGGCACGTTGAGCATGTCATTTGAGGAGAGGATAGGTAGCAGCGACTGCGTTCGAGAAGTCCCACCTGATTGCCGTGGACGTCGGGGCGGTCCGCGGTGGAGACGGGCAACTGTTTGAAGTAGTCGCTCAGTGGCCGCCCCGGCACATAGGAGAAAGCGGGTGCTGTTGCCTCTCGCTGGATGCCGTTGTGGCAGAGTGCGCAGAGATCGATCTGGCGATCGCGTGTGAACTTCGTGGGGTTCAGGATCGCCCCGCCTGCCGCGCTGGCTGTGCCTGCCTCCTGGCGCGCGACGTGCTCCGCGCCCGGACCGTGGCAGTACTCGCAGGTGATGCCTGTGACGAGGGTATCTCTGTCATAGCGATTCGTGTTGGGGTCGTTGGACAGGGGTCGAGTGTAGCTTGCGTGGCACTCCAGGCAGCCGGGGTTCACGGGGCGGGAAAAGTTTGCCGAGCCATTCTCGTAGCCGGGGCTGTTGATCCACTGATGTCCGCTTGTCCAGTAGCTGACAGGTAACTCGAAGAGCTGGTCGCCCTGCCAATAGAGGTAGGTGGCTCCGCGAACGCCTGAGCCCGTCATCAGGTCCATGCGCTCGGTGCGGGTCTGAAGCTGCGCCCCCCACCCGGTTGCGGCGGTCTGGTAGAAGCCGCCGTCCTTCTGTTCCATCTTGAAGTAGAGGCCAGGCTCGGCTGTTGCGTGTGCGGGATCGACGATCGTTAGCACGTTCGATCCGTCAGCGAATGAGCCAAGCACTGTGGACTTGTTGACGGGTTGCGAGGTGAGGTGATGCGAGGTGTGGAGATACGCCGAACTCTGAAGGGTGTGGCACGAGGCGCAGGCAGCGTCTCCGGCATAACCGGGGCGGGGATCATGCGAGGTGCTCTGCCCTGGCAATAGGGCCAGAGCGAGCAGACAAGTCAAAGCCAGAAGCAACGCAGCACGAAATCGGATCATTCGGTTTACTCGATTTAGCTCGACGTTTCACTGTAATAACCGGCGGAGATAGTAGCAACTGTTTCTTCCGAGATGGGTATGTTTTACATGCGAAATATTTATTTCGTGAATAGAAGACCTGCTGCCGATCGGAACGCTACAATGATCTGGTTTGCAAGAGGCTCAACACCGATGATGCGTTTCTACGGCTCCTTTTTCGGCGGGCTAGTTGTAGCTGCCTCGTTACTTTCATCCCACGTGATCTGCGCACAGGGTGCTTCTCAGGAGGCGGCTAATGAGCCGATGCAGGCCGGGGACGCTGCTCAGCGTGATGCGGCCGCGATCCGTGACGCCGAAAGCGGATGGTACGCGGAGGCCCTCAAGACGCGGGACGAACGTCTCGCCTGGTGGCGTGATGCGCGCTTTGGCTGTTTCATCCACTGGGGTCCGTACTCGGTGCTTGGTGGCGAGTGGCAGGGCAAGCCCAACCCGGGCTACGCCGAACACATCATGCGCGTCGATCAGATTCCTTTGGCTACCTACCGAGATGAAGTTGCGGCTAAATTCCATCCCGATAAATTCGACGCGAACGAATGGGTGCGGCTGATCAAGTCCGCCGGAATGCGCTACATCATCATCACGTCGAAGCATCACGACGGCTTTGCGATCTGGCCCTCGGACGTTAATGGCTACAACGTTCGCGACGTCTCTCACTTCAGTCGCGATCCATTGAAGGAGCTGGTGGATGCTGCTCGCGCCCAGGGTCTGCATGTCGGGTTCTACTACTCGCATGCCTTCGACTGGGAAGACCCCAATGCGCCCGGCAACGACTGGGACTACAACAATCCAGGTGGAGACAAGCAACTTTTTGGCGGCGTCAATTGGTATAACGTCCACCCTGAGCTTGTGCCTCGGGTTGAAAAGTACGTGTACGGAAAGGCGATTCCGCAACTCAAAGAGCTGATTGCCCGGTACCACCCGGACATTCTCTGGTTCGATACGCCGGCCAAGTTACCGTTTTTTGAGCAGGCGGCCATCGTCAAGGCAGTGCGTGAGGCCGGTCCCGATATCGTCATCAACGGCCGTGCGGCGCGAAGCGGATCTGTGAATCTGGGAGACTATCTCAATACTGCCGACCGGCCGGCTGAGTTGCGTCCTACGGCAGGTGACTGGGAGGCGATTCCCACGACGAATGAGTCCTATGGGTGGAATCAGCTGGACCATACTCATAAGCCTGTCGAGTATTTTGTACAGCTTCTCGCCAAGTCGGCTGCCAAGGGTGGCAATATTCTGCTCAACATTGGGCCGCGCGGAGACGGAACGATTGATCGTCCTGATGTCGCGATTCTCGAAGGCATCGGCCACTGGATGGATGTAAACCAGGAAAGCATTCGCGGAACTGTGCGTACGCCGCTTGACCGGCAGGCGTGGGGAGACTCCACACTGAAGGGAGACACTCTTTACCTTCACGTCTTTCATTGGCCTGCGAGTGGTCACCTTGTCGTCGGTGGACTGCAGAGCGACGTTGCCGCGGCTTACCTGCTGAGTGATCCAGAAAAGAAGGAGCTGAAGGCGAAGCGAATCAGCGCAAATGACGTGAGCATCGATCTTCCTCGATCGGCTCCAGACAGCGCGGACACCGTCGTCGTTCTGAAGAGTCGCGGACCGGTCAAAGCGATCACGGGCCGCTTACTGCAGGCTTCGGTTGCGGAGAATGTATTGCTTGGGTTCGATGCGCAAGCACTGGGCGCCGGTTTCAGCTATGGCGATGGAAAGACCGCGCGCTACTATGTCGACGGATTGGGGAAGCCTGGCAATGCTCTCAGGTGGAATGTACGCGTCGATGAACCTTCCCGCTTCAAAGTGGCGATTCGTTATAGTTCACCTGAATCTAAGACTCATCCTGAGGCGCGGTTTGTCGTGCATCTAGGTGAACGCGTTCTCAATGCTCCTGTAACGGGCACGTCAGGCGAGCACGGGATCACAACACTCCAGGTGGGCGAGCTTGAACTGAAGCCAGGAGAGCTGCAACCGCTAACGGTGAGTTTGGATAGTCAAGAAGAGGTTATTCACTTTTTTGAGATTGATCTCACACCCGTTCGCTCGGGCAAGTGACGCTTTCCTGGAGGGCTAGTCAAACATTTCGTCACCGGTAGGTTCGTAGAGAGGAACGTTGTTCATGGTGTGTCTCAGCTTTGAAAGCGTGTCATACATGCGGCGGCGCGCGCGGCTTTGATTGCCGAGCGGGCGATGCTCGGGGATGCAGTGCCAAGGATTGTAGGAGAGCTGCCTGGCGAAGTCCAGCTGGGCCTGTGATGCGAATGTCTGCTTCGGAATTCGAAGCGTAGCGACGGAGCGACGCGGGGAGAGTCTTTCTGGCCAGTACACGGCGTTGTTTTCGAGTGGCATGAGATGGGGATCGGTCTGGAGTTGCACGCGAACGTCGAAGAAGGCTTCCTCAGTGACCAGCGTGTTTGCCATGGCCTGGCGGAGGTAGTCGTCGGGCGGCCGGAGTGGAAGCCGTGGAACCGGAGTGCGCCGCGAGGTCCTGGGCCAGAAGGAGTACTGCATCGCCTGGCCTTCTCCTAACAGGT
Organism: uncultured Acidobacteriaceae bacterium; assembly: GCA_963741395.1. Lineage (GTDB taxonomy): Bacteria > Acidobacteriota > Terriglobia > Terriglobales > Acidobacteriaceae > Edaphobacter. Next base: position 226,372 of record CAVUHV010000001.1, read on the forward strand.
AGGGAACGCAACTGAAGTAGGGGGCTTCGAGCGGACTGCTCTGCGTCTTAATCCAGAGCCCCTGCATGATGAGGTCAAGGACATGGGAGTTGTGCAGGTTTACGAAATAGAAGATCTGCGCGTTTTTTACGCTCTCAACCTGCAGCTGCGCATTGGCTTTGGTGTCCGGCGTGACGAAGGTTGGGGTCGAGACGCCGAACATGTCCTGCGTGAACTTCTCTTCTTCCATCAACTTCGGGCCGGGAACCCCCATCAGCTTTACGCTGATGCTCATGAAGCCTACGTCGTCGATGTCGGGAGTGATGTAGGGACCGGGGCCGGAGAATCGCACCCAGGCTTTGTAGGTGCGTGGCTCGGTGTAGATGCCGTGACGGAGTTCCGGTACTAGATTGTCGTGCACGATGAATTCGCCGCGCACGATACCGTGAGTCTTGGTATTGCCGCCGCGTTCGTAGGCGCCCGGCTTCCATAAGCCTCGAAGTTGGGTTTCGAAGCTGTCGATGATCGAGTCGAGGAAGAGCTGTTCGTCGGGCAAAAGCTTTTCTTCGGCAATCTTCAAGCCTTCGTTTGGGCGACGCAGGTTGATGAGCGCCGTTACAAAGCGCGTGAGCGGATCACGCAAGGTCGCATCGAAGGCGGGACGAAACAGCGGATCGAAGCGCCGCTCGAACTGGACCAATTTCGTCGACAGATTGGCGAGCAGGTTCAACAGCGTTGAGCCGGTGTTGGCTTTCGGAATAGGACGATCCGGATTTGCAGTCAAAGATTCTGCCCTTCGAGTGTGAGCCTGAAGCTTGGTGACCTTTGAAAGCTAGGAAACGGGAAACTGGAGTGAAAAGTGAATTGTTCTGATTTTTTCCCAGTAGACAAGTCCGAGGTACGATCCAGCGCCGATCTGACGGATTTCGTCACGGACGTGTTCAGCAAGAAGAGAGGTCTTCGAGTAATCGAGAACGATGCACTCCTTGCCATCGAACCAACTGTCGCCTTTATAGACCTGGGCGACGATCGCGTTGAGTCCGAATGCGAGGATGCGGTTGGTCAACGTACCGTGGGCAGCGTCGAAGGTCTTTCCCTGCCACGTGAAGATATTGATCAGAGAGGCGATTTCAGGGGAAAACTTGGTATCGGGCGCGATGATTGCCGTTCCTTGAGCCTCTCCGTTTGGTATATCGCCTGACGGGCTGTTACCGAAAAGATCGTCGAGTTCCTTGTCGGACATCGCCAGTAGTTGAGCGGTCGTGTAAGCCATCGTTCGGTCTCCTTTTCAGCGTCGCGAATATCTTGTCGGCGCAGCAAAAAATAAGGGGCCCGATAGAGTATCGCCAACTATGACTGCCTCCGGTATGTTTGTCAATCCTATCCAGACGAACACTTTTGGCCACAAGACATTGCTGCATCTCCCATAGTCATGGCAGGCCGAGTGAAGTTAGGATGAGTTGCATCGAAGTGCTTGCGCGAAACCGTTGCGGATATTGGAGAGGCGCGATTGACCACGGTTGATCCACTGAGTACAACTGCCGAGTTCATCATTGTCGGCTCCGGAGCTGGCGGAGGAACCCTGGCGGCACGTCTTGCGGAGTCGGGGTACAGCGTTCTCTTGCTTGAGGCCGGAGGCGATGCGAAAACCGCAACGGAGCCTGAACCTCGCGGCCCAAGTGGTGGCCTGCCTAACGACTACGATGTACCGGTTTTTCACGGGTACGCGTCGGAGAACAAGGCAATCGCGTGGAACTTCTTCGTGCGCCACTATGCGAGCGACGAGCGCCAGTGTCAGGATCCGAACTACATCGAGAGCATCGATGGCCAACGAGTTGATGGTGTGCTCTATCCGCGATCGGCGACGCTTGGAGGCTGCACTGCGCATAACGCGATGATCATGGTCTATCCGCACAATGAGGACTGGGACGCAATCGCGGAGTTGACCGGGGATGATTCCTGGCGAGCGGAACGGATGCGGGGGTATTTTGAACGCTTGGAGAGATGCCGTCACCGATGGCTTCATCGTGCCCTCGCGGCGCTTGGCTACAATCCCACGCGGCACGGCTGGACGGGCTGGCTCACGACCGAAAAGGCGATCCCGTTGTCCGCATTTTTTGATGGGACACTCGTCCACATGATTGTGCTCTCGGCGTGGGAGGCGTTTCTGAATGCGGGCAGTCGACGCGATCATCTGCGCTGGTTGTGGAAGGGCGCCTTCGATCCCAACGATTGGCGGTTGGTGAGGGAGAGCGCAGGTGGCGTGCGCTACCTTCCCCTTACCACTCGTGGCCACGCGCGTACAAGCACGCGGGAGCGAGTTCTCGATGTCGCGGCCAGATGTCCGCAGCTGTTGCGCATCGAACTTGATGCTCTTGCAACTCGCGTGCTTTTTGATGAATCCAATCGGGCCGTCGGTGTCGAATATCTCAAGGGCGCCAGTCTCTATCGAGCCCACGCAGAACCAAGCAGGCAGGCCGGCGAATCGCGTGCGGCTTATGCGACTCGCGAGGTCATTCTGTGCGGAGGAGCGTTTAATACACCTCAGCTACTGATGCTTTCTGGGATTGGTGCACCGGAGGAGCTTGCGGCGCAGGGGATTCCGGTCCGCGTGGATCTGCCGGGTGTTGGACGCAATCTGCAGGATCGCTACGAGGTTCCGGTTGTGAATCGGATGAATTTCGCCCAATGGAAAGTCTTTCGCGGCGCTCGCTTCGCGCAGAACGATCCGTTATTCGATAAGTGGAAACGTATTCGCCAGGGACCGTACATCACGAACGGGGGCGTATTGGCGGCGTTCCGGCGTTCATTCGCGTCCCGTGAGACGCCGGATATATTTTGCCTCGCGCTGCTTGGACTATTTCGCGGTTACTTCCCGAACTATTCGGCGCTGTTCGCGAAGAACCTCAACTATCTCACGTGGGTCGTGCTCAAGGCCCACACCAGGAATCGCGCCGGTCGTGTCACTCTGCGGTCGGCCGATCCGCGCGACATGCCGCTGATCAATTTCCACTACTTCGACGAAGGCAGCGACGTTGAGGGCGAGGACCTCGATGCGGTGGTTGAGGGTATACGTTTCGTACGCAAGATCACGCAGCACTTTAAGGACAGCAAGATGATCGCAGAAGAAGAGCTGCCCGGCGACTGTCTTCAAAGCGATGAAGAACTGAAAGACTTCGCGCGCGCTCACGCCTGGGGCCACCATGCCTCATCGAGCTGTGCCATCGGGCCGCGCGAACAGAGTGGCGTCCTTACGAGCGATTTTCGAGTGCACGGCACATATGGCCTTCGCGTCGTGGACGCCTCTGTCTTTCCGCGCATTCCGGGGTTCTTTATCGCCAGTGCGATATACATGATTGCCGAAAAGGCCGCTGACGTAATCCTGGCAGATGCCCGTAAGTCTTGAGAGCTCAGCAAATAAGGGCGTTGACAAGGTTCTCGGTCAACGATATCGTCTCATCTCAACACGATCAGGGCCCCGAAGATGTTTCCCTGCACGAGGGAAGCAGAAATTTTCTGTGACAAGGGTGCCAATGTATTACGACGTGCCGAAGATCATCTGCTCTCCTCTCCATCTTCCTCGTCTGATGAATTTCATTCCGAATGTAGTGTCGGGCCATCGTAGCAGTTGTGCTCCGCGATTCGTTCTGAGGTGTATGCAGGCAAATCATGACTCCCCAGTCGAACATCATGGTCGTCGTACCGATCGTCGAGAGCCGTGAGGCTGAGCTGCGAGAGATGCTTTCAAGCATGAACGTGGCGCCCGGTGTAGCGGATACCGAGAACTCGTTGTTGCCGTTCGGCAAACTGGCCACGCTACACTTCGCCCGCTTTGTCATTCTCGAAGACGATACGAGGGAAGATCTTCTCGCTTATGGATATCCTCCAGCCAGCGCAACGAAGTCTCTTGCGCTGCTCTGCGATTTTGATGGCTCCGCCGAGGTCTTTCTGCGCGCACTTGTCGGTGTCGCCGAACCAGGCGTCCGCCGCCTCTTTTCCTGTTGCGAGCCTGCGCCGGATTCAAATCTGCTGGATTGGCTCAAAGCGCGCGAAGTTTCTGCGTCGGCATCTTATGTCAACTGGATAGGCCGCACCGTCCTTCAAGTCCGCGAAGAGAACGCGCTGTATCTTGCGCTCATCAACTATCTCAGGGGAGCTTCACATCGAGCATCAAGTGCAAGGCAGATCTGGAGCGATCTTCGTGGCTTTGTGCGCCAGGAACAGGCCGCAGGACACCTATTACTTACGCCTCCGCAGAGTACGCCCCTTACATGGAGGCTCAAGAATCTACTGCACTGTATTGGCATTCCGCTGCTACTGATATTTTTCCTTCCTCTCATTCTGCTTTACCTGCCCATCTTTCTCATCCAGCTTCGCATTCATGAGAAGACCGATCCCGTCATAGCTCCACGGCCGGCAACGGATCACGCTATTGCTCTGGCCACTCTAGAAGATCGCATTGTGACCAATCAGTTCAGCGCCTATGGCAACATCAAGCCGGGGCTCTTCCGCCGGTGGACGATCGCCGCGGTCTTCCTTGCGATCGATTACGCGGCACGGCACGTTTACAACCGCGGATTTCTAGCGCGCGTTGTTACGATTCAGTTCGCCCGTTGGGTCTTTTTGAATGGCCATAAGCGCGCCTTCTTTGCGAGCAACTATGACGGGAGTCTCGAGAGCTATATGGGCGACTTCATCAACAAGGTGGCCTGGGGACTCAACATCGTCTTTAGTAACGGACTAGGCTATCCACGGACCAACTGGCTCATCGCCGGTGGGGCGAAGGACGAGTTGACCTTCAAGGATTACCTGCGTCGCCACCAGTTGCCCACACAGGTCTGGTATAACGCAGTGCCGGGCGTAACCGCCCATGACATGGAGCGCAACTCACGCATTCGCCACGGGCTAGAAAACTCAAGTATGAGTGATTCCGAACTGGAGCAATGGGTCAGGCTCTTCTGATCGACGACGTGCCTGCATGAGCGGCAGGCGGGAAAGGAGGCTCAGCAAAGCGGATGGCGCCGCCCCTCTCAAATGCGGATTACGGCGATATCCAGGGCCTTCTGCGCTTTGGGTATTCACGGCTCACGGCCGCGTGCTTTCTGCTGATGCGCATCGACGATGCAGCCTCTGCCTGCAACTGGCTGGCAAATGCTCCTCTCTCGAGCGCAGAGGTTCAGAGCCCTCCGCCATCGCGCGCCCTTCAGATCGCTTTCACGTATCAAGGCTTGAGCAAGCTCGGCGTTCCAGACGAGATTCTCAAGGGCTTCTCCGCGGAGTTCCTCTCCGGCATGGTCAGCGATGATAACCGCTCCCGCCGCCTCGGTGACGTGGGACCCAATGCGCCAGAGCGTTGGTTTTGGGGTGCGCCCGCATCGGTGCCTGACGCGGTAGCGATGATCTACGCGACACCGGACCTCTTTAATGAGTGGAAGAACACGATCGAAGCGGGCCTGGAGCAGTCGGGCTTTGCATTGCTCGGGTGCCTGCCCACTTCGGACATGGGTGGTGTCGAGCCATTCGGTTTTGTCGATGGCGTCAGCAGCCCCACCGTCGACTGGGACAGGCGACGCGATCCCTCGGGGGACAAGCTGAGCTATGAGAACGTAGCCATGCTTGGCGAGTTTGTTCTTGGTTACCCGAATGAGTACGGCAGATATACGACGAGGCCTACAGTTGTCGATCCTTCCGCCGATCTTCCGGACGCCGAGGAGTCGCCTGGCCTGAAAGACCTTGGCCGTAATGGCAGCTATCTCGTTATGCGTCAGATCGAGCAGGATGTGCGCGGATTCTGGAGCTTCCTTGATAAGCAGGCAGAGGACGATTCCAGCCGCCGTCAGTATCTCGCTGAGAGATTAGTCGGTCGCAAGATGTCTGGTGATCCCCTTCTGCCGGTCGCGCAAAATGACATCCATGGTGTGGGTCCTGAACCTGTCGATATACAGCGGAACCGATTCACCTTCGACTCAGATCCTCAGGGCGTTCACTGCCCTTTCGGGGCGCATATACGCCGAGCGAATCCGCGCAATGCCGATCTTCCGCCGGGCACGCCTTCCGTGCTCTTCGAACGCCTCCTGCATATTCTGGCCCTCAATCGCTTTTTGAACGATGACGATGACACATTTCACAAGGATCTCATCGCCTCAACTCGCTTCCATCGGCTGCTACGGCGCGGCCGCGAGTACGGCCCAAAACGTAGTCCCGAGCAACTTCTTGAGCCGGCGCCATCCGATGAGCCGCCTGCGGGCCTCATCTTCATTTGTCTGAATGCCAACATCGGTCGCCAATTCGAATTCATCCAGAGCGCATGGATCATGAGCACGAAGTTCGACGGTCTGAATGGCGAGAGCGACCCCCTGCTCGGCAACCGCGAGCCGGTGGCGGGCTGTCCCGCGAGCGGGTTCTCGCTTCCTGCCGTCGACGGTGTGCGTCGAGAGCTAAAGGATGTGCCGCGCTTCACCACGGTGCGCGGAGGAGCGTATTTTTTCCTGCCAGGGCTCCGTGCGCTACGATATCTGGCGCGCGCCGGCAGAGTTTGATCGAACACGGGGGATGACGATGCAACGTTTTTCCTGGAACAGACTCGCAACGACCACTCAATCTCGCGCTGGACGTGTCATCACCTGGGCGGCTGCTGTAGCTGTCGCTAGCGCGTTTTTGCTTATGCCACAGGGTTGTCACAATACAATCGGCACACACGGCGTCTCCGGTCTCGTGTATGACGAGGCACATCTCGCGAACCGTCCCGCCAGCTCGTTTCCTGCTGCCGACGAGGACTACTTCCATGATATGGATGGCGGCATTGCGTTGACCGCCGACGAGGTCAAGGGCCGCAATACGTGGATTGTGTGGACCGCTGGCAACGACCTTATGTGGGATTTTCTGACGAAGACCAGCGTTGGCAATCTCGACTTCCTCAAGACAATCTCGTCCTACCCAGGACTGAAGGCTAGCCGCGATAACCGCTGGGAGTATCTTGGGCTGGTCAATGAGCCATGCTTTACCAAGCCGACAGGACCCGACCCGAAACGCTACGGACTCTGGCTGGATCAACGTGATCCGAAGTGCCCGTCCGATCCCTTCGAAAATGCACAGAAATATCCTGGCGTGAAGATCGGTGCGCGTGGCAAGAATATCGACGCCGGTTCCTTCTATGGATATGCGACCGGAATCGTCGGCCTGCGGCTCTTCCCCAATCCCGACTTCGATCAGGAAGCGGCGAAGAAGTGGGATCCGGTGCGGTACTACACCGATCCGAAGTATTACCTCTCGAAGGATCTCGTCCGTCCCTACCGCGTGGGCATGTCGTGCGCTTTTTGCCACCTGGGTCCCAATCCCGTGAAGCCGCCGGATGATCCTAACAATCCTAAGTGGGAAAATCTCAGCTCCAACGTAGGCGCGCAGTACTTCTGGGTCGATCGCATCCTCGATTGGAATCCTGAGAGCACCAGCTTCGTCTTCCAACTCTTTCACACCTCGCGGCCGGGTACGCTCGATACTTCGCTCATCTCGACCGATAACATCAACAATCCGCGGGCTATGAACGCTGTCTACAATCTCGGACCTCGCCTCGATCAGGCGTTGCGCTGGGGCAGGGAACACCTCGCTGACGGGCAGGAAGATAACAAGCAGTTCAACGACTACGTATCCTCCGGTCCGCTCACCCGTTTCTACATCGCGCCCGATATCGTCCAAACTCCGCGCGTTCTTAAGGACGGCTCGGATTCGGTTGGCGCGCTGGCGGCGCTCAACCGCGTGTACATAAACATTGGCACGTTTAGTGAAGAGTGGCTGCTGCATTTCAACGCTCTCATCGGCGGCAAAGAGGTCACCCCCATCGCAGTCAAAGTTGCAAGATCGAATTCCAGTTATTACGCAGCAACTGAAAACCAGACAGTAGATATGGCGCTCTTCTTCCTCAAGAGCACATCTCCGCACCTGCTGAAGGACGCGCCTGGAGGCGCCGCGCACCTGATTCACGACGAAGCTGTGCTGAAGCGCGGCAAGATTGCCTTCGCCGAGCGTTGCGCGCGTTGCCACTCCAGCAAAGGACCCACTCCGCCTGCCAGCGCTGATCCAGCCAACTGTGCCGGCTCAGGATATATGGACTGCTGGCATCGGTACTGGGAGTGGACCAAGACCGAAGACTTCAAGAGCAAGATGCGGCAAATTGTTCTGGCGCCAGACTTCACCGATGGCAACTTCCTATCGACGGAGCTGAGAGTGCCGGTCACGCTGCTCCAAACCAATGCCTGCAGTCCGCTTGCGACCAACGCTCTAGGGGGCAACATTTGGGATAACTTCTCATCACAGTCCTATAAGGAACTGCCATCGGCAGGGACGATTACCATTTACGACCCATTCACCGGCGAGCCGAAGGACTACACGCTTCCCGCTGGAGGACGCGGCTATACGCGTCCACCCTCCCTCATCAGCATCTGGTCTACCGCTCCCTTCCTTCTCAACAACAGCCTGGGTAAATTCAATTCGAGCCCGTCGGTGGAGGCTCGGCTCGATTCATTCCAGGATTCCATTGAGCAGCTTCTATGGCCTGAAAAACGCCAGCAGGATTCCGTTCTCGGGAACAAAGTGCCCGGCACCATCGATCGCACGACAGATCGCAGTTACATTCGTGTTGCTGACGGCTACTTGCCAGATTTTCTGCAGGCACTTCACGGCCCGCTAGCCCGTTTCTTTCCCTGGCTCTTCGGTGAAGACGAGATTCAGATCGGCCCTATACCGAAGGGCACACCAGTAGGGCTGCTGGCTAACCTTAATGTTGTTCCCGAGACACGCGACCCAGTTCAGCGCGCCGCATATCAGAACCGAGTTCTGGATGTTCTTGTCAAAGCGAAGCATGACCTGGAGAGCCTACCGTCCGGAGCGTCCGATGAAGAGGTTAACAAGGCCTTCTCTAATCTTACGGGGCCGCTGATGGAGCTAAATAAATGCCCCGATCTGGTCGTGAACCGAGGCCACTACTTCGGCACGAGCTACTTTGCTGAGGAGCCTCCCCTCAGTGACGAAGATAAGCGTGCGCTGATTGAATTTCTCAAGACTTTCTAAGCGTATGGACGCATGAGCGCTTTATTAGCACGTTGGACCAACCGGATGAGCAGAAAACTCGACCGGGGCGCGAAGAAAATTTGCAGGACCGTAGCGCGGTACGGATCGATTACCATGTTGAAACTTGGACGGGTATTTCGATGCATATCGTCAACGTGCGGTTATTTGCGGGCGTCATGATCGTAGCCTTCGTGACGTTTGATTATGTCGCATATGCGCAAGACCCATCGCAGAGCTTAAAACAGGCCGACATCGACTATCGCTCCGGGGTTGCGGCTCTCTCGCGCAACGATTTGAACACGGCGCTTCAAGATTTCGAAAAGGTGGTTCGTCTTGCGCCATCGGCCGAGCAGGGACACAGCGCATTGGGCGCGGTTTTGGTGAGGATGGGGCGAACGAGTGAAGGCATTCGAGAACTAGAGAAGGCGTTGACGATCAGGCCAAGCGACGGCAGCGCGCAGCTAAACCTGGCGGTCGCCTACGAACAGAGCGGACAGCCTGCCAAGGCACTCCCGTGGTTCGCGAAACTAGAGGCCGCGTCTCGCGCCGAAAAACATCCGCTGCCTGCGTATGCCATTGCGGCCTATGCTCGAGCGCTAACCGCAACGCAGCAGTTTCCTGCAGCGGTGACAAGAATGAAGGAAGCGGTCGCGGAGGATTCGCACAATGCAGAATGGCACGATGAATTAGGGTCCATCTACGCGTTGCAGAAAGATTGGCCTAACGCGAAGAAGGCATTCATGGCTGCGGTTGAGGCGAATCCGAACCTCGCCTCGGCTCATTTCCACCTTGGAGTAACACTCCAGGCACAGAATAGTCCGGGCGCTCTGGAGGAGCTGTCGAAGGCTTATCAACTTGCTCCACAGAGCTCAATGATCGCTTTAGAACTTGGTCAATCTTTGGCGGCGGCCGGAAACGACGAGCAGGCGATTCCAGTGCTGCGGCACGCGGTGGAGCTTGACGAGGCTTCGACGGCGGCAGCTTATCAGCTGGGCCTGGCATTGCAGCGCGCCAACCAGGTGGACGATGCGATTCCATTTTTTCAAAAGGCCGCAGCGGCAGAGTCTGGAGATGCAGAGGTTCTCATAAATCTAGGGTTAGCTCTTTGCCAGGCGCAGCGGGCCAAGGAGGCCGTTCCCGTTCTACAACATGCAGTAGCTTTAGCTCCTCAAAACATAACGGCCCACCAGAATCTTGCTGCTGCTTACGTGCAATTAAATCAGTTTGACGATGCCGTGAACCAATTGCGTGCGGCATTGAAACTATCGCCAGATGCTGCGCAATTGCATTACAACTTAGGGGTTGCCTTCAAAATGAAAGATGATGCGGTGGATGCGATCCCGGAGTTGGAGTCGGCGGAGAAGCTCGATCCGTCCTTGCCTGAGCCGCCCTATGTCCTCGGTGTTTTGTATATGCAGGCTGGACGCTATGCCGATGCGGCGCGAGAATTGAACACCTCGCTTAAGCTACAGCCAGAAAATGGCGACGGATGGGCGACATTGGGTAGTGTTTACAACAAGCTGGACAAGTTACCGGAGGCTGTATCGGCTTTGCAGGAGGCCATCCGGCGGCTTCCGAAACAGCCTGATCCTCATCTGACTCTCGCTGCAGTACTAGTGAAGCAGAATCAGGTTTCGGAGGCCACTGCAGAGAGGAAAATAGCCGCAGGTCTTATGCATGCGCACATGAATCGCCAGCAGGCAGAGGTTGCCACCAACTCTGCGAACTCACTGCTGAAGAGCGGCAAAGTAGAAGATTCGGTCATAGAGTTTCGCAATGCGTTGAGCTACGACCCGGATTACGCAGAAGCGCATGTGGGATTGGCAAACGCACTGCAACAACAGGGGAAGATAACCGAAGCGGCAGAGGAGCGGCAGAAAGCAGATGCGCTGAAGAAAAGGCCTTAGCCTTAAGTTGGCGCTAAAGCGAACAGCGTCAGGTCGAATCTAGCTAGCTGAACTCCATTCTGAATGTACAGTCATTGAGTCATTGCGCTATAGTTTCTTGCGATTCGATCCTGCGGCTTCGCGGTTTCTTTGGCAGAGGAAGCCACAGAGAAATGGACGGTTTTGTATAAAACCGGACACCTATGAGTCTCTTCGGCCCACGCACACTCATATTGACTCTGATTGTGTCTGGAGCCTCCGTGTTTTTGCTAAGGACGATGCATGGCGCAGAAGATCAGCGCGCGGAAGAAGCGTGTGTTCGTAAAGCCTACATCGATAAGATTCGTGAAACCTATAGCTTTCCGTTCGGAAAAGACAAGATCTCATTGCCCGGGAATGCTGCGGCTGAGGGCGGGGATTTTATTGAGCCGACTGCTTTTCCTGACGCTGCCTACTGCGGCCGTTGTCATCAGGAGGCGTATCACGAGTGGCGCCAGGCGCTGCATTCCAATGCCTTTCGCACGCCGTTCTATCGCGCCAGCGTCAATATTCTGATACGGACGAAGGGCATCGAGTTTGCCCGTCATTGCGACAGCTGTCACAACCCTGTTGGTGTTTTGGCGGGTGCTCTGACGAGAGGTGCGACCATGGACCGCATCTCCTTCGACCGCGATGGTCTGACCTGTACGACCTGTCATTCGATCCAGAGCGTAGACACGAAGTTGGGAAATGGAAGCTTTGTGATGGGTGTGCCGGCGGTGATAGTCGATGAGCAAGGGAAGCGCATACCGGGCATCGTCCCTGACGGAGAAATTCTTGCCCATCTGGATCGGCATTCGAAGGCGGTGATGCAGGATATCTACCATACGCCGGAATTCTGCTCCGCATGCCATAAGGCGAATTTTCCACCTCCACTGAACGACTACAAGTGGATTCGTGCATTTACAGCGTATGACGAGTGGCAGAATTCCAAGTTTTCCCAACGCAATCCCCTTACTTTTTATACGGCTGACTTCACGACCTGTCAGGGCTGCCATATGCAGCGTGAACCGAACGGTCTGCCGGAGCCTGGAGCCAAGCATGGGACATTCGCTTCGCATCGATGGCTGGCAGGAAATACCGCGGTGCCGTTCTACTATGGCTTCGACGAACAGCTCAGCAAGACGATTGAATTCCTGAAGAGCGGCAACTACCTGAACGTTGACCTGTTCGCGCTGAAACTAGGACGCGGAGCCACGGTTGCTCCACTGGGCTCTGCGCCATTCACAATCAAGCCGAACCAGACGATTGAAGCCGACGTTGTGGTTCAAAACAAGAACATCGGCCACTCGCTCATTCCAGAGGTTCGCGATCTTTACGAGGCGTGGGTGCAGTTCACCGTGACGGATGCGTCCGGGGCGAAGATTTACGAGAGCGGCTTCTTGAAGCCAGATGGCATGCTGGATGAACGCGCCCACAGTTTCACCAATCGTCCCGTAGATGTGACGGGAAACTTTGTGGACGACCACAAAGTTTGGACGATTCATTCCGTGGCATATGACAACACGATCCAGGCCGGACGATCAGCGCTGATCCGATACCAGTTTCAGGTTCCAGCAGACGCTAAGAGTCCGCTGACGCTAACGTCGCGCGTCAATTACCGCCACCTGCGACAGAGCTATCTGAACAATGTATTCGGCAAGGATCATCCCTCGTATCCGGTGGTAGAGATCGCCTCGCGAAGCCGCGTGGTGAATATCGGCGATAACCAGATCTCAGCGCCGCTTCCGACGGACAATCCAGACTGGATGCGCTGGAATAATGTCGGCATAGGATACCTCGATCAGTTGCAATACGACGAGGCGATGGATGCGTTTGAGCACGTCGTTCGGTTGCGGCCGGATTACAAGGACGGTTATATCAACGTTGGAATCACCTTCATTGAATGGGAGAAGTATGCCGAGGCGCGCGCTCCACTCGAGAAGGCGCTCACGCTCCACCCCGATGACGCGCGCGCTCTCTACTATCTGGCGCTGGTCGAACGCCGACAGAGGCATTCCGAGGCTGAGATCGCTGATCTTCAAAAGGTGATTGCGCAATATCCCTACTCGCGTGACGCTCGCCGGGAGCTTGGCATCTCCTACTATCAGCAGCACCGCAGCGAAGAAGCCATGCAGCAGTTCAAGGCTCTTCAAGCCATCGATCCGGACGATCTCGCAGCTCACTACAACCTTGCGATCCTGTATCGAAGAATGGGTATGAAGCAATTGGCAGCACAGGAAGCCGCTCTCTACACGATAAAGAGAGTTGATCCCTCAGCACCCACTTATTCCCTTGACTACCTGCGTAAGCATCCTGAGATTTCGATCGAAAGTGTACCGTGGCACATGCACACCGACTTGACGCATGTTACAAGTAACGGCGCAGGGCAACCTTAAAACTTGAGGATGGCAATTCATTGAATCGTCGTAAGTTCATTCGTTCGCTTAGTCGCACGGCGCTTGTTCTGCCCTTTGCCGATGTTGTTGCACTGGCCTCACCCTGGCAACAGCAGAAGACAGCACAACCACAGAAGAGCATTGGGCCGCAGGAGCGCAGCTACGACGCGAAGCCCGCGCCCCCGCCTCCAGGTCCGAAGTCTCCGATCGAGGGCACCCCCCTGGGAGTGAGCTTTGTCGATGTGGTGAAGGAGTCCGGGCTCAACGTCAAGACAATCTATGGCGGAGAAGGCAAGAATGAATATCTGCTGGAGACAACGGGCTGCGGCCTTGCCTTCTATGACTATGACGATGATGGCTGGTTAGATCTGTTCCTTGTAAACGGCTGGCGTCTGGAGGGATTCGCGCCGGGACAGGAACCGCATTGCCACTTGTTCAAGAACAATCGTGATGGAACGTTCACGGATGTAACGGCTGGCTCCGGGTTAGAGCACAAGGCGGGCTGGGGCCAGGCGTGCTGCGTGGGCGATTACAACAATGATGGACGCGACGACCTGTTCGTTACCTACTACGGCCAGAACGTCCTCTATCGCAACAATGGAAACGGGAAATTTACGGACGTGACAGAGCAGGCAGGGCTGATTCAGCCAGGACCTAAGACGCGTTGGAATACAGGATGCACCTTCGTCGATTACGATCGCGACGGTCACCTCGATCTATTTGTCGCAAACTACGTCGACTTCGATCTGAAGACAGCGCCTAAGCCTGAGGACGGGCCTTGTACCTACAAGGGCATTCTTGTCGCCTGCGGACCTCCCGGACTACCGGGCGGCAGAAACATTCTGTATCACAATAACGGCGATGGAACCTTTTCCGATGTCAGCGAAAAATCCGGCATGTGGACTGCGGTGGGCACGTACGGCCTGAGCGTGGCTGCATCGGACCTGGACAACGACGGCTGGCCCGATATCTACGTCGCGAATGACTCGGCCCCTGCGACACTGTATTTAAATCAGAAAGACGGCACATTTCGCGACATCGCCATTGAAGGAGGAGCAGCGCTCTCCGCAGAAGCAAAACCCCAGGCTGGCATGGGGGTTTCGATTGGAGACTACAACCGCGACGGAAATCTCGATGTGGTGAAGACCAATTTTGCGGGCGACACGGACTCTCTCTACACCAATCTGGGGGACGCCTCTTTTGAGGATCGGACCTATCCCAGTGGTCTGGGAGTGAATACGCGCTTGCTGGGCTGGGGTGTCGGCTTCTTCGATATGGATAACGATGGCTGGCTCGACATTCTGATGTCGAACGGGCACGTCTATCCGGAGGTCGATAAGTCGAATGCTGATCTGAAATACGCTGAGCACAAGTATCTCTATCGCAACCTGCGTAACGGCCGGTTTGAGGAAGTAACGAATCAAGGTGGCCCGGGAATTCTGGAGAACACGCCTGCTCGAGGCTGCGCCTTCGGTGACTACGACAACGATGGAAACATGGATGTCGCCGTCAATTGCGTCAATGCTATGCCGCAACTCCTGCATTGCAAGTCGACGCTCAACCGCAATTGGATCAAGATCAAGCTTGTCGGCGTTAAGTCGAATCGTTCAGGCATCGGAAGCCGTGTGACTGTCACGGCAAAGACAGTGCCTGATGCGAGCAAACCGCTCGTGCAGATGGAGGAACTTCGCAGCGGTGGCAGCTACTTCTCGCAAAATGATCTGCGCCTGCATTTCGGATTAGAGCAGGCCAAGAAAGTAGACACAGTGGAAATTCGCTGGTTGAGTGGCCAAGTGGATCAACTCAAGAACCTTGAGGCGAACCAACTCTACGTCATTCAGGAGGGCGGCAGGATCCTTAAATCCGGGCCGCTGACGCCAGCGAAGGTCAAAGGGTAACTGTCATTATGTGGACGCGAGTTTTGCTCCTGCTGTCACTCACTTCGTTAGCCGCTACGGTGTGCGCGCAAAACAGCGGCTCCGCATATCCACGAAATAGTCCCCGCCCGGAATCGCAGATCATCTGTCCGTGGCTGACCCAGGGGAGCGCAGCGAAGGCGCTCGGTGGAGATGTATATGTAACAGTGAGTATCACAAATGCAGAAGAAGGATCCTGCAAGTTTCAAATACAGCATGAGCCCCTGAATTCGTTGGAGATTCTTGTCAGCAAAGCCAGGCTCCCGACGTGCCCTGCGGAGAGCACCAAACTGATAGGTATTGGCAACGAGGCGGTGAAGTGCAGGCTTCCTGGTTCAAACGGTGAGACTGCGGAAATGGTGAGCAGCCGAGTTCGCGACGTTCATATGACCGTTACCCTCACCGCTCGCGGAGAGAAAGCACCTGCCAAATCTGCGGATAGGCAAGCCGATGTACTTGAGCAAGTAGCTGAACAAGTAGCCGGGAATCTGTATTAAGCAGGCGTCAGTTCAAATTTTTAGACAAAGCCAAAGAGCATTGTTTATCGGTGGAGCACCGAGAGGGAATTGAACCCTCGAATACTGGTTTTGCAGGTGAGAAAAGTGGCTTATTTTCAGTAATTTATGGAAAATAACGGTCACTCTAAGTCCTTGAAAGGAATAGACGGGAGTCTTCTCGATGGGTTGAAAATGGGTTGGAGTTAATGTGCTCTGGGCTGGTCAACTCTCAACATAACCATCTCTTTCAGTGTTGAGTAATCTAAGGTTTCATCTAAGATAACTCAATGGCCCAGATATCACGAAAACTAGCACCTGTCCTGGAGAAAGCAGCCCGCCACTTCCCAGCGCTCGTTGTCACAGGACCGCGGCGCGCGGGGAAAACAACCCTCTTCCGTCACACCTTTCCGAAGGCCAAATACATTCTTTTGGAAGACCCCGATATCCAGGCGCGAGTGCGGAACGATCCCCGCGCCTTTCTTGAAGAGATCACCCCACCAGTCATCTTCGATGAAATCCAGAATGTCCCTGAGCTATTCGACTACGTCCGCACTCTGATTGACGCCAGGCCGCGCCGCATGGGGCAGTGGCTCTTTACCGGCTCGCAGGAGGCTTCACTCATGCACGGGATTACGGAGTCGATGGCCGGCCGTGCCGCGATCCTTCAACTCCTACCGTTCAGCGTTTCGGAGACGAGCAAAGTGAATCTCCTATACGGGGGATTTCCTGAGGTCTTGGCTCGACCGAAAGCACGCGCTTTGTGGTTCGCTTCGTATCTGCAGACCTACCTTGAACGCGATGTTCGCGCCATCACGAATGTGCGCGATTTGGTCACCTTCCGGCGCTTCATTTCACTACTGGCAACCCGGCATGGACAGGTTCTGAACAAGACCGACCTGGCCGCTCCACTTGGCGTGTCTGTTCCCACCATTGGGGAGTGGCTACGCATCCTCGAAATGACGGGGCAGATCATCCTCGTGCCACCGTATTTCGAGAACTTCGGCAAGCGGATCATCAAGTCTCCCAAGCTGTATTGGGAGGACTCGGGTCTGGCTTGCTATCTACTGGGCATCGCGTCGCAAAGCGAGCTCGAACGTTCGCCATTCCTCGGGCCACTGTTTGAGGGATTTGTAGCATCGGAAATCCTCAAAAGCCAGGTCAATCGGGGGGAACGCAAGGAGCTGTATTTCTTTCGCGATCAGCAGGGTCTTGAGGTGGACTTTCTGATTCCCCGACCAAATGCTGAACTATGGCCTATTGAGGTTAAAGCAAGCAAAACTGTTCGGCCAACAATGGCTGGTCCACTACTCTCACTGCAACGCGCGATGGGCAGCCGAGCAAAGCGGCTGATTCTCGTACACCAGAGATCCAATTCCGAAGTTTCTACCGCCGCGATTGCTCCCGGAGTTGAGGCCTTGGACCTCGGTCAATTGGTCCGGGAATTGGCCTGATTCCCCGAGAGGGCTCCCTCGGCTTTCGCCACGGGATGGAGAACACTTTACGGCGCCACGGCTGTCCGCCTTCATCTCTCATGTCCTCGTCGACACATGAGAAGAAGACATTCTTCTCATGATGGGAGAAGACCCGGAGCGAAGCCGCCGGTCAAGGACGTGCGCAGCACGCCGCGTGAGCGGGCATTGCTCCTTGACCGCTGGTCGGAGCGGAGGGTACTCGGCCACCGATGTTCAGCGCCTTGCTTGGTAATCTTTGAGTCGGCCGCGAGCCACACGGACTTCCTGCTTCGTGATCTCTTCGATTGTCGCGGAGAGCAACTCTGGCGACATCTTCTGGCCCATTGCCAACGGACCAAGCACGTTTATCAACAGGAGCCGGCAAGCTGTAATTTCTTCTAGTTCCACGCTTGGCTGAGGGCCCGATTTGCCCTGTTCGATCTCGCGCAGAATTAGACCACGGATCAGCTCCGCCTGGGTCTGGTTCCTCTTCGTCGCCAAGGCTTCCAAATCCCGCAGTTCGGCCTCATTCAGCTTTGTCCCGACATGATTCACTCGGAACCGCGCCCGCCGCGCCCGTTCCGCCGGAAGGTTTTTCTCGTCGAGTAGCGCCATCGCCCAGCCCTCCTAGCTTTCCTCTTTCGACGCGTAATCGATAGGTTTCCTCACGGAACCTCGGCACGCGCTATCTATCAGATGCCAATATCGTTCCCCGTAGGAACCGTAGGTTTCCCTACAGTTCCCTGGAAGGGGTGGAGTGTCACAGTTCATCCGGTGCGCAGCACCGCGTCCGCTAACCCCCCGTTAACAACTGGCTCGCTATAGGTCCGGAATTTCCGATAGTGTCGGATTTCGTCCGGGATCTGCCCCAATTCCGACATTCCAAACCGAGCAAAGTTCCGCTGCAATATGGTGTCGTTAGCCGCCTGGCAATTGAGAGCCAATCGACGACATTTCGTGAGCTTTGGAAGTGTGGAATGTCGATTTTGGCTCGTTGAGATTTTCCTCATACATAGCTTCCGTATTCGTTCTTCCTCACTTCGCAAATTTGTACTGATTGATTCAGACCTCACGCAACACCAGCCCTGAATCGAACGTGAAAGGACGACCTATTTGGGACGTGCTCGCAACAGCGATTTCCTGCACGCTCATTGGCCCCGCGAGGAACGCGTTGCGGCCGCCCCTGATAGCTGTGGCAAAGGCACTCGCCATTCGAACCGGATCAAGAGCGCGCGATACAGCTGTGTTTAGCAGTACGCCGTCGAATCCCCACTCCATCACCTGACACGCGTGAGATGGAAGACCGATACCTGCGTCTACGATAAGTGTGATCTGCGGGGCGCGTTCACGCAGCTCCCGTAAAGCGCGCGGATTGCGTGGCCCCTGGCCGGTCCCTATGGGAGCGGCCCAGGGCATTAGTACCATACATCCAGCGTCGATGAGGCGTCTGCAAAGAATCCAGTCTTCCGTGCAGTACGGCAGAACGCAGAAGCCAAGTCTTATAAGTTCGACTGCAGCTTCAACCAAACCGAATGGGTCTGGCTGCAGGTTGAGTTCGTCTCCGATCACCTCGAGTTTTACGAAGTTGGTCTCGAACAACTCCCGTGCCATGCAGGCGGTTTTTACGGCCTCGCGAGCACTGAAACACCCTGCAGTATTTGGGAGAATCGCCCGCTTGCTCTCGCGAAGCAAGTTCCAAAATGATTGACCAGAATCCTTCGAGCCGGAGATTTGGCGACGGAGAGACACTGTAAGCATTGCAGGGTCCGCGGCTGAGATCGCATCGGCCAACAGTGATGGAGAATCATATCGGGCAGTCCCGAGAAGCAGACGACTCGAAAAACTCTGTCCATACATATTCAGCTGATCTTCCATCTGTGGTCCATTCATTTCAACCTCCCGCCGTAGGGTGAACGATATCGATCCTGTCTCCTGTGGAGATAATGCATTCCTCGTAGGTTCCTCGCGGAATAACCTCTTCATTGCGCGCTACGACGAACGGAACGACTGGTGAGAGAAACCGCAGTAACGCGTCGAGGGTTCGAAGTTCAGGCACAAGGCGGGCCTTGCCATTCACGATGACAAACATGTCTGCCTCTCATGTGAATTATTCAAACATCCAAACACAGCTGCGGAACAGTTCACATCCAGACAACTCCAGCGACCGCTTGACTGCCCGGACAACAGGCCCAATACTTCCTCGACAATAGCGGGCGTTAACAAGAAACCATGACGATAAAGCCCGTTGACACGCAGAACCCTTTGCTCACGATCGAACCGAATCGCTGGCAGATTGTTTGGCAGCGCAGGCCGGACCTGGGTGTTGAATTCAAGGATGCGCGCTTCAGCCAGGGCCGGGAGGATCGAACAAGCGGACGTCAGCAGCTCGAGAACTCCACGGACTGAGGCAGGGGAACGATCTTCGGACTCAATGACGGTGGCACCGACAACTAGCTTTCCGTCTGCCCGCGGAACGATGTATACGGGATAACGCGGGTGCAAAAGCCGCAACATGTGATTTAGTTCGATCTCGGGTGCGTGCAGACGCACTATCTCGCCACGAACACCTCGAAGATTGCGCAAATCGCCCTTAGCACCCATGCCACGGCAATCCACAATCATTGCCGAGTCGGGAAGATTGCCATCTTCAAAAGCAGCTTCCCAGTGACACTCGACGCCCGCCTCTTCGAGGGCCAGGCCAACGGCTTTCAGAAAGTCACGATTTTCGATCTGTGCTTCGCCGGGGACGTGCAAGGCTTGGGAAAATCGTGTTCCGAGCTCGGGTTCTACTTCGGCGATTTGCGAACGTTCCAGGCACTGGACGTACGACTGCGGTTGGCGTGAGGCGAGCATGCTCTGAGCACGGGCGGCTTCTCCTGCGTGTTCGACGTGCCAGAGCAGAAGAGTTCCAGCATCACGATAGAAAACGGGGATCGGAAGTTCAGCTAGCCATTGCGGCCAGAGTTTAAGACTGTGATTTCCCATTGAGGCGATTTGCCCGTCAGTGTCAATGGCTTCTGTCGTCGGAGCGATCATTCCCGCTGCCGCCCAAGCTGCTGAGTTTGTCCCTTGGCTACTGGCCGAATCATAGAGGACGACACGCGCACCAGAGCGGGACGCACGCCAGGCCAAACAGCGGCCAACCAGCCCGCCGCCCATGATTGCGACGTCCGGTCGCCTCATCGGTAGACCTCGCCGCCGAGCTCCACAAACTCCCGAGACTTTTCCGCCATGCCGGCTTCTGCGTCTCCTTGATATTTCGCGCGAATCTCCTCGCTAATCTTCATCGAGCAAAACTTCGGCCCACACATCGAGCAGAAATGCGCGGTTTTGGCGCCGTCGTGGGGCAAAGTTTCATCGTGAAACTCACGAGCACGGTCGGGGTCAAGGCTCAGGTTGAACTGATCCTCCCACCGGAACTCGAAGCGTGCCTTGGAGAGGGCATTATCCCGAATTTGTGCTCCGGGCCATCCCTTGGCCAAGTCTGCTGCATGCGCGGCGATTTTGTAGGTAATGATGCCTGTACGAACATCCTCTCTATTTGGAAGGCCGAGGTGTTCTTTGGGCGTTACGTAGCAGAGCATCGCAGTTCCATCCCAGCCGATGTTTGCAGCGCCAATCGCGCTGGTGATGTGATCGTAAGCCGGGGCAATATCAGTCACCAGCGGACCCAATGTGTAGAAGGGCGCCTCAAAGCAGTGTTCCAATTCCTTTTCCATGTTTTTGCGAATGAGCTGCAAAGGTACGTGACCGGGGCCTTCGATCATTACCTGGACGTCGTGTTTCCACGCTTGTTGCGTCAACTCGCCAAGCGTCCGCAATTCTGCGAACTGTGCCTCGTCGTTAGCGTCGTAAATAGATCCGGGACGAAGGCCATCTCCCAAACTGAAGGACACGTCGTAAGCCTTCATGATTTCGCAAATCTCATCGAAATGCGTGTAGAGAAAATTCTCCTGATGGTGTGCAAGACACCACTTCGCCATGATGGAGCCGCCGCGCGACACGATTCCGGTCAGGCGCTTCACCGTAAGCGGAATCCATGGCAACCGAACACCAGCATGCAGCGTGAAGTAGTCAACACCCTGCTCGGCTTGCTCGATAAGCGTGTCGCGCATCAATTCCCAGGTGAGTTCTTCAGCCTGCCCGCCCACTTTCTCGAGCGCCTGATAGATTGGCACTGTCCCCACGGGCACGGGACAGTTGCGAGTAATCCACTCGCGAAGTTCGTGAATGTCCTTGCCGGTGGAAAGGTCCATGATCGTATCTGCGCCCCAATAGGTGGCCCAGATCATTTTGTCGACTTCTTCTGCTGGCGAAGAAGTGACTGCGGAGTTGCCGATGTTGGCGTTGATTTTGACTCTGAAATTCCTGCCTATGATCATCGGCTCCAGTTCGCGATGGTTAATGTTGGCGGGAATGATTGCGCGGCCAGCGGCTACTTCCTGGCGGACAAATTCGGGCGTGATTCGAGGGGGAAGCTTCGCGCCGATAGGCTGACCGCGATGTTGCGAAAGAAGCGAGCGGTAAGCCGGGTCTTCTAACAACTGATCTAAGTGCATCGATTCACGCAGAGCAACAAATTCCATCTCGGGCGTTATGATCCCCGTACGGGCATAGTGCATTTGGCTTACGTTTCGATCACTGCGTGCGCGACGAGGGATCGATGGAGAAGGACAGCGCAAGTGGTACGTCATCAGATCTCGTTCACGCTGGCGCGCATACTCGGAAGTGGGACTCGAAAGACACTCTGTGTCATTGCGTTGTTCGACCCAGTCGGTGCGAAGGTCGGGCAGTCCGCGAGACAGGTCGATCCGCACGTCAGCATCGGTGTATGGACCGGATGTGTCGTAAACCGGCAACAGAGGGTTCTCTTCGATGCGATCACGATGGCGCGTGGGGGACTGAGCGATTTCCCGGTAAGGTACACGCAAATCCCCCCGGTCGCCTTGAAGGTAACGCTTGTGCGATGCCGGATAGGAGGAGGGTGTACGAATCGTCGAAAACGTTGGAGATTGTTTCAGCATTTGATCCTTTCAGCGCAGTAGATTCCACTCCCGACCCAGGAACACTTCCTCACCATGTCAAACTCGTGCGAAGAAGAAATACGTCCGCGTGGTGTTCATTGTTCGCCACCCCAGCGGTCATAGGGTTCCAAATGTGCTGATAACTCGGAATCAGCCTGAGCGCCGGAGTGATCGCGAAATCGTAGGAGACCTCGAGCCCATTCTCGTTTTTCACAGTGGCTGCGCCTCCGGTGAGCCCCTTGAAGTCATTTTTCAAAGGCTGACTGATTCCATCGTGATAGATTCCCAATCCAAAACTGTCGTTGGGCCTGTGATCAGAGAGGCCATAGGCAAACAACGCTACGCTCGCATCGCGCGTGATAGTGTTGGTGTCCTCTGGGGCATATCCGATGCGTCCAAACAGACCAATTCCTCTGAGTGACTGCCCGGTCCCGAGTTTCGCAGCGACCGCCTCAGGCCGATCTTTCACAAAGAGATACTGCGAAAAGTTCCCGATCGTAACCCAACTCTTTGCTTTGTAGTTGATGGGCAAAGCCTGAGCTGAAGGAGTTCCCAACAGAACTCCGACAGCCTGCGGAACTTCCGACGGCGACAACTGCCCAAACGGTGACGTCAAATCGATCTTCGCCTTGTTCGTCCAGTTCGCCTGCCCCCAGTATTGGCCCGGCAAGTTGCCGATCTTATAGGAAAAGATTGTGATGCCGTAGATGTTTACCCGATTGAAGGCGTTCGTGGCGAAATTATTCGCCTGGCTATTGGGATCGTACACGCCGGCAGATGCGGTAAGCCATTTTGACGGCGTCCACACCCCGATCCCTGCCCACGAGGTGGTGTTGTAAAAATTGAGGGCCATCGGATTTTTGTTGAAGTTCAGATTCGCGAAGTCATACTTGTAGCTGTTGCCGAAGAGGGTTTGGTCGGCGTGGGTGAGCACATTGACCTTTCCCATGATGACGGAGAATTTCGGCGTCAGAGACTGAAAGAGCAAATACTCCGTTGGGAGGACATCATGGACGAAGAAGGGACCTGGGAACGCAAGCCCGGTGTACTGCGGCACAGTAGCGCCCGCGGTAAAAGTATTTTGCGGTGAAGAGCTTCCATTTCTGGCTTCCAAGGTGACGTGGATTACGCCGCCGGGCCAGAGTCCGGCGCGCCCGGTATCCAGATTCATCGAGAGCTGGGTGTTTTGTATGAAGGCGCTGCCGGTTTTGAGACCACCTGAAGTTACATTTTGATATGCACTAACTGAGTAAAGATCAAAGAAATATCCATGACGAGCTAGATCTGTTCGAAACCCGCCCCAATCGCCACTCAATTGAGTGCGATAGCGGAAATCTATCGAGTCGGTTCCTGGAAGCCCGAACACGGGTCCGTTGTTGAGATATGGAAGGAGGTAGGGTGCCAAATTGACAACGGAAGCTTTTTTTGTTGGAACCGGGCCCCAAGAGGCAGCTGCATTCGCGCGTGAAAGCGCAGTCTTTTCTTTGACCGGATCATTGTCATGAGTTGGGTTGGCGATCTCGTTCTGAGCCGCATCCATATCTGGCTGGCCGTCCATGTTGAGGGTTTGACCAAACAGGTTGTTTTGGGCGCACGGCGCCAGAAGTGCGAGTGCGAAAAGTACAGCTCTTCTGGCGCCTTTTGTGAACGTCGTTTTGAACATTGGTTGTGCCTCTAGTGGGTTGGAGCTAGTCCACGTTGGGTACCAGCGGCCGGAGTTGATGCGCGACGCGAATGGCAATTACGGTTGGTCCGTCGTTGCTGAGGGCTGCTTTGAAAGCCGACTTGATTTCCTCCGTTGTGTTGGCGGCCACTCCTACACAACCAAAAGCCTTGGCCGTTGCGACAACATCGAGTCCAGCAGATCAAGCGCAGGCACATTAGGAGTTTTCTCAAGAACTGCGAACTCTTTGAGAATGGCGTACTCGTCGTTGCACGGCACGATGTAGATGAGCTTTAGTTTCTGTCGAGCCGCCGTATAGAGGCTCTGTATCGAATACTGGAGAGCTCCATCACCGATCGCAGCGATGACCGGGCGCCCGGTTCCCATCTTCTTCTGGGCAATCGCGATGCCGACCGCCGCCGGCTCTCCCCATCCGAGCCCGCCACTCGCAAAGGTGTAGTACGTACCGGGCTCGCTGATTGGCCAGCACTGGGCGAGATCCGCGAAATTAGAAGCTGTCTCGTTCACCAGAATGGCATTCGCGGGCCGCAACTCGCTCAATGCGGCGAATGCCTCAAGGGCCGTCAAGGGACTATTCGGTGGCGATGGAAGTTTTCGTTCGATGTGTGGTGCCGCAGGAGCGGGCCGCGACTTCACTTCCGGGATTGCATCATTCAATGCCTCCAGGGCCAGCTTTGCGTCTGCCAACAGGCTGTCTCCTACGATAGCGGCGGCCGCGTCGTAGGGGTCATTGGTGATCTGCAAGAGTTCAGAACCCTCGGGAAGGTACTCTCCTGCAACGTAGGGGTAATACCGGAAGACCTGGGCTCCAACCACGATGATCAGGTCATGGCCGCGAAGCTTTTTGCTCAGTGGCCCAATCGCAATCGGGGCCATGCCTCGAAACTGCGGATGAGTTTGGGGGAAGGACGCTTTCTCGGATAGCGGCGTCATATACACCGGAGCCCTCAAGCGCTCAGCAAACTTGATGCCGGCATCCCAGGCGCCTGCGCGCTCGATCTCAGGTCCATAAAGCAACACTGGATTTCTACTCTTCCGAATCTTTTCAGCAAAATGAGCAAGCCGCTCAGGGTCTGGCGAGTACCGCGAGCTTACAGTTCGGATGACCGCCTCTCCCAGAGCCGGCTTGTCCCAATCGTCGAGCGGAATCGATAGGTAGACCGGGCCTGCGGGCGGTTGCAGAGCGACCGTATAGGCCCTCATGATTGCTCCGGGGACGTCTTGTGCCCTCAAAGGTTGATATGCCCACTTAACCCAGGGCTTCGGCAGGGTCGTCTCTCGCGGTTCGTAAGAAGCGGATCGCAAAGGATGATCTCGCGTGTCTGTTGACCCGCCGTAATGATGAGAGGCGTTTTATTCAGGAAGGCCGTCATGATGTTGCCCATGCCGTGCCCGGTTCCCGCTGACGTATGCAGATTCAGCAGCACTGGCTTTCCAGTAGCCTGAGCAAAGCCGTCTGCCATAGCCACGGCGGTCGCCTCCTGCAGCCCGAGTACATATTCGAAGTCGGCCGGGAGGTTCTAAGAAACGGCTGCTCCGTCGACCCCGGGTTTCCGAAAATCGTTGTCAATCCCAGCTTCCGTAAGAGGTTGTACGTAACATCCCAGACGGTCGGCTGCGTTTCGCGTCGCTCATCATTGAGCGCCTCGAGAACTTCGGTTTGGCTATTTCTGCTCATTTCCAAATCTCCTTATGCGGTGTCCGGCTCTTCGGCGTTCGATCGTCACGAAGTGCTTCTGTAATCCTGAACAAATGGTGACAAGTTCCCGGAATTTTGAAAATGTGAGCAACGGTCAGCTCACGGTGATGAGCTAACGTGCTGCGCCACTCGTTTGCCACGCACCCCGCTCAATGCCGGCATCAATCCACGCAGCATTCGGCTCCTGGTCGGCCATCGCGATCCCGAGACTACGTCCCAGTGCCTGCATCACTGTTGAGGAAAGGAATAGAACGACATGAAGGGACATCGGCTCGAAATGGCCAATGTCCCTTCATGATCAGGACTCACCGCCTGGTCGGTATTGCAGTATGCAAAGCGTTCCGGAGCTCGTTTTGTCCTTTCCGATTCGATTTGGGTTTAGAGCCAGCTTCTTTGCCACGAGCCCAACGGAGTCAATGGATACTTGTAGTCGCCCGGCGTCTTCGAGATCTCGACCATTTTCTTGACGCCGGTATAGCACCCATTGGCGTATCGACAACGAATCCATCGGGATCCCTACCGCATCGTCCAGCGCACAGCGGTGATCCCTCGCCGCCTAGGCTCCAGGCCAGCAGGAAACGTTAAAGTAGGTTCAAAACGTCAGCTTGCCACGGGCACGCAGTTCGCCGGGCAGCAGCGCGTTGTAAATGAACTCGTGCACCGGGGTTGGAAAATTCCTGGCGCGTCCTATTCGGACGACCGCCCCGCTCTGTGCTTCGAGTTCCGACGGCCGGCCCGCGATCGGATCCGCGCTGCATCGAGGCTGTGCCGTCGGGCGGCAACGACTCGGCGAGTTTCATCGTTTCTGCCACGGAATCTGCCCCGCGCCGGAATGCCGCAGGCGCGCGCCAGGCCCACTATCTCCTGCATCGCGCGCTCGAGCAGCGATCTGGCCTCGGGCACACTCCGCATCACGCCGGCCGGCGCCTGTGTCACTGCTCCCACCCCGCCAAATGAAGCGGTGAACTCGAACTTCTCCCAAAGCGCAACCTGGATATTATCGGGTACCCGCGTCTGTAGTTCTGCGGTAGTGAGGCATTCGACCAATTTCTCCAGCCGTGGTGTACGTGCATTGTTCCGCTCCCCGAGGGTGATCACGGCTTTGGACCCAGCATGCCGGACGACGCCTGGCGCGATAACCATGGCCAAGATATGACACAATCCGTCCAGCACAAGCCCTGAACCGAGCACAGCCGTCAGTTGGTCGTAAGCCTCTACGCCGTTTTGCAAGGGGACAACCACAGTTTCCGGCCCAACTATGCCGCGAATCTGCTGCGCTGCTTCCGTCACCTGCCAGGCTTTGGTGGTAACGAAGACGGCGTCCACGTGCCCCACTGCTGCGGGATCGCTGGTCGCTTGGACCTCTGGCAGCGCAAAATCGCCCAGCGGACTTTCTATGCGCAAGCCGTTCTCTGCGCAGCACTGCGAGCATCGCGCCTCGGGCAAGGAAGATAACGTCGTTCCCAGCCTTCGCCAACCGGCCTCCAAAGTAGCTTCCCAAAGCGCCGATTCCGATAAATGCAATCCTCATGATCAGTCCTCCATGAAATTCATTGTTTTCCCTGGCTTATGACCCTTCGCCTCCGGGAGTGAATGGCAACGGCGCCTTGTACTGCCTTCACCGTAATAAACGTCGACAAAATTTACTCCGGCGGTGTGAACCCGGACGAGTACTTCTCCCGCCTGGGGTACCCGGTTAGGAAGTACGCGTAATTTCGAGGACCTCAGATCCCCTGTCGATCGAACCTGGATCGCTTTCATCCCTTACTTCTTTCGCAGTAAATCGGTCATCCTTTCTTTGGGAAAAGGAACTGCATTTGGAATCTTGCGGACCAGTGTGTCGTGCCATCCGGGTACTCCGCGTTTCGAAAAACTTGGGTATAGATGTTCACAGGCATTTTTTAAAAACGGACGATCTTTCCGACTCCACCACCGATGGGAACTACCCATCGGTGGGATCGTTGTTTCTCCCAATCTGCGGTGACAACCGGTGAGGATGTGAGATACCACCCGTGACGAAAGTTGTAGTTTACGAATGGCTGCATCACCATCTGATTGACGTCTGCTCGCGCCGAGGGTCCCGCCACAGAGAATACGTTGTTCACAAGCGTCCCAAACAACCAGTGCCCTTGGCTTTTGAGAACAACAGCAGTGGGGCCTATGCTGAGTTTCTTTGTTCCAAGTATGTTTTCTGAGGCTGTAGGAATGGAAAGGATTGGTCCCGCACCCCAAATGATGTGATGGAAAGCCCTTGACGGTGACAGAAACAATGACAGGCTGACGTCTCCTATCCCGGTCACACCGCTTACGCGAGAGGTAAGGTCGGGCACCTGGATTACCGGAATAATAGTTCGGGTAACTAGATTCCAATCATTTCGACAACTTGATTGGGACGACAGGCTTCACCTGCAGGACGTAGCTGTCGTCCTTTTTAATTCCTGTTTGAGGGTTGAAATCGTTCTCGAACGGCACTGAAATTAAGCGCGCGATCGGATTTTGCGCTTGCTTCGGCTACGTTCTGAGCTCTCCTGTGCCTGAGTTGGTTGGACACCGGCAATTATGGTCAAGCTCATCAGGATGATTTCGCATGTTGCCCGTATAGAGATGCGGCGCACCGACGCCTTTGCATCGATTGCAGTCATATGCAGCGAATCGTTACATACCCATACCCTAGAGGCGTTCGCGTCTCGGTTCGAGAATACTTTTCGAAATTGCTCCATCGTTTTCTCCTGTCTCAATCGCAAGATTCGCACTTGCGCGAAACCAAGGGAACGTGAGCAACAGTTAGCTCACGGTGATCGGGGATGAGCCAAATGGACCGCCAAAGCTTCCGAAGGCGGTCATTGCCAACAGTTGTGGTTATGACGACCGAGGCCGATTCGGTTGTGGGCTCGGGGTGTTCTCAAGCCTGTCGATAGATGGAATCGCCGGTGTATGATGCCGAAGATGGCCTGGCTTGGATATGAAATCCGAATCGAAACAGCTCCTTGAGGCGCAGTTGCGAGCCACGCTCGACGTAATTCCGGCGTATACCTGGTACGCTGCTCCGTCCGGCGCGCTCACCTTCGTAAATGAACGAACTGCGGATTACCTTTGCCTTCCCAAAGACCACCCTCTCCGTTTCGGAATCGACATTGGCGGAGAGTGGGATTCCCATATCCCCTTGTTGCACCCGGACGACCAAGAAGAATCACGGAGAGCCTGGGCAACCTGTTTGCGTACCGGCAGCGCCGGTGAGTTCAGTCAGCGGGTTCGTAACGCTGAAGGAGCGTACCGCTGGTTTCTCAGTCGCGCCGAACCGCTCCGGGCCAGCGACGGAACTCTGTTGTATTGGGTAGGAGTTAATCTCGATATTGAAGAGCGAAAGCAAGCAGAGTTCTACCTTGAAGAGGGGCAGCGGCTTGCGCACACGGGTAGCTGGGTTTTCAATCCGGCTGGATTCGACTACTGGTCACGCGAGCTTTTTCACATCCACGGCCTTAATCCAGACCAAGAAGCGCCAAGCCTTGAAGAATACCTCGCGCTCGTCCATCCAGAAGATCGCGACTTCATGGCATCGCTAGTCAAGCGAGTCGTCGAGGAAGCTTCGCGATTTGATGTCACCAAGCGCATCATCCGACCTAACGGTGAACTCCGGTACATTCGCTGCGTGGGAATCCCCGCAGTTGAGAATGGCGCGCTGCAAAGAATTGTCGGCACTGCCATAGACGTTACCGAGCACGAACTCCTGACTCAGGAGCTCCGACGTCGGGAAGCATACCTGACGGAAGCTCAACGGCTCAGTCACACAGGCAGCTTCGGGTGGAAGCCTGATAGCGGCGAGATTGTCTGGTCAGACGAAACTTATCGGATCTTCGAGTACGACCGTACGCTTAAGCCAACAATAGACTTATTGTTACCACGCGTCCATCCCGAGGACCGGCCCGACTTTCTGAAGGTCATCGAGAGTGCCGCTGCGGGGGCGATGCATTTGGAGCATACCTATCGTATGCTGCAGCCTGACGGCAGAATCAAGCACATCCATGCCTTAGCTCACGCATTACAAGACGCATCCGGCAATCGCGAGTTTGTGGGGGCAGCGACTGATGTGACGTCGATTAGACGAGCAGAAGAGGAACTGCGCAAAAGCGAAAACTATCTCGCAGAAGCGCAGAGGCTAACGCACGTGAGCAGTTGGGCCTGGCAGGTAAAAGAAAGAGACACGCTGCATCTTTCGGATGAATGGTATCGCATCTACGGATTTGATCCGAAAGAAGGTATGCCTGCGTGGGAACAACGCCTGCAGCGTGTACATCCAGAGGATCGAGATAAGTGGCAAACAACAATCGAGCAGGCAATTCGCGAGAGGTCGGACTACGACGTAGAGTTCCGTATCGTTGCTTCCTGACGGAACGCTCAGGTGGATCCACACGGTTGGCCATCCTTGGCTTCGTTAGGCAGGAGAACTCGTGAAGTTCGTCGGTAGCTCCATGGACATTACTGAGCGCAAGCAGTCGGAACAAAAGCTTCAGGCACAGGAAATTGAGCTCCCGGCAGGTGCTGGACCCTCACGCCTCAACTTGTTGCGGTATTCAGAGCCAGCCGCGAACGTCTTTATGCCAACCGCATGGCGCTCGATTACCTCGGCGTCACCCTCGAAGAGTGGCTGCAGAGATTAGATCACGATGAGTTCATTCATCCTGATGACTTGGAACGGCTCAAGGCTGCTGAGGATCGTGCTTTGTCAACCGGCTCTCCCTTCAAGTTGGAGTTGCGCCTACGCAAAGGTGATGGAAGTTATCGTTGGTTTCTGGCTCGTTTCAACCCGGTGCGCGACGACAAGGGAAAGGTCATGCGTTGGTATGCTGCGTCTACCGATATTGAAAACCGCAAACGGGCTGAGGAAAAACTGCAACAGGAAAACGCCGCGCTCCGTGAAGAAGTCGACGAAACCTCGATGTTTGAAGAGATCGTCGGGACCTCTCCGGCTTTGAAGAAAGTACTCTCGCACATCTCTAAGGTCGCGCCGAGCGATTCCACGGTCCTTATCACGGGTGAAACTGGAACAGGTAAAGAATTGGTTGCACGCGCGATCCACCGGAGATCAGCTCGTGCGTCGCGCGCCTTCGTCAGCGTGAACTGTGCAGCGATACCCCGCGAGCTGATCGCCTCGGAGTTGTTCGGACATGAGAAGGGCGTCACCGGAGCGACACAACGGCGGATTGGCCGTTTCGAACTTGCAGACGGGGGAACGATTTTCTTGGACGAAGTGGGAGAACTCTTCCCCGACACTCAAGTAGCGTTGCTGAGAGTGCTACAGGAACGGGAATTTGAGCGCCTCGGTGGAAATCAGCTCATCCACGTTGACGTTCGGGTCGTCACTGCCACAAATCGAAATCTCGAAGCAGCCGTATCCAATGGATCCTTCCGCCAAGACCTCTTATACAGGCTAAATGTATTTCCCATCGAGGTACCGCCCCTTCGCGAGCGGAAGGACGATATCTTGATGTTGGTTGAGTATTTTGTGCAGCGATACGCTTCCCGCGCAGGCAAGAATATCCGTTCCATCGACAAAAAGACTGTAGACCTGCTGCACTACTATGAATGGCCGGGGAACATCCGCGAGTTACAGAACGTCATTGAGCGCTCCGTTATTCTATGTTCCAGTGAAGTCTTTTCCGTCGATGAGTCGTGGCTCTCCAAAGGATCTTCTGGGGCAGCCTCTGGGGTTCAAACTCCGGCACCTCTCAAGGCTGAAGCTGATCCCCGCAGCGAGCGGGAGATCATCGAGGCGGCGCTGGCCGAGTCTAGAGGGCGGGTTTCCGGACCGTCAGGGGCGGCAGCCAGACTTGGAATTCCACCATCATCCCTCGACCACAGGATCAAAGCCCTAGAGATCGACAAAACCAGGTTCAAGTTCCGCTGAAGCTCGCGGCAATCACCAGAAACACCATATTCACCAGAATCACCCGATTCCCGACAAATCCCTTTTGTTTTCGACAGCATTTAACGGTGCTGCTCGTGTCTTTTCATAACTTTACGCGTTGGCCGAAGACTTGCAATCACTCAAGCAGTAGTGACGCAGAAGGATAGGAGCAACAATGACCTGCAGAATCGACCGCCGAGTTGTCGGACAGGGCCGCCCGATGTTGTGCATCAGTGGACGAATTACTGAGGAGGATGTGGATACGCTGCGGGCCTTGCTGGAACAGGAAAAGGGCGGAGTGACCATCGATCTCAAAGACGTCCTCATCGTGGACCGGGAAGCCATAAAACTTCTGGCAGTGGGCGAGTCAAACGGAGTCGAACTCAGAAACTGTCAAGCCTATATCCGTGAATGGGTCACAAGAGAGACGGCGGATAGGAATACGTCCGAGAAACGAACAACAGGAACGGGGGGCGGCGAAGATGTTTGATGCATTCGATGCAAATGACCAGCAGAGCCGTGATTCGGATGGAGTGAAAGCGATATTCAGACCTCCGGTTCGCTACTCTGGAGTCCGAAACGGCCTCGCCGATCCAGATGTGATAGAAAAAGGTTTCTTTGCGAGCGAATCCAAGAGCAATGAGACGATCTCCGAAGACGCGATTCGTGATGAGCTCTTTCGAATTCTGGAGAGTTCGATATTTGTTCAATCTGACCGACTAGGCCGATTTCTTCGGTTCACTGTGGAAAAAACGTTGGCAGGCGAAGGGGAGATGCTGAAGGAGTATCTGATCGGCACGGAGGTGTACGACCGCCCGAGTTCCTATCGGCCCAGTGAGGACTCGATTGTGCGTGGTGAAGCTCGCAGGCTGCGAAGTAAGTTGAAGGAATACTACGAATCCGTTGGCAAGAACGACCCACTTTCTATCCACTGTCGGCCTGGCAGCTATGTGCCTATGTTCCGAAATCAACATAGACGTGTGAACCTTACTGCCACAGAGGCCGCTCCCCGTGAACGTTTCACTGGTGGAGACGGCATCCGCATAGCGGTTCTGCCTTTCTTAGACGCTTCCGGCAGCGCCTCGTCTGGCGTTTGTGCTCAATCGATCACCGATGACTTGATTCACGAACTGGCGCGCACAGATGGGATTCGCGTGATCGCCGCAAGTTCAGTAGCGCCACTGGTCGCGAAAGCTATGAACATTCGCTCTCTGGCCCGAAAGCTAGACGTTCAGATCATATTCGAAGGTACGGTGTGCCACAACAACAACGTATTGCGCATTACCTCCAGGGTCGTTGACCCTGCAGATGGATTTCAGATCTGGTCTGAGCGGATCGAAACGGAGCCAGATCTACAAGATCTTGCCACCGTCTCTGAGCGAATTGCATCGTCGCTCGTTAGCCGGATCCGGCCGACCAATGGCTTCAACGAGCGACAGCACAGTCTGCATCATGTTCGGCTGATTCTCAACTCGCGGGCCGAATCCGGCCTTCTGACAGATGTCTGTGATCGTATCCAACAATCGGAATATCAAGTTGAAGAGCCGAATCCAGACAGGCGCCTTCGTTCGTGAAGAGCCGTCCCGCAGGTTTCCTGGATGACGGGCAAACCCGGAATGCTAGGGCAAACGTGAGTAAACCGACTGAAATTGATTTATGAGATGCGTTCTAATGTGTTTTCAAAACGTTGCAAATGGCAGGCTGCCCTCCATATATAGCGGCCAGCGCATGCACTAGGAGGACAAACAGATGACACGCACCGACCTTGAAATCAATCAGGAAGACATGTGGAGAAAATTGGTCTTCGAACAGCGAACCACCCTCACACTCGCGGTTGAGATGCTATTGCGTTGCCAATTATCTCCCGAACAGATCCTCACCAAGACGGCGATGGCACTGGAAGGCTCACACCACGATTCGTGACGTTTGCGAGGGCAGATTACGAGAGCCCGCCGCATGACGAGAATCAAAAGAGGGCTGATGCAACTACCAACGTCGCGGGAGCAACATTGCAAACAACCCTCTTTTAATAGAAAGGCATTCTCATGACAACTTCGGAACTTATCACAGAACAAGAGGAGATGTGGAGAACATTCTTCGAAGACAATCACGCAGATCTCGTTATCGTTGCTGAGATGCTTTTGTGTTGCCATCTATCCCCCGAAAGAATCCTCCGCAAGGCATTATCATGCCTGGAAAGTTCACCATGCGAGGTGACCTTTGGACAGGCAATCCACGCGGTCATCGATACCGCCATTGAATACAATCGGGAGACTGCCAACTCACCGCTCCAAGCAAAGACGCCTCCTCCCGTCAAATTGAGAGTCCCCGGAATATCGCAAATTGCTACGCTTCCGTGGCCCGAACGAGCAGTGTATTTCCTGCGCGGAATTCTTCACTATTCCTGCGAGGAGACCGGTCTTCTCCTTAATCTGAGCGACGTCAAGATCGACCAGCTCTACAAGTTTGCAGCAAAGCGTATCGGCTACGAAAGCAAGACAACATGTCGCTAATCGACACCTCGAATAGCTCGCGGATGGTTAGATCACTCATCATCTGGATCGCGTATGTTTGGATATCTTGTACGTTTCATTTTGCAATTGCCTGTACATCCAAAAAGATGAGCGGCTGGAGGGCTGAGGAGATGCATTTGTATCCGCAAGGCGGGGATACGATTATGAAGGGCGGCTTCGGAGCGGATCGGACGGAACCTGTCGCTAGTTCCAGACGCGCGCCCGGCCTCTGCGCGATAGTCGAGGCAGGATCGTGAAGTGGTGTGCAGTGGCGACCGACATTCAAGATCGCGAGGATGCGGAACAGCTACAGGCAGACCTTGCACACACCAATCGGATCAGCATGCTCGGAGAACTGGCTGCCTCAATCTCTCACGAGTTAAAGCAGCCGATAAGCGCGGCGGTGATGGATGCGCAGGCCATCTTGCGATGGCTGAACCGCGACCAGCCGGACCTGGACGAGGCGCGCCGGGCAGCAGCAGCGATCGTGAAGGACGGGAGGCTTGCAGCCGACATCATCGATCGTTTGCGGTCGTTGTATAAGAAGACGCCCCCACAGCGAGAGTCGGTCGACGTCGCCGAAATCATCGACGAAACGATCCTGCTTCTGCGGAGCGAAGCCGACGAGTATGCCGTTTCGATTGGGACGGACCTTGCCGCCGATCTTCCCAAAATCACGGCGGACCGGGTGCAACTGCAGCAGGTACTGATGAACCTCATGCTCAATGGAATCGAGGCGATGAAGGAGAGGGGCGGACTGCTCAGGGTCAAGACGGGCCGAGGCGAGTGCGGTCAGGTGCTGATCTCAGTCAGCGACACCGGAGTGGGATTGCCGGCTGGAAGAGCGGACGACATCTTCAATGCCTTCTTCACCACGAAACCTCAAGGCAGCGGCATGGGGCTCGCGATCAGCCGTTCCATCGTGGAATCGCATGGTGGCCGTTTGTGGGCCGCATCCAACGACGGAGGAGGCGCGACGTTCCACTTCACCTTGCCAGCGGCTTCTGCGGAAACAAACCCTTCCGTGGATGCCGCGTGATTCGGCATTCAGCAGAGTGGGCAGCTCCCGACGGATCATGATTATGCGGTTTCGGCCCGCGAATATCAGACTGATCAATCGTCGCTCAAAACCGCTCCGATTGCTGCTCGCTCTGTCTTTGGGAAAAAAAAGCGCAAACTACCAAAGCAATCCCACAGATCTAGCCCAGTTGACACGGTCACTCATATCAGGCCTTATCACTCTCCGAAGCGAACCACCTCTCCATCGACCTTATTTTCTGAGGTGATTCAAGTTGCCATCGACACTCATGAACCGCCGACATCGGCGGCTAAGAGCAGTTCCACCACACGATTATTGGCCTCACGTTTTTCAGGCGACAGTGCTTTACCGTAGACGTTGAAGGTCGTGGCAATCGCGGAATGCCTCATCAGATCCTTCGTAACGCCCGGCGCTGCCCCCGTGGCGTCGAGCCAGGATCGATATGAGTGCCGAAGGGAATGAAAACCGAGCCCTTCAATGCCAATCGCCTCTCCTGCTGGCCGAATCCACCTTTGTTGCAGGCTTGGCGACATGTACGGCATCCCGGTCGCCGGATTCGCAAACAGCCATTGTGAAGTGGATTGCACCTTCCACGTCAGAAGCAATTCCGCCAGCAATCGCGCGAGCGGCAATTTCGCCTTGGATGAAGTGGTTTTGGTTTCATCAATAGCGCCACGATAAGCGCTACGCCGGATGGTGACAGTTGTGTGCTGCCAATCGAAGTCTTCCCATCGCAGGCCAAGGGCCTCACTGACGCGCAGGCCAAGGCACGACATCGTGATCGCAATCATATTGACGTGCGCCGGCAGGCGACGAACGACTTCGCGGAACTGATCCGGCGACAGCACGACCGCCTCTTTGGTGCGCCTGGTGACGTTCTTGATCTTGACGATCTCGATAGGATTCCGACGCTCGAGCGGCAGGTACTCCCACAGCGTGGCCAGGTCGAAGAGCTTGTGCATCAAGCTACGCAAGTGTCCTTTACTCAAGGGGGCAAGGTCGAGAGACTGGAACCATGCGTGAATCTCGGCCGGCCGAATCTCGGATACGACGTGGTTTCCCCACTTAGGACGGAGCCTCTTGTTGATGATGGATGTGTAGGAGCTCCGCGTCGCGCGCCGTGCGGGTATCTCTTCCGCAATATAACGATCAAGTAATGCATTGAACGTTACGTCATTGGCCCGGGCGTATTCCGTGCCCTCGTTCAACTTGAGAAGCTGAGCCTCCACCTTTTGCCGGACAGCCTTCTCGGTTTTGTAGATTCTGCCGTCGAAGTATTGGCTTCGCAGGACGCGGTCCCCGTCCTGCTCGACGTAATACCGGAACTCCCACGCGAAGCCGTTTGCCCGTTTCACCCGCCGGACTGAACCCTGCTGATACTTGTCCCGACGCACCTTCATAGCCCAACTCCAGAGGTCTTTCCGGAGAGCAGTTTACCTTATCATGGGTTATTATGGGTTGGTCGATTTTCAGAAATCTATGTAAACTATTGAAATAATTGGAGCACCGAGAGGGAATTGAACCCTCGAATACTGGTTTTGCAGACCAGCGCGTTAGCCACTTCGCCATCGGTGCTCTTATCCGCCGCATCGGACCGCGACGGAAGCTTTCAGAAATCAGTCTACTTCGGCTGAGTCGTTGTACGCAGGTACGGCTTCACTGTTTTGTACCCTGGGAAGATTTTGGCCGCATCGTCATTGGACAACGCTCCGGTGATGATGACGTCGTCGCCCTGCTTCCAGTTAGCCGGTGTCGCGACCTTATGCTTGCTTGTCAGCTGCATGGAATCCAGCACGCGGATGATCTCGTCGAAGTTGCGGCCCGTGGTCATCGGATAGGCCAGCGTCAGCTTGATTCGCTTGTCCGGTCCAATTACAAACACCATGCGCACTGTGGCATTGTCGGCTGGAGTGCGGCCCTCACAGCTGTCGCCTGCATCGCCAGGCAGCATGTCATACAGCTTCGCTACCTTCAGTTCCGTGTCGCCGATGACGGGGTAATTGATCGTGGAACCCGTCACGTCCTTGATGTCCTGCGCCCACTTGGCGTGGTTCTCCACTGGGTCCACGCTCAAGCCGATCACCTTGGCTCCGCGCGCGGCAAACTGCTGCTCAAGTGACGCTACGGCGCCAAGCTCAGTGGTGCACACGGGCGTAAAGTCCTTGGGATGGGAGAAAAGAACAGCCCAGTTGTCGCCGATCCACTCGTGGAAGCGAATGGGACCCTGTGTAGTTTCCGCCGTGAAGTCAGGAGCCAGATCGTTGATGCGGAGTGACATGTTTGAACGTACCTCTCTGGGATTGCCCGGTATTTTCTTGTTGAGATAACTGCTGTTGGTCCTAAACGCTGAAAACCCACCCTGCTCGCGGCTCCGGGTGGGCTCTGTGCTGCTCGAAGATGCTTACTTCGATTCGCTCATCCACACACCCGCGCCGGGCTACAGCAACAGCAGCGCATGGAGGTCGTGTTGGGCGTCATCGTCATTAGCTGAACCTTTGTACCGCTGGCCAGCTCAGGCTAGCATGGGGCAGGTTGACCCCATTGCGGTCTAACCAAAACCATAGTCTCGAGGAGCAGCCATGTCAACCCAGCAAGTTCCTGCTACCGCGCATGCAGCTTACGACTTTGCCCAGGTCGATGTCTTCGCGGAGCGCCCGCTTGAGGGCAATCAGCTCGCCATATTCTGTGACGGACGCGGTCTTTCGAGCGAGGAGATGCAATCGCTGGCTCGCGAGACGAATCTCTCAGAGACTACGTTCATCCTGCCCCGCGAGACCCCTTTGGAGCGAGAGTGCGGTGTGCGGGTCCGCATCTTCACAACGCAAGAGGAACTGCCCTTCGCGGGGCACCCGACGCTCGGCACAGCAAGCTGGCTCTACTGGAACCACCCCGCGTTTCGGGGAGCCGACGAGATCACGCTCGAACTTGGCGTAGGGCCAATTCCAGTGAGATTTGCTCAGTCAGAGGCCAATAAACATGGCGTCTTTGGAACGATGCGGCAGAACAATCCTGTCTTTGGTGTACCTGATGTCAACCATGCTGCTCTCGCCCCCATCCTGCATCTTGCTCTGGACGATCTCGACCAAAGTCTGCCCGCCCAGATGGTGACAACAGGCAATCCATTCTGTATCGTTCCGCTGCGATCACTCGATGCTGCCTCGCGAGTTGCCCTGCCACAGAGCGGGGAAGTGCGCGCTTATCTTGAGCGCGCCGGAGCGAAGTTTTTCTACTTCATCACTCGCGCCGATACCGGTTCCGGCGCTGACTGGCATGCAAGGATGCAGTTCTACAGCGGCGAAGATCCTGCGACCGGATCAGCAGCAGGACCCGCTATCGCCTATCTTGTGCGTCACGGAGTGGTGCCGAGCGAGAAGACGATTGTGATCGAGCAGGGCGTTGAGATGCTTCGCCCAAGCCGCATTCATGTCTCCGCGAAGCTCGCCGGCGGAGTTGTGTCAAATGTGTTCGTCGGCGGGCGCACCATTCCAGTTGCAACGGGACGGTTTTTCCTGCCGTGATGCACGTGTTTTCAACAGAGCTGTAACATTAATCTCCTGTAATGGCGGGGCTTTGGAAAGAACGGTGGATGTGCAAGGGCTAATATTGCGCATCTTCGCTGGAACTTCGCCATTGCCAAGCGGGGCAACTCTTCATACTCTTGGCAAGCGTCGATGGTGAATTGCATGGAACATGCGGTCGCTGCCGACGGGAATTCTTTCGCCTGTTTTTACGACAACCTGAGTTGAGAGACGCTTGACTGTCATACAGTCACGGCTCCCTGCGCGCCTATCGCTGCCTGCAAACGCAGTTGTGGTGTGGCCGGTTTCGCCGGTCCCGTCACTTGCTGTAATCGCGGCATTTGATTCCGGCGCCAGGGAGATCCGCGGGCAACCTGTGTTGGCAACTGCATCTCTCTCGCCCTCGGTCCGGCAGTCTCGCTTGCCGGGCAGTGGCACTGTTCCCCTTGGGACGGGAAGGAGAGCTTTGTCTCTCCTGCCCGCTCTTAGGAGAGCAGCTGACCCGCTACGTTTCGGAGAGCACTCTTCCGGACCGAGGGGCATCGTTTGTGAACACCCGGACTGGAGACCTCTGCAAACCAGCAGATATCCGGACTGGCTTATCGGCTGGAGCCCATCAACGACGATGGCGTCCGGCAGAAGCGAGACTGCATTGCGCCCCAAGAAAACGATCCTCTGCGTAGATGACAACGAACAAGTCCTCTCAGTCCGAACATTTCTCCTCGAAACCCGCGGTTACCGCGTAATCCCAGCTCTGTCAGCCCCCCAGGCCCTCGAAGTTGTGGAGCAGTCCATTCCCGGATCGCTGGACCTACTGCTATGCGATCTGCTGATGCCGCAGATGGACGGCAACGAACTCGTCCGCCGCGCCAAACAGCTTCATCCCTCCCTGCCAGCCATGATTGTTTCCGGCACGGTCACTTCGTTCGACCGCGCCTGCTGCGCCGATGTCTTTCTCCCCAAAGGAGGCTGCTCGCCTGCCGAGATGATCGAGCGCATTCGTGTGCTTGTTGCTCGCAAGCGCGGGCCCAAGAAGGCTCATCCGCTGCAGCATGCCTCACATGTCCTCAGCGCTGCCGCTGCTTCGTAGTGAAGAGTCAGCGGCGCTACGCCTCGACCAGGCCGTAGCGCCGCTGCCATTGCTGCTTCAGCCGCTGCCATACAGCGTCGCGTTCTTCATGTGAGATAGCTGGGTCGGCCTGCCGCGCAAAGGCGGCAGCCTCGGCCTTCGCCAACTCAAGCACGGCACGGTCGCGCACTAGATTTGCAACGCGGAACTCCGGCATGCCGGCCTGGCGCGTGCCGAAGAACTCTCCAGGACCGCGCTGCGCGAGGTCAAGCTCGGCGAGTTCAAATCCGTTCTGCGTCGCAACCATTGCGTTCAATCGTGCCTCTGCCTGCTCACTCACCTGGCCTCCGGTCATCAGGACGCAGTAGCTCTTGGCTGCTCCACGCCCTACGCGGCCGCGCAACTGGTGCATCTGCGCAAGGCCAAAGCGTTCGGCGTGCTCGATCACCATCACGGAGGTGTTCGGCACATCGACTCCTACTTCGATGACCGTCGTTGCGATGAGCACGTCGATCTCGCCACGCTGAAACCTCCGCATCACGACCTCCTTTTCATCGGCGCTGAGTCGGCCGTGCAGTAGGCCGAGACGCAGGCCGGCGAACGTTCCGTGGCGCAGCTCCTCGTACATGTCGGTTGCGGCGCGCATAGCTTTCTTTGGAGAGAACAGCTTCTCAGGAGGAGCAGCTTTGCCCCTCGTATTCTTCGCTGCGCCCCCGCGTCGCTTCACCGACGTCTCTGCGGTTTGTAGCTCCTCATCCTTCTCGTCTGGAGCGAAGTCCAACTCCGGCTGATCCTCTCGCGCACCTTCAATCACTGGATAGACGATGTACGCCTGGTGGCCCGCCTCGACCTGTCGGCGCACGAATCCCCAGACATCTTCTGCACGCTCTTCTGTCGTTCGGCGCGTAACAATTGGCGAGCGTCCCGGCGGTAGCTCATCGATTACGCTCGCTTCGAGATCGCCGTAGAGCGTGAGCGCGAGTGTCCGCGGAATCGGTGTCGCGGTCATCACAAGCACGTCTGGCTCGGAGGAGTTGCCATCCGGGCCGGGCTTCTTCATCAGTCGGAACCGTTGCTGCACCCCGAATCTGTGTTGTTCATCGACAATCACGAGGCCAAGATTATCGAAGTCGACCTTCTCCTCGATGAGTGCGTGCGTGCCGATAGCGAGTTGCGCCTCGCCGCGATAGATTCTTCCACGCGCCTCGCGTTTGGTGCCCTCGTCGAGCGAGCCCGTCAACACGGTGATGCGATAAGGCTTGCCCGTGCGAGGGGAGACAACATTGCCAAGAAGCTTTTTCGCTGACAGGTAATGTTGCGTCGCAAGAATCTCAGTCGGCGCCATCATCGCTACCTGATAGCCGTTCTCAATGGCGACAAGCGCAGCCTGCATTGCGACGATCGTTTTGCCCGAGCCAACGTCGCCCTGCAGCAGACGCCGCATCGGCTGCGGCCGGCGCATGTCAGCGACGATCTCGCCGAGCACACGCTTCTGCGCTCCGGTGGGATGAAAGGGTAGAACCTGCTTGATTGCCTTGCGCACCGTCTCGTTTGTCTGAAACACGGTGCCATGTCGCTCCCGCAGCTTCTTCCTCTTGAGTTCGAGTCCGAGCTCGAGGTAGAAGAGCTCCTCGAAGATCAGCCTCCTGTGTCCCGGCGTCGTAGCAGACATCAGCTCCGTCATCGGCGTACCGGCCTCGGGAAAATGCACGGAGCGCAAAGCTTCGAGCCGGCCTGGCAGGTGCAACCGATCTAGCAGCGCAGCGGGCAGCGTCTCAGGGATACGTCCTTCGCTTGAGCCGAGTTCTTCAAGCAGTCCCCAGACAACGCGCCGCAGCCAGCGCGAGGTCAGCTTTGCTCCCCACGCCGTTGTTCCACCCAGAAACTCATAGACTGGCACGATGCGTCCAACCTCAAGCATCACAAACTCGGATTCCGGCGAGTCGGTCGTGGGCAGCAACTCAAACTGCGGCTGAATCATCTTGAACTTGCCGGCACTTGAGCGCGAAGCCTCGAGCTTGCCGTAGAGGGCGACCATCTGCCCGACTCGGAACTTGTCCTTTAAGTAGCTGCCGTGGAACCAGAGGCACTTTACGGTATCCAACCCCTGACCCACCGTCATCTCGAAGATCGGCATCGACCGCGTCCGGAGC
Source organism: uncultured Acidobacteriaceae bacterium (assembly GCA_963741395.1). Classification (GTDB taxonomy): domain Bacteria; phylum Acidobacteriota; class Terriglobia; order Terriglobales; family Acidobacteriaceae; genus Edaphobacter. The sequence goes on from CAVUHV010000001.1 coordinate 268,188, forward strand.
AGCACTGTGCCTCGCACCTCGCCAATAACGGAGGCCATAGCGCCTGCCTTTAGTTGACTGATCGGCATCGGATTCAGGCGATCCTCATACCGGAAGGGAAGATGATAGAGCAGGTCCTCGACAGTCTCCACGCCCCGCGTTGCCAATGCCGCGGCTATGCGTTCGCCCACGCGCTTTACAAACTTGATTTGAGTGGAGAGTTCGAGCACAGATTGATGCTAACAACATTGCGTCCCTGGAAAGTCATCACCGCCTGACAGCAACTCGTTATAATTCGAGCACTTTCCGAAACGTTGAAAACGGAGAGCTGGGCCCCATTCGGAGGTCTTTCATGACAGTCCTGGAGCGCTGGTTCGAAGAGGTGTGGAACAGGGGCCGCGAAGCCGCGATTGATGAGATGTGCGATCTGAACGTGGTGGGTCACGGTCTCACAGATGCCGACGGCAATGAAGTCCACAACGTTACTGCATTCAAAGTGTTCTACAGGCAGTTCCGTTCCGCATTTCCCGATATTCACATAAAGGTTGAAGACACCGTCAGTGAGGGTGACAAGACCGTCGCGCGCTGTCTCGTGACGGGCACACATGACGGACACGGACTGGGCATGGCCCCGACTACAAACCCGTCAGAATCACAGGGCTGTGCATGGTACGCCTCAAAAACGGCAAAATCATCGAGTCTTGGAACAACTTCGACTTTCTCGCGATGCAACAGCAACTGGCCTGAGTTTGCCCCACTTAGGAGGAGGCTAAACTCGCCGCAGAACTGGCGCCCACACCGTCCATCTTCGATTTGGCCCATTCCAATGAATCCAGGAATCATTAGGCCATACTGCTAAACTAAGCTGGCATGCCCATCGTCGAACTTCAGCAGGTCCACAAAGCCTACGACACAAAAGTCGCGGTTCAGGACCTCTCCTTCAGCATCGAACCCGGAAGCATGTTCGGCTTGCTCGGCCCCAACGGATCGGGCAAGACATCCTCCATCCGCATGATGATCGGAATCACCGTGCCCGATTCCGGCACGGTGCGGCTCTTCGACCAGCCATTCGATCGCAAAAATCTCCATCGCGTCGGCTATCTGCCCGAGGAGCGCGGCCTCTACAAGAAGATGAACGTCATCGACCAGCTCGCGTTTCTCGGCCAGCTCCACGGCCTCGACGCCGCGACCGCCACGAAGCGTGCTCACTCCTGGTGCGAACGTCTCGAGATCACTGAAGCTATCCCCAAGAAGACCGAAGAGCTATCCAAGGGTATGCAGCAGAAGATCCAGTTCATCTCCGCGCTTCTGCATGACCCCGAGCTCATCATCATGGACGAGCCATTCAGCGGCCTCGACCCGGTAAACGCAACCCTCCTGCAGGACACCCTCGTCGACCTCCGCAACCAGGGCCGCACCGTCCTCTTCTCCACCCACCGCATGGACCAGGTCGAGAAGCTCTGCGATGCAATCTGTCTCATTCACCGTGGTCACCCCGTACTCTCCGGAGCCATGCGCGAGATCAAGTCCCGCTATCCAGCGAACCGCGTGCAGATGGTCTTCTCCGGCGACGATTCCTTCCTCAACCATCCTTCCATTGAGAGCGTAAAGAACTATCACGGCATCGCCGAGATCAAGCTGCGCGATGGCGACGATGCGCAGGCTCTGCTCGCCGAAGCCGTTACCAAGGCACGCATCACCCGATTCGAAGTGATGGAGCCGAGTCTCGAAGAAATCTTCATCGAAAAGGTGACGGAAGAGACGGGCGAACCTGTCACCGGAGAACAAGTCAATGCATAACGTCTGGCTGATCGCGAAGCGTGAGTATCTGGAGCGTGTCCGCACCAAGGCATTTTTGATCTCCACGATCCTCATCCCGCTGCTCATGGGAGGCGGAATCGTCGGCTCGGTCGTCATGGGGAAAAAGGCCAAGTCCACTTCGCACATTACCGTGGTATCCCCCGACCAGCAGCTTGCCACGGACCTGCAGAACGAACTGCAGAACGGCAAGGATAGCCAGATGACAGTAGACGTCATCTCCCCGGGTAACAGCGAGACCCGCGAGACTCTCGATGGCATGCTCCGCGACAAACAGATCGACGGCTATCTCTGGATCACGCCGGCGTCCAGTCCGAATGAGCGTCCCACTTTTTCCTATGTTCCCCAGTCCGCGGCAGACATGGTCAATCGCGACACGATCCGGATCGCGCTCCGTAACGTACTTGTGCGCGAGCGGCTGGCCCACCAGGGCATGGTTGCCTCCGATGTTGACGCCCTCCTGCAGCCGGTGAAGGTCGATACCACCCAGGCGGGCAAGATCGCCGATACTACCTCGACCCTCGTCGCTGTCTACGTCCTGTTCATTCTGATGTACATGGTCATCCTGCTCTACGGAATGAACGTAGCGCGCTCGATCATCGAAGAGAAGACCTCTCGAGTCTTTGAAGTGTTGCTCGCCACCATCCGTCCTGAGGAGATGATGGCCGGCAAGGTAATCGGCGTCGGCTCCGTCGGCCTTACCCAGGTCGTCGTATGGCTTCTCTGCGGCTCCATCCTGTCCAGCGCCTCCATTGTCGGAGCTCTCGCCGGCAACAAGATTCACTTCACGCTCAGCCCCATGCAGATCATCTTTTTCGTCGTGTACTTTCTGCTTGGATATCTGCTCTATTCGTCGATCGCCGCTGCGCTGGGTGCGATGGTCAACTCCGAACAGGAGCTTCAACAGCTGAATATGCTGCTGGTGATGCCGCTTGCAGGCTGCTTCTTTGCGATGGTGCCGGTCGTCACCAACCCTGGCGGCACTCTCGCCCGCGTACTGTCGCTCATCCCTTTCTGCACGCCGCTCATCATGTACCTTCGGATCTCGCTCTCGACGCCGCCAGCATGGGAGATCGCGCTCTCCATCGCATTAATGGTTGCCACCATCTATGCGATCCTCTGGGTCGCAAGCCGTATCTATCGCGTGGGCATCCTCATGTACGGCAAGCGGCCCAATCTCCCGGAGATCCTTCGCTGGCTTAAGTACAGTTAACCGAATTCTGGTGTGAGTCTTCGCCGTTTTCCAGCCGGCAGACAAGTAAACTCATCCTCGTGCCCAACGCCTTCACTTTCAAACAGCGGCTGCTCCTGGCCATAGTTCCGCCGATCGCCTATATAGCCATCTGCCTGCTGGGTATCACGTTGCGCTTCGAGGACATCTGCGAGCCCGGTGCGACCACCGCGTATCACACGCCGCCACCTCTGATCTATGCCATCTGGCATCGCTGCATGCTTGCTGCTGCATGGCGCTTCCGGCAGGGGGGCATTCGCATCCTCGTCAGCCATAGTTTCGACGGCGAGCTCATCACGCGCACCGTCAAGCCTCTCGGCATCATCGCAGTCCGAGGGTCGAGTTCTCGCGATGGTGCCGTCGGCCTGCGCAACCTGCAGCGCGCCTATCTCGATGGCAACTACTGCGTCATCACCGCCGACGGCCCCCGAGGTCCCGCCCAGGTGGCCAAACCGGGCATAGCTCAACTGGCACAGCTCGTCAAAGCTCCCGTGGGAGCCGTCTACGTCCATCCCCACCGCGCCTGGACCCTTCGCTCTTGGGATCGCTTCCTTATCCCCAAACCCTTCTCCCGCGTCACTGTAGGCTGGGCCGCCCCTGCTCCCGCCGAGCACGTCGCGATACAGGCCACCCTGGACCGCGCCACGAAGCTCGCCGAGACGGCCGTATAGGCAAACAGCTTCGCCCATTGCAGGCAGCTAAACTTAGAAATCAGTGCGGGTCGCCGACTTCCATTTCGATCTTCCTGAAGAACTCATCGCTCAGGCTCCGCCGCCTGTCCGAGGCTCGAGCCGCATGCTCTTCCTCGATCGCCGCGCACGCGAGTACCGCGATGAGTTCTTCCGCGATCTTGCGCACCTTCTGCGCCCCGGTGATTTGCTGATCCTCAACGACAGCCGCGTTATCCCTGCCCGCCTCTTCGCCACACGCGCAAGAGGTCCCCATACACAGCCCGGCTCGCCCGATCCCACAGGTCGCATCGAAGTGCTTCTCACTGAGCACGTCGAAGGCGACGAGTGGAACGCCCTGGTTCGTCCCAGCCGCAAGGTGCAACCCGGTGAAAGGCTCCATTTCGCCGCACCGGGTGACACCACACCATTGCTTGAAGCGGAGATCATCGCCGCCGGCGACTTTGGTGAGCGCACGCTGCGTTTTTCGCCCGAGCCCGATCTCCGTGCCATCCTTGAAAAGATCGGCCACATGCCACTGCCGCCGTACATCCATCGCGACGACCGCCCCGAAGATCGCGACCGCTATCAGACCGTCTATGCCCAGCAGGCTGGAAGCGCGGCTGCCCCCACCGCTGGATTGCACTTCACCCCGGAGATGCTCGCCGAATTAAGGCAGCGGGGCGTGCAGATCGAGACAATCACTCTTCACGTCGGCCTCGGCACCTTTCAGCCCGTCCGCGTCGAGAACGTCGAAGACATCCACCTCCACGCCGAGCACTACACGTTGCCCGCTGCCACTGCCGAAGCCATCAACCTGGCCCTTCGCGAAAAGCGCCGCATCATCGCCGCCGGCACAACCACCACCCGTACGCTCGAGCACTGCGCGCATCTCGCCAGCGCCGGGGGTTCCACAATAGACCCCTTCGAACCGCACGCTGGGCTTCGCCTGCATCCTCACTCCGGCCAGACGAGCATCTTCATCAGCCCTGGCTACCAGTTCCGCGTCGTCAGCGGCCTCCTCACCAACTTCCACCTTCCGGAATCCACGCTGCTGATGCTGGTCAGCGCATTCGCAGGCCGAGAGTTCGTGCTCGCCGCCTACGCCCATGCCGTCCGCGAGCGCTACCGCTTCTTCTCCTACGGCGACTGCATGCTCATCCTCTGAGCTGCCACAAATAGGGTGCCCCATCGTCGCGACGGTCGGGTGCCCCACATCTCGATTTTGAGATGTGGGTTTTGCAGGATGCTCGGACAACCACAATCCTCCCCTCAACGCGCTACCATCAAATATCCATGGCAAAGACACCAACCAAGCCCGCCGAAAACAGCACCGAAGCCAAGCCTCCCATCTACCTCCTCGACTCGATGGCCTTCATCTTCCGCGCCTACCACGCCATGCAGCGCCAGCGGCCCATGTCCACGCGCACCGGCATTCCGACGGCGGCAACGTATGTCTTCGTCAACATGATCAACAAGCTGCGCAAGGATTTTCAGCCGCAGTATCTCGCCGCTGTCTACGACGTAGGCGCTCCAGTCCATCGCAATGAACTGGCCACTCAGCTCAAGGACGTGCAGAAGTTCAACATCAAGACACAGCAGTTCGAGACCATCGAATACGGCGGCTACAAAGCGAACCGGACCGAAACCCCACCCGACCTTATCCAGCAGCAGCCCTATATTCGCCGCGCCCTCGAAGCCTTCCGTATCCCCATCCTTTACTACGAAGGCTTCGAGGCCGACGACGTCATCGGCACCCTCTCCTGCAAACTCGCGGCGCTAGGCCATCACGTCTACGTCGTCTCCTCCGACAAGGACATGATGCAGCTCGTCAATAAAGACGTCAGCATACTCAATCCGACAAAGGACAACCTAATCCTCGATCCCGCCGGCGTCGAGGCTACGCTAGGTGTCCCGCCCCAGCGCGTCATCGACGTCATGGCGCTTCGCGGTGACTCCGTCGATAACATCCCCGGCGCTCCAGGTATCGGCGACAAAGGCTCCGTTGAGCTGATCCAGCAGTTCGGCTCCGTCGAGGGCGCGCTCGACCGCGCGGACGAGGTCAAGCGCAAAACCTATCGCGAGTCTCTGCAAAACAACCGCGACAATATTCTGCTTTCAAAAGAGCTTGTCACCATCCACACAGGCGTCCCAATCGACTTCTCTCTAGACGCGATGCGTACCCAGCCGCCGGACATCGCCGCATGCCGTGCGCTCTTCTCCGAGCTCGAGTTCACCACGCTGCTCAAGGAACTCGCTCCCGCCGTCGACAACACCGTCATCACCTACAACCTCAAACCCACTCCCAACGAGATCGCACAACTCCTCGGTCAGGCTCGCGAAATCGATCCCGCGACCAATCAGCCTAAAGGCCTTGCCATCGCGATCTTTGAAGACGCGCGGGCTATTGCAGAGGAGATCGCCGCCGAACCCTCCGATGACACTGCGGAGCCTGAACCACCCGCCGCCGAAAATATGTCTCTCTTCGGTACGGCGCCATCGCCTGCCGCGCCCGCGACTCGAAGCCCTGTCGACGATCCTGCGCGCAGGCTAGGCGTCGCCGTTACAGACTCCTTCGCGATCGAAGCTACGGTCGACTCACCGGGAATCAAGGAGGCACTTGCCGACTCGGCGCTACCCAAGGACGTCCACGATCTCAAAGCCATCCTCCGAGCTCTCGCTCCGCATCATCTCACTCTCGCCGGTGTGCGCAACGACGTCATGCTCCTCAGCTATCTCGTCAACCCCACCCACGGCTCGCACACCCTCCCCGACATCGCCGCACGCAGCACCAGCCGCGCACTCGTCCACCAGCCCACCAAAGAAAACCCCGCTGATCCCAACCGCCTGCCCGAAGCTGCAGCCGCCATCGTCCGCCTCTCCGAGGCACTCCTCCCGCAGATCCTCGAATGCGGCCCCGTAGAGCACAACATCCCCGCCGACCACCCCTCTCTCGGAGGAGCAGTCACTCGCGAGATGCTCTTCGGTTCACCCTCCGCGACTGCCAAAGAGACAACCGGTGCCTCCTCGCTCATGAACGTCTACGATATGATCGACCTCCCGCTCGTCTCTGTCCTCCTCCGCATGGAGCAAGCCGGCGTCCGCATCGACCCCGATTTCCTCCGCGGCATGTCGACACGCCTCATGGTCGAAATCGACAACCTCGCCGAGCGCATCTACGGCGAATCCGGCCATCGCTTCAACATCAACTCGCCCAAGCAACTCGGCGAAGTGCTCTTCAACAAGATGCTCCTGCCCAAGCCGATGAAGTACGGCAAAGGCCGCGTCGTCTCCACCGCGCAGGACGTTCTCGAAGAGCTCGCCGAACACCACACCGTCCCGGCCCTCGTCCTTGAGTACAGACAGCTCTCCAAGCTCAAATCTACCTACCTCGATCAGCTCCCGCAGTTGGCCGACGAGCAGGGAAGAGTACACACCACCTTCAACCAGGTAGGCACGGCGACCGGGCGGCTCTCAAGCACCAATCCCAACCTGCAGAACATTCCAGTCCGCACAGCCGTCGGCCGCGAGATCCGCGCCGCATTCATCGCAGCGCCCGGCAACCTCCTCATGTCTGCAGACTACTCGCAGATCGAGCTGCGCCTCATGGCCCACTTCTCGCAGGACCCGCTTCTGCTCGACGCCTACCGCACCGGCAAGGACATCCACACCCTCACCGCTTCTGAGGTCTTCGGCGTCGACGCCGCCACGATGGACAAGGAGACCCGCAACCGCGCCAAGGCCGTCAACTTCGGTATCGTCTACGGTATCAGCCCCTTCGGTCTCGCCGCGCAACTTGGCATCGACCAGAAGACCGCCCGCCAGTATATTGAGCGCTACTTTGAGCGCTATTCCGGCGTCCAGCGCTTCATCGAGAAAATCCTTGAGACTGTCCGCCGCGAGCAGGCCGTGCGCACCTACTTCGGCCGCGTGCGCCCTATCCCCGACATTCAGTCGCGCAACCCCAACATGCGCGGCTTCGCGGAGCGCACCGCCGTCAACACGCCCCTGCAGGGCACAGCAGCCGACCTCATCAAACTCGCCATGCTCCGCATCGACGAAGAGATTACCCGTCGCAAGCTTCGCTCACGCATGATCCTTCAGGTCCACGACGAACTGCTCTTCGACGTTGCCCCACAAGAGTCAGAGGAACTGAAAGCGCTGGTGATCCATGAGATGGAGCATGTGGAAGAATTCTCCGTACCAATCGTCGCCGAGGTCGGAATCGGCCAGAACTGGCGGGATATCAAGTAGCTGCGCACAGCTGCACAAGGCTAATTACGTCGAAAACACTGCCTTTGCCGCGGAAAAGGAGGGCCCTGCACCCGCTTTGCCTGGGTAACTGATAAACTAAGAATTCTGCGCGCACCTTCGCGCAAACCCTCGCTACGAATCGAAGGAAGACCGGAACCAGTGGATCAGCAAACCCGCCAAGCACTCAAGCACGATCAGTTCGTTGACTCAACCGCCCATGGCCTCGAGTGGGCCAGCGAGCATCGCCGTTCCCTCATCATGGCCGGCAGCATCGCGCTCGCGGTGATCGTCCTTATCGTTGTAGCCGCGCTTGTGTATAACAGCCGCTCCGATCAGGCTGCGGTCGCCTTTGGCGAAGCGATGCAGACCTATCAGACCCCGCTCGCGCAGCCCGGTGAACCTGTACCTCCCGGTGTCAAGACCTTCCCGTCTTCCGCTGACCGCGCCAAGGCCGCCAACCAGCTCTTCATGCAGGTTGCAGACCGCTACGGCATGACCCCGAGCGGTAAGCTCGCCCGATACTTCGGTGGCCTCACCTACCTCGATGAAGGCCAGAACGCTTCGGCCGAGAGCACGCTCAAGCAGGTCTCCAGCAGCTGGGACCGCGATCTCTCCTCGCTCGCCAAGCTTGCCCTCGCGCATCTGTATCGGCAGACCGGTCGCAATCAGCAGGCGATTGACCTCTACAACGAGCTCGCCGCCAAACCCTCCAGCACAGTGCCCGCCGGAACTGCTCAGCTCCAGCTCGCCGAGCTTTACGAGAGCCAGAATCAGCCCGAGTTGGCGAAGAAGATCTACGCGCAGCTTAAGGACAAGGACGCGAAAGGCCCTGCCGGCATGATCGCCGCACAGAAGCTGAATCCGTCACCCTCCGGTCCGGCCTTCTAATCTGCAGGTAAGCCTCTAGTGGTCGTGGTGGGTGTCATTCAGATAGGCCGCCGCGCGGCTACTCAGCGCCTCGGTCTCTGAACGCAGCTTCGTTAGAACACTCCACTGGTCCTTCTCCTTCATTTTGGGAACCCATGCCGGCAGCGGCATCCTCAGGTAGTCGGAGAGTGCGCCGGCATGCTTCTCATAAAGCTCCCTGATCGTATTCAGCCGTCGTGCGGAACCATCGTCACGGCACAGTTTCAGGTGCATCTCTCCCAGTGCGCTGCAAAGCCGGTCGAAGTCCGCAGGAGGTAGCCTGTCCTTGCCTTCCTGCAGCTTCCATTCTGCTTGCTCCTGCACGTGGAAGACTTGGCCAAGATCGATTAACGCGTGGCGCGCCATCACAAAGGTCAGTTGTGCCTGCCTTGACGGCGCCCCCTCGATAATCGAGATAAGCAGTGCGCAGGTATCCAGAATGGCTGTCAGAGCCGCGAGCCAGCTCTGGTTGTCGTGCTGCGAGCGGTAATAGCAGAGAATGGGGTACGAGATATGCGACTCCAGTATCTCGGCGGACCAGCGTTCCCACTCGGCGAGCAGCTCCGTCAGCGCCTCTTCGCCGCCCTCGAAGCTGTGTCTGCGTAGCAGTTCGGCTGCCGTCGGCGGGGAACCCGCACGAGCATCGAGCAGTACGATGCTCACCTCACGCCGTGAAAATGCCTGATACAGCACCGGCAGATAGCCGATAACCAGCGCCACAAACCCAAGCCCGACTCCGGACTCGAGGATAATCAGACCACGCGGCGGGACGCTATGCGGCACCACGTCTCCCAGACCCAGGGTAAACAGTGTCGTTCCGCTGACATAGAGGTCCATCTCGTATTCACTAATTCCCCTCGCCAGGTGTGTCCCCAGCACATCGGTAAACGGTGACCCCAGCGCAAAATAGAGGAAGCTGAAGCCGAATATCAGCAACATACCCCACAGCAGCAACAGCAGCAGAAGCGATAACGGGCCATAGATACTGTAGATCTGCTCTCTAGCCTTTGCGTTGCGCGTTCGCTCTGCCATGGCCGCCCACGGGGCCCAGGTCGCGATGAAGAACAGCCGCGTGATGCTGAACCGCCCTGTCGGCCGCCGCGGCAGAACAATCGCCTGGAACGCGTCGACAAAGACGCCCAGGCAACAAACTAATCCCGCAATGAATGCAGCAACATGCACTTGTTGAATGCCTCAATCCGAATGATGGATTCGTTCGTCAACCTTACCAGAGCCAACGATTTTCAGTTTCCTGCGTCTCTCAATCGAGATCGAGGAACATAGTCAGATTCAATTCGCCCCGAATTCGATTTCGAAGCGACGAAATTCGATTTGATTTCATTGGACAGCCATCCGTTGCCAGCCTAAGCTTCTCTCAAGTCGCCGTTTTGGAATCTTGATTGCTTCACAGGAAGGAAGTCCTATGCAGCGCGTCCTCGTAGTCGACGACGATCGTCTGGTCGCCGACACCCTCGCACTCATCTTCCAGAAGAACGGTTTCGATGCCAGGACTGCCTACCGCGCGGACGAGGCTCTCCTTTGCGCTCGCGAGTTTACCCCCCACCTCATGCTCTGCGATATCACGATGCCCGGCCGCGATGGCCTCTCCCTTGTGAACGACATCTCCCGCGAGCTTCCCGGGTGCCGCATCATTGTGCTAACTGGCTTTTATTCCAACTTAAAACCGGTGCGCGATCAGGCGAACAAATTATCGAGGCCCGTCGGAATTCTGACGAAGCCCTGTCAGCCTGCCGAGCTTCTGCGCCAGGCGAATGCCTTGCTCGCCAGCGCTTGAGCTTCCCTCATGTCCAGTTTCGGCCGCCTCCTGATATTTCTGGGATTCGTCCTCATCGGCCTTGGAATCCTCGCAGTAGTCCTCGGCCGATTCAACATACCTTTGGGCCGTCTTCCCGGAGATTTCAGATGGCGAGGCAAGGGCTGGAGCATCTCGTTTCCGCTGGCGACCTCGATTCTTCTCAGCGTCCTTCTGAGCCTCATCTTCTGGGCCATCAGTCGCTTCCATCGCTAGGCCAAAAACTCCGCCTCCATCCTGCTAGACTCAGGCGGTATGCCCTCGAAGGGAGAGAATCCGCCGACGCTGGCCAGCCTGCGCTCCCGCCGCGGCCGCAAACGCCTTGCGTCGCAAAGCCCGTCGCCCATATCTTCAGAACTCCAGATAGATCTCCTCTTTCAAAACCCCGAGCCGCAAGAACCTCTTCCCCCTCCGCCGCCTGATTCGGCGATCAGCGCACCGGCCGCATCCCTGCCGACCGAGCGGCGCATCTGGACCGTAGCCGACCTCGTCAGCCAGATCCGCCAGCACGTCGAGACCACTTACACCGATCTCTGGGTCGAGGGGGAGATCTCCAACTGCCGCCCTGCTCCCTCCGGCCATGTCTACTTCACTCTCAAGGACGGCGACGCACAGCTGCTCGTCGTTCTCTTCCGTCGCCAGGCCCAGCTCCTGCGCTTCCGGCCCGCCGACGGCCTTGCGGTGCTTGTGCGCGGGCGCATCTCCGTCTACGAAGCCCGCGGTCAGCTCCAACTCATCGCCGAGACCCTTGAGCCTCGCGGCGCCGGCGCCCTCCAGCTAGCCTTCGAGCAGCTCAAAGCGCGCCTCCTCGCCGAGGGACTCTTCGACGCTTCGCGCAAACGTCCGCTTCCGGCCTTCCCCCATTGCGTCGGCATCGTCACCTCGCCTGCCGGAGCCGTCATCCGCGACATCGTCACCATCATTCGCCGCCGCCACGCGCGTCTCAACCTGCTGGTATACCCCGCGGCGGTGCAGGGAAGCGGCTCTGCTGAATCTGTGGCAAAGGGCATCCGCTGGTTCAACCGGCATCGCTCGCTCGCAGACGTGATCGTTCTCGCCCGTGGAGGCGGGTCCATGGAGGACCTCGCCGCCTTCAACGACGAGTCTCTCGCTCGCGTCATCGCCGCCTCCAGCGTGCCTGTGGTCTCCGCGATCGGCCACGAGACGGACTTCACCATAGCCGACTTCGTCGCCGACCTGCGCGCCCCGACCCCCTCAGCCGCCGCCGAAATCATCACCTCGATGCAACACCGCGTCGAGGAGCGCATCGACGCTCTCGACCTCCGCGCTCGTCGCGCCATCGACTTCCGCATCCTTCAAGCCCAGCGTCACTACACGCGCCTCTCGGCCGAGTCTGTCCTGCTGCGGCTCCGCGACTCCATCGGCCGCCGTCTCCAACGCATCGACGAGCTCGATCTCCGCCGCGACGCTGCCATCCAGCGCCGCCTCCGGGCATCATCGCTGCGTTTCGCCGCGCTCACCGACCGTCTCCGCCGCCAGGACGTCTCGCTCCGCATCGCCGCCACGCGGCACCGTCTCGAGCGAGTCATCGGCCGCCTCGAGCGTGTCTCGCTGCAATTTACGGCCGATCCCCGCAGCCGTCTTCAATCCGCAACAGCTCGCCTGCAGGCGCTATCACCTTTGAGCGTGCTGGGCCGCGGATACGCACTCGTCTACGCCGCCGACGGAACCCTTCTGCGCTCGGCAGATGAAACCGCTGCAGGACAAACCATTCGCGCTCGCCTGTCCCAGGGCAGCATAGAAGCGCGAGTCACGGACACCAAACCAACGGAGAACAGCAACTCATGAAGAAGCTCTTCGGAACCGACGGAATCCGAGCCGTCGCCGGACAATATCCTCTCGATCGATCAACCATCTACGCAATCGGCACAGCGCTGGCGCACTCACTCGTGGCGACCGTCGCCCAATCACCGCGCGTCCTGTTGGGCATGGACACGCGCGAGTCAAGTGCATGGATAGCCGCCACGCTCACCGCCGGCCTGACAGCAGGAGGAGCTTCGGTTGAGAGCGCCGGTGTCATTACCACTCCCGCGATCGCCTTCCTCACACGTGTGCACAGCTTCTCCGCTGGCGTCGTCATCTCCGCCTCGCACAATCCCTGGGAAGACAATGGCATTAAAGTCTTCGGCGCTGATGGCTACAAGCTGCCCGACGCAACCGAGATCGCCATCGAAGAAGAGATCCTCCGGCTGCTCGAATCCCCTTCGGCCACAGCACCCTCCGACAAGACCGCCCCGCCCGTCAATGAGGCAGACCGCGCCGAATACATCCGATTCCTCCGCTCCGCTGTGCCCGATCTTTCTCTCGATGGCCGCCGCATCGTCATCGACTGCGCGAACGGCGCCGCTTCCGCCGTAGCCCCCGAGCTATTTACGGGCCTCGGCGGCGAAGTCATCATCACGCACGCCAGCCCCAATGGCCGCAACATCAACGAGCACTGCGGAGCCCTCCATCCCGAGATCGTCGCAGGAGCCGTCCGTCACCACGCTGCCTCAATGGGCATCACCTTCGACGGCGACGCTGACCGATCGCTCTTCGCAGACGAGCACAGCCGTATCGTCAACGGCGATGCCGTGCTCCTTTTAGCCGCGCGAGACCTGCAGGCTCGCGGCCTGCTCGCCAATTCCACTGTTGTCGCCACTACCATGTCCAACATGGGCCTCGAAGCCGCGCTCAAGCGTAGCGGAATCCAAATGCTCCGGGCTCCCGTCGGCGACAAGTACGTCCTCGAGCAGATGCAGGCCACCGGCGCGGCATTGGGCGGCGAGCAGTCCGGCCACATCATCTTCTCCGGCCGCAGCACCACCGGCGACGGCCTCCTTACCGCGCTTCTCCTGCTTGACATCGTCCATCGTAACGGCAAGGCTCTCGCCGAACTCGTCGCCGATCTCAAGGTCTTTCCGCAAGTCATCGTCAATGTCAAGGTCCGCGAGAAGAAGCCGCTCGACGGCATCCCCTCAGTCGCCGCTGCCATTGCTGCTGCTGAACGGGAGCTCGCCGACTCAGGCCGGGTCGTTATCCGCTATTCCGGCACCGAGGCCTTGGCGCGCGTCATGATCGAGGCCGAGTCCGAGCTGCTCATGCGCCACCACGCCGAGACGATCGCCGGCGCCATCCGCGCAGAGTTAGGAATTTAGCCTTCACCGATGGTGGTGCAGGTTTTTCGAAGACCGCAGTGCCACCATCGCCAGCACACAGATCACCGCCAGCAGCGCTATCCACACCAGGTCCGGGTAGCGCTCAGTCAGCGGACGCGTATCCGGACGTGAAACATACGCTGGATTAGGCCGCTCAGGCTCGAGCTTCACCATGCGGGTCTGCGCGGCTGAAGAAAAGATTCGTCCATAGTCGTACTCCGGAGCCTCCAGCGCCGAATCGCCGTAGTAGACCGTATAGTTGCCGGCTTCCGGTGCATCAAAGCACACCCGCCGCTCCCGCATCTCCAACCGCACAGCACTGATCGGTAGTGGAGCATCGTCTCCATTGTTGACCGTGACCACAACACTCGCCGGCCCTTGTAGGTTCGACCCTAGAGTTGCCGGAACGCTCAACTGCTCCTGGCGAATCTCTCGGCCGGCCTGTTTGAGATGCACACGCATGATCGTGCCGCCGAGCGTCTCGCTGGCCGAATCCGGCGCGCCCTCAGGACGATCCGAGATTCCAACATCACGGCTGAAGTTCCCCTTGAACGAAGGCGCGAGTTCGAACATGACACGCTCCACCGGCACACGCTCTGGCAAGGCGAGGCTGGCAACACTCTCGCGCCCGCGCTGCGCGATCGCATTCGTCTGTGCAGCCATCGCGAACAGCGACTGCGCCTCCCGGCTCGGCGGAACGGTAGCTCCCTTCACCATCTGTGGGGTCGCGACGAAAGGATGACTCGTTGTCGCCGGCGACACCGTAAGATCCACATGCAGATACGGGAAACTCGACTCCTGCAGGTGCAGCGTCGCGCTGTGTGAGAGATGCTGCGAAGTCAGGTCAAAGAGAGTGAACTCACCTAACCGCGTAGGCGAAGTCGCATTCGGGGCAGTGCTCCCCGAAACAGTCGCGGTCGCTAGATAATCACGTCCATCAAGATCGAGCGTGACATCGGTGTACGGTCGCGCAGGCATTGCAAGGTCAAAGACGATTGTGTGTCCTCGCTGCCCGAGATTAAGAACCTCGGCCGGCTCGCTGTCAGGCTGAGCCGGCTGACTCAACGTAGTCGCGTAAGGAATATCTCGCGCTCCCTGAACCCCGGCAGGATAAATCCGAAGGTCCTTCAGTGCAGGGGCGGCATGCGCGTAAGCCGATGCGTCGAGAACAGCGCACGTCTGTCCTGCCTCCGGAACGCTGACATTTCGTGCGAAGCGAAAATATCGCTGCTCGGCGGTCTGAACCGTAGCGACGGGAGCGACAGCCTGCCACAACAGAAGTGCCAAGGATAGTAAAAGCTTCACCGGCTGGGTCCTGCGTTATGGGTTGGGTCTGGAACCGGAGGCGAACCGGCGCTCGGCTCCCGCAGCGCCAGCCAGTCTTTCTGGTAGGCGAAGCTCACCGTCATCAGCAGCGCGCCAAGTCCCAGGAAGTTGACGACGCGGTAGCCCTGGCTGAGGTTGCGCATGTCGTACAAGAAAACCTTGGCAATGGTGAAGACGATCAGCAGCAGCGCCTGCCATCGAATAAACGCGGTGCGCTTCCAGAAGCCGACAGCAAGCAGCAGTCCGCCATAGATCATCAGAAAGGCCGAGACCGCGAGAGCCTGCTGCAATTGCACCTCGGGTGCGGTCGAAGTATTGGGCCAAAACGCCTCGATCTCCCGCTCCCCCGTGAGCACAGCGATCAGATTGATTGCAATGATCGAGCCACCGGCAATCTGCTGCCAAAAGATGGCATGCGCTTCGTCTGTCTGGCTGATGCGATACGCAATCCAGGCGACCCCGGCAATCGTCGCGATGCCAACCAGTGCCATCGCGAAGTCCGAGTTCACAAATGCCTGGTGTCCATATAAGGATAAGGTTGACCGCGACGTCAGGATCTCGCGCACGCACAGCAGCAGCGCAACCAGCTCAACGGCAACCAGGCACCCGGTGGCAAATCGCGACCAGATATCTGGCCCCACGGGGCTCGCGCGAAAGGCGAGCCACGCCGCAGCTCCCAGCGCGGCGACACCTACAAGTGCAGCCGAGAAGTCAGAGTTGAACAGAGGCTGACTAGACGTGTTTTCGAACCAGAATCCCTGGCTGATCAACCCGCACAGCCCCAGCACAAATGCTCCCGCCGAGAGCCACCGGAGCACCCGCGATGGAGACGAGGCGGTCCCCGCGACGCGCGTAGCCACCCATGCGAGGGCCAGCCCTTCCACCAGCCAGGCCACCGTAATCCAGTGGCCGCTCGCCTTCAGTGGAATCGCAATCGTAAGGAAGACGACCGCGATCGAAAGATGCATTGCCGCTGCGACCTCGCTCTGAGGCATTCGCATCAGCACAAGGTAAATCGCCGCCAGCGCCACCATCAGCCACGGCAGCCCCGCATGATGGCCTGAATCCTGAAGCACTGAGTAAAGCGCCAGCGAGACAAACGCCGCATTCCAGAAGGGAAGGAGAATCTGTGTTGTAACGTAGCCCGGCCCGTATCCCTTCGGTTCGCCGCCTTCGGCGCTCCTCTCACCTGGACGCGATGGACGAAGGGGAACACTCGCAAACGCGAGAAAGAACAGCATCACAAAAGTCGCAGTAATCGCCAACTCACCGGCCACGAAAAACTGGATATACCAGCCAATGAAGTAGACAACCGTCGCTGGAAAGGCTCCCAGCAGCAATCGAGCCCAGGGCTTCAGACGGACGAGCAGCACCGTAACCGCATCGATCGCCAGCAGGTAGCTGAACAGAAACACCTCATGGTTCCCGCCCGTCGAGAGCAGGAGCGGCGTTGCAAACCCTCCGGCGACAGCGTAAGCGGCCAGCAGCTCCGAGTCCTGCGCCCAGGCCATGTATGCATTCCACGCCGTCACCAGAATCATCCCGGCCAGCGCTGCTCCCGCAGGCAACAGATGATAAAGCTGAAAGGCCGCCCACAGTGACAGATACAACACACCGCTGCCGATAGCCTTCAGCGAGTAGGAAAATCCCGCGAAGCCCTTCCGTCGGAACCGCTCTGACCAGAGGACGAGTCCCGCACCTGCGATCAGCCCGATGACGATGCGCCCCACTGGCCCAATCACGTGGTTATCAACCGCCAACTTCAAACCGAGCGCTGAGCCAATAAGCAGAACGAAGATCCCGATGCGATTGAAGACCTGCGCACCCAGCCTGCTCTCAAGCGACGGCGCAGCAGGCGAGGGCGTCGCGAGCGAAGCAATCGGCGGCGGAGGCGGAGGAGTGAACTGTATTCCCTCCGGAGGCGAAGCTACCGCCGGTTTCTCTTCAACCGTTCGAAAAGGTACGGCCTCCCGCGGAGCAGGCGGTGCAGCTGCCCCGCGCATATCCGCAAGCTGTCGCTCGAGTGCAGCCACGCGGGCCGACAGACCAGCGAGCTCGGCCACTAACCCCGAACCCGGGTCTGATTGCTGCGAAAACTTCTCCTCACCCATGGCAACTACTGTACCCTCAGTTGCTCCGGACTGGCACAGGAAACCGGCGCTTGATACTCTTTGGCGCAAATGGATATCGACAAAACCTCGGTGCTGGTTGTGGACGACGATGCCGTCAGCCGTGAACTGCTGCTTCTCCTGCTGCTTCGAGAGGGCTACTCAGTCAACACCGCCGACTCAGGTGCGCAGGCCCTCAACTATTTGAGAGCGCAAGAGGGCGTCCTCCCACAGGTGATCCTCACGGATCTCCAGATGCCGGGCATCAGCGGAGCCAAACTGGCACGCGCCTTACGCGATCTCTGTTGTGCCCGCACCCTCCTGATCGCCATGAGCGGCAGCTCCCCCGACGAAGCCGTCTGCAACGACTATGACGCCTTCCTCTTGAAGCCTTTCACGATGGACCAGCTCGCAGCCGCCATCGCAGGCCGGCAGGTCGCACCCGCAGGATCTTCCTCCAAAGAAGAGGCGCCGGTTCTCGATGAAGCTATCTACGAAAAGCTCACCGCTTCCATGAGCGCGGACAAGCTCGCACGCTTGTTTGGCATGTGCCTCGATGACGTGACCAAACGTATCGGCATGATGTGTGAGGCCGTCTCCGCTGGCGACGATGCGTCGTATAAACGAGAGGCGCACGCCATCAAGGGAGGCTGCGGAATGGTCGGTGCACTCGAGCTGCAAAGACTTGCAACTACAATGGAAAATAAGGGTTTAGCTGCTAATCATGTAGCTACGTTCGATGAATTCCTGCTGGCCCGTGACCGCCTGAAGCGTATGCTGAACGCACGCGAAACCGCAACCATGTAGCATCGCAACTTTCAGAAGTTGAGCAGGAGAATCCGCGCATGAGTGAAGCCGTAAAAAAGTCAGAGACCGCCGCCCCTGGGGCTGCTATCCGCATCGTTGTCGCCGATGACCATCCGGTCGTCCGCTTCGGTGTAAAGAACATGCTGGAGCGCGAGCCCCATATCGAGGTCGTCGGCGAAGCCGAGGACGGCGACGACGCTATCACTCAGACTCTCGAACTTGAGCCGGACATTCTTCTATTGGACCTCATGATGCCGCGGCTGCCAGGCCTCGAAGCTATGCGCGCCATCATGAGTAAGTCGCCGCGCGTGAAGATTCTTCTCCTCACCAGCACCATCTCCACCCAGCAGATCATCGAGGCGCTCCAGATCGGCGCACGCGGCATCGTCCTCAAAGACTCCGTCGCGGCTGACCTCGCGAAGGCACTGCGCGCGGTCATCTCCGGCGACTACTGGATCGGCGGCGAGCGCGTCGTCAATCTCGTCGCCGCGCTCAACGATCTGATGAAAAGGGCAGCTGAGTCGCCCGAGAAGAAGACCTACGGCCTCACACCCCGCGAACTCGAGGTCGTCACCTGCATCGTTGAAGGCTGCAGCAACAAGGACGTCGCCAAGCAGTTCGCCATCAGCGAGGAGACCGTCAAGCGCCACCTGTCTAACATCTTCGACAAGACAGGCGTCTCAACACGCCTCGAACTGGCGCTCTTCGCCATCGCCCACAAGCTCGTGACTCTCGACAGCTAGACTCGCGCCTCGAAACCTCTCACTGAACCATTCAGTAAGATGGAATTATGAGTGAGAGCGCAGCCACAGACGGCCGCACAGGCAACGAGCTTGCAGACCTGCTGGTCATTGGAGCCGGCCCCACCGGCATGGCCTGTGCCATCGAGGCGCAGCGTGCTGGCTTCACCGCAGTCATGGTCGACAAAGGCTGCCTCAGCAACTCTCTCTTCCACTACCCGGCGAACATGACCTTCTTCACCACGCCGGAGCTGCTTGAGATCGGCGACATCCCCTTCTCCAGCCCCAACCAGAAGCCCAATCGCAGCGAGGCCCTCGAGTACTATCGCAAGGTAGCAGAGCACTACCGCCTCGACGTGCGCCAATACGAGAACGTCGACCGCGTCACGGGCCACGACGGCAGCTTCACGGTCCACACCACCGACCGTTTCGGCCGCGCCCTCACGCATCGTGCACGCAAACTCGTCGTGGCCACCGGCTACTACGACCTGCCGAACTACCTCGGAATCCCCGGTGAAGACCTACCCAAAGTGCGCCACTACTACGACGAGCCGCACCCTTTCTTTGACCTCGACGTAGTCGTCATCGGGGGAAAGAACTCCGCCGCGATCGCCGCGCTCGACCTGTGGAGACACGGCGCCCGCGTCACTCTCATCCACCGAGGCCCCGCAATGCACCGCCACGTAAAGTACTGGATTCTGCCGGACATCAACAACCGCATCAAAAGCGGAGAGATTACAGCCTACTTCAACACCAGCGTCAGCGGCATCGCCGAAGACGAAGTCACGCTCGCAACTCCGGAGGGACCCCTCACCATCCCCAATCACACCGTCTTCGCACTCACCGGCTACCATCCCGACTTCGACTTCATCGAAGCCCTCGGCGTAAAACTAGACGAGCAGAATCACCGCATACCCCAGTGCGATCCCGTCACACTGGAGAGCAACGTTCCGGGAATTTACCTGGCAGGAGTCGTCATTGCAGGCGAACGCACCAACGAGATCTTCATCGAGAATGGCCGCTTCCACGGCAAACAAATAGCCGCCGACCTCGTTACGAAGACCGCCTCAGCATCCGTCAGCTAGGCGGAGTCACCCAATCACGCGCCGCAGGAATCCGCGAATCCCAAGCCAGGTCAGCAGTACGAGGAAGAACGCCAGCATGCTCACGACCATCACCGGCGGCATGTGCGGCATCGGAGTCAGCGCGGACCGCAGACCCTCGCTCATATAAACGATAGGGTTCACGAGCACGCCAATCTGCAGCCACTTGATATGGCTCAGAGCCGCCCACGGATAGTACACACACCCAAGAAACGTGATCGGCATCACGACAACACCGAAGATAAGCCCGATCTGCTGCGGCTTGACCGTCGTTCCAATCGTCAGCCCCAGCGCCCCCGCGGTAAAGCTCGCCAGTACAAGAATCAGAATCAGGTACGGCCAGCTGGTGACATGCGCCACAACCGGGTTCGTAGGAATGTAATAAGCCAGCGGAAAAACCACCGCGGCAGCAATTATGCTCTGCATCGCGGAAAAGCAGATCTTCTCAAGCGCCACGGCAGCCACTGGAAGCGGACACATCACACGGTCATCGATCTCGCGGGTGATGCCGAACTCCTGTGCCAGAGGCAGCGCGACCGCCGCAATTCCGCTGAACATGATCGCCACCGCCATCAGCCCCGGAAGCAGGACGGTGCCGAAACTTCCTCCCGCCATTCCGGCCGTCGGATTCATCGATGCGCCCCCGCTCATATGCGGCATGATGAACGTAAACACAAACAGAAAGAGCATCGGATTCATGCAGACCCGTATCACGAACGGAAAAATCTCCCGCCGCAGCACGTGCAGGTCGCGCAGAAAAAGACCTGCAAAAGCGCGGGCGTATTGCACCGCCGTCGAGCGAGGCGCCACGCCAACGGCAGGTGGCGTAGGCTGCGGCGGTGTTCTTAGCGCGGGAGGTTCTAGTTGAGTCACTGGTGTCATGGCGCTACTCGCGAAGGTCTCTGCCCGTCAGGCGGATAAACACCGTCTCCAGGCTGGGTTCGGTGATGGTCAAATCGCGCAGACCATAAGGATTAGCGGCATCCACAACATCGGAGAGAAGTCCTTCCGTACCCTTGGCAAATATTCGAACTCCCATGGCGGTCGGCTCGACGTTCGCGACGCCGGCTCGCTGCCCGAGTTGTTGCACGAGTTGAGGGATGCCATCCTGGGTCCGCAGATCAAGCTCGTACACGCGCTGCGCTCCAACCGAGCTCTTCAACGCCGCTGGTGTATCTTCCACCAGAATCTTGCCGTGGTCGATGATGGCCACCCGGTCGCACAGCTCATCGGCCTCTTCCATGTAGTGGGTCGTCAGCACCACCGTAATGCCCTCTTTCCTCAAATTGCGGACTGCCTCCCACATTGCGATGCGGCTCTGTGGATCGAGCCCTGCGCTGGGCTCGTCGAGAAACAGCACCTTGGGGCGGTGTGCGATCGCCCGGGCAATCTGCACCCTTTGAGCGAGACCACCCGAGAGCTGCTGCGGGTAAGCTCCCGCGCGCTCCGTCAGATGAAACTGCTCAAGAAGCTGATTGGTCCGCTCCTTCGCCTCCGCGCGCGAAAACCCGAAGAACAGACAATGAAAGTGGATGTTCTCATAGATCGTGCAGGCGCGGTCGAGTGTGTTGTACTGCGGAACCACACCGATGCTGCGGCGCGCAATTGCCGGTGACTGGACGACATCCACTCCCGCGATTCGGACCCGCCCGGCCGTCGGCAGTGCACGAGTCGTACAGATGCTGATGGTGGTCGTCTTACCTGCGCCATTCGGGCCAAGCAGGCCGTAAAGCTCGCCCTCGTGCACACATAGATCGATCCCGGCAACCGCGACCACACGTTGCTTGCCGTCGTAGACCTTTTCCAGACCTTCGATCTCAACAATCACGCAGTTAGTCCCCTTCGCCCTGGCCTTTGGGCTTCGCCCGGATAGTCTCTTGCCCGACCCTCCATTATAAGCGTGCAGAGCTCAGTGCTGCTGCTCCGGCTGCACCTTCGCACCGTCCGTCACTGCATCTCCAGGACTCAGAACGACGACATCGCCCGCCTTCAATCCGCCTGCGACCTCCATCACAGTCCCGAGGTCACGGCCCAGAACAATTGAACGGAAGTGAACGATATGATTGCTATCCACAACGACAGCCTGGGGACCGGACGTGCGGATCACCAGCGCATTGGCAGGCAGCAGTACCGGAGCCGGCCCTCCGCGTGGCAGATCGAAGATCACCGTCGCATACATGCCCGGCAAGATGCGCCCATCGTTCTTCAGGTCCACTTCGACCAGCAGGGTACGGGTGCTTGGGTCGATGCTTTGGCTCGTGCGCGCTACGGTCCCCGTATAAACCTTCCCTGGCAATTCACGGAACGTCACCTTCGCAACGTAGCCCTTCACCAATCCCACGGCACTAGCCTGCGGCACGCTTGCAAACACGCGAATCGTCTCTGCCTCGCCGATCGTGAACATCTGAGTCACACTGTTCTGGCTGCCCGAGCTGATGAGCGAACCGACATCGATTGACCGCGACAGAATGATGCCATTGAACGGCGCGACCACGCGGGCAAACGACGCCTGCTCAGTGAGGCTTCGAACATTCGCCTCTCCCGCCGCGATGTTCGCCTGTGCAGCCGCTACGTTGGCGGCATCTGCGCCGGCCTGCGCGAGCTTCGTGTCGGCGTCCTGCTGCGCGACCACGCCCTGCTTTTGCAGCGTCTGCCACCGATCATTGGTCACCTTCGAAAGCACGGCATTCGCCTGGGCCTGCGCCAACTGCGCCTTGTACTGCGCAACCGTGGCCTTGGCCTGCATCAGTGCTTGATCGGTCTGCGGGTCGTCGATGATCGCCAGAAGCTGCCCCTTGTGAACACGATCTCCAATATCGACATATCGTGCCTTGAGATACCCTGACGTGCGCGCGTAGATTGGCGTCTGATCGAAGGCCTGCACCGTCGCCGGCACCTCGACATGCCCTCCGCTCTCGCCGTCCTTCAGCGTCGTCACCAGCACGATCGGAGGGCCCGCTGCCACGCGCGCCTCAGCCTCCAGCGTATCCCGATGTCTGAGCTTCGGAATCAGAAACATGATGCCGGCGAGAATAAGAATGAAGAAGAACGCGACCGCGCCGACATACGGTGCGCGGCTGCTACGTTCTGGTGCGGCCTGGTAGTTCTGCGTCATCGTCCTCTCTCACATTACCGCTTCTTCGCAACAGAGCCTGCGCTATTCGGGAACCTCTTCCATGTGCATCTTCTCCGGCTCACCCTTGCGCAGCCGGCTATAAATAATCGGGACGATCAACAGCGTAGTGACCGTGGCAACGATAAGTCCGCCAATCACTGCACGGCCCAGCGGAGCGTTCTGCTCGCCACCCTCACCCAGTCCCAACGACATGGGAAGCATTCCTATGATCATCGCAAAGGCGGTCATCAGTACAGGACGCAGACGGGTCGCGCCCGCCGAGGCCGCCGCCTCCAGCGCATTCATGCCGGCTGCGCGCTGGTCATTCGCAAACGTCACCATCAGGATTGAGTTTGCCGTCGCCACGCCCACCGTCATGATGGCTCCCATCAGCGATGGGACACTAAAAGTAGTGCCGGTAAAAAACAGCATCCACAGAATGCCGCACGCCGCGCCAGGCAGTGCCGTCAAAATGATGAACGGATCAAGCCAGCTCTGGAAGTTGACCACCATCAGCAGGTACACCAGCAGTACCGCGAAGATCATGCCGAGACCAAGTCCCGTAAACGATTGCCTCATGCTCAAGACCTGGCCGCGCATCGTAATCTGCGTGCCCGGTGGAACCAGCTTTCTGTACTTGTCGATGATCTTGTCGATATCGCGCCCCACGCCGCCCAGATCGCGCCCATTCGCACCGGCGAAGATGTCGAAGACCGGCTGAACGTTGTAGTGGTTCGTAACCGAAGGGCTGGACTCCCGGTCCACTTTGGCCAGGTTGTTGAGCAACTGAGGTCCCGGAGCAGGAGCGTTCGGATCGCCCGTCCCGCCGCTGCCGCTCGTTATCGGAATACTCGTCAGCGCGGTCAGCGAGTCCATCCGGTACTGCGGTGTCTGCACCACCACCTGGTAGTTCACTCCGTTCTGCGGATTCAGCCAGTAATTCGGAGTCGCCTGCCCGCTCCCCGCCAGTGCATAGAGCATGCTGTTCGCCACGTTGGCCTCAGAGAGCCCAATGGTCTGGGCGCGGCTTCGATCCACATTCACATGCAACTCAGGAGCATAAACAATCTGGTTGATGTGCACATCGGTCGCGCCCGGCACGCCCGCGATCTCCTGCCGCATCTTCTGTGCAACCGCATAGTTCTCGTAGAACTGCCGTCCGCTGATCTGAACGTCGATCGGAGCCGGAAGCCCGAAGTCCAGAATCTGATTCACGATATCCGATGCCTGAAAGTAGAACGTCACGTCGGGAAACTTCTCGCGCAGCACCTGCCGCAGACGCCGCCGATACTCCATCGTCGGCCGGTGCTTCTCACTCAAGCCCACCAGAACTTCGCCGTCCTGCACATCCGTCAGGCTGCCATCACCGAAGGCTAGGTTGAAGCTGCCATTTGGGATGCCGATGTCGTCCAGTACAAGCACCAGCTCGTTCGGAGGAATCTCCTGCCGGATCGTCGCATCAACCTCGCCAAAAATCCGCTCCACTTCCTCAATACGCGTTCCCGGAGCCGTACGGACGTGCAGCCGGAATGTTCCAGCATCCACAGCCGGAAAGAAATCTTGTCCGATGAACGGAACCAGCAGCGCCGAGATTGCTGCGAAGATAGCAAAGCAGCCAAGCGAAAAGGCAGCATGGTCCAAAGCCCAATGCAACACCTTTTGATATCGCGCGCGAAACCGCTCAAACGCCACATTGAATCTGTAGTGCACCCGCCAGGCGAGGTTCGCTTTGGGCGGCTCCGTCGCGACGGGATGCTCCCCATGAGCGTCCTCGTGATCTTGGTACATCTCTACTTCGCTCGACAATAGAAACTTCACCATCGTCGGGACGAGCGTTCGCGAGAGCAAATAGGACGCAAGCATCGCAAACACCACAGCCATGCCCAGCGGAGTAAACAGGCTCTTCGCCGCGCCTGACAGAAACACCACCGGAACGAACACGATGCAAATTGCCAGCGTCGAGACGAATGCTGGAACAGCAATCTGCGCGGCGCCATCCAGAATCGCTGGCTCAATCTCCTTGCCCTGCCCAAGATTGCGATGGATGTTCTCAATCTCGACAGTCGCATCATCCACGAGGATGCCGACCGCAAGCCCCAGTCCGCCAAGCGTCATCGTATTCAGGGTCTGGCCAAGAAACTTCATCACGATAATCGACGTGAGAATCGAAAGCGGAATCGATATCGCGACGATCACCGTGCTGCGCCAGCTTCCTAGAAACAGCAGAATCATCAACGCCGTCAGCGTGGCCGCAATTGCCGCCTCTTTCACCACTCCCTGCAATGCAGCTCGCACAAAGATCGACTGATCAAATTGCAGATCGATCTTGAGGTCCCGGCTAAGCCCAGCCTGAATCACCGGCAGCCTCTCCCTCACCCGTTTGACGATATCCAGCGTGGAAGCCGATGCCGCTTTCATAATCGTCAGCATCACAGCCCGCTGGCCGTTGACCCGCACGATATTCTGCTGAATTGCGAATCCTTCATGCACATGTCCGATGTCGCGGATGTACACCATCGCGCCATTCACACTCTTGATCGGCAGGTCATTAAGCTGATCCAGAATCAACGGACTGGCGTTCGTCCGCACGATGTAGTCGGTCGTCCCCACCTTCGCAGTTCCGGCAGGCAGAATCAGGTTCTGCGCCGTCAGCGCGTTGACCACGTCAGTCGGAGAGAGACCTTTTGCGTACATCTGCCCAAGGTCAAGATCCACCATGATCTGCCGCGCCTTGCCGCCATAAGGAGCCGGAACCTGCGCGCCCTGCACCGTCGCCAGTTGTGTGCGTACGAACTGCAGTCCGAGATCGTACAGATCGGATTCCGACAGTTTGTCGCTGGACATCACCGCCTGCAGAATCGGCACGTTCGACGCGCTGAACTGCAGAATGAACGGAGGTGTCGTCCCAGGTGGCAAAATGCGCAGGATCGTCTGGTTGACTGCCGTCACCTGAGCCACAGCAGCCTCAATCTTCACGCCCGGCTGGAAGAAGACCTTAATAATAGAGATGCCGCTGACCGACTGTGACTCGATATGCTCGATGTCGTTCACCGTCGTCGTCATTGCGCGTTCACTGATCGTCGTGAACCGCTTTTCCATCTCATCGGGGCTGGTCCCCGAATAAGTCCACACCACCGTCACGACCGGGATATCGATTACGGGGAAGATATCCGTGCTCATCGTCTCAATGCTGACGATGCCGAGAACGAGAATCAGCACTGACATCACGACGAAGGTATACGGTCGCCGAAGTGCCAGTCGAACAATCCACATAACGATTCCTTCGCTGGGTGAGGTTCTTGTCGTTACGACGGAGGCTGCACAATTATTGTTTCACGGGCGTCCCGTCTATCGCCCCACTGTGCGGATAACGATCACTGCCACTTCCCAAAGCAGCAAATTCGCTCTCGGCAATGGATGGCACGCCCGCCAATTTCGATGCAAAACCCTCACCTTCCAACTTCTGCGGCGTAAGATAAAGGTATGTCGCGTGGATGGGAGAGTAAATCCGTGGAAGAACAGCAAGCACAAGCAGGTGCGCCCAAACCTGAAGCCCCGGCCACTCGCGCCCAGGAGGCGGAGCGTACCCGGCAGCGCCAGGCGCTCGAACTGCAACGCGAACGAATCCTCTCCGAGCGGACCTCCAGTCCGCATCGGCGGTCGGCCCTCGCCTACGCCTTGGCTGACATCGAGGAGAAACTCGCTGAGCTCGGGTGGTCTGTGCACATGTAGTCGTGCCGCGCGGCTCGCGCCCCCCAGGCCGCTTGACCAGCGGCACAAGTTTGACCTGTGCGAAATCTTCTGCAAAGGAAATGGGGCAGCTGCGTGAGCGGCTGCCCCATCTGTTTTAGAGCCTACTGCGGGTTGGACGTTCCCTGAGTGGGAGCCGCCGCTGCTGCAGCCGCAGGGGCGCTCTCCTGCAACCCGATAGCATCGCCCGACACTACAAGCTGAACCCTCCGGTTCTTCGCGCGTCCAGCCGCAGTATTGTTGTCGGCCACAGGATTGTTCTCCCCATACCCCGTTGCGGCGATGTTCGTCTGGGCTACCCCTTGCGACACCAGAAAGTCCCGCACCGCATCCGCGCGGTTCTCTGAGAGCTTCTGGTTGAACTCCTGAGACCCCGTGCTGTCGGTATAGCCCTCCACCTGCAGCTTCAGCCCTGGGTACGACTGCAGAATTCCAGAGACCTTTGCCAGGCTGATCTGTGTGTTTGGCTTCAGTGTGAATTTGCCAGTGTCAAACAGCACGTCCGACATATTCACAATCAGTCCACGTGCGGAGTCGCTCGTTGCCAGCACGCTATTCAATTGACTCAGCAGCTTCTCACGAGCCTCCGTTGCGCTCTGTGCGGCCTTGTTCGCCGACTCCGCACGAGCCCGCGCCGCCTCAGCCTCCGCCTCGGCCTTCGCGCGCTCCGCATCAGCCTGCGCCTTGGCTGCTGCAGCCTGCGCAGCCTCAAGCTGAGCCTTCTGCGCCTCCAACTGCGACTGCGCAGCCTCCGTCTGTGCCTGCTGCTTAGCTAGTTCCGCGTTCATCTGCCGTTCGGCTGCCTGCTTACGCAAAGTCACCAGCCGAGCGTCCTCTGCCCGCTGCACCGCCTGCCGGGCAAACGTGATCTCCATCTTACGGTCCGGCTTCTTGCTGCTGTCGATGTCCGAGGCATTCTTCAGGTCCTGCATCGCCTCGCGCATAATGTCCGAAGCATACTTGTCCGCCCCGGCATCCTGAGCAATCCGCACCGCATTGTTCGCCTGGTAGAACTCCAGCGGCGACTTTTCGTCTCTCGTAATCGGGTTGAGG
Organism: uncultured Acidobacteriaceae bacterium; assembly: GCA_963741395.1. Classification (GTDB taxonomy): domain Bacteria; phylum Acidobacteriota; class Terriglobia; order Terriglobales; family Acidobacteriaceae; genus Edaphobacter. Next base: position 296,017 of record CAVUHV010000001.1, read on the forward strand.
ACGGTCTTGGATCCCTCCGTCTCCGCATAGGCGCCACGCGGCAGCAGCAGGTAGTGTGCGTTCACCTTCTCGAGCACGCCGTTCGTCTTGTCCTCAATAATCTGGTTCTGCAGCACCACAACGTCGCTCGGCTGCGTGACGGAGAAATAAGGCTCTGCCGTCACAATCATCCCAAACGACTGCAGCGCCGTCGTCACTGTGATGTTGTTCTTTGTTCCCGCAGGCAGAACCTCACCCAGGTTACTGGGCCTGCCATCGGGCGTAATTGCCCACAGCACATACGTCAGATACTCTTTGCCGAAGCTGTTGGCGGGAACAAGACCGTCAAAGCGGGCCTCAATCACAATGCCTCCGCGCTCGCTGGTCACCTTCGCGTCTCCCTTTGCGGTAGGCAGCAGCGTAGTGCCCTTGAAAGCGATCTTCGTCGCCCCGCTGCGGTGCAGATAGTTCACCGCATCCAGATCACGCTGCACCACCTTCACGCGATAAAGGTAGATCCCATTGTCCTGCTTCGTAATCTCGTTGTCCTGCTTGGGAGCCGTCTGCGCCATCGGGTTCGGCTCCTGGGCACAGAGCACCGTTGAGGCGGTCGTCACCACTCCTGCCAGAGTAAGGGCCAGTACTACTCTTTCCTTGCCGTTCATCGTGTCGTTCTCCTAGCTCAGCTATAGATTGCCAGATTGCCAGATTGCCAGATTGTCTGATGGAACCACTCAGAATTTCTGTTGCACAGATGGCTCGGAAAAGCTGTCCGGCCTTCGTAAAAGAAGCTATTCCGTTACTTAACGGACCCTAGCATCGGTCGAAGCCGCAATCTATAGCCCAAAATAGGCATAAAAAATCGCTCCGTGGCTTCCCTGAATATCGTGAGGGAAGCCACGGAGCGATCTTACTTCTTCCTTTAAGCGGAGTGCTGCTGTGCACTCGAACGGTGCACGAAGTGGTACGGCGGCCAGGGCCCCGACAGCTGCATTTGACACTCCTTCAACTGTTGCGACGCCGAGGTGTACTTGTTTTGGTAACGCTCCACCGTCTTATTATCAATAAGGTGGGCGATGTCCAGAAGCATCTTCCCGGAGTCAGTCCGCTTGCACGTGATCTCCTCGGCCAGGGGGAGGAACATCCTGTGCATCTGGATCGACAATGCACGGGCCTTCGATTGTCGCTCCCGTTGCCGGCTCGCGCTCTCACGCAGGCTGGTCAGGTACTGCTGACCCACCCTCATGTCACGCAAAGTATTTCCCGGGCAGATATCGTCTACCAGAACCTTCAGGTGCATCTCGGCCTTGCCGCGAAGCCGCTCGACGTTGGCCAGAAAGTGGCGCTGATTCGACCGTACGGATCGCCGCAGCGCATCGTCATCCTGAAACGTCGTGCCGAAGCGGAAGGGAAGAACTGTGGAGTGTTTGAAACAGTCCGCAACGACACGGGCGTGGTCCTTCTGGGCCTGCTGGTCCATTCGGGCGCTATCCTCATCATTGTGTTCAGATACCACGATTGCTAATTCGCTGGCTGGAAAAAGAAACGTTTGGTTACCGAACAGTCCCGTCACTCCGGCTAAAGGCATCGGGCGACGGTGCCGGCAAAGTTCCGGAAAAGCCTGTCTCTCTGCAATGCAGTAGGCGTACCATGTCATCGTTTTTCACCTTCCAAGCACGCTGCGGGGTCGAACCGCCCCGTCAGGTAGTTTGTGTGTAACTCACACGGATACGAAAGTTGTGTGGAAATAATTCATTCGCAATGATTTTGGTTCTGGCGCGTGCGCGAATAGCGCACTGTACCGAAGCCGAGCAGGATAGTATGCCTATTGGAAGACGATTGGCAATACTTTCTTTCTCGAAATCGCTCCCAACCGACAGCAACTCGCCGTCCACCCGGATTTGCCGGATTTTTCCGGGCTCCCGGTTCGAACCCGGCGAGGCCGCCGCGCGGCGACTTTGCCGCTCGGAAATGCTCAGGGGCAGCCAAAAACGAGAGCCCTCAACGCGTGCGGGACTTATCGATCCCATAAAACTCCATTTCAGTCCTGCCAACAACACTGTGAGGAAACCAAGTCCTTTAGCTTCAGGACTAAGCTATCGTTGACGGCATGCGTGCCTTTTCAGAAGCGACCCGGATTCGGATGCGGGGCATTTTGGGCCTCGCCGCGTTGAGCCTGATCTCAGGCCTCTTCTCTCAACCCGCAGTCGGCCAGGCAAAACCCGCTCCGGACGTCATCGTCTTCAAAAACGGCGACAAGCTCACCGGAACCCTCATTCGAGGCACCGACGCCAACGTCATCTTCAAGAGCGACGTCGTTGGCCAGGTCACCGTTCCCATGGACAAGATTCAGGAACTCCAGACTCATGGCACCTTCGTCGTTATCAAGAAGAACGAGCAGATCACCCGCACCAGCAAGCAGCCTGGCAACATGACCTATAGCGATGGTACTGTCACCGTCGCCACCAAGGCCGGCCCCGAAACCGTGCCGACCAGCAACCTCGGGTACATTGTCGACGATGCCACTTTCACCAAGGAGGTCATCAGGAACCCCGGCTTCTTCCACGGCTGGGACGGCTCTGTCACAGCCGGCCTGACCGTCCTCCAGGCAACTAACTACGGCGAGACGTTCACTGCGGCAGCTAGTCTCGTCCGCGCCATCCCCAGCGTTTCTTATCTGCCGTCGCGCACCCGTACCATCTTCAACCTGCTTGAAACTTACGGCAAACTCACCGAGCCAACCATCCCTCCGACCATCCCGCCCACTCCTGCCTCAGTCACCAAAACCAGCATCTTCCATATGGACTTCGAACACGACAAGTACTTCTCCTCGCGCTTCTACATGCTCGGCGACGTCATCTACGATCACAACATCTCCCAGGGCCTCGACCTCCAACAGATATACGGTGGTGGCGCAGGCTACACCGCTATCAAGGACGCCGTCCAGCAACTCGACTTCAAGACGGATATCCACTACGAGCGCCAGAACTTCACCCAGTACGCCCCACCCGCAATCTCAACCCCCGACACGAACCTCATCGGCTCGACCTTCGCTGAGGCCTACCGTCGCACCCTCCCTGGAAAAATCAAGCTCACTCAAGGCGCAATCTGGATCCAATCCTGGAACAACACCTCGGCCTACTCGGCCATCGGCGCGCTCGGCCTCGCCTTGCCCGTCTACCACCACTTCAGCTTCAGCATGAACCTCCTCGACACCTACCTCAACAACCCGGCCGCCGGCTACCAGAAGAACAGCCTCCAGTTCATCACCGGAGTCACCTACACCCTCCACTAGGGCGTATAGGCATATCGATTGTTGTTGGTGTGTGTTAGAGGATGTCATCCTGAACAGCCTTTGCGATGCAAAGGACGAAGTCGAAGAAGCTGCGGTTTTGCCTGGCTAGTCGATACCTCCATCCGAGCCAGTGGTCCCCGCAACTACCACCCGTTACTAACTGCAGTCAAAGGCGGCCGCTCTTCCCCTGCGCGGCCGCCTTTCTCAGAACATCACTGTCCTTGCAGAATCTTCTCCACCGGGTCCGGCATCTCCTTGTCCGCATTCTTCAGCAGCAGCGACACCTGCCACATCTCCGTGTCTGACAGCACATGCTTGAACGACGGCATCCCCGTAAGTCGAATTCCATTGGCAACCTTCCAGTATGTCTCTCCCGGTTCGTCATCGCTCACCCCGACGACGTTCCCCCGAGCATGCTTCTTCCACAACTGCGGTGCCACCGGATACATTGACTTCGCAAACGGCACATCGTGTCCCGGAGTCCCATGGCAGCTCGCGCATTGCGCCTTGTAAACCTTCGCCCCGCCCTCAAACACATCCTCGCCCGTCCCAAACGGAGCGTCCTTCTTCTCCACATCGATCCGTGCATGCATCGGAACCCGCACAATCGCCTTCTCCATCGGAAACGGAGCGTCCGCCACCGCGACCGGCAGCGGTCCGAACTTCAGATAAAGAAACCCGGCCGCGACCACCGCCACAATCCCCAGCAGAAACCCCACAATCAGCTTTCCGAACCCACCGCCACCACTCTTCTTCGCCATAACCTGTCTCCCTTTTTTGCGAGGCGTTTCTCTTCCCATCGCTGCCTAAACTCGTTTCCGATGTTCTAATAAGAGGATGGCCGCGTCCGCAGTTTCCCGCCGGCCTCCGGTTCCACAATAGCAAGACCCCAGCACGCGCAGGAGTATTGGTTGATGTTCGGTTTCAGGATGAGTGTGAAGTGTGCGGCAGCCCTTTTGTCGGCGGCCCTTTTGACCATTGGCATTCCCGGCCTTCAGGCGCAGCAGCGCCGTCCCTCCCGCGAGACCAACGCCAACCGCAAAGCGCGCATCGAGCGCACGATCCAGGACACCTACAGCCACCGCTACGAGGTCGCCGGCGGCGGCGGCTACCTCCGCTTCCGCTCCGGCGAGACCCTCCAGAAGAACAACGAAGTCACCTTCTGGATGACCGGCACCCGGTACTTCAACGAGAAGCTCGGCATCGCCGCCGACGTCCGCGGAGCCTACGGAAACGCCAAGGTCGGTAACACCACCTACAACATCCCCAACCCGCAGATCTCCCAGTACACCTTCATGGCCGGCCCCAACTACCGCCTCTACGCTAAAGAGAAGTACGCCGTCAGTGTCTTCGGAGTCGGCGGCGCAGCCCTCGGCAAGTTCGACAGCGGCTCCAAAGGCATCCCAGCCTCTAATCTCTACCTCTGGGACGACGGCTGGCGCCCCGTCTTTAGCGTCGGAGCAAACTTCGACTACAACTTCTACCCCAACCTCGCCCTGCGCATCACCCCCACCTACGTCGGAACCCTCTTTCGCCTCGCGCCCCTCGTGGGGCCTGACAACACCCCCACCACCGACCGGGGCACCATCCAGAACAACCTCGGCTTCAACATAGGCGTCATCTACCGCTTCGGCCGCATCAAGTAGCCGCCGAAAGCCGCATCGACCATCGCGTCCTGGTCTTCTTCTGCCACACCCTCGTCCGCGAGACCGACCTCAGCACCCAGCGGTCCACTGCAGTGAACCGCTGGGTGCAAATCCAAAAGTGTAAAGAATGTCCTGATAACGTTCTGTAAAGCATGTCCCGGAACTTGCCAAGGAGACCGCATGAATGGGGTCCCTTGGGGATGACAGAAAGAAGAGACAGTTGCGCGAAACGCGTTTCGCGCATTCGGCTAGGACCCGGTGCCGCCGACAGTCATCTTGTCTAGCTTGATGGTGGGCATGCCTACGCCTACGGGGACGGACTGGCCGGACTTGCCGCAGGTGCCTATGCCTTCGTCGAGGGCGAGGTCGTTGCCTACCATGGAGACGTACTTGAGGGCTTCGGGGCCGTTGCCTATGAGGGTTGCGCCTTTGACGGGGCTGGTGACCTTGCCGTCTTCGATGAGGTAGGCCTCGGAGGCGGAGAAGACGAACTTGCCGTTGGTGATGTCGACCTGGCCACCGCCGAAGTTGACGGCATAGAGGCCGCGCTTGACGGACTTGATGATGTCCTCGGGCATGTCTTCGCCGTTCAGCATGTAGGTGTTCGTCATGCGGGGCATGGGGATGTGGTGGTAGCTCTCGCGGCGGCCGGAGCCGGTGTTGGGGGTTCCCATGAGGCGCGAGGATAGCTTGTCGGAGAGATAGCCTTTGAGGATGCCGTTTTCGATGAGGACGGTTTCCTGCGTAGGGTTGCCCTCGTCGTCGACGTTGATGGAGCCTCGGCGGTTGGGCATGCGGCCGTTGTCGACCACAGTCACCTTTGATGACGCGACCTGCTGGCCGATGAGGCCGGCGAAGGCGGAGGTCTTCTTGCGGTTGAAGTCGGCTTCGAGGCCGTGGCCTACGGCTTCGTGGAGGAGGACGCCGGGCCAGCCGGGGCCGAGGACGACCTCCATCTCGCCGGCGGGGGCTTCGATGGCTCCGAGCTGGAGGATGGCGGTGCGGGCGGCCTCGCGGGCGAAGTGCTCGGGACTCCTGTCTGGTTCTCCGGGGCCGCGGGCGCCGGTGAAGAAGTCCATGGTGATGCGTCCGCCTCCGCCGCTGGTGCCGCGGGCGGTGCTGCCGGAGCCTCCGTTTCCGCTGGCGTCTTTGGCGATGACGAAGACGTTGAGGCGGGAGAGCGGCTGGGTGTCGGAGGCGAAGGTGCCGTCGGAGGCGGCGACGAGGATGCGGCGCAGCTCGTCGGAGAAGCTGGCGCGGACCTGCGTGATGCGGGGGTCGTAGGCGCGGGCGGCGACGTCGGCGCGCTGGATGAGGGCGAGCTTCTGGGCGATTTCGGCGTCGGCGGTGGCTCCGGTGATGGGGTAGAGCGAGTCGGCCTCGGTGTGGCGGAAGCCCTGCATGAGCTCTTTGGCGGGGCCCGAGGCGATGAGGGCGGCGGTGCGCGCGGCTTTGAGGAGCGCGTCGGAGGAGAGGTCGTCGGTGTAGGCGTAGCCGGTGCGCTCGCCGGAGAGGACGCGGACTCCGCAGCCGAGCGAGATGCCCTGCGAGGCGGATTTGACGAGGGACTCGTCGATGCCGAGCGAGGTTGAGGTGACGGACTCGAAGTAGAGGTCGGCGTAGTCGCCCCCGGCAGAGAGGGCTTCGGCGAGGCAGCGTTCGATGAGGCGCTCGGAGATGCCGAGCCTGGTGGTGAAGTAGTGCTTGTGATCGGGGGTGGGAGTCGTCATGTTCTTTTGATGATAGGGGTGGCGCGGGGATGCGGCAATGGGGGCTCGTCGGCGAGTTAGCAAGTCAGCAGATGCGCTTTGCGCGATCTGGGTGTGCGGTTTCGCTGCGTAGTCGCGCTTGAGTTGCTCTATCTGGTACCTTTTCTCGGGGAAATCAGTACTGATTTGAGAGGTTGCATGCAGGTGGCGGCAACAGATCTCATTGAGCGCCTGGCGCGGCACAAGACCCTTGGCTCAGCGCCTCGTGAGGAACTGGCCTGGCTTGTGGCGCACGGGTCTCTTCGAAGACTTGAAGCAGGCGAACTGCTGGCTCAAAGGGGGAAAGCAGTCGACGCGATGCATGTCGTTCTGTCGGGGCGTGTAGCGCTTTTCCTCGACCGTGGTGCGGGGCCGCACAAGATGCTTGAGTGGCGGGAGGGCGACGTGACCGGGATGCTCCCGTACTCACGGCTGGTGAAGCCACCGGGAGATGCAATCGTCCAGGAGCCCCTGGAGATTCTGTCCGTACATCGGGACCAGCTTCGAGAGATGACGCGCGAGTGCTTTGAGATCACGTTGATCCTGGTGCACTTGATGCTTGATCGCGCCCGGCTGTTCACTTCGAGCGAGTTGCAGGACGAGAAGATGATCTCGCTGGGCAAGCTTTCTGCGGGTCTGGCTCATGAGTTGAATAATCCGGCATCGGCGATTGAGCGCTGCGTGAGCCAGCTTATGGATCGGCTGGAGGACTCGGAATACGCGACGCGCGCGTTGGAAGCGGCGAGGTTGTCTGATGATCAGTTGGCTGCTGTGGATGCGATCCGCGAATCTTGCCTGTGCAAGAAAACGTCGGAGATGCGGTCTGCGCTGGAGCAGGTCGATCGCGAAGATGCTATTTCCAGTTGGCTTGCTGATCATGGTTTGGATATTTCGAATGCTCCGATACTTGCCGACAGCGAAGTTACGCTTGAGGCCCTGAACTCACTTGTGGACGTCGTTCCGAGATCAGCGCTCAACGATGTGCTTCGCTGGGCCGCTGCCGGTTGCGCAGTGCGCACATTGGCGTCGGAGATCCAGGGATCGTCAGCGCGAATCTCGTGCCTTGTCATGGCCGTCAAGGGCTTCACTCACATGGACCAGGCGATGGTGGCTGACCGGGTGAATCTGGGTTTGGGGCTGAGCGATAGCGTAACAGTGCTGCATTCGAAGGCGACTGAGAAGTCAGTGACCGTGGTGATGGATTTGGAAGCTGGTCTGCCGATGGTGTCGGGCTTTGCCGCCGAACTAAATCAGATATGGGGGATTCTGATCGATAATGCCCTGGATGCCGCGCCGGAGGGTGGCCGCGTGGAGGTGAGCGCGAGCCAAGAGGGGCAACATGTTGTGGTGCGCATCATCGACGATGGTCCAGGTATTCCAGCAGAGGTACGCTCACGCATCTTCGATCCGTTTTTTACGACGAAACCGATGGGGCAGGGTACGGGGTTGGGACTGGACATTGCCCGGCGACTGGTGCGGCATAATGATGGCGTTATCGATTTTGAGTCGCGGCCAGAGCGAACAGAGTTTCGTGTGGCACTCCCCATTACCAAGACTGCAGAAGCTAGGCTGTAGATGATGGATCGTTAGCGGCCGTGGGAGGGGTCGTCGGTGGTGGCGAGGCTTAGGTCGAGCATGATGTTCGGGATTCCGGGGGCGTAGCAGTTTCCGTCTTTGGCGTAGGTTTTTCCGCAGGACTGGGTGATCTCTTTGCGGCGGGGAGATTGGGCGTACTGCCAGACGGCGATGTCGGGCGTTCCGGCTGCGGTGATGGCTGGTGGCGTGAGGGTACAGCCGTTGGATGGAGGGCAGGCGTCCTGGTAGGCAAAGAAGGCGATGGGGTGGAGGTGTTTTGCGGCTACCTGTTGGCGAATGTCCTGGATGGTGGTGATAGTGGTTCCGGGGTCGTCGGGGACGGGCTGGCCGCTGGCGTAGACGCCGGGCGAGTAGGGAGATGCGGCGATGGCTTCGGTCCACGCGAGGAGGTAGGCGGACTGCTCGGGCAGGAGACGGCCGCCCTCTTCCTGGTCGAGGAAGATGATGGTGTGGGGCGGGAAGTGCTCACCTTGAGCGGCGGCGATGGCGGCGGCAGCGTCTTGCTGGCCGAGTGTCTCGGGAGTGGTGCCGCGGCGTTTGGCTTTAACGATCTCGACGTCGAGGCGGCCGTTGAAGAGGACGAGAAAGCCGAAGTTCTGGCGAAGGAGCGTGTCGCGTTTGCCGCGCCAGGGATTGGCAGTCGCGCCGGGAGGGTTGTTGAGCCAATAACCGGTGAAGGCAAAGTGCTGGCGAAGGGCGGGGAGGGCGGCGTCGCCTGGATAGTCGTTGGCGTCGAAGCCTAGATGCCGGGAGGGTTGCTGGGGCTGTGCGATGCTTGCGGCGAGGAGAATGAGAGTGCCCAGGGTCGCGGGGAGGAAACGCATCGGTGTGGTTCTCCTGGCCTGAGGGTATATGAGGTTGCGTTGAGGAATCATGAGTTTGCATAAGATGCAATCTGGCTGTGCTAACTTGGCTGCTACAGGGTTATGGAGGGGGCTATGAGCGTGACCGAGGTGGATCTGCGGTTTCCTGTAGGAAAATTTGAGCAGCCCGAGACGATTACAGCGGACGACCGGCGCAATGCGATTGCGTCGATCGCGGAGATGCCGGAGCAGTTGCGGAACGCAGTGGAGGGGCTGGGCTCGCAGCAGTTGAATACGCCTTATCGTGAGGGAGGGTGGACAGTGCGGCAACTCGTGCACCACATCGCCGATAGTCACATCAATGCGTTCGTCCGCGTGCGGCTCGCCCTGACAGAGGACTGGCCTGTGATCAAGACCTACGATGAGAAGGCGTGGGCGACGCTGCACGATTCCGTGGCGCCGGTGGAGTGGTCGCTCGAGCTGATCGAGGCCCTGCATGCCCGGTGGGTGATGATGCTGCAGGCGTTGACCGAGGAGCAGTGGGCGAGAGGCTTCAAACATCCGGAGGATGGCCCGCAGACGGTGGAGTTGGCGACCCTGATCTATGCGTGGCACTCGCGGCACCACGTGGCGCATATAACGCGTCTGCGCCTGAAAGAGAAGTGGTAGGGAGCGCGCCGACTTCATGCGCCAGACCTTCACTTTCATGTGACGCAGTGTGGGTGTGTTAGGGTTCGGCAATGTCACCCGGGCCCCGCTCCACCACTACAACTGAACCTTTGCAGACCGTGGAGGCGATTGCGGGCGTCATTGAGGCGTTTCTGGCGGAGCATCCGCGGGCGGTTGTGCTTGAGGATGGCAGGGTGGTGTTCGATATGCGCGAGGCGAAGTACAGGCTTGCGGCCGAGCATGGGCGCTGCACGCTGCACCTGTGGAGCGAGGAGAGAAATCTTGTTCGCAGGGTGGGCGCGGCGGTCGAGCGCAAGGGTGTGCTGCGGCTGAGCACGCATCGCTTTGGGCAGACGAAGCCGCAGACGCTGGAGTTGGTTGCTGACCGCGACCGCAGAACACCTTCGGCGCGCGAGACGGCACGGGTGCGCTATCTTCGCGTGCTGGAGCGGGTGTTGGCGAGGCAGTTTCCCGAGTGGAAGGTCGACGGCCTGCGCGCGGCGATGGACCTGGAGAAGAGCTTTGGTCCGGCGTACGCTCGCGGCTCGCTGGTGAAAGGTCAACATGCGTGGGCGGTGATCGCGGTGAACGAGGAGGAGTCGCCGGCGATCGTGGATGGAATTCTGACGCTGGGTATTCTCTGGCTTGATCACTGTCGTGCTGCGGGCGATGGGCGCAGGTTGTACCAGGGGCTGAAGGTGATTGTTCCGCGTGGCATGGGGGCTCTGACGGCTTCGCGCATGGCGTGGCTGAATGTGCGCGCGGCGCGGTGGGAGCTGTGGGAACTGCATCAGGCGAGCGAAGAGCTGGAGCAGCGCGACCCCGGGGATCATGGGAATCTGGCGACGCGGCTGGTGCATGCTCCCAATGAGGTGGCGGCGCGCGAGCGGTTTGCGGGCGCCATTGCGCGAGTGATGGCATTGGTGCCGGAGATGATGCGCGACGTGGTGGAGCAGAGGGTGAGGAGTGGAGCCGAAGTGGGGTTTCTGCTGCATGGGCTAGAGTTTGCGCGCGTGCGCAGCGGATATGCAGGAAGCTCGTTCAACCGCGAGGATGAGATTACGTTTGGCGCAGGGGCGAACGAGACTTTGCTGACGGAAGAGAACGAAGACGCGCTGCGCGAACTCGTGGAGCGTCTGTTTGAGCGCAGACATGCGGCGGGGGACAAGCGCGATCCGCTATACAGAATGCAGCCGGAGCGCTGGCTCGAGAGCGTGCTGCGACGTGACGTCGAGCCGCTGGATGAGAGGCTCAGCACGGCGCATGTCTATGCTCAGGTCCCTGCGTTTGCGGCAGGCGACCGGGGAATGCTCGACCTGCTGGGCGTGACCGACGATGGGCGGTTGGCAGTCATCGAGCTGAAGGCAGATGAAGACCTGCATCTCGCGCTTCAGGGGTTGGATTACTGGGTGAGGGTTCGGTGGCATCATCGGCAGACCGCCGCAACTGCAGAGCGGCAGAGTTTCGGTCTGGGTGAGTTCCAGCGGTTGGGATACTTCGGCGGCATGAGGCTGTCAGAGGCTGATCCGCGCCTCTATCTGGTGGCTCCGGCGCTTAGGGCGCATCCGGCAAATGAGGTTGTTCTGAAGTATCTCTCGCCGCAGGTGGAATGGACGCTGGTTGCGCTCGATGAACGGTGGCGTGAGAAAGTGAAAGCGGTGTGGCGTAAGCGAAGCGGTAGTATGGCTCCGTAGTTCACGGGGGGTCCAGCGATGACGATCGGCATCTCCAGCGGAGCCTTGCTACTTTGCATGGCACTAGGGCTGCTTCCTCACTGGAGGCAAAGACAGTGACGCTTGGCGAGTCGGACAGTCACACCGATGTTGCGCTGATCCTCGGAGATACGCTGGTGGTGGAATTGCCTTCGACGCTGCCCGGACAATACAAGTGGGTCTCTCATCTGGAGAAGGGCGTCGCGTTGTCTGCGTTGAACGAGAACTTCGTGCCCTCGACGAAAGCGAAGGACGGGAGTGGAACGCAGCAGTTTCGCTACAACGCGGCGATCGTCGGTGAAACGAAACTGATCCTTGGCTTTGAAGTGGAGAAGAAGGGCGGGCCTGCCCCACAGACGACCTCGACATTTTCTGTGGAGGTGCGGGTCGCATCGGGCGCGCCCACTGGGAGCGAGGCGATTCTACTGGGCGTGTATGAGGGCACGCTGCCCTGCGCGGATTGCAGCGGCCTCGATATAGTGTTGCGGTTGTATGCGGCGGACAAGTTCGATACGAGGTATGCATTTTATGTGCGGACGCAGACCTATCGCGCAGCTCCGCATGGCAATGTGACCTACAGCGACCGTGGCGATTGGGCGGTGTTACGCGGCGATGCTGTCGATCCCGATGCGACGGTGTATCAGCTTGATCCGGACGATGAGACGAGATCGCAGTCGTTCCTTCTGCAGAAGAATGGCGATGCGCTGACGCAGCTTGATCGCGAGCAAAAGCCGATTGATACGAAGATGAATCTCACACTGAGGAAGGTGCGGTGATGATGCGTTTTGTGTGCACTATCATCCTGATCGTCACGATGCTCTCCGGCCGCGCGGGAAGCGAAGATCCGGCATGGAAGCTGACGTGGAGCGATGAGTTCAATGGGGAGGATGGCAGCTCGCCGGATGCGACGAAGTGGGCGTTTGACGTTGGTGGGGAAGGCTGGGGCAATAAGGAGCTTGAGAGCTACACGGCGCGGCCGGTGAACGTCGAACAACGCGGCGGGAATCTTGTCGTCACGGCGCGAAAGGAGGATTACACCGGCGCGGACGGCACTGCGAGGCCGTACACCTCCGGGCGGGTTAAGACACGAGGCCTGTTCGCGCAGGATTATGGTCGGTTTGAAGCGAGGATGAAGCTGCCGGTAGGCAAGGGAATATGGCCTGCGTTCTGGATGCTGGGCGACGACATCGACTCGGTGGGTTGGCCTAAGTCTGGTGAGATCGACGTGATGGAGTGCATTGGCGACCCACTGACCATCTACAGTACGCTGCACGGGCCGGGGTACGATTTTGGTGGCGTCTCGACGAGGTTTGCTGTGCCTTCCGGCCACGACGTCAACAAAGGCTTCCATTTGTACGCGGTCGAATGGGCGCCGAACGACATCAAGTTTTATTTCGACAATCGCCTGATCGTAGAGCGCACTCCGAAGGACCTGCCCAAGGGGACGGCGTGGGTGTTCAACCATCCGTTCTTCTTGCTGTTGAATCTTGCGGTTGGCGGGTCCTGGCCGGGGAATCCGGATAAGACCACGGCATTCCCGCAGAGGATGCTCGTGGATTATGTGCGCGTGTACAGCAGATGAGTAAGGAAATGCCCCGTGTCTGCAGGCAAGATGCGGACCTGGGCATTTGGCTACTTGCAGGCGCTGTTTCCTGCTGTAGGAATGGCTAGGAAACTGATCGTCGCCGGAGCAAAGGTGATGGAGCCGGCGGCAGTGTGAACGCTCTTGAGCTGGGGCAGTTCATCATTGCCGGTTAGCTTTAGTTCTGTTCCATTGAGCATGACGCTGCGGCTCTCGAGTTCGGCAGCAGAGAGCGTGTAGCGCTCTGACGCCCTGGGAAGAGAGAGCGAGTGTGACGCGGTGGGATCGTTCTGAATGACGAGCAGGGCAACACCGCCGGGGTTGTCCTTGAGGCAGTGGGCGTAGACGTGGAGGCCCTGCTGCAGGGGAATGCCTGAGTCGAGCACGGTGGTCCCCATGAGCCTGCGCCAGAGCAGCGCTGCCCAGTAGTTTGGGCGCGGAGCGAAGGTGTTCTCGTCGAGCAGAGCGTAGTCGCTGGCGGCCAGTGTGTTGTGGATGACGACCTTCACGCCAGCTTTTGCAAGCCGGCCGAGCTGGTCAAGATAGCGGAAGGTGTCGATGTAGGTGGAGGCCCAGGGATTGCCGCCGCAGGCTGTCTCGCCGGTTTCGGTGAGCCAGAGCGGCTTGCCGGGTTCATACTGATCACGGAGGTTGCGGTAGAAGCTGAGAGCAGCGTCGGTGCGAGAGAGCCACTCTTCGGAGAGGGCGGCGCCGGGAGTGGCGATCGCCATGCCCATGCGGCCGCACCGCTTCGAGACCGTTCCATAAAAGTGATAGGAGAAGGCGTCGACTCCGGGACCCGCCGCAGTGAGCAAATCCTTCGAGCTGATGAAGCCGGGAAAGCCTGCTCCGAGTTGCTGCGATTTGTTGTCGCTCTCGCCTACGGAGCCGGGTCCCAGTACGATCATGCCGGGAGCGGCCTTCCGGATGAAGGGAAGCCAAACGTGGAAGTCCTGGCCGAAGTCTTTGCCGTCATATCCCTTCGGCGCTCCCCCTACCCCGGCGAAGGTGGGCTCGTTCATGAACTCGGCTGCGGCGATGCGCCCTCCGGCGGTGGTGGTGTAGTCGAGAAAGCGCTTCGCATCGTCGGGTGCCCAGAGGCCGCTGGCGTCGCGTGTTCCCACGCTGGTCGCAAATGAGGTGACAATCTCGGCGTTCGCCGCGTGGGCGAAGTCGATGACACCCTTCCACTGCTGGTGCGTGAGAACGCCATTGAAGCCGGCGGGAGGTTGCGCTGGAGCATCATCGGTTGGCGGGAAGTAAGTGGAGTTGGCCCATGTTCCGCTGACTCGCACGTAGGCAGGCCCGAGGGCTGCTGCAAGATGGCGCAGACGAACGTCGCTCAAATCCTTGGGTGGGCGATAGGCGTAGAGGTTGGGGTCCATGCCAGGCACGGCCTCTGCGCTGGGCGTAGCGGGCTTTTCCTGGGAAGCAGGCGCGTTGTAGGGCTTCCAGAACTTGCCGCCCGTCACCTCGAGCATCTCGATGTTGTAGGACTGATACCGCTCATCGATGGTCCCCAGGCGTGACAACTTCGCCGGATCGACGGAGGGGGCTTGCGTGGTTTGAGCGCGGGCTCCAGGTGAGGCTGCGGAGAGGATTGTTGCGAGGAGCAGGGCGAGCCCTGAAGAGGTGAGCGCTACGGTTCGTGTCATTCGTACTCCTGACGGTATTTCTGAGCGCGCCAATATTAGTTCGTGGTTGCTACTTATTGCAAGCGGGAAAGTGAAGGAGGCATGAACAGGGCTACTCCGCGTCGCCGGGGGAGGGGTGCTTGCCGGCGAACGGCGAGCAGCAGGGCTCTCCTGCTGGGGAGAACTCCATGAACTCGACGCGCGTCAGGTCGGGGTCGTAAAGGTTGAGCTGTACCTTGCCGTCGCGGCCCATCTGACTCTTGGTGCAGTTGGGCCCTTCGCAGTGATTGCGGGCAAGAGCGTGGAGGACGTCGTCCATATGGACGGTAGCGAGCGAGAAGTGGTCCATTACGCCGACGTGGCGGAGATCGGGATTGGCGGGGTTGTTCAGCATGTACTCCAGCCAGTCGGTGCCGTCAGGGACCTGGATGCTGACCCAGTTGGTGACGCCTTCTTTGGGGCCGCCGTGCCAGTAAGGCCGAAAGCCGAGGATGCCTTGCCAGAAGGCATCTTCCTTTGCCTGGTCCGTGACCATGAAGCCTACGTGGATGATGCGCGTGCTTGTCGCGGTGGCAGAGACCTGCGCCTTTGCGACCGCCTTCTCCGACCCGCGTTGCACGAAGATGACGAGATTGCCTTCAGGGTCGCGCACTCCGAACTGGCCGTGTTTGAGTGGAACTTCGGACTTGATGTTGTGGGCTGCGAGATAGCGTTCAAGACCGGCGGCGTCGGTTGTGGTGAAGGCCACCGCGGCGAGACGGGTGTTGGGTTGAGGCGGAGGAGTGGTGAGGATCTCGATCCACTGTGCGTGATTCACGGGATAGAGCCACATCTTGCCTTTTTGTATGCGCTGGAGGCCGAGAGTGGAGCCGTAGAACTTCTGCGCGGCTGTGGCATCCGTGGTGGAGAACCGGGCGAAGGCAACTCCGGTGATCGCGGGACGCGTGGGTTGCTGGGCTGCGACAAACGGAGCCGAGACGGAGAGCAGGCAGGCAAGCAGGGCGGTTCGTCGCAGAGAACTCATGGGACGAAACTGTAATGAACGCGTGATGGGTCGGTCAAACGATTTAGATATGGGTAAATGTTCCTGGCCATGCCGCCGATTCGAAGAGATCGCCTGCGAAATTTGACGGCGGTTATAAAATCAACTCGAAAGCTACAGGCGAGGAAGAGAATGCGGCTTCGAGGCAGTTGGGCCTTTGTGCGTGGCGCGGTCGTTGGCTTGGGTGGCGGTCTTCTCGCCTTGAACATGCTCGGTTGCAGCGGGAGTTCGGTCACGGCAGCTACGACGCCTCCGCCGTCGACGACAACTCCGCCGACGACACCTGCGATCAAACCGAAGTTCGCTTACTCGGGCAACCAGAAGGCAAGCTTGTCGGGCTACACGGTAGATGCAACCGACGGCACCCTGACGCCGATCAGCGGGTTTCCTCTTGTGCTGGGGACAAATCCGAACGTCATCACCCACGACCCTCAAAACAGGTTTGTGATTGTCGGCGATATCGCGGCGAATCAACTGCATGTACTCGCGATCAACGCTACGACGGGAGCTTTGACCGAGGTGAGTCCCTCGCCGTACGCGACCATCAAGGAGCCGGTTGCGGTGACAACCGATCCTGCCGGGACACATGTTTATGTAGCGAGCCAGGGCGGCAATCAGGTTGGCGCTTATAACCTCAGCTCAACAGGTGTTTTGACCAGCGTCACCGGCGGCCCGTTTTCAACGGGATCGACTGCAACGACGGCGAGCACCGTAGGCGCCGCCGGCATCCTTTCGGATGCGGCCGGGAAGTTTCTCTATGTACAGGACCTGGCGAACGTCTATGTCTTCGGCATCGACAGCACTTCAGGCGCGCTTACTCTGCTGCAAACCATGGCTTCACAGTATGGGAATGGAATTGCGTTGGATCCGGCAGGGAGTTATCTGTATGCGGCTGGTTCGAACGCGATTCTGAGTTACAGCATCAGCCCGACGTCGGGTCTGCTGACGCTGGCGAAGTCATCGCCTACGGCCGAGCAGAATGGAGCCTATACGATTACGGTTTCTCCGAGCGGGAAGTTTGCTTACACCATCGAGAACAACAATTTTCTGGTGTCTTATGCCGTCAGTAGTGGCGCATTTACCCAGGTGGGCACGGCATATTCTGGAGTCTACGGAGAGCAGATTACGGTCGATCCGTCGGGAAGCTTTGTCTATGTTCCACAGGCCTGCAGCAAATGCCCAACCGGGCTTTACAACGTGATCCACGCATTCTCGATTGGGACGACGGGCGCACTTACTCCGCTCACCGCCGCGCCGTTCGCGGCTGGTGTTACTCCGTGGGCTATCACGGTGACGAGTCAGTAAAGGAAGATCAACCCCACGAGGCTGGAGCTGCTTCGAGGTCAGAATCGTGCGCGAGCGAGGCGTTGGTCTGCGTGTCGTTCGCGTGCTGAGCGAAGAAGGCTTCGATGGCGTTGAGAACGGCGGGGCCGTTTTTGGATTCGAAGATCTGCTTGCGGAGCGCGCCGCCTCCGGGAACACCGTGCGTGAACCAGCTTGCGAACTGTTTCATCTTGCCGACGCAGTCGCGTTGCCGCTGGTCACGTGCGATCTGGCCTGAAGCGATAATCGCTGCTGCGCGTGCAGACTCGGCGGCCTCCTCGATGGCGATCTCGTCAACCAGCATCTGGAAGTAGGTGCGGATCATGCGGTAGCGGTCGTCGCTGGTGGGGATGTCGTAGGTGCCTACGCCGGTCGCTTCCTTGGTTGCCGTGTACTGGGCGATCTGGCGGAAGATCCATGGATTGGCGGGCGCGGTGCGGCCGATCATGACGGCGTCGCAGTGGGTGGCTTCGACCATTGCGGCGGCGTCTTCGGGGGTGCGGATGTCTCCGTTGCCGATGACGGGGATATTCACGGCGTCCTTGACGGCGGCGATGTACTCCCAGCGCGCCTGGCCGGTGTAGCCGTCCTCGCGGGTGCGGGCGTGGAGGGCGCAGGCGTCGAGACCGTTGTCCTCGGCGAGTTTGGCTAGCTCGACGCAGACGATGTGGGCGTCGTTCCAGCCCATGCGGAACTTGACGGTGAAGGGAATGGTGACGGCGGATCGGATCGCCTTGAAGATGCGCTCGATGTGTGGCAGATCTTTGAGAAGGCCGGAGCCTCCGTTGCATGCGACGACGCGCTTGGCCGGGCAGCCGAGGTTGAGGTCGACGATGTCGAAGCCGGCGTCCTGGACGATGCGGGCGGAGTCGGCGAGGGTCTCGGGGTTGGAGCCGAAGAGCTGCGCGGAGATTGGGTGCTCGTCGTCGTAGTAGGTGAGGTAGCGCTTGCGCTTGGTCTCGCGCATGCGGGAGAGGCCGTCGGCGGAGGTGAACTCCGTCATGATGAGGCCGCAGCCGGATTGCTGGTTGGACGTTTCTTGCTCGACGTTCGTCGAGGCTTCTGTGGAAGCTGTGAACTGACTGGCGTTTTTGATGAAGCGGCGGAAGACGGTGTCGGTGACGCCGGCCATCGGGGCGAGCACCGTTGCAGGTGCGATGGTGACGTTGCCAATGGAGAAGCTGGCAGGGACGCGGGCGTGCTCCGGCATGGAGTACTCGCGGGGCGAATCCCAGCGCTTCTGTTCGAGTGTGTAACGCTTCTTCATCAGGGTTCAGAGTAACGGGTCTACAAGGGAAAAGGCCCCCGCAATTGCGGAGGCCCTTGTTGATGGTTTCGGCTCCGCTTATTTGGCGGCTGCGGACTTGCCGGCGTCCGACGCGGCGAACTTGCGGCGGAAGCGCTCGACGCGTCCGGCGGTGTCGACCAGCTTCTGCTTGCCGGTGAAGAACGGGTGGCAGTTCGCGCAGATTTCGAGGACCAGGTCACCCTTGTGGGTGGAACGGGTCTCGAAGTGGTTGCCGCAGGCGCACTTGACGTTGATGGTGTTGTACTTCGGGTGGATTCCTTCTTTAGGCATCGGTATTTCTGTCCTTTTTGCCCAGACGTATCCTACTGACGCCGTATGGGCTGAGAGTTGGCTCGTCGGTTCGCGGATCGCTTGCGACGGTATAATCACGTCACATCGAAGGCCTGTCGCGATGCCGGGCACACTCCTATTGGAGTGGCAAGCTCCTTTTATTTTAGCATCTTCCCTCTCGATTGGGTTGCTCTCCGAAGGGACTACAAACCCTCCCCCCTGTTTTCGCGCAAAATATTCTATTCAAATGGGTTAGACTCGGAATGCCGACGCAAAGTATTCCATCTAAAGGAGTTATGGGTCAAAATATTCATTCTAAAAGAGATAAATCCCACTCCCTTGGCAGAGCTTTGTCTCTTTCGTCTTATTCCATTTTAGCGGACCGGGCTAAACTGCTCTGCCACTCTGGCAAGGTTTATTTTCCTCGATGTAAGTTACTTTGTTTGTTATGTTTGGAGGTAACGGGACGGCTTGTAGCGACCCTCAAGGGACTTGACAGGATTTTAGGGGGAGACTGGTGTCCGGCTTTGGACAGAAAAATCCATTTGTGGACATGGAACGAGTTATTCCGATCCGGCAAATAGCTGATAAATAGCGGAAAACAATCGGGAAAAGTTGGCCGATGACGTGCTGTTCCTTCCATGAGGCCAGAACGATGATGACGCTGATGCAGGATGTGCGCTTTGCATTGCGGCAGTTACGGAAGACGCCGGGTTTCACGATTACGGTGCTGGTGACCCTGGCGTTGGGGATTGGGGCGAACGCGGCGATCTTTACGCTGGTGAATGCCGTGCTGCTGCGAAGCCTGCCGGTTGGCGATCCGAAGACGCTGGTTCGAGTGGGAGACAGCAACGATTGCTGCGTGGGTTTTGGTACGCATGACAACGGCGACTATTCGCTGTTTCCGACGGCGGTGTACGAGGAGATGAAGAAGAGCACGCCGGAGTTGGAGGAGCTGGCGGCGATTCAGGCGGGGTTTGAGTGGCGGCCGGTGACGGTGCGGCGCGATGTGGCCGGTGCAGAGGCGCGGTCGTTGATGGGGGAGTATGTCTCGGGGAACTACTTCCGCACGTTTGGGCTGCGGCCTGCGGCGGGACGGCTGCTGACGGACTCGGACGATGTGAAGGGCGCGCCGATGACGGCGGTGATGAGCTACTCGACGTGGCAGAGCGAGTATGCGGGAGACGCGTCGGTGGTGGGTACCACGTTCTGGGTGAATACGAAGCCGGTGACGGTGGTGGGGATTGCTCCGCGGGGATTTTATGGGGACCGGCTCTCGAGCACGCCACCGGATTTTTATCTTCCGATTGAGACGATGCCGGTCATCATGAGCGTTCCGTATGTGCATGACCCGGATACGAACTGGCTGTACATCGTGGGGCGGGTGAAGCCTGGAATAGCGTGGGGGCCGTTGCAGGAGAAGCTGAGCGCGATCTTGCGCCAGACGTGGTCGACGTCGCGCCACTTCACCGGTGTCCGGGATAAGGAGCTGTTGTCGCGCGCGCACGTTGTGCTGACGCCGGGCGGCGCGGGAATCGAGGCGATGCAGGAGCGGTATGGAGCCCATCTGCATCTGCTGATGTGGACCTCGGGGCTGGTGTTGCTGGTGGCTTGCGCGAACATTGCGAATCTGCTGCTGGTGCGGGGAATGTAGCGGCGCGTGGAGATGTCGCTGCGTTCGGCGCTGGGAGCGGGACGAAGGCGGATTGTGCGGCAGCTGCTGACGGAGAGCGTGTTGCTCTCGGGGATTGGCGGGCTGATGGGGATCGCAGTGGCGTATGCAGGTGCGCGGATGCTGCTGACGCTTGCGTTTCCGGGAGAGCAGCATGTTCCGATTGAGGCGAGACCTTCGGCGCTGGTGATTGCGTTTGCGTTTGGGTTGTCGATGCTGACGGGGATTTTGTTTGGCATCGCTCCGGCGTGGCTTGCAGCAAGTGCAGAGCCTGCGGATGCGTTGCGCAGCGGATCGCGCGCGACTTCGAGCGGGGCTTCGAAGCTGCAGCGTGGGCTGGTGGTGCTGCAGGCGGCGCTCTCGCTGGTGCTGCTGGTGGGCGCTGGTCTGTTTTCACAGAGCCTGCGCAGGCTTGAGAACACGGACATGAAGCTGGATGCGAGGAACCGGTACATCGTTCACATCAATCCGCAGGCGGCAGGATACTCGCAGACGCAGCTGGAGGCGCTGTACCGGACGATGGAGGAGCGGTTTCATGCGATCCCGGGAGTGCTGAAGGTTGGGATCTCAAGCTATACGCCGATGGAGAATAACAACACGAGCTGGGACTGGCATGCGCAGGGATTGCCGAATGTGTCGGTTCAATCATCGGTGGTGAAGGCGAACGCGGACTACTTCGATTCGGTGGGGACGCGCGTGGTGACCGGGCGCGGAATTGGCATACAGGATACGGCGACGGCTCCTCCGGTTGTGGTGGTGAACGAGACGTTCGCGAAACAGGCCTTTGGGAGGGAGAACCCGGTGGGACGGCGCGTCGGTGGCGACAAGTCGCCGGCGGATTATGAGATTGTGGGCGTGGTGGAGGACACGATGTACACGAGCGTGTACTGGAGGGATCATGCGATGCTCTTCGAGCCGATGATGCAGCGGGATCCAAGCGACAAGGCGCCGATTGAAGATGACATGGGGTTGTACGCGGGAGCGATTGTTGTTGAGACGGACAGGTCGATGGACAACATGGAGGCTCTGGCGCAGAGGACGCTGGGAAGCATCAATCCGAACCTGACGATTGTGCGGTTTCAGACGTTCGATCAGCAGATTGCGGACCGGTTCAACGAAGAGAGAATGCTGGCGCGGCTGACGATGCTGTTTGGAGGGCTGGCGCTGTTGCTGGCTGCGGTGGGGCTGTATGGCGTGACGGCGTACACGGTGGTCAGGCGGACTTCGGAGATTGGGATTCGCATGGCACTGGGAGCAGACCGCGCGGGCGTGATTGCGCTGGTTCTGCGCGGGGCGGCGTTTCAGACGCTGCTGGGGCTTGCGATTGGGGTTCCGGTAGCGCTGGTGTGCGTGCGGTTTGTGAAGTCGCAGCTGTATGAGATCACGAATGTGGATGCGGCTGTGTTGGCGGGTGCGGTGGTGACGCTCGCGATTGCGGCTTGCGTGGCGGGGTTGATTCCGGCACAGCGCGCAGCCTCCATCGATCCCGTGGAGGCTTTGAGAACAGAGTAGAGCGGTGCAGGTTGCCTATCAGGCTCATTTTGCGGGGCCGGTTGCTGCGACCGGGTTTTCCGTGTTTGCGGTTGGGATTCGCACAGGGTGGCGACGGGCAGAGTGCTGCGATACTAGTAGGACCGATGTCTGAGATTTGTCCGATATGCGAGGGAGCCGGGCTGCGGGTGGTGCAGCGGGATGGGCGGCAGTTTGCGGAAGAGTGCGAGTGCAGGGTGCAGCAGCGGGCGGCGCGCAGGCTGGGCCGGGCAGGGATTCCGCGGCGGTATGAGCATTGCACGTTCGAGAACTATGACACGAAGTTTCCTTCGTCGCACCGTTCGCTGGGCACGGCGCTGTTGCGGGCGCGGAAGTTTGTGGAGAGCTATCCGCTGGAGACGGCAGGGACGGGGCTGCTGCTGACGGGGTCGATCGGGGTGGGGAAGACGCACCTGGCGGTGGGGATTCTGCAGGCACTGGTGATGGAGCGTGGGGCGACGGGGTTGTTCTATGACTATCGCGATCTGCTGAAGCAGGTGCAGAACAGCTACAACCCGCAGGTTCGGGAGACGGAGCTGGAGGTGCTGCGGCCGGTTTTTGAGGCCGAGGTGCTGGTGCTGGATGAGCTGGGCGCATCGAAGCCGACCGACTGGGTGTGGGACACCGTCGCCCACATTCTGAACACTCGTTATAACGACAAGCGGACGACTATTATTACGACGAACTACGCCAACCTGGGGCCTCTGGGAACAGAGCCCAGCCCTCGCGGCGTGGTGCGCGAGGAGACTCTTGGCGACAGGATCGGCGAGCGAATGCGGTCGAGGCTGCAGGAGATGTGCGTTGTGGTAGAGATGCAGGGCGAAGATTTCAGACAAAAGGTGAAGCGTGCCAGCTTTGCGTGATCCTGCGCGAGCTAGATAAACGTCGCAAGCAGGGCCAGGCCCGCTGTCACTGCGGCGATCCGGTAGACGTAGTCAGCAGCCTTGGTGGAAGGCATTGCGACAGCCTGTCCGGGAGTGACGGGTCCTGCCTCGAGAGCGGGGATAAGCGCTTTGTTGGTTGGGGACCCCATTGGAGCGTTTCCTCTCTATAAACCGTTTGATGCACTAAACGTAATATTGCCTCAGGAAGTTTTGGTGGTTCGATGAAAATCACGCTAAGTCTGGTTCCACCGTCCGTTATTCCAATTGAACTTGAGACGCAGCGGAGCGGGAAACGGATTGCCCGGGAGGTATAAAATCCTGGCGTATGAGCGATATGGAGCAGCACGGAGCGGCGGACCCGGGCAACAAACCAAGTGAACCAGTTGAGATTCATCAGGTGCAGCCACCCTTCGGAACGCCCGATTTTGGGCCGCCGGCGCCGCAAGGCGGCGGGATGCCGGTGTCGGCGTGGATTGTCGCCGGACTGGTGGTGCTGGCTCTGCTGGCCGGAATCATCTTCGCGGGGAGAAAGAAGACCACTCAAATCACCGGAATTCAGCCGCTGGCGGCGTATGCTGCCAACCTGCCCATCTCGGGACTG
Source organism: uncultured Acidobacteriaceae bacterium (assembly GCA_963741395.1). Classification (GTDB taxonomy): domain Bacteria; phylum Acidobacteriota; class Terriglobia; order Terriglobales; family Acidobacteriaceae; genus Edaphobacter. Next base: position 319,312 of record CAVUHV010000001.1, read on the forward strand.
GAGATGAGTGAGTCGACCAGCCTGTCAGGCGGAAAATCGACCTTCATCGATGGGCACGTTCGCAATGCCGGCGGCCAGACGGTGACAGGGATCACGGTGCAGGTGATCTTCCGCAACGACGAAGGGATGCCTCCGGACGTGGAGACGGTTCCGATGATGCTGATTCGGACGAGGGTGCCCTACATCGATACACAGACCGTGGGAGCGGCGCCTTTGAAGCCCGGCGACGAGAGGGATTTCCGGCTCATCTTCGAGTCGATCCCAGCCAACTGGAATCAGCAGATGCCTGAGATCCGCATCATCCGGGTAGAGACGAAGTAGGCGCGGGCCGCACGGCCGGAATGCGCCTCCGGCCATGCCCGGCAATACTTACCGGCAGACCGGAAGAAATTGCGCGCAGATGCCCGAATTTCTGGCACTCCGGTTGGCGAGACTAATCCGATAAATCCATTATTTTCATTGCCCAACTGCAGTTTTGCAGTTTGGCATGCCACCTGCTCTAGCAATGGCGTGTGAACGTCTGAACGATTAGGCGGTCCGGTTACTTCGGGAGTTAAAAATATGACAAAGACTGGAAACACGTTGGGTCTCTCAGTTTTGGTGCTTGGCGGCGCAATGGGAATGACTGCTCTGGCGCAATCGAATCAGACGCAGCCGGCGGATCAGTCAACCGCAGCCGCAAGTGCAACGCAGAGTTCGATGAACCCGGACGACAAGGGTACATACGCTACCGGACAGCCTCTCGAGATGCAGTCGAAGGAAGGCTTCTGGGGTCACATGAATCCGTTCGCCCGGAAGAAGTGGGTACACAGGCAGCTGGATCCGATCAAGGATCGCGACAACGAGCTTGATCAGCTGCAGGCGAAGAACGCAAACGATATTCGTGACGTCGATTCTCGGGCGACCGCCGGAATTAACAAGGCGATGACCGCAGCGAACACGGCCGATCAGCATGCGATGGACGCTAACAATCGCGCCACGGCGGCCCAGAATACGGCGACGACCGCCAGCAATCGCACCAACGCGCTGAACAACACGGTCACGAACCTCGACCAGTACCAGCAGGTCTCCTCGACCGCGGTTCCTTTCGTCTCCGGGCGTACCACGCTGGGCCCGAAGGCCAAAGCTGACCTGGACGATCTCGCGACGAAGTTGAGTGCAGAGAAGGGTTACATCGTCGAGGTGCAGGGATACAGCCGTAGCGGCGTCCAGACCTCGCAGGCGATGGCTGACGCTGTGGTTCGCTACCTCGTGACCGAGCATCAGGTTCCTGTTTACCGCATATACCGCACAGGTATGGGCCGCAACACCGCCACAGCAACAGCTGACGGTGAGAAGCCCCTGACCAACGGTGTGCAGGTAACCCTGCTGCACAACAGCCTCGCAACGATGGATTCCACCTCGGCGTCGAATGCAGTTCCGGCGTCCCCAACAACAACATCCCGTTCGGGCGGCGTGAGCGCACCCCCCGACGCGAACGAGTAGCCCTCCCCCCAGACGGGCGGCACGGGCCAGGCAGAGATGCTTGAGTGCCGCCCAAGAGATTAGTAGCAAAGTTTGTTGAGCCACGACGTAGATCGAAACTCAACAAAAGACTCTCCTAACCAGAGAGAACCAAGGCAGATTGGCCCCTCGCGTGAGGGGCCGTTTTTTTTAGTTTTCTTTTCTTCTTAGGTGGACTTACTGAATTCCTTTGACGGTGTCGTTTATGGCCAGCAGAGTCTCCAGGACAGCCTTGAGGTGATTCAGGTGCAGTGCATTGGCTCCATCGGACTTGGCGTGCGGCGGGTCGTTGTGGACTTCGAGGAAGACGCCGTCGACTCCGGCAGCGACTGCGGCGCGGGCGAGGACGGGGATGAACTCGGGCTGGCCTCCGCTGACTCCGTTTGCGGCTGAGGGGGTCTGGACGGAGTGGGTGCCGTCGAAGACGACTGGTGCAAAGGCGCGCATGATGGGCAGCGAGCGCATATCGACGATGAGGTTGTTGTAGCCGAAGCTGGCTCCGCGCTCGGTGAGCGAGACGCGGGGGCAGCCGGATTCGCGGACCTTCTCGACGGCGTGGCGCATGTCGGCGGGCGCGACGAACTGTCCCTTCTTGATGTTGATCGCGCAGTCGTTCGCGTTAGCGGCTTCGGCGGCGGCGATGAGGAGGTCGGTCTGGCGGCAGAGGAAAGCCGGGATCTGGAGGATGTTGACGGATTCGGCGGCGACGGCGCAGTCTTCGGCGGTGTGGACGTCAGTGAGGACGGGCAGGCCGGTAGTCTTGGCGATGGTGCGGAGGATGCGGGTGCCTTCAACGAGGCCGGGGCCGCGGAAGCTGTGGATCGACGTGCGGTTCGCTTTGTCGTAGCTGGCTTTGAAGATGTAGGGGACGCCGAGGTCGGAGGTGACGCGCTGGATGGAGTCGGCCATCATGCGCGCGTGCTGCTCGGACTCGATGACGCAGGGACCTGCGATGAGGAAGAGCTTGCCGTGGCCTACGGAGATGTTGCCGATTTCGAAGGGGTGGTTCACAAGGAATATTTGACCACGGCGAGGGAAGGGATGGACAGTGCAGGCGTTTTGACGTATCTGGTGGTTGTTCTAATTCTTCCGAGACGGAGGTTGATGATGAGGAGATTGCTTTGTGTCGCTAGGGGTATTGCCGGGCCTCCGGCTGCAACTGGTCACTGAAATAGAGTTCTTCGTGGCAAAGGGATGGACATCGTGGAGAATTGGTTGTATCTACAATCATATGGTTGTAAATGCAACTACTATTTCGAGGTGATGGTTATGACGGTTTTCTCTTCAACGCTTGTTCTTGCTTCGATAGTTGGTCTTGGCATTGGGTCGCAGGCGGTAGCACAATCGCAGGCGACTCCCGCGAGAGTGAGTATTCCGGTGACCGAGGTGATGGCGATGCTGACGATCAAGCCTGGGATTGCACAGGATAATGTGATGAAGGTTTTGCCGGAGGAGGTCCGCGAGACGGCGATTCTTTATCTGGATGGGAAGATCGATCAGTGGTATTCGCGCGCGGACAACAAGGGAGTGGTGTTCCTTCTTCGCGCGAAGACGGTGGATGAGGCGAAGGAGATTATGGATGGGCTTCCGCTGCACAAGGCTGGGTATGCAGAGGTGGAGTACATTCCGGTGGGGCCGCTGGCTCCGCTGCGGTTTTTGACTCGGAAGCAGGGTTCGGCGGATGGGACGGAGTCGCATTAAGCTGTTGTGATGAGACGCAGGACAGAGAGTGATGCGGATACGAAGTTGTTTCCGGTGTGCGCGCTGGCGACGACCCGGCGCACGGCGAGGCTCTTGACGCAACTTTATGACAGCCACCTGAGCGAGTATGGGGTGGAGGCGGCGCAATTTGCGCTGCTGATGATGCTGGACAAGACGGCAGACAAGGGACAGGCGGCGGTTTGTCGCGCGCTGGGGATGGATAAGACGACGCTATCGCGGAACCTGAAGGTGCTGCGGAGCCGAGGGTGGGCTGTGTCGGAGGCGGGCAAGGATGCCCGTCAGCGGAATCTCTCGCTGACCGCGGAGGGGCGTGCGCTGCTGGCGAAGGCGCGGCCTGCGTGGCGGCGTGCGCAGGAGTCATTGCGCTCGGAACTGACTGAGCGGGAGTGGACGGGAATGTGGGCGACGATGGAGGCTGTGGCGAATGCTTCGACTGCGGCGATAGGACGCGTTCGGCCTCTGAAGTAGAGGTTCAATTTTCCGGGTGTTGCGAGATGGAGAGAACATTGCCGTCGGGGTCTTTGAACCAGGCGACCTTGGCTCCGCCGGGCGCGGACCAGATGCCCGAGGGATCTTTGACGAAAGGATATTTTTCGAAGACAACACCTGACGCGGAAAGATCTTTGACGGCGAGCTCGATGTTGGGGACCTCCCAACCGAGGATGGTGAAGGGCATTGGCGTGACGCTCTCGACCTTCACGATGCGAATGTTGCTGTGGTTTGCGCGGACGACGAGTGCAAAGTGGTCTTCGCCGACGAACTTCAGCTTGAGGACATCGACGTAAAAGGCGCGAGCCCGGTCGGAATTGAGAGTGGGAATGAAACCGATGATGTCGCAGTTTGCGAGCATACTGCCTCCCAGGGTGGGCCAAGAGGATGATAAGCCACCGGCTAGAGATCGAGTTGCCAGTTCTGAGAGATGAGCTCCTTCCCGAAGTTGGAGTATGGCTTCTCGCTGGTGAGCTTGTAGCCCTCCCGTTGATAAAGATGGCGGGCAGCGTCGAGAACGCTGTTGGTCCAAAGCACGATTCTGCGATAGCCGGCGTTGCGTGCGAAGGCCGTGCATTGCTGAACAAGGGTTTGACCGAGCCCAAGACCTCGCGCGGACGGCTCGACGAGGAGCATACGCAGTCGGGCAGTCTTCGAAGACTCCGCACGCTCGCGATCTTGCACGAGAAACACGCAGCCGATGCGCTCCCCATCGCGGTCTGCGATCCAACAGCGCTCGCGCGCGGGGTCGAAGTTGTCGATGAAATCTGCGGCGATGCGCGCGACGAGAGCCTCGAAGCGCTGGTCCCACCCGTATTCCTGGGCATAGACGGCGCCGTGTCGCTCAATGACCCATCCCATGTCGCCGGGCCGATGTGGGCGAAGAGTAAACGGTCTTGAGACCGACGCCTTTCCGCCGAGCAGGGATTCGATGGTGAACATGGAGCGCACGAGCTGGGCGCGTTGGTCGGTGCTCAGAGGTTCGAGCATCTGGCGCACCTGATCGCTCGATTGCCGATCCAGAACTTTGAACTGATGCTGCCCGATGGGAGTGAGCGAGAGCAGCGTCTGGCGGCCGTCGGTCTTCGAGCGGTGACGACGTAGGAGCTTTGCCGAGGAGAAGGCTCGAAGGATGCGGCTGAGGTAGCCCATGTCGAGGTTGAGGTCGTTGGCGATCTCCGATGCGGTCGGCTCGCTGCGGTTCGCCAACTCATACAGCACCCGCGCCTCGGCGAGCGACAGTCTGCTGTGCAGCAGATGCTCATCGAGGGTTCCGATGATCCGGGTATAGAAGCGGCTGAAGCGGCGGACGGAGGCAATCTCGTTTGGATCGGCGGAGGGCATCGAGAGACGGCTCCAAGCAATATGCTTGACATAGTCAACTATATTGTTTGATTTTGTCAACTAATGGAACGCTCAACGATGTGCCTAACTTGTCCGATCACGCCTGAACGACCGGCCGAGATTTGTGAGCATGAACGTGAAGAAAGAGAGGGAGCGACGGCCGTCCTCGCTGTTGGCTCGCTTGAATATCTGCCAGAGTGAGGGAGGTTTGCGTTCCTCATCATACTCCTTTATGGTTTGCGCGAAGGCTCTATTGAAACGCTCGTGGAGGTCGGGATTGATGGAGCAGTAGAGTCTGGCGGATTCGAGGAGATTGCGCATGCCGGCCTCGCCTTCGGGGGTTTTGGCGAACCCGGACAGTTTTTCGGCGATGGCGTCACGGGCGCTGAGCATGCCGTGGAGGGTATCGAGAAAGCCTTTGTCGTGCGCGGCCTGGAGGGTGTCGTAGAGGAGGAGCAGAGCTTCGGCGTGCTCGCGTGGGGCTGCGTTGAGGCGGCGCTCGAGTTCGAGGTGGGGATCGACGGGGGCGGGCTTGAAGGTGAGCGGTTTGGCCATTGGAAGGAAGCTCCTAGCTCCTAGCTTTTAGCTTCTAGCTAAAGGCTAAGAAGCTACATTTATACGGTGGTTGAGGCGATCTGGACGAGTTTGTCGTTGGGCGACGTCCCTGGGAGTTTGTAGTCGGCGCGGGCCCACTTACGCTCGATCTCGACGCCGTCTTGCGGGGTGCGGTGGCCGTTGCGGAAGTTGCCGCGGGGAATGGGGCTTTTATCGTCTTTGCCGCGTTCCGGGAGGAGTCTCATGAGGACGGCAGTCTCCTTGTAAGCGGGTGTGTGGGTGGCGCGGTCGGTGTAGCTGCTGGTGAGGCGGTTGACGGGCTCTTCGACGGAGTTGATGGGCATGTAGAGCTGTCTGCCCTGGACCCGGTCGGTAACGACTGCCTGTACGCGGACGACGCCGTGGGGGCTCGTGAGCTCAACGTGGCGGCCGGTCGTGATGCCGCGCTCGGCGGCGAGTTCGGGTGAGATCTCGAGGAACGTGGTGGGGGACAGGGTCTTGAAGCCGGGGGTGCGATAGGTCATGCTGCCCTGCTGGAACTGCTCGAGCAGGCGGCCGTTGTTGAGGTGAAGATCGAACTTTTCGCTGACCTCTTCGGAGGGCGGGATCCAGGCGATGGGATAGAAGCGGGCCTTTCCGTCAGGGAAGTTGAATTTTTCGGTGAAGAGGAGCGGCGAGTCTTTGCCGTCTTTTGCGACGGGCCACTGGAGAGAATTGAAGCCTTCAAGACGGTCGTAGCTGACGCCCGCGAATATGGGAGTGAGGCTGGCTATCTCATCCATGATCTCGGAGGGATGGTTGTACTTCCAGTTGCCGCCCATGCGGTTGGCGATAAGCTGGATGATCTCCCAGTCAGCCTTGGCTTCGCCGATCGGCTCCATCGCCTTATAGATTCGCTGGATGCGTCGCTCGGTGCTGGTGAAGGTGCCCTCTTTTTCGAGCGAGGCGGCAGCGGGTAGGACGAGGTCGGCGTAGCGGCAGGTCTCGGAGAAGTTGATGTCCTGGACGACGAAGAACTCGCACACGCTGAGCGCGTCGCCGACGTCGCCGGCGTTGGCATCGGAGGTGATAGTGTCCTCACCCTTGATGTAGAGGCTCTTGAGTTTGCCGTCCTGGATGGCGCGGATCATCTCGTGGTTGTCGAGGCCTTTGGTGGTAGGAATGGTGACTCCCCAATGGGCTTCGAACTTGGCGCGGATCTCGGGATCGTCGACTTTCTGGTAGCCGGAGAAGACGTTGGGCATAGAGCCCATATCGCTCGCTCCCTGAACATTGTTGTGGCCGCGGAGGGGGTATGCTCCGGCGCCGGGACGCATGTAGTTTCCGGTGAGGAGGAGGAGATTGGAGAGCGTGGTGGCCGTGTCGGAGCCGCCGCAGTGCTGGGTGACACCCATGGCGAAGAGAATGCAGACGCCGTCGGCTGCGGCGATCTCGTTGGCCACGGTGATGAGGGTAGCCTGGGGGACGCCAGTGATCTTCTCTGTGTACTCAAGCGTGTAGGGTTCGAGGGATTTCTTGTACTCGTCGAAGTTGAGTACCCACTGCTCGATGAACTTTGGGTTGTGCAGATTGTGATCGAGGATGTATTTGGCGACGCCGTTCATCCAGACGGCATCGGTGGAAGGGTTGGGGCGCATGAAGATGTCGGCGCGCTCGGCCATCTCGTGCTTGCGGAGATCGACGACGATGAGCCGCTGGCCGCGGAACTTGTGCGAGCGCTTAACGCGGGTGGCGAGGACAGGATGGTTCTCGGCGGGGTTGGCTCCTACGATGACGACGAGGCCGGCCTTTTCGATATCTGAGATCGAGCCGGAGTCGCCGCCGAAGCCTACGGTGCGCTGCAGACCCATGGTGGCGGGGTTCTGGCAATAACGGGCGCAGTTGTCGACATTGTTGGTGCCGATGACGGCGCGGGCCAGCTTCTGCATGAGGAAGCTCTCCTCGTTGGTGCACTTGGAGGAGGCGATGAAGGCTAGGGCATCGGGGCCGTGGGCTTCTTTTATCTGCTTAATCTTTTTTCGATGACGTCGAGGGCTTCGTCCCATGTGATCTCGACGAAGGTGTCACCTTTGCGGAGGAGGGGTTTGGTGAGGCGGTCCGGGGAGTTGATGTGGCCCCAGGCGAACTTGCCTTTGACGCAGGTGGAGATACCGTTGGCCGGCCCGTGCGTGGGCTCGACCTTGAGGATATAGCGGTCGCGAGTCCAGACCTCGAAGCTGCAACCGACGGCGCAGTAGGTACAGACCGTCTTGGTGTGCCTGGTGCGCGCGTCGCGCATGGCGGATTCCATCTCCGAGAGCGCGAGGATGGGCCCGTAGCCGATGGGTGGCTCGATGGCTTTGACGACGTCAATCATGTTGTCGAGGACCGTGGGGGGAAGATCGGTCAGATAGCCCGCGTGGCCGAGCATGGTCTTTTCCATCAGCGCGTTGCAGGGGCAGACGTTGACGCAGTGGCCGCAGGAGACGCAGGAGGAACCATCAATCTTTTCGCCTCCATCCCACAGGACGCGAGGATGATCGCTCTCCCAGTTGATGCTGAGGGTCTCGTTGACTTCGACGTCCTGGCAGGCTTCGACGCAGCGACCGCAGAGGATGCACTGGTCGGGGTCGTAGCGGTAGAAGGGGTTGGAGTGGTCCTGCGGGTAGGGCTTGTGCGTGAAAGGACGTGACTGGTGTTTTACGTCGAGCAGCGCGGTGGTGTTGTGGATGGTGCAGTTGTGGTTATTGTTGTCGCAGACCGTGCAGTAGAGCATGTGGTTCTTGAGGATGCGGTCGAAGGCCTCGCGCTGGGCGATGTCGACAGCTTCGCTTGCGGTATCGACGCTCATACCGGATTTGACCTGGGTGCTGCAGGCGCGGACGAACTGTGCAGGTTCTCCTGCCGCGGCGCTGACCTTGACCATGCAGGTGTCGCAGCTTTGGATGGGCCCCATCTGCTCGAGGTAGCAGACCTGCGGGATGGCCTTTTGCGCGTGGACGGCGGTGCGGCGGTTAAGGAGATCGATGAGCAATTCGCCGGAGCGAGCGGGAACTTGTTGGCCATCAACTGTGATCTGAGTATTTGGCTCGGATTGCGCAGGAGTGTTCAGGAGTTTCTTCATATCACCCATACCGCCTTGAGATGCAGGGAAGGATAGCAGATGTTTTCCACTTTGGGATTAACGCTTGCGCGAGGCCCGAATCGCCTCGCGGTGGGCGATGGTTCAAGCGCCGGATTCGAGGATCTGCGCTGCGGCGCGTAGGCCGGAACGGATGGCGGCGTGGACGGTTCCCCAGTGGCCGGTGGTGTCGGTGTGCTCGCCGGCGAAGAAGAGCGTGTTTGAGATCGGCCGCGTCATTTGTAAGGGAGCTTCGATGCCTCCGGCGGCGACGTAAGAGTAGGCTCCGAGGGCGTAGGGGTCGCTCTGCCAGTTGTGATGGAAGCAGCCTAGGAGAGATTGGCGCAGCGCTGTGGGGTTGATGCTGAAGATCTCGGCGAGAGTGGCGCAGGTGTGGTCGGCGAGTTGATCGTTGCTGAGATTGTTGAGTTGGGCGGAGCGTGGGCCTCCGATCCACCCGGTGATTGTGTTGCCCGGTTCTGGATGGGAGGTCCACCATACTCGGGGCATTTTTTCGAAGCTGAAGAGGAAACTTAAATTTTCGAGATTTGGCGGATGCGGGAGATGCTTCCAGAAGGGTTCGCGGAAGGCAAGAGTGATGCGGGATGCCTGTCCCATGCGCATCTTCGAGGCAGCGGTGAGGATGGGTTCGGGAGTTGGAGTGATGGCGACGCTTTTGTTTTGCAGGACGCCGAGCGGCAGCGTGACTATGCACTGTTGTGCGGTGAATGAGCCGGAGGTTGTGATGGCTTCGACGTTACCGGCGCGCCAGTTCAGTTCGCGAACGGTCGTGTCGAGGCGTATTGTGCCGTTGTCGTGTGCGATGCGTTGGGTGAGGAAGTCAGTGATCGAGTTGTAGCCGCGGCGAACGCCACAGCCGATGATGCCGCCCCCGATGGATTCCTCGGCCTTTTGCTGTACGCCGAGGGAGATGATGCTAATCTCGCGGCTATCCGCGGCGTTGAAACCCTCGACGTAGCCCAGAATGGATTGGCGTTCGTCGGGTGAGGCGGAGAGGGTATCGAGATATTGCGCGAAGCTGAGGTCGGCGCCGGAGTAATCTTCGAGGCCGTCGAGCAGGTGGAAGGCGGGGCCCATGGAGGAGCCACACTCGGCGAGTCGGGAGTCTTGGAAGCAGAACTGGGCGCCGTCGCGCTCGTAGGTTTCCAGGCCGGCTTCGTCCACGATGGCCCAGAGCTCTGGCGGGCGGCCGTGGATAAACTCCGCGCCGAGTTCGATGACTTCGTTGCCCGAGCGCTGTGTGAAGATGCGGCCGCCGATGCGGTCGCGAGCCTCGAGCACAGTGACGCGGAGACCGGCTTCAGCGAGAGTGCGAGCGGCGGTGAGCCCGGCCATTCCCGCGCCGATGACGAGTACATCCTGTTTCGCATTGTTCATGGGGCGGTTAGATGCCGGGAGTCTTGAGAGCAGCGGCGTGCAGCTTGCTCCATGCCTCGTAGGCATCGAGTGCCTGCTGCGGACCGGAGCTGTACCATGCGTAGCCGTTGCGGCGTTCGAGGGAGAGTTCGGCGACGTCGTCGTGGATGGTCTTGTCACGGTCGCCGAAGATGGGCTTGCCTGTAGTGATGCTGTAGTAGCGCGCCCAGATGGGGCCAGCACCGGCCTTGGGTTCGAGGTGGCGGCCGGCGGGATCGCCGCGGCCACCGGCCCAGGCTTCTCCGTAGATAGCGGTGGATTTGAGCCATGTGATGCCATCCTGAACGGCGGCAATCACCTGCGGTGAGGGATTTGGCAGGCGCATGAGATAGATGAGGAGGTCGGCGCTCTCGCCGCTGGAGAGAGCGGCTGGCTCGTAGTTGCGGCCTGAGACGGGGACGAGCGTCAGCGCGTCGTTCTGCTGCGCCCATGCTGTGCGCTTGCCATTGACGATGATCTGGGTTCGGAGGATGCATGCGAGCGCGCGGTCTGCGCTGGCTGCGGCCTGCTTGCGAAGATCTGTCGGAACGAAGGAGTATTGGCCAGTGCCGGTGGCAACGGCTGTCATCAACTCGGCGGCCTGTGAGACGGCGTTGTCGTTGTAAGTGATGGCGTCGTGGTAGCCGCCTTCCAGGGGCCAGACCTGCGGCCATCCGCCGTTGGGGAACTGTGCGGCGAGGAGGTAGTGGATGCCTTCGAGGAAGCTGGCGCGGTATGGATCGCCTTCGTGGGTTGTTGTGGCTGCCGAGACGCGGGCGAGGAAGCGAAGCTCAGTGGTGGTGGCGTCGTTGTCCAGAGTGCCGACGTAGTTCCAGTTGGGGTCGCGAGGCGCGTCGAAGTCGTCAGGGCTCGGGTGCTTGTTGAGATTGTCAGTGGTATAGCTCTGGCCGTGGCCGCGGGGCTCGCCGGTGAAGTCGAGGTTCTTGCTCCAGCCGCCGGCGGGGGTCTGGAAGCTGACGATGACGTCCGCGATGTGATGCGCTTCGGGAGTGCCGTACCATGCGGCGTCGCGCTCAAGCGGCATGCTGCGCGCGGCGAAGCCTTCCTTTGGGAGTGGCGGGACCGGTGTGCCGGGCGTTCGTTCTGCAGCGAGAGTGGCTCGGTCAACCTGCAACTGCTTTTGGGACCGTTCGAGATAGGCCGTCCATGCGGCGCGGTCTTTGGCGGGGAACTGGGCGATGCGCTCGGCTGTGATGGACTCGGCGGGCTTGCTGGTTCCGATGACAGCAGCGTTGAGGCTGGTGAAGGCGGTGAAGGCGGTGAAGGCGAAGAGCAGATATTTGTGGGGCATGGCGGAGGTCTGTGGGTTCGACGGATGAGTTTAGCGCAAAGACGCGCCCGTCGTGCGGTTAGGAAGAGACGGGCTTCCCGAAGCGCTCGCGAAGAAGTGATAGTGCCTGTTCGGGCGTCGTGACGGCACCTTCAAGCTGGGCGTCTTCTGCGGCTTCGAGCATCACCTTGAAGCGCGGGCCGGGCTGGTAGCCGGCGGCAATGAGTTCGCGGCCGGTGAGGAGGAGCTTGGGGCGGATCTCCTCTTCGGGGGCGCTTTCGTATTGCTCTTTTGTGAAGTGGTAGAGCGAGAGGTCGGCGTGGGCGGAGAGACAGTCGATGCGGTGTAGTTCGAGGTGTTCGTCGAAGTGAGGCAGGCGGAGGAAGCGCTTGAGGGTGGACTGGCGCATGTGCATCACGTCACCGAAGCGCATGTGGTTCTTGACGAGAGCGACGATCTGCGCGGACTCTTCCTTGGAGAAGTGCAGGCGGGAGAGGATTTTTTCTGCCATACGGACGCCGACTTCGACGTGGCCGTTGAAGCGGATGCGGTCGTATGGGTCGTTGGGGTCTGGCGCACGGAATGTGGCGGGCTTGCCGATGTCGTGGAGGAGCGCTCCCCAGGCGAGTGTGGGCGAGACGCCAGCGGGGAGTTTTTCGAGGAGCAGCATGGTGTGGACCCAGACGTCGCCTTCGGGGTGGAACTCGGGCGGCTGCCGGACGCCGTGCATTCGTGTGGCTTCGGGAAGGATTTGCGCGAGGAGGCCGGTTGTGTCGAGCAGTTCGAAGGCGCGCCGGGCGCGGCCTTCGGTGAGCATGAGGGTGAGTTCGTCGCGGACGCGCTCAGGGCTGACCTGATGAATCTGCGATGCTGCGTTGCGGATGGCGGCGAAGGTTCCGGACTCGATCTCAAAGTCGAGGCGCGAGGCGAAGCGGACGGCGCGAAGCATACGCAGCTTATCTTCGGCGAAGCGCTCTGCGGGATTGCCGATGGCCCGGATGAGGTGGGCGGCGAGGTCGTCGCGGCCGCCGACGTAGTCGAGAGTTGCGGCGGTCGCGTCGCCGGTTTTCTCGAGGATGGCGGGATCGAGCAGCATGCCGTTGATGGTGAAGTCGCGGCGCCGCACGTCTTCGCGCGGGTCGGTGGAGTAGCGAACGGTGTCCGGGCGGCGGCCGTCCGAATAGACGCCGTCGTGGCGGAAGGTGGCGACCTCGGTGGAGATGATGTTGTCGTCCCCGTTGTTTGGTTCACAGACGAGGACGACGCCGAAGTGTGCGCCTACGGTGAGGGTCTTTTTGTCAGGGAAGAGTTGAAGGACGATGTCGGGCGTGGCGCTGGTGGCTACGTCGTAGTCCTGCGCGGCGAGGCCGAGGAGGAGATCGCGCACGCATCCTCCGGCGAGGTAGGCCTGGTGGCCGGCGTTGCGGAGCGTGGTGACGATCTCGTGCGCTGCGGCGTATCGCTGGTCGGGATGGAAGCTGGGTGCCATGCGGTCTACTCACCTATGATAAAGAGATGCGTGATGTGACCGGCAGCGGCCTGATTCTTGGCATTGAGAGCTCGTGCGACGAGACGGCTGCGGCGGTGGTGCGCGGTGGCACAGAGGCGCTGTCGAATGTGGTCGCGTCGCAGATGAATCTGCATGCGAACTATGGCGGCGTGGTTCCGGAGCTGGCCTCGCGGGAGCATCTGCGCAATGTTGTGCCCGTGGTTCGCGAGGCGCTGTCGCGGAGCGGTGTGGCACTTGAGGATATCGACGCCGTCGCCGTGACCGAGGGGCCGGGGCTTGCGGGCGCGCTGCTGGTGGGGATTACCTATGCGAAGGCGCTGAGCTTTGGGTTGGGCAAGCCGCTGATTGGGGTGAATCATCTGGAGGGACATATCCATGCAGTGCTGATGGAGGCTCGCCAGAGGGCCGAAACGCCGATGGAGTTACCGCTGCTGGCGCTGGTCGTCTCGGGAGGACATACGCATCTTTATCTCGCGCAGACGGAGGGCAGCGAGGGCGCGTGGCGGTATCGCAACGTGGGGCGCACGGTGGATGATGCCGCGGGCGAGGCTTACGACAAGGTCGCGAAGCTGCTGGGGTTGGGATATCCGGGAGGGCCTTGGATCGATGCTCTGGCAGTAAAGGGGAATCCGCGGGCTGTGCCGTTTCACTTTGCTCCTATCAAGGCGCGTCCACATCGTGAGGGAGTGGCGGACAACCGGAAGGCTCGTGCGGCTGAAGAAGGGCTGGTATTTGATTTTTCGTTCAGCGGAATCAAGACGGCGGTGCTGCGGTATATCGAGACGCATCACATGCGCGAGAGTGTGGAGGCGCGACGTGCGGCGCTGGCTGCGAAGCCGGAGTTGAAGCCGGGATCGGATGAGGTCTTTGCGCTTTGCGATGCGCAGACGCTGGATCTGATCGCTTCGTTTCAGTATGCGGTGGTGGGAAATTTGCTTCGCCAGACCTTCGCTGCGGCGGAGGCGTTTGGTGCGCGGGGCATTGTGGTCTCGGGTGGCGTGGCGGCGAACCGCGAGTTGCGGCGGCGTTTTCAGGCGGAGGCCGACAAGCGAGGGCTGCCGGTGGCGTTTCCTTCGTTCGCCCTCTCGACGGACAATGCGGCCATGATTGCCGCGGCTGCGTGGCCGAAGTTTGTGCTGGGGCAGTTTGCGGACGATGATATGGGGGCGACGCCTCATCTTCGGTTGGGGCGGGAATAGCGGGTTATGGAAGACCGGAGATAAGTGGCTATCGGCTAAAATCGATGGAGACAATTCAAAAGAAAAGTGGTCTGCGCCGCGCTACGTGCTCGGCTGCGGCAGGATAAAAGCGCACGTGGCAACGATGGAACTCTTCAATACCCTGGGCGGCAAGATTGAGACGCTGGAGCCGGTTGGCGCACCCGAGCTGCGAATGTATTGCTGCGGCCCCACGGTGTACGACTACGGCCATATCGGCAACTTCCGGACCTTTCTGCATGTAGATGTGCTGCGCCGGTTCCTCGTGCAGCAGGGGATGAAGGTCAGGTTCGTGATGAACGTGACCGATGTGGACGACAAGATCATTCGCAATGCAGCTGCTGCAGGGCAGCCAATTGCCGACTACACGGTTAAGTTTGAACGAGCGTTTTTTGAGGACTCGGATGCGCTCGGCATTCAGCGGGCGGAAGAGGTGGCGCACGCGACGAGCTGCATTCCTGAGATGGTGGCGATGGTCGAGAAGCTCGCCGAGAAGGACATCGCATACCAGACCGACGATGGAAGCTGGTACTTCCGTATCAAGCGCTTTCCTGAGTACGGCAAGCTCTCGCGTAAGGACTTCGAAGGGATCGAAGATGGCGCGCGCGTTGATGTGGATGAGTATGAAAAGGATGCCGCGCGTGACTTTGCGCTGTGGAAGGCGTGCAAGCCGGGCGAGCAGCACTGGGATACGGCGATAGGCTGCGGACGGCCAGGCTGGCACATTGAGTGCTCGGCGATGGCGATCAAGTATCTGGGCGAGTCGTTCGATCTGCACTGCGGCGGCGAAGACCTGATGTTTCCGCACCACGAGAATGAGATTGCGCAGTCTGAATCAGCGACCGGACACACGTTTGCGCGCCACTGGATGCACGTGCGCTTCCTCCTGGTGGAGGGGCGCAAGATGTCGAAGTCGGAGGGAAACTTCTACACCTTGCGTGACCTGCTGTTGAAGGGACATCGCGCGTCCGCGATACGTTTTCTGCTGATCTCGGTGCCCTATCGGCATCAGATGAACTTTACGTTCGAGAGCCTGAAAGAGTCGACGAATGCGATCGACCGGCTGCGCACGTTTCATCAGCGCATGCTGAAGGGCGGCTTCCCTGACGGGCGGGACGAGGCGATTGCCCAGGCGACCTCGAAGGCTGAGCAGGATTACACCGCCGCACTGGCGAACGATTTGAACACCGCGGAGGCGCGTGCAGCGATCTTCGAGCTCGTGCGTGCAGCGAACTCCGCTGCGGATGCAGGCACGTTGCGAGCTGGAAATGTCAGCGAGATTCTGCACGTGCTGGAGTTGTTCGACGGCGTCTTCGCGGTGCTTGAGGATCGCGATGCCGACATTACGCGAGCGGCGTTGAAATGGGCCGAGGCCGAGGGGCGACTGGGTGAGGCGTCTCCGGAGATGGTGGCGACGCTGTCGCTCTCTGACGCTGACATCGATGCCCTGGTCGCAGAGAGGACACAGGCCAAGAAGACGAGGAACTTTGCGCGCGCGGATGCGATTCGCAATGAACTTTTAGCGAAGGGGATTTTGCTTGAGGACTCGAAGGACGGGGTTCGCTGGCGAAGGAAGTAGAATGACGCTGCAGATAAAGAAAAGCGGCAGAGCCATTCAGCTCTGCCGCTTTCTGTTTTTGATTGCTGTTAGAAGTCGAGACGCAAGGCGAGTTGTCCGGTGCGGTTGCCGGCGTTTTCTGCGGTCTGCGGTCCAATGAGGGCGCCGAACGTAGACGGGCTGTCCACAACGGTTGCCGGGGGTGCAAAGTTCGTGTGGTTCAGCACGTTGGTAAAGGTGGATTCGAAGCGCGCGTGAAGCCGCTCGGTGATGGGGAAGGTCTTGGCGAGCCCGAGGCTCACGGCCGCGGTCCCGGGACCTTGCAGGATACCGACTCCGGCGTTGCCAAAACGGCCTGCTCCGACTGGAGTCGGCGCGAAGGCGGCAAGGTTGAAGTAGTGCGCGTTCGACTGTCCGGCGTAGTAGTTCTTCGACACAGCATCAGGGCGAATGATCGCGCCGCGGTTGGCGACGTTGGTGTTGGACTGATCGTTGGTCTGCGGCTGACCATTCGCGAGCGCCGGGCAGGAGCCATCCGGATTCGAGGCAACCTGGCAGCCGCCTGAGCTGATGCTCGGGGTGAGCCAAGGCCCAGTCTCCAGCAGCGTGATGTTGGTGAGGTCCCATCCGCCCAGCACGAGATTCTTCCATCCGCCGCCGCTCATGAATTGCCGGCCTGCGCCGAAGGGAAGCTGATAGACGCCCGATAGGAGGAGGCGATTGCGGCGCGTGCCCTGGACGTTGCCGTAGTCCTGAGTGATGTGGAAGCGGTCAGCGATAGGAATGCCGTAGTTCACCTCTCCGGCAAAGCTGCTGGGCGCGTCGCCCTGATTGTCTGCGAGATTTTTTGCGAGGGTGTAGTTGGCATCGAAGTAGAGACCATGCGCCATGCGGCGAGTGGCATCAAGCTCAAAGGCGCTGTAGTTGGATTTGCCTGCGTTGAAAGTGCTGTAGAGTGTCGTCCAGTTTGCGTAAGGCGCGCGAGGATCGACATACGGGCTCGCCGTCGTAGTGGCGTAGGGAGTTGTGCTTGCTGGGATCTGGTTGAGGTCCTCGGTCAAGCTCAGCCGGTAGGTGTGCATGCCGACGTAGCTTGCGCGCAGGGCCGTGGAGTCATTGAGCTGACGCTCGACGGTAAAACTCCACTGGTTTGATTGTGGGTCGCGATAGTTGGGGTCGACACCCTGATCGAGGCCGCCGCCGCCGTACTGTACACCGACGGTGGGAGGCGCGGTGTTTGGGAACTGGATGAGCGGATGTGTGCCGCTCGCATCGGTTACGAGGGTGTTGGAGTAGGTGTGAAGATTCGAGGTGGGATTGCCGCTGTTGTTGAACGACAGCGGGCCGAGGTTGGTCATGGTGTAGATGCCGAAGCCGGCGCGAACGACGGTCTTTGTGTCGTTGAAGGGACGATAGGCGACGGAGATTCGCGGCTGCAGATTGCCGTGGTAGACGTTGCGAAGGCTCTGCGGAAGGCCGTCCTGACTGGCGGTCACGTACTTCGTGCAAGGCAGCGCAGTGTAGCCGAGATTGCACGCGTTGAAGGATTGCTGGAAGGCAAGGTTCGAGGATTGGATCTTCTGCGCGGCGAGGTACGAGGCCAACTCATCGGGAACGACGATGGAGTTGTTGCGCTGATCGAAGTTGGCTAGATTGCCTCCGTCTTCGTGGAAGCCGGGAAGCACCTGCCAGCGCAGGCCGTAGCTCAGCGTGAGCTTGCTGGTGACCTGAAACTCGTCCTGGGCGAAGAGGCTGTACTGCGTGGCGGTACCGCCTACGTCTGGGCTGGAGACGGCGAAGAAGAGCGTGGTTGGTGCGCCTTCCAGAAAGTCTCCGAAGGCGTTGCCGGTGAATGTCGGCTGGAAGGTGAATGAGCCGAAGTCGTCCGAAGGAAGGAAGAGCTCGACGTCGAAGTAGCGCACGCGACGGATATCGATGCCAGCCTTGAGGGTGTGTTTGCCGAGAGTGTAAGTGACGTTGTCGGCGATCTGCAGTGTCTTCGACTGCGTTACGCCGGTCTTGTCGCGGCCGATGGGCGTGAAGCCGGTGCCCGCGCTGAAGTTGAAGGTTGGGAACGCGTGTGTGTTCGGGTGCTGGCTGATGTCGACTCCCTGCAGATCGAGCTGCTGCAAGGCGGCGGCGCCAGAGATGGGGAAGCCGACGCTGGTAGTCACGTTGGTGAAGCCGAAGCGGAATTCGTTCAGCAGCTTTGGCGTGATGGCGTAGGTGTGTGAGACGAGCAGGCTGCGATTGTGGATGCTGTCAGCATCGTTGGGGAGCAATGGGTTTGCATAGTCAGAGGAGATGTTCTTGCGGCTGAATCGCGCATAGGCAGACTGTTTGGAAGTGATGGTCTGATCGATGCGCAGATCTGCGCCATCGGTTCGCGCAGGTGTCGATTGAAAATTCTCGTAGTTGAATCCGTTGCCTGCAATGTTGGGCAGCGGGTAGTAGCTGAGCAGCGCAGTCGCAGTTGGACTGATGCTGGACTGCGGAATTACGTTGCCGCCAAGGGCGGTGAGATCGCCGTTGCGCTCGGCCTGCGTGGGGACGAGGAACTGCTCTGCGACTGCGGTTGTGCGGCGGTTGCCCTCGTAGTCGGCGAAGAAGAAGGTTTTGTTGTGTCCGTCGAAGAGATGCGGAATGACGACAGGGCCACTCAGCGAGCCGCCGAAGGTGTTGAATTTCTTCGGAGCCTTGCTTGAGAAGCCATAGGGGATTGCATCGAGCGCCTGATTCTGCAGGTATTCGAAGGCGCTTCCGTGATAGGCGTTCGTTCCATTCTTTGTCGTGAAGGTGACGTCGCCGACTTGAGAGAACTCCGCACTGTTGTTGAAGGCGGTGACTTTCACAGCAGAGATGCCCTCCTGCGAGGGGTAAGCATCCTGCAGTGCGCCGTTCTGGCGGACGTTCACCGTCGAGATGCCGTCCACTGAAAAATTGACCATTGACGAGCTGGCACCGCCGAGAGCGATGTTGCCCTGGCTGTCCTGCTGCACGTTGGGCGAGAGGCCAAGCGCGCCGAGCGGACTGGTGGTCGTCGCACGGTTGTTCAGGGGGAGTTGGGTCATCTGCAGGTTGTCCTTGGAATCGCCAATTGCAGCGTTTTCGCTGTTGACCTGATCGGCGCCCGCACTGACTTCCACGGTCGTGTTTTGCGCGAGAACTTTGAGGACGACGGTCAGGCGAACATCCTGGCGGGCGTCCACCTTAACGCCGTTGACCAGGGTCTCGGCGAAGCCATCGTGATGAGCGCGAAGGCTGTAGCTGCCGGCCTTGAGATTTTCGGCGACGAAGCTGCCGTCGGCGTCGGTCGTCACGGTACGATCAGTGTTTTCATCGATGCTGTGAACGATCAACTGTGTGTCGGGCAGAACGCCGCCGGACTCATCCTGTGCGACCCCGCGGATGCTGCCGAAGGTGGACTGGCCGTGCGCAACGCCGAGCGATGAACAAAGTAGAACCAGAATGAGAGCGAAGCGTGACGTCCGGGCGCGGGCGGCGGCGGAGTGCGCGAGATAGATGCAGATGGATCGAGTGAACATGGCCCCTCCTTCGGTTCCCTGTTTTTCGGGTAAAAGGCGATGCCACAAGAAAAGCAGTTTGCGAATAAAAGAGCCGTATGGGGGGCATAAAAGATTTATAGAGACGGCGTAAAGAAGACGTTAAGACCGAAGCGTGAAACCGGGCATTATTTTCACGATAAAGGCGATGCTAGGATAGGGTTATGCTGTCCCGGTTATGCGCAGTTTGCGCGTCGTTGCTTGCTGTTGTTTGTCTTGCGCAAGGCGCCTCCACTACTCCGGCACCAGAGATCAGGGTCTTTCACGATTCTGCACTGGATATCCTCTTTACCTATCCCGGGGAGTTCACGCCGGTTGATACGGCGGCGGCCAAGCCTAAGTCTGCAGACAAAGGCGGGGCGCAAACGCAGTGTGTGCGGTCGATCCTTACGGCGGGGTCAGAGAGCAAGATGGGCGCCTCGGCGTTTGTGGTCTCCGGAATCGACGGCGCATGCCCGGGCGTGCTGAAGCAGGCGGAGCAGACGGACTCCTTTACGAAGGAGCAGATTCTGCGTCAGCTCAGGCGGTATGGAAACCCAACGCTCCTGCAGGAACCTTACCGCTATTCGATCGATGGCAGGCCGGCTGCGGTGACGCTCGGTTCTGCGACTCCGGATGTGCCCGCTACCGGCGGGAAGCCCGTCGTGACGACCTATGCCGCCAAGGCCTGTTTTCTTAGTGAGATACCGGCGTCGCACTCCAAGTCGAGCTCGTCCTCGGCGGCCAAGGAGTCGGGCGAGGTGCTCTGCTTCGACTTCACAACGCAACAGCGCGACCTGCTGATGCAGATTCTTACGTTTACGATCAAGTTCGGTGATGACGCTCCACACCCGGTTGTGCCAGGAAATGCTCTCCGTTAAATCGGCTTGATGCGCTATACTCGCGGCACAGGCCAGTCGTGAGAAATATTCTCTCAGTCGCGAAAGAGCGGACTTGCAAGGCTACAGGCGCATGGTGCCGTTCGAGGACGCAGCAGATGCCGCGCAAGTATCTGTGCGTGCTGCCTGCTCGCACGCGACCTAGCCTCTTCGCCGGCGACTAATCGAAGCGCATTCTTCAAGCCGGCGAAGTCCTCGCCCAGCGCCGTCCCATCCTGAATCCCGCTTATTGCAGGCACAAACGTGCTACCTCGCGGCATCCCGGAGCAGCTAACCCGTCCACCGCTGATAACCGAAGGAGATCGCATGAGCATCATGACCACCGAGCAGACCCGAGTTGGAACCGAAGCAGACTATGCAAAGTTTGGCCCCAAGCTGAAGACTGCCCTTCCTGGGCCGCTTGCCCAGAAGGCAGTTGCTGAAGATGAGAGGCTGATCTCACCCAGCTACACGCGCAGCTACCCCATGGTGGCGAAGTCCGGCCGCGGCGTTCGGGTGACCGATGTGGATGGCAACGAATTTCTCGACTTTGCTGCGGGCATTGCGGTGAATTCGACAGGGCATTGTCATCCCGAGGTCGTCAAGGCGATTCAGGACCAGGCCGCCGAGTTGCTGCACATGTCGGGGACGGACTTTTACTACGAGCACTTGCTGCGATTGGCAGAGCGGCTCTCCGCGATCGCTCCGATGCCGGGGCCGCACCGTTTTTACTACGGCAACTCGGGCGCAGAGGCGGTTGAGTGTGCGCTGAAGGTCGCGCGCTATCACACGGGACGCCAGAACATCATCAGCTTCTTCGGCGGCTTCCACGGCCGTACGATGGGGGCTCTCTCGGTGACCGGATCGAAGCCGCAGCAGAAGCGGCGCTTCTCGCCGCTGGTTCCTGGAGTGACTCACGTCCGGTATCCGTATGCGTATCGCGGTTGCAGCGGTGGTCCGCAGGAGGAAGAGGCATTTGCGCTGGGCTGTGCGCGCTACATCGAAGAGAAGCTCTTCAAGACGATCCTTCCGCCGGAGGAGGTTGCTGCGATTATCCTCGAGCCGATTCAGGGTGAGGGCGGGTACGTTGTTGCGCCGGACAGCTTCCTGCAGGAGATCCGCCGCATCTGCGACCGGCACGGCATTCTGTTGATCGCCGATGAGGTGCAGTCGGGCGTCGGACGAACAGGGAAGTGGTGGGCGATTGAGCACTCAGGCGTACAGCCGGACATCGTCTGCATCGCCAAGGGCATCGCCAGCGGAATGCCGCTGGGCATCTGCATGACAAAGGCCGAAGTCATGAACTGGGTGCCGGGCTCGCACGCGAGCACGTTTGGAGGTAATCCGGTGTGCATTGCGGCGGCGCTTGCCACGCTGGACGTTATCGAGCGCGAGGCGATGCAGAACACTGTGACCGTCGGGGAGAAGATGCTTGAGCGGTTGCGCCCATGGGTGAAGAAGCACGCTCACGTCGGCGAGGTTCGTGGGCGGGGTCTGATGATCGGGATCGAGATCGTCAAAGATCAGCAGAGCCGTGAGCCTGCGGGTGCACTGCGCGATCGCATCGTGGAGCTTGCGTTCGAGCGTGGTCTGCTGATTCTTGGGTGCGGCGAGACGAGTATTCGCCTCTGCCCGCCACTCGTGGTCAACCAGCACGAGGCCGACATCGCGCTGGACATTTTGGAAGAGAGTCTGCAGTTGGCCGCAAGAGGCTGAAACGAGATGAAGGAAATTGGCGAGTCAGCGGCGAAACCCTACCGCTGACTCGCTAATTTTGCTTAGAAGTGACCTCCGGTCACGGCTCGCGGCGAGACGAAGTGCGTGCCCGAGAAGGTGGAGCGGAAGTTATATCGAGGAGTGAGTCAAACTGCGGCGAAGCTGTTGCTTCCTGCTGTGTCTGACTGCGTCTAACCGGATAAGGCTCTAAACTGTGAAAAAAGGCCCTCCATAGGACGCATTCCATGCGCAGAAAGTTCTCTCTTTTCACCACTATATTGCTGGCTGGAGCCGTTCTTTTTTCTGCTCGTTCGCTGGTTGCGCAGCAGACGCAGAAGAGCCTTCCGGTGCCAGACAGCACGTCGCAGCCTCATCGTATGCGACTGATTCTGAAGGACGGCAGCTACCAGATTGTGATGAGCTACCGCGTGGTTGGCGACCGCGTCCGTTACATCAGTGCTGAGCGCGGTGGCGCGGAGGAGGAGATTCCCGCCGCGCTGGTCGACTTCGAGGCTACGAAGAAGTGGGAACTCCAGCACACAATGCCCGCTGACGAGGCCGGCCAGAATTCGGGCCCTCCGCCGCTCGACCCGGAGCTGCTGAAGGAAGAGGCCGAGCGGGCTTCTTATACTCCAGAGGTTGCCAAGGACCTTCGCCTGCCGGACCAGGACAGCGTGCTTGGGTTGGACACCTTTCAGGGCACGCCGGAGTTGGTGCCGATGACGCAGTCCGATGGCGATCTGAACCGCAGCACAGCGCACAACGTGCTGAAGGCTGCGGTGAATCCTCTGTCGAGCTCACATCAACTCGTGCAGCTCAAGGGTGAGAAAGCCGCGGTGCAGTTCCATGTGGATACGCCTCTGCTGTACATCCGCATCGGCAGCGATGAGCCGCCGCCGACGGGAGGAGCTCCGTTGACGGTCGATACGCATGGAGCGAGCAGCGCGATGAAAGATGCTCCGTCGGGCGGGTCTGCCAACAGTCGCTATGTGATTGTGCGTGCGGACGTGCGTCAGGGAGTGCGCGTCGTCGCGAGCTTCAAGATAAGTGCGCTGGGCAGCGTTCACCAGCAGGAGGACGTCGTCGAGACCGCCCAGGAGGTGCTCCTCGGAGGCCACTGGATGAAGTTGACGCCGCGGCAGCCTTTGGATTTCGGCGAGTACGCGCTGATGGAGATCATCAGCGACCGCGAGGTGAACCTTGGGGTGTGGGACTTTGGGGTTCATCCGGTGGCTAAGGAGAATCGGGATGTGATTCTGCCGGAGCCTCAGCGGCCTGCGTCGCTGGAGCGTCGGCGGCCTGATTGATGACAAGCAAGAAAATCAAGCGCAAAGAAAGAGGGCGGCACCTTTCGATGCCGCCCAATGGTGCAGTTGTCGTTGTTTAGAAGAAAAGCTTTGCGGAGACCTGCAACTGACGCGGACCGTAGAGGGTGTTGTTGGTTCCCGAGGGAGCATCAAAGGCCGATGCGCCGGTTCCGGTGAAGGGACCGATACAGCCCTGCAGCGGAGCTCCGGCGGGACCGGGGGTTTGGGTGGCGGTGCTGCAGGAGCCAGTTGCCGCAGCAGCCGTGTAGGTGGAGTAGGTGGAGTTCACGCCGGTGATGATGCGGCGGTTGAGGAGGTTGAAGGCCTCGCCGGTGAACTGGAGCTTGATGGACTCGTGGATGGGGACGTCACGCGAGATGCGGAAGTCGAAGTTGTTGAAGCCGGGTCCGATGATGCTGTTGCGGCCGATCTGCGGGGGACGGCCGGTGGTGGCGAGACCCGAGCTGGAGCTCATGGCTCCGCCATAGATGTTGCCGTCCGCGCCAAAGATACCGTTGCTGGCGGAACTGCCATTGAAGACAGTTCCGCTCATGCTGGCCACGATGGGTTGTCCGGCGGAGGCAGTCTCGGTACCGGCGAAGGTGAAGCCGTCGACGAGGATCTTGCCCCACTTGTTGTTTTCGAAGAGCTTCGGGTTGTAGACGAAGCTGAGAACGAAGCGGTTGCGGACGTCGATATCAGAGAGTCCGTTCTCTCTGCGGATGTTGTTGGGGTCGAGGACGGGGTTGCCGCCATAGAAGGTACCGAAGGCTCCCTGGACCTGGTCGGTGTCGGTGGCGCGGGACCAGGTGTAGTTGGCGAGGATCTCAAGACCGTTGGCGAAGGGCCGGCGGAGGGAAACGGCGAGGGAGTTGTACCAGGTGTTGGCTACGCTGAAGCCGGTGTTGTAGGACTGCAGGCGCGAGTCGCGGCGGTCGGTGTTGAGATAGACCGGCACGGTGAGCTGCTTGACGAGGTTGCCACTGGCGTCGAGGACGTTGTAGGTGCGCGAGCCGTGCGGCGTCTGTCCGATGAGGTTAGCGTCGATGAAGACGGGCAAGCGCAGGCTGCGAGTGCCGACGTAGCCGACGGAGAGAGACATCTTGCCGGGAAGAGCCTGCTCGACGCCGAGCTCAGCTTCGTGCGCCAGGGGCGGGACGAAGTTGGGATCGAGGCCGTGGAAGCTCTGCGTGCCGAGAACCTGAGGACCGCCGACGGCAGGAGCGGTTCCGCCAACGGGTGTGAGCACGTTGGAGAGCGCCGGACCCGTTGGCTGGAAGGGCAGAAACGGGAAGGCAAGGGTATTGGTGGAGGACGGTACGGTCTTGCAGGTCGAGGTTGATGTGCCTGTGATAGCACCGCAGCCGCCGTAGTTGTAGTTGACCTGAACGACGCCGTTTTCTACGCGCATGGCGTAGTAGGTGGAGCCCTGGTTGAGACCGGAGAATAGACCATAACCGGCGCGGACGACGGTGCCTTCAAACGGCTGCCAGCTGGCGGCTACGCGAGGCTGGACGCGGTCGGTGACGTTCTTGATGGTGGAGGAGTAGTACGTCGAGAGCGGAGCGTAGTTGGTGTTGTTCTTGATGGGCGCAGGCGTGAGCTGGATGTCGTAGCGGATGCCAGCGGTGACGGTGAGGTTCTGGCGGACCTTCCAGGAGTCTTCGGCGAAGCCGTCGAACATCTTCATCCAGAAGTCGTCCTTGCCCTGTGTGTTTGGAGCGGTGTTGAGCTGGTCGATGGTCTGGACGAAGGTGGTGTAGTGGTAGCCGGCATATGGGTCAGTGTCGCCGGGTTGTCCGGCGAAGACGTCCTGCGACCAGGCCTGGAAGTTCTGCGCGGAGGTGGAGCCGGAGTAGCTGTAGATACCGCCGCCCTGGAATAGGTTGATCATGACCTCGTGGACGAGGTTGACGTCGCCGCCGAACTTGAGCGAGTGATGTCCGTGGACCGTGTTGAAGACGTCGGTGATCTGGGTGCGGTGCTCGTCGGGCTCGGCGATGCGGGGTAGGGCGTTAGGCATGCCGTAGGTGAAGACGCCCATGCCTACGCTGGGTCCGGGGCCGTTTTCGCCGGCGGTCTCAAGGTCGCGGCCGTATTGGAAGTGGACCTGATTTACGGAGCGGCTGGAGACCTGAGTGGTGAATCCCGCGATAAGGAAGCGCTCGTGGTAGCTGGTGGGGCCGTTGGTCGAAGGCGAGCTGCCGGAGAAAGTAGGCGAGGCGTTGTAACCGTAGGAGGAGTCGAAGTCAGCGAAGTTGTAGTTGACGAAGGCATCGTTCTTGGCATTGATGTGCCAGTCGAGGCGGGGGAAGAAGAGGTTCGTCTTGGCGAAGCGGGAGGGCGCACCAAAGCCGTTGTTCAGGATGAAGTTGATGGCGTTGTTGCACTGGGTGGCAGTGATGGTGGCCGGGCACTGGGTGGGCGAGATGATGGTTCCGGAATTTTTGGGGTCTGGAGTGGGCACCAACGTGACGGTGTTGTTGTTGTAGTAGAGCGCCTTGCCGACGCGGCGGAAGCCGTCATAGGTGAAGAAGTAGAAGAGGCGATCCTTGATGATGGGGCCGCCGACCGAGCCGCCGAACTGCTGCTGCTGGTGGATGGGCTGGGTGAGGAGGAAGGCCGCAGCCTGAGGGTTGGCGGTGTTGAACTTGGCGTTCCACTTGGTCTGGGGGTCGAGGGCGTTGAGGCTGGGGTAGCGGAGGTAGTAGAAGAGGTCGCCGTGGATGGCGTTGGTTCCTGACTTGGTGATGGCGTTGACCTGTCCGCCGACGGCCTGACCGAACTCGACTGAGTAGTTGGAGGTCTCGGCCTGGAACTCCTTGATGGAATCGAGGGAGTAGACGTAGGGGGCTCCGGATGAACGTCCGCGGGCCTCAGAGAAGAGCATCTGGTTGTTGTTGGCGCCGTCGACGTAGTTCTGGTTGTAGAGGCCGGAGATGCCGCGGAAGGCGACGAGGCCGGTTCCTCCGTCCTGGACGACGTTGGGGGTGAGGAGGACGAAGTTGCTCCAGTTGCGGCCGTTGACGGGAAGGTTGCCGATGAGCTGCTGACCGACGGTCTGGGAGACTTCGGTCTTGTCGGTGTCGACGATGGGAGACTCGCTTGTGACCTGGATCTCGGTGGTGACGGCTCCGGCGGTCAGGGATGCGTCGATGTTGAGGACCTGACCCACGGTGAGGACGAGATTCTTGCGATCGATCTTGCTGTAGTTCCCGCCGCCTACGACGACTTCGTAGTGCCCGGGAAGGAGAAACGGAGCGGTGTATTCGCCGGCGCCGTTGGTGGTGATGGTGCGCGAGACGCCAGTGTCGGTGTCAGTGATGATGACCGTGGCGTTGGGGACGGCGCCGCCGGAGGTATCCGTGACTGTGCCGGTGATGGTCCCGGTACCGGAGGTCTGCGCGTGTGCAGGCATGACCATGAAGACAGCGACCAGGGCTGCCGCGATGAGAGACAGAAGGCTGTTAGAGGATGGAAGTTTCATATCGAACTGGCTCCTTGAAGACAACACCGGCGACAAAGACGGTGTGTGAACAAATATGGCTGGCCGTTGGAAGGTCGGCTGTCGTATCTGCCGAGACCGTTCAGAGACGGCCTTTCGTTGAATTGTCGTAATAGTTCTTACGGTCAAGCCAAAGGGTATGGGTTGTCAAGCAAAACTGTGTCAAGGTTTTGCAAACGAATGGATTCCGGAGGGGAATTTGAAGTGGGACGAATGGAAACTAATGCAATTTGTCGGGTACGACCGCGTAGCGGATAAGGACCTCGAAGGGGACGATGGCGAGGGTAGCCTCGTGGGTGGCTTCAAGGACGATGGGGCAGGCTGCTCCCGCCTGCTCGACCAGTAGCCAGCGAGCGGCGCAGACGCACCAACGGTCGCCGGGCTTGAGGCCGGGGAAGCCGTACTGCGGCATGGGCGTGGAGAGGTCGTTGCCGAGTTCGCGGGAGACGCGGAGGAAGTCGGCTGTTACGACGCAACAGATGGTGTGGGCGCCGAGGTCGTCGGGACCGGTGTTGCAGCAGCCGTCGCGGTAGAAGCCGGTCATGGGCTCGCAGCCGCAGGTGTCGAGAGGCTGGCCGAGGACGTTGCGGCTGCGGGCTTTGACGGGTTCGTTCGGGTCGGTTGTCGGCATCGTTCTATTGTAGGCACGAAGGGCGACGGCGGATTCGCGCGGATAAGCTCGGATCGAAGACTATTTGTAATCGATCCGTTTTATCGGCGTGACCCGTGGTCGGCCCTTTGGATTTAATTACTTGGCAGCCATGGCGAGCTGTTGTTGGTATTCCTCGTACGGGCCCTTGTGGTCGGTGATGTGGAAGTCCGTGGGGCCGCCTTCGAAGTGCCAGATGCGCGTGCCTACCTCTTCGATGAGGTCTTCGTCGTGGGTGACGAGGAAGACTGTGCCCTCGTACTTCTGCAGCGCCTGATTGAGAGCGTTGATCGATTCGAGGTCGAGGTGGTTGGTGGGCTCGTCGAAGACTAGGATGTTGGGCTTCTGCAGCATGATCTTGCAAAAGAGCAGGCGGGCAGCTTCGCCTCCTGAGAGGGCTTCAGTCTTCTTCATGCCCTCTTCGCCGCGGAAGAGCATCTGGCCGAGGATTCCGCGGATGTCTTCCTTGGTGGCCTTGGGGTCGAAGGTATGGAGCCACTCGGCGGCGGTGGTGCCTTTGGGGATCGATGAGGTGTGGTCCTGCGCGAAGTAGCCGATCTGCGCCTCATGTCCCCATTTCACC
Organism: uncultured Acidobacteriaceae bacterium; assembly: GCA_963741395.1. Lineage (GTDB taxonomy): Bacteria > Acidobacteriota > Terriglobia > Terriglobales > Acidobacteriaceae > Edaphobacter. Next base: position 347,197 of record CAVUHV010000001.1, read on the forward strand.
TCGCCGGAGTCGATGGCTGTGGCTTCCGACTCGTCCAGATTGGGAGCGTTGGCCAGCAGGGCCTTGAGTAGCGTGGTCTTGCCCTGGCCGTTGCGTCCCATCAGGACGACCTTCTCGCCGCGGAGGACGGAGGCGGAGAAGTTCTTGATGACGTGCTCGGTCTTCCCGTCGGGCTGGCTGTACGACTTGTTGACGTGCTCGGTCTTCCCGTCGGGCTGGCTGTACGACTTGTTGACGTTCTCGAACTCGAGGACGTGCTTGCCGGATGGGCGCTCCATCTTGAAGCTGATGTAGGGACGCTGGATGTTGGAGCGGGCGAGCTCGGTGGTGGCGAGGCGCTCGACTTCTTTCTTGCGCGAGTTCACCTGCGATGAGCGTGTGCCGGCGGAGAACCTGGCGATGAAGTCGTTGAGCTGGGCGATCTTCTTTTCGCGCTGCTCGTTCTGGCTCTCGATGCGGGCGCGGACCTGGGTCTTCTGCAGAACCATGTCGTCGTAGCCGCCGGTGTAGGTGATGATCGTCTCGTAGTCGATATCTGCGATGTGGGTGCAGATGGAGTTGAGGAAGTGGCGATCGTGCGAGATGGTGATGACGGTGCCGTTGTAGCGGTTGAGGAAGTTCTCGAGCCAGTGGATGGAGTCGAGGTCGAGGTAGTTGGTGGGCTCGTCGAGGAGTAGGGCTTCGGGGTTGCCGAAGAGAGCCTGCGCGAGCAGGACGCGGACCTTCTGGCCGCCTTGCAGCTCGCTCATCTTGCGCTCGTGGAGCTCGTCAGGAATGTCGAGTCCCTGGAGGAGAACGGCGGCGTTGGCCTCGGCTTCGTAGCCGTCCTCGTCGCCGACGATGCCTTCGAGCTCGCCGAGGCGTGAGCCGTCCTCGTCGGTGAGCTCGGGCTTCTCATAGATGCGCTCGCGCTCTTCTAAGGCGGCCCAGAGGCCTTTGTTGCCCATGATGACGGTGTCGATGACGCGATAGGCGTCGAACTCGTACTGGTTCTGCTTGAGGACGCCGATCTTTTTGGGGCGGACGACGGAGCCCTTCTGGGCGTCGATCTCGCCGGTGAGGACCTTCATGAAGGTCGACTTGCCGGCGCCGTTGGGGCCGGTGAGGCCGTAGCGTCGGCCATCGGTAAATGTGACCGAAACGTCCTCAAAGAGGAGCTTCGAGCCATAGCGCATCGTGACATTGGAAACGGAGATCATCACTATCTATTTTCGCATGCGATTGACAACAGAAAAAGAATGGCGGTGCCTGCGCAAGCGGCATGAAGAATTTTTCTGAGGACTCAGGACTGGCCGATGAGAACTCCGGCGGCGAAGACAAGGCCTCCGCCGACGATGACCTGGAGGCAGGACAGGGCGAAGCTGGTCTTGAAGTAGCGGTGGCGTATGAAGGCGATGATGACCAGTTCCACTCCGACAACGAGGTAAGCCAGAGTTAATGCCTTATGGACGTTGGAGATAAGGAAGGGCAGGGTGTGCAGGAACCCGCCGATGAAGGTCATGAGTCCTGTGACGATTCCGCGAAAGATGGGATTGCCACGGCCCGTGAGGGAGCCATCGTCGGATAGGCCCTCGGAGAACGCCATCGAGATTCCCGCGCCTACGGCGGTGGCGAGACCGATGAGCAAAACGGTGCGGGAGTTGTGGGTGGCGAAGGCCGTCGCGAAGATGGGCGCCAGGGTGGAGACGGAGCCGTCCATGAGCCCGGCGAGCCCCGGCTGCACGATACGCAGAACAAAGTCCTTGTCGCTGGAGGACATCTGTTCGACCTGCGAGAGGGTGGGGCTGTTCTCTGGCATAGGAGGCGCTAATGATTGGGTACGAGGTAATGGTAGTACCGCGAGGTGCCTGGAAGTGATTGGATAAGCAAAAACCGCTATGCCATAAGGATGGCATAGCGGTGCCTCAAGGGCTGCGCGGGGGGCTGGTCAGCCCTCCGCGCTCATTTTTTAGTGATACTTTAGCGGCCTCGGTTGCCGCGGCTGGGCCGCGAGCCGGAGTTGCCGCCACGGGGGTGCGATGCGTTACGTCCAACGTGAGCGCCGCCGCCCTGCTGCGAAGGTCCTTTGCTGCCGGCACGGCGCTTGCGGAAGCCGCTTCCGTTTCGCGAGCGACCGGCATCCGATGCGGGCGCGGCGGAGTCATCGCGCCAGGAGCGCGTCTCAAGAGCCAGCAGATCGTTGAGGCCGGAGGGCTGCAGCGAGGTGAGGTCGACGGGCTTGTTGCGCTCTTCGCGCTCGATGTTCTTATCGGCCTCGCGCCAGTCGAACTTGACGCCGAGTTCGCGCTCGATCTTGCGGGCCTCGTGCTTCTCCTGCGGCATGACGAAGGTGGTGGCGACGCCCTTGGCGCCGGCGCGGCCTGTGCGGCCGATGCGGTGGACGAAGTCCTCACTGGCGTTGGGCAGGTCGTAGTTGACGACGTGGGCGATGTCAGAAACGTCGATTCCGCGCGCGGCGACGTCGGTGGCGACGAGGATGCGGTGTTTGCCGTTGGCGAAACCCTTGAGAGCGGCGGTGCGCTGGGACTGGCTGCGATCGCCGTGGATGGCGTCGGCGTCGTGGCCGAGCTTCTCCAGCTTGCGCGAGATGCGGTCGGCGCCGTGCTTGGTGCGCGAGAAGACGAGGAAGGTTCCCTGCTCCTCATTGAGCATCTGGTTCAGCAGGCCGAGCTTCTGGTCCTGCATGACCATGCAGGCGCGCAGCTCGACGCGGTCGGAAGGCTTTGACGTAGATCCGATCTCGATGCGAACCGGGGTCTTGACGTAGTCGCGGACGATCTCCTGGATGTTGGCGTCGAGGGTCGCCGAGTAGCACATGGTCTGGCGAGTGCGCGGCACGGCCGTGACGATCCGGCGGATAGCGGGCAGGAAGCCCATGTCGAGCATGCGGTCGACCTCGTCGAGAACGAACATCTCGACCTTGGAGAGATCGATCTCGCGGCGACGGAGGAAGTCTTCGAGACGGCCTGGAGTGGCGACAACGAGACGCGGGCCGCGGTCGAGCTGGTCGAACTGGCTGTTCTCAGACAGGCCTCCGCAGACGAGCACGGCATCGTGCTTCGCAGCGGGCATCAGCTTCCAGTAGACGTCGAGGACCTGCATGGCGAGCTCACGCGTAGGAAGCAGGATGAGCGAACGGATGGGGTTGCGCTTGCCCTTGGTGCTGGGGGCGGAAGTGGCGTCGAGCCGCTCGATGATGGGAACGAGGAAGCTAAGGGTTTTGCCGGTGCCTGTGGAGGCGGTGGCGAGGATGTCCTTGCCTTCGAGTGCGGGCGGAATGGCTCCGGCCTGGACTGGCGTCGGCGTGATGAAGCCGGCCTGGGTGAGGCGATTCTTGAGAGAGTCGCTGATGTTGAAGTCCGTGAAAAGAGGACCGTTATGTGTTGAGAGGGCTGTAGTTTCAGCCTGGGCAGATGTGGGCTGTTCGAGTGTTGCTGTAGTCAAGATGTATGTTCCTTATGCGAAAGTTTCGTAGATGGTGAGAGAGATACACGTGTGCTGTGGCACTTGAGGTCTCTCGATCAGCATTGCTTTCGTAGATTGCGAAGGCGCTGCTGCTCAACGGCGAGGCGCGTCCGATGACGGCCTCCAGCCAGAGCAACCAACGCGGCTCCCGCGTTTTTTGCGGGGAAGACAAGCGGTGGGATATGAGGCGAGTCGCAGTCTCTGGCCAGATCTCCGAGGTTAGCGGGGAGTCCTTGCCTGCGATGCCTGCACGCCTTTTTTGCGGAGTGCAAGACCAATATAACACAGAGCGAGTCGCTCTTTCACCGCGCTCTATCCTGGCGACGCAAATAGTACAGATACGGCCTCTGCCTTCCAGTGCACAGACGTATAGTGTCACTGAGACGAACGCAAATGGGCCACCCGTATTGAATCTCCGCGGTTACCGGGGGACTAATGCATTCTGTACTGATCAGTCTTGTCGTGTTTGGATGCACATTCGGAGGAGCGTTGTTTGGTATGTTTCTTCACACCACGCTCCCGGTTGAGCATCTGCAAATAACTACGACGGATGTGGTGAAGCTCGCGACGGGATTGGTCGTAACCATGACAGGGCTGGTCCTTGGCATGCTTGTCTCTTCCTCACTGACCTTCTACAACACGCAGTACCAGGAGATTCAAGACGTATCCGCCAAGCTGATTCTGACGGACCGGATTCTCTCCGGGTACGGAGATGAGACGCGGGAGTTACGAGCCCATCTGCGCGACGTGGTTGCGAATGGGGCAAATCGCGTCTGGCCCGAAGACCGGACGCTGCGAACTGATCTGAAACCACAGAATACCTTTGAAGATGTCTACGCCGAACTACAGGCGTTATCCCCAAAGAACGAGCAGCAACGCTCAAACAGAGCAGAGGCGTTGGGATTGATGCGGGCAATTTATGAGACCCGCTGGCTGATGTTCGTCGGATCGGCGGGAAACTCCTTCTCGACTCCTTTGTTGGTGATCCTGGTCTCGTGGCTTACGGTCATCTTCATCAGCTTCGGCATGTTGGCTCCACGTAATACGACACTGATTGGCACTCTCGTCGTGTGTTCCATGGCGGTTTCGGCTGCGATTTTCATCATCGAGGAGATGTACGATCCGTACGAGGGATTGTTCAGAGTGTCTGCAAATCCAATACGGAGCGTCCTGGAGCAAATCGGTCACTAGGCAAACGCAGGGTCAGGTACACCTCTCGCTGGCGAAGCAGCCTTACGAGCCAACGTGATTTCCATAAAGCCTGAAACCCCATGCCCAATGAAGCATCAGGCATGGGGTTTTAGATTTTGGAAATCTAGGAGTTTAGATCGTTTAGATGTGACAGCTCACCATGCCGCGTTTTTCGAGGTAGCGCTGGTGGTACTCCTCGGCGCGCCAGAAGGTCTTCTCCGGGCAGACCTGCGTCGCGATGGGGTTGCGGTAGGTGCCCGATGCGCTGAGCTCCGCGATTCGGGCTCGCGCCTGGGCCTGCTGCTCGCCGTTGTGGGTGAAGATGACGCTGCGGTACTGCGTGCCAAAGTCGGGACCCTGGCGGTTCATTTGCGTAGGATCATGCATCGCGAAGAACGCGTCGAGCAAAGCCTCATAGGTGAGGCGGGAAGGGTCATAGGCGACCTGGACAACTTCCGCGTGGCCGGTGCGGTCTGTACAGACTTCCTTATAGGTTGGGTGTTCGAGATCGCCGCCTTCATATCCGACGGCTGTATCAATGACGCCTGTGATCTCGTTGAATTTTGCCTCTACACCCCAGAAACATCCTGCTCCAAAGGTTGCTTTTTCGATTGCCACTCTTGTTGCTCCTTTACTTCTCACTGCACCAACTTCGGTCGATCGAACTGAAGGCCGATCTTTGTGCTCGATATCCATTGGATGCCTCCGGAGATTGGTTTGTCACCATCCGGAGTGTGAATTGCGGGAGTAATTCTGGGCGCGTTTGTGGAATTGTGTCAATAGGGTTTCGCTATGACTAAAGTTGTACCGGGCCTGGCGTGTCATGGCCCCCTAAATTACACGAAAAAAGGGGCTTTTGCGGGGGTAAGCAACTTGGTTCCTTTGGGCGGGTAAACGCTCACTGACGTGCGATTGCGAAAGCGGGTCAAGTGAAAATTTGAAGTATGGAAGAGCCTATCGAGAATGCTTCCGCGAGGCGGTCTTTGGTGGAAACGAGCGGCGTTTTGAGCTCTTCGGCGGGACAGGTTTTTTGAGCTGCGCGAACTCGGGCGTCTTCTGCTTGGGGACGACCTTGAGTCCGCGGGCCGCGCGGTCGAGCGCAGTGACCTCGCCGGGGGTGAGTTCGCGGAAGCCACCCGGCGGGACGTCGAGGCGCAGCGCCCCGTAGCCGATGCGGCGAATCTTCTCGACGTGGTGGCCGATCTCCTCGAACATCTTGCGGATCTGGCGATTTCGGCCCTCTGTGAGGGTGAGCTCGTACCAGGGGTTGTCGCCGCCGCGGACCTGCTCGACCTTCGCAGGTGCGGTGATGACGCGGTCGCGGCGTCCGCTGCGAACCTCGCTGAGACGGCCGCGGTCGATCATGATGCCGCGACGGAGCTGGTCGATCTTTTCGGGCTCAGGCACTCCGGAGACTTTGACGAGGTAGGTTTTCTCGACGCCGGCCGATGCCTTGGAGAGCTTATTGGCGAGTTCGCCGTCGTTGGTCATCAGCAGCAGGCCTTCGCTGAGGTAGTCGAGGCGGCCGACGGGGTAGAGGCGGACATTGTCGCCGTGTGGACCCTTCTTCTTGCTCATCAGGTCCGTGATGGTGGGGCGCTTTTCGGGGTCGGAGAGCGTGGTGACGTAGCCGCGAGGCTTGTTGAGCATGTAATACCGCTGCTCTTCGCGGCCGTGGAGAAGTTTCCCGTCGACGCGGATGTGGTCGCGGGCGAGGTCGGCGCGGGTGCCCAGTTCGGTGACGGTCTGGCCGTTGACCTGCACGCGGCCTTCGAGGATGATCTCCTCGGCCTTGCGGCGGCTGGCGATGCCTGCCTGCGCGAGGATCTTCTGCAGGCGTTCGCCCCTGGGTTCGGTCGACTCGGTCATCTTTCCATTATGGACTGGTTTTTCCGGTGTCGTCGTTGCGGGATCACTGCACGTTGTAGACGGTTGCGATCAGGACGATGTGATAGAGGAACGAGGGCGCCAGGAGGGCGAGCTGGATGCGGCGATTCGCGGTGAACACGCCGATGACGCATATGGCGAGGTTGAAGACGATGCGGATAGGATATTCCATCCCGAAAGAGTGGAGATAGGTTGAGCCTTTGATGTTCGTGTCGACGACATCGGCCAGAAAGGTGGCGGCGAGGATGCCGAAGAACCATTTGCGACGCGAGAGGAAGTAGTCCTCTTAGCCGGCGTAGTCCTTGAGGTCGGACGGGAAGAGCAGCGTGCAGAGAAAATAGAAGAGAATCGCGTAAAAGATGACGAAGAAGTAGCGGGCGAAGGTCCACTGCTGGACCATCGAGAGACGGAACTCCCACCACCAGAAATGAATGATCCAGAGCAGGAGCGATACTGCCCAGCCAAGGTGCAGCAGAGAGACGCGCTCGCGCCGGGGATGCTGCACAAAGCGTGCGAATCCGCTGAGCAGCGTCGTGATGCAAAGCCCGACGATGATGGAGATGACGACCCGGACGTGAGAGTAGAGATCGGGCATGGGCGCGGGGGCTTACATGCTATGACGCAGGAAGATGCAGGGAAAGCCCGTACTCGTTGAGGGCTTCGAGGATCCTGGGCATGTCGCGATCGGGGGTGAGGCCGGAGACTCTTTCGAAGAAGTTCTCGAGTCCTGCGGGTCCGATGAAGACGAGCATCCGGCCTGGCGTGGTGCCGACGTTATGAAAAGTATGGATGCCGCCTCGCTGGGCAAAAAAGATCTCGCCGACCGGAGCTTTGATCCATTGGCCATCGGTGAGGAGTTCGAACTCGCCCTCGAGTGCGATGAAGGTCTCGTCCTCGCGGGTGTGGCTGTGGGGCGGTGGGCCTCCACCCGGCTTTGTGTACTGGATCATGACCGCCGAAGCGCCGTTCGTCATTGTGCCGTTGACGAGGATATCGATCTCTTCACCGAAGACATTCAGGTGCTTGACTGGCTGCATAGAAGCTCCGATTTCAAGGAAGTCTGGGCCCGTGGAACTGCAACAGCCTATCAGGGAGCCAGGATTCAGGGAGCCAGGATCAGGCCTTAGTGGTCTGCGGTCTCCGGTTTCTGCGCCGATTCGTCGTCGGGCAGCCCGTCGTCCGGCAGAGGATCATCGAGGGGATCGTCGGTCGGATAGGGGCTGCCATCGGCCTGGGGCAGATGGGTGTGGCGCCCGACCTCAAGCTCATCCGACGTCTCGGGGACGTGGTGTTCGTGGGCGGGAGCCTGGGTCTCATCGAGTGGAATTTCGTCCTGCTCGGCCAGCTCTCCGGCCATCTTCTCAAACTCCTCGATGGAGGGAAGCTCGTTGATGTCCTTGAGGCCGAAGCGTAGCAGGAAGTCGCGCGTGGTCTTGTAGAGGATCGGTCGGCCGATGACCTGCTTGCGGCCGGCCGTAGTCACGAGCTTGCGGGCCATCAGCGATCCTAGGACGCCGCCGGAGTCGACGCCGCGAATCTCGGAGACCTCGGGCGCGGTGACGGGCTGCTTGTAGGCGACGACGGCGAGCGTTTCGAGCGCCTGCAGGGAGAGCTTGAGCGGCGGCTTCAAAGATTTCACGAAGCCGCGAACGGCGTCGTGGTACTCGGGCTTGGTGGCAAAGCGATAGCCGCTGGCAACCTCGCGAATCTCGAGGCCGCGATCGCCGTTGTCGTAGTCGGCGATGAGCTGGTCGAGGATCGAGCGGAAGTATTCGCGCAGCCGGCGGGCAGCCTCTTTCTCTTCCTTGGACTTTTTGCTGGACTCTTCAGCGGCGGGCTCCGGCGCAGTGCCCTCGGCCGGACCTGCGGGCTCGACAGCGGCAGCTGGCGACTCCGCGATGCCGCCGACAATCTCTTCGTTGAGCGTCTCGGCGTCTACGGGTTCGGACTCGTCGTCCAGGGGCTCTCCGGAGACGAGAGTGCGGGCCGCTTCTTCTTCGAGCGCGAGAGCCTGCTGGGCGCTGGCAATCTGGTCAAGCTCGGCCTGCGCCTCCTGGCCGAGAAGCCCGATGAGCTGGGCGAGGGTTACGGGTTCTTCTGAGGCGTAGATAACTGCTTCGATCTTTGCTTTGAGACTCATGTCTACACTAAGCATATCCAACGGCGCGGAGGATTGCTTGCGGGGAGGACAAGGTGAAGACGACGCGGAGAGAATGGCTTCGGCAGGCGGCAGTTACGGCGGCGGCAGCAGGGGTTCCGACGATGCTCGGACGACAGGCAAGCGCGTTCTCAAAAAAGCACCCTATAGACCCTAACGTGATTACCGGTGAGGGTTCGCTGGCGGCTCACGCAGCGGCCCGTGGGCTGCTGACAGGAGCGGCGGTGAACACGGAGCTACTGCGCACCGACGCGACCTATCGGGAGGTTCTCTCTCAGCAATACAGCATCGTGGTGGGTGAGAACTGCATGAAGTTCGGCCCTACCGAACCTAAGCCCGGCACGTACTTCTTCAATGACGCGGATGCCTTGATGAGTTGTGCTGACATCAACGGGATGAAGGTCCGCGGACATAACTTCGTCTGGCACGAGGCTTTGCCGGATTGGTTCGCTGGTACGGTGACAAAGGAGAACGCGAAGAAGATTCTCGTCGACCACATCATGGCCGTTGGAGGACGCTACAAAGGCAAGATCCATAGCTGGGACGTGGTGAATGAAGCGATCTGGATTCAGGATGGGCGGCCGGATGGCCTGCGCTCGTCCTCGCCGTGGTTTCAGATGCTGGGGCCGGAGTACCTCGACCTTGCCTACCGCACCGCTCGCGACGCTGATCCGAAGGCGTTGCTGACTTACAACGATTACGGCATTGAATACGACAACGACGAAGACGGCAGGAAGCGCGCGGCAGTGCTGGAGTTGCTGAAACGTATGAAGGCTGCAGGCACGCCAATTGACGCACTGGGGGTGCAGTCGCATCTCGATGCCGCATCGACCAGCCGCTTTGGAGAAGGTATTAGCGACTTGTTGGATGGCGCGAAAGCGCTGGGCCTGCAGGTATTCATCACCGAGCTGGACGTGAAGGATGACGGACTGGACACGGATGACATCGCCAAGCGCGACAAGGAAGTAGCTGATGTTTATCGCGATTTCGTGGGTCGCATGCTCGATGGCAAAGAGGTGAAGGCAGTCCTGACCTGGGGAGTCAGCGATGGGCACTCCTGGCTGAATGGAGCGAAGTGGAAGGTAAAGCATCCGGACCGCGAGCAGCGGCCCCTGCCCTTCGATGCAGACTTCACGCCGAAGCCAGCGTTCTTCGCGCTGCGCGCGAGCTTTGACAAGGCGAAGCGGCGTTAGTCGGGCACTAGAAAAAAGAAGCCCACCCGAAGGTGGGCCGGTTGTAAAACCTGGTGGCTACTTCGCGAACATGTTGAAGAGCCAGTAGAGGACTCCGGAGAGAACAGCGGCAGCGGGAAGGGTGAAGATCCAGGCCAGCGCGATGTCGCGCAGCGTCGAAGTCTGCAGGCCACTCTTATTGGCAGCCATCGTGCCGGCGATGCCGGAGGAGAGCACGTGCGTCGTACTTACCGGTAAACCATATTGATCGGCGGCGAGGATCGTCATCATCGCAACCAACTCGGCCGAGGCTCCCTGCGCGTAGGTCAGGTGCGTCTTGCCGATCTTCTCGCCGACCGTGACGACGATGCGCTTCCAGCCCACCATCGTTCCGAGGCCAAGCGCGAGCGCTACGGCCACCTTCACCCACGACGGGATGAACTTGGTGGACTTGTCGAGGAAGCCCTTGTAGTTAGCGAAGACCTTCTTGTCATCGTCGGAGATCTTCGGGCCGAACTTCGGCATCAGGCGCATCGTCTCGCTGACCAGATACATCTGGTTGCGGACGTTGGCTTGCATCTCGGAAGGAACCCTATTGAGCGTCCCGTAGAGGACCACCTCGTTCTGGATGTCGTTGACGGTCTGCCGGAGCGCGAGCATCGTGGTGGGCTTGAACTGGTGTTTCGAGACAAAATCTTCGAGGTCAGGCTGGGCTTCGGATATCACTGCATTCGGGTCGACGTAGTGCGAGATCGTGTCATCGACCTGATGGGAGACCGCTACGAAAGTCGTGACCTGAGAGGCGGTCATCGCGTGGTTCAGTGCGTAGGCCGTCGGCACGGTACCGACGAGGATGAGCATGATGAGGCCCATGCCCTTCTGGCCGTCGTTGGAGCCGTGGGCGAAGCTGACGCCTCCGCAGGTGAGGATGAGCAGAGCGCGAATGTAAAACGGCGGAGGCGCGGTGCCCTTGGGGGCCTCGTACAGGCGCGGGTCACGCAGAAGGACCTTGAAGAGCAGGAAGACCAGAGCTGCGCAGATGAAGCCGACCAGCGGGGAGAAGAGCAGCGCTTTGAAGACCTTGGTGACCTGCTCCCAGTCCACGCCGCTCACGCCACTGGTGCCGTGCAGGAGCTGGTTGGTAATGCCGACGCCGATGATGGAGCCGATCATGGTATGTGAACTGGATGCCGGCAGACCACGCCACCAGGTCGCAAGGTTCCAGAGAATCGCTGCGGCCAGCAGGGCGAAGACCATCGCGAAGCCGGAGCCCTTGCTGACCTTGAGGATCAACTCGACCGGCAGCAAGGTGATGACGGAGTAGGCGACGGCGCCTGAGCTGGTGAGCACGCCGACGAAGTTCAGAATGCCCGAGTAGACCACGGCCACATGCGGTTCGAGCGAGTGGGTGTAGATGCAGGTGGCAACTGCGTTGGCAGTGTCGTGGAAGCCGTTGACGAACTCAAAGCCAAGTGCGATCAGCAGGGCGATTCCCAGGAGGAAGTAGGGAAAGAGCGTTGTAGTGTGGACGATCGAGAGATCGCCGGACAGCTGGCTGACGATATAGGCGATTCCGCCAATCAGTAGCAACCCAAAGATGATGCCGCCCACCTTGCCGGGGGATGACTTCTTAAGTTTTTCGTCGAGTAATGAAGTCGAAGGGACAGTAGCGGGACTTGCCATCGGATCGGTCACCTGGCTCGCAAGAATAGGTTGCTTCGGTGAGGAGAACGATATGCCGGGTATGCAAATAGAGCATTACGGGAACGTGAAAGATCGAGTCCAGTTTGAGTGGACCGGCGCCCCGAAGGAAAAGGAGTTCCCTGGGTATGCAATCGTTTTCCTATTCGATTTTGCCGTTGATCGCTGATTCGGCTGGCTTTCTGCTAAAGCTGAGACTGTTCGATATGGTTCCTGACGTGCATGTTAGTCCTGCAAATGCAGATCAGGCCCCTTGTTCTTCTCGCAGCCGCCCTTGCTGCTCTCCCCTCTGTGTGCAAGGCCGACGGAATTGCCCCCTTCGGCGTAGCCAGTGCTTATAACCTCGTGGCCCTCGGTACCGTTGACTCGCAGGGGAACACCGTTCTCCCGGGTAATATCAGCACCAACGCAGACGTGACCGGACGCGTTGCAGCCGCAGGCATGGTTCTGACCGGCACAACAATCGGCAGTTCGCTAAACGGCGATCCCTGGGGATCTCTGGCGACATACGATTTCGTTTCTACGGGCGGGCTGAATTCTGGTGAACAGTTCAATATCAACAGCCACGGAAACGCCTATGCGCCGGGCGCAACGTCGAGCCAGTTTAACTTCAATGGCGGCGGGCATCTGGTGACGAGTGGCGGTTCCGGGATCGACTTCGGCAGTCTGCGCACTTCGCTTGACTCGGAGTCTCTGGCGCTGGCCTCGCTGACGGCGAACGGCCAGGTGCTGGGCACGGGCCAGTCAGGCTACGGCAACCCGTCCTTCTTCGTCCTCAAAGGGACCGACCCCACGCTGAACATCTTTACCATTACTGCGGCGGAGTTCGCGGATACGAACCATCCTATCGATATCGTGGCACCGGTTGGCTCGACGATCATCATCAATGTACAGGGCACAAACCTCACGCTAGGCGCGCCGCTCTATTACAACGGAAACCAGAACTCCGGCGACAGCAGTGCCGACGAAGATATTCTGTTCAACTTCGGCGACGCCCAGTCAGTAGCGATCGACGCGCAGTTCGACGCATCGATTCTGGCGCCGTTCGCTGTTCTCAGCGGGAATGCCCAGATGGGAGGCACATTCATCGCCGCGCAGATCGGGCAGACTGGCGAGGTCCACAACGATGAATTCACCGGCAATCTGCCTCCAACCACTCCGACGCCCGAACCGGGCACATTGGCGTTGCTGGGTACAGGTATCACGGCTTTGGCGGGAGTGGTACGTCGACGTGCAAAGCGCTGACTCCGCAGCACGTTCAGGCAGGATGACAGAGGCCCGGGCATCGCTGCCTGGGTCTCTGGTGTCTTAAGGCAAACGAACCGGCGGTGCCTAACGCCAGTCGTCGCGGGTTTGTTGCTGGTCTGCGAAGACCTGGTCGAAGTTGTCGGTCTTCTTGATGAGGATGTCTCCCTGCTGCACGGGCTGGTGCAGCAGCACGGCCTGCAAGCGTACCAGCTCAAGCATCGCGAGGAACATGCAAATCAGGGCGCGCTCGGTGTGCGTATTGTGCAGCAGGCGGCGCAGCGAGACGGGCTTGTCTTCCATCACCAGCCGGCGCTTTACGTAGTCGATCATCTGGGCGACAGTTACCGATTCCTCATCGACATCGAGGACCGGGCGCGTGCGCACGCGGTCGAGAACCTCGCGGAAGACGCGGACGAGGTCGACGGTGTCGGCGGCGATCTCGCGTTCGCCCTCCGCAGCTTCTTTGAACTCGCGGATACCGGGGTTAGTCCAGGTGGCCTCTTCAATCTGCTGCTTCTGCAGGAGCATCTGCGCGGCGGCCTTGAAGCGCTCGTGCTCGAGGAGGCGCTCGACGAGCTCGCGGCGCGGGTCCTCCGCGTCGGCTCCGGTGACGTCGCTCGGGTCGCGCGGCAACAGCATCTTCGACTTGATGTGGATGAGCAGTGAGGCCATGTAGATGAACTCGCCTGCAGAGTCGACATCGTTTTGTTGCAACTGATGAGTGTAGTCAAGGAACTGCGCGGTGATGCGCGCGATGGGGATGTCGTAGATATCGATGTTCTGTTTGCGGATGAGGTCGAGCAGCAGGTCGAGCGGGCCGTCGTAGACCTGACCCACAGTGACCGAGAAGGGAGACTGCGAGGCCTCTTCCTTTTCCTTCTCTTTATCCTTGGCGGGACGCTTAGGCTCCGGCTCAGGAGCAGGCGTGGGGTGCTTCAACGCAAAAGGCGTCTCAGTGGAGGCCACCTCATCAGGCGTGGTGGCTTCGGTCTGCGCGATGTCGTCCGGCTGGTTAGCCTGCGCTTCGGGATGGATGGTTTCGTCAGGCATTATTCAAGACCTACTGCGGCACGGACTTCGCGCATCGTGACAGCGGCGCGGGCGGCGGCACGCGAATTGCCGTCCGTAAGAATAGCGTCCACTTCATGGGGGTTCGCTTCAAGCTTGCTTCGGCGTTCGCGTATCGGAGCCAGTTCTCTGACTATGTTGTCGGCAAGCCAGCCCTTGCACTCGATGCACCCGATGCCCGCTGTCGTGCAGCCTTCGCGCACCTTCTGTTGCGTCTCCTCCGTGGAGAAGACGTTGTGGAGATCGAAGACAGGGCAGATGTCGGGATTTCCCGGATCGTCTCGGCGAATCCGCGCGGGATCCGTCACCATTGTCTTCAGCTTCGAGCGAATCTCACCCTCTGAGTCGGAGAGTAGAACTGTATTGCCGTAGCTTTTGGACATCTTGCGGCCGTCGGTTCCCGGCAGCTTCGGCGAGGGCGTCAGGAGAACCTGCGGTTCAGGCAAAACTTCCTTGCGGCCAAAGCCGGTGAGCTTCTTGGTCTGCTGTGCGGCCTGGAACAGCTCGTGTGCACTGAAGCTCGACTTGTTTGGATCGCCTGCGAGCTTTCGTGCTTTCTCCTGAATTGCCGGTAGCTCCCATGGCTTCGCCTCCGGACTCAGAATGAAGTCTCCCGGATAGAAGTGATTGAAGCGGCGCGCTACCTCGCGGGTCAGCTCGACGTGCGCCTCCTGGTCTTGTCCAACGGGAACATACGCAGGCTGATATAGAAGAATGTCGGCTGACTGCAGCAGCGGATAACCCAGGAAGCCATAGGTCGCAAGGTCCTTCTCTTTGAGCTGCTCCTGCTGATCTTTATAAGTGGGGACGCGCTCCAGCCAGCTCAGCGGCGTGATCATGCCCAATAGATCATTGAGCGCGAAGTGTGCTGGAACCATGCTCTGCACGAAGATGGTGCAGAGCTTGGGGTCGAGGCCGGCAGCGAGGAAGTCGATCGCCACTTCGCGGATGTCCTGCTTAAGATTCGCTGTGTCGGCGTAGCCGGTCGTCAGGGCGTGATAGTCGGCGATGAAGAAGTAGCACTCGTACTCGTGCTGCAGCTTCACCCAGTTGTAGAGCGCACCCATGTAGTTGCCCAGGTGCAATTTGCCGGTGGGTCGCATGCCGCTGAGGACGCGGAGTCGTGACGTGGAGGATTTCTCGATGGTCATTCTGTCTAAGTAATGATGATAAGGGAAACCGCCGCGCTAAAGCGCCATCAGGATGCTGTCGAAGATCGACTGCAGGGGATATAGAAAGATGCGGAAGATAAAGCCGCCTGCCAGCAGCATGATGATGAGCATTCCGAACACCCCGATACGGTCATAGACCTGCAGCGCATTGTAGGGAAGAAAGTGCCGGAGAATGTGGCTGCCATCGAGAGGTGGAACCGGGATGAGGTTGAAGACAAAAAGCAGAAGGTTGAGAAAGATGACGTAGTACAGAAAGAGGGCGATAGGGAAGAGCGGAGGCAGATTATCGGTCGCAATCGGTACGCGGTGAGCGAGATATCTCGCAGCTTCAATTGCGACGAGGCCACCGCCGACTGCATGCTTCATGATGAGCAGAAGGACCAGCGCAACGCTGGCCATCAACAGATTGCTCGCCGGGCCGGCGAGCGAGACGATAATGTCGTCTCGCCGGTAGTTCTTGAAGTTCCGTGCGGTCACCGGAGTTGGCTTGGCCCAGCCGAAGAGCATTCCTCCGTAGTAGAGCCCGATCAACGGGAAGATGACGGATCCAAACGGGTCGAGATGCTTGAGGGGATTCAGCGTGATGCGGCCCAGCATCCGCGCCGTGGGGTCTCCGAGCCGCCAGGCCGTCCAGGCGTGAGCGCACTCATGCACCGTGAACGCTAGGATGAGGACCACGACCTGGAAGATGACGAGGACAAACTGCTGCTGCATGCTGTAAGTCTATCGAAATTGCTTCCATGGCGATATCTTGCGTTCCTCATGACCTCCCGAAAGAAATTGATTCAGGATCGATACGAAGAGGCTTTACGGTTTGATAAGGTCTGGGCTGACCGGCAACAGGGACAAGATCGATCGACTCACCGAGGTGAAGTATGGCATGTGAACCACAGGAGTTGAGACACGTTCCGCTGTTTGCGCTGCTGAACGAAGAGGAATTGTGTGTGCTGGCGCAACAGGTCGGGCTGAGGAAGTTCGCACCGCGTCAGCGCATCTACAAAATAGGCGAGTCAAGTCCGCTGGCCTACATCCTGATGTCGGGCAGGGTGCAGGTGACGACGGTCGACGAGGACCAGATGGAGGTTGTGGTGGATGAGCCCACGCATGGCGAGTTCTTCGGCTTCGCCTCAATGCTCGATCAGACGCCGCATCAGACCAACGCCGTGGCGTTGGAGCCATCGGAGTGCATAGAAGTGAGCCGAGACAATATCTACGTTCTGCTGCAGCGCAAGCCGCGAGCGGGAATGGATATGCTGGCGGTTCTCGGCCGACAGTTCCACGCATCACAGCAGCTCGTTCGCTTTGCGCGCGAATCGCAATGCGAACACGGTCATCGAGGAGAAGATGACCTTTGCAGAGCGCCTGGCGGACTCAGTAGCGCGATTTGGAGGCTCGTGGAGCTTCATCCTCTCGTTTTCTTTTCTGGTTCTGGTTTATTTGACGATAAACATGCTTCTGCGCGGGAAGGCATGGGATCCCTATCCGTTCATCCTGCTCAATCTGTTCCTGTCGTTGCTTGCCGCGATCCAGGCGCCGGTGATCATGATGAGCCAGAACCGGCAGGACAAGAATGACCGCGTGCGCAGCGAGTTGGATTACGACGTCAACCGCAAGGCGGAGTCGGAGGTGCAGGTGCTATCGAGAAAGCTGAACCTAGTGACAGAGAAGCTTTGCGACATCGACGATATGCTGCGGGAGAGGTCGAAATAGTTTTCGAGGAGAAGCAGCACATGGTCAGGGGTTCTTATGAAGTTTGACGTGGGCGGGGATGCCCACAGCAACGGTGGCCGGAGGCACGGGCTTGGTCGCCAGTCCCATAGCCCCAAGCATGGCATTTTCCCCGATATTAGATCCTGCAAGTACGGTCGCATGGTATGTAATGCGCGCACGAGGGCCAATCTCCGTCGGCTTGTTCGTCACGTCGGCCTGCACGTTGATGTTGTGCGTGTGTGAGTAGATATTGGCGTAGTCCGAGACGCTCGTTCCCTCATGCAGGATGAGTTCGGCGCGGTCGTCCAGCATGACGTTCTTGTGAATCGTGCAGTTGTCCTCGATGGTGAGGTTGTAGCCGAAGGTGAACTCCACGTTGTGGAAGATCTTCACTCCGGCTCCCAGATGCCGGAAGATGTGACGGCCCAGCATGCAGCGAAAGCGGAAGCCCAGCCAGTGGTTCAGCCCCAGGGGCGAGCGGTCGAACATCTGCCAGAACCAGATCAGCGGCTTGCGGATGGCATATTTCTCTGCATCGGCGTCGCCGTAGTATTCCGGCTCGAGAGTGATGTTGCGCGGGTCGAAGTTCTCCGTCAGAACATTCGTCGCCAGCTCGCTGTTGAGCGTCGCCTGCATGCGGCCGCCATGCTGTTTGGCCAGATAGATCTGATAGAGCTCGTCGCGCACGATGTCCGAGCGCCGGTCGACCGACTGGTGCTTGGTGAACTCATCGTTGAGCTGCGCAAGCCAGCGGCGGTAGATGGCCTCGGCCTCGGGAGTCGGCTTCAGTTCGCGATAGGTATAGGCGGGCATGGGGTCTCTTTTCTGGTCGGAGCTGGCTGGGCTGCGATTCTATTCGATGGCAAAGACGGCATACACGGTCGCGATCTTTTCCACCTCGCGCGGGTTGATCGCGAGCGGCTCGACTTTCTCCATCGCCATCGGTGCGGCGGCCATCGCGCGCACGATTGGCTGGATCTGCCTGAGCTGCGCCTCGTTACTCGCATAGAGTAGTACGCCCAGCTTTGCGTTCAGGCTTGCGGCCATCTGCTCGGCCTGCGCCTGTGCCCGCTTGAGAGCCTTGGCTGCGGCCTGAGCCTGAAGTGCATCCTCATCCTTGAGTTCCCACTCGATCTGTCCGGACTGGTTGGCCCCAGACTTTACAGCGAGGTCGAGCGTCTTGGCGGCGTTATCGGCTGAGGTCTTGACGGTCCAGCTCTGGGTTACCTGAAACTGCCGCTGAGCCCGCTCGGCAGGAGTCAGTTTCTCTACCTGGTAGGGCTGCACCGGCGTGACGGCCTGGCTCTCGCTTTGGATCGCGTCGTCCGCGATACCCGCGCCTTTCAACGCCTTGACGATAGCGTTCGAGATACGCGAGCCGTTGGCGTAGGCTGAGTCGGAGTCCGGCCCATAGGTGATGAAGCCGACATGCACCGTCGCCGTGTCAGCCATCGCTGTCGCCTTATCGTTCGCTGTGATGGCGATGGTACGGTTGTCTTTATTCACCTGAATCGTCTGCGCACAGGCGGGAACACTGAACCCAGCGGCGCATAGTCCGAGCGCGGTAAATCTGAGGATGTTCATTCGTCGTCTCCTGTTCTGTCAATCAGATCAGCCAGCGTCGTTTTATGTTTTTCAGTGGCCGCTCGCTTCTGTTTGGGGTCCGGCAACACCCGCTCCGGCGGTGGCGTGCCGACGCGGGTTCGCGCGTTGGCCTTCACGGCCTTGATCTTCGAGAAGGTCTGCTTCTTCTGCTTTGCCATCCGGGCTCCGTCCTGCGTCTTCAAATCTGCCTGAGTGGGCTGCGAAGCCCACAGCGATTATGCAATACTCTTCTTCGCAGGGTCTGGAGTGACCTCCCAGGGCTGTGCAGACCGGCGAGGTGCAGGGATGGAAGAGCGGGATTTTTTTGACGAGCGGGCCGAGCATCGAATTCACACAATGACCTGCCCGCACTGCGGTCAGCAGGCGGAGTACGAACTGAGCTGGCTGGTACGGCGCAAGAAGGCGCAGGTTCCACGGGGAGCCGATGAGCGCGACCGGGCCCGGTTCGCCAAGGCGCAGAGCTACATGGTTCGCCGCGACGATCTTGTGGGGTGCAAAAACATCCGCTGCCGCAAGCGGTTCGATGTCACCGGCATCCAGTCGGTCGCGTTTATCTGATTCTGTCTGCGAGGATGAATTTTCCGCTTTCTTTGCGGATTCGCTTTACGAATGAATGACCATTCATTTATGCTTTCGGCTGCGTAGACAAAAGACTGTCTTCGGCGCGAGGATTCCGGAAGCGAAGGCTGTGATTTAATAGAGTGCAGTTGCGCCCTCTGACTGGCCGCAGCTTTCCTAATCCGGAACACAACGCAGGAGACGAAAGACCAATGGCCAACACACTGCTGCCCATCGAAGAACGCAATCTGACCCCTGTGGAGGTCGAGCAACTGGACAAGCGCCGCCGTCGCGGACAGACTTGCCTGGTGATCTCCTTCCAGTGCCTCATCGTGGCAACGCTGGTCACGCTCTGGGCTGGTCAGGACCTGACGCTCTCGCCGGGCCTCGCGCACCCAATGGTCTATTGGGACGTGATTACCTTCGGGTTGGCCGCAATCTTCGGCATCGCCGGTCTTCGTCTGCGCCGCGGCATCAACGAGTTCTTCAGCTACTAACGGCCTGCGCTTTCCAAGGCAGGTCGATAGCATTGCAGGAAGTCCTCGGCAGCCCGCGGAGATCGTTCTTGAGATGTGCGGCGCACTACAGGCCGCCCATCGATGAATGTCGATGAGGTCGGTGGTTTCGGATGATGGCTGAGGCGCTTCTGGCGGCGGTTGGCACTTGCAATCTAGCGGGTGCGATGGTTCTTCTCCAACAACAGGGCCTGCACTTTTCGGCCACGCTCGCCGAGCCGGAAGGCTTCGCCTGGTTTGAGACGGCCCTTCTTGTTCTCTGCGTCGTAACGTCGCTCGCACTCTTCTTCTGGCGTTTCGGGCCGATTCTGCGGACGATCCTCCGATCGAAGAAAGACGCCGACTTCTCATTGCAGCCCATCGGCCGCCGCGTGTGGGACTTCGTCTGGGAGGTGCTCTGCCAGGGTAAGGTAATTCGCCAGCGCCCGCTGCCTGGCCTCGCGCACGCCTTCGTCTTCTGGGGATTCCTCGCCTTCGCGCTCGTCAGCCTCAACCACATGGCCAACGGCTTCCGGCTAGGGTTTCTTCCTCCCGGCAGCCTCGTTGGCAACTTCTACTTTTTCTTCGCGGCAGCATGGGCGGTTCTGGTCGCAGTATCTATCGCGGGGCTCTTCGTCCGGAGATTCTTCGTTCGGCCCGTCTGGCTGGGAAAGAAGCTCTCTTATGAGTCGGGCTTCATAGCCTTCCTGATCTTTCTTCTCATGGCCACCTACCTCGGCGCATTCTTCGTCGAGAATGGCGGCACAGCCGTCAGAGCTCTCTGGTGGACCCACACGCTCGCATTGCTGGTGTTCCTTCCGCTGATTCCGCACACCAAGCACCTGCATCTTGTGCTCAGCCCCGTCACGGTCTTCCTGAAGCGAGACGGCTTCTCGAAGATCCCGCCGCTCAGCGGTGACGAGGACTTTGGACTCGTGGCAGGCAAAGACGTCACGCAACTCATCTCGCTGCAGACGTATAGCTGTGTCGAGTGCGGCCGATGCACCGAGCACTGCCCCGCCGCTACGACGGGCAAGGTTCTCAACCCGAAGGAGATCATCCTTGGGATGCGCGGCTATTTGAATGAGTTCGGCCCTGCATCCGATACAGCGCTGCTTACCGAGGGTCGTATCCCCTCGCCCGACAATCCTCCGGGGAAATACCTCAGTATGGAGGCTGCGTTTGAGTGCACAACCTGCGGGAGCTGCGAGTACCAGTGCCCCGTCGGTATCCAGCACGTGCCCATTATCGTGGGCCTGCGAAGAGGAGCCACCAACACCGGCGCGTGGGAAGACGACTACGGCACCAAGCTCTTCCTGGCGCTCGAGAAGAACGGAAACGCTCTGGGGTTGAGCGCGATGGAGCGCGACAAATTTATTCAGAAGCAGGCCTTCCCCATCTTCGATGGCACGCAGGAGTACTGTCTTTGGCTGGGCTGCATGGGCGGCTACGACCCGAAAGGCCACGAGATCATCGCCGACTTTGCCCGCGTCATGCAGCACCTTGGCACGACCTTCGGAGTGCTCAAAAAGGAGAAGTGCACCGGCGATCCGGCGCGTCGACTCGGCAACGACCTCGTCTTCCAGACGCTTGCGGAGGCCGGCCTCAAGGCCTTCGAGACCGCGAAGGTGCAGAAGATCGTCGCCATCTGCCCGCACTGCGTCCGCACCATCGCGAACGACTGGCGCGAGTTCGGCGTTGCGCCAGCGATTGAGCACCACTCCGAGTTCATGGCACGCCATCGCGATCGCTTGCCGAAGCAAAGCGGCGAGAGCATCGTCTACCACGACCCCTGCTACCTCGGCCGCTATCAAAACATCTACGAAGAGCCACGAGAGGTCGTAGCGCAGGCCGGATCGCTCGTCGAAGCGCCACGCTCGCACGAGCGCAGCTTCTGCTGCGGAGCCGGTGGCGGCCTAGCGTTTCTCGGCGAAGAACAGGGCGAACGCGTCAGCCACGTCCGCGCCAGGGAACTCGCGAGCACCGGCGCACAGGTCGTCGGCACCGCCTGTCCATTCTGCAATACGATGTTCCGCGATGCGTTGTCGGCGGTCAGCCAGGCCCCGCCGCAGTTGCTCGACATCGCACAGTTGACCGCACGGGCTCTGCCGGTTCCAACCGACATGAAATAGAGCGAGCGTGGAATGTTTCTAGCTAGTCCGTCTTGGGAAATCCATTCTCTATTTCTCTCTTTAGCTGAAATGCGGCAGAGCGACCCCAAAGAAATCGATCTGTCTCCCGAAGGGATTTCCCCTCCGCTCCTTCAACTCCTCTAACTGCTTCGCGATATTGGCAGTATTTCGGCCAAAGATTTTTTGTCTCTAAATTTCTCAGATTACGAAAATCGTTAAGCTCTTCGCATACGCGATAGTCATACACCGTAAATTCTTCGGGCCAGAGTACCGCCAGAATTGCCGACGCCATTGGCAGATAAAACCCCCATTCGTCCATCGCAATCAATAAACGCTGTTGGGCTGACTGGGCTCTGTAGAGAGCTCCTGTAAATTCACTAGCCGCTTCTTCGAGAGTTTGAGACTTTTTCAGTAGCCTATGTGCCAATTTTGATTTCGCACGATTTGCTTTCCAAACGATGATCGAGAAGAGATCAAACGCATCGAGTTTTTTATTCTCATGGAATCGCTTGTGTACATCTTCAAACAGATAATTTTCCAAGTCGTAATAGCACAGATAGTCTTCCGTCATAGCAAATCTCCCGGATTGACTTCGAAATGAATTTTGGGAAGGTGATTCATTATGTTGTCGAAATTCGCCAAAAGCAACTCTCTAAGCTAGACTTTTCTACTGAATGACGGTTCATTTGACTCTAGGAGCATCCATCAAAAAATGAAGATCGTAGTAGCCATCAAACAGGTTCCCGAGCGCGACGCTCCGGTCCGCATCGCCGCCGACGGCAAGTGGATCGACGAGGGCGACCTCAACTACACCATTAATGAGCCCGACGCCTACGCGCTCGAGGAGGCGTTGCAGCTCAAGGAGAAGAACGGCGGTGAGGTGATCGTCGTCTGCGCTGGTCCCGAGCGCGTCACCAGTACGCTACGCGAGGCGCTCGCCAAAGGAGCCGACCGCGCCATCCACATCGAGGCCGATGATCTGGGCTCACGCGACACGCTTGGCGTTGCTCAGATCCTCGCCGACGCAATCAAAGCCGAATCGCCCGACTTCATTCTTACCGGTCTTCAGTCCGACGATCTCGGCCTCGGCCAGACGGGGGTCGTTCTCGCCGAGTTGCTGGGCATCCCGCACGCCACCATCATCATGCACGTTGAGCCCACCGGCTCCGGCCTTAAGGTAAAACGCGAGCTCGAAGACGGTTGGTTTCAGAACGTCGAGATGCCATTGCCCGCCCTCCTCACGATCCAGTCCGGCGGCAACAAGCTGCGCTACGCGACGCTGATGGGAATCAAGAAAGCTAAGGCCAAGGAGCTGAAGACCGTCGCGGCTTCGGCTGCCACAGGCACTCCAGCCATCGCGCTCGAGCGCGTCTACATGCCCGAAAAACAGAAGAAGACGGAGATGCTCACCGGAACGCCGGCCGAGGTCGCCCAGAAGATTGTCGAGAAGCTGAAGTTTGAGGTGAGAGTGATATGAGCGGAGTCCTTGTCATCATGGAGCAGCGCGGCGGCGCATGGAACCGCATGAGCTTTGAGGCGCTCGCCGCCGGCCAGCAGCTCGCAGCCAAACTCGGTACTGAGTGCTCTGCCGCAGTGATAGGCAAGAGCATCGATCCGCTTGGTTCCGAACTCGCGACGAAAAGACTTGCGAAAGTTTACAGCATTCAGCACGATCTCCTCGGCGTCTACACCGCGGATGGCTATGTCGCCGCGCTTGA
This sequence comes from uncultured Acidobacteriaceae bacterium, assembly GCA_963741395.1. GTDB lineage: Bacteria > Acidobacteriota > Terriglobia > Terriglobales > Acidobacteriaceae > Edaphobacter. The sequence goes on from CAVUHV010000001.1 coordinate 370,476, forward strand.
GCAGCTCATCAAGCATACCGACCCGGCCTACGTGCTCTTTCCCCACACCTACCAGGTTCGCGACTTCGCCCCGGCCCTTGCGACGCGCTTCAAACAAGTCCTTATCAGCGACGTCATCGCGATCCATGACGGCCCTGTCTTCGTGCGCCAGCTTCTCCAGGGCAAGCTCAACGCCGACTACCGCCACACCGCCACTGGCCCTTGCTTCGTCTCGGTGCAAGCCGGAACCTTCCGATCCGACGCCGTTGAAGAGGGCTCCGCAAACGTCGAAACGTTTGCGCCGCAGCTCGACCCTGCGCAAATTCGCAACAAGCCCGGCGAGCCCTTCCGCGAGTCTGCCCAGACTGTCGACCTTACCGCCGCTCCGGTCATCGTTTCGGTCGGCCGTGGCATCGGGGAGCAGGACAACCTCGGAATCATAGAAGAACTCGCTGCCGCACTCGGCGCCGAGCTCGCCGCGTCGCGTCCCATCTGCGACAACGGCTGGCTCCCCATGGAGCGTCAGGTCGGCAGCTCCGGCCAGACCGTCTCGCCGAAGCTCTATCTTGCCGTCGGCATCTCCGGGGCGATTCAACACCTGGTAGGGATGAAGGGTTCAAAGGCAGTGATCGCCATCAACAAGGACGAGAACGCGCCCATCTTCGAAGTGGCTGATTACGGCGTCGTTGGAGACCTCTTCGAGGTTGTTCCCGCGCTCACGAAAGCGGTCCTTGCCGCTAAAGGGTAATAGAGTCTCTTGCCCTCGCGTCTATACTGATGGGAACGGGCGCTGCCGAAGCTACAGCAGCGCCCGCGCATCTAAGAGATGATGCCTAAGATGGCTGCCTTTGTAACTGACATTGCGAAAGTGGACGGCGAGGCCCGCCTCCCAGCAACTGAGGGCAGGCTGCGCGATAAGTTCGGCCGCCAGATCACGGATCTTCGTGTCTCCGTCACCGACCGTTGCAACTACAAGTGCGTCTACTGCCGCACCGGCAACGAAGGCGCACAGTACACCGAGCTCGCGATTGAGGACTACCTCCGCATGGTCCGCGTCTTCGTCTCGCTCGGCATCGAGAAGATCCGGCTCACCGGCGGCGAACCCCTGCTACGCCACGGCCTCGTCGACATGGTCCGCGAGCTGGCAAAGATGCACACCGCCTTCCTGCCCGACGGGACTCCGGCAGACGTCGGGCATCCTCTCGATATCGCGATCACTACGAACGGCCATCTGCTCGAGTCGCTCGCTGCGCCGCTCAAAGAGGCCGGGCTGAGCCGCATCACGGTCAGCATGGATGCCGTCGATTCGGAGACCTTCTCGGCCATCACACGGGTTCCGCGCAGCTTCGACCGCGTTCTCGCCGGAATCCGCAAGGCTGCAGCTGTTGGTTTAGGCCCGGTCAAGGTGAACTGCGTTCTTCTGCGCGGCTTCAACGACCATGAGATCCCTCAGTTCGCTGAGTTTTCCCGCCGCGAAGGAGTTATTGTCCGCTTCATTGAGTTCATGCCGCTCGAAGAAGACCGAAGCTGGCGCCCGGAGACCGTCGTTCCCATGGACGAGCTCGTCGCCCGCCTCAATGACTTCCGCCCACTCGTCGAGCTTCCTCAGCACACCGCAAGCGAAACCGCGCGACGCTTCACCTTCGACGACGGTCTGGGGGAGATCGGCATTATCGCTCCTGTCTCGCGGCCCTTCTGCGGGCATTGCAGCCGCGTGCGTCTCACCTCAGATGGGAAGATCCGAACCTGCCTCTTCTCACAAAGCGATCACGATTTATATGGCCAGATGCTGCGCGGGGAAACCGACTCAGACCTTCGCGCGTATGTGCGTAAGATCGTCATGAGGAAAGAGGCGCGTCATCACATCGGCGAGCCTGATTTTGAAAAGCCGTCACGGAATATGGTTCACATTGGTGGATAGCTGCAACTTTTCTACCGATGCCATCGTTTGCAATGGCATCGCATTACTTCTTTGCAGGCCTGCGGGGAGAATCTTTCTCTTTGCTAAGGACGAGTTTTGAAGGATCGGCGACAGTTCGAGGTAATTGAATCCCGCCAAATGGATCACCTTCGGGTGTTCCACGACGTCGCGCGTGCTCTTACCGCGAGCCTGGAGTTGGAGGAGATTCTCAGCGCCATCATGAACAAGATGGCGCAGTTCTTCGGGCCCGAGCGATGGTCGATGCTCATGGTCGATGAGTCCAGACAAGACCTCTACTACGTCATCGCGGTCGGCGAAAACTCCGAAAGCCTCAAAGGCCTGCGCATCCCACTCGGCGAAGGTGTCGCCGGATGGGTCGCCAAGACGGGCAATCCCCTCGTAGTGCCTGATGTCGCGCTCGATCCGCATTGGGCGGCCTTCATGGCCAAACACCGCGACCTCAACATCCAATCGATCGCGTGCGTCCCGGTTCGTTCTGGCGACAAGACCCTCGGCGTCATCCAGCTCCTCAACAGCAAGCTCGACCTGCTCTCCGAGTATTCCATCTCCTTCCTGCGCATCCTCTGCGACTACGCCGCCATCGCCATCCAGAATGCCCGCTCCATGACGCTCATCCAGGAGCTCACCATCACCGACGACGTCACCGGCCTGTTCAACGCGCGCCACCTCTACACTCTGCTCGGCGAGCAGGTGGCGGAGAGACGCGAGTTCAGCCTCCTCTTCGTCGACCTCGACCACTTCAAATCGGTCAACGATACTCATGGCCACCTCATCGGCAGCCGTCTGCTGGCCGAGATCGGAAGCCTGCTCAAGCGCACGCTCGGCCCCACCAACTCTGCCTTTCGCTATGGTGGTGATGAGTTTGTGGCGCTGCTGCCGCGAATGAACAAAGCCGCAGCCACCCAGGCCTCGATGGCGCTCCGCGAAGAGCTGCGCTCTGCACGCTTCCTCACGGGAGCCGGCCTTGCGCTGGCGGTCTCCGGCAGCTTCGGCCTCGCAACCTTCCCCGAGGACGGTGACACGGTTCCCAGCATCCTCCGCGCCGCCGACACCATGATGTACCAGGCCAAGACCACCCGGGACAACATCGCCATCGCCGGCCACGGGCTGCTGATCGACCACGCACCCATCCCCGCCATCCCCCGCGGCTCACACCCCTCGGCCACGGCTCTCGGAGCCAGCGTCGATGTATTCCGAGGCTGACGGCTGGAAACCCATCGACGTTGACTGCCGAACGTCTCCTCACCTGCCATCTCATTGAACTCCCAACGTTACGCGGCATTCTGCAAGCGCAATACCATGGGCCGGGGCAGCCCTGCTCCACTTTTCGTTGACTGCCTCTCTCAAAAACGAGTATTGTCTGCATCCTAGATTCGAGACAACGAAATCGACGACGAGGTGGGACGATGAAGCGATCCCCGACGAACAGGGAAGCGGCTGAAGTGTGCGTATTATCTGCCGTAGTGGTTGTGGGTACGGTCCTCTTCCTGTTTGCTCCGGCTCCGGCCCAGGCCCAGGGACAATCAATGCGGACTCGCCACCTCCGTGACGCAGTCTCAACCGGGCAGGCGGCGCTCGTGGGCCAGCTTTCCGCAACACAGTCCTTACAACTGACTATCGGTCTGCCACTTCGTAACGAGTCAGCGCTGGACGATGAGTTGCAACGACTCTACGATCCGAATAGCTCCTCGTATCACCAGTTCCTCACGGTGGAGCAATTCACCGAGCAGTTTGGACCGTCGCAGGAAGACTACGAAGCGGTGATTCATTTCGCGCAAGCGAACGGATTGACGGTAACGGGTACCGCGCCAAACCGCATGATCGTCAGTGTCACGGGGTCGGTGGCGAATATTGAGCGAGCCTTCCATGTAACGATGGGCGTCTACCAACACCCAACAGAAGCGCGCACCTTCTATGCTCCGGACCGCGAACTCACGGTCGACATGGCGACACCGTTGTGGCACGTCAGCGGGCTCGACAACTTCTCGATTCCGCATCCGGCAAGCCTCAAGCAGGCGCCCGAGGCGAAGGGCAGTCCTACGACAACGGGGTCGGGACCCAATGGCTATTTTCTCGGCAGCGACATGCGCGCGGCCTACTATGGCGGATCGGCGCTCAACGGTAGCGGCCAATCAGTCGGACTCGTCGAGTTCGCTGGGTACAACATCAACGACGTCAACAACTATTTCAGCAAGGTTGGACAACCGCTCGGGGTGTCCGTCGTGGGCGTGTCGACCGACGGCTCCAGTTTGAGCTGCACAGGTAGCTGCGACGACACCGAACAGGCCCTGGACATCGAAGTCGCGATCTCCATGGCCCCGGGTCTGAGTTCTGTTCGCGTCTATGTATCGGACACAAGCGACGTCAGCATCCTCAACAAGATGGCGACGGACAATATCTCCAAGTCTCTGAGCTGCTCATGGGGATGGAGTCCGGCGGATCCCAAGAGTGACGATCCAATATTCAAGGAGTTTGCCGCACAAGGCCAGAATCTGTTCGCCGCCTCGGGCGACAGCGGTGCGTATGGCAGGAGATCCAGTGATGTCTATCCAGCGGACGATGCCTACATCACGTCTGTTGGGGGAACGGACCTGACCACTTCAGGCGCCGGTGGCCCATGGAAGTCGGAGACAGCGTGGCGCGATAGCGGCGGCGGAATTTCTCCAAATAACGTCGCAATTCCCAGCTACCAAAAAACCGCCGGAGTGATTACCACGGCCAACAAAGGATCGAAGACCTATCGCAATAGCCCGGACGTCGCCGCAGAAGCCAACACAGACAACTACATCTGCTACGACGGCACGTGCGCCGGAGGATGGGGAGGAACGAGCTTCGCGGCGCCGCGATGGGCCGGCTATCTTGCGCTCGTGAATCAACAGTCCGTGGCGCAGGGCCTGGGCACGCTGGGCTTCATCAATCCGGCGCTATATCAAATCGGTCTTGGATCGAGCTATGCCACCAACTTCCACGACATCACCAGCGGCTCGAACGGCACCTATTCCACGGAGAAGGGCTACGACCTGGTGACCGGTTGGGGAAGTCCGAATGGGAGCGGATTGATCTACACGCTGGCGCCCTAGTTGGAAGAAGTGGTGCCGAGAAAGCGAGGCCTCTTTACGAAGAATGCAGCACCATTCTCAGGCAGTCGGGTAGTTCAGTGGAGTGTGCAACGCCAGATGAGTCCCGAAGGTCCTGGCCGTGCTGGAGGAGGCCGGGATCGGTCTAGATGTCGGAGTATTGGGAGGGGTTGGCGAGGTCGGGACGTTGTAGCAGTTTTCAGGGTAGCGCAAACACCTGACAATTCTGAGAGTTGCAAAAGATAGTTGTGCTGTGGTTCACTCTTCAGGATTTCCGGTTCATATTGGAGGACCGATGAAGCCTGATCGACTCCTGCACTGGTGGCCGTTCCTCCTTCTCTTTGCCTCTTGTACCCAAGCGCTCCCGCAGGCCATTACTGCCGCCAACGATGGGAGCGGTGCCGCAGCGGATATCTCCGAGACCGCGCCCCTGACGAGGGCTGCTCCGCCGGAGCCAGCAGTCGATGGTCAGGCGACTCCGGCTTCAGAGCGGCCTTATGGATGGCATACGGCCATCTATCCGGCACTGGCCTGGGCGCCAATCTTCGGCACCAGCGTTAATCTTCCCCCGCTCCCCCCGCTTCCAAGCCAGCCTATCGCTCCCGGTCCATCAGGGAGCACGAATGGTTCCTTTAATGGCGCGTACTTCGGCGGTGCGCGTTTCGAAAAGGGCAAGTGGTCTGCCGATGCGCTATTCATGTGGGCGGATCTCTCTGCCTCACGCACAACCCCGTCCACCAACGTCAGCCTCGATTTTATCTTTGGGGATGCGTTTGTGGGCCGCGAGGTGCTTCCTAACCTTTATCTGGAGGGCGGATTCAGGCGATTGGCGCTGAATATTCATGCCACGGTCGAGACGGACAGTGCAAGCGGCTCACCCGGGTACTGGGATCCTCTTGTGGGTCTGACCTATCGCCGACAGCTTGGCAAGAAGTGGCGGATTCTAATCCATGGCGATGGCGGAGGATTCGGCGTGGGTTCTGACGTCGACGTATCCGCAACGGGACGGGCCGAATGGCAGTTTGCCCATCATTTCGGGATCACGATGGGATACGGCGGAATGCATTTCAACGACAGCACTACCGTGTCTGGAGGGAAGCTGACGATCAGTCCCACAATGCATGGACCGATCTTTGGATTCGGCCTGTACTTCTGACCATTCCGAAGCGGCCAATCTGCGTCCGGCTATTATCCCTTGGTTGGGGTTCAAACCCCTCCGGGCCCACCAAAAGCTTCCTTCACACATAACACTCCGGTCTATTCTCATTTTAGTTTCCCTACTAAATGGAGGAGCACGGTGGATGATCCGACGGAAGTCAGGGCTGGTGGATTGCGAAATTTTCGACGCACCTACATGCGCCGCCGTTATTCGATCCTGTTCTACTCTCTTCTGTTTATCTTGGTGGCAGTTCCTATCCTAAACATGTTCAACTCCGGAGTAGTTCTGATTGATTCCCTGCTTGCCGCCAACTTGCTTGCCGCGATAATGCCAGTCAATCTAGGGAAAAATCGCCCCATCCTGCTCACCGTCATGATTGTTGTGTGGTTGGCGCGCCCCTTGGCTCTCTGGCTTGATCATCGCACGCTCTCCGTAATCACATTCGGGATATGGACGTTGATTGGTCTGACAGCTGCCGCAGCCGCTTTGCACTATGCATTCCGCGCCAGAACTGTCGATGCCGAGCATGTCTACGCAGCACTCAGCGCTTACCTCCTCGCAGGACTCTACTTCGGCCTTTTGTATTGGGTCCTCGAACAGCTCAGATCAGGCGCATTTACCACATCAGGGAATTTTTCCCGAATGACCGCGATCTACTTCAGCTTCGTGACGCTTGCGACACTAGGCTATGGCGACATCGTGCCCCGCACAGACGTAGCGCGAAGTCTGGCCATTTTGGAAGGTGTCGGCGGACAACTCTTTCTGGCCGTGCTGGTCGCGCGATTGGTTAGCCTGTATTCGAGGAAGACAGAAGGAGAGCCGTGACAAACCTACACGGAACGGCCTGGTTGTTCCGTCTTCGAGATGTCCGCCTGATGCGATGTGATCGGGTGTTGGAACGTCACTCCGCTCGCTGATGGGGACGATTCGGTGCCTGATGAGGAATGGTGCGCCCGAGAAGATTCGAACTTCTGACCTACAGCTTCGGAGGCTGCCGCTCTATCCAGCTGAGCTACGGGCGCATACCTTTAGCCTAGCATCTGTTCGCACCCCACGCCATAGCGGAGCACAAGCGCGGCGACCGGCGCCGGCTCACTCAACCCGCAATTCGTGGGACAGGAGTTTGCTAATTGATTACGCTGTATCCGCCGTTAGTGTTCGTGATCTGGATCTGCTTTGCCTGCATGTTGAGAACGGTCTGCTGCAGGTAGGTCGTTCCATCCGGAAGACTCGCAAACTGGTTGGTCATGGTCACAACATCCTTCACAGGATCGTCGAGATAGGTGTTGACGTTGTAACTCCGTAGCTTTTTGGCCGCTGTGTCGAAGCTAAAGGTGACCTTATCGCCCGGCTTGTAGTAGTCGGTGAAGACGATCGTCGCGATGCCGCCGGAGGGCGTCACGCTGACCTTGCCGGCCTTCACCTCATCCTGCATCTTCTCCGGATCTGGCGGGACATAATGGCTTATCAGAGTCTTGGTCCGGTCAAGATAGTCCTTCATCTCGTCGATCTTCTTCGTGACGATTTTGCCCTTCAGCCCTCGCGCCTGCTGGGGTGGCGGAGGAGGAGGGCCGACCGGCGTCTTCACGACCTTGCCATCAGGACCATACTGACACTGCTGTTGTTGCTCCTTCTTGGTCTCGTCCTTGACGCTGACCGTGGTCGTCTGGAGCCACGTGTACTTCTGAAGCTTCGCCTTGTTCTCGGCCATCGCTTGTCTTAGCGCGGCGACTTTCTGTTGCACATCTGCCGAACCCGGCCCCTGCGCCCATAGCTGAACGACGATCCCAAGTGCCACCGCTGGTACCACCGATGCAACCCGAAGAATTTTCGACCCCATTCGCGCCTCCAGTGCAAGAGTTCTAAAAGCTGACAGGCATCATACGCCACAGATGCTTCGCAGAGTTGACAGGCCCCTCCATCGCGTTGGAGCATCGAACAGCAGGAAAATCCTTGGGAAAGTAGAGTCTCCGCGCATGTTCCTCCGCTCGTTCACCTCGCTCACTTGCGCAGCAATCCTCGTTACTACCGGCAGCGCTCGCGCGCAACATGAGCCCGGTTCCATGCCGGAAGCGTCTGCTCCCCAGACCGCTTTGGCCAAACCACTCGCCAGTCCAGTCGCGGAGAGCACTGTCAAGCTTAACGGCCACGAGATCAAAATTCACTACAACTCGCCCTCGATGCGTGGCCGCAAGATCATGGGCAATCTCGTCCCATACGGTCAGGTCTGGCGCACCGGAGCCAACGAAGCCACAACCTTCACCACCACCGCAAACCTGAAGGTCGGGACCCTCACCGTGCCCGCCGGAACCTACACCATCTTCACCTTGCCGAGTGCCGACCAGTGGCTCCTCATCGTCAACAAACAGACCGGCGAGTGGGGCCTGGCCTATGACGAATCCAAGGACCTCGGCCGCACTCCCATGCAGGCCGCAACTCTCTCATCGCCGCAGGAGAAGATGAGCATCACCTTCGAGAACACTCACGGCAACACCACCCAGATGCACGTCAAGTGGGAGACGACAGACCGCTACGTAACCATCACCGCTCAGTAGCGGCTACTTCTTCTCCGCCGTCTCGCGCTCAAGCCGCAACTTCTCCATCACCGAGCTCACCAATTCTTTAGCCCCATTGATGTTCGCCAGCACAGCCTGCAGATCGAGCGCCGGAACATTCGGATTCCGGGCGCTCGTGCAATACACACCATGCTGCCCCACGAGGATCAACGCATCGGTCAGGCAATCAAGCGTCGAGGCGAGCCTTCCCCTCGCCTCACCCATCATGAACTCATACTTCTCAAGCTCCGCGTGGCGATCGTCCCCAAGATAACGGAAGCGCTCCACGCTACCACTCCTTCGCGGCGGTATCGAGGGTGACGCCGTTCTCAGCCGGCCCCTTCCAGCGCAGCACAGGCTTGCGCGCTGCCGTCGTCTCATCCAGCCGTTTCAGCCGGGTTGTATGCGGAGCCGTCTTCACAATCTCCGGATTTTCCTCCGCCTCGCGAGCGATCTGGCGCAACGCATCGACAAAAAGATCAAGTTCCTCGCGCGACTCGCTCTCCGTCGGCTCAATCATCATTGCGCCCGGAACGATCAGCGGAAACGAGACCGTATACGCATGGAAGCCGTAGTCCAGCAGCCGCTTGCCCATGTCGCCAGTCTTCACGCCGTTCTTCGCCTGCAGCTTGTCCGAGAAGACGACCTCATGCATCGAAGCCGTCTTGAACGGCAGCTCAAATACACCCCCCAGCTTCGCGCGCAGATAGTTCGCGTTCAGCACGGCGTCCTCGGTCGTCTGCCGCAGACCATCCGGCCCGTTGGCCAGAATGTACGCCAGCGCGCGAATAAACATCCCGAAGTTGCCATACCACGCGCGCACGCGGCCCACCGACTGCGGCCGGTTGTAGTCGAACGTCAGCTTGCCATCGGCCTTCGTTGCCAGCACCGGAGTTGGCAGAAACGGCTCCAGAATCTTCTTGCACGCCACCGGTCCCGACCCCGGACCACCGCCTCCATGCGGCGTCGAGAAGGTCTTGTGCAGGTTCAGGTGCATCACGTCCACACCAAAATCACCCGGCCTCACCTTGCCCACCAGCGCGTTCATGTTCGCGCCGTCCATGTAGAGCAGCGCGCCCTTCGCATGCAGAATGTCCGCAATCTTGTGGATCTCGCTCTCAAACACGCCAATCGTCGAGGGGTTCGTCAGCATCAGCGCAGCGGTGTCCTCATCGACCAGCTTTTCAAGCTCGGCGAGATCCACCATGCCCTCGGCGTTCGACTTCAGGTTCTGTATCTGGTAGCCGACCACCGCCGCCGTCGCCGGATTCGTCCCATGCGCCGAGTCCGGAATCAGAACCTTCTTCCTCGCGTTGCCTTTGCTCTCGTGGTACGCCCGCGCCAGCAGGATGCCCGTAAACTCGCCATGCGCGCCCGCCGCCGGCTGCAGCGTGATCGTGTCCATGCCGGTGATCTCGATCAGGCAATCACTCAGAACCTTCATGATCTCGAGCACGCCCTGCGACACCGCCTCCGGCTGATAGGGATGCGCCTCGGCCAGCCCCTCCAACCGCGCCACCAGTTCATTCACGCGGCCGTTGTACTTCATCGTGCAGCTTCCCAGCGGAAACATGCCGAGGTCAATCGCATAGTTCCAGGTCGAAAGCCGCGTGAAGTGCCGCACGATCTCAATCTCTGACAACTCCGGCATCACACCCAGATCCGTGCGCACCGCATCGCCCAGCAGCGAAGCAGCATCCACCGCCGGAACATCCAGCGCGGACAACCGGTAAGCCTTCTTCCCCGGCGACGACTTCTCAAAGATCAAATCCTCGTTTTGATTGACATGCGTCGTCGCCTTCTTCGGTGTTCCCACAAACTTCTTGTCACTCATCCGAATCCTCTTACCTTCTGCTTCTAGGTAACCCAAGGCTTCAGCCTTGGGCCTCTCCCGCCGTCACTAAATCGGGCTTTAGCCCCTGGGGTATGCTCTCTTATCAAGAGTCAACTAAAACTCCTGTCCATCACTCGCACTGCCCGTCTCCGAATAACTTCCCGCTTCCGGACCATCCAAATCCTCCTCACGCAGCGAGAGCGCAAAGACTGTCCCATTCTCCAGCTTCACCGTCAGCGCATCGCCCTCATCAAGCGACGCCTCTTCGACCTTCTCGCCAATCTGTTCGCAGAGCGAATTCCGATACTCCGGTTCACCAAACGCAATCGAAAACTCGCTCAACAGAACATGCGGCCACGCATACAGGGTCAACAGCGGCCCATCGAAGCGAAGCTGCAGATAGTCCTGCACAAACTCAACTGCAGTCAGTTCCTCCCCGACGATGGCGGAGATATCCATCCTTACTTCAGCGCCTCAGCTGCCGCATCAATCTGCCCCTTCGTCGTCAGCTCAGTCGCGCACCACAAACTCGCGCCCGCGCCAAGCTCCGGATACCACTTCGCCAGCGGCAATCCGCCAATAATCTTCTTCTCCAGCAGAGGAGCATTTACCTGCTCAGCATCCTTACCCAAATCGAGAACAAACTCATTGAATCGGGGAGCCCCGCCAAACAGCACCTTGCCGCTCTTACCCAGAGCCTGAGCAGCATAATGAGCCTTCGCCAGATTCTGCTCCGCAAGCTCCTTCAATCCCTTGCCATACACAGTCAGAAACACCGTGACCATCAGCGCAACCAGCGACTGATTCGTGCAGATATTCGACGTCGCCTTCTCACGCCGGATATGCTGCTCGCGCGTCGACAGCGTCAGCACGAATCCGCGCTTGCCGTCCATATCCTTCGTCTCGCCCGCAAGCCGTCCCGGCATCTGCCGCAGAAACTTTTCTTTGCAAGCAATCACGCCGCAGTAAGGCCCGCCGTAGCCGACCGGCACGCCAAACGACTGCGCTTCCATTGCGACGATATCAGCCTCCTTGGGAGGCTTCACAATCCCCAGCGAAACCGCCTCGGCGATCGACACAATCAGCAGCGCGCCCTTCTTGTGCGCAATCTCCGCAATCGCGGCGACATCCTCAATCGTCCCGAAGAAGTTCGGCGACTGAATCAGCACGCAAGCCGTGTCATCTGTGATTGCCGCATCCAGCTTGGTCAAATCCACGCGACCGCTCTCGGTGTACTCGATCAGCGTCACCGGAATCTCCTGGTGCAGCGCATACGTCGCGAGCACCTCGCGATACTCCGGATGCACCGTCCGCGCCACTACCGCGCCGTTGCGGCCCGTCACGCGAACTGCCATCATAACGGCCTCGGCCACGCCAGTGGACCCGTCATACATCGACGCGTTCGCGATCTCCATGCCCGTCAGCTCGCAGATCATCGTCTGGAACTCGAACAGCGCCTGCAGCGTGCCCTGCGCGATCTCCGGCTGATACGGCGTATAGCTCGTCAGAAACTCGCCGCGCGACACAACCGTATCGATCATCACCGGCCGATAGTGCCGGTACGCGCCAGCGCCCAGAAAACTCGCATAGCCGACGGCATTCTTTTCGGCAAACGCCTTGAAGCGCTCGATGACCTCCTGCTCGCCATGCTGACGCGGAACATTCAGATCGCGCGTCAACCGGTACTCAGCAGGAATCGTGGAAAACAGATCGTCGATCGACGTCACGCCAATCTCGGCGAGCATCTCCTGACGGTCCGCAGGGGACTTCGGCAAATAACGCATCTCTTAGTGTCCGGTCTCTTCGCTGATGAACTTCTCGTAATCGGCCGCAGAAAGCAGGCCATCCAACTCCGCTGTGTTGCTCAGATCGAGCTTCAGCATCCACGTGTCATTCGCGTCGGCGTTGATCTTCTCCGGCGCGTCCTTCAGCGCCTCGTTGATCTCGGTCACCGTGCCGCTCACCGGCGAGTACAGGTCCGATACCGCCTTCACCGACTCCACCGAGCCGAAGATCTTCCCGGCCTCAAGCGGGTCGCCGACCTTCGGCAAGTCGACAAACACAATGTCGCCCAGCGAGTTCTGAGCATAATCCGTGATGCCGACCGTGCCTTTCGAGCCGTCGGCGCTGATCCACTCGTGTTCCTTCGTGTACTTGTAATTTGCAGGATAGGACATGTCTTGGGGATTCTCCCTTTCTATTGTAATTGCGTCCGACGCCGGAAAAACCGCCGCCTCAAAGCCAAGTTTCAACGCGGCCCAAAAGCCGGATACGGCTCCAGCGCCGTCAGCACCACGATCTCCAGCATTCCGAGCTTTGCCAGCGGAAGGCTCGCGACCACAGCCCGCGCCTCTTCCTCGTTCGCTGCTTCCATCAGCAGCGCCGCACCCGGCATGTCCTTGCGCCGCCAGATCGAGCGCACAACGCCAGCCGCATATAGCTCGCGCACTCGCTGCCCTTCAGCTTCGAGTAGCTCCGGTTTCCATGCATCCGGCGGAAACGCCTCCGTCCGGCGTCTGCTTACAGAAAGAAATTGCACACTCGCTCCTTATTTCTTGGGCCGTTTGTAGAACGGGGTAGGCACCACCTTGGCCTTCACCATCTGGCCGCGAATCTCGACCGCAACCTCGGTGTCCAGAGCCGTGAAGTCCATCGGCACATAAGCCAGCGCGATGTTCTTCTTCAAGAAAGGCGCAGGCGACCCGCTCGTAATCTCACCGATCCGTCGGCCCTCAAGCGAAAACACCGGATACCCATCCCGCCCAATCCCACGCTCGATCATCTCGAGGCCAACGAGCTTCCTCTTCGGCCCGCCCTCTTCCTGGACCTTCACCAGCGCATCGCGCCCAACAAAGTCGCCCTTGTCGAGCTTCGCGTACCGCCCCAGCCCAGCCTCGAACACATTAATGGTGTCGGAGATTTCGTGCCCGTACAGCGCCATCGCCGCCTCAAGCCGCAGCGTATTCCGCGCACCGAGCCCGCAAGGCAGAATCCCGAACTCCTTGCCGGCCTCCAACACCTCGCCCCACACCCGCGCGCTGGTCGGCTCGTCCGACGGAATATAAATCTCAAACCCATCCTCACCCGTGTAACCGGTCCGCGCGATCATCACGTTGTGCAGCCCACTAACCTGTCCCCACGTGAACCAGTAGTTCTTGATCTGGCTCAGGTCAACCGGAGTCAGCTTCTGCAGCGTCGCCGCCGCCCTCGGCCCCTGGATCGCGAGCTGCGTATAGTAGTCGCTGTAGTCGTTCACGTGCACGCCCGGCATATGCCCAATCGTCTGCCGAACCCACTCCACATCCTTCTCACGCGTGCCTGCGTTGATCACGATCAGGTAGTCGTTGTCAGAAAGCTTGTGCACGACCACGTCATCAACAAAAGTCCCATTCGGATACAGCATCGCCGAATAGTGCGCCTGCCCCACCTGCAGCTTCGACGCATCGTTCATGCAGAGCCGCTGCACAGCGGCAAGCGAACCCGGCCCGCGAAGCTGAATATCGCCCATGTGCGACACGTCAAAGACACCTACGGCCGTTCGCACTGCCATATGCTCTGCGGTCAGTCCGCAGCAGTCCACCGGCATGTCCCAGCCGCCAAAGTCCACCATCTTCGATTTTGCCGCACGGTGAACCGCATTCAGCGCTGTCTTGCGAAGTGTCGCTGTCTCAGCCATAACTCTTTTCCTCTTGAAAAAACATCAACCCGCAATCTTCAACGATAGCACCCCACAGCGTTGAAAATCCCATCCGGGCCATCTCACCTCAAAGCCTTCGTCTGCAGCGCATCGACCTGCTGCTTCAAAGCCGCAAAACCCGCATCCGTAACCTTCCCCGAAGTCTGCCACCGCACCGTACCCTGCGCGTCGACGACGAGAACATAAGCATCATCGGCATTCGAATAATGCACAATCTTCTGCCACTCCGCCTCATCGGAGAACATCGGCAGGTAGTGGGCCTGCTCCGCCTCCGGCACGCCCGACTTGATCGACTTCGCCACCATGCCGCGAATCAGCTTCGGAACCGCCTCCAATTCAGGCATCTGGTAGTACATCACGTCATGAGAGTCCCGATAACTCTCAGCCAGCCGCTGTCCCCAGCCCTTGCAGACATCACCCGAACTCTTCGAAAACCCAATCACAAGCACACCCACTTTGCCCCGCAGATCATCCGGCAGTGTGACTGCAGTGCCCGCGAAAGACGTTCCATGGGTCACCGGAATGCGCGCACTTTGCGTCTGAGCTGTTGCGAAAGTCGTGGTCATCGCCACCACCGCAATCACGAGATCTCGCGAAAAGAATCGCATCCACACCCCCCGGCAATTTTCCTAGACAACAACTGACTCCCGATACTCCCCAAACACGCCTCGCAGCGCATTCGCAATCTCCCCCACCGTCGCATACGCCTCCACTGCGCTCACAATGCGCGGCATCAGATTCTCCCCACTCCTCGCTGCATCCTCCACCGCACGAAGTGCCGCGGCCTGCACACCGGCATCCCGACGAGCCCGCAACGCCCGCACCCGCTCCACCTGCCGCCTCTCCAGAGCCTCGTCTATCCGCTGAATCGGCACCGAAGCCTCACCCTCACTCGTAAACTCATTCACCCCTACAACGATCGCGCTCTTCTCATCCACAGCTTGCTGGTACGCATACGCCGCATTCTGAATCTCGCGCTGCACATATCCCTGCTCAATCGCCCGCAGCATCCCGTACCTGCCGCCCGCAGCCCCATCAAAGCCCGCAATCGTCTTCATGTACTCTTCCGCACGACGCTCAATCTCATCTGTAAGCGACTCGACGTAGTACGAGCCCCCCAGCGGATCAACCGTCTGCGCCACGCCACTCTCATGCGCCAGAATCTGCTGCGTCCGCAGAGCAATCCTCGCCGCCTGCTCTGTCGGCAGCGCCAGAGCCTCATCAAATCCATTTGTGTGCAGGCTCTGCGTCCCGCCCAGCACCGCAGCCAGCGCCTGCAGCGTCGTCCGCACGATATTGTTCTCCGGCTGCTGCGCCGTCAGCGTCGACCCCGCCGTCTGCGTATGGAACCGCAGCATCCAGCTCCGCGGGTGGGTCGCGCCGAAGTGTTCCCGCATGATCCGCGCCCACATTCGCCTTGCCGCGCGAAACTTCGCGACCTCTTCCAGCAGGTTGTTATGCGCGTTGAAGAAAAAACTCAGCCGCCCCGCAATCGCATCGACGTCCAGCCCCGCATCCACCGCTGCCTGCACGTAGGTCATACCGTCAGCCAGCGTGAACGCCACCTCCTGCACCGCCGTGCACCCGGCTTCGCGCATGTGGTAGCCCGAGATCGAGATCGTATTCCACTCCGGAACCTCGCTCGCGGCCCAGGCAAAGATGTCCGTCACCAGCCTCATCGCATGCTCCACCGGATAGATGTACGTTCCGCGCGCGATGTACTCCTTCAGGATGTCGTTCTGCACCGTCCCGTTAAGCTTCTTCGTATCCGCACCCTGCCGCCTCGCCACGGCAACATAAAGCGCGAGCAGAATCGAAGCCGTCGCATTGATCGTCATCGAGGTCGAGATCCCATCGAGCTTTATTCCATCGAACAGCCGCTCCATATCCTCAATCGAATCGATCGCCACCCCAACCTTTCCCACCTCACCCAACGCGAGCGGAGAGTCTGAGTCATACCCAATCTGCGTCGGCAGATCGAACGCCACGCTCAGCCCCTTCGTTCCATGCGCAAGCAGAAATTTGTACCGCCGATTCGACTCGTCAGCGTCGCCCATCCCCGCGTACTGCCGCATCGTCCAAAGCCGCCCACGATACATCGTCGGTTGAATCCCGCGCGTGAACGGATAATGCCCGGGCTCCCCAAGCTGCTCCTCCGCATGGAACCCCTCCAGGCTCTTCGCGTCATAGACCGGCTCGACAGGAATCCCACTGCTCGTCTCAAGTGTTTTTGTTGGAATGGTGAAAGGCGTCTTCGACATGACGCGCACAAGTTTACCTTTACCGCGTCTTGCCCCGCCGCGCCGCCCGCAAAAAGCTGGTCACGCAGAAATACCCGAACAGCGTTGCCATCCCCGCCGCCAGCAAAAAATGCACATGCGCATCGTGGTTCGAGGCCGTCTCGCGGAAGTCGCCCCGCAGCTTCCACGCTCCACTCCCCGCGTACAGTGCGAAGATCCCGAAGAACACCCCGGTAAACTCCAGCCACAGCACACCGGAAAGCCGTTTCACCTGCCCCCAGAACGACTCTCCAAACCGCCTGCCGCCCCGTGCCAGTCCCTGTCCGGTCTCGATCGCATGGCTGACCGTCCGAACCGTCCCCTCCACTGCCTGCTGCCCCGCTCGCGCCGCCGCATCCGTTCGCTTAGCCTCTGAGGGCGCAGCCGAGGGATTCGGCGCAGCCGCCGCGTTTGCCGCGTTCGCCAGTGTCTTGGCAGCCACCCGCGCTCCAATCCCCAGCGCCCGGCCGAACCGTACCGAATCCATATTCAGCAGTGTAGCTGCTCGTCTCGCCTCATGAAAGTCTCGAAAACCATCAACGCAGCGCCCTCGCCCTGCATCCAACCGACGACAGGATGAAGACGAGCCAGAGCGATCAGGCCAACGAAGGAAGGGGGTTACCAAAGCATGCGAAATTTTCTCTGCGAAATTCTCTGGATGATCGGCGGTTTTTGCGCGGCCGCCCTCGGCCTCATCGTCTGGGGACCACACTGCAGAAAGCCCGTTGAAGAACTTGCCTATCGTCTTGAAATGGCTTGGGCCGACCACCATACGGTCGTCTAATTCCAGGGAGAACCACTGCGAACTCTCCTCCAAAAGGGTCATTTCAATTTCGTTGCCCTCCCGTTCCCAAGAGGGTATTCTGTACCGAGTAAGGTCGTTGTACCCGCAATGCCGTTCCCGCCAATCTCCTGGGGGCAGGGAATACCCGATGCGCGGTTCCTTGCAGATTAGTGCAGCCCGGAGGTGGCATTGAATCAGAAGGTCAAAAACCTGATCCAGAAACTAGGTGAGGCAATCCACGAGTCCGTCGCGGAGTCGGAAGATATTGCTGGTGTCGTCAAGAACATCCGCGAGCAGGGCTTCGACGTTCTCCTTATGCTTGAGGCCACCATCGGCCTCAATGAAGTCGAACCCGAAGAGACCGTGGAGGCCGACGAGACAACCGCCGACGGCCCCTTCACCCAAAGTGATCTGACCTTCCTGAAGTCCCTGCGGATAAGCCTCTCTGAGTCCGCGGAGGCCTCGCCCGGCGACAGCTCCGCCGTGCAGTAGCGCCTTCCGTCCTCCAGGCGAGGCTCCCGCCCGGGGGCCCGCCATCCGCTGCGCCGTTTCTTCTCAATCACAAATGTAGTTTCCACGTGGTAGACTCGCGTTTCCCTGTAAGACGCGCACATCGTTTTGTGCATCCGAGGGAGACGTGGCTGTCAAGTGAACTTTTTGTGAGGTAGTCGGACCATGAGAGATACGCTTGGTGTTCTGCTCGCCGGTGGTGCCGGCGAACGACTCTTTCCACTCACCCGCGACCGCGCGAAGCCCGCCGTTCCCTTCGCTGGCCAGTACCGCATCATCGACATCACCCTCTCCAACTGCATCAACTCCGACCTGCGCCGCGTCTACATCCTCACCCAGTACAAAGCCCTCTCGCTCAACCGGCACATCCGCGAGGGCTGGGGTCCAGTCGTAGCCAACGAACTGCACGAGTTCATTGAGATTCTGTCTCCCATGCAGCGAGTCTCAAAGTCCTGGTACCAGGGAACTGCCGACGCCGTCTACCAGAACATCTACTCCATCGGCTCCGAGGAGCCCCGCCACGTCATCATCCTCTCCGGCGACCACATCTACAAGATGAACTACGCCCGCATGCTCGAGCAGCACGTGGACTCCGGCGCCGACGTCACCATCGCTACGCTCCCTATATCCCCTGATGAGGTCTCTGCCTTCGGCGTGGTCGAAGTCGCCCGCAACGGCGAGGTTACCGGCTTCGTCGAAAAGCCCAAGGAGACCGACATCCGCTCGCCCTTCACGCCGGATATGGTCGACGTCTCCATGGGCATCTATATCTTCAACACCGATGTCCTGCTCCCCGAACTCATCAAGGACGCTGAAGACCCCAACTCCAAGCACGACTTCGGCCACGATATCCTTCCCAAGATCCTCGGCCACTTCAAGATGAACGCCTTCAACTTCGTCGACGAGAACAAGCAAAAAGCCCTCTACTGGCGCGACGTCGGTACCCTCGAGGCCTATTACGAGGCGAACATGGATGTTGCCGGCGTCTCTCCCGTCTTCAACCTCTACGACCAGTCCTGGCCCATGCGCACGCGGCCCTATCAATATCCGCCCGCCAAGTTCGTCTTCGGCGAGCCCGGCCGCACCGGCATGGCCATCAACTCCATCGTCTCAGCCGGCTCCATCGTCTCCGGCTCCGTCGTACGCAACTCCGTCCTCTCGCAGGACGTCCGGGTCAACTCCTACGCCGACGTCGACTCCAGCATCATCTTTTCTCACGTCAACATCGGCCGCCACTGCCGCGTACGTCACGCCATCATCGACCGCGACGTCCACATCCCCGACGGCACCGTCATCGGCTACGATGCGCAGGAGGACAAGAAGAACTACTTCGTCTCCGCCAGCGGCCTCACCGTCGTTACCCGCGACTACTCCGTCTACGAGAACCCCGTCTCACGCGAGTTCCTCCAGCAGGGCAATCACTGGTAGCAGACAAAGAACGACCGCGGATCGGCGCACAGACCGAAGTACAGACCGGTGCAGATAAATACGGATCCCGACCTTGGGAGAGCACCAAATAGCTCTCACATCCGTATTCATCCGCGAAGATCCGCGGTCGCCTGCCTTACCGCTTTCCGATTCTCCAGACCACTCCGCCCGAGATCCCGAAGAACTCCCTCGTCTCCGTCCCAAAGTGCTCCAGGATCAGGTCCGGCGAAAGCCGAAACGCGATGTTCTTCTTGATATTGAAATCCACGCTCCCGCCTAGCGCCGCAATCGGCTTGGTTCGGTTCGTGTACAGCCCGGTCTCCCCAGTCGTCCCCGGCGGAAAATCTCCCAGGCTATGGGTGAAGTTCCCGTGCGAAGCGCCGAAGTAGGCGTGGTAGTTCAACGCGGCATACTGGTTCTTTGGCCCGCGATACTGTGCTCCCAACAGGCCGCCATTCAAGGATGCCAGCGCTCGCCCGTTGAAGTACGGGTTCGGAAGGATCGGCGTCGTTCCCCAGTCGCCTCTCCACTCCGCTCCAAGGCCCCACTTTGGAGTCAGCCAGTACGTCCCCAGGACCTCGCCGCCGCCGAGGTTCATACGCTTCGGCAGGGCCTGCCCCGCCTGGAAGTTCTGGAAGTTCAACCCCCCGAAGAGCTCCCACTTGTTGTCGTACGTCACGGGAGCCGCGGGTCCAATCTTGCTCTTCTGCGCCGCCGCCTCTTGCGCTCCTGCTGCCAGCGTCGCCGCTACTGCTCCGGCCAGCGCCCATCCGCCCATCCGGCGAAAAAATGTCTTCTTAGGCAATCGAATTCCCTGCGTCTTCGTTTCCAAACATCTCTCCTGCAATTTCCGTGCTCTTCCAAGATATAACGTCCGGCCCCCGTCTTGCCTTCGCCGAACTCAGTATCTCCTTCTGCCTCCGCTGTGCGACAATATGGAGCAAGCCGCCCGGTACTTTCTGGAGTACGGCTGCAAGGGAGAATCTGGTTATGGGCGACCTCTTACAACCCACGCATCTCATCGTTCTCGCGATCATCGTTCTCGTCCTCTTCGGCGGCAAGAAGCTGCCCGAACTCGGCAAGGGCCTCGGTGAAGGCCTCCGCGGCTTCAAGGAAGGCATGAAGGGCGTGTCCGACGAGATGAACAAGCCCGCCGACACCACCGCCGCCTCAACCGCACCCAAGCCCGGCGAGACCGTCAACAAGTAGGCAAACGCATCAGGGCCCCTGCTCCGGCTGCGTCTGGGCAGGGGCCTTTTCATTTCTGGATCAATCGGCAGGCACCTCTGCATGAAGCTGAAGTCGCCGCACCTCATCCAGCCCGGCTCGCGCGTCAGCCTCTCGCGCCTGTCCACCAACTCTACCGGTGACCTGAAGACCCAGGAGGCCGCCGCCGCTCTCCTCGTCAGCCATCGTGAGCAGTTGGCCAAACTGCAGGAACTCCTCTACGCCAGCCAGCAGAAGGCCTTGCTCATCGTCCTGCAGGGCATGGATACCGCCGGCAAAGACGGCACCATCAGCCACATCTTCTCAGGGGTAAACCCGCAGGGCTGCGACGTTGCCTCCTTCAAGGCGCCAACCCCGCTCGAACAGCGGCACGACTTCCTCTGGCGTGTCTACTCCCAGCTTCCGCCGCACGGCATGATCCAGATATTCAACCGCTCTCACTACGAGGACGTCCTCGTCCCGCGCGTCCACAAGCTGCTCCCGCAAAAGACCATCGACAAGCGCCTCAACGACATCAACCGCTTCGAAGAGACGCTCTGCGACAACGAAGTCGTCATCCTGAAGTTCTTCCTTCACATCTCCCACCGCGAGCAGACCCGCCGCCTCAAGGCCCGCATCGACGATCCCGACAAGCATTGGAAGCTCTCCGAAGCCGACTTCAAGGAGCGCCACTTCTGGCCGCAATATGTAGAAGCCTATGAGGACGCCATCGAGGCGACCAGCAAAAAACACGCTCCCTGGTTCGTCATCCCCTCCGACCACAAGTGGTACCGCAACGTCGCCGTCTCGCAGGTCATCGTCGACGCCATGAAGTCCCTGAAGCTCAAATACCCCAAGCCAACCATGGACCCCACCAAAATCCGCCTCTGAGCTTTATCACCGTCACCGTCCACCCTCTCTTCTCCAATCCAACAGTCCTTCCAATCCAACAGTCATTCCAATTCAACGGTCATTCCAATTTAAACGGTCATTCTGAGCGAAGCGAAGAACCCCCGTATCTCTCCCGAAGCACCACGACCATCCGAGTGAATGAATCCCGCCTGACCCATCCCATCCACTTCTGCCTGCATCTTCCTGCCTTGCCAAAAGGGAGGACCGATAGCTCCGATATAACCCCAATCACCCCAACCATTTACAACTTATCCACGCAAAATTCCCAGCAAAGTCCTTTGTCAAGCCTCAAAACCACTCATCCACCACAAAACAAATAACTTACGAATGGCATAACTACCCCCTGCACCCTGCTAGACTTAAATCATTCAGGAAAAGAACAAGAGCCCCGGGTAACCGGGGCTCTTGGTTCATCACTACGTAAGTAATCTAGAATGAATACTTTGTCAATAAGTCATTTGAATGGAAGACTTTGCGCGAGAAGCTCAACCTAAGTCAAGTAAAATGAATACTTTGCACAAAAAGTGGGGGGGGATACCTTAGAGCGTGATCATCACGACGGCCGCAGCCCCCACCAGCATCCCGAAGCTCTGCCGCCGCGTAGGCCGCTCATGCAGCGTCCACGCTGCCAGCAGTATCGTCGACGCCGGATACAGCGAAGCCAGCACAGCCGCCACATCCAGCCGTCCAGCTCGAGTAGAAGCGATAAACAGCAGGTTGCCCGAGGTATCGAGCATGGCCGTCCCCAGCACCCACAGCACTGCGGTCCGCGTCAGCCGTCCCTCGCGCAGCGTGCTCCCGCTCACCAGTAGCCCCGCCAGCATCAGCGCGCACACCGTCAGGCTACCCATCCTCGCCGTCGCCATCGGCCAGATCACCCCTGCCGTCCCGGCAAACTTCAACGCAACGAAGTAAATCCCGAACCCAACCCCAGCGAGTACCGCCAGCCACACTGTGCCCCGAGCCGCCGGAACCGCCTCAGGATTGTCACCCGCCGCAATCAGCCAGATCGCGGCACCGGCGACAAGAAATCCGCAGACTCGCAGCACCCCCGGCGAACCCTCCCGCGCCATCGAAACCGCCGCCGGAATCGCCGCCGCCAGCAAGCCGCTCAGGGCAGCCGAGGCCCCCATCGCCCCGCGCGACAGAGCGACATAAAACGCCGTCAACGCAATCCCGGCCAGCACACCTGCCGTAAGGCCCCACCAGAGAGGAGCCCCATGAGGAAACGCATCACCGCGCAGCCACGCCACAGCGACCAGCACGCTAAAACTCATCGCATGGCTCAGCAGAACCACGCGCAGCGCACCACCCATCGTGCCGCCGGCGTGCTTCGCCCCCATCCCGCCGGAAAAATCGCCGCCCCCCCACAGGACCGCCGCGGCCAGCGCCAGCAGCGCATTACCCTCAAGCATCTTTCAGAAAATCTCCGCAGAGCACTCTGCAGGCCTAGTGAGCAGCCGAAGAAACCACGTTCGGAGGCCGCGAGTCAGCCGCTGTCGGATAGTAGCCCTTCTTGGCAATCACCGTCAGGTTAGGACGCATTACCTTCACCTCGATCTGCCGGAACTTGCCATCGATAAACGGCTCGTGCGAGTAGTAGCCAATCGTGTACTGAGTTCGGACCTCTTCGGCAATCTTGGCGAAGCTCTCCTCGATGCCCCTCTGCCGGAACTCCGCATCGAAGCTCCCTCCCGTTGCCTTCGAATAGGCAGGAAGGATATTGTCCCGCATCGTCAGCGGCAGGTGGATACCGTCAAGAAATCCAACGACCGGCAGCGACGAGTCGCCCACCAATGTCCCGTAAACCGCGATCTTGTTCGTCTGGAGGTACTGAACCACATCCTTGAACTTCGCCGTGCTGCCGTATTCCTTGCCGTCGCTGATGACGTAGATCACGCGCCTGCGGCCCTTGCCCGTCTTGGTCAGTGCCTTCGCCGCTTCGAGGATTGCGTCGTTCAGCGTATGCACTTCCTTCGGAGGATTCAGCTCGATGCCCTGGTGGTTTCGCACCGGAGCCGTGTTGGGATCGAAGTTCTGGTTGTTGATCACGTTCGTCGCGGCCATCGGGCCGCCCATGACCGCCAGAGGCTCGCGGCCGGTCGTCTTCGATGTCTCGAGAGTGAACCTCAGACGATCGCTCTGCGCTCCGGTAAAGTCCGTCCTCAGCCTGGGACCGTTGTTGTACGTGAAGACCGCCATCTCATCATAGGGAGCGAACGCACCCTGTAGCGCGGCCAGAGAACTATTGACCTTGCTCATGTTATCGGGCGTCAGGCTCTGATCGATAACGAGCGCCACCGACAACGGCCACGGGTCCACCGTGTACAGGCTGATCTGCTGACGCTGGTTGTTCTCATACACGCGAACCTCGCGCGGCTTGATTCCCGCAACCAGCCTGCCCTTGTTGTCCTTCACGGTGAAGGGCACTTCGACGAAGTTCGTCTGCACGCGCAGCGTAAAGGCTGCCGGTCCCTGTCCCGAAGCGGGGACCTCAGGCTCCTGCTCAATAGGCTTTGTCTGCGTCTGCGAAGACGAAGGCAGGCTGCTCGGAACCTTATCGTCTTCCGACGGAGTCACATCGCCGTTGGAGTCTGATGTCGTTCCCATGCCCGGCCGGACCGAATCGGCGGCAGGCAGGGTCACCTGCGGCCGCGGAGCGTCAGGTATCGCCTGCTGCGCCGCCTGCTGGTTCTGTTGCCCCAGCATCATCATCGCCAGAGCTCCGGCCAAAACAGTGTCCCTTACCAAGCAATCCCCCTAGACTTCCGGCCCGCCATCCAGTCCGCGGGCCTGCCAACCATCAGACTATCAGCGTCCAGCCCCCTCCGCCATCCCAGACCGGGAACCCCCTTTTCAGTTGGACGCAAACCGCAATCCAAATGGTGCACTGCACTTTTTTCGCTGACCCAGTCCAGTACTTCGTCGTCTAATAGGGCATGCGCTCCTTTGTACTCGCTTGTGTGGCCCTTGGTCTGGCTCTCGCCCCCGCCCTCCACGCGCAGGAGGCGCCATCCCCCGGTGGCCCGCCGCCAGAAAGCGATGCCCCGCCCCAGCCCATCGAGGGACTCGACACCCAGACCCTCAAGGTCACCGTCAACCTCGTCAACGTCTACTTCTCGGTCCGTGACAAAAACGGCTACATCACCAACCTCCACAAGGACGCCTGCTCCATCGTCGAGGACAAAGTCCCGCAGACCATCAAAAACTTCACCCAGGAGAAGAACCTTCCTCTCACCATCGGTCTTCTGCTCGACACCAGCGGCAGCCAGATGAACGTTCTCCCACTCGAGCAGTCGGCCGGGGCCGAGTTCCTCAAGGACGTCCTTACGCCGAAGGACGAAGCCTTCCTCATCTCCTTTGACATCAACGTAGACCTTCTCGCCGACTACACCAACAGTCCCCGTGAGATCCAGCGCGCCATCAATAAGGCCAGCATCAACACCGGAGCAGGCACAGGCTCGGTCACCGGCAACGCCACGCCGCGCGGAACCCTGCTCTACGACGCCGTCTACCTTGCCACCCACGACAAGCTCATGCAGGAGGCAGGCCGCAAGATCATCGTCATGCTCACCGATGGAGGTGACCAGGGCTCGCAAGAGACCCTCAAGACCGCGACCGAAGCCGCCCAGAAGGCCAACACCATCGTCTACGTCATCCTCATCGCCGACCGCGCCTTCTATGGCGGCTACGGCATCAACCTCGCCGACACCGGCGCCGCCGAGATGGAACGCCTCGCCCGCGATACCGGCGGCCGCGTCATCAACGTTGGCAACAACGGCAAGAAGCTGCAGGAGGCCTTCGACCAGATCCAGGACGAGCTCCGTACCCAATACCTCGCCAGCTACACGCCGACCAACAACAAGACAGACGGAACCTTCCGAACCCTCAACGTATCCTGCGGCAAGGACACCAAAGTCCAGGCGCGCAAGGGCTACTACGCCATCGGCAACGAGGGAAACTAGGCCACGCGAAAGCGCGGCCTGGTTATTTGCTGCTCTAGCTGAACCCAACCACCGGATGCGGCACGTAAGGCTCTTCGAGCGAAGCAATCTCCTCAGGTGTCAGCTTCACTGACAGCGCCGCAACCGCATCGGTCAGGTGATTAGGCTTTGTCGCTCCTACGATCGGCGAGGTAATCACCGGCTTGCTCAGCATCCACGCCAGCGCCAACGTCGCCTGCGGAAGGTTGCGATTCTGCGCGAGCTCCGTCAGCCGGTTCACGACCTTCTCATCGGCCTCGGCCATCTTCGTGTAGATCGCCTTCGAGTACTGGTCTGTCTCCGACCGCTTCGTCCCTTCGCTCTGCCACGGCCGCGCCAGCTTTCCACGCGCCAGCGGACTCCAGGGAATCACGCCGATGCCCTCCGCCGCGCACACCTTCATCATCTCGCGCTCCTCCTCGCGATAGATCAAGTTGTAGTGATTCTGCATCGAGACGAAGCGTGTCCACCCGTGCAGATCGGCAACATAAAGCGCCTTCGTAAACTGCCACGCGTGCATCGACGACGCGCCGATATACCGCACCTTTCCCGCCTTGATCACATCGTGCAGCGCCTCCAACGTCTCCTCAATCGGAGTCTCATAGTCCCACCGGTGAATCTGGTACAGGTCCACATAGTCCGTCTGCAGCCGCCGCAAACTCTGGTCGAGTTCGAAGATGATCTCCTTGCGTGAAAGCCCCTTACCGTTGGGGTCGTCACGCATCACCGCGTTCAACTTCGTGGCGAGCACGATCTCCTCGCGCTTTGCATTCGCCTTCAGGAACCGGCCTACAAACTCCTCGCTCGACCCCACCGAGTAGACATTCGCCGTATCCCAGAAGTTGATCCCCAGATCCAAAGCCTGGCGAAAGAACGGCTGGCTTTCCTCTTCGTTCAAGGCCCACTTATGGCTTCCTGGCCGCAGCGTGCCCTCCGGCGGAACCCCATACGACATGCAGCCTAGGCAAATGCGAGAGACCTTCACTCCCGTCCTTCCAAGATTCACATACTCCATTGATCAGCTCTCCGATGGTCGAACTTTTTCGTCAGTTCATTTTCGATGCAGCTGATGCGCTCCGCGCTGCAATTCCAGAGGTTAAGCTTCCATGACACCGGAGTACACAGCCATTCCAGCCACAGCATCCACTCCCATGGCATCCAAAGCATCCACCTCGGCCTTCTCCTTGATGCCGCCCGCGACGATCAACTGCTTCGCTGTCGTCGCCCGCAGAATCGCAGCTACGTCGATCGGGAAGCCGGTCATCGTGCCCTCAGTATCGACGTGCGTATACAGAAACGCCGCGCAGTAATCCTCAAGCCACGTCACCGCCTCCTCAGGAGTCAGCGCAACCGAATCCTTCCACCCCCTCACCGCAACCTGTCCACCCTTCGTATCGACCGAGAACACCAACTGCTCCTCACCCAGGGCATCGCGCAGCTTCGCAGCAAAGTCGAGATTGATGATCTGATGCCGCTTGCGGTCAGCCGCGTTGTCGCCGCCAAAGAGCGATGACCCATAGATCACCCGCTTCGCCCCAAGGTCGAGCATACGTCTGCCGTCTTCTGCCGTGCGCAGCCCACCGCCCACCTGGCACGGCAGCTTCGTCGTAAACTGCGAGATCAGTTCCGCATTCGACCCCTGCCGCATCGCCGCATCCAGATCGATCAGCTGCACCAGCGGATACTTCGAAAACCGCTCAATCCAGTACTCAAAGTCATCAAACGCCAGCTTCAGCTTCTCGCCCTGCACAAGCTGCACAATCCGTCCACCCATCAAATCAATCGAAGGTATCAACATATCTTTTTCCTCTTATCAGCTTGTCATTCTGAGCGAAGTGGAGAGACCCCTGTATTTCGCTTTTGGACCTGCCGGTACTTGTTCTCAATCCGTGCTCATCCGCGTCAATCCGCGGTCGCTGTCCTCAGCAAGGTAACCTCACGCTCACGCCAGCCCGCTGCAGTTCCGCCTTCAACTCGCGCGAATCCGTCACCCCGAAGTGAAAGATACTAGCCGCCAGCGCAGCATCGGCCTTCCCACGTCCAAATACATCCACAAAGTGCCCGGCAGTTCCTGCTCCACCAGAGGCGATCACCGGAATCTGCACCGCCTCGCTCACCCGAGCCGTCAACTCGCAGTCGAAGCCCGAGCGCATGCCGTCAGTATCCATCGAGGTCAGTAGAATCTCTCCCGCGCCGCGCTGCTCAGCCTCACGCGCCCATTCCACCACCTTGCGTCCCGTGGGCTTACGCCCGCCACTCACGTAGACCTCCGCATCGCCAACCGGATCAGCCGAGCCAGCAGCACGCCGCGCATCAATAGCCACAATCACCGCCTGCGCTCCAAAACTTCCGCCAATCTCGCCAATCAACTCCGGCCGCGCAATCGCCGACGAGTTGATGCTGACCTTGTCTGCACCTGCATTGAACACCGCCGCGGCATCCTCAGCGCTTCGAATTCCGCCGCCCACCGTGAACGGCACAAACAGCTCCGCCGCCGTCCGCTTCACAGTATCGAGCAGCGTGCCGCGCCCTTCATGCGTCGCCGTAATATCGAGCAGCACGATCTCATCCGCCCCAGCCGCCGCATGACGATGCGCCAGCTCCGCCGGATCACCAGCGTCAATGATGTCCACAAACTGCACACCCTTCACCACGCGGCCATCGCGAACATCCAGGCAGGCGATAATCCGTTTCGTCAGCATCGTTACCCCAACCGTTGCGGAACCGCGCTGGCGACCGCAACCTCACTACCCTCGCAGACAATCCGAGCCAGAGAATCCATATTCTCGACCGTCGCTCCATGTTCTACGAGCCACTCGACCAGCAAACCCTGCCTCGGTGCCGACACATGGAACTCCATCGCTCCATCGGTCAATGTACAAACCGCCTGCCCCGTTCCCACAAGCGACCCCGCCGGCACCAGCTGCTGCACAAACGTGTACGAAGGCTCCTCGGTTGCAATCTTCAGCTCATACATAAAAGGCATAGTCACAACTCCACAAAGTTCTTCAAGACCCGCATCCCAACAACCGCCGATTTCTCGGGATGGAACTGCACGCCCATCACATTCTCGCGCTCGACGACGCCCGTAAATGCTCCGCCGTAATTCGTAGCCGCAGCCGTTGCGTCCATCACAGGAGCCCGCCACGAGTGCGTGTAGTACACGAAGCCCCCATCATCAATGCCGCGCAACAGCATCGAATCTTTGCGCACATCTTCCAGCGAGTTCCATCCCACGTGCGGCGACTTCAACTCCGCGCTTTCGTAAAGAACAGGGAATCGCTCACACATTCCCGCAAAGTGTCCCAGCCCAGCCGTGTTCGGGGCCTCAGTCGAACCCTCAAACAGCCACTGCAACCCAACACAGATCCCCAGAAACCAAGTACCCCGCGCCACGCTCTCACGCACGGCCTCCGTCAACCCAAGATCGCTCAGCAACTGCGTAGCTTGAAAGTGCCCCACCCCCGGCAACACAATCTTGCTCGCCCCGCGAATATCCTCTGGCGACTGCGTAACATGCGTCTGGGCGCCAAGATAATTGAGCGCCTTGAGCACGCTGGTAAGATTGCCCGCTTTGTAGTCGATGACTTGAATCATAGGGATTAGAGCCCGGCTCCGTAGCCACAGCACAATAAGAACGAACCGAGTGCAAGGCAAGAACCTAACACGCGGTTCCAACCTCTTCCGAAAAGAAAAGCAACGAAGGCTAGTAAAGACAGGACATCTATCGTCTGCATCCAGTAGCCAGCCTCAGTGGCATCTCCCCAAAAGCCGTGCAACGCCTTTGCGCGTTGCCACAAGCCGATGTGCACCGCGATAGCAACGGTCAAAAGAGAATAGCCAACCATCTGCAAGGCTCGCCTCCAACGGACTAGTTGTGAAGTCTTCACAAAAGCCCTTTCGTACTAGGCAGCATCTCCTTCATCCGCTCATCGCGCGAGCAAGCCCCGCGAAGAGCCCGCGCGAATGCCTTGAAGATCGCCTCAATCTTGTGATGATTCGACCGCCCATACATTGTCTTCACGTGGACATTCGCCTTCGCTCCACGCGCAAAGCCATCAAAGAAGTCCGCCAGCAACTCGCTCTGAAAATCCCCGACCAGCCGCACCTTCACCTTGTCATCGACGACATAGGCCACGCGGCCGCTCAAATCAACCGCAGCCACGGCGAGCGTCTCATCCATCGCCATCACGAAGTATCCGGCGCGCATGATGCCCTTCTTGTCGCCGAGAGCCTTGTTGAAAGCCTCGCCCAGCGCGATGCCGACGTCTTCGACCGTGTGATGCTGGTCAACGTCGAGGTCGCCCTTGCAAGCGAGCGTCAGGTCAAACCCGCCATGCCGAGTAAACAATTCCAGCATGTGATCAAAGAACCGAATCCCGGTCGAAACCTTGTAAACGCCCTGCCCGTCGACAACCAGTTTCAGCGCGATTTGAGTCTCCGTTGTATTTCTCTTAATCGTCGCCGTCCGCACACTCTTAGCCATTACTCAAACTCCCGTTCCGTGCTGTCTTCATGAGCAATTTGCGCAACAGCCTGCGCCTTCGTCCAACTAATCTCCTTGAGCGAAGCACCAAGAGCCTCAAGACCGCGCGTTACGTGATCCTCCACGCCGACCGTGATCCGCACATAACCCTCGCACCCGGGATCAGTCGAGCGATCGCGCAGCAGAACGCCATGCTTGCGCATCGCGTCCACCAGTTCCTTATGCTTCGGCCCAATCTTCATCAGCACGAAGTTCGCCGCGCTCGGGAAGTAGCCCACTCCGAGCTGATCGAGCCCAGCCATCAATCGCTGACGCCCCTCGCGTACCTGCTTGACATACCAGTTAAGGTAGTCCTCGTCCTCGATCGCAACCGCCAGGCAATCCAGCGCAACACCGTTCACGTTGTAGGGCGAGCAGACTTTTCGGATGTACTTCAACAGATCCGCGTTTCCGGCCAACATGCCAATCCGCAGATTCGCCAGACCGTACGCCTTCGAGAACGTCCGTGCCACAATCAAGTTCGGCGTTGTCGCGAGATCACCCATCACGGACTCGCCATGGAAGTGATAGTAGGCCTCATCAACCATCAGCACGGCCTGCGGAGCAGCCTTCGCAATGGCCAGCAGATGTTCCCGGCTCACCGTCGTTCCCGTCGGGTTATTCGGCGAAGCGATCATGATTAGCTTCGTCTTCTCCGTGATCGCCGCCATCAGCCGCTCGAACGGAAACTCAAACGTCTCGTCGGCCTGCACCTTCACCAGCCCAGGTGTCATCAGGCCGATGTTGACGTCATACATAAAGAAGGTCGGCGTCGCAATCAGCGCCTCATCGCCATCCTCAAGAAACGTGCAGCACATCAGGTGGATTCCCTCATCCACACCATTGGTTAGCAGAATCTGCTCTGTCTTCAGGCCAAAGTGCGCCGCGACGATTCGCTCCACGGGCTCGCGCTCTGGATACTTCGTCAGCCCGTCAGCCGTGATCTGCCGCAGGCGATCCAGTACGCGTGGCGAAGGAGCCACTGTGTTCTCGTTGAAGTCCAGGCGCAGCGCGTTGCGACCTGCAAGCGGAGGATGATACTCAGGCATCCGCTCGACAAGCCGGCGCGGCTTCACGGTCTTCACTTCAGTAGCTGTACTCATTTGGACGACCTCATTCTTACGCGCACACTCTCGGCGTGCGCCACTAACCCCTCGGCCTCTGCGAGCGCAATCGCATGCGGGCCAATTTTGCCGAGACCCTTGCGCGTGTACTCCTGCACGGTAATCACCTTCAGGAAGTCCATCACGCTCAGCCCGCCGCGAATACGACCCACGCGCCCCGTCGGCAACACATGGTTCGGCCCGGAGACATAGTCTCCCATCGACTGCGGAGCGTAGTCACCAACAAAGACACTCCCGGCATTCTGCACCCACTTCAAATCTGAAGCGTTGTCGACAGTGAGATGCTCAGGAGCCAACCGATTCGTCAACTCGCGAGCCTCCTCAACCGCTTGCGTCACAAAGATGCATCCCTGTGCTGCAAGCGACTGCTTCGCGATCGCATTATTCTTCGCTCGCGCCTTTACCTCGGCAGCAACATCCTCAGCCAATGTCAAGTTGCTCGTAATGAGAATCGCAAGCGCCTCGGGATCGTGCTCCGCCTGCGCAACGATGTCCGCCGCAATTCCTGCAGCGTCTCCCGTCTCGCTTGCCACCACAATCTCCGTCGGACCCGCCGGCATATCGATCCCGCATTCCGAGGAGACGATCAGCTTCGCTGCGGTGACATACAGATTCCCCGGCCCGACGATCTTGTCGACGCGCGCGATCGTGGGCGTCCCATACGCCATCGCCGCGATGGCCTGCGCGCCGCCGACGCGATAGAACTCCGTTACGCCCGCAAGCCACGCGGCCGCCATCGTCTCGCGTGCTGGCTTCGGCGAGCAGACCACGACGCGCTCCACGCCAGCCACCTGCGCCGGAGTCACCGTCATCAGCAACGTCGAAGGCAACGGGTAGCGCCCACCGGGAACATAGCAACCAACACTTCCCAGCGGACGCACAATCTGTCCCGTCTTCACACCATCCGCCGGAGAGATTATCCACTCCTTCGGCTTTTGCGCTTCGGCGAACGCAAGGATGTTCCCTCGCGCGACCATCATCGCGGCCTGCAACTCAGGCGCGGTCGCCTCCCACGCCGCCTGCATCTCGGCGCGCGAGACCAGCAACGCGATGCCCTTCGCCAGCCCATCGAACTTCGCGGCATATCGCCGCAGTGCGGCATCGCCGCCTTGGCGAACATCGGCAAGAATCCGCCCAACGACGGGCTCCACCTTCGCCGTGTTCACAGCGCCGCGCTGCTCCAGCGATTTGATCATCGCCGCAGCGGTCTTCGCGCTCCGGCCGAATGTGCGCACCAGCTTCACAGCACCACCTTGCTCAGCGGATATTCCACGATCCCGGTCGCACCTGCGGCCTTCAACTTCGGAATCACTTCGCGAACTTCGGCCTCTTCGAGGATGGTGTTCAGCGCCACCCACTCGGCATCGCTCAACTGCGAGACGGTGGGCGAGTTCAGCGCCGGCAGCACGGCGAGAATCTCGCGCAGGTCAAACTTACGCGCATTCAGCATCAAACCCACGCGGCCCTGTGCGGCAATCGCCGCATTCAGCATCAGAGCAATGTTCTCGACCTTCTTCCGCTTCCACTCATCCTTGAAGGCGTCTTTATTGGCGATCAGCTGCGTCTCGCTCTCCATCAGGGTCTCGATAATCCGCAGGCGATTCGCGCGCAGCGAGCTTCCCGTTTCAGTGACCTCCACGATCGCGTCGGCCAGAGTCGGCGGTTTCACCTCGGTCGCGCCCCAACTAAACTCCACTTTCACCGGAATGTTCTTCGCGGCGAAGTACCGCTTCGTAAACTCAACCAGCTCCGTTGCGATGATCTTGCCTGCTAGATCCGCAGGCTTCTGAAACGGCGAGTCCTCAGGCACGGCCAGGACCCACTTCACCTTCTGGCGGCTCTGCTTCGAGTAGGTAAGACTCGTGATGTACTCGATGTCATGTTGGTTTTCGAGCACCCAGTCGTTGCCAGTCAATCCCGCGTCCAGCGCACCGTGCTCGACGTAGCGCGCCATCTCCTGCGCGCGCACCAGCATGCACTCGATCTCTGTGTCGTCGATAGAAGGGAAGTAGCTGCGGCCATTCGCAAAGATCCTCCAACCAGCGCGCTCAAACAGCGCAATGGTCGCGTCCTGCAGGCTGCCCTTCGGGATCCCCAGCTTCAGCTTTTTCGTCTCGCTCATTTCGTCTCCGTCGCAATCTTTTTCGTGAAGCAGCTCACCGTGCCCTCGTGGCAGACCAGGCCGTCGCCCTCGACCTCCACCTTGAACAGCAGAGCGTCGTTGTCGCAGTCGGTGGAGGCTTCGATAACGCGCAGCCGGTTGCCGCTCGTCTCGCCCTTCATCCACAGCTTGCCGCGCGTTCTGCTCCAGAATGTGACGAAGCCTGTCTCCAGCGTCTTCTGGTAGCTGGTCTCGTTCAGAAAGCCCAGCATCAGCATCTGGCCGGTCTTTGCATCCTGCACCACGCCGGGTACGAGCCCGTCCATCTTGGCAAAATCAATCTTTACTGCGTCCATCGTTGTTCCTCGCTTTCGAATTCCGCTCCGTGATACCGCGGCGCAGCAAAAAGGCCCGCTCGCGGTATGCGCGTTAGCGGGCCTTTCCAATCCTTAGGACGCGTTCGTTACTTCGCCACACCGGACACAGCCGCCAACACGCTTTGCGCATGATGATGGTGGTGGCCATGGTGGAGACGAACCGTCATTACTTTTAAACCTATCCTCGGCTGGCTGGACTGTCAATTCCTCACAACCTGGCCATCCTCAATCCTCGGGGAAGCCATCCAGATTGACCACAACCGGCTCCGGCCCGGATCGCGTAATGATCCAGGTCACGACCTCGTCGCCCGGATTCATCTCCTGGTGCACGACCCCCGCGGGAATAAAGGCGAAATCTCCCGCGCGCAGCTCGATAACATTGCGACCTCCGGGCCCGGTGCGAAGCGCACCGTGTCCCGCTGCCGCATAGATAATTGTGTCCTGCTCGCCATGGTGGTGAACGCTGCTCTCGGTATGAGGCTGGGCCTCCATCACAGAGGCGCACATCTTTGTCGAATTCGACATCCTGCCCGTAATCGCCGCCTTGCGGAGCATACCCTGCGACTGCGGAGTCCGCTCATCCAGATCCCCTGCCCTCGTCACTCGAATCTTGCTCATAAGTTGTTAGATGCGGTTGCGAATATTTTGACTTGTCTTCTCGCGTCGTCTAGTCTGCTCTCGTCTTAACCGCCATTGATTCAAGGAGACTCCCCGATGCTCAGCATTCGCAGACGCCTTCTCACCGCCGCTCTTTTCCTTTCCATAGTCCCGGTCTTTACGGTTGCCCAGACCCCCAAGCCTGCCCCGGCCACCGCCGCCGCGACCGCCGACAAACTGGACATCAACACCGCCACCGCTGACCAGCTCAAGGCCTTCCCCGGAATCGGCGACGCCTACTCCAAGCGCATTATCGATGGGCGTCCCTACACGGCGAAGAACCAACTCG
Organism: uncultured Acidobacteriaceae bacterium; assembly: GCA_963741395.1. Lineage (GTDB taxonomy): Bacteria > Acidobacteriota > Terriglobia > Terriglobales > Acidobacteriaceae > Edaphobacter. The sequence goes on from CAVUHV010000001.1 coordinate 404,894, forward strand.
TCTCCCGTGGCATTCTTCCGCAGAGCGTCTACAACAAGATCAAGGACCAGATCATCGCCAGCAAGCCCAAGTAGTTCGGAACCTCCCGAAACCATGGGCTGACTGCTAACATGCTGCCAGCCCTTTATGTTGCAACGATCCGCACGCATTCAATATTTGCTGCTCGCGCTCGTTTCGTTTCTCGCGCTGTCGCACTTCTACGTAGGGCTCTCCAATACCCTTCGCGTTCTCGCCCACGGACAAACCAGCCCTCGCACGCCATTCGTCATCAACGATCTCACGCCCGTTATCTGGTCCGTGAAGCCCGAGGCTGAGCAGATCGGTCTCAAGCGCGGTGACACCATCCTCACCGTCAACGAACGGCCCTTTACAGGCCGTGTCGTACTCATGGGGCAGATTCGCGGCAGCCATGTTGGCCAGCCTCTCGCGATTACCTGGACCCGCCCCGGCGATCCGACAGTTCGCAGCGGAGCTATCACACTTGCGCCCGAACGCACCACCCCCGCTCCCGCCTACCTATGGCTTCTGCACGGAGTTCTCCTCTTTCTCCCGCTTCTCTTTGTCCTTACCGGTATCTGGGTTGTCTTTGCCCGGCCACACAATCCGCATGCCTGGCTCATCTTCGGAATACTCGCCTACTTCGATTCGCTCTTCATCGGCTACAGCAAGCTACCCGGCGGAGTCCTGTACGTGCTCGCGGTCTTCTGGAACAGCGTCGCCCAGACCGTGATGCCGCTGTGCCTGATGTTCTTCGGCGCCTATTTCCCTCAGCGCTCGAGCCTCGACAAGAGATTCCCCTGGGTCAAGTGGGTGCTCACCGTCTCCACTCTCGCCTTCCTGCCGTACGACCTCATCTATTACTACAGCGACGCCTGGAAGTTCTCTGCCGGCAGTTGGCTCCTTTCACCGGAATACGACATCAATCTGGTGGAGAACATACTTGCCATCGCGTCGATCTGCTGGTTCTTCGCTAACCTCGGCGCCAACATACGCAACCTCACCGGCGACGCCCGCCGCCGCCTCGTCGTCCTGCTTTACGGCGCCGGAATCGGCCTGACGCCCTTCCTGGTCATGGTCTTCTTCGATGCCTATCGAAACCTGGAGATCGGCCAGGGCATTCCAAATTGGCTTGACTTCTCCATACTCCTCGTCCTTCTCCTATTTCCTCTCAGCCTTGCCTATGTCGTCGTCGTCCAGCGCGCCATGGACGTCCGCATCCTCATTCGCCAGGGCACAAAGTACGCTTTTGCCCGCGGCACGATTGTTGTCATCCTTGTGCTGCTCGCTATCTTGATGACCGTCTCAATCGTTCATCTCATCCGCCATCCCCACCAGCATCGTGCTGTCGATCTCATCCGCATCATCGTCATCGTCAGCATCTTCTTCGGATTTCGCTACCCCCTGGCCAAACGTCTTCAACAAAAGATCGACCAGCGCTTCTTCCGCGAGGCATACTCCACCGAGCAGGTCCTCTCCGAGCTCTCCGACCAGGCACGCAACTTCACCGAGGTAACACCACTTCTCAACACCGTCACGCAGCGCATCGCGGACACGCTTCACATCGACCGCATCGCCGTCTTCCTTCGCACCGGTGAAACCTATCGCCTCCAACTCGCGACCGGGACGCCATTCGCGCCCGGTTCGCTTGCACTTCCCGCAGCTTCAACCACCATTACGACGCTCGATCACGAACGCTCTCCTGCCAACGTCTATCGTGACGATCCCTCAAGCTGGCTCGTCGGAGCCACAGACGCCGAGCGCTCCGCCTTGAACGACCTCTCCACCGAGCTTCTCGTCCCTCTGCCCGGCCGCGATCGCCTCGTTGGAGTCATGGCCCTTGGCCCCAAGCGCTCCGAGGAGCCCTATTCGCGCACCGACCGCCAGCTCCTGCAATCCGTCGCTTCACAGACAGGACTCGCCCTCGAAAATGCCGAGCTCTTCGAAAATCTCACCGCCGAGGTCTCCCAGCGCGAGCGCATCTCTCGAGAGATCGAGATCGCCCGCGAGGTCCAGGAGCATCTCTTCCCCCAGGTTGTCCCCGCGGTCCAGGGCATTGACCTCGCAGGCTACTGCCGTCCCGCGCAGGCCGTCGGCGGCGACTACTATGACTTCTTTGTCCTCCCCGCCACCGTCGGCGACGAGCGCCTCGCCCTCGCCCTCGGCGACATCTCCGGCAAGGGCATCTCCGCCGCACTGCTCATGGCTAGTCTCCGCGCCAGCCTGCGGAGTGCCGCACAACTGCAGCCCGGCGACCTCTGCACCTTGATGCGTCACGTCAACCGTCTGGTCTATGAGTCCTCCACTGCCAATCGCTACGCAACCTTCTTCTACGCCGAACTCGACCCCTCTACGCGCCTGCTCAACTACGTCAACGCAGGGCACAACCCTCCGATCATCCTTCGCGGCTCCGAGAACATCACGCTCGAGTCCACCGGCACCGTCATCGGTCTGCTGCCCGACGTCTCCTACATGCGCGCCTCCGTCTTGATGCGTCCCGGCGACGTCCTCCTCACCTTCACCGACGGAATCTCCGAGGCCATGAACGCCTCCGAAGAAGAGTGGGGCGAACCCCGCATGATCGCCGCAGCGCGGTCGCTCCTCACTCGACCCGACTGCAAGACGACCGCCCAGCAACTCCTCAACTGCATCTTCGAAGAGGCCGACCGGTTCACCGCCGGCGCGCCCCAACACGACGACATGACGCTGCTGGTCTGCATCGTAAGATAATTCACTCGCAAGACTTTTTAGGAGAGATCGCTTGAACGTTGTCGATCGTTTCACCTTCATCATTACGTGCCTCGCTGCAACAACCCTCACCCTCACCGCCCAGACTGCACAGTACCCCGCCTTGCCCAGCGAAACACCCACGACAATCCAGCCCGTCACCGACGCCTTCGACTACGTTCGCCGCGAGGCCATGATCCCGATGCGCGACGGCGTTAGGCTTCACACCGTCATCCTCGTGCCGAAGGGAGCGAGCCACGCGCCGATCCTTCTAACGCGCACGCCCTACAGCGCCAACCAACTCACTACACACGCCTACAGCTCGCACCTCGGCCCCACTCTCTACGGCTACGACAACGCCACCGACGTCATCGTCGAAGGCGGTTACATTCGCGTCGTGCAGGACATCCGCGGCAAGTACGGCTCCGAGGGCGACTACGTGATGAACCGCCCCATCCACGGCCCCCAGAACCCCACCCCCGTCGATGAGGCCACCGATACCTACGACTCCATCGACTGGCTCGTCAAAAACATCCCCGAGACCAACGGCAAGGTCGGCATCCTCGGCATCTCCTACGACGGCTTTCTGCCTCTGATGGCCCTCATCAACCCACACCCCGCGCTCAAGGTCGCCGTCCCCATGAATCCCATGGTCGACGGCTGGATGGGCGACGACTGGTTTCACAGTGGCGCCTTCCGCCAGCAGAATATGCCCTACATCTACGAGCAGGAGGGAACCCGCTCCAACGACGCCCACTGGTGGAGCGGCAACTTCGACGACTACGACCTCTACATACGCGCCGGCTCCGCCGGCGAACTCGGCCGCCAGCACGGCCTCGAGCAGATGGGCTTCTGGAAGAAGATCCTCGACCACCCCAGCTATGACGCCTTCTGGAGCGACCAAGCCGTAGACAAAGTCCTCGCCGCCCAGCCCCTCACAGTCCCCGTCATGCTCGTCGACAGCCTCTGGGATCAGGAGGACATCTACGGAGCCATCGCCGTCTACAAGGCCATCAAGCCCAAGGACACCGCCAACGACAAGGTCTTCCTCGTCATGGGCCCGTGGCATCACGGTCAGGAGATCGAAGAAGTCAGCCAACTTGGCCCCATCAAGTTCAACTCTGACACCGGCCTCTACTTCCGCCAGAACATCCTCGGCCCATTCCTCGCCCATTACCTCAAGGACGATGCGCCCGCCAATCCCGTAGCCCCCGTCAACGCCTTCGAGACCGGAGCCAACAAGTGGCAGGCTCTCCAGTCCTGGAACCCCAACCCGAAGACGAAATCCCTCTACCTGCAGCCCGGCTTGAAGCTCTCTTTCACCGCGCCAGCAAAGAGCGATTCCGCCTTCGACGAATACATCTCAGACCCCGCAAAGCCCGTGCCCTTCCGCGCCCGTCCCAGCCAGCCCATCGGCTACGACCCGCCGCTCACCTGGGTCAACTGGCTGGTCGACGATCAGCGCGAGGCCTCCGGCCGCACCGACGTTCTCACCTTCACCTCTGACGTTCTCACCGCGCCGCTCACCATCAGCGGCCAGCCCGTCGCCAACATCGTCGCCTCCACCTCCGGCACCGACTCCGACTGGGTCGTCAAGCTCATCGACGTCTACCCCGACGAGGTCGCCGGAGACCCCAGCATGGGCGGCTACCAGCTTGCCGTCTCCATGGACATCTTTCGCGGCCGCTACCGCGAGAGCTTCTCCACACCCAAACCCATCGAGCCCAACAAGCCGCTCACCTACCGCTTCAACCTGCCTGCCGCGAACCACGTCTTCCTGCCCGGCCATCGCATCATGGTGCAAATCCAGTCAAGCTGGTTCCCGCTCTACGACCGCAACCCGCAGACCTTCGTCCCCAACATCTTCTGGGCCAAGCCCGCCGACTACCGGAAGGCCACCCAGCGCATCTATCACGCTCCGGGCGAGGCCAGCTCCATCGAGCTGCCAGTCATCAGTAATCAATAACCCACGAAGACCGTTGTTGCACTTGCTTTTCTGGTTGTCATCCCGAAGGGATCTGCTGTTCCATTCACCCGCCCAACAAACCGCAATGGGGGAAAGAACACCCCCGAACCACCTCAAACGGCCGCATCATCACCTCGCCCTTATCGCACCGCACCGTATCTTTCCACCCGCTCACTTCAGACTCGTCGGGAGGTCCATCACCACAATCCGCCCATCCGAGTGAAAGCTCCCACCCGTCGCCGTCTTCGCCTCCAGCATCGGATCGGCAGGAGTGACATAGGCCGCGCTCGTAAACACGCCCGCGGCGTCGAAGCTCTGCAGCAGGTAGGCGCGCTCCTTGTCGATGTCCGGATCGATCTTGTGGGTCACGCCGTTGTTCCGCTGGTCCTTCTCGAAGCCGATGTCGTGCGTCGCCGACCCCACCCACAGAGGCCTTCCGCCAATCGTCTCGTCCGTCTTCCACACCCGCAGATGATGCCGTTCCGCGGCCACCATCAGTGGATCGGCCCTCGCAAACGACAGGTCCTGCGGCCGTCCGAAGAGGTAGAGCGTACTCATCGGCATCTCCGTATAGGCCTCCTTGTTCAGCGTCTTGATCAGCCCGTCCAGGATCGCGGTCTGCACATTCTGGTCCACCTCGGTCCATCCCGCTGCCTTGTAGGCCGCCTCAACCTGTTCCTGAGTTCCAACGAGAGCGAAGTTCACCATGTCGCCTGGATTACCCCCTGCTGCCGCCCGATCGCTCACCCGCCTCGGAATATCGTCAAACATCGCCGGCGACACAAGCGTGCTCACCGCCACCGCTGGCGTAGCCGGAGCCGCAACAGCCTTCGCAGAAGAGAACTTCAGCTTCACTTTGTAGCTTCCCGAAGGACTCAGATCGCTCGTCGCATTTACCGCAAGAAACAACTCGCCGGCGGTCGGCATCGTCACCTCACCGCTCGCTCCAATCGAAAAGGGAACAGACGCGCCCACGTCGCTCACTCTCCCTATCAGCGCTCCCACCTTTGCCTGATTCATCGGATAGATCCGTAAGAGATCTTTCCACCCGCGATCCAGACCGTCAGCGGTCGCGACACGTCCATCGGCAAGCGTAAACTCTCCTGTCGCCGTAAAGGTCGCCTGCTCTCCAGCCTTGACGACCACTCCCGTATCCATCCAGTCCGTCTTGTCCACCGTGAAGTCGTAGCTCTGCTTATGCGCTGGAGCAGCCTTCGCGCTTCCTGCCGCCGGGTGGTCGCGCATGCTGACGATCGCCTCCACATGCGGTCGCGTCGACGTCGCTGCGGTAGCGGGTGAACTCGCCGCTGCGGGCGGCTCCTGGGTGGCACTTTGGGCGCTCAGGCCCACCCCCGGTATCAACAGCAATACGGCTGCTCGCCTAACCCAAATGGGTCGTCGCCTATCATCCTGAAATCGTTTAGAGTGTTTCATATTGATGCCCTTTATTAAGACGTCTAACCCGGGCCGCAGGCCTCTGTTGCAAAAATTCGATCTCCACAGAATCGCAGGCTTTGCGGGGATGGTTACCCTCGCCTTCCTTCTCTCCGGCTGCCAGGGCATCGTCAGCAGTCAGTCCGCCTCGCAGGTCCGCATCATCGACGCCTCGCCCGACGCCCCAGGTCTTGATATCTACCAGAACAACGTGGCCATTGCCTACAACCTCGGCTTCGGAACCATCACCTCCTACGTCCCCATCGACCCCGGAATCTACACCACCACCGCCGATACGGCCGGGACCAAGCAGGTGCTCTCCTCCAACAAAGCCACCTTCGTCGCCTCAAGCCAGTACACCGTCCTGATCGGCAACGTCGCGGCCAACCTGCAGCAGCTCACGCTCCTGGATCAGGGCCAGCCCGCTCCCTCAGGCCAGATCGCCCTTCGGTTCATCGACCAGGCCACGCGCATCAGCGGCCTCGACGCCTACCTCATCCCCGCAGGCAAGAAGCTCACCGACGTCACGCCCGTGACCACCAACCTCATCTTCAACGTCAACACCGGCTACCTCAACATCCCTGCCGGAGCCTACACCCTCGTCCTGCTTCCCACCGGAACTGTCCCCACGAGCACAACCGTCGCCACCTATACGGGCGCACAGGTCACCTACACACAGGGTTCCGCGACCACCATCATCCTCATCGACCAGCAGCTCGTGACGACACCCGGCCTGCAAGTCCTCTCCGCGCCCGACTACGTCTCGCCTACCGCGACCAGCTAGCTCTCAGTCCACTTTATCGTCTGCAACTTTCGTGTGAGAGAGCCCTCGCATGAGGGCTCTCTTTACCCTGAAGGTCACGAAAAGTCGCGTCAATCGCGAAAAATATAGTTCTCGCAAATTCCGCAACACGCTACAAAGCCTTGTGTCTATTCCGAACGAAACGGCTGCAGCAACAGACAAGCTGCCGAGGAAAAAATATAGGAGGCTTCATCATGAACGTCACTAAGCTTGCCCTTATCGCGACACTCTCTCTCACCACCGCAGCGCTCTCCGCGCAGACATCGCAAGAGATCAACAACCGCAAGGAAAACCAGCAGGACCGCATCGCTCAGGGCGTCAAGAGCGGCCAGCTCACCGCCGGCGAGACCTCGCACATCGAGCACCAGGAGGCCGGCATCAACCACGAAGAGAAGGCCATGCGCGCACAGGACAACGGCCACCTCACCAACGCCGACAAGTCGCTCATCACCAAGCAGCAGAACCAGGAGTCCCGCCGCATCTACCGCGACAAGCACAACGCCGCGAAGCAGTAAGATTCACGTCGCAACGGGCTCGATAGCGAGCCTTCAGGCAAAGCAAAAAGGCCGCCGGGACAACCTCGGCGGCCATCTTTTTCATGGACGCTTCAGCGGAGAGCCGCTACAGTCCCATCCCGCTCCACAACAACACAATAAAACGTCCGCGTAAGCCGATAGCCAAGCCGCTGGTACACTGCCGCCGCACCCGCGTTGTCTCGCTTCACATGAAGATAGGGAGCCTCTCCCAGCCCTGCAATCCCACCCGAAACCGCCTTCACCAGCGCAGCAGCATACCCGCGCCCACGATAATCCGGATGCGTGCACACAGCGCTCACTTCGCGATAGCCCGGCACCGCAGTGCGTTGGCCACCCATGCTCACCAAAGTGCTTCCATCGCGAATCCCGCGATACCCTCCCAGCCCAATCGTGCCCTCGCGAAAAGGCCCCGGCTCGGTCAACTGCGCCAGCGCAACCATGTCCGGAACGTCAGATTCGTGCAACGGCTCGATCGCGGCGTCGGGCACATCCGAAAAAGGGCTCCATTCACACACCATCTGATCCAGCGCAAACCGCATGACGATCTTCAGATCGGCAGGCGGCTCGGGCTCTTCGTTCAGAAACAGCACCACGTAACCACCCGCAGAGATCAACCTCCCCACAGCATCCCAACTCTCCGGAGACTGCTCTGGAATCCCCGCTAGCGGACCAATATCCTCCGGATAGCGTTTGGCGAACCCGTCCCCCTCGGCAAGATGGGAGTGCCGCGTCGAAAGCGAATGCCAGATAGGATTGGCGAGGAGATCGGTCATGCTAGGCCCGTTATGAATGAGGTGGGATCTGCTTCTTTAGACTGAACCACCAACCCACAGATTCACAAATACACAAACCGAACCGCCCTCGCCTCCGCCGAATCCCCGGAAAATCCTGTCAAGCCTCAAAACCTGTGCAAAATCTCTCGATCAATCAGCAACTCCAACAAAACAAGCAACTTGATCGGCAAAAATAAGTCTTCCAAAAGTGGCAGAGCAGTTTCACTCCATCCGCTAAAATTAAAACAGCAATCAGAAAGCCCCGGACGAACCCGGGGCTTTCGCTTTTTCAACTTAGACCCGATACCTGATACCCGATACCCGATACCCGATAATCGGAACCACAACTCATTTCCTTTCAATATTTTGATGCCTAACTAAACCGGAATCAATAATTTACAGGTGTCATTCTCTCCATACTCTCGTAAGTTATTGATCTCACGTAGCGCGACCACACCGTAACTCATTTCTTTTCTATATTTTGAAGTCTAAATCCTATAAATTCAATATTTTAGCGGGAGAAAAACTTACAAGCCATTCAATATAAATAACTTATCGGAATAGAGCGCCTAAAATAAAAAAGGGGGATGCAATCCCCCTTTTCCTTGTAACCGCCAGCCCTAGTACCGGTACTGTTCCGCCTTATACGGGCCCTCGACCGCTACGCCAAGATAATCCGCCTGCTTCTTCGAGAGCGTCGTCAACTTCACGCCGATCTTCTCAAGATGCAGCCGCGCAACCTCTTCGTCCAGCTTCTTCGGCAGGATGTAGACGCCCGGCTTGTACGTGTCCTTGTTCTTCCAGAGGTCGAGCGCCGCGAGCGTCTGGTTCGAGAAGCTGTTCGACATCACGAAGCTCGGATGGCCCGTCGCGCAGCCCAGGTTCACCAACCGGCCCTCGGCAAGCACAAAGATGCTGCTGCCGTTCGGGAAGGTGTACTTGTCCACCTGCGGTTTGATGTTCGTCTTCTTCACGCCCTTGGCCTCGTTCAACGCGTCCATCTGGATCTCGTTGTCGAAGTGCCCAATGTTGCAGACGATCGCCTGGTCCTTCATCTGCTGCATGTGCTCGAACGTGATGATGTCCAGGCTGCCCGTGCAGGTCACGTAGATGTCGCCCCATCCCAGGGTCTCCTCGACGGTCGTCACCTCGTAGCCTTCCATCGCCGCCTGCAGCGCGTTGATCGGATCGATCTCGGTCACGATCACGCGAGCGCCTAATCCGCGGAATGACCGCGCCGAGCCCTTGCCGACGTCGCCATAACCGCAAACCACGGCAACCTTGCCCGCGATCATCACGTCGGTCGCGCGCTTGATGCCGTCAACCAGCGACTCGCGGCAGCCGTAAAGATTATCGAACTTGCTCTTGGTCACCGAATCGTTCACATTGATCGCCGGAACCAGCAGCTTGCCCTGCTCCATCATCTTGTAGAGCCGGTGGACGCCGGTCGTTGTCTCTTCGGCGACGCCCTTCCACTCCTTCGCAAGCTTCTGGAAGTACGTTGCGTCCTCGGCATGAATCTTCTTGAGCAGGTTCTTGATCACCTGCTCTTCCTGGTTGCCCGAAGGCGTGTTCACCCAGCCATCGCCCTTCTCAAGCTCCACGCCCTTGTGGATGAGCAGCGTAACGTCGCCGCCGTCGTCGATGACGATCTGCGGTCCCAACCCGCCCTTGTGGCGAAGAGCCTGATCGGTGCACCACCAGTACTCCTCGAGCGACTCGCCCTTCCACGCGAAGACCGGAACGCCCGCGGCAGCGATCGCAGCCGCCGCATGGTCCTGCGTCGAGAAGATGTTGCAGCTCGCCCAGCGAACATCTGCGCCGAGAGCAACCATCGTCTCGATCAGCACCGCGGTCTGGATGGTCATATGCAGCGAACCAGTAACGCGAACGCCGGCCAGCGGCTTCGACGGAGCATACTTGTTGCGGATCGACATCAGGCCCGGCATCTCCTGCTCGGCGATCTCGATCTCCTTGCGCCCAAACTCCGCGAGCGAGATATCCGCGACCTTGTAATCCGTCGCCACTGCTGCCTTATCAATCGTTGCTGTCGCCATTACCGGCACCTCATTTTGTTGTTGAATTTTAGGTTGAGATCAACTGCCAGATCACTACTAAGGATACCATTTTGACGACAATTTCCTTGCTACGCTTCACCGCTCGCATCTGCCACAATGAACGCCCAAAAAGGTCAATCTACGGTCAATTTACGCTGTCTCACCGCAAGGCTCAGCATCGCCGCGACCAGAGCAAGCATACTCACCGCATACAGCCCGTTAGCAAAGCTGTGCGTCGCGTCCTTCAGCTTCCCGGTGACATAAGGGCCGATGAAGCCGCCAAGCCCGCCAAGTGTCGTAATCATCGCGACGCCACCCGCAGCGGCAGCTCCTGCAACCGTACGCGTCATCAGCGCCCAGAAAGGGCCCATCGTGCTCCAAAGTCCCATCGCAGCCAGAGACATCGCGCACAACGCAATCGGCACGCTCTGCGCCATCGCAGCCCAGGCGAAGCCCGCAGCAGCCATCGCCATGCAACCAGCCAGATGTCCGCGACGTTCATTCGACCGGTCGGAGCTCCAGCCCACAACCACCGTAAACAACGCCGCCAGCAGATATGGAACCGTAGAGTACCGCGCGATCAAACTGTCATCATGCGCTCCACTGCCAAGGCCGCTCAGAATCAGCGGCATCCACAGGTTCACGATATACACGCCAATCTGTATCGCAACGTACACACCCGCCAGCATCCAAACTGTCGGCATTCGGAACGCATCGCCCAGATGGTGGTGCTCCGTCGCTCCATACACTGCGCGATCGCGCTCAATCTCGCTGGCGAGCCATTGCTTCTCCTCCGGCCGTAACCACTCCGCCTTCTCCGGCCCATCCTTCAGCACGAACAGCACTGAAAACCCCAACAGAACCGTCGGAATCCCTTCCGCCACAAACAGCCACTGCCAACCGTGCAGACCGCCAACGCCGTCGAGCTTCAACAGCACACTCGACAGCGGCCCGCCGACGACGCCGGCTAACGACGTCGCCGTCATGAACTTCGCCACCGCACGCGCCCGCTCATGCGAAGGAAACCAGTACGTGAGATATAGCAACATTCCCGGAACGAATCCCGCTTCCGCAACACCAAGGAGGAACCGCATCACATAGAACGAACGCGGAGAACTGACAAATATCATCAGCGCGGCAATCAAACCCCACGTGATCATGATGCGGGCAATCCACACCCTGGTTCCAACTCGCCTCATGACCAGATTGCTCGGAAGATCAAACAAGGCATAGCCCAGGAAGAAGATTCCTGCTCCGGTTCCGTACACCGTATCGCTGAAGTTGAGCTGCCGCTTCATGTCCATCGCGGCGAAGCCAACATTCACACGATCGACATAAGCCACAATGTAGAGGAGAAAGAGGTAGGGAATCAGCCGCCAGGTGATTTTGCGATAAAGCGCGCGCCCGTCGATCGCAACATCACTCGCAGCTGTTCCTGTCATCGCTCTACTCTAAATTGCTTCACGAGAGCTCGGCGCTACAATGTTCGGCTATGCACGGATTCCGGAAATTCTTGCAAAAGCTAATGGGACTGCAACGCCCACTGAAGCCTTGTCGCAACCACACGAAATTTCAGCCAGACTGCAAAAAATGCAAGCGCGCGGAAAGGCGTGTCGCGAAGACTTGGGGAAGATTCTGGAATTCAGGCTCTGACCCAGGTTTCACCATGAGCCCGCCTGTAGAAGGTAAAGCGCCGGATTCCTTGCCATCGTCTCAATCTGGCTTTGACGGATTCGGCGGAGGCAGCTCCGGAGGAGGAGGAGTTTCAGGAGACTTCTAAGTTTTTTCCGATTCGAGCAATTGCCGTTTACGCTCAATCCCCCAGCGATATCCGGTGAGGGAGCCATTCTTGCCCACCACACGATGACAAGGAACGATGACCGCCACAGGATTTGCCGCGCATGCACTCGCCACAGCTCGCGTAGCGGTCGGCTGGCCGAGTTGCTTCGCCAGCTCCGAGTAGCTCCGCGTCTCGCCACGCGGAATCGCCTGCAGCGCCTTCCAAACGCGCTGCTGAAACGCCGTCGCTCTCACATCCAAGGGAAAGGTCGCTGCAAGTGGATGCTCACTCATCTGGCTGACGACAAACCTCACGGCCTCAGCGAGCCAACCCTTGTCGCCGCGGTCGGCTACAAGTTCGGCGTTGGGGAATCGCTCCACAAGCTCAGCGACGACCTTGTCATCGTCGCTGCCGAAGACGATCGAGCAGACTCCAACATCCGTCGCTGCGACCAGCATCCTTCCCAATGGACTCGATGCCGTCGCATAGCGAATCACCTGTCCTTGGCCGCCGCTCTTCATCGCGCGTGGCGTCATGCCTAACGAGGCTCCGCTGTTTTCGTAGAGCCTGCTGCTGGAGCCAAACCCTGCATCATAGATTGCATCCGTCACTCGCATCTTCTTCTCCTGAACCTTGCTCCTGAACCTCTCCAGCCGCTGCGCTTTCGCATACTCGATTGGGCTGACTCCGAAGACTCGCCGAAACCCGCGCAGAATCGTCAAGCGGTTTACTCCCGTTGCCTTCGCCACGTCGGTCAGCTTTACAGACTCGTCTGCGTGTTCACGCAAATACTTGGCTACAGCGGCAACAGCTCGCGCGTGCGGCTCGCCTTTTGCGACGACGCGGTCCGGTTCACAGCGCTTGCACGGCCGATAACCCGCGGCCTGCGCAGCCGCCAGACTAGGGAAGAACTGTACCTGTTCCCTGCGAGGCCGGCGGCTCGGGCAGCTAGGCTTGCACACGATGCGTGTTGACTTCACGGCGTAGAAGAACTTTCCATCCGCCGTCGTGTCGCGGCTCAGCACCTGCTGCCACTGGGTTCCAGTTGATGTTCGCTGGCTTGCCATCGTCGTCATGACAGTATCATTCCACTGTCGGAGAGCTGTCACACTCCGTTTTGTTCAGCTGAAGTGGACAGGTCGAAACTGCAGGGAACGAAGCTTAGCTCAGGGGCTCCGCAATGGCCTCAGCTCGATCCGCCTCAGCAACAGAGCGGGGAAGTGGGACTTTTTCGCCTGACTCATCAACCTCGTAGCTTTCAACGTAAAAGTGAGCGAGCGTCGCCGTGCCAAAGCTGGTCGTGATCGCGACGTCAGTCGCATCCATCCCCGTTGCCATCAGCACCCGGCCGATGCGCGGCGAATTGTGGCGAGCGTCCATCGTCCACCATCGTCCGTCCAGATACACCTCGTACCATGCGCTGAAATCTCCCTGGCCGCTGAAGGGAATCCGAATATCTCCGAGATAGCCGGTGACATATCTGGCCGGAATATTCATCGCTCGCGATAGCGAAATGGCCAGATGTTGAAAATCGCGGCAGACTCCTACGCGCTCCGAGAAAACGTCCAGCGCGGTCTTCGTGGGTCGCGCAGCCATGTAGTCAAAGCGCACGTGATTGTGGACCCAATCACGAATGGCTGTTGCGCGCTCCCACCCTTCGCGGGTCGAGCCGAAGAGCTCGTACGCGATCTGCGACATCTTGTCGACCTCGCAGTACCGGCTGCTCAGCAGGAACCGGAGTGTCTCATCGGGCAGATCCTTGATCGGATGCTGTCTCGCCTCAAGCGAAACAGCATCCGCTTCTCCATCGCATTGCACCAGGCTAGTTCCACTTAGCCGTAGTGCTCCCTGCGGAGCAGAAAAGCGCGAGCATCGATTGCCAAAGCTGTCGATGTATTCTGTCGCCTCAATCTCCGTCTTTGCATCGAGGTCGATGTGCTCAATTGTCAGCTTCTCCGGCTCGCATTGGCTGTTATCCAGTGAAGGATGCAGCTTCAGCATCGCGACGACCGTCAGCGGCGCAGGAAGGTGAAACTGAATGTCGTACTCGGAGCGAATCAACATAAGAATAAGAGTCGCGGCTGAGAAACGGAGAGCGCGACCTCAATTGTGATGCCGCAGCGTCGTCCATTGGTTGCGCCAATGTGGATCAAGTGGAGCTCTACCCGAGTGAAACCGGCGAGCGATATACTCCCTCCACCATGCGAAGTCTCTTGTTTATAGCGGCAAGTCTTGCTCTTGCATCTCCAGCCTTCGGCCAGAACCCTACCGATCCGCCACCGGGTCAGCACGCAGTCCTCACTGTACTAGGCAGAGGAGTGCAAATCTATGCCTGTCAACAATCCAACGGCACACCGCAGTGGGGTTTTCAGGCACCCGAGGCTACGCTCTACGACTCCGACAGCGTAAAAGTCGGCACCCACGGAGCAGGTCCTATCTGGATCCACAAAGATGGGAGCTCTGTCAAAGGAGAGGTCATTCAAAGGAGCCCCGCTACCGAACCCGGAGCCATCCCCTGGCTGCTTCTCAAATCCACCAGCAACGAGGGCAACGGCATTCTGTCCAAGGTCGAGTTCATTAGGCGCTCGGAGACCCACGGAGGTGTGGCTTCGACCACTGGATGCGATGCTCAGCACCTCAACGCGGTCTCCCGCATCCCTTACACCGCAACCTATACTTTTTACAGTTCAAGGACTGAGTAACCGCAAGTCTTACAGACGGCAGAAAAGGCGAGCACTAGGCTCGCCTCTTCAGTTCGATTCATCAACTGTGTCACTTCGCGGTGAGTGCCGCAGCCTGCTCCTTGAGCGTAGCCGCCTTGTCGGTGGCCTCCCACGTGAAATTCTCGCCCGTGCGTCCGAAGTGGCCGTAGGCCGCGGTCGCCTTGAAGATCGGGCGGCGCAGCTTGAGGCTCTCGATGATGCCCTTCGGAGTCAGCGAGAAGTTCTTCCTCACCAGTTCCTCGAGTTGGGCTTCATCGACCTTGCCGGTCCCGAAGGTTTCAACCAGCACGCTCACAGGTTCGGCAACACCGATGGCGTAAGCAAGCTGAACCTCGCAACGGTCGGCAAGTCCGGCTGCCACAATGTTCTTGGCTACATAGCGGGCCATGTAGGCTGCGGAGCGATCCACCTTGGTCGAGTCCTTGCCGCTAAAGGCTCCGCCACCGTGACGACCCATGCCGCCGTAGGTGTCGACGATGATCTTGCGGCCGGTCAGCCCGGTGTCGCCCATCGGTCCGCCGATTACGAAGCGGCCGGTCGGATTGATGTGATACTTGGTGTTCTCGTCGAGCAATGCTGCCGGAATCACAGCCTGGATGACGTTCTTCAGGATGTCAGCGCGAAGCTCTTCGTTGCCGATGGTCTCTGAGTGCTGCGTCGAAATGACGACCGCGTCCACACGGACCGGCTTATTGTTCGCGTCGTACTCCACCGTGACCTGGCTCTTGCCGTCCGGCCGTAGATACGACATCTGGCCGCTTTTGCGAACCTCGCTCAGGCGATGTGCGAGCCGATGGGCCAGCGAGATCGGCGCCGGCATCAACTCCGGGGTCTCGTTCGTCGCGTAGCCGAACATCATGCCCTGGTCGCCCGCGCCGCCGGTGTCAACGCCCATGGCGATGTCGCCCGACTGCTTGTTGATGGTCGAGATGACCGAGCAGGTGTTCGAGTCGAACCCGTAGAGTGCGTTGTCGTAGCCGATCGACGCCACCACGCCGCGTACCAGGCTCTGGAAGTCCACGTAGGCCTTCGTCGTGATCTCGCCTGCGATGACGACCAGACCGGTGCAGGTCAGCGTTTCGCACGCTACACGGCTGTAGGGGTCCTGCTCCAGGCAGGCATCCAGAATCGCATCGGAGATCTGATCGGCAATCTTGTCGGGATGCCCCTCAGTTACAGACTCGCTGGTAAACAGAAAACGGTCGCGTTTTGACAAAACAAACTCCTCCATATCTCTACGCAAGGCACGTCGCTCACGTAGGTTGCAACCCTTTTATTTTACCCTTTGTGAGGTCCGGAAGGCGTAACTGGCACTCAGCGGTTCTCAGCCATCGTTCAACGGCGATATCCCGCATTGAATGGCAATCTGGAGCAATAAAAAGCGGGACCTCCGTATCCGGAGATCCCGCCGGTTTGCGTACGTTGTGCGTTTAGAAGGTGAACTTCCCAGCGAACTGCAGAATGCGAGCATCGCGGTAGCCGGTGATCTCACCGAACGTACCTGACGTCGCGCTCGTGCCGATCGATTGCACGTTGGTGTGGTTCGCCACGTTGAAGGCCTCCGCACGGAATTGGAAGTTCAGACGCTCCCAGATGCGGAAGTTGCGGAAGACACCCAGGTCGGCGCGCTGGAAGCCAGGACCGATGATCGTGCCGCGCTTCGCCGTGCCAGGAACGATGCTGGTCGGCGAGGGAGCGGCAAAGGCCCCTGGATAGAACCACAACGCCGATGCCGACGCGTAAGCCTTGCTGCCCTTAAGCCTCACTCCATAACCATTATTGGGATTACCGATCTGGTTGGGGCGAAGGCCGGCGTTCGTATTTCCAAGCACGCTCAGACCGGCGTTATCCGTTTCCGTTCCGCCGTTCGTCGCATTGTTGAAGACGCTGGTGACTCCGTTGTAGGTGACCACCGAACCGCCGCTGGCCGATACGGTGAGCGGAAGGCCCGAGTTGACAGCGTAGATGGCGGAGACTTGCCATCCACCACAGCTGGCCTTCAAGGCCTTGCTGGTCGCGGTACCATGGCAGTTCGAACACGCCATCAAGGTTCAGGATGTTGGTACGATCGACCGCCGCGCGTCCATAGTCCCCGTTGATGTTGTAGATGTTCTGGATAACTCCGGAGTAGTCAGCCTGGGCGTTTGTCAGATCGCGCGACCAGGTGTAGTTCGCATCGATGTAGGTGTGGCCTGAAAACCGCTTGGTTACCTTCACCTGCAGCGAGTTGTAGTTCGAGTTGAAGACCGACTGCATTGCATCGATCGCGAAGTAGCCGAGATATGGCTTGATCTGGTTCAGCACGCGATCGCATGTCGAGTTCAGGAAGGCCGGTACAGCTGGCACGCCGGTTGTGCCGCCTGTGCCCGGATAGACGCACGTAGAGCTGGCGGTCGTTGGTGTGACCTTACCCACATACGCGCCGGGTACTGGCTGATTGATTTCGAGAATGCCCAGCAGGTGGGTCCCATGATCGCCAAAGTATCCCACGTCCAACATGAACGTCGGCGCTAGCTCCTGCTGAATGTCCAGTGAGTATTGCTGGACGTACGGCGTGTGAAAGTTAAGCGGTAGACCCTGCAGACGGCCCGGGGTAGAGGACGGCGTCGTTGACGTCGCGCCGCCGCTCGGATTATCCAGCACCGCATTGGTCTGTGAATAAGTTGCAACAGCAGGAGGGTTGTCGAAGATCGTGGTCTCGTAATAGCTGACCTCGGCCTGGTCGTACGACAATCCATAACCACCGCGTAGCGCGGTCTTACCGTTGCCGAAGAGGTCATACGCGAAGCCGAAGCGCGGAGCGAAGTTGTACTTGTCTGCAGCACCAACCTTATTACCGAACGGCGACGCCTGGTTGTTGTTTGCCGCGCTTGGATTCCCGAAGATCATGCCGTTGATGTAGTTGGGTCCGACATAATCAGCGGCTCCGTTCGGCGTATTGGGCAGGCCTGCATTGCTGCCTGACTGGCTGCACGTTCCGGTGAAGCAGATCAGGCCGCTGCTGGCGATGGTCGGCGCTGCCGCTGCGGAGTACCTGGACGGATCGAAGTTGCTCAAATTGCCGTTGGCATCCCATGGCTGGCCGAAGTAGCTGTAGCGAACGCCGAGGTTCAGCGTCAGGCGCGGGCTGGTCTTCCAGTTGTCCTGAAAGAATCCTTCATACAGACCCGATTGAACGTTGACCTGCACGTTCTTCGAAGCCTGGCTGAAGCCGTTGTTTGCATTTCCGGTAAGGAAGTTCGCGAATGCCTGAGCTTCGGTCACACCGTTACCCGAGTCCTGCGGTTGCATAACGACATTGCCGTAAGCAGAGTCGTTGATGAAGCCGAACGATCCCTGGTTGCCGCCGCTCGCGCTATTCTCTTGCTTCTGGTAGTGGTTGTACGAGAAGCCCGCGATAAACGTGTGACCATGGAACGTCTTCGTCACGTCGCCGAAGGCCTGGTGATTGACGCCGTGGTCCACGTAAACAACGCCGCCGCCGATCGTTGGCATATTGCTGACGCTGATGGTTGGGACGACACCGGCTGTGCTGGGATACGGCAATGGAACTTTGATGTCGGGCGAATTGCGAGGATAACAGAGCTCCTTGCGGAGTCGTCAGGATCGAGCCATTCGAGTAGGCATAGCCAATGTTGGCGAGCAGGGTTGGATTGAATACGTAGGTCACATGGCCTAGCTGCTCCGTTCCAGGAGAAGTGTGAAACTGTAGCTGAAAGACCGGGGATTGGCACCGCGATAAATACACCCGAACCGCTGAACGACGGGAAGGTGTCGTGCAAATACCGGTAGAACATGCTCAGCTTCTGGCCGAACTGTTGGTCGATACGAACGACCGTGTTGTCGTTGTTGAACGTGTTGGCAATGGTTGACGTCAGAGTATGCGGGTCCAAGTTATTAGCCAGGTCAAAGGCGCTTTGTGGCGCTGGAATGACGCCGTAAATGTCCTTCAGATAAGCCTGCGCCGTGGGCGAGATATTCGTGACCTTCGTTCCCTGCGCGGTGCAGGTGTTCAGCTGGGTCGCGGCGTTGTACGTATACGCGGTACACACATGTAATGGGCTGTGTCGTCCAGGCGCCTCCAACCTTGAACCCAGAGTTGCTGAAGTCGCCGGTGCGCTCCGCCGCGGTCGGCACGATCGCTGTACCGGTTGTGTAGGTGACTTCCCGAAGCCACTCTTCGGAGACGAAGAAGAACGTCTTGTTGCGGCCATCATAGATCTTGGGAATATAGACCGGACCTCCGAAGGAGAACCCGAAGTCGTTGTAACGATACTTCGGAATACGCTGATGGAGAGTGTTATTCAAGAAGCCGTTCGCGTCCAGATAATCGTTACGAAGGAACTCATAGGCGCTGCCATGAATGGAGTTCGTACCGGACTTGGTAATGACGTCGATCATTCCTGAAGCGTTGCGGCCGAACTCCGCGCTATAGGTGCCACGAAGCGTTTTGAACTCGGCGATGGCGTCCGGGCTGGGATAGGTATAGAGTGTCAGGTTCGCGCCGCGGTCCAGGTTGTCGGCGCCGTCGATCGTCCAGTTGTTCGAGGTGGTGCGGCCGCCGTTGATGGAAAAAGCCACTGTGCTGGAGCCGCCGGTCGGACTGCTCGGGCCACGATTCAATTGATCGCTGGCGCCTCCGAAAGCGACGCCCGGCTGCAGATTAATCAAGGTCTCGTAGTTGCGCGTAATCAGCGGCATCTGGTCGATCTGCGTGCTATTGATCAGGCCCTGGCTCATTCCGTTCTCCAGGTTCAACTGCAGTTGATCTGCCGTCACCGTAATTACTTCGCTGGTGCTTCCGGTCGCCAGGGCGCGGTTCACCGTCAGTGCGTCATTCACATGCAGCACGAGTCCGGCCACAGCATCTGTCTTGAAGCCCGAGGCCGCGATCTTAACCGTATAAGTACCCAATGGGAGCGACGTTGCTGTGTAGAAACCTGCACCGTTCGTTGTCAGGGATCTGATGCTCTGTCCCCGGTCCGTATTGATAATCGTTACCGTGGCGCCCTTGACCACGGCCCCCGTCGCATCGGTTACCGTTCCGCTGATACTGCCTGTTGTGTCCTGGGCCCTGACCGATCCAACAATGAGAATCAACGCCGCTGTTAAGCCCAGGACGCTGTACGCGAACCGCTGGAATACCTTCATTTGACTCGCCTCCTGAAATGCTTCTTGAAACTTGCGCCGAATTTTGTAGGTTTTCGACGTCACTCTTGCCAACACACCGAAGACCGGGTTCATCGACCCGAACCCAAAGGTCTTTCGAGACTCTGTAACAGAAATTAAACAGTGTGGTGATGGAGAGTTAATTACGACCGGACGCGCTTGTCAATCAAAAAGTTGTAAACTTGTATAGACGAATCTTGGCAAACCGTCATTGATAAGCTACTGACAATGACGAAGAAACGAACCATCCTCTGGGCGAATATGGCTCTCATTCTCCCAGCGGCCATTTCACTCTATGCGGGTCTGCGCAATGCGTTGAGGCCTGGACACAGCCAGGATTTTCAATGGTCCGGCACCTCGCTGGCACTTCATCACGTCGATCCTTATCGACAGTTTCTGGCTCACGATCCGGGGCACCTCATTCTGATGAGTCAGGTGCCGAATTATCTGCATGAGTTATACCTTCTCCTGCTGCCACTGGGAGCCATGAGCTTTGCTTCAGCAAGGATGATCTGGCTTGTATGCAACTGCATTTTCACCGCGGGCGTGTTATTCCTGCTGCGACGGATCTATGCGTTAGATCAGGCAAGAACCTTACTGCTCGCTCTGCTTTTTTTGGCCAGCACGCCTTTCCGCATTGTCGTAGGCGCCGGCACAGAGAGCCTGTTGGTGCTGCTTTTGTTCTGCCTGTTCTTCTATTTCGACGGAGATATCAATCGTGGAGTTGTGCTCGGTCTCAGTTATCTGAAATACAGCTTTTCACCGGTTCTCTTTCTGTACCTCGTCTTCCGGCGTAGATCTCGCCTGCTCGCGGTATCGATCGTTCCTCCCTTGCTGGGATTATTGGGCATGTGGCTCCTTGTTCATGGCAGCCTCATGATCCTTGCGACGGAGCCGTTCGCTGTAAGCCGTGTAGGAGTAACGCCAGGCATGGGCGATCTGATGCTTCTGGTTCACATCGGGTTCGGTCACCTTCTGCCAAAGACGGTCACCGATCAGCTGGCGTATGCCGCAGCTCTTCTGGCGAGCGCCTGTTGTGCGTTCTTTCTTTCGCGGCAGAAGGGCATATGCCGGGGCAGGGAGGCGGCTCTCATTGCTGTGGCGAGCCTGATGTTTTTTACGCACCTGACCTACGATTTCGTGTTCCTGATCGTTCCAGCAGCAGCGTGCCTGGAAGGTTCAATGAACCGGTCAAAGGCCCTTGTCCTCTCGGCCATCAGTCTGATCCTGTATGGCGTCAAGGCTATCCCCATGTTGGGCACTTCTTCAATCGTGGCGGCATTCCAGGCCGGCACTGTTTTCACGCTTCTCCTCGGAGTATTTGTTCTGTTCAGCCGGCGCAAATTTGCGATTGTTGAAGCAGATCAGTCAGGAAACGTCGCGAATGCCGCTGCATAAATGAGCAAATTTCAATGGGCTAGGAGAACACATGTCCGTGAAGGACGAACCTCCATACCCCCCACGACAGGACGATCAGCATTGCAACCATGACGGCGACCCCCATCCAGCGCACTCCGGCTCCTTCTTCCCTGGCGCCCCGGTTTCGCCGTACGTTTTCGGCGAACTCCACCCAGTCATCGTTTTGCACGAGGTCGGCGCCACTCTCGCGGAGGCTTGCCTCGAAACGCTCCAGCCATGGCAACTCTTCAAGTCCCAGCACGCTGAGATAGCTGCGAACGATTCCCTTGCGAAATACTCCACCGGGAAGCTCGGTGTAGTTTCCTGCCTCCAGCGCCAACACATGGCGTGTAGATACCTTCGTAACCGCGCAGATTGTGTCTATCGTAATCTGACGCCGTTCGCGTTCCTGTCGCAGCTCGTCGCCGAATCTTTCCATTCGCTCCGTATCAGTCGTTCATCTGCCGAGTTGGCCGCTCCGTGTCAAACATCACGGTTTTCGGCAGGATAGTCCCCTGTTTCGACCAAGTCAAAGCCTCCGATTGGGCTCATACTCAGTTGGAACCAAGGTGGTTAGCTAACAGAATACGCCTCTTGTGGCCCGCATCGCAGATGCCCGCAGCCTAGCCGGGTCGAGGGCATTATGTAGAATCGGTAAGGCAAGCTTCGTTTAGAAACGAGAACCGGTGCGGATTCCTTTTCCATCTCACATTCCCGTCTGGGGAGCTATTGGTTTTGCCACCCTCTTATTTGCCGTGCAGCTCATGCAAGGGACGGCTATCCTCTTCGCAATCTGTTGTTTTCTCTTCATTTTTGTCTCGACGCTAACGTTTAATCTGGCCGGCGGCTTCTCGCGTCCATCCGGGGCGTACATCTTCTTCTACGCGGTCCTTGCCGTTATTCTAGGGCTGTGCTGGAAGGCTGTGCTTGGCGAGCCTGCTGACTCGAATCTGCTGGCGCCCCAACTGACAATTGAGGTCTTCCTTGGGGGGATCACGGCGATGCTGGGTGCGACTTATATAAGTCGCAAGCTGACACCCAGAAAGGCCCTCCTGCAAAATTTTATTCCTGAAAACAGGATGCAGAACGCCACAGTAGGTTGCATGGTAACCGGGATTCTCCTCGGGGGGCTTATCGCGTTTACCCCAAAAGAGAACGGCTCCATTCTGAGCGCTGTAGCCCAGGTCAATCGATTTCTCCCGATGGCGATCATTCTCGGTGTCATACACGAGATTCGCAAAAGCGGCGGAACCCGTAGCGTTAATCTTCCCGTTCTGGTGTCGGGTGGCGCATTGTTTTATATAGGGCTCCTCGGCTTTTCCAAAGAAGGCATGTTCACGCCGTTTATCACATGGCTGGTGGCGGCGGCCTCGCAGCGCTATAAGCTTTCAAAACATCAAATTTGGGGAGGCGTTCTCGTTGCGCTTTTCATGTTGATGTACCTCGTGCCGTACGCTCAATACGGTAGAGATTCTGGCGAAGGTAGCTATGAACTTCTTACTCATCTTGGAGATGTGAGGGACAAATACAACGCGAGCGCGAGCGAGAACTTTTCCGAGGGGTCTGGAGGCTACTTCAACTCGCCTCAGGGGCTTTTTGATCGTCTGCAGATGATATCCGTTGACGATGGCATCATTTATGTCACCGAGGAGAAAGGAACCTTCGGTCTCACTCCTATCATTGCGGGCTTTGAGAATCTCGTTCCTCGTGCCTTCTGGCCTAACAAGCCCTCGATAGGTTACGGCAATGTCTACGCTCACGAGATCGGAGGACTTCCCGAAGATGATTTCACTACGGGCGTCTCCTTCAGCCCGTCCGGCGAAGCCTACCACCTTGCGCGTTGGAACGGGATATTCCTCGTGGCTCCGATGCTCTGGATCATGCTCTTTACGCTCTTCGACGCTCTCTGTGGAGATACCCGCGTCTCGCCCTGGGGGTTGCTCTTGACTGCATACTTTAGCCATCAAGCCCCAGAGGGCATGCTGGGCGGCATCATCTACGTTCTCGGCTTTGGAACATTTGGCATACTTCTGGTGGCTTTCGCCGCCGCCTATGTCATGCCTATCGTCGGCACTCTTTTCAAGGGCCCCGAGAAGACGATGGTCGTTCGCACACCGCGGATCCGAAGTTTTCCTCGTCGCATCTCCTCCAGCCTCCCTTCGCAGGATATGGCGGGCTAAGGCCGCCAGTCCCGTACACTAGTTCTAAGCATGAATAGACTTGTCATT
Organism: uncultured Acidobacteriaceae bacterium; assembly: GCA_963741395.1. Classification (GTDB taxonomy): domain Bacteria; phylum Acidobacteriota; class Terriglobia; order Terriglobales; family Acidobacteriaceae; genus Edaphobacter. Next base: position 428,484 of record CAVUHV010000001.1, read on the forward strand.
GGTAATCTTGTCCACCGCCCCCTGCGCTCGCTCATCAGCGTCTTCGCTGTTGCTATTGAGGTCATCATGATCCTCTCGATCACGGCGATCCTCCTCGGTAAGATCGACGGATTCAAGGCGCGTCAGAACGGTATCGGCATGGACATGATCGTGCGGCCCAGCACGACCAATAACTTCCTCGGAATGAGCTCCGCCGGTATTTCGGTCAAGGTGGGCGACATCCTGGCGAAGATCCCGCACGTTGCTGTAGCGGCTCCGGTATACATACAGCTCAGCAGCTCTCTCGACAGCATCTACGGCATCGACTACAAGAGCTTCAACGATCTTCTGCCATTCACTTACATCTCTGGAACGCCATTCCAGGGCCCCTACGACGTTATCGTTGACGACTTCACCGCAACGGGCAAGAAGGTTGGTGACAAGATCACCATTCTTGACCATCCCTTCCGGATCTGCGGCATCGTCGAGCACGGCAAGGGAGGGCGCAAGTTTATTTCTCTTGAGACAATGGGTGAACTGACCGGAACTCCTGGAAAAGCCTCGATGTTCTATCTCAGAACGGAAGAACCGCCGAAGTATCAGGAGGAGGTTCGCAGGGCGATCCTCGCAACGCCCGGCATGAATCAGTACAACGTCGCCACGGCTGAGGAGTATCTGTCTGCCATCTCGCCCACCCGGTTGCCTTACATGAGTACTGCGATCCGCGTCGTCGTCGGAATTGCGCTCGTCATCGGCTTCCTGGTCATCTTCCAGTCCATGTACACGGCGGTGATGGAGCGCACCCGAGAAATCGGCATCCTTAAGTCCCTCGGCGCCTCACGCCTCTACATTGTCTCGATCGTCTTGCGCGAATCCGGGGCATTGGCCGCTGTTGGAATCGCCCTCGGCGTAGCTTTGAGCTATCTCCTCAGTGCGATATTGCAAGACCGCATCCCAACGCTCGACTTTGTCATTAACCTTCCTTGGGTTTGGAAGGCTGTGATCATCGCTTTTGTGGGCGCACTCCTGGGAGCGCTTTATCCCGCCTACAAGGCGGCGAGCAAAGATCCCATCGATGCTCTATCGTACGAGTAGTAACGCCTGGGTCGGTTACGACGGCCTACCGAACTGCGGCTATTTTCTTTGGACCTTGCATAAAAACTCGGTCTACCTTTAATCTGGCTAAGGTTAACGCCCGGTAAACGTTTTGTGCGTGCGTGCCGTAAATTCGTTCCTAGCAGGGACAGTCTTCGTCGCCCGGAGCTTATCTGTCTGAAAGTACAACGTTTGGAACTCAGGCTTCGCCCTGAACGTAAAGTAGCTGTAGGTCATCGCGTCAAGCCGCTTCTGCATGTACGACGATGCTGAGCGCTGAACATGGAAATGACATCTGTATCTGGGACCCATCAATTACGCCACGGCTCAACGCCGCACCTCGGCTCTGGGGGGCGGCATGTTCGCGCAATTGAGTTTTTTCTGCTTGCCATCGCCACGATCTTCCTGATTATTCATGCCGTCCACCTCCGGGCTGACTTTCCCAACCACTCTCCCTGGATGGATTGGTCCAAGTACACCGATGAAGGCTGGTACGGGGATGCTGCGATCCGGCATTTTCAGCGTGGCCACTGGTACGTGCCCGGCGACTTCAATCCCGCGGCCGCGCTTCCAGTCTGGCCTGTTGTCGAATCGCTCGTCTTTCGCTTCACCGGCGTCAGTATTATGGCGGCCCGGGCGCTTACCGTATCGGTCTTTGGCTTTGTTCTTATTGCGACATACATCCTCCTCAACCGCTGGCAGCATCTCTCCGCTCAATTCAGCGAGCGGAGATCGCGTTCTCTCGCGCCGGCGATTGCCGTGCTTCTGCTCGCGATAAGCCCCTTCTGCTATGCCTTCATGCGGCTGGCAATTCTGGAGCCCATGCTGATTCTGCTCACCCTGCTGGCTCTACTTGCGGCCAGCTATGCCCGCCCGATCCAACAGGGAAGTGCCGGTGCGACAGTACGCAGTCTTTTCGCCTGGGCTGGTTCAATTCTTCCGCTCCTCGCTCTCGGCCTTCTCGTGCCCCTGATGGTACTGACCAAGACGACTGCGATCTTCCTTTTGCCGGCAGTAGGTTGGCTGCTCTTCGCACGGGCGCAATACCGTCTCCGTCCTTTCCTTCGCATGGCCTCGCCTGTGGCTGCTCTTGCTGCGACGATCTGGCTCGGGTACTACGGCCTCATCGTGCGTCCTCACTTCCTCAGCGACTACCGCTATCTCTTCAGCGCCAACGCCTATACCGGCATCACAAGCGAGAACGCGCTTATGGTCCTCCGCGACACCTTTTCCGATGGTGTCTGGATCGGTCGTCTTCTCTTTCCCCTCACTCTTATGGCTGCGGCCATTGCACTCATCTTTGATCCTCGCCTGCTGCGTAATGCGCTGGTTCCCGCTCTGCTCCTATGGTCGGTCGGATACACAGCGTTCCTTGCTTATCACAACAATCTTCAACCCCGGTATTACCTGGTTATCGCAGTTCCGCTGACGCTGCTGGTGTCAGTTGTGTTTGAAAGCCTTTGGAACCGCGTCAATATACTTGCCCCACTGCACCATCTCTTGGCCGTTTGTGCGATGGCGGCGTTGGCCCTGGTGGCTGTTACGGATGCTCAACAGACTTTTCAGTATGTTCGCTCCCCCGAGTACACCTTTGCCGATGCAGCCGACCGCATCCGCCAGATTGTCGCCTCGGACCACACCCACAACCCGCTTGTACTCTCTATCAGCGGATCTGACCTCTCTCTGATGACTGGCCTCCCCAGCATCTGCGACGACTTCGGAACGATGGATTTGCCCGTTCGTGTGCGTGCCTACCGTCCCGGCTGGTACGTCACCTGGAACCAGGTCGATGATGACAAGATGGACGCGCTTTCGCCGCTTTATCACCTGCAGCGCGTCGCTGCCTTCCCGGCAATGGACGATCCCGAACGCAACCTGCTCATCCTGTACCGGCTCGACCCGGCCGCGCCCTCCGCGCCACACCGGCGTCGGCCCCGCCCCATTCCCCGTTTGTTGGAGACCAGTTTTGGGCAGCAGCCTACGGTTACTCAACTCCAGCACTGAAACAGGCCCTGCATATGTCAAAATAGCCTGAAGCAACCGGAAGATATCGGAAAGTAGCGGCTATGCCTTAGGTACCCGCATGCAACGAACAGATAGGGGAATCAGGTTTGACAGGCTATCAATCCCTTATTGCCCGTGCGGCTCTAGGCGTCGCCGCAGCCGCGGCTTCTATTGGCCTTGTCTTCAGCGCGCGCCTCTATTCCTTACCTCAACGTACTTTCGATCGGTTCGTCACCGTAGCCTTTTTTGTTAGCCGGCTCGCCGTCTACTTCGGGGTGTTCTTCATCTTCCATATTCCACCGCGCGGCGACATCCCAAGCTTCTACTGGGACCAGGCCCTTTACGTGCTACAGGGTCTTCTTCCGTACCGTGACTTCCCCAGCAGCTATGCCCCGCTGCATGCATTCCTTGATGCAGCAATCATGCGCGTATGGTTTTCGCCCCTAGCCATCATTCTGTTCTCGCTTCTGGCCGAGTGTCTTCTGGTTCCACTGTGGCTTTATCTTGGCCGCAAGCTCTTCTCAGATCGCGACCTTCGCACAGCCGCGCTGCTCTATCTCACCAGCGCGATCAGTATTCAGTTTGTCGCGATTGATGGACAGGATAATGTCATCCTCGCCGGCCTCTTCGCATTGGCGATTCTGCTGCTTCTTCAGGATCGTCCCGTCCTATCGGGGGTAGCGGTTGGGCTTGGAGCCGTCGTCACTAAGTTCCTTCCGCTCGTATATGCCCCTCTTTTCTTTCCGGGGGCTCTCCGTCGCTGGCGTTGGGTCGTGGGCCTGATCCTGCCCGTTGCAGCGGTTTACGGGCTTTTCGTACTGAAGCATCTTGACGTACTCAGTGTTGTTACGAACGAAGGCGGACTCAAGTCAGCTAATAATTTCTCATATCTGGTTGAATCTCTCTTCGGCATCACCGTTCCGTCTCCGTTTTGGGATGGCCTGATGGCGCTTGTCCTTCTAGCAATCTTCGTAATCGTAGCCCGCGTCTCACGACGGGCTCCACTCACCCTTCGACTGCACGCCATTGTCTTTGGTACTGCGGCCGTGACCCTCACGCTGCTTCTCTTCGCCAAGAAGTCGTGGCCGCCCTACCTGGTCCTCGCACTCTTCCCCATTTGTCTATTGGTTTCCGCTGGCAGCAGGATCAAGGTCACCGTATTTGCGCTCTTCGGGATCGTTGCGGTTCTCGCTCCAAGCTACTGGGCGACTATCCTGAGCCAGTTCTCCGCACAGGAGCTTCATGAAGGACTGCTTGCAGGTCGCGCAAACTGTTACATTTTTTTTGTCCTGCAACTCTTGCTTGTTGCAGGTTACGGATGGCTGTTTGCCGCCTCAATACGCAGAATCATCTCCCCGACTCAACAAGACACAAGACCAGAGAGACTCGCAAACTGAGCAGCTAATGGAGCTGACTTTACCCCTGACATGTAATCGAAATTAGGTGTCGGGGCCTATATGAGCGTCAGGCAGCCTTGATAGCGGAGCTCCGGGACGCAGGCGGAAACCGCTGCAGCAGAGCCTGCCGGACAGGATTCTCGACAAACCGGTAGACTGCGAGCGACAGCAGGATCAACGCGGCATATGAGATCCACGGATCAAGCGCCGCCACGTGTAACTTTTCCGGAAGATGATACATGTGGATAAGGATGAACACATTGAAGTGGAGAAGATAAAGGCAGTAGCTGCTCTCGCCGACGAGCAGTAATGGCCGCCACGCGAAGATCGAAGCGATCGGGTGCGTTCCACTCAGCCCGAAGACCAGCGTGGCAAACAGAGGCATCAGCAGCCCGCCGTGTTTGATGAGGTAGGGAACATGCGGTGCCACGAACACAAAGAACAGTCCAAGCCCCACCAGAGCAGCGGCAGCGATCGCCATCCGCACATGCTTGCTGATCGTCACGGTCAGTTGTAGCCGCGCCAGCGTCACACCGGCCAGAAACGTCGCGGCATACGGCAAAGGCGTGTACTTCAAAAAGCGAATCAGGGTTGTCGAGGTATAGCGAGTGACCGGCTCAGTCAGGTGGTCAGGATTGGTCAGCAGATACAGCGTTGACGGCAATAGTTCAATAACCCACAGTCCCAGCAGAAGCAGCACAAGCCGGCTGGGTCTTTGTGGCCACCGCACCCGGATCAGCCAGGGAAAGACCGCATAAAACGCGAACTCGCACGAGAGCGTCCACGCTACAGTATTCCAGAAGGTTGCAAGCGCGGGGCTCAGCCCCTGCATCAGCAGCGGAGTCAGGATCAACCCAACCCAGAACTCCCCATGCGACCTGGCCTGCCATTCGAGCTGCAGCATCTTTAGCGAGATCAGCAAAACAAGCAGGTACACCGGGTAAAGACGCGAGAAACGCGCTATCCAGAAGTCGCGTTTCACGATCGTCGCCGCCCGGTCTGAGTAGTTGTATGTCAGTACAAAGCCGGAGATCAGAAAGAAGAAATTGACGAAGATGAAGCCGTTCTCCACCATCGGCCGCAGAGGCCCCAGATACGGAGGCGTGAAATGGAAAAGGACGATGTTGAATGCGAGCAAAGTCCTGATACCCGTCAGCGCCGGCAGTTGTGGTCTTTTAGCCGGCCGTGCCGCCGGCTGCGGCGTCTGTGTTGGTGGGGAATCCGGTTGTGGGCCAAGATCCGCTACGGGTTCAAGAATGCCTGTATTCACGCGTGAAATATCCTGAAGATTCGATGCCGGAAGGTCTCAAGAATTTCAACCCCATTTCAAATAGATTGTTGGGGTGGCCCCGAAAAATCGCCGGGTCGAGGGTTCGGCCACTATGAAAAGAGGGTGCAAACTTACGCTGTTACCAGCGAGCCCAGCTTTTCGCCGCTTACAACGCGGACGATGTTGCCCTGTTCGCGCATGCTAAACACCATCATCGGCATATTATTGTCGCGGCAAAGTGAAACCGCAGTCGTGTCCATTACGCCGAGATTCAGCCGAAGGATGTCATTGTAGGTGATCTGCTCGAATCTTGTCGCCTCCGGGTCCTTCTTTGGGTCGGCCGAGTATATGCCGTCCACGGAGGTCGCCTTCAGCAGGATGTCTGCCTTGATCTCCATGGCGCGCAGCGCCGCCGCCGTGTCGGTCGAGAAGAATGGATTACCCGTGCCGGCCGCGAAGACCACGATGCGGTTCTTCTCAAGGTGACGTATCGCGCGACGACGAATATAAGGTTCACTCACCTGGTGCATCTCAATCGCTGACATGACGCGGCAGTGGAGCCCGCGCTTCTCAATCGCGTCCTGCAGAGCGATACCATTGATCACCGTCGAGAGCATGCCCATGTGGTCGGCCGCGACGCGGTCCATATCGATGGCCTGCTGGGCGACTCCGCGAAAGAAATTGCCTCCCCCAACAACAATGCCGACCTGGCAGCCAATCGCATGAACTCCTGCTATCTCCTCGGCGACTTTGTGAATGAAAACGGCATCGATACCGAAGCCTCGGCCCGCAGCCAGGGCTTCGCCGGAGATCTTGAGGAGGACTCTTTTGTACATGTCTGACTTAAGTATCGCATGCTCATCAGGCAGAGAAGGTCGGCTCTGTCCCGCAAAATTCGCTCCTGACGCCGGGGAAGAGTACGACACGCCCATGCAGGCTGGCGAGTGCGCACCAAATGATGAAAGCCCGGAAACATTTCCCGGGCTTTCATCATTTGTTGAGCACGTCGTGTGCGGCTCGATTGTCTATCGGAATTGAAAGGTGGCCTATGCCTGTCCTTCTTCCCCAGAGGTCTGGGTGGTGGTTGCGACGGTCCAGTTGGGGTCGCCGACCTTGAAGCGGGCGAAGCGGCGGACGCTGATGTTCTCGCCGAGCTTGGCGACCTTCGCGGCAATGATCTGCGCGATCGTGTGGCTCTGCTCCTTGATGAACGGCTGCTCGAGCAGGCAGACCTCCTCGTAGAACTTGCTCATCTTTCCCTCGACGATCTTCTCGACGAACTCAGGCTTCTTGCCGGTTGCGAGCGCCTGCGCGCGATAGATGTCCTTCTCGCGCGCGAGATCGGCCTCGGTCACGTCCTCTTTGCGGACGTAGCGGGGGTCGGTCGCCGCGATGTGCATCGCGATGTCGCGCAGCAGCTCCTGGAAGTCCGTCGTGCGAGCGACGAAGTCCGATTCGCAGTTCAGTTCGAGCAGCACGCCGATCTTGCCGCCGGCGTGAATGTACGTGCCCACCGAACCCTCGTTGGTCGTGCGCGACGCCTTCTTCGCGGCAGAAGCCATGCCGCGCTTGCGCAGCACGACGAACGCCTCTTCCATATCGCCCTTGGCCTCCTGCAGAGCCTTCAGGCAGTCGCCCATCGGCGCGCCGGACTTTTCGCGGAGTTCCTTGACGAGTTTCGCATCGATCTTTACAGCGGTGTCAGACATTGAAAATTCCCTTCTTCTGTAGAGCGTGATTCATGCAAAGGGGGCGCGGGCTACGTAGCACGCGCCCCCTGAATATTTCAGATGACGGTTACGGCACGGCTAAAACCGCGCCCTTAACACAACCGGTCTAGTCAGCCTTAGGCTCCGGTGTCGGCGATGGCGGTTTCGGGCTCGTCGGCAGTTGCAGCGGCCGGGGCCTTGCGGATGTTCCCGCCCAGCACAGCCTCGAGGTCGACGTTCTCGTCCTCATCTTCATCGGCGATGGTGGACGAAGAGTGAATCTCAGCGAACTCGCCCTCTTCACCGATGTGCTCAGGAGCAACTTCGGCCTGCTGTACGTCTGCGACCTCGGTGGCAAAGGCGCGCTCGGAGACCATCTGAACGCCCTCGGCGGCCGAATCGGCGATCTTCGTCGTGAAGAGACGAATGGCGCGAAGAGCATCGTCGTTGCCGGGGATGACATAGTCAACCACGGTAGGATCGCAGTTCGTGTCGACAACCGCGACGACCGGGATGCCCAGCTTACGAGCCTCGGAGACGGCGATCGCCTCGTTGTTCGAGTCGATGACGAAGATCGCATCCGGCAGACGCTTCATGCTCTTGATACCGGCGAGGTTCGTCGAAAGGTGCTTGCGCTCGCGCTCGAGCTTGATGACTTCCTTCTTGGTGAGCAGCTCGTAGCGGCCGTCGGTCGACATCTCGTCGAGCTCCTGCAGGCGCTTTACCGACTTCTGCACCGTGACCCAGTTGGTCAGCAGACCGCCCAGCCAGCGGCTGTTGATGTACGGCATGCCAGCGCGGTTCGCCTCTTCAGCGACGGCATCCTGCGCCTGGCGCTTGGTGCCGACGAAGAGGATAAGCTTGCCCGACGCAGTAAGGTCGGTGACGAACTTCGAAGCCTCTTTGAACATCTTGAGGGTCTTCTGCAGGTCGATGATGTAAATTCCATTGCGCTCGCCGAAGATGTACTCCTTCATCTTGGGATTCCAGCGCTTTGTCTGATGCCCGAAGTGAACTCCAGCCTCGAGCAGTTCTTTCATTGTGATATTTGCCAACTTGATCTCCTTGGTTAAGGCAGCCGCATAGAACGCCGGTGCCCGGATTTATCCCTCGTAAGGGAGATTGGACTCCTTGCCTCACGCCGAACCCGGCCGTGAGGGTGTTGCGAGCGGGCACCGGATCACGAACCCATCCGATGCCCGCCAAAACTGTGCGGCAGCAACCGCCAGCAGTCGAGCGACTAGCGCTTCGAGAACTGGAAGCGAGCGCGGGCGCCCTTCTGGCCGTACTTCTTGCGCTCCTTGCTGCGTGCGTCGCGAGTCACCAGACCCTCGGTCTTTAGGGCCTTGCGAAGCTCGGGGTTGAACTCCATCAGGGCGCGGGCGATGCCGAGCTTGACGGCGTCCGCCTGGCCCATTACGCCGCCGCCACGAACCGTGGTGATGACGTCGAATGTTTCGCCGATGTCGTTGATGCCAAGCGACCGCTTGGCCGCGGCGCGCTGCTGCGCCGTAACGAAGTAGACGTCGACGTCCTTCTTGTTGACGGTGAATTTGCCGCTGCCTGGGCGCAGAAACACGCGCGCGATCGAAGACTTGCGGCGGCCGGTTCCGTAGTACTGGACGAGATCTGCCATGATGCTCCTTGAAAATCTTTCAGGAGGCCGGGGGGCCATGCCCTCACTCTGCCTCGTGTTGTTGCCACGGCCTTATACCGCAGCGAGTCTCGAAAACTTAGGCGCTAATCACCATCGGCTCAGGCTTCTGCGCCTGGTGCGGATGCTGGCTGCCCTTGTACACCTTCAGCTTGGTGGCCATCTGGCGGCCAAGCTTCGACTTGGGAAGCATTCCCTTCACAGCCTGCTCAACGATGGCCTCAGGCCTGCGCTCCAGCAGCTTCACAAACGACTCTTCACGCAGACCGCCGGGGAAGCCGGTATAGCGGCGATAGAGCTTCTGGTCGGCCTTCAGACCCGTCAGCACGATCTTCTCGGCGTTGATGATCACGACATGGTCGCCAGTGTCGAGATACGGCGTGTACAGCGGGTTGAGCTTGCCGGAAAGCACATTCGCGGCGTGCGTAGCAAGGCGCCCCAGCGTCTTGCCGCTGGCATCAAGCACAAACCACTTGCGCTGAATCTCTTTACCGCTAGGAATCTTCGTGGACATCGCTTTGTTACTCCTTGGTTCTGCCGTCTTCATTGGTCGGCGTGCTGCTGAAGAATAGGTGAAGCTGATTTTTTGCTGCCTTTGAAACCAACATCTTCCCCGGGCGGTCTGCCATGAACGAGAAGAGGTCTCTCGAGCGCGACAATGCCAACCACCTGGGATTGCGCACAGAGCCTGGTTTGCGGCCTGAGGAGTGGGTGCTTTGGGGGTGCATTCTGCCTGCCCCGGATGGATCCACCACGATGTCTCGTCTTTCCAATCGCCCTTGCCGGAGTACACCCACACGGACGTGCAGACGCGAGACTGCGCGAGTTTTAAGAATAGCCGAGTCCGCACCGGGAGTCAACGACCGGATTGGGAGCCAGGGCAGGAGATTAGCCCGGAATAAGCAAAAGGCCCCGCCAAGCGAGCCTTTGCTCCTGTAAGAGCAACGACCTACGGAACAACAACCTGAGTCGCGTGGGAACCATTGGCCACTGAGGCAGCGCATGTCGGCTGTCCGGCAGCAGGGAAGGGAGTATTCTCAATGGCTTTTAGCGTGCCATTGTGTGGGTCAAGCTGCTGGCCGGTTACCGTGTTATCAAGATTGTTGGCCGTGTAGAGATAAATTCCCAACGCAGGCTCGATCGCGACACACGACGGGCCCGTGCCCACGCTCACAGAGCCGGAGCCAACCGAGCCGACCGGAGCCCCCGTCGACTGATTAATCGCGTAAGCGCCTACCGTATTCGCATTGTAGTTGGCGACGTACAGGTACTCTCCCCGCGGATCAATCGTGATCGCTACCGGCAAAAGACCTGTCGCAAAAGGCGAGTTCGTCATCGGGATAAGACTTCCTCCAGCCTGGACCAGGTTGCCATACAGCTGGTTGGTAGCCCGGTCAGCCACGTACACGAAACGTGCTGTCGGATCGATCGCAATTGCGCTGGGCACAGTTCCGGCGCCGTAGCCTGTTGCCACTGTCTTGCCTCCAGAGCCCGTCGTGATCGTCGTGCCCGGCGCGGGAGTCAGAGCGCCGCTGCTCGTGTTCTCAGAAAAGCCCAAAATCACTCCGAACTGAGAAGAGGTGCCAACAGCCGGTTCCTGATCGACCACGTACACGAAGTTGTTGAATCCGCTCGTCACCACCCCGACCGGATTATTGCCGACGTTGACCGTCGTCGCGGTCCCAAGGCTATTGTCCGCGTTGATGGGGAAGATATTCACGCCGCCAGGTCCTGGGTTCGTCGCCGAGTAGCCCGCCTGATAGGTGAACGTTACGTAGAGGAACTTGCCTGCGACATCGATCGCCGCCGCGGTCGGCGTGTTGCCAGTCTTGTATGTGTTCTTCGACGTGAGCGTTCCATTGCCGGTATTTACGGCAAACTCCTGCACCGTCGAGTCGCCCTGGTTAATGACGTAGACGAACAGGCCGTTCGATGTTGTCACCAGGGCCACAGGGTTGACGCCAGTCGCAACAGGCGACCCAGACGCCGCGACCAGGGAACCTGACTGGTAGTCGACCAGATATTCATTGATGCTCCCCGGGTTATTTTTGTTCGACGCAGTGACGTAGAGATAGTCGACCGTATAGTCGCGCGTGCAGGACGTCAGGCCAAAGGCAACGGGCAACAGCATCGCCGAAGCGAGAACCCTGTGAACCGTCGATTTGCGGGCCGCCGAGCGCTGGCTGGCTACCCTGCGGATTGTCTTTCTCCAACTCATGTGTTTCCTTCATCCCGGGCGGCAAGGCTGCCCACTCAAAGTGTATCCAAAACTTACGCTGGCACTGCCTGGTGTGCGGCGTCTACATCACAATAGCGAATACTTCTGGACCGCGACCAGGCATGTCGGCAACGTGCTGGCGCCGAAGGGCGTGTTCTGTATCTGAATCAGACTCCCATCCGAAGGCTGAAGCTGTGTGCCGGTAACGGTGTTGCTTAACTCGTTCGACGTATACAGATAAGTTGCATGCGTGGGGGAAGCACTCGTAGGCGATCCAATGATGCTCACGCATGTGGGGCCCGTGCCCGCCTGCACGCTCGCAGCAGCCGTCGAAACGATGGGCTGGCCATTGGATCCAAACGTAAATCCATTGATCGAGCCGCCGGTAAAGGTGACGGCGTAGAGATATTTGCCGCTCGGATCGATCGACATTCCTGCTGGCTGGGCATCCGTCTTCGCGGAACCAATCTGGCTGGGGACTCCATTCGACGCGATGGAATAGCCGATGACCTGGTTGCCCACCTGGTCGGTTACATACAGATGGCTTCCGGAGGCATCCGCGATGATACCGCCTGGCGTAGCACTCGACGCATAGCCGGTGGAAACAACGTTGCCGGGATTGATCGTCACACCAGGCAAGGGCGTAAGCTGACCCGTCGAGGAATTTTCGGAGAAACCGAAGAGGTTTGCCGTCGTCGCTGAGTCCTGCGCGATGACATACACGAAATTATTCTTTGTCACCGTAATTGAGAGAGGAGCGCGGCCCAGGTTGAATGTCGATGGCGTACCGAGCGTGCCGTCTGAAGCGTTGATCGGAAAGATTGTCACGCCACCCGGTCCGGGGTTGGCCGGCGTATAGAGCTGGCCGCCGGGCTGGCACGTTGTATTGCCAGTGGAGGGACAGTTCTGGTACGTGAACGTCACATACAGGAACTTGCCTGCGGGATCGACGGCAGCCGCCAGAGGAAAACTGCCAGTGACGTTATATGTCGTCTGCGGATAGATCTTGCCGTCGGTTCCAATCGCGAACAGGACTACGCTGGAGTCATCGCGATGTACAACGTACAGATACTTCGCGTTAGGGGTGGCGACGATTGCGACTGGATTTTTGCCGCCTGAAGGAATCGGCGAGTCTTCGAGAGTATTAAGAGTGCCCGACTGATAATCGACCTTGTAGCCGTCGATCAGGCCGCCCGTACTCTTCGCTGCTGTCGCGTACACATAGCCAATCGTGTAGGTTCCGCTGCATGCCGTCAGGCCAAGCCCCATCGCCAGAGACAGAATCGAGGCTATTGCTCCACGGCCCTTCGTGTTGAACGTCATGCGCTTTCTTACTCCGATGCAATGTTTCTGTCCGCCCTTGTCCGCCGTGGACCCTCGGTAGAAGCTCCAGGCGGACACGGCAAGGGCGGCGGCTTCTCTGTTAGTCGACGTTGCCACTGATGGCCAGGCAAGTCGCCAGTCCCGTCGCCGGAAAAGTTGAAGTGCGCTGCAGGTCTGACAGTTCACCGTTACTCGAGTTGATCAACTTGCCGGTGACGGTGCCGTCGATGTTGTTGGAGGTATAGACGTACTGCTTGGTCGGGTCCTCCACCATGCAGACGGGGCCAGACCCTACGGCATAAGGATTGTTCGCGCTGCCAATGGGCTGCAGCTTGCCTGTCGACGAGTCGATCGTGTAGGCCGAGATTGAGCTCGTATTCGGATTCTGACTGTTCGTTGACGACCGGTTGAGTACGTAGAGGAACTTGCCCTGCGCATCAACCATGGAGTACGACGGATTCGAGGTGAAGGCCACGTTATTGACGGGGCCGCCGGTCAGCGTATTCAGAGAGCAGGCAGAGCCCGAGCCGACCGTGTAGGGCAGGATGCGACCACCCGGGCTGTCCGCAGTCGGAGCCGCATCGGTGAGATAAACATAGCTGCCGTTCGCATTGATCGAGGTGATGTTGCCCGCCCCGGTCTGGATGGTCGAGTTAGCAGTTAGAACAAGCTGCCCGCTCGACCCGATGGAATAGGGGAAGATTGTCTGATCGCCGCTGTTGACCGTAAATAGGCAGCCGCTCCCGGAGACCTTCAGCATGATGGGCTGCGCGCCGACAGGGAAGAAGGTCAACTGCGTCTGGTTGCTGTCCTTTATCTGCTGGTTCGGCACAAGCTGCAGCCGGCCCGTATTGGGATCGAGCGCGAAGACCGTAATATCGCCATAGCCGTTCGGGTTCGGGTAGGACGGTGTGTCCGGATAGAGCGAATCCAGCACGTAGAGATAGTTGCCCGTAGAGTCGGTCGAGGCCCAGACAGGGTTTGAGCCGCGGCTGGCGTACTGCGACTGAAAGGTCAGTGTGCCTCCCACGCCGACGCTAAAAACCGAGATGTTGCCGGGAGTTCCACTGCTGCTGCCCGAGGCAGGAACACCCTTGTTGACCACGTAAACGTAGCGGCCGCCGGTCTTCACCACGATCGACACGGGATTGGTTCCACCAGAGGCAAAGGGCGAGTGCAGCACCTGTGTCAGGTTCCCGGTAAAATCATCGACCTTGTAGCCGACAATTTGGTTGTATTGAGTTCCAAGGACCCACAAATAAGCGATCGTGCCTCCACCGCACGCCGTCATTCCCAGAGCCATCGCCACGGAGACTACCAAGGCCATTGAAACCCGGCCGATCCTGCTCAACTTCATGCGCTTCCTTAATCCTCGCCAGCGAGTGCTGCGCCACGCCGTCTATTGCGAGCAATTCTTTAGGGATAAATTCCTTGGCTCATTGTAGAAGGTGACGCGACTTTGTGCCACTTTCACGCCATGGAATCTGTAGTCTCCAAAGTTATTCCGCTATCGCAAGTGACGAAAAGGGGCCCGGGACATAGTCCCGAACCCTCACAACAACTTCATCACCAGACGTGACAGGCATCCTCGAAGCCACGGCTGATCTGATCGTCAGCAAACCTGCGAAGGAGGATCTTTAGAAAACTTTGAGATGGATAACCAGATACTTCTTCGGGTCCTGTCGAATTGCCGTAACCAGATTCGTGCTCTCAGTCAGAAGATGATTGAGATTGGTGTAAACCGCATCGTCGGTCGCCAGCTTGCCCAGCGTTCCGCGACCTTCATTGATGCCCTTGACGAGCGTGTTTACCTGGCTCAGCGTATCGCTCAAATCCGATCGGAACTTCGGATCCTTCAGCATCAGCCCAAGCCCGCCTTTGCCCGCGTCCGCATCAGCCAGCAGCGAGTTGGCGTGCGCCAGCGTCGAGTTTAGGTTCTTGTAGAGTGTGTCGTCCTTCAGCAGCTTGCCCGCCGTGCCTTTGCCGCTGTCGAGCTCGTTGGCGATGTTTTCCAGTTTGCCGGCGGTCCCGTTGAACCGGTTATACAGCTCATCATCCTTCATCAGCTTGCCGATTGTCCCCTGCCCGCTGTTCAGGTTCACGGTAAGCTTATGCAACTCATCTACCGTGCTGATGGTCTTTTTATAGAGGTCAGGACTATTGATGAGCTGACCGATCGAGCCATTGCCAGACTGCAGATTGTCCACGATTGCGTTCATCTTGGCCAGGATGATATTGAGGCTCTCAATCGTACCCTGGCCGGCCTTTACAACATCGGTCAGGCTCGGCGTCTCCAGCGTCTTCAGTTCGTCTCCGTCCTGCAGTGGAGGCCCCACTGCATACTGGCTGTTGATATCAACCACCGTGTCGCCCAACACTCCGATTGTCGTCAGCCCCGCTTTGGAGTCTTTCCTGAGATCGCCCGCGCTCTTCTCGTTGATCTTCATCACCACTTTGACCGGAGTCAGCTTGCGGTCGGGACTCGTCACCACCGCGACGCTCTTGACCGTGCCAATGGTCACGCCCTGCAGGTTTACAGGCGAGCCTTCCTTCAGACCGGCGGAGTTCTCAAAGTATGAAGTTATCGTCAGCTTGTGGGAAAAGACGCCAATACCCGCTGAACTCGCCATCAGGAAGAGCAGTGTGACCAGGATGATGGTCGCCGCCAGGACAATCAGACCCACCTTCAACTGTGACCATCTGACCTCCTGCTGGCTGGGCATAGCTCTCCTTCGAACTTGATTCTTTGCGGAACTTAGACTGCAATGTTTATCTGCCGGCTAGGTTCCTCACAACACAGGCAGCAGGTGTCCCTGTCAATCAGAGGATACAACACGCCTTCGGGATTCTGAACCCACATGTTGTTCTGTGCCGGACAGATAATCGCGCTGTCGTCTTCGATAGATGCCGAATTTCGTGGCGGGGTTCAGATTTATGCAGCCGAGACGCAACTATGCTAAGCAAACTTCAGTCTTCCAGCACAACAACCGCCATCGCGACATCGCGGCTGTGAGTAAGGGTCAACTGCATGCGGCGCACTCCCATCGTGGCGGCCCTGGCCGCAGCCCGGCCGGTCAATGACAGCGTCGGCCTCTCTCCTGGCTCACGGCACACCTCGATCTCCTGCCAGCTCACTCCACGGCTGATTCCCGTGCCCAGGGCCTTCGCTGCTGCTTCCTTCGCAGCGAAGCGGGCAGCAAAGCTCTCCGCGGAGTTTCTCTTCTTCATCTGGCAAAAGGCGATTTCACCCATCGTGAAGACGCGACGCAGAAACCGCTCGCCGAACTGCTCGATGCTGTCTTCAATTCGGCTGATCTCGATGAGGTCTGACCCCAGGCCAAGCACCATCTCTGCGCGTCCCCCTATACCGACGGTTACTCTCCCCCGTCATATGACCACCGTACCGCACACACTGTCACGCGACAAGCATCTCCCTCCGATGAAGAGCCTAACGTCAAAGATTGAGGCGGCTTCACCTCATGCAATCGCTCGACATCCAGGGCTTCAGTTACGCGGAGCAAAACGGCGTGCTCTTCGGCCTCACTACCTCGCTGGACGAGTGTGGTGGCTGGCTGCTTGAACGCAGATCTCTCTCGCCGACGACTCTGGAGTTCCGCATGGAGATCCAGCTCCGCTCGATCGTCGATCTCTACGCCGCCCTCATCGCAGCGGGCCTCCAGCTGACACGTGCCGGCCATCTTGCCCTCGCTGCTGCCTGCACCTGTCGCAAAAACCATTCGAGGGCCGCAGAGTTGGGACAGGTCGTCTCAATCCGGCTCGAGGTCAGCTTCCTTGAGGACGTCACCCTCCAATCCCTGCTGATGACCGGCAGCCCTCTCGCCTGACCACCGGCCCAAGAAAAAGGGGCGCCGGAGCATCGCCCAACACGCTCCCTCGCCCCAAAAGCGGCTTCAGCCGGTTGCGCTCATAGCGCCGTCACTACACTACGCGAGATGCGGCCGACATGTGTCATGCCATCGTCAATAGATTGTCATTTCGCCATTCGGCGACGTGACCTATCAGTGAACGACGACCCTGGTCTTGTCAGCAGAGGACTTCCACAGCCCTAGTCGAAGTGGGAAGCCAACTGAGAACTGAAGGTTCGGCGTGTCCGGGGTGAGCCCGACGCCGAAGCTGAGGTCAACCATTTTGCCGGGAGCGTAGACGTAGGTAGTACCGAGGCGGAGCGTGCCCTCAACGAGGTATGAGGCAGGGATGGGGTTTCCGTTGAGGTTCGTGGAGGCGGTGAACCGCTGATCCCAGCCCAGCGTGAAGGAGGTCTCCGGGTTCATGGCGATGATGGAACCGAGCGTGAAGCCGATGGAGTAGCCCGGACGGAAGTGGCCGATGGTGGTCGACCCGGGATTGTTGGGGTCAGGGATCGTATGGCGGCCTGCGAGATTGTTGGTGTAGTTGAGATTGCCGAAGAAGACGACCGGATCGCTCGACTTAGCGGCGGTGATGTCTCCGGAGATGGCGTAGAAGCCGGTGCCGAGTGCCGTCTGCGAGCTCTGCAGATCGTAGGAGTTAACGCCGGTGACTGTCTTGAAGCGCATGTGGGCGAGGAGATCGGGAACCTTTCCCCTCTCGTAGGTGAGCTGGCGCGAGACGCCGAACGCGATGTCGCCGAGGCCAAAGGTGCTCTGCGAGGTCTGCACGTTTGTGGCATCGACAGTGCGGATGAGCTCATAGCCGTAGGGAATGGTCGCGTCGAACTGCATCTTGGCGGGAAGGCCTAGCCGCGTGGTGAAGGTGGGCATCAGAACGTCCTCGCGGATGCGCTCCGACGTGATGTCGCCGACAACAAGGATGGGAAGCAGCGCGAAGCCATTGACGGTGAGGTGATCGGATGAGGAACTGAAGTAGGACGTCGTATTGTCGATCTCCAGCGTTCCGTTGGGAACCAGAAGGCCGCCGCGGACCAGCAGGGCACGGTCAAGGGCCTCGCTCGCCTCGCGCTCTTCGGCGTCATAACCGGAGTTGGTTACAGCCGCGTAGGCAGCAGAGGAAGAGACAGCGCCATTCAGCGTCTCAGCGGCCGATCGGCCCGCAGACACCTCCGTCGGTCTTGTGGTAAATCCTCCGTTTACCCTCCACTCCAACTCCGAAACCCGTTCGAGAAGATTGCGGATGATAGCGTCACGCTGTCGCAGCGCTTCCTGCAGCTTGATGTCGACCGGGTCTTTGGATTGGGTCTGCGCCTGGGGGGATGCGGCGTTGTTATTCGCCGCAACTGTAGTGGTCTGTGCCGCCGCAGCAGATGCTGCGGATAGTAGCATGAGAAGCACCTTCAACCGTGTTCGTTGCAACATCTGGCCCGCCTTTCCGGCTAATAAAGGGGATTACTAGGGGCAATGATTCCGATTTTTCGGGATATCAGTGTTTCATCGGGAACCGTCTTCGAAGCTACCGTCGGCTTCCTTTCGGTGATCATCCTTTCGTCCGGCGGTGTGACGATGAAGATGATTCCACTGCTCCAGAGCGCCTGGAATCGATCAACCTTCATCGTGACGTTCCCAAAGCCGGGATCGGCAATGATGACGCGTCCGTCCTGGATGCCTCTGACCACAACGAAGTGATCGAACCCCTTCAGGCGAATTGGCGTAATCACCGACGTCGGCTGCGTAGCGAGATCTTCGATTGTCATTCCGTCATAGCCGTCGGCCTGGTAGCCGCGCGCCTGCGCGAAGCGCTTGAGGTCGAGGAGCGAGAAACCGCCCCGCGCGCGTACCTTGACCGGGTCGACGCGATGCAGGATCCAGACGACGATGGAAGACTCGGGCGTGTAGTCTTTGAAGTCGTAAGTGAGAAGTGTGCTGAGGGCCGCGGCTCCGCAGCTTATATCCCATTTCTGCCGGACGACACCCTCACCGCGAATCTCTTTGAGAGTGCGGATGCTCTTGCTCCCCTGCGTCTCCTGGTCGTCGCTGAAACTCTGAGCGAGAACCAGGGAGGGCAGAAGAGCAAGAGACATCGCACAAGTAACGAGTATGGATTTACGCACAAGCATCAGTGTTTCCCGCTGAGGTTCGACTGTGTGACCGTGCCGACAGTCGAATTAATATTCACGTTCAGATTCAACAGAACGCTGATGTTTGAGTTGACCGCTGTGATGTTCACCAGCGAGTTGAGGTTTTGCTGCGCATTATCGCTGAAGTTGATCGTGCCCGTGGTGGTGTTCGATGATGTAATCGGTCCGTTCTGGAAAGCCATCGTTCCGGCACCAGAGACGAGGCCGTTCGCAGTAGGAACCTGTCCCTGGAACTGGATCACTCCGTTGGATAAACCAGCGGTGATTCCTCCGGCAGTGACCTGTCCCGTGGTAGATCCCGCGGCGGTGACTCGATCAAGTGCAGCGTCGCTCAGCGGCTTGGGTTTTGCCCTTGCCTGAGCCATGCCCACTGTGGTGAGCAGCGCCATGCCCGCGATCACTAACATTCGTTGCATAAAGCTCTCCTTCTACAACATGAGAAAGCCCGGGTGTGGGAGGCAGTTTGCACGCCTCCCACACCTCTGCTCGGAATTAGTGACTCTGGGTGATGGTGTTGATTTGAGTGACTGCTGGAGGTGTGGCATTGCTGACGGCGTGAGCCAGGTTCAAGCCGTTCGCAACCATACCGCCAGCTGCGTTTACGAGGTTCAGAGCAGATGCATTCTGCTCTGCGTTGCCCGCCAGTGTGACAGCGTAGTTGTTCGTTGACGAAACCGAGGATCCATCCACGGCGATGTTGGTTGCCGTGGCATCCTTGAAG
Source organism: uncultured Acidobacteriaceae bacterium (assembly GCA_963741395.1). Lineage (GTDB taxonomy): Bacteria > Acidobacteriota > Terriglobia > Terriglobales > Acidobacteriaceae > Edaphobacter. The sequence continues at coordinate 447,885 of CAVUHV010000001.1, forward strand.
GAGACCGCGCCGGCAACTGTGAGGGCCGTTGTATCGTTGTTGGACGCTACGAGAGAGCTCGACTTCGAATCGGTCGTCGCCAGCGAAGCAGTTGTGCTCGTGCTGGCGCTTTCCGTTGCAGACTGGTCACTGCTGTACGAATTGGTCTTTGTTGCGCTGATTGAATTGGTGGTTGCGTAGTTGAACGCGTTGGAATTCGATGACGAATTGGTTGCACTCACCGACTCCATCGCCGTTGAATTCTTGCTGGAAGACGTGTTGAGGGCCGCGCTCGCTGTATTCGAGGCGGTCAGTGTGTCGCTCTTGCTCGCCGTCGCATCGAGGCTGGCATTCGCTGAGTTCGATGCCGTCGTCGAGTTGCTCTTGTCCGAGGAGGCGCCGAATCCGGCGGTCAGGCTCGCAGCGTTGCTTGCAGTTCCGGCCGACGTGCTGGACCCGTTGGAGGTTGAGTTGGTTGCTGTCGCGCCATCGTTCGCGCCCAGGTTGTTTGCAGCTGTATCAGCGTTGGTCGAGGTTGCCCCGCCCCCGGTAGAGCTGCTGTTATTCGTCGAGTTGGCGGCGTTGGTGGCCGTGCCTTTGCTGCCAGCAGCGACTGTGTTTGAAGTGCTGTTCGATGTTCCTGTTTTGTTCGAGCTCAACGAGGCGGTATCCGTGGCGTTCAGAGAGCCGCCGATCGAATTGGTCGAACTGTTCGTGTTCGAGAAGCTGCCAGTCTTGGAGGCCCCCGCGGTAAGCGAGGCGCTCGAAGTGCCGGTGTTGGAGAAGTCGGAGGACTTGGAGGCCGTCGCGCTAAGCGAGTTGGACGAGCTCTTCGAGTTCGAAGCGCTCTGGTCAAAAGCGGAGCTCTTCATCGAGCTCGAGGTATTGGAAATGGTCTTCGACGAATTGGCAGTTAGCGAATCGCTGCTGCTCGCCGTCTTCGTGTCTGACTCAGACGCGCTCTCCATGGCCGAGTGGCTGTAAGAGCCCGTGAGACTTGAGTTGGAGCTGCTGGTCGCGTCGATACTCGATACCTTGGTGGTATTCAGGGTTATGTTTGCGCCACGGCTGTATCCAGTCAGATTGGCAGAGCTGTCCTCTGATTGGTCGATGCTATTGGTCTGCTTGACCACAGCGCCCGTCATCGTGGAGATTGCAGTATCGCCGTCCCAAACGTTCGCGCCGTTGCCAACCATTGCATCGGACGAATTCACAATGTTGACACCGCTCGATCCCATAAGGGAGTTTCCGGAAAGATTCACCGAACCGGTGTTGTTTTCGGTTACGGTGGAGTTGTTCGCTGCGATTGCAGATTGCTCTTCGCCTGCGGCGGTAACTTTATCCATCTGGCTGTCGCGCAGGGGTTGCTTCTTGGTCTGTTTGTCGTGAGAGGTTGTTGACGTGCTCTGGCCGTATGCAGCGCCAGTCACAAGAACTAAGGCTGTTGTAAGAGTGCAGACTAATTTATTCACTTCTGTCTCCATTTGCGTGAATTTTGGTGAAACGCGGCCTTTTACGCGGATCGATGGGGAGCCGCACCGGGTCCAATAAGGCACAATCCACATGCGGCTTCGCGGATATGCGAACCGGGGGCGCGTCTAACTTTTTCCGTTTCTGGGGGCCGGGAGCCTGACTACGGGCGAAAGAGGATAAGTACTCCGGTACTTAAGTCATCTTTTTCCGCCGTGATACGGAGCCTTTGCTACCTGGATTCCTTGCTATCTGCCCGATGTCTTCGTTCGACACGATGACCGCGCGCAGGAATAGGGCCGTGAAAACATCCGGTAGTAGTGCAATTCGATTGCCAACCTATCCCGTTGCAATTTCATACGCTCAGAGCGCCATTCTCTTTTTCGTTGCATCGTTTTGCAAGGGAAACAGAAGAAAAATGACACGTACCATCCGCCAACCCTACCGCCGCAGGCGTTCGAGAGCCGCGCCAAACGCCTGCCATCTCCTGTTTCGCGATAGACTTCAAGGTAACGCATGGTACCTGACTCCTCCACTCAATCAGCCACGACTGCGGTTCACCCGGTCTCGAAGCAGCCCATCATCGTCGCCAGCAACCTCGGCAAGACCTATCGCTCCGGCAAGCTTGAGGTTCCCGCGCTGCGCAACGTCAGCTTCTCCGTCGACCCGGGCGAGTTCGTCGCCGTCGTCGGCCCCTCCGGCTCCGGCAAGTCGACCCTCTTTTACGTCCTCGGCGGACTCACACAGGCCACCAGCGGCTCCATCCTCATCGAAGGCGACGACTTCGCCCGCCTCTCCGACATCGAGCGCACGCGTATGCGCCGCGCCAAAATCGGCTTCGTCTTCCAGCGCTTCAACCTGCTGCCCACACTCTCCGCCCTCGGCAACATCGAGATCGCCTACGACATCGCCAACGTCGGCGCAAAAGAGAAAAAGCCGATCGACAAATCCCTGCTCGCCCACCTCACCGATATGCTGGGTATCCAGGGCCGTATGGATCACCGCCCCAACGAACTCTCCGGCGGCGAGCAGCAGCGCGTCGCCATCGCCCGGGCACTCATCAACAGTCCCTCCATCGTCCTCGCCGACGAGCCCACCGGCAACCTCGACACAAAAAACTCTGACGCCGTGCTCGAGATGCTCCGCCGCTCAAGCCGCGAGCTCAACCAGACCGTCCTGATGATCACCCACAACCCGGAAGCCGCCCAGATCGCCGACCGCATCCTCCACATGCGCGACGGCGAGATCACTTACGTTGAAAAAGGGCAGGGAAGCGTCGTCCACGAAAAATAGCAGAATAGAGGCAGATATCTTCGCTTCTCCAGGAGACACTCGCGCATGCCCTGGTACCAACTCGAAGGCGCCAACGATCCCAAGCTCGATGAGCTGGCCCGCCAGTACAACCTGCACCCGCTCCATATCGAAGACGTCCGCACCGAAGACGAGAGCGTAAAGGTCGACTCCGGCTCACGTTATACCTTCGCCGTCTTCAAGCCTCCCTATCTCAAGCCCGATCCCGACGCGCCATCCGAAAAGATGCTCTCCTTCACAACCATCGACGTCTTCGCCGCCAAAGACTTCCTCATCACCATCACCGACCCCGCTTGCCCGGCCAGCGGCAACGCCCTCGATCGCGCACGCCGCGATGGTGATGATGAGCATCCCGGGCGCCTTCTGTACCTCATCGTCGATAGCATCGTCGACGGCTACTTTCCTGCCATCGACTACTTCGACGATCGCATAGACGATCTCCAGGACAAGGTGGTCGACAACCCTTCGCCTGACGTCCTGCAGGAAGTCTTCGACATCAAGCGCGAGCTCATCGACCTCCGCCGAGTTCTCGTCAACACCCGCGATGCCGGCCTGCATCTGCAGCGCGATCCAAACACCATCATCGACGCCGACCACCAGCTCTACATCCGCGACACCTACGATCACGTCGTCCGTCTGCTCGACTCAGTCGAGACCCAGCGCGACCTCCTCAACAACACTCTCGACATCTATCTCTCATCCGTCGCCAACCGCACCAACGAGGTCATGAAGGTCCTCACGGTCCTCGGCACCATCGCGCTCCCCGCGCTCGCCATCTCAAGCATCTACGGAATGAACCTGAAGGGCCTGCCCTTTCAGGACTCGCCTCACGGTGCGATGTACGTCGGGGTGTTGACAGTCCTCTCGACCATCTTCTTGCTCGTTCTCTTGCGCAAAATGAAGTGGCTCTGAGACGACGCCTCTTCTCATCCTCGGCGTCTACAACCAGCTGATGAAGCTCCACGGGTCAGACGGCACAGTCCACGCCTGACGGATCACATCTACCAAAGCACGCCGTCGACCGGAGTAAGGGCGGGCGGCAACTCTGTCTCACCCAACAGCTGTCGCAGATTGATATCGATCGTTCTCGTAATCGAGGTCAGCGCCACATCGTAGATCGTGTTCTCGAACGGGTCCTCCATGTCGCGTCCAATCTTATCCAGCGCTAGAAAGATGAACCCCACCAGCGTCGACCCCAGCGGTGTAAACCACCCCATATTCGTCACCATGGCCAGCGGCAGCAGCATGCAGTAGATCTGCACAAACAGCCGCGGAAAGTAGTCATACTGCTTCGGCATCGGTGTGTTCTTGATCCGCTCCGCTCCACCCTGCGCATTCATCAGATCCCTCAGACTCCCATCCATCCCTAACCACTGCGTGAAGTCCACCCACCCCAGCGCTTGGCACTCCCGCAGCAACCTCCCCATCTGCTGCTGGATCGCCAGCGGAATATTTTTCTCCGCCCGCAGCGCGCTCAACTCCGCCTCATTCAGCAGCGGAGTCAGGTCATCCCATGGCTCCAGCTTCCGCAGATGCTGCCGCAGCGCATGGACATAGGCTATCTGGTGGTAGACCAGCTTCCGCTGCATCGCGCTCATCTCCTTCGCGTCGGCCTCCTTCACCGGAAGCATCACAGTCGTCACCTGTCGCGCCCAGCTCCGCGAGTGATTCACGATGGCGCCCCAAAGCGTCCGCGCCTCCCACCACCGCGCATACGCCGACTGGTTCCGGAACGCCACGATGAGCCCAATCGCGGAGCCGAACAGCGCGAGCGGAATATGCGGCATCGCCACCCAGTTCCAGTGACCCACCATATAAGCCAGCACCACCGTAAAGTCGTACACCACCAGCATCAGCAGTGGCCTGCCGACATACCCCAGCATCCACCAAACCTGCTTCTGCCGGGGAACGATCATTCCGCCGGGTCCTCTATGCTCACCGGACGAAACACCCGCTCACCGTTCTCCGAGATCCGCACCTCGCCCGTCCCGATGTCGTACACCCAGCCCGAGAGCGAAAGCTCTTCGCGAGCCAACGCGCCCGCCACCGAGGGGTGCGTCCGCAGATGCTGGATCTGCAGCAGCACATTCTCCTCCGTCAGTCGACGCAGCCGTATGCTCGGCTTCTCATCATGCTCTGCAAGCGAGTCCGCTACACTCAGCGCCGCCTCCGCATTGCGCATCCAGCGCTTCACCGTCTGCAGGGACTCCAGGCTCTCCGGGTCCAGCAGTGCCTTCATCGCACCGCAATCGCTATGCCCGCACACGACAACATGCTTCACCTTCAGCGCGCTCACCGCATACTCGATCACCGCGCTCACGCCGCCCATCATCTCGCCATACGCCGGCACCAGGTTGCCGATATTGCGCGTCACAAAAAGCTCGCCCGGCCCCGATTGCGTAATCAGCTCCGGATCAATCCGTGAGTCCGCGCACGTCACAAACAGGGCATCGGGCTTCTGCGGTTCGCTCGCCGCCTTGCGGTACATCTCCGCCTGCGCGGGATAAATGGCCGTTCTGAACTTCCGAATCCCCGCCTTCAACTCTGCAAGCACGTTTTCCATATCAGCGTCCTTTCCCTATTCTTTCCATTTGATATTGCAGCCCACAGCGAACCGCTGATTCGAATCAGGCCGCTTACCGGCAATCACCGCGTCCAGCGCAGCCCGCAGATCCTTGCCCGTTACAGGAATATCGTTGCCGTAGTCGCCGCGTCTCGGTCTGCTGTCATCCAGCTGCCCACGATACACGAGCTTCATCTCTTCATCGAAAAGGAAGATGTCCGGCGTGCACGCCGCATCGTATTCCCGTGCAACCTCCTGGGTTTCGTCATACAGGTAAGGGAAGCGGAAGCCCAGCCGCTCCGCCTGCTTCTTCATCTCTTCAGGCGAGTCCTGCGGATACGCCACGACATCGTTCGACGAGATCGCCACAATCCCAATCTTCCCCTCGTAATCAACACCAACCCGCGCCAGCTCAGCCTCCACATGCTTCACATAGGGGCAGTGCACGCAGATGAACATCACCAGCAGCCCCTTCATCCCCGCAGCAGCGTCATCGCGCCCGACAGCCCTGCCGCTCACAACATCCTCCAGCTCAAACGCCGGAGCCACCGTTCCCAGCTCCACCATCGCTGACTGTGTCCTCGACATACATCCTCCGAATCCTCATTCCAATATAGCCATCCGCGCCACCTCTACGGCGAACCCTCGGTTACAAAATCACGCCTACCGAAAAGCCTGGAGGAATCCAGCTCATCATCGCGCCCAGGGCCACCGCTCAATATCCTCAAACCATGCTCATGCCGCGAACCCTTCAAGGCGGCCACGCCTCGCGCAAGTCACTCCCCAAAGGACCCAACGGCCTGCCGCTCTGCCGCTGGTGCGAGCTTGAAATCCTCGCCAAACGCCGCCGCACCTTCTGCAGCGACTACTGCGTCCACCAGTGGCGTCTCCGCACCGACCCCGGTTACCTGCGCGACCAGGTCTTCGCTCGCGACCGCGGTATCTGCGCCATTTGCCGCACCGATACCATCGCTGTCTATGCCGCTCTCAAGCGCGCTCGCGGCCCAGCCCGCGCCGCCGGCCTCAGCCTCTACGGGATGAAGTCCATCGCCGCCCGCCGCAGCCTCTGGGACGCCGATCACCTCCTCCCCGTCGCAGAAGGCGGAGGCCAGTGCGACCTCGACAACATCCGCACCCTCTGCCTCCTCTGCCACAGGCAGGCCACAGCCGACCTCCGCAAGCGACTCAAAACCAAGCGCATCGCCTGATTGGTCATACCTCTCTTGACCGCACGCCCCGCGTCGCGTATCAAGGCATGGCGATGCGAATCACACTCCTTGCGCTCTCCGCCGCAGTCCTCCTGACCTCCTCGGGCCTCGCACAAGAACCCACCCCGCCGCGTCCCGCAGCTGCTCCGCTGGTACGCCCCGACCCCAACAGCCCGTCGCAGATCGGCCGCACCCAGCTCACGAACTATCTCGACAGCATCGCCGTAACCCAGACCGCCGCCCGCCGCGAGACGATCGCCCACATCCACACCCGCGCTGAAGCAGAAGCTCGCCAACGCGAGGTCCGCACCAAGATCCTTCAACTCATCGGAGGTCTCCCCGAAAAGACCCCGCTCAACGCCGTCACCGTCAGCACCGTCCAGGCCGTCGGCTTCCGCATGGAGAAGGTCCTCTTCTACTCCCAGCCCAACTTCCCCGTCACCGCAATCTTCTACGTTCCTGACCACCCCAGCGGAAAACTTCCCGCCATCGTCATGGCTCCCGGCCACGGACCCACCGGCAAGGCCTCTGACTACGCCTTCGCCTCAATCTTCGCCCGCAACGGCTTCGCCGTCCTCTCCTACGACCCCATCGGCCAGGGCGAGCGCCTCCAGTACCCCGACCCTGCCCATCCCGGCCAATCTCTCGCCACGCGCCCCACCGGCGAGCACGGCGAAGCCGGCCTGCAGCCCACCCTCATCGGCGACGCCGTCGCCCGCTACTTCCTCTGGGACGGCATGCGCGCCGTCGACTACCTCCTCACCCGCATCGAGGTCGACCCCAACCGCATCGGAGCCTTCGGTTGCTCCGGCGGAGGCATGATGACCGCGCTCCTCGGCGCGCTCGACCCACGCATCAAGGCGATCGGCACCGCCTGCTACATCACCAGCTTCGACACTCTCCTGCCCTCCATCGGCCCACAGGACGCCGAGCAGTCTATCCCCAACTTCATCGCGAGCGGTCTCGACTTTCCCGACTGGGTCGAACTCGCCGCCCCGCGCCCCTACGCCGTCATCTCCACCGCGTCCGACATGTTCCCCTGGGCCGGAGCCCGCGCCTCCGTCACCGAAGCCCGCCGCTTCTACTCGCTCTTCGACCCCGCCAGCGCCGGAACCCCGACCGGCCAGCCCGACCCCGGCATCCCCACCGGCCCAACCCTTAACCCCGACACCTCAAACACCATCCCGCCCACAGCTCAGCTCCAGTGGATCACCGGCATCGGAGGCCACGGCAACCTTCGCCCACTGCAATCGCAGATCGTTGCCTTCTTCCTCACTCACCTCGCCCACTCAACCGCATCTCCCATCATCCCGCTGCCAGCCGGAGCCAATCCCTTCGCACCGCCGCCCGGCCTGCCCAAAGACGTCTTCCAGGTCACTCCCACCGGCCAGGTAGCCACCTCTTATCCCAACGCCGAAACTGTCCACTCTCTCAACCTCAAACGCTACGAAGCCCTGCCAAAACCAAAGCCGCTTAATACAGCTCAACTCCAGCAGGCCATCCGTGATGTCACCCACGCCGACGTGAAACCCGGCGACACGGCACCCATCAACACCCAATCGCCGCCTCTCGCCTCACCTCCCGAGGGCGACGTTCACGTGCGTCATCGCTTCACACTAGGCACAGCGCCCGGTATCAATATCGAAGCCGAGTTCTACCGCCCCTCCGATGGCAAACACCCCGCTCTCCTCATCCTCAAAGACAGCCTCGATCCAGCCCTCGAGCCATCTCGCGTTGAAGAGATCCGCAAACTCCGCGCAATCGCCGACGCCGGAACCGCAGTCCTCGTCATCGCCCCACGTCCCTCGCCTCCCGGCACCGAAGAGACGAAATCCCCCATCCTCGGCCCCTACTACCTCACCGAGCTACGCGCCGAACTCACAGGCAAAACCCTCCTCGGCCTCCGCGTTGACGACGTAATCAGCGCGGTCAATTTCATGTCCGGAGGCACAACCGTCGATCCCAATCAAATCACCGCCCAGGCGAGCGGCCATCTCGGCCTGGTCCTCCTCCACGCCGCTGTCCTCGACCCCCGCCTGAAACACATCACCATCGACCACACCCTCGAGAGCTACAAGAGCCTCATCGAAGCTCCCATGCCCCTCGACGCCCCGCAGGACATCCTCCCCGGAGTCATCCGCCGCTACGACATCCCCGATCTCGTTCGCGAACTCGGCCCGCGCGTCACCGCTGGCTCTACCGATCAACCCTCACCCTAGGTGCCGACCCAAACTATCGAGCAAAAAAATCTCCGTGCCGCCAGCTCGAACTCTGCTATCGTGTGACGAACTTTCCACAAATCTCAGGGCCCCATCTCCAAACTCCACTGTTGAGCAGGTATCGGACATATGGGTGAGAAGGTCGCAATCCTCGTCATACACGGCATAGGCCAGCAGAAGCCATACGAAACCCTGGACAACTTCACCCGCAACCTCACCGCTTCGTTCGACGCCACCGCGCCCCCCTGGACCATCACTCCCCAACTGGATCAAGTGCCTGATCCAACCCGCGTCAGCAAGTCCTGGACACGCGCCTCCTACGTCCTGCGGCCTCCAGCCGGCGTCGACGCTCGCTTCGCCAGTGATCCCAGCGTCTCCATCGACGAGGTCTCGCTCTTCGAGTACTACTGGGCTCCCATCACGCAGGACAAGATCACCTACACCGGAAGCCTTTACTTCCTCATCAAGGCCGGCCTCCAGCCTTTCCTGTACCTCGTCTCGAACATCAACGCCATCGCCAGGGCCGAGGGAGCAGATGTCGCCGTGCGACGCATCCCGGTCATCATCGCCAAGGAGATCTGGCGTCAGGCCTGCCTCTTCGTGCCTCTGTTGCTTCTCTTCGTTGCACTGCTCGACTGGCTCAAAGTATCAAGCTTCAGCGCCCTTAAGCAGCTCATCCACTTTGACTGGTCTACGGTCGTCCTCGTGGCCATCCTCGCGATTCGCTACCTCTACCTCTACACCAGCGTTCAAGCGCTGCGGTTGAGCCTCAAGACCAAATCCGGATGGCAGACCTCACGAGCATGGCGTTCACTCCTCGCACTCGCCGTTCTGATTCATCTCTTAGCCCTGCCCCTGCTGCTTGCTCCCATTCTCCGAATCGCAGCCTCCTGGCTAACCCATTGGTCCACACCCATCACATCCTTTGCCGAACGAGTCCAGTTCCCCTGGGGACAACCATTCGGTGACAAACTCGCGGCTTTCTTCTTTCTCGATCCGTCCCTGCACATCTACGCCGTCAAAGTGGCCACCGTTCTGCTCGCTCTCTTCGTCCGCTTTATCCTGATCGACTACGTCGGCGACGTCGCCGTCTATGCCAACGCCAGTGAGTTCGCCAAGAGCTATGCCGTGCGCTCGCAGATCCTCGACGAGTGTACCGCTGCGCTCTCCGCCATCCTCATGCAGACCTCCGTCAGCCGGCAGGGCGGAACCGGTCCCAGGTACGACCGCGTGTTGATCGCGGCACACTCGTTAGGCTCCGTCATCGCCTACGACACCATGAACAGCCTGCTGGACATTGCGCGTTCCGCCGTCCCAGGCGCCCCGAACACCTTCCAGCCCCACCACCTCGACCCGCTCCGAGGACTCGTCACCTTCGGCTGCCCGCTCAACAAGATCTACTACTTCTTCCGCGAGCAGGACCCGCCCCAGTGGGTCCTGCGAGATCAGACTCTCGATATTCTCTATGGATTCCGCAGCGTAGTCCCCACCATCGTTAGTCCCTCGGCCCTGCGGTTTCAGCCGGTTCCGGCATGGGATCCGGCTCAGAATGCCCTGGCCAGCGGATTTCGCTGGATCAACGCATACTCCCTCCTCGATCCCATCAGTGGCAAGATCGTCTTCTACAGCGTCGACGCTCAGCAGCTCTTTAAATACAAAGTGCCTGTCCTCGCCCATCTCTCCTACTGGGAAGACCCCGACTTCTACCAGTTCTTCCGCCAGAACCTCCTTTAGGCGTCCTGTTTTCCTCCTTTTCCACCCCCATCCACACCCACTGCACCACACCTGCGCCTTGCCCTTCGCAGCCATTCGGCCTACCCTCGCAGAGGTACAACGAAAGTGCTAGAAGTTGCCCCCAAAAACGCCCAAAATTGCGACCTCAAAATTCGCCACCAGAGCCTCGATTTGCGAAAATCCACAGCAAAATCGCAGGTTTTTGCAAATTCCGGTTCGTGAACGCCGCGTAAACAGGGGTATTCCCACAGCCAACACTACATGTTGTGCTTTATACTTGACACACCCTATAGGCGGCGGTACTTTCACGACTGCAGCCCGGTAGCTAGGGCTCACGATATTCGGTACAAACCGGCTTCAACCCCCCGGAATCGCCTCTGCCCGGCGAATCGGTGCCTTTGCAGTCGGAGAGATTTACCCTCGCCCACCCTGACGTGGTTCGAGGCGTTCAACACATCATCCAAGTTAAAAGGAGCACTACTCCCCGATGGCCACCATTCCGAATCAGACTGCCGCCGCCTCCTATCAGACCTCGACCTCCTCCGGCCGCAAGGCCCCTGGCCTCACCTTCCACCGCCACTTCACCCAGCCCGGCGACTCGCCATTCGACGAGATCGTCTGGGAGCTCCGTGACGCCGTCATCCAGGACTTCAAGGGCCGTACCATCTTCGAGCAGAAGAACGTCGAGGTCCCCGCCGACTGGTCCATGACCGCCACCAACATTGTGGCCTCCAAATATCTCCACGGCCAGCTCAACACCCCCGAGCGCGAGACCGGCGTCCGCGCCCTCATCACCCGCGTCGCCGAGTCCATCCGCGACTGGGGCATCGAAGGCGGCTACTTCGCCTCTGCCGCCGATGCCGACACCTTCTACGCCGAGCTCTGCCACCTCCTCCTCAACCAGAAGGTCGCCTTCAACTCGCCCGTCTGGTTCAATGTCGGCTGCGACCGCCTCGAGCCCAACTCCGACGCCCAGAACTGGCACTGGAACCCACATACCTGCGCGATCGAGTTCTCCGTCACCGGCTACAAGAAGCCGCAGTGCTCCGCCTGCTTCATCAACTCCGTTCAGGACTCCCTCGACTCCATCCTCAACCTCGCCAAGACCGAGGGCATGCTCTTCAAGTGGGGATCCGGCACCGGCTCCAACCTCTCCAACATCCGCGGCTCCATGGAGACCCTCTCCGGTGGCGGAACCGCCTCCGGCCCGCTCTCCTTCATGCGCGGCTTCGACGCCTTCGCCGGAGTCATCAAGTCCGGCGGCAAGACCCGTCGCGCCGCCAAGATGGTCATCCTCAACGTCGACCATCCCGACATCATCGACTTCATCGAGTGCAAGGTAAAGGAGGAGACCAAGGCCTACACCCTCATCCAGGCCGGCTACGACGGCTCCAGCCCCGACTCCGAGGCCTACAGCAGTATCTTCTTCCAGAACGCCAACAACTCCGTCCGCGTCACCGACGAGTTCATGGCCGCAGTCGAGTCCGACAGCGTCTTCTCCACTCGCACCGTAAAAGACCGCAAGCCAGTCAAGGAGTACCGCGCCCGAGACATCATGCACGCCATCGCCGAAGCCACCTGGCAGTGCGGCGACCCCGGCATGCAGTACGACACCACCATTAACCGCTGGCACACCTCCAAGAACACCGGCCGCATCAACGCCAGCAATCCCTGCTCGGAGTACATGTTCCTCGACGACTCCGCCTGCAACCTTGCATCCTTCAATCTCCTGAAGTTCCTCACTCCGGGAGGCCAGTTCGACATCCCCGCCTACCGCCACGCCATCGGCATCGTCACCACCGCGATGGAGATCATCGTCGACGCCGCCGGCTACCCCACCGAGATGATCGCGAAGAACTCGCACGACTATCGCCCACTCGGCCTCGGCTACGCTAACCTCGGCGCGCTCCTCATGGCCTTCGGTCTGCCCTACGACTCCGACGCCGGCCGCGACTTCGCCGCAACCCTCACCTCCATCCTCTGCGGCGAAGCCTACTGGCAGTCGTCGCGCATCGCCGAGCGAGCCCCCGCCCTCGGAGCCGCAACTCCCCTCACCCAACAAGCGCACATCGCCGGAGGAGCCTGCCCCGGCTTCTACGTCAACCGCGAGCCATTCCTCGACGTCATTCGCATGCACCGCGCCGAGGTCAACAACATCGGCTCCTCGCGCAACTCTGCCGAGCCCTTCGTCGCCCCCCAGCTCACCGAACTCATCGCGGCAAGCAAAGAAGTCTGGGACGGCGCCCTTGCCCACGGCGAAAAGCACGGCTACCGCAACTCCCAGGTCACCGTCCTCGCCCCCACCGGAACCATCGGCTTCATGATGGACTGCGACACCACCGGCATCGAGCCCGACCTCGCCCTCGTCAAGTACAAGAAGCTCGTCGGCGGCGGCATGATTAAGATCGTCAACAACACCGTCCCCTCCGCGCTCTTCAAGCTCGGCTACACCAACGCCGAGGTCGACGCCATCGTCTCCTACATCGACGCCACCGGAACCATCGAAGGCGCCCCGCACGTCCTCCCTGAGCACCTCGCCGTCTTCGACTGCTCCTTCAAGCCCGCCAAAGGCACACGCTCCATCCACTACATGGGCCACATCAAGATGATGGCCGCCACCCAGCCCTTCCTCTCCGGAGCCATCTCCAAGACCGTCAACCTCCCAACCGACGCCTCCGTCGACGATATCGCCGAGGCCTACCTCGAGTCCTGGCGTCAGGGACTCAAGGCCGTAGCCATCTACCGCGACGGCTCCAAGGGCTCGCAGCCCCTCAACGTCTCCGCCTCCGACGGCAAGGCGCAGAAGGACACCAAGGCCGTAGCCCCCGTAGCAGCCGGCACCGTCGAGATCGAGGAAGCCGTCATCGCCGCGAAGGCCGCCGCGCAGGCGCGCATCGCCGCTCTCGAGCTGCAGATCAAGCAGATCTCCGAGGCCGCTCTCCAGAACGCCGACTCAGCCGACGCCCAGGCTCCGCCCCGCGCCGTCCGTCACCGTCTCCCTGCCGAGCGCGCCTCCGTCACCCACAAATTTGGCCTCTCCGGACACGAGGGCTACATCACCGTCGGCCTCTACCCCAACGGCCAGCCCGGCGAGATCTTCATCCGCATGGCCAAGGAAGGCTCCACCGTCTCCGGACTTATGGACTCCTTCGCCACCGCCGTCTCGCTCGCCCTACAGCATGGCGTGCCTCTCCGCGTCCTCTGCGAGAAGTTCGCCCACACCCGCTTCGAGCCCTCCGGCTGGACCGGCAACGAGCAGATCGGCTACGCCAAGTCGATCATGGATTACATCTTCCGCTGGATCCAGATCCGCTTCCTCTCCGGACACCAGCTCGACCTCTTCGCCGGCCTCGCCCCGCAAGCCAGCATCCCCGTCGAAGGAGCCGTAACCAGCCCCGGCAACCGCATCATCCCCTCGCTCAACGCCTCATCTTCCGGTACGGAAAATAACGCGGTCATTCTGACCCTGAGCGAGCAAAGCGAGTCGAAGGGGAAGAATCCCGGCAGTTCGCCCCAAGCGCCACAGATCTTCGAGGAAACCTACACCACCCGGCCCCCACAGCAGGGAATCGCCCCGGACCCAACCAGCAACCAGCAACCAACAACGAACAACCTGTCCTTAGAGGATCGCGGAATCTACCACGCCGCCAACGCCATGAAGGCCATGGTCGACATGGGAGACGCCCCATCCTGCGCCACCTGCGGAGCCATCATGACCCGCAACGGCTCTTGCTACCGCTGCATGGAATGCGGAAGCACAAGCGGCTGCAGCTAGTCCTTCGCGGACGGCGAAACGCGCTTCGCGCAAATACAAAGGCCCCGCGCGAGTGGGGCCTTTTTGCGGTTCTTACTCAGGACTTCCCATGGCGATTCCAACTAAGTTTCTTATAAATGCGCTCCTTAAGTACAACTACCTTCCTAGGCAGCGCAAGGACAAAGCCGAACTCCCTCCGTGCCTTCATTCGCGGAAGTTCTCTCCGTCTTTGGCAAAGAAGCTAATCGCGTCCAAGCATCGCCAGCAGGGCGGATGGGATAACGTCTCTTACCGCTCCCTAAAGTTCAATAACATACCCAGAATCTTCGCGATACCCCACCCTGTGGCGCACGCGTTGATTAGCCTCACGATTACGGATAACTGGAACGACCTTGTTTACATCGAGACAAATCACAAGAGTCGGATCAGACCACGAAAGCACCAAGACGGGCGCATCATCATCATGGAGTACGACAATCTGCCCACCAAGCTAGGCAAGAAACATCAACTGGCCTTTGCGAAAAAATACAAGGTCGAAACAGACATCACGAACTGCTTCCCCAGCCTTTATTCGCATGCCGTACCGTGGGCAACTGTCGGCTTCAAACACGCGAAGAAGAATCAAAAGTCAAAGACTTGGTTCAACGAACTAGACGCAGCGGTTCGCTTCTGTAAACGGAACGAGACGAACGGCGTGGCCATTGGACCCGCAACGTCGAATATTGTGGTGGAAAGCATCTTGGCTAAGGTGGATGAAGTTCTATCGGTTGGCCACGGATTCGAATTTGTTCGATATATCGACGATTACACGGCGTACTTCGAAACAGAGGAGGACGCTCAGCGATTTCTCCGCGTTCTCGGTATAGAGCTAGAAAAGTACAAATTCTTACTCAATGTGCGAAAGACCACGATTAGCCGTTTACCTGAGCCACCACAGGAAGCGTGGATCTCGGAGCTAACGCTGTCCATGCCAGCGAAGAAGAAGCTGAACATTTATGAAGTTGCATCGTATCTGAGCCACGCACAAAAATTATCGAGCCAATTGCCAGAAGCGAGCGTGTTGAAGTACGCAGTCAAGGCTCTGATTTCGAAAAGGCTGCCCCATTCATCGCGCTTTGTGCGATGAGTGGGCTCCGCTCTGCCGAAGGCTTGAGTGAAGCCCGGAGAGCCTGCCCTGAGCAAAGTCGAAGGGGCGTAACGACGGAATCGCCTTCTTTCATAACGCCAAAGCCGAGCCGGGAGCTCTCCACAGCCTCACCCTTGACACCCCTGATAATCTTAAATCAGAGAGAAATCCAAAAGCCCGGCGAAAGCCGGGCTTTTGACGTCTATGGAGAATGGCATCAAACGTGCACACGAAGTCCAGACTTAAGTCCAATTTTATGAAGACTTTGCAAGAATTAGGGGGGGGAGGGGGTACCGTCATGATGAGCATCGCAGGCCAAGACACAGAGGGGCCCCTTCAGCAATCCGAAATTCCTCTCTTGACAGGTGGTTTATCCGCTTTCTATGCTTCCTGCCGGATTGGTCAACCAATCCATGCACGTCCAATGTTCCCGTCTCTGGAGGCCCCACATGATCCCCCTTCGTGTGACCGGACGTCAGCCACACATCCTTCTCGCCTCAACCCTCCTGTTCCTTTTACCCGCGGCAGCTCAGACCGTTGCCACCGGCGATAGTCGACGTGTTACGGAGCCGCGATATCCCGCCATCTGTACCGTTCTTACCGCGCAATTCAGCACCTCGCAGCGCTCCTCGCCGCCGACCCCCGACGACACCGAGCGTCTGCAGACTGCGCTCAACACCTGCGCCGGCACCGGCCGCGCCGTTCTTCTCGTCGGTGCACCCAAGGCCGACGCGTTCTACAGCACTCAGATCACCGTGAGCGGTGAAGGCCTGATCGTCGGTCCCGGCGTCACGCTCGAAGGCAACAGCGGCTATGTCAAGCAGTCTGAACTCGTTCTCATCGAAGGCACCAACTCCTTCCTCGGCGGCCCCGGCGCCATCGACGGCCGCGGAGACATCCTCACCGGTGGTACGCCGCGCCTTGTCCAGGGCAAAAACATCACCAACCTCGTCGTTTACAACATCACTCTGCAGCAGGCCTTGCATCCAAACCTCTACGTTGAAGACGGCAATGGCCTCACCATCTGGCGCATCAAGGTCCGCACACCCGCAAACCGCCACAATGCAGACGGCATTGATATCGACAGCCTCACCAACGCGACCGTCGCCTTTTCCTCCATCGAGGCCGGTGACGACGGTGTTGCCGTCAAGACCAACTCTGCTGCGGCCTCCAACATAACCGTCGTCAAAAACCAGCTCTACGGCACTCACGGGCTCTCCATCGGTAGCCAGACCTTTCACGGCGTTACGAACGTGCTCTTCCTCGACAACTTCGTCTACGGTGTCGACCTCGAAGGCAACCCGTCCACCGATGCCAACGCCATCAACATCAAAAGCGACCCCACTTGCGGCGGTCTGGTCAAACAGGTCACGTATCAGAACACCTGCATGAAGCAGGCCAAACACCTCATCATCCTTAACACCTATTACGGCACTTGCAGCGGAACGCCCGGCATCCCGCAATACACCGACATCGTCATCAACGGCGCCCGCTCCATCGACTCGGTCTCCGGCGCGTACGAAAGCTTCACCGGATACAACGCCTCCAATCCTCTCGAGGTCTACCTCGCCCACATCGACCTCGACTCCACCACGCAGTCAAACGACCAGTACGCACAGGTCTACCTGCACGACTCCAACGTCACGCCTTCAGGCCCCGGCGTAACAACTTCATACTGGTACACCCAGGGCGAAGTCCCCCGCTGTTCAGACAACTCAGACGACAAGCACTGGTAGTAAGAACCCGGGCGGGATACCCCACCTTTCCACAGCAAATCACCGCCTACGACGGCTTCGATACCGGCATGTTCCTGTGCAGTTCAGCACTCTTCGATGCCCTCGAATCAGCAAAGAAGAACGGGAATTGCTCGTTGTCCGACGGCGAGCGTTCTCGATGGCTGTGATGGAGAAGTCGCGCGACTGAAGCTGATGGAGACCGACTTCGGGTGTTGGCTCGAGACAGTATGCGACTGGTTATATTACCTGTTCATCTTCGGTGGGGTGGCCGTCGGGCTCACGAAAACTCTGGAGCCTGTGACCGTTGTCGCTTGGGGAAGCTGGCTCTTCTCGGAGCCGTAATGAGCTTCCTGGTCACCGGCTTTGGCCGGCAGAGGCTTGCAAACCAGCGGCCCGAGCAGTATCTGGCCATCTGGCAGGCAAAGGCAGAGAGACAGCGTTCCAATCCGATTCTATATATCGGACGAAATACGGAGTTTATCGTCCGCCGGTGCTTCATGCCGTACGCTCTGTTGTTTTTAGCCGTTTTGAAGATGCTGAAGATTGCGTTCTTCCTTTCGGCGATCGGCGCGAATCTGGCCTGGTTAATAGCGCTATACTCCTATTCGTCGTTCGCGGTCACACGATCCAAATTGAAGGATGTCGCGAGCGCTCCCGATCAAACGCAGACAGGATCCGCTTAAGCTCCGGCAGAGTCAGTGCCGTTTGGAATAGCTTGAACTCTAGAATCCCAGCATGAATGTGAACTCCGATAGGGAGATCGAGGCTGGTCCCGTGAGCAGCTGACAATTTTCCTGGCTCGCGGCAAGACTTTCTCTCGCCATATCGATCATGGTTTTGGTAGTCGACAGCCGGTTGTAGATCCTCGTGATTCGTACTCCGATCTCTTCCCTGATCCGTTTCAACTTCTCGTTGAGCGCATCTATTCACCTACTCGGCTGTCAGCCCCATTGCGTGGATGATCTCGTCCTCTGCCTGGATATAATCCAGCTGCGACTGCAAAAGCGACGTCCGGGCGTCGAGCTCCTGGGCTGTTCCCATATCGGCTTGGGAACTGAGAGCCTCTCCGCGGACCAGTTCGTCATGCAGCACTCGACTGGATTCGGTACGCAAGGCCAACAGCTCCTCCGATACTTTCCGCATTTGCTGCGTCCTTTCCAGTTTGTTGTACGCGGTTTCAACTTCCAGCTCGACCTCATCGGTGATTCGCGCAAGATTTTCTTTCGCCTGCGACAGCTGAGCTTCGCGCTCGTGAAGGACCGCGCGCTTGCGTCCTGAATCGAAGAGGTCGTAGCCGAAGTGAACACCGAAAGTTCCGAAATTCCGAGCCAGAAATGGTACCTGATTCTGGTAGCTGTAACGAGCAAAGGCCGCTACGTCCGGCACAATAAGGTCCGTTTTTGCCAGGCGAACCGCGGCATCCGCTTTCTCCACCTCGTCGCGCGCTTCGATGATCTCGGGATGAGATGCCAGTGCGTCAGCCACACACGTTTCACGCGCGCAGGCCAACGGGGCTTCCGCAGTGTCGGGATCGAGATCCAGCGCGGTTTTGAGCGGCAGTCCCATCACGTCGTTGAGTTGCAGTTTAAGGTCGGAAAGCTGGAGGTCGGTGGTCAATAATTCCTGTTTTGACTGCAAGACTTGCGCGCGACTTTCGATCAGGTTCTCTTCCAATGTGCTGCCGAACTTGACCTGCTCGACGCGTTCGCTCTGCAAATCCTGCGACGCCTTGATCCTCGCCTCGGTTGCGCGGAGGTGGACTTGCTCGATCAGGATCTTGTAGTAGAGCTCGTGGACTTTCAGGGCAACGTCATTCTCCGTCTGTTGCGCGCTGGACCGGGAAGCCTTCAGGTCGGCTTGAGCCATGTCATTCGCGTGCCTGATCTTCAGCAGAGTGGTCAGCGGCTGCGTCAACTGGGTGCCGCTGGTGGTCAAGTCCCGACCGCCCTGGTTAATGATCGAATTTACAGGCGGAACCAGACTGCCTGCGACTGTCCCGAGACCACCCGCATGGATTTCTATCAACTGCGTATCGGTCACATGCAGGAAGTTGCTGTCATTTCGAATACTGGGAAAATATTCGCTTTTCGAAGCTTGCTTGGCCTGCCGCATCTCCTCGACCTTAAATTCATTGATACGCACCAAGTGGTTGTGCTGAAGTGCTAACTGGACGGCCTCATGCAAAGTCATGTGTCGCGGAGGAGCAGTATTGTCCGTCTGCCCGGCGAAAGCGACAGCTCCGGACAACGCCAGAGCCACTATTAATATAAGGTGCATTTTGCCCTTCATGATTTCTTCTCCTTGACCGGCTGCAGTTTGGCGAGGTCGGCGTAGCTGAGGGGCGACTTCCGTAGCATGGCGATGACAAAAAGTGCGATGGCGCAACTCCACGCGACTAACAGGAACCCGTCAATGAGGCTCAACGAATACGCCTGAAGGCGCAGACGGGCCGCGATAAGATCGATCGCACGCGCCCCGGCCGATGGCAGCCCGGAGGATTTTCCGAAGAGTCCAGCCGTCATCGCGTGAATGTTCGCATCGGTAATCCAGTTCCCACTGCTTACGTGCAGCCCAAGAAGATTGGAGTGCAGCTTCTCGCGTTGCGCGAGAAAGTGACCCATGTATATGGCGCCGGCTGTTCCACCAAACAGGCGAATGGTGTGGAAGAATGCAGAAAAGGTCAGGATGTACTGAGGCTTCGATAAGCCTCCTGTGAATACTCCCTGCAGAATAATGCATCCCACCAGCCCGATTAGGGAAAATGCCTGTCCGACGCCGGTGAGCAACTCGGTGCGATAGTAGTTTTCTGCCGCCCACGCACTCGTGTAGTGCGCGTTCAGGATAGCGGACAGGGCAGTGCATGTCAGCCCGACAGCGAAGAGCAGCCGCGGATCCAGCCCGCGAAGCATGAGAAACCCGCCCGTAAGCGCGACGAGCAAGAGCGGAGCAGCGCTCCAGATGATGGCCGGTCCAATCTGATCTGCTTCGAAGCCACGGATGGCCAGCGACTGCGGGATCAGGATGATGGTTAAGACAAGAGTGAACCGAAACCAGAACAACAAGCTTCCGAGCAGCACCGTGTTCCACTGCCAGAGATAAGGAAGGGCCACCAGCCAGTTAGGGCTGCGCATTCGTCGTATCAAAGCGCACAGCAGGAAGAATGCACCGGACCAGAACAGCCCGTTGTAGATTCCGGAGCGCCACCAATCGAGTCTCTCGCCCTGCTGGAGGGCAATAAACATCAGGGCCAATCCCGCGCTCAGATACAGGAACCCGGCGAAGCTGGGCGGCGCTGGGCCGTCTTTCTTTCGGGCGGGCGCCGACGGTATTCCGAGATAGATAAGAACAAACATCACCGGTGCGATGACAGCGGAATTCCAGAACATCCAATGCCAGGAAAGATGCTCGCGGTACCAGCCATAGAGAGATGGCGCCACGTTCACCGCCCCATCGATAGCCGTGGCATAGAACGCCATCGTGATAGGCAGGTATCGCAGGGGACTTATGCGAAGTGCGAAAGTCAGGGTGAGCGGGTAAAAGGTGCCTGATGTCAGTCCGGCGATAATCAACGCCGCAACCAGCAGACTATAGCTGTGTATGAGCGGCAGGAATGCGCAGGTCGCGGCGAACAGGGCAGACGCAAACAGAAGCACGCGGCGTGGTCCAAGCAACCCTCCGAGATAGACGCTGAAGGGCCCGATAAACATGAGCGACGCGTTATAGGCGCTGTCGAGCCACGCGCCGTCATCGTAGCTAATGCCGAGGTGACCTTTCAGATCCGTGAGCCCCAGGCTTAGCATGCGGCCGGTGAGCGTGACGAGGTGGGCTCCGATGAGGACGCCGATTATTCCCAACCCAGGCCGGGTGGAAATCTCCCAGGGAATCGCGTTAGCCGTTGCTTGTGCAATCTCTAGTGGCGTGGGAGGACGACTTGTTGTTATGGAAGCAGCCATGGTATGCCCGGTAATGCGAGTATCGAGAGTGTCATTAGTTAAGCTATGAGACTTAGGCTCTATGACGTCTAACTAGTGGAAGCTAACAGGAACCTCGATTCTGTTAGCGTCGATGACTGCTTCACCTTCTCGTGCGGACGATCGCGGTAACCGAAAGTCCCGGGCTCAGCCTGCTGGCCAGGTTGGTATCATCGAGCGCAATCTTCACCGGAATTCTCTGTACCACCTTTGTGAAATTGCCGGTCGCATTGTCGGGCGGCAATAATGCGAATTGCGATCCACTGGCAGGTGCGATCTCGATAACCTTGCCATGGAAGACCTGCCCCGGGAATTGGTCAACCCGGATCTCGGCCGCGTCACCCACTCTGACGTTCGTGAGCTGGGTCTCTTTGTAATTGGCCTGCACCCACCGTATACGCTCGACGAAGGCGATGACCTGCGTCCCGGGAGACACCAACTGACCGGGGCGGACCTGCCGTTCCCCCACGCTCCCATCCCCGGGCGCATAGATCTTCGTATAGCCAAGGTTCACCTGAGCCACCACCAGACTTGCTTCTTTGGCGCGAAGATCGGCGGCAAGTTGCATATCCTGAGACTCGAGGACAATCTTTTGACGTCGCTCCGCTTCAACCGCCAGCTCATTGCTACGCAACCCGGTTCTCGCCTCGGACAGATCGGCGTCCCGGCTGGCGAACTGAGCTGCGAGCCGCTGTTCATCAGCAACCGCTGCTTCAAGTTTCTGCTGAGTTGCTGAGTGAGTTTGATAGAGGCCCTCCTGCCGCTTTCTCTCAGAGCGAGCACGTACCAATTCAGCTTCAACAGCATCCTTGCCGGCCTGCGCCGCCACAATTTGGGCTTTAGCCTGATCGACTCCGGCAAGCGCCCTATCAATGCGTGCATCTTGAAGCTGACGCTGGCGAAGGTTATTCTCGATGGCAGCTTTGGCCGCCTCTACGGCCGCATTCGCCTGGGAAACTTGCGCCTGATAGTCGTTGTCCTCAAGTTCAACCAGGAGATCTCCCTTGTGTACCTGCTGATAGTCGGAAACGTTTACACTTCGAACGATTCCGGCCATCTTCGTGCTGAGAGGGGTCAGATCGCCGCGAACATAGGCATCGTCGGTAACTTGTTCGAGATGGCTACCTTCCCAGGAATTCCAGTTCCGGGTCAAGGTAACCAAGACAGCCAGAGCAAGGAGTACGACCACTACCGGCGTAACGTATTTCAGCCAACGTGACGCAGGCCGTGCGCTCTGCTCTTGGCCGGGCTCTTCCGCCGGAGGCTGTGCCTTGGGCGGCTCCTTCACCGGGGGAGTCTCTGTTTTTGATGCCACGTCACACCTCCGTCGGCTTTTCGGGAAAAGCGAGTCCCGCCGCTTGTTCTTAGTACGCCCTCATCGTGATCCGGACCGTAACAACACTCCTGACCGGTCTTGCGAAGATGGTGTCTGCCTCCAGTGCGGCTTGGGTGCCGTATTGGTGCGGAGCCTCGCAAGCTTTAACTGTGCACGGGGAGTGCCATTGCTTGAATCCTCGAACGATCCACGAAGCGAGTTAAATATTAGCAAAGCCGCAATCGGCCAGCGACCGCGATGGTCCCCCCCACGGGAGATCCCTGCTAATAGGTTGGCACTTGCTAACGGATTGGCACCCCAGACCCGGATCGCGTCGAAGACAGACAAAACATTCAGGCCGGACGCGCATGCTGGGTTGAGCGTGGCTTTCCGGCCTGGACTGAAAGCCTTTTGTGTTTCTCTTTCGTTATAGAGAACGCAAACAAAGGGCCCGAGCTGAGTTAAAGGCGGCTATTTGGGTGTCTCGGGCTTGCTTTCGTCTCCCTTCACCTCGTGGGCAGTGCCTTTCACGCCCTTTTTGATGCCGTGCGCGGTCTTCTTGACAGCGTGCCCAGTAGCGCTTGATGTTTTTTCGACTGCTTTTTCAGTGCCGTGTTCGGTAGCCTGCGCCGCTTTTTCGGTCGCATGGCCCGTTTCCTTTGCTGCCTTGCTGGTATCCGACGCAACATCCTGCGCGTTGGCTCCAATGCCTGCCGCAAGAATGACGGCAAGTATGAAACGGGAATAAAGTCTCATTAATCATCTCCTCATATATGTGTCCTCGGGACGGCGTGTGCTGGCCTTTTGTCCGGCTCACCATCCTCGATCTTTGTTGCGCCTGCCCTATCGGTTGCGCCTTCTTGTCCCTGGATCCTTGCATGTGAAATGCCATGCCGGAGTCGATTGATGTCCCCGACAAACGATTGAATACACACCCCGCACCTGCCGCGCTCTTCATAAGCAATCAGCTCAGGTGTCAACGGGTTAACATCTGCCGCGATTCGCCACATCATTTGCCTTTTCTTAAAATCGGATCGAGCGGCGGAGAAAGGTGGAGGCCGGTACGTAATCAACTGAACTACAGGCTGGCACGAGCAAGCCCTCGTCGGCGTGGATTTTCAGTTGCTTGCGGATGGTCCATCCCTTGCATGAGTACGAGGTGGGATAGTGAGGGCCGAAGGTCCACCGGAGGCGTGCCCACGCAGTCTTCCAGTCCCATACACCGGTGGCGAGGAAATGTGATGAGCGCTGTGTTCAAGATATCTGTACCATGCATGTGCCTGGACTCACCATCGAGCGACTTCGGCGCATGTGCAAAGAGATTCGAAATCCTTTCGCGCCTTCCTCGGTTGCTGGCATGTCAAAAACCCGACGACTGGCCGTTCAATCTTGCCGCGCTGATCCGGCCGCTACTGGATTTTGATTTCTCGGACCTCATCGTTTTTAAAGAGGGCTCGAGCGAAGTGCTCTGGCACTCAGTCGGAATCGGGCAGTTCCCTCCGCCGGACGTTCCGATGGAGGAAACTACATATTGGTGGGTGTACGAGCAGAAGCAACCACTGTTTATCTCCGACTGGAAGCAGGACGAGCGCTTCGCGGCGCGCAGGGAAGCATTGAAGCGCCTCGGCTTCGAATACCGCTCTCTCTGCCGGCTGCCGCTGCACACCTCAGGTAAACCGATCGGAGTGCTTAGCTTTGCGAGCTTTCGACCGCACACCTTTTCGGAGGAGGAGATGTGCTTTATGCCAATGGCGGCCGAACAGGTGTCTCTTGCGCTGGTAAATGTGTTGCAGCGCGAGCGGTCACACCGCGCAGAGCAAGACCTGGAAAGGAGGAATGAGCAAATCGAGTTTCTTGTCGACCTCGCCGACACCCTGGTTGCCACTCCGCACCTAGAAGACCTGCTGAGAGGCGTGACGGCCGGCGTCAGGCGAGTAGTTCGATCGGACTTTTCAATGGCGGCCGTCCTCGATCCGGAGAACGGTCAAGTTCTTATGCACTACGTCGATCCACCAGACAATGCTGACCTTAACGAGTATTCCATTGATCCGTTCGTGGAAAGGGTTTGCAGCCAGATCCTCTCCATTGAAGCCTCGTGCACTGCAGTCCCGGAAGAGATAAAGACGGGCGCAGACAAGAGTCTGGCCGGCTTCACGACGGCTTATGTCCAGCCCGTCGGCTGCCTGGGTCAGACCTTGGGGTTCCTGACGATAGCAAAACAAGAGCAGGCTGCCTACACCCGCGACGAAGGCACCTTTCTAAAGCTCGTCTCAGACCAAATAGGGATGGCCATTCATCAGGCAGCCGTGAGCGGCGAATTGAAGAAAAGCGGAGCCGAGATTCGGGCTGAGAGAATTCAGGTCAAAAATGAACCGCGCTTCGGTTTGAAATTTCCTGAAATCGTGGGAGCAAGCTCCGCTCTACGGGAGGTGCTCAGCAATATCGAGGTCGCGGCGCCTACCAAATGCTGCGTGTTTGTTGGCGGAGAAACCGGGACAGGGAAGGAACTGATCGCGCGTGCCATTCACAATCTCAGTCCCCGGCGCGATCAGCCGTTTGTGAAGGTCAACTGCGCCGCAATCCCATCGGGCTTGCTCGAGAGTGAGCTTTTTGGGCACGAAAAGGGCGCGTTTACCGGGGCAATTGCGAGAAAAGCAGGCCGGTTTGAGGTTGCCGACAAAGGAACCCTGTTTCTGGATGAAGTAGGCGACATTCCGCTCGAATTGCAACCGAAACTATTACGAGTTTTGCAGGAAAGCGAATTCGAAAAGCTGGGCAACACGCGCACGCAGCGGGAGGGATACAAGTCAAGCACATTCCGGCACCGGAAGATTCCCGAGAGCAACTCGAGTTGATTCGTAGACTACTTGAGCATGGTCCCGCAGGACCGGACGTCTACTTGATCGACGTTGTCTGGCCAGGAATTCTGAGTCAGGATCTGCTCGACCTGGGGAACCAGTTTTCCGACGAATTAAAGTCTGAGGACCCAGACGTGCTAAACAATAATCGAGTCGATGGCCGTCTGGTCGCGGTGCCGTTTCATACCAATGTCGGTGTTTTGTATTACAGAACAGATCTTCTGAGAAAGTACGGGTTCAGGGACCCGCCGAAGACGTGGGATGAACTCGAGAAGATGGCGATTCGGATTCAAAATGGTGAGCGTCGGGCAGGCAAGTCGAATTTTTGGGGGTTTGTGTGGGCTGGTGCTGCGAACGAGGCGCTGACTTGCAACGCCCTCGAGTGGCAATATGCCGAGGGCGGAGGCCGAATTATCGAGGACAATCGGACAATTAGTGTCGATAACCCGGGAACCATCAAAGCCTGGAAGAGAGCTGCACATTGGGTAGGCTGGATATCACCACCAACTGTGACCGCGTATCGAGAAGGGGATGCGGTCAACGCGTTTGACAACGCAAGTCGCAGCGCCTTTCTTCGCACCTGGGCATCAGATTATCTCCTCAGTGCTCCTTACTTCCCAAACATTGATGCCTCCGGAGTCACGAGTTTACCTGGTCCAGCTGTGATCGGAGGGAATAGTTTGGCCGTTTCTCGTTTTTCCAGTCACAAGCCGGAAGCAATCCAGCTTATCCGCTTTCTATTGCATCGAGAACAGGAATTGGAAATTGTCCGTGCGAGTTCTCCCCCGCCGCGCGGACGAATGCTGTTTGAACTTCCGCCTATTTTGAAGGCCTATTCTCATCTCGACCCGACATCTGCGCAGACTGTGGGCAAGGTCTTCGTGAGGCCCTCGACTATATCGGGCGAAAAATACGAACAGGTCTCACGGGCCTATTCTGAAGCGGCGTTCTCCGTGTTAACTAAAAGGCGGACGGCTGAGGAAGCAGCTTCGCAGCTTGAAGATGATCTTGTGCGCATTACCGGTTTCCGTCGCCAACAATCCGGCGTGAATGGCTCTTTGAGGTAGGCGCAGGACCCATCGCCGGATTCGAATGAATCTGGGACCGCACAATTGCAAATAAATCACTTTTAGCGTTTCATCTGAATCCAAATGGCGAAACCACTCAGAACCTTGAAGAAATTGTTCAACCTGTTGGGGTCGGTCCATCGTGTAGGAATTCCGCAGTTGAGGGGAGTCAGGATTGGTCCACGGCTTGCGGCGGGCTTCCTGTCCATTGCTTTGATCGTGCTGCTGGGAAATGCGTTCACGGTCTGGCAGTTCTATAAAGTGCGGGCTGAGGTCGACCGGCTTTTTGCTGGAGATCAAGAACTTATCGCAGTGCTTCGATTTCAGATAGACCTAAGATCGTTCTACACGAGGCTCAATGAGCTGATTGAGTCCAAAGACAAAGACCGTTTGATCGCCGAGTCGGAGGAGCTTCACAAGGCTCTACTCAACGATGCACAGAGAACAAAGGTTCTATTTAAAGATGTCCCACCCGGGTCAAAACTGGGTTCCGAAGTTGAAGTTGCAGTGACTGCCGTCCAGAGTTCTTTGCCAGATCACCTCGCGGCAGTGCGCTCACTAGCCCGATCTGGCGATTGGGAAGTACTTCAATTGCGGGTTATACGACAAATGCGTCCCCTGGAGTTGATCAGCGCCGATCTAGTAAATGACGTAGACGCTGATATAGCAACCGAGCGGGCACAGGCGGCGACTAGCATTACGCGCGCTCAAAACAGAATGCTTCTAATATTTATTCTCACTGCTACATGTACATTGATCATTGCAGGCATCGTGGGAGCAGCAATCACGGGCAGCATCACCGAACCTCTGCGCCGCCTTGAAGATGCATCGGGTGTCTTGGCCCTTGGTGATTTTCAATTTACCGTTCAGACCAGTGGGAACGATGAGCTATCGCATTTAGGAAGGGTTTTCAACGACACACTCCAGAAACTTGAGACCCTCGCAAGTGAACGCAAGCTTGCCGAAGAGGCCGTTCGCCGAAGCGAGGCTAATCTGGCCGAAGCGCAGAGGCTGACGCACACCGGGAGTTTCGTCTGGGACGCCAACACCAGAAAAGCCGTGCACCTGTCCGACGAGTGGTATCGCCTCTATGAGCTTAACCCCGAGGAGGGAGTGCCCAGCTTGGAGGAACGACTGGAGCGCATTCACCCGGAGGACCGAACCAGGTGGCTGGCAACCATCGAGCGAGCAATCCTTGAAAAGTCTGATTACGAACTAGACACTCGGCTTCTTCTTCCCAGTGGCATAACGAGGCACCTTCACACTATAGGGCATGCTGTTTTAAACATTTCCGGCGATGTCGTGGAATTTGTTGGTACTGTAACGGACATCACTGAACGCAAACAGGCTGAGGAAGCTTTACGCCGGAGCGAGGGAGAGCTTCGCGAGGCGCTTGAAACCATTCCGGCGATGGTATGGACAGCACTGCCCGGTGGCTCGAATGTATTCGCGAACAGCCGTTGGGCAGAGTATACGGGTCTCTCCGCAACCGGTTTTTGCTGGCAGGCCGCGGTTCACCCTGACGACCCCGAGCGCCATATGGAGGCATTTCGCACGAGCTCGGCTGCAGGCTTGCCCTTTGAGGACGAGGTGCGGTTCCGTCGCGCAGACGGAGAATTTCGCTGGTTTTTTGTTAGTGGAGTGCCACTGCGGGACGAGCAAGGAAGGATTCTCAGGTGGTACGGTGTTATCACCGACATAGAAGACCGCAAACGCGCCGAGAAAGAGCAAAAGAGAGCTGAAGACCATCTACGGGAGACACGCGTAAAGCTAGCGCGGGCATCGCGCATCGCCACCGTCGCTGAGTTATCTGCCTCCATCGCTCACGAATTGAACCAGCCTCTTACATCTGTGATGGCGAACGCGCAAGCGGCGCGACGCTGGCTATTAAGCAATCCATCGAACTTTCCTGAAGCGATGTTGTCGATTGAGCGGGTGCTACGTGACGGTCGGACTGCGGATGAGAGAATGCAACACATTCGGGCACTGTTCAAGAGGGAATTGGTCGAAAAGAAGGAAGCTGGGATATCAGCGTTGCTCCGCGAGGCAATACGGTTAATCCGTGAAGACTCAAAGAAAGCTGAGGTCCCGATCGTTCTTCAGGTCGATGATGACCTTCCGGCAGTCTTGGTTGACCCGATTCAAATTCAAGAGGTCCTTATCAACCTTGTGTCGAACGGGATCGAGGCGATGGAGAACAACCTCCGGCCACCTCATCTCACGATTAGGGCTGGCCTTGTCGACGAACTCGAGGTCCAGATCGAAGTAATCGACAATGGACCGGGCCTGGAGGACACGGAGAAGGTTTTTGATGCCTTCATAACTACCAAAGAGAATGGGATGGGAATCGGCCTGGCTGTTTCTCGGTCCATTATTGAAGCCCATGATGGGCAACTATGGGCAGAGAACAATCCAGACTACGGAGCCAAATTCATAGTTAAGCTTCCTTCGGCGGGGATTGTCGTGACCGGAGTTCTCGGTTAGATCTATAAATCTCCGTACTCGTAAAAGTATCGGTGGTAAGCGCTCCCAGTGAATTCGACGCCTGCGTTGCCCTGACTCAACAGGTGACCATCTGTAAGGCAATTCCCCGACGCTAGCGATTGAGCGGCTGATCTCACCGCATTTAGTCTGACGATCCTTTCTGTCTTCTTGTTTCCACAAGATCCTTTCTATTCAGACCGACAGTCAGTTGCTACTACTAGGAATATGTAATTTATTCAGCTCTTCCCGATTGCTACTATCACGTTGTCCTAGCGTAGACGAGCGCGCCGGCCTATCCGAACTCTGATAGACCTATTGCGACGAAGAAAGATCGTTAGGCTGTGGTCAGCAGCAGCAACCAAAGGAGCCACACCGTGCCATATCGCAGTGTAAATTCTGCCACCGGCGAGGTAATTAGGACCTTCACCCAACACACGAATGAACAGATGATGAGTGCCTTGCACACGGCCGATACGGCATAGCGCCCCCGGGCCGACAAGCCATTCAGCGAGTAGCAAGACATGGCATGGTTCCTGGGATTGAAGTCAATTGGAACTCCGCACTGAATCGAAACAACCACGATTGCAAGGACTCAACGAATGAACCTCTCAAAGCACAGCGAGACCACATACTCTGGAGCAGCCACGGCATTCATACGGGACGAAGAACTAGTCGTAGCGGCCAAGGCGGCAGACAAAGAGGCGTTTACTGAACTCTGGAAGAGGCACTCAACCACTGTTTACAGGTCGATCTACCGCATTCTGAAAAATCATGAAGATGCCGAGGATGCGCTCCAGGAATCGTTCTTTAAGGGGTTCATTTGTATAAGCGGCTTTAAGGGCGACGCCAAATTCTCGACTTGGATGACGCGAATCGCTATCAATACAGCTCTCGCGGAACTGAGGAAGAGGCGATCGCGTCCATCCTCTCCCCTAGAAGAGATAAACGATGATGAGACAAGGCGCTATCTGGACATCCCCGATAAAAGCATTGATATTGAGAAGGCTTACGAGCGACTCGAAGCGTTCGGGCGCATACGGATAGCGATTGAGCATCTCACACCGGGGCTTCGAAAACTGGTAAAGATGAAGCATCTCCATGACTGCACGGATAAGGAACTTGCTGCCCTCACTGAAACCTCTCTGTCGACGGTAAAATCAGGTCTCTGTAGAGCAAGAAGAGCATTGCGCTCCTTTTGCTGTTATGGACTACCTGCACGTTGATGCCAGTGCGCTCTCCGCTTGAAAAGCCAGGGGCTTTGACTGTCAGGTTATAGACCCCCACCGCCAGATTGGGAGCGTCATAGAGGCCGCTCGCATTGCTCACCAGCCGTCGCGTCTCTTGGGTAGCAACCCCTTCGATCGTGATCTTCGCACCCGCAATCGCGGCACCCGATGGATCCGTAATTGTCCCCTCGAACCTCTCCTCCCGAGCTCTGCGCGTAGATCGAAGAGGGAAGCGAAACGATCATCGCCAGCAGATACGCCCGATAGCGTACCGATTTCACACAACGAAGAAATGAGTTGGCATTGTAAGAAGTGACCACGATTTAGCTAATCCCATGCGATCGTAGTGCCAACCTGAGAAGCTGCCCATTACATATTTATGGAGGTTCCCAGACGACGGTTCTCGGGCTATCTATATAAAGAAGCCCAACATGCTGCGAACTCAAATAACAAAATGTTGGCAAAAATTAAAGTAACGAACATTGTTACAATTCGGGCGTTTCAAAGAGCAGAACCGGATTTGCCTGCTAAGGCTGCCTCTGAATTGTGACTCTTCTCTCCCTCCTCGCATCCGCAGCTTCAAATTCTCTGACTGGTAACTCAAATAATCACTTTTTTGACTTACCAAAGTTACCCAATCATGGTTACAATAACAATCGCAAAGGGCACCGATAGATGCTGTGTCTACAGAAACAAACGTTTGTCTTAGGAAGCCTTCATTCATAACATGCGAGGATCGACATTGCGACTGCACACAAATAGTGCTTGGGAATTCCTTGGTTCAAAGTGCGCTCTTACTCCAAACAAACGCGGAAACAGGTGCGACCGCTCAATAAGGACATTCAGGGTACGAACACTCCTGGCGATACTTCCGCTTCTGGTGGTGTTACTGAACGTCCGTCAGGTCCATGGTCAGCAGGTGGAGCCGACGCTGCCGATCTCGCAGCGACAGACGATCAGCCTGGCGGCGGGTGTGCCGGAGTACATCGGGGATGCGACCTCAACTTCGAATGCTCCGCAGAGTCAGTGGTGGTTCGAGAACACGAACAACTCGGCGACCTATTCAACGCCTGGTTTTGTCGAGAGTTCCGACTCGAGTGCCACTTGGACGCAGGTTGGCCTGCCCTATGACGCGAATATCCCTCGCACCTTCATTAACCAGACCTCCGGCGGCGGCCAGGGGTCATTGACGGGAAACTATAACTGGTACCGTCTGCACTTCAAGGTCGATCCGAAGTACGCGGGCCAGAAGTTCCTGCTGAATATTGAAGGCTCGCACACTGGCGTGCAGGTCTTCATCAACGGCACGCTGCTCCCCGGCATCAGTGCCGTTGCGGCCGATGCGCAGGCCACGCACGTGGTAGGTTTTGTTCCGGTAATTTGTGACCTCACACCCTACATTCACGCCGATGGTGTCACGGACAACGTCATCGCGATCGATGTCTCGCGCGGTGCCTCGTGGTATGAGCAGCCCAACTTCTCCGGCGCGTTCCGTTTCGGCCAGGCCATGGCGGGCCTGTTCCGCAATGTTTACCTGTTCGTTACCAATCCGGTCCATATCCCGCTGAACGTTTATTCGAATCAGAAGACCTGGGGAACATACGTCGGTACCGTATCAGAGGTGCCGGCCGCGGAGGGCACCGCGACTGCAGCATCGGCGGTCGTTGATGTGCAGACCAACGTGCTCAATGAGAGTGCGACAGCCCAGCAGGTAACGTTGACGACGCAGATCGTGGACGCACAGGGCAACGTCGTCGTCACAGCGCCGCCGATTACACAGACCGTGCCGGCGATGACGGCCGCCACATTTCCGTCCGGCGCGACGCCGATGTTCGATCAGCAGATCACGATTCAGAACCCGACGTTGTGGTATCCCAATAACTCAATCTACGGGAAACCTTATTTGTACAAGGTCTACCACATCGTCAGCGTGAACGGCGTCGTGGTCGACTCGGCACAAAGTACGCTAGGCATTCGCACGATCACTTGGGATGCGAACTTTCCTTACTTCAATGGCCACGCCACGTATCTATGGGGAGGCGCTAGCCGCTACGACTATCCAGGTCTCGGATCATCTGTTCCCGATGAACAGTGGTGGCGCGATATGGCGCAGATCGCGGCTCAGGGCGGAAATGTCTGGCGGCCCGGCCACTCGACCAGCAGCGAGGAGATGGTGGAGGCGGCCGATGCTTACGGAATTATGATCGACCAGCCGAGCGGAGACGGCGAGGGCTATTGGAATGCAAGCTCCAACCCGACTCCTGACGATCAACAGTTGAAGCAGGAGTTGCATCGTGACATGATCATCCGCGATCGCAGTCACCCGTCGATTCTCGATTGGGAGAGAGATAACGGCGGAATGAATTCGACTCTGGCGAGTGAGCTTGGAACCCTGGAAACAACGTGGGACAACATCAATCCGCGCGTGTCAGCCGATCGTACCTTCAGTCCCGCGTTCGGCTTCATGGATGAATGCGACGGCGCGGGCTGCGAGGCAGGAAACAAGCAGCAGAATCCGAACAACCCGGCCTTCGGTGCTGAGTATTGGGACAACATGGGCACGGGTCGCGGCTTGGCCTACGATTACGAACTCGCGTTTGCCGCACCCTATCTGGACGACTGGCGTCAGGGCAGACAGGCAAACGCCTTCGGCATGGCGCAGTGGTACTTTGCCGAGTCCCCGGGCGAGGTGAGTCTCTGGGCCGAATTTCAAAATCAGCCCAACATGGTGAACTATGTCCGGTCGCTGGGCTATTCCTCCACAGACGCGAATCGCTTTCCTCGGTTGCTCTACTACATCTATCAGGCGAACTGGGTGCCCTATTCGATCCAGCCGGCCGTTCACCTCGCGCATCACTGGAATCGCGCCTACGAATACACGCCCGGAACTCCAATCCAGGAAAACGCCTTCAGCAACTGTCCTGCAGTTCGCCTGCTGATCAACGGCGCTCCCAACGATCCCGTCACTGGAACGCTCCTCCCGGATCAGACGCCCAATCCGTGGAATATCAACTCGCACTCGGATCTGACCCAGAACACCACTGTTATGCCGGGCCAGGTTCACTGGATGGTGAACTGGGCCCCAGGCACGGTCACTGCGGAATGCATCGATGCGAATGGCAATCCGGTTCCCGGCGTGACCGATACCCGCACGACCGCGGGACTCAAGAACAAGATCGTACTGAGTGTTGTCCCCGAAGTGACCAGGCCGGATGGCACTAGCTTCCAATGGACAGCGAATGGGTCCGACGCTGCCTTTGTTGTTGCCCAGGTCGAAGACGCCAATGGCAACCTTGTACCTACGGCAGATGATAACGTCACCTTCTCCGTGACCGGCCCTGCCACCTACATGGGCGGTACGCAACAGCTGGTTGCCGATCCGTCATGGACGGGCTACTACCAGGATGCGTTCTCTCAGGCAAACAGTACAGTGATCCCAGGCACGCCCTACGCGTTCTTCCACTCACCCGGTGATCCGGAACTGAACTTCGAGGGAGGACTGCAGAAGATCGCGCTGCGCAGCAGCTTCACTCCCGGAACCGTCACCGTGACCGCGAGCGCACCGGGTCTGGCAAGCGGCAGCGTCACGCTGACATCCGTCGCTCCTCCTGCGCCTTCACAATCGCAACCGCCAGCGATCATCGTGCCGCCGGTGAACACGGCAACGACCCTGGGGTATCCCGCGACGTTTATGGTCGCAGCCTCTGGCTCTGGAACGCTCAGCTATCAGTGGTCGGACAGGAGTGGCCCGATCTCCGGTGCAACCAACCCCACGTACACCACGCCTGCGACGACCGCCGCAGATAACGGCGATATCTTTACCGTAACGATCACCAGCAACTTCGGCACCGTGACATCGAACCCGGTCACCCTCACAGTCGCTGCGGATGCGAATGTTGCCATCACGACGCAGCCATCCTCTCAGGCCCTGGTCGTCGGACAATCGGCAACGCTGACTGTCGGTGCGACCGGCTCTCCTGCGCTCACGTACCAGTGGTATCAGGTCGGTTCCGGTGCAATTCCAGGCGCGACGCAAGCAAGCTACACCACGCCTGTGTTCACCGCCACAGGAACGCAAAGCTACTACGTTGTGGTGACCAACCCGCTCGGCCAGATGCAGTCATCAACCGCTGTGATCACGATCAATACGCCAATCCCTGTGTCGTATACCACGCAGCCTGCCGGCAGCATCGTGCCAGTCAACGAACCGGTTCAACTCACTGCGGTAGTTGCCGGCTCCGCGCCGTACACCTACCAATGGCAATTCACACCGGCAGGTGGGACGGCCATCATTCTTACCAGCGGCACGCAGCTGTCCAGCACGATCAGCTATACGATCCCTGCTGTGAGTTCCGCCAACGTAGGTGCCTACACGGTGACGGTGAACAATGCTGCCAACGCGCCGTCGACAAGCAACGCCGCGCAGATCACACTCGCGCCTCCAGGCGTGAATCTGGCCCTCGACAAGACCGCAACCTCCAGCAGCACCCAGAACGCATGCAACGACGGAACGACGACCCCACCGTTCAGCGGCACAGGTTGCCTGGGACCGGAGAATGCCGTCGACGGCAATCTTGCCACGCGCTGGGGCTCGGCAACAGCGAATGCACCGCCTACGCCTCCGGTCCCGGGAGTCGATCCTTCCTGGCTGCAGGTCGACCTGGGGTCTATACAGGCCTTCAACACGGTCATCATCAACTGGGAAAACGCCAACGCGACGCAGTATCAGATCCTTTACACCAGCCAGGATCCCTCCACCAACCCGCAATGGCAGACGGCCACGATCAACAACGCAGGGGTCGGCGGAACGGAAACCCTTAACTTCCCGACCGTAAGTGGACGCTATATCCGCATGAACGGAACGCAGCGTGCCACGCAATACGGATACTCGATGTATGAGTTCCAGGTCTACAACGTGGCGCAATGCGGCGGTTCGACCGAGCGCTACACAGTCAATTCCTCCAACTCCTCTCTGGTAAACGATAACCAGAGCGGCCTGACATGGACACGCACCGTCCAGACCGACATGACGCCCGGCTCGCAGTTCACAGGAGTCAGCGCGCAAAACTACTGCTCGAGTCTCAGCATGCGCTTGCCCACGCAGTCCGAAGCGCTGGGCATCAGCGGGGTCAACAACGCCAGCTGCGCCTTCCCTGGAGTCTGGAGCACGTGGACCTCTACGGTCGATCCGGATGACTCCACCAAAAGCGCGGTCGTGAATTTCGACGGCACCTCGGCCTACCAGGTCACCAACAACTATCCTGGTGCTACGCTATGCACCTCTGGAACCAGCTCCGTGCCGGCGCCCACCATCACGGCACAACCTGCTGCGCAAACCGTAGCAGCCGGCCAGACCGCTACCTTTAGCGTGACGGCCACGGGCACCGGGACCTTAACCTACCAATGGTCCGAAAACGGAAGCCCAATCACCGGCGCAACGTCGTCCAGCTACACGACGGCCGCTACGACAGCCGCCGACAACGGCTCGTCTTTCAGTGTGGCTGTCAGCAATGCGGGAGGTACGGTCATCAGCAACTCTGCGACCCTCACCGTTATCAATGCTGCCTGCAACACTGCTCCGAGCGTGCCGGGAACGTTGACTGCCAGTGCCAATGCTTCCAGCCAGATCAACCTGACGTGGGGAGCCAGCTCTGCAGGGACCGGCTGTGCCGTTACTTACACCGTCTATCGTGGCACCACTGCAGGGTTTATCCCCTCCAGTGCAAACCAGATAACTACCACAACCGGCACGACCTATTCGGATCCGAGCCTGGCTCCCACCACAACCTACTATTACATCGTCGAAGCCACTGACTCGGCTGGCACCTCAGCGGCCTCCAACACTGCTTCGGCAACTACGCCCGAAGTGGGCTGCACGTCAAACTGCGGTTCGGATGTGCTGGCCATCAGCGCAGGCGGTCCTGGCGCGGGCATCTTCGCTCCCGATGAAGATTTCACCGGTGGCGGGGCGTCGGGTACCGGTGCAACCATCAACACCTCTGGAGTGACGAACCCTGCTCCCCAGTCGGTCTACCAGAACCAACGCTTCGGAAATTTCACCTACACACTGACTGGCCTGACGCCGGGAACCAACTACGTGGTGCGCCTGCACTTCGACGAGTTCTACTGGACGCGGCCCGGACAGCGCGTGTTCAACGTCAGCATCAACGGCACCCAGGTGCTGACCAACTTCGACATCCTTGCTGCTGCCGGCGGCCAGGACATCGCGATCGTCGAGCAATTTGCGGCGACCGCGAATGCTCAGGGTCAGATCGTGCTTCAGTTCACCACGATCACCGACAATGCGGAGATCAACGGCATCGAAGTTGTCACTGCGACCGCGGCAAATACGCCGCCCAATGCACCGTCGAATCTGACGGCAACGGTGGCTTCTTCCAGCCAGATCAACCTGAGCTGGACGGCATCGGCAACGTCGGGAGTGACGTACACGGTGATTCGTAACGGAGTTGCCGTGGCCAGCGGGCTGACCGGAACCACCTACAACGACATCGGTCTGACGGCCTCAACCACCTACTCCTACACGGTCGAGGCCATTGACTCGGCCGGGACTTCGATGGCTTCTAACACCGCCACGGCCACCACATTCGATGTCAACTGCACTTCGGGTTGTGGCTCGGATGTGCTTGCTATCAGTGCGGGCGGTCCTGCAGCGGGCGTCTATGCCGCGGACGAATACTTCAACGGCGGAAACGCATCCGGTACCGGTGCAACGATCAACACCTCTGGGGTGACGAATCCTGCGCCTCAGTCGGTCTACCAGCATCAACGCTGCCGGCAACAACTTCACCTACTCGCTTCCAGGCTTGACCCCTGGGGCCAGCTACACGGTGCGTTTGCACTTCGACGAGTTTTACTGGACGAAGCCGGGGCAACGCGTCTTCAACGTCAGCATCAACGGCACGCAGGTGCTCAGCAACTTCGATATCCTCGCAACCGCCGGGGGCCAGGACATCGCGATCGTCGAGCCGTTTACGGCAACCGCTAATGCTCAGGGTCAGATCGCCCTTCAGTTCACCGCGATCACCGACAATGCGGAGATCAACGGCATCGAAGTAATAGCTGCTCCGCCTGCCACGCCTGCTAACCTCACGGCGACGGTGGCTTCTTCCAGCCAGATCAACCTGAGCTGGACGGCCTTGGCGACAGCCGGCGTGAGCTACGACGTCTTCCGCAGCACGACGTCCGGCTTCACGCCGTCCAGTGCGAATCAGATCGCCACGGCAACCGGCACCACCTACTCGGATACCGGTCTCGCGGTGAATACAACCTACTACTATGTAGTCGAGGCCTCAAATGCCTCGGGCACCTCGGCTCCGACTCCGCAAGCCAGCACCACAATCACGATTCCAGTCGCGCCCACGAATCTGACGGCGACGGCGACATCGTCCAGCCAGATCAACCTGAGCTGGACGGCATCGACAACTTCCGGAGTCACGTACACGGTGCTTCGCAATGGAACTACCGTGGCCAGTGGCCTGACCGGAACCACCTACACCGATACCGGTCTGACGGCCTCAACCAGCTATTCACCGCGGCCACTACGCTGCCGATTGCGCCCACGAATCTGACGGCGACGGCAGCATCGTCCAGCCAGATCAACCTCAGCTGGACGGCATCGACAACCTCCGGAGTCACGTACACGGTGCTTCGCAATGGAACCGCCGTGGCCAACGGCCTGACCGGAACCACCTACACCGATACTCGGTCTGACGGCCTCAACCACCTACTCCTACACGGTCGAGGTCAATGACTCGGCCGGGACTTCGATGGCTTCTAACACCGCCACGGCCACCACATTCGATGTCAACTGCACTTCGGATTGTGGCTCGGATGTACTTGCTATCAGTGCGGGCGGTCCTGCAGCGGGCGTCTATGCCGCCGACGAATACTTCAACGGCGGAAACGCATCCGGTACCGGTGCAACGATCAACACCTCTGGGGTGACGAATCCTGCGCCTCAGTCGGTCTACCAGAATCAACGTGCCGGCAACAACTTCACCTACACGCTTCCAGGCTTGACCCCTGGGGCCAGCTACACGGTGCGCCTGCACTTCGACGAGTTCTACTGGACGAAGCCGGGGCAACGCGTCTTCAACGTCAGCATCAACGGCACGCAGGTGCTCAGCAACTTCGATATCCTCGCAACCGCCGGGGGCCAGGACATCGCGATCGTCGAGCCGTTTACGGCGACCGCGAATGCTCAGGGTCAGATCGTGCTTCAGTTCACCACGATCACTGACAATGCGGAGATCAACGGCATCGAAGTGATAGCTGCTCCGCCTGCCACGCCTGCCAACCTCACAGCGACAGTGGCTTCTTCCAGCCAGATCAACCTGAGCTGGACGGCCTCGTCGGCTCCCGGCGTGATCTATGACGTCTTCCGCAGCACGACGTCCGGCTTCACGCCGTCCAGCGCGAATCAGATCGCCACGGCAACGGGCACCACCTACTCGGATACCGGTCTCGCGGTGAACACAACCTACTACTATGTAGTCGAAGCCTCAAATGCCTCGGGCACGTCGGCTCCGAGTCCGCAAGCCAGCGCCACAATCACAATTCCAGTCGCGCCCACGAATCTGACGGCGACGGCCGCATCGTCCAGCCAGATCAACCTGAGCTGGACGGCATCGACAACGTCCGGAGTCACCTACACGGTGCTTCGCAATGGAACCGCCGTGGCCAGTGGCCTGACCGGAACCACATACAACGACACTGGCCTGACGGCCTCAACCACCTACTCCTACACCGTCGAGGCGGTCGAAGCAGGCGGCACTTCGCCGGTCTCCAACACCGCCACGGTCACCACGTCCGCTGCAAACGCATTGACCATCACGACGCAACCTGCAAATCAGTCCTCCAGCGTGGGCAGCACCGCAGCCTTTACCGTGGTTGCGGGTGGCATTGGCCCCTTCACCTATCAGTGGCTCAAAAATGGCGTCGCCATTTCCGGCGCTACGTCGGCGAGCTACACGACTCCGACCCTTGCGTCGACTAACAACGGTGAACGGTACAGCGTCATCGTTAGCAATGCGAGCGGAACAGTCACCTCAACGGCCGCGACCCTGACGGTCTCGAATTACACCATCTACGCCGGATTCGTTGGAGTCGATCTCAACAACAACACGAACGGAGCATGGGCCGATAACCAGGTCTACGTCACCGTGATCGGCATCGATCCCAGCAACAATCAATTTGCTTATTTGAACTTCGACGGCACGATCGTCGATTTCACATTGAACGATGCTTCCGCCGCCAATCACCTGACCGGCCCAAACGGTCAGAGCTACGGAAACTACTCCTTCACACTCGCGCAAAGCAAGCTGTTAAAGATTCCAACCTTTATCTCGGCCCGTGCATACATCTCACTCGGTAATCCTCTCTACGTGCAGGTCAATGGAGATGGCAACGGCAACGTGACGGGTTACGCAGGTCCAAACCCGCAGAACGGCACCGATCCCAACATCAACACCCACTTTGACTGGTACGAGTTCAACAACAACAACAGTATCTTCATCAACACAACGCAGGTAGACGAGTTCGGACTGCCCCTGCTCCTCGATGTATGGGGTTCGGGCGGCACCTTCCATCAGCAGGTCGGCATCACCGAATCCGTAGCCCAGATCGATAGTGAATTCGCCAGCGAAGTACCGGCGCAATTCCAGCCGCCGACGATGTCCAACCTTCGCATCTTTTCGCCGGCGAAGCTCTCCATGGCTCCCGGTGGAGCGAACGCGAACTACTTCGATAGCTACATAGCGAGCGCGTGGCAACAGTTCAGCACTACTCCGCTCTCACTAACCCTCAACGGTCGCCAGTTCACCGGCACAACGTCGGGATCCACCTTCACGTTCACAGAGGTCAATCCAGCCTCAGCCAACGCCGGCGAGACCTTCGTTGTCCAACAGCCTTCCACCCAGGATGTTCTCGAGTGCGCCGGCACCATGGCAACCGGAGTTCCGGGCAACACTCCGCAACTCCAGGATGAAAACGCCGTGCAGTTGCAGTTGGAAAACCAGATCTGCTCTGCGACCAACCGCGGTGTCCTTCTCAACCCCGCGAATTGGACGAACGTATCGGCCTACTATGGCGGGACGACGGCCAACTTCTACTCATCCTTCTGGCACAAACACTCCATCGGGGGGCTGGCGTACGGCTTCTCTTACGACGACAACAATAACCAAAGCACAACCATCACCACTCCCCAGC
The DNA here is from genome assembly GCA_963741395.1 of uncultured Acidobacteriaceae bacterium. Lineage (GTDB taxonomy): Bacteria > Acidobacteriota > Terriglobia > Terriglobales > Acidobacteriaceae > Edaphobacter. The sequence continues at coordinate 488,133 of CAVUHV010000001.1, forward strand.
CGGAGCACATGGCTTTCGGCATTGGCTGGTAAAGGCTGTAAAGCGAGGCGAGGCGATCACCATGTGACCGCCTCGCTTCAATGCTTTTAGCCCTGACAGCTCGCATCGGCTGCTGGTAGAATCGTGATCCACATCCGCCGATTAAGGAGGGTTTCCGTGAAGCTGCGAATTCTCTCGTTGCTGCTGCTCTTTCTTCCGGCATTCCAGTTGGCCGCCCAAGCCACTTCGAATACCCAGAGATTCAGCCCGCCGACCCGCACCTTTCGCTTCACGTACAACTTCACTGTGAAGGATATTCCCTCCGGAGCAAAGCGGGTGCGTGTCTGGGTTCCGGTACCGCAGACTGACCAGCATCAGACCGTGCGCATTCTGGCGATCAAGGCTCCGGTTAAAACGCAGATGACGCAGGAGTCCGAGTACCGCAATCGGATGATGTATGCGGAGATTCAGAATTCCGCTGCAGGCAAAGCGGAGTTCACTCTCGAGTACGAGGTTACGCGCCGCGAATACTCGCGGGGCGATTACGCGCAACTCGAGCGAACCGATCAGAAGCCTGCCGTCGTGCCCGCGTCGATGAACCGGTTGATTGCGCCTGACAGTTTGATTCCTACGGACGGAAAGATCAAGGAGCTAGCGGTCGAGGTAACCGGACCCCAGAGTGGGGCGGTCGCAAAAGCCAAGGCCGCCTACGACTACCTCTTCACGAATATGCGCTACGACAAGACAGGCTCAGGCTGGGGACGCGGGGACGCAGTGTGGGCCTGTGACGTCAAGCGCGGCAACTGTACAGACTTCCATTCTCCGTTCATCGGGATGCTGCGGGCTGACGGGATTCCGGCCCGTTTCGACATCGGCTTCCCTCTGCCCGAGAACCAGAACCAAGGAGAGATCCCCGGTTATCACTGTTGGGCTGAGTTCTATGCGAGCAAAACCGGTTGGATCCCCGTTGACATCTCAGAGGCGTGGAAAGCGAAAGAGAAGCGAGATTATTTCTTTGGCAGCATTGACGCCAATCGGGTGCAGTTATCTACCGGTCGCGATGTCACGCTGTCTCCTCATCAAGACGGTCCAGCGTTAAATTACTTCGTCTACCCATACGTCGAAGTTGACGGTAAGGCATACGATAAGCTCGACAAGCAGTTCAGCTTTCAGGAAGTAAAACCTTCGGAATGACGCCCAGGGCCCCGGCCGGGTGGCCCCACATCTAGCGGTCACTTTGGAAGAGTTGGGAATCAAGCTTGCTAAGCATCTTGCGCAGCTTTGCAATGGTTTCAATGGTTGTCCTTTCTCCGATAGATGCCATTTCATCGACCCGAGTGAATTCCGATATATCAAAAGACGTCACGTCGGGCGCGATCACAAAGTCTGCCGGCTGCACTCCAACGGAATTCATGTTGTAGTCCTGGACCATGTTCTGTCGCATGATCACTTGAATTGTTGAAAAATGACCGCTGAGCTTGGAGCGGATTCCTTCAAACTGCCTCTCTAGCTTTGCTGTCACAGTCGATGCGATGACAAAGTTGCATCCCTTGGCTACTAGCACGTTGGCAGGAACATTGTTGAGCAACCCGCCGTCCACCATCGCGCGGCCTGACTCAATGATGGGGAGCGAAAGGGGAGGAAGATTGATGCTTGCCAGGATCCCGATCGTCGCATCGTCAACCTCGCGCACCACCGGTTCTCCTTGGACGAGATCGGCGGAGATCGTAAGCATCGGAAGATTCAATTGCTCCATCCTGGCTCGACCCAGGTATTTCCGCAGCATGGAATCGAACTGGTGCCATCTGTACTTGTAGAGCAAATACCAGTAGCTGCCACCGGGCAACTGTCGAAAAAACCACGATGGCTGCAAATCAGTCTTGAAGCAATGAGCAATATACTCGGTATCTAAGCCAGCCGCGTAGAGGGTGCCAGTCATCGCACCAGCGCTCGTACCTGACAGCATGTCGATGTAGATGCCATGCTGCTCAAGCGCTTTGAGCACTCCAAGATGAGCCATGCCGCGAGCGGCGCCACCCCCGAGTGCCAAACCGATCTGGATGCCTCGCAAATGATGAATGATGCGTTCGAATCCGTGTTGCAGTAAATTGCCCTGATTTGCTGCAGGCGGGTCAAATGAAAGCTTAAAGTCTCGTTTGGCGAGTTCATACAATTCCGGTACATAGGGAGCGATTGGGGCGTGGTTGTCGAGAACCCACACGATGCGGATCTTGTCTCGCCATCTGGGTACGCTCTTCTCGAGTCCTTGGAGCAGAAGTACTGCTGCGCTCGTATCTTGCGGCCGAACACACCAAAGCACTATGTCGACATAGTTCAAGAATCGCTTCATTACCTCTGGTGAGCGATCAGCACGAATGTCAAACAGAAGTCGCCTGTGCGAGGCCCATTCTTTAATAATGTCTTGTCGCTCCTCAACATCTCCGACAAGCAACTTAAAGGGAATGCCTTCGTCGGGTTTCCAGTGCTCGTCGTCGCCGGCAATACATGGAGATTCGCCCAAGTCTCGAAGTCGACGTGCCAATCGACCAACGAGTGGACGACTTACCTCGGTGTGATGAACAATTCCCACGACCGATGGCTTCGGAAGCGATCGATCGACCATCACGTATCGTTTGAATATGTTCGCTGACATGCGAAACATAGCGAGTTGAAATTCTGTGTGTTTGGCGGTCAATTGAAGCAGGTTCGATTGTGTTAGTCGTATTGCTGTCGACGGTTCAGTAGCCTGGAATTGCATGTGAGAGCGATCCGATGAACCGACGGAAAATAATCCGATGACAGCGCCTCGAGCAAACGTATCTTGCTGAATCTCCTTGCCCAGCAAATCGTAGAGCGTCGCCTGCATCCGGCCCGTAATAAGGAAGTACACGTGGTTAATCTCTGATTCGACATCAATGACCACTTCCCCGGCGCGAAATTCGACCCAATCAGCCGCATTCGTGATCGCCGTCAACGTGTCCTCGCTGAGTTCTTTTCCCCATTCGAGCCGACGAAGCTCTATATGAAGTCGCTCTGATGTCGGAGAAACCGGTTTTTCGCCGCTGTTATCCATCTAGCTCTCCTTGAGGCGGTAGAGCGTAAGCTCGGCGAAAGGCTTGTCCGAATCACGCGACAATTCCCTCCCACTCGCTCACGGTGAACTATTATCATCCGGAACCAAAGTAGGCAGTGCGTCAGGCCCGATATCACACATGACAAGAGCTTTCCACAGCCTCACCCTTGACACCCCCTGGTAACCTTAAATCAGGGAGAAATCCACGAAGCCCGGCGAAAGCCCGGGCTTTTGACTCTATAGAGAATGGCATCAAACGTGCACATGAAGTGCAGGATTAAGTCGTCTGGATTGAATACTTTGCGCGCCTTATGGGGGCACCATTATGTTGCCTGTAACTAAGGTTGGTTCTTGGCTGTGGGGGTGAGCTTGCGCAGGACGAACTCCTGTATGAGGCCGTTGGCCATGTCTGCAGCAATGTCAACAAAGGTATTCGTAAAGACCAGGCCTGGTCCGCGATTTGATGCCGGATAATAGACATTGGAGATGGCTCCCGAGGCCAGATATCCTCCCAGGCCTGAATAGTTCGGCTGCCAACGGCCGTTGTCTCCTTTGCAGACGAAAGGCGTACGGAGGGCGTAGAGCGTACGCGACTTCTTCGTGCCTGTTCCCTTGTAAAAGTAGCGCGGGTCCTGATGCAGGATGGAGGGCAGGATGGCGCCGCCAAACATGATGTCGGTCAAACCGTTGGCATAGTTGGCGCCCACACGCTGACCGAAGGCCGCCCAACCCTGCCCGTAGTCGGGGGTATCGGCCGCGTGATCGACGCTTGCCACGAAGGCAGCGCCCAGGAAGGTGACGGGGTCGATTGAGGTCTTGAGAGCGAGTCTGAACTTCAGCTTCGCGGTGAGGGGGACGGCGTCGTGGTTGTAGACGGCGTAGAAGTTGGGGATGAAGCCCAGGACTCGCTGCTTCTCTTCTTCCGCGACCTGCAGCCTTGCGATCTCTTCCGTCGAACCAGCTGCGTCCACAGCGGTTACGACGGTTGCAATCCGAAGCCGGATGTTCTCCAGTTCGAAATACTGACCTGGCCGAAGAATGATTTCGGGTGAGGTCCAGTCTGCGAATCCGGTTGAGCTGATGGTGACATGGTAGGGAATTCCCGGATTGAGATGATCGAAGTGGAAGAAACCGTTATCGTTTGTCACGACGCGCTGGTTATCGGAGAGCGATCGGCCTTCAAGAACAATGATGGCGCCGGGAACGATGCCTTCATTCGCATCGATCACCGTGCCGATGATGGTTCCAGTCTGCTGTTCAGGCGCAGAAATCTGCTGGGCTGGCGCCGCACCCCTGAGAGACAGGCCAAGAATAATGAGACAAAGCAAAAGGTTGATTCTCACGCTCGTATGCGCCTGAAGATAGGACTAGGTAGCGGCTTCCTCGGTTGCATGGAAAAAACACCGCGAACGGGAAACAGGAGCGCTTCACAATCTTCCACACTCCATCACGTCGCTCCACCGTGCCGAAGAATCGGCAACCTTATGCGGGCCGCTTCTCCGCAAGTTGTTGATAGATAACGGTAGACAGTTTCACCTTCTTATGGATGGACTGGCCCACTTCGGCAAAGGAATTCCTGTACTTTTAAAGATGTGCAATTCCTTTTTCAAGCGGAGCAATGACAAGCAGTCCATTGACCAAGCTACTTAGAACCGCGGCACTTCTCATCGTATTCACCCTCTTGCAGACGGGCTTCGGGCTCGCACAGCCGAAGGGCCTGCTCCTCTTCCATGACGTCCATCCCGCCATGGGCTCCGAGTTCACCATCGACCTCTACGCCCCCGATCAGGAGACTGCCCAGCAGTGGATGCAGATTTCTTTCGACGAAGTAGATCGCATCGAAGCGCTCCTCAGCAACTATCGCCCGACCAGCGAACTCTCACGCATCAGCCGTGAAGCGGGCATTCATACCGTCACCACCGACCCTGAAACGTTCGCCTTCCTCAACACCGCCATCGACTGGAGCCGACGCTCCAACGGCGCCTTCGACATCACCGTAGGCCCTCTCATGCGCGCGTGGGGATTCTTCTTCAACCATGGCCGCATTCCCTCGCAGGCCGAACTCGATGCGCTGCGAAAGCAAACCGGCTGGCAAAACGTAAGCCTCGACCCCGCAACCCGGACAGTCTCCTTCACCAACCACGCCAATATGGAGCTCGATCCAGGCGGCATCGGCAAGGGCTACGCAGTCGATCGCATCGTCGCTCTCCTTCAGCAGCAGCACGTCACCGCCGCACTTATCTCCGCCGGCACCAGCACCATCTACGCCATAGGCGAACCTCCGGGCACATCAGGCTGGCTCGTCCATATTCCCGACCCCGCGCACGACGGAAAAATCCTCACAACCGTCGCCTTGGTCGACACCTCTCTCTCTACCTCAGGCTGTACCGAAAAATTCTTCATCAAGGACGGCGATCGCTACTGCCACATACTTGATCCCAACACGATGCGCCCGGTAGAGAACATGCTTCAGACCACGATCATCGCGCCCTCCGCGACAGATAGCGATGCCTTATCGACCGCGACCTTTGTCATGGGGCCGGAGGCGTCAGCGAGTCTTCTGCGCTCTTGTCCCCACTCGGCGGGAGTGTTCGTCGCCGGTACTCCATTGGCTCCGCGCTACAGCAGTGTCAACTGGCCAGATCCGCTTACTATCAATAAAGAGGCAACACAAGGAAAAGGGAACTGACACGATGATGAATCGGCGCTTTTTTGTCCAGGGTCTATCTGCAGCGGCACTCGCAGCAAAGTCGATCGGATCTATTGCAGAGACGGCACTCACGGACTCGCCCGACGCCGCGGCCGCAGAAGCTGCCACTCCGGTTCGCCTCGGAATTATCGGCCCCGGCAGTCGTGGCCTGGAACTCATTCGCAACGCTCTGCGCGTTCCCGGCGTCACCGTCGTCGCGGCAGCCGATGTCTACCCACCCCGCTTCCAGCAGCTCAACCGGTTATGCGGTTACAACGTGGCAGCGCACGCGGACTATCGCTCTCTGCTTGAGCGCAAGGATCTGGATGCAATCATCATCGCCACGCCACTCAGCTTCCATGCCGAGCACGTCATCGCCGCGCTCCAGAGCGGTCGCCACGTCTACGGAGAGAAGACGATGGCCTTCACCGTCGCAGAAACAAACAACATCGTAAAGACGGTCGAATCTGGAAAACAAATCTTCCAGATCGGTCACCAATATCGCTATGCTCCCTGGATTCGCGCCGGTATCGAACGCGTCCAAAAGGGAGAGATCGGTGACGTGACGCATATTCAAGCCTACTGGCACCGCAACAATGATTGGCGTCGTCCCGTGCCCGACCCCTCCCTCGAACGTCTCATCAACTGGCGTCTCTACAACCAGTTTTCACACGGCCTTCTTTCTGAACTCGGATCACACCATATCGACATTGCTAACTGGGTCTTCGGCGAAGCGCCACACGCCGCCTATGCCACAGGCAGCATCGCCACATACCACGATGGACGCGAGGTCGACGACAACGTCCAGGCCATCCTCAGCTACTCCAAGGGGCGCCGCTTCCTCTTCAGCTCCATCACAGACAACGCCAAGATGGGCGATCAACTCTGGCTCTACGGCTCCAAGGGCAGCCTGAACCTCACTCTCGAAGATGCTGATTTTTACTACGAGCCGAAACCCACGATTCATGTCTCCGCGAAGGCAGGTGCAGACATCAAGGGCATCACGACTGGAGCCTCCTACCGCCCTGGCGGCGAGATGCCATATCGCGGCCCAGGCAAGCCCGTTGGTGTCCCAGTCACCGAAGATCCCACCGCCACAGCCGTCCGCTCGTTCATTCACTGCATCAGGACTGGCCAGAAGCCGATCTCCGACGTGCAGAACGGAGCCCTTGTCACAATGGCCGTCATCACGGCGAATCAGTCACTCTCTGCCAGGCGCGAACTCGACATCCCGGCTGTAGGCTGAAGGCGACGCGCGATCACCTTGGCGCTGCTCTATCGCGACGCACCAGCAGTTCTGTCGCTCAGATGCTTGGCCGTTTGGACGCGTACACATGCTCCTGGCCATATTTGGTCCTTGTCGAGTGAACCGATACGAAGGCCGCTTCTTGAATCACCGACGAAGAGGACTCGGGAACATTGATCATGAGATTGGTGTCCAAGGAAGATGTGGAGGATCTTCCCATGAGCATGACATCAGGCAGTAGCAAAGAACTACGAGCCGACATCAACGTCACCCCTCTCATCGATGTTCTTCTTGTGCTGCTGATCATCTTTATGGTAATAACCCCACTTGCTGTCCACGGCTTTGACACTCTCATACCGCAGCCGCCCAAATCACCTGATCATGCCGACCAGCCGCAAGCAATTGTGGTTCAGGTCCTCGGCGACAGGGACCACGGTGTCACCTACAAGATCAATGAGACCTCGTTGAACAAGCTCGATATCGAGCCGAAGCTCTCCGAGATCTTTGCAACTCGAACCGACAAGGTGATGTTCATCAAAGGTGACCCCGATCTGGACTTCACTTGGGTAGCCGACATCGTCGATTACGGGCATCAGGCTGGTGTGGATAACATCGGCATCATTACTCCACGGATGATCTCTTCCCAACAGACCAGATAGAGAATCCGCTGGTTGCCCCATTCATGAACAGCCTCATCGCGTGAGTGGGCGATCGAGCGAAGCTCGAGCACTAAACTCCTTCAGCAATCCGAAAATCCCTCTCCACCTCAGGCCCGAGCACAGCCAGCGCCTTCTTATAATCCTCACTCTCATACGCAGCCAGAGCGATCTCGTAGCTATCGAACTCCACCACCACCGCCATCTGCTTCAACCCGGCTTCGACAGCCGTAACCGGGCTCCCGGGCCGCACCAGCAGACGCGCGCCAAACAGCCCCAGCGCAGCTCCAGCCAGCGCAACATAGCGGCTCATCATCGCCTCGTCACCGACCCTCCGGTACGCAACCACCCAATAACCCTTCTTCATGTCGTTTCCTCTCTCGACTGCGTTGATGCTCGGATGCCGGGAGCGCAACCGTCTACCGCACCTGTTTTCCCAGATGGTAGGTTATCCCGATTCTCGTGGCCAGTTGATCCATTCCAGGATTGCTCGCCGCTAAATAAGCGTTCGAAACATGAAAAAACTCGAACGGCTCTATGCGCAGATCAACCCGTTGCGTCATACGGATTTGAAGACCGAAGGCAGCCTGAACGTTGACGTTCGCATAGCTGGCGTCTGGCGAGAAGGCCTTCTTGGTAAAGGCGATGGCCCCTACCTTGCCGACCACGAAGGGCTTGACGGCCTTCTTGCCCCTCCACAGAAAGCGAAAGCCGAACGGCGAAAGCGAAATCCCAGGCACTGTCTGCTGGTTGGGACTCTTTGCATTACCCCAAAAATCGGAGATTGCCGGTTGGCTCAAAAGAACAAGCGGAAGAACCTCCGCCACATAGTCCACCCGTGATCCCAGCAAATGGAACCAGTGACGGTCGTACTCCACCCCCACTGTCCAGGCAGTGCAGCGTACCGTGGCGCTAAACATCCTGTAATCGCCATCCGGAATCGTGCCCATCACAGAGAGATCACTCTCCACCGGGCTCCTGTCAGAAATCTCCTTTGTCGTCCCCGGCTTTGTTTCCCTAGGGGTGTTCGTTACTACGGCGATACTCGGCTCCTGGGATAGCGCAACCTGCGGCGCAGGAAAGTAGAGCGCGGCCAGAACAGCAATGTAGGTGAAGCTAAGACCCCGGGCGCAGCGACGATCCCTGTGTCTATGAAAGAAGAAGGGGCCAAAAAACCGATGACTGGTCAACGGACCTCCGTGAAAAGTTCGAAGGATAAACGCCAGTTCCCAAGGGCCCGATTCGGTCAGCCTAGTATGATGCTCAAACCCCGCCACACAATTTTGTTTTGGTCGAGTGGATAAAAAGCGTCATCCTCGACGATGCCGTCGTCAAAGCCACCCTCAATCGTTGAAAGGAAAACACCCCAGGCGCAGGAAACATCTGGTGACGAAGAGCGAAGCTACTCTGAAGGATGACGCCGGGTGCCCTTCACAAGCGCCCTGTCTAACCGCAATTCAGCTACGAGACGTTTCAGCCGGGCGTTCTCCTGCTCCAGTTCGTACACCCTCCGCGCCCTGTCTTCCAGGCTGGCCAGGTAAGCCTCGCTGCGCTCTTCCGAAGCGATAGCGCCCTCCGACCCACGCTGACGCGTTCCAAGCATCTGCGCATGAAAATTCGGACGGTACTTGAGTCTCTCCGCGGCAGCCTGAACGCGCTGCCTGGTCGCCGGTGAAATGGTCTTCGACCCTGGCGCATTGTTCAGCACCATAGAGATAGTCGTCGGCGAGAGACCAAGATGCTCGGAAAGAACCTTGAGCGTTACGGGTTTAGTAACATCCGCCATGCCATCAGCCCCGATCGATCCATAGGAGTGTACCGTCTGAATCGCTCTAGACAAACGCTTGTCTAAAAATTTAGTGAACACGTTTCTCCAGTGTCAAGAGAGATGGATCTAAATGTGCCTTTTCAGTGACGAAAGGTTGTTTTAACGGGATGAGTAAACGGATGCCACTCAAAAGACTCCTCCTCTATCCCAGCGACGAAACTCCAAAAAAATGCGCAATAAAATGAATACTTTGCACGAAATCAAACGTAGGGCATACCTCACAACAGCTCGGCATAGACAAACCCATCCCGCTCCACCCGCTCACCCGCCTGTACTGGAATCTCCCCCGAAAACATCGGCCCGGCGAACGCAAACGAGTGGAACTCCCCATTCTCCCCGCAAGGATCGACCCCAACCGGAAGCTCCTTGAGCAACGCCGCATCCCACTCCCGCCCCGCAAACTCCGCCGGAACCTTTCGCGGATCGACACAGGTCAGCCGAGCCCGCAGCCCACTCGTCATCATCTCCGCCGCAAGAACATCCGTCGGAATCCCCCACACCGGAAACACTGGCTCCAGCCCCGTCCCCGCCAGCTTCGCCACCCGGTAAGCCCGGATATCCTCCAGAAACAGATCGCCAAAAGCGACCCCAACAAACCCCTCCCGCACCGCCCGTGCACAAGCCACCGCCATCCGCGCCTCATACTCCTCGTTCGAGCAGGGAAACGGCAGGTCAACCTTCCACAGCGGCAGCCCCGCCATCTCCGCCTGCCGCTCCAGCAACTCCTCCCGAAACCCATGGATCGCAACCCGCCGGAACCGCTCATTCACCGTCGTCAACAACCCGCCCACCTCAAACTCTCCCGACCGCCGCAGCAGGTGCAGCGCCCAGGCCGAATCCTTCCCTCCACTCCAGCTCAACAGAATCTTCTTCATCTCCCAATCAAACCACGCCGTCAGGATTTCCACAGAAATCCTGTCAAGCCCCCAAACATTGTGCATAATTTGCCACAACTCGCTGATTTTGCTTACAAAACCGCTCGCATGTCCCTATAATCTGCATCCAATTGACCATGCTGCCTGCGACCAGCAAAGTCCTCTGTAAGCGGTGCAACTCAGCCAGAACCACGCGTGTCACTCGCAAGACCTTCTTCCAGCGAGCCATCGTGCGCGCCTTGGGACTGCATCCCTGGCAATGCCTCGACTGCCTGCATCGTTTTCTCTCACGTCGCCGCGGCGTAAGGACGCATCGCCGCAAAGGCGATCATGATCTTACGACGAGTAGCTTCGGGTTTCACCCTGACAGCAACAAACCGGCAACTTAGCTCAGAATCGACATCTTTCGCGCGACTTCGGTCAACGTCTGCAACGCCTGATCGATCTGCTCGCGGCTGTGCTCGCTTGTCATGATGGTGCGAACGCGAGCCTTGCCCTCAGGAACCGTGGGAAACGCGATGCCTGTTGCCATCACTCCAGCGTCGAACAGCGCCTTGCTGAACTCCATTGTCTTCCGTCCATCGCCGATGATGATCGGAGTGATCGGTGTCTCGCTCGAAGGCGTCGTTCGCCCGCCCGTGTCGAAACCTGCAGCGGCGAGCTGCTCCTTGAAGTAGCGTGTGTTCGACCACAAGCGCTCGATACGCTCCGGCTCGTTCTCCAGAATGTCGAAGGCGGCGATGCACGTCGCCGCGACCGACGGCGGATGCGAGGTCGAGAACAGGAACGGCCGCGCACGATGGTAGAGATAGTCGATGAGGTCACGACTGCCGCACACGTAGCCTCCAAGCGCGCCGATAGCCTTGGAAAGCGTGCCCACCTGCACATCCACGCGCGAGGTGCAATGAAAGTGATCCACGCTGCCGCGTCCATTGCGGCCCAGCACGCCGCTCGCGTGTGCATCATCGACCATCATGATCGCGCCGTACTTGTCGCACAGGTCGCACAGCTTGTCCACCGGACCGATGTCGCCATCCATTGAGAAGACGCCGTCTGTGATGACGAGCTTGCGGCCACGCTCGTTCTGGACTTCCTTCAGCAGCTCCTCGGCGTGAGCGACGTCTTTGTGGCGGAAGACCTTGATCTTCGCGCGCGAGAGCCGAGCGCCGTCGATGATGCTGGCGTGGTTGAGTTCATCCGAGATGATGAAGTCTTCCTTGCCCAGAATGCTCGACACAGTCCCTGCGTTCGCCGTGAAGCCGGACTGGAAGACGACGCACGCTTCGACTCCTTTGAATGCGGCGATCTTTTCCTCAAGCTCCATGTGGATACGCATCGTGCCGGCTATCGTCCGCACGGCACCTGAGCCGACACCGTACTTCTCCGTGGCCGCAATCGCCACTTCGCGAAGCTTCGGATGATCGCAAAGGCCGAGGTAGTTATTGCTTGCGAGGTTGATCACCTTCTTGCCGTCATACGTGCAAACCGGTGCCTGCGCATCCTCCAGCACGCGAAGCCGAAAGTAAGTCCCGCGTTGCCTGAGGTCATTCAATTGTTCCGTCAGATGTGCGAGTTGCGGGCGCGAGGCGGTAGCAGTAGTCATGCAGACTATCTTAAACCTTTTCGCTCACAGGCAGTCGCGATACGATGCAAAGCATCTTATGTCGTTGGCGCAGGCGATGGTCTGCTTTTTCCGTGCGCCGATTCAGTTGTTTATTTCGTCAAGAAAGAGGCTCGTGCAATGAAAACTCCCCAAAGATTTGTGTCAGTTACAACAATGGCGATGGCCCTGATGGTATTCACCGGCTGCCAGTCAAAGCAGGACGCTGCGATTGAGCAGGCGAAGAAGCAGGCGGCCGCGACAGGACAACCGCAGCAGGTTACCTCCACCGACAAGAACGGCAATGTAACGACAACGACGGTTCAGCCGCCGGCTCCCGGACAAACCACGGAGGCCGTGACAACAACAGTAACGCCGGCTCCGAGTGTTCCGGCGAATACTCCGGCCATGGCTCCAGGAACTCCGGCGACGCAGGCTCAAGCAGCCGCTCCTCAGCCCGCAACTGCGCCTGCTCCCGAAGCCGCCCCAGTCGTGGTCCCGGCCGACGTCAACGTCCCTGCAGGCACGACGCTTGCCATTCGTATCAACCAGCACATCAGCGTGAAGACAAGCCACGCAGGAGATAACTTTGACGGTGAGCTGGCCGAGTCGGTAGTGGGCGTGGGCCCCAACGATCGCGTGATCATCCCGAAGGGAACCCCGGTCGGCGGTGTTGTTGAAGAGTCACACCGGCGTGGACACTTCAAGGGCGAATCGATCCTGGAACTTCGCCTCACGTCTCTGACACTGAACGGCACGCGCTACCCGGTTGCGTCGAGCGATCTGACTCGAACCAAGAAGGGCAAGGGCAAGCGGTCCGCAGCTTTCATCGGCGGGGGCACCGGCCTGGGAATGCTTATCGGCGGCGTTGCCACTGGAGGCACGGGCCTGCTGATAGGCGGACTTGCGGGAGCGGGTGCAGGAACTGCGGCGGCGGGACTCACAGGTAATCGAGACCTCGATATACCATCGGAGTCGATTGTGCACTTCAAGCTGGCAGAAGACCTCGTTGTGCAGTCTTCATAGCAGTTTCATCACCATCAGCAAAAGGCCCATCGTGAATGATGGGCCTTTGCATTGGGTTCGGAAGCTGGATCAGCAGCCGAGGCAGCCCGCAAACCAGAATCAAGCCCGGCTCGCTTTGAGATCTGCGTGGACGAGGGCCTTCGCCTGGGCAAAAATCTCCTCGTCGCCACCGCAGCCTTTGAGCCAGTGCATCTCGCGCTCGCGGCGAAACCAGGTGAGCTGGCGTTTGGCATAGTTGCGATGGCCTTGCTGTGCCAGAACGACTGCCTCTTCGCGTGTCATCTCGCCGCGCACAACGGCAGCGGCCTCGGAATAGCCGAGCGAGTTCAGCGGGCGGCACTCCGGCCCATAGCGCTCGATCAGCCGCGTCGTCTCTTCGACCAGCCCGCGATCGAACATTGCAGCGGCGCGCTGGTTGATGCGCTCGTAGAGCTGCGGCCTTGGTGGATCGAGCCCAATCCGCAGGATGCGATAGCCCAGGAGCGCATCGCGCCCCTTTTGCCACTGCTCCGTCAGCGGCCGATCCGCAGCGAGCGAGACCTCGACCGCGCGAATCACCTTAGGGACGTCGTTGACGTGGATAGCCTCGGCCGCCGCGCGATCGAGTCGCATGAGGATGCGATGCAGGTAGGCAGGGCCGCGCTTTGCTGCGATGCTGCGCAGCCGTTCACGCCGCCCCGTCTTTTGCGGTGGGGCAGGGAAGAGGCCGTCGATGAGCGCGCGCAGGTAGAGTCCGGTGCCTCCGGCGACGATCGGCAGATGCCCGCGCTCGACGATGCCGCGCAGCGATTCACGCGCCTGCCGGCTGTAGTCGCCGGCCGTTATTGGCTCGTCTGGCCAGGCGATATCGATCATGTGGTGGGGGATCAGCGCCCGCTCCTCAAGCGTCGGCTTCGCCGTGCCGATCTCCATCTCGCGATAGACCGCGACCGAGTCGCAGCTCACAATCTCGCCGTCGAACTCCTCCGCGAGTTGGAGCGCAAGAGCCGTCTTGCCGCTGGCAGTGGGACCGGCGACGACAATGAGCGGAACCTCAGCATCAGAGTGCGCGGCATGCTTCACCATAGCCGCCACCATCCGGGCGTGAAGACGCGATGGACTCCAGCGCGCAGCAGGCTGAACAGCAACACGGCAACGGCGAGCAGCAGAAGCCCGCGGAGCTGCCGTCGTCGCTCCTGCTGGTCTGCGTTGGATTGTGGTGAAGGATTGGAGACAGACATCAAGCCGCTACTCCGGCGGATTCTTATTCACGAGGAACATGATGCGCAGCTCGAGGTTCGGCCCCTTGAAGTTGCTGGGCAGGGGAGGGAACTGACCCACGCCGGTAATGCCGCCCCACGCAGCGCGATCGATTGCCTGGTCGTGAGTCGAATTCTCCAGATGCATCTCGCCGATCCGGCCGTCGGGAAGAATGGTGAAGCGGATCAGCGTCTCGCCCTGCTTGTTCAGGGGCGGTCGTGCCTCTTCTGGAATGAGCGGAACCCAGGTGCGCCGAATGTCGCTCAGGATTCTGCGCAGATAGGGTCCGAAGTCGACGCCCATCGTATCCGAAAGCACCTCGACGCCGGTGTTCAGGCCGCCGTGGGCAACGGGAGCATTATTGCCCAGGTCGCCACCCTCACCCCGGCTTCGTGCCGCCTGTTCTGCCGCCTGACGAATCGCATCACCTGCAGACTGTGTCTGACTGGCGAAGTTTGGCCGCGTGGGAGCAGGCTTCGGAGCGTCGATCATCGCCTGTTGTTGCGGCGGATGCTGTGGTAGCGGCTGGGGCGCGGGCGGTTGCTGCTGGGCTTGCTGCTGCGGCGCAGGTGCCGGTGCAGGCGGCGCAGGAGAGGGCTCGCCGGCCCGGCGCATCGCCCGGAGCTGTTCGAGGGTCTTCTTATCCAGTGTCGGCTTTACCGTCTGCTGTACGCGGTCCTTGTCGCTGATGACATTCGTGGGCTTTTTCGGCAGTTGTTTAGACACGTCGTTGGGCATGTCCAGGTAGGTCAACTCCTTGTCACGCTCCTTCAGCACGTCTGCTGGATTGATGAGGCGCGGCTGATGGAAGATGACCTGCGGGCCGTAGAGGACGAACCAGCCGATCGCCAGCCAGATGATGATAGAGATATAAACCGATTCGCGGAACCGCGCGCGGGAACGCTCGTCGTCGAGCGTATCCAGCAGATGGATAAGCTCATGTTCCTCCAACTCGCCGTAGCGGGGCGTGCGCACCTTAACGGGCGGATTCGGCGGTGCGGAGTTGGGTGGCGTCTCGAGTATGGGCATCGGCTCTAGTGTCTGACGGCTTCGTGACGCTAAAGTTTCCTGGCTAAAGGGATACAAAGGATCTTAACCCGGGTCTTTCGCCCGAGTTTGCGTCATCCTCTTATTTTCTCATCTTTATGATGTCTCTACCCATGTTCTTGTGCGGATGACACGGAAGTGGCATGGAAAGAACGTAAACTAAGCAAATGCGATTTCCTGCCGAAGCGCGAGCAGTGGTCCTTACCGTGAGCGACCGTTGCTTCCGGGGCGAGCAGGAGGACCTCTCCGGGCCCGCCGTGACCAGCTTGCTGCAGGCAGCCGGTGCTCGCAACATCGTGTCCGGAACGGTGCCCGACGAGGTCGATCAGATCGCCTCGGCCCTCCGAAACCACCTGGAACACGCGGAGTTAATCGTAACAACCGGTGGAACTGGACTCGTACCCCGCGACGTCACCCCTGAGGCAACGCGGATGGTCTGTGACCGGCTCATCCCGGGCCTTGCAGAACGGATGCGCGCGGAGGGTGCGAAGCATTCGCCGTTTGCGGCGCTCAGCCGTGGCATCTGCGGAAGCGCAGGGCGCACGCTCATCGTTAATCTGCCGGGAAGCCCCTCCGGTGCTCGCACTTCACTTCAGTCCATCCTCGACCTGCTGCCTCACGCGCTCGACCTTCTCGCAGGGCGCACGGCGCACCCCGCAACGTCACATGGGATTCATCATCAGCCGGGAAGTGAGCAGGTAAAATAGAGTTCAACCCCAGTGAAAATCCCCATCTCAGCTCACCTCCACAAGTGGAACCTGGCGCTGCTCGCGTTTCTTAAGCCGCTTGGCGTCTGGGGCATCTGCGCCCTGGCCGTGATCGACACAGCGTCTATCCCGGTACCGATCGACGCTCTTCTGATCGACTACGTCGCCCACGACCACCCGCGCTTCCTCCTCTACTGCATCATGGCGGCGCTGGGTTCGGCCGTCGGGAGCCTGGTGCCCTACTACTTCGGGCGCGCCGGCGGCGAGCTCTTTCTGCTGAAGCGCATCAACCGGCAACGCTACGAGCAACTCCGCGATCGCTTTGAAAAGCAGGAGTTTCTCGCCATCATGATTCCGGCGATGATGCCGCCGCCTATGCCAGTGAAGCTCTTCGAGTTTGCCGCCGGTGTCTTCGAGATGAAGGCTGTCTGGTACTTCGGCGCGATCTTTGCCGGCAAGTTCCTTCGCTTCCTCGTCTGGGCGCTCATCACGGTCTTCTACGGACCGGCGATTCTGCACGAGCTAACCCACACGATGCACGAGCACATCCAGTATGTCCTCGGATTTACCGGACTCCTTGGCGGGTTGCTGGTCTTCTACGTTATACGGAAGATCTTTGACCGCCGTCGCGGAACGAACCTTCCAATCGAAGAAAACCTGGAAAGCACACCTGAAAAATAAAAAGGACTGCCAATCACGCAGCCCTTTCGTATCACCGTTGCGGAGTGGAATTATGCGGCGTGCCGGTCGTTCTGTGCCTCGCGGAGACTCTCGGCGATGTTGGCTGCCAGAGCTGGAAGTCCGAACAGCGCGCCTGCCGTGATCGCGGTCGACATCACATCGTTGGCGTAGAACGGAATCGCCGCAACGTAGCAGGCGACCAGGCCGGCAGCGGCGTGCGGATAAAGGCCGCCGCCAATCCACACCATGAAGTTGCTCAGTATGAAGAACGACGTTGACGAAGCCAGCACAGCGCCAGCGACTCGCATGGCCGAAGGCTTGCCGCGAAGCACCTCATAGCCCAGCAGGCAGACAGCTGCGTACCACACCCACGTCACGAGATAGGCACTCACGTGGAACGGGTAGTTATAGACGAAGTGCGTGAGATAGTAGTCCGTCGCCATCAGCGCCAGCACGGCGGGGATTGCGTTCCAGCGGCTGCGCCGCGCGCCGAAGTACAGTAGCCCGCCGCCGACTGCGGTGAAACCGACGCTGGTGGCGCCGAAGGCGTGGGGAAGAATACGGCTGAGAACGGCGAACAGGAGGACAAGATAGGCAGACATGGAGGACCTCAAAGAGAGTGCGGCATGCCTGGCATGCGCTCCCATCAATTCTCGTGCTTCACGGCGGTGGGGTCAACCGGCAGATAAGGACGCCTCCAAGCTATCATCAACAAATGACCGCTGAAGCCCGCGCAGAAAAGATCAAAGTCCTCATCTTCGACGTAGACGGCGTCCTCACCGACGGCCAGATCTTCGTCATCCCCGGCCCGGACGGCAAGGGGATCGAATCCAAAGGCTTTGCCGCCCACGATGGCCTCGGTATCACGTTGGGCCGCCTCGGTGGCCTTCGTATCGGCATCATCACCAAGCGCAACTCGCAGACCGTCGCCATCCGCGCCCGCGACCTCAAGCTCGAATTCGTCTATCAGGGGCAGGCCCACAAGATGGTGGCCATCCGCGACATCCTCTCGAAGACCGGCTACACACTCGACCAGCTAGCCTACGTCGGCGATGACATCATCGACCTTCCGGTCATGCGGCAGTGCGGACTTGCCGTCGCCACCGCCAACGCACGCCAGCAGGTTAAGGACGTCGCCCACTACATCACTCCAAATCCCGGAGGCTCCGGTGCAGGCCGCGATGCCATTGACTTCATCCTCTCCGCACAGGGAAGTCTTGAGAAGGTCATCGAAGAGTATCTCGATGAGGACAACAAGGCCGCCGAAGTAGCTGATGTCGGCGTCGGCAATATGTGAGGGGGCCGAGAAATGTTTTCTGCAACCCGGCATGGGCACATACGGTAAAGTCGCGCTAGCTCCTAGGAGTCAGCATCTGCTTTGTCGGTCCAACGGATTCCACACGTGTTGCAGTGCCAGGACTCCCCGCCACGTGGAAGTGGCAACGACAAGAGATAGAGGGATACGAGCGCTGCCCTTCGGCCTTGGCGCTCCCAAACGACATCGACGGAATTGCACCGGGGACACTGTGGCTGGGTGAAATCCGGCTCGCCTACGACGGAGATGGATTCAGGAATCGGTTGAGATAGAACAGCCGAAGCAGCTTCGGCATCAGCGGCGGGAACCTGAAGACGGATACCGCCGATAAGGTTCGACATCTGCCAATCGAGGCGGACGAAGTTCTCATCCTTGAGGAAGCAGTAAATGCCGGCCGATTCGAGAACGGCGCGCGCGACGATAGCCTCGGAAAGATCGCGATATTGGCGCAGGGTGACAAGGTCGCGGTAGCCGACGGAGTCTTCGTCAGGCACTGGCGGCTCGACGAAATCGAGATCTCGGCGAGTGAGTTCCGACCGGAGAGCGGTCTGGGCTTCAAGGATGAGACTGTGCCAATCAGCGGCAATGTCCAAGAGCTCTGCGTCGTTGAGTGAGCGATAGTAGGTCGCGAAATCTTCGTTGTGGGGCCCTTGCATGCGTGAGGATGATACCAGAGCAGCGATTGGGAGGACGGCGAGCCACCACAATGACGACAGAGTTGCGAAATCAGAGACGTTGGCGCTGGCAGCATGTTGTCGGACGCAAAGCCGAGGAGCGATCGGCGAACAAAAAACGAACAGATCCGCGCTAAAATATAGCATGCCTCAGGTAGCCGAAGCCCTCGCAATCCCCACCGCTCTAGCCTGGGCGCATCCCGTCACCGCCGAATGGTTCCTTTCGAAGTTCGGCTCGCCCACAGAGCCACAGGAGCAGGGGTGGCCCACCATCCTCGCCGGCGACGCCACCCTCATCTCCGCTCCAACGGGCAGCGGCAAGACGCTCGCCGCCTTTCTCGTCTGCATCGACAAACTCCTTCGCGACGCCATCGCCGGCAGCCTCGCCCCGGCCACGCAGGTCGTCTACGTCAGCCCGCTCAAGGCGCTCTCGAATGACGTGCAGAAGAATCTCGAACAGCCGCTGCGCGAGATTCAGCAACTGGCTCTCGAACGCGGCTACCTCTCAACCGAGATCCGCACCGCGGTCCGTACCGGCGACACGCTGCCCAAAGAGCGCGCCGCAATGCTCCGCAACCCGCCGCACATCCTCGTCACCACGCCCGAGTCGCTCTATATCCTGCTCACCGCGGGCAAGTCGCGCGAGCACCTCCGCTGCGTCCACACCGTCATCGTCGACGAGATTCACGCCGTCGCCGACGACAAACGCGGAGCCCACCTCGCCCTGTCTCTCGAACGCCTCGACGCACTCGTCTGCGGCGAAAATCGTCTCTCGCCCGGAGCCTTCCTTACCGGCCTCCACCATCCGCCCCAGAGAGTAGCCCTCTCCGCGACGCAAAACCCCATTGAGCTCATCGCCGACTTCCTCACCGGCGTTCATCCCTCGCGCAAGCCTGCCAACATCGTCCAGGTAGGTCAGCGTCGCAAGCTCGACCTTGCCATTGAAGTCCCAAGCGACGAGCTAAGCTCCGTCCTCACCACAAAGATGTGGGAGGAGATCTTCGACAAACTCGCGGCCTACACCCAGACGCACCGCTCCACGCTCGTCTTCGTCAACACCCGCCGCTTGGTGGAGAAGATCGCATTCGCGCTCGCAGAACGCCTCGGCCCCGAGAACGTCGCCGCGCACCACGGCTCTCTCTCGCGCACTCTCCGCCTCGACGCCGAGCAGCGGCTGAAGAGCGGCCAGATCAAAATCCTCATCGCCACAGCATCGCTCGAACTCGGTATCGATATCGGCGACGTCGACCTCGTCTGCCAGATCGCCACCACGCGCGCCGTCGCCGTTGCCATGCAGCGCATCGGCCGCGCGGGCCACTGGCGCGGAGCCATCCCCAAAGGCCGCTTCTTCGCGACAACACGTGACGACCTCATGGAGCAGGCCGCGCTCATCCGCAAGATGCGCTCCGGCGAGCTCGACCGGCTCGAAATTCCACCCGAGCCCACCGACGTCCTCATGCAGCAGATCGTCGCCGCCTGTGGAGCCGAGCCGTGGGACGAGGACTCGCTCTACGCCATGCTCACGCGCGCATATCCTTATCGCAACCTCGCGCGGGCACGCTTCGACGAGATCATCACGCTCCTCTCGAACGGCATCGAATCGAGCCGCGGTCGCTACGGCGCGTACCTCCTCCGCGATGGCATCCACGGTCAGCTCCACCCTCGCCGCGGAGCCCGCATGATCGCAATCTCAAACGGCGGCGCAATCCCGGAGACCAACCTCTACTCCGTCATCCTCCAGCCCGAAGGCGTGCAGATCGCCACGCTGGACGAGCATTTCGCCGTCGACTCCTCACCCGGCGACGTCGTCCTGCTCGGCAACGCAAGCTGGCGCATCCAGCGCATCGAAGCCGCAGGCCGGGTCCTCGTCGAAGACGCACACGGCGCTCCGCCGAGCCTGCCCTTTTGGGAGGGCGAAGCCCCACAGCGCACAGCGGTCCTCTCTACAGGCGTCGGCGAGCTACGCGAACAGATCTCCGCGCTCACACCGAACGTCTCGCCAAGCTACATCTCACCCGCCGACTCCGAGGTCGCCGCCGCCACAGCATGGCTAACCGAAAACTGCGGCCTCTGCCCGAGCGGCGCACAGCAACTTATCGCCTACATAGTCACCGGCCGCGCCGTCCTCGGGGCCGTCCCCTCGAAGACCACCATCATCGCCGAGCGCTTCTTCGACGAGGGCGGAGGCATGCAGCTCATCCTGCACGCTCCCTTCGGAGGCCGCATAAACAAGGCCTGGGGACTCGCGCTGCGCAAGCGCTTCTGTCGCGGATTCAACTTCGAGTTGCAGGCCGCCGCTACCGACAACGGCATCAACATCGCGCTCGCCGAGCAGCACAGCTTCCCGCTCGCCGACGTCTTCCAGTTCCTCACCGAATACACCGCGAAGGAACTCCTCGAGCAGGCGTCGCTCGCCTCGCCCATCTTCAAGACCCGTTGGCGCTGGGCTGCCAATCGCAGCCTGCAGTTACTGCGCTTCTCCAAGGGCAAGCGCATCGCCCCACAAATTCAGCGCACGCGTTCCGAAGATCTCCTTGCCAGTGTCTTTCCGCAGGCCGCAGCGTGCTTCGAGAACATCGAAGGCGACATCGTCATCCCGGACCATCCACTGATCGACGAGGTGATGAAGGACGTCCTGCAGGAGGCGATGGACCTCGAAGGCCTCATCGAAGTCCTGCGCGGCATCAAGGACGGCAGCATCCGCTGCCTCGCCGTCGACACACCCGTCCCCTCGCAGTTCGCCCACGAGCTTCTCAACGCCAATCCTTACGCTTTTCTCGACGAGGCCGGCCTCGAAGAGCGCCGCGCCCGCGCCGTCTCGCTCTCGCGCACTCTCCCCGCAAGCGTGCTCGAAGAGGCAGGCCGACTCGACCAGAACGCCATCGATGAGATCCGTCGCGAGTGCTGGCCCGACATCCGCGACGAGCACGAACTGCACGATCTCCTTCACTCCGTCGTAGCGCTACCCATTGACTTCTTCATCGACAACTCTGACGCCCGCCACTGGCCCACACTCTACGATCGCCTTAACAGCAAAGGCCGCGCCCAGACCATCGACTGCAACGGCATCGCCTGCTGGACCTCCGCCGAGCGCGCGGATCACGTAGCAGCCTTGTGGAGTCAGGCGACCGAGAAGGCCACAAAAGAGCAAGCCCTAAAACAATGCGTTCAGGGCTGGGCCCAGCTCCTCGGCCCCACCACCGCCCACACATTCGCCGAACGTCTCAACCTAAACCCCTCCGAAGTATTCCAGGCGTTCCTCGCAATGGAGATGCAGGGGCTCCTCATGCGCGGCGTCTTCGAGCATCACCAGAAGCCCGCGAACGACCACGACATCGAGTGGTGCGAGCGACGCATCCTCCAGCGCATTCATCGCCGCACGCTTCACACCCTCCGCAAGCAGATCGAGCCCGTCTCACCCGCAGTCTTCATGCGCTGGCTGCTCGGCTGGCAACATCTCGCGCCGCAAACACAGCTCTCCGGCGAAGAGGGCGTCCTCGAAGCACTCCTTCAACTCGAAGGCTTCGAGGCGCCGGCGATCGAGTGGGAGCGCACGTTGCTCCCCGCGCGCGTCGCCAACTACGATCCACGCTGGCTCGACGTTCTCTGCCTCTCCGGAGCCGTCGGCTGGGGCCGCATCTCGCCGCACCCGGCCTGGTCCACCGCTGACGGAGGCGCGCCCCGCCGCGTCATCCCCACCAACGCAGCGCCCATCACCTTCTACATCCGCGAGTCCGCCGACTGGCTCCCCCACGCCCTCGTCCGCGAGCGCGTCGAAGAGCCGCGCCTCCAGCAATCTCTCAGCGCCGAAGCCCTGCAGATTCGATCACTCCTCCGTGAGCGCGGAGCCTGCTTCGCCGCCGATATCCAGCGCATCCTCAATCTCTCAAAGCAGCAGACGCAGCACGCTCTCTGGGAACTTGCCACTGCAGGCCTCGCAGCAGCCGATGGCTACGACCAGCTCCGAGCCATCATGGATCCTCGCCGCAAGTCAGCCGCAACTTCGACGACCCCCGGTAAGCGGCCGGTTCGCAGCACCGCAGGCCGCTGGTCGCTCCTCACGGAAGAGGCCCACGCCGCTCCCACCGTGATCGAACAGGCACGCCGCACAGAGTCCGCACTCGAGTCCTACGCGCGCATGCTTCTCGCCCGCTATGGCATCCTCTTCCGCGATCTGCTCACGCGCGAGTCCAACGCCCCCAAGTGGCGCGACCTTCTCGCCATCCTCCGCCGTCTCGAAGCGCGCGGCGAACTCCGTGGCGGCCGCTTCGTCACCGGCTTTGGAGGCGAACAGTACGCGCTCCCCGAAGCCGCCGACTCCCTCCGCGCCTCGCGCTCCCGCGAATGCAGCACGATCATCACCGTCTCCGCCGCCGATCCCACCAACCTCGCCGGCATCGTGCTTCCGGGCGATCGCGTCCCATCCGTCCCCGGCCGCCAGGTCCTCTACCGCAACGGCTCGCTGCACACCGTCGAGACCCACGAACAGGTGACGGAGCCCGCCCAGAACCTCGCAGTCGCAATTCTCCCAACCACTCCAACCGCTGGTCTACCCTTGTTCTAGCGATGCCTGACCCCACCGAGCCAGCTGCTTCAGAAAAAGAAGTCCCACACGACGCCACCCAGCCGCTCGCGCCCGAGGACTTCTACTATGAAGGACCATACCTCGTCTTCACCGAGGCATACCACCTCAAGCGCGGCTACTGCTGCAACTCCGGTTGCCGCCACTGCCCCTATCGCTGAGACGCGCTACTTCTTCTCGACAGGCAGCGCCGGCAGAGGCGCGGCATCGGCGACCGAGGTTCGGGTATCACGCAGATCATGAGCGTTCTTTACCAGCAACAGTACCCTTGGATCCTTGCGGTACTTGCCGAGCACGCTGTCCGAACCCATCTCGTGTAGAACGTCGAATCCCGACTCGCTTGCCATCGTCAGGTAGTGCAGCATGTTCTGTTCATCGCCACGCGACGCATAGAGTCGCGCCAGCTCATAGCAGAACCGCGCATGATCTTCCGGGGAGAGCATCCGCGTCGTTGTGCCCGCCGTGCCGTGGTGCTGCAGCATGTCCGGGTCGAGCTTCAGTGCGATCTCATACTCCTTCCGCGCATCATCGAAGTCCTTCTTGTCGAAGTATGCGGTCGCCAGGTTGGAGTGGTACGAGGCCGCGCCCTTCTCCAGCTTGATCGCGCGCTTGTAGTCCGAGATGGCGTTGCCGTAGCGACCTTCGAGATACTCAATCGCACCCAGGTTGTTCCATCCTTCGGAGTCTTTCTTCTTAATCTTCACCACATGCTGGAAGTACGCTCTTGCCTGCACAGGGCGCCGAAGCTCAAGCTCCGTCACGCCCATCTTGTTCATGAGCCGTACCTCATCGCCGCCACGCTGCAGCGAATAACCGAAGTAGTCTAAGGCATCTTCGAGGAATCGCCTGGCGCGCAGCACGTCCGCTGCCTGCTCAAGCTTTGCCGCTGTTGCAGTTGCCGGATCGGGAAGGTGCGACGCCACCATTGGCCACGTCGGATTCTCATGGTCCAGTGCACGCGCCTCTTCGTGACTTAGGGGCTTCTGTGCGCACAGAGGGGCCCAAAGAAACATGATTCCAAACAAAATATAGGGAAGGGGAGAGCGGATTAGCCGTCTCATAGGTATACCTCCGAGAGGTACGCCACAAATAATCTGCCTCAGATATGCAACTGTCAACAGCCAGTGGTCACAGAGCCTAAGTCTTTCTTTACTGCGCAGATGCCCCCTGAGCCGCCGCCGTTGCAGTTGATGCCGTCTGCGATGCCGCCGGTGCCTGCACACGCAGCGCCAGTCTCGGGAAGCTGAAGCTGCCGCCGGCGTCATCGATGATGTTGACCTGACACACATAGGTTCCCGGTTTCAGTTGCGTCAGTGGTACATCAAACTGAAAGGCCACGGCGCCACGCTCCGGCGTGTTTATCGCGTTGGCCTCCACGAGCGGAGTCTCATACACCTTCACGCCGCCGCTTAGAAACTCGATACTCGTCAGCACCCGTACTGCGCCTGCCGGCCGCCTCGTCAGTCCCGGCGACGCAGCCGGGGTTGGGCCCTCCGTCTTCTCGTGCGCCGGGTCATAGACCTCGTAGAGAAAATAAAGATGCTGGTCCTGCCGAAAAACATGCGGCACATTCGGTATCCACTCGACGCCGTCCCGCACCAGAGGATTTGTTGTCTTCTTCGAAGTATTCGGCGTCCGTTGGCTTGCGAGCACGATCGAGCTCAGCTTCATCGGAGCCTTCTTCAAATCAGGAACCTGCAGGTCCGTCTCGAAACTTCCCATGCGTCCCGTCTGGTTCTCGCGCACCACAAACTTCACGTGGTAGCGCCCCGGAGCCAGCGTGAAGCCCGTCGAGTACTGAATATTCTTCCGCTTCACCTGTTGCGACTGATCCAGCGCCAGCTTCACGGTATCGCGCACGTTCCCGACGATGATGCCTTGCGCGTTCTTCACGTTGCCGATGATGTCGATGTTCGCTTTGTCGCGGTCGCCGTTCTTCAGGAACGGAATCTGCGACCCGGGCACAATGAGCGAAATCGGCACAAAGAACCGGTTCTCCTCCAGCCGAAAGTACAGCGCCTGCAGGTACACCGCCACGTCAGTCGCCGGAAGGTCGCTGCGCAACTCGTCGTTCAAGACCTGCTCACGGTCTTCGCTCTTCTGGTGCTGGAAGTCCGCCGCTGCGTAATAGCCGGGCCTGTACTCCAGCCTCACATCGCCGCGATTAATCTTCACCGTGAGATGGCGGAAGCTTCCGTCTCGCGCAGTGTTCGTCGAACGGAACCCAACGATGTAGTACGCCTCCGTGTCATGCTGCACCTGCTGGAACGCAGGCGAAAAGTCGTTCGAGTCGAAGAAGGCCTTTCCGCCGGTGTCGCTCGAGAGCGTCGCCAGTAACTCCTGGGAGCCGAAGTTCGAATTCAGTTGGTTCTGCATGGAGGCGCCGCTGTAAGCAGCGGTTCCACGCAGGCTGCCCGTCGAGGCATCGCCCACCGGCGTCAGCGCTTGCAGTCCGCGCGAATCCACGCTGTAGATGGCCATGTTTGCCTTGACGGCTTCGTTCGTAGCAGACCGCAGGCTCGCCTGGTTCTCAATGCCTTGCCGCGTCAATCCGCCTGAAAAGTACAGAAGGCTCTTGCGCTGATCCACCCGCTCGAGACTCTTCGCAATCGCGCGGATCGCATAGAGCTCACGATCGGTGTTCAGAGCGTTGTATTCGCTGTCATCCGCCGTGTAACTCGACGCATCATCCGCTGTGCCTGAGGAGTCACCGCCCTCGTTCCCGAGGCCGAAGCCTGTGCCTTCCGTTCCGTTGTACCTGCCCAGCCCCTTTAAGAGAGTTGCCTTATCCGAAGTAAAATCCTGATCCATCGTCAGACCGGTCGACATGCTCACGAGGGCTACCAGATCCGCCGGCTGCATCTTCTTGTTGACGTAATCCTGCGCAGCTTCGACGGCCCTGTCGGTGTCCTCGGGTTGCATGCTGCTCAGGTCAAAGAACATTACGATGAGTCGGTGATCTTTGAGTTGTTCAGTGCTCGTCCCAAAGTTCCTGTTCACGAGGTCCGCGATCGTTGCCTTCCCCGACACCGTCGAGTTCTCGCGTAGCACCGCCGCCTCATCTACATTCTGAAAGTCAAAGGTGGAGATTTGCTGCTGTTTCCCGTTCTCGTAGATCGTGAAGTCGCTCGCCTTCAGCCCCTTTACTACTTCACCGGTTTTCTTGTCGCGGACGACAACGTTAGTGAGTACGATGTCGCTCTGCACCTTCAGTGTGAACGTGCCATCACCCGCAGCCTGTTGCGCTGCTGCGCCTGCACTAAAGCCCGGCGATCCTGCCATCACTCCCGCCAGAATTGCTGCTATCGTTCGCCGCATAAGCTCTTCCTTGAACCCTTTTAGAACCTGTACCGAGCGAGTACGGTCAGAGTACGCATTGCCGCAGCGCTTGTTACCTGGCCGAACGTCGGTGAGTTCAGTGTCGTATTGATGCCAGAGTACTGCACAATATTCAGCGCATTCGCTGCCGTCACTCTTGCCTCGAACGACCGAGTTTCGCCAAGCTCAACCGTCCGTGACAGCGAGGCATCGACCACCATTGTCCCCGGCCCTTCGATGGAGTTCCGCGAGGCCGTGCCAAACTGTCCGGCCGGAGGCGCCGTAAACGCTGCCGGATTGAACCACCCTCCTATCCGCCTCGGTCCGTTGATTGGCTCGCTGAAGTCTCGATCCGGCCGCAACGTATTACCTGTGCCTGTCGATGCCTCCTGTACCGTCAACTGATACTGCGGCGTGTAGTAGCTACCCGTCGCAAATGTGAAATCTCCAGATACCGAGAACCCATTCAGCGCCTTAGACCAGAAGCCTCCTCGCGACAGAAATGCGCGGTTCGGTCCAAACGGCAACTCGAACACCCAGTTGCCCGTCAGCTTCTGACGAATATCAAAGGAGCTGTTTCCTTCCTCGGCATTCAGGTCCTGATCGTTCTGCGCGACTCTCTGCGCGGTCCCTCCGATCGATGAAGCATTGTCGATCGAGTGCCCATACTGATACGTCGCTCCCAGTGCGATCCCTTTCTGCATCCGTTTGCGCAGATTCAACCGCAGCGCCTCAAACCGTGAGTATCCCAGCGAATCTTCATAGGCAAATGGCTGGGCACCGTCGTTCAACACACCCGTCGCCGTTCGGTTTGGCGCGCGCACCATATCTAGGTTGCCGCCCTTAGAACCGTTGTAGCCGATGTTCAACACAATGCCCATCGGAAGCGTCTGCTGAATATCCAAATCCCATATCTGCACATGGCCGAGTCGATAATTCACATTCGCGCCGAAGTTATTCAGAACTGTTGCCGTTGAGCAGTTGAAAGCCCCTGCCAACGTAAACGAGCCATACGCGCCGCATCCCTGCTGCCCTGCGAGGTTCGTCTGCGTTATGGCGAATGGCGGCTGGTTCGCCATATACTTCGCGATCGTCGCATATTGGCCGGTATTGAAGTTGATGCCATATCCTCCGCGGACTACGGTCTCTTTGAAGATCTTCGGCGTTGGCCGGTAAGCAAATCCAAACCGCGGCGAAAACATATTGCGATCGGGATTCACAAGTGAGCGCGGATAACTGCCGCTCAACGTCGAAGTCTGCCCCGGCTCAACCGGCGCCACCTCGGTAAAGTTTGCGTTGTGGGCGAGGTTTACGAGGTGGTCATACTTCTCAACATATGGCGAAAAGTACTCATACCGCAGCCCATAGTTCAGCGTCAGGTTCGCCTTCGCCCTCCAGTCATCCTGCGCATACCAGTCCCATACATTCGCTCGGAGATAAACCTTATACAAACCAGCCTGCACCGCAGCTTGTTGCGGCATTCCCAGCAGGAAGTCCGCAAACGCTGCGCCGCTTGCGGGGAGCACAGGACAGGTCGTTGTTGCTGAAGCCGTGCACGCGGTGGCCTCAGGATTCTGAGTCGCATATCCTGTAAAGCTGAACGCACCCAGCGGCGTCACCGGAGCTACGCCCAGCAGGCTGGACTGTGCTCCTCCAATCGAATCCGCGTGCACTCGGCGAATGTCCGTGCCAAAGCGCATGTTGTGCTTCTTGTGGCTCCAACTCACAAAGTCGCTGAAGGAGATCGTCTGGTTGATCGTATCGGCCGGAGCAGTGTTGGTTAGTCCGCTCGGCGCATTGGTGCCACCGAAGGACAGTGAGGGCACGCCGTAGTAAAACGGATTCGTCTGAATCGTCGAGTTGCCCACCAGGACCCCGGCCTCGGTCGCAGGATTCAACGCGCCGTTCGTGAAATAGTTCTGCGTCATCCCATGCGAGCGGTTCCAGTTCACCGAGGCATTGTTGGTAAAGCGACCGTATCCAATTGTGTAGCCGGCCGTAATGCCATATCCATTCGACTCGCTCGTACCACCGAGCGGCAGAAAGATATTCCTCTGGTCGCTCGCTGAATGCGTGTAGCTCCCATTGAAATTAATGTTCTGCCGCAGAGACGGGGGAGCATTAGCGGCCTGCCTTCTTGCGCCTCTGCCAAAGTTGTTGTTCTGTCCGAAGTTCCTCACGAAGCGCAGAGAGGCCTGTGTCGAGTTCTGTCCGGCGTTCGTTACCGTCTGGTAGTTGTTTAAAAATTCCGCTCCCGGAACATTCGGTGCCGGATAGAAGTTCAGCAGCGCCAGGGCCTGCGGCGACATCGGCGTCTGCGCATTCTTCAGGTTGTTGCCCGGAATCGGAAGCCCCGTCTTCGGGTCGTACAGCGTCTGTCCCAGGGCAGAGAAGTCCCCGCTTCGCTCCGCCAGCGTCGGGACAGTTCCGTTGTAGATCAACGGGTTGAGATTCCGCTGTCCTGTCACGTTGAAGAAGATGAACTGCTTCGTGCTCGGCTTGAATAGTCCCGGGATATAAGGCGATCCGGTAAAGCTCACTCCGAATCGGTTCTGCATCGAATCCGGCTTAACCACCTGCGCTCCCGCCTCGCCCAGCGCCGCAGCCACAGAGAACGGAGCCGCGTTCAGCGCCCCATTTCCCCCCTGGTAGAAGACAGCTCCATGCGGCTGCGTCGGGTTGAAGCCGCGAAACGCACCTCCGCCTCCTCCACCACTGCCGCGTCCACCGCGTCCGCCACCGAAACCTCCACCGCCGCCACCGCCAAATCCACCCGGCCCGCCACTCATCATCATTCCGCCGAGCATTCCCGCGACCTGATTGACCATGTCGCCCACAGCTCCACCCTGCCGCTGCGCCTGCGCCATCGCGTCCTGAATCCGCTGCCGGATCTCATCCTCGCTGAAGTTCGCGAGTCCATTCGTCTGCCCCATCTGACCGCTCACAGCCACCGACTCCGAAGCGGTGTCCGTAGTGCCGAGACCTGCGAGCGTCGGCATCTGCGCTCCGCTGTTGCCGCTACCGGTGCTCGCGTCCGCAAGATCGTCGCCGCCGCTCGCAAGATTCAGTGACTGCATTCCTCGAGTGATCGCACTCGCCGCAGCCTGCGCTGTCGCCTGCTGCTGCGCCTCCTGCTGTGCGACGCGCGAAGCGAGTTGCAGCCCAAAGTCCGCGATCTGCTCAGGCTTTCCGCCATTCTCGCCTGCAGCGTTGAGTAGAACCTCCTGCGTCGACGGCGCAAACGCAGCCAGCTCCGCCTTCACCACGTAGCGGCCTTTGCGCGGAATCGACATCGCGAACGTCCCATAGATGTCTGTCGTCGTCGCATATTTTCTTCCCGTCAGCGTGTTGGTCGCAGTCACTGCAACCCCAGGCAGCGGGACTTGTCCCGACTTCACCGTTCCCCGGATCGTGCCTCCATCGACTACAGACGGCGTAGCGACTACAGCAGGTGTAGCCGCCGGAGTCGCCTGGGCTGGCGAAGCAACCGGTGCCCCCTCCTGCGCCAGTGCACCTGCCGTCACAACGACCCCGAGCGCCAACAATGGAATCAATCGCGTCAAATCAACCTCGCCTCAAGCACTCGAAAGACACTGCGACCCAACAACTCAACGATCTCCACAGAAAAGAACAAGAAAGATCAGACTCCCGCGCATCACTGCGGAGAAGGGGCCGTCTGTGTCTTCGGTGCGGCCGTTGCTCCGTCTGTTGCGTTGCCCTCTGCCTGCCGCCGGCGACGCTGTTGCGACGGATCGGCGACGCCCAGCTCCGTCGGCACGAACACGCCGCTCTTCAGCGCGCCCGGTCCGGCCACCATATCGCCGACCTTGATATCTGCCAGCGTAATGCTCTCTCCACCTGATCCTGAACCCGCGCCAGCACCCGCAGCGCCATTGCCTGGGCTACGTCCGCCACCTGCTTCCACAGGGCCGCTGCCGTTCATCATCGACATCATCCCGCGGCCGCCGCGCTTGAACGACGTGCCCTCATCCACCGCGATCACCTGGCTCACGTTATCCTGGCGCATCACCGTAATCTTCAGTCCATCCACATCGATCGCCGTTACCTTGCCGGCGATGTAGGTCTTGCCCAGGTTCTCCCGCATCTTCTTCACTTGTTCGGCGTCCACGACCGTAACAAATACAGCATGTACTGTCTTGGTCGGAGCATCGAGCACGCCCATCGCGCCGACTCCATCGCCAACCTTGATGTCGGTCACCTTCACCGGCTGCCGGTCCTTGTTCAGCCGCGTATTCGCCGAGATCGCCACCTGGTAAACGTCACCCGCATCGGTCTTCACGGTCAGGTGATCTGCCGCCGCAGCGGTCACCGTGCCACGCACCATCTGGGCGCCCGCCAATCCGCCGAACTGCCCCCTGCCTTCGCCGCGTCCCTGCCCTCCTGGAGCATCCTGCGCCCGCAGCGTCGTCGGCGCTGTCATCACCATCGCCAGGCCAAGCAAACCCACCCCAAGTCCCGCTAATCGATCTTGCATACGTGCCTTTCCTGCGCCCTGCAACTCCCGTGTGAAACCTTTGCCCTTACAGACGTTGGCCCCCGACGAAAGACGCTACGGGAGAACAAAATCTTCGCTTTCTATAGGCTCCCCGCTCTGCACGCAATACACTACCTCCATGAGCGAAGCCGCAGCCCATCATCCGCACGGCCACACTCCCCACAGCCACACCCCTCACATAGAAGGCCACTTCGAATCCAGCGAAACCGTCCGCGACATCGTCATCGGACTCTCCGACGGCCTCACCGTTCCCTTCGCCCTCGCCGCCGGTCTCTCCGGAGCCGTCGCGTCTTCCCGCATCGTCGTCCTCGCCGGTCTCGCCGAGATCGCCGCCGGCTCCATCGCCATGGGCCTCGGAGGCTACCTCGCCGCCCGCGGCGACGCCGAGCACTACGTCTCCGAGAAGCAGCGCGAAGAGCGCGAGATCGTCGAGCGCACCCACGACGAAGAGGAGGAGATCTACCAGATATTCCAGAACTACGCAGTCCCTCGCGAGAACGCCGCGCCCGTCCTCGCAGCCCTCAAGCAGAACCCCACTGCGTGGGTCGACTTCATGATGCGCTTCGAACTCGGCCTGGAAGAGCCCGCCGCGAATCGCGCCCATCGCTCCGCCCTCACCATCGCAGCTTCGTATATCGCCGGAGGTCTGATCCCGCTGCTCCCCTACATGCTGGTGCAGAGCAACCTCCAGGCCCTCAAGCTCTCGGTCGTCATCACCCTCCTCGCGCTCGCCATCTTCGGCGCGCTTAAAGGAAGACTTGTCGGGACCGGCTGGCTTCGCAGCGCACTACAGACAGTACTTATCGGGGGTGCCGCCGCTGCCGTGGCCTATCTCCTTGCCAGTCTCCTCAACGGTCACGGTTCGAACTTGTAACCCCGGGCTCATCCATAGCATCAAACACGGCATCCAACATACGATCTCAGTCGCGCATCCAAAGGCTATTCAGCGATCACAACCGGAGCAGGAGCCCGCTATGGCACTCACCGCACCCCCGACTTCCACCGCATCCACGCTCCTTGAGCGCTACCGTGCCGTCCGGCAGGCCACCCTGCAGCTCTGCGGCCCGCTCTCGCCCGAAGACCTCATGGTGCAGTCCTGTCCCGAGGCCAGCCCCGTCAAATGGCACCTCGCTCACACAAGCTGGTTCTTCGAGACCTTCGTCCTCTCCGAATTCCTCGCCGCCTACAGGCCCTTCCACCCGGACTTCCGCTGGCTCTTCAACAGCTACTACAACTCGCTCGGCGATATGCCCGAGAAGAAGCTGCGTTCCTCCTTCTCGCGCCCTCCACTGGACTCCATCCTCGCCTACCGCGCCCATGTAGACGCCGCCATCGAGAACCTTCTGCAACACCCGGCAGAAGACGAAGCCGCGCGCCGCATCACCCTCGGCCTTGAGCACGAGCAGCAGCATCAGGAGCTCATCGCCACCGACATCAAGCACGCCCTCTTCACCAACCCTCTTCACCCGGCCTATCTCGAGCCCGCGCCCGAAAGGCCAGGCGCCGTCATCGCTCCTCCCCTCGACTGGGTCGCTTTCAGCGGCGGCCTCACCGAGATCGGTCTCAACGTAGATCCCAAATCTCCCGAGGCCTTTGCCTTCGACAACGAGTCCCCCCGCCACCGCGTCTACCTCGAACCTTTCCGCCTCGCCACGCGCCTCGTCACCTGCGCGGAGTACCTCGCCTTCATCGACCAGAACGGCTACAACCGCCCCGAACTCTGGCTCTCCGAAGGCTGGACAACCATGCGCGCCGAAGGCTGGCAGGCGCCGCTCTACTGGTATCGCGACTCCGAGACGAAATCCGGATGGCGCATCTACACCATGCGTGGCTTTATTCCGCTCGAAGACCTCAGCGAGACCCCCGTCTGCCACGTCAGCCTCTTCGAGGCGGACGCCTACGCCCGCTGGGCTGGCCATCGCCTGCCCACAGAGTTCGAGTGGGAGCACGCCGCTATCCAGGTAAGAAACCGTCAGCCCGAGCAAAGCGTCGCTAAATCAAAGGACCTGCCGATAAGCGCAGCCGCAAACATCTCCGGCAACCTGCTCGAGGCCAACAATCTCCACCCCACGCCTGCATCGCCGCGTCCCGGCCTCCAACAGCTCTTCGGCGACACATGGGAGTGGACCGCCAGCCCGTACACTGGCTACCCCGGCTACAAGCCACTGCCCGGCGCGCTCGGCGAATACAACGGCAAGTTCATGTCCTCGCAGATCGTTCTTCGCGGGGGCTCCTGCGTAACCCCTGCCACCCACATCCGCGCCACCTACCGCAACTTCTTCTCACCCTCGACGCGGTGGCAGTTCTCCGGCATCCGCCTCGCCCAGGATACCCCGAAGTAAATTGCCCCTTCGTAATAGTGCGGAAACAAAATCTGCACCCACAATGAAGGATGGAACATCCCTGTAGAAGAAAAGGTCGCGAGGAGAGTGCAAATGCCGATCGCCGATCAGCCATCCATCAATTCTTCCGTCGTCAACCTCGAAGCCAAGCTCTCCAAATTCTCCGAGCAATGGTCACCCAAGATCGTCTCCACTTTCAACGGCCACGATGTCATGGTCGTGAAAGTCAAAGGAGAGTTCGTTTGGCACTCCCATCCGGAAACAGACGACTTCTTCCTCGTCCTCAAGGGCAAGCTTCGCATCGATCTACGTGACAGCGCAGCAAAGACAAGTTACATCGAGCTAAATTCCGGAGAACTCTACATCGTCCCCCGCGGCGTAGAGCATCGCCCCGTCGCCATCGACGAAGTCCATCTTCTCCTCATCGAACCTGCCGGCACCCCAAACACGGGCGACCCCGCCACGGCAGTCAAAAAGGAGTTCATCTGAACCGTCTGACACCCTCCTGCTGACACCGTCCTGTCAGCAGGCTACAATTGCGAGCGACGACAACCGCCCGGCCGGCATCCAACTGCAAGCGGTCAAGACCGCGCACACAAGGAAGGGAACTCCCAAGGTGCCATTCACATCCGCGGTCTCCGAAGCAGCCAGTGTAGCCATCGAATCCAGCACCGTCGAAGCGGTCGCCTCAGAAGCGCGCCGCGGCCTTACCGCACATCCGCGAACCCTATCCCCTTGGCTCTTCTACGATGAGGCCGGCTCGCGTCTCTTCGAGCAGATCACCGAGCTCCCCGAGTACTACCTCACCCGCGCCGAGCGCAGCATCTTCGCCGCGCACGCCGATCAGATCATCGCTGAGGCCTCCCGCGTCAATGGCAACAAACTTCCGCCAACCCTCACGCTCATCGAGCTGGGCGCCGGCACTGCCACAAAGACCGGAATCCTCCTCCGTGCAGCAGTTCGCCGGCAGGGAAGCGTCGTCTACCAGCCCGTCGATGTCTCCGAAACTGCCCTCGCGGCTGCAACGAAGAACATCAGGGCCAACATCCCGGGTGTAACCGTTCGCCACCAGGTCGCCGATTACACCACCCAGCCGCTGCCTCTCAATCGACTTCCCAACACTCGCACTCTTGCGCTCTACATCGGCTCCAGCATCGGCAACTTCACTCCTGCGGAGGCGGTCAGCGTCCTGCGCAATCTTCGCGCCCAGCTTCTTCCCGGCGACCAACTCCTCCTCGGCACCGACCTTGCGCCCTTAGACGAGCACATAGACAAGCACATAGACCACCACAAGGACGTCCCCACCCTGCTCGCCGCCTACAACGACGCAGCCGGAGTCACCGCAGCTTTCAACGGCAACGTACTCGCGCGACTCAATCGCGAGCTTGCCGCCAAGTTCAATCCATCCGCCTTCGCCCATCGCGCCATCTGGAACGCCGCCGAGTCCCGCATCGAGATGCATCTCGTCTCGCTCGTCAGCCAGCGCGTGCACATCCCAGCCAACTCCGCAGGCGCAGCCCTTAACCTCGACTTCGCGTCAGGCGAAACGATCCACACTGAGAATAGCTACAAGTTCACCCACCAGCGCGTGGAGGTTCTGCTCTCCTCTGCAGGATTCCGTCTCACCCACTCCTGGAACGACGCCAACCACCTCTTCGCCGACAACCTCGCCACAGCGATCTAGGCAGTCGAGGAAGGCTCACCGCACGTACTCTCCGCTCTTGCCACCGCTCTTGCGCAAAAGAACCACCTCGCGGATTCGGATCCCCTTATCCAGCGCCTTGGTCATGTCGTAGACCGTCAGCGCAGCCACGGAAGCCGCCACCATGGCCTCCATCTCCACGCCCGTCCCGGCGACCGTTGCCGCAGTAGCCTCAATCGAAACCCCTCCCTCAACAACCCGGGCCTGCACATCCACAAAACTCAAGGGCAGCGGATGACACATCGGAATCAGCGCAGAGGTCTGTTTGGCCGCCTGAATCCCGGCAAACCGCGCCACCTCCAGCGGATTGCCCTTCGGGTTCTCCGGCAGGGCCCTCAGCACCGCCTCCGACAGCTCGACGAACGCCGCCGCCACCGCCTCGCGGCGCGTCTCGGCCTTGGCGCTCACATCCACCATGTGCGCCTGCCCCTCTGCGTCAAAGTGCGAGAGCTTGCTCACCGAGTCTGCCGATTCATCGAAAATAGCACCGCAACCTCTACGAACGTGGCAATCAACAGCGCCAATCCTACCAGCGCCGAGACCGGATCTGACCAGTCTCCAAAGACATGTCGCTGACCCGGAGCAAAACAGAACACCCAGGTCATCACCATGCTTCCCGCCAAAGCGATCAGCGACCAGTTATCTGAATTCCGTAAGTGCCTCATGCTCCTAATGATAGAGAAAATCGATGTACTCCGTATTTACCTCAGAAGAATTGTAGTTAATTCCCCCGCAGCCAGGGTCCGCCCGTCCGCTGGCAACACCGCATAGCAATTTGCCCGGGCATTTGCCGCCAGATCCCCCGAACCCTGCCACTCAACCAGCCTCACCTCTGCCTTCGCTCTCCGGCTCTCCAGCCGAGCCGGCAGAAGCCGCGTCAGTCCAGCCTTGCCCGCAACCCCTGCAGAAAGCGTAGCCTGCACAAACCGCGGACCCTCCGCTGCCCCTCCCGCCGAGGCTCTTACGATGGGTGCCACGAAGCAATGGAACGTCACCTGCACCGAAACCGGATTCCCTGGAAGCCCAAAGAAGTAGCGCTCCGGTGCGTCACCGCGTCTGGGCAGGCGGCCAAAGACCACCGGCTTACCCGGCTGCATCTTCACACCAGTGAAATAAAACTCTGCCCCAAGCTCCGCCAGCACCTTCTCCACCAGGTCGTACTTTCCCATCGAGACCCCGCCAGAGAGGAGAAGCAGACCCATCTTCCTCCCCTCGCTTACCCGCTCTCGAATCTCCTCCACCCGATCACGCGCAACCGCAAGACGTTCCGCTTGCCCGCCCGCCTCGGCCACCAACGCCGCGATCCCGTAGCTGTTCGAGTTCCGAATCTGTTGCGCCTCCGGAGTCTCATCGATCCCCACCAACTCGTCTCCCGTCGCGACAATCGCGACCCTGGGCCTCGCGAAGACCTTTAGCGTCGGATACCCGCAAGCCGCGGCCAGCGCAATCTCCGCTGCTTCCATCCTCGTTCCGACACTCAGCAGCACATCGCCCCCTCGCGCCTCACTCCCTCGCGAAACAATGTTCTCCCCCTGGACCAAACTCCGGCCCTCACTAGGCCGGATCAACCCCTCCAACGCCTCCACATGCTCCAGCATCGCCACGGCATCCGCACCCTCCGGTACGGGAGCACCGGTCATGATCTCAATCGCCTCACCGTGCGCCAGCCGCTGCCCCTCCCATCTCTCCCCTGCGCGAAGCAGCCCCAGCACCTTCACCGGCATGCCACTCGCAATGTCGGAGGCCCGCACCGCAAATCCGTCCCGCGTCGAGCGGTCGAACGGCGGCTGATCCCGGTCCGCCACCACCGGTTCAGCGAGCACGCGGCCCACGCAGTCAAGCAGCGGCAGCGTCTCCGCGTCCTGCGGCCTGCTTACAGACGCAGCCTCCCGCAGCACCACCGCGAGAGCCTCATCGAATTCCAGCACCTGATTCACAAGACCCTCCCAAACCGCGGGCAAGACAAAGGGCCCCAGGCACCAGCGCCCGAGGCCCTCATTTCAGTGTGGCCGGCCTGCTACGACTTCTTCTTGCTCGCCTTGTAACTCGACTTCACCTCAGCGCCGATGCCGGTCAGGATACCCTTGACCTCTTCGGCACGCGGGCCGTCAGGAGCAAGCTCCAGGTACTTCTGATACGCCTCCACGCATCCCGGAGGAGCCACGATCTTCTGGGTCTTCGGGTCCACCGTCGCCTTCGGGATCAGCGACTGCGCCTTGATGTAATAGGCATCAGCACGTTGCGGATCGGCCGCGATGGCCTTGTCCGCAGCAGTACCGGCCTCATCCAGCTTGCCCGCGTTGTACAGAGTCGCGGCCTCGTTGAAGTAATACATGCCAGCCTTGGTAGGATCGGTCTTGGCTGCCGACTCGTAAGCGTCTGAAGCATCCTTGCCATTGCCGGCCTTCGCGTAGGCCTGGCCAAGCTGATTCTCAGCGGCCGCAGCTACTTCCGGACTGGGCTTCTTCGAAGCTGTATTGGCATCAATCGCCTTCTTGTAAGACGCCGCTGCAGCGTTGTACTTCTGCGTAACGTCCGGATCGCTCGTAGGAACCTTACCCGCGGCCTTCACCGCCTTGGCTGCAGCATCCGCCTGACCGAGCTGCGCGTCGCCCAGCGCTACCCACAGAATCGCCTCGTCGGGCTTCTGCGCCGTGGCCTGCTGCATCGACGCCGCCGCCGCGTCGAAATTACCCGCCTTCGTGTCCGCGCGGGCCTGGGTGAGCGTTGCATTCAGGTTTGCGATCTTCGCATTCGCAGCTGTCACCTCGGAATTCTTCTTCTTGTACTCCTCAAGCTGCTTCTTCTCTTCCGGAGTCATCTTGTCGATGTACTCCTTGCGCGACATGTCGAAGTTCACCGCCTTGTCTTCATTGGCCGTAACGTTGACGTTGTCCTGGAAATCGACGCTCTTGCCCTCCTGAAAAACGATAATCAGGTAACTGCCAGGTGCGATGTCCGTCCCTT
This sequence comes from uncultured Acidobacteriaceae bacterium, assembly GCA_963741395.1. Taxonomy (GTDB): domain Bacteria; phylum Acidobacteriota; class Terriglobia; order Terriglobales; family Acidobacteriaceae; genus Edaphobacter. Next base: position 526,195 of record CAVUHV010000001.1, read on the forward strand.
TGTAGGCGCCATTCGCATCGATCTCGAAGGTGTAGAGATACTTTCGGGTCTTCTCATCGGAAGCCCGGTCTTGGGTCAGCTTCACCTCGCCTTTGGTCACCGGCGTCCCTACCGGGGTTGTAACTTGGCCGTGAATCGATCCCGTCTGCTGCGCCCGCGAGAGGGCAGGCTGCGCAACCAGGGCAATCACGATCAGCGATGCTGCCAGGGTGCTCCACTTCCATCCAATACGTTTCATCACTTCTCTTCTCCTGGTCTCTTTCCGGCCGCGATTCACCGCGCCCGTTGTAATTTCTGAATCTCGCCAACCCACCTCAAACCTACACCTATGATGCTCGACTCACCCTCTGCGGCAGGGTGGCATAGCGGATCGGATCCGGAACGCCGGCCTCGCGAAAAGCGCGCAGCCGCAATACGCAGCTCTCGCACACTCCGCACGCTTCATCCTCGCCGGAATAGCATGACCAACTTACATGGAACGGCGCGCCAAGTTCAACTCCCAGCCGTACGATCTCGCTCTTGCGCATATCGATGAGGGGGGTCTCCACGCGAATATCGCCCGCCTTCGTCCCCTGCCGGATCAACTCATTGAAGGCCACATAATACGCCGGCCGGCAGTCCGGATACCCGGAGCTGTCCTGCTCCACCGCGCCGATAAATATCCTCTTTGCTCCCAGCACCTCCGCCCAGCTCACAGCCGCCGAAATAAAGTGCGCATTGCGGAACGGCACGTACGTCACCGGAATCTCACTCCCGATCGCCGCCTCCTCCGCTGGGGCCTCCGGAACCGCAATCCCCGCGTCCGTCAGGGCCGACCCCCCGATACGCCGGAACAGGTCCATCTTCAGCGGCAGAAGCTCCTTCGCGCCTGTCAGCCGCGCAATCTCCGTCGCCGACCGCAGCTCGCGGCCCTCCGTTCGCTGGCCGTAGCTGAAGTGCAGCGCATACACCTCGTAGTCTCGCGCAGCCAGCGCCGCGCACACACACGAATCCATACCGCCGGAAAGGCACAGCACTGCCCGCGGCCGTGTCACGCTACCGCTCATCATCCTCGTCCTCGCACTCCTCGTCTTCCTCCTCGCAGCCCTCGGGCATCTCTTCGGAAATATCCTCATCCGTCATGGCGAGCACCTCCCGCGCTACCTCTTCATCCTTCCTGTGTACCAGCAGGCGCGCACGAAACGCCGCTCCCAGCAAGCTGTTCGCATTCTCACCCTGCAGAAAGCACTCGATTCCCGCCGACTCCAGCAGACCCTTTTCCATCTGCGCATCCATTGGCTCAAGGTACTTGCCAACTGTCACTAGGTTTTCTTGATCAGGCAACGAATCGCTCATAGTCTTCACTTCGTCTCAATCGATTGCAGGTGTGCCGTAATCGTTCCCCAGAAAAGGCTCGCCCGCATCTGCACCGGTATATGCCGCGCATCATCCGAATACCAGATCCAGATCTTTCCACGATTCTTCACAATACCCTCATCTGCGGTTGGCTGCACGCGAATCGTCGAGAAGACGCCAGCCGGGGTCTTGACCTCTTCCTTCGCCTCGACCTTCATCGTGACCGTGACCGTCCGCATGGAGTCCGCCAGTGGAAACCGGAAGCTCTGCCCAACCACCAGGGGCTGCGTTCCTATGTAAAAGAGTGCCGACAGCGAATCCATGACGCAAGCCGGAATCGACGCCGCCTGCTCCTTCGTCGTCCCCTTCACAAGGTTCCGCTCCACCATTGTCTGCTTGCCTTGTGCCGCATTGAAGGTCAGATCGCTTGAGATCTTCCGCCGCCCCTCCTGGATCTGCTTGTTAAATCCCGTAGAGCAGCCCGTCTTGGTATCCCACGCCGACTGAAACCGGTCCACCACCGGAAACAACAGTGTCACTCCGCCGACCGAGTCCCCAGTCGCTGCCACCTTTTGCGTTGTCCCCTGTTGTTCCAGCTGGAAGACTGCCAGCCCAGCCGTAAACACACGCCAGTCAACCGTATAGGTAAGCGTCTGATGCGTCGGAATAACGTACCCAGACTCCGGAGGCGGCAGTGTAGGGATCGTAGCGACTGGTGCACCAGCCTGCTGTGCAGGCATCGGCCACGTGCAGGCAAACCACACCAGCAATACGCCAACCCGGAGAAAGTTTCGAGACCCACAGTTCGACAGAGGCAGCTCTCAGGCTTTGGATTCCATGGGCGGCTACCGTCCGAAGAACAGCAGGAGCGCTGCCAGCGCCGCATAGATGGCGATGGCGCCCATAAGAGCATTGTACTCGCGGTGATGCAGATAAAGCTCCCGCGAAAAGCTTCCCGCCGTGTCCGTGGTCTTGGCCGCAGTCAGCCGAGGCAGCAGGCGCGGCACCTGCGAGGCGTACTCATCAAAGCCCTCGAAGTGCTCCCGCAGATACTGCTCCTCTGACCGTATCGTCGGCAGATAGATGACGATAAACAGCGCTGCCAGCGCCACAAAAATGCTCCAGCTCCCCGCTGCAACAGCAAACCCAAAGGCGATCATGACCGAGCCGAGATACAGCGGATTTCGCGTATAAGCGTACGGTCCAGTCCGCGTCAGCTCGGCATTCTTACGGACATACCCTGCAGCATAGCCGCGCAGCCACAAACCAGGGACAACAAGAACAAGGCTCGCAATCATCGTCTTCCACGTCGGCCGCGCCAGCCACAGAAACACCGCCGCGAAGACAAATCCAAGGGGCACACGGATGCGCCGCGCGATGCGCTGCCACTGCGTTCGTTCACTCACCCCATTACCTTACCCTGTTCCGCACGCAGCAAATCAAGTGCGGCCGCAACGACCTCGTTCGCACCGATCTCCAGCATCCCCTGCTCCGGAGCGGCATGCCTGCTGTGATTGGTCACGCTATAAGCGCTCCGCAGCACTCGCGACACCGTTCCATACGGCCCATTCCGCGCAGGACTCGTCGGTCCGAAGATTGCCACTACCGGCCTCTTCAGCGCTGCCGCCAGGTGCAGCGGGCCCGTGTCGCCCGCGATGACAACGCTCGCCCTTCGCACCAAAGCAATCAGCTGAGGCATCGTGCTATGCACAGCCGTAGCCCGCCCGCCGCTCGTCTCGACAACCACGCGCGCAAGCTTGTCATCGGCAGAAGCGGCATTCACCAGCACCCGATAGCCAGCGTCGGACATTTTTTTCGCGACCGCACCATAGCGCTCCGCAGGCCACTGCTTGGCGCCCCAACCCGCAGACGGCGCGAGAAACACAAACCTCGCCGTAGCATTCGCGGCCATCACCGCACCCCACCATCGCTCCGCCTCCGGATCTACTGGAAGCGCAACCTCAGCAGGCAACAGCCGCTCCCCGATCGCCGCACCCAGCAGCTCACATCCCTGCTCCACTACATGAGCCGTCTGCGTCGCAATCTTTCTCCCATACAAAAGTCGCGCCTGAGGCTCTCTAGGCTCCATTGGCCCGGCAAACGTCTCGGCCCCCGCCATCCTCCCCACGACCGCCGACCGGATCGAGCCCTGCATATCCAAGCACAGGTCGTATCTTTCGCCGCGCAGTTCACGGCGCAACCGCCGCACATCGGCAATCGTGGTCTTCGCAAGCGGGCCCTTCTTCCAGTCGCGAGTAGGAACCAGATGCACACAGTCAACCAGCGGCATCTCGCCGCCCGCACCCACAAGCAGAGGACTCCAAACCGGCTCGATCGCCCATCCGATGAACCACTCAGGATGTGCCCGCCGCATCGCCGCCACCGCCGGCATCGCGTGCAACACATCACCCATCGCGCCGATTCGTACAATCAGCACCCGTCTCTGGCCTGGCTTCATCTGTCCGGATTGCTCCATCAAACCGTCATTCTCTCACGCAGGGAAGAGAATCAGCGCCTCCGCCGATCAAGCTCACCCACCATCGCCACCAGTTGCCCCAGCGCCTCTTTTTCGTCCACCAGTTCCAATGCCAGCCGTGCCACAATCAGAGGCCCAATGCCGGCCAGACGCTCGCGCATCCCCGGAGAAATCTTTACCGCATCCTTTTCAGTCGTCACGAATCCATTCGCTCCCAGGCCGCGCGCACGCTCGAGCAGTTGAGTCACGTCCTCATCGGTATAGGTGTGATGATCGCGAAACTCCACGGTCTCAATCGGCTCGTACCCTTCCTCACTCAGCAACCGGGTAAAGCTCTCAGGCCGCGCGATACCACAAAACGCCAGCGGCAGATCCGGAAGCGGAACATCTCCGCTCTCCGCCAGGCTCAGCGTTCTGCGAATCACCCATATAACCGGCTCTCGGCGCGCGCCTGCAGCACCGCCGGCAAAACTCTTCAGCTCTTGAGCCTCGTCTTCTCGCAGCACAATCACATCGGCATAGCGCAGCGCCGAGAGCGGCTCACGCAGATTCCCCGCAGGCAGCAAGTGGTCCTCGACATCCTCCTTCGTCAGCAGAACGATATCAACGTTGCGCGCAAGCTGGCGATGCTGAAAGCCGTCATCCAGCAGATGCACCGCGATCTTCGCGTCAGTCTTGTCCTGCTCGGCCAGCAGTCCCGCGCGATACCGGTCTGCTCCCGCAAACACCGGCACACCCGCACGCTGCGCCATCAGAACCGGTTCGTCTCCATGGAAGTGAGGATCGTCGTACGGCTCCACGCGCTCAACCAGCGTCGACGCACGTCCATATCCCCGCGTAAGAATACTCACCGCATATCCGCGCCGCTGCAGAATCCCCGCCAGCAGAATCACCATAGGAGTCTTGCCGGCCCCGCCAGCCGACACGCTCCCAATACTGATCACCGGCCGAGGCAGCCGCTTCTGCCTGAGCCACCCCACGCGGTACATCCACCGCTTTAGCGTCACCACACCGCCATACAACGGAACCAGCGGTAGCAGCAGCGGCCTCCGCGCGCTCACCTTTCACCCGCCGTCCGCCCGATCAGATCCATCAGAGCATCCACCGTTCGCTCCGTCGCACCGGCCTGAGTCTCAAAGACAAGCCTTCCCCGCTCACCCAATGCCTTCGCCTCCGCGCGATGCTCAAGCAACCCGCACAACGCCTCCGCCAGACCTTGCGGCTCGACCACACGAATGGCATCATGCGCCTGCATGTCGTCAACAATCTCCCTGAAATTCTCAAACGAAGGGCCCACCACCACAGGAACCCCAAACTGGGCCGGCTCCAGCGGATTATGCCCGCCCGAAGCTACCAGACTGCCACCCACGAATGCTACTGCTCCCAAAGAATAAACCGAAGCAAGATCGCCGATGGTATCCAGTAAGAAAATACTTCCCGCAGCAATCGGCCCCGGTCTCTCGCGAAACTCAGTAGCCCGCCTCAGCCCAAACCCGCTCGCCTCAACCAGCGCAGCGACAGCCTTAAATCGATCCGGATGCCGCGGAGCCAGCACCATCACCGCACCTGGAGACACCCCCAACACCGCCGGCCATGCCTCCAGCAGCATCCGCTCCTCACCCTCCAACGTCGACCCGCAGACCACCACCGCAGCCCCCGCCGGCAGATGTTCCGCAATCAGAGCCGACATCGCGTTCTCGCCCGCCACGCGCACGTCATACTTCAAATTCCCGCTCACCCGCACCCGCTCCGCCGGAGCCCCAATCCTCCGCAGCCTCGCCGCGTTCTCCTCACTCTGCGCAAGATACAGCGACACATGCCCCAGCAGCGGACGCCACAACGCCCTCAGCCGCAGATACCGCGGCAGCGACCGGTCTGACACCCGCGCATTCACCACCGCCATCGGAATCCCCTGCCGCGCGCACTCCCGCATCAGCCTCGGCCACAGCTCGCTCTCCATCAGAACCACCATCTCCGGCCGCAGCACCCTCAGATACCGCCGCACCACAAACGCAAAGTCCAGCGGCATATAGAACACCGGCGACCCGGCCAGCCCCGGGGTCCCCGGCCAGCTTGCTGGCTGGGGTGAAAGCCCCGGGGTCCCCACCGAGTTTGACTCGCTGGGGCCGAGCCGCTCACGCGCCAGCCGTTGCCCCGTCTCAGTGGTAGTGGAAACCGCAATCACCCAACCCGGCAGCCTCTCGCGCAACTCCGCAATCAGCCGAGTCGCTGCCATCACCTCGCCCACCGACACCGCGTGCAGCCACACCACCCGCCGCCCCGCGACAGCCTCGCGGAGCCCAACCGGCACGCGCCCCAACCGCCCCGCCAGACCCGCCCTGTAGCGTCCGCTGGTCGCCATCCGCAGCAGCCAGTACGGCGCGCCCAATACGAGAACCGCCGCCAACAGCACGCTATACAGCATCATCACCCTAGTCTTACCTCGCTTTACCAGGAGCGCCAGCGAAGATGATAATCAACTTGCCCATGAAGTCCTACCGGTCCCTCACTTTCCTCCTGAAGACGCTCCTCTGCACAGTCACCCTCGCAGCCCTCGCAGCTCCGGCCTTCGCCTCCGACAAAAAGGTCGCCCCGCCACCCAAACCCGCTAACGAGTACATCGCCTTCGATACCCACCCCGAAGAGCACGTCACCATCGCCGCCGAACCCTGCACCGACCCCCACGACTGCAGCTTCTTCCGTCTCCCCTACGTCCAGCACGGCTTCATTCCCATCCGCGTCATCGTCACCAACGACAGCGATACCGCGCTCTCCCTCGAAGACGTCCGCATCCAGTTCATCTCCGTCAACCACGACGTCATCCCCGCCGCCACCCTTGAGGACATCAACCGCCGCCTCTTCTCCACCCATGACGCTATGGGAACCAAAATCCCACTCGTCCCCTTTCCGATCCATCACGCCCCGGTCGACAAAAAGATCACCGAAGACGACGACGACTTCGGCTTCCAGGGCACCACAGTCAACGCCCACTCCACTCTCGCCGGCTACCTCTTCTACGACGTCCGCGAACTCGACGACCCCGCCCTCAAAGGCGCGCAGCTCTACCTCAAGATGATCCACACGCTCGACGGCAAAAAGCAGCTCTTCTCCTTCACCATCCCCTTCGATAAGTGGCTCGCCGCCAACTCCGCTGACACCTCACAGAAATCCTCAGCAAAGAACTGATCCCCGCGCCGAATCACACAATACAAGAAGACGGATCACAAAGTCCGAATAATAGAATGTGTCATCCTGAGCGAAGCCTCTCGCAGTTTTATCGCGAGAGGCGTAGTCGAAGGACCTGCGGTTGCCTTTGCCTGCCCTCCCGCAGATAACGTAGAAAAAGACGATGCCCAACACCCAAGCCACGACAGCCCTCACAATCCGCCAAGCTACCCCCGCCGACGTTCCGCTAATGTTAGCCCTTGTTCGCGAGCTCGCCGAATACGAGCGCGCGCCCGATTCCGCGATCGCTACCGAAGCCGATTTCCTCCGCGACGGCTTCGGCCCGCGCCCCGTCTTCCAGTGCTTAATAGCCGAGTGGGAAGGAAAGCCCGCTGGCTTCGCCCTCTACTTCCCCTTCTACTCCACATGGCGAGGCAACGCCGGAGTCCATCTCGAAGACCTCTTCGTCCGCCCCGAGTTCCGCCGCCGAGGCATTGCTAAAGCCCTCTTCGCCCGCCTCGCCGCCATCGCCCTCGAGCGCGGAGACCGCTTCCAGTGGCACGTCCTCGATTGGAACCAGCCCGCCATCGACTTCTACGAGCAAATGGGAGCCCACATGCTCCACGAGTGGCGCATCATGCGAGTAGACGGCGAAGCCCTCAAGGCTCTCGCAGCGAAGTCCCACTCCTGATTCTGGCGGCCGCACACAGCAAAGGCGACGAGCAGTTTGAGCGTAGCTCTCGTCCTCGGTTAGGATTTGAAGTGGGAATAAGGAGGAAGTCGAATGAGCTCGTCGAGTGAAACAGTGCACTGGGTGGATCGGTGGTGGCCGCTGCTGGTGATCCTTTATGGTGTGATCTTCGTCGCGTGCATTGTTACGTTTTCGCCGACGATCTGAGAAATCCGAAGAGAAGGCGCTCAAAGAATCAGCGCTCGCTGATCTGAGCATGGCACGGCGCAAGCCGTGCCTCTTTTATTTCACTTGTAACGACACAACGTCATTCCGAGCGAGCGTACCGAGTCGAGGAACCCTGTATTTCGCTCGAAGCGCCACAGATTCTGCCTCAGCTCTGATGGACGCAATCCGTCAATCCACTTGGTCCAGATCCGGGAAGTTTCTCGGCTTCGGCGGTTGCGTACTCTTCGACTCGCCACACTGCTCGTACGTGTGTCCCTTCAGGCAATAGGTCTTTGATGTCCAGTTCGGCTGCGGGTCATTTACCGTATTGTCCCGAAACATCGCGTACTCTGTAATCCTGCGCCAATCCGGATCAATCGCAAGGTCTGCGTCACTCGCCGCATCACCCTGGCCCGCCAGATCCTCGGTGATGTTCAGAGCTGAACTTATCTCCCCCTGCGGAGACACCGCATACATAGAGAAGCCCATCACCGGGCACGCTCCGCACTGCCCGGAGCCGAACGGACTATGTGTCCACGTAGTCGGGCCCGAGCGCACCAGCGTCCACCCATCCGGCAGCGCTCTGGCCTCAAAGGACTTCTCATCCACAAAAAACTCCGACCGCGCCGTTGCATTGCCCTTATGCCACGCAAGATTCGGCCTGCAAATCGCAGCCCCATTTGCAAGCTGCTTCCAGAAATACTTCGCCTGCACGGCTTCAGGAGACACGCCGCCCGGCTCGTACATGTAACCGGCTGCCGGATTCATCAACGCAAAGGTGGACTGCAACGTAGCGTCCTTTCCGGGCTTCGTCGGAAAGAACCATGAAGCATACTTCTCGCCGTAAAGGTCGGTCTGTTCGGGCTTCTCTTCGCAAGGAGTAATCGAGAAACTCCGAGGCGTCGCCAGTCGCAGATGATTGAACGTCGCCGGCTTTCCCCACTGCCGTGCCGCCGACGTGCTCGAGTACTCGCCCATCTTCCTGCCCTCAGGCGCCGAGCCGAAGACATCCACCATCAGGTAAAGATCCGTGAGTTTGAGTTGCTGCGCAGGCGGGAAGGAACTGTAAGGAACAAAGATGTGAAACCTGTAGCCGATTCGGCGATTGTACGGCCCTGCAACGCCCGCGGCGTTGGTCCTCTGCTCCTGCCGGATGTCGTAGCTAACCTCGGTGGTGAGATCATCCATGCCCTTCGGTTCCAGCGCAACCGGCAGATTCTCCCGAAAGAAGTTGGACTTCAGCCCCGCATATGCTGTCGAAGCGAAATCCTCAAAAAAATGTGTTGGCTGCGCAGTCCACGCTCCACCGCCGATCAGCCACTGTCGAACAAACAACCGCTGCAGATACTGCCGATACTGAACCTGTTCTCCATACCAGCGTTCGCACTTCTTCATTCCGGCGGCGCCATTGCCTCTTATGTCCGCCGCACAGTCCTTCAGGCTGTCCAATTTTTCTGTGCCGAACTGATGTCCCCATCCAATCGTTGGCATCGGAACTTCCGGCGAAGCCGCAAGCCACAACTCAATGTGATCGCTCGATAGCATCTCTGACTTCTGCTGCGGCAAGCGAAAACTATCCTCATCTGCCTCAACGCGGCCCCAGATATGCAACCCATCGTCAGAAGAGCGCAGCCAGATGCTGCCCGGATGGGCCTGCGGCGAGTGTGGAATCAGCGTCATTGTAGGCGGCGTAAGAAAAATGCCCTTCGGCGCAATGTCCTGAAAGCCGTTCTGCGCCGCGCCAACCTCTTCCAGCGTCGCATGGGGTACAACAACGACGCCGTCGGTCTGGGTCTTAGTCTGGGCTGGGGCAACGGTTGAACCTGCCAACAGGAGAAGGCACACGACTCTCTTCAGGGCCATTTGAGTTTTATTCACCGGGAGTAAAGCCAAGTCATTGAAAACTATACAACGAGCCCCGAAGATGGCCGACTTCAAAAGAAACCGTTAGGCGAGAGTGCCAACCGTCAAATCCACAGAAACACTTGACGCTCCTTCTATAATCAAAAGAGGGGGCAATACGAAAAATCCAGATACCCGAACCGCTCTTCGGCGCGGATAAGTCCTATGCATGGAATACTTTGAGAGTTGCCGCTCAGTAAAATCAATACTTTGCAAGCAAAGTCCGGAACTAAATCATCTGGATTGAATACTTTGCGCAAATGATAGGGGAGGGGGATACACGTTGGCAGCAAAGAAGATCAAAGTCATCGGAGCCGGACTCGCTGGCCCGGAAGCCGCCCTCCAGGCCGCATCCCTCGGTTGCGAGGTCACTCTCTACGAGATGCGCCCAACCCGCTCCACCGAGGCCCACCAAACCTCCGACTTCGCCGAACTCGTCTGCTCCAACTCCCTCAAGTCCGAATCCGAAAACTCCGCCCCCTGGCTCCTCAAGCAGGAGATGCGCCGCGCCCACTCCTTCCTCCTCACCGCCGCCGACGCCTCCGCCGTCCCCGCCGGCCACGCCCTCGCTGTCGACCGCAACGAATTCTCCGCCAAGGTAGCCGCGCTCATCGAAGCCCAACCGAACATCACCGTTGTCCGCGAAGAGGTGCAGCACCTCGAAGAAAACGATCCCGACACCGTCACCATCCTCGCCACCGGCCCGCTTACTTCGCCCGCGCTCACCGCCGAACTTCAGCGCCTCACCGGCTCCGACCACCTCGCCTTTTACGACTCCATCTCTCCCATAGTCGACGCCAGCACCATCGACATGGAAAAGGTCTACTTCGCCGCCCGCTGGGACAAAGGCACCGCCGACTACATCAACTGCCCCTTCACCAAGGAAGAGTACGACCGCTTCATCGAAGCCCTCGCCATCGCCGAGGCCGTCCCCGCCAAAGAATGGGAACAAATCCCCACTGCCGATCGAGCCACAAATCCGGGTGCCCCATCTTCGGCTCGGGATGGCGACAGCCATGCCGAGACTAAGGTGGGTCGGGGCGCCACAAACGCCGATGAAAAACTCAAATACTTCGAAGGCTGTCTCCCCATCGAAGAGATCGCCCGCCGCGGCCGCGACACCCTCCGCTTCGGCCCCATGAAACCAGCCGGCCTGACCAACCCAAAGACCGGCAGGTGGCCCTACGCGGTCGTCCAGCTACGCCAGGAAAACCTCCGCGCCGACTCCTACAACCTCGTAGGCTTCCAGAACCACCTGAAGTACGGCGAGCAGGCCCGCGTCCTCCGCCTCATCCCCGGCCTCGAGAACGCAAAGTTCCTCCGCTACGGCCAGATTCACCGCAACACCTACATCAATGCCCCCGCGGTCCTCACCGAAACCCTCCAGCTCCGCAACCACCCAGGCATCCTCATCGCCGGCCAGCTAAGCGGAGTCGAGGGCTACACCGAATCCATCGCCTCCGGTCTCCTCGCCGGACGCTACGCCGCCGCCCTCGCACAAGGCCAAATCCCCACGCCGGCCCCACGCATCACCGCCAACGGCTCCCTCACTCACTACATCACCCACGCGGCTGGAGTAGAGAAGACCAAACGCTTCGACCCTGCCAACATCACCTTCGACCTCCTCCCACCCCTCGAAGAAGAGCTCCGCAAAAAGATCCGCGACAAAAAAGAACGCCACCGCATCCAGTGCGAGCGCGCCCTCGCCGCATGGGATGCCTGGCTTAGCTTGGCCGATCCGCAATCAAGCGGTGCTTCACTCGAAATGCATTCGCAATAGCATCAAATTTTTCCGTCCGAGACGCGATACGTCGCGATACCCTCATCCAACAACATGAGAATCCTCTCGGCAAGCGAAGCCATCAACCCTGCGATCAATCGCACCAAGGCCGTTCTCTTCCAGCCCTTTCAATGGGGCCGCTCCTGGAAGCTCGCCGCCACAGCCTATCTCTCCGTCATGGGCGCATTCTTCCTGCCCACGCCTCTCTTCACGCTCGGCTCGTTCTCCTCTGCATCCGGCATGGGGCTTCCCGCCGCGTTCCTGTCCCTTGGCGCAGGCATCCTCTTTTCGGCGCTGATGTTCCTCTTCTTCTACGTAGGAGCCCGCCTCGAGTTCGTCCTCTTCGACATCGTCCTTCTCAACGAAAAGTTCGTCGCGCCCTCCTGGCGCCGGCACAGCCATCAAGCCTGGCGCTGGATAGGCTTCAAGGTTCTCTTCAGCGTCGTCGTCGCAGTCGTCTGTGGCCCGCTCTTCTTCATCACCGTCCGCAATCTGGTACAGCACTTTCCCACTACCGTGCCTGGCGAGCCCCCACCACCTGAGTTCATCGGCAACCTGTTTCTCTTCTATGCGCTCATCGGCTTCCCGCTCGCGCTCGCACTGCTCTGCTCCTCGCTTCTCACCAACTTCGTTCTCCCCTCCATCGCGCTTGAGAACACCGCTGCTCGCGAAGGTCTGCGCCGCTTCTTCGCACTCTTCCGCACAGAACCCGGCCCCGTCGCCCTCTATGTCATCCTCAAGATCGCGCTTTCCATCGCAGCTTTTGTCGCGATGGAGGCGGCCATCCTGATTGTCGAGTTCATCGCCGCGATCCCCCTCGGTCTGATCGCTCTCCTCGGCTGGTTCCTGCTTCGCTCTGCCGGGGACGCAGGTCATCTCATGATGCTCACCGGAGCAATCCTGTTGCTGGCTCTCTTCGGCGCGTTTCTCTTCTATTGCGGGATGCTCGTCATGGGCTCCATTCACGTCTTTCTTCAGGCCTACGCCCTCTACTTCCTCGGCGGACGCTACCCGCTGCTGGGCGACATGCTTGAACCACCCTCACCAGCCTTCCCCTACATCGCACCGCCAGCCTCACCGCCACCTCACTTCGAACCCATCATTCCGCCACCTCCGGAGCCGACCGCCTGAAAATCCTGTCAAGCCCCACGGAGCTGTGCAAAACTGCCACCACTCACCGTAATCGAAAGAAATAAAATCACTTGCCACGCGAAAAATAAACTCCGTTCAAGTGGCAGAGCAGTTTCAGCCGCATCGTTACAATAGAAACAGACAGAAATAAAAGGGGCCTCGGCGACCAACCGAGGCCTTCACTTTTTCAATCAGCGACCAACCAGCGCTGATAACTCTCTTATTTCCTATATTTTAGCCTCTGCGAATCGCAAGTCATTGAAAATACGTCGCAGGTCACACCCCTAACCACTGTGTTTTCAATATTTTGACCCATAACCCATTTAGATGGAATATTTTATCTCAAAATCGAACACTCAAGCCATTGAAAATAAACAGTTTGTATTGCTACATAGGGGGTAAAAATTTTTACCCTGATTTCTTCTTGTTCCGCGCCCGAACCTTGAACCAGATCGGAGATCCGATGAACCCGAACGCCTCGCGAATCTGGTTCTCTAAAAACCGTTCGAAGCTGAAGTGCAGCTTCACGTCCTTGTCCGTGAAAAGCACAAACGTCGGCGGAGCCACCGCAGCCTGCGTCATGTAGTAGATCTTGACCCGCTTCGACATCGGCACCGACGCCTTCTGAAAGTCGACGCGCTCAAGAAACCGATTCATCTGCCCCGTCGAGACGCGCTTGCGCCGCTCGCGGGCCACAAGCTCAACCTTTTTGAACACCTGCTCAATGCCTTGCCCCTCCGCCGCTGAGATAAACAGCAGCGGAGCATAACTCAGATACTTGAGAGCATCACGAACCTGACTCTCATACACCTTCTTGTCCGCAGGAGCTTTGCCATCGTTCCGATTCGTCGTCACCGCATCCCACTTGTTGACGACGATCACAACGCTGCGCCCGCTCTCATGCGCATAACCGCCGATGTTCGCGTCGAGCGCCGTAACGCCTTCAGTCGCGTCGATCACCAGCAGGCTCACATCGGCCGCCTCAAGGTGCTTGCGCGCCATCACGACTGATAGCTTCTCGGCCATCAGCTTCGTCTTGCCCTTACGGCGAATTCCCGCCGTATCGACAAACCGGAAGCTGTGACCGCCGCGCTCCACAACCTCATCCACCGCATCGCGCGTCGTGCCCGCAATCGGCGACACAATCGCGCGGTCCGAACCGGTCAGCGCATTCAGCAGCGTGCTCTTACCCACGTTCGGTCGGCCGATGATCGCAATCTTGGTCTCCTTCTGCTCGAACTCGCCGTGCGAGCGCAGACGCCGAACCGGTTGCGGCCCGTCTTCGTCCTCGGCGATCTCATCCGCCGCGGTCAGCATCACCTCGCTCGGTTCCTCTGCGACCGTCTCCGGCGGAAGTGCTGCAAACAACTCATCAAGGAGGTCGCCGACGCCGGTTCCATGCTCCGCCGAGACCGGGAGGACATGCCGAAACCCAAGCCGCCGGAAGTTCTCCGCACCAGCCAGCAGCTCGGAGGTATCCATCTTGTTGACCGCCAGAAACACCGGCTTGCCGCCGCGAAGCAGCAGCCGCGCCAACTCCATATCGGGCGAAGCCAGCTCCGTTCGCCCGTCGACAACCATCACGATGACATCAGCCTCGTCGAGCGCAACCTGCGCCTGCCGGAAGATCTCGCTCGGAATCAGCGCCGCGTCGTCAGGAATCACACCGCCTGTGTCCACGATCCGCACATCGCGTCCGGCCCATTCGATCTCGCCATAGATGCGGTCGCGCGTAATTCCCGGTTCATCGCCGACGATCGAGCGCCGCGACCCAGTAAGCCGGTTGAAAAGCGTCGACTTGCCGACGTTCGGCCGCCCGCAGATCGCAATCAGCGGCATCTCGTCGTGTGAGCTGTCCGTTGCAACCGAAAGTAGCGAGGCTGCAAGCTCAACCTCGCGCCAGTCCTCGCCGCCGCCCGCGAGGCTTGCCTTCGCAGGCTGCGACGCATCATCGGCCCGAAGCGGCTTGCGCGCCTCGTACTCAGGCGAGCGCTTCGGCAGCCGCTTCGCCTTCTCGGCCTCGGCCTTCTTTGCCGCGATCAGCTTGCGCTTGCGCGGATCGACCGCGCCCGTAGTTGGAGCGACCTTAGGCGCGCGACCTTTCTTTGGCCGCGTGCTCGCCTGCCGGTGTTTTTTGCCAAGTCGTTTCTTGTCGTTCCGCGCCACAGAGGTCCAGCTTTCTCCTGCGGCCTGTCGGCGGCAAGGTTGTTCCAAAATGGCCACTTAGCAAAAGCGGCCGCAACACTGTCTATTATAGAAACCTGGAGAGCTTTGCCACTTCTTCGCCTTGTCCTCGACAACGCCAATCACGATTCCTCCGCCGCCGCTCGAACCGGGCGAGCGACTTCCGTCGCTGCACGATTTCTTCGCGCAGGGCGGAATCCTCTCGCGCTCATCGCTGTCCTTTGAGTATCGCCGAGGCCAATACGACATGGCGCGAGCCATCGAAAAGGCCTTCGGGGAGAAGCGTCATCTGATCGTCGAAGCTGGGACCGGAACCGGCAAGACGCTCGCCTATCTACTGCCCGCGCTGCGCCTTGCCCGCGAGCGCCAGCAGCGAGTCATCATCTCAACCGGCACGAAGAACCTGCAGGAGCAGCTCTACTTCAAGGACATTCCCTTCCTCGAATCGCTGCTCGGCCCGCTACGCGTCTGCTACATGAAAGGCCGCAGCAACTATCTCTGCCGCCACAAGCTCTATGCGTTGCGCGACAACCCGATCCTGAACGGCCTCGAGGAGATCGATCAGTTCCACCACATCGCAGCGTGGGAAAAGACAACCGAAACCGGCGACCGCGCCGAGATCGACTCGCTACCCGAGACCTCCGCGCTCTGGCACAAGCTGGACGCCCGTACTGAAGCTTGCCTCGGCCAAAGCTGTCCCGACTGGGAACGCTGCTTCATCACCGCGATGCGGCGCAAGGCGCTCGAGTCCGACATCGTCATCGTTAACCATCACCTCTTCTTCGCCGACCTCAGCATCAAGCAGCAGGCCGCGAACGCGCCCGATGCAGGAATTCTTCCCGAAGCTGGCGCAGTGATCTTCGATGAGGCTCACGATCTCGAAGAAGTGGCTTCAAACTATTTCGGCATCGGTCTCAGCACGCAACGCTTCGACGAACTGATTCGAGATACTGAGATGATGCTGAAGGCCAAGCAAGCCTCGACAGCCGCCATAGAGAGCGCCTGCGGAGCCTTGCATCAGCGCTCGCGGATGTTCTTCTCCGCGCTTCCGGTTGAGGGCAATGCAAACATGGGCCGAATGCCGTTCGAGCACCGCGAGGAGTTCCTCGAAGAGAGCGGCGACACCTACACGGCAACGCTGAACGCGCTCACACGGCTCGAAGGCGAACTCGACCGACTGAGGAACGTCGAAGAGGCCTCTGGACTGCGCAAGCGCGCTGCGGACATTCGCGCCCACCTCGCGTTCCTTCTTGAGTCGAATGATCTCAACACTGTCTTCTGGATCGAGCGCCGTGCAGTTGGAGGCGTTCGCAGCTTGGCGCGAGGCAGAGAACATGCTGCTTTCAATACGCATCTGCAGGCAACACCGATTGACGTCTCCGAGTTGCTTGAAACTACACTCTTCAACAGCTACCCAAGCGTCATCCTGACCTCGGCGACTTTGACCGTTTCAGGTGGATTCGATCATGTCCGCAAGCGCCTCGGTCTTGCGACCGCGCGCGAGCTTGTTGTGCCATCGCACTTCAATTACCAGAAGCAAGCGCTGCTCTACCTTCCCCCAAACATGCCCGATCCTCGCGACGCCGACTTCACAGAGAAGGCAGCCGAGCGAATCCGCCGCGTGCTTGAACTCAGCAAAGGCCGCGCCTTCTGCCTCTTCACCAGCTACAGCCAAATGCGCGAGATCCACGAGCGCATGCTGGCCGAACTGCCGTATCCGCTGCTGCTGCATGGCAGCGCGCCGCGCCACGTGCTCATCGAGCAGTTCCGCAACATGCCGAACGCCGTGCTCTTCGGCACGTCGAGCTTCTGGCAGGGAGTCGACGTGCAGGGCGAGCAGCTCAGCTGCGTCATCATCGATCGTCTGCCGTTTGGTGTCCCAACTGATCCTGTGGTCAAGGCGCGTATGCAGGCTATCGAAGAGAACGGCGGTAAGCCATTCTTCGACTACCAGGTTCCCAACGCAGTCATTACGCTGAAACAGGGATTCGGCCGCCTCATCCGCTCACTGCATGATCGTGGCGTTCTGATGCTGCTTGATCCCCGCATCCAGCGGCAGCGATATGGCCGGATCTTTCTGGAGAGCCTTCCGCCGTATCGACTCACGCAGGAGATCGCAGACGTTGAAGCCTTCTTTGCTTCATAACTCATCTCATACGCTACGATGGACGGCGGAGAATCTATGACCCCAATTTGGACCCGCCGCTCCTTCGCTTCTGCCGCATCCGCAGCTCTGGCTGCAACTCGGCTTCGCGGGATGGATGAACCGACCGGCCAATTTGTGTACATCGGCTCAACCGACAACAAGGACGCAGGTAAAGGAGTCCACGCGGCTTCGTGGAATCCGGGCACGCGCAGTCTCTCCAGTCTGCGTCTCGTAGCCCCAATTGTCTCTGCGGGCTTTCTTGCCACAGGCAAAGTTGGCGGTGTGAAGGTGATCTTCGCCGGGCACCAGGCCGCGCCGAAGACGGGCGCGCTCAGTTCTTACCGGATCGAAGCATCTGGAGACTTGAGGCTCATCAATACGGTCACAGCTCCAGACTTCGACATGGTTCACCTCGCGGTCGATCACAGCGTTCGCTGCATCGTCGCCGCGAGCTACGGCAGCGGCAAGGTTCTCTCGGCAAAGATCCGGTCCGATGGCGAGCTCTCGGACCCGGTTTCTCAGATTCAGCTCTCCGGTCATGGTCCGAATGCCACGCGTCAGAAGTCCCCGCACGCCCACGGCGTCGCAATCGCGCCCGACAACCGCTTCGCTCTGATCAATGATCTCGGCACTGACCGCATCATGATCTACAAGCTGGACGCAGCCACAGCGGAGCTCACGCCCAACGATCCACCGTTCTTCACCGCCGCGTCTGGCTCTGGGCCGCGGCATATGGCATTCCATCCCAACGGCAAGTGGGCTTACAGCATCAACGAACTCGACTCGACGATCACGCTCATGAACTGGGATGCGGCGAAAGGCATTCTCACGCTTGACGCGACGACTCCAACCCTTCCGCAAGGCGGAGATGTCGCTAACAACCGCGCGGGCGAGGTCGTCATCGACAAGACTGGCCGGTTTCTCTACGCGTGCAACCGAGGCTCTGTCGAAGAGTTGCTGGTCTACTCTGTCGGCTCTGATGGCCATCTCAGCCTGCTGAGTCGCGTGCCATTCGGCGGCAAAGAAGCTCGTCACTTCGCCATCTCTCCGGACGGCAACTCACTCCTGCTTGCGGAGCAGTTCTCGAACCGGGTCAGCGTCTTCTCGCGCGACCCAAAGACGGGACTGCTGAAGGTGACGCCGAACCGGTACGACGTGACCAACGCTTCGTGCATTGTCTTCGCTTGAGTTGACCGAGGCGGTGCGACCGTAGAATAGAGACAGAAACATGGGACGCAATCTCTACATCCTATCTGCGACGCTCTTTGTCTTTGCGCTGGTCTCCTGTGGTCTTGCTTATACGAGCGTCGCACACGAGCCAGGTTCGCCCGGCGATGTCAGCCTGTGGCGCACGACCGGTCTCGCTCTCTTCGTGCTCTCGTTGTTAATCGCGCTGGCAGGGATTTTGTCGACGCTCTTTGAGCAGGCCGAGCGCAGAGATGAGGAAGCCCGACGGCAGCGGCGCAGGCGCTAAGCCGGTACAATAATAAGGACGTTGTCCGCCGCGCCCAACCTGAACAATCCAGCCAGCGCGGCTAGTTGAAGGGAAACGAAGAGTCATGTTTGAAGTCACCGTAGAAGCCGGATTCTCATCGGGACACTACCTCCGGAATTACCGAGGTAAGTGCGAGAATCCGCATGGCCATAACTATCGAGTCTTTGTCACGCTCGTTGGCAAAGAGCTCGACCAGGCTGGCCTTCTGCTCGACTTCAAGCTCCTGAAGCAGGTGATGCGCCCGGTAGTGGATCGTCTTGATCATCAGATGATCAACGAACTGGAGCCGTTTACGACGGTAAATCCGTCAGCTGAGAATCTGGCGCGCTACTTCTATCAGGAGACGGCGAAGCAACTCGACGAGATGACCGCGGGCCGCGTGAAGGTGAAGGACTGCACGCTCTACGAGACCGACACAAGCTTTGCGCGGTACTACGAGTAGCTTCCATGATGTATCTCATCGAGCTATATAAGTCCGTTCAAGGCGAGTCGTCGTTCGCCGGATTGCCTTGCATCTTTGTGCGGCTTGCGGGCTGCAATCTGCGCTGCTCGTGGTGCGACTCCGAGTACACGTTCACAGGCGGAAAGCCGTTCACTGAGGACGAAGTCGTCGCCCAGATCGAAGCCCTCGCGCCTTGCAAGCTGATTGAGTTCACCGGCGGGGAACCGATGCTGCAGGCGCGCGAGTTGCTGCCGTTGATGGACCGGCTGCTCGCGCAGGGTTACACGCTGATGATCGAGACTTCGGGCGAGCGGCCGCTTGCGGACGTTCCCAAGGCGGTGCACAAGATCGTCGATGTGAAGTGTCCTGGTGCGGGTTCGGCGGCGAACAGCTTCAGGATGGAGAACCTTGAGGCGTTGACGCAGAACGATGAGGTGAAGTTCGTCGTAAGCGATCGGACGGACTATGAATATGCTCGCGAGTTTATTCGCGAGCATAAGCTGGAGCAGAAGGCTGGGCAGATTCTGCTCTCGCCTGCGTTTCAGAAGACTCCGAGCCCGCAGCGGACCGCGGACAACATGGCGCTCGATCCTCGCAAGCTGGTGGAGTGGATGCTTGAGGATGGATTGCCGGCGAGGCTCTCGCTGCAGATCCACAAGTTTATCTGGGAACCGCAGAAGAAGGGCGTCTAGCTGCTCATTCGCTGCCATCGCCACCGCAGCCACGCCACCAGGCAAATGAACTGCGCGCAGAGCAGCCAATCCACTGCCTCGACAACCGGGGCGCGATAGAGCCCTACCATCGGGATCGCCACCATCGCGATTGCCAGCGCCAGCAAACACACGATCATCATGTTCCGGCCGTAGTTGCGCGGCGTAAGCGACATCTTATGCCGCAGCCGGTATGCCGTTATCCTTCGCGGCGTTACCTGTGCCGCTACCCGAGCTGCGAAATCCCGGTCAACCGACAACTGCGGTCGGTCTTCCAAAGCTCGCACCAGCCGAAGGTCCAATGCGGCCTCCGCGGCCGCTGTCGGTCCGAATTCCTCGTTTCTCTCTTCGTTGTTCATTTCGCCGCGCATGGCACTCTCTCCTCTTGCTCCTTTGCCATCAATCCTTCGCGCATCTTCTTCCGTCCGCGATGCAGATGCGTCCTTACAGTTCCGATCGGTATTCCCAGGACTGCGGCGATCTGCTCGTAGCTGCGCTCCTCCTGGTGATATAGCACGAGAACTGCCCGTTCCACCTGGCTGAGTCGCGCGAGTTGCTGCTCGACCGACTCCTTGAACTCGCGCTCTTCCATCAGCTCGACGGCATTTCGATCAGGGTGTTCAAGCCGCTCTTCCCAACCGGATACTTCGTCCGAGATCGACACCATCGATGTCCGTTCACGCTTTCTGCGCTTCCACTCGTTCTGCGCCACGTTCATTGTGATGCGATAGAGATATGTCGACAGCAGCGCCTCTCCGCGAAAGGCGGGGAGCGCTTTGTAGAGCCGCAGAAAGACTTCCTGGGCGAGATCGTCCAGATTCTCCCTGCTTCCGATCATGCGCGCGAGTGTTCCGAAGACCATCGCCTGATGGTCGCGCACGATCTGCTCGAAGGTGAGGTCAGTCGTCAAGCCGGGTTAGACCATCCGCCTGCTCGAAAGTTTCATGCCACACCTTGAAACTTTCAAGCCCTGCGGTTGTCTAACGCGGGCAGAAAGGGAGGAAACCACATGATAAGTGTTGAAAACCCGGCAGTGATCGTTCCACTTGGTGCCTTTGCTGTTGCGATTGCGGCTATTGTCGGCGGCATCTGGTCAGACGCCAATGCCAAGCGAATCAAAGCTGACCAGCGCATGGCGATGATCGCCAGAGGAATGTCCGTCGACGATATTGAGAAGGTTCTTGGCAAGCCGGGCGAGAATCTGGATGAAAAGCGACCTAAGGATCCGCTCCGGAGCCTTAGCAACGCCCGGCGTGCCGGCATCGTTCTGGTGTCATCGGGAATTGGGATCATCTTGTTTTTCCTTGTGTTGACTGCGATTCTCCAGGTTCACGAGATTTTGTCGGGAGCCGCAGTGGGGTTGATTCCGCTGGCTATCGGCACTGGGTTTTTTGTCGACTACAACCTGCAGAAGCGCGAGCTATCGCGCTTCGGGTTGGAGGTTGGCGCGGACCTGCCGGATAGCCCGCGGTAGCGCTGGTGGAGTGCGCTAACATCAACTATGCGCCTCCTTTCAAGCCTTCTCCTGCTGGTGACAACCAGTTGCGTCTTTGCTCAGGCTCCGCAGAAGCCGATTGAGGTTAAGGTTGTCGTCGTCAACATGTTCGAGGTCGGCGCCGATACGGGCGACGTTCCGGGCGAACATCAGTACTGGGTGGAACGCGAACATCTTGACACGGTGCTGCCGTTCCCGCAGGGATACCACGCTCTGCGGATGAACAAGGACGGCGTGCTGGGCGTTGTGACCGGTGTGGGCAACACGCGGGCTGCGGCGACGATCATGGCGCTGGGTCTTGATCCGCGGTTCGATCTGACGCATGCGTACTTTGTCGTTGCGGGCATTGCCGGGATCGATCCTGCGATGGGCTCGCTTGGGTCGGCGGTTTGGTCCGACTGGGTTGTTGACGGTGATCTGGCGCATGAGATCGACGCGCGGGAGATTCCGAAGGACTGGAAGACGGGTTATGTTCCTCTGGGCAAGTCGACTCCTTATGAGCAGCCGCGGACGGCGCGGTTTGGGGATGATGGCAATGTCTATCATTTGAATACGGCTCTTGTGGATTGGGCCTTCAACCTGACGAAGGGCGTTGAGCTTCCCGACACTCCGGAGATGAAAGAGCGGCGGATGGAGTATGAGGGCGACGTGGCGCATCGTCCTCCGTTTGTGCTGCGTGGCGACAATCTTTCGGCTGAGACGTTCTGGCACGGCAAGTTGCTGAACCAGTGGGCTCGCGACTGGGTGAAGTACGAGACCGACGGCAAAGGCACGTACGCGGTGTGCGGGATGGAGGACACGGGGACGCTGCAGTCGCTGACGTGGCTGGCGCGCGCGGGGAAGGTGGATATCCATCGCGTGCTGGTGCTGCGGACGGCCTCGAACTATGACCAGCAGCGCATCGGCATCACCGCGGCCGAGAGCCTGGCTGAGACGAAGGTTACGAAGTACAGTGCGTATCTTCCGGCGCTGGAGGCGGCTTACCGGGTTGGGCATGTCGTGGTCGATTCGCTGGTGGCGAACTGGAGCCAGACGCGGGATGCGGTTCCTGGTTCGAAATAAAAAAATACCCCTCTTTTTTGGTCAAAATATTCAAAACATTGGGTTTAGGTTGGGTGATCCTACGTAAAATATTCCATCTAAAGGGTTTATGGGTCAAAATATAGAAAACAGGCTAGTTACGGGTGGCAGTTGTGGTTGCACTTAAAAGAGCATAAGAAAGCGCCGGGGCTTCCGGGGCTTTTTCTATCCTGATTTCTATTTTAGCGAATCTGAGATAACTACTCTGCCACTTTTAGGAGATTTATTTGCAGATGTAAGTTGCTGAATACGTTAGCTTTGCGGATTGTCTCTGATTGTTGAAGTTGTTTTGGGGGCTTGACAAGATTCACGTGGAAATCTCAATTGGCGGGAGGTTGGGCTCGCGGCGAAGAAAGCAGATCCCCCATTCGACTTCGCTCAGGGCAGGCTGTTCGGGGATGACAATCAGAAAAGCGGCTATATGAATCTGCGGACTACTCTTCGGACGGTTTCGGTCACAATGCCGAAGACAACGAAGGAGGCCATATCGCTGGATTTTTCGCGACGGGATTGTTCGGCGGGGTTGGCGATGAGGCCGAGGGCGGAGAGCCCTCCGTCCTGGGTTATTGCGGCTAGGGCCATGCCGAAGCTGGCTCCGTCTTTCTGGGTAGCGGCGGGGTAGTACTCGGCGACGGCGCCGTAGGCGGCTCCGGCGACGGCTCCGGCTCCCCAGTGGAGTGTGTGGGAGTCGTGGAGCTTCTTGCGCAGGGCGAGGGCGCGGGTTGTTGGTTCGGGGGGCGGAAGCTCGGGGTGCTCGGACTTGCGGTGTGGAGGGTAGACCTTTCTTGTGAAAGATCGGGCGGCGGTGGCGACGAGGCCGCCGATGAGCCCCGCGGCGATTCCCTTGGCGAGGGAACGCGGGCGGGCGGGCTTCGAGGACTTGACGAGTGTGAGTTTCGGGCGGCGGAGGCTCATAGGTTTGGTTGGATGCAAGTTGTTGCGTTCAAGGGTATGGAATGGATCGGTAAAAGGGCAAGTTTCGGGTGGGACGGACATTCGCACGAATGAGTGGCTGGGAGGATATTTACTTCCCACCCATGACGCGAAGGGACTGCGTCATGGATGGGGCACACGCGCATTTGTGGCGCTTCGGGCGAAATACAGGGGTCTCTCCACTCCGCGATGGACGATAAAGCCGTCCGTCGCTCCGGTCGAGATGACGTGCTTTTGGTGGGTGACGTTTGACCGTGGTTCTATCCGACGTAGGCGGTGGCGTCGGTGGTGTCTTTGCCTTCGGCGGCTCCGGCGGCGCGGAGGATGAGCGTGAGGGCGGCGGAGACGGCGAGGTTGAGGAGCAGGGCGGGAACTGCAGCGTACATGGCCCAGGTGCCTCCCAGCCATGCGGGGAGATGCAGCGGGTAGACGGAGCTCTTGAGGCCGAGGGTGGAGGCCATGGCGGTTCCGCTCGCCATGCCGGCGGCCCAGCCGGCGAGGAGCGCCCAGGGGTGGAGCCAGCGGCTGAAGGCTCCGATGACGACGGCCGGGAAGAGCTGGGCCATCCATATTCCGCCGAGGAGCTGCATCTGGATGGCGTACGGCGTCGGCAGGTAGAGGATGAAGGCGAGGGCTCCGAACTTTACGACGAGGGAGACGATCTTGGCCATGCGCGACTCTTCGTGGGGCAGCATTTTGCGGCTGGTGAGCGCTCCGTAGAGGTTCCGGGTGAAGAGGTTGGAGGCGGCGATGGACATGATGGCCGCAGGTACGAGGGCTCCGATGGCGATGGCCGCGAGGCAGAAGCCGGAGAACCATTCGGGGAACATCTTGAGAAAGAGGAGCGGAATGGCGGCGCTGGTGTCTTTGGTGGCGATGCCTGCTGCGAGGGCGACGTAGCCGAGGAGCGCGATGAGTCCGAGGAGGAAGCTGTAGGCAGGGAGCATGGCGGCATTACGGCGGACGACGTTGGCGCTGTTGGCGCTTAAGACTGCAGTCGCGGTGTGGGGGTACAGCATGAGCGCGATCGCGGAGCCGATGGCGAGGGTGGAGTAGCTGAGGAACTGTCCGTGGCGAAGATGGATCGTTGCCGACGGCGTGTGAGTAGCGAGAGCCATGTTGGCGGCTTCGAAGATGTGGGCGTAGCCGCCGAGTTTGAGAGGAAGAATGATGATGGCGGCGAGGACCATGATGTAGAGCATGAGGTCCTTGACGATGGCGATGACGGCGGGGGCGCGGAGGCCGCTCGAGTAGGTGTAGGCGGCGAGGATGACGAAGGCGGTGACAAGAGGCCACTCGCCGTGAATTCCCATGGCGGAGATAACGACACGGATGCCGACAAGTTGGAGGGCGATGTAGGGCATCAGCGCGAGGATTCCGGTGAGCGCGATGGCGATGGTGAGCCAGCGGTTGCCGTAACGGCCAGCGACGAAGTCGGCGAAGGTTACGTAACCGTGGCGGTGACATATGGTCCAGAGGCGCGGCAGCACCAGCATCATGTAGGGGTAGGCGATGACGGCGTAGGGGACGGCGAAGAAGCCTACGGCTCCACTGCCGTAGAGCAGGGCAGGTACGGCGATGACGGTGTAGGCGGTGTAGAGGTCGCCACCGATGAGGAACCAGGTGATCCATGTTCCGAAGGTGCGTCCGGCGAGCCCCCATTCTTCGAGCGAAGCGATGCCCGATTGAGGACGGCGCCAGCGGGCGGCCCAGAATCCGGCGAGGGTGACGAGGGCAAAGAAGAGACAGAAGACAACGAGCGCCGTGATGTGCAATCGGTTATCCCGGTGTGGAGTTGTTTAGGGAATGTTAGCGCAGAAAAACAGTTGTCGGTTGTTAGTTGCTGGTTGTCAGTTGTGTCGCGGCGAAGGCGCTCTCTTAGCCTTGGGTTCCGCCGGTGGCGCCCCACTCGTAGACGACTACGCCGAGGTCGTTGAGGGTCTTGATGACGGACTCGAGGTTGCGGCGGACGATGGGGCGGTCGGAGGTGGGGATCTGGTGGGCTTCTTCGACGGCGACGACGCGGCCGTAGGGCCAGGCACTCTCGGGGATGGCGTTGAGGGCGGTGGGGAGGTCGCTGAGACGGACGTCGAGGTTGCGACGGCGGGCTGCGATTGGACGCAGGAGACCGCCCTCGCCGAGCTGGCTGGTGTTGGCGTCGGCGAGCAGGACGTGGAGCGTGACCATCGAGCCCTGGACGGTGAGGTAGGGATTCTCCCACGCCTCAAGACTGTGGACCGCCGTGTAGCGAGCTTTGGATGGCGGAGGGATGAGATCGAGCTGCTGACGGGCGGATTCGATGGCTGCGCGCTGCTCGGCTGCGGCGGCCTGTGCGGAGTTGGTGCTGCCTTGGGCGGAGGTATGGGTGCAGCCGGTGAGAAGGAGAGGAGCGAGGGCTGCGGAGAGGGTTAAAGCGAGTGTGGAGGGGAGTCTTGGCACGGATATAAGCATACCAATGGCCACGGCATAGAGAATAGCCGACAGGGAACATCCTGCGAAACTCCTTTCAGCGGCTGTTCCAGACCGGGGGACGTTTTTCGAGGAAGGCGCGAGTGCCCTCGGCTTTGTCGGCGGTGGCGCAGAGCTGGCCGAAGAGATCGGCTTCGAACCTGAGGCCGGCGTTGAGGGGGAGATCGGCTCCGCGGCGGACGGCGATGAGACAGGCGGAGACGGCGAGGGGGGCTTGGGCAGCGATGGTTTGGGCGAGTTCGCGGCCTCGGGCGAGGAGCTGGTCGGCGGGGACGACCTCGTCGACGAGGCCGATGCGGAGGGCTTCGGTGGCGTCGATGATCTCTCCGGTGATGAGGAGCTTGAGCGCGGCGGAGGGGCCGACGAGACGGGGGAGGCGCTGAGAGCCGCCGTAGCCGGGCAGGAGGCCGAGCTTGACCTCGGGCTGGCCGAGGCGGGCTTTGTCGCTGGCGATGCGGAGGGTGCATGCAAGGGCCAGCTCGCAGCCTCCACCGAGTGCAAAGCCGTTGACGAGGGCGATGACGGGCTTTTCGCAGGACTCGATGAGGTGGAAGACGGATTGGCCGCGGAGGGATTTCTGCTCGCCGGTGGCGCGGTCGGTTGCGACGAGCTCGTTGATGTCGGCTCCGGCGGCGAAGGCCTTCTCGCCGGCGCCTGTGATGAGAACCACCCGGATGTCGGGGTCTTTGGCGATGATGGTGAAGAGAATCTCGAGCTCGTCGAAGAGCTGCGTGTTCAGGGCGTTGAGAACGCTGGGGCGGTTGAGGGTGACGGTGGCGATGTTGTCGGCTGCTTCAAAGAGAAGAGTGTTGAGGGTGGGGTAGTGCATTCCGTTCTCCTGGGTGAAACAGTCGCAACGATACAAACGGTACAGGCCTGTAACGATACAATCAGGGGCATGGTCAAGGGAATGACGGTGGTGAACGCGGTCGCGTCGCCGGAGATGTTTGACAAGCTGCAGGGCCTGTTTCTGGCGCTGGGCTTTGAACAGGGCAAGGGGTGGGACGACGGCACGGGACGCGGTGCGGCGATGCTGGCCCCGCTGGGGAATCTGGAGTTCGTGACAGGTCGGTTGCCTACGGTGCCGAGGCTGCTGATTGAAGTTACGGAGCTGGATGCGGTTCACGCGGCCGTCGAGAAGTGGATGGTGGGGAGTTATCGGACAGAGGAGATTGCTTCGCTGTTGACGAAGCCGGAGCTGACGCATTGGAACAGCCGGTTGTTCACGGTGAAACTGGCGACGGGTGGTGAGGAGCTGACTCTGGGGTTCTGGCAGTCGGAGAACGTGCTGCACGGCAGGCCAGTGGCGGTTGAGGGTGATCTGTCGGCTGCGGGGATGCGGTTCGCCGTCATTACTACGCGATGGAACACGGTGATTACGGACCGGCTTCTGCAGGGTGCTCTGGATGGGCTGCATCGCAGCGGCGCGGCGAAGAAGGACGTTGAGATTGTGAGAGTGCCGGGGGCGTGGGAGATTCCTTCGGCGGCGCGGACGCTGGCGGAGTCAAAGAAGTTTGACGCGATTGTGACGCTGGGGTGTCTGCTGCGCGGAGAGACGGCGCACTATGAGGCGATCTACAACGAGGTGGCGCGGGGAATCGGACAGTCGCAGCAGGAGACTGGCGTGCCGCATGCGTTCGGCGTGCTGACGTGCGAGACGCTGGAGCAGGCGCTGGACCGCGCAGGCATCAAGGCGGGAAACAAGGGATTTGAGGCGGCTGTGGCGGCGATTGAGATGGTGTCTATTCAGAGAAAGATTGGTCAGCGTCAGATCGCAGAGGGCGGCCGCTGATGGGGACTCGAAGGAAGTCGCGTGAGTTGGCGATGCAGATGCTGTTTCAGGGTGACCTGGGGAAGCAGACTCCCGAGCAGGTGAGCAATCTGTTCTGGCCGTCGCGGGATTCGGTGGATGACGAAACTCGGGGGTTCGCCGAGGATATCTACCGGATTGCGACGACGCGGCGGGAGGAGATCGACAAGCTGATCGAAGCGCATGCGCAGAACTGGCGGATCGAGCGGATGGCGGTTGTGGACCGCAATCTGATTCGAGCGGCGGTGGCGGAGATGCTGGGATATCCCGGTACGCCGGCGGCGATCATCATCAATGAGTCGCTGGAGGTGGGGCGGCGGTATGCGGCTCCGGAGTCAATCCACTTTTTGAACGGCGTGCTGGATGCGATTGCGCGGGACCTGCTGAAGCAGCGGTTGGGGTAGGGCACAGCGCGTAGCGAAAGAATAGAAAGTGCGCTTTACGGCTGCGATTCAAGGCGAAGAAAGGCCCGCTCTCTCGATCGGGCCTTCTTGTCTTTGGTTTCGATAGTCCCGAGGGCTTGGGCTCTGTGCCCTACGCCCTCGCTAGGAGGTGGCCTTCTTCGGGTGCTGGACGATGAGGTTTGGAACGACGATGTTGTTGTTGACGTCGGGCAGGTTGGGCGAGATGGTCTTTGTCGGGTCGTCGGTGAGCGTCTTGACGTTGATGAGGTGGACCTTGTTGTCGCCGGTGGTGCCCACGTACAGGGTGGAGTTGTCGGAGCTGATGGCTGCGGCTACGGGAGAGGTTGCTTTGCCGGTGAGGGCGACGCTGGTGACTGCGCCTGTCGCGGGCGTGTAGGCGGGGAGTGATCCGGTGCCGTTATAGGTGATGAAGGCGACGCTGGAGTCAGAAGCGGGGATGACGTTGTTGATGGAGGTCGCGGTGACTCCGGGGATGGCGACCGTTTTGGGTGAGGTGCGCTGGCTGGAGAAGTAACTCGACGACACCATGGTGGGGCAGGCTCCGGCGGGCTGACCGGTCGCAGGGGCCGGCGGCAGCGCGGATGAGAAGCCGAGATCGACGATGGACGGGCCGTTGGTCACCGTGGCTCCAAGGATGTGGAGGCCGTCGTTGGTGGCGATGACGGTGTCGGTCGGGACGGAGGCTGTGTCGGCGAGGGGGTAGTACTGGTTGCTGACGACGGTCTGTCCGTTGATGGTGGTGCTGGGGCAGTAGCTGCGTGCCGTGGTGGGGGAGCCGGCGAGATAGGCTCCGACGCTGGGCACGGTGATGGCGACGCCGGTGGCCGGAGCGTTGAGACTGATGCTTGTCCAGCCGGTGAACGTTGAGTGAACCAGCAGCGTGTTGCCGGGGGTGACCGTTCCGTTGGTGTTGGGCGTGCCTGTGGTGATGTAGACGGTCTGGCTGTCGGGAGTGAATTCGGCGTTCGTAGCCACACCACCGTAGGTGGAGGTGATGCCGCCGCTCGACGCATAGAGATAAATAAGCTGGCGCGTGGGGTCCGTGAGGACAAGTGTTGAGCCATCGGGCGAGATAGCGATCACGTTGCCGGTGACGGAAGGATCCTCTTTCGAGAGGCTGTTGCTAATGGCACTGAAGGTCATCAGCTCGTTGGAACTACCCATGTAGATGCTCGAGCCATCGTCGGAGATGACCATGGAGTTCGGCACGTAAGGCAGACGGACGGGGGTACCGATGGTATTCACTGTGAAGTCGACCGGTACGAGGTAGAGCGATTGGGTGCTGGCTATGTAGAGGAGGGTGCTGTTTGTTCCGGGACTGGTGACCGTAACGGAGTTGGAGGCGACGGGAGTTCCGTTGCCGAAGAGTCCGATCTCATTAAGGGGAGACGGATTGCAGGAAGGAGGTTGGCAGATCGCGGTGATCGCAGCGGAGCCGGGGAAGGGCGGTGTCACGGTTCCGGAATTGCTGACCGGTATGATGGTCGGCTGGGTTGACTCATAGGTGAGAGTCAGTCCTGTGAGGGAGTTCCCTTGCGTATCGGTCACGGTAGCGGTGAGAGGCTGGGTGACGTTCTGGTCGACGACGACGTTGCACTGCTTGCCGGGGGTGCAGGTGGGCGCGGTGAGATTGATTTGTGCCGGCGGGCAGGTGGAGAAGAAGCCTGCCGAGCTTCCGGCGTTCGAGATGTTGGCCGTGATGACAGTGGAGCCTGGCTGCTGTGCGGTGGCAACGCCGTTCTCGTCGATGGTGACGATTGAGGAGGTCTGCGGCGTAAAGGTGAGGTGGCCGACGGCGCAGGTGATGTTCGTGGAGCCGGCATAGGCGCGGGCTACGATTTGCGCTGTCTGTGTCTGTGAGATGCAGGAGGTTCCCGTGTAAGGCGGGGCGGTGACAGTGGCCTGCTGAGCGATCGCGCAGCAGTTGGAGGACTGATCGGTGGAGCAGTTGGTAGAGGGACTGCCGAGGACGACGCTGGTGACGACGGGATGGACAAAGATGGGCAGGGGATTGCTGCTGACGGCGCCCGAGCTGGCGACCACGTAGACTGTGCCAGTAAGGTTGGTGGGATTGCACGTGGTGTAGTCGGCGATACCGCCGCCGGTGTTGCGGTTCCAGGTTCCTCCGCAAAGCTTGCCTGCGCTGGTGCCGCTGGGCACGACGTCAGCAACGTTCATGGTCGCGTTGCCGTTGGCGTCAAAGATTCCGTAGGTGTAATTGCTGATGGAGACGGTGGAGCCTTTGCAGTCGATGGCGGCCGGTGCGGCAACCTGGCCGAACTGGCCAAAGTTAAGCGATATGCCGTAGAGCTTGGGAGTCAGGGTGATTGATACTGCCTGACCCACAATGGGACCCGTGTCTCCGCTGCAATAGGTAATGGAGCTCTTCTTCGCACAACCTGAGATGGAGATGCCAAAGGGAATGGTGAAGAGAAACAGAACTGCCAGAGTAACGAACCGACGCATTGAACCTCCCCGTCCAACCGGGACGCAAGTTAGACGGTCTTTACCGCAAACGCTGAACTCCCGAGGCTTCAGTGTAAATGAAAGATAGGGAGCAGGGTGTAGGGCTTAGGGTATAGAAAGTTGGACTTAGGCAGAAAAATGCAGGGCTAGCGCATAGGGCACAGGACATCAGGTTGAAGATACTCGAGTGAAACTTAGTTTTTGACGCATTGGGTGCGCAGTCAGCATCTTCCGCGTTGAAATTTTCAGTGCCCTGTGCCCTAGTTTTTCGGCATCTCCGTCTCGAACCAGTTGAGAGCACGCTCGAGGACGTCGCGTCGATGTGCGGGATCGCGGAAGGCGTGGCCTTCGTTGGGGTAGATGACGAGCTGGGTCTTGACGCCTTCGGCACGGAGAGCGTGCCAGAACTCGAAGCTCTGCGGCGCGGGGCATTCGCCGTCACGGTCGCCGACGACTACGAGGGTTGGAGTCTTGACGTTCTTGATGAAGTCAATGGCAGAACTCTTCGCGTAGATGGCTGGGTCGTCGTAGACGGTGGATCCGAAGAAGGGAACCATCCATTGATCGATGGAGTTTTCGCCGTAGTAGCTCTGCCAGTCGCTGATGCCGGCGCCGGCGACGGCAGCGCGGAAGCGGTGAGTCTGGGTGACGGTGAACATGGTCATGAAGCCGCCGTAGCTCCAGCCAGTGAGGCCCTCGCGAGTCTTGTCGATGGGGAGGCGGGCTTCGAGAGCATCCATGCCGGTGAGGACGTCGCGGAGGTCGCCGTAGCCGAAGTCTTTAATGTTGGCTTGAGTGAATTTCTCTCCCTGGCCGTAGCTTCCGCGCGGGTTGGGCATGAAGACGAAGTAGCCGAGGGCGGCGAAGGGGACGCCTCCGTAGTTGACTCCGGGCCAGCGGGGCGTGACGGCGGAGGATGGACCGCCGTGGACGCTTACGATGAGGGGATATTTTTTGCTGGGGTCGTAGTTGGCGGGATAGAGGAGCCAGCCCTGGACGTGGAAGCCGTCGTTGGTCCACTCGACGTTCTCGGTCTTGCCCCAGGCGGGCTTGAGGCCGTCGTTGAGGTGGGTGATCTGCTTGAGATGCGCGTCGGGACCGGCCCAGACCTCGGGGGCTCGCTCGAAGGAGCTGCGGATGAGGGCGATGTCTCCGTTGTTGGCTACCGAGACGCTCATGACGGATGTACCTGAGCCGATGGATTCAGGGAAGGTGACGTTGACGTCCGGGAGATCTTTGCCGCTCTTGAGGTCGAGGTCAGCGAGGTGGCTGGAGCCGCCTACGTGCTCAGAGATGCCGAGGGTAGTCGGATCGATCCAAACGAAGAAGGCGACCGAGGCTGCGCGGTTGGGCGTGACGTCTTTCGGCTGGCCGCCGGTGGAGGGAATAGTCCAGATGTCGCCGCCGGTTGAGCCCTGGTCGCTCATGAGACCGCCGATGAAGGCGATCTGCTTGCCGTCGGGGGAGAAGCGCGGGAGGGCGATCTGTAGGCCGTGGAGTGGGCCTGAGATTTTTTGCGTATCGAGGACCGTTTTGGGCATGAACGGTACTTCTTGGTCGGTTGGTGCGACGTAGAGCTTGGCAACCCACCAGTTGTTCTCACCTGGCGGATTCGCAGCGACATAGGCAATTCGCTTGGAATCAGGAGCCTCAACAAACTCGTATACATGGAGGTCTTCAGGAGTTAGCCAACTACCTTCTCCCGTGGCGACCTGGACGGAATAGACGCGCTGAATTTCGACGCCGTCTTCGCCGATGACGCCGTTCCAGGGCTTCATGGCGGCGAGGGCTCCGGCGGAGCGGGTGGCGTTCTCGACGAAGAGGAAGGCGATGTTCTTACCGTTAGGCGACCAGGCGGGGGCGGTGATGTTTCCGGTAAGGTGGGTGAGCTGGCGCGATTGGCCGGTCTTCATTGACCAAACGAAGATCTGGTCCTGATTTGGGGTGTCGCCGCAGGTGGAGAGCAACGCGAGAGACTGGCCGTCCGGCGACCAGGTGGGATCGGAGCTGCCGCATGAGCTGGCGGAAGAGACGGTGAGGATCTGGTCTTTGGAGGGGTCGGCGACGCTGGTGAGGTGGATCTGGGAGCCGTCGCGGGTGCGGAGAGACCAGGCGACGGTGGAGCCGTCGGGAGAGATGGCGGCTTCTGAGGGCGTGCGAGTCTTTCCGAGCAGCTGGAGGAGGGAGCCGATGCGGGGATCTGAGGTGTGTGAGGAGGCTGTCTGGGCTACGGCGGGGATGATTGCGGAGGCAGAGATGAGGAAGAGGCAAAGCGCGCGACGTGCGGAGGTCATTTTGAAAGCGTAGCATGCAATTTTCGTGCGGGATTGGGGCGGATATCGGCGTTTTTACACACTATTTATTGACTCACAATAGAGGAATTGTTATTGTTAGAAGGTTCCGCGAGTATCCGGACTGCGCCGTTGGGAGACTAGGGCGTGGGGGCAGAGAAAAGCCCAGGCAGTCGTGAGCGTCCTGCTTATGCAGGAAGCGTTGATTTGTGCTATACTGGATATAAGAGAAAGATACCGCAGGGCTCTTGAAAGACTGAGAGCCATAATCTGCGGCCCATCGAAACGAGCCTGCGACACCCTCCACCTTGGATGGGCTATGTAGGCCGGAACAGCGAAACGGAGTTGGGCGGGCCCACAAAACGTGTGAGCCATCTTAGACCCGGCCACCGTCGACTGTTTTCGTCTGGCTGTACAGGGTTCAACAGACGCGAAGCAGGGAATACCTTCGCTGGGATGCGCTTGCCGCGTCCCTGAACTTGCGTGATGCAAGGCGAAGCTCAAACCCTTCTGCGCGCCTGAAAAAGTTCAGGTTTTGCAACACCAAGGAGTTCGAGTGCCTACGTTCCATCAACTCGTCAAGCAGGGCCGCACGCCCACTCGCTATAAGACAGCAAGCCCCGCACTGCAGGGTTCGCCCCAGCGCCGCGGCGTCTGCACCCGCGTCTACACCCAGACCCCGAAGAAGCCGAACTCGGCGCTGCGTAAGGTGGCCCGTGTCCGCCTGACGAACGGGATCGAGGTGACGACGTACATCCCGGGAATTGGCCACAACCTGCAGGAGCACTCGATTGTGCTGATCCGGGGCGGCCGTGTGAAGGACCTGCCGGGTGTTCGTTACCACGTGGTTCGCGGCACGCTCGACTCGGTCGGCGTGGCCAACCGCAAGCAGGGCCGCTCGAAGTATGGAGCAAAGCGTCCGAAGGCTGCGGCTAAGTAGATCTGAAAGCCAAAAACTTTCTGTTTGATTTTTTATAGGTCCAGTGGCTTGAGAGGTTGACAGTCCTGGAGGAAGACGAGAAGGGAAGAAAGAAGCAGATGCCGAGAAAAGGTTATATCGCGAAGCGTGAGGTTGCGGCCGATCCGGTCTACAACTCGACCCTGGTCACGAAGTTTGTTAACTCGATGATGTGGGGCGGCAAGAAGTCGACCGCGCAGAACATCTTCTATGAGGCCATGACGAACCTGGAGCAGAAGGGTGGCGATGAGGCCCTGAAGCTCTTCAAGAAGGCTGTCGAGAATGTGAAGCCGCTGCTGGAAGTGAAGAGCCGCCGCGTTGGCGGTGCGAACTACCAGGTGCCGATCGAGGTGAATCCGGAGCGTCGCACGTCGCTGGCGATTCGCTGGCTCGTAACCTACGGTCGCGCGCGTGGCGAGAAGGGCATGGTCGAGAAGCTGACCGCCGAACTGCTGGACGCGGCGAACGGCCGTGGCGCGGCGATGAAGAAGAAGGAAGACGTTCACCGTATGGCCGAGGCCAACAAGGCATTCGCGCACTACAGGTGGTAAAGAGGGGCTTCTCGGTAGAGAGCCTTTCGGTTTGAAAGTTTAGGTTCAACGCAGTTACTTACCCGCGGGCTGGGCCCGCAGATGAGAGAAGGATCGTGGCACGCACTATACCTCTGAATCGTTGCCGGAATATCGGGATCATGGCGCACATTGACGCCGGCAAGACGACGACGACCGAGCGCATCCTCTTCTATACGGGCATTACGCACCGTATCGGCGAGGTGCACGAGGGCACTGCGACCATGGACTGGATGGAGCAGGAGCAGGAGCGCGGCATCACGATTACCTCGGCTGCGACGACCTGCACCTGGAAGAACACCCGCATCAATATTATTGATACGCCCGGCCACGTGGACTTCACCGCTGAGGTGGAGCGCTCGCTGCGCGTGCTCGACGGCGCTGTAGCTTGCTTTGACGCGGTCGCCGGTGTGCAGCCGCAGTCGGAGACGGTGTGGCGTCAGGCTGATAAGTACAAGGTTCCGCGAATTTGCTTCATCAACAAGATGGACCGCGCGGGCGCGGATGCTGTGTATGCGACGCAGACGATCGTTGATCGTCTGGGCGCGCGGGCTGTGCCGCTGAACATTGCGATTGGCGCGGAGGCGAAGTTTGCTGGTGTCGTCGACCTGGTCACGATGAAGGCGATCCTGTGGCACGACGAGACGATGGGCGCGCAGTACTCGGTGGAAGAGATTCCTGCTGACCTCGTTGAGAAGGCGAACGAAGCTCGCCACACGCTGATTGAGGCTGCTGCCGAGAACGACGATGACCTGATGCATCTCTATCTCGAGGGTCAGGAGCCTACGGTTGAGCAGCTGAAGGCCGGGATCCGGAAGGCGACGATCGGGATGAAGATCTTCCCGGTGCTGTGTGGTTCTGCGTTCAAGAACAAGGGTGTGCAGACGCTGCTCGATGCAGTTGTCGATTATCTGCCGAGCCCGATCGATATTCCCCCGGTGCAGGGTACGAATCCTGACAATCTGGAGGAGAAGCTTACTCGCAAGACGGACGACAATGAGCCGTTTGCTGCGCTGGGCTTCAAGATCATGACTGACCCGTTCGTCGGGCAGCTGATCTTCATCCGCGTCTACTCGGGTCAGTTGAAGACGGGCGACTCGGTTCTGAATCCGCGCACAGGCAAGACGGAGCGTATCGGTCGTCTGCTGAAGATGCACGCCAACAAGCGCGAGGAGATCACGGAGATTCTCGCCGGCGATATCTGCGCTGTCGTGGGTCTCAAGAACCTGATTACCGGTGACACGATCTGCACGGACAAGGCTCCGATTGTGCTCGAGTCGATCGACTTCCCGGCGCCGGTTATCGAGCTTGCGGTTGAGCCGAAGACGAAGGCCGATCAGGAGAAGATGTCGATGGCGCTGGCAAAGCTGGCGCAGGAAGATCCAACCTTCCGCGTGCATACGGATCCTGACTCGGGTCAGACGATCATCGCTGGTATGGGCGAGCTGCACCTTGAGATCATCGTCGACCGCATGATGCGCGAGTACAAGGTCGAGGCTAATGTTGGTAAGCCACAGGTTGCCTATCGCGAGACGATTCGTTCGCAGGCTGAGGCTGAGGGCAAATACATCCGTCAGACGGGTGGCTCGGGTAACTACGGCCACGCGAAGATTCGGATTCAGCCGAATGAGCCGGGCAAGGGTTACGAGTTCTCGAACGACATCAAGGGCGGCGTGATTCCGAAGGAGTATATCAAGCCGATCGACCAGGGTATTCAGGACGCGATGCGGCGTGGTGTTCTGGCTGGCTACGAGATGGTCGATATTAAGGTGTCGCTCTTCGACGGCAGCTACCACGACGTCGACTCGAATGAAATGGCGTTCAAGATCGCCGGTTCGATGGCCTTCAAAGAGGCCGCGAGGAAGGCGAAGCCCGTGCTGCTCGAGCCTGTGATGGATGTCGAGGTAACTGTTCCCGAGGAGTTTATGGGTACGATCATCGGCGACCTGAACTCGCGGCGTGGACGCATCGAGGGCATGGAGATGGTCGGCGCAACGCAGGCGATCAAGGCGATCGTTCCGCTGAGCACGATGTTCGGGTACGCGACGCACATGCGTTCTTCGACGCAGGGCCGCGCGAACTACACAATGCAGTTCAAGCAGTATGAAGAGGCGCCGCGGTCGGTCTCCGAAGAGATCATCGGACGCAATAACGGTCAGGATAAGGACAGGTAAACCTGGGCCGTAAGGCTCAGCAGAGTTTGGCAGTTGAAATAGAAGTCAAGGAAGACGGAGAGAGTCATGGCGAAGGAAAAATTTGATCGTTCAAAGCCGCACGTGAACATCGGGACGATCGGGCATATCGATCACGGCAAGACGACGTTGACGGCGGCGATCACGAAGGTGCTGTCGAAGCACAACCCGAAGAACGCGTTTCGTTCGTTCGACACGATCGACAACGCCCCTGAGGAGCGGGAGCGCGGCATCACGATTGCAACCTCGCACGTGGAGTACGAGACGGCGAACCGCCACTACGCCCACGTCGACTGCCCTGGCCACGCCGACTACATCAAGAACATGATCACGGGCGCGGCGCAGATGGACGGCGCGATTCTGGTGGTGGCCGCGACCGACGGTCCGATGCCCCAGACCAAGGAGCACGTTCTGCTGGCTCGCCAGGTTGGCGTGCCGTACATCGTGGTCTTCCTGAACAAGTGCGACGCGGTTGAGGATCAGGAGCTGGTGGACCTGGTCGAGATGGAGGTTCGCGAGCTTCTGTCGAAGTACGACTTCCCCGGCGACGATGTTCCGGTGATCCGTGGCTCGGCTCTCGGCGCGCTCAACGGCGAGGCGCAGTGGGAGGCCAAGATCGACGAGCTGATGGATGCGGTGGACAAGAATGTTCCGCAGCCTGACCGCATGGTGGACCTGCCGTTCCTGATGCCGATCGAAGATATCTTCTCGATCTCGGGCCGTGGAACTGTAGTCACGGGTCGTATCGAGCGCGGCAAGGTGAAGGTTGGCGAGGAGTCGGAGATCGTCGGCTTCCGCGAGACGCGCAAGACGGTTGTGACGGGTGTCGAGATGTTCAAGAAGCAGCTGGACGAAGGTCTGGCGGGCGACAACGCCGGTCTGCTGCTGCGCGGCATCGCGAAGGAAGACGTGGAGCGCGGCATGGTTCTGGCCAAGCCCGGCTCGATCACCCCGCACACGGTGTTCAAGGGCGAGGTGTACGTGCTGTCGAAGGAAGAGGGCGGACGTCACACTCCGTTCTTCAACGGCTACCGTCCCCAGTTCTACTTCCGCACGACGGACGTGACGGGCTCGGCGAAGCTGCCGGAGGGCACCGAGATGGTGATGCCGGGCGACAACATCGCGCTCGAGATCACGCTGCACACCCCGGTGGCCATGGAGAAGGGACTGCGCTTCGCGATCCGCGAGGGCGGCAGAACCGTAGGCGCTGGCACCATCTCCGAGATCATCAAGTAAACATGAGCGCCGCCTGCTTCGGCGGGCGGCGACTCCAAACAGTTCTTTGCGTAAAGGAAGAGAGAGAAGACGATGGCAGGACAGAGAATCAGAATCCGGTTGAAGGCTTATGACTACCGCGTGCTCGACACCTCCACTGGTGAGATTGTTGAGACGGCCAAGCGCACGGGCGCTCAGGTTGCGGGCCCCATTCCCCTGCCGACGATGAAGAACAAGTATTGCGTGCTGCGTTCACCCCACGTCGACAAGAAGTCGCGCGAGGCCTTCGAGATCCGCACGCACAAGCGGCTGATCGACATTCTCGAGCCGACGCAGCAGACGGTCGACGCGCTGATGAAGCTCGATCTTCCGGCTGGCGTGGACGTAGAGATCAAGACGGTTCAGAAGTAAAGAAGATTTCAACAGAGAGCTTTAGCTCTTCGATTATTGCGATTCACCTACAGTGCCTGGCCGGGAGCTGAGCATGATGAGGAAAGGAAACGACGATGTCAGTATCAGGAATTCTCGGTAAGAAGATCGGCATGACCCAGATGTTCGATGAGAAGGGTGAGGTTCACCCGGTCACCGTGCTGAAGGCCGGTCCATGCGTGATTACGCAGCTGAAGACGCAGGCCAAGGACGGCTACGACGCCGCCCAGATCGGCTATGTCGATTTCGTGAAGGCATCGAAGGTGAACAAGGCCATGACCGGCCACTTCGCCAAGTCGAACGTTCCTCCGGTTCGCGTTCTGAAGGAGGTTGCGGTTGAGGCTGCGGCCGCGAAGGAAGGCGAGGAGTCGAACGGGCTGAAGGCTGGCGATCGCATCCTGGTCGACATCTTCTCTGACGAGAAGTTTGTGGATATTATCGGCACCTCGAAGGGCCGTGGCTTTGCCGGCGTCATTCGCCGCCACGCCTTTGGCGGTGGACCCAAGTCGCACGGCCACATGTTCCAGGTACAGGGCTCGATCGGTGCATCGTCGTTCCCCTCGCGCGTCTTCCCGGGCCAGCGCATGCCGGGCCACATGGGACACGATCAGGTGACGGTTCGTAACCTGCGGATTCGCGGGATCGATCTGGACGAGAACCTGATCATGGTTGAGGGCGCGGTTCCGGGCGCTCGTGACGGGTACGTTCTGATCTCGAAGGCCAAGGCTCCGCCGCGTGAGCGTCGTGGATTTGCCGGCGCGACCACGCTCGATCCGTTGAAGGCTTCGAAGAAGGCTGCACCGAAGAAGAAGTAAAGAGAAGTAAGCAAGACGATTTCAGTTTTTGCTGGTTGATTTTCAGCAACACTCTGCTCGGAGAACAGACCGGGAAAAGCAGAGGAACAAAGTCAGGGCGCGCCGCATCGATGGCCGCACAGAAAGAGAAACGAAGGACGATGGCAAACATCAACGTAGTCGATCTCGGTGGAAAGAAGGTTGGGGAGTTCGAACTCTCTGACGCAGTTTTCTCCGGTGAGGTGAACGACGGACTGCTCTGGGAGTCGGTGAAGCACTACCGGGCTGCCCTGCGGCAGGGAACGGCGGCGACCAAGAACCGCAAGCTTGTCTCCGGCGCCGGCAAGAAGCTGTGGAAGCAGAAGGGAACCGGCCGCGCCCGCGTGGGCTCGATCCGTACTCCGCTCTGGCGTGGAGGCGGTACGGTCCATGGACCTCAGCCGCGCAGCTACGAGTATGCGTTTCCGCAGAAGAAGCTGATGGGCGCGCTGCGCTCGGCCATCTCCGCGAAGATCGCGGAGGGCAAGTTCACCGTGGTCGATTCGTTCTCGGTTCCTGAGGCGAAGACGAAGCTCTTTCGCCAGGCCCTGAACAAGCTTGAGGCTGGCAAGACAACACTGCTGGTTGAGACGAGCAAGAAGCTGGACGAGAAGCTGTATCTCGGCTCGCGGAATCTCGAAGGTGTTGAGCTGGTGCTCAGCTCCGAGGTTCATCCCTATGATCTGCTCCGCTACGAGCACGCTGTCTTCTCGAAGGACGCGATCGAGGCTCTGCAGGAGACGCTGAAGAAGTTCGTTTCGAAGAGAAAGGCCGCTGCGGCCCAGAAGGAGGTCGCGTAATGCCGACCCTTTATACCGTCATTCGCCGCCCCCTGATTACTGAAAAGGGCATGGGCGTGAAAGAGACTCAGAACACCCTGGTCTTCGAAGTTGACCAGAAGGCGACCAAGACCGAAGTGAAGCAGGCCGTTGAGGCTCTCTTCAAGGTGAAGGTCTCGGGTGTTCGCACCTCGACCGTCGAGGGTAAGGAGCGCCGCCGTGGAAAGTTCGCCGGCTATCGCCCCGACTGGAAGAAGGCTTACGTTCGCCTGAAAGAGGGTGAGAAGATGCCCGACTACATTAACAGCCTCTAGTTGAGAGGCAGACGCCGGTTTTGGCCGGTGGGTACGAGTAGTACAAAGTTTTGAAAGAGAACTAGCAGACCGGCTTCGGCCGAGGCTAGGAGTTGAAAAGACGATGCCGATCAAATCATTTCGACCGATTACTCCCTCGCTGCGTTTCACGACGACGCTGACGAACGATGACCTGACGACGGACAAGCCGCATAAGCCGCTGCTTGCCGTCAAGCAGCGCACCGGAGGCCGCAACTCTACCGGGACTCTGTCTGTGCGCCACCAGGGCGGTGGGCACAAGAAGAAGCTGCGCCTGATTGACTTCAAGCGCGACAAGTATGGGATCCCGGCGACGGTCACCACGATTGAATACGATCCGAACCGCAGCTCGCGTATCGCGCTGGTCAGCTATGCCGACGGCGAGAAGCGTTACATTCTGCAGCCGGTTGGCCTGAAGGTCGGGCAGTCGATCATGAGCGGGCCTGACGCGGATATTCTTGTTGGCAATGCTCTGCCTCTCAAGAACATTCCTGCCGGTACCACGATCCACAACATCGAACTCCGCCCCGGCAAGGGAGCTCAGATGGCTCGTTCGGCTGGTGCCCAGGTTCAGCTTGTCGCGAAGGAAGGCGACTATGCTCTTCTGAAGCTGCCCTCCGGCGAGACCCGCAAGGTGCTCGTTGAGTGCATGGCCACCATCGGCCAGGTTGGCAACACCGACCACGAGAACGTCACGATCGGCAAGGCGGGACGCAACCGCTGGAAGGGAATTCGTCCGGCGAACCGCGGTGTCTCGATGAACCCGGTCGACCACCCGCACGGCGGTGGTGAGGGCAAGACCTCTGGCGGGCGTCACCCGGTGACGCCGTGGGGTCAGCCTACCCGTGGATACAAGACACGCAACAACAAGCGGACCGATGTCTTCATCGTCAGCCGCCGCAGCAAGTAAGAAGAAGATTCGGAGCTAACAGATGGCACGTTCTGCAAAAAAAGGTCCCTTCATCGACGATCACATCATGACGAAGATCACTGTCATGAACCAGACAAACGACAAGAAGGTCGTTCGCACCTGGTCGCGCCGCTCGACGATCCACCCGGACTTCGTCGGTCACACCATCGCCGTTCACAACGGCCGCAAGTTCATCCCTGTCTACGTGACGGAGAACATGGTGGGCCACAAACTCGGCGAGTTCGCAGCGACCCGCACGTTCAAGGGCCACTCCGCCAAGGCGGCAGAGACCTCGGCGAAGCCGAAGTCCTAAGCGGCACGTCAGCAGAATTTTGTTTTTAGCGTTCTAAGGAAGAAGTTATGGCTAAGGCAGCAGAGAAAATCAGAGAGTTTCGCGCTGAGGCGAAGTTCCAGCGCACGAGCCCGCAGAAGGCGAAGCTCGTGCTCGACCTCATCAAGGGCCTCCGCGTGGAGCAGGCGATCAACACGGTCCACTTCAGCTCGAAGCGTATTGCTCCGGTGGTGGAGAAGGTCCTGCGTTCGGCGATTCAGAACGCCAACTACGTCTCTCAGGAGCAGGGGCTCGACGTGGACGTCGACAACTTATACGTGAAGTCGGCCGTGGCGAACGAAGGTCCGCGCATGAAGCGGATCCGGCCTGCTCCGATGGGCCGCGCCTTCCGCTATCAGCGCAGGCTCGCGCACATCGTGGTGACGGTTGCTGAGAAGAAGGCAGGCAGCGGCCTGGCGACGACGGTAGGCGATGAGGTCACGGCGCCGGCTGCGAAGAAAGCAGCCAAGAAGACGGCTCCCAAAACGGCAGCTAAGAAGGCTTCTGCAAAGAAGACAACAGCGAAGAAGGCCGCAAAATAAACGGATTTTCGCTGCGGGATTGAGTAAAATAGAAGTTTTGTATGATAGCCCGCCGGCTCAACCGGCACAGGGCACGGAGTGAAGGAATTATGGGACAGAAAGTCCATCCGTATGGGTTTCGCCTCGGCGTGAACAAGCCGTGGAAGTCGCGCTGGTTCGTTGAGCGTGGCTATGACAAGCTGCTGGTTGAGGACGTCAAGCTGAAGGCTGAGCTGCGCGACAAGCTGAAGGCTGCCGGCGTGAGCTCGGTCGAAGTGGAGCGTCCCGGCAACAAGCTGCGCCTGATCATCCGCACTGCGCGTCCGGGTATCATCATCGGCCGCAAGGGCGCTGAGATCGACAAGCTCAAGGCCGACATTCAGAAGAACACCAGCCGCGAGGTGTTTGTCGACATCCTCGAGGTCAACAAGCCTGAGCTCGATGCTCAGCTGGTGGCCGAGAACATCGCGCTGCAGTTGGAGAAGCGCGTGAGCTTCCGCCGTGCGATGCGCAAGTCAGTGGATTCGGCGCTGCGCTTCGGCTGCAAGGGTATCAAGGTTCGCGTCTCGGGCCGATTGAACGGCAACGAGATCGCGCGGTCCGAGTGGTACCTGCAGGGCCGTCTGCCGTTGCATACGCTGCGCGCCGATATCGACTACGGCTTCGCAGAGGCCAAGACGACTTATGGTGTGATCGGCGTCAAGACGTGGATCTATCGTGGAGACATCTACGAGCAGAAGAAGCGCCGCGACAACGCCACGTCGACCGGAGTTTTCACGTCGTAACTTGATTTTTCAGCTTCGGCTGAGGCGAGTGCGATGAGTAGTAAGAGAGTTTGAATCAGCCAGGTCCAGCGTAATTGCTGGAAACCGGCGGCTAAGAAGCCAGGGGTTTTCGTTATGTTGATGCCAAAGAAGGTGAAGTACCGCAAACAGCAGCGCGGCCGTATGACCGGCAAAGCGTGGCGCGGCTCCGATCTCTCGTTCGGCGATTACGGCCTGAAGGTCATGGAGTGCGGTTACATTACCGACCGCCAGATTGAGGCCAGCCGTATCGCGATGACGCGTTTCATCAAGCGCGGCGGCAAGGTGTGGCTGCGCCTTTTCCCGGACAAGCCGATCACCAAGAAGCCGGCCGAGACCCGTATGGGTAAGGGCAAGGGCGCCCCGGACCACTGGGTCTGCGTCGTTCGCCCGGGCAGGATCCTGTTCGAGATGGAGGGCGTGAACCCGGACATCGCGAAAGAAGCGATGCGTCTTGCGGCCCACAAGCTTCCTCTGAAGACGAGCTTCGTGCAGCGCCACGACGTGAAGGTCACGGCCGTAGCCAAGTAACTCAGGTTTGAAGGAAAAGACAATGGAATTCGAAAAGATTCGCAATCTCAGCGACGATGAGCTCAAAAGCGAGCAGGCCAAGGCGGCCGAGCAGCTCTTCCGCATCCGTTTTCAGAAGAGCCTCGGCAACAACGAGGGCTTGAAGAAGCTGCGGACGCTGAAGCTGGACATCGCACGCATCAAGACGGTCGCCCGTGAGCGCGAGCTGGGTATTGACAAGCCGGTGGCCGCCGTGAAGGCCGCTCCCGCAAAGAGCACTCGCAAGAAAGCAAAGAAGGACTAAGCCATGGCAGACACCAAGAACACTACCGCCGCGACCTCAGCCGAGACCGCAGCAAACCCCGAGATTGCTTCGCGCCGCAATGAAAAGGTCGGCCTCGTCGTTTCGACGAAGATGCAGAAGACGATCGTCGTCGAGATCGAGATGCGCAAGGCGCACCCGAAGTACAAGCGCGTCATCAAGTCGAACAAGAAGTTCTACGCGCACGACGAGCAGAACTCGGCCCGCGTGGGCGATGTGGTCCGCATTCGCGAGGCGCGTCCTCTGTCGAAGCTGAAGCGGTGGTCGCTCGAAGAGATCGTGCGCCGCAGCTCGCTGGCTCAGCTCGCCGACGAGCCGGCCGCAGAAGGCAAGTAGTCAAGAAGCAGCACGGGCCTTCGGGTTCGTGAAGAAGGTTCGGGGCCTGAGGCCCTGATCGTTACACCAGGAGACGAACGATGTCAGTACAGATGAGAACAATCCTTGACGTTGCCGATAACTCCGGCGCGCGCAAGCTGCAGGTGATCCTGCCCCTTGGTGGCGGTCTCGGCAAGAAGGCCGGTCTCGGCGATGTGGTGACGGCAGCCGTCAAAGAAGCCTCGCCCGACGGAACGGTGAAGAAGGGCAAGGTGGTCAAGGCTGTGATCGTGCGGACCCGCAAGGAGTCCCGCCGCCGCGACGGAACCTATATCCGCTTCGACCAGAACGCGGCCGTTGTGATCAACGATGCGATGGAGCCGGTCGGCACGCGCGTCTTCGGGCCGGTTGCCCGCGAGCTTCGCGAGAAGAAGTTCCTCAAGATCGTCTCGCTGGCGCCTGAGGTCATTTAGTTGTTCGTTGCTAGTTGTTCATTGAACTGACAACGATAAAAAAGCGGATTCCGGCTCCGACAGATCGCCGAGGCAGGAGAGAGTTTTTATGGCAGGCATCAAGATTAAGCGGAATGACCGCGTTGAAGTGATCGCTGGTAAGGACAAGGGCAAGCAGGGCCGCGTGCTGCGCGTGATCGCAGACAAGAACCGCATCCTGGTTGAGGGCGTGATGATGGTGAAGAAGCACGTCAAGCCCAACCCGCAGCGCAACATCAAGGGCGGCATCGCCGAGCAGGAAGCAACGATCCACATCTCGAACGTGATGGTGATTGACGGCGAAGGGAACAAGACCCGCATCGGTTCGCGGCTTGAGGGCGATAAGAGGGTTCGGGTTTCGAAGGCCAGCGGGAATGTGATTCCCGAGAAGAAG
Source organism: uncultured Acidobacteriaceae bacterium (assembly GCA_963741395.1). Lineage (GTDB taxonomy): Bacteria > Acidobacteriota > Terriglobia > Terriglobales > Acidobacteriaceae > Edaphobacter. Next base: position 570,732 of record CAVUHV010000001.1, read on the forward strand.
AAGTAAAGAAAAGTAGATAGGGAGTCTTTTGTTTTCCCTAGTTTCTAGTTTCAGATTTTCAGGTTCACCCCACGAATCGGTACACGGCATCATGCCAATCCGGAACCGTGGAGAAAGCGAAGAGTAACGTCATGGCAGCACGATTCAAGGAGAAGTACGAGAAAGAGATCAAACCGGCGTTGGCCAAGGAATTGAACATCGAGAACGTGATGGCGGTTCCGAAGCTGGAGAAGATCGTCGTCAACATGGGTCTTGGCGAAGCCACCCAGAACGTCAAGATCATGGATCCCCTGGTTGCCGACCTGGCTGCGATCACCGGGCAGAAGCCGGTTACGACCAAGGCTAAGAAGTCCATTGCGGCCTTCAAGGTCCGCGAGGGTATGCCGATCGGTGCGATGGTGACTCTGCGCGGCGATGCGATGTACGAGTTCCTCGACCGCCTGATCTCGATTGCGCTTCCGCGCGTGCGCGACTTCCGCGGTGTTTCGTCGAAGAGCTTCGACGGCCGTGGCAACTACACGCTCGGCCTGCGCGACCAGCTCATCTTCGCCGAGATCGATTATGCGAAGGTTGACAAGCTGAAGGGCATGAACGTGACGATCGTCACGACGGCCAAGGACGATAACGAAGCCCGCGCTCTGCTGAAGGGGTTTGGAATGCCCTTCCGCGTTGGAGCCTAACAAAAGTTTGGAACAGGATAGAGAATAAAAAATGGCAACTACCGCAAAACGCGTAAAAGATGCAAGGAAGCCGAAGTTCAAGTCCAGGAAGCACAACCGCTGCCAGCTCTGCGGCCGGCCGCGTGCCTTCCTCCGCAAATTCGGCGTCTGCCGTCTCTGCTTCCGCTCGCTCGCTCTCAAGGGAGAGATTCCGGGCGTTGTGAAGTCGAGCTGGTAGAATAGAAGTACCACTCCGCGTGCGGCTTTTCGTGGCGCACGTTCACTCCAGAGACCTCATTCGGGTCAGAGCTTTGAATGCAGACGTCTGGATGGCGACACAGTAACAAGAACATTCCTGCTGGTTCTCGCGAGAGGCTCGTGAGCGAACGGGGGATGAAGGAGAATGAATGAACCTCACCGATCCAGTAGCAGATTTTCTGACCCGCATCCGCAACTCCATCCGGGCCCGTCACCAGAAGCTCGACGTTCCTGCCTCCAAGCTGAAGAGCGAGATCGCCCGTATCCTAAAGGATGAGGGATACATCGCGAACTTCAAGGCGACCGAGGAGAACGGACAGCGGATTCTGCGCGTGTATCTGAAGTATGGAGCGAACAACGAAGCCGCGATCCGCGACGTGCAGCGCGTCTCGCGTCCCGGCTGCCGTGTGTACGTCGGCCGCGACGAGATCCGCCGCGTGCAGGGTGGCCTTGGAATCTCGATCATGACCACGCCGAAGGGCGTCATGACGGGTCGCCAGGCTCGCCGCGAGGGAGTTGGCGGCGAGATCCTCTGCGAGGTCTGGTGACGCTTGCCGCGTCGGGCGGAAGCGCTTCGCGCGATTTTTTTGGATAGGTCAACAGTTGTGCCCCGCGCGGTTCGCCCGCGCAGGATGAAAGAGTAGGTAGGACGGGCCAAGTGCCCGGGCTGCAGTGGAACGGGGCAGGGCAATCTGCAACGCGACTCGCAAGCCACACGAAGGATTTCACCATGTCACGTATTGGCAAGAAGCCGATTCCCGTTCCCGCTGGCGTGAAGTATAGCGTCAACGGCAACACCGTTCTCGTCGAAGGCCCGAAGGGCAAGGTCACGGCACTGCTGCCTGAGGGCATCAAGCTGGTTCAGAAGGACGGCGCCATCGTCGCTGAGCGCGAGAACGACAAGCAGGCCGCGTTCCACGGGCTTGCCCGCGCGCTGGTCTTCAACGCCGTTCACGGCGTTACCGCAGGCTGGAGCAAGGAGCTCGATGTTGTCGGTATCGGATACCGCGTCGAGATGAAGGGCAAGGGAATGGTTGTGTTCACCCTCGGCTACTCGCACCCGATTGAGTTCCCGCTGCCCACCGGCATTACGGTTGAGATCGACCCGAAGCAGACGCACCTAACCATCTCCGGCGTAGACCGGCAGAAGGTAGGCCAGGTTGCTGCCGATATGCGCTCTCTTCGCAAGCCCGATCCATACAAGAACAAGGGCGTTCGCTATACCGGCGAGAAGCTGAAGAAGAAGGTTGGCAAGACCGGCGCGAAGTAAGCCATTGACTTAGGTATCAGGGAGGAGAGGTCCTGTAAGGCCAAACCCTCCGGTCTCGAATCCCTGATCCCTGTTCCCGAAGTTGAAACCGAACGTCGCCGGCACTCTGGCGACGCCACTAGGAAGGAAAGAAACTATGATTAGTCCTCGCAAACGTAATGCTATCCGCAAGCGCGTGCACACGCGCATCCGCGAGAAGATGTCCGGCACCGCGCAGCGCCCGCGACTCAATGTCTATCGTTCGCTGAACAATATCTACACGCAGCTCATCGACGATGAGAATGGAGTCACCATTGTTTCGGCTTCGACCCTCACCAAAAAGGGTGAGTCGAAGAAGACAGGCGGCAACGTCTCGGCTGCGGCCGAGGTTGGCAAGTTGATCGCGCAGAAGGCGCAGGAGAAGGGCATCAAGAAGGTGGTCTTCGACCGCGGCGGCTACCTCTATCACGGCCGCATCAAGGCCCTGGCCGACGCAGCCCGCGAAGCAGGACTGGACTTCTAAAAGTTTCCTTACGGCGCCCTGGACAGGCCGCCAGAAAGCTGGATAAAAGACTATGGCAACAAAGAAAAAGATCGACGCGAACCGGCTCAACCTGAAGGACCAGGTGGTCTCCATCAACCGCGTCACCAAGGTCGTCAAGGGTGGCAAGAACATGTCATTCGCGGCGCTGGTCGTCATCGGCGACGCGGCCGAGGGTGTTGTGGGTTACGGCTCGGGTAAGGCCAAGGAAGTTCCGCAGGCGATTCGGAAGGGCATCGAGGCCGCGAAGAAGAACCTCGTCAAGGTCAACCTGACCCAGACCTCGATTCCGCATCAGGTTCTGGGCCACTACGGCGCGGGCCAGGTGATGCTGAAGCCGGCTCCTGAGGGAACCGGAGTCATCGCGGGCGGCACAGTGCGCGCAGTCATGACCTCGGCGGGCGTGCAGAACGTGCTGACGAAGTCGATCGGCACCAAGAATCCGCACAACGTCATCAAGGCCACCTTCGACGCTCTCACACAGCTTCGCAGCAAGGCCGATGTCGCCGCGCTGCGCGGCAAAGCTGAAGAAGAACTGTAAGAGGAGTTTTTAGTCATGGCCGAGACCAACGCCAAAATCAAATTGCAGTACTTCCGCTCGAAGATTGCTACGCCGGAGAAGCACAAGCTCGTCATCAAGGGCCTGGGCTTCACGCGGCTGAACCAGATCGTAGAGCGCGAGGACACACCCTCTATCCGCGGCATGATCGCCAAGGTTCCCCACCTCGTCCGTATCGTCGAGTAGGGAAGGGTATTCACAAATCGCTGAACTGAGTGTCAGCGAACCAAATGCGAGTCGGGAGCAGACTCCCGGCGTTATAGCGAGGAAATCATGGCAATCCGTAATCTTTCGAATCTCAAGGCCCCTGCAAAGGCCAACAGCAACAAGAAGCGTGTCGGCCGCGGTATGGGATCCGGCATGGGTAAGACATCGACCCGCGGTCACAAGGGTCAGGGTTCGCGTTCGGGCTCGAGCCTGATGCGCGGCTTTGAGGGCGGCCAGATGCCGCTGCACCGCCGTCTTCCCAAGCGCGGTTTCACCAACATCTTCCGCGTCGAATACACCGTGCTCGGCCTTGACCGCATCGCTGAGATCAATGCGGCCTCGAACGAGACTGAGTTCACGCTCGACAAGATCGTCTCGCTCGGCCTGCTGCGCAAGAAGAACGGGCTGCTCAAAGTGTTGAATAACGGCGAGATCAAGGCTGCTGTCACGGTTCACGCACATAAGTTTTCGAAGACCGCCCAGGAGGCGATCGAGAAGGCTGGCGGTAAGGCTGTTCTGATCGGCTAAGCCCGAGAATGTAGAATGAGGCAGCGAGGGATTCGTTCCCTCGCGTTGCCGTTTCAAGGTTTCACCCCCGAGGTCCAGCACTCCCGATGTTCGAGAAAATCGCAAACATCTTCCGTATCCCCGATCTGCGCAAGCGCGTTCTGTTTACGCTTGGCATGTTGGCCGTCTACCGTCTGGGTGGACACATCCCGACACCTGGCATCAATGGAACGATGCTGGCAGAGTTTTTCAACCAGAACTCCGGCTCTGCGCTGGGCCTGGTGGACCTGTTTTCGGGTGGCAACCTTCGCAAGCTGACGATCTTCGCGCTGGGAATCATGCCGTACATTACGGCGTCGATTATCTTCCAGTTGCTCACGGTCATTTACGAGCCGCTCGCGAAGCTCCAGAAAGAGGGTGAGCTCGGCCGCCGGAAGATCACTCAGTGGACCCGTTATGTCACCGTGCTTTTGGGCATCGTGCAGTCGTTCACCATCGCGCTGACCTTGACCAATACGGCGACAGGCTCTCCGATGGTCACGATCTCGCGCGGAGCCTTCATTCCGCTGTGCGTGCTGACTCTGACCTGCGGAACGGCGTTCATCATGTGGCTGGGCGAGCAGATTACCGAACGCGGCATCGGAAACGGCATGTCTCTGCTCATCTTCGCTGGTATCGTTGTCGGCCTGCCAAGAGGAATTGCTGAGCTGTATGACAAGGTGCAGACCAATGCGTGGGGTGCCTTCACCCCCGTGGCAGTCGTGTTGCTGGTGGCGGGCATGATTGCCGTCGTGGCCTTCATCGTCTTCGTCGAACGCTCGGAGCGCCGCATCCCGGTGCAATATGCCAAGCGCATCGTCGGACGCCGCATGATGGGCGGACAGTCGACACACCTTCCGCTCAAGGTGAACTCCGGCGGCGTGATGCCGGTCATCTTTGCGAGTTCGATCCTGTCGGCTCCGCTGCTGTTCCAGGGCATGAGCTTTTTCGGCAGCGCTCCTCTGCGCGATACGGCCTTCTTTGGGCCGATCATTCGCAACCTCTCGCCTGGCGAGCCGTGGTATGAGCTGCTCTATATGGTCGCGATCGTCTTCTTCGCGTACTTCTACATCTCGATCGTCTTCCGTCCGGACGACATCGCGGACAACATGCGGAAGTACGGCGGCTTTATTCCTGGCATCCGTCCGGGTAAGCGCACGGCCGACTTCATCAACGACGTTCTGACGCGCATTACCCTGGTTGGCGCGATCTACCTGATTATCATCTCGATTATTCCGCAGCTCCTTATCAGCGGAATCCACTTCAACCATCTTTTGCTGATCGGTCCGTTCTTCGACAAGCTGCCGACCTGGGTGACGAATGGTCTTGGGGTGAACTTCTACTTCGGTGGCACCTCGCTGCTGATCGTCGTAGGCGTCGCCATGGATACGGTGCAGCAGGTTGAATCGCAGCTCATCATGCGCCACTATGATGGCTTCACTCCGAAGAGCGGCAGGATCCGTGGACGCAAGAGCTGGTAGGGAAGTGGAAGCATTGACTATCGATTCAGCACAACATCAACCGGCCCCGGCAGACACAAGCTTCATGCCAGGGCCGGTGCTTCTTTTGGGCGCCCCAGGGGTCGGCAAGGGTACGCAGGCCAAGCGATTGATGGCCGAGTTTGGGATTCCGCAGATCTCGACGGGCGACCTTCTCCGCGAGAACATCGCCAAGGGGACGGAACTCGGCAAGGCTGCACGGTCGCTGATGGACCAAGGCCTGCTTGTCTCCGACGACCTCGTCAACCAGATGGTCGCCGATCGACTTGCGCAGCCGGATGTGGCTCGCGGCTATATCCTCGATGGTTTTCCGCGCACGCTCAAGCAGGCCGAATGGGTCGATGCTCACCTCGCTGGCGGATCACAGGCTCTGCCATTGGTCGCGATCAGCATTGTGGTCGGATATGACGAGTTACTGCGTCGCATCACCGGAAGGAGGATCTGCCCGGCAGGGCACATCTACAACATCTACACGAATCCTCCGGCCGTCGAGGGAAAGTGTGATCTGGACGGTCAGGCGCTTATTCAGCGTTCGGATGACTCGGAGCCGGTCTTCCACGAACGGATGAAGACCTTCCAGGAGCTAACGGCTCCTGTGGTCGAGCACTACGGCAAACAGGGCCGGTTCCAGGAGGTCAATGGCGACCAGCAGGTGGAAGATGTGACCGCCGCGATTACGACCGCCCTGAAGCGTCTCCGCCAGAGACCAGGAAAGAGCTAGCCGATGGCTATCATGATCAAAACGCCGCAGGAGATCGAGAAGATGCGAGCCTCCGGCCGCATCCTCCGCAAGGTGCATGATGCGATCGCTCCGCATGTCGTAGCCGGTGCTTCCACAATGGACCTCGAAGAGATTGCGGTTGCAAAGATCGCCGAGTTCGGCGCTAAAGCCGCCTTCAAGGGCTACCATGGCTTCCCCGCGGCACTGTGCACCTCGATGAACGAAGAGGTGGTTCACGGCATGCCTAACAAGAAGCGCGTCCTGAAGAGCGGCGACATCCTCTCGATCGACTGTGGCGTGATTCTTGACGGCTTTTATTCTGACGCTGCAGTGACTTACGCAATCGGCGAGCAGACTCCACGGACGCGCAGGCTGCTGGAGATTACCAAGGCCTCGCTCAATGCAGCGATCGAGCAGTGTCAGGTCGGCGGTCGGCTGGGGGACATCTCCTCTGCTGTGCAGGAGATGTGCGAGGCGGAGGGGTTTGGCGTGGTCCGGGAGTTTGTCGGCCACGGGATTGGCCGAAGCATGCACGAAGACCCGCAGGTTCCGAACTTTGGCCCCAAGGGCAAAGGGCCGCGCCTGAAGGCCGGGATGGTGCTGGCGATTGAGCCGATGATCAACGCCGGCGGGGCAGAGGTTCGGGTTCTGGCCGACGGCTGGACCGCGGTGACGATCGATGGCAGCTACAGTGCTCACTTTGAGCACACGGTGGCCATCACAAAAGATGGCCCCCAGATACTTACCCTCTAGGAAAAAACACCTAAGTTAGGGTATGATAAGAAATGCTGTGTGTAGCAGGTTTCTACCCAGCAGGTTCCGTTTTGGGGAAATTGGCCACCCGATTCACAAGTTTATGGAAATATGGGGCATAGACCCCAGCTTTCCAAAGGAGATCGATTGTCGAAGGAAGATGCAATTGAGGTAATGGCAACCGTCGTCGAGACGTTGCCGAATGCGATGTTCAAGGTCGAGCTTGAGAATAAGCATCAGGCGCTCGCCCATGTCTCTGGACGCATGCGCAAAAACTTCATCCGTATCCTCCCCGGCGACCGTGTCGCGATTGAGCTCAGTCCGTACGATCTCAATCGCGGTCGCATTGTCTACCGCTACAAGTAGACGGCGCGAAGTCGTCCTCCGGGCACGTAGCGTTTTGCTCCCGGCTGGAAATCAATGCAATTCATGACTACGTTGGCCTGCTCCGGCGAAAGCAGGGGTAAGGAGCCAGCGGCTGTTTTCAGGAGTTTTATGAAGGTCCGTGCATCAGTAAAGAAGATTTGCGACAAGTGCAAGGTGATTCACCGCCGTGGCGTCGTTCGTGTTATCTGCGAGAACGCCAAGCACAAGCAGCGCCAGGGCTAATCGCTTCGGCGTCCGAAATCCCGGCCCCGCAGGGCTAGTTAGCCGAAATCAAGGCTTGCGATGAACCCCGCGACTCAGCCGCAAACTAATCACCCCGCTCCAGCGGCGAAGCTGCAGGGGCCCAACATAAAAGGAAACTCATGGCACGTATTGCTGGAGTAGATATTCCCAGTAACAAACAGGCGCGCATCGGCCTTACCTACATCTTCGGTATAGGCAACTCGCGCGCTGCGAAGATTCTTGAGAAGGCAGCAGTCGATCCGTACGCGAAGATCTCGGCGCTGGACGAGGACCAGCTCAACCGCATTCGTCAGGTCATCGAAGAGCAAGGCCAGATTGAAGGCGATCTCCGCAAGGAAGTTTCGCTGAACATCAAGCGTCTCATCGAGATTCAGTCCTACCGTGGCCTGCGCCACCGCCGCTCGCTTCCTGTCCGCGGCCAGCGCACCCACACCAACGCTCGCACCCGCAAAGGCCCACGCAAGGGAACCGTTGCCGGTAAGAAGAAAGCGACGAAGTAAGACATGGCCAAGACACAGACGAAAGCTGCCGGCAAGACTGGCAAGGCGAAGAAGTTCAAGAAGCGCGAGCGGAAGAATGTTCCGTTTGGTCTGGTATTTATCCAGGCCTCGTTCAACAACACCATCGTCACCATCACCGACCAGACCGGCAACACGCTCTCGTGGAAGAGCTCGGGTTCGCTCGGCTTCCGTGGCTCCCGCAAGGGAACCCCGTTTGCCGCGCAGCAGGCCGCTGTTGGCGCCGCCAACGCAGCTCGCGATCACGGTCTCCGCTCGGTCGATGTGCGCGTCTCCGGTCCGGGTTCGGGCCGCGAGTCGGCGATCCGGGCGCTGGCCTCGGCCGGCCTCGAGGTTCGCTCGATCCGTGACGTCACGCCGATGCCGCACAACGGCTGCCGTCCGCCGAAGCGCCGCAGAGTGTAAGTACGAGTTGTTGGTTGTTAGTTGCTGGTTGTGACGAGGAGTTGCAATCAACAAACAACCACCAACTAGCAACCAATAACTGAAAATGGATCGCGACGAAGCGCAGCCAGCGTGTAAAGCGATCGACAACCGAAGTCAGGAGATAGAAACAATGGCACGTTATACCGGACCCGTCTGCCGCCTTTGCCGCCGCGACGGAACGAAGCTCTTCCTCAAGGGAGCCAAATGCTTCTCAGAGAAGTGCCCCATCGAGAAGCGCAACTTTCCTCCGGGCCAGCATGGCCAGTCCAAGAAGCAGAAGAAGGTCGTCGGCTACGGCTTGCAGCTTCGTGAGAAGCAGAAGGCCAAGCGCATCTACTTCACGCTCGAGACACAGTTCCGCGCTTACTACGAGAAGGCTTCGAACAAGACCGGCGTCACCGGCGAACTGCTCTTGCAGCAGCTTGAGACTCGTCTGGACAACGTGGCCTACCGCCTCGGCTTTGCGATGAGCCGCCGTCAGGCTCGCCAACTCGTCCGCCACGGTCACGTTCAGGTCAATGGTCGTAAGGTCAACATTCCGTCCTTCCAGTGCAAGGTCGGTGATGAGATCGCGATCCGTCAGGGTTCGAAGGAGATTCCAGTCCTCGAGACCGCGAAGGAGTTCGCGAGCGGTCAGCGCGCGGTGCAGTGGCTCGACATCAATCGCGACAATCTCTCCGGCAAGGTGCTTGCTTTGCCGAAGCGCGAGGACGTCAACCTGCCGGTCAACGAGCAGCTGATCGTCGAACTTTACAGCAAGTAATCACAAGCTTCGGCCGTCAGCTTTCTACGGGAGGCTGACGGCCATCTGTGGTTCTTCGCTGAAATCGCGAGGTTCCACAGCGGCCTAACAACCGAATACGCAACCGTAGCAACCGCCAGTCCGCAGAATGCCTCGCGGCTAGGACGGATAAAGGAGAAAACACATGCTTTGGAGAGGATTCCAGAAGCCCAAGCGTCTTGCAGTCGACAACGAAACCATTACCGAGAAGTACGGCAAGTTCAGCGCACAGCCCTTTGAGCGCGGCTTCGGCACCACCATCGGCAACGCCCTTCGCCGCACGCTGCTCTCGTCCATCGAGGGCGCGGCCGTAACCGCCGTCCGCATCGAGGGTGTGCTGCACGAGTTCCAGTCCATCACCGGCGTTGTTGAGGATGCGACCGACATCATCCTCAACCTCAAGCAGATTCCGTTCAAGCTGAACGGTGATGGCCCTAAGGCGCTCTATCTTCGCGCCGACCAGCCCGGCGTTGTCACCTCGGGCTCGATCGAGGCCGACGGCGACGTCGAGATTCTCGACAAGGACGTCTACATCTGCACCATCTCCGAGGGCGGCAAGATCGACATGGAGATGCGCCTGAAGCGCGGCCGCGGCTACATCTCGGCCGACAAGAACTTCGATGCGGACCTCGGCCTGGGCTTCATCCCGGTCGACAGCGTTCACTCGCCTGTTCGCAAGGTCAACTACCTCGTCGAGGCAGCGCGTCTTGGTCAGATTACCGACTACGACAAGCTGACGCTCGAGATCTGGACCAACGGCACGGTGTCTCCGGCAGATGCGCTCGGCCTCTCGGCCAAGTTGCTCAAGGACCACATGACCATCTTCATCAACTTCGAGGAGGAGATGGAGGCCGGTCAGGATGGTCTCGTTGATGGCCCCGCGATCCGCAACGAGAACCTCAACCGTTCGGTCGAGGAGCTCGAGCTCTCGGTTCGCAGCTACAACTGCCTGAAGAACGCCAACATCGCCACCATCGGTGAGCTCATTCAGAAGACCGAAGCCGAGATGCTGAAGACCAAGAACTTCGGCCGCAAGTCTTTGAACGAGATCAAGGAGATCCTTGCGCAGATGGGCCTGTCGCTCGGCATGAAGATCGACGAGCACGGCAACCCGCAGCCCGGCCCGACCTCGGTTCTGCCGGCAGCGACTCTCGCCGCCAGCTTCGGCAACTTCGATGACGAAGATGACGAAGACGACGACCTGCAGCTTCCCAACGAGCAGGAAAACTTCTAACTACAGGGCTCGGGAGTAGGGCTTAGGGTTCAGCAAGCTCTACTCCCCCTCAAATCAATGCAGTTCCGGTGCTCACAGAAGTGAGTATCGAAGGAGATAAGGACAATGCGCCACCGTAATGCTGGCTACAAACTTGGACGAAACACATCTCACCGTCGTGCGGTGCTCCGCAGCCTGGTGACCTCTATCGTCCTCAACGACCGTATCGAAACCACCATCACCAAGGCCAAGGCCTCGCGCCCGTTGGTCGAGCAGATGATCACCCTGGGCAAGCGCGGTGACGTTCACGCTCGCCGCCAAGCCGCTGCGTATCTGATGACGCCTGAGTCGGTAGACCGCCTCTTCGCCGTTGTGGCTCCACGCTACGGCTCGCGCAACGGTGGCTACAGCCGCATCACTCGCACTGGCGCCCGCAAGGGTGACGCTGCGGAGATGGCGTTCATCGAGCTCATCGGCGCCGAGCAGGAGCTCAATGAGAAGGCACAGAAGCGTGCCGATGCCCGCGCCAAGAAGCGCGAGGAGCTGCAGAAGCAGCTCGAAGAGCAGGGTGCGGCTGAGGGCGAGGCTCCGAAGTCCGAAGAGTAGTTCCGTTTCTTTGCAAAAGGCGCGTCCATTCGGACGCGCCTTTTTCTTTTCCTCGCACGTTCCCGTTCACTGCGGTGAGGCCAATTCGGTAGAGTAATAACAATGTCGAAAGCGAAATCCATTCCGCTGACAGAGCGTCAGGTTCATCTCATCGCGCGTGCGCTCGCCGACCCGCGGCGCTACGAGATTCTCGAGCGGATTGGCAAAGCGAACACCAGGGCATGCAGCGACATTCGAAACTGCATGCCGGTGAGCGCGGCGACGCTGTCGCACCATATGAAGGAGCTCGAGAACGCGGGGCTCGTCGATGTGCAGCGCGAAGGGAAGTTCGCGCACTACGCGTTGCGCCGCGATGTATTGCAGGCCTATCTGGAACGGCTCGCGAAGATTTAGCGTTGCTTGATTTGAAGCGTAGCCTCAACCGCTGTGGACCATGACGCGGTTCTTGCCTGCGCGCTTGGCGGCGTAAAGCGCTTCGTCGGCGAGCTCGATGAGCTGGTAGCCGTTTTGCAGCGACTCATTCATCGCGGCCATGCCCATGCTGATCGTGACCGGCTCGTTCTCCCACTCTTCTGCGGCGACGCGCTGCATCACGCGGCGCGCGAGTCCCATGGCACTCTCCTCGCCGCTCTCCGGCAGCAGCACGACGAACTCTTCGCCACCGTAGCGGGCCGGAAGGTCGGGTAGCCGAACCGTAGTTCGGAGGATGTTGCCAAGGCGGCGCAGGACCTCGTCGCCTGCGGCGTGGCCGAAGCGGTCGTTAATGTTCTTGAAGTTGTCGACGTCGATGAGCAGTGCGGCAAGTTCGCGCTTGCGGCGGCGAGCCATGGAAAATTCCATGACAAGGCGTTCTTCGAAGGCGCGGCGGTTGCGAAGGCCCGTGAGCTCGTCGGTAACGGCGAGGCGGCGGAGCTGATCGTTGGCGTCTTCCAGCTCGCGGTGGTAGCGCTCCAGCTCAGCCTTCTGCGCGACTTCATCGGAGACATCGACGGCGACGCCGGCGAGAAGGACATTTCCTGCTGAGTCGTGGCACGGAAACTTGAACGAGCGCAGTGTGCTGATCTTTCCGTCGGTCCCGCGTATTTGTTCTTCAGTTTCGACGATGGTTCCGCCGGCCATGACCTCCAAATCCTGTGTGCGGACGGATTTGATGTTGCGCTGCCAGAGCTGCTCGTCGCTGCGGCCGAGCCATGCGTATTCGCTGATGCCGAAGCGCTGGGCGAAGGCGCGGTTGTAAAAGAGCAGGCGGCCCGCCGCGTCTTTGATGTAGCTGAGGAACGGGCTCGCGTTCATGAAGGCGCGAAAGAGCTCTTCGCTCGCGCGCAGGTTGGCTTGAGCCTTTTCTTTATCCATGAGCGCCTGATCGAGTGCACGGCGTTGCATCTTCAGTTCCAGCCGGGCGGCTGCCTGCCGGGCGAGAACTTCGATGACTTGCGCCTGGTCGGCGCTCAGGATCCGTGGTGTGATGTCGAGGACCGAGAATGTTCCGAGAACGTTGCCGTCGAGGGTGACGATTGGCGTTCCGGCGAAGAATCGCAACGGCGGATCACTGGTGACGAGCGGATTGGTTCCAAAGCGGCTGTCGAGGAGCGCGTCCTTGACGACGAAGAGGCCTTCCTGACGGACGGCATGGGCGCAGAAGGCGATCTCGCGGGGTGTCTCGCCGAGTTTGAAGAACTCGGAGGCGCGTACCCACTGCTGCCGCTCGTCGAGCAGAGTGATGAGGCCTATGGGTGTCCCGCAGAGCGAGGCGGTAAGCCGCGTCAACTCCTCACACTCGGCCTCCGGCTGCGAGTCCAGGAGCTCCCGTGTCCATAAAGCCCACAGTCTCGCTATGTCATTTTCAGACCGCCGAAAGCTCATCTATCACCGTGAAATACTAGGTAGCATACCTGCACGAAGGTCGTAAGACCATTGGTTTTTTGTTCGTTTATTTACGAAGGTGACGGTCTCCCTCAGATCGGCTTTGAGCATCGGCAGGACGGCCAGCGACGAACGGGCGCGCCGGGTCTTTCTGTTTCTATGAGGCAACGCAAATGGTGCATGGGTCAATCACCCGAATCTGCTATGACTAAAGGGTAACTTCGCTTATCTCAATAGGATGCAGAATGTACACCGGTGTCTGGGTCGGGTCTGATTGATTGCGCCCTCTGCCGTCTCAATCTCATCTAAAGTATTCATTTTATTCTATTTAGGATCGTGCTTGCAATGCAAAGTATTGTATTCAAATGGCTTACAGGTAAGGCATTGATAATAAATAATTTATGGCAATGAAAGAAACCCCGGGATCACCGGGGCTGGCGCAACTGCTTTTCCATTTCGTAATTAGCTTGTTTTGATGGATTTAGATGGCTTGAGGGCTTGAGAGGTTTCAGTTGTAGCCCTAGGCGGGAACGACGTTACTATCGTGCTGCCCCAGAAGTTTCTCAGTGCTTAATGAGCCACATCAGCCAGCTGGCCGCGATGGTTCCGCAGACGAAGAGGGCGAAGCAGAAAGCTCCGAAACGGATCATCATGCGTGGCTCGGAGCGCTGGGTGATGCCGAAGACGACCGAGGTAAAGAGCGAGAAGAGGAGCACCGCTCCGAAGTGGGAGATGGTCATGAGGGCTTTCTCCCGTTTGCCAGGGAGTGGGCGTCGACGGCCGAGATGATGTTGAGCAGCCCGGCGACGACGATGAATTTTGTGCCGTAGTCGGCCGATGCGATCTGGACCGAGGGCGCGCCAAGGTCGAAGGCCCGTGCGATGAGATAGAGCAGGCCGGTTCCGAGGTCGCCGAAGAAGTTGAGGATGTCGAGGAGCTCGGAGGTGTTCGGCGAGTATATCTTGCCCTTCAGCGCGAGGCCGATGAGGAACATCGAGACGATGGAGATGAATAGGAGGGAGCCGCGAATCCACTTGCGAAGGATGAAGTGTCCCGCGCCGGGAATGAGCCAGCCGGCGATCAGCGCCAGCGTTGGCAAAGCAGAGTTTTGTGCGGCTCGCGCCGAGGCGGTAGGGTTCGTTGCCATCTCTGATCTGATGATAACAGGGTGGATGGCAGGTAGGAACGGAAGCTGCACGCGCTCCCTGAAGCAGGAGATTCTCTTTGACTCCAAATGTACTCCACGTATAGCCTTTTCAGCACTGCCATTCCGTGGCGTCAGGGCCCAATAGCAGGAATCGCCGCGGCCAAAACTCCCCATATCGCGGCCGGAGTTTACATGACCAGCAAGCGGCCTCGAATCTTTTACGGGTGGTTGATTGTCTTCGTGAGTGCGATCGGGCTCTTCCTTGGCCCGCCACTCATGGTCTTTTCCTTCAGTGTGTTCTTCAAGTCGCTGGTTGTGGATTTTCACGCCAGCCGGGCCACCGTGTCCTTCGCCTTTTCCCTGTTCAATATAGTGGGCGCACTATTGATTCCCTGCACCGGCATGGTCATCGATCGTTTCGGGGCGAAGCGTGTCATCCTTGTATTCACCCTCCTCTATGGCCTCAGCTTGTGTTCTGCCTTGTGGGTGGGGAGTGCCTTGTGGCAGCTCTATCTTCTCTTCACAGTGCTTGGAGTTGCGATGGCCAGCGGCCCCGCACCGGTTTCTTTTGGAGTCGTGATTTCACACTGGTTCAATCGCCATCGCGGACTTGCGCTGGGTCTGTCGATGATGGGAATTGGAGTTGGCTCCGTCGTGGTTCCAATTATCGCTCAGCGTCTCATCACCAGCTTCGGCTGGCGTGCTGCGTTTGCGATCTTTGGAGGCGCGGTCGTCCTGCTGCCGCTCCCGGTTCTTGCGGCCTTGCTAGAGAATGACCCTGGACAACGCGGCCTGCAGCCAGATGGAGACGAGAAAAATCCGGTTTCGCAATTACAGCAACAGGAGAAGCAGGGTTTGACGTGGCATGAGATCTGGCACAGTTCCGCTTTCTGGATACTGATCTGCATTTTTTCTCTGGCCGGCGCGAGCGTACATGGTGCTGCCCTTCATATGTCCGCAATCTTTACGGACAGAGGTGTCACCACGGAGCGTGCCGCCATTGCCACCTCACTTGTCGGAATCGCAGTGATGTTGGGTCGCGTCACCTCGGGATATCTTCTGGATCGCCTTTTTGCGCCGCGGGTTGCGATTCTCTTTTACGGTGCAACGGCGCTGGGAATAGCGATCTTGTGTGCCGGAACCTCCGGCCACTCGCGCTTGTCGCTTCGTTTTTGGTTGGTCTCGGCATGGGTGCAGAGGTAGAGTCCATGGCCTACATGATCTCCCGATACTTTGGCCTGCTGTCCTTCGGTACGGCCTACGGGCATGCCTTCGGTGCATTCATGCTCGCGGGAGCCGCAGGGGTATTCCTGATGGGCGCGGGATACGACCGCTTTCATTCCTATACGGTACCGCTCGCAGCTCTCTGTGGTGCAATGGTGCTTGCGCTGATTCTGCTCGCTCGTCTTGGGCCATACCGGTATGGAGTCGAAGCGAAACCGCCGCACCAGCCGGTCAAGCCCATGGAAGTGCCGAGCGGCGCGTGAACTCGTGCGCGAAATTCATGGCTCGGTTTGCTCAATTTGATTGAGAGCCTCGCCAAAGCTTAGGAGAACCAATGACGCAGCAAGCACCTTCCAATCCTCTGCCTGCAGTACTGTTGCGCGCGAGAGACGGACTGATCCTTCATCAGACTTTGTACGTCGCAGCCATGTTGGGGGTGGCCGATCATCTTGAAGGAGGTTGGCACTCGGCTGCGGAACTGGCTGCGAAATTGAAGGTGAATGAGGACGCGCTGTATCGCGTTCTGCGCTTGTTGGCGAGCCAGGGGATCTTCGAAGAGGACGACGCTCGTTGTTTCAGGAACAATGAGGTCTCCCACTTTTTACGAACGGGTGTTCCCGGGTCTGTTCGTCCTCTGTTCATCTTCTGGGGCAGTGATTTCCACTATCCAAGTTTCGGACAGATCATGCACAGCGTTCAGACGGGAGAGTCGTCGCGAACCTTTCTTTCGGGTACGGACGGGTTTGAACACCTTCGTCGGGATCCGGAACAAGCGCGGATCTTCGACGACGCGATGACGAATATGTCGGAGCTAGTCGGCCCGGCGATTGCGGCGGCGTATGACTTCGGGGCATGGGGAAGCGTAATGGATGTGGGGGGCGGCAACGGGATTCTGCTTTCGAAGATTCTCCATGCACATCCTGGGCTGCGCGGTGTGCTTGCTGATCAGGAGCATGTGCTTGATCGCGCGCGCGAGCGGGGATACCTCGGCGGTGAATTGGAGGCGCGTACATCCATGGAGCCGTGTAATTTTTTTGAGAGCGTTCCCGCGGGGTGCCGGGCGTATCTGATGAAGAGCGTGATTCACGACTGGGACGATGATCAGGCGCGAATCATTCTCGCCAATTGCCGGAAGGTGATTCCTGCGGATGGTGTTCTATTGCTGGTGGAGTGGAACCTGTTCGGGAAAAATATTCCTTCGAATGGCAAATTCATTGATATTGTCATGCTTGTTTTGACGGGTGGCCGGGAGCGTTCGGTGGAGGAATATCGCGAGCTGTTGGCGAGCGCGGGGTTTCGACTAAATAGAGTGGTCCCGACTGCGGCTCAATTCGCAGTGTTCGAGGCGTTTCCGGTTTAGCGAGAACGGCTAGAGGCGGAGGAGTTCTGTTTGACGGGGGCCGGTGACCTGGGCGTTGCCGGGGTGGGTGATCATGTTGACCTCGCTGCGGACTCCGAACTCGCCGGGGAAGTAGAGGCCGGGTTCGACGGAGAAGCAGGTGTTGGGCAGGATGAGGCGGGTATCGTGGGTCTCGAGGTTGTCGAGGTGGGCTCCGTTGCCGTGGAGCTCTGTGGCGATGTTGTGGCCGGTACGATGAGTGAACCAGTCGGCGAGGCCTGCGTTGCGGATGACCGCGCGGGAGGCGTCGTCGGCCTCGTAGCCTGCGATGGGGATGTTCGAGGCGAAGGCTTGTTGCACGCGGGCGATCACGGCGTCGCGGGCGTCGCGGACGGTGGTGAAGATGTGCTGCTCGCGGTCGGTGGGGGCGCGGTCGATGACGGCGGTCCAGGTGATGTCGTACCAGACGGCGGAGGGATCGTTGGCGAGCTTGGCCCAGATGTCGATGAGGAGGAAGTCGCCACTGCGGATGGGCCTGGAGGATGCTGTGGTGGGCTGGTAGTGGGAGTCGGCGGAGTTGGGCCCGACGGAGACGTTGGGGCCGTATTCGGTGACCATGCCTTCCTGCTCGATGGCGCGCTGGAGGAACTCGACCATGGCGTGCTCGTGAGCGCCACGCGAGTTCGCACGGACTCGTTGGCCGATCTCGCGCCAGCCTGCTTCGAGGATGGCGTCGAGTTTGCGTTGGGCCTCGTAGTGGGTCGCGATCTGGGCGTCGGTGAGGACGGCCTCGAAGTGGCTGACGAGGTCGGCGGAGGTGACGATTTCTTTGCCGAAGCTGCGGAGGAGCTCGACGGTGCCGGCGTCGACGAGCGAGACGTACATGATGGCGTTGTTGGGTGAGTACTGCATTGCGATCTTCGTCGCTCCTTCGAGCATCGCTTTGAGCCTGGACTCGAGCTCCTGCCAGGAGGAGTACTGTTCTTTCGTGCCGGGGACGGAGTCGAGCTTGTGGGACTCGATGCGGTGAACGAGCTTTTTTGGCTCGCCCTGCGCGGGGATGAAGTAGTACCAGCGGCGAGTGATGTGTCCGCCGGGAATGCCGAGGATGCGGTAGGCGATGGGGTCGCGGTTGTGGTGGTCGTAGAAGAGCCAGCCGTCGAGTTTATTTTCGCGCAGGGCGGATTGAATGGCTGAGAGGTCCATAGTTTCGTCTTCGATGGTTGCCTGCTGCATCATACCCCTCCCCCCATACTTTTTGCGCAAAGTCTTCCATTCAGATACTTTAGGTCTGGACTTCCTGTGCACGTTTGTTGCCAAACGGTGTTAGAAGAAGAAAGCCCGGCGCCTTGGCCGGGCTTTCTTCTCTACTGATTTAAGGTTATCAGGTGTGTCAAGGATTTGGTCGTGGCAATTCGCCGCAACTTGAACCATGTCCTAAAGCGAAAATGGATCGCGTTTCGCGATTGCCCGGCTTATTCTCCTCAGGAGTGAGAACACGGTTCCGGGTTTGGACATTCAGAACAACTTGGGCGTAACGTATTTGATCAGGTTTTGAACGCACTCGGTCCTTACCGTATCCGGGGAAAAAATAATGTGCGTTGGTTTGGGTGAATACCGCTGTAAAGGGTTCCGAGGACCAATCTACCAGCCTGCGCCATCGTCTATGTACGCTGATGGATCGGCTATTTGCAGTTAAGCTCGCTCGCTCCGTGACCTGAGTGCTGCGCCAGGTGTGTGGCCAAACCACTGTCAATTGTGGCAGTAGAAAAAGTGCCTTATGTCCTGTTCCACTGAATAGGGACGGTTACAGGAGGACCGGACGTCGTGACGTACCCACAAGCGGTTCCTCAAAGATAAGGAGAGCGCCAATGAGATTTAGAACAATCGCTACAAGCCTCGCATTGATCCTGCTGGCTACCAGTTTTGCAAGTGCCAAAGATTCCCCCGATCAGAAGCGGGACAAGACCCGCAAGATGGCTAATAAAACTCTGCAGGAACTATACAAACTGAAACCCACAGCTCAGGGGGCTATCCAAAAGTCTGCCGGATATGCAGTCTTCGATAACATGGGGACGCACATCCTGCTAGTGAGCACGGCGCGTGGTTCAGGAATCGCCGTCGACTCCGGGAAGCAGGAGACCTTCATGAAGATGGTTTCGGCCGGCGCCGGCGTGGGTATGGGAGTGAAGGACTACCGGGTGATCTTCGTGTTTGAAAACGCTCAAGCGTATAACAATTTTCTGAATTCCGGCTGGTCGGGTTCAGGGCAAGCGGACGCCGCGGCCAAGGCGGGCGAGAAGGGGGGAGCGTACGCGGGAGCGGTCGAAGTCTCCCCGGGCGTTTGGGTCTATGAGATTACCAAAAATGGTCTCGCCCTCCAGTTGACCTTGCAGGGTACCAAGTACTACAAGGACGACGACCTCAACAAAAAATCATAGTCCCTGGTCGCGAAGCGCGAAGCCACAGATTATGTGGTGCACGTGTGCGCGGAAGACAGCGGAGGGCCCATAGATCATTGAACGTCAGAATGCAAAGGCAACGCTAAAAGAAGTGAAGGCCTGGATTGCTCCCGGCCTTTGCTTTTGTTGGCTGCTGAAGGGATGAATCGCTAACCCGTTGACTTGCTTGTTATGCGTTGGCCGTCTCGGCGGACCTTTCCTGTTTGGCTTTGCGGGCTGCTGTTCAAGTCTGCCCCGTTTAAAAATGTGTCGCTGCCTTGAGGAAAGGCAATCATTCAGTCGCTTCGTCCTTCGGTCCGGCCTTCGGCAGAGTGGAAGCCGCTTCGCGGTCGGTCTTTGAGAGGGCCAAGCCAATGCGAAGTCCCGGCTCGATTAGATAGACAACTACGAAAATATGGCGCTGACAATTCGGAGGACAGTTTGAACCATCGATGTCCAAACCGAAGCCGCAGGTACGGTCAGGTGATGACGGCATGGGCCCGTGAAAGGAGGAGCATGAAACTAAGAAGGTACTTTGTGTTTTCAGTCATGGCCCTGGACTGGGCATTTCTAAATGCTCAACAGAGCTCCGTGCAAGCGTCGGTTTCGTCCGTCGTAAGCTGCGTCTCCAAAGGCAAAGAACGGCAACAATGCTCGGCCGACACTCGTGCGGGCGTGGTGATGTTGCGACCAACGGGTGAGGCCGCGTGCCTCCTGGGCAGAAACTGGGGCTACGACGACCAGGGGGTTTGGGTGTCGGAAGGTTGCGGAGGTGACTTCGCGACCGGAAGCACTTCCCGGGCCACTGCTCCGGAGGCCCTCGCTGCGGCCCTGGTTCAGTCCGAAGACGAAAAAGCTCAGGAGGATACCACCACAACGGGGACGAACCCTAAAGTGGACTACACCGGCGCCTTCCAGCCCTATGGGAGTCTTCGTACGATCATTTCCATCCCAGCCAACGGAGAAGCGGAAGTACAAGACGACGCCACCCGGGTTGGCATTAATTTCGCAACATTTGGATCAATTAAGGTAATTGGCACCACGGAATGGGGGATAAACCTCGTTCAGAGCGAAACCTCGCTCAACGCCGGTGCAACCACGTCGTCTGGCTTCGGCGTGGTGCAGACAACGACTCAACCCGTCATCGGTGCCCGCCTTGGTTTTTTTGGTGTCGATTTCGGTAAATTTGGGCGTCTCTCTTATGGCAAGCAGCTTTCCACTCACTACGACATAACGAGCTACACGACGGATCGCTTCAACGTCTTCGGCGGCGTGTCCACGGCGACTTACGTTGCTGGCACTGACGGTGGTCAATCAGGTACCGGCCGTGCCGACCAGACGATTCTTTATCATCTCAACTTCGCCAAGATCTTCGACTTCGGAGCGCAGGGGCAGTTGCGTACCTCAGATACTCCGCAGGCCTTTAACGGGTTTGGCTTCTCTCTGCAAGCGAAAGTGCTTCCGGGATTACAGATCGGTGGCGCCTACAACAAGACCTATTTCGACCATTTTCTTGTAACTACGGCACTCCATGGCGGCACGGATTACTGGACCGTTGGAGGCAAAGGCACTTGGCGCAATCTTGAATGGGGAGCTGTCTGGGCCCGGGAGGCCCGAGGCGACCTGGTATTCATTCCCGAACCCGGAGGCGGACCGTCCACAGTAGCGGTCGGATTTTCCGCGAACGGAGTTGAGTTGTATTCCAGGCTTAAGTTCGGAAAGCTTTCGGCTGTACTTGGCTTTGAGGACTACATACCCTTCGACCTGAGCACCCTCATCAACCCAAACTTCAAGACCAGATACGCAGTTCTCGGTGCCGAATGGCACATCTCGCCATCGGGCTACGCGTTTTTTGAATCGAGGCTCGGAGATACGACCGACGCCCAAGGGATGGGAGGTAACAACGCAGCAGCTCTCGGTTTCCGCTACGACTTCACCTGGAAGACGCTGCATCTGCAGTAAACTCCCGGTTGGGATGAGGGATTCATTGTTACGCGGGCATCCTGCAACCCACATCTCAAAATCGAGATGTGGGGCACCCGGCACCGGGCAAGTCAAGGGGTTGCTCAAGTCAAGGGATTGCTGTGGAAATGGGTTCAGCGCTCTGGGCCGTCGAACAAATCTTTTCCACAAATTTGGTGAACTGCGGATCGTTTCGGGCGGCGGCGAGGCCTTGCAGCTGGCCCTTTTGCATGGGCGCTAATTCGGGTGTCGGTACTGCACCGAATGTCCTTGCGTCCTCGGCTACGCGTTCTGCTGCGTCGGCGAGGCAGTCGCGTCCGCTGAGGCGGAACGATATGGGTGAGAGCGGGCCGAAGAGGAGGGCGTGGGCGAGTTCGGGCCATTGGTGGAGGTCCGGCTCGACTCCGGCGGATCGTGCGAACATTATCGCCGCGGAGTGCATGGGGACCATTCGCGGGCCGCCTCGCCTTTCGCGGTATGCTGCGACGCCTGCCTCCATCTGCTGGCGCGGCACGGTGGGGACGTGCCCGCTCCATGTGTAAGCGATCCAGCGCGCCTGCAGTTCGAGGACAGGGAAGTAGGGACCCTGAAGCTCCATCATTCCGACGAACGCGAGGCCAGGCAGGTCGGGATGGAAGGTGAACTGGAAGAGGTCGGCGTGGTGCTCATCCATAGAGAGCTTCTCTCGGACCTCTTTGCGGAGGAACGGCAGGTTGAGCTCGAAGCCGGTGCCGAAGAGGATTGCATCGACGGTCTCGGTGGTTCCGTCAGTGAAGCGGACCTCCTGGCCGGCGACCTTTTCGATCCATGGCTTCATTTCGATGCGTCCCTCGGCGACGAGCGGCAAAAAGTGCTGGGAGAGCGCTATTCCGGCTTCGAAGATGTTGTCGACAGGCTTGGGAGCGCCGTACTCTTCGGGGCTGCCGCAGTAGGAGAGGACGAAGTCCTTCATGGCCTGTGCGTTCGCCTCTATAGGGAAGGACTCCATCGCAAGGGCGCCGAAGCGGGTGCAGGCCTTGTGCTCGGCCGGCACACCGGCGAGCAGCTTGAGCACGATATAACGTTGGCCGCGGTTGCAGGAGATGACCTTCGCGGCTCCCAGCATCGCTAGGTCGCTTGCGATTTCGAGGGAGCTGATGGCGGATCCGCCGACAAGCACGCGCAAGCCGTGGTACTTCTCCGGGTGCTTGTAGTCGAAGGTGTGGCTGATGCCGCCTTTGCCGGTGAAGGTGTCGAGGCCGGGAATCGCGGGAATGGATGGTTTGTTATAGCGGCCTGATGCGATGACGACGTGGGAGAAGGTTTCTTCGCGGACTTGGCCGTCTTTGTCTGTAGAGCGGACTCGCCAGCTTTCGCCTGCTTTGTTTTGTGAGATTTCTTCTACTCGGGTGCTGAGGCGAAGTGCGGGGAGGAGATCGAATTTTGCGGCGTATCTCTCGAGATAGGCGTGCATCTCCTGATTAGTCGGGTAGACGGCGGTTCCGGGTTCGTGCCGGAGATCGCTGAACGCGGTCATGATGCGGCTGGTGTTGGTACGCATCGACGGCCACACGCCGCTTGTGCCGGGAACTCCCGCCCACTGTCCGCCGAGGCGCTCGTTCTGATCGAAGATGACGGGCTCGAAGCCCTCCTGCTTGAGATAGCGCGCCGACACTAAACCACCCGGACCGGCCCCGATGATGGCTACGCTTGGCATGGGGTTCTCTCCTGGGTTTTGCTGGGTATGAGATTTTGATTGAGATGGTACGCTTTGAGGCGAGCGGCTGTGGAGTGGCTGGAAATACAGCAACGGCAAAAGCAAAGGCAATAGATCAGTCGCTTCGTCCTTCGGACTTCGCTCCGGCCTTCGGCAGAGCGGAAGCCGCTTCGCGGCTGCTTGAGAGGCCCAGGGCTGAAGCCTTGGGGTACCCAGAGCAAATGCAACGGCAAGAGCCGGCTGGGATGGGGGATTCATTCCCACCCTTGTCGCGATAAGACTGCGACAAGGATGGGGCACCTGAGCCCTTTATGGCTCGCCTGAAAATCGAAGGGTGGGCCACCCTGCCGTTCGGGTTCAGGCGGAGAAGAGATTGATGCCTCAAATTCCCGCGTACCAAGCATAACCAAATTCTGGCTCCGAAGAGCCTAGACCCTTGCCGAAGTGCTTCATTGAATCCGTGGCGGTGAGGCGGACGACATACTTCAGGCTCTTGTAGCCGAGTTGACGAGGCACGCGCATACGGAGCGGTCCACCGAAAGAGACGGGGAGGTCGCCATCGTTCATCCCCCAGGTAAGGAGAGTTTGGGGATGGAGGGCGTCGGCCATGTCGATGCTTTCCCACCAGTCGCGATCTGGGGAGAAGTAGACGATGTAGCGTGTCTGAGGGAGGATACCGGCTTCGTGGAGGACTTCGATGAGGGGCGTGCCGATCCACTCGGCGATGTAAGACCAGCCCTCTTCGCACGCGACTTCGGTGATTTGACTGCGGAAGGATAGGGTTTTGAGGTCGGAGATGGAAAGCGAGAGGGGGTGGGCTACCATTCCGTCCACGACTAGTCGCCAGTTCGAGAACCCGTCTGCCTGGTGGCGCTTGAATTCGTCGTTCGGAGGCGGAGTTTCGTTGGCGAAGGGCGTCTTCGAGATACTGCTGCGCGGGAACTCGCGGGCAAGAGAGTGGGCGGTTATTAGTCGCTGGGCGGAGTAGGTGAGGGTTTCTCCCGGGCCGTAGATTCCGCTGTGGTCGGGTGGAATGAGTCCATAGCGCTGTGCGAGGCCGGCGGCGACGGCCAAGCCTGAGGCGCCTGCGGCCGTGGCGAGGCCGGTGGTGATGAGTTTGCGGCGCGAGATGGGTTTCATGGGTGTTCCTCAGGTACGGCTGCGTGACCGGTAATCATAGCGCGCATGCGGGCTTTGAATCCGGATAGAGCAACCATCGCGACGTGGACGAGGAGGAAGAGCAGGAGTGTTCCGGAAATGAAGAAGTGCAGCGTGCGCGCAGATTGCCGGCCTCCGAGCAGGTTTACGGCCGCGGGAAAGGCGGAGTCGAAGGCAGGTGACAGGGCGAGGCCGGTCCATATGACGAGGGGAAAGAGGACGAAGATCACGATGAGGTAGGCGGTCCGCTGCAGGATGTTGTACGAGCGGGCTTCGGCTGCATCGGGCGGTGCGCGGCGGAGATATTGCGCGATGCGTTCGCGGTATGCCGGCAGGGTTCGCTTGCCCGGCTCGGGGATGAGGTTCTTTCGGAAGTGGCCGGTCCAGAAACCGGTGATCGCATAGATCAGGCCTGTTAGCACCAAAACCCACGCGGTCTGAAAATGAAGATACCGGCTCCAGCCGTTCTGATCGGGCATCACGTATTTGTATCCGGTCGGAACCGTGTTGCGAGAGGACGGGATGGGTATTGTGAACAGAGGACGCATGTTCACATTGCCGGTTTCGCCCCAATAGAAGCGTGGGTGTGAGATCACGATTTCGGCGCCGATGAGCAGAGCGAAGAAGCAGACGACGGTGATCCAATGCGTCGCGCGGACGTAGGCGGCGTGCCGGAAAGTCTCCGTTTTTGACGTCGAGGTGACGGTTGGCACGGGTGGAGCATAGCACAATGTGTGCGCTGTTAGTCGTACTTGTACTGGAACATCTCGGTCGATCTCGGCGGAATGAGCACGTGGGAATGGGCGCAGAATGGGGTGGTGAGCGTGGACGACGCGACGAAGAGCTTCCGCTATAACCACGACTTTTACCTGATGAAGCACCTGAGCCACTTTTGTGGACGGGGGCGAAGCGACTGGAGACGACGGGAACGTGCGATGATGCGATTGGGTTTGTGAATCCGGATGGGACGCTGGTGTTTCTGCTGCGGAATGAGTCTCCGCATGTGCAGACGGTGGAGATTCGTGCGGGTGGGAGGCCGGTGATTGCGGAGCTTTTGGCGGATTCGATCAGTACGGTGAAGATAAGGGTTTAGGAAACGAAAAAGGCCGGGATTGCTCCCGGCCTTTGTGTTGAGTTTCGTTGCCGATTATGCGTTCGCCGTCTCGGCTGACTTTTCCTGTTCGGCTTTGCGGGCGGCTGTGGTCTGGCCGAGTTCGGCGGCCATCTTCTCGGTCGTGAAGGCCTCGATGATGTCGCCTACCTGGATCTCCTTGAAGCCAGCGAGATCGATGCCACACTCGACGCCTTGACGGACTTCGGAGACATCGTCCTTGAAGCGCTTGAGCGAGGCGATCTTGCCCTTCCAGAGTTCTTCGCCACCACGTAAGACGCGGACGTTGGCGTCGCGGCGGATGAGACCGTCGCGCACCACGGAGCCTGCGATCTGGCCAACCTTCGTGATCTTGAAGACATTGAGGACTTCGGCGCGACCGAGGTAGTTCTCCTTGTAGACGGGCTCGAGGAGACCGTACATCGCCTTGGTGATCTCGTCCTGCAGCTCGTAGATGATGGAGTGCAGGCGGATCTCGACGTTCTCGCGTTCGGCGATCTCAGCGGCCTTGCGGTCGGGCCGGACGCTGAAGCCGATGATGACGGCGTTCGAGGCCGAGGCGAGCAGCACGTCGGACTCGGTGATGGCTCCGACGCCGGCGCGAAGGACGCGGACGCGAACCTTCTCGGTGGACATCTTCTCGAGCGAGTCGGCGAGGACTTCGACCGAGCCCTGCACGTCGCCCTTGAGGATGAGGTTGAGGTCTTTGACGCCGGCCTGCTTGATCTGCTCGGCGAGGCCTTCGAGCGAGGCGCGCGAGGACTTTGCGAGCTGAGCTTCGCGCTCCTTCATCTTGCGGTACTGCGCGATGCCCTTGGCCTTGTCGCGGTCTGCCATGACGAGGAAGGTGTCGCCCGCGTCCGGCATCGACTCGAGGCCGAGGATCTCGACTGGTGTCGAGGGACCGGCCTCGATGATGGGACGGCCGCGGTCGTCGAACATGGCGCGGATCTTGCCGAAGGTGTTGCCGACGATGTAGCTGTCGCCGGTGCGCAGGGTACCGTTCTGGACGAGGACGCTGGCGACGGCGCCGCGTCCGCGGTCGAGCTTGGCTTCGATGACGGTTCCGACGGCAGGACGGTCGGGGACAGCCTTCTGCTCATTGGTGTCGGCGACGAGAAGGATCATCTCCTCCAGGCCATCGAGGTTGATGCGCTTCTTGGCCGAGACCTCGACGAACGGAGTGTCGCCGCCCCAGGCGTCGGGCTGCAGGCCGCGGTCGGCGAGCTGCTGCATGACACGCTGCGGGTTGGCTTCGGGTTTGTCGATCTTATTGACCGCGACGATGATGGGAACCTTGGCGGCGCGGGCGTGGTCGATGGCTTCGAGGGTCTGCGGCATGACTCCGTCGTCGGCTGCAACGACGATAACGACGATGTCGGTGACCTTGGCTCCGCGGGCACGCATGCGGGTGAAGGCTTCGTGGCCGGGGGTGTCGAGGAAGACGATCTCGCGGCCGAAGGCGGGCGAGTCGGGCTTGGTGATTTTGACCTTGTAGGCACCGATGTGCTGGGTGATGCCTCCGGCCTCGCCTGCGGCGACGTCAGTCTGGCGGATGGCGTCGAGCAGCGAGGTCTTGCCGTGGTCGACGTGGCCCATGACAGTGACGACCGGCGAGCGCACGATCTCGACCATGCCGGTGGTGTCTTCGAGGAAGCCCTCGATGGCCTCGTTCTCAAGCTGCTCTTCGACGGAGATGACCTGGGCGTCGGCGCCGAACTGGCGGGCGACGTCCTTGACCAGCTCTGAGTCGAGCGACTGGTTGACGGTGACGAAGACTCCGCGCATGAGCAGCGTGGCGATGAGGTCCTTGCCGCGGATGTCGAGCTTCTCGGCGAGGTCCTTGACGGAGATGCCCTCGGTCACCGTGATGATGCGGGTGATGGGCATGGGCTCCTGCGGGATCTGCGCTCCGCCGAAACGCGGCGGCGGGGCGAAACCCTTCATCGGGCCTTCTTTGGTCTTCTCGTAGCGCTGGTTGCCGCCGCGGCGCTGCGCGGGACGGCCTGCCGGACGACCGGACGGGGCCTCGCCCGGAGGCGGAAGGATGCCACCAGGGCCTGTCGGGCCACCGGGCCGCTGACCGAAGCCGGGGCGTCCGGGGAAGCCGGGACGGGCTCCGCCGGGAGCGAAGCCGGGTCGGCCAGGACCGCCGGGCGCTCCGCCAGTGCCACCGGGGAAGGTGCGCGTCGGGTGCATGGGACGGCGACCGCCGGGCGCCATGGGGGGACGCGAGCCGGGAGGTCCGCCGGGAGACTGCGGACGGGGCCGCTCAAAGATGGGCCTGCCGCGCTGGGGTGGTGCAGCGGCCCCTGCAGGAGCAGTGTAGATGGGACGCGGGCCGGTCTGCGGCATGATGACGCGACGTGGCGGAGGTGCCGGGGCTGTCGGCGCGGCTGCTGCCGGTGCGGTCGCTTCAGACGTAACCTCGGGGGCAGATGGAGCAACGGGAGCCGAGGGTGCTGGAGCGGCGGGCGCCAATGTTGCTGGAGCAGCTTCCACCGGAGCAGCTGCGACTGGTGCAGCCGGAGGGGCTACAGGGGATGTAGCGACAGCCGGGGCAGGAGCGGCGACAACAGGAGGCTTGGGAGCGGCAGCAGGATGGGCTACCACAGCGGGCTTTTCATGAGTGACCGGTGTGGGGGCATGCGCCGGAGGGCGCGCAATGACGGGGCCGACCGGCGGCCTGCTCGCAATGGCGGGAGCCGGTTGCGGCGGTGCGACGATGTTGGCGTGCTGGCGCGGCTGCGGCATGACGATTCGGCGCGGTGCGTTTGCTGCGGGCTGCGAGGGTGTGGCGGCAGCGGGGGAGGCAGCGACGACCGGGCGCTGCGGAACGGCGGCGGCAGGGCTGGAAGCCGTGGGCGCGACGACCGCCGTGGGGCGTGGAGGCGCGGCATGGATCGCAGCCGTCTCGGCCTGTTTGCGCTCGAGGATCGCCTTGAGAGCGTCGCCCGGCTTGGAGACCTTGGAGAGGTCGAACTTCGGCCTGTAGTCGGCAGAAGGCTTGGCTGCCGCTGCATTGCGGCTCCCGCCAGTCAGATAGTTACGAACCTTTTCGGCTTCGTCGGCTTCAATGGAGCTGGAGTGGGTCTTCTTTTCTGTGACGCCAACCGCCACGAGCGCGTCCAGAATGGACTTGCTCTTGACCTCCAGTTCACGTGCCAGATCGTTGATTCGAACTTTGCTCATCCGGTCCTTTTCGGTTTCCTTGCGCCCTTAGCTGCTCATATCAGCCTCTTCGAGGTAGGAATGGTTATTGTAAGTATTATCCTCGAAATTGCATGTTTCGCGCCTTCGAGGGAGCCTGCAACCGTGGCCAGAGCGGCTAGCCACGGTCAGGCCCCGGTTCGTCAATACCTTCTTCAGAGACCTCCTGGGCTTCGTCGACCAGGCTGTCTACGGTGTCGTTGTCCAATTCGATCTTCTCCTCACGCGCATCGGCGTCGCTGTAGGCGTCGCTGCTGGAGGCATTCTCTTCGGCGTTTTCGATGTCCTCGGTCTTCAGCCCGCGGACCTCTTTGGCGGTTCCATTGCCGGCTTCCTCTGCGAGGATTGCTTCAGGAGCTTTGGGCATCGATTGCTCCTCCTCTTCACTCGGTGAAGATGCAGCAACTGCAGATGCGGGTCGCTCTTCGCCCTCTTCGTACTGTCCGAAGTAGTGGCGAACGGCGACGGAGATCTTCTCGACGGTCTTTTCGCCGATGCCGGGGACCTCTTCGAGCTGTTCCGGGGTCATGTCGGCGAGCGCCTCGACGGTGGTGATGCCGGCGGCGATGAGCTTCTCGAGGACGCCTTCGCCAAGTTCGGTGATCTGCTCGATCGGCGTGGCGGGGCCGCCGGACATGGCCTGCATCTGCTGCTCGACCTCCTGGCGCTTCTCCTCTTCGCTCTTGATGTCGATCTTCCACTGCAGCAGCTTGGCGGCGAGGCGGACGTTCTGGCCCTTCTTACCGATGGCAAGAGAGAGCTGGGTGTCGTCGACGATGACCTCGAGCTGCTTCTCGGTGAGGTCAGTGATGGAGACACGGCTGACCTTGGCGGGCTGGAGGGCTTTCTCGGCGAAGGTCGTGATCTCGTCGGAGAACTCGATGATGTCGATCTTTTCGCCACGCAGCTCGCGGATGATGGACTGCACGCGCATGCCCTTCATACCGACGCAGGCGCCGACAGGGTCGACGTCCTTGTCGCGGCTCATGACGGCGATCTTGGTGCGCTCGCCGGCCTCGCGGGCGATGGCCCTGATGCTGACCGTGCCGTCGTAGATCTCGGGAACCTCGGACTGGAAGAGGTTCTGGACGAGGGTCGGGGCGGCGCGGGAGACGATGACCTGCGGGCCCTTGGCGGCGCGGTCGACGCGCAGCAGCACCACGCGAACGCGCTCGCCGATGGCGAACTGCTCAAGCCGCGACTGCTCGCGCTTGGGCATGCGGGCCTCGGCTTTGCCGAGGTCGAAGATCACGTCCATGGGCTCGAGGCGCTTGACGGTTGCGGTCAGGACCTCGCCGGCGCGATGAGCGTACTCGTTGTAGACGGTATCGCGCTCGGCCTCGCGGACCTTCTGGAAGATGACCTGCTTGGCCATCTGGGCGGCGATGCGTCCGAGCGGCGTGGTGTCTTTGTAGAAGCGCAGCTCTCCGCCGACCTCGACCTCAGGGGCAAGTTCGCGGGCCTGTTCGAGGGTGAGCTGGTTGACCTCGTCTTCGACCTGTTCGGGGTTCTCGACGACGGTCTTGAAGACATACGCGCGGATCTCGCCGGTCTCTTTGTCCATCTCGGCGCGCATGTTCTCCTGCGTCTTGTAGTACTTGCGAGTGGCCAGAGCGATCGCGTCTTCGACGGCGCCTACGACGATGGTCGGGTCGATCCCCTTGTCGCGGCTCAGAATCTCGATTGATTGATACAGAGCACTTGCCATGCTTATTTTCCTTCTGTTGCGTTATTCAGTTGTCATGACGGCTCCCCTGGTTCGTGGGAGACGCCGTTTGGCCGAGAGGCGTTAGATCTCCGCGACCAGGTTTGCTTTTTCGACGTTGACGAGAGGGATATCGACTGTCTCGCCAGTCATGTTCTTCTTGCTTTTGCCCTTCTGTTTGATGGCCGAGAGGTCTATCGTCAACAGGCCGTCAGCGAAGCGCGTGAGGCGGCCCTGCCACTGCTTGTTGTTATTGACCGGGGTGAATGTCCGCAGTTTGACCAGGCTTCCCTGAAAGCGGGCGAAGTCCTCGGGTTTGGTGAGCTTGCGGTCGAGGCCAGGTGAGGAGACCTCCAGGGTGTACTCAGCTCCCGGAATGAGATCTTCTACGTCGAGGACGGTGCCGAAGTCCTGGGCAAAGGTCGCGCAATCCTCATGGGTGACACCGGAGAGCATTTCGGTTGGGACGCCTTTAGGAAGCTGTTCGGAACCAGCTGATTCAGCTAGTTTTGCGCGTTCCACCGCGTTTTTCTCTACGAACACACGAAGAGTGCGGAACTTGCCTGCGCCCTGGAACTCTACCTCGACGACGTCAAGGTGATGCGAGGCGGCGACGCGTTCTGCAGTGACCCGTATTGTGTCCAGATTCAATGCCATAGTGATTCTGAAGCTGTCGTGCACAAGGTGTTTTTGAGAGCAAATAAAAAGTGGGCTGTAGCCCACTCATCTCTTCCGTCAGGTTGCCGGTGCGAGCACGGCGCGCGACGACTAAAAACTACCCACGGAACAAACACAGCCTGCAACCATGATGATACATCGGTTTGGCGGGGATAACAAGACAGGCCACCGGCCAGACACGCCGCTGGAGCTGGAATCATCGCTTCAGAGACGATGAAGGATTTGCTCTACAGCGGATGCGACTCTACAATCTTTCAAACCCCGTGGCATTAAGCCTCGTCCGGACACCCCCCTTCATCCAATATCTATGATCGAAATTCCAGTTCCTGAAGCTCTTACTTTTGACGACGTTCTTCTTGTACCTGCCTACAGCGAGGTCGTTCCGACCCAGGTCAGCACGCAGACGCAGTTGACGAAGCGGATTACGCTCTATACGCCGTTGATGTCAGCCGCGATGGATACTGTAACCGAGGCCCGGCTGGCGATTGCGATGGCGCAGCAGGGCGGCATGGGTGTCGTCCACCGCAACCTGACGATTGCCGAGCAGGCGGGCGAGATTGACAAGGTGAAGCGGTCGGAGAGTGGCATGATCGTCGACCCGGTGACCGTGGCTCCGGAGGGGACGATTGCGGATGCGCTGGAACTGATGCGCAGGTACAAGATCTCCGGCGTGCCGGTGACGAAGAACAAAAAGCTAGTGGGAATCCTGACGAACCGCGATCTGCGATTTGTCTCGCGAACCGACCTGTCCATCGACTCTGTGATGACGAAGACGAATCTGATCACGGTTCCGGTGGGAACGACGCTGGAGCAGGCAGAACAGATTCTGCACCAGCACCGCGTGGAGAAGTTACTGGTCGTCAACGACGACTACGAGCTTAAGGGGCTGATTACGGTCAAAGACATCCAGAAGAAGTTGAAGTATCCGAACGCTTCGAAGGACTCGCAGGGCCGGTTGCGTGTCGCGGGTGCGATTGGCGCTACGGGAGATTTTCTGGAGCGTGCCGCAGAACTCGTGAAGGCGCGTGTCGATGCGCTCGCGGTGGACTCGGCGCATGGCCACTCATCGCGGGTGCTGGAGGCGGTGCGCCAGGTGAAGCGTCGTTTTCCTGAGATCGATCTGCTGGCCGGTAACATTGCGACATATGACGGCGCGATGGCACTGATGAAGGCCGGCGCCGACGCGGTGAAGGTGGGAATCGGGCCGGGCTCGATCTGCACGACGCGCATGGTTACGGGCGCGGGCATGCCGCAGATCACGGCGGTCGCTGAGGCGTTTCGCGCGGGCAGGGAGACAGGCATCCCGATTATCGCCGATGGAGGCATCAAGTACTCAGGCGACGTGACCAAGGCGATTGCTGCTGGCGCCAGCGTGGTCATGATGGGCTCGCTGTTTGCCGGAGTAGACGAGAGCCCCGGCGAGACGATTCTGTACCAGGGCCGGTCGTTCAAGGCGTACCGCGGGATGGGGTCGCTCTCGGCGATGGCGCAGGGCTCGGGCGAGCGGTACTTCCAGGGCAAGGACGACGTGAACGAGGCTTCGACCGCAGAGCGGCCTTCGCTGACCGCGCGCGAGAACGGAAGCTCGAACCGGCTTGCGAAGTTTGTGCCGGAAGGCATCGAGGGGCGGGTGCCACATCGCGGACCGCTTGAGGCGATGGTGTATCAGCTGGTCGGCGGTCTGCGATCGGGTATGGGGTACCTCGGATGCTCGACGATTTCGGAGTTGCAAAACAACGCAAGGTTCATCCGCATCTCGAACGCCGGCCTGCGAGAGAGCCATGTGCACGACGTGATCATCACGCGTGAGGCTCCGAACTATCACGTCGAGTAATTGGCGCGTCGAGTAGAACCCTCAGAAGTGGCGCAGGGTCTCGGAGGGTGCTGTCCGGTGGTTGGTTTCGGGCGGCATCGAGTCGAAGGGGTGATCTACGTTCTTTTCGAGTGATCGGCTAACGATCTCGCGTGAGCCGAGACCTACTGCCAGCGACAGGGTGAGGACGATGCCTCCGAAGAGGATGCCGAAGGCGAGGTCGACGACGGTGCCTCCGATCTGGAGGTGGTCGAGGACCATGGCCGCAGTGATGACCAGCACCATCCACTTAACACCCAGCGAGAGAAAGCGCGCGTACTGGAGGTTCTGATTGACTGCGCCGATCAGAACGGAGCGTGACAGGTAACGGGCGATGAGATTGCCGAGGATCAGGATGATGATGGCGCCTACGGAATGGGTGAGGTAGGGCAACAGAAGGAACGACATCTGGAAGCTGTTGGAGTAGGCGGAGTCAAAGGCGATGATGCCGATGATGAAGCCGAGGATGACGCATCCCCAGAAGAGGGCGCGCGTGACGAGAAGCGTCGGGCTGTGTGACGGAGCCCACTCGGCGACGGGGACGATGGTGCTGCGGGCGAGACGCTCGTCGAAGCGGAGCGACGTGAGCAGGCGTCGCAGGACAGCAGCGATCAGGGCCCCCAGCAATGTAAGCACCACGACGGTGAGCAAAAGAGCGAGGATGCCCGGGAGAAAGTTCGCCAGCGCGACCAGGGCCCGGTGCGCGGATTCCCTCAAAGCGAGTTCGACTTGTTGCCACATGGTGTTGATCTCCTTCCGTTATGATGCCGGCCTGTGGTTCTCTTAACTTCAATCCTGGAAATACAAATACCTTCTGCTTATTTCTTTATGGATTGAAGCGGTCGGGCCAGCGCCAGCGTGATACGAGATACGGTTTGTCGGTCTCAAAGACCTGGGCAAGTTCCTCAATGTGTTGTTCGGGTGGAGTGCCGTTGCGGACCAGGGTGAAGTGCGATGCGATCCACGCTAGGTAGAGCGGAGTGAGCGCTCCGAGAAGGTGTCCGCGATTAATCGTGCGGAGGCGGTATGCGAGGACGAAGTCGAAGACGATGCGTGCCCATAGCGAATCAGGCATGCGGAAGTCGGCGGCGGGCAGAACCGTGAGACGTTTGAGTCCCAGCAGACACTGCGGCGGGAGTACGAGCGACCAGAGCTCCTGCAAGTTTGTGTACGCGAGGTGGAACGTGTCGAGCATGGGCGCGATATCGGGGAGGCTGTCGATGGGTGCGGGAACGTGCGTCGAGGCGCGCGGTGTCAAGGTGGTGCGTGCGCGCTGCCAGAAGGCGGCCCTGGCGTCGATCTCGGCGAAGAGCGAACCTGCAACCTGCGCGAGCACGGTGTTGAGGTCGGCCGCGGGAGGCTGAGGAAAGGTGCGGGAGAGAACCTCGGCTTCGGCGCAGCTATAGCCAGCCACGGCTGCTTCAATGACGGGCCAGAGGAGGGCGTCATTCTGATTGGTGGAGGTGAAGCGCTGCGCAGAAGCGGCCAGTTGCTCGGCCATGCGGACCGAGAGGCCCAGGTCGAGCGCAAGCGGGAAACGCGGACCAGCGCAGAAGAGCGCGCGACTGAGCGGATACAAGATCGCAGAGTTGACCAGGCCCTCGTTGGGTCGCGGCTGGTAGCGGGCGACCGTAAGGTCGGTGCCGGAGAGCGCTGTGGAGGCGAGGGTGCGGATCGACTCAGGATGGAGTGAGTTGGCCTCAGCTCCGAGCAGAAGGCAGGCTGTGGCGTCAAATTCCTGCGCGAGCTTGTAGGTATTGAGGAAGTCGGCGGCAGTGAGGGAAAGGCTGGGGGAGGTAGCGGCAGGCGGCGTGTAGGAGATGAGTCTTAAGGTGTTGAAGGAGCTCTGCGCCGCCAGGTTGGGCGCCTCCTGCACCGCGACCAGAACGGTCTGCGAGGGAAAGGCGAGGGCCAGGTTGGAGAGCGCGGCCTCAAGAGCATCAGGCGTGAGCGGAGCGAGATTGATGAGAAGCGTGCCAGCCGGTACGTGTCCGGCGTCTGGTGCGGGAACGGCGGCGTTGGTGGGCGAAGAAGCCATGGAGAATGCTTGCCTTGATTCGTGGTCCTGTGTCTATCAGGATACGCGCGGAGCGGGCGCCTGGAGTTCGAGCCAAAAGAAGGAATAGGGAGCCAGCGTAAGCGGGTAGGGCTCCTTCGTGATGATGGGGAAGGGGACGTAGCCGAGCATCTCGACCGGAGTCATGCCGGCAAACTCCGATAGATCGAGCGAGACGGGCTGCGCGAAGCGGGAGAGATTGGCAACGCAGAGCACAGTCTCGGTGCCCGGCGAGGTGACGTCGCGTTTGTGTGAGGCCTCGGTCTGTTCCCGCGAGGCGGAGTGAGGGTCGTAGTAGCGAATGTATCCGAGGATTTTGCGGTTCTCCGGGGTGAGGAACTCGAGCGTGCCACGGCCGAAGACGCGGAAGAGCTTGCGGAGGGCAATCATGTTGCGGGTCCAGTGGAGGAGCGAGGAGGGGTCGCTCAGCTGGGCCTCGACGTTGATGGCCTGATAGCCCCAGATGGGGTCCATGATGACGGGGAAGTAGAGCTTGGCGGGGACGGCAGTGGAGAAGCCGGCGTTGCGGTCGGGGTTCCACTGCATGGGGGTCCGGACGCCATTGCGGTCGCCTAGATAGATGTTGTCGCCCATGCCGATCTCGTCGCCGTAGTAGAGGATGGGCGTGCCGGGGAAGGAGAGCAGGAGGGAGTTGAGGAGCTCGATGCGGCGGCGGTTGTTGTCGACGAGGGGAGCGAGGCGGCGTCGGATGCCGACGTTGATGCGCATGCGCGGGTCGGCGGAGTAGGCGAGGTACATGTAGTCGCGCTCGTCGCTGGTGACCATCTCGAGGGTGAGCTCGTCGTGGTTGCGCAGGAAGAGGCCCCACTGGCAGTTGTCGGGGATGGCGGGGGTCTGCGCCATGATGTCGGTGATGGGCAGGCGATCTTCCTGGCGCAGCGCCATATAGATACGCGGCATCAGAGGGAAGTGGAAGGCCATGTGGCAC
This sequence comes from uncultured Acidobacteriaceae bacterium, assembly GCA_963741395.1. Lineage (GTDB taxonomy): Bacteria > Acidobacteriota > Terriglobia > Terriglobales > Acidobacteriaceae > Edaphobacter. The sequence continues at coordinate 606,289 of CAVUHV010000001.1, forward strand.
TCGTCGCCGTCGCCGAAGTAGGGGCGGACGTCGGCGGGCCACTGGTTGGCTTCGGCGAGGATGAGGCGGTTGGCGTAGTCGGCGTCGATGGCGGCGCGGATTTTTTTGATGACGGCGTGAGTCTCGGGGAGGTTCTCGCAGATGGTGTTGTCGCGCTCGACGAGGTAGGGGATTGCGTCCATGCGGAGGGCGTCGACGCCCATGTCGAGCCAGAAGCGCATAGCCTTGAGGACTTCCTCAAGGACGGCGGGGTCATCGAAGTTGAGGTCGGGCTGGTGGGAGAAGAAGCGGTGCCAGTAGTAGGCTTTGGCGACCTCGTCCCAGGTCCAGTTGGATTTTTCGGTATCGGTGAAGATGATGCGGGCGTCTTTGTAGAGCTGGTCGGTGGGAGACCATACGTAGAAATTGCGCTCGGGTGAGCCGGGAGGTGCGAGGCGGGCACGCTTGAACCAGGGGTGCTGGTCGGAGGTGTGGTTGATGACCAGCTCGATCATGACCTGGATGCCGCGTTGGTGCGCTGCGTCGAGGAACTTTTTGAAGTCATCGAGCGTGCCGTAACTGGGGTTGACGTTGGTGTAGTCGGCGATGTCGTAGCCGTCATCACGCAGTGGAGACGGGAAGAAGGGCAGCAACCAGATGCAGGTGACGCCGAGGTCCTGGAGATAGTCGAGGCGCGAGATAATGCCGGGAAAATCGCCGATGCCGTCGCCGTTGGAGTCCTGAAAGGCTCGGACGTGAAGCTCGTAGATGACGGCATCCTTGTACCAGAGAGGGTCAACTGCGCTGCCGTACTTTTTCACTCGTGGCTCCGGAGGGTGAGTCGCTGAAGAGAGTTTAGATGTGGCGCGGGGTCCGGAGGCAAGGGGTTATCCTCGTCGTTTTCAGCATCCAACATAAAAGCACCACTTTCCGGATATACAGATGCGTTAAGAGAGGGATGCGGTTGCTGGCTTGATCTCATTGAGGTGACAGGACGTTGGCAGATCCGAAAGTTCGCGCGAAAGGACCGCTGCACGCCGCAAGAATCGAGGACTACTGCATGATCGGAGACTGCGAGACGGCCGCGCTGGTCTCGCGCGAAGGTTCGATCGACTGGCTCTGCTGGCCAAACTTCTCATCTGGTGCGTGCTTTGCTGCGCTTCTGGGAACTCAGGAGAACGGCTACTGGAAGATCACTCCGAAGGGGAAGATTAAGGCATCGAGCCGTCGCTATGAAGACCACACCCTCGTGGCGGAGACAACGTTTACAACTTCGCGCGGCGAGGTTGTGGTGACGGACTTCATGCTGCCCCGGGGCAGGCACTCGCATCTGTTGCGCGTGGTGCGAGGCGTGAGAGGCCGCGTGGCGATGCGCATGGAGTTGGCGCTGCGATTCGACTATGGCAGGACGATCCCATGGGTTACCAGCAAGGGCGATGAACTGAGAGCAGTGTCCGGCCCCGACATGGTGGTGCTGCGAACGAAGGCTCAATTGCGGCCGCAGGGGATGAAGACGATCAGCGACTTTACTGTGGGGCCCGGGCAGAAGGTCGTGTTCACGTTGTCTTACGGTTCATCGATCGAAGGGCCGCCTCCTCGGTTGGACAGTCAGAAAGCGCTTGTACAGACTCGTGAGTATTGGAGACGGTGGTCGCGCCGAAGCAAATACAAGGGTGCGTATGCCGAGGCGGTGGAGCGCTCACTGATGACGCTGAAGGCGCTGACCTACCGGCCCTCGGGCGGCGTGGTCGCCGCGGTGACGACCTCGTTGCCCGAGAGAATCGGGGGCTCACGCAACTGGGACTATCGCTACTGCTGGCTGCGCGACACGGCATTCACGCTGCTAGGGCTGATGCGGGCAGGCTACGTCGACGAGGCAGTCGCGTGGAGGCGTTGGCTTTTGCGCGCTGTAGCGGGAACGCCAGGCCAGGTGCAGACCATCTACGGGCTGAATGGAGAGCGCCAACTGCCTGAGTGGGAGGCAGACTGGCTGCCCGGATACGAGCGTTCGCTACCGGTGCGTATCGGGAATGCCGCCGTCGAACAGTTTCAACTGGACGTATATGGAGAGGTCGCGGTGGCGCTGTCGCGCGTTCCGCCCGCCGAGAACAGCATCCGGGTCTCTACTCTGGCGTTGCAGGCTGCGCTTGCCAATCATTTATGCGAAGTATGGCAGCAGCCCGACCAGGGAATATGGGAGACGCGCGACCACCCCCAGCACTTCACGCATTCGAAGGTGATGGCGTGGGTCGCGCTCGATCGCGCGATCAAGCACTTTGAGCGTGTCGACGGCGATGGGGAGATGAAACGGTGGAAACGTGTGCGTGCACGAATCCACAAAGAGGTGTGCGAAAAGGGATTCAACAAAAGGCTCAACAGCTTCGTTCAGTCGTATGGTTCGACGCAACTCGACGCGTCGTGCCTCCGGATTGCGCTGGTAGGATTCCTTCCGCCCGAAGACCCGAGGATTCGCGGAACTGTGGAGGCGATTGAGAAACACCTGATCAAAGACGGGCTGGTGCAGCGCTATAACACGCGCACTACGAAGGACGGCCTCAGCGGCGGTGAAGGAACGTTTCTGGCGTGCAGCTTCTGGATGGTGACAAACCTCTGGCTCATTGGGCGAAAGAGCGAAGCTGTCGCGCTGTATGAGCGGTTGCTGGCCTTGCGCAACGATGTAGGTCTGCTGCCAGAAGAGTACGATGCAACAAAGAAGAGAATGGTCGGAAATTTTCCTCAGGCTTTGTCCCACATCGCATTGGTGCATTCTGCGTTTGCCCTCTCCGGGCTGTGGAGGCCAGAGCCGCTTGAAGAGAGCCCTTCCACGAAGAGCGCTCATCATTCGAAGCGGACATAAGGAGCAACTACTACTATGAGATGCGAATCTAATAAGAAAGGGATATTTTTGCCCTTCCACCTCAACCAGAACTTTGGATGGTAGATGGATAATTTGCGCACTCCCCAGTCTACGTATCGCCTGCAATTACACAAAGACTTCACGTTTGATGATGCTGCATCCGTGGCAGGCTACCTCTGCGAATTGGGGATCTCGCACATTTATTGCTCTCCTTATCTGCAGGCGGCGCCTGGAAGCATGCACGGTTACGACGTTGTCTCGCACCAAACAGTCAATTTGGAGTTGGGCGGCGCGGAGGCGCATGCCCGGTTCTCTGCACGGCTCCGCGAGCTGGGCATGGGGCAGGTACTCGACGTGGTGCCGAACCACATGTCCCTGGGCAAGGAGAACCGCTACTGGTGGGACGTTCTGGAGAACGGGCAATCGAGCCGGTACGCCTCCTTCTTTGATATTGAATGGCAACCGCAGGAAGAGCGCCTGCGTGACAAAGTGTTAGTGCCGATTCTTCCCGACCAGTACGGCCGAGTGTTGAAGGCTGGCGGCATCAAGGTGGCGCGGGTGGGGCATAAATTTCAGGTTGAGGCGTCTGGCCAGTCGCTGCCAGTCGCGCCGCAGTCGCTGCCGATGATTCTGGCCCGCGCTGCCGAGTATGCGAAGTCGAACACATTGAACTTTCTCGCTGCTTCGTTTGGGCGGCTTCCCGTGCCGAGCTTCGAAGACAGGAGAACGGTGCTGGCGCGGCATCGCGACAAGGTAGTGCTGTATAGCCTGCTCGAGAGACTGTGTTCGGAAGAGGCTGGCGTGTGCGATGCGATCGAGCGCTCGATGGAAGCGCTGAACACGAATCTCGATGGGCTCGACGATTTCCTGAATCAGCAGAACTACCGGCTCGCCTACTGGAAGACGGCAGGGCAGCAGTTGGGGTACCGTCGATTCTTCGACGTGAACTCGCTTGTGGGTCTGCGTGTTGAGCGCGAGCACGTCTTCGAGGAATCTCATGCGCTTGTGCTCGAGTGGCTGCGCGGCGGCGTGCTCGACGGCGTGAGAGTGGATCATCCCGATGGCCTGCGCGATCCGCTGGAGTATCTGCGGCGACTGCGGCAACACGCGCCCGAGGCATGGATCATCGGAGAGAAGATTCTGGAGCCGGCAGAGTTTCTGCGTGAGAGCTGGCCGATCCAGGGAACGACTGGATATGACTTCATGAACATGGCGGCGAGTGTGTTGGTCTGGCCGCAGGGCATGTCGGAGCTGAGCACCGTCTACCAGAGCTTCCTTGGAAAGGACAACGCCGCGAGCGTCGAGGAGTTTCACGCGATCGCCCACAGCAAGAAGATCGATGTGATGCAGGAGGGGCTGGGCAGCGACGTAAATCAATTGACCTCGATGTTTGTGGAGATATGCGAGGTCAATCGTGATCGCAGAGACTATACGAGGACAGAGATCCGCCGCGCGATTCGCGAGCTAGCGGCATGTTTTCCGGTCTATCGAACCTACGTGGCCCCGGCGCGCAATGAGATTACCGACGAAGATCGCTCTTACATCAGCAAGGCGGCCGAGTGTGCCAAGCAGAAGCGCCAGGACATCGACGCCGACCTCTTCGACTTTCTTCGCGACGTGTTGACGATGGTGGTGACGGGCAAGCTGGAGAGCGAGTTCCTGCTGCGGTTCCAGCAGTTCACCGGCCCGGTGATGGCGAAGGGCGTCGAGGACACTGCCTTCTATTGCTACAACCGCCTCTCCTGCATGAATGAGGTAGGCGGTGACCCGGGACGCAATGGCGTCAGTATCGCCGAGTTCCACGAGTACTGCCAGAAGATGCATGCGACGCATCCGCTAACCATGGCTGCGCTGGCTACGCACGATACCAAGCGCAGCGACGATGTGAGGGCGCGGCTTATCGTGCTCTCTGAGATGGCAGGAAGATTCGGCGCTGCGATTCACCGCTGGTCGCGCATGAACAGCGGATTTCTGAGGGGCAGGCCAGGCGTCGGGGCGATGCCTGACCGCAACACGGAATATTTGTACTACCAGACGCTCATCGGCGCGTGGCCTTTGCCTGTAGAGCGGGCGCAAAGCTACATGTTGAAGGCCGTGCGTGAGGCCAAGGAGCAGACGTCGTGGATGGCGAACAATCTCGGGTTCGAGGAGGCGCTCGATAACTTTATCGCGCGCACGCTCGAACACGCTCCTTTCATCAAAGAGCTCGAGCAGTTTGTTGAGCGCATCAAAGTTGCCGGAAGGGTGAATTCGCTGGCACAGACGCTGATGAAGCACACTGCGCCGGGAGTTCCCGATCTTTACCAGGGCACGGAGATCTGGGACCTCAGCCTGGTGGACCCGGACAATCGCAGACCCGTCGACTACGAACGCCGCCGCCAGCTCTTCGAAGAGATGAAGGGCATGATGGGAGAGGGTGCGGCCGAGCGAATCACGGAGCGCTTCGACGACGGCATGCCGAAGTTGTGGGTCATCTTTCAAGCGCTGCAACTTCGTCGCGAGCACCCGGAGTGGTTCGGAGCGGAGGCTGCCTACGTCCCTGTTATCGCCGAGGGAGCCAAGCGAGAGCATGTGATCGCTTACCTGCGCGGCGACGCTGTCGCGACGGTGGTTCCGAGGCTGACGGCGCGGCTGCTGGGAGCGTGGCGCGACACAGCAATCAAGCTGCCGGAAGGAACATGGACAAACCGCTTAACGGGAGAGCTGGTCGCGGGAGGCGACGTCGCAATGAAGGCGCTGCTGAGGGAGTTTCCAGTTGCACTACTCGTGAAGGAGACGAAGGATGCATGAGTTTACCGTGTGGGCGCCGAGGGCGAAGACGATTGCAGTTTCAATCGGCGAGAAGCGGCACCTCATGGAACGGCACGGCGACCGCGGATGGTGGAGCGCCAAGGTAGAAGAGGCGGGGCCGGGAACGGACTATGGCTTCCTTATCGACGACGATCCTAAGCTCTATCCCGATCCAAGGTCACCGTGGCAGCTGCATGGTGTGCATGGGACCTCGCGGCTGTACGATCACAACAAATTTTCATGGAGCGACGAGCACTGGCAGGCGCAGCCGTTGGCATCCGCTGTTATCTACGAGCTGCATCTGGGAACGTTCTCGCCCGAGGGCACCTTCGATGGAGCGATTCAGCGGCTGGAGCATCTGGCTCTCCTTGGCATCACGCACGTCGAGCTGATGCCAGTGGCGGAGTTTCCTGGCGAATTCGGCTGGGGCTATGACGGCGTCAGTCTTTTCGCGGTCAAAGATAGTTATGGTGGCCCTGATGGCTTGAAACGCTTTGTCGATGCCTGTCACCAGCGCGAGATCGCGGTGCTGCTCGATGTGGTGTACAACCATTTCGGCCCGGTAGGGAACTACTCCGGCAGGTTCGGGCCCTATATGACGAACCGCCACTGTACGCCGTGGGGCGACGCCGTGAATCTCGAGTTCGAAGAGAGCGACGAGGTGCGCCGTTTCTTCTGTGACAACGCTCTGATGTGGATGCGCGACTATCACATCGATGGATTGCGGCTCGATGCAGTGCATGAGTTTGTCGACAGGACGGCGATTCCCTTCATGGAGCAGCTCTCGGCCGAGGTTGAGGTGTTGTCCACGACTCTGGGGCGGAGGTTTGTGCTGATCGCCGAGAGCGACCTGAACGCCCCACGCGTTGTCACCCCACGTGAGGCCGGCGGCTACGGCATGGACGCGCAGTGGAGCGACGACTTCCATCACTCGCTCTTCACCGTGCTCGAACCGATCGAGGTTGAGAAAGGCTACTACTCGGACTATGGAGGGCTCAAAAGTCTTGCAAAGGCAATCACGAAGGCCTTCGTGAACGATGGAAATTATTCAAAGTATCGCAGGCGAACGCACGGCCGGCCCGTCGAGGGGCTTTCAGCGCACCACTTTATCGGATTCATCCAGAACCACGATCAGGTGGGCAACCGCGCGACAGGGGAACGGCTTGAGCACATCGTCGGTTTTGATCGCGCAAAGATGGGACTCGCGCTAACGCTGTTGTCGCCGTTTGTGCCGCTCCTCTTTCAAGGCGAAGAGTTCGCCGCGTCGACCCCGTTTCAGTACTTCGCAGACCATCAAGATCCCGAGATGGCGCGTGCCGTCTCCGAGGGGCGCAAGCGGGAGTTTGCCGCATTCGGGTGGAGACCGGAGGACGTCCCGGATCCCGTCAGCCGAGAGACCTTCGAGCGGTCGAAGCTGCAATGGCAGGAGATCGAACAGGGTCGTCACGCAGAGATGTTGGAGCTATGCAGAAGACTCATTGCTCTGCGACGAGAGTCCGTGTCACTGAACGATGGAGATCTGCATCACGTACAGGTCAGCTTCGACGAGGACGGTAAATGGCTGGTGATGGACCGCGGGTCGGTGACCGTGATGGCGAACCTGGGAGCGCAGAGTGTAGAGCTCCACAACCCCGAGGGCAAAGCCCTGGTCTTCACGTTGGCGACAGGAGTTCATGAGAGCGGCGGGCGCCTCACGCTACCGCCCAACGGGCTCGCAATTCTTTCAGGCGAGGCTCATGTCACTGCGGGCGTACGTGAACTATAGATGGACGAGCTTTGCGTATCTCGAGACGCACTTTTAGGGTCAAATTAAGCCAGGATTAAATCTGACGAGGACTACGCTGATTCCCACCTAGAAACTGCTGTCCTCTACGAAACTTTTACAAGGCTGAAACGTATCACAAGGAAACCATCCGCCGAGATGGTGGCGATGCTGCAGTTCTTTGGATGCTAGGACGATGAAAATGCTGACAATGTCAAACTTTCGAATCACGGTTCTGGCCGCGGGGCTGGCGTTACCGGTGATGGGGCCGTTTGCAGTGAGAGTGATGGCGCAGGCTCCTGCTGCGGCAAGTCCCGCCGCGCGACAGATCGGAACCGTGAAGGCCATCTCTGGAAACAGCATCACGCTGGCAGCCGACGGCGGAGCGCAGGTGACGGTCAGCGTCGCCGAAGGAGCGCGGATCCTGCAGCTCGCTCCTGGGAGCACTGACCTGAAGGCGGCACAGCAGATTGCCATTGGTGACATCTCGGTCGGTGACCGCATTCTCGTGACCGGCAAGACCGGCGACGACGGCCGCTTCGCAGCAGCGCGCGTAATTCTGATGAAATCGACGGACATCGCCCAAAAGCGCCAGCAGGAGCAGGCCGACTGGCAGCGCCGCGGCTCTGGCGGTCTGGTGAGCGCGGTTGACGCCTCCGCGGGGACCATCTCGATCTCATCCGGCGCCAAGAAGATCGTGGTGAAGACCTCGCCGAAGACGGAGTTCCGCCGCTACTCAGGAGATTCGGTGAAGTTCGAGGACGCGAAGCCCAGCACGCTGGCGCAGATTCAGGACGGCGACCAGGTGCGTGTGCTCGGCGACAAGTCCGAAGATGGTTCATCGATTCAGGCGGACGTTGTCGTCAGCGGAACATTCAAGAATCTCTCGGGCATCATCGCGACCATCGATGCCAAGGCAGGTGTGCTGACTCTGAAGGACCTCGCGACGAAGCGGAACGTGACTGTGAAGGTGACAGCGAGCTCGGATGTGCGCAAGCTGCCTGAGCGCGCAGCCGGATTTCTTGCGGCACGGGCCCGGGGCGGAGCGGTACCCGGCGCAGGGCAGGGAACAGGTTCAGGCGCCGGACAGGGAACGGGCACTGGAGCCGGAACGCAGCGCGCCGCAGGTGCTGCCGGCAGTCCAGGTGGCCCAGGCGGAGGTCCGGGAAGACAGGGAGGCGATCTGGCCCAGATGCTGGCGCACTTCCCGACCGAAGGCTTGTCTGACCTGAAGGTCGGTGATGCCGTCATGATCGTCGCGTCGCAACCGGATCCGGGAAGCCCGGCGGTGACGGCGGTGACGATGTTATCGGGCGTGGAGCCGCTTCTTGCCGCCTCGCCCGGGGCCCCCGCAATGACGCTGTCTCCGTGGAGTGTGGGCGGAGGGGCGAATGAGGGCGCGACGGCGCAGTAGCCGGCTCGCGAAGTGTTTCAGTCAAAGTTGTTCTGAGGAGCAGGAATGTCGCATCGCACAACATTGAAGTTTCTTTTTCTTTTTTTTCTTGCTTTGGTACCTGCGATTGCGTCCGCGCAACAGACGGGAGCGAGCATTCGGGGAACCATTGCCGATCCTGATGCGGCAGTTATTCCGGGCGCAACGGTGACTTTAACACCGGCCTCCGGCAAGGCTCTGGTTACGAAGTCGCAGAATGATGGTACCTATGTGTTCCACAACGCGGCCCCGGGGACCTATTCCCTTACTGTGACGATGAACGGTTTCGCGACCGTTGTGAAACAAGGAGTGCATGTCGCGGCCGGCCAGCCGCAAACCATCGATGCCAGGATGGCCGTGCAGGTGGAATCGCAGGAGGTTCAGGTATCAGCGCAAGCGGCGCAGGTCAGCGTCGATTCAGACAGCAACGCCAGTTCCACCATCATCAAGGGCAAGGACCTTGAGGCGCTGTCAGATGATCCGGACGAGTTGTCGTCCGAACTCTCTGCGCTCGCCGGGCCCGCGGCCGGACCGAACGGCGGCCAGATCTACGTGGATGGCTTCACTGGCGGCCAGCTTCCACCGAAGTCTTCGATTCGCGAGATCCGCATCAATCAGAACCCATTTTCAGCGCAGTACGACAAGCTGGGATACGGACGCATCGAGGTCTTCACCAAGCCCGGCACTGATAAGTTTCACGGCTTCTACAGCATCCAGGGCAACGACAAGGCATTCAATACCTCAAATCCATTCCTTGGGTCCTCAAACACGCAGCCCGATTACCACACGATCTTTATGGTCGGCAGCATCAGCGGGCCTATTAGTCATAACGCATCATTCACTGTTGGTGGTTCGCACCGGAACATCGATAACAACAGTATCGTCAACCCGGGCGGCTACTATGCCAGTTCGCCAACCTCGACGGTGCCATGTCAGCCCGGCGATCTGACCTGCACGTACTACCCCTCATATCCCGAGGCGAACCGGGCAGTTCCGCACCCGCAGACGCGGAGCGACATCAGCCCTCGCGTCGACTTTGCTTTGGGTGAGAAGAACACCCTGACCGCACGGTATCAGTACTACGTGAATGGCCAGCAGAGCAGCGGTATCGGTAATACGAATCTGCCCACCGTGGGTTACAACACCGAGGCAACGGAGCACACAATTCAGCTAAGCGACACGCAAATCGTGAACGCGCACGTCATTAACGAGACGCGCTTCGAGTACCAGCGTGACAATTCGACTCAAACCCCGCTGAGCACCGCTCCGACGCTCGCTGTTCAAGGCATCTTCACCAGTGGCGGTTCCAGCCAGGGGACGCAGAGCAGCACCGAAACGCATATTGAAGTGCAGAACTATACCTCTGTTGCTCTCGAAAAGAACTTCATTCGGTTCGGCGGAAGGCTTCGCACGACGGGCGAGTCTCTCACCTCAACCCAGGGATCAAACGGGACGTTTACGTACTCCTATCTGCTGGATCCGTGCACGGATCCGAGCATCCCCGGCGACCAGCGAATGTCGGTTTGCGGTACCGCACCTAAGACATGTGTGGATTCCCTTGCGGCAGGAATCTCCTCCTATCAATGCGGCAACCCCGGAAACTTTTCCATCACAACCATCAATCAGCCGACGGTGAATGGGCGCTCGACTGATGTAGGACTCTATGCCGAGGATGACTGGAAGGTGAAGCCCAACCTGACGATCAGCTACGGCCTTCGCTTCGAGGCGCAAAACATCATCAACAGTAATCACGACTTTGGGCCACGTGTGTCCTTTGCATGGGGAATCCCCAGACCATCGGGTAAAGCGCCCATTACCGTGATCCGCGGCGGCTACGGAATCTTCTATGACCGCTGGGGGTTGAGCGACTATCTGACTACGTTGCAGCAGAACGGTACTTCTCAGATTCCGTTGACGTCCCTTAATCCGGGAACTGGCTGTACCCCGACAAATCCAAGCGGCTGTGGAACAGCGGCCCAGAGCCGCCTTAGCATTACGCAACTGGGGCAGGGCATCCGAAGCTCCTACACGCTGCAGACAGCCGTCGGCTTCGACCAGCAGCTCGGCAAGATCGGCACCATGTCGGTGAATTACCTCCATGCTCAGGGCGTGCATGAGTTCATGAAGAGGGAATTCTACGACGCGACGGTGCCGGGCCAGCCCAAGCCTACCACGCCGTATGACTTCCAGTACCAGTCAGCTGGCGTCTTCCGGGAAAATCAGTTGCTGATTAACGGCAGAGCCTCCTTAAGGCGGATGACTCTGTTTGGCTTCTACTCCATCAACTTTGCTGACGCCAATACAAGCGGCTCGAACTTCATTCCGACGAACAGTTATAACGGCAGCGTGGACTACGGCCGTGCGACGTTCGTAAACCGGCAGTTTGGTGTCTTTGGCGGAAGCATCCAACTGCCCTATGCGTTCACCGCGAGTCCGTTCATCATCGCAAAGGCCGGCACCCCATATAACATCACCAGCGGTGGTGACCCATACGGGAGTTCGGTTTATAACACTCGACCATATTTCGCGAACGGCGACAGCGGAAACTGCGCCAGCAAAGCTGCTTTCAGCGCGCCCAATACGGGTAACCTGATATCGGTGCCCATCAATTACTGCACCAGTCCCGCCAATGCCACGATCAACCTGCGTATTGCAAGAGTCTTCGGCTTCGGCGAAAAAACTGGTGGAGCTACGCCCAGCGGCGGCAACAGTGGAAACCGCGGTCGTGGCGGTCCGGGCGGCGGCGGCCGTGGCCCGGGTGGTGGTTTCGGTGGAGGTCCCATGGGCATGGGTGGTGGCGGTTCCGGACACCGCTACACGCTTACACTTGGGGCTCAGGCCTCGAACCTATTCAATATGGTTCCGTATGCGACGCCTACCAGCAGCTTGAGCTCTCCGCGGTTTGGGCAGTTCACCGCGCTGTCTTCTTTCCCATTCAGCAACGGCACCGCGGTTCGCGCGATCACGCTCCAGGCTTCATTCAACTTCTGAGCCTTCCATCATCAGCAAAAGGCGCGGCCAGTCACTCCGGCCGCGCCTTTCTGTTTTCCGCCTAAAATCAGTTATGCGCGAAGCCACGAAGATCATTCGCTCCACGCTCACTCCGTCCAAGGCAGGCGAACCCCTTCATCCAGGTCCCGTATTCGCCGCTCCATATCATGCGCCGGGCGATCCCTCGCAGACGCCTTACACCTATGCTCGCTCGCACAACCCCACGTGGACCCACCTCGAGAAGGCGATCGGACAGATGGAATCGGGCCCCGGCTACCGCGCCAGCGCACTCGTCTTCGCCTCCGGCATGGCCGCCTGCACCGCCGTCTTCGGAGCGCTCCTGCGTCCCGGCGACGCAGTCGTTCTGCCGGCGAACGCCTACTACGCCGCACGAGTCCTTGCGCAGGAGTACTTCGCCCAGATGGGCGTCACCCTTCGCCTCGCACCCACCGCAAACAACGCCCAGGCAGAGCACGTCAAAGGCGCGAAGCTTCTCTGGATCGAGACTCCCAGCAATCCCACCATGGAGGTCTGCGACATCGCTGCGCTCTGTGAAGCCGCGCATAAAGCCGGCGCGCTCGTCGCCGTCGACAACACCACGCCAACGCCGCTCGGCCAGCAGCCGCTCGCGCTCGGGGCTGACTTCTCCGTCGCCTCCGACACCAAGGCCATGACCGGACACAGCGACATCCTCCTTGGCCACGTCGCCACGCGCGACCTCGAACTCCGCCAGAAGATCGAGCAGTGGCGCACGCTCACGGGAGGCATCCTCGGCCCCATGGAGGCCTGGCTCGCGCTGCGCTCTATTTCCACGCTTCCTCTACGCCTCGAACGCTCCTGCCAGAACGCCCAGCGCATCGCCGAATACCTCATGACTCGCCCCGAAGTACAGAGCGTCCTCTATCCCGGCCTGCCCATGCACCCCGGCCACGATATCGCGGCAAAGCAGATGCGTTACTTCGGCCCAGTCCTCTGCTTCGTCCTTCGCGACAAGACCGCCGCCGAGACGTTCCTCGCCAAATCGAAGCTCATCACCGAAGCCACCAGCTTCGGCGGCGTCAGCTCCTCCGCCGAGCGCCGCGCCCGCTGGGGAGGCGACGATATCGCAGAGGGCTTCATCCGCATGAGCGTGGGATGCGAAGATATCGATGACCTGCTCGAAGACATCGCTCAGGCGCTGGACGCGACAAAACTGTGACCGCTCATCCGTATTGGATCAACCGGCAAATCGCAATCGTTCCCAGGCCGAGAGGAGAAGACACTCTTGACGACGAGATGCAGGCCCTCCGACAAGCGGGAATCGATGTTCTCGTATCCATGCTTGAAGAAGATGAGGCCATCGACTTCGGTCTAGGGCGCGAACAAAGCGCCGCGGAAGAAGCAAAAATAATCTTTGTCAATTTTCCTGTGCCGGATCGCAGCGTTCCGCCCGATCATGACGCCTATGTTGAATTCCTGGCTGAGATCGAAGAGCATCTCACGGCGGGCAGACGTATCGGTATCCACTGCCGGGCTTGTATTGGCCGTTCTTCCGTCGTCGCTGCCAGCCTGCTGATCCGATCGGGAGTCTCGCCCGAAGACGCATGGACACAGGTCTCGGTAGCTCGTGGACTCCCAGTACCTGACACAAAAGAGCAGCGTTCGTGGGTCAACCTCCACATCGGGGAGAAGGCGTCATGATCGACGAAGCCTTCCCGCACAACTGGACCGCCGAAGTCCTGAAGACCGCCCCACTCATAGCGCCAGCGCGTCACTTCACGTACCCGCATAAGATCCACGGTGAAGAAGATGCCCTCGCGCGCGGCGCGTTGCAGCTCCTCGTGCGCCCGGCAGAGGGAGGTGCGTTCCTCGCGACCTGCGCTCTCGGCTTTACCGACCGCACCATGCCCACCGGCATCTTCTCCTGCCCAAATCCTGACGAGCTCTGCGCCGTCGCCGGGGGCTACGCCTACATCATTGAGACGACGCACCCAGAGCACTCAACACACATCCCCCTCAAGCCCGTCGTTCATGTCTACCCAGTCGCACAGCACAACCTAATCCTCTTCGTAGGCTTCCACACCATCCTTGCATGGGGCGCTGGCGGCGAGGCTTGGCACACAGGCAAGCTTAGTTGGGAAGGCGTCCACATCACATTAGTTGAAGGCGACACTCTCCACGGAACCGGCTGGAACCTTCTCACTGATCAGGAGCGTCCCTTCACCGTCGATCTCCGCACCGGCCACCATCAAGGCGGAGGCTGGAAGACCTAAGCCCCAGTATCTTCGTCTCCCGCCTGAAAGAAGCTCAGTGTCGCGTCGCCCTGCTTCACCACGCGTATCTTCTGGAGCACTCCATATCGGTCTGCAAGCGCACTCTTGCTTCGGTGCTCAGCAATCACCAGCGAATTCGGTGCCAGGATCGACTCGCCCGGCGCGCCACCAAGAAGGCCCAGCGTCCGCGCATACTCCGTCTCAGCCTCATACGGCGGATCGAGAAACACGATATTGGCCTGCGATCCCTGCTTGCTCATGCGGTCAAGCGCGTAGCTGACCTTGTGGCTCTCGATCGTGTAGTCACCCGCAATCTTCAGCGCAGTAAGGTTCGCGCGAATCGCCTTCATTGCAGGCGCTGCGCTCTCGACAAACGACACGTGCGCCGCTCCACGGCTGAGAGCCTCAATGCCCACCGCGCCAGAGCCAGCATACAGGTCGACGAATCTGCAGCCCTCAACGCGCGCGGCAAGGATATTGAACAGCGTCTCCCGCAACCGGTCGCTGGTGGGCCGTGTCTCCATCCCGCGAGGCGCTGCAAGCGGACGCGAGCGATAGGTTCCTGCGATGACGCGCATCTTTCTCCAGTGGGCTTTGGGCCAGAGCTTACAATTGTAGACATGCGAGGGTGGTCGTTTCCGATCGGCAGGTTTCTCGGCGTGGATCTCCGCATCCACACCTTCTTTCTTCTTTTGCTCGGCCTCGCCGTCAGCTACTCCTCTGTCTCAGGCTCGACGGGCGCTCGCGGCTTCGGCCTTTGGATGCTACTGCTTGGCGCCGTCGCGGTCCGTGAGATCGCTCGCGCCGTCGCGGCTGCCTGGTTCGGGCTTGAGCTGCGCAGCTTGCTGCTCCTCCCCACCGGCGGACTCCAGACCTACGCAACCCCTGAGGCTACTGAACTCGCGTCGACTCCCGAGATGCAGAAGCGCATGGCCATCGTTGGCCCCCTCGCCAACATCGGCTTCGGCATTCTGCTGGCCGCGCTGGTCTACGTTGTCGCGCCGCATATCGACGTCTTTGAGCGCCCATGGATCACGCCGACGCGTCTGCTTCGCGCCTCCATCTGGATCAACCTTCTCCTCGGAGCCGTCAACTTCCTTCCAGCCTCTCCGCTTGACGGAGGCCGCGTCTTCCGCGGCGAGTTTGCCAAGTCGCGCGGTGCCGTCAAGGGCATGCGCGCTGCCGCCGGACTCGGTCAGGCAATCGCCTTCGGCCTCATCATCGGGGGACTCCTCATCCCCAACATGTGGCTCGTCATGCTTGGCATCATCCTTATGCTCGGATCACACATGGAGGACCAGGGGCTGCTCCTCCAGACGGACACCGACGCCGTGCGCATGCGCGACGTGATGCTCACCGAGTTCACCACACTTTCAGCATCGGACACTCTTGAAGACGCGCTCCAACGTTCTGTCCACACCCTGCAGGACGTCTTCCCCGTAGTGCGCGGCCCTAACCTCGTCGGCTCCGTCTCGCGGCAGGGAATCGTCGAAGCCCTCGAGGCCGATGGCAACGGCTACGTGCAGGGCGTCATGACGCGCTCCCTGCAGACTGCGCAGCCGGATGACTCGCTCGTCAAAACACTGCGCCGCATCATGGCAGGCCAGGGTGTCCAGATGGTTCCCGTCATCGAAGGCGACCGCATCGTCGGCATCATCACTCCGCAGAACCTCGCGCACTCCATGGGCATGCTCAACCAGCGCCGCCGTCTGCGCTCCCAGGAATAATGCCCGGCGACACAAAGGGAGACGCACAACCCCTCGCGCCCGGCCTCTATCTCGTAGCCACTCCTATCGGGAACCTCGAAGACATCACCCTCCGCGCGCTCCGCGTGCTCGGCAGCGTCGATCGCATCGCCTGCGAAGACACACGCCAGACTCAGAAGCTCCTCAACCACTTCAACCTGCGCACGCCAACCGTCAGCTATCACATGCACAACGAGGCGCCGCGCACGGACGAGCTCATCGAGGAATTGAAAGAGGGTGCGCGCATCGCAGTCGTCAGCGACGCAGGCACCCCAGGCATCGCCGACCCCGGCTCGCAGATCGCCACCGCCGCCATCGAAGCCGGAATCCCGGTCTTCCCCATCCCCGGAGCTAACGCCGCCCTCAGCGCGCTCATCGCCAGCGGCCTCTCTGTAGAGCGCTTCACCTTCCATGGCTTCCTTCCCGCCAAAGAAGGCCAACGGCGTACTGCGCTCGAACAACTCCCGCGCACCGGCGAGACTCTTGTCTTCTACGAAGCGCCGCATCGCATTCTCGGCACCCTGGCCGACATCGAGTCCACCTTCGGCCCCACGCAACCCATCGTCCTCGCGCGCGAACTGACCAAGCTCCACGAAGAGTTCCTGCGTGGACCGGTCGGCGAGATTCGCAAGCAGCTCGAATCGCGGGCCACCATTCGAGGCGAGTTTGTCCTGCTCTTCACCATCACTGAATCCGAAAGCGCGGCTACATCGCAGACCCGCAGCATCGCCGCCGAGGTCGCGGCCCTCATGCACTCCGAAAATCTCTCAGAAAAAGACGCCCTCAAGCGCATCGCCCGCGAGCGCGGCATTGGCAAGAGCGAGGCCTACCGCGAGCTCCAGCGCGAACAATCCCGCCAGCGATGAACTTCAAGGCTCAGTCAAAGCCGCGTCAGCAGGCTGGTAAGGGGTTACTCTCTACCCTTCACCCTGTCGTAGTGATAGAGATCGCTCGTCGTTCCCAGCGACTGGTTATAAAGATTCGTCGCACCAATAGCCAGTTTCAGCTCTTCGGTGAACTCGTGCAGCGCCCGCAGATGCTCCGCCGACGCCGGAATCTCAACCTTGCTCGTCTTGAAGAACTTCTGATATCCCCGGTCGACCAGCCTCGAGATCTCTCCGTTCAGCACCCATCCCGGCCGCGTGACAATCTCGGGCGTACCGTCCGCGGCAGGAGCAATCTCGGCCGCGCAGCCGTACTTCCGCACCTGGATGGCGTTCGGGGCCCGCTTTGCACCCTCCTGCGCCGGTCCAACATCGAATCGTTGACTGCCAAGAATAGCGAGGGTGTCGTTGAACGTGCGCCGTTGTGACTTTTTCGCGAGGAGTGCCATACGTTAGACTTAACTTTCGCACATCCGTCTGTCTCCTTCAAAGCGGCCCTGTGACGAAACACTTAAAGCCAACATCCAAACCATATGATGACTTCGGTAAAACCGCTTGGCTCGACCATCCTGGAACGCATCGGCAACACGCCGCTGGTGCGTCTGGACGGCCTTGCCGAGCACCTGCCGGGCATCCAGATTCTCGGTAAAGCCGAGTGGGCTAACCCCGGAGGCTCCGTTAAAGACCGCGCCGCCTCCGCCATCGTCACGGACGCGCAGCGCCGCGGCCTCATCGGCAACGGAAAGGGCCTTCTGGACGCCACCAGCGGAAACACCGGCATCGCCTACGCCATGCTCGGAGCCGCACTTGGCTTCCCGGTTACGCTCTGTATGCCCTCCAACGTCTCGCCCGAGCGCAAGAAGTACCTCGCCGCCTACGGAGCCAACGTCGTCTGGACCAACCCCGCTGACGGCTCTGACGGAGCCATCCGCAAGGCCCGCGAACTCGCCGCCGCTGAACCCGGCCGCTATTACTACGCCGACCAGTACTCCAACGATGAGAACTGGCGCGCCCACTACCGCACCACCGCCAACGAGATCTGGCAGCACACCGAAGGCCAGATCACCCACTTCGTCGCTGGCTTGGGAACCTCCGGCACCTTCGTAGGAACTACTCGCCGCCTGCGCGAGCTGAACCCGGCTATCCGCTGCATCTCAATGCAGCCGGACTCCGCCTTCAACGGCCTCGAAGGCCTCAAGCATATGGCGACCGCGATCGTCCCGCGCATCTACGATCCCACCCTCGCCCACGCCAACATCGACATGGACACCGAGGTCGCCTACCGCACGTGCCGCACCCTCGGGCGCAAGCACGGCCTGCTCGTCGGCATCTCCTCCGGTGCGGCAGTCGCCGCCGCCCTCCAGGTCGCCGAGCAGGAGGCCCGCGCCGGACGCGAAGCCGTCATCGTCACCATCCTCCCCGACTCATCCGAAAAATACATGAGCGACCGCTTCTGGCAGGAGGAAGATTGATCCCCACGCTCCACCTCAGCTACGCCGATTACGCCGCCCTGCGCGCCCACGGCGAAGAGACCTACCCCCACGAGTGCTGCGGCGTTCTCCTCGGCAAATCCGAGCCCGGCGGACACAACCACGTCCGCCAGGTCGTCCGTGCCGGCAACACCCGCACCGACTCCGCGCACAACCGCTACAACATCGCCCCGCAGGAGCTCATCCGCATCCAGCGTCAGGCCCGGACCCTCGGCTTCGACATCGTAGGTTTCTACCACTCGCACCCCGACCACCCCGCGCAGTGGTCTCCCACCGACTTCGCCGAGGCCCACTGGATCGGCTGCTCCTACGTCATCACCTCCGTCGAGCACGGCAAGGCCGCCGTGACCAACTCCTTTCTCCTCACCGGAACCGCCGAAGAGAACAAAAAGTTCGAAGACCAGGGCATCGAGATCGAGGTAGCCCACACACACTCACAGAAAGGTCAGGCATGAACATCCACATCCCCACACCGCTCCG
The DNA here is from genome assembly GCA_963741395.1 of uncultured Acidobacteriaceae bacterium. Classification (GTDB taxonomy): domain Bacteria; phylum Acidobacteriota; class Terriglobia; order Terriglobales; family Acidobacteriaceae; genus Edaphobacter. The sequence continues at coordinate 624,951 of CAVUHV010000001.1, forward strand.
CGTCTACACCGGCGGAGCCGAGACGGTCAGCGTCGCCGGAGCCACCATCGCCGACGTCTTCACCGCGCTCACCGCCGAGTTCCCCGAGCTCAAGCAGCAGCTCTTCACCGCCGAGGGCAAGCTCCGCTCCTTCGTCAACGTCTACTTCAACGACGAAGACCTCCGCTACCTCCCCTCCAAGGAAGCCACGACCGTCACCTCCACCGATGAGCTCACGATCATCCCGTCCATAGCTGGCGGCTGTTGTGCCTGTTGTCCCCTCCTCTAAAATTCCCCGCAAATCTGAAAGCCGTGATTCCGAGCGAGCGCAGGATACGTTGCATGGCTTGGGTAGTGCTATCGTGAGCCATGCTCGTAACGTTACTCACGCTCGCAATGATGATGCAGAACGAACCGCAAGTCAGCGTCTGCGACGTGCTCAGGAGGCCATCGACTTACCGGAATCACCTGATAGCCGTTCGCGCTGAAGTTTTGTTGGCATTGCCACACGGAGCAATTCTGCTGGATAAGGATTGCCCAAAGGCAGCTCTGCAGCTAGGCGTGGATCTTCCAGAGGCAGAATCTAGCGCGACGAATTTGGTGCCTTCAATTGTGAATGATTGCTCAGAACCTAAAATGGATAGAGTGCCTGGCATATTTCGAGGAAAGTTGGTCTTCGATTCGAACGGGCGTATCAATCTCCGTCTGATATCCGTGGACGAACTTCAAATTCATCCCTGCCCGAAGCCGTAATTCCTGATTGCTCAATGAGCCCTTCGCACCCCAAAAGCATCTAGAATTAAAGCAACACCTCAAGGAAAACCATGCCCACAGCCATCGAAGAAGCCGTTCAGCTCCCGAAGCTCTCCAACGAGGAGATCGCCCGTTACTCCCGCCACCTCATCCTTCCCGAGGTCGGCATGGAGGGCCAGCAGAAGCTCAAAGCGGCCCGCGTCCTCTGCGTAGGCACCGGAGGCCTCGGAGCCCCGCTCGCCCTCTACCTCACGGCCGCCGGAGTAGGCACCCTCGGCCTCATTGACTTCGACGTCGTCGACGAATCGAACCTTCAGCGCCAGGTCATCCACTCGCAGTCCACCGTCGGCAAGCTCAAGGTCGACTCCGCTGAGCAGATGCTGAAGGGCCTCAACAAAAACGTCAACATCATCAAGCACAACACGATGCTGACCTCGGCCAACGCCCTCGAGATCTTCAAGGACTACGACATCATCGCCGACGGCACCGACAACTTCCAGACCCGCTATCTCGTCAACGACGCCTGCGTCCTCACTGGCAAGCCCAACGCCTACGGCAGCATCTTCCGCTTCGAGGGCCAGGCCAGCGTCTTCGCCACCGAGGAAGGCCCGTGCTACCGCTGCCTCTACCCGGAGCCGCCGCCGCCCGGTCTCGTCCCCTCGTGCGCCGAAGGCGGAGTCCTCGGAATCCTCCCCGGCCTCGTCGGAGTCATCCAGGCCACCGAGGTCATCAAGCTCATCCTCGGCATCGGCGACCCGCTCATCGGCCGCCTCCTGCTCGTTGACGCGCTCGGCATGGGCTTCCGCACCCTCAAGTTGCGCAAGAACCCCAACTGCCCGGCCTGCGGAACCCACGAGATCAAGGAGCTCATCGACTACGACCAGTTCTGCGGCATCGAGAAGCCCACCTCCGTCGGTCCGCTCGAGGTCGCCCGCGACAAGGCAGTAGCCAGCGCAGCAGTTGTCGACGGCATCCCGCAGATCACCGTCGAGCAGCTCAAGAAGAAGCTCGACGCCAAGGAAGACGTCTTCGTCCTCGACGTGCGCGAGCCGCACGAGTACCAGATCGCCAACCTCGGCGCGCCGCTCATTCCCGTGGGCTCGATCGAGTCTCGTATCAGCGAGCTGGCCGAGCACAAGAACGACGAGATCGTCGTTCACTGCCGCTCCGGCGCCCGTAGCCAGAAGGCCGCGTTGGCCCTCAAAGCCGCCGGCTTCACCAACGTCTCCAACCTCACCGGGGGCATACTCGCCTGGGCCGAAAAGATCGACCCCACGATGCCGAAGTACTAAGCAGTCCCAAACCGGCAGCAACAGAAGAGCCCGAGACAGCCCTCGGGCTCTTCCTTAATTCGGCGACGTGTTTTACGGTTGTGAACTATGACAGTCCACCAACGCAACCCACAAATCGATCAAGTCATTCTTTCTGTAGTAGGAGGACAATGGAAGAAAGTTGCGATGGTAATTGCCACCGTTTTACAGGCAATCGATTTGCCGATGGAAGACGAGGGTTGCCAACTGGTTTCGCAACATATTGAGACCCTAGTACAAGATGGTCATTTGTTGGTGCAAGGCAATGTAAAGAATTGGCGGTTTAGCGAAGTGCGACGCCCAACTTAGATTCCATAATTTTCATCCATCCCCGCAACATTTATTTCCTTGCGCGCGTCGATGCAATCAGTTATCACTTGCATTCACGCCATATGCGCCCCTACTTTGCCCTGCTCGCTCTCGCAGTAGGTCTAGGTCTAGGTCACCAGGCCTTCGCGCAGTCCTGCACCGGACTCTGCCTGCAGCAAGTCTCCTGCCCTAACGGCGGAGTCACCACCATCACCGGAACCGTCTACGCTCCCAACGGCGTCGACCCCCTGCCGAACGTGATCGTCTATATCCCGAACGCGCCGGTGGACGCGTTCACTCCCGGCGTTGCCTGTCCGGTCGTCGGACAGCCTCCCTCGGGCTCGCCGCTCGTCGGCACCATGACCGCAACCGACGGCACCTTCACCCTCACCAACGTCCCCGTCGGAGCCAACATCCCGCTCGTCGTTGTGTCCGGTCGCTGGCGCCGACAGGTCGTCGTCCCCAGCACAGCTGCCTGTACGAACACCACCTTTTCGGTCAGCATGCCGGCGAACCAGAGCCAGGGCGACATTCCCAAAATCGCCGTCGCTACTGGACGTGCCGATTCCGTCGAGTGTGTTCTGCGCAAGATCGGCATCTCCGACTCCGAGTTTACCGACCCCTCGGGCTCAGGAAGAATCAGCATCTACCTTGGAAGCTTCAGTGCAGGAGCGCAGATCGATCCTGCAACCCCCTCCGAAAACACCCTCATGGCCAACGTCAACACGCTTAATCAGTATGACGTGCTCATGCTTCCCTGCGAGGGGTCGGAGTATCTGAGGAACTCAACTCAGCTTGCCAATATCATCTCGTACGCCAACGCCGGAGGCCGGGTCTACACGAGCCACTACGGCTACGTCTGGATGTTCCAGAATTCCCCGTTCTCCGGGGTTGCCCACTGGCAGGTCAATCAACCTACGTTACCTGACGGCCCCGCCACCGTCGATACCAGCTTTTCCGATGGCCAGACGCTCGCCCAGTGGCTCCAACTCATCGGAGCCTCCACCACGCTCGGCCAGATCGACATTTCGGCCGTAAAGCACGACCTCAGCGGCATCATCTCTCCCACGCAATCATGGCTCACCTACAACGACTCCGCGCTCGGCAATCCTGTGATGCAGTTCACCTTCGACGCCCCTGTCGGCTCCACAGGGCAACAGTGCGGACGCGTGCTTTTCAACGAGTACCACGTCGAAAATCCCACCGGTACCACCACCGGCCTCACCTTCCCCAATGAGTGCTTCTCCGGTGCCATGACGCCGCAGGAGAAGCTGCTCGAGTACAGCCTTTTCTCGCTTACCAGCAACGGCGGCCAGCCCACGCTCACGCCTACCTCGCAGAGTTTTGGCACCGAAGCCATCGGTTTCGCTACCGCCGCGCAGACCTTTACCTGGCAGAACAACTCCACCTTCGCCGCCTACATCTCCTCCGTCACCGTCTCGGGAGACTTCGTCATCACCTCCAACGGCTGCAGCTCCGTCGCTGCCGGAGCCACCTGTCAGATCGGCGTCACCTTTCAGCCCACCGCGATTGGCCAACGCACCGGCACCCTCAGCGTGACCTCCAGCGGACAGACTCTCACAGCGTCTCTCACGGGGACCGGAACAGCGGACCTGGTGCCCTCGGCACCTGCGCTCAACTTCGGCAGCCTTGACGTCGGAGCCTCCTCGACACAGACCTTCACGATCACCAACAGCGCTCCCGGCCCCGTCGCTGTTCCGGCCATGGGCGTCACGGGCGACTACGTACTCGCAACATCCTGCGGAAGCACTCTCGCCGCATCCGCAAGCTGCCAGGTCGCCATCACCTTCAAGCCCACCACTACCGGCACCCGCGCTGGAACGCTGACCGTCGCTTCATCCAGCCCCGCCTATTCCGGACTTGCCCCTATGCTCACCGGCAACGGCGTCGACTTCTCCCTCACCACCAATCCCGCCTCCGGTTCGGTGACCGCCGGGTATAGCGCATCGACCGCCGCCACAACGGCTCCCATCGCCGGCTACTCAGCGCCCGTTACCTTGAGCTGCACGGCAAACGCACCGGCCTCCACCTGCACTCCTTCCGTCGTCTCCTTCATCCCCACCGAACCAGTCACGGCGACTGTCACCATCACCACCGCATCGAAGTACACCGTCATCGGCTATGGCGGCCTCGGCGGCAACGGCCTCCTCTCGTTGATCGCCATCTGCAGCGCCTGCCTTCTGTGGCTGACTCGCCGGAGAGCCGGCGCGCTCGCAAGGTACGGCCTCTTCGTGCTATTCCTCTCAGCGGCGACCACCCTGGCCTCGGGATGCTCTGGCAAGCTTCCTGCCATGAACAGTCCCTACACAACGGCGGGCAGTTACACCTACACTTTGACCGCCACCGACGGCACCCTCACCCACTCAACCACCTACACCCTGAAGGTCAACTGAGTTTGACCCGGCAAAATGCTGTCAAGTCCCCAAACCACTCAACTAGCTAAAACAAAATCGGTTACGCGTGGCAGAGCAGTTTCCCAAAACTGCTAGAATTAAAACCAGTAACGAAAAGCCCTGGAACCAGCTCCGGGGCTTTTCTCTATTGAGGCATGATAACCATCGTATTTTGAATACTTTGGAGGTAAGTCTTCTGAATCCAATACTTTACAGCGCAATTCCAAACCTAAAGTCTTATTTATGAATACTTTGCGCAATATCAAGGGGGGGCCTCAGGCGTGCGTTACTCCGGCTTGTCCTCGGGCACGAGAATCTGCAGGCAGAGTGGCTTCTCGAGCATGCAATCCAGCTTGGCGATCGAGCCAACAGCCTTTTCGATCGTCGAGGTCAGGCAAGGCTCGGTCGTCACCACAAACGGAAGCTTGTGCTTCGGGTAACCCGGCCGTTGGAGCAGGGAATCGATGTTCGCCCCAACCTTCGCCAGCGCGCCGGAGATCGCCGAGACGATCCCGGGCTTGTCGTCCACCACAAACCGCAGGTAGTGCGGAGCCATGAACTCGCCGGTGACGGTACGCTTCCGTGCCGGCAGCCTGACCACGGTAGAGTTGTGCGCCACCGCCAGCAGGTCTGAGACGACCGCGACCGCCGTAGGCTCACCCCCCGCGCCGTGGCCGGAAAAGACAACGTCGCCGCCGAACTCGCCGCTGGTGACCACCATGTTCTGGGTCCCGTGCGACCACGCCATCGGCGAGGTCAGCGGAACCAGCATCGGAGCCACGCGCGCATGCACCAGGCTGCCCTCAACCTGCGCCCGCGAAACCTGCCGGATCGTGCAGTTCAGCTCCTTGGCGTAGGCGAAATCGATCGCCTCGACCGCCGAGATGCTCTGTGTCACCACCGCATCCGGATCAAGATCCGAGCGCAGAGCAATCCGCGATAGGATGCACAGCTTCGCCCGCGCGTCATAGCCATCCACGTCCGCCGAAGGATCGGCCTCAGCATAGCCCAACTGCTGCGCGTCAGCCAGCACTGTAGCGTAGTCCGCGCCGCCTTCCATGCGGCTGAGGATGTAGTTGCAGGTTCCGTTGACGATGCCGCTCAGCCGCGTCAGCTTGTCGCCGCCCAGCCCCTGCTGCATGCCCGGAATCACGGGCACGCCGCCGGCAACCGCTGCACCGTAGACCAGATGCACCCCATGCTGAGCCGCCAGCCTCTCGAGGCTCGGCCCGCGGTACGCAATCAACTGCTTGTTGGCCGTCACCACCGACTTGCCTGCGCTGAGCGCCCTGCGAATCCAGCCCTCAGCCGGTGTCAGGCCGCCCATCAGCTCAACCACAACGTCCGCGTCGGACTTGAGGATGACATTGATGTCCTCGGTCCACACAACCGAACTCGGAACCACCTTCGCCGCCGCCGAATCGCGCTTGCGCGCAACGTTGCGGTTGAAGATATGCGTCAACTGCAACCCGGGAAACTTCGCCGATGCCAGAACCTTCGCCACCGAGCTGCCGACGGTGCCGAACCCCAGCAATGCTACCTTTACGGCCTTGTCACCACCGGCCTTCTTCGTCGTCTTCTTTGCAATTGTCTGCTTCCGTTTTTTTGTCGCCATGTCGAAATTCTTTGTCCTAGTAGTGCACTTTGTTCGTAGCAGATTTCCAGGCGTCAAAGCTGGAGATTGCCTTCTCGCGCAGCAGGTTTACGGTTGGGATATTGCGTCCCTCAATGGGCTGCTTCAGCTCGTCATACAGGTGCTCGTCGTCAAACCCCGCATCCGCGGCATCTTTGGCAGTATTGCCGTAGAAGATTGCATCGCAGTGCGCCCAGTAGATCGCAGCGAGACACATCGGGCACGGCTCGCAGCTTGTATAGATCTCGCAGCCGTCCAGCCTGAATGTCTTGAGTTCCGCGCACGCGTTCCGTATCGCGACCACTTCGGCGTGTGCCGTCGGGTCATTGGTGGCGGTAACACGGTTCACCCCGGTAGCGATGACCTTGCCGTCACGTACGATCACCGCGCCAAACGGGCCGCCGGAGCGAGACGTGACGTTCTCCGTCGCCAGCGCGATCGCCTGTTCCATAAACGTTGGATTGCCTTGCATTCAGCTCGATGTCCTTCGTTCGAATTTCAGCGAGGAGAGAGTCGCGAGATAATCCGATTGTAAGCGATGCCATCAAGTACTCCAGGCAACTCAGACTTGAATACTGAGATGATGCGCAAGCTCTATGCTCCTTGGGTGCCGGACTTGGACCTCGGACACATCACCCGCGTCGTGTCCACTTCCATCTGAGTCCTCGTGCACGCGGACGGCGACGGACACGGGGAGGCGATCTTGAACACAAGAAAAAGCGGCGGCCGAAGCCGCCGCCTTTGTTTGCCGAACAGTCAGAAATTGAGGCGCATGGCAATTTCGATCTGCCGGGGTGTATAGCTGAAGCCGCTGTTGTTGGTTTTGGTGACCTGCCCGAACGTGTTCTGGTACGTTGCGGTTGAGCCGGACAAGGTGTAGGCCGTCGAGCTGACGGCGGAGACATTCTGGTGGTTGGCCACGTTGAATGCCTGTCCCAACAGCTGCAGGTGGTAACGTTCCTGGAACACCAGGTCCTTTTCCAGACGCATGTCGTCGACGATGACTCTGGGCTGGAAGTAGTTATTGAAGCCCAGTTGGGGAATGAACGCAGGCCCGCCGGCTCCGTTCCAGGAGCCTGCAATGCCAGCAGAACCGCTGGTGCTGGCCGTGTACGGCAGGCCAGACTGCATCTGGAAGCTGGTGTCGATCTTCCAGCCGTTGGTCAGGTACTGGAGCGTGGGGTTGACGTGGAAATTGGGGAAGTTGTAGACGGCATACGCGACCAGACGGGTCTTGATGTCCCATGAGCTGTTTCCGTAGTTGATGCGGGCATTCGAGTACGGATCATACCAGGCCATGGTGTTGCCGGCTGTCGAAGCATTTTGCGAGAAGTCCAGCGAGTGCGCCCAGGTGTAGTTGATGTCGAACTGCAGGCTATGCAGACTGCGGTTCTGGAACTCGACCACCATGGCGTTATAGCTGGAGTTGACGTTGCTGAGATAGTCGGTAACGGCCTGGAAGTTGCCTGCGGAAGCTCCGAGAAGCGCGGTGTTTCCGTAGGAGGTATACGTGGGTATCTGCAGCACGGTCCCGTTGGGAATGCGTCCGAGGCCGTTCGCATCGGATATCGTGATGCTCTGCGTCGTGGTTGCGGGGTTGAGGTTTACATCCAGGAAGTTGGGGAGATGGCGGCCGAGACCTCCCAGGTAGCTGAGGCCGAAGACATTGCCCTTGCCAAGGTCCTGTTGCAGGATCAGGTCAAACTCCTGCACCTTCGGAGTGCGCAGGTCGGCGTCGAGATAGTAAGCGCTGGGCTTGACCGATCCCGAACTGCTTAGCTGGCCGGCGCTGTAGCGGTTGGAAAAGAGCGGTTCCGCCGAGAGTCCGTTCTTGAATGTAACCGTACTGGAAGATTGAGCCGCGGGGCTGCCGGTCGAGGAGAGAGCCGTACCGATATTGCCGTTGGTGATGCGTCCGACGTAAATGCCGTAGCCACCGCGCAGAACGGTCTTTCCAGTGCCGAAGAGGTCATAGGCAAAACCGACGCGAGGGCTAAAGCCTGATTTATCACTGGGGTGGTTGTTGAGCCCGTTGAATGGGACATAGCCGGTCGTGACCGAGGTGAGGCTGGCGCTGGGAGAAGGCAGGCTCTCATAGTCGTAGCGGAGGCCCAACTGCATGGTGACGCGGGGCGACACCTTCCAGTCGTCCTGGGCGAAGTAGCCCATGTCCATCGTTGCGAAGTCAAAGGTTGGAGGACCGTAGGACTGTTGGTAGCTGGAGTAGCAGGGATAGTTGCCAACGCCCGATACAGTTGAGGTCGCCGTGGAGAGCAGGGAGGTAGTGGCGTTGCAGGTCCCTCCGTTGTAGCCCTTCGAGTACAGATCAGCGAAGTAGTTCGCAAAGTTGAGACTGTAGGTGAACTTGCCTTCGTAGTACTGCGACTGGTTGGTCAAATCGTAGTTGTGCACCAGGTCGATACCGAACTTCAGGTTGTGACGTCCCTTGGAGTAATAGAGATCGTCGCCCACCTGCCACTTACGCTCATCCGGGAAGGCTGGGCGGAAGGAGTAGTACGGCGCGCCAACATAGAAGCCGGCGGTGGTGTAGAGCTGAACGTAGGGATCGTTGCCGTCGGGGGTCATCAGGTTGTTCTTGTCGTAGGCCGTGAGCGGCTGGAGGCCTTCGTCATTCAGTTCGCGGCCGTACTGATAGAGCAACTCGTTGCTGATGTTTGGCGCAATCTGACTGATCAGCCTCGTAACGCCGTAATCGAGCTTGACGAAGTCGGTTCCCGCCGAGTCCAGCGAATACCCGCCCGTAGCATTGGTCTGTACGCCACCCGGAGAATCCCAGCGCAGGCGATGGTAGAGAACGCTCAGGCGGTTCTTGGAGTTGATCTGCCAGTCCAGCTTGGGCGTATTGATCTCCTGGTAGCCGTTACGCGGAATAACACCCAGATCGGCGCTAAGCGCGTTGATGCCTGAATTGTAGAGAGAGGCGGCTTGGGAGTAGGTGACGTGGTTGCCGTAGGCAGTCTGCGCAGATTTGGAGAGGCGGGCAGACAGTGTGCAGACTTGCTGATCAAGAGTTGCGTTGGCAGAGCTGATGCCATGCGGCGCCGTGCCTCCTGATGTCGGCAGATAACCGGTTGCGGTGCAGGCCGCGTCGCCAGCAGTGCCCAGATTGTCCGGCATCTGATAGAAGATGGCTGGATTGTTGGGAACGCCGATCATCGGGAAGATGTGGGTGTGCTGATCGTAGGTGTAAATCCAGAAGAGCTTGTCCTTGATCAGCGCGCCGCCAGCAGTAAAGCCGTAAATCTTGCGCAGGTCCTTGGGCTTGAGTGGGGTCGTGACGTTCGTGCCGTTGACCAGAGTCGTGAGCGTTGATTGAGCGTTATAAGCGGCCCAGTTGCTTTGACGGTCGTAGAAGTAGGCCTCGCCGTGGATCTCGTTGCTGCCGCTCTTGGTGACGGAATTGATCACGCCGCCGGCAGCGCGGCCGAATTCGGCTGGATAAACGCCGGAGTTGACCTGGAACTCACGAACGGCGGCTCCGGACGTGGAGTAGGCCTCACGGGTACGACCGCGCTCTTCGGAGAAGTAGGCCTGGTTGTCGTCGGCGCCGTCGATCATGACGTTATTGAGAATGGTGCTGATGCCGCGCACGCTGATCAGGCCAAATCCGCCGGTGTCCACTGTGACTCCAGGCGTAAGCAAAGCCAGGGCCGACCAGCGTCGGTTATTGACGGGGACGTTGTCCAGTGCCGCAGTATTGATATTGGAAGAAAATTCCGGCGATACGGAGTTGATGACCGGCGCCTGAGCGGTGACTTCTACCGTCGTGTTGGTGCTGCCAGGCCGCAGGCTCACGTCGAGCGTGGTGGTCTGGCCGACTTGTACGATGACCTGCTTTGCACGATAGGTGCGGAAACCAGGGCTGCTGATGGTCACCGTGTAGGTCCCCGGATCGAGAAGCGGGGCAGAGAAGGCGCCCGTGGCGTTTGACTGCAGCACGGTCTCGATATTGGTTGCGTCATTGACGATCTTTACGGTGGCGTTCGATAAGATAGCGCCCGTTGAGTCGATCGCCGTACCTGTGATGGCGCCCTGGGTGGTGGTCTGGGCGTATAGCTCCGGCGTCACCGCCAGCAGACCGCACATGATCAAAAACGAGCACACGATGCTCATAAAGAGTGGACGAAACTTCATTCTGGCTCCCGAAATCATTCATCAATCGATGAATTGCAGTGAGGTAACTGACAATGCGCCCAAAGCTGCGACGCACAGGAAAGGCTGCTTGTATGCGTGCTGTTATGTGGAAAGTTCTGCACAGCGCTTGAAATCCACACGACTGCGTTATGGAGTTTCTAAAGAACTCCGTGAGAGTCTCACCACCCCAAACGTCTGAAGTGGAACATTTTGAGGGTTATCGTCGTTGATCGTAATGGCAAATTGTTAACACGTCGTCAAACACAAGTCAGTCGACCAATCGATGCTCTGCTCGGGTACACAGCCAAGTCGGAAATCAAATGGATTTCGGAGTTGCGGGTAGCTGTTGGTGTGCATGATCAGCCCGCTGGTTGCGGTCACACTCACCGTGTAGCTTGTGGGGGGATGGCCAAGGAAGCCGCCCGCACCACATCCCTTGACCACTGTCGCTGCAGCCGGCGCAAAAATCGCTACCAACAAACGGCTCGCACGGGAGAGCCGCCGCGCTTCGCCGCAAAAAAGAGATCGTTGAGCATCCCGACTGGCTCACACCTTATCTCGTTTGCGCCGACACCGATGCAACTTTGGGATAATCCGATTATGGTACACGCCTTCGTCTCCAGCCGCGTCGTCACGCCCGAAGGAACGCGGCCCGCAGCGCTTCTCGTTGAAGACGGCCACATTGTTGCGGTCTGCCGGCACTTCGAGATTCCCGGCGACGCGATCATCCACGACTGCGGCAACGACGCTATCCTTCCCGGTCTCGTCGACACTCACGTCCACATCAACCAGCCAGGACGAACCGAGTGGGAAGGCTTCCGCACCGCGACCCGTGCGGCCGCAGCCGGAGGCTACACGACCCTCGTCGACATGCCCCTCAACTGCCTGCCCGAGACCACCACAGTCGCGGCCCTCGAAGCCAAGCGAGCCTCTGCGCAAGGTGAGTGCTTCGTCGACTGGGCGCCCTGGGGCGGAGCAGTCGCCGACAACCGGCAGCATCTCCTGCCGCTCGCGCGTGCCGGCGTTCGCGGCTACAAATGTTTCCTCATCTATCCAGGCTGCGACGGCTTCACCATGATCGACCAGCAACAGCTTGAAGCCGCGCTGCCCGCGATCGCCGAGAGCGGCCTGCCGCTTCTCGTCCACGCTGAACTCGCCGGCCCCATCGATGAAGCCGTGACAACGCTCGCGGATGCTGACTGGCGCCGCTATGCGACGTATCTCGCCTCACGCCCGGACGAGGCCGAACTCCAGGCGATCCGCCTCATGATTCGGATCTGCCGCCAGTACAAGTTTCGCCTCCATATCGTGCATCTCTCCACCGCGCTCGCGCTCGATGAACTCCGAGCCGCCCGCGCCGAGGGCCTGCCGATCACGGTCGAGACCTGCCCGCACTATCTCCACTTCGCCGCTGAAGAGATCGCCGACGGAGCGACGCTGCTCAAATGCGCGCCGCCCATTCGCAGCCGCGAGAACCGCGAGGCACTATGGCACGCGCTAGCCGCTGGCGAGATCGACCTGGTTGTGACCGACCACTCGCCGTGTCCGCCGGAGATGAAGCGCGCCGACACCGGCCGATTCGATCTCGCGTGGGGAGGCATCGCAAGCCTTTCGCTTGCGCTGTCCATCATGCACAGTGAGTCTTCGCGACGCGGTCATTCGCTCGACGATCTGGCCCGTTGGATGAGCGCAACACCTGCTGCTCTCGCCGGCCTTGCCCATCAGACGGGTGCGTTGACCGCTGGCCGCGAGGCCAGCTTCGTCGTCTTCGACCCGGAAGCGAGCTTCGCCGTCACGCCCGGCGAGCTTCACTATCGCCATCCGATCTCGGCCTATATGGGCGAGACGCTTCGCGGCCGCATCAAGGCGACGTACCTTCGTGGTGAACCCGTTTACGTGCATAAGGCCACAAGTCCTTTTTCTTCGGTCCCACAGGGCCGCGAGATCGCGCTATCCTGAACCTCACCCATGAACCCGGTTCTCGCCAGATGGAACATTCTCGACGCTGAGTCCGCCGCGCGCGAGATTCTGCCCTGTTGTGGATCGCAGGCATGGGCGGCTGCTCTCGCAGCGCAGCGTCCAATCGTCGGCGAGACAGACCTCATGGATGCATCGAACAGCATCTGGCACGCTCTTCCCGAACGCGACTGGCGGCAGGCGTTCGACAGCCACCCACGTATCGGGCAGGGTCACGCCGCGAGCGCCACCGCGCAGTCGCTGAAGTGGTCCTCGCAGGAGCAGAGCAAGGCGGCGGCAGATGACAAGGCAAAGATAGCGCTCGCTGAGGCAAACGCGCGCTATGAGCGACGCTTCGGGCGTATCTTCATCGTCTGCGCCGCCGGCAGGACGTCGCAGGAGATTCTCAGCATTCTTGAATCGCGCATGCACAACGACGCCGCGACGGAGCTTCGCGCGGCAGCCGAACAGCAACGCCAGATCACGCAGCTTCGCCTGCGCCGCTGGCTGGAGAGCGACTGATCATGGGAGTTTCGACACACATTCTTGACACGGCTATCGGCCGGCCTGCTTCGGGAATTACGGTGACGCTGCAGCGCCAGGATAACGGCGCCTGGAAGGACATCAACAGCACTGCAACCGATCAGGATGGCCGCTGCAAATATCTGTTGCCCCAATCGCGAGCGCTTGAGGCGGGCATTTATCGCGTTCGCTTCGACACGGCGCCGTACTTTGCGGCGCGCCAGATCGCGTCGCTCTATCCTGTGATCGAGATCACCTTCGAGGTTGTGAATTCGCAGGAACATTACCATATCCCGTTGTTGCTCACTGCAAACGGCTACACCACATACAGAGGAAGCTAGAACGAATGATCGAGCTGACTGAAAACCGCTATGGAAAGTCACGCGTTCGACTGATGAAGGTCACGCGCCATGCGCATGGTAACGATCTGCGCGAATGGAATGTGCAGGTGCTTCTCAAGGGCGACTTCGATTCGGCACACGTTGAAGGCGACAACAGCAAGATTCTGCCCACTGACACAATGAAGAACACCGTTTACTCCATCGCTCGCTCCTCCAGTGCAACCACGATGGAGGAGTACGCGCGCGAGCTGGTCGACTTTCTTCTGCACCGCAACCCGCAAGTCAGCTCTGCCGAAGTGACGATCGAGAGCGTTCTCTGGAAGCGCCTCATCATTGATGGCAAGCCGCACCCAGACAGCTTCATGCGCGGCAGCAATGAAGTCCAGACGGCCCGCGTCGAACGCGCACAGAACGGCGCCTTCACGGTCGATTCCGGCCTGAACAACCTGATTATTCTGAAGACCGCGAAATCCGCCTTCGCAGGCTACATTAAGGATTCGCTCACCACTCTCAAAGAGACGTACGACCGCCTCTTTGGCACCGCTCTGCGAGCCGAGTGGGTTTATAACACTCAGGCGCTCGACTACGACGCCGTGCGCTCCACCATCCGGGAGACGATGCTCACTGTCTTCGCCGCGCACGATAGCAAGTCCGTCCAGCAGACGCTCTACGCGATGGCGCATGCTGCGCTCGAGGCCGTTCCGCAGATCGACGAGATCGAGCTCACGATGCCGAACAAGCACTGCCTGCTCGTTGATCTCTCGCCCTTTGGGCAGGACAATCCCAACGAGATCTTCGTCCCGACTGATGAACCGCACGGCACGATCGAGGCACGAGTTCGCCGCAGGCCCACCGCATGAAGTCTTCTGCCATGAGGCGAGGCGAGGAGATCATCGCCCGCTGTCGTCAGATCGGCGCCTTTACAGAAGTCCCCGGCGAGATTACGCGAACGTTCCTCTCGCCGCCGATGCGCGACGTCCACAAGCTTGTGAGTCAGTGGATGGAGGGCGCCGGAATGACGGTCAGGGTCGATGCAGCGGGGAATCTGCGCGGTCTATATCCGGGCGCTGCGCCCGACTCGCCTCGTCTGCTTATCGGTTCGCACCTCGACACCGTTCCCAACGCAGGAGCCTTCGACGGTGTGCTGGGCGTTGTGCTTGGAGTCGCGGTTGTTGAGCAGCTCAATGGCACGAAACTGCCGTTTGCCATTGAGGTCATCGGCTTCTCAGAGGAGGAGGGGGTGCGATTTGGCAAGCCATTTTTGGGGAGCCTCGCGCTCGTTGGCCGAGTAGACGACGATTTTATGGCCCGCTCGGACACGAGCGGTATCAAAGTATCGGAGGCTATCGCCGGCTTCGGATTATCTCCCGCGGACCTGCCATCGGCTGTCTTTTCTCCGGAGACCTTCGCTTATTTCGAGTTCCATATCGAGCAGGGGCCGGTGCTCGACAGCGAATCGTTGCCCCTCGGCATTGTCACAGCGATTGCTGGACAAAGCCGCCTGACTGTTAGCTTCACCGGACAAGCCAATCATGCAGGAACAACTCCGATGCACCTTCGGCATGACGCGATGGCTGCTGCGGCTGAGTGGATCACCTTCGTGGAGCGGTACGCCAAGGGTCTCAGCGATGCTTTCGTAGCGACGGTCGGAAGAGTAGAGGCATGGCCAGGGGCTGGCAACGTGATTGCTGGTAAGGTCACAGCCTCGCTTGACGCTCGCCATTCTCGGGACTCCATGCGCACGAATGCGATCGCCGCTCTGTTGAAGGGAGCAGAGCAGGTTGCGACGAAACGCGGCGTTCAAATCGCCGCACAGACGAAAGTCGAGCAACCGGCGGTCCACATGGATTCCCGCCTCATCCATCTTCTTCACGCAGCCGCGAAGCGGACGGGCTACCCCAGCCGCACCATGTATAGCGGAGCTGGCCATGATGCCATGATCGTCGCTCCGCATATTCCGTCGACGATGCTTTTCCTCCGCAGCCCGGGCGGCCTCAGTCATCATCCCGACGAGTCGGTACTGCCCGAAGACATCGACGCCGCTCTCGCAACAGCGATGGAGTTCCTTGCACTCTTGCGCGATGATAAGGACCACCATGCATAAACTCGGTCACACACGCAGCACAAACCAGCGGGACCATCTTATTCACACGCCCGACACCTTCGTCCGCACCGAGCTGCCCGGCATGCAGAACGGCACTGCCGTGGTGCATATCTCGCCGGCTGGCGGAGCGGAGTTTACTCAGTACACTGCTGAACTTGAGATCGACGGCGTCCTTGGTTCGACAAAGGCGCAGCGGTTCCTCTACATACTGGACGGCGCAGCGACGCTGACCACACAGAACGCTACAGAGGCGATGGTTCCCGGCGGGTATGCCTATCTGCCAGAGGGTGCGCAACATCAACTCAAGGCGACGCAAAAGACGCGGGTCGCCGTGATTGAGAAGACGTACGCTTCGCTCGAAGGGGTTCGTGTTCCGGAGGTCCTTATTAGACAGGAGAGCAAGGTCGCGTCGACCGCGTTGAACAATGATCCCGACCTGCAGGTGCGATGCTTGCTTCCTGGCGATGCCGGCTTCGACTTCGCGGTGAACACGATGACCTACAATCCCGGCGCTGCGTTGAGCATGGTTGAGATCCACGTGATGGAGCACGGCTTGCTCATGCTCGAGGGCGGAGGAATCTACCGTCTTGGAGACTCGTGGTATCCGGTCGCTGCGGGAGACTTTATCTGGATGGCTCCCTACTGCCCACAGTGGTTCGGCGCCATCGGCAAGACGCCGGCGAAATATCTCATCTACAAGGATTGGAACCGCCATCCGCTCAGCTAGACTTGTGAACCGAACAGGTATCTCCAACCATGCAGATCCAGATCGACGAAGCCCGTCTCCTCAACGAACTCAAGACGCTCGCGACGTTCACGAGCATCGAGCCCGACCCCGCCGGCACCGCAGTTACGCGCATCGTCTTTTCGCCGGATGATCTTCGCGCCCGCGCGTGGCTGAAGGATCTTGCAACCGTCGAAGGTTTTGCGGTGCGCGAGGATGCAATTGGCAACACGTTCATCCGATGGGAAGGTACGGAGCCTGAGCTTCCTGCTGTTGCCACGGGCTCGCACATCGACGCCATCCCGCATGCGGGGATGTACGACGGGACGGTGGGTGTTCTCGGCGGCCTTGAAGCCATGCGCGCGCTCAAGCGTAGGGGAGTGCGGCCACGGCGGTCGATTGAGCTGCTGCTGTTTACGTCAGAGGAGCCGACACGCTTTGGCATCGGCTGCATCGGCTCGCGCCTGCTATCCGGCACTCTCGATCCTGCGCGCGCTGACGCTCTGCGCGAAGCCAACATACCCGCGGATACTGCCTGCACACTTGCTGAGGTCCGTTCGGCTGCGGGATTTACAGGTTCGCTGGACATCGCTGTGCTTCCCGCAAACTACTACCACGCCTGGGTCGAGTTGCACATCGAGCAAGGACCGCTGCTCGAACGCGAAGGGCTGTCGATCGGTATCGTCACCAGCATCGCAGCGCCGGCGAGCTACCGGTTCACGATTACTGGCTTCGGCGGGCACGCCGGAGCGCTGTTGATGCCCGACCGCCGCGATGCGCTGTGCGCAGCCGCCGAGTTGATTCTCTCGGTGGAAAGGCACGCGCTCGCCACGGGAGTGATCGATACCGTCGCCACGGTCGGGACCTGCGATGTCCATCCTGGGGCTGTGAACAGCGTGCCCAGCCGCGTCATCCTGCAGCTTGATATTCGCGATACAGATCCCGATCGCCGCGAGTCTGTCACGCAGGCCGTGCGTCGCGATATCGACGAGCTGCGGCACCGTCGCAAGGTCACGATCGAAGAGCAGCTCATCAATGCAGACCAGCCCGCCCAGTCGTCACCCCACACGGTCAAGCTGCTCGAAGACGCTTGTGTAGCGAACGGCATCTCGTACAGGAAAATGGTCAGCCGCGCCTATCACGACTCGCTATTCATGGTCCGCGTCGCTCCCATCGCGATGATCTTTATCCCGTGCCGCAACGGCGTCAGCCACCGTCCAGACGAGTATGCTGCCCCCGCTGATATCGCGCTTGGTACCCGGGTGCTCGCAGAGACGCTTGCTAAGCTAGCATCGGAGTAACCCACACGACGCATGGCCATCGAATCCATCAATCCGGCGACCGGTAAGGTGCTGCGCAGTTTCGACCCGCTCACGGACCAGTCGATAAAAGAGAAGATTGCTCTTGCAGCGCAGGCTGCAGCCGCCTACCCGCGCGTTCCGTTGGAGCATCGCGCGCTGTGCATGCGCAAGCTCGCGGCGATTCTTGAGCAGGAAACCGTCGATCTTGCCACGACGATCACGCTCGAGATGGGCAAGCCTCTCAACGGGGCGCGGCAGGAGGTGCTGAAGTGTGCCGCCGCCTGTCGGTACTACGCCGACAACGCCGCCCGCATCATGATGCCCGAGGCTATTCCAACGGAGAACCACAGCTACGTTCGTTGGGACCCGCTGGGAATCATCCTCGCCGTGATGCCGTGGAACTTTCCCTTCTGGCAGGTCTTTCGTTTCTTAGCGCCCGCGTTGATGGCCGGCAATGTTGGGCTGCTCAAGCACTCCTCGAATGTGCCGCAGTGTGCGCTTCTCATTGAGGCGCTGGTGCGCCGCGCCGGATTTCCGCGAGGCACATTGCAGACTCTGCTCATTGAAGCGCGGCAAGTGGAGAGCGTCCTTGCCGACGACCGAATTGCAGCCGTTACTCTTACGGGAAGCGAACCAGCAGGCCGTGCTATTGCCGCCCAGGCGGGGTGGCTCATTAAGAAGTCTGTGCTCGAACTCGGTGGCAGCGATCCGTTCATCGTCATGCCCTCTGCCGATCTCGATCAGGCGGTCGAGACAGCGGTTCGCGCACGTGTTGTCAACAGCGGGCAGTCATGTATCGCCGCCAAGCGCTTCATCATCGCCGACTCCATTTATGAGGCTTTCGTTCCCCGCTTCGTCACCCGGATGGAAGCGATGCGCGTTGGCGACCCGATGCAGGACACCACAGACATCGGCCCGTTGGCGACACCGAAGATCGTCGATGAGCTTGAGGCGCAGGTTAGAGCTGCTGTCGGTGCGGGAGCGCGCATTCTCACTGGAGGCGACCGCATGATGGGTGACGGCAACTACTTCGAGCCCACAGTGCTGGCCGGAGTGCCGCGCACGAGCCCGGTGTACAGGGAAGAGCTCTTCGGCCCGGTTGCGATGCTCTTCCGCGCGCGCGACATCAACGAGGCCATCGAGATCGCCAACGACACTCCCTTCGGCCTGGCCGCGTCTGCCTGGACCCTCGACCCTGCCGAGCAGCAGCGCTTTGTCTCCGAGCTGCAGTGCGGCGCGGTGTTCTTGAACGCCATGGTCTCCAGCGACCCGCGCCTGCCCTTCGGAGGTATTAAGCACTCCGGCTATGGCCGCGAACTGTCCGCCGCAGGAATGCGCGAGTTCCTCAACGCCAAGACGGTCGTCATCTCCGCGGTGGATCCCGCCCGCTGAATCTTCTCAAGCGCAGGCTGCCTCGTTTCGGCTAAGCTACTGTGTCTGCGCGGGATGGAAAATCGCCGCTGCGAAACGAGGACCTTATGCCTGACCTTCACTACTTCACCGGCTTCGGCAACGAGTTCGCCACCGAGGCCGTGCCCAACGCGCTCCCCATTGGCCAGAACGCCCCACAGAAATCGCGGCTGGGTCTCTATACGGAGCAGCTCAGCGGCAGCCCCTTTACTGCACCGCGACTGCTCAATCGCCGCACCTGGACCTACCGCATACGGCCCTCGGTGATGCACAAGCCGTATGAGCGGATCGCGAACGGCCTCATTCGCTCCACGCCTTTCAACGAGGTCGACACCTCGCCGAATCAGCTTCGCTGGGACCCGCTTCCGCTCCCCGGTGCGCCGACCGATTTCGTCGACGGGCTAACGACGCTCGCGGGCAATGGGGACTCTACGATGCACTCGGGCGTCGCCATCCATATCTACGCGGCCAACAAGAGCATGACGGACCGGTTCTTCTATACAGCCGATGGAGAGCTTCTGATTGTGCCGCAACTCGGCCACCTTGTGTTGCACACGGAGTTGGGGATTATCGAGCTCAATCCAGGCGAGATCGCTGTCATTCCCCGCGGCATCAAGTTTCGTGTCGCTCTGCTTGATAAGGCAGCACGCGGCTACGTGCTTGAAAATTATGGTCAGCCTTTGCGACTGCCTGACCTGGGCCCGATCGGCGCAAACGGTCTGGCGAACAGCCGCGACTTCCTTACGCCACATGCAGCGTTTGATGATCGAGATAAGAATACCTTCCAGGTTGTGGCGAAGTTTCTCGGCAATCTGTGGGCTACCGAGTTCAACCACTCGCCGCTCGACGTTGTCGCCTGGCATGGCAACTACGCGCCGTACAAGTACGATCTCGCCCGCTTCAACACCATCAACACTGTGAGCTTCGACCACCCGGACCCGAGTATCTTCACCGTGCTCACCTCACCCAGCGAGATACCCGGCACGGCCAACTGCGACTTCGTCCTCTTTCCTCCGCGCTGGATGGTCGCCGAGCACACCTTCCGTCCGCCGTGGTTCCACCGCAACTTCATGAACGAGTTCATGGGACTCATCGAAGGGCAGTACGACGCGAAGGCCGAGGGCTTCGTCCCTGGTGGTGCAAGCCTGCACAACTGCATGAGCGGCCACGGCCCGGACGCTGAGACCTTCGAGCGTGCTTCGAATGCGGAACTGAAGCCGGTGAAGCTGGAAGGTACGCTGGCCTTCATGTTCGAGACCCGCTTCGTCTGCAGGCCGACGAAGTTCGCCATGGATAGCGCCACGCTGCAACATGAGTACTACACGTGCTGGCAGACGCTCAAAAAGAACTTCAAGGGCTGATTTGGCTGCGCCACTTATTACTTTGAGCCCTTTTGCGAGAAATGCTCCCATCCGCTGGCGGCCAGAGGCCTGCGCCTCCCATCTTGCCCAACGAGGGTAACTGTGGGGTGTCGTGAGCTTTGCGGCTTCAGCATGCCGATGCGCGTGATCCTTACGCCGGCGATCGTTCGGGGCATACGGATTGAAGGAGACGCAGCGAAAAGTAGCTCATAGTCCTCCCCGCCGTTCAGGGCCGCGTTGAGAGCTTCGACCGGAGAGAGTTGTCGTGCGAGCGGATGAATTGGAATGGCGTCCTCCTCGATCTCGGCGCGAACCTTCGAAGCCTGACAGAGATGCGTCAGGTCGGTTGAGAGCCCGTCGCTAAGGTCGATGGCGGCAGTCGCTAACCCGCGGTGGAGAAGCGCCCCGCCCACAGCAAGACGAGGCTCTGGGAAGAGATGCGGGTGGCCTGCGACCTCAGTAACTCCCGGGGAGGGGCCGCTGAGTTTCAACACGCGGTCGAGTTCGACCGCTGCTCCGCCGAGCGTTCCGGTGACATACAGAGCGTCGCCCGTGCGGGCACCGGAGCGTCGAAGGGACCGTCCCCTGGGAGCCGCGCCGACGAGAACGATATCCGCAAGAATGAGATCCACCGGAGACTCTGAGGTGTCGCCGCCTGCAAGGGGGGTATGATGCAGCCGGCCCAGATGGTTCAGGCCTCCGAAGAAGCGATCGATCCAGTCAATGCCGCGCTGGGTACGAAGCATTGCTGCCGGAAGCGCGAGCGAGAGGAAGGCGGCCAGGGGCGACGCTCCCATGGCGGCCAGGTCGCTCAGGCCACGGGCGAGGCAGCGATGGCCAACTGACTCGGGAGGGTGACGGTCGCGCAGGAAGTGACGGCCCTCCAGCGAAAAGTCGGTGGTGACAAGAATCTCGCGACCGGCGGGAGGACGGAGAATGGCGCAGTCATCGCCGATGCCGAGCGAAACCCGGCGGCCGGCAAGAGCCGAGCCACGGCGGATTCGGTCGATCAGGGCGAGCTCACCCAGGGGCTTCGACGGCGTTTTTCTCATGCTTCAAAGCAAGGATAAACTGCTGGCGCTCGATGACACTTTCGTGGTACAGCGGCGATAAGTTATTCCTTTGAAATTGTTTGCTACCTGTTTACCCCTTTGTTAAACTCTTTAAGTGCTCAGGAGAATCTGGTAGTCCTGAATGGCGATTGGCAACCCTCATTTGCCGTCGTTGAATCAGGGTACGGGTTCTCAGGACCGTGTTCTTGCGGTGAAACTTTTGGGCCCCGGATTCTGGATTGAGCCTCAAGAAGCGTTATTACATCATGTTCGTCAGCCGCGACGGCGACGGCCACCTGAACAAGGTCCCGGTGCCGTTGCATTACGCCTATATCTTTGTGGCGGCTGCGGTTATCGGCATGTTTACCGTTACGGGGCTTGCAGGTTCCTATTCGCGGATGCTGATCAAGACGGCGAGGTTCAATCAGCTCCGGCAAGACCATAACACTCTCCAGAAGGACTACGCTCATCTCGAAGAGCAGGCTCACGAAAAGGACATTCAGGCGGCCTCGCTGGGTTCTCTGGCGAGCGAGGTCTCCGCGCTTTATGGACTGACGACGAGTAAGCTGGCGGCCCCGATGGGCAGGATGACGGGCAAGGCACACTCAGCTGCTGTCGCGGAAGCCGTTGCGACGGCTCCGCTGACCGAAACTCCCTCGTCGATGACGGACGACAGCTACTACAAGTCGGTCGACACGTTCTATGAGTTGCGCAGCTCCGCCCTCAACGGTGCGGCCGCTCGCAGCCTCGCCGGACTCAACCGTCCCGGATACAATGCGATGAATCCCTTCAGCGGATTTCCCGGGATGAGCGATCTGGACGCTGCATCCTATGCACCGACGCTATGGCCGGTGATGGGGCCCATTACAAGCAGCTTCGGCGAGCGCGAAGACCCCATCCTGGGTAACGGTGAAGGCGAATTCCACAAGGGCATCGATATCGGCGCGGCCAATGGGGTTCCGGTACGTGCCACGGGTGACGGCGTGGTCAAGTCCGCCGAGATGGCCAACGGCTACGGCCGCGAGGTGGTGATCGACCACGGCCACGGGGTCGAGACACTGTACGGACATATGTCGGGCTTTGCCGTGATGTCGGGCCAGACCGTTGTACGGGGACAGGTGATCGGCTATGTCGGACACAGCGGACGCACGACAGGCGCCCATCTGCACTATGAGGTACGCATCCACGACACGCCTGTCAATCCACATAAATATCTGCGGACAACGCTCGCTGACCTGGGCGGCGATGTACCGGGAGCGCCCGCGGTTGGTCTGGTTGGGACAAAGGCCGGCGGCCTGAATCACTAAATCCGCGGTATAGGTTACTGTGCTGCTGCAAGCTTGGTCTTGAGACCGGGAACAGAGCTCTCCTGCAGCGATGGCTCGATCGACTCGGCCGCGTTCAATGCAAGTGCATAGTGAATACGCGCATCTGTGCGGCGATTCATCTTCATCAGGATGTCTCCGAAGGTCTCCTGCGCGCTGACGGCCTGTGATGCGAGGGCAGCCGCCTCTTCGATCCTCGCCAGAGCCTCTTCCATATGGTCCTGCCGCATCAGCGCCTGCGCCTCCCTGGTCTTCACAAGGGCAGAGGCCAGTGGCACTTTGAAGTGCCCATCAAAGACGAAGAGGCCGTAATCGATGACCGCGGTTGGTTTGATTCGCCGGAACTCATCGTAGGGGTTAAGTGATCCTCCTCCAAACTCAATCCCAGCAAGGTCGCTGTCACTGATTAGAACGGTTCCGTCGATCTCGGGAGGCACGTCCATCGGCAGGTTGAGCCACCACAGCGACTCGACCGTGGGCAGCCTTTTGCAGTCCACTCCGTAGTAGCTCGCATCTACAACTCCGTCGACGAAGTTGGCGAACCAGCAATTTTTGATACCGTGGCTGTCGAGGTAGCGCTTTGTCGCCTTGAGCTGCTGGCCCCAGTCAGAGTTGGAGTCGCTGAGGTATTTGTGAACCGATGCGGGGCCACCCCATGCTTCGTTCGCATAGGCCATGTAAGCAGGAGCTACGCGCACGGATGCGATGACCTGCCAGATAAAAAGCAGAGCTATCGCATAACCCCACCGGATGTTTCTCGCGATGAGGAAGACGGCTGCTCCGGCGATCAAAACGTAAAGGAAACCGTAGATGGGTAGCAGGTGTCGCAGCCCGATGTTCATCTGCGAGTGCATCGCGACCGCAAAATAGACGGCAGGGAAGACGAGCAGAAAGCAGACCTCGCGCCATGGCTGCGGGCGTGCTGAGAGTATCCAGACGACCGAAGCGGCCAGCAGCAGGAGAAACGGCAGCGTGGACTTGATGACGAACGCGGCAGGGAAGTATGGCCAGCTTCCATGGCGATAGACGTGTCCGAAGAAGTAGCTGGTGTCCAGATACTCAGTGATCTTGGTATTCGCGAGGCCAAAGATGTAAGCCTCGGGAAGAATGTGCCAATGCGCGAGAGTCGCTAGATGCCGCCCATCGGTGGGATTCGGGACTTGCTTCAGATACTCGCTCAGGACGGGATTGAGGGCGAGACCGTCGGGACGCGCCTGGTAGCGAAATCCGTAGAAGAGCCAGATGATCCCCAGTGAGACTGCACCGACAAGCAGAATCTCGCCAGCCCTTCTGAAGAGCAATCGACCGTTGTGCAATAAGACGAACTCAATCATCGCCGATAAAAGAAATGTAACGGGCAGCAGAGTTCCGGTGAACTTGGTGACCATCGCAAGTCCTGTGACGATGCATACGAGGGCTAGCCTCAAGAATGAGGGTCGCTGTACGTATCGATAGGCCAGATACATCGCCCAGAAGACGAAGCACGAGATTGGTACATCACGACGAGCGCACCATGGGCGAGGAAGTTGGGATCGAACACCAGAAAGGCGAGACCGATCAAGCCGGCGAGCGGTGCGAAGATCTCATACCCAGCGACGAAAACGCCGACCGCGAGCAAAAGCATGAAGATTGCGCAGGTCATTCGCGCGCGAAAGAGCATCCTGTCCGCGTCGTTGCGGAACATGAAGTCCTTTGCGTCGAGATAAGCCTCGGTCTGGAAGGAACGATTCTGCAGTTGAGGGACTTGCAACGGCATTCCGAGTACAGATAGTGCCGCGGTCATCTTCACAAGTGGCGGAACCTCAGGGTTCAGGCCATAGTCGGACTGCTTGAGGATGTTGTAGCCGTCAAAGAGATGATGCCCTTCATCCCAGGTGATTGAATTCGCCCGGCTGGTGTAGGCGAGCTGGCCAATGAGCACCAGAAGCAGCACAGCCGCGAAGCCAATTGTTGCTCTACGACCGGGCGACGGAAAGGCGATAGGCATCGTGATCTCTCAACTCACCCATCACGGATGCGTAAAAGCATCGACGAGGGAAACGATATGCACGTTCTTGTTCAGATCTTCCAGTGATGTCGAGGAGCGCACGGTGATGGTCTGGGGTGTGTCGGGGAGCAAGTTGAAGTAGTTGTCGGAGACATCGACTCTGTTTGTGCCGAAGGTCACATAAACGCCGCGTGCGAGAACCTTCGAGGAGAGCGTGAGGTTATAGGTGCCATCCTTGCCGGTTACGGGAGAGATGGTGTGGGCAATCTCAGTCAAGGGAAGGTGAATCTGCTTGGTTGGCACGAGGTAGATCAGATTTCTGGAGACGATCTGATTGTCGATCGTTAAATCCGTGGTGAGGAAGACAGTTGATGGATCGACGCCGATCTTCTGCAGAAGGTCGGGCATTGGCTGCTGGTAGTAGATCTTGCTGGTAAGAGGTAGCAAGGTAAAGTCCTGGGCATGCTCATCGAGCAGCTTGCCGTCGAAGTCCATGACTCGAACGCGAAGATGCGCTGCCGCCGGTGCAGTTCGATCAGAGACGACGTAGACAGCAAGCGAGTTGTTCTCAATGTGAGGCGAAACCAGCACAGGGCTGAAGAACCTCCGCGCATAGTACTGGAGCGCCTTCCAATTGCCGTAGTAGTCGATTGAAGACCACGAGGCTGCGGGCCAGCAGTCGTTGAGCTGCCAGAAGATCGAGCCCATCGTACGCGGCCGCTCGCGCCGGTGGTGCTCCGCGCCTATCTTGATGCCCTCGGCCTGCAGCACCTGACTCGCGTAGAGGAAGGACGGAAAGTCCTTCGGCTCCGAGTAGTACTTGAGCATGTAGTCCTGGATAAGCGAGTTGCCCTCGTTGTTCTTCTGGTGAACGAGCATGACGGGTGTGAAGATGCTGGTGCGGTCCTCGGGCAGCGTGAAGGCGTCGATGGTGCTCATCTGGGGAAAGGACTGGAAACCGTATTCGGTCAAGAAACGCCCGTGGTGATTCTCATATTCGGTGAACGGTACGCGGCCGTGCCAGACGCCCCAGTCGTGCATATCGCCTGACGCATAGGTGCTGGAGACGTCCTCATAGTCGGCGCTGGGTGAGCTCGGCCAGTAGGGAGTCTCCGGATCGAGCCGGGCTACGGTGCGCGGAAGGATGCCGCTGAATACGGTGAGGTAGTCCTCCCACATGCGCCGCTGCGACTCGGGCGGCAGGGCGTTGTGAATCTTGGCGACACGCTCCCAGTCCCAGGAGATCTCAGTTTCGTTGTTGCCACACCAGATGACGATCGATGGGTGGTCACGCAGCCTTGTGACCTGGTACTCGGCCTCCTTCTCTACGTTCTGCTTGAAGTCGTAGGTGCCCGGCTGCCACTCGTTGCCGAACATAAAGTCCTGCCACACCATCAAGCCAAGTTCATCGCAGATGTCATAGAACTCGTCGGTCTCGTAGTAGCCGCCGCCCCAATGGCGAATCATGTTCATATTCGCGTCGACTGCCGACTGAAGAATGTGTCGATACTGTGCCGTAGTAACGCGTGAGGGAAAGCTGTCAAAGGGAATGACATCGGCGCCCTTGGCGAAGATGGGAATTCCGTTCACGACGATCTCGAACGACCGTCCCCATTGATCGCGGTCTCGCTGAAGCACGACTGAGCGCAGGCCTGTGCGTCTGGTCCTCTGGTCGACGGTATGCCCGCCAAGAAGAACCTCTACGGTGAACTGATAGATTGGCTGCGCACCGTAGCCGGCAGGAAACCAGAGGGCCGGCTTCGCGATCTCAACAGGGATGTCGATCGAGTTGTCGCCACGATGTAGTACAACGGCTCGCGTGAGGGTGACCTTCTTGCCGTCCTGGATGGAGGTCAGGCGAAGCGTGGCCGGCGTGTCTGCAGCCGAAGTGATCTTTACCTGTGCATTCAGGTGCGCAACGGCGGCGGAGATGTCTGCCTGGCGAATGTGCATGTCATCGATGCGCACGTTGTCCCAGAGGCTGAGTGATGCTGGCCGCCAGATGCCGCTGGTGACGAAGGTCGGTCCCCAGTCCCAGCCGTACTCATAGGCCGCGCGACGGATGTAGGTCTTCTCCGGAGCCTGGATGATTTTGCTCCATTTATCCAGCGAGGCGCGCTCGTGCGCAACTTTGTCAGGCGGCGGAAAGACGACGCGAAGCTCATTTGAGCCGGCCTTCAGATAAGGCTTCACGTCGACCTGCCACTGGCGGAACATATTGTCTGCCGTGAGGAGCAACTGGCTGTTCAGGTAGACCTGCGCATAGGTGTCAAGGCCATCGAAGACCAGGTCGATGTGCTTCCGGCGAAGAATGGCCGGAGTGCCATCGACAATCGTGCGGTACTCCCATGCGGCCTGGCTAATCCATTGGATCTTCGCCTCATTGTCTCGGTAGAAGGGGTCGCCGATGAGCTTGTTGGCGATGAGGTCCATGTGGACATCGCCGGGAACCGTGGCAGGCCTCCACTTAGCGTCAGGCGTGTCCATCTGGCGAAACTCCCATCCCGAGTCCAGCGGAAGAATCTGGCGGGCGGAGAATGGAGTCTGTGCGATGGCCATAGGTGCCAAGAGAGAAAGACTGCAAGTTAGAAGCAGGGCATAGAAGTTGCTACGCAGGTTTGGCTGCGAGCGGAAGCCGAAAAAAATCATGGTAGAAGCTTCAGCCAGAGACTGCGATTTGGCAAGACGCCTCTCAACGAGGCGGAGTGGCAGGCCGTCCATCAGCACCCCGGGCTGACGCGGCAGATACTCGAGCGAGTTGGAGCGAGCCTACTGTATCGATTCTCACGAAGCTGGCTCCCAGAAAGCTCGATGCAGACTGCGTCGATGCACTGCTGTCTACGATCTCGCAGGACCCGGTCGTGGAGTTCGAGCCGGCGGCAGCAAGGACGATCGCCCAGTTCTGCGCCTGAGTGGATGAGGGTGGACAAAATGCGGCGCGGCCCGTTGATAAAGGCCGCGCCGCTCTTCTTCTTTAGTCATTGCTACTTGCCAGTGTAGATGACATGCCACACACTCCCGCTGCCATCGTCGGTGACAAAGAGTGAGCCATCCTTGGCCAAAGCGACTCCTACGGGCCGTCCCCACACCTTGCCATCCGCAGTGACAAAGCCCGTGAGAAAGTCCTCGTACTCGCCAGTTGCATGGCCGTCCCTCATTGGCACGCGGATGACCTCATAGCCCGCTCGATGCGCGCGGTTCCAGCTTCCGTGCTCCGCCGCAAACGCGTCGCCGGTGTAGCTGGAAGGAAACTGCTTGCCGTCGTAGAAGAGCATCTCAAGCGACGCGAAGTGAGACTGAAGAAGAACGTCAGGGACGATGACCTTGTTCTTCAACTCAGGATGCTTGCCAGCGTGGCGCGGATCCTGATGCGGCCCGATATACCACCACGGCCAGCCATAGAAGCCGTCTTCCTTAACGCTGGTGATGTAGTCGGGAACGAGGTTGTCGCCCAGTCGGTCGCGCTCGTTGGTCGAGCACCAGAGCTGTCCGGTCGTAGGATTGATCGCCTCGCCGACGCAGTTACGCAAGCCGCTCGCATAGATTTTTATGAACTTGCCCTCCGGCGAATACTCCAACACATCGGCGCGGTGAAACTCCCTCGGGTTATTGTCCGTGTCGTCGACGTTTGAAGCCGAACCCACAGAGATGAACATACGCGTGCCGTCTTGCGAGAAGGCGACGTCGCGTGTCCAGTGCCCTCCGCCGCGAAGCTGAGCATAACCAGGCAGCGTAGGCACGATGATCTCAGGCTTTCCCGTCGCTTTCAGATCGCTGTTTTTGTACGCAAACCGGACAACCGATGTCGTATTCGCGACGTAGACCCACTTTGGATCTGGACCGAGCGGATAAAAAGCGATGCCGAATGGATGATCGAGGCCGCTGGCAAAGGTTTCTTTGGTGGCAGCCTTCCCATCGGAAGTAGAGCCGCGCAGCACGACGATGGAACCCGCGGCGCTGTCGGCGAGGAAAAGATCGCCGTTCGGCGCTGTACGGATGAGCCGGGGCTCTTTGAAGATGCCGTTGGCATAAAGTTCAACTTTGAAGCCGGCAGGAGCCTGCGGCCATGCGCCATCAGGCCGCGGCACGACAGTCGGCCCGTTGTCGACGGACTCGGCCTCGTTGGGCGCGGGAAGGTCGGCGACAACCGTCTTCCACATGGTTCCAGGTTTCTCCTTTGTCCAATCGTGGAAGGAGGCCTGGCCTGAATTTACTTGTGCCTGGGCGGTGAGGGCAGCGGGTAACAGCGTGAGAGCCAGCAGCGGGATAATCCCGTGACGCATCGATGTTCCTCCTGATAGAGCCTTATTTCCATGCTAGCTGCGAGAGGTGAAAATGCGCTACCAGGTATGAATTTTGATCAGGTGATGAAGGAATCATAACCGTATGCGGAAGGGCGCACGCGCTACTTAACGTGCCGGAGAGGTGCCGGAGTCTGGTCGTGTTGCCGAAGGTTGTTCGATCCCGGAGGATTCCTGCGACGCCGTTCCGGCAAACTGCTGCAATACCTCAGTCGGAATCGTGGCTGTCAGAATGGCACGGTCCTTGTGCTGCTCAAGTTTGAGGGAACCAATTGCCTTGAGGACTGCGGCGTCGGAGGAGTTTCGCGGCTTTATCTGCTGCAACGACTTGATCAGGCCCAGCAGCGAATTCAATGAAGCCGTCGCACGGACTGCATCGGCCTCCGTCGGGGAGATCTCCTCAATCCTCAGATGCAGCGCTCCAACATACCGCAGGCTGGCAACAAAAGTCGTGTCCTCAGGCACAGGCAGTTGCAGCCCTGAGATGGTGATATAACCGCGGTCCGAGAAAGGGAGCCCAATGTGACCAAGGGCCCACGCCGAAGAGAGTAGCGGCACGTCACGGTAGCGCGCCGAGAGCAACGAAGAGCCCGAGAACGGCGAGGCCGCCGAGCGATGCCGGTCAAGCATCGAGTGGATCTGCTCCGTTGTTGGCATGTTCGAGGCCGCAATGCTGTCGTAGCCCAACTGCACCACGCGGAGCGGACGCACCACGTTGCCATCCTGAATAGGAACGGTATAGATCGTGTGTCCGTCGTAAGTTTCCTTGGCCGAGGAGATCGACGAGAGGTAATTCGCAAGCCGCTCGCCGTCGAACCGGCCCTCAAACACCTCGGAGTAGCCCACGGGCCCGTTGGGGCCATTCGGATCATCCATGCGGTGAAGGGCAAAGGCAGCATCGTCCAGATCGCGCTCCGGAACGATCCCCGTTGCATCCACAAAGCGCTGATACTCAGGGATCCGGCTTACAGGATTGCGGTCAAAGTGTGTCGCCAGACGCAGCGGCTTCAGGTTGACGTACACAATCGCATCGGACTCCGGGAGCAGGCGCGCAGCCTCAGGAGGCGCAGCCTTGCGCAACACGATCGCGATGCCAAGCGCGACGATGAGCGCCAGGACGAACAGGAGCGAGTAGCGCGTCGATCTACGCAAATGAAGCTGCATTGGGCGGGGCTGTTCTAGCAGGAACCATAACGGGTTGGTGGCCGGTGCTCATCCAAAGAGGACTACACCAGCCATTATCATCCCTTATTCGATAATCGCGAAGGTATAGATTTTTCCAGCGCGGCTCGCGTTGGAGGTGTTGATCACTCCGGGGGGCAGAATGCCATATTCGCCCTTGGCTGCATCCGGGCCTAGAGTGAAGCGATACAGCCGCGTGCCGATCTTCTCCGCGGTGAAGGGAATATTGTCGCGTTGGGCGCCAGTCTCCGAATGAAAGACACCGCCGGTCTGCGACCGGAACTCGCGGTTGTTTGAGTTAATACGAAGTTTTAAGAGTTGATACTCAATAGGCGACACGCCATCCGGGACGTAGAGTAGGAAGCTTGTCCCTCGGGAAAGCACGAGCTGGCTGGCGTTGCCGTCAATATGCCCGTTGCGGTCCTGCTTGATAATGCCGTGGGTAGCGGTGCTCTTTACCCACCCACCGGACTTGTAGTTGACGATCTCGGGTTCGATTGCGGTCCATTTATCGACCGTGCTGTTCTCTTTCTTGTAGTAGATGCCAATCTCGTCGATTCCCTCAGGAAGAACGTTGACTGCAGAGTTGGTCTCCACTGAGTTGGCAGGGTGTTTCCCCGTGTCGGCTCGCGAGATCATCGCGGCGATGACGCGCTCGGAGACTCCATCCTGCTTGAGTGTGATGAGGTCGTTTGCCCCGACCTGATAGTTAGCAGGCTGCGTGTTAATGCTTTGGATGATGAGGTCGTCGCTGAGTCCCGCCTCGGCTAACTTCACGATCGAATCATTGTTGAGTGCCTGTTGCGCAGAGCAGCGAACAGATGCGAAGACGGCGGCAAAACCGATAAAGGCGATCAAGAAAACAAGTTTGCGCGGGCCGGACATTCGACGTATCCCTCCAAATTGAACATCGACTGGTAGTTGGACGCGGGAAAGGTTACCACGCAAGCAGGCGCTTGCAGCTAGGATATGTGTGAGCAAGAGACATTGCGACAGAGGCTTCCCTATGCTAACTTTGATGTTGCGGCGCACTCTGCGCGGGCACTGCCGCTTTTCTCTGCGGACAAGGCTTACAGGGGGCAAGACAAAGCTGTTTGGGCTGGCGTAGCTCAGCTGGTAGAGCATCTGATTTGTAATCAGAGGGTCGGGGGTTCAAGTCCCTTCGCCAGCTCCAGTTCACTCAGCAAAGAGACGGATTTTGGTTGTACTGCCGCCCGTTCTGGTCGCGCAGGCCTCCGGAGATTCTTTTCAAGGTATGACCGCTCCCTCGATTTCGCGGAGTTGATGCGCGAACGGGGCTGGTTCCTGATGGATCGAAGACCGGCGGCCGGCAAACTCAGATCGGATCGACAGCAAAGTGCACAGGTGGCCGAGTGGTTAATGGCAGCAGACTGTAAATCTGCCGCGCTTTGCGCTACGGAGGTTCGAATCCTCCCCTGTGCACCACTTAGTTTGGTCGGTGAGTTGAAAGACTGGTGAGCGTCGTGGATCTGAGCCCAGCAGGCAGCGGACGAATGACCATAGCACTTGCCGTTCTTGGGGTCCTTGCAGCGCTGGTCTGGTTCACGATGGAGCCGGGCAAGTTCAGATCGCTGACCTGGATCCTGTTGGGATTTTTTGCCTTCCGCGTCACGCTCGGATGGTTGCGTTCGCGGTAGGATGTAGAAGTTAGTAGCAAAGCTGATGTAGCTCAGTGGTAGAGCACTCCCTTGGTAAGGGAGAGGTCATGGGTTCAAGCCCCATCATCAGCTCCAGAATTTTCAGCTTCCAGCGAGCAGCTGAGAGCTATAGGCGGGAGTAACTCAGTGGTAGAGTCACAGCCTTCCAAGCTGTTGGTCGCGGGTTCGATTCCCGTCTCCCGCTCCATAAGACTTGAGGCAGTTCCTCAGTCAACTTGAGCGGCGAATCCGCAGGAGATGTCTGTTGAGCACGACATATGAGCAGCCTGTACTTCCGGTGGCCGACGAGCGGCGCTTTGGCGCGGTGAAGTCGTCCATCGAGTCTGAGTTTTCGACAGGCCGGGTAGTGGAGTTTTTGAAGTCGCTTGACCGGCTGAAGCTTCGCATCCGCGACTTCGAGACGGTGTTGAACGCAGGTCTTCTGGGAGCATCGACCGCGAGCGACTACAACCAGTTGGGCCACAGCGACCAGGGCCAGATCCGCGAGTTCTACCTCGCCAGTCTGGAGAAGGTCTCCTCCGAACTGCGCCAGAGGTTCTTCCGGCTGTACTCGTATTACTGAGGCGCCGGCAGAATTCCAATTTTTTGATCTAAACGCCGGCTCATACGCCGGCCCAAACCAGGAGATGAGCAGTCATGGCGAAGGAAAAATTTGATCGTTCAAAGCCGCACGTGAACATCGGGACGATCGGGCATATCGATCACGGCAAGACGACGTTGACGGCGGCGATCACGAAGGTGCTGTCGAAGCACAACCCGAAGAACGCGTTTCGTTCGTTCGACACGATCGACAACGCCCCTGAGGAGCGGGAGCGCGGCATCACGATTGCAACCTCGCACGTGGAGTACGAGACGGCGAACCGCCACTACGCCCACGTCGACTGCCCTGGCCACGCCGACTACATCAAGAACATGATCACGGGCGCGGCGCAGATGGACGGCGCGATTCTGGTGGTGGCCGCGACCGACGGTCCGATGCCCCAGACCAAGGAGCACGTTCTGCTGGCTCGCCAGGTTGGCGTGCCGTACATCGTGGTCTTCCTGAACAAGTGCGACGCGGTTGAGGATCAGGAGCTGGTGGACCTGGTCGAGATGGAAGTTCGCGAGCTTCTGTCGAAGTACGACTTCCCCGGCGACGATGTTCCGGTGATCCGTGGCTCGGCTCTCGGCGCGCTCAACGGCGAGGCGCAGTGGGAGGCCAAGATCGACGAGCTGATGGATGCGGTGGACAAGAATGTTCCGCAGCCTGACCGCATGGTGGACCTGCCGTTCCTGATGCCGATCGAAGATATCTTCTCGATCTCGGGCCGTGGAACTGTAGTCACGGGTCGTATCGAGCGCGGCAAGGTGAAGGTTGGCGAGGAGTCGGAGATCGTCGGCTTCCGCGAGACGCGCAAGACGGTTGTGACCGGAGTGGAGATGTTCAAGAAGCAGCTGGACGAAGGTCTGGCGGGCGACAACGCCGGTCTGCTGCTGCGCGGCATCGCGAAGGAAGACGTGGAGCGCGGCATGGTGTTGGCCAAGCCCGGCTCGATCACTCCGCACACGGTGTTCAAGGGCGAGGTGTACGTGTTGTCGAAGGAAGAGGGCGGACGCCACACTCCGTTCTTCAACGGCTACCGTCCCCAGTTCTACTTCCGCACGACGGACGTGACGGGCTCGGCGAAGCTGCCGGAGGGCACCGAGATGGTGATGCCGGGCGACAACATCGCGCTCGAGATCACGCTGCACACCCCGGTGGCCATGGAGAAGGGTCTGCGCTTCGCGATCCGCGAGGGCGGCAGAACCGTAGGCGCCGGCACCATCTCCGAGATCATCAAGTAAAACCTTTACGAATGAAGGGGAAAGCGGCGAGTTCTGCTCGCCGCTTTCTCCTTCCTAAATCCCGGACTTCATGGGATAATAATTTGAGATGAGCGTGGCCTGACCGCTCCTCTTTCCGTACCACAATTCAGGATTCGGCAGCAGGGGCCGTAAGCCCTGCATCGCGGTGTGTCATAACACTGCTTGCCAGTCGAAGTGGCTGGCCACGTTAGAAGGAGAAACTTACAATGCGCGAGATCATCACCCTCCAGTGCCCGGTGTGCAAGAACCGGAATTACTCGACGACGAAAAACAAGAAGACTACCACTGGCCGTCTCGAGTTCTCGAAGTTCTGCAACACGTGCCGCAAGCACACCGATCACAAAGAGACGAAGTAAGAGCAGCTTTTAGCCGTAGCTCTCGGTGCTCACCGGGGCAGCTAGCAGCTTTACCGGGGGAGTAAGCTCAACGGTTAAACTGTCGGTCTCCAAAACCGAACTTCTCGGTTCGAATCCGAGCTCCCCCGCCAGTTTTGCCCGGGTTTTCAGGCGACGGGCGTAGCAATCAGCAGCAACGCAACATGAAGATTTGAGGCGGCACTATGGCCAAGACAGTAGCGGTAGCGGAACAATCCAACTCGGGCCTGCAGCAGCTGAAGGATCAGCCGGCGCGGATCAACAGCTTCCTGAAGGACGTGCGCAGCGAGATGCGCAAGGTGGTTGCGCCGTCGCGCGCCGAGGTGCAGTCGACGACCACCGTCGTCCTCATCACGGTCTTCATCTTCGCCGCTTATTTCTGGCTGGTGGACACCATCATCGGCCGCGCGGTTGAGGCCGTGTTGCACAAGCTTTCGCAGTAAATAGAAGAAGCAGAAAGAAACATAGAATGCGCGAAGAAGGCAGAACCATGGCGGCAGAAGAGCAGAATCCGGAACAAAAGCCCGAGGCGTCCAACGCCGGCGGCGAGCAGGCGTCCGAGCAACTGGCTCCGCCGGTGAACGAGAGTTTCAAGTGGTACATCATCCACGCCTACTCGGGATTCGAGCGCAAGGTGCGCGAATCGCTCGAGAGCCGCATCGCCGCCTTTGGCCTGCAGAACAAGATCGGCCGCATCATGATTCCGACCGAGCCTGTCACCGAAGTCCGCAACGGCAAGAAATACACGATTGAGCGCGTCTTCCTTCCAGGCTACGTTCTGGTCGAGATGGATCTCGACAACGACCTCTGGCACGTCATCAAGAACACGCCGCGGGTGACGGGCTTCCTCGGAACTGGCGACAATCCAGTCGCACTCTCCGAGCAGGAAGTCAGCTCGATCCTCTTCCGCTCCGACGTCGCAAAGGACAAGCCGACGCTCAAGATCAAGTTCGAGAAGGGCGAGCAGGTCCGCATCAACGAAGGCCCATTCGCCAACTTCACCGGCGCGGTCGACGAGATCAACGAAGACAAGCAGACCCTGAAGGTGATGGTCAGCATCTTCGGCCGCTCCACGCCGGTCGAGATCGAGTTCTCGAAGGTGGACAAGGTCGTCGCATAGCAGAGTTTAGAAACATCAAAATCAGCGAGCGGGCCTGGGCCTGACGCTAGAAGCATAAAGAGGATTTACCGCAATGGCACCGAAGAAGATCACTGGATACGTCAAACTTCAGATCATGGCAGGCAAGGCTACGCCCGCGCCTCCGGTCGGCCCCGCGCTTGGTCAGGCGCAGGTCAACATCATGGAGTTCTGCAAGCAGTTCAATGAACGCACCGGCAAGGACCCCGCGCTGGCTGGGCTCACAGTCCCGGTCGTCATCAGCGTTTACGCAGACCGCACCTTTTCCTTCGTCACGAAGACTCCGCCTGCCCCGGTTCTGCTGCTCAAGGCTGCAGGCGTTGCCAAGGGCTCGGGCACGCCGAACAAGGACAAGGTTGGCAAGGTGACCGAGAAGCAGATCCTCGAGATCGCCAAGCAGAAGATGCCGGACATGAACGCCGCCTCGGTTGAGGCTGCTGCCAAGACCATCCGCGGAACCGCCCGCTCGATGGGCATCGAAGTCGTCGCCTAGTCTTCAAAAGAATCAAGGTACCCGGAGGCATGCTGAACACGGTTCGGCATCCCCGGGTATTTTTTTCTTAACCTCTGATTTTGCATAAATATTTTATATCCAATAACATAACGAAATCGCTCTCGCTAAAATATTGTATCTAAATGGTTTAGATGTCAAAATTTAGATTCTAAAAGAGATAGGCCCGGATCTGAGGAGGATCCGGGCTCGATGTTTTTTATGACTACTTCCAATGTATCAAATTGTGAAAACTGGTCTGCCACTTTCGGCGGAAATATTTTCTTCTATAAGCCTCATATTTTGTTTAACTTACTGCATTGATTGCGTTTTGGACGGCCTCGGCGGGGCTTGACAAGAATTTGGCAAAGATTGGGCGAGAGTCCAGAGCAATGACGTTCAGGCGAAGAGCCGCTGCTGTGTTGGTTCTTCCCCGCCAATCGGTGGTTTTCTCGCAGAGTTGCCTGGGCTGGGCAGAAGGCTCTCGTCTGTGTTGCTGAATCGGTGGCCGAGGCGGTAGCGCTGGCAGGCACGCTCGACCATCTGCGAGAGTTTGCGGCGGTAGTCGGGTGCGGCGAAGTCGGCGTGGTCGAAGCGTCGGGCATACTCCGGCACCAGGGCGGGGAAGTGCTCACGAACGAAGCTCAGGTAGGTAGGACGTGAGCACGGCTTGAGGAAGAGGGGACTCGCGGCGAAGAAGCTCGCGCCAACCTCGGCGGCATGGCGAGCCATACGATCGATCGCCTCTTCCGAATCGGTAATGCCGGGCAACAGCGGCGAATAGAGGATGCCCGTAGTAATTCCGGCCTGGCGGAGCTTGCGCACCGCCGCGAGGCGAAGATCGGGGCGCGGAGCGCGTGGCTCGAGGATGCGGGCGAGCGCGGCGTCCGGTGTCGTGATGGTAAGGTGCACGACGAGGTGGTTGCGGCGGGCGATCTCAGTGAGCAGGTCGATGTCGCGGGTAATGAGACGTGATTTTGTGACGATGCCGAGGCGGTAGCCGGAGTGGCGGGCGAAGACCTCGAGAATGCTCCGAGTGATGCGGGCGCGCCGTTCAATCGGCTGGTACGGATCAGTGGCAGCGCCAAGAGCAATCTCCATCGCAGGATCGATGTGGCGGAGCTCCTGCTCAAGCAGCCAGGCG
The DNA here is from genome assembly GCA_963741395.1 of uncultured Acidobacteriaceae bacterium. Taxonomy (GTDB): domain Bacteria; phylum Acidobacteriota; class Terriglobia; order Terriglobales; family Acidobacteriaceae; genus Edaphobacter. The sequence goes on from CAVUHV010000001.1 coordinate 661,740, forward strand.
GCGTTCTGCTTCAGAAAGATCAGGCGCTCGAAGGCGAGAGGGTCGCGCAGGTCTGGCTGTCCTGGGGGCCCCGGCTTGCCGGGAGCCGGGGCCATGAACTCGTGGGTATAGCGGGCGTAGCAGTAGCGGCAGCCGAACTCGCAGCCGCGGTAGGGGTTGATGCTGTAAGCCATCCAAAGGAGGCGTTTCGAGACGGTCTTGTTGAGAATGCTGCGAACGTTGAGGGAACGAAACTCGATGAGACGGCCGGAGTCAGCAGGGGTGGCGTTGGCGGCGAGACGGGCGATTCCGGTCAGAGGGGCGGGCTGGGTCTGACTCTGGTTCAGGATGGGGAAGAGCGAAGCATCGTGCGACGTGTTTATTTTCGCCATTTGTTCGCCTCCCATGAAACGAGAATAGGACGGTGGCGGCCTTGCGTCAAGGGGAAGTTTTGAATGGTTCTCTGTTGGGCCTGGATAGGAGCACTTGCGCAGGATTTGGTCTTTACGGAGACGTCATTTAGTACACTTCGCCTATGAACTTCAACCTCGCAGAGATGCCGCTACCGCTGCGCTTCCGGCCCGAGACGCCGATGAGCGACGAGGAACTGATGCGCTTCTGCGCAGCCAATGATGACCTGCGGGTTGAGCGCGATGCGAATGGAGAGATTCTAGTAATGACGCCTGCTGGAAACCGCACGGGAAGAATAAATGCGGAAATCATCGTCGAGCTGGGTGCATGGGCCAAGAGCGATGGTCGTGGCTATTTCTTTGACTCGAACACGGGATTCACCTTGCCTGATGGCTCAATGCGCAGTCCCGATGCAGCGTGGGTGAGAAAGACGCGGTGGGATGCTCTCAACCCTCAGGATCAGGAGCGCTTCTCGCCTATCTGTCCTGAGTTCATCATCGAGTTGCGGTCGCCCAGCGATAACCTCGGTGAGCTTCAGGCCAGGATGGAGCAGTGGATCGCGAATGGGGTAGAGGTTGCGTGGTTGATCGATCCGATCGAGCATATGGTCTCGGTCTACCGGCCCGGCGATTCTCCTGAGGTGCGCTACCATCCGACTTCGGTTCAGGGGAGTGGGGTCATGGCTGGGTTTGAGCTGGTGATGGCAAGGGTTTGGGGTTGAGGAGAGACGGAAAGCGTGCCAGTTTATATCTTGCAAGAGGGCCAGTCGCACATATTCAAGATCGGGCGAACGACAGGAAATATAGATGATGTAATTCGAACCCTGCATCGTGGAAACTCTCAGCCACTGACTCTGTTTGACATCGTTGTTACCGACCAGGAGAGCGCCTGCGAGGCGTTCTTTCACCGCCGCCTTCGCTCAAAGAGAGTTGTTAGAGGAGGCGGCAAGGAGTTCTTTGAGCTTGAGCCCGCCGAGATGCGTCGGACCGTCGCCAGCTTTCGGCAGATGTTCGAGGAGTTGGAGGAAGCTCAGCGCGCGATCAGTGAACTGAGCAAGCAGCAGAATACTGACCGCTTGCTTGATCCGACTCCCGAGGATGAACAGCTCCTAGCGCGGCTAGTGAGAAACAAAGAGGAACAGGAGTATCTGCGTTTCGAATGCGAGTTGATCGAAAGCAGACTGAAGCAACGGATAGGAACTGCGGCTGGACTCAGGGGCGTGGCTACGTGGAAGACGCAGCTAACGCGGCGATTCAACGAGAGCCCTCTTCCGGTCGTCCGATCCCGAGCGCTATGAGGGCTTGCTGGAGCGGTATCATCGTTTAGATACAGCAGCTTGGAAGAATGCCCGTCCGGAGGAATACAGGTCAGTCCAGACGACGTATTACACTCCTCAGGTAGGCCGGGTATTCAAGCTCGATAAGTAGATTGACGTAAACCTGACCCTTCCGGCATACTAATAAGAGCGTCTCAACTCGCCGTTGAGCGCAGTCGATGACCACGCCCCGGGGAGTTATCCGAGAGGGGTGGGAGATGAGGGAAGATGGCAAGGAAGATTTCCAAGAATTTGGCGAAGGCGCGTGCGCTCGTTGAGCCCCGTCCTTACGTTCTGGCGGACGCGGTTCCGCTGCTCCAGAAAGCAAAGTATGCGAAGTTCGACGAGACCGTCGATCTGACGCTGCGCCTTGGGGTTGACCCCAAGCACGCCGACCAGATGGTGCGTGGCACCGTCGTTCTGCCGCACGGCCTGGGTAAGACCAAGGTTGTGGCCGTGATCGCATCGGGCGATAAGGTGAAGGACGCACAGGCTGCAGGCGCGGAGTTCTTCGGCGGCGAAGAGTTGGTCGAGAAGATCCAGAAGGAGAACTGGACGGCGTTCGACGCGCTCATTGCGACTCCCGACATGATGAAGTCGGTCGGACGTCTCGGTAAGGTTCTTGGACCCAAGGGCTTGATGCCGAATCCGAAGACGGGCACCGTGACAACGAACGTCGCCGATGCGGTCAAGGAGATCAAGGCCGGTAAGGTTGAGTTCCGCACGGACAAGACTGCTCTGGTTCACGTTCCAGTGGGCAAGCTTTCGTTCGATCCGCAGAAGCTGATCGACAATGCGACCACAGTCATCACCAGTGTGGTGAAGGCGAAGCCGTCGGCGGCCAAGGGCAAGTACATCAAGAGCGTCACGTTGAGCTCGACGATGGGCCCCGGGATCCAGCTTGACTACGCGGCTGCTGAAGCGGCAGGCAAGGCTTAGGCGGTTCGGCCAGAGATGGCTCGGACGCGATTCAGGATTTTGCCGCATGGAGCGGCGCGATTTTCAGCTAGCAGCTAAGGGCTAGCAGCTAAAGGCTAGGATTTTTATGGCACTGTCCAGATCACAGAAGTCGGAGAAGATTAAGAAGCTGGCTGGCGAGCTTGAGGGCTCAAGTTCAGCGATCATCGGCACCTTCAGCGCGCTGACGGCGTCGAAGGACTTCGATCTCCGCAAGACGATTCGCAACGCAGGCGGCAGCTATCATGTCGTCAAGAACAAGCTGGCCGAGCGTGCCGCTGAGGGCTCGAAGATCGAGGCCGCGCTGAAGGGTCTCAAGGGCGTCAACGCGGTGGCGTACACCTCGGGCGATCCGGTGGCTCTGGCCAAGGCGCTCTCGACCTGGGTGAAGGACAACTCTGAGTTCACCTTCAAGCTCGGGATCGTTGACGGCAAGGTCCTCAACCTCGAGGAGATTACGGCCCTGGCGACGATGCCGGGCAAGGAAGAGCTCTTCGCGAAGCTTCTCTTCCTCATCAACTCTCCGGCGCAGCGTCTGGCGACGGTCATCAACGCGACTGGCCGCGACCTCGCCGTGGTGATCAACCAGGGCGTGGAGAAGGGCAAATTTGCGGCTCCGGCAGCAGCGCCTGTGGCAGAGGCAGCGCCTGCGGCAGAAGCAGCAGCGCCTGTGGCAGAGGCAGTAGCGCTGGCAGCAGAGGCTGCTGCTCCCGTGGTCGAGGCCGCGCACGCCGAGGAGTCGGCGGCCGGCGAGCAGCCCTCCGGTGCGGCACAGCCGGAGAATGCGACAGCGTCCCAGGCGGGCGAGGCGGCAACCTCGGACCCGGTTGAGGGGTAACTAAGTTTCGCCTGAGCCTTTGGGTGCGCCATGTCTGGGCGCAACGGAAACCCGAAGGGGCAGGCAGCCGAAGCGGAACAGGGCTTCGGAGGCGTAATAGGCAGCAAGTTCAGATTTACGAATTGGAGAAAGAAAAATGGCAGACATCCAGCAGTTGGAAGAATCAATCGTTAGCCTGAGCCTCCTTGAGGCCTCGGCTCTGGTCAAGAAGCTTGAGGAGCGTCTCGGCGTCTCGGCGGCGGCGGCTGCAGTTGCAGCAGCTCCGGCTGCGGGCGGCGGCGCTGCGGCAGCGGCTCCGGCCGAAGAGAAGACCGAGTTCACCGTCATCCTGAAGGATGCCGGCGCGAACAAGATCAACACCATCAAGGCTGTACGCGAAGTCACCGCCCTTGGCCTCAAGGAAGCCAAGGATCTGGTCGACGGAGCTCCCAAGCCTCTGAAGGAGAACATCTCGAAGGAAGACGCAGCCGCCATCGCGAAGAAGTTCGAGGGCGTTGCGACTGTAGAGATCAAGTAACTATCAGCCAGTTGCATGTCCGGGCGGAACGCGATATTCTTTATCAGGAGATGAAGATTCCGTGTTCGCTCGGGCGTGCTATTCGGCGGATAGGTGGTTGAGGCAATAAATAAAGTTTAGGGGTTGTACTCCGGTCCATCCTGCGGGGCGCAGGTTAGGGGGCCGGTCATCATGTGCTTCGAGCGGCGGCAGTACATGATGCTACGTGATTTAGAGCAGGCGCAGCAACTTTGGGGCAGGCGAGCCTCAAATGGCGGCAGGCATTTACACCACTACGATAGAAACAGTGCACAAGTCGACTTTTGCGCTCATGGGACGCGCTGTCCCTGTGAGCGCTTTGCCGTGTTTGTTGCCTTAACTCCTCGCGAAGCGAGCAGATCTTGGCAGTACGCGTACTTTATAGCAGCTTTCGAAGGTTAGTCGAGCAAAAGTTTGTAAGTTTTTCCAGCCGGGAAGTACGAGACGGCACACATTCTGCGCACGGAGCCTGCCGCAATCGAGGGGCGGCGGGACCCGACGGATTCAAGTGATGCGCAACGAAGTATCCCAGGAGGGCGGCACCGAAGCCCTCCCCAAACGATCAGGCAGCCCACGGGCATCAGAGTGCTTCGATGCAGGCAGCAGTGATCGGGAGGCCTCGAAGGTGAGTATTCAGGAGAGAGCATGTCCAGCGAAACGCGCGCGATCCGCAGCCGTCTAGATTTTTCAAAAATTCCAACCGCAATTGAAATCCCCAACCTTATCGAGGTTCAGCGCCGCAGCTATGAACGCTTCCTCCAGATGGACAAACTTCCGCAGGAGCGTGAAGACAACGGGCTTCAGTCCGTTTTTACGTCGGTCTTCCCCATCACCGACTTCCGCAACGTCTCCGAGCTCGAGTTCGTCGACTATTCCATCGGCAACTGGGAGTGCAAGTGCGGCTACCTCAAGGGCCTCAACCACCTGCGCACGGCCTGCACGCACTGCGGCCACATGGTCATCACCGACCCCTTCCACCCGGGCGACGTGCTCTGCAACTTCTGCGGAACCTACAACAAGAACACCCCTGACTTCTGCACCAAGTGCGGCGACCCCGTTGGCCTTCAGCTGAAGTACGACCAGGCCGAGTGCGAAGAGCGCGGCATGACCTACTCCGCTCCGCTCAAGGTCACCATCCGCCTGAAGATCTACGACAAGGACCCCGAGACCGGCGTCAAGAGCCTCCGCGACATGAAGGAGCAGGAGGTCTTCTTTGGCGACATCCCTCTGATGTCTGCCAACGGCACCTTCATCGTCAACGGCACCGAGCGCGTCATCGTCTCGCAGCTTCACCGCTCGCCCGGCGTCTTCTTCGAGACGGCGAACAACCGCACCTACTTCCTCGGCAAGATCATCCCGTACCGCGGTAGCTGGGTTGAGTTCGAATACGACCAAAAGAACACCCTCTACGTCCGCATCGACCGCAAGCGCAAGTTCCTCGGAACCATCTTCCTGCGCGCACTCGGTCTCCGCACCGACGAGGAGATCCTGAAGACCTTCTACACGGTCGACACCATCCATGTGAAGGACGGCAAGCTGAGCTGGAAGGTCGTGCCCGAGGGCCAGCCGACCAACCTGCAGGGCACGCGTCCCGCCATCGCCATCATGGCGAAGGGCGAGGAGCTGGCTCCCGCGACCCGCAAGATCTCGGCGCACTCGCTGAAGAGCCTGCGGCACCACAAGATCGAGCAGGTCGAGGTTGAGACCAGCGAATTCGACGGCGCGATGACCGCTGCTGACGTGGTCGATCTGACGACCGGCGAGCTGCTCTACGAGGCCAACCAGGAGCTCACCGCCGACAAGCTGCACAAGATTCAGCAGTCCGGCGTCACAAGCTTCGAGGTCTTCTTCCCTGAGCGGGACGACGTGGGCAACATCATCACCAATACGCTGCGCCGCGACTCGGTCCGCAAGCCTGAGGAAGCTCTCATCGAGATCTACCGCAAGCTGCGTCCCGGCGATCCCCCGACGCTTGACACCGCGACCGCGCTCTTCGAGGGCATGTTCTTCGACCCGCGCAAGTACGACTTCTCGCGCGTCGGCCGGCTGAAGTTCAACATCAAGCTCTACGAGAACCAGGACGCCACAGGCCTCGACAAGCGCACGCTGACGCCTGAGGACTTCTACGGCACCATCCGCTACCTCCTCAAGCTGCGCAAGAACATCGGCGTAGTGGACGACATCGATCACCTGGGCAACCGCCGCGTCCGCGCGGTCGGCGAGCTGATGGAGAACCAGTTCCGCATCGGTCTCGTCCGCATGGAGCGCGCGATCAAGGAAAAGATGTCGGTCTACCAGGAGATGTCGACGGCGATGCCGCACGACCTCATCAATGCGAAGCCCGTCATGGCGGCCATCCGCGAGTTCTTCGGTTCGTCGCAGCTCTCGCAGTTCATGGACCAGACCAATCCGCTCTCCGAGATCACGCACAAGCGCCGCCTGTCGGCCCTTGGGCCTGGTGGTCTTTCTCGTGAACGAGCAGGCTTCGAGGTCCGCGACGTTCACCCGACGCACTACGGCCGCATCTGCCCCATCGAGACGCCGGAAGGCCCGAACATCGGTCTTATCTCCTCGCTGAGCTGCTTTGCGCGCATCAACGAGTACGGCTTCATCGAGTCGCCCTACCGCAAGGTGAAGGACGGCAAGGTGCTGGACTACGTCTCGGTGACCAACGCCGGCGAGAGCGGCCATCGTCAGGGCGACATCCTCGAGATCAACGAGGCGAAGAAGCTCAACGACCACCTGAAGAAGGAAAAGAAGCGCACGATGGACCTCTCTCCATTCAGCTTCTACCTCTCGGCGTGGGAGGAAGACCGCCACACCATCGCGCAGGCGAACATCGAGCTCGATGATCATCAGCACATCGTGCAGGACATCGTCGATGCCCGCCGCCAGGGCAACTTCGTGCTCGTCAACAAGTCCGAAGTCGACTACGTTGACGTCTCCCCCAAGCAGCTTGTATCTGTCGCGGCAAGTCTAGTCCCGTTCCTTGAGCACGACGACGCGAACCGCGCTCTGATGGGCGCGAACATGCAGCGCCAGTCGGTTCCTCTGCTCGTCTCCGAGGCTCCGCTGGTCGGCACCGGCATGGAAGGCGTCACCGCGCGCGACTCCGGCGCCGTGATCCTCGCCAAGCGTAACGGCATCGTGGACTCGGTCGACTCCGAGCGCATCATCGTGCGCGTCGAAGGCGAACATCATCCCACGCAGCTCTCGCGTGAGGTCGGCTCCGACATCTACCAGCTCACGAAGTTCAAGCGCTCCAACCAGAACACCTGTATCAACCAGAAGCCGATCGTTCGCAAGGGCGACCGCGTCATCAAGGGGCAGGTCATCGCGGACGGTCCGTGCACGGAGCAGGGCGAGCTCGGCCTCGGCCGCAACGTTCTCGTTGCCTTCATGCCATGGCGCGGTTACAACTTCGAGGACGCGATCCTGATCTCCGAAAAGCTGGTCCGCGAGGACTACTACACCTCGATCCACATCGAGGAGTTCGAGATCGAGGCCCGCGACACGAAGCTCGGACCCGAAGAGATCACGCGCGACATTCCCAACGTCAGCGAGCACGCTCTGCGTGACCTTGACGAGTCGGGCATCATCCGCATCGGAGCCAAGATCGGCCACAACGACATCCTCGTCGGCAAGGTCACCCCGAAGGGCGAGACGCAGCTCACTCCCGAAGAGAAGCTGCTCCGCGCCATCTTCGGTGAGAAGGCCGGCGACGTTCGCGACGCCTCGCTCACGTGCCCCCCGGGCATCGAGGGCACGGTCGTCGACGTCCGCATCTTCTCCCGCAAGGGACAGGAGAAGGATGAGCGCGCCAAGCAGATCGAGGCCACGCAGGTCGAGGAACTCGAGCGCAACCTCGCCGATGAGATTCGTATTCTCACCGACGAGCGCCTCAAGCGTCTTGAGGCCATCCTCGGAGGCAAGGAAGTTCAGGCCGACCTGCACGACGAGCGCACCAACAAGAAGCTGCTCTCGAAGGGCGAGGTTCTCAACCGCGACACCATCGAGCTCATCTCGACGCGTAACCTGAAGCGCATTCGCTACGCCGACAAGGATCCCCGCGTCAACGAGCAGATCGACGAGATCGAAGAGATGACCTCGCGTCAGATCGACGTTCTCCGCAAGATCACCAACGAGAAGATCGCGAAGATGTCCAAGGGCGACGAGCTCGCTCCCGGCGTCATCAAGATGGTCAAGGTCTACGTCGCCATGAAGCGCAAGCTCTCGGTCGGCGACAAGATGGCCGGCCGTCACGGGAACAAGGGCGTCATCGCTCGCATTCTGCCGGAAGAGGACATGCCGTACCTCCCCGACGGAACGCCGGTCGAGATCGTTCTCAATCCGCTGGGCGTGCCTTCTCGTATGAACGTCGGACAGATCCTCGAGACGCACCTCGGCTGGGCCGCGCACGAGCTTGGCAAGCAGGTCGCCGAACTCGCCGCGACTTACACCCAGGCGAGCGAGGTCCGCGAGCTCTTCAAGGCGCGCTTCGCCGGAACCGCCGCTCTCAAGCAGCTTCTTGCACTCGACGACGAGCAGACTCTGCGCGTCGCCGCCGGCATGAAGCGTGGCGTCTGGTTCGGCACCGCGGTCTTCGACGGCGCACGTGAGACGGAGATCAAGGCGCTGCTCGCGTCGGCTGGTCTTCCGACCTCCGGCAAGAGCCAGCTCTTCGACGGCATGACAGGGGATGCGTTCGAGCAGCCAGCAACTGTGGGTTACATCTACATGCTGAAGCTTTCGCACCTTGTCGACGACAAGATCCACGCTCGCTCCATCGGGCCGTACTCGCTGATCACGCAGCAGCCGCTGGGTGGTAAGGCGCAGTTCGGTGGACAGCGCTTCGGTGAGATGGAGGTCTGGGCGCTCGAAGCTTACGGCGCGGCCTACATCCTGCAGGAGTTGCTCACCGCCAAGTCCGACGACGTCTTTGGCCGTACCAAGATCTACGAGGCCATCGTCAAGGGCGAGGCAGCCATCGAGCCCGGCGTGCCCGAGTCGTTCAACGTGCTCATCCGCGAACTCCAGTCGCTCTGCCTTGACGTCGAACTCATCAAGCAAAGCGACCAGAAGAAGCAGCCGCTGCCCGCAATCGCAGCAGCCGATTAGCTCCGCGCCGCCAGCCTCTCGCGTATTGCGGAGGCTGGCGGAACGAAGCCGCTAGAGATTTTGAATTGATGCAGCGCATCACCGGCTGCGAAGAAGAAAAGCAGCAGTAACAGGCAGCGAAGGTTACAAAAAATAACCACTAGCAGCCAGGAGAGACAAAAACATATGTTCCGCTCCAGCCCATTTGAACTGACCGGTCCTATCGCCGACTTCGACGCGATCAAGATTCAGCTCGCCAGCCCGGAGAAGATCCGCAGCTGGTCACACGGCGAAGTAACGAAGCCAGAAACCATCAACTACCGCACCTTCAAGCCCGAGCGCGACGGCCTCTTCTGCGCCCGCATCTTCGGACCCATTACTGACTGGGAGTGCCTCTGCGGCAAGTACAAGCGCATGAAGCATCGCGGAGTCATCTGCGACAAGTGCGGCGTCGAAGTTACGCTTAGCAAGGTCCGCCGTGAGCGCCTCGGCCACATCGAGCTCGCTTCGCCCTGCTCGCACGTGTGGTTCTTCAAGGGCCTCCCGTCGCGTATCGGCCACCTGCTCGACATCTCGCTCCGCGAGCTTGAAGCAGTCCTCTACTTCGAGTCCTACGTCGTCGTTGATCCAGGCGACGCTCCCGTCAAGGAGCGCGAGGTCATCAAGGACGAGAACCGCTTCCGCGAGCTCGACCAGCAGTACCGCCCCACAGGCTTCAAGGCCATGATGGGCGCAGAAGCCATCAAGGAGCTGCTCAAGCGCGTCGATGTCGCCGAGCTGGCGATCGAGCTGCGCGAGCGCATGAAGTCCGAGAGCTCGCTGCAGAAGAAGCTCAAGTACTCCAAGCGCCTCAAGATCGTCGAGGCCTTCCGCAAGTCCGACAACAAGCCGGAGTGGATGATCCTCGACGTCATCCCGGTCATTCCGCCCGAACTCCGCCCGCTCGTTCCTCTGGACGGCGGCCGATTCGCGACGTCTGACCTGAACGACCTCTATCGCCGCGTCATCAACCGCAACAACCGCCTCAAGAAGCTCATGGACCTCCATGCGCCTGAGGTCATTGTGCGCAACGAGAAGCGCATGCTGCAGGAGGCCGTCGACGCTCTGTTCGACAATGGCCGCCGTGGCCGCGTACTGCGTGGTGCGAACAACCGTCCGCTGAAGTCGCTCTCCGACACCCTCAAGGGCAAGCAGGGCCGCTTCCGTCAGAACCTCCTCGGCAAGCGCGTCGACTACTCCGGCCGTTCCGTCATCGTCGTTGGCCCGGAGCTGAAGCTGCACCAGTGCGGTCTTCCCAAGAAGATGGCGCTCGAGCTCTTCAAGCCCTTCATCTATCACCGCCTCGAGCAGACCGGCCACTGCACCACCATCAAGCAGGCCAAGGAGATGGTGGAGCTGCAGGAGCCCATCGTCTGGGACATCCTCGAAGAGGTCATCAAGGATCACCCCGTCCTTCTGAACCGCGCCCCGACGCTTCACCGTCTCGGTATCCAGGCGTTCGAGCCCGTTCTCGTCGAAGGCAAGGCGATCAAGATCCATCCGCTCGTCTGCACCGCCTTCAACGCGGACTTCGACGGCGACCAGATGGCCGTCCACATCCCGCTCTCGCCTGAGGCTCAGATCGAGGCCAGCGTTCTCATGCTCGCCTCGCACAACATCCTCTCGCCCGCGAGCGGTCAGCCCATCACGGTGCCGACGCAGGACCTCGTTCTCGGCCTCTACTACCTCACCAAGGCGAAGGTCAACGCCAAGGGAGAGGGCCGCGTCTTCGCCAATATCGAAGAGGTGCTGATGGCGCTCGAAGCAGGCCAGGTCGAGACGCTGACGCCCATCCGTCTGCGCCACACCGGTCCTGTCCTCGACATGACCACGGCGTACGACGATCAGGACATCACGCACACCGAGCCGGTCGAGTTCCATAAGCAGTACATCAACACTACGGTCGGCCGCGCGATCCTCAACGACGCGCTCCCCGAGGGCATGCCCTACATCAACGGCCTGCTCAAGAAGAAGGGAATTGGCCAGCTCGTCAATTACTGCTACCTGAACCTCGGCCTCGAAGTGACCGTCAAGACCCTCGACAGGATCAAGGACCTCGGCTTCCGTTACGCCACCCGGTCCGGCCTCTCTGTCGGTCTCGACGACATGGTCATCCCGGAGTCGAAGTACTCTGTCGTCTCCGACGCCGAGAAGCAGGTCATCAACGTCCAGCAGCAGTACCTTGACGGTGCAATCACCAACGGTGAGCGCAACAACAAGGTCATCCAGATGTGGTCTGCTGTGACCGAGAAGGTCGCCGACGAGATGTTCAACAACATGAAGCGCGCGGACAAGGAAGGAGCCATGAACCCGATCTACATCATGGCCGACTCCGGAGCCCGCGGTTCGAAGCAGCAGATCCGTCAGCTCTCGGGTATGCGTGGTCTCATGGCCAAGCCCTCGGGCGAAATCATCGAAACCCCCATCACGGCGAACTTCCGCGAAGGCCTCACCGTGCTGCAGTACTTCATCTCGACGCACGGCGCACGTAAGGGTCTAGCCGATACCGCACTCAAGACTGCGGACTCGGGCTACCTCACCCGTCGCCTCGTCGACGTGGCGCAGGACGTCATCATCACCCAGAACGACTGCGGCACCGTCGAAGGCATCTACGTCACTCCGATCATCGAAGCCGGCGAGACCATCGAGCCGCTGCGCGACCGCATCATCGGCCGCGTCTCGCTTGAGAAGCTCAAGGACTACGAAGGCAACGTCATCGTCGACATCAACCAGGAGATCGACGAAGACCTCGCCAGCGCCATCCAGGCTGCCGGCATCGAGCGGGTGAAGATCCGCTCCGTGCTCACCTGCGAGTCCAAGCGCGGCGTCTGCATCCTCTGCTACGGCCGCAACCTCGGCTCCGGCAAGATGGTGGAGATGGGCGAGGCCGTCGGCGTCATCGCGGCGCAGTCCATCGGCGAGCCCGGAACGCAGCTCACCATGCGTACCTTCCACATCGGCGGAACGGCATCCCGAGTCTCCGACGCCTCGCACATCGAGGCCAAGAACTCCGGAACCGTGCGCTTCATCAACCTCGTCACCGTACGCTCCAAGTCCGGCGACCTGGTCGCGATGAACCGCAACGGCTCCGTTGCCATCGTCGACGAGAAGGGCCGCGAGAAAGAGCGCTACGCCATCGTCTACGGCGCCAAGCTCAAGGTCGAGGACGGCGCTCACGTCAATCTCGGCGACAAGATCGGCGAGTGGGATCCCTACACCTTCTCGCTCCTCACCGAGATCGCCGGCACCGTCCAGTTCAAGGACCTGCAGGAGGGCGTCACGCTCAACGAAGAGATCGACGAGGTCACCGGCCTCTCGCGTCTCGTCGTCACCGACTCCCCCGACGAGAAGCGCCAGCCGACCATCGTCATCAAGGCAGCCTCGGGCAGCAAGCGCTACCTCATGCCCAGCCGCGCTCACCTTATGATCGCGGACGGCGACGAGGTCTTCCCCGGCGACATCCTTGCCAAGATCCCGCGCGAAACCACGCGCACCAAGGACATCACCGGCGGTCTTCCCCGAGTTGTCGAGCTCTTCGAGGCCCGCAAGCCCCGCGACCCGGCAATCATCTCCAAGATCGATGGCGTCGTTCGCTTCGGCGATGTCACCAAGGGACAGCGCAAGGTCTACGTCACCGCCGACAACGGCCAGGAAGAGGAGTACAGCGTACCGCGTGGTGTCTACATCAACGTGCAGGAAGGCGAACGCCTCCGCGCCGGTGATGCGCTCATCGACGGTCCGCGCAACCCGCACGACATTCTGGAAGTCCTCGGCGAGCGTGCTCTCCAGCAGTACCTCGTCAACGAAATCCAGGAGGTCTACCGGCTCCAGGGCGTGGCCATCTCCGACAAGCACATCGAGACCATCGTTCGTCAGATGCTCCGCTGGGTGAAGATCGAAGATGTCGGCGACACCAACTTCCTCGTCGATCAGCAGACGGACCGCTTCCGCTTCAACGCGGAGAACCAGCGCGTCCTCATGACCGGCGGACGTCCCGCAATCGGGCGCTCGCTTCTGCTCGGCATCACCAAGGCGTCGCTCTCGACCGACTCGTTCATCTCGGCCGCGAGCTTCCAGGAGACCACCCGCGTCCTCACCGAAGCCAGCATCAACGGCTCGATGGATACGCTGCGCGGCCTCAAGGAGAACGTCATCGTCGGCCGCCTCATCCCCGCCGGCACCGGCATGGAGTACTACCGCAACGTCCAGCTCTCACCCGAGCTCGAAGAAGCGGCAGCCCAGGTCCAGGCCGAGGTCCAGGAAGCCCACGACGCCGAAGAGCGCGAGCTCGAAGCGATGCGCATGGAAGGCGAACAGGAAGAAATGGCCGCCGAATAGTCCTTCGCGGACGGCGAAAAGCGCTTCGCGCAAAAACAAACAACGGCAGGGCTTCGGCTCTGCCGTTTCTTTCTTACTGGAAGAGTTGTGGCTGATAGACCTTAGGCGGCCAAAAAACGCCCACCACTACCCAGGTATTGTAAGGAAAGACAGTTCCCATCAGAAAGCGAACATCGCGATCAGGCGCGCAAATCTGATCGAAATACTTCTTTTTGACGCTGGCGGCGGCTGCCTCGTCAGAGCCCAACCGTTCTGATTCTTTGATGAACAGGACTCCGAGCTCCCAATCTTCAATCATGGCTGAGTGCGTCTTATCTCCACTGTCGTCGCACCGAAATCGATAGCAAAATTTGTAGGGAAGCTTCCGCAAAGCTTTTGGCACACCACTGAACATGTTGAACTGTGCCATGGCGTCTTGCCACTGCGGTTTCCAGTCTGAGTCGACCCTTTCAATTTCAAAATCGAGTACCTGCGATGGCCGAACGATTCCGAGAGATGTAAAGTCTTTTTCGTACTGATCTTTCAATTGCAATATGGTGCTGTGCGGCAGTGCGTCCATAATGGTTCTTCGCTGAGGATGAGAAATTCGAGGGCCAAGAATTTCCAAAGATTTTAGGTCGGGTCGTCTGCTCTCTTTACGGTTGTCATTGCCTGCACCGTGAGGCAAAAGTCTCAATCTTACCTTTTGAAATTTATGGAATCTCTGATTATTCGGCATATATCGATAGTCGATTGGGTAAAGACGCACCCAAGAGCCATCATTTAAGATACCTGCCGTACAAACCAATTCTTGATGCTTTTGGGAGGGATGGGGATACGTCATGACCGTTATGAGAACTTCGGTATCGACGTACCCTTCTTCACAGCGTTCTCAACTCTCGAATTGCTAGCCCAGTACGGCTCGCGATAAGTTCGGACAGTCGGCTCCGATGACAAAATGTACAGTCTGCCTCCATGCACATAAGGGCCGAAGGAGATTCCGTAACTAGCCTCATCGCCAACTCAACGGCGTCCGTTTCGGATGCTAGCGTTTCCGATTCGTAATGGGAGAATAGCTTGTCATAGGCTGACTTGCCATTTAAATCAGCCCGATCCTCCGAAGCAATTCCCAATTCGGGAATGTGAACATATTCGATGCCCAAGTCCTGGCAATGCCGAAACAAAGTGCTCTTGTGAAAGCCGAATTGACGCGCAACCGGATTGGCTCTGACGTCAATGAGTCGTTCGATGCCGTTTTTCAATAGCAAATCCAGAAGACCGTCTAGCATCAGCCCCTCGTAGCCGACGGTAAAGACAGCGCGGGAAACCACGGGAATCGCCGCCCGCCTTTTCGATCGATCTCTTGCATTGGCGGTGTACCAGGGGTATCGACTATAAACGGTGGACACCAGTACGTCCGTTTTTACGGCAGCAAAGCGCTTCGATACTGTGTCAACCGCAGTCGTGAGCTGTTTATCAAAAGCTGGCAGCGTACCGGCGTGGTCAGAGATGTGAATCTCTTTGTCTGAAATGCGAACAAATCCCTCAGACTCCAGCTTTTTTAGATCATGATTCATCGTGAAGGAGTATGGGCCGAAGTGATATGGGACGAATTGATAGACCTGACTAGTAGGACTCCCCGGCACTTCATCGCGCAACACAAAAGCAAGCTTATGGAGGCGAGTCTTGCCGATACAGCCACCGGCATTCGAGATGAGCCGCAAAATAGACTTTTGCCGAGTTAGCACAATTCGATTATCCACGAAATGCGGCTTATCCAAAGGCTCGAAATTATTGTGTCGCATCCACAGCGGGACGATCTTACCCGCGTGAGGCGAGGGTCTAAACCGAACTGAAAATCCGGGCGGACGGGTGCCCCACATCTCACCTAAACAAATCTGGGGTGCCCCATCTTCGGCGCGTCTTTTGCGCCTAAGGTGACCTCACGCAGACAGCTGTTCCAGGGTCTCGCTATACTCCTACCATCGAATTTCGCGGCTCTTGGTTGCTAGAAACCGTGTCTTCAAAACGGAGGAACTCTATGAAACGAGAAATCATTCGGGTCGAGCCCCTGGACACCTACATCGAAAAGTACAAGGCGCCCGCTTCGATGGTGACTAAACACGGCGACACTATTTACGTGTCAGGCTCTCCGCCGTTCGATCCGAAAACCGGAGAGATTTTCCGAGGGCCTATTGAGCGCCAGACCCAGATCGTTTTAGACCAGCTTAAGCTCTGTGTCGAAACGGCGGGTTCGTCCTTGGAAAACATCCTGAAGCTGAATGTCTACGTGACTTCAGTAGATATGTTTCCTGCTGTTAATGAGGTCTACAGGCGTTACTTCCCGGAGAATCCTCCTGCTCGAATCTTTATCAACGTTCCTGCTTGGTATGGCGGCTTCGACATCGAGGTGGACTGTATCGCCGCGGCTCCTTAGATATGTCGATTGTCACTTTGATTGTCGCCTGCAATAGCTCCTAATTCGACGGGCCGAGGGTTTCGCCTGCTCCGGTTATTCGCTCTTGTTCTCGCGAAGGATGGCTTTTCGGCCATAGTAGCTGATCAGATAGAACGCAACTCCGAAAGAGATAATGTCCTTGAAGAGAAACAGGCCGAGATTGTTCATGTAATGGATGCCGTGAACCACGATGGTGTCATCCGGAGTCGTGATCAACATGGTGCTTGTGGTGAAGAACATGCCGACTAGAATGATCCCGCCCAGAATGCCTGCTTTAGGTTTGAAGTAGCCAATGATCAGGAGGATTGCTGCTGTCCATTCAGTGGCCCCGATCATATCCCCCAAAATATATGGTCCAAAGACCTTGAATTGCCAACTTGTAAGTGGGCTGTTACTGACAAGCGGGATGATACCCTCTGCTCCGGGTGCAGTCATCTTGAATTTGCCTGCCCACAGCAACATAACGATCATTCCAATGCTGCAAACAAGGAAAGGAATATTTCGATCTGCGACAACAGCCGCGATCTTCGTTAGAACACTCTTTGCCTGCAGTCCGTTACCAGTGTTCGCGTGAGATCCGCGCTCCCCATCGCCCGGCGCCCCAGCGGATGTGGTTTCAGTCATAAAAGGACTCCTTCATGTCATGATCTCCTTTCATTTCGTTAAATGTTGAAGGCCGATTTGAAACACTGTCAACAGGCGGATGACCCATATCTAATTGCCACAACCTTGGGTGGGCCATCGCGCGGTAAGCGCGAACCGTTTTCCTTGCCTTAGCTAATAAGATTAGCTAATCTGGCATCATGGAAGTAAATGTCCATCACGCAAAGACCCACCTCTCCAAGCTCATCGCCGCAGTCGAGAGCGGGGAAGAGGTCATCATCGCGCGCGCTGGCAAGCCCGCCGTCAAGCTTGTCATCGTTCCACCCCCCGTCCGCAAGTCTCGCAAGCATCTGCGCGGCTCGGGGATCGGCAAACTCTGGATGGCTGAGGATGCGTTCTCTCCCGAAACTGACCTTGAGATTCAGAAGCTCTTCGAGGCCGACGATCCCCATCTCGAAAACTTAGGGAAAAAGCCAGTCCGGAAGAAGAAGCGCGCATGAAGGTGTTGGTCGACACCCACACCTTTCTGTGGGATCTAAACAATGACCCGCGCAGCTCCCGCAAGGCCCGGGAACTTCTAAGCTCCGATGAGCACGAACTCGTCTTCTCCCTCGTCTCCCTCTGGGAGATTGCCATCAAAATCAAGATCGGCAAGCTGAACACTATCGGCTCATCCGTCGCCTACATCCGAGACGAGATGGACAACTACAGCATGGAACTCCTCCCCATCCGCTACGAGCACATCCTCAACCTGGAATCGCTCCCCCACCACAAGCACGCCGATCCCTTCGACCGCCTCCTCATCGCTCAGGCTCTCACTGAGAAATTGCCCATCCTCACCGGCGACCGCGCATTTCAGCAATACGGCGTAAAAACAATCTGGTAGCACCTCGGAAAATCCCAGCAAATTCCTATGTCAAGCCCTTCGCGGCCCTCGAAATCCTCCGTCTCATTCGTCAAATCAAAGAAACCAAACCCCTTACGTCGCAAAACTATTCTCCATAGAAGTGGCAGAGCAGTTTCGCCCGATCCCGTAAAATAGAACCAGAGACAAAAGACTAGAGGCTCGGCTCCCACAGACCGGGCCTTATCTCTTTTATAATCAATAATTTGATACCTAACCCCTTTAGGTGGAAGACTTTGGCCTGTGGAAATTTCGTAAGTGGCACAAAGTAAATAATTTATGGATTTAGAGGGGGAGGGGGGTACCATAAGGCTCATCGAGGCGAATCCATGAGCAGGGAAGTCCGATGAACCGACTCTTGTGGACCTGTCTACTCCTCTCAGGTCTCGCCGCAGGAATCACCCTATGGCGAGCAACGCCGGTCCACGGCGCCGGTGCAACATCCCCGCACTGGAACCAGCAGGCTGCAGCGAACTACCTCGATAGCCGCGAGGTCTGGTGGCAGGAGTGGCCGAGAGCGCAGAAGGATCACGGAACGCTCTGCATCTCCTGCCACACGAACCTTCCCTACGCGCTGGCCCGCCCCGCGCTCCGTCGCGAGTTGAGCGAAACCGCGATGCCCGCTCCGGAAAAGATCATGATGGATAGCGTCGAAAAGCGCGTGACCCATTGGTCCGAGATGGTCCCGTTCTACTCCGACGAAAAAAGCGGCCCCGGAAAGACCGCCGAATCGCACGCAACCGAAGCCGTTCTCAACGCCATCATCCTCGCCAGCTACGACACGCGGCAAGGCAATCTCCGCCCGGTCACGCGAACCGCCTTCGACTCCGCTTGGGCCCTCCAGTTACAGATCGGCGACAACGCCGGCGGCTGGCAGTGGCAGGACTTCCACCTCGGCCCGTGGGAGTCGTCACACTCTGCCTATCAAGGCGCCGCACTCGTGCTCTACGAGGCAGCAAGCGCTCCCGACAACTACGCGAGCGATCCTACAGTTCGCCCGCACCTCGAGCGCATGCGCGACTACCTGCGACGCACCTACGCAGATCAGCCGCTGATCAATCAGCTCTACGTCCTCTGGGCCTCGACCAAATTTCCCGGTCTGCTCACAAAAGACGAACGCAAGTCGCTGCTCAATAGCCTTCAAACCCTCCAGCAGCCTGACGGCGGTTGGAGGCTATCCTCGCTCGACGCCGATTGGAAACGAGTAGACAACAGCGCCGCACCGGCGGAGACGGATGGCTTCGCCACCAGCCTGGCCGTCCTGGTGATGGAGGAGTCAGGCACAAGCCGCCACAACAGCTCGCTCAAGCGAGGACTTGCGTGGATTCAACAACACCAGGAAAAGGACGGCGACTGGCCCGCCTCCTCAATGAACAAAAAGCGGGATCCGCAGAGCGACCCCGGCCGCTTCATGAGCGACGCCGCAACCGCATATGCGGTGCTTGCGCTGGAGAAGTCACACTAGCGGATTTTGAGGACCGGCGAAACGCAGTACCCTCCGGCACAGAAAAAGGGCGGACTCAAGAGAGTCCGCCCAAAACTTACTGGATGCAACAGGAGACTAGTTGCCAGTGCTACGAATCACGACTTCGAGGTTCACCGGAACCGCAGTTGGCTGATGGTTCAGCGAACCGGGCTGGAAGCGGTACTGCTTCACCGCCGCGAGGACGTTATTGTCCATATCTGCGCCAATTGAGCGAACGATCTTCAGGTTTGAAGGAACGCCCTTCTCATCAACGAGCATCGAGACCACAGCCGTCTTCTGGATGCCGCTGATGTGCCAAGCTGCGCCGTCCGCCGGGACGTCAACAACATGAACCAGCTTCGGAGCAGTCACACCAGTGGTAACGCGGATAGGAGACATAGTGCCATGATCGGCCGCAGTGGAGTTGAGAGCAGGAGCCGCGAGCTTCGACTCAAGAACAGGAGCGGAATTCTGGGGTTGGGCAGGCGAAGTTGCCTGGGCGTGAAGCATAACGGGGGAGAGGGCTAGGGCTGCCACAAGAATCTTACGCATTTGCTCACCTCAATTGAGATTAGATGTACCCATCACCACTCTAGCGTTCATTGAACACGATTGTCAACATAAATAATTTCTAAAAAATATATCGTTTATTTTGTGTGATTTACTCAGGGGAAATATTAGCCGGGGAGTTATTTTTGAGAGAACGCTTCCGGACTAGCCGGATCGCAAGTCATTCATTCTGCTGGTTTCCTTATCAAAAGAACTCTTTCTTCCTTGAAAAACCTGCCACCCGCAATGTTCGGTCGGCGGTCCTGGAGGTAATATCATCCGCATGCTGAGCACAGCCCAGGATGTTTGGATCGTTATTGCCGTCGTGTGCTGCGCGCTAATATTCCGCGCGCTGCTCGAGCGTTTTTGGCCGCGTTCCAGCCGCCGCGAGCACAACGACATCATCGGCTGGCAGCTTGGAATTCTCGGCACAACGTACGCAGTCATTCTCGGCTTTATGATCTATGCCGTCTGGACGAACTTCGGTCTCGCCGAAGTAAACGCCGATGCCGAAGCGAATGCGGCCGTCAACATCTACCGCCTCGCTGAAGGCCTTCCTTCGCAACAGCGTGATGAAATTCGGTCGGCAGTTCGAAACTATATCGACGTAGTCCTCAATAAAGATTGGCCTGCCATGAACCGCGACGATCTCTCACCGACCGAGAGCCACAGGATCAACCAGCAGCTTTGGCATATCCTGATGTCGGTGAAAGCCGCGTCGCCTGAAGAACTCACCGCCGAGGACCACGCGCTGTACGAACTCAGTGCAATGGCCGAGCATCGCCGCATACGTCTGCTTCAAAGCACCTCGCGCCTGCCCGGCATTCTCTGGTGGGTTTTGATCTTTGGAGGAATCGTTACTATCATCTCTTCCTGCATGTTTGGCT
This sequence comes from uncultured Acidobacteriaceae bacterium, assembly GCA_963741395.1. Classification (GTDB taxonomy): domain Bacteria; phylum Acidobacteriota; class Terriglobia; order Terriglobales; family Acidobacteriaceae; genus Edaphobacter. Next base: position 682,094 of record CAVUHV010000001.1, read on the forward strand.
CGTCGAGCGGGCTGCTCCACGCCCTTCAGGTCTTCTGCTTTTCGCTGCTGGTCGCGCTCGTGCTCGTTGCCATCGCCGATATCGACCGACCCTTTCAGGGCTCCGTTCACGTAAGCGACAGCGCCTTTCGCCGTGCACAAACCAACGTCAACGAACCCTGATTCGCAAAGATCCTCGGCACAGAAGAGCTTCCGCAACCTCCTAGAATCACTGTATTCTGCTGCCCATGAAAAATGTTCTCGTGCTCGACGTCGGCGGTACTCATGTTAAGGTGGCTTCCACCGATCAGCGTGTCCCGATCAAGATTCCATCCGGTCCCGAGATGACGGCAGCGGAGATGGCTCGGCAAGTGCTCGCCGTGACAAAGGCCTGGAAGGTCGACTGTATCTCGATTGGCTATCCTGGACCTGTCCTCCACGACCACCCCATCGCAGAGCCGCACAACCTGGCTTCTGGCTGGATCGATTTTCCCTACGAGAAGACCTTCAGCAAGCCCATCCGCTTCATCAACGATGCGGCGATGCAGGCGCTCGGGGGCTATCGTGGAGGCCGCATGCTGTTTCTCGGCACCGGCACCGGATTGGGCTCAGCGATGGTCTTCGACGGAGTCGTGATCCCGCTGGAATTGGCCCATCTGCCTTACAAGAATGGGCGCACCTACGAGGAGTACATTGGGTTGGCCGGGCTTCAAAGCCGCGGTAAGAAGCGCTGGCGCAAGTCCGTTCTCGACGTTATTGCACGTCTGCAAGCGGGGTTCATCTGCGACTATGTGTTACTTGGCGGCGGCAACGCAAAGTATATGAAGGACCTTCCGGCCCATGTAATTCTGGGCTCGAACAGCAATGCCGTCGAAGGTGGCATCCGGCTCTGGCAGAGCCCGGAGGAGTTGAAGATTCCGGTCGATGCGTCGATGTCAGTTGGCTCGGCAAAACCTCGCATCAGACGATAACTGGACTTTATTTGTCTTGATCAACGACGCAGCAAGACCCGTTCTATCGGATCGTATCGAGCAGTTTTTTCAGATCGAGAGGCCTGGTGTACATCGCGATTTCGCCGTCCGCATCTCTTGGCCACTGCTCAACGGGGCGATCCCAGTAGAGTTCCACTCCATTGCCGTCCGGGTCTCGAAGATAGAGCGCCTTGCTCACGCCGTGGTCCGCAGCGCCTTCAAGGGATATATCGGCCGCGGCCAATCGCTTCAGTGCGTCTGCCAGCGCGGCTTCCGTCGGATACAGGATCGCCAGATGATAAAGCCCGGTCGTTCCGGCGGCTGGAGCGTTGCCACCGGCACTCTCCCACGTATTGAGCCCGATGTGGTGATGGTAGCCGCCTGCCGATAGGAAGGCAGCCGACTGTCCCATCTTCTGCATCACGCTGAAACCCAGCACGTCTCTGTAAAACCGCAGAGCGCGTTCCAGATCCGCCACTTTGAGGTGAACGTGTCCGATCCGCGTTCCAGCATCAATTGCATCGTTCATCATGTTGATTTGATGACACGGAAACGGCTTTAGACGTTTATTCCAGCCTGGCGAAAAGACTGAGAAGCCTAAAATGCCTTCTCTACGAGAACATCGGCAGGGAGTATGCTTTTCGCATCGTCAGGAAGCCGGGCCAACTACTTCAAGCAATTGATAGGGAGAACGTTTATGCTGAGCCTGCTTTGGACTGCAATCATTGGTCTCGTCGTTGGTGCACTCGCGAAACTGATTATGCCGGGAAAAGACCCCGGAGGAATCTGGGTCACGATGCTGATTGGAATCGCCGGCTCTTTTGTCGGGACGTTTCTCGGGCGATTGGTTGGCCATTATCAACCAGGAGAGTCCGCGGGCTTCATCATGTCGCTCGTTGGGGCTCTCATCCTGCTCGCGATCTATCACTTCATCAAGCGCAAACAGGTGGTCTAGCGCGGAGACTGCTTAGGCGGAAGGCTCTGTCCTTTGCCGTAAGGGGGAGCCTTTTCTTCTGTCTGTGACCTCTTTCGAAGCTAGAGTCCGACGCTCTGCAATACTCCAACCACTCCGCATTCGCGCACGGCCGCGACGAAGTCTCTGGAAGGCACCGGGCCGGCGATAAAGTTACCTTGCACTTCATCGCATTTTCGGCGCTGCAGAAAGCGGAGTTGTTCATCGGTTTCCACGCCTTCGGCGACTACGCGGATGGCCAGCCCGTGTGACATGGCGATGATCGTCCTCACGACGGCAGCAGCGTTGGGGTCGGTTCCGGTCCGCTTGACGAAGCTCTGGTCGATCTTCAGCCGGTCCACCTGATACTGCAACAGATAGGAGAAGCTGCAGAACCCCGTACCGAAGTCGTCGATCGAGATGCGCGCCCCTAACTCGCGGATCTTTTGCAGCTTGTCGAGATTATCGCCTGAGTTCACCATCAGCATGTTTTCGGTAATCTCGACCTCAAGATTGCGTGCGGAGAGCCCACTCACCGCCAGGGCGTGTTCGATGATTTGAAGCAGGTTTCTTTGCTGAAACTGCCGCGGCGAGAGATTGATCGAAACAGTAAGGTTCAACCCCAGCTCGTCCTGCAGTGCCTTGCCTTCGCGGCACGCCGTCATGATGGCCCATTCGCCGATTGGAACAATTAGGCCTGTCTCTTCTGCCAACGGAATGAATTGCGCTGGCGAGACATTCCCCATCTTTGGATGGTGCCACCTCAACAGAGCCTCCATTCCGGTCACCATTCCGGTGGAGAGCGAGACCTGTGGCTGGTAGTGCAGACAGAGTTCTCCGTTCGCGAGCGCGTGCCGCAACGCATGCTCCATCGAGAGCCGGTCGGACGTCTCCTTAAGCATGTCTTCGCTGAAGATCTGGTACTGATTGCGTCCATTCTCCTTGGCTGCATACATCGCTGAGTCTGCCCGCTTCAACAGGTGCTTTGCATCTGTGGCGAAGTCCGGGTAGATGCACACGCCTACGCTCGCGGTGACATTGATCAGCTGGCCATCGACGCGGATCTCCGGCGAGAGCTTGGCAACCAGGTTGGAGGCGCAGTGCTCGACATCAGTCACACTCGTGATGTCCGGCATGACGACGACGAACTCATCGCCGCCGACACGCGCTACGATGTCCGTGCTGCGCACGGAGCGCTGCAACCGGTTGGCGGTCTCGATCAAAATTTGATCGCCGGAGGTGTGGCCCAGCGAATCGTTGATACGCTTGAATTGGTCAAGGTCAATCACGAAGACGGCGACCTTGGTACCGTAGCGACGGCCGCGTTCTACAGCTTCGACGGTTTTGTCGCGCAGCAGAGCGCGTCCCAGCAGTCCGGTGAGTTGGTCGTGGGTGGCAAGATGCGTGACATAGTTCAGCATCTGCCGGCGCTCAGTGATGTCAAAGGCAATTCCGACGAATCCGCTCGCGCCGCCCGTTTCGGAGGCAACCGCCCGCATGGCAAGGTTGATCGGGGTTCTTCTCCCATCCTTGCGGATCAGCGTCCACTCCTTCTCTTCCATCTCGCCTATGACGGCTCCCGCTGTCAGCACTTCGAAGCCAGTGCTGGCGCCCGTGTGCATCGGATCGCTGCCAGCGGCTACTGCTTCCAACTCCTGTTTGTCATGGAGAACTGTCAGTGGTGCTTTCAGCACCAATTCCTCGCGGCTATATCCGGTCAACTTCTCTGCCGCGGTGTTCATCGCCGTAATCATGCCCTGATGATCCGTTGCGATGATACTGAAGGGAGCGTTTTGAAAGACCGAATCGGTAAACTCCAGTAGGTGCTCGTAGCGCTCCTGCGCCGCCCTTTGAGAACTGATGTCGCTACACGTTATGGCAAGGCCATCCCCGAGCTTGATGACTTGATTTCGCACCCAGCTGGCCCTGATGCCGGGATTGGGGATGGGTACCTCTTCGGTCAGGGGAATCCCCGTTTGCGCGACACTGCCGTACCGGGCGATGATCGCAGTCGTCGCGGCCATCGGGATGATGTCGGAAAGGAACTGCCCGATCAGTGCGGCCCGCGGCCTGCCTACCAGATTTTCGGCGTTGGCGTTGACGTACTGGATGCGGAAGTCGACGATTTCGCCCGCGTGGTTCCGTACGGACTCGAGGATGCTGAAGGCGTCGAGGCTGGCCTCAGCCGCAGCCAGAAACTTTGAGTGAGCCTCGCGGGCGCCACGAAGCTCGACGTTACGATCATGCTCCTGCCACAGCGCCCAGAGGGCGGACAGCACTCCTACCGCGGCAAGACCGGCAGTGATTAACATCCCGAGATGAGGTCCATGATTCATGCGCCAAAACTGCCACAGACCCAGACAGAGGGGCGCACCGAACAGGCCGCACTTCCAAATCCACGGCCGCGGGGTATCGAGCACCCAAGCTCTCAAGAAAGTACCTCAGTCATACAAATCGGCGTAAGCCGGTCGAATCTCAGAATAATCACTTCTAGAACGATTTCCGGAATTAATTCTTGCTTGCAACCTATCACTCAGGCTCCTCTTTTCAAAGGCTTTTTCCGGTGAATCCCTCCGGTTTGTTTATGCCTTTGAGTCGATCTTTACCATCCTTTCTCGAACTATCGGGAAGCCTGGCCTCACGCGGTGCTTCGGGGCGACGTTCGTTTGCCCCTTCGGCCATCCATCCGTGGATCTGCATCCAGTTCGCAATCAGCGTCGGATAGATGGCGAGTTCGGAGAGATGAGGCAGATTCTGTGCCAAGCCGAGGCCATGCGGGCCCTGCTCGAAAATGTGCAGTTCGGCCGGAACCCCGGCGCGTTTCAATGCGTCGTAAAAGATGGTCGAGTTCATTGCATTGACCGTCTGGTCGCCGGTAGTGGCGAAGAGGAAGCAAGGAGAAGTGTCGCGAGTGACATGCTTTTCCGGAGATACCGCGTCCATCAAACTTTGCGGAGGATTCCGTCCGATCAGTGCCTCCAGGCTCGTCTTCCGTGGAATCGACGGGTCGAGACTCAGCCTCCCATAAGAAAGGATGGCGAAATCAGGGCGATCGCTCTCGCGGTCGATCGGGTCGTCGGCATTTTTCTCTCCGGTGTCGTTGGTCGTGGCCAGGTAAGCCGCCAGGTGGCCTCCGGCAGAGAAACCCCAGAGGCCGATCTTGTCCTTCTCGATACCCAGTTCGAGGGCGTGGCTGCGCACGTACCGTATCGCCCGGGCTCCATCCTGCATCGGCAGGGGAAACCCGTAGCGCGGCCCGAGACGATAGACGAGCACAAACGCCATCACACCACGCTCGGTTAGCCAACGGGCCGCCTCGGCGCCTTCTTTCTCCGTAGAGAGGTTGCTATAGCCTCCGCCGGGCAGAACGATGACAGCCGAGTGAACACCTTCGCCGGTTGCCGGATACACATACAATCTGGGGATGTCGCCCTCGCCGGTCCCCAGCGCACCGGGCGCCCCTTTGGGCCAAAGAACCACTGTCCTGGCAGATCCCGTTGGAGGCTTTACCACCTTGGCTGGGGGCGCGACGGCGGCACGAGAGAAGGCCGCTGTGCCAATGGCGACGAGGCACAGGCCTACTAGCCTGCAGCGTGCGGCTCTTGACTGTTCCATTGCCCGCCAGAATACACGCAAACCCTTTAGAACCGGCAGATAATTATGACGACGTTTTCGGCCGCCAGCCTACCGGCGAAAGTCGGTCTTTCGACAGGACTTCACTCCCGAGCTTTAGACGTACCCGACGCTGAAACCACCTCGTGGCGATCCCGTCTAAGCTGATATGAAAGAGCTTCGATCAGTCAGGGTCCTGCTAGTTGTCAGCATGATGTTTGCGTCACAAGCCCGTATCTTCGCCCAGCAGAGTTCCGCTGAGGCGAAGCCGGTCAGTACCGCGCCGACCCTCTCGGTCGACGCCCGCCTCGTCAATCTTCCCGTTGTCGTGCGAGACAAGAAGGGCGCGCTCGTCCAGAACCTTACCAAGGACGACTTCGTCCTCCAGGTCGACAACCACCCGCAGACCATCCGCTACTTCGACATTGATAAGAACCTTCCCCTCACGCTCGGTCTGCTGGTCGATACGAGCCTCTCCCAGCGCAAAGCCATCGACGACGAGCGCACCGCCAGCTCCGCCTTCCTGGAACAGATGCTGACCCAGCCGCAGGACCGGGCCTTCGTCATCCAGTTTGCCCGTTCGACCGAGCTGCTGCAGGACCTTACCTCGTCGCGGTCCAAGCTGCAGGAGGCGCTCAAGGAGCTGGACACACCCGGAACCGGCTCGAGCGCGGCCAGCGACCCTGACGACTCGAGCAATGACTCCAGCGGCAACGGAGGCCGACGGCACCACGCCGGTGGCACAACCCTTTACGATGCCAACTTTCTGGCCTCTGACGAGTTGATGTCGAAGCAGAAGGGCCGCAAGGCCATCATCATCCTCTCCGACGGAGTCGATAATGGCAGCAAGGAGACCATCGCTCGTTCGATTGAGGCCGCGCAGCGCTCCGATACGGTCATCTATGCCATCTACTTCAAGGGTGAAGAGGGACAGAACTACAGCGGCAATCAACCCCACAATGGCGGAGGGCGCTACCCGGGAGGCGGCTATCCCGGAGGCGGCTATCCTGGAGGCCGTTACCCCGGTGGAGGCGGAGGAGGCTATCCGGGCGGAGGTGGCGGAGGCGGCGGCCGGGGCGGTGGCAATCCCACCGCAAGCCACGTCGACGGCAAGAAGATCCTGCAACGCATGGCTGAGGAGACTGGCGGACGCATGTTCGAGGTCAGCAAGAAGCAGACCTTCGCCCAGATCTACACGCAGATCGCCGAAGAGCTCCGGTCCCAGTATCGTCTCGGTTACACGCCTGACCAGGAGACCGCCGCCGACGGCTATCACCAGGTCGATCTGAGTACCCACAAGAAGGATCTCTACGTCCAGACCCGCGAGGGCTATTACTCCGGAAAATAAGTCTCTGTCATTGAAAATAGGCGTGCCAGCGCTCTTCTTTTGAGTCCTGTCGGCCCTACCATGCATCCAGTTTTACTGGACAATAATCGTCCGAAAGAAGGCTCCATGCTTATCCGCCGCCCCAGAGTCCTCGTTGCAGCCGCGCTTCTCGCTTTCTCCGTAGTAGGTGTCAGCGGTGCGGCGGCCCAAATGAGTCCGCCGTTCATCAAGAAGCACCTCTACTCCGAGACCGCCAACCCAAGGGTCGACATTGCGGCAGCGCTGAAGCAGGCGCGGGCCGAGCACAAGCGGGTCATTCTCGATTTTGGCGGAGACTGGTGCGGCGACTGCCAGGTGCTCGATATCTACATGCACCAGAGCCCGAACGCCGAGCTGCTTGAGAAGAACTTCATCGTCGTTCACATCGACATCGGGCAAATGGACCACAATGTCGATGTCGCTCAAAAGTACAAGGTGCCCATCGACAAGGGTGTTCCTGCTCTTGCTGTCCTCAACAGTGACGGAAAACTTCTATATTCGCAGCAGAACAAAGAGTTTGAGAATATGCGGAACATGAGGCCCGAAGACGTCACTGCTTTCCTCAAGCACTGGAAAGCCTGAGCCTCGCCAGTCGTTACCATGTATGCTGGCGGGCATACACCAGTGAGACGGCTCCTTCGCATCCCCGTTGTGCTCCATCGCACCGCATTACGTGCTGCGGACCACGATGCCTTTAATCTCGCTCAGTCAGCCGCCTATTCCGCGATGGTCTCGTTGTTTCCCGCACTCATCGTGAGCGCGGCCGTCATCGCGCTTTTGCCCGGAACGGTCCCGCTGCGGACGCAGGTAGGTGCGATCTTCAGCCGTTTTCTTCCTCCAGACGTCATTCCTCTGCTGCAGGGCTACTTCGCACCTGCATCTCATCGTCATTTCAAATCGACGCACGCCCTGCTGCTGGCGGTTATTGTCTCCGCCACGGGAGCGTCCAGCGTCATCACAACTTTTATGGAGGGCCTGCGGCGGGCGCAGGGTCTACCACCCAACTGTTGGACATTCTGGAGCCGTCGCGCACGCGCCTATGCCCTGGTTCCGCTGTCGTTCGTTCCGATGGGAATTGTGAGCGCCATCGTCATCTTTGGACACTACCTCACGCTCTGGGTTGCTGCGTTCGCCGGGCCAGATGCCCGCGACGTTGTGTATTTCATCGCGATGGTTCTCAGATGGATCATCGCGTTCACTGGCAGCGTCGGTCTCATCGCTCTGCTCTACCACATGGGGACTCCACTGCGGCAGCCTTGGCAGCGGGTTCTTCCCGGCGCTATCGCGGCGACTGCCATGTGGTTTCTGACGACCCTTGTCTTCGGTTGGTACGTAACACGATTTGCTAACTACTCCCAGGTCTACGGCTCGCTCGGAGCAGGAATCGCTCTGCTCTTCTGGCTCTACATCGTCTCACTCAGCGTCGTGTGCGGCGCAGAGTTCAATGCTCAGTTTCATCTACATGCGCAAAAAGCGACCGCCAAAGTGAGTCAATCGAATTCAAGCGCTTAACCCACATCTCCTTCCGTCCGGTTAGAATGACCAACGGTAGCTAAAGTTGACTGGTCCAACCATCCAGCATCCACCTGCGATGGACGGAAGAGAAGCAAAACAAAGACATCTATGACCATTTCGCAGACCCTGACGCCCTTCCCCTCCTCTGTTTCGGAAACCGATCGCCCGCGCCGTGCCAAGATCGTTGCCACACTCGGCCCTTCATCAAACACGATCGACATCTTCCGCCAGTTAGTTCGCGCGGGGCTCGATGTCGCCCGCCTGAACTTTTCCCACGGAACCCATGAACAAAAGGCCGAGTTGATCCGCATGGTCCGCACCGTCTCGCGAGAGGAAGGGAAACCCATCTGCATCCTCGCTGACCTGCAAGGCCCGAAGATTCGAACCGGCAAGCTCAAAGGCCACAAACCTGTGCAACTCGTCGCAGGCAAACGTCTGACCATCACGCCGCGCGAGATCGAGGGCACAGTCTCCCTCGTCGGAACGACCTTCCCGACTCTGGCCGAGAACCTCGAGGCCGGCTCGCGAATCCTGCTCTCTGACGGCCTCATCGAGCTACGTGTCGAGCACATCAAGGGCGCCGATGTCGTCTGTCAGATCGTCAACGGCGGAATGCTCGGCGAGAACAAGGGCATTAACCTTCCTGGCATACCAGTCAAAGTTCCCTCGCTTACAGAAAAAGATGAAGAGGACCTCGCCTTCGCGATAGGGCAGGGAGTCGATACGATCGCCGTCTCCTTCGTTCGCACTGCTGATGACATTCGCCACGTTAAGAACCGTCTCGCTGCCCTCAACTCCGACGCGTGGATCATCGCCAAGCTCGAAAAGCCCCAGGCCGTAGAACACCTCGACAGCATCCTCGAGGTGACCGACGCCATCATGGTAGCCCGCGGTGACCTGGGCGTCGAAGTCCCACCTGAAAAAGTCCCCGCGATTCAGAAGCACATCATCCGCCGCGCTTCGGAGTACCGGAAGCCCGTCATCACTGCAACGCAGATGCTCGAATCAATGGTCGAGAATCCCCGTCCCACACGCGCTGAGGCGTCCGACGTCGCCAACGCCGTCTACGACGGGACCGACGCCGTCATGCTCTCCGCCGAGAGCGCCGCCGGCAAGTATCCAGTCGAAGCCGTCGCTATGATGGCCAAGATCGTCGCCGAGACCGAACAGCAGATTCATCTTGATCCGCCGTCGGCCCGCCGTCATCCACGCGGCATCCAGCTTTCGGTTGCTGAGACTATCTGCGAGTGCATGGCGCACTCTGCTGAGGATCTCGATCTCGCAGCAATCGCTATCTTTACCGAGAGCGGCGCTACCGCTCGTCTTCTCTCGAAATACCGGCCCGATCCGCCGATCTACGCGCTCTCACCCTTCCCGAATGTCATCAATCGCTCGATGCTGCTGTGGGGAACGTATCCGATTCTCTGCGGCCGCTTCCACGACACCGACACGCTCGTCAGCATGGCCGAGGAGATTCTCGAAGAGCACGGCCACGTCCACGAACGTCAGATCGTCGGTATCGTCGCCGGAACGCGAACGAAGTCCGGAGCGACGAACTTTATGCGCCTCCACATGATTGGGGATCGCGAATCCGACTCGCCTGCGGAGACCAAACCGGCGAAGAGGAAATCCGCAAACAAGAAAAAGAAGTAGCGGTTGTTCCCGCTACTCCTTCTCGAACACATCGGCTGCGTGATTCATCTCGTCAGCCGATGCCGCATGCGAGAACAGAATCACGCGATAGTGAAACTTCGCACTCTGTCCCTTCTCCATCGTCCAGTCGAACTTCGGCTGCTTCGGATCGAAGATGCTCCGCCCCAGGGGATTCGCCGCGAACAACCCATAGCCGCGCGCGTGCCAGTACGTCGGATAGCCCGGATTCCCCGTGTGATCGAGGATTCCAATCGTCTCCGTATGGCCATCCGACGTCGTTCCAGTCAACTCGCACCATCGACCACGTGTTGACCAAACGGCATCGCCCTTAACCCCTTCGCTCGTCAGGTAGACCCCCGTCGCTCCCGCAGTAGGCGCGGCAACCGTCGTCGGTCGTCCGCTCGCATCGGCAAACGTCCCGCCTTTCTCCGTCGGTGACTCCAGAAAGTGCGCCACGCGAATCCCCAGCACACCCTCCTTGTCATCGTTGAAGACCACTTTGTCTTCCGCAGTCAGCGCGACCGTCATGTCGATCGTCCGAGTGTCCTCCTTCTGGGAAAAGACATAGGTCGTCGTCTGCTTCAGGATCTCCTGGCCTGCGCCCGTCACCCAGACCGATTCCACGACCAGTGTCCCCTTCTTCCCGCCCTCCGCGAGGACGAGACGCGTATGCTGGATCGTCCCCATCTTCCCGCGGGCCTCCGGCTTGATCGCGTCCGAGTTGTTCCAGAAGTCGAAGCCGTTTGCATTTCCGTAGTTGAACCACAGTCCAGCATGGTGCGGATGATCTACGCGCTCCGTCTCGCGCGGGGCCAAAGGATAGCCGCGGGTCACAGTCACGCCGTCCGCCGCAATCAGCGGAAAGAGCACCGGCTTCTTCAGCGTCGTCGGCCACATGTATGACGTGAACGGCTTCCCGTCGATCGTCACATCCACGCGTCGCTGCGCTTCGTCAGCCTTTACCTTCACCTCTGCGCTCGCCGCCGTGACTGCCATGATGGCTACCGCACAACCCAGCAGCAGCCTACGCATGCGCCTTACCTCCTGCGAGAATCTGCTCTGTCTTGTCGTCGAAGGTGATCTTCTGCCCTGTCTGCATCGCCGCGATGCACATGCACAGCGCGACGGAGTGGCTGTAGCCCGCATCTACGCTCGCATTCGGCGTCTTGCGCGACCGCACGCACTCCATCCAGTTCCTCATATTCGCTGAGGTTTGGTTGTCTACGCCAGTATTTGCCGCAGTCGATACCTGCTCTGCTTGTCCCAACGAGAACGTTCCCAACTGGTTCGCCTTCATTCCCATCTCGGCCGCCGCCTTAGCCGTAAGACCGCCGGTCGAGTTCACCACCTGCTTGTCCATATCGAGAGAGCCGCCGTTGGAGTAATAGATCTCCTTCACTCCGCCGGCCGAATTCGTCTGCCGCGACGAGTAAAGCACCTGAAAGCCCTTCGACATATCATCCTGCGGGCCGTAGTCGAACACTGCCGTCAACGTGTCCCAGTTCTTGCGCCCATCATGCCACTGATAGATACCGCCGTTTGCCACGACGCTGCGGGGATGCGGATATCCGCTGAACCAATGCACCGTATCGATCTGGTGCACAAGCCACTGGTCGGGAATCCCCGAGGAGTATGGCCAGAACAGACGGAACTCAAGATACTTCCGCGCATTGAACGGCTCATAGGGTTGGTCCATCAGGTACCGCTTCCAGTCCGTGTCCTCCTCTTTCAGCAGCGGAACGACGTCAGGCCGCCGCCAGCGTCCAGGCTGATTTACGTTCCACGTCATCTCGACCATGTTGATGTCGCCGAACTTGCCTGACTTGATGTACTCGTAGGCCTTCTGATAGCTCGGCGTACTGCGGCGCTGGGTGCCAATCTGCACGATCTGCTTGCTCGCGTGCACCGTGTCGCGAATGGCCCGCGCATCCTTCATTGTGTGCGCCAGCGGCTTTTCGACGTATGCGTCGCGACCTGCCTTTACCGCCTCCACCCCATGCTTCGCATGCTGAAAGTCGGCAGTCGCGATCAGCACCGCATCGACATCTTTGCGCGCGTATAGCTCATCGTTATTCCGGACCGTCTCGACCTTAGGCCCGCCAAGCTTCTGAATGTACGCACAACCTTCCTCGCGCCGCCGGCTCCAAAGGTCGGAGATAGCTACGAACTCAAAGTTCATATCCTTCGCGTTTTGCAGGAAGCAGGGAATCAGCGCGCCCTTCATCCGGTCGCCGCACCCGACCACAGCAGTGCGCACGCAGTCGTTTGCGCCATCGATCCTCGCGTAGCTCACCGCATTCCATGTGGCCACTGTCCCTGCGACCGCGGCCCCCATCTTCACAAAGTCCCGCCTGCTCGTCTCCTGAACACCCATCGTCGCTCCCCCTTCTTTGGACTGCGTGCCAAAGCATACCGAAAATCGAAGAGGTTTGACCACTAAAGAAAATGATTTTCCACTGGAAAATTTGCCAAACGCCCCGTGTCTCTATGAAACGGATAGGCTTACGCGCTAAACGGTCACACTTCGGTGGCGCATTAAAAGACCGCCGACATGGCTTACCGAGGTGATTGGTATACCCACCCTGTTCGCCGCGCAGAATGGCTACCGCACCAGTGGAATATAAGCCCAGGTGGAGTGCTGGTACTCCACCGCTTGTTCGCCAAAGCGCTCTTTGAGGAGTCGATCCTCGATCCGCACGCGGATCTCTGTACCCACAACAAACACCAGAGTGGCCGCAGCGAAGAGCCAGGGTGTAGCCGCCATCAGCCCAATGCCCCACAGAATGCAGAGGAACGACGTGTAGATTGGGTGACGCACGATTCGATACGGTCCGTGTCGGACCAGGTAATGTTCCGCCCCAATCGCTGCATCGAAGCGCAGATTTTCACCAAGCGCTCGCGCCGAGGTCCACGAGAGAAGATTCGCCACAAGAAAGCAGATCACTGATGCCACTACGCGCCACAACGGCGGTGACATGCTCCAGAAGTGCGACTGCAGCATCAGTGTTACGCCGACGCATTCCAGAAAAAGTCCCCAGCGAGCGCGGCGATCGATGCTTACAAGAGAACGGCCGCCCCACTTCGCCCGCACAAACGGAGTCAGCCAAAGCACAATCCCGCCGATGACGATCACATAGCCGTAAGGAGGCACGGCGCCATTATGCACCTCCGTGTGATAGCGACGATTCAATGCCTCTTGAAATATTGGATCGCTCTCTCGTGTTCCTCCGCCTTCTCGCGAGTAGCGAACGTCCCGAGGTTCTTTCTTTTTCCTGTCTTCGGGTCTGCGTGCCGCGAATAAATTCTGAACTCGCCCGTCTTCAATTTGCGAATCATCCTGTATCTCCTCCCTACTAGGATGCCCGCCATTTCGCGGTTGTTTGTACGGATGGTTGGATGACCTTTCTGTCCTCAGAAGTCCCGAGAGGTCCGTCCACCACTCACAGCGCAAACCCAAGAGGGCTCTCAACTTAGAAGAATCGAGCGATCTTCTATTTTTTGTTAATAAAACTAATTTTTTATTGACAACTCAACCAGCAATTTGAGATGTTGCCGCCTGTTCGAGAAAATGTTGAGTTTGCGACGCGGGCCCGGGTCCCTTCTTCGCGACTGTTGTGAACGGAATAGAGGCAGGTTCTTTCTGCTGAGCTGCCGCATGTGGCGCTCAGCGCAGACAACTGCCCGCATGCAGAGCAGCACGCCTTCGCGGCGAAAATTCAGGAGACCCTAAGATGCGAATTCTTCGATCCAAACATTCTTGCGCTCGAAAACTGGGCGTGTTCGCCCTCTTCGTTAGCATGCTGTCCCTTGCCAGTCATGCCTTCGGCCAGGCAACCAATCTCGTCATCGACTCTTTGCAGGGTGAGGTGGACCAGAACGAGGTCGACACCTACATCAGCTTCATGAACAACCCCGCAAATGCAAATGCAGTCCTCCCCACCAACGCACTTGGCGACAACCTCGCCTACGGTACGCCCGGCACCAACCTCGAAGGCCTGAACTACATGTATCGCATCGCCGGCGATCTAGGTCTCGCCAGCGAACAGATGCAATTGCTCAACCTCGCGATCGTATGGTCCGAGCGCTTCATCCTTTTGCGCAACGACCAGGCGATGGGACCTCATCAGGTCATGTGGACTGGCAACGTCGATCCGGTGTGGATCACATATGCCTCCACCAGCAGCGAGGCAGGCTACGCGGGTTCAGAGAACGGAGACACCGCACGTCACATTCTCTACACGGCGCTCAACATCCTCCAAACGCCTTCCATCTGGAACCAGACCATTCCTGACGGCAATCCCAATGGCTTCGGCACAACGTACCTGCAGCGCGCGCAGACCTACATCAACATGATGGAGTACACCACGCAGAGCTACTTCACCAAGTACTTCATCAACCCGACGACCTATCAGATCATCCCGCCGACGTCAGCGGTCTGGGCGGCCTTCGGCGAGAACATGGACGCCTGGAACCGCCAGTTCCTCTTCATCAACGACTATCAGCGTCTCGCGCAGTGCCACGCCATTCTCGGCGACAACCCGACGCTTCAGGCCTTCTACACGAACATCGTCCAGACAGCTACCAACGCCTTCGTAGCCAACGCGCAAAATGTGACGGCGTACGGCGAAGCCTCCTACGACTGGGGCTACGGCAACGAGGGCGATCTCCTCGGACAGGTCACCGGTGAGAGCGGAAGCCATGCCTCCTACGACATGCAAGGCCTCGCGCGTGTCTTTGAAGCCGGATCTGCCTTCAGCTCCGTGACCCAGGAAGAAATGGAGCGCTACGCCAACACGATTTATTACGTGCTCTTCGACTTCGCGGCCTACAACGCCAACCAGACGACGGCGTACTACAAGACGATCGACGCAGGCTTGCCGCCCGTCGCGTCCGGCACCTCGACGCAGGATTACCTCTACCCGCAGTTCTACTTCCTCACGCCTTACAACACGCTCTTCTGGGCTCCGGCGGCATACGGCGCAGGCGTCCACAACAACTACCACAACAATCCCTACATGACGGCCGGCATCCTCTACTCCAAGCACTGGGCGTACAACCATACCCAATCGCTGATCTCGGTCGCATCCAACACTGCGACTGTCTCGGCAGGCGGAACGGCGACCTACACCGTCAGCACCACATCATCCACTCCAGTTGCGCTGAGCGTCAGCGGCCTTCCTTCGGGAGAGACGGCATCGTTCGACTCAAACTCCATCACCTCAGGCACGACCGCGACCCTTTCCGTCACAACGGCTGCTGGCAGCGTCAACGGTAGTCAGCTCTTCACCCTCACTGGCACCAGCGGAAGCACCGTGCAGACCCTCGGCCTCTCAGTCGCCGTCACTGCGCCTGACTTCACCATCGGCCTCTCCAGTACCAGCACCGTTACTGCCGGGAGTCCCGGCAGCTTCACCGTCACTATCACGCCCGTGAATGGCTTCACGGGCAACGTCACTCTCGCACCTGACGTTCCGCTGCTCGAGCCCGGAACCGCCGTCACCTTCAACCCGCAGACCATTACCATCTCCGGAGCCGCGGGGACATCCAGCGTCACGGCAGCCACCTTGCCCACCACCCCAGGCGGCGAGTGGCCGTTCGGAGTCATCGCGACCAGCGGTGCAACATCGCATGAGGGCTATTCGCGCCTTACGGTGAAGGGCTCTGTTCAAACCATCGCCTTCCCGGCAATCCCGAACGTTGTCTACGGCACAGCTCCAATCCTGCTGCAGGCAACGGCAGGATCAAACCTTCCCGTTACCTATACCGTCACCGGACCAGCAGTCATCACTGGCTCGCCGACGCTCCAGGGCCAGAGCCTCACCATCACCGGTGCAGGCACGGTTACTGTCACGGCCTCGCAAGCGGGCAATACATACTTCGCGGCGGCCACACCCGTCGTGCAGACTTTCACCGTCGCACCAGCGGTACTGACCGTGACAGCGCAGAACGCGAGCATGGCCTACGGCTCCGCAGTGCCAACGCTCCAGGCCAGCATCACCGGCTTCCCCAACGGAGACACAGCAAGGGTAGTCTCCGGTGCACCCGCGCTCAGCACTACGGCGACCAGTACCTCGCCACTTGGCACCTACCCCATCACCGCTGCGCAGGGAAGTCTCGCAGCGACCAACTACACCTTCGCCTTCGTCAACGGTGTCCTCGACATCTACGGCGGACGACGGTAGCACACTGGACGGCCGCTTCAACCGCTCCTTCACTGGATTCGGTGGAAGCGGCCTGAAGGGCAAAGCGAATTTACAAACGAAGGAAAGGGACCCCTCAATGAAAATGGCCAAAACGCAAGTCATCACTGCTCTCTTCGGATTTTTCTTTGCTCTGGCGATCGTGCCGGCAGCAAGCGCGGACCCCGTTACTATCTCGGGCTTCGGAACCTGGGATGCAGGAACTCCAACCACCGCCTACAGCGAGCCCGGAGCGACTTGGTACTTCTCCTTCAATCTTCCCGACCCTATCGCCAGCAATCCCACCACGCAGGCCACTGACTTCACCTACGACCTCAATGGCTCGCCCGTCACCAACTCTCTGCCCGGTGGCGTGATGTTTTACTCGGTGTCTCAACTTGGCGGATTCGATCTCTTCGTTCCACTCGACAGCGCATCCGGCGCCAGCATCATCAGCCTCTTCTTCCCCCAGGACGTGGGCAGCGATCTCTCCCTCGCCTTCGGAAGCTATGATGCCACCATCGGCCTCAACGACGGCGATCTTCCCGAATCCGGCTCCGGTACCGTGAACATCACGCCTGAACCGCCCAGCATTCTCCTGCTCGGTACCGCGCTCCTGATGGGAAGCGGTCTCATCTACTGGCGCCGGAACGGATCACAGGCATCTCAACCCGAATAAACCAGGCACCGCGTGGAGAGATGCGTGGCCCAACATCGCTCCACGCGTCGTCCTACTCGCGAGCCTCGCGCGACCTCGTACAATCTCCTCATGGGCCGCATCCGAATCCTCTCCGACCTTGTGGCGAACCAGATCGCCGCCGGTGAAGTCGTCGAGCGCCCAGCCTCCGTCGTCAAAGAACTTCTCGAAAACTCTCTCGACGCCGGAGCCACCCGCATCCGCATCGAGGTTGAAGGCGGCGGCCGCAAGCTCATCCGCATCTCCGACAACGGCCACGGCATGGTGCGCGACGACGCTCTGCTCGCCTTCGAGCGCCACGCCACCTCAAAACTCCGCACCTCCGACGACCTCCTCTCTATCGCCACACTCGGCTTCCGCGGCGAAGCCCTCCCGTCGATCGCATCCGTCTCACGTCTCACTCTCGAAACCCGCGACGCCGCAGACGAAGCCGGAACCCTCCTCGAAATCGCCGGAGGAAATATCCTTCGGGTCGAAGACGCCGGTCTTCCCATAGGCACCACCATCACCATCCGCGACCTCTTCTTCAACACTCCCGCGCGCCGCAAATTCCTCCGCACCGAGCAGACGGAGCTCTCACACATCGCAGCGCTTGTCACCCACTACGCGCTCGCCAATCCCACCAGGCACTTCGAGCTGCACTCTGCCACACAATCGCTCCTCACTGCGCCCTCTGTTCCTAACGCCGCTGACCGCCTCTTCCAGATCTTCGGCAAGGACACCGCCAACTACATGCTTCCTATCGCAGCTGAGCAGGACTTCGCCCGCGCCGGCCTGCCCGAGCCGCCACCCTGGAAGCGCGAAGCGGACTACGAGCCGCCGACGCCAGGCCACCTCCGCCTCTCCGGCTTCATCTCCAAGCCCGAGCTGCAAAAGCTCAATCGCAACTCCATCTACATCTTTGTCAACCACCGCCTCATCCGCGACAAGCTCATCCTTCACGCGCTCACCGAGGCCTATCGCAACATCATCCCACCCACTTCCTTTCCTGTCGTCCTCCTCTTCCTCGATATGCCTCCCGAAGAAGTCGACGTCAACGTGCACCCTGCGAAGACTGAGGTTCGGTTCCGCCAGTCTGCCTTCGTGCACGACTTCGTCCGCGACACCGTTCGCACCGCTCTTATGCAGGCGCGCCCCGCGGCGAGCTTTGCCACTGCCCTGCAGCACGGCCCGCACGGTGCTTCGAGTTCGCTCCTTCTCGACGTGAGTCCGCTCCCCGACGGCCCCGAACAACCTGTCTTCGATCCGACACGCGAACCCGTTACCTTCGCACAGTCCGAACCCGAACCAACCACTGCTGACATCGCATCCTTCACCTTAGCCGCACCCATCGTCCGCCCATCGCCCGGACGCTTCGCCTTCCCAGGTCACTCTATCCCTGTAGGCTACGAGACCCCGATCGCTGAAGCCTCGACCTACGACCAAGCCACCAACGGCACGCCGCAGCAAGCCGACACCCTCTACGCGCTCTCCACTCTCAAGCCACTCGGACAACTCCGAGACTCGTTCATCCTCGCCGTTAACGAAGAGGGCCTCTGGATCATCGACCAACACGTAGCCCACGAGCGCATCCTCTTCGAAAAAGTCCTCCGCGAGAGAAAGACGGAGCAAGTACAAAAGCAGCGCCTTCTGATGCCGCTCCTCATCGAACTTCTCCCCGCACAGATGCTCTCCTTCGCCGAGATCGCCGACGAGCTCAACCGCAACGGCTTCGAGGTGGAGCCCTTCGGCCCGCGCACCCTGGCCGTCAAAGCCGCGCCCGTAGGCCTCGAGGGCAGGGAACTCGAGCAGATGCTGCAAGAAGTCCTCGAAGCCCCCGACCGCAATCAACAAACCGAGAACGCCGAGGCCCGCCGCCGCCGCATCGCCGCCAGCATCGCCTGCCACGCGGCCATCAAGATCAATCAGCCGCTCGATGAACAAAAGATCGCCTGGCTCCTCACCGAGCTCTCGAAAACCGAGCACCCCACCGCCTGTCCTCACGGCCGGCCGATCGCGCTGAGATACTCCCACAAAGACATTCAGCGAGCCTTCCAGCGCATCTAGAGCATTCTCTGCGCTGCATGTCGTGTATTCCCTTGTAAATGCGCCTCTGCGGTACTACATTGGTTGCAGAATAAGCGCCCGTGTCCGCCGCTCATCCGTATCACTCCCGGCCTCAAAAACTGAATACCGCCTTTACAGGAGCCGTCATGACCTCGCACGATCTCTCTTCCTGTAGTTCCTTTACCCGCCGCAACTTCCTCCGTTCCGCCTCGGCCGTCCTCGCCGCTGGCCCCATCCTCACCGAGGCCCACTTCGCCCGCGCCGCCGCGCTCAGCGCCGCAGCCGTCCCCGAGTTCTCCATGAAGGGCATCCACCTCGATGCCAACGAGAACCCCCTCGGCCCCAGCGAGTGCGCGCGCCAGGCCATCGCCGACATCATTCCCAATGGCGGCCGTTACGGCGAATCTCTCTACTTCGATCTCATGAAGCTCTACGCTGAACAGATGGGCGTCCCCATGGACCACGTCATGGTCTACGACGGCTCCAGCGCCCCGCTTCACTTCACCGTGCTCTCCTTTGTCTCGCCCACACGCAGCTTCGTTTGTGGCAACCCCACGTATGAGGCGGGACAGCGCGCTGCAGAGATCGCCAAGGCGCCCATCCACGCCGTCTCTCTCACGAAGGACTACGCGCACGACGTCCGCACCATGGCAAAGGTCGACCCCAACGCCGGACTCATCTACATCTGCAATCCCAACAACCCCACCGGCACGATTACAAGCAAAGAAGACATCGACTGGCTCGTCGCCAACAAGCCTGCCGGCGCCGTCATCCTCATCGACGAGGCCTACATCCACCTCTCCGACGCCGCCTCTGCAATTGATCACGTCAAGGCCGGCAAGGACGTCGTCATCCTGCGCACCTTCTCGAAGATCTACGGCATGGCGGGTATCCGCTGCGGCTTTGCCATTGCCCGTCCCGATCTACTCAAGAAGATTGAGGACTACGGCCAATCGCCCATGCCCATCACAGGCATGATCGCAGCGCAGGCCAGCCTCATGGACCCCGACCTCGTGCCCACGCGCAAGAAGCTCATTGCCGACACGCGCAACGATACCTTCGCCTGGCTCAAGGCCAACAACTACTCCTTCATTCCATCGCAGAGCAACTGCTTCATGATCGACGTTAAGCGCCCCGGCCCTCAAATCCGGCAACTCATGGCGAAGGACGGCATATATATCGGCCGAAGCTGGGCAGTCTGGCCCAACTATGTCCGCGTCACCGTCGGCCTGCCCTCGGAGATGGACGCCTTCAAGACGTCCTTCAAGAAGGCAATGGACACACCTGCCACCGCCTTCAACGAATTGCCTCTACGCTCCTCACGAAGCCCGATTCTTTCGTAGGTAGTGGGTCAATTTGAACTCCCGGGGCAACCAAAGTTACCCGATAACCCCGTTTTTCGGCAGCATTGTACAAAGACGGGCTGGCATAATCACTGCATGAACACAATAAGGTCCAGCCCCGCTACATCGTCATCTCTGAACAAAACGTTGCTGAGGATAACGGGCAAAGACTCATGGAAGCCGACCGAGGCGACGGTATTCTCGTGCGACTGGACGGACCTTCCCGACCAGATCGATAGCCCAGTGGGCCATTACCACGTCGTTTATAGCTATCAAGTGGACGGCACCTTCTACACCGGCCGGTTCGCAGATTACGGGATGCAAGACGAGGAATACTTCAAGTGCAATGATGTCTTTCAGGTCCGATACAATCCACGAAAGCCCGCCCAGTCCTATTACCCGGACTTGCGGACCCGCCACAACTTTATACTGATCTGCTGCGCCATTGGGGGAGCCGTAGGGGTTGTTGTTCTGACAATTTCCTATTTGACAGGTCACCTTCACAGCTAGGCATCGAGACCTGAGTGCGTCCCGCCCGCAAGTCGGATTTTCGGAAACTTCAATCATTCACTCCACACTGACCCCACTACCCGTTCGTAGTCCAAATTGGACAAGCATTCAACAAAGAAGGCGACCCCCAGGTCGCCTTCTCCATCTCAGCGGAAATAAAGGCACTTGGGAAGCATGAAAAAATTAATCTCCAAAAACCGCCCAAAAAACGCTTGTCAAGCCCCCAAATGCCATAACTCATTCAAAACATGGAAATTACAAGTGGCAGACCAATTTCGCGGAGTTGCTAGAATTGAATTTAGGTAGAAAAGACAGCGTCCCGGAAAAAATCCGGGACGTTTTTCGTTTCAGATCTAACTCATTTATTTTCTATATTTTGATGCTTAAGTCATTTGAATCCAATATTTTAGCGAATCGCAATCGCATAAACCATTATTTTCGAATATTTTGACGAAAAAACCGGGGTCAAAATTTTCGGCTCGTATCTTCGTGAGGGGAAGTTGTTGCGAGTCACTCACGATTACCCATGAGGAACATCCTGCCGATAATCGCCACGCCGCTTCCGTGGGACATGCAGCTAAGGCCTGAAAGGTCTAGCATAAAAAGAGAAGTGCGACGGCTCGCGAAAGCCTCTGAGCGAAGCAATTCTGTCTCTGGCTCGTCGTCGCCCATCATCTCGAATCGAGGAAGCAATGGCCACAAAGGCATCGCCCGTTACCCAACAGGCAAACGCAGTTGAACACAATGAACGTGAAGCAGTCTTCGACATCTTTCGCCGCTGGGGATATCTGCAGGCGTCTCTCGATCCGCTAGGACAGTATCTTCCTCCGGAGCCCTTTCCGACTTCTACTCCCGAAGGCGAGCTCGCCGCTGAAGCGCGCGGCTACTACTGCGGAACCATCGCGGCCGAGTTCATGCACATCACGAACCCCGAGCAGCGCCAGTGGCTCGAAGAGCAGATGGAGCGCAAGCCCGCCAAGGAGAACCAGAAGCACATTCTCACGCAGCTTATTCGCGCAGACCTCTTCGAGCAGGTTATTCAGTCGCGCTACCTCGGCACCAAGCGCTTCTCGCTCGAAGGGCTCACCGCGCTGATTCCGCTTCTGGATCGCATCCTCGAGACCGGCGCTGCTGAAGGCGTCACGAAGGCAATGATCGCGATGAGCCATCGTGGCCGCCTGAACGTAATGACCAACACCGTCGGCCGTTCGCCGACAGAGATCTTCACGAAATTCGAAGACGTCGATCCGCGCAGCACGATGGGTGGAGGCGACGTCAAATATCACGTCGGCGCAACCGGCGACTACACAGCGGCCGACGGCAAAGTGATCAACATTCACCTCGCCTCGAACCCGAGCCATCTCGAAGCGGTCGATCCTGTAGTGCTTGGCCGCACCCGCGCCAAGCAGGAGCGCATCGGCAAAGACGGCAAGCGAAACGTGCTTCCGATCATCATTCACGGCGATGCAGCCTTCGCAGGACAAGGCATTCTGGCCGAAACCCTCAACATGGCGACGCTGCATGGCTATAACGTTGGCGGAACAATCCACGTCATCGTCAATAACCTTCTGGGATTCACCGCGATCCCTGAAGAGTCGAACTCCTCGCGCTTCTCAACCGACATCGCCAAGCGTCTGCCCATTCCGATCTTCCACGTCAACTCAGAAGATCCCGACGCAGTTGTCCGCGTTGCAGCCATCGCCGCCGAGTACCGTCAACGCTTCCACTCCGACATCGTCGTCGATCTGGTCGGCTTTCGCCGTCACGGACACAGTGAGGTCGATGATCCCACAGTCACGCAGCCGCGCCGCTACGCCATCATCAAGGATCGTCCGCCGCTCTATCAGCTCTATGCCAAAAGCATCGGAGTCGATCCCACGCAGGAGGCGCAACAGATTCAGCAGGAACTGCTCAACGATCAGAGAGTTGCGACGAAGGCCGATCACAAGCCAAGACTCGCCGAACTTCCCGACTACTGGGATCCCTACAAGGGAGGCGAGTTCGATCCTGCCGACGAGGTCACAACCGGTCTCTCTTCTGAGCGCGTGCTTGAACTCACGCGGCGTATCGTCGCCTACCCGAAGGACTTCAACATTCACCCCAAGGTGAAGAAGCTCCTTGAGCAGCGTCTGGAGATGGGAGAAGGGAAGCGGCCCTTCGATTACGGCATGGCCGAGCTCGTCTCTTTCGCATCACTGCTCGAAGCTGGCACGCCAGTTCGCCTAACCGGGCAGGACTCGCAACGCGGAACCTTCAACCAGCGCCATGCCGTGATGGTCGATACGGAGACGGAGCTACGCTACATTCCGCTCGCCCACCTGACGAATGACCAGGCAAGATACGAGGTCTACAACTCCCTGCTCTCTGAGGCCGCAGTTCTCGGCTTCGAGTACGGCTTCTCGCGCGACTACCCCGAGGCGCTCGTCCTCTGGGAGGCGCAGTTCGGCGACTTTGCCAATGGAGCGCAGATCATCATCGACCAGTTCATCTCCGCCAGCGAAGCTAAGTGGGGGCTGCTCTCCGGCCTCGTCATGCTGCTGCCGCATGGCTACGAAGGCCAGGGGCCGGAGCACTCAAGCGCGCGCATCGAGCGCTATCTGCAGCTCGCGGCCAAAGACAACATACAGATCTGCCAGCCATCGAACGCAGCGCAATACTTCCACCTGCTGCGCCGTCAGGCGATGCGTTCGTGGCGCAAGCCGCTCATCGTCTTTACGCCGAAGAGCATGCTTCGTCACCCGGACGCATCCTCTTCGCTCGCCGAATTCGCCCGCGATCGCTTTCTGAACGTGATTCCCGATAACGACGTAGTGAACCCACGGCGCCTGCTGGTCTGCAGTGGCAAGATTGGCCACAATCTTCGTGTCGAGCGCCAGAAGCGCAAGGACATGAGCGTGGGAATCATCTTCCTTGAGCAGATGTATCCGTGGCCGGAAGAGGAGCTGCAGGCCGCTCTCGATCAGCACCCCAACGCGGAGGAGATCGTCTGGGTCCAGGAGGAGCCGGCGAATATGGGTGCGCTGTTTTACGTCATGCCGCTGCTGCGCCGCGTTGCCCGTGATCGCGCAGTGCTGAGCGTAAAGCGCAGCGCTAACGCAACGCCGGCAACCGGCTCCGCCAAGGCGCATGAGATCGAAGAGAAGACTCTGATCGACCTTGCTCTCGGCACGCACGGCTCAGAGAACTAATCCGCTAGCGGGCCTAAAACGCGCAAAGGGATGGCGCAGGCCATCCCTTTACTATCTTTATGGTCGAGCTAGCCTCGAAACAACCGACAGACCGGATATGCTCCGGCTAAGCGACAACTTTACTCAAGACTAGAGAGGCTGAACGTCAGACGCCTGCCAGCCTTTGGGGCCCTTCACAACGTTGAATTGAACTGCCTGGCCTTCCTGGAGGCTCTTGAAGCCGCTTGAATTGATTGCCGAGTAGTGCACGAACACGTCCTCGCCATTCTGACGGCTAATAAAGCCAAACCCCTTGGCATCGTTAAACCACTTTACTGTTCCCTGTTCCATGTGTTTCTTGTCCTCTTTACTGCTGAAATTGCCGCTAGATCCAAATCGGGGTTTCGCACAATGCCGAACGTTGTAGAAAACCAATCTGTTTCAAACGATGTGTGAAGGTTAGCACAACTGACAAGTTTTTTTCACTAATCTTTTGTTTTGCACTACTTATGGTGCAAATTGTCTACTGCGCGATTGCAAAGTGAGACTTGATAGCAAAGGCTTTGATCGCGCCGACCTCGGCTTGACGCCAGCAAAGACAGCTCTTTTGCCAGTAAAAGAGACTTTTATAGCGCCTCTTCATAGTCGTCGCGTCAGGTGGAAAGATGCGAACGAACGATCTCTTCGGCGCTGGCCAGAACCTGCTCGAGCGACATTGTAGTCGAGTCGAGAATCACGGCATCCGAAGCAGGTTTCAGAGGCGATTGTGCACGGTTGCGATCCCTCTCATCCCGCTCCTTCAACTCGCGAACAATTGCTTGTTGGGCAGCCTGTTGCTCGGGTGTTTCCGGTTGGCGTTCAACGCTTGGCGCCGCGACTTGACGGTAGCGCCGATCTCCACGCACCTCGGGCGAGGCATCGAGAAATATCTTAACTTCAGCGTCGGGGAAGACGGCGGTGCCGATATCTCGTCCTTCCATTACGACGCCTCCGCCGGCTCCGAGAGCACGCTGCTGCTCGACCATCCAGGCGCGAAGCTTTGGGTGAACCGAGATCCGCGAGGCGGCTGCGGTGACATCCGAGTCGCGGACGCGGCGCGAGACGTCTCGGCCGTCGAGCAGAACGCGATTGCCCTCAAGTTGCGGCTCCAGTGTGATCCGCGTGAAGGCCGCGAGATCGAGAAGAGGAGCTTCCTCGTCGAACGAGAGATCGTTCTCGATGGCTTTGAGGGCGAGCGCGCGATACATCGCTCCGGTCTCAAGGTTGAGAAATCCGAAACGTCTCGCAAGGTGCGCTGCGAGCGTGCTCTTGCCCGCGCCGGCGGGGCCGTCGATGGCGATGATCGGGCGCTCGCGGCGCTTTAGCGTGTGCGTTGGAGAGGCCTGCTGGTTCTGTGTCATTCAGGTTTCTGTTTGCGCTTGCCGAAGGGTTTCTTGCCACCGACGAACTTGCTGAAAGGGCCGGGCTTGCCGGCCGATTTGGCTGCGGGCTTGCCAAATGGCCTGCGTG
The DNA here is from genome assembly GCA_963741395.1 of uncultured Acidobacteriaceae bacterium. Lineage (GTDB taxonomy): Bacteria > Acidobacteriota > Terriglobia > Terriglobales > Acidobacteriaceae > Edaphobacter. The sequence goes on from CAVUHV010000001.1 coordinate 707,592, forward strand.
AGGGCCGATCGTTGGATCTGTCTGCGGATCTGTTTGCCGCGGACCGGTCCGCGGGCCTTCCGGTTTTGCCTGCTGACTTGCCGAATGGTTTTTTAACATAGGGCTTTGAGGAAGCAAACTCCGGCTTGGCGCTCTTGTCGAAAGGCTTCTTACCGGAGAAGCTCTTGGGCTTGCCAGTAAAGCCTTCGCCGGTCTTTCGGAAGGGCTTTCTTTCAGACGGGCGGAAGGACTTGCCTTCGGCGGAGCTGTGGCGCGATTTACTCTCCGATGCGCCCACTTCTGACGCGCCTTCCCGGCGGCGCGAGAAGGGCGGCCTTGATCCTCCGAATTCGCGCCGCGGTGGACGGGAATCTCCGAACTCGCGGCGTGGAGGCCTCGCTTCGCCCAAGTCACGACGAGGCGGACGTGACTCTCCGAATTCGCGGCGCGGAGGCCTGCCTTCGCCAGCGTCACGCCGCGGTAGGCGGGATTCGCCGAAGTCACGTCGCGGTGGACGCGAGTCGCTGAACTCGCGTCGTGGCGGGCGGGATTCACCGAAGTCGCGTCGTGGCGGCCTTGATTTGCCGAAGTCTTCGCGCTTGCCGGCGAAGCCTCCGGGTTTTGAGAAGGACTTGCGCGGGCGATCGTTGAATGGTTTTCCTGTGCGGAAGGAACTGCCCTCGCGGTCGAAGCGGCGCGGCCTCTCGGACCCGGAACCTTCGGCTTCGCCGGTTCGCGGAGCGCTGGGACGGAAGGGGCGGCTGCGCTTCTCTTCATCCCAGGGCTTGGTGAAGTCGGGCTTTGCACTGCGATTGAAAGGTCTGCGCTCGCGATCTCCACGATCGAACGGCTTCGCAGGGCGTGGCGTAAATCCACCCTCGGTGCGTCGCGGCTTGGCGACGAACTTGTTGATGCGCGGACTTGGCTCGGCGCTTTCTTCTACTGGAGCGACAGGAGTCTCAACGCTCTCGGCGGCAGGAGCCGCGGGGGCTTCGGCGAGGGTTGGGAACTCGCCGGCGATGTAAAGCGCGGTCTTTCCCTCGATGGCGATGGTCTCTAGCTGGCGGGCCGCGATGAGCGCGTGGATCACCTCGCGGATGCGCGAGCGCGCGGCGAGCGGCGAGAGGAAGACCTCAACCTCTTCTTCGGTGGGAAGAATCGCCTGGTTGAGATAGAGCGAGATGAGGGCCGAAAGCGCGCTCGGCTGGCCGGCGTTCGCGCCGGCTTTGATTTGCTTCGTGAAGCGTGTCGTGGTCAGCTCCCAGAGCGTGGGCGCGTTGTCCGGCTGAGGGAAGGGAAGTACGCGAAGGTGATGCCAGAGCTCCGTGAGCGCGCGGAGAACTGCGGTCTCTGTGACCTCGTTGCCGAGTTGGGTTGCCAGATCGTAGGCGGAGAGAGAGATTTTTTCTGCCAGCAGGTTGTATGCGGCCAGGGCTAGCGGGGAAACCTTGGCGGGGCCATTGGTTGCGGGCGGCTGCTTCCAGGCCTTGTCGCCGCGGAGGGTGAAGATGAAGGAGAACACAGCGGGCGAGACGAGGAAGTCTGGTGTTTCGGTTCCGGCGGCGGAGCCGAGGAGATTCAGTGGAATCGCAGCACCTTCGGCGATCAGGCGGACGAGGAGGCTGCGTGCTTCGGTGGTTTCTGCGAGTGTTGGAGCGGCGTTGGCGGTTCCGAGGACGGCCTCGACGAAGCTGGGCGTTGGAACCGGCAGTTGCGGACGCGGTGTGTAGAGCGCGAGGCCGGAGGCGCTGAGCCAGTCGCGCAATGCCTCAAGCGTAAGCAGCGGCAGCGCGTCGTGATGCCAGTGCGCGAGGCGGGTTGCGGCCAGTTGCGCGGCCGAGGGAGAACCTGGGGTACTCAAAGTGTTGCCTTCCTGCTGGACGGCGTTTTGCACGCGCAGCTCCTCTCAACCTGGGCCGAAAGGATTTCCGATGGGACGGCTGCGGTCTGCGAATCCAGAGACCAACGCGCCTTATCAAGAATAGCAGTAAAGCGCAGCTTGCTCAGGGAGTTCCGCTTCCCCCGTTGCGACCGGATTTCGGCAGCGCCATGGGGGACCCCCTCCCCCCGGGGTCTTGCGTAAGTTATTCAAAATGTGCAATTTATCCTTTTTAACATCTCGTAAAGTATTCCATCTAAATGAGTTAGGAGTCAAAATATTCAAAATAAACGGCTTATTGGGGAAATGCAAAAGCCCCGGCTTGGCACCGGGGCTTTTCGGATGTCTTCTGTATCCATTTTAGCGAATCGCAGGAAACTAATATGCCACTCTTGCGAGCTTTATTTTTGTGGGCCAAGTATTTGTTTTTGTTTGATTTACGAGATTGGGAAAAGGCTTTGGAGGCTTTCCGGGTCTTGACATGCTGTTTCGCCGGAGTTTCCGGGGTTTTGCGAGGGAGTCCGAGGTTTTCGGTTTGGCGTCTGTGAGTTGCGTTGATGAGATGTTGATGAGATCGAGAGGTGAAGCACCGGGCTTTTTGCGTACTTGGAGGTGCACATCTACAATCGCGAGTGCTGACGGATCGTCTGCGTGGGCCCAAGCTAAATCTTGAGAGAGGTGTCGTAATGGCGAAGATGCGTGTGGTGCAGGTGGCGAAGGCAGGTGGCGAACTGGAGATGGTGGAGCGCGAGATCCCGGAGCCGGGGCCGGGCAAGGTACGGGTGAAGGTGCAGGCGTGCGGAATTTGCCATAGCGATTCGGTGACCAAGGAAGGGTTGTTTCCGGGGCTCCAGTATCCGCGAGTGCCGGGGCATGAGGTGATCGGGGTGGTGGATAAGCTGGGCGAGGGTACGAAGGGGTGGAAGGTGGGCCAGCGGGTAGGGATCGGGTGGCATGGCGGAAACTGCGGCTACTGCGACAACTGCCGTCGCGGGGAGTTCTTTGCGTGCACGAACGATCTGCAGTTCACGGGCGTGACCTTCGACGGCGGGTATGCGGAGTACATTGTCGCTCCGGCGATTGGGCTGGCGGAGGTGCCGGAGGGTTTGAGCGCGGTGGAGGCCGCTCCGTTGATGTGCGCGGGAGTGACGACGTTCAATTGCCTGCGCAATGCGGGCGCTCGGCCGGGCGATGTGGTTGCGGTGCTTGGGCTGGGCGGGCTGGGGCATCTGGGCGTGCAGTATGCGGCGAAGTCTGGTTTTAGAACGGTTGCGATTGCGCGCGGCGCGGACAAGGGCGAGCTGGCGAAGAAGCTGGGCGCGGATGTGTTTATCGACAGCCAGACACAGGACCCCGCGGCGGAGCTGCAGAAGCTGGGCGGAGCGAAGGTTGTGCTTGCCACGGTTACAAATGCGGACGCGATGGCGGCGGTGATTGGCGGCCTGGGAGTGAAGGGGACGTTTATGATCGTGGGCGCGGTGCCGAAGGTGGAGGTGCCGGCAATACAGATGATTCTGCAGTCGCAGTCGGTACATGGGTGGTACTCGGGGACATCGATCGATTCCCAAGACACACTGAACTTCAGCTTGCATGAAGGGGTCAGGTCGATGAACGAGGTGATGAAGTTTGAGCAGTTCAAGGAAGCGTATGAGCGAATGATGAGTGGGAAGGCCCGGTTTCGGGTGGTCATGACAATGGAGTGAAGAGTGATCTGTCGTTGGATGTCTGGTTCTTTCCCACCCATCGCTTCGCGATGAATGGGGCACCCGGCAATACGTGCCAGGCAATTCAGAAATGCGATACTTCAGACCATGAGAGTCGTCGTGCATCGAGATTGACGAAATGGACACGCCCAAGGAGCGAAACGAGATCGTTCTTCCTCAGACTGTTGTCGCTCCGCTCACACGCGCGGCGATCTTCCTGGTTGTCTGCATTCGCCAGGACCCTGAAAGCTACGCAGCCGTGCGCTCGTTCTGCGCGGATCTTTCCGGGCTCATACGCGCCGTCGAGTTCCGCGACATTGAGGCGGGTCTTACATGCGTCGTTGGATTCGGGTCTGAAGCCTGGGACAAACTGTTTGGATCGCCTCGCCCCGCCGAGCTTCACCCCTTTCAAGAGATTCGTTCAGGTGGTCGCCATGCCGTCTCTACCCCCGGAGACATCCTGTTCCACATCAGGGCCAAACGCATGGACCTCTGTTTTGAGTTGGCGACTCAGATCATGGACAGCATCGGTGATGCGGTTTCGGTTGCTGACGAGGTTCACGGCTTCCGGTATTTCGAGGATCGCGATGTCATCGGGTTCGTCGATGGCACGGAAAATCCGCGAGGAGACGCCGCTCGTGAGGCTGCAATTGTCGGCGACGAAGACCCGGCATTTGCAGGAGGCAGCTACGTCATCGTGCAGAAGTACCTTCACGACATGAAGGGATGGAATGCTCTTCCCGTCGAAACACAGGAGCTCATCATCGGGCGCAGAAAACTCTCCGACATCGAGCTCAGCGACGCCGAGAAACCCCCATACGCGCACAACGCCCTCAACGTCATCGAGGAGAACGGAAAAGAAGTCAAAATCCTCAGAGACAACATGCCTTTCGGCCGCCCAGGCCATGGCGAGTTCGGCACATATTTCATCGGCTACTGCCGCACTCCGCGCATTACAGAGACGATGCTGCAGAACATGTTCATCGGCCGTCCCCCGGGCAACTACGATCGGCTGCTCGACTTCAGCCGCGCAGTCACCGGCAGCTTGTTCTTCGTGCCGTCCGCAACGTTTCTCGACAACGTCAGCCCAGACATGGGCCCAGACGCGCCGGACTCCAAGGAAATCGACGCCTCACCAATATCCGACCCGCCATCGGCCTCGTCCGCGAGCGATACGTCACTCGGAATTGGATCACTTAAAGGAGAGAAAGATGAATAACCTCCATCGGGAGCTGGCACCAATCTCTGACGCCGCATGGGAGCAGATCGAGGAAGAGACGACGAGGACGCTGAAGCGGTATCTGGCCGGACGGCGGGTCGTCGATGTTCCTTCGCCGGGAGGAATTGCTCTCCCCGGAGTTGCAACCGGCCACCTTCTATCGATCTCCGCTCCCGCAGACGGCATCGTCGCAAGCCAGCGTGAGGTCAAGCCCCTCGTGGAGTTGCGGGTGCCGTTTGAACTATCCCGTCAGGACATCGATGACGTCGAGCGCGGCTCCGATGATTCCAATTGGCAGCCTGCGAAAGACGCTGCGAAGAGACTTGCCTTTGCTGAAGACCGAGCCATCTTCAACGGATACAAGGAAGCGAATATCCAAGGCATTCGGGAAGGCACCAGCAATCCAATCGTCACACTTCCCGCGGATGTGCGTGATTATCCCGATGCGGTGGCACAGGCATTGAGCCAACTGCGCCTCGTTGGTGTCAACGGACCCTATTCGGTTTTGCTTGGAGCCAACGAATACACGGCACTCGCCGAGACACGCGATCACGGATATCCCGTCCTCGAACACGTGAAGCGTATCGTTGACGACAAACTTGTCTGGGCGCCGGCGATCGAAGGTGCGTTCGTCCTGACGACACGAGGCGGCGATTTCGAACTCAACATCGGGCAGGATGTTTCGATCGGCTACCTCAGCCATACCGATTCCGCCGTACGGCTGTATCTCCAGGAGACATTTGTCTTCCGCGTCCTTACCAGCGAGGCCTCTGTTGCGTTGTCGCCGTCGCAGAAATCTTCGTGAGAAGTGCGCGTGGTGCAAGCGTAGAGAAGCTAGATTATCGACAGTCTCGGTGCCGTCGATGATGGTTCCGCAGTTGATGTCGCTGTCGTCGGACATGCGGTGGTAGAGGGCCTCCGGCTGTTGGATTAACATGTGCAGTTGTGAAGTTTGTGAAAGTGAGGACTTCATGAAAGCAGCCTGGTACGAAAAGCAGGGGCCCGCGCGAGAGGTTCTCATCGTTGGCGATATGCCGGATCCGACTCCGGGCCCGGGTGAACTTCGTATTCGCATCGTCGCCTCGGGGATCAACCCAGGAGATACCAAAAAGCGTGGGGACGCTTTTGGTATTGGTATGCCGTACCCTCGCATCATCCCGCACAGCGATGGCGCGGGGCGAGTGGATCAAGTTGGAGACGGTGTCTCTTCCGAGTGGTTGGGGAAGTCCGTGTGGTGCTGTGGCGCTCAGTCGTATCGCCCGTTTGGCACTGCCGCTGAATTTACCGTCGTCCCGGCAGCGAAGGCCGTTCCTCTGCCCGCGAACGTGGCGATGGAGCAGGGCGCATGCCTTGGCATCCCGGGTATCACAGGCCATCGCGCCGTGCACGTAGCCAGGCTGGTCAGCGGACGCACGGTGCTTGTACAGGGAGCCGCAGGATCCGTGGGGTTATGCGCAGTCCAGCTGGCGCGTCACGCTGGTGCTCATGTCATTGGCACGATCCGGACGCCGGCGGAGGAGCAGACAGCGAAGCAGGCGGGAGCGCATGAGGTCCTTCTCAACGATGCGGAACTGCCAGCGAAGGTAAGGGCCCTGGCTCCTGAGGGGATTGACCATGTCGTTGAAGTTGCGTTTGGGGCAAATATCGAGCGGGATGTGGATCTCCTGAAGATGGGTGGATCCATCGCGACTTATGCCACGAATGCTGCAACTCCGACGATTCCTTTCTGGCAAATGGTATTCAAGAATATCCAGCTCTTTTTTCTGGGTAGCGATGACTTCCCGCCGGAGGCGAAGGCAGCAGCGGCCCGGGACATAAACGAAGCGCTTGAGGCGGGTTGGTCAGGCTTCGCGATAGGCGAGCGAATTCCTCTAGCGGAGATCGCCCGGGCCCATGAACTTGCCGAGCATCCGCAGCGTCCAGGACGAGTTGTGGTTACGCTCTAAAGGATCCAAGGCAACGGAAAACTGCTTTCGCAGGCGGCTATTGCTCAAGCCGTCCCGATGATCGAAGCATTTTCGACGAGCCGGGCTTGCCTGAGAGTCAAGATTTGAGGAGTGGATCGTTGTGAGTGATTACAGCGTGGCGCTTTGCAGCCAGGGTTGGAACTCTTCGTCGCCGAAGCCGTGGATCTCGCTGCGGGTTGGGGTTCCGGAGGCCACGGCGAGCATCTCGGCGAAGATGCGGGCGCCGGCTTCCTCGACAGTCTCGGTGCCGTCGATGATGGTTCCGCAATTGATGTCCATGTCGTCGGACATACGATGGTAGAGGGCGGTGTTGGACGAGAGCTTGATCGACGGTGTGGGCTTGCAACCGTAAACGGAGCCGCGCCCGGTGGTGAAGCAGATGAGATTGGCTCCGCCGGCGACTTGTCCGGTGGCGGAGACGGGATCGAAGCCGGGCGAGTCCATGAAGACGAGGCCTCGGTCCTGGACGGGCTCGGCGTAGAGGTAAACCTGGTTGAGGTTGGTGGAGCCACCTTTGGAGACGGCTCCGAGGGACTTCTCGAGGATGGTGGTCAGGCCACCCGTCTTGTTTCCGGGCTGGGGGTTGTTGTCGATGCAGCCGTTGTGGCGGGCGGTGTACTCCTCCCACCAGTGGATGCGGTCGATGAGGCGCTGGGCGACTTCGGGGTTGCGGGCACGGCGGGTGAGGAGGTGCTCGGCGCCGTAGATCTCGGGGGTCTCGGAGAGGATGGCGGAGCCTCCGTTGCGGACGAGAAGATCGACGGCGGCTCCAAGGGCAGGGTTGGCGCTGATGCCGGAGTAGGCGTCGGAGCCTCCGCACTGGAGGCCGACGAGGAGGTTGGAGGTGGGGACGGGGACGCGGGTGACGTCGTTGGCCTGCTCGAGTAGCTCGTAGACGGTGGCAATGCCTTTTTTGATGGAGGCTGCAGTGCCGCCTTCTTCCTGGATGGTGGCTGTACGGATGTTGGAGGACGGGCCGGTGAGCGAGACGAGGTGGCTTATCTGGTTGGTTTCGCAGCCGAGTCCGAGGAGGAGGACGGAGGCGAAGTTGACGTGGGTGGCGTAGCCGGAGAAGACGCGGCGGAGCAGATCGGCGGGCTCGCCGTACTCGGCCATACCGCAGCCGGTGCCGTGGGTGATGGCGACGACGCCGTCGACGTTGGGGTAGGCGCTGAGGACTTCGGGGGTGAAGTGGGCGGCGATGCGGCGGGCGACGCTGGCGGAGCAGTTGACCGTCGTGAGAACACCGACGTAGTTGCGCGTGGCGACACGGCCGTCGGCACGGACGATGCCGAGGAAGGTGGCAGCGTCGGCAGGATCGAAGAGGTCGGTCGGCCGGGCTTCGGAGCCGATGGAGTAGTCGCGCTCGAAGTCGCCCATGACGAGGTTGTGGGTGTGGACGTGCTCGCCGGCGGCGATGGGCTTGGGGGCGAAGCCGATAATCTGGTTGAACTTGCGAATGGGTTCTCCAGCGTTGATGGGACGCACGGCGAGCTTGTGGCCGGCGGGGATTCCGGAGAGAGTGGTGAGGCGCAGAGCGGGAAGAAACTGTCCCGCCGGGACGGCCTGGAGGGCGACGGCGACGTCGTCGGAGCTACCGAGTTTGAGGATCTGAGGCATCAGGTATCTTTGAACTTCCCGGGTCGTCCAACAATAGTGGTACGACCAAACTTTACTCCCAAGTTGCAATAAAGGGGAGGAAAAAGGTGGCACGACGGAGACCGAGGCGCACAACTATAGTTTAGGCATGGCGGCTGTACAGGGTCGAATCTGGGCGCGGTGGCTGGTAGTGGCGTTATGGCTGGTCGGCTGGCATGGCCTATGGGCGCAGGCCCCTGAGCCGAACACTCCAGCGGTGGTGGCTGAGCCGCAGGCAGAAGAGGAACGGCCGCTTCCAGACGTGGCGGAGTTGATGCGCCAGGTGGAGAGCCATCAGAGGCAGTCGGAGGCCAGCCTGAAGGACTACCTCTATCACGAGGTGGTGACCGGACAGGAACTCGACGGGCATGGCGGCGTGAAGAAGACCGAGATGAGTGAGTTCGACGTCTTCTGGCTGGATGGGGTTCAGGTGCACAAGCTGGTGAAGAAGGACGGCAAGGAACTCAGCCCCGACGAACAGAAGAAGGAGAGCGAGCGCATCGACAAGGAGGTCGCTAAGGCGAAGGAACGCCGGGGCAAGGCGGATGCGAAAGGTGAAGAGACCGACTCGCACGGCCATGAGGAGGTGACGGTCTCGCGACTGCTGACGCTGGGTAGCTTTACGAATCCTCGGAGGGTGAAGCTCGATGGGCGGGACACGATCGCAGTGGACTATACCGGCGACCCGAAGGCGAAGACGCAGAATCGAGCGGAGGATTTGATTCGTGACCTGTCGGGCACGGTGTGGCTGGATGAAGAGGACAAGACGATCGCGCGGGTGGAGGGACGGTTCGCCAACGCCTTTAAGGTGGGTGGAGGGCTGGTGGCGAATGTAAAACAGGGGACGAGCTTTTCGTTCGAGCAGAAGAAGGTAAATGGAGAGGTCTGGCTGCCGGTTGGCGGGGAAGGACAGGGGGCAATGCGGGTGCTGCTGCTGATCAGCTTCAATGGGAAGGTCAGATTTGCGGATTCGGATTACAGGAAGTTCAAGGCTACCGCGACGATTCTGCCAGGGGTGGGGAAGGTGGAGCAGCCGGGGGCGGCGGACCCTCCACCGCAGTAATCGGAAGAGACGGACGAACTTGACGAGACGATTGTTGGCTTTGTCTCTCGCGGCAGAGTAGGTGTTTTTTTTGCGTGCTTGCGCAGCGCTGATGATGTGGGCACTTTTACGCATTTCCTATATGTTTCGTGGTTTGATGGAAGCGGTCTTTTGCGAGGTGTACCTTGCTCTCTTCCTATCGTGCGCTGCGTTTTGTGTCTCTTTTGGGAGTGATTATTGCCGGCTGTTCTGCCCGAGCGCAGTCGGTCGCTGTGGGCAAGGACGCAGAGGTAGAAGAGCTGCGCCAAACGGTGCGTGAACTCGCGGTGAGGGTGTCGGCGCTTGAGGAGCAGCTGCGACAGCAGCGGCTGCAGAGGGTAGCGGCGGTTTATCCGGTGGCTGGCACGGCGGGCGTGACGTTGTCGGATGCGGTGACCGGAGTTGCGGACGAGAAGACCGAAATGGCGGAGGTCACGGCTCCTGCTGCGCCTCGGGTGACGAAGCAGCCGGCGCAGGTGCAGGCGGCGACCGGCGGCGATTCGCAGAGCTCGGCAAGCCAGCCGAAGTTATCGGCGCCCTGGCAGTTGCCTGGCGGGGCGACGCTGAACTACATGTTCGACGGCTATTACGAGTACGACTTCAATCATCCGATCGGCAGGGTGGAGTATCTGCGGGCGTATGACGTTTTGAGCAATGCATTCAGCATCAATCAGGCGGACGTGGTGTTCGATTGGGATCCGGATGTCGCGGCCGGGAGACGCTATGGTGTGCGGCTGGATCTCCAGTTTGGACAGGCGACCGAGACGCTACAGGGAAACAGCGCGAATGAGCCGCGGCCGGAGATCTACCGGAACATCTTTCAGGTTTATGGAACATATGTGTTTCCGCTGGGGCGGGGGCTGACGGTGGATGTGGGGAAGTGGGCGAGCTCGATCGGCATCGAGGGGAACTATACGAAGGACCAGATGAACTACACGCGGTCGTTCTGGTTCGACTACTTGCCGTTCTATCACGCTGGAGTGCGAGCGAATTATAAGGTGAATGACAAACTCTCGGTGAACTACTGGCTGGTGAATGGAACGCAGCAGTCGGAGCCGACGAATTCGTTCAAGGATGAGCTGTTCGGGTATGTGCTGAACCCGGCGAAGAATGTTTCATGGACGATGAACTACTACCTGGGGCAGGATCATCCCGACGCCGTGCCTGCGACGAACTGCGGAACGGCGCCTGTGCAGCCCGGGCTGTGTTTAGCCCCGGTAAGTCCGGCTCCTGATGGAAAGCTGCATATCTTTGACAGCTATGTGACATGGAGTCCAAGGGAAAGGTGGTCGTTTGCGCTGGAGGGGGATTACGAGATCGAGCGGGAGTGGGCGGAGGCGGGGCCGGGTATGTCGTCGGCGCCATCGCACGTGGATGGAGGAGCGGCGTATGCGCACTATCAGTGGACTCCGAAGATGGCTCTGGCGGCGAGGACGGAGTATCTGTCGGACCGCGGCGGACTTTACAGCGGGACGACGCAGGCGCTGAAGGAGTTCACGGGAACGTATGAGTACAAGATAGGCGAGGGGTTTCAGACGAAGTTCGAGTATCGGAGGGATTGGTCGAATCTGCCGTTCTTCCTGACGAATAAGCCGGGTGTGCTCTCGTCGCATCAGGACACTCTTACGGTGGGGATGGTGTGGTGGTACGGCGGCAAGGAAGGAGTCTGGTAATCACTTATTGGGTTCGTTTGGGGTGATCTCTCTGGCGTAGATCTGGTGGCTGACGCGTGGAGGGTCGTCGTCGTGGTGAAGGGCGCGGACGCGCGCGCGAATGGCCTCGTCGGCGGCGGTGATGCGCTCGCGTGAGCGGAGAAAGTCGAGCCACGACTCCATGATGAAGGTCTCGTTGAGGTGCTCAGGGTCGATGGCGTCGCGATAAATTCCCCAGCGGATGGCTCCATCACGAAGACGTACGTTGCGAAGCTGGTGGATGTGGTGAGTGAACTCGGCGTAGTTTTCCGCGGGGATACGGTAGTGGATGGATATGCGGACGGGCCCGGCGTGGATGGGATCGTCGGCAAGCTGAGGGTCGCCCTCGGGGAACGGAGCGGGTTCAGGCGGGGGGCGTCTGGCAGGGAATGGTGTGTGATCGGGGGCGGGGCCTTTGAGGATGTGGAAGCTACGGGTGAGCGGGTAGGTGAGCGCGAACCCTATAGCCGCAACCGTCAGCGAGATGGTTGTGGAGGTGTGTTCGGCGATGTAACCCCACAGAATGGAACCGAGCGCCAGGCCTCCCTGAAAGGTCATCTGATATGTCCCGAGGGAACGCGCCTGCACCCAGGCGGGGACGGCGAGTTGCACGGAAGTGCTGATCGTGGACATGGTGCTTGTCCAGGCAAAGCCCGACACCAGAAGTGCAGGGATGATGACCGCGGGGTAGTGCGCGAAGGCAAGAATGAGCAGCGTGACGACATCGTAGAAGGTGGACGCGGCGATGATCTGGTCAGCCGTGAAGCGGCGGCGGAGATGCGGCATCGTCGTTGCGGCGATGACGGCTCCGGCACCGAGTGAGCCGTTGAGGATACCGTAACCAAGGGCTCCTTGCGCCAGGTCCTTTTTTGCGACGACGGCCAGCAGCGACCAGATTGCCGAGACGAAGAAGGTGAAGGTAAAGACGCGGGCGAGTGACGCCTGCAGTTCGGGCGCGTAACGGACGTAGCGCAGACCGGTGAGGATGGAGCCTGCGATGCGCTCTGAGGGCAGTGCAGATTTGAAGAGAGGAATGCGCTTCCAGTTGAGGAGCACCCAGATGACTCCGGCAAAGGAGAGAGCGTTCAGAAGGAAGACTGAACCTGCTCCGGTGTAGACACGCTGGAAGGCCGCGACGAGCAGGCCGCCCAGTGCGGGACCGACGGCGCGGGCGAGGTTGTTGGAGGCTGCGTTCAGTGCGACGGAATCCGGGATGAGTTCGCGCGGAACGAGCTCAGGGATGATGGCTGCCCAGGCGGGATTGTTCATCGCCGAACCGATGTTGAGGAGAAAAGTAAACGCGAGCAGCGCCCAGGGCGAGATGCGACCGGCGAAGGTAAGCACAGCCAGAATCGCGACCGAGCCAAGCATCCAGCTCTGCCAGAAGATGAGGAGCTTGCGCCGGTCGAAGATGTCGGCGGTTGCGCCGGCGAGCAGGCCGAGAAAGAGGACCGGCAGAGAGGCCGCCGTCTGCATGAGGGCGATGAGCAGAGGCGAAGTCGTCAGCGAGGTCATCAGCCATGTGCCGGCCGTGTCCTGCATCCAGGTTCCGATGGAAGAGATGGTGGACGCGATCCACCGATCTCGAAAGAGCGGGATGCGAAGCGGAGCGAAGCCGCTGGGAGTTGGGTCGGCGACTGCGATGAGCGGGCCGGAGTTGGGGGTTTCAAGAGGCATTGCCAGGGTTCAGTTTACGGGATGAGATGCAAGTGAGCGTGAGAGCGATGGGTGATGCGACAATGGAAGAGCACGCAATGACGCTCCGCGCCTTCACGCTTCTCCTGCTGACTGGTCTTACCGGGTGTGGTTACCACCAGGCCGGTTCGGCGACGCATCTGCCGGCGAATGTACGGACTCTGGCTGTGCCTGTGTTTACGACGAATGCTCAGGCATATCACACCGAGATGACGTTTACACGAGCGGTGATTCGCGAACTCAACACCCGAACCAAGTATCAAGTGTTGACGAACGACTCAGAGGACGCGGATGCGACCCTGCATGGGACGATTCTTTCGGAGACGATTGCTCCGCTGACGTACGATGCGACGACGGGTCAGACGTCGAGTTATCTTGTGAGCGTTACGGCGAAGGCGGTGCTGACGGGACGCGATGGGCGTGTGTTGTATGAGAACGACGCTGTCACCTTTCGCGAACAGTACCAGTCGACGGAGGACCTGAGCGGTTTTATCCAGGAGGGCTGGCCGGCGGTGACGCGCATGTCGCGGGACTTTGCACAGGCGCTTGTGAGCGACATGCTGGAGTCATTCTAGGGACGATTGAGTTCAGCGACTGGAACGGGCACGGGCCGAAGGTACTGCTGCAGCTCAGTCGCGGCCAGGATCGCCCAGGGCAGCGACCACTCCAGCCAGATTCTCGTCTCGCCCCAGACGCCGAAGTAGAGAGTCAGAGGAGCCGTTGCGAGAGTGCAGTAGAGAAGGAGCTTCTGCTTCGAGGAGAGCAGGCCGCGCTCCAGCCAGATGAAGACGATGAGATAGCCGCCGACGCAGAGAGTCTGCGGCCAGTGATGGATGAAGAGCAGCTCATGCAGATTGTTGGCGAACCGCGGGCCGGTGTCTGATGGGTTGTGCGCGAACCAGTGCTGGATCGCCAGGCGCCAGACGAACCAATAGGCGGTCATTCCCAGAGCCATGAGAGCGGTCAGCAGGATACGATGCTTCTTCGTCCGCCATGCCAGATAAGACATGGGAGCGCTGACGGCGACCAGGAAGATGGCTGTCTCGCGGACCGGCACGTCGATGGCAAACAACAGCAGCATCAGAAGCCACTGGCTTTGAAAGGCGCACATCACGGCGATGCCGAAGAGAGCGGCGTGAGGAAGATCGTACGGCGTCCACACGTTGTGTTCGCTGCGGACAGAGAGCGAGACGGTGAGGATGGCGAGCAGAAGGACGCCTGGAAGCCACCAGGGCCGGTAGCCTCGTCGCCTGCCGTACCAGATGGCGTAACCGAGCAGGAGGAAGGCAGCAAGAAGTCCTACGAGAAGAGACGCGAATTTTTCGACCGTGACAGGCTCTTCAAATTTGCTTCCGGCGATCATCATGGCCTGGTATTTTGCCGCGCCGCGGACCATGAGGCCGTCGTGTTCGGCCCAGCGAAGCACAGGGACCATGCCGACGCGCCCTTGATAAGGCATGGCGTAGGTTCCTGCCGCGTAGCTTCGCCAGTCGATGCCGCTGGATTCGTTGACGAAGAAGTCGCTGCGGACGCATTGAATGGTGAAGAGAAGGAGAAGAGCGAGGATCAAAAGATCGCGGCGCGTCCATTTGCCAGCGGCTGGTGCATCAGTCATGGCCCTAGTCTAGCGGCGAGCGGAGGAACATCCAACATAAACGTGGCGTTCTATGGACAGCCATGCGGAGAGGGTTGGCGAAATCCGTTGCACGCGTCATAGTAAAGGAGGCCTCTCGCGTCAGAGGCTTCGTTCTGATGCCGACCCAACTTCGCAGCTTTGCCGCAACCGACCGCTTCGTTACGGAGATTGCCTCGCCGTCTTCGATTCGTCCGGGATACGTTCTCGTGGGAGACGAGATCTTTCTGTATGACCGCTGCCGCAAGGCGGTGCTGACAACGCTTATTCCGGAGGGAGCGCGGGACTTTGCGCTGCATGATCTGGATCTAGCGGAGACAAGCATCTTCGAGGTGCTGGATCGGGCGCAGACGCCGTCGCTGATGGCGCCGTTTCAGGTGCTGTTTGTCCGTGGGTTGAAGGGGCTGTATGGGCGCGGCAGCAAGAAAGAGGAGTTCGCGGCGATTGATGGGTACTTTCGCTCGCCGAATCCACAGGCGCTGATTCTTTTTGTGGCCGATCATCTGCGAATCCCTGCAGACATTCGCAGGATGGATTATCAGGACAAGGAGCGATACGACCGTATCCGCGAGACTCTTGGCGAGTGGTGCGGGATGGTGGAGTTGGCTCGAGTCGACGAGACGGACGCGATGCGTTGGGTGGTGAGCACGGCGGAGTCGCGCGGCGTGAAGTTCGAGGCCGACGCAGCACGTGAGCTGGTGGATGCTCTGGGCGCAGACATGATGCTGATCGCGAGCGAGTTCGAAAAGCTGTTGCTGTATGTCGAAGGCAAGGGCCGCGTGACGCTGGGGGATGTAGAGACGATGGTGCTGGCAGCGAAGCAGCGGTCGCTCTACGAGCTGACAGATGCCATCAGCGCGAAGGACAGGCCTCGGGCTCTGGCTCTGCTGCATGGTTTGCTGAACGCTTCGGATGGTGGCGAAGATGCGGCGATCGGGCATCTGTACATGCTGGCGCGGACGTTCCGGCAGATGCTCATCATCCTTGAGAAGAATGTGCGGGACTCGCGTGCGATCTGGCAGGTGCTGTGGCAGGGCTTCCGCATGCCTCCGTTTGCGGCGGATGATTTGATTCGGCAGGCTCGGAGGTACAAGTCGCGACGTGAGCTGACGCGGGCGATCCGGCTGGTGGCACGTGCGGATCTGGAGCTAAGGAGTTCGCCTGCGAATAAGTTGCTGGTGTTGGAGAGATTGGTGCTCGATCTCGCCACCGAACCTAAGCCAAGCGCATTCGAGCCATCAATGCAGTTTGTTATGGAACTCTAATGGTTAATCACTCCCGCTCAGTACTTGGAGAGCTGCCGACGACCCTGAGCTGGGATGGTTCTCCGAACTCAGCCATTGCCCTACTCACCAATTGATGAACTTCGGGCGTAATGACCATTCTAAGCATCGTTTTAGAAAGGTTGGTTTCTACAGTCACGACGCCATCGACTTTGCTCCACCTGCCATCCTTCAGGCAAGATGAAGCAGAGTGTTCGTTTGCAAGCACCAGCGCAGCACAAACTGCATTTTTCACATCGTCCAAAGAGGTGCGTAAACCACCCAAAATATTGCGCGCGGAATCCCAATACTTCCTGTCGCGCTCCGCCAGAACTGCCTTCATTTCCTCAAAGTGCACCCGCTCTTCCATGTGCCGTTTTTCGTTCTCGTCTAGCGCTCGTAATTGCATAGCCAGAAGTTGATCTTGGCGATTGGCGGATCGGACTTGACTGCGCACCAACTCTAAAATTTCCTCTAGGAGATCTTTTTCTGTGCGTGCAGGTGTAACACTTGCCGCATCCGGTGGTAGTTTTGAGAATTTCTCGTGGAGCTTAGGCCACCAAAGATCGAACGCCTCTTCTAATATCTCCTCTGGCGAAAAGGGCTCTCCCAATCTCGCAAGATCCTTGTTGATATCGCATAGCATCTTCCTTACGTCGTCCTTTTGAAGGCTAGTCGCCTGGAATTGTGCTAATGGCCACTTCAAATCCGCTATTTCCACTCCAGCTAGTAACGTATACACACGCGATTCGTTGACGCTTTTTGAGATGGCTCCCGCTTCAAACAGGATAGATTCACTCTTCAAATTCGATGGGGTAAGGCAAAAAATGCCTGCCTTAGCAGTGTCTAGATTTTGCGCAATGTCGGGATTCCATCTGGAACCTTTACTTATGTCAGACTGAGACATCCAAGGCTTAACGGAATTCATAATTTTTGGAAGCCATTCACGTATCGCCTCTGCAATCGCGCGGCTTCGTTCGCCTGACCAACTGATGAAAATGTCCATATAGGTTGTGTATATACCTCAAAGCAATAGCTTTCAAAATGTTCTCACGACTATTCTCAACAAAGTGGCTAACTGTTAGCCGGGTGCCGGGTGCCCCACATCCCGATTTCTGAGATGTGGGCCATCGTCCACAGGACGGCCCTGTGATAAGAACTCTATCTAGAGTGCACACCCGGCATCTCCATCTCCGCACCCTTAGCTCTCTCCTGCTCGTCTGCGCAGCAGCGGCCATTTCACACAGTCAATCTCCTCATATGTTCGAGGCCTCGAAAGAATTCATCTTCACCTCAGCCACCTTCGCTTCGGCACACGCATCCACCATCGTTGAATTGCGGAACGGAGATCTCCTTGCCGCTTGGTTTGGAGGAACCGCCGAGGGCGCTCCCGACACCGCCATATGGGCTTCGCGCCGCACAGCCAATCAATGGTCCGCCCCGTATGTCCTCGTTCGCGAGCCCAACATTGCCTGCTGGAATCCAGTCCTCTTCCACTCCGCTGACGGCAAACTCTGGCTGTACTACAAATTCGGCCCTAACGCCCGCACCTGGACGGGCGCGCGTCTTGTCAGCGACAACGAAGGACGCTCGTGGTCGCTGCCCGAGCATCTTCCCGCAGGCCTTCTTGGCCCCATCAAGGACAAGCCACTCGTCCTGCCGGACGGCACAATCGTAAGCGGCACATCCGTCGAAAGCTACTCCTCTTGGGCAGTATGGATCGATCGCAGCACCGACAACGGCAAGACATGGACGAAGATCGGTCCCATCACCGTACCCTCCCAACCCGCACCATCCACGGAACAGTCGCAACCCAATCAGGCCGAGAATGTCTCTGGAATCATCCAGCCCACTATCGTGCCTCTGGGCAACAAGCATCTCCGTCTCTACGCTCGCTCGACATCCGATATCGGCCGCATCTGCGTAGCGGACTCATTCGACGACGGCCTCTCCTGGACGCAAGCGCACCCCACCGATCTCCCCAACCCCAACTCCGGGATCGATGCCGCAGGGCTTCGAGACGGCCGCATCGTCCTCATCTACAACAACAGCGCCGAAGGCCGAACCCCGCTCAACCTTGCCGTTAGCGTTGATGGGGAGCACTTCAAGATATTTGAGACTTTGGAAGACGAACCGGGTGAGTACTCTTATCCCGCCATCATTCAGGGCAAAGCCGGTGAAATCTATTTGACCTATACCTGGAACCGGAAGCGTATTCGCTTCGCCATGTTGCCCTTAGCGAGCGTGCCCTAATGGGGAAAAGGCACTAGTGCGGCGACGTTGACGCGGATGGCATAATTGGTTCGACCACCTGGAGCCTCATTCATGCGCACTCGCTTCGCCCCTTTCATGATGTTGTCACTGCTCTCGGCCTACCGGTTGATGGCCCAGGACACCCGAACCGTGTCCGAACCGGTGATGCCGCCAATCTGCACAATGCTGGCAGCAGAGCTTGGCGCGATCGGTGGAGCTATCGCTCCCGAGGATGAATCGAAGCTGGATACGGCGCGGATTCAGCAGGCGATCGATCGCTGCGGGGAGGGGCAGGGCGTTGAGTTGAAGGCTAACGCGGGCGAAGATGCATTTCTGAGCGGGCCTGTTGAACTGCGCAAGGGCGTAACGCTGATCGTGGACAAGGGCGTGACGCTGTATGGTTCGCGTGATCCGAAGGTCTACGAGACCTCGCCGGGAAGCTGTGGTGTTGTGAATGAGGAGCGCAATGGGTGCAAGCCGCTGATCTCGGTGAAGCATGTTTCGGGTGCCGGCGTGATGGGTGATGGAACGATTGATGGCAGGGGCGGCGCGAAGCTACTGGGGAAGGATGTGACCTGGTGGGAGCTTGCGGAGCAGGCGCGGGCTGGCGGACGGCAACAGGTTCCGCGGATTATCGTCGCGGACTATGCGGACAACTTTACGCTCTGCCGGATTACTCTGAAGAACTCGCCGAACTTCCACGTCGTCTACAACCACGGCGACGGATTCACGGTGTGGGGCTTGAAGATCGATACGCCGAAGCGGGGTGCGCGGAATACGGATGGTGTCGATCCCGGCGGTTCGAAGAACATCACCATTACGCACGGTTTCATCCGTGCCGGCGACGATAATGTTGCGATCAAGGGTGGGGACCCGATCAGCAACATGACAGTGATTCACAACCACTTCTATTGGGGTCATGGGATGTCGATTGGGAGTGAGACGAATGGGGGCGTGAGTAAAATTCGTGTCACCGATCTTTCGCTCGATGGGCCGGATAATGCGATTCGCATCAAGTCGAACGGCTCGCGCGGCGGCCTTGTGCACGATGTGGTGTACGACGACGTCTGCATTCGCAATTCACCTAACCCGATTATGCTCGATACGGGGTACACGGCGGCTGGGACGCCGAAGGGAACCTCGCCTCCGACGTTTCGCGATGTCACGCTGCATAACGTGCGGATCTCTGGTGGAGGGAAGTTCAGCTTCAATGGCTACGACCATGATCATCGTGTCGCAGCGACGCTGGACGGAGTTCTGACTACGGATGAGGGCGCGTATACCTACTCTCTGCAGCACGCTGACATCACGCTCGGGCCGGGACCAGTGAATTTGAAGCTGCCGAATGGTGCGGACTCGACGGTGCAGGGAAGCGCAGGGCACGGCTCTGCAGAGTCGTGCGCGGAGAAGTTTGTGCCGTTTCCCGATAAGTAGGGTAGAACCAAAGGCTATTCGCTAGTTTGAGTTACAACCCAGAAGTCACGGGGAGCACCATATAAGGAGATATGGCGCAGCGATCGATGTGGGACCGCCATGACGAGCCGGTTTGGAGACAGGCTGCGCTCTTTCTGCTGACGCTCGGCCTTCTTGTCGTTTGCGGCCTGATCCTTCATCCATTTCTGTCGGCCATTGTGGGTGCAGTGGTGCTGGCTGTGGCGACACAACGGCCCTATGGGTGGTTGAGCCGCCGGATTGGAAGCGGAAATCTTTCGGCCGCAATTGCAGTCGTGCTTGTGGTCCTGAGCATTATCGTGCCTGCATTCTTTCTCGTCCAGGAGCTGGGTCGGCAGGCGTTCGCTTTAGTTCGTTTACTCAGCAAGGGATCAACGCAGGCACAGATCGGGGAGTTTCTTACTGACCATCCAGCGCTTATGGAACGTCTGAGTAGTCTTACCGACGGCCTCGACATCAATAATGCGGTACGGGCGACCGCTGTATTTCTGGGAACGAAGTTGGCGGCGTTGATTGGCCACTCGGTTGTGATCATCACGCAGGTAGTTGCGATGCTGTTTCTGCTCTTCTTTCTCTATCGCGACCGCGAGCAGGCGATCCGGTTTGCGAGTTCGTTGATTCCTCTCGAAGAGGACGAGACGAGTGAGCTTCTTGCGCGCTGCACAGACACCATTTATGCGACGGCGCTGGGCCGAGTCGTCGTGGCATGCGTGCAGGGAACACTCTCCGGGCTTGCCTTCTGGTTGCTTGGAGTGCCGGGTCCCGTGCTGTGGGCGGTGCTAACGGTTTTAATGGCTATGATTCCGGTCTTCGGCGCGGTGCTGGTGTGGGCGCCCATTGCGGTGTATCTCGGGCTGACGGGGCATTGGGGTAAGGCTGCCGCCCTGGCAGTTTGGGGTGGGGTGATCGTCAGCACGATCGATAACTTTCTCTATCCCATTCTCGTGGGCAGCCGCCTTCCACATCACACCGCGACGATCTTCCTATCGATTATTGGCGGAGTGGCATTGTTTGGACTGACGGGCATTATTCTCGGGCCTCTCGCATTCACGATTGCGGCAACGCTTGTGGAGTTCTGGCGACGCCGGGGCGCTGCGTCGCATACGTCGTGAGATTGCGAAATTGGGAGACTGGCTGGACCACCTGCGGTTCGATCTTCGCCCAGCGTGGTTGACAGCCCGCTGGGGGAGGCGAAGACTTAAAGACTGAAGGATATTGCTCCCTATTTATGAAGACCGAGACGGCTACGGCCACCGCAGTACTTGCCACCCCTCCTACGACAAACAAACATCTCATCCGCTGGGTCGAAAAGATGGCGGACTTGTGCCAGCCGGACAGCATCTACTGGGTCGATGGCTCGAAGGCCGAGTATGACTGGCTATGCCATAAACTCGTCGAGGGTGGGACGTTCATCAAGCTGAACCAGAAGCTATGGCCGGGATGTTTTTATGCGCGGTCGGCTGCGAACGACGTGGCGCGCGTAGAGGACCGGACGTTTATCTGCTCGCTCTCCAAAGACACTGCGGGGCCGACGAACAACTGGGAAGATCCGTTTGTCATGCGGCGAAAGTTGAAGCAGCTCTTTCGCGGGTCGATGCGCGGAAGGACGATGTATGTGCTGCCGTTCAGCATGGGGCCGGTGGGCTCGCCGATGTCCCAGATCGGGGTGCAACTGACGGACTCGCCATACGTGGTTGTGAACATGCGCATCATGGCGCGGATTGGAAAGGACGTCTTTGCCGAGATCGACAAAGACGAGAAGCGCGTGGTTCCGTGTATGCACACCGTGGGCGCTCCGCTGGAGCCTGGGCAGAAGGATGTGCCGTGGCCGTGCAACGACGAGAAGTACATTGTGCACTTTCCGGAGACGCGTGAGATCTGGAGCTATGGGTCAGGCTATGGCGGCAATGCGCTGCTCGGAAAGAAATGCTTCGCACTGCGGATCGCCTCGAACATCGCGCGCGATGAAGGATGGATGGCCGAGCATATGCTCATCCTGGGGGTGGAGTCGCCTACCAAGGAGAAGACGTATGTTGCGGCGGCGTTTCCTTCGGCGTGCGGCAAGACAAACTTCGCGATGATGATTCCGCCTGCAGGATTTGATGGGTGGAAGGTGTGGACCGTTGGCGACGACATTGCCTGGATCAAACCGGATGAAAGCGGGCAGTTGCACGCGATCAATCCTGAAGCGGGCTTCTTCGGTGTAGCTCCCGGGACGAGCCCGAAGACGAATCCGAATGCGATGGCGACGCTCAGGAAGAACACGATCTTCACGAACGTCGCGCTGACGCCCGAGGGAGGCGTGTGGTGGGAGGGAATGACAGACACTCCGCCAGCCGAGCTTACCGACTGGCGAGGAAACAGGTGGACTCCGGAGATCGGCAAAGCGACCGGGCAGCCTGCGGCTCATCCCAATGGAAGATTTACGGCACCGGCGAGCCAATGTCCGTCGATCGATCCGTCATGGGAAGACCCGAACGGGGTGCCGATCTCGGCGATCATCTTTGGTGGGCGGCGCAGCACCACGATGCCGCTGGTTTACCAGGCCTTCAACTGGTCAGGCGGAGTGTACACGGGTGCGACGATGGGATCGGAGACGACGGCGGCGGCTGCGGGTGCGACGGGGAAGGTGCGCCGCGATCCAATGGCGATGCTGCCGTTCTGCGGGTATCACATGGGCGACTACTTCCGTCACTGGATCAAGATGCAGCGCACACTCTCGGTGACGCCGCGGGTGTTTCATGTGAACTGGTTCCGCAAGGATGCCGACGGTAAGTTTCTTTGGCCGGGTTATAGCGAGAACATGCGCGTGCTGAAGTGGATCGTAGACCGCGTGCGCGGAAGAGCGCTGGGCAAGGAGACTCCGATAGGCTGGACGCCGCACTTTGAGGACATCAACTGGGAGGGTATGAAGATTCCTCGTGAGCGACTGAAGGCGATGTTCGAGGAACTGCAGACCGTGGACCGTGCTGCGTGGCGAAGGGAGGTAATGGATCACGAGGAGCTGTTTCTGGCGCTTCATGACCACCTTCCCCCCGAGATGATTTACGAGCGGGAATTGCTGATTTGCCGCTTATGACTAGCGGGCGTAAATATAAGAAGGCATGATATTTATTGTCCAAGTAGCCGCCGGTAAAGGAGCGGCGATTTTGTGCCGGCGAGCGCTTGACGATATTCGTTCATTCGAGCTATGTTAATGAAGTGGCAGGACTCCCTTCGGGTTGAGTCGGCCATAACGAAGTCCACCCACTTCGTTGCTTTACGGGAACACCCACGCAACAGCCCCCACCGCGCTGCGTGGGTTTCCTTTTAAGCCTTCGCCCCGGGTTGACGCCGCTTGTCAAAGCCTCTAAGCTCATTTTCATGGGATGGATGCGCATCGCAGCTTGTACTTGTTGCCCTTGTTGTATGGGCACGGCGTGCTGCTGCGCTGGATCTTCCCTGACCTGAGTCATCGAACTAGCCTCAATTTGAAATAGAGTTCTGACTTAGAAGACTTTCAGGAACCCACGTATCAGCGCCAACCGCGATACGTGGGTTTTTCTTTTGCCCCCTTTTCAGACACGACGCCAAACCTAAGGAGCGAAAACATGGCACTTCTTAAACAAAGCACTCAAGACGGCAGACGCAACTCCGCTCCTTCTCTCGCCGAGATGATTTTGATCGGCGTGCTGCTCCTGTTCTTCGCTCTCAGTCTGCTTCATATCCCTGCACAGATGTTGGGTACATCCTGACGGGAATCTGAAACGCCCGTGCTGGACCGCTGCTAGAGTGGTGGTTATGCTTGTGCCTGTCACTCCCTCTGGACACTTTTTGTTTGCACCGTCGCAGCGGATTCACTTCATTGGAATTGGCGGAATTGGAATGAGCGGGATCGCCGAGATCCTGCTGACGATGGGCTATCCCGTATCAGGGAGCGACCTGCGGCGCAGCGCGGTGACGGAACGCCTGGTGGGACTGGGCGCGAGGATCTTTGAGGGACATGCCGCCGCCAATGCAGCAGCCAGCGATGTTGTCGTAACCAGCTCAGCTGTGAGCCTGAATAATCCTGAGGTGGTTGAGGCCAGGGCGCGGAAGATTCCGGTGATTCAGCGGGCGGAGATGCTGTCCGAGTTGATGCGCCTGAAGTATGGGATCGCGGTCGCGGGAATGCACGGCAAGACGACCACGACGTCGATGGTTGCTTCTGTACTGGCATCCGGAGGCCTCGACCCTACGGTCGTCGTGGGAGGACGTGTTAATGCGCTGGGCTCGAATGCGCGCCTGGGGAACTCGCAGTATCTGGTGGCCGAGGCCGATGAGAGCGACCGGACGTTTCTGAAGCTATCGCCCGTGCTTGCCATTGTGACGAATCTGGATCGCGAACATATGGACTGCTACCGAGATATGGCTGACGTCGAGGGCGCATTCGTGGAGTTCATGGACCGTGTGCCCTTTTACGGTGCGACGACAGCGTGCGTCGATAACGCGCTGCTCCGTGCGGTTCTGCCGAGAGTGCGGCGAAGGCTCTTCACCTACGGTGAGAGTGCGGATGCAGATTTTAAAGTTGAGTTGCTTGAACGCGACCCTGACTGCTTCTCCCGCTTTGCGGTGATCTACAAAGACACGTGCCTGGGGCCATTCCGGCTACATGTTCCTGGTCGCCACAACGTTTTGAACGCCGCGGCGGCGGTGGCAGTGGGAGTCCAACTCGCAGTCGCGCCGGAGCAGATTGCGGCCGGGTTGGACAGTTTTCACGGCGTCGACCGGCGCTTCCAGGTGAAGGGAACCGTTCGCGGCGTGACGGTCGTGGATGACTACGGACATCATCCGACCGAGATCGTCGCGATGCTGAAGGCAGCCAGGGAGTGTGGGTATAAGAGGGTTCTTGTGCTGTTCCAGCCGCATAGATACACGCGTACGCGTGACCTGATGGCCGAGTTTGCCGGGGCCTTCCGGGACGCGGACCGCGTGGAGGTGCTGGATATCTACGCGGCGAGTGAGGAGCCGATCGAACGCGTAACGTCAGAGGCCCTGGTCAGCACAATTGGAACCGAAGGCGTCGAGTATGCAGACTCGGTCGCGACGGGTATCGAGGCACTCGTGAATGAGGCGTGTGAAGGCGACGTGATCGTGACGCTCGGAGCCGGCAATGTTTCTCAGGCGGGTGGGGCAATTCTGGATGGCCTCAGGAACAAGGGGTTGTAGGTGATTCCGTAACACCTTCGAGGGAGTGGGGTTAGGTTGTTGGTGCGTTCCTGAAAGGGTACGCTAAGACGTACAGGAGTTTAGACGAGGCAGCCTGCACGTTATAGTCAGGGTGGTGATTCTCGCGGCCTCGCTTGGGTTTGCGACATAGCGGTTTATCTTCGAAGCGCGCAACTTCGGTGCTTGACGCGCCGGAGCCGGACTACGCTTCGGAGAACAGTGATTCGGGCCGAGGTTCGTCGGCGCCGGCGAGGCGCATGATGCGTCGGGATTTTACAGAGGATTTTGCGGATGACTTTTTCGAGGACGATGCTCCCCGGCGGCGTCGCCGTGCGGGAGGCCTGCGGCTTCGCTTCAGGAGCGGACTTCCGCGTACGCGATGGGGAAGAATTGCCGCCGCCATTGCGGTGTTGGCGTTTCTTGGTTTGTGTGCCGGTGTCGTGATGCTTGCTCGAAGCGCCATCCTGCACGATGATCGCTTCGTGATTCCGTCGTCGGCGGCGATTGAGATTCAAGGCAACGAGCATGTGACACGGGCCCAGTTGTTGAGCATCTTTGGAGAGGATGTGGAGCGGAATATCTTCAGGGTTCCACTGGAAGATCGCAAGGCGGAGCTGGAGCGACTGCCGTGGGTGGAGCATGCGACGGTGATGCGGCTGCTGCCGAACCGTCTGCGCATCTCGATTATTGAGCGGACTCCTGTTGCGTTTGTGCGACAGGGAGGCCACATTGGGCTGGTCGATGCAAACGGTGTACTACTCGATATGCCTACGGACGTGCAGGCGAATATGAAGTATTCGTTTCCAGTTGTCACAGGGATCGACGGCAACGATCCCCTGTCGGTGCGTGCGGCGAGGATGAAGATATTCCAGAGATTCACGGTGGACCTGGACAGCGGCGGCGAGAAAGTGTCGCGCAACCTGAGCGAGGTGGACCTCTCGAATCCAGAGGATGTTCGAGCGCTTATTCCGGACCACTCGAGCGAGGTGCTGGTGCACTTTGGCGAGGACAACTTTCTGGAGCGATACAAGAAGTTCGAAGAGCATCTGCCGGAGTGGAGGGCGCAGTATCCGCGGCTCGTCTCGGTGGATATGCGCTATGAGACGGAGGCGGTGCTTCAGATGGCGCCGGGCAGTGCAGTTCCGGTGAGCGGAGCGCCTGCTGCAGCGGCGGCGTCATCTAGTCCGGCGGCCGCGAGCACGACACCTGCGCCGGCCGCGCCTGCTCCAAAGAGTGCGGCACACAAGCAGGCAGCGACTCCTGTCCATCCGAAGCCGGCCGCGAAGCACGCGCCTGCGAAGAAGGTACCGCCGAGCACCGTCTATCATCCACCACAGGTGGTCCATCATCCATGAAGACTCCTAAGCCGGACAATCTGATTACTGTGCTGGATGCAGGAAGCATGAAGAGCTGCGTCCTCGTGGCAGAGGTGCAGGATGGTGTCCTGCGCTATCGCGGCCACGGCGTCGAGCCTTCCCGCGGAATGCGCAAAGGACTTATCGCTGAGCTCGGGCCGGCGGCCGAGGCGATCAATCGCGCCGCGCTGACGGCGGAGCGCACAGCGAAGGCGGCGATCGAGACGGCTGTTGTCGGTGTAGGCGGCACGCACGTGCGCGGCATCAACTCGCGCGGCGGCATCAGCATGGGAAGCCGCATGCGCGAGATCACGCGCGAAGAGGTGAGGGCTGCAGTGGATAGAGCACGCAGCGTGGCGTTGCCTCCAGACCGGGAGGTGTTGCACCTGCTTCCGCAGGAGTTCATTCTCGACGACCAGCCCGGCATTCACGATCCAATCGGGATGGTTGGGAACAAGCTCGAGGTGAATCTGCACCTTTCGACGTGCTCCGGCGGTGTGGCCCAAAGCGTGATTACATGCGCGAATCGCGCAGGGCTGGAGGTGCTGGACACGGTGTACGAAGGCATCGCGTCCGCGGAGGCTGTGCTCTCAGCCGATGAACGAGAGCTGGGAGTCTGCATTGCCGATATCGGGTCAAGCACAACCGAGCTTGCGGTCTTCTTCGAGGGATCAGTCGCGCATACCGCTGTTCTGCCCATCGGCGGCGATCACTTTACGAACGACCTTGCCGTTGGATTGCATGTGACCGTGGAAGAGGCCGAGGAGCTGAAGAAGACCTACGGCCATTGCGTTGTGACTGCGGTGCCGCAGCTGAATGAGATTGAAGTGGGTGGAAATCTTGCGATATCGGGTGGCCAGCCTGCACGCATGGTGCGGCAGAGGTTTCTGGCCGAGATCCTGGAGCCAAGGGCGCGCGAACTCTTCACCATGCTGCGCGACAACCTGCGTCAGGGTGGAGTGCTGGAGGCGCTCGGCGCTGGCTGTGTCGTTACGGGTGGCGGAGCGCTGATGTCCGGCCTTCTGGACAACGCGGAGAGCCTGCTTCGCGTTCCGGCACGCATCGGTTATCCGGTGCCGCTGTCACGAATGCCTCAAGAGCTGGCGAGGCCAGAGTTTGCGTCGGCGATCGGAATGCTTCTCTACACGCACAGAACGCAGGTGCGTAAGGCAAGCGAGGAGCAGGGTCTGCGGGCAAAGCTGAAGGCGATCTTTGCCGGAAGCTTCTAGGCTTCGCGGCTCACCTTCATTCAGCGCCGGCCTGGCGCGGGTTGAACTTCTATCGGAGAGCACGAATCAGATCTTCGCCGTGAGGAGTTCCATAGCCGGTGCAGGCATTCCAGCCTTTACGCGCACGATAGCCGTCATTATTGCCCTTTGTGACGGGGTGGAGAGGTGAAGCGCCACTCTGCGCCAGACGGTAGAGCGCAGGATTGAAGTAGCCGCAGCGGGTGTCGAGGGCTTGATTGCAGCGGGCGATGAGCGCGGCCCAGAAGGGGACGACGGCGCTGGTTCCGGCGGTGGCCAAGGTGCTTCCGGCGACGAGGAATTCGGAGCCGTAGCGGGGATCGGCTGGGCCGGCGACGTCTGGGACTCCTCGGCCGGGCTTGCCTGTTGGGCCCAGGGGCACGCGCGCGTTCTTCTGCCATGAAGGGAGTGGGAATTTGCGGCTGATGCCGCCTCCCGTTGCCCCTTTGACTCCGTGGTAGGTGGAGTTCCAGACGATCTCCTCCCGGCCGTGTTTACCTTTGGGCTTCGGTGTAGTGCCTCCGCAGGCGATGCACCAGGGGCTGCTGGCGGGGAAGTTGACGGTGGGCAGGTTGTCGGGCGAGTTGTTAAGAGCGCCGGCGTCTCCGGCGGAGGCGATGACAGTGATGCCGAGATGGGCGGCAGTGAGGAGGGCCTCGTCGATGGCGCGGATGTAAGCGTCGGAGAGAGAGATTTCTGGCTCGCCCCAACTGATGGAGAGGATGTCTGGACGGTGACCGGTGTCATGGATGGCCTGCGTGATGGCGTGGTAGATACCCTGTTCGTCGGGCGTAGAGAAGTAGACGACGATATGAGCGCCGCGAGCGAGAGCGGCGAGGATCTCGATATCCATGGTGACCTCGACGGTGCTCTGCGCGGACTCGATGCCAGGGGAGCTTTGCTCTTTAGACGATAGCTTGCGTTTCCCGTGGATAAAGTCGATGAGCTTGCGGACATCGCGAACGGGGGCCGGATGGTTGCGCGTTCCGCGGACTTCGACGGTGGTGATCTTTGGCGGAGAGATATTTAGCCTGGAGCAGAACGCCTGGATATCGGAGAGACGGAAACCGCCGCCAAGTTCGATGAGAGCGATGGTCTGTCCGGAGCCGTCGGCGTCTTTGGGGAACGCGTAAGCCTCGGCGAGATCGAGCATGGAGCGGCTCGGGCCACGTTTGCCGGCGGACCAGAGACGGCGTCGCCGGGCGACGCGGCGATCGTGGAGACCGAGAACCGTTTCGACGATGCCGTTCAACTCGGCCGGGATAGATGGGATTTGCGTGGGCGCGAAGAAGTGTCCGTCGGGATGGTTGAAGTTGTTGAATTCGATGGAGAATGCCTGCGCGATCGATTTGGCTGTTCCGGCGAGCACTAAGGCGCGGCGATGAGGTGCGCGCTCGATTACGGCGAGGCCGTGTCGTGTAGCGAAGAGACGGATCTTTGCGATGTCGGCAGCGCTCGCGCTGTAATGACGAGCGACTTCGGCTTGTGAGAGGTGCCTGCGGGTTTTCCGCGGCTGTGAATTGCTCCGAAGACGTGGGAGCTTCGTCCGAGAGCGCAACAGCATGGTGACTTCGATCTGCTGCGCAGGATCGACCGCGCCGATTGATTTTGCATCGCGAAGATTCTGCGTGCAGCCTTTGAGTGGAGAGCGAGGCTTCGCCTTCGTTGGGGTGCGGGACGGCATTAGACCTCGAAGTTCTCCCATTGTTCACGGACGCGGTCGATGAGGTCGTCGAAGGCCGGGGTTTGGCGGACGGGGGCGAGGAGCGGATCCCAACGACTGATCATGGGATAGTTGATGAAGCCCTTCTGCTGGGCGTTCTCGAGCCACGCGACTGCGCTGTCGGTATCGCCGAGCAAGGCGTAGCACTGGGCGATGCTCCAGGAATAGTGGGGGTCGCAGCGGGCGATCTCTTTGAGCTCGTCGGTTGCGGCGAGGTCGGCGGCTTTGCGGTCATTATTGAGGGCGGCCTGCATGAAGTTTCCGAGCTGCGCAAAGAAATGTCCGCCATGAGCGGCTTCGATCTGCCTGAACTGCGCGATGGCGTCCTCGTTGCGCAGGCAGAGGGAGAGCGTCTGGCCGCGGCACCAGAGCAGCATAGCATTGCCGGGGTCGAGTTCGATGGCTTCGTCGAAGGAAGGTAGCGCTTCGGCGAACTCGCCGCCCATGAGTGAGAGAAGACCCGGGACGAAGCGGTAGACCGGCGTGAGAGGGTCGATCTCGAGGATGCGGCGCGCGAGAGGCATGGCGGCGTGGGCCTTACCACTGAGGCCGCAGACGGCGGAGTACCAACTTAGCGTGTCAGAGTCGTTTGGATCATAGACGATGGCTTTTTTGAGGAGTCGCACGGCCTTCTGGCTGTCGCCCTCCTGCACGCTGACGAGGCCGAGGAGGCGGTACGCATGCGCGGAGTTGGGGTCGATCTCGAGGGCCTCGTTGGCGCAGTGCTTCGCCTTGACGAGATATTCGGAGTCGGAGGAGATGCCTGCGTTGACGTACTGCCAATAGACCTGTCCCTTGGCCGAGAGGAGGAGGACGTTCTTGCCGACGATGCGTTCGCCGGTCTCGAGATACTCGAGCGCGCGAGCTAAGGCGTCCTCAGAATATTCGAGGATTTCATGCTTCGCCATGAGGTAGTAACGGTAAGCCTCGATGTCGGGCAATGGGCGAGAGAGCATTCTTTTATCCTCGGTTGGACTTAGTTGAATCTTAAGGGCAGACACGATCTGTCGCGAGATATTTTCCTGGATGGCGAAGACATCAT
Source organism: uncultured Acidobacteriaceae bacterium (assembly GCA_963741395.1). Classification (GTDB taxonomy): domain Bacteria; phylum Acidobacteriota; class Terriglobia; order Terriglobales; family Acidobacteriaceae; genus Edaphobacter. The sequence continues at coordinate 737,598 of CAVUHV010000001.1, forward strand.
CCATGGTTCCGTTGTATTTTTCAGCCCATAACAACGATTGGCTTTGTGGATCGATCAGCTGGACACTGACCCGGATTCGTGGGTTCTTTTCCATAACCCCGGTGTTGACCCGGACGGAACCCTCTAAGACATAACGGACGTTGAGATCGCGGGCGATCTTCTGGGGAGGCTCTCTGGTTCCCTTAAGCTGCATGGCTGAAGATCTGCAGATGATACGAAGGGAGCGGACGCTCGAGAGATCGGTAATGATCTCTTCCGTCAGGCCATCACAGAAGTAGTTGATTTCGTTATTCGTTTCTGTACAGGTAAACGGAAGGACAACGAGTGAAGCGTTTGTGGATATAGCTGCGCGTGAGTCCGCCAGCAGAGGAACGAGAGAGACAGGGTGAAGTGCTTCGAGCTCAGCGCGGGAGAAGGGAAGGAGAGCCGTGATGAACTCGGCTGCGTCGCTGAAGCGATCTTCAGGGTACTTGGATAGGGAGCGCTGGATGGTCTCGTCGATTGCGGAAGGGAGATCGGGCCGAAGTTCCAGGACGGAGGGAGCTCTGGAGCGGACAATGGCGTCGAAGACTGCGTACGGGGTGTTGCCGCGGAAGGGAAGTTCGCAGGTGAGCATCTCGTAGAGGACCACGCCGCAGGCCCACAGGTCTGCGCGATGATCGACCCGTTTGCAGAGGACCTGTTCGGGAGACATGTAGCTGATGCTGCCGACGATGATGCCAGTCTCTGTGACGGCGCGCGAGACATTGGGGCGCCGGGCGAGGCCGAAGTCGACGATCTTTACGGTGTTGCGACGGTCGATGATGACGTTGGACGGTTTGACGTCGCGATGGATGATGCCTTGTTCGTGCGCGTGCTGAAGGCCAGAGAGCAGCTGCGAGGCGAGGACGGCGGCGGCGGTGAGGTCGAGCGGGCCGTGGCCGATTCGTTCGGCGAGGGTTTCGCCCTCGTAGTAGCCCATGACAAGGATGATTTGTCCGTTAGGAAGCTCCTCGATCTGGTGGATACGGCAGATGTTGGGGTGGTCGAGGACCGATGCGGCGCGGGCCTCTTCGAGGAGGCTGCCTTTCTGCGCTGGGTCGGAGAGAACTGCGGGTGATAGAGACTTTAGAGCGACGATACGGTTGAGGAGCAGGTCTTCGGCCTTGCGGACGATCCCCGTGGCTCCACTGCCCAACTGCTCGAGAACCTTATAGTGCGAGATCGTCTGGCCTTCATGCATGGGAGGGAGTGAGAGCTTGCGCCGCTTCGTCGCACGTCGCGAGCCGGCCGAGGAACTCCTCGAAGACGGACGCGACGGAGTCGATTGTGTGTAAAGCGCTGAGGGCGATGAACTTTTGTTGCTCGGACGAAAGTGGTAGTTGGTCGAGCGTGTGGTTGAGGTCTGCGATGTGATGAGGGTCGTTGTCGGCATGGGCCTGCAGGCAGCGGAAGGCGGTCGCGGGAAGGCCGGTGCGAACGCGAATCGCTTCCAGCTGCTCAGAGAGCGGAGGGTAGCCTTCGAGCACAATCAGATAACCGAAGACGGTCACAGGATGGATGTTGAGCGCCCAGAAGTACTGCGCACCGAGCAGAGAGATCACGGAGCTCAGGGGATTGGCCCGAAGAACGTCGGCCGGGGGAATACCAAGTGTGCCTATATCGTCCAACAACCAGGCCTCGTGGTCTCCCTCCTCTGCGATATGTGTGTCCAGGTAGCGGGCGGCGATGGCTGCAACCTCATCGTTATCGAGCATGAGAGCGCGGTCGCGAGCGACACGCATCAGAATGATGCCGCCCCGCATGACGCGATGAAGCTGCACGAGGAAATCCGGCAGCACGTCAGCTAATTGCGGATGGGTCCAGAAGCGGTGACTGACAGAGAGGAGCCTGCCTTCGGCGAGTTGAATCCTGCTCCACAGGACCTCGCTGTGAGTAACGGTTCGCATGGTGCGGAAGCCTCTCTAGAGAGATCGAAGATGCGCTTCGAAGATGGGAGCAAACACCACCGCCGGAACGCAGCGATGGCGAACGGAGTGAGAAGAAGCGGAAGCGAACGAGATACGGGGGCCGGGCTACACGGGGAAGTTAGGACGCATATGATCTTTGCCCGAGGGAACGTCGCCCATCTTCTTTTTTAGTTTGATGAGAACGTCCGTCTCTTCGGTTGAAAGGCCCTCGAGCGCCTTTTTGTCGTGTTCGGAGAAGTGCTCGGAGTTGAGGACTCCTGCTTCATGCAGACGTTCAAAGTTAGATTTGGCAGCAGACACGTTCGTTCTCTCCTTACTTACTCAGCGTTCAGTGTCGATAGCAATCCTAGGCCGAAATGATGATTCGGCAAAAATCAGTATCTCCACCGGAGTTCGCCCAATTGTAAATGCTGGCATTATTCGTGTGGGTGTCTGGATGAAGAATGGTGGTTAAGATGTTTGGTGGACCGGGCCCATCGCAACGGTCTTGAGGATCTTTCCCCCTTCCTGAACGACGTACAGATGGTTTGCGGCGAGACTGGGGAGTCTGTCGACTGCTCCTGAGGGCCAGCGGATCTCCAGGTCGGCCTTCGTTGCTCGATCGAGGCCAAAGTGAATGCGGAGGTCATTCTGGGAGAAGTAGCTGCCTCCGCTTCGGACTTCGTCGATCTGGACGAAGGGCTTTCCATCGGCGAGCTGAGTCGTGACGGCGAGACGCGCTCCGATTCCGGTGCGATTCGACTTGGTTCCGACGGTACGGATCTTGATCCAGTTGCGGCCCGTCGTTGAGTCGCAGCGAATGAGCTGCGGCAGGCTGTTTACACAGTTGATAACGACGTCGATATCGCCGTCGTTATCGTAGTCTCCAAAGGCAGTGCCACGAGCTGCCGCGGGATCGGTGATGCCCGGACCCGCTTGCGAGGTGACCTCTTCGAACTGGCCGTTGCGCAGGTTGCGGTAGAGATACTTGTGCTGCGCGTAAGGTGCGTCGACATTGGTGCCATCTACCTCGGGATAGACGTGACCATTCGACATTAGGATGTCGAGCCAGCCGTCGTTGTCCATATCGAAGAAACCGACGCCCCAGCCGAGGAAGCGCGTGTTGACACCGAGGCCGGAGAGGTAGGTGTGGTCCTCGAAGTTGCCGCCGCCGAGATTGAGATAGAGAGAGTCGGTATCGCCGGCGAAGTTGGTCTTGACGATGTCGAAACGACCGTCGCGGTTGTAATCTCCGATGGAAACTCCCATGCCGGCCTGCGGTTTGCCGTCGGGCGAGTAGGCGATGCCGGCCTCAATGGCGACGTCCTTGAAGGTGCCGTCCTTCTGGTTCTGGTAGAAGGTGGACGCAGTAGAGTCGTTGGCTAAGTAGATGTCGGGCCAGCCGTCGCCATCAAGATCGGAGACGGCTACCGAGAGCGCATAGGTGCCGATGGTGTCCCACATGCCGCTCTTTTCGGAGACATCGGTGAAGGTGCCGTCGCCGTTGTTGTGGTAGAGGATGTTTTTTCCTCCCTGAAGGCCGGGAGGGCCGCAGGCGACCTGGATGCCTTTGTAGGCGCAGCCGGCAGCCTCGGGTAGAGGCGCGGTTTTGATGTCGAAGTCGATGTAGTTGGCGACGAAGAGGTCGAGTTGGCCGTCGCGATCGTAATCGAGGAAGGCGCAGCCGGTGTTCCAGCGCGTCTTGGTTTGCAGTAGTCCAGCCTTCGCGGTTACGTCAGTAAAGGTGCCGTCGCCGTTGTTGCGAAAGAGCGCATTCTGGCCGTAGAAGCTAACGAAGAGATCGTTCCAGCCATCGTTGTTGTAGTCGCCAACGCAGCAACCCTGGCCCCAACCGCTGCGACCGAGGCCGGATTTTGCGGTGACGTCGGTGAAGGTTCCGTCGCGGTTATTTTTGAAGAGGCGAGAGATTGGCTCCTGGCCTTTAGGGAAGCCCTCGATGCGGGAGCCGTTGACGAGGAAGATATCTAACCAGTCGTCCTGGTCATAGTCAAAGAAAGCTACGCCGCAGCCGGTGGTTTCGAGGAGATAACGGTTCTTGTGTTCGCCTCCGTAGATGGTCTTCGCGTTGAGACCCGCCTGGCGGGCGACCTCGATGAAGGTGACTCCGAGAGGTGTTCCCGCCACCGGAGACGGAGGCCCTTTGGGGGCGGGCCTGGGCCTTGTATCGTACGTGGGGCGTGAACCGATCTGAGGCTGGGCCGGCGACTGCTGGGGCATTGCCAAGGCCAGGACGTCGTCGAATGAAAGGACCAGCGCAGTGCGCGAAAGGGAGTTGAGAAATGTGCGCCGAGACCAGGCCAAGCAGGAGCCCCCTATAAGGTTCGGAATGCCATGTCAATTGGCTTGCGCATGGCATGCCACTTTCATAGTGCAGCGAGTATAGATAACCGCCAGACCCGAGGCAATCTATCTGTGGGGATAGCTATAGGCTGGGGAAAATTCACCCCCTTTACGGATCGCGGAGGTCGCTCAAAAGATTGAGTTGGAACGCTTAACGAATGAAAAGATCACCGCGCATCAGTAACTTGTGACACAATATCCGCGACGGGCCGGTATGTCAGGTCGTATGCCGCAAAGGTTCGCGGTGATGTTCTTGAGAAGCTTCGTCCTGATTGGCTCAAGAACGGTCGCGATCATGCACAGTAGTACAAATTCGACACTGCTGAAAATTTTTCTGTGTCACTCATCTGGGGACAAGGCAGCCGTCCGTGAACTCTGGGCGCGCCTCCGAGCGGATGGCTTTCAGCCCTGGTTGGACGAAGTGGACTTGCTACCGGGACAGCATTGGGCCGACGAAATTCCGAAAGCCGTACGCAACAGCGATGTTGTTATCGTATGTCTCTCACGAGCTTCTGTTAGCAAGGTTGGCTTCGTGCAAAAGGAAATTAAATTAGCACTCGACGTTGCCGACATGCAACCGGAAGGAAGTATTTTTCTCATTCCATTGAAGCTTGAAGAATGCGATGTCCCTGAGCGGCTAAGGGATTGGCAATGGGTCGATTACTTTAAACCTGACGGACATGAGAGATTAGTACGATCTCTGGAATACAGAGCGAAGTACGCCCTAACCCAGCAACCCGACCGAACGCAACAAGAGAATCATCTCACTCACACCTCAGAATTGCATGCCCAACGACCTCCGACCATTCCTAACACCAAGACAGAGAGGTTAGGAGCATTCGCGTTTGGTGTTTGCTTTCTCGGGGCCTTACTGCTTATCGCCGTCCGATTTCCGAACCCTCCGCCATTCCAGTACACAGTTTTTCGGGTTGTCTTAGCGTTGTCCGCCGCAGGAGTCGCATCCCTTTTGCCCGGATTTGTAAGAGTCGAAATTCCCGGATCAATTCGAGCTGGCGGTGCCGTTGCAGTGTTCGTAATAGTCTATTTTCTAAATCCTGTACAGGTTCTCGTTTCTCCCATGCCTTCTAAGAATAAAACGGCTATCTCAGCACCGCCGCTCGAAAATATGATCGTCAAGTGCGATCCCGGGTGCACGGCCAACACCAAGTTTGCTTTGGATGTCAGCTACGCTGGAGTTATGAGCTCTCCAGGAGTTGCGATGCTTGCGGTATTGCTTCCTGAGTCTGCCGATCTAACTTCCTGGGACTTGACTTCCTCGAGCGGCGACCCGATTCCGTCGGGCTCGGGTGTGAAAGCCTACAAGTCCGGCGACGTGTTTACCCTGCTCCGCATCCGCGCGAATTATCCAATCGATTTCAATGTCTTCAGACGGCTAAGTGGGGACGTTGGTGTACGCGTGACCGGCTACAAACTCTTCGCCTTCTTCATCGGAAAAGTCGCTGCCACCGAAGGGTCGCTCGGGCCGATTACGTTTTCGCGGTTTAGTGGAGCGCAAGGTTTTCCTGCCGGAACCATATTCTTTGCGTACCTAGCTGATAACGACAGTTCGCACATTCTCAACCAGACTCCGTTAAATGCCCTCGCGGTAGTTCAATAAGGTTCATAGATGCGTACACAACTGTTGAAACAGGAGAGCTGCTCACCCCTCTTTAAATGGAATTTCCCGGGATTTTGTGACGATTGCTGGCGATAATTCTGGGAAAACTTCAGTCGTCGATCATGACAACAGCGTATCCCCGGCAATCTATCTGTCGTGCGACGAAGGGCCTGTCGAGGTTCCCTGGTTCTGCGACAGATGTTCGGCCTTCTGGCGTTCTATCGCGGCGTCAGCGTTGTGCCCTTGCCGGGCGAGGGCATCGGCGAGTGCGCGATGCGCGTCCGCGGAATTCGGCGCAGCGGCGACTGCTGCCTGGAACTGGACGATAGCTTCGGGAATCTGGCCGCGCTGGAGCAGAACACGTCCGCTGTCGAGGGAGAAGTTGGCGCGCTGCTGGTTCACAGCAGCTCTGCTCAGCTCGGCAGCTTTTTTGCGTTCCTCAGCGGCGCCTGAGACGTCGCCTTGACGAATGAGGACCGATGCGAGGGTAATGTGCGGACTAGGCTGATCAGGTTGGAGCTCGATGGCACGGCGGAGCGCCGCAGCGGCCTTGTCCCACGCCTCATTCTCCTTGTAGACATTCCCGAGCATCGCCCACGCATCGCCATGATCTGGTTGCAGGGTCGTGGCACGCTCGAGGGACGTTTGCGCTTCATTGAAGCGCGCCAGTTGCATGTAGAGAATGCCAAGGGTGTAAGGAGGGTCGGGAAGTGTGGGATCAAGTTTTGCCGCCTGCTCGAGTTCGGCGATGGCATCGTTCACATCGTCTTTCAGTTTGAATGCGAGACCGAGGTCGTAATGGAGCTGCGGATTGTTCGGTTCCGCGGCTAGACCGGCGCGGAACTGCTCAATCGCGTGGTCAATGTCCGCCTGCTGGAGATAGGCAACGCCGAGATCTTCGCGGAGAGTCGCGTTGTTCGGGGTGATCGCAAGAGCGCGCAGGTAGAGGGGAACAGCGCGTTTGGCATTCCCGACCTGCACGAGAGCGAGGGCAAAGTTGGTGAGGACAGCGGAGTCCTGTGGGCGGGCATTGGCGGCTTCCTCAAAGAGTGGGAGGGATTCCTTTGCGTTGCCGCCGGCCTGCAGCGCTAATGCGAGTTCGTACTTAGCATCGACAGAGCCAGGGGCGAGCTGAACTGCATGGCGGAGAACCGTTAGCGCTTCCTCGTCCTGGTTTGCAGCGCGCAGTGCCCGGCCGAGCTGTAGCGTGTACTCGAGATTGTCCTTTGCCAGATTATTGGCCAGGGTGAGCTCGCGAACTGCATCGGGGGACTCGAGTTGGGCAAGATAGACCGATCCGAGATGGTAGTGCGGCGAGGCGAGTGATGGGTCGAGTGCAGTGGCTCGCAGAAACTGTTCAGCCGCTTCGCTGTAATGCTCTTCCTGGGCTAAGAGAGACCCGAGCGCATCGTGCAAGGATGCATTCTCGGGAGAGATTGATAAAGCTTGCTGGAGACGCCGCTGTGCGGCATCACGCTGCGAGGTTGCTGCCAGGGCACCGGCGTAGGAGACGACCGCTTCCGGAGTCATGCTTTGTGGAGAGGTGCGATCAAGTAGTTCGAACAGCGGCAATGCTTTCGCGCTATCGCCCAGCTGCGCAAAGGCGAGAGCGAGGTTGAGCGCGGAGGTGGTGTCTTCAGGGTCGAGCCGGTGGGCCTGTTCGAGTTCGAGCGCCGCCGCGCGCGCATCTCCCTCGGCTAGTAAGACTGTGCCGAAGGCGGCGTGACCGGCGGCGACACCCGGCGTGAGGCGCACAACTTTTGCGAACTGCAAGTGTGCTGTGTGTAGATCGCCCTGCTGGTAGGCGGCTGACCCCGCGCGAAATGCGGCGTCAGCTTCCTTGATATTGTTGGCTGCCACAGAGGTGGCAGGCCTGGGCTGCGAGACAAGATGCCCCGACGAGCAGAGCATAGCCATTAGCAGGCTTTCTACCAGCAATAGCGGACGGGGCAGGCGGTTCATCTCAGTTGCGATTGTAGCGGCGGATCGAGAAGAGAAGAAACCATCCCGCGATTGTCTCAGTGGGATTCAGTGAATTCAACGAAGGTGCGGCCCGCATAGAGCCGGTAGCGATTCGCGTTGGCCGGAGATGCGAGCACCTGCAGGGGAGTTGGGCGTCGAATCGCGGCGTCACGCTCCGACTTGACCGTGAAAAGGTCGTGCCCTCCGATGTCCATGACGATGAAGTTGTCTCCTGCGATGAAGCCGCAGCCATAGGCTCCCGGGGGAAGTCGGTGTCCATCAAACTCGATAGGAGCTTCCGTGATAAGGTACGCCTGATATTTTTCCTGCACAGTGCTGGAATAGCCAGAGGTGTCGACGAGCGTGGCAAGAAGGAGAGCATCCTTGGAAAATCTGATGCCGCCAGAGTTGCGGGCCTGAATGGATGCGCTCTGGCCGCGGAAAAAGACGGATGGAGGAAGGATAGATCCGGCTTCAGCGGCCTTCAGCAAACTCGGGAACGAAACAGTTGGGCCGGCTTGAGCGGACGCGGTTTGTGCAGTTGTCCCAATGGGAGCGAAATAGAAAAGAAGGAAAAGTGCGACGATATAGAGACGTTGAATCATTGATGTCCTCGTAAGTGAGACTCATCGTACCTGTCTCGAATAGTCGCCGCAACGGTAGACTGGTGAATCTTTGAGATACGGAGGCGAGATGCGTTTCGGCTTAGTTGCCTGGATGCTATGTGGAGTGGCGGCTGCTCAGAGCGGCTCACTAAGTCCCGTGAAGTTCTTCCCATTGAGCGAGCGTATGGCGATTCGGCGCCACGTTGAGAGCGGGACGCCGTTCACTGTTGCGGGGCTTCGGGGAGTGGTTGTGGGCCAGCAGGAGGGAGGCTTCGAGGCGTGGATCTTGCCGGTGAAACTCCTAAGCAACTTCAGTATTCGCGCTGAGGTTGAGGGTTATCCTGTGCCGATTGAACTGAAGGTGCATGCCGCCGAGATCGAAGTTTTTCCTGACCACACAATCATCACTTACTCGCACATCGCATTCACGGTGCGGCAGATTATCTTCGCTCCCGACGATAGCGACGATGGTACCGGCGCGGTGGTGTTGTTTCAGATAAATGCGGTGCGTCCTGTCGAGCTGACCTTCAGCTTTACGCCTGAGGTGAAGCCGATGTGGCCGCAGCCAACGCAAGGCTTGCCGTCTGCAGAGTGGGTGAAGCGCGAGAGCAGCGGGTTTTATGTTCTCCACACGGATTTTCCCAACCTGGCGGGAGCCGTGGCGATGCCAAACGCGCAGCCGGGAATTATGGCTCCGTACCAGGAGAAGCCGCACTTCTACCCGCTGGAATTGAAGCTGCGTTACGAGCCGAAGAGGGACAAAGATTCCTACTTCCCTTTGTTGATGGCAGTCGGAACTACTCCTGCAACTGCTACGAACGCGGCTCTTGAGGGCATGATCGATCGTTTGAATGGCTCGATCGAGAAGATTTACGATTCGCATCGTGCCCGATACGAGCGCCTGCTGGAGCAGCTGACGGCGATCCATACGCCAGACGAACGACTGAATCAGGACTTCACATGGGCGGCGGTTTCGATCGAACAGTTGCGAGCCAGAGCGCAGCCGAGCGGTGAGACGGCGCTTGTCGCCGGGTACTACTCATCGGGCGACTCGGCACGGCCGGGCTTCGGTTGGTTCTTCGGACGCGATGCCCTGTACACCCTGTATGCGGTCAATGGCTTCGGTGACTTTGCGCTTTCGCGCGAGGAGCTCGAGTTTCTCATCAAGAGGCAGCGCAGCGACGGCAAGATGATGCACGAGTACTCGCAGACCGCGGCGTTTGTTGACTGGGGTTCGTTGCCCTACATGTATGCTGCAGCGGATGCGACGCCGCTCTTTCTGATGGCCATGCTTGACTACGTGCAGAGCAGCGGTGATGTGGAGTTTCTAAGCAAGCATCGGGATGCCGTGGAAAAGGCCTGGAACTTCGAGACGACCCACGACTCCGACGGCGATGAGATTTATGACAATTCGCAAGGGACGGGCTGGGTGGAAAGCTGGCCGCCCGGAATGCCGCATCAGGAGATCTATCTAGCGCTGCTCGATCGTCAGGCATCCTCCGCCATGGCGAAGCTGGCAACTTTGATGGGAGACGAGAATACGAGTCAAGCCGCTGCAAAACGAGCCGAGTTGATCGGGAATCGAATTGAGCAGGAATACTACCTGCCGGCGAAGGATGCTTACGCGTTCAGTCACAATCCTGACGGCTCGGTCGACCAGACTGCGACGGTCTATCCCATGATCGCGTGGTGGAGCGGAGCTCACGGGCTGGCACATCCGGATGCTAGCTTCGAGCGATGGGCCTCGCATGATTTTTCGACGGACTGGGGGTTGCGCGATATCGCGGAGAGCGACCCGCTCTACGATCCGATCAGCTATCACCAGGGATCAGTATGGCCACTATTTACGGGATGGGCTTCGTTGGCGGAATACCGGACTGGCCGGGTACTCTCTGGCTTCGTCCATCTAATGCAGAATGCCGATCAGACGACAACTCAGGACCTCGGCGCAGTGACTGAACTCCTTTCAGGAGCTTACTTTCAGCCATTCGGGCGAAGCACAAGCCATCAGCTTTGGTCGTCAGCAATGGTCGTCACGCCGACACTGCGAGGGCTTTTTGGGATCCAAATCGACGGGCCGTTGCATGTAGTGCGACTTGATCCACACTTGCCGGCCGATTGGGACGACGCGGCTGTGGAGCAGCTACATGTGGGCGCGTCAGTCTGCACTCTCGAATACACGCGCCTGGCCGGGAAGATGCAAGTGCGCGTCAAAACTATTGCGGGGCCGGCCGTATCGCTCATCGACGCACGCAGTGGAAGAGCCGCGCAAGGAGACGGCGCTACACTCGAGTTTGACCTGCCGCCGGTTGAAGTAGCGATCCCGCATGAGCTGCCACTGCCAGGTTCGCGAACGGCGCAGATGAAGGTTTTGAGGGAAAGCCGCGAGGGTCGGGGTCTGTCGCTTGAGCTTGAGGCTATGGGCGGAACGACGGCCACTTTGAAGCTGCGGAAAAATCAGCCGAAGCTGAACGTCAATCTTCAGGGAGGTTCCATGACGAGCTCAGGAGAGCTGGAGGTTAGGTTTCCAGAAGGAGACGGCTATCAACGTGCGAAGTTGATTCTGAGTTGGTAGCTCACTGGTGCGGCCTCCGGTTGCTTGGGTCGCGCGGGGGCGGCGTGACGTTGGGCGTCGCGTATCAATAGCTCATTCATCTGAAGATAGACCCCGTTGGTCCAACCAAAACCGACGACGTTGCTCTTATAGCCGGTCGCTATCTCCACGTTCGCCGATCCGCTTACAACATTGTACTTTTCACGAATAGTTCCATCGTGAAGGAAGTTCGTGAGAATAGTGCTGGAAAACCTTGTAGCGACGCGGTCTGCATCTGCGCGATAGCCGTACTCGGACAGACCTTTGATTGCCAACCAGTTGGTAGGCGCCCAGCCAAAAGGAAGATCCCACTGTGTGCCTGAGTCGAAATCGCTCATGGCGATTCCACCTTCACGCTCGATGACCGGAAGCTGCTGTTCCACAGTGGCGGCTTGTTGAGGCGTCGCCAGCCCTGCCCAGAGCGGATATAGGGTCGTGATGTAGTGGTAGTTCGAGAGCTGGCGGGTCGTAAAGTCGTAATCGAAGAACATTCCGCGGTGTGGGTCCCAGAGATATTTGTTGATCGCAGTCCGGCGGTCAGAGGCCCGCTTGTTCCATTCCGTGGCTTCGTCCTTCAGGCCGAGTAGCGTGGCGAAGTGAGCCATATCGCGCTCGTATTTGTAGAGGAGGCTGTTGAGACAGATGGGCGCGTAGTTCTGCGTTGAGCCGCTGAAGGGGCCGAAGCGAAAACTGGTGTCGAAGCCCGACTCGCGCATGGCACGGTCGCCTTTATAGAAGGCGGCGGTTAGACGGTGGCCCTCGAAATGGGCGTTGGCGCAGACTTTGGAGACCGCGATATCACAACTGGTTGTGACGAGTTCAGCGGCCTGGGCCGGAGTTGGATCATCGGGAGCGTCAATGAGGTAATCGGTGTGGACGGCAGGATGCGCGAGCAGCCAGCGGATCACATCGGGATAGTAAGTGCTGTCGTCTGACATCTCGGGCACTGGTCCGTCACCGACGTCGTAGTAGCGGGCAAGGCCGGTGTCTCCGGCGAGATGCGGTGGAGTCACCCAGACGTTATAGTCGCGCTTGGCATAGCCGTAGGCCTTCGTCAGCCATGCCTTGGAGATGGATGCGCCGCCGGGATGCTCGTAGACCTCGCGGATCATCGAGGTGAGAAATGGCGGTTGCGAGCGGGTGAGATGGTAGGTACGATTCGCATTCAGGATTGAGCCGTAGTTCTCAATCTCGAAGAAGAAGTTTTCGATTATGCCACGGGCTAGATCGACGTGCCTGTCGGCGACAAGACCAAGAATGATGAAGTAGCTGTCCCATCCATACATCTCGTTGAATCGGCCGCCGGGGACGATATAGCGATTGGGGAGGTAGAGAAGACCTTCCGTCGGAAGCTCGGAGACTCGCACGTCGCCCAGGTGAGTGATCTTGCGCGGCAGGTAGTGAACCTCAACGTTGCACTGATGCTGCGCCTTGGATACTTCTGGCGGCACCGCCATACCGGCAGGTAGGTATAGCACAGGGGCGGTTGTCACCTTCGGATCAACCAGCGACTTACAGTCGGTCATCGAGCGCGACAGAGTGGTCCAGGCCCCGTCAATGTAGCGAAGGATCTTTGCTTTGTCCGTCGCTTCAGAGTGTTGCGCAGAAGCGTAGCTTGGCTTCAGCGGGGCGAGCACGGTAAGCAGGAGAACCACAGCGCGGGCTGCTAATCTCATCGGTTGTCCCCTAACGAAGCCAGATCTTGCTCGATGCTTATTTTAGGCTGCCTACCCATGACGCATACGGAGGCAAAGTGATTGTCAGGCTTGATTGCTGCTTGAGAGAGTCGACATCAGTCAGCAGAGTGCTAACGGTCGTACCGTGGGCGCCCGCCTTGCCGGCATCCAAAGTGACTGTCTGTGGTTGACCGGTGCAGTTCAGCGCTACAAGGATGGATGAGTGCCCCGCGACGGCCTTACGCAGATAAGAAAGAACCGATGGGTTCGTTGCATCAAGCATGACCATATCGCCATCGCGCAACGTGGGGTCCGTCTTTCTCATTGCGATGAGTTGCTTGTACCACATGAGGAGTGATCCCGGTTCGTTCTCTTCGACCTTGACGTTTTTGATCGGATAGTCGGGAGCTACGGGGAGCCAGGTTGTGCTGGCGGTGCTGAAGCCGGCGTTCTTTGAATCATCCCACTGCATCGGAGTCCGCTCGCCATCGCGGCCTTTCTCGCGGGGCCACCCTGTGATGCCGATGGGGTCTTTGACATCTTCTTTGCGGGCGGGAGGTGTTGTGACCATGCCAATCTCCTCACCGTAGTACATCAGCGCGGTGGAGCGTGAAGTACACAGTATGGTCGCAAGGATACGAGCGATTGCGTCATTGTGAACGCCATCGCCGTAGCGGTCCCAGCTGCGGATGTTGTCGTGGTTGTCAAAGACAAAGAGGGGCTGGTTGCCGTCGATCTTGGTCTCTGCGTCGTTGATACGCTGACGCAGCAGGTTTGCATCGAGCTTATTTGTGAAGCCAACCTGCATGTCCATAGGGAGCTCAAGTTCGTCGTGCTTTGCTCCGCCGTACCATTTATCCAGTTCCTGGACGTTCGGCAGATAGGTCTCTCCAATGAGCACGCGGTCGCCCGGATATTTGTCGGCCATCGCGCGGAGGCGCCGCATCACGTCGTGGACTTCAGGCAGATTGTCGTAGAGGTCCTGCTTTTGGAGTCGATCGCCATAAGCGTTAGTGCCTTCCAACTGTTCCGCATCGCGAAGCTGCGGATCTTCAAAGAGTGTGGGTATCGCGTCGAAGCGAAAGCCTGCAACGCCACGGTCAAGCCAGAAGCGAACGGCGCCAAACATCGCTTGTTCGACCGCGGGATTTCGCCAGTTCAGATCCGGCTGCTGGATGTAAAAGCGGTGATAGTAGTACTGGCCTGTCTTCGGATCGTACTGCCATGAGGAGTGGCCAAACTCACTGATCCAGTTGTTCGGAGGATTGTTGGGAGGCGTTCCGCCCGGCTTGCCGTCACGCCAGATGTACCAATCGCGCTTTGGATTGGTCTTTGAGCTCTCCGATTCGATGAACCAGGGATGCTTGTCTGAGGTGTGGTTCATCACCATGTCCATGATGATGCGGATGTTTCGCTTCTTGGCTTCTGCCACGAGACGGTCAAAGTCGGCTAGCGTGCCGTATTGAGGATCGATGTTCTCGTAGTCGGAGATGTCATAGCCGAAGTCAACCTGCGGGGAAGGGTAGATTGGGGAAAGCCATATGGCGTCTACGCCGAACGATTGCAGATAGTCGAGACGCTGGGTAATGCCGTTCAAGTCTCCAATGCCGTCACCGTTAGAGTCCTGGAAGCTGCGCGGATAGATCTCATAGATAACAGCATGTTTCCACCACGGTCCATCGTTCGATTTCGTCGCGGTTTTTTCTGCAGCGGCTACGGCATTGTTCTCTGCCCGAGCGACGACGCCACTTGAACCTGGATTGAAGAAGAGCCATAGAGCGGCAAGGCAAAGATAAAGAGTGAGGCGCCGAATCATCGATTGCTCCATTAGATTGCGAATTTCGCAACACTATAGCATTACAGCTTAATTGCCTGCTTATTCGACATGTCAAATAAGCCGCCGCCCCAAAGTGTCATGAAGAGTCTTGTTCGATGGTCACAGACCTTGGTCTTACCGGTGTAAGCCGCAGGATTTCCTGACGGCCGTGTGGGTCTGTAGAAGAATGTCGCGCGTTGGGAGATCAGGTTTCTCCAGCCTCTGCAGCATGGTTGCGATGGCCATGGCCCCGATGTCTGCGCAGTTCTGGTGCTGTGTGGTCAGTGGCACGGGGAGCAGGCTTGCGTACTTGACGTCATCGATCCCCACCACGCGTACCTCTTTGGGTACCTGGACTCCGCAGATCGTGAGGCCTGCCATGATACGTGCCGCCGTGAAGTCGTTAGCGCAAACGATCGCGTCCGGCCGGCACTCCTTGAGTATCTTCTGCAAGAAGCTCAGATCATCTGGGTCGCCGCGCCGCACCAAGTCCTGCTGCGGCCTGATTCCGTATGCGAGCAGCGCCTCGCGATATCCCGCAATGCGGGCTGTTACCGTGGAGGCGGAGAGGGGCCTGGCAATAAACACCACGCGCTTTGCGCCGTGGTCGAGCACATGCTGCGTGATGAGAAATCCGGCGCGGCGATTGTCGATGCCAACAAGGTCGTACTTGGACCGCATTGGGTAGGGAGAATAGCAGCGGTCGAGCAGGACAATCTGGATGCCCGCGCGGTCGAGTGCGGAGACGATGCGATTGTTGACTGCATCCTTGGCAGGTGTGTACTCCAGCGGCGCAAAGAAGACGCCTGAGACTTTCTGCGAAACATATTGCTGACAGAGATGTTCGGCTTCCTTTTCCTGCTGTGCGGCTTCCCCCATTGCATGGCCCCAGAGCAGCGAATGCGGTTTCGACAGTGAAGACTGCATCATGCCATGACAGATGGGCTCGAAGATCTCCGTACGTCCCAGGTCCGGGATGAGTAACCCAAAGACTCGACCCGTCGAGACCGCTGGAGGGAGCACATGGGTACCGGATCCGGCCCGGCGCGAAACCATTCCGTGCAATTGAAGCTCATTAACGGCCTTCGCAACAGTAATGCGTGAGGTCTGATAGTGCTTGCCGAGTTCGGCCTCGCTGGGCAAGCGATCTCCGGCTTTGAAGCGGCCGGACTTGATGGCGGAAAAGAGATCTTCATAGACCTGGCGGTACCGGGGTATGTCGCCAGAGGCTGGAAAGGCGGGTTCCAGCAAGCCGTTGTGGTTTGCCGACGCTCCAGACAGACGTGCCGCTACTTGCGCAGCTTGTCTGATTTTCATGTACTCTCCAATGCTGCCGTCGTTGAACGGATAGAAGTTAAGCCCTGAGGGCTCTACAGATTCTAGACGCATTTTGCCCGAAAAGTGGTCAACCTCTGTCGGGAAAATTGCTGTCCGCCACGAGCAATCGCCGGAGGTAGTTTCCCTCCCATTCAAAAAGCCCCGCGCTAAAAGCATTTTGTTGCGCGGGAGGAAAATGTCAGCCGTTGGCTGGTCTGGCCATCGGTCGGACTGGAGCATAAACGACATGTCAAAAGAATGCAATATGTGACTAAATTGTTATGTTGGATGATTGACATTCTCCATGCATGTCGAGTACCGTTCTTCTGATTTATTCAGCCACTGGTCTGGAAGCAGCGAGTAATCCAAGTTCAAACAGCTTTGTCTCGGGCCACTTTGCAAGGAACACCGTTGGAAGCGCAGTACTTTTCAGGAGAGCCCCATCATGAGATTTGTCACGCGAATCGTTCTGTTGGTTGCGGCTGCCAGTCTTTCCGTATTTCCCCTAAATCTCGTAGGTCAAGCTGTTTACGGCTCCATTTATGGAACCGTCGCAGATGCGACTGGTGCAGTCGTTCCGAACGCGACTCTCGTTGTTACGGACGTCGCTAAAGGGACAACGACAACCGTTCAGTCGAATGCGAGCGGCGAGTTCACTGTGGACCACCTCATCCCGGATGTTTATGACCTCAAGTCAACCGCTGCGGGATTTCAAGGCTTCGAGCAGAAGGGGATTCAGATCTTCGCCGATACAGCGGTCAAAGTGCAAGTCACCATGACGGTCGGCGCTGCGGAGCAGACCGTCGAGGTCGACGCTGATACGGTCCCTCTGTTGAAGACCGATCGCGCCGACGTGTCAACGGTCTTCGCGCAGAAGGAGGTCCAGGATCTTCCTTTGGCAAACCGAAACTTTACCAGTCTGCAACTGCTGCTGCCGGGCGCTCAGCCGTTGGGCTGGGCCCACGCGGCGGACGAAAACCCGCAGGGCAGCCAGCAGATCGAAGTAGACGGTCAGGCGTTCGCGGGTGTCGCCTATGAGTTGGATGGAACCGACAATCAGGATCCGATCCTGGGCATTATCGTCGTCAACCCGAATCTTGACTCAGTCTCAGAGTCGAAGATCACGACGCAGAACTTCGATGCTGAGTTTGGCAAAGCCGTCGCCTCAGTTGTGACGGCGCAGACCAAGTCGGGTTCAAACAAGTTTCACGGCTCCGCCTTCGACTATCGCATAAGCGCAGCGAATCTCGCGAAAGACCCATTCAGCCAGGGACCGGGGAACACGGTTCCAGGGGCCCTTAAGAATCAGTTTGGTGGTTCGATCGGCGGACCCATCCTCAAGGACAAGCTCTTCTTCTTCGGAGACTACCAGGGGGTTCGTCAAAAGGTTGGTATATCAAACGTCCAAACCGTCCCGTCCCACCTTCTGGTAGAGACATGTCTCGGCAAAGCGGTAGGACCAAGCGGAATTCCGGGATGCGACTTTAGTGAGTATGCAGCGAATGTCACACCCACAGGCACGGGCATCATCTATCAGCCCAACGGTGTCGCGTATCCAGGCAACGTGATTCCCGCCTCTCAAGTCTCAACGCAGGCCAAGAATTTCCTTGCTCTTCTTGAGCCATATGCGCCGAATCTCCCGGGCAGCAAATTCGACGGACTACAGGCCAACTATGCCGGCGGTGGTACGGGCGGCTTTAATAGCGACCAGTGGGATGTGCGGGGCGACTACCAGCTGAACGACAGGATTCACATCTTTGGCCGGTTCAGCCGCTTCACCGACACTCTCACCGGAAAGACGATGTTCGGTCCGGCCGGGGGAGCTGGATTTGGGCTCGCTGGTTATGGCGGCACATCCACCGGAGCGAATGACAGTCTGGCGCTCGGTACCGACATCGCCATAAACGCAAAGCTCGTGACTGATGTGCGCCTCGGTTACTTCCGCTACAACATCATCACTTCAAAATACGACCAGTCCACCGAACTCGCTAACCAACTAGGCATTCCCGGAATGAACCTCGGGACGTCTATCACAAGCGGCGCACCGAGCTTCCAACTCGCCGAGGTAGGTGCGACAACCGGACCGGCGCCCGCGAATGGGCAAAG
Source organism: uncultured Acidobacteriaceae bacterium (assembly GCA_963741395.1). GTDB lineage: Bacteria > Acidobacteriota > Terriglobia > Terriglobales > Acidobacteriaceae > Edaphobacter. The sequence goes on from CAVUHV010000001.1 coordinate 755,580, forward strand.
CTCGGGACCGCAGTATGGTGCAGGCTTGAACGTAGATCGCTGCAACTGTCCGCTCATTGAGAAGGAGGATCAGTACCAGATTGTCAACAACTGGACCAAGATGCTTGGCAATCACTCAATCAAAGTCGGCGCCGACCTTCGTTACGCACGGAACCTGCGTGTGCCCAGCGATAATGACAGAACAGGAATTCTGTATTTCAGCAACCAGCCGACCTCGAATCCTAGTCTGGCCGTACAAGGAGGGCTTGGTTTTGCGACTTTCGCCCTGGGTGATGTAACGCAGTTTAACCGTTACGTGAGCACCTCGACCAACGCGAAGGAGTTTCAGAAGCGCATATTCTTCTATGCACAGGACACGTGGCGGGTTTCCCCGAAGCTGACTCTGAACTACGGTCTTCGTTACGAGTTCTACTTCCCCGAAACCATCAATTCCGCGACGAATGGAGCGCTTCTGGACCTGAACACTGGCTACCTGAACGTTGCCGGCGTCGGTACTGTCGCCAGCAATATGAACTGGGGCAGGGACAATAAGACCTGGAGCCCGAGGGTTGGAGTTGCCTATCAGGTGAACCCGAAGACCGTCATCCGCGGTGGTTATGGCCGCAGTTTTGATATTGGAGTGTTTGGCTCCGTCTTCGGGCATGCTGCAACACAGAATCTCCCTATCCTCGCCAACCAGGTAGTCACAACGACTACCGGGGTGCTGGGCCATGCATTCACATTAGCCCAGGGGCCACCAGCCCCGACACCGGTCGCGGTCCCCTCCAACGGACTGCTTCCCAACCCCGGTGCTCTTGTTAACTCACACGCTCGTCCCAATCCGCTGCGCCTCCCGTCCCTGGATGCGTGGAACATAGGTCTGCAGCAGTCTCTGACACCGACGGTCTCGTTCACCATCGCTTATGTAGGGAACAAGGGCACACATACGCTCGGCGATAACAGCGGCAACACGGACAACCCTAATGAGGGAGCTATCTTTCTGCCAGCGTCGGATAGTATCACCGGGCAGCCCCTTCACTACGATCCTTCGGTAAGCACCAGCACGAATTATGGCGTGAAGGCGTTGAATGGTGCGCCGGTCCCTGGCATCTCGCCTAGCGGTGGAACAAATAATCTGACGTATCTGCAACGCTACTATGGAGGAAAACTCCCGGCATGCTCAGACCCGGCGTATGCCATATCCGACCCGTTGATCGGTGGCGGCCAATGCGGCTGGACGAACGGTATCTCGTATTACAGTACGGATTTTAACTCGCACTACAACGCGATGCAGGTAACCCTGACCAAGCAGTTTACGAAGGGCCTGTCCTTCAACTCGAACTATGCATGGCAACGTGCCACAAGTTGGAACACCGGCTTCTATACATGGAACCCAAGGTCTGTTAAGGGGCGGGATAGCTCACTCAGGCAACAGCAGATCATCCTGTACGGCTTGTATGATTTGCCGTTCGGACGAAATCAACCCATAGCCGGTAATGCAAATGCCGTGGCCAATTATGTGATAGGAGGATGGGAACTCAGTCCCGTGCTTAATTACTCGAGTGGACTCCCATTCACACTCTCCTATGGCGAATGCTCCAACGCTGTGCCTAGCTCGGCACCATGCTATGTCAATGGAAGCCCGGGCGCGTTTCAAAATCACATAAGGGGCTATCCCGGTGCCGGGTTAACTTTTTTCGACGCGCAGAAATTGGGGGGCCTCTTCACAGCGCCCGGACTTGACCAGATTGGAACTATCGGGAGAAATAGCGTCTTCGGGCCGCACTTCTTCAATACGGATCTCGCGGTGATGAAGAACTTCCCGGTTAAAGAGTACGTGACGATCCAGTTCCGCATGGATGCGTACAACGTCTTCAACCATATCAACTTTGGTACTCCGAGCGGCAATATTGAGCAGGTTGGGTCCATCAGTGGTGGCCCATTCCCCAATGGCAGCAGCAATCCACGACAACTGCAATTCGTATTGCGAGTGCAGTTCTAACGGTCAGCATGAGACACCTTAGAGGGGGAGCTTCGGCTCCCCCTTTCGCTTATACACTTGTTGCAGGTTTGCTCCATGGATCGTCTTCATACGTTCAGGGCAGTTCTATTGTTGGTGATAGTCGCCGCGCCTTGCGCAGCGGCAGCGCAATCATCACCCAATCCGGCAAAGATAGAAGCTCCCTCGGGCGTCGTAGAGAGCGTTGCTCAACTCCGTCAGATGATTGACCGAGGCCATCCAGCCGAAGCCCTGCAACAGCTTGACCAACTCAAGCAGCAGCATCCTGCACCTCCGGGTGTTGACCGTCTGCGCGGGATCGCTCTGTACGCAGAGAACCGTTTCGCTGAAGCCGACGTCGCTTTTAGCGCGGCGATTCAGGCTGATCCGCACGATGAAGAGGCGATGCAGATGCGTGGCCTCACACTCTTTCGTCTTGGAAAACCAGACGAAGCGATCCCACTGTTTGAGTCGGCGCGTAATTGGAATGCGAATACAAAATATGATCCGAATTACGTGCTCGCGCTCTGCTACACGGACACACACCGCTACGACGATGCCCGCCACGCATTCGCCGCGCAATACGGATTTCCTCCGGATTCGGCCTCGGCATATCTGCTTGCCGCGCGGATGCTTTTTCGGAGGGGGCACATATCGACAGCGCAGGACTACGCGACGAAGGCTCTCACGCTGGACCCTCAGCTTCCACTAGCTCATGGCCTGCTTGGCGAGATTGCGCTCGCGGTCGACCACGTGGATGTTGCTATTGCTGAATTCGAAAAGGAGCGTCAGCGCAATCCGCTGGAAGGCGGTATCTACGACAGATTGGGCGACGCGTATACTAGGGCCGGCGATTATGCCAAAGCGGAGAGGGCGTTGGAGCAGGCGCTGCTGCTCGAGCCAAACGCGACCGGTCCCTATATTCTGCTGGGCAAGGTACTGCTGCGGCAGCAGGACCCCGTCGGAGCCGCGATGTATCTCGAGCGGGCTGAGAAGATGGATTCCGCCAATACGATGACGCACACCCTGTTGGGTCAGTCATATCGCGCAATGGGGCGGGCCGAAGATGCGAGCCGTGAGATGCAGATCGTGCAGAAGCTGCAGTCGACTCAATCGGACCATTAGTCGCGATGTTGGTATCTACGGTGCAGAGTTGAACATGTCAAAACAAACAGTGTCAGCAAAAAGAAAGCGGGGGGCCCAAAAAGCTAACCGAACGCCCTGGATCGCGGGCCTGATCATCGCGTTGGCAGTTGCGGCCTGCGTCGCCGTCTATATGCGCTCGGGGCGCGTCGATGTGGCAACGGCCGCAGCGACTGACGTGAACCAACCCGCAGCTGCTGCGGGTAATCCAGACACAAACACCTCGATGCCAGATAGCAAGGGGGTCGCCTTCGGACCTACGATCCCCAATACAACTCCTCCTCCCCCCAAGATGCCGATTGCCATGGTCTGGATTCCCGGTGGGGAGTTCTCGATGGGAGCGCAGAACCCGCCGGACATGGATGACGTCGGTATGAAGGCCACGCTCGATTCGCGTCCCGTGCATCGTGTTTATGTTGACGGATTTTTCATGGACAAGACCGATGTCACGAATGCCCAGTTTGAGAAGTTTGTGAAAGCGACGAAATATGTCACGCTCGCAGAACGAAAGCCACGCGCCGAAGACTACCCCGGGGCACCGCCGGAGAATCTTGTGGCTGGCTCGGTAGTCTTCAGTCCTCCCGATCATCCCGTATCCCTCAACGATCACTTGCAGTGGTGGGCGTACGTACCCGGTGCAAACTGGCGCCATCCCCTTGGACCGAAGAGCACCATCGCGGGCAAGGGCAACTACCCGGTTGTCCATATCGCCTACGAGGATGCGGCGGCCTACGCGAAGTGGGCCGGCAAGCGGCTCCCCACTGAGGCAGAGTGGGAATTCGCCGCTCGCGGCGGACTCGTGGGCAAACCTTATGTTTGGGGTGATGATTTCCGCCCACACGGTCAATGGATGGCCAACACGCACGAGGGGCATTTCCCGGACAAGGATACTGGCGAAGATGGCTACACAGGGCTCGCCCCCGTCGCACAGTTTCCCGCAAACGGGTACGGCCTCTATGACATGGCGGGCAATGCCTGGCAGTGGACCAGCGACTGGTATCGTCCGGACTACTACCAGCAACTCAAAGCCAGTGGCGTGGCACGCAATCCGCAGGGGCCAGACTCTGCATACGATCCCTCAGAGCCGGGGCATGCCAAAAAGGCACAGCGTGGCGGCTCGTTTCTCTGCACCGACCAGTACTGCTCACGCTACATGGTGGGGACACGCGGCAAGGGCGACATAGATACAGGAACCAACCACCTGGGCTTTCGTTGTGTGATGACGCCAGAGCAGTGGAAGATTGCGCAGAGCGGGCCAGAGAATCATGCCCCGCGTGGGAACTAACCATATCTACTGGAAGGACTCCCGCGAACGGCGGCCGCTGTCGAGACAGAGATTCTTTTGCGAATCGGGCACAGCTCATACGAGCTAAATATCTCCCCGCAAACTCCAGGCAATGCACTTACCCTGATCTTGCCCTTGGCGCGCTTGCACAACTCGGAGATATGGCCATAGTCGAGTAACTTGCTGGCAACCTATAGTTGCAAATGCCCTATCGGGGTGGTGAATGCTATGAAAATTGCAGCCACGGTTCTCTTCTATGCGCTTCTCTTGACTACGTCTCTCTTTGCGCGCGAAAAGACCGACGTGCTCATCATGAATAACGGCGACCGCCTGACCTGCGAGATCAAAGGCCTGGACGCGGGCGTGCTCTATGTCAGCTTCGACTACATAACGGGCACATCCTCGGTTGATTGGTCCAAGGTGCGTCACCTGGAGAGCAAACAGTTATTTATCGTGCGAACGCAGGATGGTTCTCTATATACCGGAACACTGTCGACGGCCGAAACCGGGGCGGCTCGCCCTACGCATATACAGGTGGCGGAGAATGCTGAGACCAAGGTAGTGGTTGAACAGCAAAAGATCATGTTGATTAATCAGACATCAGAACGCTTCTGGCAGCGATTTAACGGCGCAATCAACTCGGGGTTGATCTACTCCAAAGGAAATGAGTCGAGTCAGTACTCCCTGGGAGCACAGGTCCAATATCCACGAGAGCGCTGGGCTACTGGTGCGACATATAACTCCACCCTATCCGCAAGTACCGGGGCGACTGTTTCCACCCGCAATAATGGGACGGTGAATGTCCGTCGATCGATGCGCTGGGATAACTGGTTCTATACCGGAGTGGGCAGCTTTCTGCAAAGCTCAGAGCAGGGCATCAGTCTTCAGTCTAATTTCGGTGGCGGCATTGGACATTTTCTTAAGAGCACTAACCGATCAACGATCGCCCTGGTCGGCGGTCTCGCGTATCAGAACACACGATATTCCCAAACCGGAAGACAGCAGGGAAGCCTAAATACCGTCGCCGGCCTGGCGAGCGTCGATGTGGATATCTTCAAGTTCAACAAAACGAACCTTACCATCACCGCCAACGCATTCCCCTCGATATCCCAGCCGGGACGTGTCTTTGCCGCCACGAACGCGACTTACTATCTAAAGTTCTTCGGCAATTTCACTTGGAATCTCTCCTTCTACGGCAATTGGGACAACCAGCCACCACCGCATTTCAGCGGCAGCGACTATGGAACAAGTACAGGGCTCGGTTGGACCTTTGGCAACAAATGACCTTGCCCTCCGCGGATTTCGCGCTCGCGTATCAGGCAGCGAGGACACTCTGGCCTGCAGAAAAGGCCGCCGCGTAATGATCGCGAGCCATTTGCATTCGCTTTGAAGGAGGGATTCCGATGGCTTCGATCGCAGCTTAGTTAAGGAACCTGCCCGATGCCCGAGATGAATCACGTACACCGGGCAGTCTCTGCGTTACCCGCTTAGAACGAAGCTGCTGCGAGTTCTGAGCCTGCCTGCAGCCCTTTGTTGACCAGAACTTTGACCTCGACCCTGCGATTCAGGGCGCGTCCCTTTCTATCGGTGTTCTCGGCTGCGGGATGCGTCTCGCCGTATCCGACCGGGACTACGATTCGCCGCACGGGAACGTTGCCATTTTCGGTGAGATAGCGAACGACTGAGGCCGCGCGCTCCTCGCTCAGTTTCTGGTTGAACTTCGCTGAGCCGTCGCTGGAGGTGTACCCTGTAATCTCGATCAGGTAGCCGGTAGCGCCGGAGCTCGAAGAGACCAGCTGGTCGAGATCGGCTTTGCTTTTGGCGTCAAGTGTGCTGCTGTTTTCTCTGAAGTAGACCTGAGCCTCGGTCAGCGTTGTGTAGTCGGCCAGGTTGGAAACGCGCTGGTTCACATTCTTGACGGCTGCGGCATCCGCGGCGGCGGCTGCACCTGCTGCCTGCGCTGTCGCTACTCCCTGATCGGCTGTGGACTGCGCCTTTTCTGCGGAAGTCTGCGCCGAGGCCGCATTCGCGACACCCTGATCCGCCGTAGTCTGCGCCTTGCTGGTTGCGGCTTCGTTGGCTTGGACCTGCTGCTCCTGGGCTACTGCAATTGCAAACAGATCGGAATGGAACTTGATCCTGTTGGCATCGAGCTGACCCTCAGCATTCCCCGTGCCTTTCGCCTCAATTGTCAACCCCGGCACCAACGCCGTGACGTCCACAGGTGTTTTGCGGAAGAACGCCTTATCGCGCTCGATCTTCGTGCCGTCATCGAGTTTGATGACCTCGACCGCACCCGACTTATCCTGGATCTTCACCAGGTTTCCGGAACGTGAGATGATCACCCCCGTGACTTTCGCCTCGGCGCCGTCTGTTATCTGGTCTTTACCTTCCGCCGCAGCAAGTGCCTGTCCAGCGGACAGGCACAGGCAAATCGCCGACGAAAATGCGAGAATTGCACTTTTCCAACCACTCCGTTTCATTGAACCCTCCGGTCATTGCAATGACCATCAAAAAATGAGATTGATTCGGACAACAGGCATTTCACAGCAACGCCTTGCCTGCTGCAGTGGGCTTAGCGACAGAGCGTCCAGCATCTTCGGGCCGTGAGCGACTATGGTATGTATGGCCTCTTGCAGAAAGCATTGCCGAACTCGTTGGTTCTCGTTTCAGGAACATTAGCCCGAATTCGCCGAAAGCTCCTGCCAACAAGAGGGCAAGTGAGAGACCAAATCTCCTGCTTTAGAGCAATCCGGAGCTTACTCGTGCTCAGCGTGGCACTTATGCGACCACACCCGGCGAAGTACGCTGAGTGCGCTTTTCGCCGGATTGACCGATAGACTGGCTGATATTTGACACGCGGTGGTTTGTTGGCACCGAGGAGTCTGAGAGTGGGCAGGGTTCGGGTTGGATTTGGTTGACCCCGGCTGGTTGTCAACGCGGCTATAACTCCAGATCTACGCTATCCAATTCGCCCTCTCCAAAGCGACGAACACAATTGTCGCCGAAGTCTCCACTGAATTTGAATGTTATAGACCCATTGATTTCTAAATGGCGTCCCAAAGCACTTCGATTTGGAACAACCTGCTCGGTTGCCTCAAAACGCTTGATTCCCTCCGAAAAGCCTACGCGGATTCATCGTTCGTTGCGCCTTTGGGGACATGATGGACCAAGGAAGATCAATCTCTTATATATCCCTACTAGGTATAGAACTAGGTAGCCTAGCAACGAACTGCATACCTGCACAGTGTGCATGCCTAGCACAGGGAGTTCCTCCAGCATTGCCTTTCGAGGCTACTTCGACTGAACTTTCCGCAAAGCCGACTTTGAAGGCGTTATGTTTCGCTCCGGTTTGTCACCCGAAGACGCCAAGCGATGATTACACCACTCGCTAACGCCAAGAAGTACATGATTGGCCCAAGTCCTACGTAATAAGGGGTACGGAACGTGGACGGGCTGAGAAGTTTTCCCGCGACACCTAATCCGCCGACCACGGCCAAGCTAGGGCCTCCAAATCTCGGCTTCAACATCGTAAAGATAGCGGCTGGGATCAAGAGAGGGAGCATGCACAGCGACAGGTAAACGCAGGGTAGGTCTTCGTGATTTACAAAGCGAAATCCTGATGGAAGGGCGGGCAAGAGAAACAGGCTGAAGAGCGCTAAACCGGCGGGGATGAGAAAACGGAACACTAGCATTGAAGAATCCTCACCCCCATTCTAGGTGGCTGGCGGAAAACGGGGTTTCGGCAACATCCACCGTCAGCGAATCGAACTTGCCCGTTTTGCTGCACCACGGGACACCACGAGGCGCTCTGGTCGATAGTACAACTTGCGCCTTGTAGGAGATCCCACTCTTATTGACGACTCCCTGTGTGTTCCCCAACTCCCCGCGCCTTTCCCGAGTCAGTCAATACACGCTTGACCTGCACGGCACTCCATTCACCGCCTCGTGGGGCTTTGATCCCGCGCTCGTTTAGAACGGCAGCTATTTGGCGCAATGACGCAGCACCTTCACTCTGAACGGCGTTTATGACAGGGAGCAAGTCAGAAGCTCGCTTGCGTGCTCTTTCAACTCTCACCTGCACACCTGCAGCATTGCCCTTCAAGGCTACGCTCTGGATGTTCCAACGATTGCCGCCCAACTTCACTCCACGGGCCTTTGCAGCCGCTAACGCCGCCTTTGTTCGGGTAGAGACGGCCTGCGCCTCGTATTCAGCCATTGCAGCCATTACGTGGACTGTCAGCTTGTTTGCTTGGGGAAGGTCAACGGCTACGAACTCCATTCCCGATTCCATCAGGGACGAGATGAATGCAACGTTACGAGCCAATCGATCCAACTTTGCCACCAGCAGAACAGCATTGTGAATCCGGCATAAGCTGAGAGCCTTTGCTAGTGCTGGTCGGTCGGCTGATATGAGGTCCTCAAGGCGGTCCTGAAGGAGGTTTTTGAATCTCCGGTAGGTCATCTTCCCGCCGTTGTAGGGGACCGCCAAAGCCGACAGCCTCCCGTCATGATGGGTTTCTGGTACCCATACGGTTACTGGCCCCTCCAAGCGCTACAGGGCGTTCGACCACCGCAACCTTTTTGCCGAGTTTGGCGGCTTGAATGGCGCCGTGATGTCCGGCAGCGCCGGAGCCGATCACCACCATGTCGTAATGCTTTGCCGAACTATTCGTTCCGTTCATCGAAACTATTCTCCTGTAGAAGCTGACACAAGCGAGAGGCCAGGAGAGACGCGGGCAGAATGTCATCGATACCGCATTCGAGCGCGTCCCACCAGAGTTCCGCCGTCCTGGAAGAAGTCACAAGGACAATTGAAGTAGAGATATTGATATCGATGCAATTGACCCGTTCGACGAGATCTCTCCAATTGCCATCAGCCAGGGCGAGCTCTGTGGCCACCACGGTCTTCTCGCGTGCCGAGTCGAGCAATTTAACTGCCGCACTGATGCTGGGTGCCCACTGCGTAACCAGTCCGTGCCCTTCGATGTCCTTCGCGATGGTGGCTTCCGGGCTACTATTGGACACGAAAATTACTATTCCTGCTCGTCTGTAGGTCTGCATAGGTTCTGTAACGTTGCCTGATTTCCACGCTAAGGCCTCTGGCCTGCAATTGGCCGTAAGCCGCCGTAAGCTCGCCGTAACACTGCGAAGTCTCGTGGAGCATGTGGAGCATAATGAATGGGGGAGAAGCACGTGCCAACTCCGCCGTTGTCATCCGAAAAATCTCTCGCCAACTCTGCCGCCGACCCTGTGCCGGCGACGGCGGTTCGCGACCAATTGGCGCGCGTGGTCAATAGCCCTGGTTTCGTTTCGTCAGTCCGGTTATGCCGGTTTCTGACGCACATCGTGAATCGGACAATCGATGGAGATATCGATAGCCTCAAGGAGTTCTCGATTGCAATGGAGGTTTTCGACCGCACCTCGGAGTACGATCCGAACATCGACGCGATTGTTCGGGTCGAGGCTCGTCGTCTGAGAGCGAAGTTGAAGGCCTATTACGAGGAAGGGCAGGGTACGGTTGATCCGGTTCTGATTGGATTGCGGCCGGGCAGTTATGTCCCGGTCTTCCGGTGGCTTGACGCCCAGCCAGCAAAGCATCGCGAAGAGATTGGCGCCGCACCGCCACCGGGCCGTATATGCGTCGCCGTATTGCCGTTCGTGAACATGAGTCCGGAGCCGGAGCAGGACTATTTTTGCGACGGGATCAGTGAAGAGATCACGAACTCGCTTACGCGGGTATCCGGTTTGAACGTGATTGCGCGGACATCGGCCTTTCACTTCAAGGGTGCCAACATCGATATCCGGGAAGTAGGGCAGCGTCTCGGCGCGAATCTTGTCATCGAAGGAAGCGTAAGGAAGGCCGGCGAACAGCTGCGGATCACTGCCCAGGCGATTCAGACCGAATCGGGTCATCACATCTGGTCGGAGACATTCCGTCGCGAGCTCCAGGACGTGTTTGCGATCCAGGAAGAGATTGCACAATCTGTTGCGGCCTTACTCAGGCTTCACATGCCGGAAGTACAAGGGCCAGTGCGGCCCTCCCCTCCTGATCTTGACGCATATACAAGGTACCTGCGAGCTCGATTTCTTATTCACCAGCAGTCGCCTGAAACGTTGCACGCCGCCCTGGAGCAGTTACGAAGGCTCACAGAGACTTATCCCGACTACGCTCTTGCTTACAGTGGCATGGCTGCGGCGGGCGGCCTTCTTGCTCAGTTCGGGATGGTCTCGGGCCGTGATGTGTATCCAGAAGTGAAGGCAAACGCGGAGCGCGGTTATGCGCTCGATTCTGAATCCGGTGACACATGCACAGTGCTGGGCGCACTTCGTGCCTGGTTTGAGCATCGTTGGGATGAAGCGGACAGGCTGTATGACCGCGCGCTACAACTACAACCCAGTCACGCGCCGGCTCACATGTTTCGTGCTATGGCTTTGTTGTGCCAGGGGGACATCAAGGCGGCAGAGTCAGGACTTCGGCGCTCGACTGAACTGGACCCACTCTCGGCCAGCGATTGCGCGCGGATGGCTTATCTTCATTACGTCAAGGGAGACTATTCATCAGCCGCAGAGCGTCTCCGACAGTCTTTCGAACTGGACCGCGACTATCCTGAAGCGCGATTGTATGAAGGCCTCTTGCACTTCCAGCAGCAGCGTTACGACGCGGTGATACAGTGTCTCTCGCCATCTGCCTCACCATTGGATATCGGTTTGCTTGCCGCAGGACATGCCCAGGAAGGCAGCTTATCGCGAGCCGAAGAATGTATCGAGAGACTGCATCAACTCGCGGGGCGGCAATACGTCACTCCCCTGGCAGAAGGTTTCGCTGCAGTCGGGATGGGAGATTTCGATCTGGCGCTTCAGTGCCTGGATGAAGCGATCGACCACAAAACAAACTTCGTGAATCTGTTGGCGATCGAGCCGTTCTTTCATCCTCTTCACGCTGACCGCAGGTTTGCCAAACTCCTGAAAAAGCTAAACTTGTCGCACTGACAGGTGCCGCAAGCAGTGTCGTTAGCTTACGAAGGGCTTACGTAGGGCTTACGAGGCATTACTCCCCCCGCTTCCGCGTTCGAGGCACCATTGCCTCATGAAACGACGCATTCCAACAACCTGCTTGGCCTTCACCCTGGGGACGCTGGCGCTGCTGGCGCGAGGCCAGAATCTCACACCTCTGTCCCCCCCGCCCACGGTTGAACAGGCGGCGGGACAACAATCAAACCTCCCTGAATTGACTCTCGAACAGGCGGTTGAACAAGCTGTTGCGAACAACAGCAGTCTGAAGACCGCCAGCCTCGATACACTCCGGGCCGCCGACGATCTGGCTGCGAATAAGACAAGGCGTTTTGCGAATACGCAGGTCACTGCGCTCGGCGCCCAACTGGTTACGAAGCCATCGGTTACTTACCCGGCAGGCTCGCTTGGGGTATACAGCGCGACCGGGCCGATCCCGGCGACGAATCAGAAAGTCGAGATCCCGCGAAAACCCGTAGGCATAGTGAATGTCTCGGTTGCCCAGCCGCTTTCGACGCAGTACCAGCTCCATTTGCAATTGAAAGCTCTTGAGCTGGGGCTGGAAGGTACGCGCCAGGACCAGGTGAAAACGCGTCTGGAGGTGGTCGACCAGGTTCGACGTGCTTACTACGCGGTTGTCGAGGCACAGAGCGCTTTGGATAGCCTTCAGGCGTCACTCCCTTACTACCGGGAATCGCATCGTCTGGCAGTAGTGAACCGCGGTAAAGAGACGATTCTCGAATCGGATTTGCTGAACGCCGATGCGCAGCTTTTGAAGTTACAGAATGCCATCAGCGATGCGAGCGACAGGGTCGCGTCGGCGAGCGAAAGATTGAACGATCTGATGGGCCGGGACGTACACACGCAGTTCCGGGTTGCGGCGATCGGCGATGCAGATACCGATCTCGCCACACCCGAAGCCATGGAAGCCCGCGCTCTTCAAAACCGGCCAGATGTGAAGAAGGCGAAGCTTCAGGTGCAGCAAGCCAATTACGACGCGCGGGCGAAGAAGGCGGAATATATCCCCGACGTGAGTCTCGCATTCAGTTACTACACAACCGCGAACTTCGAGAATGTTTTTCCAAGCAACGTCGGGACAGTGGGTGTGTCGGTCCGGTGGGAACCGTGGGACTGGGGACGCAGGCACCAGGAATACGAGGAAAAGCGAGCGAAGGAAGAACAGGCCACGGTTGGAGTTGGCGCTACGGAACGCGCCGTTCTCCTGGAGGTGAGAAATGCGCGCCGGCAACTCGAGAACACGCGCCGACAACTGACCCTCAGCGATGCAAACGAAAGTACGGCCCGGCAGAAGCTCAAAGAGTTGCAGGAGAAGGTGAAGCGCGAAGCGGCATTAAGCAGAGATTTATATCAAGCACAGTCGGATCTGGCATCCGCGGACAGCCAGCAGCAACAGGCTCTCACTGCCTTCTGGAAGGCCAGAGCCGATTTGAAAAAGGCGATAGGAGAAGAATGATGCGTATCCCAATTGGAATTTTAAGTTTTGCAGCTTTTTCGGTTCTCGTCGGCTGCGCAAAAACGCAGAAGGCGGGGCCAGAGCCGGTTCCCGTTGTGGCGGAGATTGTGGCTACGCAGCAGGTCCAGCCCAGTTGGACTTACTCCGGCGAGATTCGTCCGGACACTGAGGTTCAACTGGCCTTCAAGGAACCCGGTTATATCGCCGCTCTGTATCGAGTGAAGGGCGTCGATGGTCGGATGCGTGATCTGCAGGTAGGCGACGAAATACCTGCTGGTGCCACGCTGGCCCGACTGCGCAGCTCCGATTATCAAGCCTCGCTCAACTCCGCGGTCGGCCAGCAGCGCTCAGCGCAGGGTACGCTTGATGCTTCGCAAGCAGAACTCAACCGAGCAAAGGCCGACCAGGCAAAGGCGGATCTTGATTTTGAGCGTGCACAAGCGCTCTATGCCGCCAAAGCAATGACTCGCCCGGATTACGATGCGGCGGTGGATCAGCACACCTCGGCCGCCGCCAGTGTTGAAGCCGCCGTGCGACAGATCGAGGCGCGCCGCGGGCAGTTGAGCGCGGCGTCGGCGCAGGCTGTCTCCGCGCGGATCAATCTTGGCGATACGAGCCTGAACGCTCCCACGCCTGGAGTCATCGTCGAAAAGAGTGTGGAACCGGGCAGCCTGGTTGCTGCAGGGACAAGGGCATTCACGCTCGACGATACGCGCGTCGTGAAGGTGAACTTCGGAGTTCCCGACAACATGCTGGCACACCTCAAGCTAGGAGCACCGGTGCCTGTGCAACTTGATGCCTTGCAGGGGAGGACCTTCACAGGGCAAATTACGGGAATCTCCGCCTCCGCAAATCGCGAGTCACGGGTTTTCAACATCGAGGTTACTCTGCCGAACCGGGATCGCTCGCTCAAGGTGGGCATGATCGCACGCATCCGTATAGAGCAAGCGAATACGCAAACTGTGCCTGTAGTACCACTGACTGCTTTGATGACCACCGAATCCGGTTCGAATAACTATTCGGTCTTCACTGTAACGAAGCGCGATGGAAAACAGTTTGCGCAATTGAAGAGTGTGAGGATTGGTGAAACTTTCGGCAAGTCGGTCGTCATCGACGAAGGCCTTACTCCCGGCGAACGAATCGTAATCAACCGTACTAACCAGCTAAGCGATGGAAGCCTGATCCGAGTGATCGAGCAGGAGGGCCAGCAATGACACACGCACAGAACGAACGGTCCACGGACAAGAAACAGAATCTCGCCCGCTTCTTCCTAGAGCAGCGGCACATCGCATGGGTCTCTCTCGCGGTCGCGCTCCTCTGGGGAGTCTACGGGCTATTGAAAATGCCGCAACGGAAGGACCCGGATATTCCCGTGCGCCAGGCGATGATTATCGTGCCATGGCAGGGGACATCGTCCGAACAGGTAGAGCAACTGGTGACCAGGAAGATCGAGCAGGCTATTGCTCTGAATCAATGGGTGACGGAGATCAAGAGCGCCTCCAGAACCGGCTCGGCGATGGTTCAATTCGAGCTGGCTGAAAAGGGAAAGTACGACAGGGACAAGGAACTGGACGACGTCAAGATCAGGCTGGACGCCATCCACGACCTTCCCCAGGGAACGGGGCCCATTCTGTACATCAAGGACTTCGGGGATACGTCCGCATTGATGCTCACAGTAGCGAGTCCGCCGGCCGATCCAGCCCAGGTCGCCTGGATAAGCAAACTAGTTGAGACACAGGTCCGGCAGGTTCGGAGTGGTTTGGATCCGCATACTCAGCCGCGGCGTTCCATTGTTGTGGTTTTTCCGAAGTCTATCGATAGCGACGAAGTCGAGCGCAAGTTGTCTTGGGTGACCCGAGACATGGCAACCCAACATCTATGTTCCGATGTGCGAGTGTTTTCGGGAGCGGGGTTCACAGGGGTGGACCTGGCGACGAACCTCAGCACTCCTGGTCTGCAGTCGGCCTTGAGGAAGTTCGCAAATCAGAACCTGCAAACCGACGAACTTCATCCCGATGCATGGAAACCTGCGATCATCGACGAACCGGCAAACACCACCGCGGCGCTTCAGGCCGTGGCCGGTGACAAGTACACTTATCGCGACCTGGACGACTTTACCGATACCCTTCAGCGAAGCCTCAAAACGCTGTCGATCGTGGCGAAGGCAGAACGTTCCGGGGTACTGGACGAGAACGTATTTCTGAATTTCTCGCAGCAGCGCCTGGCGCAATACAAGCTAAGGCCGGCGGATCTTTCCAATATCCTCGCGGCCCGGAATCTACCGGAGAGCGGCCAAACGCTCAATGCACGCGGACGCACGGTCAGCGTCAACACCACAGGCGAGTTCAAGAGCATCGACGATCTGCGGAATGTAGTGATAGGCACGTCGCCGAACGGGACGCCGCTTTACTTGCGGGATCTTGTGGACATCGACAGGGGATACGAGAATCCCCCTTCGTTCCTGAACCGGTACACGCGCCGCGACGAAAACGGCAGATGGATCACGACACGCGCGATTACGCTCTCGATCCAGATGAAGAAGGGAGAACAGATCGGATCTTTTGGAAAACAGGTTGACGCCAATCTGGCGAGCGTCAGAAAAACATTGCCGGCCGACCTGGTGCTGGCGAGGACCTCGGACCAGCCACTGCAGGTACACGACAGCATTGAGCTCTTCAGCCATAGCTTGATCGAGGCGCTGGTACTGGTGGTAATTGTGGCTCTGATTGGCTTCTGGAGCTGGCGGACGGCCATTCTGATTGCGGCGTCCATGCCAATTACGCTCGCGATCACGTTTGGGGTCATCAACACGCTTGGGATCGACCTGCAACAGGTCTCTATCGCTTCACTGATCATTGCGCTCGGACTATTGGTCGATGTACCGGTGGTATCCGGCGACGCAATCGTGCGCGAACTGGGTGCCGGCCAGCCACGGTCCGTCGCCGCGTGGCTGGGACCAACGAAGCTGTTCAAAACGATGGCGTTTGCGACTGTCACGAATATCGTTTCCTATTTGCCATTTCTGCTGTTGCCCGGAGATACAGGCAAATTCCTGTACAGTCTGCCTATCGTCATTAGTTGTTCGCTGCTGGCGGCCCTGCTCGTCTCGATGACCTTTGTGCCGCTCATCAGTTCGTTTCTATTGGAAAGCAGGAGCGAAACTCCTATCGAGGAGAGGCGGCAGCGCGGGTTCACGGGTTGGTATTTTCGAACGGCAAAGAAGGCCATTGAACACAGGAAAGTCTGCCTGGCAGCATCTCTCGGTCTGCTGGTAGCGGGCGGCGTCGTATTCTCCACGCTCAAGCCGCAGTTCTTTCCAAAGGATCTTCAATACTTTTCTTACATCGACGTGTGGCTGCCTGAAGACACTCCCGCGAGCGCGACCAGCGCGGTCGCCCAGCAGGTGGAATCCATCACCCGCCGAGTAGCGGAAGAGTATGGCAGGAGCCACCCAGAGCACGGACACCCGAAGGATGTCTTGCAATCGATGACCACGTTTGTGGGCGGCGGCGGTCCTCGCTTCTGGAGTAGCGCCACACCCGAGGACAGGCAAACCAACTATGCTCAAGTGATTCTGCGAACGAAAGACAATCATGATACGACCCCACTGCTTGCCCTTTTGCAGCCGGAACTAGACAGACAAATTCCTGGAGCAATCATCGATACGAGGACTCTCGAAACGGGCAAGCCGGTTGGAATTCCGATTCAGGTCAGAATCTCCGGCGAAGATCTGCCACGTCTCAGAGCGGAAGCCGAACAGCTGAAGCAAATCTTTCGCGACATTCCCATCGCCGCCAGAGTTCGAGACGATTGGGGCGAGCCGAGTGCAAGAGAAGTGGTGCACGTCGATGCGGACCGGGCAAACCTGGCGCACGTCACAAACGCAGATGTTTCCGATTCCGTCAGTGCGGCTCTTCATGGGATTACGGCTGGAGTTTTGAGAGATGGCAACAAGCAGGTTCCGATTGTTGGACGCATGCAGATGGAGGAGCGGTCCCAACTCTCCGATCTGCGCAGTCTATACGTTTTCTCGCGGCAAGACACCCCTCCAGTGCCTCTCGATCAGGTGGCGACGACTACCCTGAGTCCGGTAACGCCTAAAATCCGGCGCTTCGATCAGTACCGCACCATTACTGTGCAGTGCTGGCCCACGCAGGGGCATTTACCCTCGGAGGTAATCGCAGCGGCTATGCCAAAGCTGGAGGCATTCCAGAAGCAGCTTCCCGACGGGTTTATATTCCGCTTCGCAGGTGAGCAAAAAGAGCAGGTCAGCGGCTTTGCTGACCTCACTACGGTGCTGCTCATTTGCGTTAGCGGCATTTACTTGGCGCTCCTCGCACAGTTCAAGCATGCGTTCAAACCCCTCATCGTCTTTGCCGCCATTCCGTACGGCGTTGTCGGTGCAATCTTTTCACTCGCCATTATGGGCCAGCCCTTTGGGTTCATGGCATTCCTTGGGATCATCAGTCTCATCGGTGTCATTGTGAGTCACATCATTGTGCTCTTTGAATTTATCGAGGAGCGACGAGAAGAGGGTGAGGAATTGGAGTTGGCTCTGATCGATGCCGGCATCCTTCGTTTGCGGCCAGTGATGATCACGGTTGCGGCCACAGTGATTGCGCTGTTTCCGTTGGCTGCACACGGCGGCCCGCTTTGGGAGCCTCTTTGCTATGCGCAGATTGGGGGACTGACGATCGCCACTTTCGTGACGCTTGGGCTGGTTCCCGTCCTCTATTCCTTCGTCGTGCTAGATCTGAAATTGATCCGTTGGGAACAAGCGGAGCACACGGCTTCGGCTGCTTCAGAGAAACCGGCAGAGATGCCTGCAATATCGGGGGTGCATGCGTGACCGATATGAACTTTGGACACATCATCCAATACGCAACATTATTGTCGCTTCTGATGGGAGGTCTCGGTGTGGTTGTCGCGGTCTTAAATCACCGTGTGCAGGTGAAGACGCAAATCTTCCTGGCAATGTCTGCCCAGTATGACGAACTGTTGAAGAACTCTTCGGCGGCATTCTGGCTGAGTGTGCCAGTTGGCACTCAGCTTCCTAGGAGGGCCCCTATGGCAGGCTCTTTGTTATGCACAGATAGGCGGGCTTGCCGTGGCAACGTTCATCACGTTACTGTTGGTGCCCGTCCTTTACAGCATCTTCGTTCTTGATCTGAAAATCATCCGCTGGGAAACGAAACAACCTCCGGCGGAGACTGGAGCTCGGCCAGCCCCTGAAATGGGCCTCCACACCAGCCGATGACAAAGGTCACTTGGTTTGTCACGGGCTTTGCGCGCCTGACTGGGGCGTAGCGGCAATGGGAAAGACGCTCGAATGAAGCAGTGAGCATGTTTAGTTCGTTGAAGGCTTTTGCGATGATTCTTTTTAATCAAGTTACCGCGGCTGTTCTTCTGCTGAGTCTTACACTATGCTTGCAGTGCGCCGGCGTAATTACGCTCATCGAGTGGCTAAAGCGTGTTCTGACCACGGACATTCACAAGCATGGGCCAAGTTACTCGGCTACCCTGGTAGTGAAATCGACGGTCGCAATTGTAATTCTGCACGGGCTTGAGATTCTTCTCTGGGCCAGTTTCTACCGGACGCGTTGCTTCCCGTCATGGGAGCTTGCCTTTTACTTCTCCGCGAGCAGCTATTCCACTGTGGGATATGGTGATCTGATTCTCCCGTCCAACTGGCGACTCTTAGGGCCTCTGGAGGCGATCACTGGTGTGTTGATGTGCGGAATATCGGTCAGTGTTCTGTTTGCTCTCGTCACCCGGTTGCTCGATCGCGACACGCAATCTTCGTTGAAAAAGTCAACTGGACAAAGCCATGCCTAACGCTAACACCTGAAGAGGTAATCAATTTTCTTATGAATACTAAGACAACAGCGAAACCGCAAACAGCTTTGGATGCTGCCAGACTCATGAACACTCAATACGGATGCGGTCCAGTGAGGTTCGCTGGAACGAGCGAAGCACTGTACGAGCGTCACCTCCTGTTTGACAGTGGCGTCGATTTAAGCGCAGCAACGGTGCGCGACCGCTTCGAAGCGCTTGCCCGGTCGGTGCGCGACATTTTGTCACAGCGATGGCTTCTAACAGAGAAAACCTACGAACAGGAAAATCCCAAGCGGCTCTACTATCTCTCGATCGAGTACCTCATCGGCCGCTCACTGGAAAACAATGTTACGAATCTTCTGCTCATGCCTTTTGCGAAGCAGGTCATCGAAGAAAAGAAATTAAATCTTGTCGAGATAGTGGAGCAGGAACCCGATGCGGGTCTCGGCAATGGCGGGCTTGGGCGCTTGGCAGCCTGCTTCATTGAATCCGCCGCGACCATGCAGCTCCCCGTTATGGGTTACGGGCTGCGATATGAGTACGGCATCTTCAAACAGTCAATCCAGAACGGATGGCAAAAGGAGATGCCAGACAACTGGCTGCGTTCTCCCGACCCGTGGGAGTTCGCCCGCCCCAACGAGAAGGTGGAAGTCAGCTTAGGTTGCTCGTTCGAGCTCAGCGGAGGCAGTTTGCGCGCCGTACCGGGACGTCCATCGACTCTGATCGGCATCCCTTTTGACCGCCCTGTTATCGGCTATGGCGGTTCCACGATCAACACTCTTCGTCTCTGGGCAGCGACTGCCCAAGACTACTTCAACTTTGAAGAGTTCTCGCACGGCGATTTTGTAGAGGCATTTACTCAGACCCTGTCCGCTGAAACACTAACCCGGGTTCTTTATCCCGATGATTCTCGATTGGTGGGACAAGGGCTACGCCTGATACAGGAGTACTTCCTTGTTGCCTGCTCCCTGGCGGATGCTGTGCGCCGATTCCAACGTGGCAACTCCGATTGGCGCTTATTTGCGGAAAAAGTCGCGATTCAGATGAACGATACGCACCCGGCTCTGTCAGTGCCGGAGCTCATGCGGATCTTGGTAGACCAGGTGCACCTTGGATGGGACGAAGCCTGGCACATCACCAGAACACATTTGGCCTACACAAACCATACCTTGTTGCCGGAAGCGCTCGAAAAATGGCCAGTACGGTGGTTTGAAGACATGCTGCCCAGGCAACTGGAGATTATCTCCGAAATCGATCGCCGTTTTCTAGACAACGTTCGCAAATCGTTTCCGGGCGATGAAGGCCGCGTTCAACGCGCAAGCCTTATCGAAGAGGGTGCGGAAAACAAGGTTCGCATGGCAAATCTGGCGGTGGTAGGTTCCCATAGCACCAATGGTGTGGCTGTGATTCACTCGAACCTGTTGCGCAAGACAACACTAAAAGACCTGGCAGAGATCTTTCCTGAGCGTTTTTAAAACAAGACAAATGAGTCACGCCCCGGCGTTGGTTGCTACTTTGCAATCC
>CAVUHV010000002.1:0-1282371 GCA_963741395.1 uncultured Acidobacteriaceae bacterium
CGATGATGGCACCATCTTCCTTCCTATCGACAGCAAGACACCTTCCTCTTCGCAGAACTCGAAGTTGATGCCATTTGCGGGCGAGCATGTCACAGTCACCGGGAAGGACTACATTCGCAACGGTTCGCATGCACTGGTCATTGAGAAGATCTCCAAGTAATTCGAACCGTGCACAATCAAAACGCAACGAGGAATCGATGGCGCAGCTATTAGAAGAGCAGAAGGTAGGGACGAAGGCGTGGCCGTGGCTCGCGTTTGGAGTGGTGGGTGCAGCGGTGTCAGCGTCGTGCGTATGGTTTCCGATGCATGTGATCCGGCCGTTTCGTCCTCAGGATCCCACGGCGTTGACCGCGGCGCTTTGGGTCCACGATGCCGGGCCGTGGATTTCGGGCTTGTGTGCCGCGTTGTTGGCGGCGGTGACGATCTTGTCGTGGAACAGAGTTGGGGGAAGTGGCAGGCGGCTGGGATTTCGGATCGCGATGGCCGGTTTGTGCGTGATTGCGATTGCAGGAGCCGGCCTGACGCATTTCAATATCTTCGAAAAGATGTTTCATCCATACGATGAGCCGATGTTTGGGAGTGCGGATTCAGTACCGGTTGCTCCGGATGACAGGGTGTTGGCCGTGCGGCTTGGCGAGCACGCGCGCGCGTATCCGATTCTGACGATGGGATATCACCACATCGTGAATGATACGGTCGGCGGCGTACCGATTGCGGTGACGTACTGCACGCTGTGCCACACAGGACTGGTCTGGGGCCCGGTGGTCGATGGGAAGAGGCTTCATTTTCGGCTGGCCGGAATCAACAATGGGAATGCGTTGATGCGCGACGAGGAGACGCGGACCGTCTGGCAGCAGAGCACAGGAGAGGCGATCTTCGGGCCGTTGAAGGGTAGGCATCTCAATCTGGTTCATAGCTCTGAACTGTCGTTTGCGCTTTGGCGCAAGGAGCAGCCGCAGGGAGATGTGCTGAAGCCGGATGCGCCATATGTCTCGGAGTATGAGAAGAAGGGCTGGGAGAACTATGTCGAGAAGACCCCGGCGATGGTGGATACGACAAAATCGGGGATTGGGCCGCATCGGTTGATGTTGGGTGTGACCGTGGCGGGGAAAGATAAGGCTTATCCGATCGACGCCATTCTGGCGGCAAAGTTAATTCAGGATCAGGTGGCCGAGTCGCCAGTGGTGGTGGTTGTAGGAGCGGATGGAACTTCTATTCGAGTGTTCGAGGCTGCTGAGCTTACGTTTGCACGAGGCGATGGTGATCGAGTGATGCAGGATGCCGAGACGGGGAGTGGGTGGAACTTTCAGGGATGCGCAGTGGATGGAAAGATGGCCGGGCGGTGCCTGAAGGAGATCGACGCAAACAAGGATTACTGGTTCGACTGGATGAACCACCATCCCGAAACGGTGGTCTTCAAGGGCTGAACGGCTTCAGGCTCATCCGACAGACGGGAGTGCCTCGTTCGTTTACTTTGTGGCTTCGGTCCATTCCTGTTCGCCGCGGAGGAGGAGTGCGTCGCGGTCTTCCGGTAGGATCCAGCGTTGCTTGACCAGGTCGTCGACTGCGCTTTTGTAGAGCGTGATGTAGTCGTCGTGGCCTGAGTAGCGTTCGGCGATTGATTTGCGAGGATCGCTTGTTTTCTCGCGTTCGGCTGCGGAGCGCGGGAATGAGATATCGGAGACTTCGAAGGCTGTGCGCTGATCGGGGGCGCCGATGGAGGGATCGCGGAGGTCCCACGAAGCGTAGGTTGCGAGCGGGACGGTGAGTTCGGGCAGACGGACGCCGTCGCGCTCGTTGCCGTCGGCGTCCACCTGCGGGACTAAGACAGGGAAAGGTTCGCCGACCTTCGGGGGCTGGAGTGTGAGGATGCCGTTGCGCCAGCCGGGACCGAAGTCGATGCGCCAGGCTTCCGTCGCTTCGTGGGGGCGATTGACGCCGGGGATCGCGGGGAAGAAGTAATCGCGCAGGGGAACGAGGGTTCCGTCGGCGATGCGCGGGTAGCTGCTGGGTGGCGGTGGCGTGTTGCTGCGGACCCATGCGTCCATATTGGAGATCATGGCTCGCCAGAAGTATTGGATGGGGAGCGGCGATTGCGGCTCCTGGCCGAGGCCGTCTCCTTTTCCTTTTTCGGGTGGAAATGGTCCGGAGAAGTGCTGCAGGCCGGTGAAGTGATAGATGCGGACGTTGTCGGAGATAGGTGCGTCTTGCTTGCCATCGGCGGTTACATGAATCAGGGCTGCTACGCGGCCCCAATATTCGAAGGATGTGTTGGAGAAAAAAATCTTCGGCACGACTTTGTCGGCGGCGGCGCGATCGAGGAGGCCGCCGGTTTCGTGAGTGAGGGCGTCGGTTTCGGGCAGGTCGGTGAAGGGGAAGATATCGGTCGGGAAGAAGACGGATGAGGTGGGTTGAGCATCGCGCGAAGGCTGGGCGAAGCGGTAGTTGAAGCTGCCGCGGCCGGCTCCGGCGACGTGGGCGAGGACACCATCGAGGGCGATCCTCCCTTCTTCGTCGGCATTGAAGCCCTGATAGAGGAAGTCACGGAGGAAGCGGCCATTTTGCGAGATGCCTTCGCCGTAGACGCGAGTGGCGGGGGTGATGGTGCCAGGGGAATGCTTGGCGTAGGAAGCGAAGTCGCGGATGGCGGCGAAGCCTCCGCCGGCGACGACGGGGTCGGCGACGACGTAGATGTATTCGTAGATTTTGCCGGGCTGGAAGCCGCCGTTGAGGTGGATGTGGCGATCGTCGGGTATGAGCTTGCCGTCGACGGTGTGGGCGAACTGCCATTGGGTGCGAGGGATGACGGTGCGCGGGGCATCGCGCGAGTCACGGACGGTGAGGAGATTGCGCGGATCGTCGGGTGCGGAGACTGGGTATTCGCTTCCGCCAATATTGCCCCCCATGAGGTGTCCGAGCGGGATCTCCGGCATTGCTTTTGAGGGCATCAGATCGCCACGAAGGAGGCCGGTGATGGTCTTTCCGTTCTCTTTTGCGACGGGAGCGAAGAAGCGGAGGGCTCCCGGGCCGGTTGCGTCCCACTGCCAACCGAGGGTCACGATAGTGAAGCCGTTGCGGAGGAGCCACGCATCTCCGACGTCGTTTGCGAGATCCCAGTTGCCGCCGTCGACGAGAGCAATGATGCGTGCGCGACCGCGGTTGGGAACTTCGAGGATCAGCGAGCCGTTGCCCTTGTGCGGGTCTTTCGGGCGGACGGCGATGAAGTCGGAGGAGAACTCGACCTCGCCATCTTTCAGGTTCACCGCGCTGCTGAGGTCGACGATGCGCTGGTTGTGCGGGTTAGCGATGGGGAGCGAGAAGTAGACGCGTCCGGTGATGCGCTCATAGGCGCCTGCTTCACCGAAAGACTTGCCACCAAGGACATCGGTACGGGAGGCGATCTCGACGCCAGTGACGCGTGCGCGGAGTGGTGCAACGATCAGGAGGAGAACGAAGGAGAGCGCACAAAGCCTGCGGAGCATGTGGCGAAGCATAGCATGGCGGGGATCGCCCTTTGCGCGGTTGTACATTTGTGCGATCAACTGCATCACATCTGGCTATCGGCTAACGCCGTCCCAGGATTTCGTAGACTGGCTTTCTGTCCCCGAACTCTCGCCACTCTGAGATTGCTCTGTCGTGGATGACGGCTTCCCAGGCGGCGGGCGTTCGCCACGGAGCGTTATCGATCGTGCCGCCCGTCTCTCCTGTGGCAAGTACTGTGTCACCCTGGCACAGCAGATTGCGGATGCGAATCCAATAGTCCGGGCACATCGCAAAGTAGCCCCGCCATCCGGCTTGCATCGACTGGGCACCTTGCACGCGATTGCCGAGAGCGTCCACGAAGAGATGTTCGTGAGTCATGAGTGAGGCAAGAGCTTTGACGTCGTGATTGTTGATTGCAGCGACGAACTGCTCGAACACTCTGGTGGAACTCGATGAGTCCGGAGCGTCGGACATATTGATCACCTCCGCGAATTGGAACGAGTGGGTTTCTCGATTCTCTCATTGAGAGAGCAGGCCGAAGACGGCTACGCCGTTTTGGGTTCCCACATAGACTTTGCCGTTCACGATCATAGGGGTGATGAACTTGTTTCCGTTGCCCATGCTGTCGCGTCCGTTTGCAGCTTGATTGCTGTTGTAGAACTCGTGTGCGAGATTGGCGGGGTCGTAGGCGTGAAGGACTCCCGCGCTGGTGAGGCTGGATTCCAATGCCCAGACGATTCCGTTCTGTGTGCCGTTGGCGGAGATGGATGGCGTCGGGCCGGGGTGCGGGAATTTTACAGCGGTGACGCTGGATGGCGTTGTCGCGAGCTGCGCGTTGGTGAGGGGGAAGGCCTTGAGCGAGTCGCCGTCGGCGGCGTAGTAGAGGACGCCGTTGAAGTACGCGGGAGAGGAGTAGACCAAGCCGGTCATGGCTCCGGTAAGTTGCTGGTAGATGTTGCTGTCGGCGGGGTTGTTGGCGGGGTTGAACTTGCCGAGGTTGTTGCGGTCGGCGAGGTAGATGTTCGTGTCTTTGCCGGCGCCGACGATGAGTTGATGGACGATTCCGCCGGCGTCGGTCTGGTCGGGCAGGAGAAGCGGGCCTCCGGAGCCGAGGTCGAGGTCCTCGCCGGATTCGGTGGGCCCGTTGTACATCTCGAAGTAGTCGACGACGGCGAGGCTGCCGCTGGCGACGGAGAGCTTGAGCATGGCGTTGCCGTAGTCGCCGCTGGAGGGAAAGTCGTTGGCGTTGAGGTTGGCGTCGAAGGTGCCGTTTGCGTCGAGGACGTAGATGAAACCGTTGCTGTCGGCTGCGATGCCGCCGCCGCTCATCCAGATGGATCCCTCGTGGCCGTTGGGCGTGACGTTGAGGAGATAGGTTTGCTGCAGAGTCGATTCGCTGTAGGCCATGATCCAGCCGGTGTAGAGACCGATGTCGCAGTGCGAGGTCCAACCGGTGTAGATGTTGCCGTTGAGGAGGAGGAGCGAGGCGCGCTCGGCGTACTGGGAGGGATCGAAGATGACGTTGCCGTTCTGGCTGTTGTCTCCGGCGCCGGGGTAGGAGGCGGTGATCTCGGTGGGAGTGGCGGTGTCGGCACCGGTGGTGAGGTCGAGGGCGTGGAGGCGGTGATGGTAGCCGCCGCTCGAATCTTTGCTCATGCCGATGGTGAAGAGTGTGCCGTTGGCGCCTTGCTGGCGGTCGATCACTGGGGTTGAGGTGATGCCGATCTCGGGCGAGATTTGACCGCAGTTGTGATTGTCGCTGGTGGTTTCGTTGGCGCCGAGGATGGAGGTCTTCCAGAGCTGAGTGCCTGAGTCGGCGTCGAAGGCGTAGACGCTATCGTGTTCGGTGGCTACGTAGAGCACGTTGTGGAGCTGGTTGTTGATAGGTACGTTGGCGAGATAGAGCGGCTGGGCGTCGACGTGGCCGTCGACGGAGTCGAAGCCGATGAGGCCGAACTGGGTGGAGTTGACGTTGCTCTGCGTGAGGAGCGTCTCCTGGGCGTTGAGTCCGTCGCGCGCGATGTCATAGTGGTAGGTGGGCACGTCGGGGGCAGAGGTTGTCGGTGCAGCTTGTACGGTAAGGGAGAGCGGCGCGGAGTGCGTGAGGCTGCCGGATGTTCCAGTGAATGTAACGGACGGCGTCGCTGAAGGCGCGGTGATTGTGGCGGTCAGGGTAGTGCTTTGCGCAGTGCCTGGAGTGAGAGTGAGAGTTGCCGGGTTTGCCGAGACTCCGGTGGGCAGGCCAGTGATGGTGACTGCTACCGTGCCGCTGAAGGAGTTGAGCGCGTTGGCGGTGACGCTCACGGGAGAACTGGTAGAGCCGGCAGCGAGGGTCAGCGACGTCGGTGAGAGAGTGAGGGAGAAATCCGGGGCCGGCGCGGCGATGGTCGCTGTGACGGTGGAGGTATGGGTCAGGGATCCCGAGGTTCCGGTGAGGGTGAGGGTAGCGCTACCGGGGGTCGCTGCCGTTGCGGCAGCGATGCTCAGAGTCTGCGCAGCGCCGGGAGTGAGGCTGAGAGTTGCCGGGTTTGCTGTCACTCCGGAGGGCAGTCCGGCGATGGCGACCATCACGGTGCCGGTAAATCCGTTGAGCGAAGCGGCGCTGACACTGATCTGCTGGGAAGCTCCTCCGGGAACGAGCGTGATCGACGTGGGCGAAGAGGACAGGGAGAAGTCAGGAGGAGGGGCGGGTGGGGAGCCTGCACCACAGGATGTAAGAGCGAGACACAGGAGTGGGCCGGAGCAGGCTGCCAGCACTTTCGAGAAACGACTCATACCGAGCCTCCCAACAGATAGCCAGGCACTCCCCGTTCACTTGCCCGTCCTCAATATGTCAGTTCGAAGGTACACCAGCGTCTCGCTTGATTTGTCACGGAAGGTCTTTGAACGAGAGATGTCCAAACGCAACAAAAAGAGACTGCCCGTTCGCAGTCTCTTTTTGTTTGTGAGCGAGTTGGTTGTGGCTACTTTTTCTTTGCGGTGGCGAAGCGTTTGTTGACCTCGTCCCAGTTGACGGTGTTCCACCAGGCAGCGAGGTACTCGGGGCGGCGGTTGTTGTACTTGAGGTAGTAGGCGTGCTCCCAGACATCGTTGCCGAGGATGGGGTAGTGGCCCTGCGAGAGGGGGTTGTCCTGGTTGGGGGTGGTGACGATCTTGAGCTTTCCGCCTACGAAGATGATCCAGCCCCAGCCGGAGCCGAACTGCTTGGCGGTGGTCTCGTTGAACTGCTTCTTGAAGGATTCGAAGTCGCCGAAGTCGGCTTTGATCTGGGCTGCGATGTCGCCGGAGGGCTCGCCGCCGCCCTTGGGCTTCATGATCTGCCAGAACATGGTGTGGTTGACGTGGCCTCCTCCGTTGTTGCGGACGGTGGCGCGGACGTCCTCGGGGACGGCGTCGAGGTTCTGGAGGAGCTCTTCGGCGGTCTTCGAGCCGAGTTCAGGATGCTTCTCGATGGCCCCGTTGAGATTGGTGATGTAGGCCTGGTGGTGCTTGTCGTGGTGAAGCTTCATGGTCGCTTCGTCGATGTGGGGCTCAAGGGCAGCGTAGTCGTAGGGAAGAGGCGGAAGTTCGTGTGCCACAGTTCATCTCCTGTCGTCGTTGTTTGTGCAGCCAGGAGCGTCCTGACCTGCCTGACTGTGTTCGATGCTGCAGGGGTTCGGCGCGATGCACCTGATAAGGCCGTAACCCTCACGATGATAGCGCAAGTGAGGATTCACGATTCTTTCGCGCAGGCGTGTAACCCGCGTGGGGATTTTGCGCTCTAATAGAACACAATGAGCGATTTGACTGCGAGTTACCGTTGGCTGGAGGACGATGGTCCGGCCTTTGGAGCGCCGGGCCTGGAGCCGCGCTGGACCTCGAGCCGGAAGGATACGGTGGGAACGGCGTACTCGGCGTCGAGCCGCGTGTGGTACACGATGTCGCACGGCATCCTGAATGAGATTTATTACCCGACGATCGATCGCCCGCAGACGCGTGACATGGAGCTTCTGTTCACCGATGGCGCGACGTTTTGCCACGAAGAGAAGCGCGATCTCGATTATGACTTCGAGTATGTGGATAGCGATGCGCTGGCGGTGAAGGTGACGGCGCGGGAGCGCGGCGGACGCTATGCGGTGACGAAGGTGATTCTGTCGAATCCGCACTTTTCAGGCGTGCTGATGCACGTGAAGATTGAGGGCGACGACTCGGTGCTGGAGCGGATGAAGGCGTATGCGTTGCTGGCGCCGCATTTGAACGGCGGCGGCGCAGGGAATTCGGCGAGGTCGATCGATGTTGCAGGAAAGCGGTGCCTGCTGGCGTGGAAGGGAAATACGTCGCTGGCGATGGGGGCGAACTGCGGATTTTCACGTTCGTCCTGCGGCTATGTTGGAACGAGTGACGGCTACCAGGACCTGTTCAGCAACATGCAGATGAAGTGGCAGTTCGGCGAGGCGCTGGACGGCAATCTCGCGGTGATGGGTGAGATAGATATATCACTGCACCGGGAGTTTACGATTGCGATCTCGTTTGGCGACGGCCACCATGCGGCGCTGTCGGGGATGATGCAGAGCCTTGCGACTCCGTATGGAGACCAGCTGAAGAGATTTCTGGTGCAGTGGGGACGGGCGGCTTCTCCTGAGCGGCTGGGGACTGCGTCGACCGATGGGGGCAGGCTGATGAAGATCAGCCACAATGTTCTGCTGACTCATGAGGACAAGACGTTTTCGGGGGCGTTTATTGCGTCGGCGTCGATTCCGTGGGGGTCGTCGAAGGGCGACTCGGACCTGGGCGGATATCACCTGGTTTGGACGCGCGATATGGTGCAGACGGCGACGGCTCTGCTGGCCTGCGGGCGCACGGAGACGGCGCTGCGGGCGTTGGTGTATCTGGCTTGCACGCAGCGCCCGGACGGCAGCTTCGCGCAGAACTTCTGGATCGATGGGACACCGTACTGGACGGGGATTCAGCTGGACGAGGTTGCGTTTCCTATTGTTCTGGCGTGGCGGCTATGGAAGCAGGATGCGCTGGGGAGCTTCCGGGTGTTTCCCTTTGTGGAAAGGGCAGCGGCGTTTCTGGTGAAGTATGCCCCGATCACGCAGGAGGAGCGGTGGGAGGAGACAGCGGGTTACTCGCCATCGACGCTGGCGGCGGTGATTGCGGGACTGATCTGCGCGGGGGATATCGCTCGGGACCATGGATCGATGGAGTTGGCGGGATTTCTTGAGTCTTATGCCGACTGGATTGAATCCCACCTGGACGCGTGGACGACGACGGAGCAGGGCATACTGCATCCGGATGTGAAGCGGCACTATATACGGGTGATGCCGCCGTGTGCGGGAGAGCCCTTTCATGATCCGTCGGTGCCGGTAGGAAGTTTCCGGATTGCGAATCGCGAGCCCAATGAGAAGAATGTGTTCGAGGCGCGAGAGGTAGTGGACGCCGGATTCCTTGAGCTGGTGCGCTATGGGATACGGCGGCCGGACGATCCGCTGATTGTGGATTCGCTGAAGGTGATCGATCACTGCCTGAAGGTCGAGACGCCGTTTGGGCCGTGCTGGCGGCGATACAACCACGATGGCTACGGACAGAAGAAGGATGGCGGACCATTTGAGGGCTGGGGCCAGGGTCGCGCGTGGCCTCTGCTAACCGGTGAGCGGGCCCACTATGAGTTGGCTGCGGGAAATAATTTTGTTCCGCTGATTAGTGCCATGGAGCGGTTCAGCTCAATGGGCGGTATGATGCCGGAGCAGATATGGGACGCGCCAGATATTCCGTCGGAGGGCATGTGTCTGGGACGGTCGGCGGGGTCGGCCCAGCCCCTGGTGTGGGCGCATTCGGAGTACCTGAAGTTGCTGCGATCGGCGGCGGACGGGCGGGTGTTTGACCGCATCTCAGTCGTAGGGGACCGGTACGGGACGCCGGCGGACAAGAGGCGGTTCCATAACCATGTGGAGATTTATTCGCTGGAAAGGCCAATTCACGCGATTCGTGCAGGATATACGCTGAGGATTGTGGATCAGGCCCACTTTCGAGTGGTTTATTCGACGGACGATTGGGCTACGGTGAATACGGTTATCTCGACGACCGTGGGATGTTCGGGCTCGTATGCGGACATCGCTACACCGCCCATACATGGCGGAAGAATCGTCTTTACGCTGGTGTGGCCGGGAGAAGCGCATGAAGACCGCTGGCTGGGCAGGAACATCGAGGTTTCGATTGTTCCGGCACAACCAGCCTGACCCTGTGGATGCAGTGAGCCATATCGGGCCTGTACACTGGAAGCGAACGACCCAAACCCCTGGATAAAGAGCCGCCGCCTCGGTTGCGCAGCTCAACTTGAAACGAATAAAGGTAAAGGAAAAGCATGAGCGATCAGCAGAAGATTGACCAGCAGAATGCGTTGGACCAGCTCTCCATCAACACTCTCCGCTTTCTGGCCGTCGATGCGGTTGAAAAGGCCAAGTCTGGCCACCCCGGTGCGCCCCTGGGATGTTCGCCCATTGCGTACCTTCTGTACCACAAAGTGATGAAGCACGATCCCTCGGACGCGAAGTGGATCGACCGCGACCGGTTCATCCTGTCGAACGGTCATGCTTCGGCGCTGCTGTATGGTGCGCTGCACTTGTCGGGGTACGACATGCCGATCTCGCAGCTGGAGCAGTTCCGGCAGTTTGGATCGCACACGGCGGGGCATCCCGAGCGCGGCGAGGCGCCGGGCATCGAGGTGACGACCGGGCCGCTGGGACAGGGCTTCGGCATGGCGGTGGGCATTGCGACGGCGGAGAAGCACATGGCCGCGATTTATAACCGCGATACGTACCACATCGTCGACCACTTCACGTATGTGCTCTGCGGTGATGGCGATTTGATGGAAGGCATCTCGCACGAGACGGCTTCGCTGGCCGGGACGCTTGGATTGGGCAAGCTGATCGTGTTTTACGATGACAACCTGATCTCGCTGGATGGCCCGACGGAGCTGAGCTTTACAGAAAATGAGACGCTGCGCTTTGAGGCTTACAACTGGCACGTCCAGATGGTGCACGATGGCAACGACCTGGTGGCGTTGGAGCAGGCGATTCTGGCGGCGAAGGCGGAGACGACGCGGCCCTCGCTGATTCGTGTGCGCACGGTGATTGGCTACGGCAGCCCGAAGGCCGGCACCAATAAGGCGCATGGCGAGGCGCTCGGCGCCGAGGCGGTGAAGGCAACCAAGAAGAACCTGGGCTGGCCTGAGGACAAGACGTTCTACGTTCCGGAAGAGGCGGCGAAGAACTGGGGGACGATCAAGCTGCGCGGCAAGGACGCGCATCACGCGTGGGATGATGAGTTCGCAGAGTACAAGAAGGCTTATCCGGAGTCGGCGGCTGAGTTTGAGCGCGTGGTGAAGGGCGAGATGCTTCCGGGCTGGGAGAAGAAGATTCCTGTCTTCCCGACGGAGAAGCCGATTGCGACTCGCAATGCGGGGCAGAGCGTGATGAACGCCATCGAGAACGTGGTGCCCGAGTTGTTTGGCGGCGCGGCGGACCTGACGACTTCGACGAAGACGATCTTCAAGGACTCGCCGAGCTTCCATGTCGATCCGAAGGGCCGCAACGTGTACTTTGGCGTGCGCGAGTTCGGCATGTGCGCGATGGTGAACGGCATGGCGGCGCACGGCGGGCTGATTCCGTTTGGCTCGACGTTCTTCGTGTTCTCGGACTATGCGCGCTCGGCGATTCGCATGTCTGCGCTGATGCAGGTGCACTCGCTCTTCGTGTTTACGCATGACTCGGTAGGCCTGGGCGAGGATGGGCCGACGCACCAGCCGATCGAGCACCTGTGGAGCCTGCGCATGATTCCGCACCTGACGGATTTTCGTCCCGCGGACGCAAACGAGACGGCTGCCTGCTGGCAGTTGGCGCTCGAGCGCAAGAGCCCGAGCTTTATGGCGCTTTCGCGGCAGGACCTTCCGGTGATGGATGCGGAGAAGTACAAGATTCACGACGGTGTGAAGAAGGGTGCGTATGCGCTGGATGCCTCGGGTAAGGACATCATTCTGATCGCTACAGGATCGGAGGTCAAGCTGATCGTGCAGGCTGCCGCGGAGTTGAAGGCTGCAGGGATTGGAGCGACGGTGGTCTCGATGCCGAGCTTCAAGGTGTTTGAGGAGCAGGATGAGGCTTACAAGGCGAGCCTGTTCCCGGAGAATACTCCGAAGCTCGCGGTTGAGGCAGGTGCGACGCTGGGCTGGTACAAGGTTGTCGGCCATAACGGCGGTGTGATTGGACTGGATCGCTTTGGCGCGTCGGCTCCGGGAGCGATTGCGCTGGACAAGCTAGGGATCAATGTGTCGAACATTGTGGAACATGCAAAGAAGCTGGTGAAGAAGTAAGGGCCTTCTGAACGGCGACACGACGCATATGACACAGGACGAAGCAAAGCGGATGGCGGCGCGGCGCGCGCTGGATTTTGTCGAGGATGGAATGTCGCTCGGACTAGGGAGCGGCACCACCTCGACGATCTTCATCGAGGAGCTCGGCGAGCGTGTGAAGAGCGGACTGTGCGTGCGCGGCATCGCGACCTCTCTAGCGAGCCAGCACCTTGCCGAGTCGCTCTCCATTCCCATTACGAACTTCGAGGAGACACCGGAGCTTGACCTCGCTATCGATGGCGCCGATGAGATAGGCCCAAGTCTGGCGCTTATCAAGGGCGGTGGCGGTGCGCTGCTTCGCGAGAAGATTGTCGAGAGCGCGGCGAAGAAGTTCATCGTTATCGCGGACTCAAGCAAGCTGGTCCACCATCTTGGCCGCTTTCCGCTACCCGTTGAAGTGATTCAGATGGCGCTTCCTGTCGTCGCTCGAAGGCTTGAAGCGCTTGGCCTGAATCCAAAGTTGCGCCATCATCCGGACGGCTCGAAATACATCACAGATGAAGGCAATTACATTCTCGATTGCGCTGCGGGTGAAATCCGGAATCCCGTGAAGACAGCGGCAGAGATTCGCGGCATCGCGGGTGTTGTGGAGCACGGATTATTCCTGAAGATGGCGTCGTTTGCCCTGATTGCGAGCGATCAAGGTGTGACGAAGGTCGGCAGATGGCACGGCGACCGCTATCGCAACACTGTCTCAAAGCTTGCATCGTAACGGAGCAATACGCGTCCTATAGCTATGACGACCTCTTCTACTTCCGGTCACGTTTCTGCCCCCAGGGGCCGCATCTGGTTTATTACAGGATGTTCAACCGGCTTTGGGCGCATTCTCGCGGAAGAAGTGCTAAAGGCCGGTGACAATGTTGTCGCCACGGCGCGCAAGGTGGAGCAGGTCGCCGATTTGGAACAGCGGTATCCGAAGCACGCGCTGGCGCTGAAGCTGGATGTTACGAAGCAGGACGATGTGGATGCCGCCGTTGTTGAGACGCTGAAGCGGTTTGGGCGTGTGGATGTGCTGGTGAACAACGCCGGCTATGGCGTTGCCGGAGCGATCGAAGAGGTCTCGGAGGCTGAGCTGGAGCCGATGTACGCGACGAACGTCTTCGGTTTGCTGCGCGTGACGCGTGCGTTTCTTCCGCAGCTTCGCAAGCAGCGCAGCGGGCATATTCTGAACCTGTCGTCGATTGGCGGCGTGACCGCGGGGCCGGGCTGGGGGCTTTACCAGGGAACGAAGTTTGCTGTGGAAGGACTATCGGAGGCGCTGGCGCAGGAGGTCGCTCCGCTGGGCATTCGCGTGACGATTGTTGAGCCGGGGCCGTTTCGGACGGACTTCCTCGGGCGCTCGGGCGTTGAGGCTTCGAAACGTATCCCGGACTACGACGCTACAGCGGGGAATGCGCGCCGCTACATGGTCGAGCAGGATGGCAAGCAGCCGGGCGATCCGCTGAAGGCTGTCCAGGCGATGATGAAGGTGGTGGATTCGCCGAATCCGCCATTGCGCCTGTTGTTGGGAGCCGGAGCGCTGAAGCGTGTGCGGGCCAAGATCGATTCGTGGCAGAGGGAACTCGCTGCGTGGGAAGAGATGACGGTGGGCGCGGACTTTCCGGAGGGCCAGTGAGCGAGAGCGCGGTCAGGACGATCTTCTGGGACATCGGCGGCGTACTGCTGACCAATGGCTGGGACGTGAACCAGCGGGCGCGAGTGCTGAGTGAGCTGGGAGTCGATCTGAAGGCGTACGAGAAGATCCACGATAGCGTGAATTATTTCTGGGAGCGCGGGCTGATGTCTGCGCGCGATTTCTTCGAGAGAACGGTGCTTTCCACGAATCCTCAAGTCGTGCTGAGTTTCGATGACTTGTGGAAGCTGGTTTGTGGCGAGAGCAAAGTGCTGCATCCGGAGAGTTTTGAGATCCTCGAAGACCTCAAGCAGAGCGGGCAGGTCACGCTGGCGACGCTAAATAACGAGTCGCGCGAGTTGAATGAATACCGTCTGGATAAGTTCGGCTTGCGGCAGTACTTCGACTACTTCATCTGTTCAGGCTACGTGCATGAGATGAAGCCGCTGGCGGAGATTTATCGCGTCGCGATAGAGGTCTCCGGATTCGCTCCCGAGACGGCTTTGTTTATCGACGATAAACAGGAGAACTGCGATGCGGCGGAGGCAATGGGGATGAATGCCATTCGCTTCGATTCGCCCGCACAACTTCGCGCTGCGTTTGCAGAACGTGGCATTACGGTTCAGGTTTAGACAAGGAAGGAAGAAAGATGGAACTAGGAATTATCGGACTCGGCAAGATGGGTTTCAACATGGCGGAGCGGTTGAAACTCGCCGGTCACAAGGTCGTCGGCTTCGACTTCAATAAGGACGCCACAGCGAAGTTGACGGCAACTGGATCGCTGGGAGTGAACTCGCTGGAGGACCTGGTGAAGAACCTGTCTGCGCCGCGCGCGGTGTGGATCATGGTGCCTTCGGGCGATCCGGTGGACCATACGATCGCGAGTCTCGAAGGGTTGCTCTCGCAGGGCGACACGATCATCGACGGCGGCAATTCGAACTACAAGGACACGCAGCGACGTCATGCGCAGGTGAAGGAGACGGGACTGGAGTATGTGGACTGTGGAACCTCAGGCGGCGTGTGGGGCCTGAAGGAGGGCTACAGCCTGATGATTGGCGGCGATAAGGCTCCGGTGGAGCGGTTGACGCCGATCTTCCAGGCGCTGGCGCCCTCGCCGACGGAAGGCTGGGGACATGTCGGTCCATCGGGCGCGGGCCACTTTGTGAAGATGGTGCACAACGGCATCGAGTACGGCCTGATGCAGGCTTATGCAGAGGGCTTCTCGATCATGAAGGCGAAGGAGCCGCTGCATCTTGACCTGCCCCAGATTGCGCATATCTGGCGGAAGGGCTCGGTGGTGCGGTCGTGGCTGCTGGATCTGACGTCGGATGCGCTGGACGAGAATCCGACACTGGCGGGGCTTGAGGCGTGGGTTCCGGACTCGGGCGAGGGGCGCTGGACGGTGATGGAGGCGATCGACCTGAACATCTCGGCACCGGTGATTACGGAGTCGCTGATCCGCAGGCTGCGCTCGCGCGAGGAGAACAACTTTACTGATCGCATGATCTCGATTATGCGTGGCGCCTTTGGTGGCCACGCCGTCAAGAAAGCCGAATAACAGACCACACGACACAAGACATAACGGTCAGGAAGGCAAGAGGTAAACAAACATGGCTACGACACAAATTCAAGTGACACCCGATACTGGGGCGGCTGAGCGGCATGCTGAACGCACGCCGGACCCGTGCATCGTCGTGATCTTCGGCGCTTCGGGCGATCTTACGAAGCGCAAGCTGCTGCCTGCTCTCTATCACCTCGATCAGGCGAACCTGCTACCGAAGGATTTTGCGGTGGTTGGCGTTGCGCGCCGTCCACTGGAGCAGACCTTCGCCCCGGATATGAAGGAAGGCATTGTCGCCGGCGGCGGCGTGGAGGAGAGCGATCCGAAGCTCGCTCCGTTTGTCGACCGCATTCAGTACCATGCGATGAACTTCGACGACGCGGCGGGCTACGACGCGCTGAAGAAGAAGCTTGGGGAACTGGACGGGAGGTACAACACGAAGGGCAACCGACTCTTCTACCTGGCGACGGCTCCGGAGTACTTCTCGGACATCGTCAACTTCCTGGGGCATCACGGCATGGCGCAGCCGACGGAAGAGGTGGACGGCAAGACGCCCTGGGTGCGGACGATCATCGAGAAGCCGTTTGGGCACGATCTTGATTCGGCTCGCAAGCTGAACGATGAGGTGAACAAGGTCTTCAACGAAGACCAGATCTTCCGTATCGACCACTACTTGGGCAAGGAGACAGTGCAGAACATCCTCGTCTTCCGGTTTGCTAACGGCATTTTTGAGAACGTCTGGAACCGCAATTACATCGACCACGTCGAGATTACGGCGGCGGAGTCGATCGGCATCGAGGGCCGCGGGCCGTTCTACGAGCAGGCCGGTGCGCTGCGCGACGTGGTGCAGAACCACGTGATGGAGTTGTTGAGCTTCGTCGCGATGGAACCGCCGGTGTCATTTCAGGCGGCGGCTGTGCGCTCGGAGAAGGTGAAGGTGTGGAAGGCGATTACGCCGATTCATCCGGCCGATACCGTGCGTGGGCAGTATGGACCGGGCATTATCGATGGCAAGCCGGTTTGCGGCTACCGGCAGGAGGACCGCGTGCATCCGCGGTCGCAGACGGAGACGTATGTCGCTCTGCGGCTGGAGATCGAAAACTGGCGCTGGGCTGGGGTTCCGTTCTACATCCGTGCGGGCAAGCGTCTGGCGAAGCGTGTGACGGAGATTACGGTTCAGTTCAAGCAGCCACCCATGCTGCTGTTCAAGGGCGCGGATTGCTACGGCGGACAGGGTATCAAGCCGAACATCATTTCGATGCGAATTCAGCCGGATGAAGGCATCGCATTGCGGTTCGGAGCTAAGTTGCCGGGACCGAGCATGGACATCAGTCCGGTGCAGATGAACTTCAGCTACGCGGATGCATTCGGCAAATCGTCCGCCAACGGCTACGAGCGGCTGCTGCTTGACGCGATGCTGGGCGATGCGACACTGTTCGCGCACCGCGATGGTGTCGAGGCGACGTGGGCGCTGATGACTCCGATCCTGAAGGCCTGGGCGGAGAATCCTGTGAAGGATTTTCCGAACTATGCTGCGGGAACATGGGGACCGTCGGCGGCGGATGCTTTGCTGGAGTCCGAGAATCGCAAGTGGCGGAAGCTGTAACGAATCACCTCCGGCTTCCGTCGTTGGCTGCGTGCTGACGGCGGTGAGCCGGAGACGAATCTTTAAGGAGTCCGAGCCTGTTATGCCACGACCTGTCACTGTTACATATCGCGTCTCTCCGACTCCTGCTGATGTAGCCAAGGCCGCGGCACAGCTCTTTCGTGATGCCGTTGTAAAAGCTGCTGAGGCCCGCGGCGTCGCCCGAGTGGCCATCTCCGGCGGAACGACTCCGAAGGCGATGTTTGCTCTTCTCGCGAGTGAGCCGTTCGCGAAGCAGGTTCCGTGGCTGAGTCTGGATCTCTACTGGGTGGACGAGCGATGTGTGCCTCCTGACCATCCTGACTCGAACTACAGGATGACGAAGGAGCAGTTGCTCTCGAAGGTGCCGCTCCCTGCGGAGCGCATCCACCGCATGGAGGGCGAGTTGCCCCCTGAGGAGGCGGCGGCACGCTACGAGGCCACGATTCGCAATGGCCTTCGACTGGAGGGCGCCGAGACCCCGACGTTCGACCTGATTCTGCTGGGTATGGGCGACGATGGGCATACGGCATCGCTGTTTCCCCACACCGCAGCGTTGAACGAGATGAGCCACATCGTGGTGGCCAACCACGTTCCCCAGAAGGATACGTGGCGGATCACGCTGACGTGGCCGGTGATCAATCAGGGCAGGGAAGTGGCATTTCTGATTGAGGGAGCGGGCAAGGCTCAGGTGTTGCACGATGTCTTTTTGGGGCCGTATCAGCCGGAGACCTACCCTTCGCAGATCATCCGTCCGGCGAGCGGGAAGTTGACCCTCTTGCTTGATGCGGCTGCAGCGGCTAAGCTGCCAGAACCGGTTGAGGGTAGCTCGGCCGGTACTCTGGAGCTTAAATAGATGATTCTTGCTGGTGACGTTGGTGGTACGAAGGTCCACCTGGCGCTCTACGATTTTACGGGTGGGCGGCTTCATGACATCCGCGACCAAAAATTTCCGGCCCATGAATATGGCAGCCTCGACGCCGTGGTCAACGCCTTTCTTGCAGGCGATGAGACGAAACCGTCCATCGAGAGGAAACAGATTCTTGCTGCGTGCTTTGGAGTGCCGGGACCGGTGCGTGAGGGGCGGCTGAAGCTGACGAACCTGCCGTGGATACTCGATGTTGGCGATCTGTCGCGGTCGCTTTCGATCCAGCACGTTTTCCTGATCAATGACCTTGAGGCCAATGGCTACGGCATTCCAGAGCTTGCGCCGGACATGATATTTACGTTGCATGAAGGTGATGCGAACGCGGTGGGGCATCGCGGACTTGTCTCGGCGGGCACGGGGCTGGGCGAGGCTTTGCTGATCTGGAATGGCAAGAAGCACCATCCGATTCCGTCAGAGGGTGGCCATTGTTCCTTTGCGGCGCGTTCGAGCCGCGATATCGCTCTACTGGAGCATCTGCGGACCATACTAAAGGCGCACGTGAGTTTTGAGCGCGTTGTCTCTGGGCTGGGGATCAAGAACATCTACGAGTTTCTGCGCGATGTAGAGAAACTCGACGAGCCGAAGTGGCTGTGTGATCGCATGGCAGCCGAAGATCCGAATGTAGTGATCGGCGAGTGCGCAGAAGATGGGTCGAGTTCGATCTGCTTTGAGACGATGAAGACGTTCGCTTCGGCATATGGAGCGGAGGCCGGCAATCTTGCCTTGAAGGTTCTGGCTACGGGTGGCATCTACCTGGGCGGGGGGATTGCGCCGAAGCGGCTGAAGACGCTCGAGAACGGCTTCTTTATGCAGGCATTTCTGGACAAGGGGCGCTTGTCTCCGCTGCTGCAGTCGATTCCGGTGCGGGTGATTCTCGACGATACGTGTGCGTTGCTGGGAGCGGCGGCTTATGCGGAGGCACGGGCGGCGGAGCTTAGCGGACACTCAGAGCGGGCAGAGTCGGTGGGGCACGCTTAAGCTGCTACCTGTCACAAAATGCGGACTTCTGCTTCGGGCCCTGTGCGGACGAGTTCCGCGGCGCGGGCCGCATTGCGTATGCTTGAAGAGTATGGTTTTGAAAGCGGTCCTTCGTCCCTCTCTTCTAGCCCTTGCCGTTTTTTTCCTCTTGTCAGCCGCGGTTCAGGCGCAGCGCCTGCCCGGTGGGGTCCACCCCGAGCACTACTCGCTTGTCCTGACGCCTGATTTGAAGTCGGCGACGTTTGCGGGAGAAGAGACGATTGACGTCGTGCTCGATCATCCGAGCAGGACGATTACGCTGAATGCGGCTGAGATTAAGTTTCTCTCTGTGAAGGGCGCTTCGACGAATAAGTCCAACCCTGAAGCGCCAACAGTCTGGCAGAGTGCGATCGTCGCGCTTGACGAAGCGAAGGAGCAGGCGACGTTTACATTCCCGCAGGCGCTTCCCGCGGGTGGGGTCAAGCTTGCGATTCGGTACACCGGGATTTTGAATGACAAGCTCCGCGGCTTTTACCTTTCGAAGACCAAGACTCGCAACTATGCTGTCACGCAGTTCGAACCGACAGATGCGCGCCGTGCCTATCCGAGCTTCGATGAACCGGCGCTGAAGGCGACCTACGATATCTCCCTCGTTGTTGACTCGGGCGACACGGCGATCTCCAACACGAACATCATCTCGGACTCGCCTGGGCCAATTGCGGGAAAGCACACGATCAAGTTTGCGACGACGCCGAAGATGTCGACGTATCTGGTCGCCTTCCTCGTGGGTGACTTCAAGTGCACGGAGGGCAAGTCGGACGGCGTGCCGATTCGCGCCTGCGCCACGCCGGACAAGGTGGGGATGACGAAGTTCGCGGTCGAAAGCGCGAAGTACATCCTGCACTATTACGACGAGTACTTCGGCATTAAGTATCCGATGCCGAAGCTGGACATGGTGGCCCTGCCGGACTTCGAGGCGGGCGCGATGGAGAACTTCGGCTGCATCACGTATCGAGAGACCGACCTGCTGATCGATGAAAAGACCGCGGCGATTCCGGCGAAGAAACGCGTTGCCGTCGTTGTAGCGCACGAGATGGCCCACCAGTGGTTCGGCGATATGGTGACCATGCAGTGGTGGGACAACCTGTGGCTGAACGAGGGATTCGCGACCTGGATGGAGACGAAGGCAGCGGCCCAGTGGCACCCGGAGTGGAACTACCGGGAGGACGAGGCGCAGGACCTGGACGAAACGCTTTCACTTGATTCGCAGCCTACAACGCGGACGATTCGCGCGAAAGCGGAGACTCCATCGGAGATCAACGAGATGTTCGACGGCATCGCCTACGGCAAGGCCGGAGCGGTGCTGGGGATGGTTGAGAACTTCCTGGGCGAGGAGGTCTTCCGGCAGGGAGTTCACAACTATCTTCAGGCGCATCTCTACGCCAATGCGACGGCCGAGGACTTCTGGAACGCGCAGACGGCGAACTCGCATCAGCCTGTGGACAAGATCATGGAGAGCTTTGTGACCCAGCCGGGAGTGCCGCTGCTGACCCTCTCGGAGCAGCAGCCGGGACGAGTTCCTGTGGCGCAGAGCAAGTTATTTTCGTCGGTTCCCAGTGGCCCGATGGCTGGCACTTTGGAGAGATGGACCGTTCCTGTTTGTTTGAAAGCCTTAGGCCAACCGATCTGCCACATTCTAACCCCCGACGACAAGACGTTGCCGCTGCCCATGGATATCGGGCTGCCGTTTCTCTATATCAACGCAGGCGGCAAAGGGTACTATCGGACGGCTTATACACAGCAGCAATACGACGCGATTGTGGCGAAGGCGGAGAGTGCGCTGACTCCACCGGAGCGTATTGGACTGGTAGGCGACCGCTGGGCATTGGTTCGAAATGGACAGGCTGGAGTAGGAAAGTTCATGAATCTTGTGCTGGCACTCAAGAGCGATTCGAATGCGATGGTGATGCAAACGGCGCTGGACAAGGTGAGGGCGATCGAGGCTCGTATCGCGACCGACGACGATCGCGTTCGGCTGGCTGCAGTGCTTCGGCGCGAGTTTGAGCCGGTATACGTCGCGCTGGGAGCACCTGCGAAGAACGAGTCGTATGACCGGCAACAACTGCGCGCGGATGTCTTTGAGCTTCTGGGTGATGCTAAGGATCCGGCGGTGTTGGCGCAGGCTCGTGAGTTGACAGACCGGTCGTTTGCTCCGGGGGCCCGTAAGGACAAGTCGCTCGACCCGCTGCTGACCGATGCGGCGATCCTGATGACGGCGGCGAATGGTGACGCGGTGCTCTATGACAAGGTGCTTGCGGCGAGCAGAGACGCCAGTAATCCGGATGAGCAATCGGACGCCTTGCGCACGCTGCCACGGTTCCGTGATCCTGCGCTGGTCAAGCGCACGCTTGATTATGACGTCTCGGGCGAGGTGCGGAACCAGGACAGCTGGCTTTTGCTGGCCATTCTGCTCAACCAACGTGATACGCGTGACCAGACATGGGATTACATCCGGCAGAACTGGGAGAAGGTCCACGCGCAGTTTACGACGAACTCCGGCGGCGAGGTTGTTGCGGCGACGGGATCGTTTTGCAGCGTAGAGAGGCGCGACGAGGTTGCGAGCTTCTTTGCTACCCACAAAGTGGACGCCGCCGAGCGGACGCTGTCGAAGGCCATCGATGCCATCAACGGCTGTATACAGCTGCGCAAGTACCAAGAGCAGAGCCTGCGCCAGTGGCTCGACGGGCAGGGCAAATAACGGGTAGTTCTCAGGATCGAGCGACGAATGTCCCTGGAGTCCGGATTCCTGCCGAGGCACTTGCCTCGGCAGGTTACAGCGGACTCTTTGGCAGGTGATTTGCCTGCTGCCCGGTCGGTGCGGTTTCCTGGTGGGTTCTCAGGAAATTAATGAGTGCCCCGAGGGGGTATTCAGTGAGTTACGGCCGGAAGAAATTTCGCTGTATTCAGTACATTTATGGTGATCCGCAGGAGAGTTTTTCCCATCGTGTCACGTTCGATGCCGTATTCTTAGAAAAGTCTTGTGATATGACCATAAGGGGCTTCTAATACTCCACAAAAGTGTTAACAAATGGGCTCTTTCGTTCGTTGACTTTCAAATAGTGCGCCAGTAAGTTCCCAATTGAGGACACCTATGAAGAACACTTCGTTCCTGCTTCTCGGCCTAGCACTTCTCTTCTCGGCGGCCCTTCCGCTGCACGCACAGGATGGCTGCATTAACTCCCCTGAAAACCCCACTGCCATTCTTGCTGTCGTCGGTTCTGCAGGTGCATTCTTCGTCTCTGTTCGCACTCGCATCAAGGCGCGCCGCAAATCCAGGTAGGCAACGAATTATTCCTCAACCAATCGTTTTGAATCTGGTTTGTTCATGTCCTC
Organism: uncultured Acidobacteriaceae bacterium; assembly: GCA_963741395.1. Lineage (GTDB taxonomy): Bacteria > Acidobacteriota > Terriglobia > Terriglobales > Acidobacteriaceae > Edaphobacter. The sequence goes on from CAVUHV010000002.1 coordinate 21,951, forward strand.
TCTACCTGCGGCTGGTGTTAGCCAGCCTCTAACGTCACGGGCGGCGAAGCTGTCGCCGGTACAGGCCGCAGGGCTTGTGTCAGTTCTTGCTGTCCTCGGATTGTCATCTATCTGGTCCACGGTGTCTTACCTGTGGACGCTTTGGATGATGGATGCACTGAAGTCGATCGGCATGGTCATTCCGCTGGTCAGTTTTGTGCTCATCCTCCGGGCCTGGCGCTCATTGGGTTGGGAGATGGAAGGAAGCTGGTGGGGCCTGGTTATTCTGGCCGTCACCATCGCCGCAGTACATCTTCGTGATCAGGCCATCCTGATCTTCGTCTTCTCACCGCAGTGGAACGTCTACATTCCGCCTCATTCGCTGGTGGCCTTCGCGTACGGTGCAGGTGTGGTGCTGTTGTTTGGCGGCACGCGCCTGTTTCGTGCAGCCCTGTTTCCCATCGTTCTTCTGTGGTTCGTGAATCCGATTCCGCACATCTTCAATGTGCTGGTCGATCTTCCGCTACAGCGCGTCTCAGCGCATGTGGCGCGGGCCTTTGCGATTGCGCTGGGCCAGAAGCTTACGCCTGACCAGATGCGGCTGATGTTCACGCCGGACTTCGGCATGTTTATCGCTCCGGGGTGCAATGGCATCCGGGGAGCGGTGACCATGGGCTTCATCGCCCTCATTGCCGGTTACATCTATCGCTTCCGCTGGTATGCGCACGCTGCCGTGGTTGCGGGAGCCATTCTACTGGGCTATATCTTCAACTTCGCGCGGCTCTGCACGCTGGTCGTCTACTACATCATCGCGCTGCGGATTCCGTGGCTGCGTCCACGAGCCGAGATGGGCGACTACATCATCGGTGCGGGCCTTTTCCTTATTGCAAGCCTTCTGCTGTTTTACGCGGTTCGCAGACTGGGCGAGACCCCCGGCCAGGTAAAGCCGGCACCAGCCGTTGAAGCGGCGCCAGCGACCCGGCCTCGTTCCCTTGGACTCCGATTTGCCGCGATGGCTGTGCTGGCGGCCTTTGGTTGCTATGGCGTGGCCAGGGCGGCGATTCTGGGGCACTCATCGGACCCCACGGCGACCAACCTGAGTCCGAGCGTGTTGGGTGAGTTTCCGAAACAGATCGGTTCCTATACGTTGGCGCGCGAGTGGAATGAGAATCTGGCTACGGGCCCGCTGCTTTTCCATTGGGCCGAGTATGCTCCCGCGGACGGGGGAACGCATATCTCAGTCGGCATCTCGCCGGTGCTGGGCACCCACGATACGCTGATCTGCCACTCGGCTCGCGGTGAAGACCCACTATGGCGTGACCAGCTTACGGTTACGATGGCAAACAATGAGAGAGTGAGCTTCAGCGCCTCCTTCTACGACGAGGCGACGCAATATCTTGAGGCGACGACCGTCTGCAGCGGAAAGGCGTGCGGCGAGTACTCCAGCGATCGCAAGCACTTCGGGTTCGTGTATAGCAAGCCTGATCCGCAGGCGTTGCTGGCGCAGGATCCGCAGCGGCCGATCCCGATTCTGCTGAAGGCAGAGATAGCCGACACCTCGATGCCGTCGGACCTAGCCCGCCAACAGCTGACAGATGCCATGAAGGGTTTTCTTGCCTCGGCTAACTTCGATATCCTTACTCAACCGTACCGCCGCCGGTAGGGGCTTAGCCGTTGCAACCCATGGTGCCAGTGAAGCTGAATTCGCGCAGCCAAATATTTGTTGTCGCTCTCTTCACTGCAGGAATGCTGTTGTTGGCCGGTTGCGGCGGTGGCACGACGCAGTCCTCCGAGCCAAACCCTCCAGTGAGCGGCAACGGTACCAGTTTCGCTGGCAAGGTGCTTGCGGGAACGCAACCAGTAGTCGGTTCCAGTGTGCAACTGTACGCCGCAGGAACTGCGGGCAACGGATCCGCCGGCACCGCGTTGCTCACGACGGCGCTGACCACCGACGCGAAGGGATCTTTTACGGTACCTTCCTACACGTGTCCAGCATCCGGCTCGCTGCTGTATGCGATCGCCCGCGGCGGGCAGGTGGGAACAGGTGCGCCGAACTCGGCCATCACGTTGATCACACCGATTGGGGCGTGCAGCTCCATCAGCACCTCGACGCAGATCGTAATTGACGAGGCGACGACCGTTGCTGCCGCGTGGGCGCTCTCGCAGTTTATGTCTGCGGGAGGTAACATCGGGGCCACTTCCACGAATACGCAGGGCATCGCGAACGCCTTCGCGACGGCCGCGAGCCTGGTCGACCCCGCCCAGGGAACGTCGCCTGGCGCGACCTTTCCGACGAACGGCCAGGCGCCCACTCCGAAGATCAATTCGCTGGCAAACCTGTTGAATGCCTGTGTCGTGGCTTCGAGTTCGGCGGCTCCGTGCAGCCAGTTCTTCGGCGCGGCGACGAACGGCTCGGCGGCTCCAGCGAACACGCTGGATGCTGCGCTCAATCTTGTGCGCAACCCTGGCAGCAACGTTGCGGCGCTGTATGGTCTCGCTTCTGCGAGCGCCGCGTACGTACCAGCACTAGCGAAGGCTCCCTCGGACTGGACGCTCTTCATTGCGTTTTCCGGTGGAGGCATGAATCAGCCGAGCGGGGTAGCGATCGACTCAAGCGGCAACGTATGGGTTGCGAGCTACTTCAAGGCCGTCTCCGAGTTCTCGCCGATCGGCAAGCCGGTGTTTGCGAACGGGATCACCGGCTACGGGCTGCAGTCGTCCTACGGGATTGCGATCGACAGCCAGAACAATATCTGGGTCCCCAATGAGGACAGCCCTCAAACGGTGAACAATGCGCTGGGTAGTGTCACGGAGCTGAACTCCAGCGGACAGCCGCTCTCCGGTCAGACTGGCTTCAGCCAGGGTGGGTTGAACTACCCGGCCTCGATTGCCATCGACACGACGGGCGTGTCATGGGTGGTCGACTATGGCAACTCACACGTCACGCTGCTTTCAAGCAGCGGGCAACCGCTCTCCGGTACGAGCGGTTATGCTCCGCCGGACGGAGCGGGCTCGGGCTTTGCCTTCCCCGTTGCAATCGCCGTGGACAGCAACCGCGTCGGCTGGGTCGCAAACGAAGGAGGAAACTTCATTACCCGCATGTCGGCCGACGGCACGCAGTTCACAAATATCCAGTGCTGCGACAATCCTGAGGGGCTTGCGATCGATCAGCATGGGTACGTCTGGGTCTCGAATTACTACGGCGACAGCGTCAGCCAGATTTCGTCCTCGAATAACGCCGTCGTCTCTGCCGGTTATAACGGCGGAGGTCTTGCGCACCCGGTCGGCATCGCCATCGATGGAGCCGGAAGCGTGTGGGTGGCAAATTTCCGAGGCCCGTCACTGAGCCAGCTCGCCGGCTCTGCCTCGAACACGCCCGGCAACGCGCTCTCTCCCAGTGCCGGCTGGGCGCCTGATGCGGGGCTGCTGGAGGCTTATGGCATCGCCATCGACGCCAGCGGCAACGTGTGGGTCACGAACTTCGGGAACAATACGCTGACCGAGTTCGTAGGCCTCGCTGGTCCGCTCAAGACTCCCGTCATCGGCCTTCCCCAGGCCCCCTGACTTCCCGAAAGCGCTTGGCTGGCCGCGAATAACCTGACATTCCCTTCGCGCAGGTTTTTATGCTGCGATTCAGACGGGGCTGAATGCCGTCGTTAAGGTAGAACCAATCTGCCCCATCGTCCCACTGTTTTCCCGCGCTTTCCCGGCGCACGCGGACCTAAGCGAATAACCAGTAAAAGACACTGTTTTTTAGCGAAAAATGCCCAATCTGGCACAAAGAGAAAAAAATTCCGTTTGCCTATTGACAGTCCTTGCCTCAAAAGTGGAAGCTTTCATCCGCAGCCAAAGTGGTAGGACCTTATTAAGCCAAAAAGAAGGGCGCCAGTATTCAGGGACCCCTCGGATGGTCAGGGTCCGTTGAAGCTGATTTTGAGGTTAGAGAGGTACAGAGATGCATACGAACATACGCCGAAAGCGGAATGCGGGCAGTATCAGCCGGCTTCCGATGCTGCTTTTCATGACGACAGTAATTCTCTTCTGTCTGGCTCCTGCCTTTGGGCAGCTGGCTGGCAAGGGATCCATCAGGGGAACGGTGACTGACCCATCGGGAGCTGTCGTTCCTGGTGCCGAGGTTGTAGCGACATCTACGGCGCGCGGCACCAGCCTCACGGCCAAGAGCTCTTCGTCAGGCGATTATGAACTGTCGCCGCTCGACGCAGATATCTACACAGTTACCGTTACGGCTCCGGGCTTTGCAACGTTGAAGCAGGAGAACGTCCACGTCAACTCGCTCGAAATCTCGAACGTGAATATCGTCCTGAAGCTCGGTTCTGAGACGGAGAGCGTCACGGTAACGTCGGCTCCTCCGCAGCTTGAGACCAGTAACGCGACCCTCGGCGCGACGATGGAGAACGATCTGTACTCCGCGCTCCCAATCGAGATGGGTGCCTACGGCAGCCCCGATCAGCGCCGCGCGACTGACTTCGCCTTCCTCATGCCTGGCGTGCAGGGCAATAACACCAACGGCAATCCGACCACCAACACCGGTATCGTAAACGGCTCCGGAAGCCGCGGTGCGGTCTCGGCTGTGTACATCGACGGTCTGCCGTTTGTGCGCGCCGGAGGCAACGGCGACCCTCGCTATATCTGGACCGCTATCTCTGTCGATGCGGTCGATCAGTTCCAGGTGCAGACCAGCGGCTACTCTGCCATCTATGAAGGCCAGGGCATCCAGAACTACACCGTCAAGGCTGGCGGCAGCCAGTTTCACGGCTCGGTGTACGAGTTCTTCCGCAATACGGCGCTTGACACCTGGGGATTCTTTGGCCCGGCATCGATCAATCCTGCCACCGGCAAGCCCTCTAAGCCCGTCGAGCACAGCAATGAGTACGGCATCAATCTGAGTGGTCCGCTGATTCCAGTTGGGTCATGGAAAGAGAAGGTCTTTTTCTTCGGCAACTATAACGGCTTCCGTTATACGAGCCAGACTCCAACCTCGCTGACCTTTCCGACCCTGGCTGAACAGCAAGGCAACTTCCAGGGTCTCACCAAGTATGGCAGCTCCAGCAACACCGTTACTGGAATCTACGATCCGAGCACGCAGGCAACCTGCACGGCCCACAGCACGGACGGCCCATGCCGCTACGAGTACGGCTACGGACCCGGCGCGTCGAACGGATCACGAGGAAACCCTGTTCCGACCGGCGCTCCAATTGACGTGATTCCGGCGAGCCAATTCTCAACAGTTGCCAGGAACCTGCAGAGCTACATCCCAGCGCTTACTAACCAGAACCCGACCGGTAACTTCATCTCGCCCAACCCAACGGGTCTGACAAACTGGTCCACAACGGAACGTATTGACTACACGATCACGAAGAAGGACACCCTCACCTTGATCGCCGCCATCGGCCGTCAGGCGAGCTCAAACCCCGTCGGCCAGACAACCTCGGGGCGCAACGTCGGACCCATCCCGTACAACTATGGCCAGACCTACGCACCCAAGACTGCGGTGGGCGTCATCGAAGAGACGCACATCTTCGCCTCGAATCTCGTCAACCAGTTCAAATATGGCTATGCGCGCTATAACGGACCGACGTTCAACGCCAACCAGTTGCCACAGTACGCCGCAACGGCTATGGGGCTGTCGGGGCTGCCATCCGGGCCGGCCCAGGAGTCGTTCCCGATTGTGACCTTCGCCGGAACGGACGCTCCCACCAACTGGGGCGGTACCACTCCCAACGTCACGCTCGCTCAAAACTACACCCTGCTCGATAACCTTCAATGGGTCAAGGGCAACCACACGTTGACGTTCGGCGGGCAGGTCGCCTGGCTGCAATACAACGTTATCAATGCCACCGGCGGTTCCACGCCGATCACCCTCGCGAACGCTGTCACCGAGACGTCGGCCATCAACAAGTCAAGCAATACGGCCCCTGCGTACGCCGCGACCTCGAACACGGGTCTGGCTTATGCCAGTCTCCTGGTCGGCCAGATCGACAAGGGGAGCTTCACTCAGTATTTGCAACAGGAGTTCGGTGCGCGCTTCCGGGCGATCTCCCCGTACGTTCAGGACAACTGGAAGGTGAATTCGAGATTGACCCTCGATCTGGGGCTTCGTTACGACTTCTTCCCAACTGTCAATGAAGTGCATAATGCACAGAGCTTCTTCAACCCAACCCTCACCAATCCCGTCACCGGCCTCCCGGGAGCGTTGCAGTTCGCAGGCAACGGCACCAACACCTGCAACTGCCGCACGCCAGTCAGCAACTACTTCAAGAACTTCGGGCCGCGTATCGGCCTCGCCTATCAGCTGGATTCGAAGACCGTCCTCCGCGCCAGCTACGGCGTCATGTTTACCCACGGAGACGCAGTCGGCGGATTGGCTACAAGCCTCGGTACGCTCGGCTTCTCCGCGGCCCCATCCTTCTCCTCCAGCGGCCAACTCTTGAGCACGATACCGCTCACGGGGAGCAATGGTGCGATACCGGCTTATGGGACCGCGGCTGGCACGGCATCCGGGCCAGCGTATGGCACGGGCTACACCACGATCAGCGGCTATACCGGCACGCCGTCCGGCATAGGGTATTACGATCCTTACATTGGCGGCCGTGCCCCTGAGTACATCAACTACACGTTGGGCTTCCAGCATCAGTGGACGAACGCTCTTACATCGAGCATCAGCTACGTCGGTTCGCAGGGTCACTTCCTCCAAACGGACGGAGGCAATCCTCGCGGATACTGGGCAGATCAGCTCGATCCGAAGTATCTTTCGCTCGGCACCAATCTGAACCTCACCGGCTCAGCGCTGCAGGCCTTCTGCGCTGCTAACTCCGGAGTCTGCCCGTCCTACGCCAACATCTTCACTTCTGGCCAGAGCCTCGCGACATTGCTAAAGCCATTCCCGTTCCAAGGGGTTAGCGATGGCTTCGCGTACGTAGCGAACTCCAACTACCATTCTCTGCAGGCTACTCTCAACATGCGAGCCTCCCACGGCTTGACGTTCATGGCCAACTACACATGGTCACGTGCGATTGACGATGGCGGCACCTTCCGTACCGGTTACGCCATTCCCGCAGCCTATTCAGGAAATGGTCAGGCGTACGCGGCGGATCGCATTGAACGCACGATTTCGACGAGCAATCAGCCCCAGCACATCGTAGTCACCGGTGTTTGGGAGATGCCGTTCGGCAAGACCATATTTGCCGACAATGCCTGGTCTCGCGCGATCCTCGGAGGGTACAAGCTCTCCGAAATCTTCCAGGCCTTCTCGGGCTCGCCCTTGGCGATCACCGAGGCAAGCAGCAATCCCAACCCGGCGGCTGCCACCAACCTGCCCAGCCTCAACCCCGCATTCGTCGGTCCTGCCCGCATCAATGGCAAGTGGGGTCACGGGGTGACGGCTGCCAACTACAGCGCGCCCAATACACCTTCAAACCAATTCATCAACTCCTCGGCGTTCGTTACCAACACGGCATATCAATTCGGTAATTCGCCGCGCACCGCTCCATACAACATCTACGGTCCCGGCAACTACAACCTCGACCTAGCTCTGGTGCGTAGCTTCCCGCTGCACTTTACTGAGGCAGCGAGGCTAAACCTCCGGGCGGAGTGGTACAACGTCACCAACCACACCTGGTTCGCAGTTGCCAGCCCCTCCTGGGGCAATGCAAACTTTGGTCAGGTCGCACCCAATACCACCGCATCGCGCAAATCCGTCCAGCTCTCAGGCCGCATCGAGTTCTAACCGGCCTGAGGCCAATCCAAAGAAAAGCCGCCAGCAAACCAGCTGGCGGCTTTTCCTTTGTCTCTCATTGCCGTTTTAATCGTTCATGATGGCTCCGGCAAGCTGCTCATTCCTAAGGTCTTACAAAATTTCTTCACTAATTTCCCGCAAAAATCGCTTGTCAAGCCCCCAAATGAGCTAAGCCATTCATATCAATTGATTTATCGATGGCAGAGTTTGGGGGCACAATTCGCTATAATAAAAATAGCAATCAAAGAAGAAAGCCCGGACTTGCTCCGGGCTTTCTTCTTTAGAATCAATATTTTGATCTCTAACTTCAACGCTTTCAATATTTTAGCCTGTGCAAATCTAGTATCTTATTGCAATAACTAGACTTATTGGAAGTACCCCCTCAAAGAAAAAATGACCGGCGAAACCTCTAAGGCGTCACCCGCACCATAACAACGCCGTGACTGGGCACCTCGGCAGAGTACTCGTGTTTCACGCCGCTCTGTTCTTTCTTTGTCCAAAGATCACGGACGTTCGCAGAGAGACTCTCCGGATATCCAATATCCGTCCAGGCAGCCGTAATCTTTGCCGCCTCTTTGCCGCGATTTACCAGCGCAACAGCGCGGCCGCCATCGCTCAGTTGCTTGGACCAGACCTCAAGATCGCCTGTCTTCTTCACGCGACGAGCCTGCTGCCCAAGAGCATCCTGGTCAATCGCGATGACGTCCTTGTTGAGCAAAATCTCTTTGGTGTCCGCGGACATATTGGAGATGTCGTTGCCAGCCAGCAGCGGAGCCGACCACATCGCCCACATGCTGAAGTGTGTGCGGTACTCTTCTTTGGTCATTCCGCCATTACCGACCTCAAGCATGTCCGGGTCGTTCCAGTGTCCCGGCCCGGAGTAGGATTCGATGCCGTCCATCAGGTCGAGAATCTGTGTAATTCCGCCGCCGCCCCACGACCGCTTGCACTCCCAGCAGTCCTGAATATCAGGGGTTGCTCGCCATAGATTGCCGACGGGGCCAGCCCACAGCCACGGTTTGGTGGAACCCCACTCGCAGATGCTGAAGACGATAGGCCGGCCGGCTTCGGCCAGAGCATTGCGCATGAGAGTGTACGAAGACTCGCTGTTCTGCCCAGGCAGTGTATTGCACCAGTCCTCTTTCAGGTAGTCGACGCCCCACGCGGCGTACTGCTTCGCATCCTGGTACTCGTGGCCGATGCTTCCGGGCCGCTTCGCGCAGGTCAGCGTTCCGACGTCGGTGTAGAGGCCGAACTTCAGCCCCTTGGAGTGGACGTAGTCCGCCAGTGCCTTGATGCCGGAAGGGAAGCGTTCAGGATCAGCGACGATGTTCCCCTGGGCATCACGACTGGTCTGCCAGCAGTCGTCCATGATGACGTATTGGTAGCCAGCGTCCTTCATACCGTTGGAGGCCATCGCGTCCGCGGTGTCGCGAACCACCTTTTCGTTGAGGCCCTTGCAGGCGTACTTGTTCCAACTGTTCCAACCCATCGGAGGTGTCCTCGCCAATCCGTTGTCGAGCGCATGGCCAATCGCAGGCGCCAGCATAAATAGCAACGCCGCCAAATATTTCCGTGCAACGGAGAGACTCGTACGCATCACAATCATCGCCTTTCACTCATGAAATCAATGCAGCTGCAGCATCGAGAGAATTCTACCTTCTGCACTAAGTTGGCCTGGCCGCGTTTTAGGGTGGAAAAAACCGCACCCGAGCCTGGCATTTAAGAATCTCTTGCTGTGTCGGCATTGCAGGAGACTTCGTTCGATGAGCCAAAACTTCGCCAAGATTGCCTTTACGCCTCTCGTGAAAGAGCAGCAGACCCTCCATGGCAGCCGCCGCCAGTATGAGCGCGTTGAGCAGTCCAGCGCCCCTGGTCATCGACTCACCGAAGCCGAACGCGGCTTCATTGCTTCGCGCGACTCCTTCTATATGGCTTCCGTGAGCGAGACCGGTTGGCCCTACATCCAGCACCGCGGTGGCGACCCTGGCTTCCTGCACGTGGTCGATGACAGCACCATCGCCTTCGCGGATTACCGGGGAAACAGGCAGTACATCAGCGTGGGCAATCTGCTGCACGACGATCGAGTCGCTCTCTTCCTGATGGACTATCCGTCACAGACGCGGCTGAAGATCCTCGGCCATGCAGCTATCCGTGAAGGGAAGGATGCGAGAGGGCTCATCGAGAAGATCGCGGCGCCTCACGAGCGCTCCATTGTCGAGCGCGTGATCGTCATCGGTGTGGAAGCCTACGATTGGAACTGCCAGCAATACATCACTCCGCGCTACACCGAGGAGCAGGTCGTGCGGCTCTTGGCACCTACCAGAAAGCGAGTCGAGGAGCTTGAGCAGGAAAACAAGCGCCTGCGGGCTGAACTCGATCATCCTGCTGCGAAACGGTGACCGGTACGCCTATGCCAGGCGTTTTTCATAGCAGAGAAAGCGCAGCCCCGGCCGGAAGCCCAGCCCAATCTCACCGGCGAGCGCATAGCCCAGCTTTGGGAAGAGGCGCTGAGTCGCCTCGTTCCGCGTGTTTGTATCGACGCGCAGACAGTGAATTCCCCGCTCCCGCGCAACATCTTCGGCCTTCTGCATTAAAGCCTGCGCGACTCCAGCGCCGCGAAAATCCGGATGTACGGCGAGCCGATGTACTACGATTGCGGGCTCTTCGATGTTCCAGCCGACCTGCGCGTACTCAGGCTCCTGATTGGTAGTGATGGCTGCGACTCCGGCGAGGGCACCATCGATCTCCGCGATCCATAGCTGCCCGAGGCCAATGTCTTCGCCAAAGACCTCTTCGTTGGGATAACTCTCGTCCCATTGCAGATTTCCCGCCGCCCTCATCAGTGGCACCGCTCGTTGCACGAGCGCGATCAACGCGGGAAGGTCCTCTCGCCTTGCAAGCCGTATCCGCATGGCTCCAGCGTATCAAGGTTGCGTGGGGCTTGCCCTGCGCTTACATCATGCGGAAGCGCTCGCGCATCAGCCGCTGAAAGCGCGGCCGCCAGATCAGGTCATACGCCAGCTCCTTGCCGGGGAACATGGCGAGCGCCGCCTTGCGTGAATCGGCGATCATCTGTGACGCTTCGTCCACGGTCAGGGTGGCGTCCTGCGCGATAACCTGCATCACCATGTTCATCATCATCTGCATGCGCCGGATGAGCTTCTGCTCTTCTGCAAGCTCCTCCGGCGTAGGTGGGGCAACTTCTCTCTCAGACGGGTTCAATTCCATTTGGGCCCTGCCTCCGTTCTCTACAAAACTACTCCGAAATTTGAGTGAGGCAAATTCCTTGTTTACAACTTTCGTTTTTAGGAGCCGAGGCTGGTTCCAGCTCAATCCTCAACGCCCGTGACCTCGCTAATTCTGCCATTGGAGTCCAGCAAGAACTTAGTCACGCCGAACTCGTCGGTCCGGTATAGCCTCGCGCCGCTGGCCGCAATACGTTCGATGACCTCAAACCTTGGATGACCGAAGGTGTTGTCGCGGCCTACCGAGACGATGGTATCTTTCGGCGCGGTGGCTGCGAGAAAGGCAGGCGTCGTCGAGGACCGGCTGCCGTGGTGTCCCACCTTCAGCAGCGTCACTGGCGTGACTCGCCTCTGCGCCACCATCGCCTGCTCGCTCGGGGCCTCGGCGTCACCCTCAAGCAGTACAGAGCTCGCTCCGTACTCCAGGCACAGGACAAGCGAATCATTGTTCACGGGCGGCCCAGCATTGCGATAGTTAGCCTCCGGCGCGAGGATACTCACGGGTGTGCCGGCCCAGTTCACCGCGTCGCCAGCATGAAAGTGCCGTACCGTAACGCCCAGCGAGGCGGCCTCGCTGAGCAACGCGCGATACGCGTCCGAATCCGGATCAATGCTCACCCAGAGTTCGCGCGGCCGGAAGCTGCGCATCACCGCCGCCATGCCGCCCATATGGTCGCTGTGCGCATGGCTGAGCACGAGCACATCAAGGCGGCGAATCCGGCGCGACCACAGGTAGGGCGAGACGACCTCTTCTCCGACATCGAAGACGCTCGTCACCGCTGCTGCCTCGGTCACGCCGCCTACGGGGCCTCCGGCGTCGACCAGCATCGTACGGCCATCGGGGTTGACGACGAGTAACGAATCTCCCTGGCCCACGTCGATCGCCGTTACTTCGAGCAGTCCGTGTGTAACCGATGCGGGTTCCGGCCACAAGACCATTGCGGCGACGGCGGGCAACGTCACGACGGCGACCCACGCCCAACTCCGCGATCGGCGCACGGCCCAGCAACAGAAGGCCCACGCCGCAATCGCCAGAGCCGTCACCCACCAGACTGGCGCCGGCATTCGTGCGTCGGCTGTCTGAACGTGGCTCACCCGTCCAATCACCCATGTAATCGCGTGCAACAGGGAAGCCGTGATTGCTGAGGGAATCATTGCCAGCCACGGGCTTGCGAGCGACGTGCAGAACGTCACGATAGCCAGCGGAGCCAGAACAACAACCACCGGGACCGTCACCATGTTGGCAGGCAGGGCAAAGATTGTCGCGCGATGGAAATAGACTGCCATGGGCAGCACCATCACCAGCTCAGCTACTGTGCCGATGAGCGCCAGTTCCGCGAGCCAGAGCACTACGCGCGCTGCGCTCGCAGGAAGTCGATAGGCCCATCTCCCTAAGAGTTGTTCAAGAGCCTCGCCCCACAGGCGCAGCATGACGCGAAACTGCGCTTCCCGCGGCCGCAGGCTTTGGTCAAGCCAGAGGTGTTTGATGTTCTCAGAGGCACGCGCATACGCCAAAAAGCTGCGCTCTCCCAGCGGAACAGCGATTCCACCAATCGCGATGATCGCAAGAAACGTCATCTGAAAACTCGACTCGAATAACGCGGAAGGCGACAGTGCCAGTTCTGTCAGTGCGGCGGCACCAAGCGCATTGAGCACGCTGCGCTCGCGCGAGAGCAGCCGCGCTATGAGGAAGACTGCCGTCATGAAGAGCGCCCGCTGTACCGGCGGCCCGAAGCCGGTGATGAGAGCATACGCAGCGGTCAGCGCAAGAGTAAGCAGCGTGGCAAGCCACTCCCGCAGGCGAAGTCTCCTTGTGACCCAGAATACGATTCCAGCGAGCAACGCTACGTGCATGCCCGAGACGACGAAGAGATGGAACGATCCAGTGCGCTCAAATCCCAGCCGCAGAGCGTGGTTCAGCCGAGCGCGGTCTCCGAAGAGCATCGCATTCAGCATCCCGGCGTCGTCCTCTGTGAGCTGCATGATGTGCGGCAGCCGACGGTTTGCGCCGGAGTGGACGAAGCCGATCATCCGCGCTGAGGCCCAGGTCTGCGCGGCGTACAGACGACACTGCACACTCGGCGCGCCGCTCTCGAGCACGTGCACCTTGGAGGCGCGCACGTTGGCATGCACCCCGATGCCTTGCTGCAAAAGGTAGTCGGCATATTGCCACGCGCCGGGGTCGTGGTACCGCTCCGGGGTCTTCAGTCTCATCGGAGCCTCGATGATTTCTCCACAACGCAAGGCGGGCAGCGCCTTATCCCGCGCCAGCACAGTCGCGCGCACTCCGCCCTGTATCGGCACCATGCGCGAGATGTCCGGCGTCACCTCTTCAACCGCCTCGACCTGAAGGTCGACCGAGAGAGCCGCCGCGGGCTCTGGCTCGCGCTCGATCCACCATGCCGGATCGTTGTCCTGGTCAGCAGCAGCCGGCGTTCTGGCAGGAAGCTCGCGTACACGGACGACACGACCTCTTACCTGTCGGCTCAGACCGTCTGCATACTGTTGCAGGTTTGCTTGCGAAGAGGGAACAGGCCTGAGCTGCCAGCACCAAAACCCCACCGCTATCCACAACGCGGCTACGGGAGCGACAGCGATGCGAAGAGACCATCGCAGCGCGACGAGAGCGAGGGCGAGCAGGATGCTCACAGCGGACAGGAGAAGAATAGGAGGACGCCAGCCTTGCGCCGCCACCAGACCCAGAGCGAACCAGCACGCTGCCGCGAGCAACGGCGCTCTGCGAAACTGAAGGTGCTCTATTCCACTTCTGGCCCAAAGACCCTGCGCCGCGATTGCCAGAACCTGCCCCCGAAATCTCTCAACTTGCTGTTCGCTGCAGCACCACGACAGCCTCCTGGTGGAAGGTCTGCGGAAAGAGATCGGCCAGGTGCAACTCAGCGAGGCTATAGCCGGAGTCTACCATCGCCTTCAGGTCGCGCCCCAACGTTGTAGGATCGCACGAGATATAGACCATCTCCGGCGCTCGCAGCCGCGCCAGGAGCGCGCAGACCTCCGCTCCCACGCCGGCCCTTGGCGGATCCATGACGATTAGATCCGGCCTCTCTCGTTCGAGAACCGCACTGCGCAGGAACTCAACCGTCGTTGCACTCACGGCGACGCGGCCATCCCCTTTGAAGGTTCGCTTCAAGTCGTCCGCGGCCGCTTCCACGGCGACGACCCTTTCGAAGCGCCTGGCGAGGGCCTGAGAGAAGAGCCCGACTCCGGCGAAGAGGTCCCACGCAACAGCGCCGCTGCGGCCGTCGGTCGCGAGTTGCACCAGCTTGTCCACCAGGAAGCGGTTCACTTGAAAGAACGCTCCGCGACTCACCCAGTAGTTCTCACCGGCTGCCAAGTAGTTCAGGCCGTCCGTGCCCCATGTTGAGCCGGGCTTTGTCCGCAGAGCTTTGCGATTGCGCGCGGGAGCTTCAATCACCAACACGCCCGCACCAGCCAATTCGGGCAATCTCTGGCGAAGAGCCTCGCACAACTCCTCAAATCCCCTGGCTGGTTCGCGGTTCACGAAGAGGAGCATCTGCAGCTTTGTCTCGTCGGGATTTGTGAAGAACTCGACCTCGACGGCGGATCGTAACCACTTTTTCGCGTCATCTTGCAGTTGAACCAACGTCTCGGCAGCGCGCCACAGCAGCGGCGCCGCGATCGGACACATCCTCACCGGCAAAAAATCGGCCGATCCACGCCGCAGGTAACCCACCCGCAGAGCGCCATCGACCTCCGCGATGCGCAGCCTTATGCGATTGCGATATCCCCACGGCTCCGCGAAGTGCGTGGTGATTTCCGGTAGCTCGGTGAGTCTCGCGCGCTCGAGCGATTCACGCAGGATGGAGCGTTTCAGTGTGAGTTGCTCCTCATACACAGCGTGCTGGTAGTGGCAGCCGCCGCATTGGCCGAAGTGCGCACACGCGGGCCCTGTTCTCGCGCTCGACGGCTCGAGAACGCGCAACAGTTCTGCCTCACGGCGACCACTGCCGGCTGGAATCTCATGGGCCTCTATGGTTTCGCCGGGCAGAGTGAAGGGCACAAAGATGGATCCGGAGCCATCTGCGGGACGCGCGAGTCCGCTGCCGCCATAGACCACTTTTTCGATCTGTAGCTTCATTTGCTGCACGTCATCCCACGCTCATGTAGAAGAGGCTCAGGCGAGGAATCTTCCGGCTCTCCAGCAGCCGTTTCTGCAGGAACTGCGCTGTCACCTGCTTGATCTGAATGGCTTGCATCTTGCCACGATAGGGCGCAAGCTCGCGTGCCGCCTGTTCTCGCAGTGCTACAAGCTCGGCCTCCGGCGTCGCGGTCAGCAAGGCCGCGAATATCTTTTCTTCAAGGACAGTCAGAGTGCGGTCAAGGTCTTCAAGAGAGCCGCCGGACCCTGCGCGCAGCCCTTCTGCCAGAGCACGCAGGCGTCCCGCCACTTCAGCGGCGACAGCATCCGCAGGAGGGGGCACCCGTGCAGCCTCTACGGCGGCGGCGTTCTCTGTGAGGTAGCGCTCGATGCGGCCTGCCTCGAAGCCGTTCTCTGTCTGATGCGATGCAGAGGAGGCCGTTCCGATGGAGGCTTCCATCGCCTGCTCAACCGCCTCCATCACGCTCTGCGAACACCACGCGAGGCCGTTCACTTTGCGTGAGCGCCCGGGCGAGCGCGAAGCTCTCGCGTCATACTTGTCGAAGGCATTGTCGATTCCGCGAAGCACTGCCTCGAGCGGAATTCTTGCCTCGCGCCAGGTCTCAATCAATGCCCAGTCGAGCGTCGAGAGCATCAGCAGCGATCCCCGCCGTTGCTGAAATCGCTCTTCGATCTCCGTGAAGTAGTTGAAGTAATTCTGCATCTCTGCAACCAGCTTAAACCGAGCCGGCGCGTTTCCTGGGGCGCTCCTGATTTCGCTCGTAGATGATCCGCAGCCCATTGAGCGTCAACATCTCGTCGACCACCGCGATATACTTCGAGCCGCCAGCGATCAGTTGGGCGAGTCCGCCTGTCGCCACAGTCTTGGTCTCCTGCCCCAACTCGGCGATCATTCGTTCCAGCACCCCATCGACGAGCCCGATGTAGCCGTAGTAGAGCCCTATCTGGAGATTATCTACGGTGTTTGTCCCAATCACCTTTGCCGGTTTTCTGATGTCGATTCGCGGCAACCGGGCCGCACGTGCAAAGAGCGCGCTGGACGAGACACTAAGCCCCGGAGCGATGGCACCCCCCAGGAATTCGCCCTTCTTCGATACGACGTCAAACGTCGTTGCAGTTCCCATATCGACGACGACGGTGGGGCCGCCGAACTGCTCATATGCGGCGACGCAATTAACGATGCGGTCGGCTCCTACTTCAGCGGGATTATCGGTCAGGATCGGAAGGCCAGTCTTCACTCCGGGTTCCACAAGGAGAGGCTTCAATCCGAAGTACGCCTCGCAGGCCCGGCGCATCATGGAATCGAGCGGCGGTACGACGGACGAGATCGCGATGCCGGTCACCATCTCCATCTGCAGCCCACGCAGGGTGAACAAGCTCTGCAGCAGGACTCCGAACTCATCCACGGTCTGGTCAGTCGGTGTTGTGATTCGCCAGTTGGCGACAATCTCTGCTTTGCCGCTGCCGCCTGATGGCTTGAAGAGACCGAGCACAGCATTGGTATTTCCAACATCGAGGGCCAGTAGCATAGTCGCTCTCCCGCCTCGTCCCAGCCTGTTACGGCTCGCGTACGCCACCCGACAGGACCGTGCGTCTCATGCCGTCGTCACTCTCGACCAGCAAAAAGCCGCAGATGTCGAGCCCGGCCGTCACGCCAGTATAGCCACCGCCCTCGTCCACTCGCACACGCTTACCCTTCACCCAGCTTGAGGCGTTGGCGAACCTCTCCAGCAGGCCTGCGCCGTCGTTTCCGCGCTGTTCGTGGATGAGCAGGCGAATCTCCTCGTCGAGTCGTCGCAACAGAGCAGCCAGCAGAGCTTCGCGCGAGATCTCCCGCCGGCTCGCAAGCCTTAGCGATGTGGCGATTTTTGCAAGCTCACTGGGAAAGGCCGCGTGATTCAGGTTGATTCCGATGCCGATCACGGCATGGCGCAGCATCGCAGGCCGGTCCGCCTCCGCGGGAGCGACTGCGGTCTCAACGAGAATGCCTCCGCACTTGCGCCCATCGATCAAAAGATCATTCGGCCAACGGATATCCACTTCGAGCTCTGTGACCTCGCGGATCGCCGCCTTCGCAGCCAGTCCAGTCGCCAGCGAGATCCACAACGCTGTGGTCATCGGCAGCGGCGGAGTCACAAGCGCGCTCACATAGAGCCCGTCACCCGGAGACGAGTGCCATGTGTGGCCTCCGCGCCCTCGGCCAGCGGTCTGCTCATCCGCGATCCACACGCCGGCTCGCGCCCCGGCCTGCGCGGCCTCCAGCGCCAGCACATTGGTAGAGCCGACGGAGGGAAAGTGCATCACGCGCCCGGAGAACTCTGTCCCGGCGATCTCCGCTTCTACTGCCGTCAGATTGAAAGACATTTTGGTGGGCTAGTACACGTCCGCTGTGATTCGCATGCTTAGATCGACCGCCGTGGCCGAGTGCGTCAGAGCTCCGACAGAGATAAAATCCACCCCGGCCATCGCATACTTTCGCACGGTCTTCAGGTTCATCCCGCCGGAGGCTTCAACAGATACTCCAGGCAGCGCAGCGCGAATCTGCTTGACCGCCTTTTTCACCTGCGACGGCGTCATATTGTCCAACAGAATGGACTCCGCCCCTCCTGCAATCGCCTGCTCGAGCTCCTGTGGGCCCCGGACCTCCACCTGTACGACCTGTCCCGTCTTGCGACCCTTCAAAGCCTTCTCAAGCACGGTCGGCAGTCCGCCGCCAAGCGAGATGTGATTGTTCTTGATGAGGATGCCGTCCTGCAGATCGAGCCTATGATTCACGCCTCCGCCGCAGCTCACAGCGTACTTATCAAGCACACGCAAACCGGGGATCGTCTTGCGCGTATCAAGCACCTTTGTCTTCGTTCCTTTGACGGCGTTCACGAACTCATTGGTCAGCGTCGCGATTCCGCACATGCGTTGCATCAGATTCAGAATCACGCGCTCGCACGAGAGGATCGCCGCGGCGTTGTACCGGATCACAGCGAGCGGCTGGCCTGCTTTCACCTTTACACCGTCAAAGATCTCTGGGTGACTCACGACCTCGAAACGCCCCAGCGGCGCCGAGCTCATCTTCGCGAAGATCTCGAGAAACACTGGGATGCAACCCAGGCCCGCGACTACGCAGCTCTGCTTGGCAAGGATTGTGCCGGCCGCCCGCATCTTCGGGTCGATCGTGAGTGCCGTGGTTATGTCGTTAGCAGCCTTGTCCTCGGCGAGTGCCGACTCGAGGATCGTCCGTACCCGCTTACTTCTCCAATCCATACAGTCATCCTAAACCTTGATCGCGGTATCTCACTGCCAGCGTTGGGTAAAGGCGTACCGTTTTCAGCTCCTCTGCGGCCAGGTCTATAATTCTCACCGCGTAAGGAGGTCTGACAATGGACACCAATCCCTCAGAGAACAAGCAACTCGTACACATGTTTATGGACGAATGCTGGAACCTGGGCAAATTCGAATCTCTCCGCGAAATGGTCGCAGACGGTTGCCGGATCCACGATCCGGTGTTTCCTTCTCTCACCTCAGGGGTCGAGAACCTGAAGTGCCACATCATCTCGTCCCGTGGCGGCTTTCCTGATCTGAACTTCACCATTGACGACACGATCGCCGAGCGTGACGAAGTTGTTCTCCACTGGACGGCCCGCGGCACCCACGAAGGCCCCTTCCTGAGCCTGCAGCCCACTAACCGCAGGGCTGTCGTTTCAGGCACGTCGATCTTCCGGATTAAGGACTCGAAGATCGTCGAACAATGGTCGGACTGGAACCTGATGTCACTGCTGGAGCAACTCGGAGTCGCAGCTCTTCCGAGTGTCGACGCAAAGACCCAAGCCTAGCGCAATCAAAGCTGGCGAGTTGGCTATTCCGGCGGCAGAGCGTCGAGCGCGGACTTCGCCTTCTCGTAGAGCATCTTCGTCTCTGCTGCCTGCTTACGCAACCCTTCGACGATATGCGTCGGAGCTTTGGCCATAAATGTCTCGTTGCCAAGCTGTTTTTCTGCGGCTGCGAGGCCCTTCTCAAGCTTTGCCAACTCCTTCGTCAAACGCTCGCGCTCCGCCTTCACATCCACGGTTGCTTCATAAACAAGTTCAAAGTCAACAAATCCAAGATGACTGAGGGCACCGATTCCACCTAGTCTTTTTTCCGATGGGTATATTTCTGAGACGCGTGCAAGTCTATGAATGATTTCAAAATTCTTCTTTAGAGACTGTTGTACGTTCTGTTCTGCGTAAACCCTTATCGGCACTTCAAGTTTTTCGGGTACATTCTTCTCTTTGCGAAGATAACGCGCCTGTTTGATAAGGTTTTGCAATTGAGACATCTCTGCTAGCGTCCCCAACCCGATTTGTCGACCTACGAAGTTCTCGTCACCCTGCGGATAGGTAGTAAGTGCGATTGATTTCGATGGTGTGTTGCCTTCGTAGAGGGCGTGCCATATCTCCTCAGTGATAAACGGCATGAATGGAGAAAGAAAACGCAATGAGGTTTCAAAAACGGCAAGAAGTGTTGCGAGAGCATTAGCAGTGGCCGCTTTGTCTGCGGTATCGCTAAAGTCGAGGCGCAATTTAACAATTTCAAGATACCAATCGCAGAAATCGCCCCAGAAGAACTGGTAGATAAGATTGGCCGCGTCGTCAAAACGATAGCCAGACAGAGCTTTATTCATCGAGGCAGATGATTCGGGATTGAGCGAGCCCATCTGATAAAGACGAGCAACGATCCAGCGCGATTCTAGCGGCGCGTCGTCATTGACATCTAACGCCTCGGTGAGCTTCGAATGATCAATAATGATGCCGGCCTCCTTCGCACGATCCACCTGCATGAAGAGGAACCGAGCCGCGTTCCATATCTTGTTTGCGAACGCACGATACCCCTCGGTGCGCGCTTCGCTGAAAGCAATGTCCGTTCCCGGCGATGCCATGCTGGCCAGCGTGAAACGAACCGCATCGGTTCCATACCTCTCAACGATGTCGATCGGGTCGATGACGTTCCCCTTCGTCTTCGACATCTTCTGCCGCTCGGCATCGCGCACCAGTGCATGGATGTAGACTTCACGGAAGGGCACGGCGTCCTTCAGTTCGCGCTTCGAGCCATCCGGCATCGGCACGTCGAGCATGAAGTGGCACCCAAGCATAATCATCCTCGCCACCCAGAAGAAGAGGATGTCGAAGCCCGTCACCAGCAACTGCGTCGGATAGAACGCTGCAAGGTCGGCGGTCAAACCCGATCCTTCGCCCGGCCACCCAAAGACGGTGAAGGGAAGCAGTCCACTTGAGAACCAAGTATCCAGGACGTCAGTCTCCTGCGTTAGGTCATGCGAGCCGCATCTGCTGCACGCTGCAGGAGTCTCCCGCGCTACTGTCACCTCGCCGCACTTCGCGCAGTGCCACGCCGGAATTCTGTGTCCCCACCAGAGCTGGCGCGAGATGCACCAGTCGTGGATATTGTTCATCCACTCGAAGTAGGTCTTCGCGTACATCTCCGGCGTAAATCGGATGTGCCCGTCGCGCACCGCCGCAATCGCTTTGTCGGCCAGCGGCTGAATCCGGATGAACCATTGTTGCGAGAGGCGCGGTTCGATCACCACGCCGGTCCGCTGGCTCAGTCCGATCGAGAGCGTGTGCTCCTTCACGTCCACCAGTAGTCCGCTCTCACGCAGGTCCTCGACGATCTTTTCGCGCGCAGCGTACCGCTCCATGCCGTCGTACGGCGAGCCCGGGAGGGTAACATTGGCCCGCTCATCAAGAATCGAAAGGTTCGGCAGCCCATGCCGTTGCCCGATGGCGAAGTCGTTTGGATCGTGCGCCGGAGTGACCTTCACGGCGCCGGTACCGAACTCCGGCTTCGCCCAGTCATCTGCCAGAATGGGAATCTCCCTCTCCGGCCCGCCGTTCACGCCGGTCAAGGGCAGGCGCACCATCTTGCCCACCAGAGCCTTGTACCGCTCGTCTTCAGGGTTCACCGCGACGGCCACGTCGCCCAGCATCGTCTCCGGCCGTGTGGTCGCAACGACGATGGATCCGGTCCCGTCGGCCAGCGGATAGCGCACGTGATAGATCTTCCCCACGCGCTCTTCGTGCTCGACCTCGAGGTCGCTCACCGCGGTCTGGATCGACGGGTCCCAGTTCACGATGTATGCTCCGCGATAGATCAGCCCCTGTTCCCACAGTCTGACGAAGCACTCCTTCACTGCGATGCTGAGCCGCTCATCCATCGTGAAATATGTGCGGCTCCAGTCCACGCTCGCGCCCAGCCGTTTCATCTGGTCGAGAATGGCGTCCCCATACACACCCTTCCACTCCCACACACGCTCCACGAAGGCTTCACGGCCCAGTCCCTGCCGGCACTTACCCTCCGACTTGAGCTGCCGTTCCACCATCATCTGGGTGGCGATTCCGGCGTGGTCTGTTCCCGGAATCCACACCGCGGTCTCGCCGCGCATACGGTGCCACCGCGTCAGAATGTCCATCTCTGTCTGGTTCAGCATGTGGCCCATATGCAGCCGGCCGGTCACATTCGGTGGCGGCAGCAGCATGGTGAACTTCTCGGGTTCGCCCTCCGTACCCTTCGGAGTGGTGACGTCAAACAGGTGCTCGCGGACCCAATACTCGGCCCAGCGTTCTTCAATAACAGAGGGATCGTATGCCTTCGGTAGTTCGTGACTCATGTTCCTTAAGGGTAGCATCCGGTTTTGTGTCTCTCCGGTGCGCTCCCATTCGCCGTAAACTAGCCCACGAGGTCATTTCATGTGTAGACAGCTCCTCTTAGCGGCACTGCTTGCTCTCTTCGCTTCCACCGCACCAGCCTTCGCTAAGGGTCACCATGGAGGCAACGACCGCGCCAGCTTCGGGTCGGATATCTCAGTCTCCGAGGGCGAGAATGTTGGTGATATCGCCTGTGTCTTTTGCTCCGTTAAGCTCCATGGCGATGTCAATGGCGACGTTGCCGTCCTCTTTGGGACCGTTATCGTTGACTCCGGCCATAAGGTTGGAGGCGATGTGGCAATCCTTGGGGGAGACCTGAACCTCGGCGAAGACGCCGCGACCGGCGGCGACGTTGCTATCCTCGCGGGAAATGCCAATCTCGCCAGCGGAGCAACAATTCACGGCTCGCGCGCTGTGCTTCCCGGGGCGTTCTGGCTTCTCATTCCCTTCGCCCCTCTTCTGATTCTCATCGGCATCATCTGGCTCATCGTCTACCTGATCCGCCGCAATCGGTACCCGTATCCGGTCTACCCTCCAGGCCCCAGGGTTCCGCCGCCTCCTCGCTAAAGAAACGGAACTGCGGGCCAAACCATCGCGTATTGTCACCCAGATATTGCCGACGAGGGTACCCTTGCTCACCAAAGCGCTTCGCATGCTCACGCTGCTGTTTTTTGCGCTTCCTGCTGCAGCCCTGGCTCAGCCGGGGGGAGACCGCACCTACTTCAACCAGGACATCTTCGTCGCCCAGGGACAGCAGATCCACAACGCGGTCTGTCTCTTCTGCTCCGTCCAGGTGGAGGGCGATCTTACGGGCCACGTCGTTGTCCTGTTCGGGAGCCTCAACATCACCGGCCGTGTCAACGGAGCCGCTGTCGTCGTCGGAGGCAATGCGGTCATCGATTCGCAGGCCCGGCTCGAAGGAAATGCTGTTGTTGTGGGCGGCAATGCCGTCTATGAGACGGACGAGTCCATCTCCGGTAATGCGTACGTCATCGGTGGCCATCTCTCGACTCTGGGCGACCGTACCAGGACCGCGCGCAGGGTCTCTATGAGCCCGGCGCTCTTCGTCAGCTTGTTTGTCGCCATCCTGCTCGTGCTCTCGATCGTGTTCTTCCCGCGCCGCCGCACTGACGCAGTTTGAAACGCCTGTCCCAAAAAGCAAAAGGGCTCCGGTCGCCGGAGCCCTTCATGATCACGATCAGGGTGAACCTTTAGAAGGGATTGAGCTTCGCCAGGCCCTTCTTCTTCTTGTGCTTGCTCGAGGACTCGTCATCCTTGTCATAGGCCGGTTTGGGGGTCTTCTTGCCATTGGCAGCTGTCTCTGCCGCTGGCTGCGTGCCTGGAGCCACGTCGTTCACCGCATCGGGAGCAGCAGCCGGCTTTTCGATCGGCGGCGGCGCAACTGCATTATCGGGGCCAACCGCCTTCAGTCCGCCGTTGTCATCGGCGGGCTTGCTCGAATGCGAAACGATTTCGACGCCCATTGCGTTCGCCGGAGGAGCGCCCGAACCTGTCGCAGCCGGTACATTCGTCATTACCGAAGCGCCACTCCCGCTGTCTCCCTGGCCGGCTGCCGGAATGTCCTGCAGTTGCAGGGGAGTTTTCGCCGTTGCGGGTTGAGGCTGAGCCGATCCGGCGGCTGTCGTCGCTGTGTCAGCGGCAGCGGTGTTCGCGGGAGCAGGGGCCTTGGCCGCGGCAGCCGCCGCCGCGGGATTGAACGCACTTTGTGCGTTGGTCACGAACTGCCGCGTGATGTCAGGAGCCAAAGTGGCCTTCGGATCTACTAGCGACGGCTCGCCCTCACGTGCCGCCATGACGGTGTCGGGCTGACGCAGAATCAGCAGCTTCGCACGATCCTGCAGAGTATATCCGCGTCGGCTGTTCTCAAGAGCTACGCTCGCCGCCGCCTGCTCCGGAGTCGGAGTCGGGACGGGAAGATTCATCGCGGCGAGACGGTCGCGCGCATCTTCAACATGGGGCGAGGCCGAATGTTCCAGCACGACCTTGCGGTATGCCGCCGCAGCTTGATCGTCGTAGATCTGCAGCAGCCGCGCCTTGCCATCCTCCGGCAGCTTCGCATTGCGTACGATCTTTGATTCCGCTGAGTAGGCATCGCCCAGACCAATCAATACGTCATCCATATGGCTGAACTCGGGATAGGTGTCGACCACGGTCTGGTAGCGCGCAATCGTCGCGGCCCAGTTCTCGTGCGCGCTATAGAAGCTGCCGATCTCCGCTTCGCGCGTCGCCAGAACCTCTTGCACATCACGCAGCCTCTGCTTGGCCTCCGGAACCAGAGTGGAGTCCGGGAACTGCTGCAACATCAGCCGGTACTCTTCCTGAGCGTGGACTGCCTTGGCGTAGTCTCGGTCGGGCTTGTCCATCTGCCGGAAGTAGATGTCGCCGACGCGCATCTGTGCCTCTGCAGCCTCAGGAGCGTTGGGGAAGAATGTGATGAAGTCCTTGTACTCCTGCTCGGCCTGCGTCAGTGCCGCGGAGCCGCCTTCTTTGTACCAGCTGTCGGCGATCGCCAGCTTCGCCTTCATCTGGTACTGCGAGTCGGGATAGGTGTTCAGCAGCGTCTGCAGGTCAAGGCGGGCTACGTCGAAGTGTCCCTTTCGTGTGGCCTCGACGGCTTTGTCATAGAGTTGCTTGTCCGGAAGCTTGGCGTCGGCCGAAGCAATAGGATCAATCTTCTTCTCTTTGCGAAGTTGCTTCTTGGTGTCCTTGGACTGGACAACCTTCTCGTCTTTCTTCGTTGTGGGTGACGCCGAGAGCGTCACAGTATCCTGCGGCTGTCCGCTGGCATCCGTCGTCGTCTGTGTCGAACCGGTCGCCTGGGCCTCCACCGAGAGTGAGGCAAGCGCAAGAGTCGCCACCGCGAGACCAGCCATCAAACCGGCCCGCATACCTGGAAAGAAAGATCGCTTATTCATCAGCCCTGAACCTCATCCGTCTCGCGCAACCGGGGCGCGCCAAAGACGTGCTCCTATTTTAGTCGTTCCAGTCAGTCTTGTGCGGTCTCTGCCGCCCTTGCCAGCTTCAATAACTTCCGGGCGTTCTGCTCGGTCTTGCCCCGGGCGAAAACGGCCGAACCGGCCACCAGCATCTCCGCTCCTGCTTCGACGACTGAGGCCACTGTTTCGGGAGCGACGCCGCCGTCGACCTCGATGCGGAACTTCAGCCCCATCTCCGCGCGCAACTCGGTCAGATGCGCGATCTTGTGGAGAGCGAGCGGCAGGAACTTCTGGCCGCCGAAGCCCGGATTCACGCTCATGACCAGCACGTAATGCACCATCGGAAGGACTTCGATCAGCGTCTCAACCGGCGTCGCCGGGTTGATAACTACGCCGGGAAGAACCCCATGCTCCGAGATGTGCTGCAGCGTGCGGTGGAGGTGGCGACACGCCTCCTGGTGCACGCTGATCAAGTCCGCGCCTGCCTCGGCGAAGGCTGGGATGAACTCGTCGGGACGCTCGATCATCAGGTGGCAGTCCAGCGGCAGATTCGTCACGGGACGCAGCGCCGCGACCATCGGCGGTCCGAAGGTGATGTTGGGGACGAAGTGTCCGTCCATAATGTCCACGTGGACGATCGTTC
Source organism: uncultured Acidobacteriaceae bacterium (assembly GCA_963741395.1). Lineage (GTDB taxonomy): Bacteria > Acidobacteriota > Terriglobia > Terriglobales > Acidobacteriaceae > Edaphobacter. The sequence goes on from CAVUHV010000002.1 coordinate 47,367, forward strand.
CGCCGCCGCGCTCTGCCGCCTTCACCTCGTCCGCAAGATGGGCGAAGTCAGAGGCCAGGATCGAGAATGCCAGTTCTACCAAGGAAGTCTGCTCCTCCTGCGAGTCTATCAGTCAGGTCGCGTTCTCTTCAGGTTGCGGCCTTCTGCGTCTCTTGTCCACGGCGGCGACGACCCGCTCTACGTCCGGTCGCCCTTCGTGTAGAATTCGCGTCTTCGCTGCTTTAGCGGCCTCGCGTTGCACGTCGGGGAGCGGCTTTGGATCGCCAAGCACCTGCCGTGCTGCTCCACGCAGGATGCGGCGAAGCGGCCAGCTTCCGTCCGGGGTCGGGACAAAGACCTCGCCAACGCGCTGCTTTTCCGGCCGATAGTACCAGCGGCGGAAGAGCGAAAGATGATCGCTCAGCAGCGCGAGGTCATTGCTCCGAGCTACGCGTGCCTCAAGATGTTCCAAAGCCGCTCGTGCTCGATCCTCAGGCGAGTTCGCCGAGTCGGCGACTGGTTCGCCTTCGAGCGGAACGGCCTGCAGCATGAGCGGCTGGGCAAAGAGCGAGCTGCCTACACTGGTTTGCTCCTTGACGGCGCGGACACCTAGCGTCGAGAGCCATTCCGGGCCGACGAAGCAGCCGCCTTCGAGCAGGAAGAGCGCGGCTTCGTCTTCGCGCTCACCGACCTCCGCAGCCTTCTGGACGATGACGGCGCGCAGCTTCGGGATGGGCCGTACGATCTCATCGGCGAGCTGCGCTGCGGCTTTGACCTTCTGGTACTGCTCATGTAGCTGGGCTGCGCGCTCGAACTCCATCTCCCCGGAGGCGCGTTCGCGCTCGGCGGCGATGGTTGAGAGCATGCTCTCGCCGCGTGTGTCGAAGAAGGCCTTCACGGATGCCGCCTCAGCTGCATACTGCTCGGCTGTGCAGGCCTGCTTGCAGGGCTCGATGCACTTCTTCATCTCGCCGTAGACGCAGCCCGGATGCTCAGGATAAGGTTCCAGGTCTTCGTGGCAGCGGCGCAGCTTGAAGAGGTCGAGCACGGCGTCGCAGTAGCGCTCGGCGGCCGCGCGCGAAGGGAACGGGCCGTACATCTCTGCGAGGCCGCGTTTGGAGAGGCGGTTGGTCGCGTAGACTCGCGGGAACTCGTTCTCCATCGTCATACGGAGAAACGTCGGCGTGTGCAGCTTGAGTCTGCGTCGCGCCTCGGTGTAGCCAAAGATCGTCGCTGCTGCGTGGTAGAGCGTGAGCGTCGACTCGAACTCCGAGCCGGTAATCGTGTACTCGATGCGAGCGACCTTGTCGCGCAGGTTGAGTCGCTTCGATTGCGACTCGGGCGGCGCGAGCAGGCGCTTCATACGGCGGCGAAGGTCCGCCGCTCGTGTCAGGTAAGGCTCTGAGTTGGCTTGCTCGCCGTAGAGGGCGAAGACTCCGGGAAGCGCTGGGATGGAGCGCAAAATCTCGTCGGCTTGCTCGGGAGAGAAGCTGACGATTTTTTCGAAGTGGAAGTTCGCCGCCACGAAAGAGATTGTAGTTTGTCAGCAGCTTGTCAGGCGCCGGCGATGGTCATGCCTTCTATTTGGATTGTTGGTGCGGCGGCGGAGCTGCGAAAGATCAGGTCGTTGCCGATGGCGACGATGTTGCGATACATGTCCTTCAGATTTCCGGCGATGGTGATCTCTTCGACCGGGTAGGCGAGCTCGCCGTTTTCGATCCAGAGGCCGGCGGCGCCTTGCGAGTAGTCTCCGGTGACCAGGTTCACTCCGAAGCCCATCGTCTCGGTGACATAGAGGCCGTTCTTGATCTCGCCGATGATCTGCTCGGGTGTCTGCGTGCCGGGTTCGAGGTAGAAGTTGTGGGCTCCGATGCCGGGGTTTCCGGCGAGGCCTCGGGAGGCGTTGGCGGTGGAGCGCATGTTTAGCTTGCGTGCGGTGTAGGTGTTCATCACGTAGTTTGTGAGGACACCTTTTTCGACGAGAACCGTGCGGCGTGTGGGGAGGCCTTCGCCGTCGAAGGGCGCGGTGCCGAAGCCACCTATTCCGTCGAGCATCATGGTTCCGTCGTCGATGACGGTGACGTTTTCGCCGGCGACCTGCTTGCCGAGCATTTCGGCGAAGAAGGTGGCGTGGCGGTAGATGGCGTCGCCGTTGGCGGCGTCGAAGATGTTGCCGATGATCGAGCGGGCGATCTCGGGCGAGAAGACGACCGGAGCCTTTTGCGTCGGGACGCGGCGGGCTCCGAGACGGCGGAGCGTGCGCTGGGCGGCGATGCGGCCGATCTCTTCGGGGGACTCGAGCTTCGCGGCGGTGCGGGAGCTTGAGTACCAGTAGTTGCGCTGCATGCCGCCCTTGTCGTCGATGGCGATAGGGGAGACGGAGAAGCCGCAGTAGCTTCGGCGGTACTCGCCGGTAAAGCCGCGGGAGTTTGTGAGGATCTTGTGGGCGGTTCCGGTGTCGAAGTCGGCTCCGCCGGAGTTCTGGATGCGAGTGTCGAATGCCATCGCGGCGGCTTCGGCTCGGCGGGCGATCTCGATGCGCTCGGCGGGCGGAAGCTGGTTGACGTCGTCGAAGTAGAGCTTGAGGTCGCCTTCGAGCTGGCCGAATTCTTCGCGCTCGGGAAGGCCGGCGAAGGGGTCTTCGCTGGTGATCTTTGCCAGCGTGATGGCTCCTTCGACGAGGCGTGCGATGGAGTCGTCGGAGAAGTCGGAGCTGGAGGTGCTGGCGGTTCTGTGGCCGATGAAGACGCGGAGACCGACGGCTCGGGAGCCGGACTCCTTGAGGGTCTCGACCTGGCCGAGGCGGACTCGGGCGGAGAACTCGTCACCTTCGGCAACGACGGCTTCAGCGTCGGTGGCTCCGGCGCGGAGGGCGCGGGCGAGGACTTCGGAGGCTAGCTGGCGGAGATCGGTTTTGGTTGTGGGGGTCTCGGTCGGCATGATCTACATTAGAGTATCCCCCTCTCGACCTTTTGCGCAAAGTATTCATTCTATTTGGCTTAGGCTTCAACTTTCGATGTAAAGTTTTCCATCTAAATGACTTATTGGCAAATTATTCATTCTAAAGTGGTTGTTTGTTGTCAAGTGCTGGGTTCAAGTTCAACAAAGAAAGCCTCGGACGTTCGTCCGAGGCTTCTTGTTTTTCTACTGTTTCTATTTTAGCAGATTGGAGAAACTACTCTGCCACTTGTAAGTTGCTTGTTTTTAGTCATTTGGGTGATTTTGGGACTTGACAGGATTTCTGTGGAAATCGGTGTCGCTCACGACTTGAGAGGTTGCGGGCCGGATTCGTCGCGGATTGCACCTCGGACCTGGGACATCATCGAGGGTGAGATCTCGGAGATGTTGTGTGCGGTTTTGGCGTGGTCGGCGGCTTTAGCGAGAACCTCGTTCTCTGTGCTGCCGTGGGCTTCGAAGGGACATCCGGGCATGAGATCGTTGCAACGCAGAACCTTGGACATGAAGCCTCCTTAGTGCTGCCGGATTCTAGGGTGGCTCCTGGAGGAGTGTCAATTGAAGTGGTTTTTCATTTCCAGTCTTCGTTGTGGGCTCGCGGAGATGAGCGGCTTGCGCTACGCGAATAAATAGCCCTGCTGCGTTGGTTTGAATCCGGCCCGGCGTAAGAATGGTGCGTGCGTGGAATGAGATGGCTGGAACTCGTGATCGCGCTTGGCCTCATTTGCTCGTGCTTGCCGGTGTGCGCGCAGGAGAACCAGTTTTTGCCTGAGGTCGACTTCTATTACAAGCTGCACGACGGGGTGCGATTCCAATTTCAGGCGAAGGAGACGCGAGAGGCCAATGAGCCGGTCCAGGCCGAGTTTGGACCGAGCGTGGATTTCTACGTTCATTCATTGCCCGGCTAGTTAATGCGTCGACGTTCGATTTCGACGACGCGAAGGCCCAGGTTGTGGTGTTGTCGGTGGTATGCCTCTGCGGGGACTTCGATTACGCCTGGCGAATCCGTTTCAGTTCGCGTTTTGGACCTTTCCGCCCCTGAAAAGATGAGATATTCCAGTGACACCCTTCGCGGGTCGACCGAATCCACGATACGCAAACCAAATCCCGAGCGCTAAATTGAACGCCATATAAAAATAAAAAAGCTGCTGATAATGCATTACGCCGAGGAAAAACGCTGCTTGCTGCCCGGCCGGCAGGAACATGAACAGCAATCCCTTAGCAACCGTAATCCAGCCAATAAGGGTAACCGCCACCGGAAGCGCCCCGCCTGACCACACGTTATGCGCCAGTACCATCGCTAGTCCAGCGATCAACGTGATGACTCCCAAGATAAACATCATTGGCGGGTTATGCAGCAGTGAAGTCACTATCTGTATCGTCTCCTGCTTGTGAATGCTCATCGCCAGCACGGCAAGAATGCTGTACGCCCCAATCAGCTTTGCCAGAAAAGTCGTATGCGAGGTCATGGCATCCTCCTTTACCACCACTCAAAGCATCGCTCATCGTACGCATTTCACAAGTGACTCTCATCACCACTATTTGGATGGAGCCTCCCCTCAGGTTCTAGAATTGAAGCAGAGAGACCTGACGAAACCATGGCAACCATCAAGCAATCCGACTTCATCCAGTCCGTCGCCGACGCCCTCCAGTACATCAGCTACTACCACCCCGAGGACTTCATCACCAACCTCACCCGCGCCTACGAGCTCGAAGAATCCCCAGCGGCCAAGGACGCCATGGCCCAGATCCTCATCAACTCGCGCATGTGCGCCGAAGGCCACCGCCCCGTCTGCCAGGACACCGGCATCGTCACCGCCTTCATCAAGCTCGGCATGGAGACCCGATGGGACAACGACGGCAAGCCCCTCCTCACCGTCCAGCAGATGGTCGACGAAGGCGTCCGCCGCGCCTACAACCACCCCGACAACAAGCTCCGCGCGAGTATATTGGCCGACCCCGCGTTCTCCCGCAAGAACACCGGCGACAACACCCCCTCCGTCGTCTCCGTCGAGATGGTCCCCGGAGGCGAAGTCGACATCACCGTCGCAGCCAAAGGCGGAGGCTCCGAGGCCAAATCCAAGTTCACCATGCTCAATCCCTCCGACTCCATCGTCGACTGGGTCCTCAAGACCGTCCCCACCATGGGCGCCGGCTGGTGCCCTCCCGGCATGCTCGGCATCGGCATCGGAGGCACCGCCGAAAAGGCCATGGTCATGGCGAAAGAATCGTTGATGGACCCCATCGACATGCAGGAACTCAAAGCCCGCGGCCCGCAAAACAAACTCGAAGCCCTCCGCATCGAGCTCTACGACAAGATCAACCAACTCGGCATCGGAGCCCAGGGCCTCGGCGGTTTGACAACAGTTTTGGACATCAAGATCCTCGACTACCCCACCCACGCCGCCAACCTGCCCGTAGCCATGATCCCCAACTGCGCCGCCACGCGCCACGCGCACATCCACCTCGACGGCTCCGGCCCCGTAGCGCTCGACCCGCCCTCGCTCGAGTCCTGGCCCAAGCTCACCTATGACGTGTCCAAAGCTCGCCGAGTCAACCTCGACACCGTCACCCATGACGAGGTCAAAACGTGGCAACCCGGCGAGGTCCTGCTGCTCTCGGGCAAGCTCCTCACCGGCCGCGACGCCGCCCACAAGCGCATGACCGACATGCTCAACCGCGGCGAAAAACTCCCCGTCGATCTCAAGGGCCGCTTCATCTACTACGTCGGCCCCGTCGACCCCGTCCGCGAGGAGGTCGTCGGCCCCGCCGGCCCCACCACCGCAACCCGCATGGACAAGTTCACCCGCCAGATGCTCGACCAGACGGGCCTCCTCGGCATGGTGGGCAAGGCCGAGCGCGGCCCCGCCGCCATCGAAGCCATCCGCGACCACCAGGCCGTCTACCTCATGGCCGTAGGCGGAGCCGCCTACCTGGTCTCCAAGGCCATCAAGAGCAGCAAGGTCCTCGCCTTCGCCGACCTCGGCATGGAAGCCATCTACGAGTTCGAAGTAAAAGACATGCCCGTAACCGTAGCGGTCGACAGCCGAGGCGTAAGCGTCCACAACACCGGTCCAGCCGAGTGGAAGGCGAGAATTGCAGGAGACTTCGCGGGAGTCCCCATCCTCCAGTAGCCGTCCGAGACTTCGCGGGGGCCCATCCTCCAGTAGTGTCCGCCTCCACCGTCTTTTTGGCGGTAATTCTGATTTTTTGGCGGCCATTCTTCTTCTTTGGCGGTCATTCTGACCCTGAGCGAAGCCGAAGGGGGAGAACTCCCGCATTTCGCTCGTAGAGCCACAAACATTTGGATGCCCATCTTCGGCAGCTCTTGCATTTGTAGTTGCTTCTAGGTAGAGCGGGCTTCAGTCCCGCGTCTAATCGCGCTGCGAAGCGGCCTTCCGCTCTGCCGAAGGCCGGAGCGAAGTCCGAAGGACGAAGCGACCCGCGATGCCAGGAGCGCCCGGGCTCAAAAGGATTTCCGTAGAAGATATTGTCAAGCCCCCAAACCGCTCAACCCCATAAAAATAAACAACTTGCGCGTGGCAGAACAGTTTCGCCAAGTTGCTAGAATAGAAATAGAGCAAGCCCCGGACAATCCGGGGCTTTCCTCATTGTCCCCATAAGTCTTTTATTTCCTATATTTTGATACTTAAACCATTTCGATGGAAGACTTTAGCTTTGTGGAAAAACCGTAAATATAACAAACAAAATACTTAACAGGAAATCCACAGGGGGGGGAGGGGGTCAGACAATACGCGAAGGATGTTCCGGCGAAGCAGCAGCCTGTTTCTGCTTCCGGCTCAGCACAATCCGCCGCCGGCGCTTCCGCTCCGAGGCATGGTCGATCTTCTTCCAGAAGGCCACAAAGTAATCCACCGCCGAGATGATCGAAACCGTCGTCATCCAGTAGATCGCAGTAACCGCAATAAAGTGAACCCCGACGATGAAGCCGCCCCAGTTCCAGTAATCCCAGCGATGGGCAAGTATCGCCGCCACCACCGAGACGATCTGGATCACCGTCTTCAGCTTCCCGATCTCGCTCGCCTCGATCGTGAACCCTTCGGTCGCCGCAATCGACCGCAGCCCCGACACCAGAAACTCCCGCCCGATCACCAGCACGGCGATCCAGGGCGGAACAATCCGCGGGTTATACGCCACCAGCACGATATAAGCCGCCGAGACCAATAACTTATCCGCCAGCGGATCGAGCAGCATCCCCATCGTGGTGATCTGCCCGCGCTTCCGCGCCAGATAGCCATCGAGCCCATCCGTGATGCTCGCCAGAATGAAGACGATCGAAGCGATAATCTCCTGCTCGCCGCCCTTCAGGCCCGTCGCTCCGTGACCCTGAAACGGGAACACGGGCGAAAGAATCCAGATGAGCAGCGGAATGCATGCAATTCGGCTCATCGTGATGGAGTTCGGAAGGTTCATCGGCGCGCAAGTCTCTGAAAATTCGTGACGCGGCGCGACGGCAAACGCGCCAGAAGAGACACTAGCATTCTGCCACACCGCAGCAATCCTTCGCGAAGACAAATCGGCTCATAAAGCTTCCCCTTTCCGCCGATAAAGAGGTCGTGACCTTCGCAACCTCACATCGTCTCGCCGCAACCCTCGCTCCGCTTCTCCTGCTGCCCGCTTTGGCCTCGCCGCAGCAGCCCAAAAGCGCTGCCCTCGTCCCAACCAGCGTGGTACTGACCATCGCATCGCCAACGACGATGTACTTCGGTGAGAGTGTCGATGGCGCCGCAGAGGTTTCCTCGAGCGACGGCAGCACCCTCGGAGGCACCATTACCTTCTACGACGGCGCAGTCAGCCGCTGCGTCCTTCCAGCAACCACCGCAGGAAGCTGTCCAGCCAGCGCAGGCGAAGGCTACGCAGCCGGAACCCACGTCCTTACTGCCGTCTACTCAGGCGATGCAACTCACGCAGCCTCGACGTCGAACGCTGTCACCATCACCGTCCTCAAGGACACAACCACCGCAACTCTGACCAGCTCAAATAACCCTGCATTAGCAGGCCAGAACATCAATTTCACCGCAACCATTCAGGGAGCCCACGCAACTCCCGCCGGTAGCGTCGCCTTCTACGACGGCGCCAACGCGCTCGCAACCACGTCCTTGGATGAAACAGGCACCGCAACGATCGCAACATCAGCGCTCGCGGCCGGAACGCACTCGGTAACCGCGGTTTTTGGCGCGACAGATAACTTTGCCGCTGCCATCAGCCCGCAGCTAAGTCAGAATATTCAGTCTCCGGCAGTTGCTCCGACCGCCCCGCCGTCTTTCACCATCGACGCAACCTCCGTGTCGGTGAAGGCAGGCGAGACCGTCTCAATCCCGGTAACGGTCTCATCCGCCAACGGCACTAACGGAATCCTCCAGTTGTCCTGCAGCAATCTGCCGGACGAGGCGACATGCACCTACTCAGCGGGCAGCAAACCCACGCTTCTACTGAAGACAGCAGCCCCTCGCGATTGCGGTACAACCGAGCCGTACGGAAGCGCAAACCTGCCGTTTGCGGCCCCGGTGGCAGCAGGGTTGTTCATGGTGTTCGTGCCAAAGCGACGTTCTACCTTGCGAGGTCTTCTGATAGCGTTGATCGCAGCAGGCACTCTCGCGGTGACCACCGGCTGCGGAACAGGCAACTGCACCGACCTTGGAACGCGCCCCGGAACCTACACCTTCACGGTGACCGGAACATCGAGTGGCGCGCCGACAGTCGTTTCGCAGAAGGTCATCGTGAAGGTGACGATCTAGTCGGAGTAAACGAAGAGGCAGCACGAGACCGCCTCTTCATTTGCTCGGATTTCAGAGAGCTTACGCGTAGATGCCGCGTTGCTTGGTGGTATAGGCCACGCGATCGATCGCCAGCATGTAAGCCGCGATGCGATTGTTGACGTTGTGAGTCCGGGCGTAGGCGATAACGTCACGGAAGCTCTCGGACATGATGTTGTCGAGGCGCTGGTTGACCTCGGCCTCGGTCCAGAAGTAACCCATCCGGTCCTGTACCCACTCGAAATAACTGGTCGTCACGCCGCCGGCGTTGGCCAGGATATCCGGGATGATAAAGACGCGCTTGTCGCCGAGAATCTCGTCTGCGATGGTCGTCGTCGGGCCGTTGGCGCCTTCGCACAGAATGCGGCAACGGATGCGGTCTGCGTTGCGGCTTGTGATGACGTTCTCTGTCGCTGCGGGGATGAGTATCTCGCACTGCCGTGTGAGCAGTTCGTCCTTGTCGACTGCCTCAGCTTCGCGGAAGCCGGTGATGGTACCCGCGTTCTTGCGGTGCTCGATAAGGGCGTTGATGTTGATCCCGCCTGCGTTGTAGAGTGCGCCGTCCCACTCGCCGATGCCGATGATGGTGTAGCCTTTGTCGGCGAGAATCTTCGCGGCGTTGGAGCCAACATTTCCGAACCCCTGCACGATGACGCGGCAGCCCTCTACGGGGATGTTGAGTTGTTTGAGGGCCTCATCGCAGACGACAGAGACCCCGCGACCGGTCGCCTCGCGGCGGCCGCGCGACCCGCCGAGGTTGACGGGTTTGCCGGTGACAACCGCGTTGACGGTCTGGCGCATATGCATGGAGTAGGTGTCCATGATCCAGGCCATGGTCTGCTCGTTGGTGTTCATGTCGGGCGCTGGGACGTCTTTTTCAGGCCCGATGAACTCGATGAGCTCGGCTGTGTAGCGACGCGTCATGCGCTCGAGTTCACCCTGTGACATCTTCTTCGGGTCGCAGATCACTCCGCCCTTGGCTCCGCCAAAGGGGATGTTGACGACGGCGCACTTCCAGGTCATCCAGCTTGCGAGCGCACGAACCTCGTCAAGCGAGACATCCGGACCGTAGCGAATCCCGCCCTTGGCAGGGCCGCGGGCGATGGAGTGTTGTACGCGATAGCCGGTGAAGACTTCAATGGAGCCATCGTCCATGGCCACCGGGATGTGAACGATGATCTCGCGAGAGGGATAGCGGAGGACCTTCCAGATTCCTTGGTCGAGATTGAGTTTCTTTGCGGCGAAGTCGAAGCGAGCAGCCTGGGCCTCCCAGGGATTTGTCTCTTGCTCGATTGTGAGGGTTTGCATAGCGGGGTCTTGTTTCCTTTGCTTCTCTGTTGTTGGTATTAGCGATTCTGGTGACATTTCTCGTTGCCCTCGAAAAAGCAACATACAGTTTGTGCCGGTATATGGCCCAAACCCGATGGAGTATAGGCTTCTAAAGTAACGATTCGCAAACGATTGGACTGGCACAAATGGGGAATAGGAGGAAGCGTGCACGAGGTTGTCAAGCGGCCAGTTATCATGGGAGAAGCCATGCCTTCCGCTGACTCCCGTTCTCTGCCATCTGCCCGCGATTTTGCTGCTTTGAGCCGCAAGCACACGCTGGTGCCGGTCTACCGCACCGTGACGGCCGATCTGGAGACGCCGGTCTCGGCGTTCCTTCGTATCGCGGCAGAAGAGCCCGAGGCGTTTCTGCTGGAGTCGGTCGAGGGCGGCGAACACGTAGGTCGTTATACCTTCATCGGAATACAGCCGTATAAAAAGATGGTCGCGCGCGGCCGCGAGATAACGGTCGAAGAAGGAAAGCAGCGTCGCAGCTTTGACGGAGACATCTTCGCAGAGCTGAAGCAGGCCCTGAGCGGGCACACTCCCGCGCGGCTTGCCGGTCTGCCGCCATTCACCGCGGGAGCCGTCGGTTTCTTTGCGTACGACGTCGTGCGCCAGATCGAAAAGCTTCCCGCGACAGCGAAGGATGAACTCGGTGTGCCTGACGCATGCCTGATGTTCTTCGATCAGGTTCTGGCCTTCGATCACGTGAAGAAAGAGATTCACCTCATCGTGACATCTGATCTCACGCGCGACAAAAAGGCGGGAGCATACGAGCGCGCGGTGCAGCGGCTAAATCGTCTGGAGCGCAGGTTGGCCAGTGCTCTGCCCAAGACTCGCAGGAAGAAAGCTGAAGGGAAACTGAAGCTGGTATCGCGAACTCCCAAGGCGAAGTTTCTAAAATCCGTGGAAAAGACAAAGGAGTACATCGCCGCAGGAGACGTCTTCCAGTGTGTGCTCTCTCAGCGGTTTGACTGCGAGCCCGGAGTCGATGCCTTCGAGGTCTATCGTTCGCTCCGCATCGTAAACCCTTCACCGTACATGTACTTTCTGCGCTTCGGACTTGAGGAGTCCGGTGCAAAAAGGAAACTAGAGACACACCATATCGTTGGTTCTTCACCAGAGTTATTAGTGCGCGTACACGGCAGTGCGGTTGAGTATCGGCCAATTGCAGGAACGCGGCCACGAAGCGCGGATGAGGTCGAGGACAGGGCGATCGAAGCCGAGTTACGCGCCGATGAGAAGGAGGTTGCCGAGCACGTAATGCTGGTAGACCTGGGCCGCAACGATGTAGGCCGTGTGAGTCAGTTTGGCAGCGTCAAGGTGAAGGACCTGATGTTCGTCGAGCGCTACAGCCACGTAATGCATCTCGTCAGCGCGCTCGAAGGAACGCTTCGCGACGACCTCGGGGCTATCGATGCGTTCCGCGCATGTTTTCCCGCCGGAACTCTGAGTGGCGCGCCGAAGATTCGCGCGATGGAAATCATCGAGGAGCTCGAACCTGCGCGACGTGGGGTTTACGGCGGCAGCGTTCTCTACGCCGATTTCAGCGGCAATCTCGACTCATGCATCGCGATCCGCACGCTCTACATGAACGGCAAGCAGGGACACATTCAGGCCGGCGCAGGAATTGTCGCAGACTCCGTACCGGAGAAGGAGTTCGAGGAGTGCCGGAACAAGGCGCAGGCAGTGGTGAGAGCAATTGAGCGGGCCAGGCAGGTTTGAAACTCACCATTAGGACACGGAAGAGCCCTGCGCTAGCTTAGCCTGCTCCTGCTCGAACTGATGTTCTTGATGAAGCGCCCACCAGATGCCGCCTGCGATCTGCAGGGCGCCGATGGCGCGGGTGAGCGCCGGTCGCTCCTGCAGGCTGCCCATGAGCGCCTTCCATGGCTTTGGGCCATGTTTCCACGCGAGGGCGTCATCCTCCGGCTTGAGAATCGCCATGACGCCATCACCGATGAGAACCATGGCTGCGAAGTGCTTCCAACGTCTTGATTCGAGAGACATATTGCGCACCTGTTCGCTTAGAGGCGACAGCGCGTCTCGCTGTTGCCTCCTCGCAGTAGCCCTGCAAAGAAATCGTTTGGCGGTAAACTGAAAAAGAGCAGGTTCTTCACACGATGGTCTTCGTCCTCGACAACTACGACTCCTTCACCTACAACCTCGTACAGTACATGGGCGAGCTGGGTGCGGAGATGGTCGTTCGCCGCAACGACGAACTGACGCCGGTCGAGGTCGAAGCGCTCCGGCCCGAGCGCATCCTCATCTCGCCCGGGCCCTGCACGCCGCAGGACGCAGGCATCAGCATCGAGCTCATCCGGCACTTCGCGAAGTCGGGCAAACGGGTGCCGATTCTGGGAGTGTGCCTGGGGCATCAGGCGATTGGTGCAGCGTTTGGCGGTCAGGTAGTGCGGGCTCCGAAGTTGATGCACGGCAAGACCAGCGAGATCGAGCACGACGGCAAAACCATCTTCAGCGGAATCCCGCAGCAGATGACCTGCACCCGCTACCACTCGCTCATCGTCGCAGACGAAAAGCTACCCGAAGAACTCGAAGTCTCTGCGCGTACCGTTGGTGGCGAGACGATTATGGCACTGCGTCACCGCGAGCTGCCGATTGAAGGTGTGCAGTTTCACCCTGAGAGTGTGCTGACGACGCACGGCAAGAAGCTGATCGAAAACTTTTTGAAGATGTAAGGATCGTCAGGGGCGCTTGCAGTCGACGCCAAGGCAATCGGTCCAACGACCCTCAGACTCCACATCTCGGAAGCGTGGATCTGGCGAATCGCCAAGCTGAGCTCGGCGGATGCCGGCGAAGCCGGCATCCGCAAGCTGCTCTGCGATGCCCTTGTAGTCCCACATCCACAGATGACGCGAGCGCCCGAAGAGAGCGGTTGGCATCGCTCGCAGGCCGCGCGCAAGCGACGACTCGCCGAGGTAGCTCTCTCGCATGAAGCGTGACGATGCCTCAGGTGACGGATCGTTCATGTAACTCTTCACCAACTGCTCGAGATCAGGCAGAACGAGGCGAAATGTTCCACCGGGCCGAAGGTAGCTGAAGACGTTTCTGATTGCGACACGAAACTCTTCGAGCGTCATGTGTTCGAGAACGTGCGAGCAGTAAACGGCTTCGGCCGACTGAGGCGGAACTGGCAGCCCCTTGATGACGTCGCCGTACCGGATATTCTTCGGATAATCAGGGAAGCCGCGTTTTACGAGCAGGGGAGTGAGGAAGGGAAATCGGCTTTGTAACCAGAAAGCGGGACCCGCATCGAAGTTTTTCCAGGTTTCAGGAGCACACGTCCCACAGCCAAACTGCACGTATTGGCGATCCATATATAAGCCGTATTATACAAAGCGTGGGATGTGCTTCGAATACGCGGATCATGCGAACAAGCTACCGACTGGCGTCTCTCGTCGTGGTATCGGCGATGATGCGAGCGCAGCAGCCTATCGGCACAGTTAGCGTGCAGGATGCTACGGTCTCGGGCGCGCTTGAGGTGACGAACGGTCGCGCGTTGCTGGTCGGCAGCACGACGGTGACAGCGCATGATCACGCGACAGCCGTTGCTTTGAATCGCGGAGGCGAAGTGCGCGTGTGCTCAACCAGCGGACTGCACCTCGCAGCGGGCAAGAGTCCCTCAGGAACGATGCCGCTGATGCTGGCGCTCGACCGCGGCGCGATTGAGATTCACATGGCCGCTACACAGAGCGATGTTGTGATGACGCCCGATCTGCGCTTCACCATGCGGAGCGCCGGGCCGCTTGACCTGAGGCTTCGCGTCACGCCCAACGGCGATACCTGTGTCGAGAATCGCGGTGACAAAGCTCCCGCGCTCGGGGTAGCTGATCAGTTCGGACAGTCAACCTATGAACTCAAACCCGATCAGCATGTGCTCTTCGAGCATGGCAGCCTGAAAGAAATAGTGGATCATGAGAGTTCGCCGTGCGGCTGTCCTCCGGAGCCTGTGGTCTCAGTGGCGGATTCGGGGGTGACCTCGGCGACACCGGCGGCTCCAGGCGCGGCAGTCTCACCGAATGCAGCCAATGAGCAGCATCCGTTTCCGGCAGCAGTGAGCGCAGGGCTAGCGCCGCCCAGCGGCGTCCCTCAGGCGCCCGCGGGCGAGGTTCACGCGCAGGTGACGACAGCAATGACCTACGAGGCCGGTCAAGGCTTGGGCTCGAAGAACTCTGCGGCCTCAACCTCAGGCACGGACGGCACATCCGCGTCACCGGCTTCAGCCCAGACTCCGACGGCTGCGACGGGAGCAGGAGGCGGTCAAGTGACTGAGACAGCGCAGGCTCCCGCCCCACCTCCGGCTCCTGCGCCAAGTGGGGTGTTTCATTCAATCGGGCGCTTCTTCAAAAAGATCTTCACGGGCAAGTAAGAACAGGTGGCCGAGCCCCTGCGGTACAATAGAAGGGTTGTGGAGATGGGACTGCGCCCTCGGCGCGACCTCCACGCACAACCAACACAACAGTCAGAATCAGGGGTTTTCTTTATGTCGATTCCCGCTACGCAGATGCGCCCGGGCATGGTTATCAAGTTCAAGGACGACCTCCACCTCGTCTTCTCGGTGGAGCACCGCACGCCCGGCAACCTCCGCGCGTTCATCCAGGCCAAGCTTCGCAACATCCGCACCGGCGCCATGTTCGTCGAGCGCTTCCGCTCGCCCGACCCCATCGACCGCGTCATCGTCGACGAAGTGAAGATGGAGTACCTGTACAACGACGGGGATGACTACTACTTCATGGACATGGAGACCTTCGAGCAGACACACTTGAAGCGCGAGACGCTGGGCGACGCTGTGGACTATCTGCTGCCGAACCTGACCATCGCCGTCAGCTTCCACGACGGCAAAGCCGTGGGCATCGAGCTGCCCGGAGTCGTCGAGATGACCGTGGTGGAGACCGAACCGGGCATCAAGTCGGCAACCGCCTCCTCCGTCACCAAGCCGGCCAAACTCGAGACCGGACTGGTTGTTCAGGTGCCCCCGTTCATCAACGAGGGCGAGAAGATCCGCGTGGATACGGCCGAAGGCGCGTACATGAGCCGTGCGTAACTACTCGTTTTCCGCACACAAGAAGGGGTAGAGTCGCTGCGCTCTACCCCTTCGTTCTCACCGTCACCTTCTTGCACACGCAGGAGGGCTCTGCGAAACTGAGGATTCCATGGTATGCCATTACCTCGTCAAAGGCCGCGTGCAGGGCGTCGGTTTCCGCTGGTTCGTGCAGCAAGAGGCTTCAGAGATCGGCCTTCGTGGCTGGGTGCGCAACACCGATGATGGCCATGTTGAGGTAGTTGCGGCCGGAAGTCCTGAAGATATCGCAGATCTGAAGTCCGCTCTAAGGAAGGGTTCGCGCGGCAGCCGCGTCGACTCAGTCATTGAACATGAACTGGCTGAGAGCGAAGGCAAGAAGCTCGGCCCATTTGAGATTGAAGGAGCATGGTAAGAACGAATGTCACAAATCACTAATTGCGAATCGCTGAAGGAACTTGTGCGTACGGTACCCGACTTTCCCAAGCCGGGAATCCTGTTCTACGACATCACGACGCTCCTCAAGGACAAGACTGGCTTCGCGCAACTTATCGACGCCTTCGCCGCCTACTACATCGGCAAGGAGGTCGACCTCGTTCTCGGTATCGAGGCACGCGGCTTCATCTTCGGTCCAGCTTTGGCCTACCGGTTAAACGCAGGCTTCGTGCCTGTACGCAAGCCGAAGAAGCTTCCGGCGCAGACAGCCAGAGTGAGTTATGACCTCGAATACGGGACAGATTCGCTCGAGATTCACCTGGACGCAATCGAGCCCGGCCAGCGAGTAGTCATTGTCGACGACCTGCTGGCGACCGGCGGAACCATGCAGGCGACTGTGCAACTGGTGCGGCAGCTCGGCGGCGTCATCGCCGGCCTGGGGTTTGCGATCGAACTGGACTTTCTGAAGGGCAGGGCGAAGTTTCAGGAGTACGACGTATTTAGTTTGCTCCATTACGACGAGTAATTTCCCTTGATAAGGGAACCTACTTAGAGGAGCGAGTCCTCCGCCGGTTTCAGATCACCAAAGATCAGGAGTTCTACATGAAGTCTCATGGTTATGCAGCACACGACAAGAAGTCTCCGCTGGTTCCCTTCAGCTTCGACCGCCGCGATCCCGGCCCCAACGACATCGTCGTTGAGATCGCCTACTGCGGCGTCTGCCACTCGGATATTCATCAGGTTCGCGACGAGTGGGGCAATGCCATCTATCCCATGGTTCCGGGGCACGAAATTGTAGGTCATGTCTCGAAGGCCGGCTCCGCGGTGAAGAAGTTCAAAGAGGGCGATCGCGCCGCAGTGGGTGTCATGGTCAATTCCTGCCGTGTCTGCGAGAACTGCAAAGCCGGTGTGGAGAACTATTGCGCGAAGGGGATGGTGGGAACCTACAACGCACGCGACTATAACGGCGAACTGATGTTTGGAGGCTATGCGAACAACATCGTCGTCGACGAAGCGTATGCTCACACCCTCTCGCCCAAGCTGGACATGGCTGCCGCAGCACCTTTGCTCTGCGCGGGCATCACGACTTACTCACCGCTCCGCCATTGGAACGTGGGGCCGGGTAAGAAGGTCGGCATCGTTGGATTGGGTGGTCTTGGACACATGGGACTGAAGCTTGCGCACTCGCTCGGCGCGCACGTTGTGCAGTTCACCACTTCAGCGAGCAAGATCGAGGATGCGAAGAAACTTGGCGCCGACGAAGTAGTGGTGACGAAGGATCCGGATGCGATGGCGAAGTATGAGGGCAGCCTCGATTTCGTACTCGACTGCGTCTCGGCCGAACACGACATGAATGCGTACCTCGGACTGCTCCGCCTCGATGGCACGCTATGCTCTGTTGGCTTGCCTGAGCAGCCCTTGGCCGTTTCGCCGTTCGCCATGCTCACGAACCGGCGCTCGCTGGCCGGATCGATGATCGGCGGAATGGCCGAAACCCAGCAGATGCTGGACTACTGCGCCGACCACGGCATCGTCTCCGACATCGAGCTGACCTCGATCGACAAGCTCGACGAAGCCTATAGCCGGGTTCTGAAGGGCGATGTGAAGTACCGCTTCGTGATCGACATGGCCGACGTTGCCTAACAGCTAAGTCGTTTGTTTAGGGACCGCTTCTGTGACACGGAGGCAGTTTTCCTCTGCTAGATAGCCCTTACGGCGAAACCAATCTTCCATGCTTGTCTGCAGGCGGTCGAGTGGAATGCGGTAGCCTGCCTCAAGGATGCCGTCTTCCACCGGAAGCGTATCGTCGAAGACGGCGTCGTTGGTGAAGTTGCGCATGGCGAAGCTATCGATCCACTTGATGGGGCAGGGATGGGCGTTCCCCTCAGAGTCGATGTGTTCGATAAGCAGCCGTCGCGCGAACATGAGACTCAGGCGAAGAGACTGAACATCGGCGAGTCGACGCTCACCGTCTGAACGGGCCCGCCGAGATGACCAGTGCCGGGATCGCGCCGGAAGACTGTGACATTAGCCGAGTCCTGGTTCCCGCAGAGCAACCAGCGGCCTGTCGCATCGATGACGAAGTGCCGCGGAGTCTTGCCGCCGCAGGAGATGCGTTGCGCTACCGTCAACGCACCGTCTTTCGGGCGGATCGTAAAGACAACGAGAGTGTCCTCGCCGCGGTTGCTCGCGTACAGAAAGTTTCCATCGGGAGAAACGGCGACCTCGGAGGCAGTATTCTTTGCCGCAGGGAAGTCCTGCGCGATGGTGCTGATGTGGAAGTTTGTGTTGACCAGCATGCCGAGAGGCGTGTCGGTCGAGCGGGTCGTCGTCCAGAGATAGTGGTCGATGGTTGAGTCGAGTTCGTTGATGCCGTAGACCCACCGGCCATTGGGATGAAACGCAACGTGGCGTGGGCCGGAACCGGCACGATCATTGTGGAAGAGATAGGGATTGCCCATGGTGAGATGGGCAGTATCGGGATCGATGCCGAAGACGGCTATATCGTCCGATCCAAGGTCATTCGCGAGGACGAAGCGGTTATCTGGCGAGATGGTCGCCGAATGAACGTGAGGTGCGTCCTGACGTGCCGTGTTTGGGCCACGATGGCCGAACTTTTGCCCATCGTGAAAATCAATGCGGTCGACCGGCTGGCTCAGCGTGCCGTCTGCCTCGATCCGGTAGGAGACAAGAGTGCCACCGTTGTAGTTGGCGACGTACGCTGATTTGCCTGTGGAGTCGACCGATATGTAGCACGGGCCGGGCCCTCCAGAGGGCACCTGACCCACCTGCTGGAGTGCGCCCGTCTTGGGGTCCTGTGAGAACGTCGTGACACTAGCGCCGGCGCTGACGGCATTTACCGCATAGACAAAGTGGCGTCCGTTTTGCAGAAGCGGTGCCAGCGCAAGGTACGAAGGTCGTGGCGTGGTGGCGGCGAGAGATGGTGGCGTAAGCTCTCCTGTCGCGGGGTTGAAGCGCGAGAGGTAAATGCCTTTGCTGACGCCCTTGCTGGTATCGGTGCCAAAGTAAACGAAGATCGGCGCCGGCGGAGGAACCTTTTTCCGAAAGGGCAGCGGCTCTGCGTATGCTGCGGCTGCGAAGGCTGGGAGCGAAACGAGGAATCTACGACGCGTCAGCATCAGAAGAGCACCTCGTAATTAGGCCGGTTCGCCTGGCAGGTGAATGGCCATCTCATCTTCTGGTCTGATGTTCTCGTTGATGACGGGCAGGCTCGGAAGATTGATTGTGTGGCCTGCCTCGTGGACCACGGCGTCGGAATGCTCCAGCACCTCATCAACCGTCATGGTATACATCTCGCGCCCGTTGTCATAGCCGGACTCGATGGCATGCTTCAGGTAGCGGCCGGCGGCTTGCGCGGCGAGATAGTCCGTGATGACGTTACCGGTGCGCCGCTTCTGCTCTACCCAGGCCTCGTTCGGCATGGCGATCCAGACGGGCTTGCCGTTGACCGAGAACCGAATGTCGGTTGCGTCGGCGTGGCGGGTCGCGATGGCGACCACAGTACCCTTCCAGGAGCAATGAAGCTGCTCTCCGGTCCAGCGGTCAGTGACTTTGAAGTCTTCGTACATGGCTGACTCCTAGCTTAGTTGTACCGAGACAGATGGGCAAGGCGTCCCTGGAGTTTCCGCCGAGGCTATTCTTTCAATACGGCTATCTATCCCGAACCTGGGGCTAGCCGGAGACAGTCCTGATTGCGCTGAGGAGCTCTATGGCGTCGTCTGCATATTCGCGAAGAGATTTTCTGAGGGCCGCCGGAGTCGTCGCTACAGGCTCGCTGATACCAAAACGGAGCTTTGGCCAATCGACGACTTCAACGGCCAATATGCCGGCTCCGGCCAGCGACGGCCCGGCAGACTACGTTCTGACAATTGCCGCGACGCCTATTGAGCTCGCGCCCAATCACATCATCTCGGTGAAGACCTATAACGGACAATTTCCTGGCCCTCTGCTTCGCCTGAAGGAAGGACAGGCAGTCACGGTCGATGTCCACAACAAGACGGACACACCGGAGCAACTGCACTGGCATGGGCAATTCGTACCTGTGGACGTGGATGGGGCGGCAGAGGAAGGGAGCCCGTTCATTCCTCCGCATGGAAGCCGCCGTATCACGTTCAATCCTGGGCCTTCGGGTCTTCGCTTCTACCACACCCACGTGCGTGCAGGAGCGGATTTGAACTCCGGCCAATACAGTGGGCTGGTGGGGCCCGTCTACATCGAACCAAAGGAGGACCCCGGCGCTTACGACCGCGAGGTCTTCCTGACAATGAAGGAGTTTCAACCGACTTTCAGTCGCGGCGGCGACATGGCAATGGATTTTCTGTCACCCGCGGCCGTCGTCCAAGCGCTCAAGGACACGGGCGAGACTGCCATGAATGCGTCGCTCGCGAAGGGAATGCCTCATGGCTATGAAGTCGGCTACGATGCATTCACCATCAACGGCAGAATGCTCGGTCATGGCGAGCCTATCCGCGTGAAAAATGGCGAGAGAGTGCTGTTCCACGTGTTGAATGGAAGCGCCGGTGAGATTCGCAGTCTCGCGCTGCCGGGCCACAGCTTCACTATCGTTGCGATGGACGGCAATCGGTTGCCTAAGCCGGTCCTGGTGCCGGGCTTGTGGCTCGGAACCGCAGAGCGCATCTCGGCCATCGTTGAGATGAATCACCCCGGAGTCTGGGTGATGGGCGATCTATCGGATGATGACCGTCACCATGGCATGGGCATCGTCGTGGAGTACGCCGGATATAAAGGGAGGCCGCAGTGGATCAAACCGCAGCCGCTCAAGTGGAACTACGCGCATTTCGGCAGTCCCAATAGCTCTGCGCCTGAGCCGGATGAGACGTTCGACATGATCTTCGAGAAGCAAAACGCGGCCGTGGACGGATTCAATCTCTGGACGATCAATGGTGTCGCATACCCTTCTGCGGAGATGATGGCCAAGCCGCTATTTCAGATACATGCGGGCAAGCGGTACCGCCTGCGAATGCGCAACGCCAGTGACGACATCCACCCGATTCACCTGCATCGGCACAGCTTCGAACTGACCCGCATCGCTGGCCATGCGACCTCAGGCGTGATGAAGGACGTCGTCATGGTCGGAGGGTATCAGGAGCTTGAGGTCGACTTCGTCGCGAATAATCCGGGCTTGACTCTCTTCCACTGTCATCAGCAGCTACATATGGACTACGGCTTTATGGCGCTGTTCGAATATATCTAACTAGCGCCTAGCTATATCTAACTAGCGCCTAGCGCAGTGCTGCGTCTACCTCGCTGATCCAGTTGGGTGACTTCAGCAGTTCTCGCGGCTTGGAGCCGTCCGCCGGACCGACCAGGCCATCGTTGTACATCATGTCGATAAGGTGCGCCGCGCGGCCATAGCCGATGCGCAGGCGCCGCTGGAGCAGCGACGTGCTCGCCTTGCCAAACTCGAAGACCAGTCGCACGGCGTCGTCGTACATCGGATCGTCGGCCTCGCCGTCGGACGCTCCGTCGATCTCCTTGCCAGCCTCGTCCTTCGGCCCTTCGAGGAAGCCGTGGACGTACTCGGCCTCACCCTGCGCCTTCCAGAATTCCGTAACTGCGGAGATCTCCTTCTCCGTAACGAACGGAGCATGCACGCGCTGCACGCGGCTTGTGCCCGGCGGAAGGTAGAGCATATCGCCGCGCCCAAGCAGGCTCTCGGCTCCGTTCGAGTCGATGATGGTGCGCGAGTCGACCTTCGTTGCCAAACGGAAGCTCATGCGCGTGGGCACGTTGGCCTTGATGAGCCCGGTGATGACATCGACCGATGGCCGTTGCGTCGCCAGAACGAGATGGATCCCAACCGCGCGTGCCATCTGCGCAAGCCGTGTGATCGCCTCTTCTACATTGGCCCGGTCGAGCATCATCAGGTCCGCAAGCTCGTCGATGATGATCATGATGTAGGGCAGGGGCTCCTGGTTCACGTCCTCGAAGAGATGCCCGCTGCCGTTGTCGAAGAGCTTGTTGAACTGGTCGATGTTGCGGACATGGTTCGCTGCCAGCAGCTTGAGCCGCCGCTCCATCTCGCGCACAGCGTTTCGCAGTGCATTGGCAGCCAGCTTGGCCTCGGTGATGATCGGCGTGAATAGATGCGGGATGCCCTCGTACATTCCGAGCTCAACGCGCTTCGGATCGACGAGGATCATGCGCACTTGCTCGGGCGTCGACTTGAAGAGCACGCTCATGATCATCGCGTTGATCGCGACCGACTTACCGGAACCTGTCGAACCTGCGATAAGCACGTGCGGCATTGAGGCAAGGTCGGCGGTGACGATGCGGCCATTGATGTCCTTGCCCAGCGCGATGGCCAGTCGCGACTTCGACTGTGCGAAGCTCTCGCACTCCACCACGTCGCGCAGCCAGATGGTCTCGCGCTCCGAGTTTGGCACCTGTATGCCGACGGTGCTCTTGCCCGCCATGCGCTCGATCAGGATGCTTTCGGCCGCCATCGCGAGGCAAAGATCGTCGGCCAGCCCGGTCACGCGAGAGTACTTTACGCCTGCATCAGGCTTGAACTCGAAGGTTGTCACCACGGGTCCAGGATTGATCTGCGTGACCTGTCCATCGACGCCGAACTCAGCGCACTTCTGCACAAGCACCCTGGCTTCATCGCGCAGTTCGTCCTCACGTACGGTGGATTGCTCGTCGCTGCGGTACAGCAGCGACGACGGAGGTAGCTTGTAGCCACGAACGCTCTTGGGGGTAATAGCGACAGCTTTGATGTCCGCATCTGCGCGCTTGCCGAAGGAGATGCCGTCCTCCGGCACAGGAGCCGGTTTCGGCTCGGGAGCCTTTTGGGCTAAGCGGGCCGGCTGCAGGTCAGGAATCGGCGCCGGAGGCTCGGGATCGTCATCTGCGCGCAGGCTGAACCCTTGACCATGGAAGTTCGCGGCATCGTCGATGGCTCGTATAGGAGCGGCGGCTCTGGCCAGCGCCTCGGCGAACGGAGCCACAGCCGCAGTCGCGGTGCTCAGCGGCGTGACCGGTGGCGCGTCGACGAGTGTACGGGGCATCGCCTGCCACACGGACGCAGGCTCGCCGTCGTGTATCGGCTGCTCCTCGGGTGTTAGCGAGATCGGCTTCGGCGTCTTCCTCCGGCTGAGCCAGCCAAAAAGTCCGCCCAGCAGAGTCGATGCCGGCTTCTCCTCCTCAGCTTCCGCCTTGCTCTCCGCAAGCTCGCGCGCCCTTTGCGCCCTCAACTCGGCACGCTCACGCTTGCTGATGTAGTTGTCAGCGAGATCGATGTTTGCTCCGCGCCGGCTTTCACGCCACTGTGACCAGCGCTCCCAAAGCCGCGCCAGAAAGCCAAACCGAATCGTCGCCCACTCTCGCGCGGTGTTGAAGGTGAAGGTAGTGGCCAGGTACAGCGAGAGCGCAACCATCAGGGCGAGCACAATCGACGCACCCGGAAGATTGAGGTAATGCACCATCAGGTCTGCCAGCAGACGGCCAAGAGTTCCCGCGATCGGCAGGGCTCCTCTCCACATCAGATTTCCGGGTAGCAATGCGATAGCCGCCGGGCAGAAGGCGATCCACATCGCCAGTCCAACCGCCTTCGCCAGCGGAGAACCCGCCGGCCGCGAGCGCATCCAGCACAAACCCAGACGCCCGACCACCAGTGGCAGAAAGAACGCCGCCACGCCAATCAACTGCAGCATCGCGTCCGAGAGGTACGCACCCACAAGCCCAGTCCAATTATGCGCGGGACGGCCCGAGATGTAGCCTCCTACCGTATTAAACGACCGGTCTGTCGGAGTGTAGCTCGCCAGCGCCAGCAGAAGCAGCGCTGCCGCGACCAGCAGAGTCAGCCCCAGAATCTCGTTCAGGCGGCGGTAGCGTGTTGGCGCGGAGACAAGTCTTAGGGTCTTCATCAGCGGTACGCACAACCTCTCTCGCGCCGGCGCACGTCTTCCGCACGCCGGGCGTTCTGTTCAGAGGCCGGGGAACCACCAGAGCACCTTCGATTATCCCAAAGCGGCGACTCGACTCGACCTCATAAAACCGGAAATCTCCCTGAGGTATCCGACTGCATACCACCGACCCGTCTTCGCCTACAATCCGCCACACTGGTTCGCCCCAAAATCTGTCAAGCCCCTTGCCCCTGTGCGAAACCCGATATTGATCGAGCAACCCTCACAAACAAAACGCCTTATTGTCCGAAAATAAATCTGCCTGAAGTGGCAGAGCAGTTTCTTCCAATTCATTAAAATAGAAACATGAGAACAAAAAAGCCCCGGCCATCCCCCGGGGCTTTCTGTAATTATATAGTTGACAAATCAAGCTGATTAGCTTAGTATAAATTCCATGAAAGCCCCTAAGACACTTCAGGAAGCCATCCTTCACTTCTCCGATGCCGACAATTGCCTTGAATTCATGGTGATGCACCGCTGGCCGGACGGGGTCGTAACCTGTCCACTTGTGGACGGAAGGACGTTACCTTCCTCGCCAATCAGAAGAAGTGGCAGTGCAAGAGCGCCCATGCCAAACGGCAGTTCTCCGCGAAGGTCGGAACCATTTTCGAGGACTCTCCGCTGGGCCTTGAGAAGTGGCTTCACGCCGTCTGGCTGATTACCAATGCCAAGAACGGGGTCAGTTCCTGCGAGATCGCCCGTTCTCTCGGCGTGACTCAGAAGACCGCATGGTTCATGCTTCACCGCATCCGTTACGCGATGAAGGCAGACAGTTTGGTTACATCGGCAAACTGGGAGGGCCGGACGGTGCTCCGGTCGAAGTGGATGAATCCTTTGTTGGCGGAAAACTCGGCAACATGCACAAGGGACGCGCGAAGAAGATGCAGGAACTTCGCCAAGACGTCGACAGGACGAATACTTTCAGCGGTACGCCAACAAGACCGTCGTCATGGGCATGTTCGACCGCGAGTCCCGCGAGGTACGGGCGAAGGTAGTTCCGAACGTGAAGCGCGAGACTTTGCAAAATGAAATCCTCAATAACGTGAAGTACGGGTCAAAGGTCTTCACCGACTCTGCTGTTGCTTACAACCGGACTGGCTGGCATTACATTCACGAGACCGTGAACCATGCCGAAAGCTACGTCAACGGCGAAGTTCACACCAATAGCCTTGAAAACTTTTGGAGCCTGATGAAGCGGAATCTCTCAGGCACTTATGTTGCGGTAGAGCCATGCAAGGCTTAACGCGCTATTTTAATAAATTTTACAAATAAAACCCGAATAAAATGACTAATTGCGGGAGTCGCTCTAATCGCCTCTCCGCAAGGGCGTGGGTGTCTGGGGGGCAGGAATCCCGGTTAGTTTCCCAGGAGCAATCAGTGAGAAGTGTTGGGTTTAGCATGGCTGGTATGAGCAGAGGGATGACCCGATGGATTCCATATTGAAGGTATTGTCCAAGCTGAAGCCCAAGCTTTATGCATGGTGGCAGCAACCCCAGAAGGAAATGGATTTGCGTCAGGAGAAGAACGATATTCAGCCCTTTTCCAATCGTCAATCGATGCGATATGTATACTTTGCAGCAATGGAGGAGAGGCGAGTTTCCCCCACGCGACGATGAATTGTGATTGTAAGAACTCTAATCTAGATGAGCATCAAGCATGACGAACCATCCTCGCTCGGAATCTAAGTGGATATATAGACCGAGCAAACCGCACTAAGTCTAATGAGGGCATTATTACCAAATGATTTTCAAGTGGGTTAGCTAAGATATATTTATGCCGCCTTAACTCGCCTATTTTCTATATTTTACAAATAAAACCCGTAAAATCAATAATTTGCAGGAGTCGCTCCAATCGCCTCTCCGCAAGTTATTGATTCTACGTAGCCAATTCTCTCGTAACTCGTTTCTTTTCTACATTTTGACCAATAAGCCGTTTTAATGGAATATTTTAGCTCGCCCAAAACTCGCAAGTTACTGATTCAAAGCGACTTGATCTATCAGCCGGGAGGAGCAAAAAAAATCTGTTCAGTACCCGATATGGTGAAGGTAAAACACAACGCCGGAGAAGATCACGCAATAGATTCCGAACAGATACCACCGGCCCTCTTCCAGCCACGCACTCAGCCACCGTAAGGCCACCAGCCCTGCAAGGAACGCGAACACCGCGCCCAGCAGGCTCGTGACAACGCCGCCATGCAGGTCAATCGGGGCACCCGTCGCCGCAGCCTCATGCGAGGCCTTCATCAGCCTCATCGCCTCACGCGCAACAACCGGAGGAGTCAGCACCACCGCCAGCGCAAAGCTGAACCGCTCCGCCCGCTCCTTGGTAGCGCCCGCGAGCATGCCGGTCGAGATCGTCGCTCCCGACCGCGAAAATCCACGGAAAGGAAGACAGAACCCCTGCACCAGCCCGATCCAGCCAGCCTGGCGCATAGTCACGCTCTCGCCGTAGAACTTCTGAGCAGCGGCCGCAAGCCGCTTCTCCATCAATCCTGCAATCAGGATCAGAACTCCCGCAGCAAAAAGCGCCGGAGCAATCAACTCCAGATGGCTGAACAGCTGCTCGATCTCGGCCTTTGGAGCTCCTTTGAACACCGTCTTCTCGATCAGCTTCTGCAGGATCACGCCAACAACGCCTGTCAAAAGCGTCGCCCAGATCACGCGAATGGCAAACCGCTTGAACGCATCGGAGCTCGCAAAATACGTTCTCTTCCACTGCTTCCAGAAGTAAGCAATCACGGCAAACATCGTGCCCGTATGCAGCATCACCAGCAGCAGCGTCATCTGCGGCGACGAAGGATCAAGCCCCATCAGCTTCTCCGCCACAACCACGTGGGCAGAACTCGAAACCGGCAGCAGCTCTGCCAAGCCTTGCACAATGGCAAGCACAATCACTTTGAAGATAGGCATATCTCCAATGCTACATGCTTCTCCTCAAGCCAAGATGAATATGGAAGCAGCCGAACTACGCCAGAACCTTCTCAAACACCGCAGAGGTCTTCGTCTGTTTATAGCCATCACGCAGATAGAAGCGATGCGCAGCCTCACGCGTCGAACGCGAAGTAACGCGCACAACGCCAAGCCCCTTCTCCCGCACCCAGCGCTCAACCTCTTCGCACAGCCTCTTTCCCACCCCAAAACCGCGAACCCCATCACGCACAACCAGCCCGGTAATCAAAGCAAACGGAGCCGACTGCAAATGATGGTCAATAGCCGCCTCAATCCAGCCCGCAACCCGATCATCCACGCAGGCCACCAGCGCAATCTGCGACTCGCCGCAGCGCTCAAGCCACGCGATGCGTTCGCTGGCCTCAGCCGCAGTCGTCGGATAGCCAAGTTGTCCGCAAAGCTCCGCGACAGCAGCGGCATCTCCGGCTTCAACACGCCGAATCGTCACAACCTTCGCGTCAGTCGCGATCGTTGCCATAGACCGGAATCCCCTGTTGAACCTTGTACGCGATGCTCACCGCCCTGTCCGTAAAGTCCGACTCCGCATACTGAGCCTTCATCTGGTCCGCCAGCGCCTGAACTCGCGACGCCGCAGCATCCGACTTCTTCTTGTCCTCCTGGACCAGGTACATCGTCACAACCACGCCCTCGCGATACGTAGCGTTGTACAACGCCTCCGCGGCCTTCGGTGAATCCGGATACTGCTTCGCGTACTTCTCGTACAGTCCGGCTTCCATCTCCGGACACTTCGGAAGTCCCTGCCAGTCGCCGCACAGCTTGTTGTCGAGCATCTCGTACGCCGCCAGCGCCGCAAACTTCGTCCCAGGGTAGTTCTTCATGACCTTCTTTATATCGCCATCGAAGATCTGCGGACGAAGGTATGCATCCTGCTCCTTCGCCGAAGGCAGCGTGCTCACGTCACGCTTATCTAGCTGCCACCGAATATCCGCCGAGCGCCACGCCGCCTCAGGAGCCAGCGGAGACTGCGGAAAGTACTCCCAAACGCGTCGGTACAGCAGATGAGCCGCCATCGCCGCACCCTTGCGCGCATTCGGACGTGATGCCTCATCCTCAAGGTTCGCCGCGGCTCCGTAAATAATCACGTCGCCTCCCGGAGTCGACGGCCCAACAACGCCCTTGTCGCGAATCCAGCCCGACGCTGGCGTCACATTCTCCTCGTCACTGAACTCCGGCTTGTCCTCAGCGTCGTCTTCAACATCGGTATTCGCAAAAACCTTCACCCAAGGAGCACTCTTCTCGACAATCGCAACCTCGTGACCGGGAGTAACCAGCGAAACCTTCTGCGAATCCGCGTCCGAAGCGATATACACGACCGCGTCATGCAACAAAGTCGCGCGAGGTGCACGGTCGTATGCAGACTTATCCTTCTTCTGCGCCGAAGCAACTCCGCACACGACCAGCAACGCCGCGACACCCAACCGCCTCATCCAAGGATTTCGCATCGATTTGTTAGACGAGTCACTCGCGCGCGCGGGAGCCATTCATCGAACCCCTTCCATCAACTCGCTCTCCAGCCTCTCCCGCAGGGCAGGCTCCAGGTTTCCGCCGCTCAGCACCACGGCGACTTTCTTTGCCCTGGGAAGTTCGTGTGCATGATAGAGCGCTGCGGCGAGCGTCACAGCCCCGCTCGGCTCAGGGACGAGCTTCGTCACCGACAACATCACTCGCATCGCCGACAGGATCTCTTCCTCGCTCACCGTGACGATTCCATCCACATGCCGCAGCACGTGATCGAAGTTCAGCACGCCAAGACTCTGTGTTCGCAGACCGTCTCCGATGGTCCGCGTCGTCTTCTCGGCAGGCCACTCGACCAACGTCTTCGAATAGAAACTCTCATGGGCATCCGCAGCCAACTCCGGCTCTGCGCCCCAGACCTCGACATCGGGCTTCGCCAGGCCTGCTCCGGCCGCCAGCTTCACCGCAGCAGCAATGCCGCTCAACAACCCGCCGCCACTCACCGGAGAAATCACAAGATCGACATCCGGCAACTGCTCGACGATCTCCAGGCCGCACGTCGCCTGCCCTGCCACAATTTCTCTCGCATCGTATGGCGGAATCATGGCATATCCGAACTTGGCCACCAGTTCCTCAGCCTTCAACCGTCTCTCGGACGAGGCTGGCCCGACCTCCACAATCTCCGCTCCCAGCGCGCGCGTCGCTGCCTTCTTCACCTCCGGAGCGTTCGACGGCATCACAATCACCGCCTTGGCTCCCAGCGCCCTCGCGGCATACGAAACCCCCTGCGCATGGTTGCCGCTCGAGTACGTAATCACGCCGCGCTTCAGCGCCTCAGGCGAAAGCTGCGCCACCATGTTGTAGGCGCCGCGCAGCTTGAAGCTTCCAATCGGCTGCTCGCTCTCCGCCTTGATGTAAAGATCGAACTCCGGTTCCGTGACCTTCGCCATACGCAGACGCGCACGCTCCACGCGGTAAAGCGGTGTCCTTACCGCCACGCCGGCGATTCTCTCCTTTGCCGCACGAATCTCGTCCAGCGTTACCAACTCAGTCATCTCTATCTCTCTCCACGACCCGCATCGGTGCGGATCGCATGCGATTAGAATACCCGTCCCACTCCGAAGTACCACTTTCTGTGGTCGCTGTCACCAATGCTCAAGCCCCCATATACTGGCCCGATAAAAGTCTTGATCACGACCAACGCAGAACCGTCGTTCGGCAGTGTTGGAGTCTGTGCATTGCCCCCGTACATCTTGGCGATCTCATAAAGCCCACCTACCCAGATCGCATCCGCAAACACCGGATTCAGATGTGCCAACCGATACAAATAACCGGTTTGCCCTAGAACATAGTCCGTCCCGAGGAGTTCGTTCCGAGCGTAAGCACTCAGCCTCAGGGGTCCACCCAGCGTCAGGCCGGCAAGGCCCAGATTATCCGCGCCAAAACTCGTTCCCCCCTGCGCGGCTAAGTAGAGAACTCCCCGGGATCGTATTGGGAAAAAATGAAAAACTCCGCCGTTCAGCTGTGAGTAACCGCCGGAGCCGAATGGGCGCTTCGTGTAATAGCTGTAGAGTGTTGACACAATGCTTCCAGTCGTGGGAACGATCACATCATTTTGACCCAGATACTGGAACCTCACATTCGTCGCTAACGGAGTAATGGAAAACTGTTGCTCCGAAGGCGTTCCAATCCTGAGGCTTTCGCTGAACCATTCGTAGTCCTCACCTACGCGTAGCTCTGTCTTCGCGTTGAACTGGTAGCCCAGGTCGACTCCGACACCATTTCTCTTCTCGGTGTATTGTTCTGTTTGAACGCTGCCTACGTAATAAGCATCAAGCTGACGAGCCAGGTAACCGTGCGGAGCCACAAACACAAACTTGCGCGACCCGGCCGTGAGTGGCTTGTACAACTCACCGCTTAGTCCAGCTAGTGGCCCCACCATCCCAGTCACACGCACCTCAGAGCGCGGACCTGCCAGGTTAAAGAACGTCGCTCTGGCCCCAATTCCAAATTGCACGTTGTTGGCCTCGTTGGCGAGAACAGTGATTCCTGCGTTCAGAAACGGCGGCCCATAGTTTTTATCCAACGGTCGTATCAGGAGGCCCGGCTTTCCATCTCTGTCCACGATGTTGTAGTCGATCGCCGCGAACGTTCCCGTCCCCAGCAAGTCTGCGATACTCGTCTCGAGCTTGTCCGGATCGATCGGTTTGCCTACATATTTTTGGAATGCTTGCGATACTTCAGTCTGTTGAGCCCCCTGCACCCCGTGGACCTCAACAAACTGCGGGATCGGAACCTTCGTGCGGCGGCGCGCCCGCCTTTGTGCCATATAGGCTTCCCACTCGGCATCGCTCACCGAGTACCTCTCCAGCTTCGACGCCTGCTCCTGAGCCGCTTTCTCTCCAAGTGGAATAATCTCGGAGCTTCTGGAGAATTCAAGCGTGGCAAATTTGCTCACGTCTGACGAGATAACGACATCAGCCTCCTTGAGGCTGTGAACCTCATTGGCCGCGACCATGATCGAGACGTTCCTGCCGGCAATGCCAACCAGCGAGGTCAGGCTCCCCGGAGCCGGAGGCCCCGAATTGAGATACGACGCGATCACCACATCCGCTCCCATCGCCTTGGCCTCATCCACGGGCATATTGTCCACGGCGCCGCCGTCCGAGTAGATGTCATTGCCATGTTGCACCGGCGCAAAGACGCCCGGAATCGCCATCGTCGACCGCAGGGCCTGCGCAAGCGAGCCATCTTTAAAGACATGCTTCTCACCTGTCACAATGTTCGTCGCCACACAACGGAACGGGATGGGCAAATCGTCAAAGCTCTTCAGGTCGTAGTACGGCAGCATCGTACGGTCGAAGAGCAACCCCACCGCAGCGCCCGAATTCAATCCATTCGGCAGGCTGAACCCTCCCTTTAGTCCAAACTCCAGCCGGTTGGGATACGCCAGTTTGTCTTCTTTGCGCCGGAAGCTTAGTGCCTGAAACGGCACCTGTCCGCTGAGCACCGTCTGCCAGTCGATACGGTTGACAAACGCCTTGATCTCGTCCGTGCTGAGGCCCGAGGCATACAGCCCGCCCACCAGGCCGCCCATGCTTGTTCCAGAAACATAATCGATCGGAATGTGATGCGCCTCGAGCCACTCGATCACACCAATATGGGCAAATCCCAGCGCCCCGCCACCCTCAAACGCAAGTCCAATCCTCGGGCGCCGTTTCGGAGTTTCGACGGTCTTCTGTGCATCCGCCGGTTCAGTTGAAGGCTGCTGCGAAACCGCTGCGGCTCCCGAAGCCGCGCAAACCAGGACCAGAAGAAGTCCACGGCAAAATGCCAGATTGCACATAAGGTCACCTTGATCCAATAGGGACAGTAATTCTCAGTACTTATGGCCCTCGTTCCGCGATGTCAATCTTACTGCCTGTACCACACAGTCTCGCACACCAGCGCGTACCCATTTCGGTACGTACCTGCTTCAGGCAAACAAAAGCGCCCCTCGCGGAGCGCTTTCTGAACTGCAAAAGTTTTCAAGCTCATATCTCCAGAATCACCGGCATAATCAACGGCCTTCTGCTCGTGCTCTTCTGGATGTACCTTTTAAGATCGGTCCTGATCTTCTCCTTGATCACGCCGTAGTCCGCCTTCTCCTCGCCCGAAGATCCATCGAGCGTTCGCTGCACCACTTCACGAGCTTCTGCGATGAGGTCTTCCTCTGCGATGGCCATGCCACGCATCACGATCTCCGGCGCATTTTCTACTCTTCCCGTGCGCTTGTTGATCGCAATGATGGGCAGCACAATGCCGTCCTCGCTCAGGTGCTTGCGGTCGCGGATGACGATATCTTCCACGACGTCAGTCGAAGCACCGCCGGAGTCGATACAGACGCGGCCCACCGTCACCTTGCTGGCCTTAGCTGCAGAGTTACGGTCCACCTCCAGAACATCGCCGTCCTCCAGCAGAATTGCCTTTTCGACGAGGCCCATCGATCCCGCCATTTCGGCGTGTCGTTTCAGATGCCTGTAGTCTCCATGTATCGGGATGAAGAACTTCGGACGCACGAGATTAATCATGAGCCGCAGCTCTTCCTGGCTGCCGTGGCCACTCACGTGGATCAGCCCGGACGCGCCGTCGTCGTAGATCACCTTCGCATCGCGTCGCTCCAGGTGATCGATCATGCGATAGATCGACTTTTCGTTGCCTGGAATCACGCGCGAACTCAGCAGCACGGTATCGCCCGCCTCAATGTGTGCGTGCTTGTGGTTGCTCACGGCCGCACGGCTGAGCGCGCTCATTGGCTCGCCCTGAGTGCCGGTGATCATCACGCAGACCTTATGGTCCGGAAGCTCCTTGATCTGGCCGGGATTGATGATCAAGCCTGGCGCAGGTTCCAGGTATCCGAGATCCTGCGCGATCTCGGTGGAGTTGTCGAGCGACCGTCCAACGATCGCTACTTTGCGGCCATGCTCAGCCGCCAGTTCCATCGCCAGTTTGATGCGATGAATGGACGATGAGAAGCAGCTGAAGAACAGCTTCTTCTGCGCTTGACCAAAGATCTCGTCCAGCCTCGGCCGCACGGCCTTCTCGCTCGGCGTGTATCCTCGCCGATCGACGTTGGTCGAGTCCTGCAGCAGCACCAGTACGCCTCGTTTGCCCAGCTCTGCGAAGGCGTGCAGGTCAAAGGCTCTTCCGTCCGGAGGCGAAAGGTCCACTTTGAAGTCGCCGGTGTGCAGAACCATTCCGACCGGAGTCTCGATCGCCAGCGCCACGCAGTCCACCAGCGAGTGCGTTACGCGTATCGGTGTAATCCCAAATGGCCCCAATTGAAACCGCTCGCCCGGCAGAATCTCGATGAGGTCTGCATCATCCAGCAGGCCGTGCTCTTCGAGCTTGCCTTCAACAAACGCCAACGTGAACTCAGTGCCATAGACCGGAACATTCAGCTCGGACAGAATCCACGGCAGGCCGCCGATGTGGTCTTCGTGCCCGTGTGTCAACACAATGGCGCGAACCTTGTCCCGGTTCTCCGTCAGGTATGTGATGTCGGGAACGACGATGTCCACGCCTAGGAGCTCTTCTTCGGGAAACATCAGCCCGGCGTCGATGACGACGATATCGTCCTGCCAGCGGAGGACCATGCAGTTCATGCCGAACTCGCCCAGGCCCCCCAGCGGAATAATCTTCAACTTGTCTTGTGCCATGAAACTTAAATCTTAGCATTCACCGCTCTAACCCTCCTCCGCGATGGACTTCCCACCCTTGCCGTCAACCCACGACGAATTTCATTTCCCACGTGCCTGCCATGAGCACTCGCTTTTGAGTATGCTTCTGCCATGTCAACCGACCTTGATCCCGCGCCGGCATCGGCGTCGAATATGGCTCAGACGGTCTTCCGCGTCCTCGACGTCGGATGCGGATCAGGCGACTCACTGCGGGAGGAGCTTGAGATCCGACGCAAAGCCATTGGCGACACCGCGCAGATCCAAATGGTAGGGGTCGACATCGATGATGCGGTTCTCGAGCAGGGAAGAGCGAACTACCCGCAGTTCCTCTTCGTCCACGCCAAGGGAGAGCATCTCCCGTTTCCCGATCAATCGTTCGACGCTGTCATCTCTCGAGTGGCCCTCCCTTACATGGAGATCCCCGCGGCCCTGCGCGAGATGCGGCGGGTTCTCAAGGCTAGCGGAGAGCTGAAGATCAAGCTGCACCCACTTACCTACACGATCAAAGAGCTTGGCGCTGAGATGAAGTCCGGTCCGCTGTGGAGAAAAGCGCAAAGATTCCTCTATCGGGGATACGTCCTGACGAACGGTGTCGCTCTCCACGTCGCAGGAGTTAACTTTCGCTTTCCACTGGCCCGGCGCCGCTGCGAGTCCTTTCAAACCCAAAAGGCCATCCGGAACGCGCCCGCCGAGGCAGGCTTCACGCAGATAGAGATCCCCATCTGGCAGACGCGCACAAAGTGGCCCCACGCCGGCGACTGTAGAGCAACTGCACGCCGCGACGATTAGCGCGCTAACTACTCCTTCACGCTGACT
Organism: uncultured Acidobacteriaceae bacterium; assembly: GCA_963741395.1. GTDB lineage: Bacteria > Acidobacteriota > Terriglobia > Terriglobales > Acidobacteriaceae > Edaphobacter. Next base: position 81,291 of record CAVUHV010000002.1, read on the forward strand.
CCAAGCGCCTTCATCTTCCGGTAAAGATGGCTCCGCTCGAGCCCGAGTCCTTCCGCTGCACGGCTGACATTGCCATGCACCTCATCCAGCTTCTTCAGAATAAAGTCCCGTTCATAAGCCTCGCGTGCCTCCACCAGGCTCGAGAATTCCTCCGTCTTCGTGTTGATGCGGCCGGATTCCGTCAGCTTCGGCCCGCGGTACACCAGCATAGGCAGGTGCTTCTTCTCGATGCGTTGTACTTTCGGATTAAGGATCAGTACGCGTTCTATCAGGTTCCGAAGTTCGCGCACGTTGCCCGGCCAGTGATACTGGCGCAACGCGCTCAACGCCTCTTCAGTCATCTCGACGCGCGGCCTGCCGTACTGAGGCCCGAACTGCTCGAGAAACTCCTTCACCAGCAAAGGAATGTCCTCCTTCCGGTCGCGCAGGGGAGGCACAAAGAACGGAATCACATTCAACCGGTAGAAGAGATCCTCGCGGAAGTTGCCCCGCGCAATCTCCTCCTCCAGATCCTTGTTCGTTGCGGCAATCACCCTCACATCAACGTGAACCGGATGCGACGCGCCCACAGGCAGAAAGCGCTGCTCATCGAGCGTACGTAGCACCTTGGCCTGCGTCTTCAGGCTCATGTCTCCTACTTCGTCGAGAAACAGCGTACCGCCATCTGCGCGCTCGAAGGTACCGCGCTTCTCGCTCGGAGCGCCGGCTCCGGACGGAGCAGCTCCATGGCGGTAGCCGAACAGTTCGCTCTCAATGTAGTCCTCGGGGATCGCCGCGCAGTTGAGTTCGACGAAGGGACGATCCTTGCGCAAGCTCGCCGCATGCATCGCGCGTCCGATCAGCTCTTTCCCCGTGCCGCTCTCGCCGTAGATGAGCACGCGACCATTGGTCGGGGCCATCAGCTTAATCTGCTGTCGCAGCGCCTTCATCGCGACGCTCTGGCCGGTCACCGTGCCCTTCACGGCGAGCTGGCGCATCAACTCCTGGTTGTCCTCGCGCATCTGCCGCGCCTTCATGGCGTTCTTCAGCACGATCAACGTGCGATCAAGCGACAGCGGTTTTTCGAGGAAGTCATACGCCCCGAGCTTTGTCGCGCGCACTGCCGCCTCGATGGTCCCGTGACCACTGATGATGACGACCTCAGGAGCATTGGCTGCGTCCATCGCCCGGATCTGGCCAAGCGTTTCGAGCCCATCGGCGTCTGGCAGCCAGATGTCCAACAGCACCACGTCATAGGCAGCATCGCGCACCAGTTCCAGTGCCTCGGCTGCCGTCGCGCTCGTGGCCACCTGATACCCCTCCTCGCGCAGAATGTTCTCGAGCGATTCGCGTATCTCCGCCTCGTCGTCGACGATAAGTACGTGGTTCAAGCTGTTCCTCCACCCATCTCCACATTCACCACTACCGCCGGGCTCTCGGGCTCGCGCTCCGCACCGCTCGCCGGTCGCAGCTCAACGATGAATTTCGCTCCTTTCGGAACATTCTTCTCCGCACGAATCGTTCCCTGGTGTTCCTGAATAATCTTGGCTGCAATTGCCAGTCCAAGTCCTGTGCCGCGTTGCTTGGTCGAGAAGTAGGGCAGAAAGAGCCGCTCACGCATCTCATCGGTCAGGCCTGAACCGGTATCGGCGACCGTTAGCTCCACCATGCCGCTCTCAAGCAGCGACGTCTCGATGCGCAGCTCGCGCAGCAGACTGTTCTGCATTGCCTCTGCCGCGTTGTCGATGAGGTTGCCGAGCGCGCGCTTCAGCGCTTCGGGATCGGCCATCACCAGCGGCAAGCCAGCTGGTAGCTTGCGCACGATACGGATGTCCTGCATCCGTCCTGCGAACATCGCCAGAGAGTTCTCGATGATTGTATTCAGATCCGCAGGCCGAGGCTTGGCCGTGGGAAACTCTGCCAGCGCCGAGAACTGGTCTACCAGTGCTCGTAAGGTCTCCACTGACGAACTAATCACCTCGCTGCACCGTCGTATCACCGCTGTCGAGGGAGACTCGATCTGCTGCGATTCCAACGTGTCGCCCAGCCGGTTGATGTGCCGTCTGATCTGCTCCGCACTCAGACTGATCGGCGTCAGCGGGTTCTTGATCTCATGCGCTACTCTGCGCGCGACCTCTTTCCATGCTGACTGCTTCTGCGCGCGCAGCAACTCGGTCGCATTCTCCAGCACGATTACATAGCCCATGTGCTCGCGCCGCACGCGATCATTACCTACGGGAGACTCCAGCAGTGCCACCGTAGCCAGTAAGTTCAGCGTTCCGCCGAAGCGGTCGTTATTCGGGTTCGAGACCTCGATCTCACTCGACGCCGAGCCCATCCTATGGCTGCGGCCGATTAGCTTGTCCAGTACCTCGGCGACCTCTGCCGGGAAGGCCTGCTCCATCATGAGCCCCAGAAACTGCCTCTGTCCGCCGGGATCGAGCATCTCGGTGAGAGCGCGGTTCGCCAGCACAATCCGCCGGTATGGATTCAGCGTCGCGACTCCGTTCGGAATCGTCTCGAGCAGCGTCTCCAACTCGCCGCGTCTCGCCTCCAGGGCCGCATTTGCTGCACTCAACTGAATCGTCGACTCCTCCACCGCCCGCCGGCTGCCTTCAAGGTCGGCCGCCATATGGTTGAAGCTCCGGACCAACTCTCCTAGCTCTTCTGTCGCGCTCTCCTTCACGCGATGCGCATAGTCGCCCGACGAGATCGCATCCATTGCGTCGGCTAGCGCCTCCACCGGCTTGGTCACCTGCTTGGAGAGATGCAGCGCCAGCCAGCTTGCGGAGAACAGCGCGAGGCTCGTCATCATCAGCAACAGCAGCATGTACAAATTTCTGAGCTGCCGGCGGCTGCGAAACAGCGTCCAGTATGCATCCGCAGCCTTGCGAAGATTCCCCATCGTATCGGTCATGCCATGCGGCATGGGCAGGCCAACAACGACGGTCACTCCCTGTTTCGCGGTCGCCGTGCCCAGCGCGTAGTCCGTGTCTCCCACCCTGAAGACCGGCGCGTCGGTGCGTTGCGCCGCTGCAAACACCGCCGCGTCCGTGAGTGCGCTCATCGGTTGCTCCTGCGGAGCAGCGGAAGTTCCATCCCCGTCATCGGCCACGCCGCTATCCGGCAGCCACGTCTTCACTTGTGCCTTTGTGCCGTCGCCACGCGGCATCTGAAACGAAGCAATCGCGCTATGGTCGCGATATATGACAGCGAACCCGCCCTGCAGCGTAATCTCGTGCTGGCGCAATCCCTCCTGCAGTGTCTTCTGCAGCGCTGGCCGGGTTCCATTGCTCAGATCGGGCAGAGTTGTCGCAATCGACTCTGCCTCGGCCCGCGCGTTTGCCGTTGTGTAGCGCGCCAGCTCAAATGCCATCTGGCTGCTCGCATCGCGCATTTCCATCACAGGCTGCGACTGCCAGCGTTCTACTGCGCGATTCAGAAGCAGATAGCTGAAGGTAAACATGAATGCCAACGGCAGCAGGCTCACGAGAACTGCGCCCCACAGCATCCGCGTTCGCAGCCGCATTCCCATGACGCGGCTGCGCTGGTCGGCGTATAGCTTCAACACATTGCGCGCCAGTAATACCAGCACCGCAACGAAAAGCAGCACCGCGACGATCGACAAACCCGTGTACAGGAAGATCTGTCCGGTCGTCGCAGGATCCAGGAAGCTCTTGTTGAAGGCGTTCAGCGCGGCAAGAGCAGCAAACAACACAAGGAGGCACATTCCCAGCGCGATGCTAAGCACCTTCCGCTTGTTTTCGTTCATCGCCATCTCCGTGCTCCTGGACGGCTAAACCAGCTCCGCCACGCTCTTCCACTCGCGCTTCTGCGCCGCAGCGACCGCGCCGTAGGTCAATACACCGTCATACGTATTCACGCCCTCGGTAATGCCCTTGTCTTCCTTGATTGCCGCCTGCACGCCCACTTTCCCGATCTTCAGCACGTAGGGGAAGGTTGCATTTGTCAACGCCAGAGTCGATGTGTTCGGAACTGCCGCAGGCATGTTCGTAACGCAGTAATGCACTACGCCATCTACTTCATATGATGGATTGCTGTGCGTCGTCGGATGCGCCGTTTCGATGCATCCGCCCTGGTCAATGGCGACGTCGACGATGACAGCACCTTTCTTCATCTTGCTGACCATTGCCTTGGTCACGATCTTGGGCGCAGCTGCCCCCGGAATCAGCACTCCGCCAATCACGAGGTCCGCCTCTTTCACCGCGCGCTCGATGTTGTAGCTGTTGGAGGCAAGCGTGAAGACCCGGCCATTGAAGATGTCGTCCAGATCTCTTAGCCGGTTCAGGTTCAGGTCAACGAGTGTCACCTTCGCGCCCATCCCGAGCGCAATCTTCGCGGCATTCGTTCCCACGACTCCACCGCCAATGACGCAGACGTTCCCCGGAGGCACGCCCGGAACACCACCAAGCAACAAACCTCTACCGCCATGCTCCTTCTCCAGATACGCAGCTCCGACCTGAACGCTCATCCTGCCGGCTACCTCGCTCATCGGCGTCAACAGCGGCAATGTGCCCGCGCGGTCTCGCACGGTCTCATACGCTATACCGGTCACCTTCTTCTCGAGCAGCGCGTTCGTCAATTCCGTCAGCGGAGCCAGGTGCAGGTAAGTAAACAAGACCAATCCTTCACGGAAATGCCGGTACTCCTGCTCGATGGGCTCTTTCACCTTCACGACCATATCGGCGAGGCGCCATACGTCATATGCCGAGCCGACGATCTCGGCTCCGGCTGACTGGTACTCATCGTCGGGCATCGCCGAAAGCACTCCGGCGTTGTGCTCCACCAGAACCTTATGGCCGGCTTCTACCAGTGCTTTTACGCCTGCAGGCGTCACGCCCACGCGGCTCTCATGGTCCTTCACTTCCTTCGGTACACCTATGATCATTCGCCTTTACCTCTTCAACTACCTTCCGATTGTATCCACTACGCGCCCCACTCTGCCGTTTTGGCTCGCGTACACTACTCATGTAGCGACTCATGTCTCGGTGGTATCCCTGGGGAGACTTACACGGAATGGCGGCAACCGCCCGCAGCTTTCATCCTATTGACTTCAAGACGCGGCTGCCTGCGCTCGACGGCATTCGTGCCCTTGCCGTCACCATGGTCTTCTTCAATCACTTTGGTGGGGGCTCGCATGGAGGTCCCGTCCTGCGAGCGCTCGACGAAGTCCGCAAGAGGGGGTGGATCGGAGTCGATCTCTTCTTCGTCCTCTCGGGCTTTCTCATCACGGGAATTCTCTTCGATACGCGAAACGACCCGAAGTTCTTCCAGAGATTCTTCGCGCGCCGCAGCCTGCGTATCTTTCCCGTCTTCTACCTGGTTGTCACAGTGCTCCTGCTGCTGACGCCTGTCTTTCACTACCAGTGGCGATGGGCCCACCTCACCTTTCTGGTCTACATGGGCAACTTCTTCGGCAACTACGACTTCAGCCTCTACGAGGTCCTCAGCGCCAACCACCCCACCGCGAAGGTCTTCATCGGCCACCTCTGGTCGCTCTGCGTCGAAGAGCAGTTCTACCTCCTCTGGCCTCTTGCCATCTGGACCATCCGAGACCGCGTCCGCCTCCTCTGGACCGCGGCTGGTCTCTCTACCCTTTCACTTTTGCTGCGTTGGGCCATGTGCCTCCACTTCGTGCCCTCCTTAGCCGAACGGTGGATTACCCGCACTCTCCCCTTTCGCATGGACACCCTCCTCATCGGAGCCATCCTCGCTCTTCTGCTGCGCGGCTCATCCGCCGATGCCTGCCAGCGGGCCTGCAAGTGGATATTCCTCTCCGCCTTCGCCGCCGTTCTCGCGGTCTTCTTCCTCTCGCCCGCCTACGACTCCCCGTGGCTGCTCACCATCGGCTACACGTTAATTGCCCTTGCAAGCGCGGGACTCATCGGCGCGACGCTCCGGTCTGGCTCACCCTCGTTTAGGCTCTTCTACCTCAAGCCGCTGCGAACGTTAGGGAAGTACAGTTACGGCTTTTACATCTTCCACGTCCTCTATGGCTGGGCCTGGATCCAGTTCCTCATCTTTGTCTCGGCGAAGACCCATTCGATGGCCCTTGGTGGAATCATCGCCCTCACCACGAACTTCCTCGTCACCTTCACCGTCTCCAAGCTCAGCTACGACCTCTTCGAGGTCCGGTTCCTGCGCTTCAAGAAGCACTTCGAGTATGACTCCGAGGTGGCCGGGCATAGACATGCCTTTACAACCACATGATTCAGGCGCGCGCAAACCCAATCCTCGCAGTACACTCGCTGTCAAGCCTTACAATAGCTATTGATCTTCTTCCCTGAGGAACGAACCACCCGAATGTCTTCCAACAACTTCCAGACGCGTTACTCCCGCATTCACAACATGCGGTCTCTTTTCAGCCTTTTTTCGAGCGATCTTGCCATCGACCTCGGCACGGCCAACACCCTCGTCTTCGCTGCGGGCAAGGGCATTATCGTCAACGAGCCGTCAATCATCGCGGTGAACAAGGTGACCAACGAGGTCGAGGCCGTCGGCAAAGAGGCTAAGGACATGCTTGGCCGCACGCCGGGCAACATCGTGGCGATCAAGCCGATGAAGGACGGCGTCATCGCCGACTTCCGCCACACCGAAAAGATGCTGAACTACTTCATCCAGAAGGCGCACAACCGCAAGATGATGGTGCATCCGCGCATCGTCATCGGCGTGCCGTCTGAGATCACGCAGGTAGAGAAGCGCGCTGTCATGGACTCGGCCTACAGAGCGAAAGCGTCTGAGGTTCACCTCGTCGAACAGGCCATGGTCGCCGCGATTGGCGCGGGTTTGCCGATCACCGAGGCCGGTGGAAATATGGTCGTCGACATCGGTGGCGGAACGACAGACATCGCAGTGATCTCGCTAGCCGGCATCGTTTATTCGCGCTCGGTTCGCATGGCCGGAAACCAGATGGACGAGGCTGTGATCACGTACCTGAAGCGGAAGTACAACCTGTTGATCGGCGAGCGCACGGGCGAGCAGATCAAGATGCAGCTTGGTTCGGCGTATCCGCTGGACAAGCCGCTCTCGATGGAGGTCAAGGGCCGCAACCTTATCGAAGGCGTGCCAAAGACCATCACGATCGACGATTCGGAGATACGCGAGGCGCTGTCGGAGTGCATCGCGACCATCATCAACGCGATTCGCGTCGCGCTTGAGCGGACTCCGCCGGAACTTTCTGCGGATATCTCCGACCGCGGCATTGTTCTTACGGGCGGCGGCGCGCTGATCAAGAATCTCGACAAGCGTATCCGGGAGGAGACGGGACTTCCAGTCTCGATCGCTGACGATCCGCTGGCTTCGGTGGTGCTTGGGACGGGCAAGATGCTGTCGGATTTCAAGCTGCTGCGGAAGATCTCGATCGACTAGCTGAGCGGTCCCACTCAACCCCCCACCCCCCTCCCTGTGGGGGGGGAAGTTGTTTATTTTGTTTGCTTTACATATTTTGACCCTGATAAAGTCTTCCATCTAAAGGAGTTATGGGTCAAAGTCTTCAAAACAAACGAGTTGCGAGTCAAAGATGAAAGCGCCGGAGATCTCTCGGAGCTGTCATCTTTCATCCAGTTCTATTTTAGCAAGTTCGGGAAACTGCTCTGCCACGCAGAAGCTACTTGTTTTGATGGACTTGAGTGGTTTCGGGGCTTGACAAGATTTTCTGTGGAAAAGCTAGGCCGTAGTGTGGTCGGGGGCGTGTCCGGCCAGGCTTACCTTTACACGATCGATGCGGCGGTCGGTTGAGGCGAGGACTTCGAGACGCAGGCCGTCTTGTTCGACGACCTCTCCCGGTAGAGGAATATGGCCAGCGATCTCGGAGACGAGGCCTCCTACTGTTGTTGACTCGAACTGATCGGCCAGACGAGCGGGATTGACCTCTTCCTCATTGGTTTTCTCTTCGTCGACATCGGGTGCGTGGATCTCTTCGGCAGGCCGGGCCGCCTCGCCGGTCTGACCGCCGAAGAGGTCGCGGAGTCGCGAGACCTCGAAGCTGCCCGCGACGGTGTAGGAGCCATCGGGGTTATGGCGGGGGGAGTCTGTGTCCTCGACTACGTCGTGCTCGTCTGCGATGTCGCCTACGATGGCCTCAAGAAGGTCTTCGATGGTGACGAGGCCGGCGACGCCGCCGTACTCGTCGATGACGATGCGCATGTGCTGCTTTTCGCGCTGCATCTCGCGGAGGAGCTCGGCGACCTTTTTGGTCTCGGGGACGAAGGCGACCGGGCGCTGGATCTGCGCCAGCGTGCGGGTTCCGGCCTCGATGTCGAGGACCTTGAGCAGGTCGTGAGCGAAGGCGATTCCGGTGATGTGGTCGAGGGTGCCGTCGTAGACGGGGACGCGGGAGAAGGCGTGTTCGTTGATCTCGGCGGTGAACTCGCGGAGGGTAAGGGTTCCGGGCAGGGCGAAGATCTCGGGGCGTGGGGTCATGACCTCACGGACGACCTTGTCGCCAAACTCGACGACGGAGCGGACAAGCTGGCGGTCGGACTCTTCGAGAATTCCCTCTTCCTCGCCGGCTTCGAGGAGAGCTTCCATGGCCTCGGAGGGATGCTCCTCGATCTGCGCATCCTCGGGTTCGGCGAGGGCGGCGATAGAGAGGAGGAGTCCCAGCAGAAGGGTGACGGGGAGGATGAGGTAGAAGAGTGCCTGAAGCAGAAAGCGGATGCGGACGATCCATCGGCCCGTCGTGCGGGCGAAGAGAATCTGGGGGATAAGGCGGTCAAAGACGAGGATGAGCAGGATGAGCTCGACGACGGTGCGTGCGATCTCGCCCCAACCCGGATTGGGAGCACCGAACGGTGGGCCATGATAGAGCCTTACGCCCCAGAGCAGCGCGATTGCGGCGAGGGTGAGTTGACGCAGCACGGAGGCCGAGAGAGCGATAGACTCGCGGCCGAGGCGCAGCCTGGGCTCTACGAGTTGCTCCCAGGTGTCGATGTTGTCCTGGTACTCGCGGGCGAGGAATTTGCCCATCTCGGAGTAGACGCGGTCGACGTAGGCGGCCAGAGCCAGGATGGCGAGCAGAAGCGTCACGAGGATGTTATAGGCGTAGGTCATGTGCGCAGCCCGTTGCGCGGGTTGTGTACGCGTTCGATGAGAGTGGCTGGCAGGTGCAGTTCGCGCCGCAGCGCGATTTCGCGTGCAGCCATCTCGCCTTTGTCGGTCTCGTGATCCATGCCGGAGAGGTGCAGCAGGCCGTGCAGCATCAAGACACGCACTTCATCGCGGAGGGTATGGCCGTAACCAGCGGCCTGGCGGGCGGCGGTTTCGAGGGAGATGGCGAGGTCGCCGGCGTGGTCTGCGGCGATCTCCTCGGGGGAAGGGAAGCTGAGGACGTCGGTCGGTTTGTTCTTGCCCCGAAAGTCGCGGTTCAGGCGTTTGAGGACGGCGTCGGAGGTCAGGAGCACATCTACCGCTCCGGGGAGGGAGACGGCTGCTCGCGCGCGATTGAGAAACCGCGAGAGGCCGCTGGCGCTGAGCGTCGCCAGTGAGGAGTTGGAGAGTCTACTTGGAGGCTCGATGGTGATCATCGGTGCGGAAGTACAGAGGGAGCCAAAGGCTCCCTCTAGGACGATGGTACCTTACTGGCGCCGCTACTGCGGCTTTGCGATGGGCTTGTTCTTGTCTGCGCGGGGTGGCTCCGGCAGAACAGATTCGCCGAGTGAGAGAGGAAGTTCCTGCTGGGCGCGGCCGTAGCTGTCGTAGGCGCGGACGATGCGCTGTACAAGCTGATGACGGACGACATCGACGTCCTCGAAGTGGCAGAAGCGGATTCCCTCGACGCCATCGAGAACGTGCAGAGCCTCGAGCAGGCCGGACCTCTTGGGGTTCGGGAGGTCGGTCTGAGTGAGGTCGCCGGTGATGACGGCCTTTGCGTTGTTGCCCATGCGGGTGAGGAACATCTTCATCTGCTCGGTGGTGGTGTTCTGCGCCTCGTCCATGATGATGAAGGCGTCGTTGAGGGTGCGGCCGCGCATGAAGGCGAGCGGAGCGACCTCGATGACGTTGGTCTCGAGCATCTTGTCGACCTTGGGTGGATCAAGCAGGTCGTAGAGAGCGTCGTAGAGCGGGCGCAGGTAGGGGTCCACCTTCTCCTGGAGAGAGCCAGGCAAGAAGCCCAGGCGTTCGCCAGCTTCGACAGCGGGGCGGACTAGGATGATGCGGCTGACCTTCTTGGCCACCAGGGCGGAGGCGGCCATGGCCACGGCAAGGTAGGTCTTGCCGGTTCCGGCCGGTCCGAGCCCGAAGGTCATGTCGCTCTGCTCGATGGCTTCGACGTACCTACGCTGGTTCGGGGAGCGGGGCTGCACCATGCGCTTGACGCCCGCGGAACGCTGGCGGCCGGAGTCGACGAGCGAGCGCAGGGTTACGGCGGGGTCGGCGAGGACCATCTTGAGCATGGCGTGGAGCTCGCCGTTATGCAGGTTGACGCCGCTCCTGCGGAGGGCGTCGAAGTCGGAAAAGACGCGCTCCACCCGCGCAACACTGATCGCGTCGCCGGTGACATGGATGGCGTCGGAACGGAGATCGATGGTGACGTGCAAGCCATCTTCGAGGAGGCGAAGGTTCTCGTCGTGGGTGCCGTAGAGCGGCTCGATACCGGGGGTGATTTCGATGGCTTGTCTTATCAAGTGTGCAGCTGACCTCCGTCAGTGGAAACGCGGTTAAGGTCTACACCATTAGATACATGGTATGGGCAAGGAGTTTCGGGAGAATGAAAACGGCGAGAGGCACGGGCAGTTCCCACTGGGTTCTGTGGGGCCGCGACCGGGATGGCGAAGGTTGCCAATCGTGTGCCGAAGATGGGCAAAGAGTAGAACGCCCGAAGGCCGCCGTCAAGACCCAAAGGAACCACAAGAAATACAGGACTTCCGCAGAGGATTGTCGAGGCCACGCCGGTTTTGGCCAAAGATTGTTGATTTAATGGTTCTGCTACCGTAAACTTGAGAGATTGCAGAGGATGAGCAGGACTGTGTTTGTGACCAGCCTCCGGTCTGCATCCCGATTTTCCCCGACAAACCAGCGGGTGACAGAAAGAGTTCAGAATGGCAAATCATGTTTCGTCGTTGAAGCGCGCACGTCAGACCGAGACCAAGACCGCGGTGAACCGCGCGAACAAGAGCAAGCTGCGTGGCACGCTTCGCTCGCTGCGCGAGGCGATCGCAAAGGGTGACACCAAGGACCTCACGCAGGCCTATCGTGACACCGTCTCGTTGCTCGATAAGAGCGTGCAGAAGGGCGTTATTCACAAGAACACCGCGAGCCGCTACAAGAGCCGCCTGAACGCCCGCGTGAAGGCTGCCTCCGGCAAGAAGGCCGCCTAAGATTCTCGGCTGAAGAAGATCAAGACACACTAGCAAAGGCTGGCACTCATCGGACTCCGGTGAGCCAGCCTTTTTCTATTGTGGAGCGCGCGGCGGCGCTTCAGGGGCTGCAGCTCCAGATTCTCCTGGCAGTGTGTAGAGGGTGGGCGGCTTGCGTGGAGTTTCATCGCCTGCGGGTGCGGCGGCTGGGGCCGGAGGTGGAGGTGTGGGCTCGGCGGTCGTCTCGGCGGCGGGCTTGGCAGACTCAGCGGAGTTGACGCTGCTGTCGCTGCTGTCGCTGGCTTCAGTGGCCTGGGCTGGACTGCTGGGCAACTGCCGGTACGCTACTGAATCCTGAGATGAGGACTCGGTTGCGGCGCCCTGCGACGTTGATGTTGTGGTTGCTGGCTTCGGTGCTTCGAAATTCACTGGCGCATCGGTCTCAGCAGGTGCAGACGCCTTTGCCAGTTGAACGGCCTTCTGTTCCTCCGGTGTCAGCGGTGGCAGGCCGTAGATTTCGATGGCGTCATTGCGAATGACGGCGAAGTTCATTCCGTCGGGTGAGAGGGCAAAGTTCTGGCCGGCGCGCTCGATGGGAGAGCAGTCGATGCGCAGGATCTGCTTGCCGCTGTCGGTCTGGTAGACGATGACGGTTTGAGGGCCTATGAGTTCGGGCTGGATCGGGTCGTCAATCGCAAACGGAGCGCGCAGGATAACCCTGCTGAATGCGAAGCGTCCACCGGCAGGCGCGAAGACGAAGGACGGCGACAGGTAAGTTTGGCCCATGTTCTGTTCCCACATCTCTTCGCCGCGCAGGTTGAAGCCTCCGATGACCTGCTGGGTCTGGCTTTGGTGGCAGCCGAAGACGACGAACTCACTGCGGCTAACGAGGAATGGAGTTGGCCTGCAGGTGGAGTCGAAGGCAGCGAGCTCCTGGACCTTGCCGGAGTAGGCCCTGAAGTCGAAGGCCCAGTGCTGCTTGCCCTGATCGAGAGTCGCGACGTATCCGGCGGAGTTGGCGGGTATTCTGCCCGGGCCTCGGGCGTAGACTCGCCCGGCCTGACGGAGGATCACCGGATCGCCTCTCTCAGGCAGGGAGACGCGGAAGAAGTCGACCTGCTCGGGGCCGGTGCCGATGGGGCCAGTCTCAGAGGAGGAGTCGTCACTGGCCACCTTTAGCTCTTTTGACTCGATGATCATCAGATCGGCGTCGGGCGAGAGCAGGATTCCTTCGATGAGACGTCTGGTTGTTACAAGCTGCTCTGCGGCGAAGGGCTCGCCCGACGCGAGGTTTGCCACAGGTGCGAAAGTCGATAGCGTGCCACGAATGCGGAGGAGAAAGCGGCCTCGGCCGAGACTCCAGAGATATTGGCCGCGGTCGTGAACGCGCCACTCTGTCTTGGCGAGCACCTTGCCGCTGGGGATTTCGAGGAGCAGGGCGGCGACGATTCTATCCTGGTCGCTGGGAGGGCAGTCGGGGAGGCGTCTCAACAGCCGTTTTGCGTTGTACGTCAGCAAAATGTGCTGGTCGTCAACAAAGTGGACCGTAAGCATGGAGCTTCCGGCTAACATGAACTGCGTCATAAGGGGCTCGTAGCCGAGTGGCTCGAGCGGAATGGTGACGGCTGGTTGCGGTCCGTGGGCGCCGACTCCCCATGAGGCTGGTGCAAGCAGAGTGAGAGCGAGCAGGCAGCCAAACCAGAGACGGCCGGGATTGGCAATGGGAACCATCATGACGTACGGCGCGTACCAACTCACCTGGACGCGTAACAATACTGTTTCACAGACGCATACCGCTCGCCAATGGCTACAATCCGAGTCTGTAGGAAAGTGTAGTGCGGGCTACGGCCGATGATACAAAGTCTGAAGAGACCTATGGAAGGGCAAAGGAATAGTTCATGATGACCAAACGAAAGACGGTTGGGGAGATCCTGGCGCGGAGAGCCGTTGAAAGTCTTGCACTTACGCTGGCTGTTGCAGGGGCCGGTTTTGCACAGCAGAGCCGGGCGGCGGCTCCGGCAAATGATAAGCCGGCCGAGGTTTATAAGGCGATTCCCGGTTTTGATGGTTCGTCCATCGACGTCTCTGTCGATCCTTGCACGGATTTTTACAAATTTGCCTGCGGTAAGTTTGCCGCCAACCATCCGATTCCGGCTGATCAGCCTGAGGTCGATGAGTTCTACGCGCTTTATAACGTCAACACGCAGTCGCTGAACGGCATCCTGACCAAGGCGGCAGTGGGAGGAGCAGGTCGCACGCCGAATGAGCAGAAGATCGGCGATTACTACAAAAGCTGCATGGATACGGATGTGATCGAGGCCAAAGGGCTGACTCCGCTGCAGCCGATGCTTGATGCGATCAACGCAGTCCAAAGCCCGTCTGATTTGCCGGCACTGACGGGCAAACTTCAGCGTGATGGTGTGGATATTTTCTTCGGCTTCGGCGAGCAGCAGGATTTCAAAGACGCGAGCAAGCAGATTGCATTTGTGGACCAGGCGGGGCTTGGTATGCCAGAGCGCGACTATTACTTCAGGACGGGAGCCAAGGACGAGACGCTTCGCAAGCAGTACGTTGAACATGTTGCGAAGATGCTGACGCTGGCGGGGAGCACCCCAGAGCAGGCTGCGAAGGATGCGGAGGCCATCATGGTCTTCGAGACGAAGCTTGCCAAGGCTTCCATGCCAGTGACGGAGCGCCGCGATCCGGAGAAGGTCTATCACCTGCAGACAATCGAGCTCTTCGAGAAGACGATTCCATCTGACGCCTTCAACTCTTTTCTGGATGCGACGAACTCTACGCGGGTGTCGGAGCTGAACAATGCGAACCCTGAATTCATGACGGCGATGATGCAGGCGGTACATGAGACTGACATCGTGACGATCAAGGCATACATGCGATACCACCTGCTCACTGCGGCCGCAAACCGTCTGCCCAAGCGCCTCGACGACGAGAACTTTGACTTCTATGGCCGCAAGCTCTATGGCCAGCCGCAGCAGAGCGCACGCTGGAAGCGCTGCTCGAACGCGGTCAATGGCGCGCTGGGCGAGGCGCTGGGAGAGGTATACGTCTCGCAGTACTTCGCCGGCGACAGCAAGGCCAAGACGCTGCAGATGGTCCACGACATCGAGAGCGCGATGGACCGTGATCTCGACCAGCTCGACTGGATGTCTCCGGAGACCCGAGTTCGTGCGAAGGAGAAGCTGCACCTGGTTGCCAACAAGATCGGCTATCCGGACAAGTGGCGCGACTACTCGAAGCTTGAGGTGAAGCCCGACGATGCGCTGGGAAACAAGTTCCGCGGAACGGCTTTCGAGAACGATCGCCAACTCGCGAAGATCGGCAAGCCGGTGGATCACAGCGAGTGGGGAATGACGCCGCCGACTGTCAATGCGTACTACGACCCGAGCATGAACGACATCAACTTCCCTGCGGGCATTCTACAGCCGGCGTTCTACGATCCGAAGCAGGATGATGCAGTGAACTACGGGCACATCGGCGCGGTGATTGGTCACGAGCTAACCCACGGCTTTGATGACGAAGGCCGCAAGTTTGACGGCAAGGGCAACCTGACCGACTGGTGGACTCCTGAGGACGCGAAGAAGTTCGAGGCGCGCACGGACTGCCTGGTGAACGAGTACGGGTCTTTCACGGCAGTCGATGATGTGAAGGTGAACGGCAAGCTGACGCTGGGTGAGAATACGGCTGACAACGGCGGACTCGTTCTGGCTTATCTGGCTTATCTCGAGCGCGCGAAGATCAACAAGGTCGATCTGAACGCGAAGATCAATGGGTACACTGCGCCGCAGCGCTTCTATATCGGTTACGCGCAGAACTACTGCGAGAATTCTCGCGACGAACTGATTCGTCAGCAGGTGCTGACCGATCCGCACTCACCGGATCACTTCCGCGTGACGGGAGCGATCGTCAATCAGCCCGGCTTTGCAGGGGCCTTCGGCTGCAAGAAGGGCACGCCGATGGTTCCTGTGAACAGTTGCCGCGTCTGGTAGCTTTCAAACGTCAGCAATGGCAGCAGATGGGCGCAGCGATGGCTGCGCCCATCGTGTTTTGTGCGAGAGTGGAGATATGGGTCTCGAACAGAATAGACGCGCCGCAGGCTTCGCGGCCTGCGCGCTGGCTAGCTCCCTGTGGGGCTGCGGCTTCTTCTTCGGCAAGATTGCGCTGGCGGAGATGAACTTCGCGCACATGGTGTTGTATCGGTTTCTGTTTGCGATGGTCGTGCTGGTACCGCTGCTGGTGACGCATCGCCCGGGGCTCAATCTTCGTGAGTGGGGTGTGCTGGCCATGGCGTCATTCCTTGGCGTGCCGCTGCAGTTTCTCTTCCAGTTCTACGGGCTCTCTCTGACGACGGTGAGCCACGCGGCCCTGATGGTCGGCACGATGCCAGTGATTCTCGCAGTCGGCGCGACGATCTTTGCTCATGAGCGGATGGACGCGACGGGCTGGCTCGCGCTCGCGGGCTCTACGACCGGCGCGGCGATGATTGCGCTTGGCGGCACGCATCGCGCAGGAGCAGGGGAGGCGACGCTCAAGGGAGATCTACTCGTTGTGTTCTCGCTCGCCATTGCGCTGTTCTGGATCCTTTTCAATAAGCAGTTGATGGAGCGCCACTCCCCGGTGGTTGTCACGGCGTATGGCATTCTTCTTGGCACCATTATGCTGACGGTGTGGGTGCCGCTGCGTTACGGCGCGCCTCCTGTAGGGCACGTGTCGCACAAGGCGTGGCTCGCCCTTGCAGCCAGCGGCATTCTGTGCACGGCGACGACGACGCTGCTGTGGAACTGGGGAATGACGCGGGTTCCTGCGTCGCAGGCGGGCGTGCTTCTCAACATGGAACCGCTGATTGGCAGCCTGCTTGGGGTCTTCGTGCTCGGCGAACATCTTGGTCCGACGGCATGGACAGGCGGCGCGCTGATTCTCGCCGCCGCGGTTACCCTTACGACGCGTTCGAAGACGAAGGTGCGCGAGCAGCTTCCGGTCACGTAGTCTTTACGGCTTGGCGGCTAGACTGTCGTTATGCCCTTTACTGCAGTGATAAGGAGGCTCCATTGGACGCGGGGTCTTCGCGCGGCCTTGCGGTTGCCGTGGCGATGATCGTCTGCCATGCGCTTGGCAAGCCGATGGGCTGGGCCGCGCTCGGCGGCTTTGAAGCCATACTGGCTGACAACGGAGGACCGTATCACAGCCGCTTCAACACGATTCTCACAGTGCTCGTCGGCGGAGTCATTGCCTGCATCGTGGGATCGCTGGCGGCGACGAATCTAGGGGCCGCTATTTTTGTCACGGCAGGGTTCTGTTTCGCTGTTACGTTCGCTCGCGTGATCTCGCAGCCGCTGGCTTCGACCAGCGTAATCATCCTGGTCATCTACTTTGCGGGGTATGGCTCCGAGACGCACACTCTGACGGGGGCCTTGGGCAACGCGTTGCTCTTTCTACTTGGAGGAGCGTGGGCCGCCGTGCTCAGCCTGCTGCTGTGGCCGGTCGACCCGTTCCGCCCAGCGCGCAACGCTGTCGCCGATTGCTACGCTGCGCTTGCCAGTTTCACGGCGACCGTAGAAGATACTGCTCCTGACGGCCCTGAGCGCGCTGAGCAACGGCAACGCGTGATCGCGCTCCAGCGCCAGATGCGCCCACGCATTGAGGCAGCGCGGATTGCTATCAGCTCGGTTGGAGCGCGCACTACAGCGCGCACGGTCCGGGCACGGAGTCTCACGGTACTTCTCGAAACGGCGGACATTCTCTTCGCCGGGACGATACGCTGGACGGAACTCTTTGAGACGGCACCGGAGCCTGCTTCACAGGAGGCGCTTGCCGGGGAGCTTCGCTGGCTGAGCCGCGCGGAGATCGCGATAGAATGGGGGCTTCGTCAGCGTCCTGAAGACGGAGGCGCCTCCTTCGCACCTGAAGGCTCGCATTCGCTTGAACATCTCCGAGGGCATCCGACGCTTAGCCCCAGTGCGTCTCCGGCCGGTTCGCTGCTCGCGCATCTTGCCGCGGATCAGAGAGACCTGCGCCAGAACATTGAGATCGCGTTTGAGTCAGTCCGGGCGCTTTGGAGTGGAGTCGAGTTTCGCGCCTCCGTTGCGAATGACTCGCGAAAGGCAGCTCTAGCGCAGGCGGCTGCTGTCTCGCTCAAGCCGACGCCGCTGGATGCCATTCGGGCCAACTGGACGACGCGGTCGGTGATGATGCGTCATTCGCTGCGTATGCTGGTGGTCGCTGCTGCTGACGTGCTGCTTTTGCATCTGATTCACGTCCGCCATGGCTCCTGGCTGGGGATGACCTCAATCATCGTCCTGCAGCCGTATAGTTCCGGCACGCTGCGAAAAGGTGTTCAACGAGTTGGAGGAACGATCGCCGGAGGTGTTCTCGCCGCAGTGCTTGCTGCGTCGATTCAGAGTCAGGCAGGCATTATCGCTGTCATCACGCTGACGAGCATTCTGACTTTGGCGACGTATGCGGTCAACTACGGGTGGTACTGCTTCTTTCTCACGCCGACTTTCGTGATGATGAGCCTGCCACATCTTCAGGACTGGCACTTTGCGGGAGTGCGCATGGGCAACACTGTTCTGGGCGCGCTCGTCGCGGTGATTGCGATGCGTCTGCTTTGGCCGGAGCGAGAGCAGATCGAATTGGGTCGCCTCATGGGCAAGGGAGCGGCGGCCGATGCTGCTTATGTCCGCGCGATGCTTCGCTTCTGGGCCACTCCTGCTGCAGAACGTGCAGTGGCTGACCGTGAGGTGCTGGCTCCTGCGCGACGGCGCTGCGGATTGGCGCTCAACGACGCGGAGGAGACGCTTGACCGCCTGCTGCTTGAGCCGCGCGTGACTCTTCGCACCGGTGAACGGGCCGGCGCACGATGGGAGGAGGCTCTCACCTTTGTCACGTATCTGCGGCGGTTGACGCGAGCCGTTACGACGCTTGCGGTTGTTGGTGCTCCAAAAGACAATGCGGTCGATCGCGCTGAAGCAATCGTCGGTCGGCTTGAACAACTCAGCGCAGGCTTGCTGGTGGGCCGTACGGTCATACCGTCCCAGCCTGACCCGCCGGTTGCTGAGGCTGAGGATATCGCGGAGCAGCAGCTTCGGCGCATTGAGCGTCAGGCGGGAATACTTGAACGTGCGGCTGCTGGCTTTGTGCAGGCCAATGGGGGTTGATTCTACGAGACAAGATTTCTGGAGGAGATAGACTTTGTCGTGCGGCTCCACGTGGCGGTGAGGGCGATGCCGGCGACGATGAGTCCGGCGCAGAGTCCGAGCCAGAGGCCAACGGCGCCGTAGTGCCGGCGGAAGCCGAGGATGACGCCGACGGGAAGGCCGACGACCCAGTAGCCGATGACCTGGACGATGAGTCCGGCGTGCGTGTTGCCTGCGCCGCGGAGTGCTCCGGTTGCGGTGACCTGGAGGCCGTCGAAGAACTGGAAGGCCGCGGCGACGAGCAGGAGAGGAATGGCTGCCGCGATGACCCCAGGGTCGGGTGTGAAGGCGCGGGCGATGGCGTGGGGCATGAGAAAGATGACGGCGGAGAAGGTCGCCATGCAGGCGGCTCCGAGCAGGATGGCGGTCCAGCCTGCGGCTGCGGCTTCGTCTGGGGCCTTCCGGCCGATGGCCTGTCCGACGCGTACTGCAGCGGCCGCGGAGATGGCGAAGGGGACCATGAAGGTGAAGCTGGCGCAGTTCAGGGCGATCTCGTGGCCGGACAGCGGCAGCGGGCCCATGGTTCCGATGAGGTAGGTGACGGTTCCGAAGATGGAGATCTCGACGAAGATCTGGGCTCCGGCGGGCGCGCCAAGGATGGCGAGGCGGCTCAAGCGCGAGCTCTCGACGTGGCGCAGCATCTCGCGCAGGCCGTAGTTATGTTTGCGCTCGACTCGCCAGACTCCGGCGGCGAGGAAGGCAGCGAGATAGACGCGGGAGATTGAGGTGGAGAGGCCGGAGCCGGTGACTCCAAGCGCGGGGATGTGGATTGGTCCCCAGGAATGACCGTAGATGAGGAGCCAGTTGCCGGTGACGTTTGCGAGGTTCGCGGTGATGAGCGCGGCTGCGATCCATCGGACGTGGTTGAAGGCCTGCAGATAGCGGCGCAGGGTGAAGTAGAGGAAGAGAGTCGGCGTTCCCCAGTTGAGGGCGCGGAGGAAGGCCTTCGCTCCGGTGAGGACCTGGGAGTCGATGGGCAGGCGCGTCATGAAGAGAGGCGCGACTGCTATGAGCGTGAAGAGTAGAGCGGCGAGCGCGGCGGCGAGGATGAGGCCGTGGTAGAGCCAGCGGTTGGCCTCGTCGTAGCGGCCCGCTCCGTGGGATTGCGAGAGGTAGGTGTCGAGCGAGAGCAGGACTCCAGCGATGCCGAATGCGAGGGTGTTGTACAGAACCTGTCCGAGCGCTGCGGCTGCGATGTTGATCGCGGGGTTCTGCATGTGCCCGATCATCATGGTGTCGACGATGCCCATGGCCATCCAACCGAGCTCGGCTGCGATGAGAGGCAGGGCGAGCGTGAGCATGGGACGGATTTGCTGGCGGATGGACATGGCTCTTCTGGTTGGCTCCCCCTCCCTCTAGATTTTGCTAAAGTCTTCGAATGAAAAGGCTTAATGGTGGACTTGACGTGCAAAGTATTGATTTTATTTGATTTATTCCTAAAATTTCTAGAATCAATAAGATAGCCCCGGTTGTGGGCCGGGGCTATCTTCGATTCCTAGTTTCAAGTTCAAGTATAGCTTGTTCGCGGAAACTCCTCTGCCATCTCTAGTGACTTTTAATTCAGTTAGTTAGAAGGTTTCAGGTATTGACATGCGATTTTGTTCGATTTTACCGCAGATTATTTTGTAAGTCATTGGATGGTAGATGGTTAGTGGACGAGTCATGAGTAACGAGCAACAGGAACTGCAAGGCCAGGGATCATCGTCTATTGCGGGGTGATGATTCCTCCGACTTGGAGGCTTGTGGGTAGGGTTCCTGGTCGGCGGAGGTGCATGGCTTCGGCGGTCATGTCGGTGTATTTAAGGCCGGCTCCGGTGTTGAAGAGGACGACCTTGTCGGTTGGTTTGAGTTCGCCGGTTTGGAGGAGCTGGTCGTAGGCCGCGGTGGCGGCTGCGCCTTCGGGTGAGAGGAAGATGCCTTCGTGGCGGGCGTAGTCGAGGATGCTCCGGAGGATGGTTTCGTCATCTGAGGCGATGGCTTTGCCGCCGGATTGGGCGAGGATGTCGAGGATGATGTAGTCGCCGTAGGGCTTGGGGACGCGTAGGCCGGCGGCGAAGGTCTGGGCGTTCTGGAAGAATTCGCTGGCGGGCTTGTGCTCGTCGAAGGCTTTGGCGACGGGGGCGCAGCCTGCTGCCTGCAGGGCGTACATCTTGGGTCTCTTTAGGGGGCGTTTTCCGCTGACCCAGCCGAGGGCTTCCATCTCTTCGAAGGCCTTCCACATGCCGATGAGGCCTACGCCTCCGCCGGTGGGGTAGAAGACGGCGTCGGGGTAGGTCCAGCCGAGCTGCTCGGCCAGCTCGTAGCCCATGGTCTTTTTGCCTTCGACCCGGAAGGGTTCTTTGAGGGTCGAGATGTCGAACCAGGTCTCGCTGGCGGGTGTGTTGGTTTCGCGCTGCGCCTTGATGCGCTCGCCTACGATGCGGGCACAGTCGGAGATGAGGCCGTCGACCATGGTGACGTCGGCGCCGTAGACGATGCCTTCGACGTAGTTGGCGAAGGGGACATCCTGGGGCATGAAGATGTGGGCGGCGATTCCGGCGGCGGCGGCGTAGGCGGCGAGGGCTCCGGCGGCGTTCCCTGCAGAGGGCACGGCCAGGTGCTTGAGGCCGTAGTGCTTCGCCATGGTGACGGCGAGACCGAGGCCGCGGGCCTTGAAGGTTCCGGTGGGGTTGGCGCCTTCCTCCTTGATGTAGAGGCCGGGGTAGCGCTTGCTTTGCAGCATGGGGGTCCAGCCCTCGCCGAGGGTGACTGGCGTGACGTCAGGGAGGACGCTGGCGTAGCGCCACATGCCGAGGCTTGCGGGGCTTGTGGCGGCGCGGGCGGCGATGTCTTCGCGCTTCGCGGTTTTCTTCAGGTCCTCCATGTCGTAGCGGACGTAGAGGGAGCCGGCGCAGAGGGGGCAGAGGGTTTGCGGGGTGTCAGCGGAGACGTGGTTGTGGCAGCGGGAGCACTCGAGATAAGCGATTGCGGGCATATCTCTCTATGGTAGCTGCGAGTGAGAGAATGAGTGGAATGAGTGGTACGGCAATGCGGATGCTGGCTGTGGATATGGATGGGACGCTGCTGGGTGGCGATGGACAGGTGAGTCCGCGGAACCTTGCGGCGCTAAAGGCGGCAGAGCGGGCGGGTGTGGAGGTGGTGGTGGCGACTGGCCGGCGACACAGCTATGCGATGCGGGTGCTTCGCGGGCTGGGTTTGAGCGACGAGAACGCGCTGATCAGCTCGAACGGCGCGGTGACGAGGACGTTGGATGCGCGGCTGCTGGAGCGGACTCTGCTGCCGAGGGAGACGGCGGAGTGGCTGTGCGGGCATATGGGGGTGTTCCGGAGTTCACTGCTGTTGACGTTTGATCGGGTGAAGCCGGATGGCGACGATTCGCGCGGGGCCCTGGTGGTGGAGGCGCTTGAGGAGTTGAATGCGAGCATCGGGCGATGGATGGCGGCCAATGAGCCTTATATCGAAACGGTGGTTCCAATCGAGGCTTCTCTGGGGAATGAGGGGTTGATCCAGATGATGCTGACGGGGCCGATCGAGAGGATGAGAGCGGCTGAGGCGCGGCTGCTGGAGAGTCCGAAGGTGCAGGCCGTGGGGCTGACTCCGCTTCGGAAGGACGAGGTGCGGGACGAGGAACGGACGGAGGAGACGGCTCAGCGGATGCAGACGGTTCCCCAGGCGGCTGTGAATGCGGAGGCGGCGCTGCACAGAACGGAGTATCCAGAGCGGGATTTGAGCATTGTGGATATTCTTCCGGCGGGATGCAGCAAGGGTCTGGCTCTGCTGCAACTGGCTGCAGACCGCGGAGTGGCGGCAGAGGAGATTGTGGCGGTTGGGGACAACTGGAACGATGTTTCGATGCTGGAGGCGGCGGGGAGGGCGGTGCTGATGGGGAATGCTCCCGAGGATTTGAAGGAAGTTGGGCGGGGGCGTGGGTGGATGATAGGGCGGCGGAATGATGAGGATGGAGTGGCCGAGGTGGTGGCGATGGCTCTGGATGGGGCTTTGAGTGGGGTTTGAGTCTCCGTGTCGGCCGTGCCGTGTGGGCGTTTTTGGCATCGCTCGATGCCGAGTCTGATGCCGAGTTTGTTGATGCTGATGGGGGATAACTGGTGTAGTGCGCGCGATGGTAGGCTTTAGGGTGATGATGCGGATTCCAGTTCAACGCGTGTTGGTGGCTGCCGGTGTGATAGCGGCAATGAGTTTGCAGGCATGCGCGGCCGAGCATGTGACTTTGAAGAATGGGTTTGAGATGGACTGCTCGCGGCGCGAGGTGGTGGGGGATCGCGTGAGGTTTTATCTGGTGGATGCGGGCGTGGTAAATGCCGCGAATTATCTTGAAGTAGCTTCGGATTCGGTCGCACGGGTGGAGACGATTCCCGATCCTCCGGTTTCGGCCCCTGCTGCGGAGATGAAGGCTGCGCCGGTGGTGCTTACGACGGCGGAGATGCACGAGATGCTTGCGCAAGCTGGGGCGGAGCACAATATCGACGCGGATCTGCTGGCGAGCGTGGTGCGGGCGGAGAGCGGCGGACAGGTGCGAGCCGTGTCGCATGCGGGGGCGCAGGGATTGATGCAGCTGATGCCGGGACCAGCGGACGAACTGGGTGTGAAGGATGCGTTCCGGCCCGACGAGAATATTGCAGGTGGGACGGCTTACCTGGATGCTCTGCTGACGCGGTATCACGATAATGTGGCGCTGGCGCTGGCGGCGTACAACGCGGGACCGGCGGCGGTGGACAAATATCATGGCGTGCCTCCGTATCGTGAGACTCGGATGTATGTGGCGCAGGTGATCCGGGAGTTCAACCGGCGCAAGCAGGCTCAACAAGTGGCGCAGGCCAGGTAAGCCCAGACAGCGAAAGATGGCGGGGTGAGGCGATTGGAGAGCAGGGAGCAGGAGCCTGAGCGCGTGGAACAGGGCAGCGGCAACAGTAGCGGCGCGCAAGAGATGGCGAAGGCATCCTCGAAGAGAGGCCTTGTACTCGGCATTGTGGTGTTGGTGGCGCTGGTGGTCGTTGTGCTGGTGTTTCGTGACCGCATCCATTTTGACTGGAATGCTTTCTGGCGGCAGTTGAGGCATGTTCACAGGGGACATGCGCTGGCTGGGATGCTGCTGATCTACGCGACGTACTGGTTTCGGGCGGTGCGGTGGAGCGTTCTTGTGCGGCCGATGAAGAAGGTCCCGGTGGGGGCGCTGATAGGGCCGCAGTTTATCGGGTTTACGGCGGTGGCGGTGTTCGGACGGCTGGCAGATTTGTCGCGGCCGTACCTTGTGGCGCGGAAGATCGGGCTGCCGTTGAGCACGCAGGTGGCGGTTTATACGATCGAGAGGATGTTCGACCTGGGAGCGGCGGCGCTGATCTTTTCAACGGCGCTTGCGTTTGCGCCGAAGGATCTGCCGCACCACGACGTGTTTGTGCGCACAGGGCTGGGGAGCCTTGCGGTGACGGCGGCGATCGGGATCTTTGCGGGAGCGGTGAGAGTGGCCGGCGGCGCGGTGGCGGGGTTCGCGCGGACGGTGCTGAGGCCGATTTCGAAGCCGATTGCAGAGAGCATCGCGGAGAAGATCGTGGGATTTCGCGAGGGGCTGAATGCGATCAAGTCGTGGCAGGAGGTTGGAGTCGTCGCGGGGATTTCGCTGCTGATGTGGGGGATGATCGCTTACTCGTATGTGGAGACGGCGCATGCGTTCGTGGACACTCCGGAGCTGGCCGGGCTGAGCTTTTCGCGGGCGATGCTGCTGATGGCGACGAGTATTGGCGCCGGTCTGTTACAGCTGCCGATTGTGGGGTGGTTCACGCAGATTGCTGCGACGGCTGCGGCGATGCATGCCTTCTATGGGGCGCCGATCGAGGCTGCGACGGCATGTGCGGCGCTGCTGCTGGCAGTGATGTTCATTGGCATCATTCCGGCAGGGCTGCTGTGCGCGCGGCTGGAGCATGTGAGCTTGAAGAGAGTGGCTGAGGAGAGCGAGGCTGCGGCAGAGGAGCCTGCGGGTGCGATAAAGCAGTCTTAGGGAAGCATTCAACATTCGACCCGGAGATATAGGTTCAGTCTATGCATTTGAGAGTCCCAGCCATTGCGATGAGACTGCGATGGATGGGGCACCCCAGTGCCGTACTGCCGCATCCTTTTGCGCTGGTAGAATCAGGCTATTCCGATGAAGTGTCCCTACTGCGGGTTTACCCAGGATCGCGTTGTCGATTCGCGAGAGAGCAAAGAGGCTGATTCCATTCGCCGGCGGCGAGAGTGCGAGGGCTGCAACAAGCGGTTCACGACGTACGAGCGCATCGACGAGATTCCCTACATGGTGGTGAAGAAGGACGGTCGAAGAGAGAAGTTCGACCGGCAGAAGGTGCTGAGCGGGCTTTTGCATGCGTGTGAGAAGAGGCCGGTTTCGGCAGGGAAGCTCGAGCAGATCGTCGATGAGACAGAGGCGTATGTGGTGGACTCACCGGAGCGGGAGCGGTCGACGAGCGAGGTTGGCGAGCTGATTATGACCCGGTTAAAGGAGATCGATACGGTTGCGTATATACGGTTCGCGAGTGTTTATCGGGACTTCAAGGACGTGCGCGAGTTCAAGCAGGAGCTCGAAGAGCTGCTGAGCGGAAAAGATCACAGGAAGAGGAAGTAGGCGAGCCAATGGCTGCGAAGAAGATGCATAAGGTTACGTTGATTCCGGGTGATGGAATTGGCCCGGAGGTTTCAGGTGCGGTGGTGAGGGTTCTGGAGGCTGCGGGGGCGGCTACGGGAGTGGGGTTTGAGTGGCATACCTTTGCCGCTGGTGCTGAGGCGTTCGCAGAGACAGGAGAGTACATTCCGAGGGCGCTGTATACGTCGATTGAGGAGAATCGCGTGGCGCTGAAGGGGCCGGTGACGACCCCGGTGGGCGAAGGATTTCCTTCTATCAATGTTGCGCTGCGGAAGAAGTTCGATCTTTATGCGAACTTTCGGCCGGTGAAGAGTCTGCCCGGGTTGAAGACGAAGTATGCGGATATTGATCTGATCGTTGTCCGTGAGAACACGGAGGACTTGTACGCGGGGCTGGAGCATGAGATTGTGCCGGGAGTGGTGCAGTCGCTGAAGATCATCACGGACAAGGGCTCGACGCGAATTGCGCAGTATGCGTTCGACTATGCGCGGAAGCATGGGCGGAAGAAGATTCATGCGGTCCACAAGGCGAACATCATGAAGCTGTCGGATGGGTTGTTTCTGCGGTGTTGCCGGAAGGTGGCGCAGGAGTTCCCGGAGGTCGAGTACAAGGAGCACATCGTCGATAACACCTGCATGCAGCTTGTGCTGAATCCTTACCAGTACGACATTCTGCTGACGGAGAATCTTTACGGGGATATTCTGAGCGATCTTTGCAGCGCGTTTGTGGGTGGGCTGGGATTGGTTCCGGGTGCGAATCTGGGGGTGGAATGCGCGATCTTCGAGGCGGTGCATGGGTCGGCGCCGGATATTGCGGGGAAGGACATGGCGAATCCTACGGCCCTGATGCAGAGTGCGGTGCTGATGCTGCACCACATCAATGAGGGCGCGACTGCTGAGCGGGTGCAGGCTGGGATTGAGCAGGTGTATCGCGAGGGCAAGGTGCTGACTCGGGATGTCGGCGGGCAGAGCGGGACTCGGGCATTTGCGGATGCGGTGCTGGCGGCGATGGAGTCGCCGGTTCGGGCATGAGATTGACGGGAGTGAGGATGAAGCAGAGGTTCGGTTGGTTGGCTGCAGCTGGCTTGGCGGTGGGGACTTTGGTTTCGACGACGGGTTGCAGGCCGGATGAGGCGGTGAAGAAGGGCGCCCTGGTGGAGAAGGGAACGAAGCCTGCAGAGCCTGCTCCGGCGGTGGCGAAGCCTGATGCGGCTACGGTGGGGACTCTGGTGGGGACGGTGAAATTCACCGGGAAGACTCCTGAACGGCTGAAGATCGATATGAGCATGGATCCGGTGTGCTCGATTATGGGCGGGGAGAACTACGCCGAGCAGTATGTGGTGAAGGACGGGAAGCTGGCGAATGTTTACGTGTATATCAAGGATGGGCCGGCGGAGGCGATGTCGGCTCCGGCACGGCAGACTGGGCCGGTCGTGATGGACCAGGTGGGATGCCGGTATACCCCGCATGTGATTGCGGTGATGAAGGGCGGGACGGTGGAGTTCCGGAATTCGGACGGGACGATGCACAACGTGCACATGATGCCGACGGTGGCGGGAAATCAAGCGGTGGATATCTCGCAGGGGGCGAAGGGGCCTCCGGAGACGAAGCAATTTAGTGTACCGGAAGTGATGATTCCGGTGCGGTGTAACAACCATCCGTGGATGAATGCATTCATAAATGTAGCTCCCACGCCGTTCTTTGCGGTGACGGGGCCGGACGGCCGGTTTGTGATCGATGGGCTGCCTCCGGGGACGTATACGCTGGCAGCGGTTCACGAGAAGATGGGCGAGCAGACGGTGAAGGTAACGGTCGCTCCACAGAAGACGGTGACGGCGGATTTTACGTATGCGATGAAGTGAGGAGGCGGGATGGCGACGGTGGCGTTGGCGGGGTCGGCGAGCGTCGGGATTCTTGGGATTTTCGGGACCCTCGGATGGGGGGTGGAACGGGGGATCAACCTAACGCTAGTGAGCCATCGGCTGCCGCTCTGGTTTCTGGTGTTCGCGCTGTTTCTGCCCAGGATCGCGCTAGCGGTGGCGTGGCTGGAGGGTATGCTGCTGCCGTTCCATCTGGAGGGGTGGATTCCTCTTTTGTTCGCGATCCTGCTGCCGAGAGTGCTGGTTCTTTACCTGATCTATGTCGATCAGGGGATAAGCCTCTGGTTTCTGATTCATGCCGTGGTGGCGGTGCTGGTGTGGGGCGGGGGTGGGCATCGGATGAGTCGAAGACGCTATCGCGAGGTCTAGCGGTTTGTCCTTATCTAGGTGAATCAGCTTTTGGAATTTGTTCGAGGGCCTGGCTCGGGCCTGGATGTTGATGGACCCACCACGCGGCAAGTCCGCCCAGAACGACGAGAACGAGCAATGCGAGACCGGTTCTGTCGACGGTGTGGATGAGCCAAGGCAGGCGGTTGCCTAAGAGGTACCCCAGCGAACAGATGGCGACGACCCAGCAGATGGCTCCAAGCAGGTTGAAGAGGAAGAAGCGGCGCCACTCCATGTGCAGGACGCCTGCGAGGATGCCGTTGAGGACGCGGAGTCCTGCGATGAAGCGAGCGAGAAAGACGGCGAGTGGACCGTGCCTGCGAATGAGATCTTCGCCTTGTTGAACGTGTTCCGGTTTGATATTGAAGATGTGACCGTAGCGGTTGAGGAGCGGGCGGCCTCCCCTGCAACCGATCCAGTAGCCGATGTTGTCTCCCATGACTGCTGCGAAGGTGGCGATCAGCAAGATCCAGCCCAGGTGCAGGTTGGGATGACTGGCTGCGTATGAGCTTGCGACCAGCAGAATCATCTCCCCGGGGAGCGGAGCCCCAGCACTCTCGATGAGGAGTCCGATGAGGACGACCCAGTAGCCGTAGTGAGCGAATAACGATGCGAGGTGCTCTGGGGAGAAGAATGACATTTCTCAATTAGATGCATTTCTGGGAGCAAAGAAGGCAGGCTCCAAATGATCTCCCGGCCATAACCGCGAAATGTGACGGTTTTGGTTGCGCCGCTGTATTCTTAAAACCTATGGAACGGCGCAAAGTTGGCATTTTGGGCGCGACCGGGATGGTCGGGCAGCGATTCATTCAGTTGTTGAACAATCACCCTTGGTTTGAGATTGCGTGGCTTGCGGCGAGTGACCGCAGCGCGGGTAAGACATACGCGGAGGCGTGCCGGTGGAAGCTGGATACTCCGCTGCCGAAGCACATTGGGGCGATGACACTGCAGCCGAATGTTCCGGAGCTTTCGACGATTGCGCTTCCGAAGATTATTTTTGCGGCGCTGGATGCGGATATCGCGCGTGAGTTGGAGCCGCAGTTCGCGGCGGCCGGTTGCGCGGTGATCTCGAACTCGAGCGCGTTCCGGATGGTGGCGGATGTGCCGCTGGTGGTTCCGGAGGTGAATGCGAGCCATCTCACGCTGCTGGAGACGCAGAAGTGGCGGCAGGAGTCGGGTGGGTACATCGTGACGAATCCGAACTGCTCGGCGATTGGGCTGGTGCTCGCGTTGAAGCCGCTTGAGGAACGATTTGGGATCGAGAGTGTTTTTGTCTCGACGATGCAGGCGGTGAGTGGCGCGGGGTATCCCGGCGTGGCTTCGCTGGATATTCTCGGCAACGTGGTTCCGTTCATCAAGAACGAGGAAGAGAAGCTGCAGGAAGAGGTCGGCAAGCTGCTCGGCCATGTGAGCGAGGACGGCATCGCGATGCTGGATGCCAAGGTGAGCGCGCATTGCAATCGCGTGGCTGTCGAAGACGGGCACACGGAGTGTGTGAGCATCAAGTTTAAGACCCGGGCGACGCGGGAGCAGATTCTGGCGGCGTGGAGCGAGTTTGTTCCGCTGCGCGCGCAGCATCTGCCGTCGGCACCGGAGCACCCGGTGGAGTTTGACGCGGCGGTGGATCGTCCGCAGCCACGGCTGGACAGGATGCGCGGGCACGGGATGGCGGCGACGGTGGGGCGGCTGCGCGAGTGTCCGCTGCTGGACTGGAAGTTTGTGGTGCTTTCGCACAACACGATTCGCGGGGCTGCGGGAGCTGCGCTGCTGAACGCCGAGGTGCTGGCGCGGATGGGCAAGCTGGCTCATCTGGGTGAGCCGACAGGTGTTTCGGCTCAAGGTCAGGCGGTGCTGGCTTGAGCGTGGAACGTGAGTCGTTGGTAGTAATGAAGTTTGGCGGGACGTCGGTGGAAGATGCCAAGGCGATGGAGCGGACAGCCGCCATTGTCGGCGGACGACGCAAGAAGGGCCTGGATGCTGTGGTGGTGGTCTCGGCCATGGCGAAGGTGACGGACCAGTTGCTGGCTGCGGCTGCGGCGGCTGGCCGCGGAGATAAGGCAGGAGCGCTGGCGCTGAGTTCGCGGCTGCGGCACAGGCATGTCGACACAACGGCCGATCTGCTTAGCGCCGAAGGAGCTGCGGAACTGCAGCCCGCGATTCATTTGGAGTTCGACGCTCTGGACGATCTGCTGCGAGGCATTGCCGCTGTGGGTGAGCTGACGGCGCGGACGAATGATCTCGTGGTGAGCTTTGGTGAGAGGCTGTCGAGCCGGATGGTTGCGGCGGCATTTGCCGAGCGTGGTCTGGACGGTGTGCATGTGGACGCGCGGACTTGTATTGTGACGGACGCGAACTATGGCAAGGCTGCTCCGCTGGAGCCTGCGATTGAGGCGAAGCTGCGCGACTTGGTCTTGCCGCTGATCGAGGCGAAGAAGACTCCGGTGATGGGCGGGTTTATTGGCGCGACGGCGGATGGGATTACGACGACGCTGGGGCGCGGCGGCAGCGACTATACGGCCGCGCTGGTTGGCGGCGGGCTGCATGCGGGCGCGATCGAGATCTGGACGGACGTGAATGGGATTATGACGACCGATCCGAGGATCTGTCCGGATGCCTTGCGAGTGAAGTCGATCAGCTTTGAGGAGGCGGCCGAGTTGGCTTACTTCGGCGCGAAGGTGCTGCACCCGGCGACGATCCTTCCGGCGGTGCAGAAGAGTATTCCGGTGTGGGTGCTGAACTCGCGCAATGCGGAGAACGAGGGCACGAAGATTACGGCCGTGGCTCCGCGGTGCCAGAGTCCGTTCAAATGCATTGCGGCGAAGAAGAAGTTGACGATCATCGATATTGTTGCGAGCCGTATGCTGATGTCGCATGGGTATCTGAAGGCGGTGTTCGATGTCTTCGACAAGTACAAGTGCGTGATCGATATGGTTTCGACAAGCGAGGTGAGCATCTCGCTGAGTGTGGACTCGAACGAACGGCTGCCGCAGATATGCGAAGAGCTGTCGAAGATTGCTGACGTGAAGATGGAGGGTCATAAGGCCCTGATCTGCATGGTGGGCGAGGACATTCGCGGGCACAACGGTATCGCGGGGCAGGTTTTTTCGGCGATCAGCCATGTGAACGTGCGGATGATCTCGCAGGGGGCGAGCGAGATCAATATGAGCTTCATGATCGATGAGGAGGACGTGGAGGAGGCGGTGCGTAGTCTGCACAAGCACTTCTTTACGGAGCCGGATGAAGCAATTTTTGATGTCGAGGCGCGGGTCCAGCTGGAGAGCAAGGCATAGGAGAGGTTCGCGATGCGGGTATTGGTTCTCGGGCAGGGCAAGACAGGGAAGCTGGTGGCCCAGGTTGCGGCTGAGCGCGGTCACAGTGTGGATGTGCTGGATGCGAAGGAGAATGCCAACGCTGCTGCGCTGACTCCTCCGTTTGTGTCGTCGTTCGACGTTGTCATCGACTTCACGGCTCCCGAGGCTGCGGTACACAACATGCGGGCAGTGCTGGCTACCGGGACGAAGATGGTCGTGGGCACGACGGGGTGGTACGACAAGCTGGCGGATATGCGCGGACTGGCCGAGCGTAAGCGGGCGGGGTTGCTGTATGGGACGAACTTTTCCGTCGGGGTGCAGGTGATGTTGCAGCTTGCGAAGAAGATGGGCGAGTTGCTGAAGAGCGCGGGGTATGCGTTCTCGATTGAGGAGACGCACCATATCACGAAGCTCGATTCGCCTTCGGGAACTGCGATTACACTGGCTGATGCGGTGAAGGGCGTGACTGGGCTGAAGGATGTTCCGATCAGGTCGTTCCGTGTAGCAGATGCTGCAGGTCTTCATACGCTGGAGGCGAAGAGCGAGGTGGACCGGCTGGTGCTGACGCATGAGTCGCACTCGAGACGGGCGTTTGCCGAGGGGGCGGTGCGGGCGGCGGAGTGGCTTTCGACGCGCACCGGCTGCTATGACTTTCAGGATGTGTACACGCAGATTTAGTTCTGCGGCTTAGAGAAGGAATGACGATGAGTGTAGCAATGGCTGAAAAGACGACGAAGTTTTCCGGGCTGACGCTGGATGAAAAGCTGGGCCGGTTGGCCGAGGTTGCGGTGAAGGTGGGGCTTGGTCTGAGGGCAGGGCAGGAACTGATTATGTCTGCCCCGATGGAAGCTCTGCCGCTGGCGAGAAAGATTACGGAGCAGGCGTACAAGGCCGGGGCGCTGCTCGTGACGACGCTGTATTCGGATGATGCGAGCGTGTTGGCGCGGTATGAGTTTGGGCCGGATGCGAGTTTCGATTATGCTCCGGTGTGGCTGCAGGATGGGATCGCGAATGGGTTCAGAAGCGGGGCGGCGCGGCTGGCGATCTCTGGCGCGAATCCGGCGCTGCTGGCGAAGCAGGATCCGGCGAAGGTAGCGCGGGCGAACGTGGCTGCGTCGAAGGCGGGCAAGCCGGCGATGGAGTTAATCACGCGGCACGAGATCAACTGGACGATCGTTGCGAGTGCGACTCCGGAGTGGGCGAAGCTGGTCTTCCCGGACGATCGTGAGGATATTGCGCTGGCGAAGTTGTGGGAGGCGATCTTCGCGGCCTCGCGCATCAATGTGGATGATCCGGTGGCGGAGTGGAAGCGGCATGGAGAGCGGTTGAAGAAGCGCGTCGATATGCTGAACGAGCGGCGGTTCTATGCGCTGCATTTCAAGGGGCCGGGGACGAACCTGACGGTCGGTCTGGCTGACGATCATCTTTGGGCGGGCGGAGGAACGACTGCGGGCAATGGAGTGTACTGCCAGCCGAATATCCCGACGGAGGAGTGCTTTACGACTCCGCACAAGGACCGCGTGGATGGGACGGTGCGGGCATCGAAGCCGTTGTCGCACCAGGGCACGCTGATCGAGAATATTGCGGTGCGGTTCGAGGGTGGAAAGATTGTTGAGGCGACGGCGACGGCGGGCGAGGATGTGCTGAACCGGTTGATCTCGACCGATGACGGTGCGAGGAGGCTCGGTGAGGTGGCGCTGGTGCCGCATGCGTCTCCGATTGCGCAGAGCGGGGTCCTGTTCTGGAACACGCTGTTTGACGAGAACGCGGCGAGCCACATTGCTCTAGGGCAGGCGTATTCGACTTGCATCATCGGCGGAGACAAGATGAGTGAGGAAGAGCTTGCGAAGCGCGGGGCGAACTCGAGCCTGATTCACGTGGATTGGATGATTGGATCGGGCGAGATGGATGTGGATGGAATCACGAACGAAGGAGTGGCAGAGCCGCTGATTCGCAAGGGCGAGTGGGTGTAATTTTTTTGTTCGCGTGAGGTGCAAAGGAGGCGGGGAAGGCAGATTTTGCGCTGATTTCCACGATTTTTCGATTATTTTTTTGTGCATTGGCACGAAATTCGCGGTACATTGAAACTCATCACGGGCTTAAGTCGTAAGATTCCGTGAATCCCTTTCTAAAAGCAGTGACTGCGCGGGCCGCGACGCTCAGCAGCTAGTTACGAAAGCCAGATTTCGTGCTTGGCGCGCGACTTTCTGTCGCTGCGTTGTCGCATTCCCGTACCCCTAAACGCAAGTTCGCGTTCATACGCGCTGACAAGGAGAACCATTCATATGTGCAGCATGGTTAATGCAGGTGTATCGCGCAGGTCATTCATGCGGATTCTTGGAGCCGCTTCTGCGGCGACCACGTTTCCGGCGTTCGGAGCGGTTCAACAGGCGGCCGGTACTGCGGCCCAAGGGCAGGGACGCCGCGGCTTTGGCGGCGGAGCGGACATGGGCGACATGCGCCATCTGTCGCCTGACACGGTGATTATCAGCTCAAACGAGAATCCGCTCGGGCCGGCGCAGTCGGCGCTGGGGGCGATCAGCAAGACGGCACCGCTGGGCGGACGGTATCACATGGAAGAGACGATGGAGACGGTTGCGGTCTTCAACGATCTTTTCCAGTTGAAGCGCGGTTACGTTGCGCTGACCCCGGGTTCGGGCGGACCTCTGGATCTCGCGCTGATGTCGAACATCGGGCCGAACAAGCCGCTGGTCTATGGCGATCCCAGCTACGAGCAGGGACCGCGCGCCGCTGACACGATGAAGGCTCCGAAGTTCCCGGTTCCTCTGACGGCAACTTATGCTCATGACGTGAAGGCGATGGTGAAGGCCCACGCTGCTCCGGGCGCGTACTACATCGTGAACCCGAACAACCCGACCGGCACGATCACGCCGCGGGAGGACATTCTCTGGCTGCTGGCGAACAAGCCGGCGGGATCGGTTGTGATCGTGGACGAGGCATATCACCACTTCTCGAATGAGGAGACGGTGATCGATCAGGTTGCGGCGGACAAGGACATCATCGTTCTGCGTACATTCTCGAAGATCTACGGCATGGCGGGTCTGCGGGCGGGCGTTGCGGTTGCACGGCCTGACCTGCTGGCGAAGTTTTCCACGGTCGCTCCTCCGGCGCGCAGTCTTGCCAGCATCTCGATTACGAGCTCTGCTGCTGCTCGCGCGAGCCTGCAGGACAAGGACCTGGTGCCGCTGCGTCGCAAGATCAACGCAGATGTTCGCTCGGATACTCTTGAGTTCCTCGAGAAGCACGGCTATAAGACGGTCCCGGGGTCGCAGGCGAACATGTTCATGGTCGATGTGAAGCGTCCTGGGCGTGAGTTCCAGCAGGCGATGTTGAAGGAGAATGTGGCGATCGGACGTACATGGTCGGCGATGCCGAACTATGTGCGCGTGACCGTCGGCACGAAGGACGAGATGCAGAAGTTCCAGACGGCCTTCGTGAAGTGCATGGACATGCCACCGGGAGCCGTGAATGGCGCAGCCGAGCTGTTCGTCCCTGAGTACCACGTGCCTTCGGAGCTGTACCGGGGCTAATCTCAACCTTGGTTCGAACAGAAGGCCCTGGCTGCTTGCCGGGGCCTTTTGGCTGCTGTTTTCTGGTAACGCGCTGAAATCCGCGACGTTTGCGCGGTAAACTTTTGCATTATGGATTTGATAGGTTGCAGTACGGCGCTTGTGACTCCCTTTCGGAGAGACGGCGGCTTGGACGAGGGTGCGCTGCGCGCGCTCGTGAACTGGCAGATTGAGAACGGAGTCAACTTTCTGATTCCGTGCGGCACGACGGGCGAAGCGGCGACGCTGAGCGAGGCGGAGTGGCTGCGGGTGGTCGAGGTAACGGTTTCGGCTGCCGCGGGGAGAGTGCCTGTATTCGCGGGCTGCACGCACAATGCGACCTATGAGGCAGTGGCGCGGGCGAAGAAGCTGGCAAAGGTTCACGGGCTGACGGGGATTCTGACGGCAAACCCGTATTACAACAAGCCGGGGCAGGAGGGGCAGTATCAGCACTTCCGCGCGATCGCGGAGTCGGTTGAGCTTCCGGTGCTGCTGTACAACATTCCGGGGCGAACGGGCGCGAACCTGGAGCCGGCGACGGTGCTGCGGCTGGCTGAGCTGCGCAACGTGATCGGTGTGAAGGAGTCGAGCGGCAATATTGCGCAGATTACGGAGCTGATTACGAGTGCTCCGAGCGGCTTCAAAGTGCTTGCTGGGGACGACAGCTTTGCCCTGCCGGTGCTGGCGCTGGGCGGAGTGGGGTTGGTGTCGGTGGCGTCGAATGTGATTCCGGCGCAGATGTCGCGCATGGTGCGGGCGGCGCTGGAGAACGACTGGGAGACGGCGCGGAGTATCAATCGGCAGTTCTTCAGGCTGATGCAGGCGCACTTCTGGGAGCCGAGTCCGGCTCCGGTGAAGGCTGTGCTGGCGATGCTGGGGAAGGGCGAGGATGTGTTGCGGTTGCCGATGGTGCCGGTGTCGGAAGGGACTCGGCGGAAGCTGGAGCGGATGGTGGGGGAGCTTGGGTTGCTGGTGGGGGCTCCGGCTACGGGCGAAGATCTGCGAATGTACTGAGATTCTCGTCGATTTTGAAGGCGACTACTTAAGAAGGTGATGGTGTGAGCTTGAACGGAACGTTGCAGGAGAAGATTGAACATTGGTTTGCGCAGGGCGCGGCGGCGGTCGGGAATGGCGAGGCGGAGGCTGCCTTTTTTGAGCTGCGGGATGCACTTGAAGCTGGGGCGCTGCGGTCGGCGGAGCCGGATGCTTCGTTGCCGCTGGGATGGCGCGTGAATGCGTGGGTGAAGCGCGGGATTCTGCTTGGGTTCAGACTCGGTCAGATGGTGGATATGGGATGCCCCCACGGACTTTCCTTTGTTGATAAGGCGACTTATCCGGCGCGGCGGTTTTCGGCTGGCGATGGAGTGCGCGTAGTGCCGGGTGGGTCGAGTGTGAGGAGTGGAGCTTACCTGGCGAAGGGTGTGGTCGTGATGCCTCCCGCGTACGTGAATGTCGGAGCTTATGTGGATGAGGGGACGATGGTGGATTCGCATGCGCTGGTGGGAAGCTGTGCGCAGATTGGCAAGCGCGTGCACCTGAGCGCGGCGGCGCAGATTGGTGGCGTGCTTGAACCGGTGAACGCGAGTCCGGTGATTATTGAAGATGATGCGCTGGTGGGTGGGAACACGGGAGTGTATGAAGGCACGGTGGTGCGTCGGCGTGCGGTGATTGCGGCGGGGACGGTGCTGACGCGGGGAACTCCGGTGTATGACCTGGTGAAGGGTGAGGTGTACAAGGCTACGGGTGAGTCGCCGCTGGTGATACCGGAGGGTGCGGTGGTGGTGCCGGGGTCGCGGTCGGTATCGAAGGGCAAGGGCGCGGAGTGGGGGTTGAGTGTTGCGGCTCCGGTGATTGTGAAGTATCGGGACGAGAAGACGGAGTTGTCGCTGGTGCTGGAGGAAGTGCTGCGGTAGCGACGCCTATTGGGTGGTCCGGAGCCTGAGGCGGTAGCGGATGGTTCCGGGTTCCTCGCCGTTGCCGTCAAAGGTGAGGCCGCAGCGCTCCAGTATTTTGATGGAGCCGGTGAGCCCGGGCAGTGTGTCGGCGATGATGCTGGTGATGCGCTCGTCCTGGCGGAGGAA
This sequence comes from uncultured Acidobacteriaceae bacterium, assembly GCA_963741395.1. GTDB lineage: Bacteria > Acidobacteriota > Terriglobia > Terriglobales > Acidobacteriaceae > Edaphobacter. The sequence goes on from CAVUHV010000002.1 coordinate 117,678, forward strand.
GTCGATGAGGGCCATTGTGGCTTCGGTGGCGTAGCCGTGGCCCTCGAAGGAAGGCAGGATGGAGTAACCGATCTCGCATTCTACGGGTGGGTCGGTTTTCGAATAGGCGCCTACGCTGCCGATGAGGGTGCGGGAGCCGTCGGGATTCTTCAGGGCGATGTAGCGTGGCCAGCCGAGTTGATCGGGGTGCAGCTCGAATTGCGAAAGCATGAAGTCGAAGACGTGCGGCTCCCAGTGCGGAGGGGGCCATTCGGCGGGGATTTGGCTGTGGGTGACTTCGCCGAGGCGGCGGTCTCCCTCCTGCTCAGCCCGGATTGCCTCATGGGTGATTGCGATGAGCGCGAGGCGCGGCGTCAGAATGTCGGCGGGGAGGGAATCAGGCATAAGGGTCTCCCTGAATCATTATGGTTGGCCCGAATGTGACTCTGGGAGGATGCAGACGGTCAGGAAATCAGCAGGTAGAAAGGCAGTCTATCAGCTTCCGAGTGTGCAAGGAGCTACTGTTCTTCCGTCGTCTGCTTTGCTGCGATTTCTTCGAGCTGGCGGCGCCAGTCGAGGTCTTCGACGAAGGTGTGAGAGCTCCGCCAGTCCTGCTCGACTTTGACGAAGAGCTCGAGAAAGACGCGGGTTCCGAGGAGGGATTCGATCTCTTTGCGGGCGGCGGTGCCGATGCGCTTGAGCATCTCGCCGCCTTTGCCGATAAGGATGGCTTTCTGGCCAGTGCGCTCGCAGTAGATGGCGGCAGAGATCTTTGTGACCGGGAGCTTGCCGTCTTTTGTCTTCTTGAGTGAAGCGGGCTCCTCGAATTTTTCGATGACGACGGCCGTGGCGTAGGGGACCTCTTCGCCGGTGAGGAGCAAAATCTTTTCGCGGATGAGTTCGGCGACGAGGAAGCGCTCGGGCTGGTCGGTGAGCTGGTGTTTGGGGAAGTAGCGCTGGCCCTCTTTGAGGTTCGCCACGATCTTTTCGAGCAGAAGTTCGAGGCCCTGTTTCTTGCGGGCGGAGATGGGGATGACGTCGGCGAAGGTGTGGAGTGCGGACCAGTGTGCGATGAGGGGAAGGAGGTCGGCCTTGGGGACGGCGTCGATTTTGTTGAGGACGAGGATGACGGGGCAGGTGAGCTTCTTGATGAGCGAGAGGGCGAAGTCGTCCTCGGCTGTGGAGAGGGCGCGGCGAGAGGCGGCGTGAGCATTGCCTTCTTTGCCCGGTGCAGGCGGGAGCCGGTGGGTGGCATCGACGATGAAGAGGACGATGTCGCGCGATTCGAGGGCGTCGTGGACCTCCTGCATCATGCGGCGGTCGAGCTGGGTGGTGGGCTGGTGGACGCCGGGGGTGTCGACGAGGATGACCTGGGCGGCGGGGTGGCCGGGGTCGGTCTTGGTCTTTTTTCGGAGGGGGACTTCGAGGACTCCGTGGATGCGGGTGCGCGTCGTCTGCGGCTTGTGGGTGACGATGGCGAGCTTCTGCCCCAGGAGCGCGTTGAGCAGAGTGGACTTGCCGGCGTTGGGGCGGCCAATAATCGAGACGAAGCCAGAGCGGAATGCCATTGGTTTTATTATGCGCTCCGCGTGGCCGCGGCGATTAGAGGGAGGCATCACTTGGCGACGGTTGGCGAGCGCATATCTTTCAGGTACTGGGGGCTCAGCGTACCCTTATCTTTCGCGAGTCCGAGCAAGGTCGGGTAGAACTGGACGAAGGTGGTGTCGACGGCGCCGTGTTGCTCGTGGCAGCTGTAGCAGTCGGCAGGACGCTCAATCAGCTTGCCGCTTACCTTGTTGTCAAAGTCGTAGAAGGCCCAGCCGCCTCCTGCCTGCGACTTGTCTTTGACGTGAACCTCCATGCCCATGACTTCGGCCGACTGGGTGTGGCCGCGTTTGTTGATCGAGGCGTTGCTCTCGGCTCCGCGGACTTCGAGAACGAGGACGGTCTTATCGGGCCATGTGCCGGTCTGGAGAAATGCGCGGTAGGCGCTGGGGTTGACGAAGACGTTATCGAACATCGAGTGAGAGGGGTCTCCGGAGGCTGTGTAGCTCATGTCGATCCCCGAGGTGAGGTAGACCCATTCGCGGTAGTTTTTGGGGAACTTCAACTGGCCGTCGGTTGTGTAGGCGGGGCCGTCCGCAGTTGCGACCTCGACACCGGACAGGTGCTTTGTGGCAGGTTGCGGATCTACGAGCAGAAGGAAAAGAAAGATCGAACGGAGCATCGCCCACCTCTGGCTTCAGGGTTTTCATGGATTTACGGGACTGCAAAGCGATTGGTTCCATCGCCTGTAAGCTTTTTACGATTCGTCGACCCTTTCTCAGCGTGAAAGAGTGGTTTTCTGCACCAAGACCGGCACCCTGCGGACAGCGCTTTCTCGCGGGATAATAGAAGTGGCGCATGGAATCTTTCTTTACACGGTATAAAAACGTACTGGTGCTGGTGGCGGTGCTGCTGGTGCAGACGATCGCACTCGCTGTTCAGGTAAAGCGGCCGGTTGAAGCGGGCGCGCCAGACGGAACGAATGTGACTCTGCTGCGGCACTGGGTGGTTGCGGTGGTGACGCCCTTTGAGCGCTTCTTCCACGGCATCGGTTATGGCGTGCGCAGTGGATGGTCGAACTATGTTGACCTGCGTCATACGCGCCAACAGAATCACGATCTGCAGGAAGAGGTTGCGCGGCTGAGGCTGGAGCAGGCTGCGTTTGCGGAAGACGCTATCCAGGGCGAGAGACTGCAGGCGCTTTTGGGCTTTCAGGAGCACTATGTTGCGACGACAGTCGCGGCGCAGGTCATCGGAGGCAGCGGAACCGATACGTCGCGGGTCCTCTATATCGACAAGGGTTCCAGGGATGGTTTGAAGCCGGACCAGGCGGTGATTACACCGGATGGGATTGTCGGCAAGCTGCGCGATGTCTTTCCGCGCACGTCGCAGGTGCTTTTGATTAATGACCAAACCTCAGGAGCGGGAGTGGTACTTGAGACGACCAGGATTCGCGGCATCCTGAAGGGCGGCCTGTCGGGACAGATACAAATTACGAATCTGACAGCGGACTCGCGGATCAAGCCGGGCGAGCAGGTGCTGACGTCGGGTGGGGACCAGGTGTTTCCGCGAGGGTTGAAGGTAGGCACGATCGAGTCGATCGCGCCTGACCCGGATCATCAGCCTTACACGCTGATTCGTGTGAAGCCTGCCGCGAATCTCTTTCAATTGGAGGAGGTTCTCGTCATCACCGGGACACAGGCCGAGCTTCCGGCAAAGGCGCAGAAGGACCTGAAGGTGGCAGCTGGGACTGCCGAGGAGCAGGCAGCGGCGAAGGCTGCGGCCGACGAGGCAGCAGCGGAGGCGGCGGCACGCACGACGGCCTCGCAGATTGTTGCCGAGCGGCTGCCAAGTCTGAATGACGGCGCCAGTCAGGACGCGAACCCTGCGGGAGCTGCGAAGACCCCGGCCGGGACGGTTCCTGGACGGACGACGGTGCCTAAACCTCTGCCGACGCTGCATCCGGACCGCTACACGCCCGGGGCGACTCCTCCGGCATCCGCGCTGACTCCCGGAGGTGCGAATCCCGCGCCGCCGCAGCAGCAGGCGGTACCCAGCGAGGAACCTTCGACGCAAAGCAAGCCGAAGCCAGAGACGGCGAACCCGGATAATTAGTACAGATAGTTACAGACGTCCTCCCAATGCCAAGCCTTAGCTATACGTCACGCCGAGAACTCGAACAGCACAGCTTCCCGCCGGCGGTCACGCTGCTGGTGCCGGTGGGTGCGATCGTGTTGCAGGTGCTTATCTCGAAGCTGTCGTGGCGGATGGGGATCGTCGATCTTCCGCTGATCGTGGCGATCTTCTTTGCGGTTTCGCGGCGCAGCCCGGTGGCCGGCACACTTACGGGCGCGGCCATTGGGTTGTTGCAGGATGCCCTGACGAACCAGCCGATCGGCGTAAATGGCATGGCGAAGTCGGTGATTGGATACATTGCGGCGAGCATCGGCGTGCAGGTGGACGTCGAGAACGTGACGACGAGGGTTCTGATTAACTTCGGGTTTTCGCTGCTGAACAGTCTGCTGTTGTTTTTGATTAATCGCAGGTTGCTGGGGAATTCCGATTTTCATGTTCTCTGGCTACATGAACTCATCAGGGCCTGCGTCAATACGGTAGTTGCGGTGCCGATATTTATTCTGCTGGACCGCACAAAGCGCGCTGACTAAAGGCGTATTTGCACGTCGAAACTGCACACGTAGACTAAGGACGGAATGGAAGCAGCAACACAATTCGAGCCGCAGGTTGGACCCGCGGGAAAGGCGGAGAAGCTTCCGGCTGGCAAACTGCATGCGGCGCAGTACATCGTCGCTCTGGTGCTGGCGGTGCTCATTGCGGGGCTGTGGCGGCTGCAGGTTCTGGGAGCGGATAACTTTCGCGCGCTGGCTGAGGCAAACCGGATCCGAAAGGTTCCGGTGCTTGCTCCGCGAGGCCGGCTGTTTGATCGCGAGGGGCGGTTGCTTGTGGACAACTATCCTTCCGTCTCGTGCTTTCTTCTGCGTGAGCAGGTGAAGGACCTGAACGCTGACCTGCCGTTGATCTCGCAGGGGTTGCATATCCCGGTGGAGCAGATCGAGGCCACGCTTCGCCACTATCAGATCGCGCCAAAGTATCAGCCGATTCCTCTGAAACAGGACATCACGCCGGATGAGCAGGCCTTTATCGAGGCGCACCGTAATGAGTTGCCGGAGTTGGAGACTCTGGACGAGCAGAGGCGGTTGTACCCGCGCGACGGCTTCGCGGCTCACCTGATCGGATACGTGGGTGAGGTGTCGGAGGAAGATCTCAATACTTCGAAGTATGCGTTCTATCAGCCGGGGGACGTCGTCGGGAAGTCGGGTGTGGAGGCTACGTATGATGCCCTGCTGCGCGGTGTCGACGGCAGCCGTGATGTGATTGTGAACTCGCACGGCAAGGAGATTGGCCGTCTCGGTCAGACGCTGGCCCAGCCAGGGAAGGACCTGAAGCTGACCATCGACCTCGACGTCCAGATGGCGGCAGAGAAAGCGATGGAGGGCAAGACCGGGGCCATGATCGCTCTCGATCCTCACACGGGCGAGATTCTGGCGCTCGTCTCGCGGCCGACGTTCGATCCTAACCAGTTCTCAGTGCGTGTTTCGAAGAGCTACTGGAACGAGATACTGACCAACCCTGATCACCCTTTGCTGAACAAGGCGATTCAGGCGCAGCTGGCTCCCGGATCGACGTTCAAGATCATCATGTCGTATGCAGGGCTGCAGGAGAACGCGGCGCAGACGATGCATGTGATGTGCAGCGGCGGGGCTTCGTTCTACGGCCACTTCTTCGCGTGCGACAAGCACCACGGCATGGTCGATATTGAACACGCGATTCCATGGTCGTGCGATACGTTTTATTACACGTTGGCGAACAAGCTGGGAATCGACACGATTGCGAAGTACGCGACCGACCTGGGTTTTTCGCAGCGAACAGGAGTTGACCTGCCGGATGAAGTCACTGGAACGATGCCCTCGACGGCATGGAAGATGAAGAACTTCCATGAGAAGTGGTATGCGGGCGAGGTGATCTCGGTGGGCATCGGGCAGGGTGCTGTTGCGGTGAGCCCCATTCAATTGGCGCGCGCCATTGGAGGGATCGCCTCAGGCGGCGTGCTGCACCGGCCGCATCTGGTGTTCCCGGATGAGGTTTCTCCCGAGGAGCTTCAGGCCATTCATGAGACGTTCCCTGGGGCGGGTGACAAGACGGTTCCGCTGACGACTGCGAACTGGCAGTTGATTACGGATGCAATGGCCGAGACAACGATCAGCGGGACGGCGGCCCCGGCGCATCTGGAAGGCATCGACTTTGCCGGAAAGACCGGCACGGCGCAGGTTGTGAGCCACAGCGCAGGCATGACCAGTTTGGGAGTTGGAAAAGAGCGCGCCAACGCATGGTTCGTCGGTATGGCCCCGCGGCGCAACCCGGACATCGTCGTCGCGGTGCTGTGGGAGCACGGCGGATGGGGGGCCGGCTCCGCGCCCGTCGCCGCGCAGGTGATCAACGCGTTCGTGGAGAAGCAGCGCAGGCGCGCGAACAATATACGCATTGCGCAGGTACCCGCTGCGGCGGAGACGGCTTCGGCGGGAGCCGATAAGTCATCTGTTGCAACGGCTTCGTCGAATGCAGAGAACTAGCGGAGGATGCGGTGGTTGGTTGGCAAACGGACGAATCGACAACGGGGAATAAACTAACGTAAGCATGCAGCGACTCTCCTCCTATCGCGACTTTGACTGGGTTCTGCTCGGCTTCGTGCTGCTGCTCTCGCTCGTCAGTGTGCTTGAGATTAAGTCTGCGACGCTGCACACCAAGTTTCATGGCTTTGACCATAAGCAGATTGGCTTTCTGGCCTTTGGGCTTTTGCTGATGTTTTTGATGTCGTTGATCGATTACCACCGGCTTCTGGATATTGTGCCGTGGGCTTATGGAATCAGCATCATCTCGCTGGTTGCGGTGAAGCTGGTGGGAACAAAGGCTCTAGGTGCGCGCAGGTGGATCAATCTGGGTGGAGGCGTGCACTTTCAGCCGTCGGAGTGGGTGAAGCTGGTGCTGATCGTGGCGGTGGCCCGATACTTCTGGAACCTGGGTGGCCGGGAGTTGAGTTGGACCGATATTGGTAAGGCCTTCGCGCTGGTGTGCATTCCGATGGGACTGGTGCTGATTCAGCCTGATCTGGGGACTTCGCTGACCTACTTTCCGATTCTGGTCTGCGGTCTGTTTTTGGGCGGAATCCGATTCAAACAGGCTGCGATTCTGGTGCTGCTCTTTACGATTGTGGGAGGAGTGGCGTGGAAGAGCGGCAAGTTCCTGAAGCCGTATCAGAAGGCGCGGCTAACGGCCTTCGTCGATCCGGACTCTGATCCGCGGGGGTCGGGCTATCAGATACGACAGTCACTGATAGCGGTTGGTTCTGGCGGCGTCTGGGGCAAGGGTGCCAATAAAGGGACGCAGACGCAGGGAGATTTTCTCCCGATTCCTTACACGGACTTTATCTTCGCGGCCTTCTGCGAGGAGCATGGCTTTGTGGGGGCGCTCGGTGTTCTACTGCTGTATTTTCTGATTCTGATGCGACTTATCCAGAACGCTCAGACAGCATCGGACTTGCCAGGCACGTATATCGTGATGGGAGTCGTGGCGATTGTCGTCTTCCAAGTTGCGGTGAATGTGGGCATGGTCGTCGGACTGATGCCTGTGACGGGCATTCCTTTGCCGCTGATGAGCTATGGAGGGTCGTCGGTCCTGTTTACCTTTCTGGCGCTCGGCCTCGTGATGAACATCCGCATGGGGCGGTTCGTAAACTAGCGTCCGAACTCCCGCGTTGGCACTGGAACGGGCGAGAGCAGCCCAAAAGGATTTGAATTGAGGTTTCGTCTTCTGATCGCCGGGCTGGCTAATCCTATGAGGAGAAAGAATTTTTCTTCGTACTGGCCTCTGCAGTGGCTTTAGTGCAATACTAGAGACAGCACCTGACCGGCTGTAGATGCCGAGAGAGTGTTCTATCCCGCTACTCCAGGCGCATGGCGCCGGACAGCGGCAACAAGATTTGAAGAAAAGGCCGGCCAGGCGAGAGATATCGATCCGTTGGCCGGACAGGTTTCAGGGAATGAGCGCATCCGGATGGCGAACGGCCCCGCCTCAAGCGATTGATTTTGAGGTTGTTTCGGTCACAAACTCCGCATGCCTGCAGTCACTCGAAGGTCCCCCCGGTGTTTCTGAAGTCCGAATTCCTGCCTCCGGTTCCGACCGCGCGCAGGCCGAGTTGTATTCGTACGGCTCGCATCGGTTATTCTCCTTTCGAGCTTCCGCATCCTGCACTCTGTCCGCACCCCCGGTGAGCTGCATCTAGCTCCCGATAGTCTCTCTGCCTCGTCTGCCGTCCGCGACTCGTACTAACGAGCCGGGCAGAAAGAGTAGAGACAAATGTCGAAGGAAATTTATATATCCAGCACGCCGCATGAGACGCGGCTTGCTATTGTCGAAAACGACGCACTCGCCGAGATTTATTACGAGCGAGAGAACGAATACACCCTTGCGGGGTCGATCTATAAGGGCCGCGTGACGCGGGTGCTTCCGGGCATGCAGTCCAGCTTTGTGGACATCGGGCTCGAGCGCGACGCTTTCCTGTACATCACCGATTTTATGGAGGAGGCTGGTGACTCGGCCGACTTCGAGACGGATGGCGCGCAGCGCTCGGGCCGCCGTGACCGCGGTAGCCGGGAACCTGCGACGATTGAAGGGACGACGGGCGATGACGCAGGCCTGTCGCTCGATCAGGGTCGTGACGATCGTGGGGGGCGTGGCCGCCGCGATCGTGGCAGAGACCGCGGAGGGAATCGCGAGCGCCAGGCAGGCAGCGATTTCGTGCCGAGTCCCAATGGTCAAGAGCTGTCCAGCGACGCCGAGTCCGCCGAGCCGTTTGAGAGCACACCGTCCGAAGCTCTGACGGAGCGCACCGAGGGCGAGTCCGCTTCGTCACCAGAGGGAGGACGCCGCTGGCGCGGTCGCCGGGGACGGCGTCGTGGCCGTGGGGGTCCGCGCAGCGAGGGGCAGCAGCAAGCGTCTGGCTTGGAGCCTGTAGCTGGACCTGACGCAAGTGACGAGTTTGTTGATGAGCCGGCGTTGGAGATCGATGGCTCGGCTGGGCAGTTGGCAGAAGGTGAGCCTGTCTCAGGTGCCAGCGAGTCCCCACAGGAAAACTTCAATCGCCGCGACCGCGGAGATCGTGGCGGACGCGACGACCGCAACCGGGGAGACCGTGGCGGGCGCGATCGCGACCGGGGACGGCGCGTCCCGCGAGGCTTTGCTCCACGCACGTCGCTCTATGGTGTAGAGGGCTCGGCCGCTCAGGAAGAGACTGGCCCGGTACCGGAGCCGATTGTGCTGCCCGGTGAATCGCTCTCGAAGTATCGCCGTGGTGAGGAGCAGGCAAGTGCCTCAACTCCCAAGCCGGAGGAGATGAAGGCCGTTGTTCCGAGCGTTCCGAGCTACGAGATTCCCAGCGGATGGGATGGAGGTCTTGTTCTTCCCGGTGAGAGCCTTTCGCGTCGCCGCGCGCCGGAGCCGAGGGTCGAAAGAGCACAAGTTGCCGAGGAGCCTCAGGCTGTCGCGGCTGTCGAGCACACACCACACCCTGTGACGGAACCGAGCGAATATGAGCCGGTCGAAGACACATCGGTGTCCTACCGCATCGATCCTATTCCGCCGAGCGAGTTTCGTCAGAGCTCTCCGGTAGTTGAGACTGAGCCGGAGGTTGTGCACGAGACAGTTGAGGAGGTCTCTGCATCACAGATCTCGGAGCATCCTGTGGAGGCAGATCAGGGCCAAGGAAGCACGGAGCATTTCGTACATCCGGTGGCCGAGAATGTGACGCATGAGGTCACGACACTGCACGCGAGCGGCGAGATGGAGTCTCCCGAGCCCGCGGTTGCAGAGATTGAGCATGAGGCTACAGTCCAGGCCTTTGAACCGGGTGTGGGCGTTGTCGAAGAGGAGATCGTCGATGATGAGGACTATCAGACGACACTTCATGCCAGCTCGATTGAGGAGCTGGACGATCTTGACGATGAGGAGACACTCGAGGGCACGGCTGACCTTGGCACGATGATCCGCGAGATGTCGATCGATGAGATTACCCGGACCGGTAGTGACGATGATGAAGAAGAGGACTTCATCGAAGAGCACTCGATTGAGGAGCAGGGATATGACGCGCTCGAAGACGAAGCAATCGAGGAAGGCGAAGAGATTGACGAGACTGAAGGGGAACTCGCGCAAGAGGGATTCGCCGAAGGCGCTGAGCCCGACGGTGCCGCACCTGCGCCCGATCGCCAAGAGTACGAGCGTCGCAGAGGCCGCGGTCGTCGTGATGGGCGCCGGGGAGACCGTACACGCGGGCGTTTCAGCAGCTCCGGAGATCGCGACCGCAATGGCGGACGTGACCGGCGCGGTGTACGCGGATCCATGCAGGTTACCAATCTGCCAGCGATCAGCGAACTGCTGAAGCCCGGACAGGAGATTTTGCTTCAGATCGCAAAGGAGCCGATTGCGAAGAAGGGCGCGAGGGTTACATCGCATATCGCTCTGCCTGGCCGCTTTCTGGTCTTCATGCCGACAGTGAATCACACAGGGGTCTCGCGCAAGATCGAGTCTGATTCGGAGCGTCGCCGCCTGAAGGAGATTCTGCTGTCGGAGAAGGGCGATGCAGCAGGCGGCTTCATCGTTCGTACTGCCGCTGCAGGTGCGAGCGAAGAGGAACTCCGCAGCGACCTGCGCTTCCTGCTGAATCTGTGGAGCGACATCAAGCAGCGATCGGATTCTTCAAAGGCTCCGGCGCTGATCTATCACGATCTCAATCTTGTCGAACGCATTCTTCGCGATCAGGTCACGGATAACTTCTCGGCGATCTGGGTTGATTCGGAGGAGAACTACGAGCGCATTCTCCGCTTCCTGCAGCGGTTCCAGCCTTCGCTGATCCGGCGGGTGAAGCTCTACACCAAGGAGACGCCCCTGTTTGAGCAGTTCGGTATCACCGAGGAGATCAACAAGGCGTTGCGCTCGAAGGTATGGCTGAAGTCTGGCGGGTCGATTGTCATCAACCAGACCGAGGCCCTCGTCGCCATCGACATCAACACCGGCAAGTACGTTGGCAAGACAGCGCGGCTGGAAGACACGATCGTCAAGACGAACCTCGATGCGATTCCGGAGATTGTACGGCAGATTCGCCTGCGCGATCTCGGCGGAATCATCATCATCGACTTCATCGACATGGATGAGCGGAAGAATCGCAACCGCGTGATGGCGGCACTCGAAGAGGAGTTGAAGAACGATCGCGCTCCTTCAAAGGTTCTACAGTTCAACGATTTTGGACTCGTCGCCATCACCCGCAAACGCGTCAAGCAGTCGCTGGAGCGCACGCTCTCGACGACGTGCTCGATCTGCCAGGGCACTGGAATGGTGAAGTCCCCGGTGACGGTGTGCAACGACATTTACGTCGAGATGCGCAAGATGAGCAGACATCTGGACCGCGGAGACGTGATGCTGCGTGTACATCCGGATGTTGTCAAGCAACTCAAATCGTCGACGAAATGGCTCCAGGAGATGGAGGATATGGTCGGTAAGACGATTCTGGTCAAGTCGGACCCCAGCCTGCATCCGGAGCAGTTCGACATTCACTAATCCGGTTGCGGGAGCGTCGGGCAGTAAGATGGGGTATCTTCGGGAACACGAAGATACCCCTTTGCTTTGTCCGGGGCTCGTGCAGCGTATTTTTTGTCACTTTTTTGCTGTTTTGGGTAATCCCGGTCTTGTCGATGTCATCCAAATTGACTTTTCCAGCGTCCTACACAACAAGCACAATGCCTTAGGGTTAGAGTCTAAGGAAGATGCAAAATGAGGAGTTACGAAGCATGCACACGACGGTTAGGATGAACGGCGTTTCCGCGACAATTATCCGCACGGCGGCCATTGTTCTTTTTGCGGCCGGCACTACGTTAGGTCTTCAGGCGGAGGAGCCCCAGACGGCAAATTCGAATCAGGTCATCAGCTTTAGAGCAGCCCTTGCGGCTCCTTTGAACCTATCGGTGCCGGATGATCTGAGCTATAGCAGCAGTGTCGGCGCGGCCGAGACTGAGGCTGCGGAAAACTTCAGCGTGGGCGGGAGTGAAGACCAGCCCCCTCCGCGACGCACGTACAGCCGCAGACCGAATTACAACGACAGCACCCACAACGCCGATGGTTCGAATAAGTATACGTTTGTAGTTGGCGGCGGATTTACGCTCCCAACTGGTGGAACCCACAACTACGCGACGACAAGCTGGAAGTTCCAAGTGGGGGGCGGTCGTAACTTCAATAAGAAGTTCGGCGTGCTGCTGCTGTTCGACTACGACAAATTTGGCATGCAGACCAGTGTTCTCAACCAACAACTCGCCCTCTACAACAACCTCGGAGCCGGTCTGAGCCAGCTCGGCGGCAACCTCCACGACTGGTCATTCACGCTCAACCCGGTCTACAACGTCTTCCAGTCGGATGCCATAGGAGCTTATGTTGTAGGTGGCCTCGGCTTCTACCACAAGTACACACAGTTCACCACTGCCGTCTCTGGCACATGCTTCGATCCGTTTTACGGCTATTACGCATGCTCGGCCAATCAGCCGATCGACTGGTACACCAGCAATGCCTTCGGCTTGAATGGTGGAGTCGGCTTCACCTATAGATTTTCACGTTTTGCTAACGAGCGCTTCTATGCGGAAGCGCGCTACGTCTACACCTTCAATTCACGTCGCCCCTATGATATCAGCGGCGCCACTGCCTACTTCAACGCATTTCCCGCGGCGAGTGCACCGACGACGTACATTCCTGTCACCTTTGGCATACGTTTCTGATCTTTCTTGAGCCTAAACGCGGAAGGCCCGGCTGATTGCCGGGCCTTCCGCGTTATGAGCAGAACGGATCGAGCTGTTTTCCTCTCAATGCCGCATCGCCGCCTCAACATCGGTGGCCTCGTGGGGTAAATTCGCGATGAGATCGACTAGTTTGCCGTCGGAATCCACGTAAAAGACGTCCTCGATGCGAATGCCGATTCCTTCCTCGGGGAGATAAATTCCTGGCTCAATCGTAAAGACCATGCCCTTGTCGAGAGGCTTGGAGTAGTCCCATGGGTCATGAACGTCGATTCCGACGAGATGACCCAAGCCGTGGATCATATACTGGCCTAGAGGCTGCCCGTGCATGTCTTTGCCATGCGAGTTAATGTAGGCGTAAGCGGCCTGGTCGAGCGAGTCGGCATTTTTGTGCTGCGGGTCGTTGATTCGTGATTTGCCGGCTACGAACGCGGCAGCGGCAGCACGTTGCGCGCCGAGGACGATGCCGTAGAGTTCGCGCTGCCGCGGCGTAAAGTGTCCGTTGACGGGCATGGTGCGAGTGATGTCGCTGGCGTACATGCTGTACTCTCCTGCGGCATCGATCAACATCACGTCTCCCGCTTTCGCGGTCGCGGAGTTTTCGCTGTAGTGCAGCGTTGCTGAGTTCTTGCCTGAGCCGACGATTGGAGCATAGCTGGGGCGCTCGCAGCCATCTTCCATCAGTTTTTCGATGATGATGCCGGCAATCTTGCGCTCGGTGACACCGGGATGGATGGCCCTCATGGCACGCAGTTGCGCGGCGATGGAGGCGTTCGAGGCCTTGCGGAGCAGCTCGATCTCAGCGGGCGACTTGATTGCTCTGAGCGGCGTCGTCAGGTCAGAGACGTCGAGAGTGTCTGGTGCGGCTCCCAGGCCAAGCGTCGCCGCGGTGAACTCGATGAGAGCGTGCGCCGGGGCGGAGTCTTTCTGAGTGTAGACGCTGCGGAGACGCTGCCTGTCTCCGCTGATGAGCTTGTTCAAGACGGCCGGCAGGTCCGTCATCGGCAGCACTTCGTCGAAGCCGGTTGTCGCCGTGACGCCGGGAGTACTCGCGTCCATCTTCGCGCCGGTGTACATTTCCGTGCGCCGGTTGCGCGTGGGGAGGAAGAGGATCTCCCGATAGGCTTGGGCAGCACGGCCGCCGAGTCCTGTGCCGGGAGTCTCGGCGACGGCCTCGGCTGCTGGGATGATAACGACAGCGGCGCCGGGCTCATTCCAGCCGGTCAGGTAGTAGAAATCCTCGTCCTGCCGATAGGGCATGAAGTCAAGGACGGGCTCTTCGGCGGCAAAGAGGACGGCGACACCGGTCTTCGCCTCGTTGGCCAGGGCGACGCGACGCTGGTGGTACTCGGCCTTGGGAACGGAGTCGAGAGCGTGGCCTTCAACAGACATGAGACAACCGGCCAGCAACAGGAGGATTCGCAGCGATCGCACAGGGTGCTCCTTTTTAGATTCCCATCGGATACGGCTTTTCGTGAAACTCTTTTTCCGCGGTGCCGAAGCGCTCAAACCGGCCTTGCAGCAGACTCAGCAGACCGGTGTACCAGTAGCCGAAGGCGAATAGGACGAGGAAGGGGACGGTCAGGTAGTTCTCGGTGGAAACGGCGTACCAGACTGTGAGGGAGAAGTAGCAGCCGATGGCGAGCTCGATCCATGGGATGATTCCGAGCCGTTTTCTGTACTTCTTCGCTTTGCTCTTCTCACCCTTTTTGGCGACGCGATACTTTGGGGTACGAGCGAAGGCGGACTGAACGCCGAAGAGAGCCTCCATGACGGCCTTGGCGTTGGTAATAGTAAGTCCCACGCCGAGCGCCATCAGGAACGGCAAGTACAAAAAGGTACGTTTCCAGCGGGTGGGGAAGATCTCCTTCTGGCTGACGAGGTAGAACGAGGAGATCGACATCGTGCTGGCCATGAAGAGCGGCAGGTCGATCAGGAACATCTGCAGCAGACCTTGCCAGCTACGGATAATCATCGCGGGCATCAACAGCACGCTGAGGATGATCATCAGCGGATAGCTGATGTTGGCTGACAGGTGGTACCAGGCTTCCAGCTTGGTATGCCACGGCAAGTCACTTTTGAGGACTCGCGGCAGTATCTTCTTGCCGGTCTGGATGAGGCCCTTGGCCCAGCGGGCCTGCTGGGTCTTAAAGGCTGTCATCTCGATGGGCAACTCGGCCGGGCACTCGACGTCCTGCAGGTACTTGAACTTCCAGCCGGCCATCTGGGCGCGATAGCTGAGGTCCGTGTCTTCGGTGAGCGTGTCGTGTTGCCAGCCACCGGCAGTTGTGATGGCTTCGCGGCGCCACATGCCAGCCGTTCCGTTGAAGTTGAAGAAGACACCTGCGCGGGAGCGGCCGCCGCTCTCGAGCACGAAGTGGCCGTCGAGCATGATCGCTTCAACCTGAGTCAGAAAACTGTAATCACGATTCAGATGCGTCCACCGCGTCTGGATCATGCCTATCTCGGGCTGCGCGAAGTGATGAATCACCTGCATGACCCATTCGCGGGGGGGAATGAAGTCGGCGTCGAAGATTGCAATGAACTCGCCACGTGCAACTTTGAGGCCCGCATCCAGAGCGCCCGCCTTGAAGCCGTATCGATTCGTGCGATGGATGTAGGTAATCGGCTGCGGATCCATTCCGGCGAAGCCGTCTGCGTAGCGTCTTACGATCTGCTCGGCGACGGTTGTGGTCTCGTCGGTTGAGTCGTCGAGTACCTGGATCTCGAAGCGGTCGCGGGGGTAGTCAAGACGGCAGCATGCATCGATGAGGCGGTCGATGACGAATTGCTCATTGAAGATGGGAAGCTGGATGGTGACAAAGGGTAGTTCGTCTTCGGCGAAGTGTGCCGGCGGTTCATTCCACTTGGACGCGTTCTTCTTGTTCTTGTAGTAGAGCCAGACTAGCTGGTAGCGGTGAAGGCCGTAGAAGGCAAGAATCACCATCACGATGAAGTAGGGCACCAGCATCGCTGTATCGAAGGCGTTCCAGCGGTAGAGTCCCTGAAAGGTCTTGTCCACGACGTGCGAACGCCAGTAGTGGCCGAGGCCATGCGGGGCCATCAATATGGCAAGCAGATTCGTCATTGTTTGGACGTGAACAGGCAGGACGGGTACCCCGGCTAAAGTTTCTCGACGATTCTACCGTGAAGAGGACAGTCCACAGTCCCTCAATTCAGAAACATCGTCCGGTATAGCGTATCCCGCTGCACAGGCTTGAAGCCGGCGTCGCGGATGACGCGGCGGAGCTCTTCCTCTGTGGTGCAGTTGGAGGTCCCCGCTGCCTTGACGACGTTTTCTTCGAGCATGACAGAGCCAACGTCGTTGCCGCCGAAGCGGAGGCCCATCTGGAGGACTTTGAGGCCCTGGGTGACCCAGCTCGACTGCACGTTCTCGATGTTGTCGAGGTACATGCGCGAGATGGCGAGGGTCTTGAGGTACTCGACTGAGGTCGCCTCCTCCCAGCCACGGCCACCGAGGGCAGTGTTGTGCGGCTGGAACGTCCAGGGGATGAAAGCTGTGAAGCCGCCCGTTTCGTCCTGCAGGCGGCGGATGACGTCGAAGTGGTTGACGCGGTGCTCGAAGGTCTCGCCGACGCCGAACATCATCGTAGCGGTCGTGCGCATGCCTAGCTCGTGTGCGGTGCGGTGGACCGAGACCCAGTCCTCAGTCTTGCACTTGAGGCGCGCGATACGGTGGCGAACCTCGTCGTCGAGGATCTCGGCGCCTCCGCCGGGGATGGACTGCAGACCGGCGTCGCGCAGCCGCATGATGGTGTCGCGCAGCGACAGTTCGGAGTATTGGGCGATGGCGAGGATCTCGCTAGCGCTGAGGCAGTGCAGCCAGATGGAAGGGAAGCGCTCCTTGATGCCGCGAAAGAGCCGCTCGAACCAGTCGATCTTGAGGTCGGGATGCAGGCCGCCCTGCATGAGTACGCCGGTGCCGCCCATCTCGAGGGTCTCGGCGATCTTCTCGTAGATCGTCTCGAAGTCGAGGATGTAGCCCTCGGATGCCATCTTGCCCTTGAGCGGACGGTAGAAGGCGCAGAAGGTGCAGTATTCGGTGCAGAAGTTCGTGTAGTTGATGTTGCGATCAATGATGTAACTGACTACGCCCTCTGGGTGCAACCGGCGGCGGACCGCGTCGGCTTCCATGCCGATACCGATCAGATCGTCGCTTCGGAAGCAGTCCAGTGCCTGTTCGCGGCTGATTCCCATAGGGCTATTCTACGCCGTCAGTGCGCTCGGGCCAGAAGCCAGATCACGACGATCAACAGAAGTACGATTACCGATGCGCCGGCCTTTAGCCAGGCTCCAAGCGAGGCGAGCTTTGCGTCGAGCGCCTCCATACGGTGGTCGTGCTGCTCGATGGAGGTGCGCGTGCGTCTCACCTCTTCGCTCAGGTCGGCGATCTGCCCGCTCTGCTCCTGCAGCTGCCGGTAGAGGCCAGCATGGGCTTTGGTCACCTGGCCGAGGTCGCCGCGTACTCCTTCTGCCATGGCCATCAGCGCGGCCTCATTGGCCTTCTCAGTGGCGCTTCGCTGCGAGAAGTACTTGTCGGCCATGGGAACGAGCCGCGTTATATGGGGCAGCAATTCGAAAAGCTGCATCAGGACCTTAGGCCACATCGCTGTACCTCACGGCCGCCGCAGCGCGCCTCTCCCCAAGCCAGTGTTTCACAAGCGGCACAATGCTCAACAGCAGGATCGCCGTTACGATTCCCTGAGACCAAAGACAGTAGATGCACCATTTTTCGAGGACGTATGCCTCTATGTAGCTCAAAAAGGCAGCGAAGAAAAATCCGATCTGGGCGATCTCAAAGGTCAGCAGCCAGTGCTCCGTCAGTGCGAGCACTGTGATGAACCCGTAGCAGATAATTCCGAGAGTTGCTACTGGAATGTGGTGACCTGCCTTTGGGTCTTCATCGAAGGTTCTTGGGGGGAATACGGCAAACCGGCTGTGATTTACCGTGCCGCAGTCGAACTTCTCCGTTACCGCGCATGGGGGAGCCTGGGATGGGTCCATGTAATGAACGTGAAGCGCCATCGAAGACACAACGATTCCCGCAACCGCAAGCAAAGCGACCAGATACTTCATACCTTCATTCTACCCGGCCCCGGTTCTTATCCTGTTCATGTGTGTGTCTTACAATGAGCGCGTGACTAGCCGCCGGCAATTTCTCTCTCTCCTCGGCGCTGCTGGACTGGCAGCCACTGTCTCCCCGCGATCGATCTTCGCTGCTCCTGCGTCTCGAGAACCGTTCTCGTTCATCTTTCTCACGGACGCGCATCTGCAGCCGGAGTTGAACGGCGTCATTGGGACGGACATGGCGGTGAAGAAGGCACGCACCTACAAGGCCGACTTCGCCATCAACGGCGGGGATCACGTCTTTGACTCCCTCGGCGTGCCGAAGCAGCGGGCGCTGATGCTTTTCGACCTCTATGCGAAGACAGAGCAGGACCTCGGCATGAAGGTGTACCACACAATCGGCAACCATGACGTTCTGGGAATCTACAAGACCAGCGACGTCGCGGCTACCGATCCTCTGTATGGCAAGAAGCTCTTCGAGGACCGCTTCGGCAAGCTGTACTACAGCTTCGACCACAAGGGTCATCACTTCATCGTGCTGGACTCGATTGGGATCACGTCTGATCACGCATACGAGGGCCGCATCGACGATGCACAACTGCAGTGGCTCACTGCCGACCTTGCTGCGCTTCCTGGCGGGATGCCCGTTATTGTCTCAGTGCACATCCCTCTGGTCTCAGCCTATGCGTCGTACCTTCCGCAGCCGGCCACCCCAGGGCCTCATCACTCTCTCACAGTGGCGAACGCAAGCCAGGTTCTCGATCTGTTCGACGGGCACAATGTGCTTGGGGTGCTTCAGGGCCATACCCACATCAACGAGTTGGTGCAGTGGAAGGGCGTTCCCTACATCACCAGCGGTGCCGTCTGCGGAAACTGGTGGAAGGGCGCGCATCTCGGCACGCCGGAGGGCTTTACCATCGTCACCGTGGCGGATGGAAAGCTCACGACCCGCTATGAGACCTACGGGTTCAAGGCTGTAGCGAGCTAAAGGAGAGTACATCAGCGGAAAGCCTCTATTCAAAGAGGCTCGCAGGCCACTGCGACCAGCTGTATTCTGGGCAAGTTCGGGGCAAGTTTTCTTCCTGCGCGGGCTTGGCGACTACAAGGAAAAAATCTGTTGAGTTTCGCGAATCCTCGGTTATGCTGGGGAGCACTCGCGCAGGGCCCTCTTTCAACGCGAGTCTCTCCCCGGTTTTCTAAATCGACCTAAAGCTGGAATCAGGAGACTCTCCATGTCCGATCCGATTCAGAACCCCGTTCCGCCTCAGCCCCAACCGCCTGCCTATGTCCCGCCCGCTGCGGCTGCGTCCTCCGCCGGGCTCTCCGACAACGTCGCTGCAGCCCTTGCTTATGTCACGATTATTCCGGCGATTATCTTCCTTGTGCTCGAGCCGTATAACAAGATTCCGCTGGTGCGCTTCCACTCCTTCCAGTCCATTGCGTTCTGCGTCGCGTCGATCGTGCTGCAGGTTGCGCTCGCGGTTGCGGAAGGAGTTCTCCACTTCATTCCCATGAGTTGGGTGTTATTTGGTGCGGTCAACATGCTGGTCGGGCTCGGTCTGTTTGTCGCATGGGTCATTGCGATCTTCAAGGCCAGCAAGGGCGAGTGGTACAAGCTGCCCGTCATCGGCGACTTTGCAGAGAAGCAGGCGCGTGGATAGAAGAGGCTCTTGCGAGCGGGGGATAGCGTCCACTCGCTTGCGAGTGGCGTCTCACCTCAAAGGTAGTTTGGTCAGTGGCAGTGCGCTAAGGGTGGTACTCGAACTTGACCAGATTGTCTCGGTAGTCGATGTGCATTACCAGCATGCTTAAGATCGGCGAGCCAATATAGCCGGATATTTCCATGCCGTAGTTGTGCGACATGTCAGAGAAATCGGCGGCCGTCATCCGGTCTGTCTTCTGGGCTATTCCCGCAAATACCCAAGTGAACTGGCCCGTCATCATGACATGTTTATCTGGTCCCTTGGATGTGTAGAGCATCCCGGTGGGATCCTTTGACAACTTTGTCACTTCACGAGCTGCCGTGGTCGAAATCATGTTCGAATCTCCAGTGTGAATGAGGAACAACTTGCTACTGGTCCCTCCAATACTCGTTGGCAGCAGCAGAGATCGCCCTTCACGATAAATGTTCGACCAGTTTTGCATCTCCGGCGCAATGTATCGGTCACGAGGACCATTGCCTTCGGCCGCTTCCGGTGTTAACCCTAATGCCGTTGCTCTTGCGGCGTTTTCAGGACGCTTTGGCAGAGAACCCACCCGTAGCCGCTGCGCAGGGAAATCCAGCGTCAAAAGATATTTTGCGAAGATGTTGCTACCAATCTTGCCTTCTAAGTCGTTCGAAGCTGATTCTTTATCTAAGACCAAAACATTGCAGTTGCGGAACTCCATCTTGCCAATCTTGACACTATCGATCTGAGTGACCCAACCATTCACTAATCCTTTGGAACCAATTCCTGCACCTACTACTTTCTGACCGGGAACGAGCCCTAGTGATGCGGCTACTCTCTTGCTCAATACCAAGCCGTTGGTAGATGTATCAACCTCTAGTTGTTTGACCTTTCCGTTGAGCTCTACGTCTAGCCCCCAGGCAAAATAGGAGTATGGAATTCGAGTTAGAGGTACCGAAACATCCTTGTCGATCGGCATACCTGACACCATCCTGCAATCGTCAGGTTTGTAATCCTGCGCGTGAGCTAAATACTCCTTCCATTCCGTCAGAGCCTTTTCGCTGAAGCGCTCGGAATGTGAGGTGAACTCTGCCCATGCCTTGATTTGCTCGTCGTGAGGCAACTCGGAGATCCATGCTGCTTGAATCACCTTGTCCTCTGGGTCCAGCTTGTAGGCAGTCATCCGGTGATTCCTGCTCATCGCATGCATTGCCACTAAGGCTTCGAACGCAGATTGAAATAAATATGCTCGCGCATTGCAGGGATCTGCATTCACAGCTTTGATAGCCAGATCGTAGGCCGTCTGTAATTCACCGCGGCGAAATCGCACCTCACCCATCGCTTCCAAAGCGGCAGAGTTCTCTGGGTGCCCCTTCAGGAATGCGTCAGCACTTGCCTGAGCATCGTCCACCTTATTCTCTTCAATCAGAACTCGGATCACTCCCGTTC
The DNA here is from genome assembly GCA_963741395.1 of uncultured Acidobacteriaceae bacterium. Lineage (GTDB taxonomy): Bacteria > Acidobacteriota > Terriglobia > Terriglobales > Acidobacteriaceae > Edaphobacter. Next base: position 138,313 of record CAVUHV010000002.1, read on the forward strand.
GTGCTTGTTCATCGTCTGGATTTGCAGTCAGCCTCTGCCGGAAAAGTGCCTCGGCCTTTTCGTACTCTTCGCGATCGAGAGCCTTCTGTGCCTCTGAAGGCGGCTCGCGATTTACCGTGCAAAGTTTCTTTCCGGTTAGCGGCTTGCTATTAAGAGTCTCCGAAGTCAGGGCAGATTCGGTGAAAATTCCAAAAGCAATAATCAGCCCAATCCACTTGCAGTAGCCCATTAGAACGAACGTCTCCCTCTCAGTGGTAGTTACCCGGCCTTCAACTTCAGCCGCCGTTCCATCACATTTATAGCCTCGGAACTCTCATCTACGAGTAGAAATTTTCTGCCGTTTTTTGCTGCGGCCTCGCCCGTTGTTCCGCTACCGGCGAAGAAGTCCATCACCGTTTCGCCTGGGTTGGAGTGGACTTTCACGATGCGCTCAAGGATGCCGAGCGGCTTCTGGGTGGCGTAGCCGGTCTTCTCTTTTCCGGTAGGGGAGACGATGGTGTGCCACCACACGTCGGTGGGTGTCTTGCCCAACGCTGCCTTCTCTTCTCCAACCAGCTTCGGAGCCATGTAGGGGATGCGGTCGCACTCGTCGAGGTTGAAGGTGTAGCGTTCGGGGTCTTTCGTGTACCAGAGGATGTTGTCGTGTTTGGCGGGCCATCGTCGCTTGGCGCGGGCACCGTAGTCGTAGGCCCAGATTATCTCGTTCTGGAAGCATCTGCGTCCGAAGATCTCGTCGAGCATCACCTTGCAGTAGTGCACCTCGCGGTAGTCGATATGGAAGAAGAGGCTGCCGGTCTCGGTCAAAACACGGTAGGCCTGCTCCAGGCGCGGCCGCAGGAAGCCGATGAAGTCGCCGAAACGGTCGCCGTAGCTGCCTCCGGCGTCATTGAGAAGCTCCGTCCGATAACGTTGTCCGCCGAAGCCCGTGCGATCGCCATTTTTGTCCCGGACCGTCTTCATCCGGGGGCGAGTCTGCCGCCTGCCCGTATTGAACGGCGGATCGACATAGATCAGTTCAACGGAACCGGGGGGTAACTGGCTCAGTACCTCCAGGTTATCGCCCAGGACAATTCGGTTTTTCCTCTGGTCCATCCCTCTCCTTTGGTTACCCTCCTAACACTAACGCAGCCTTTCGTCTTCGACGCCGTAGCGTGTATTGTTTTCTGCGGACTAGTTTTTTTGGGGCCCTGTGTCTGCTAACAAACTCATCTACGCTATGCTCTCTCACCGCGGTCGCGTTCGCCGCAGCAATGAAGACGCCTGTGCCGCCTTGCCCGCCAATGGTGCCTTCGTCGTCTGCGACGGAATGGGTGGTGCCGCCGGAGGCGAGGTTGCGAGCCATCTCGCAGCGGAGACCTTTCTCTCCCACCTCGCGAATAGCTCTGCAGCGCGCGTGCAGAGCCGCCTGAATTCTGCGGTTCTGGCCGCGAATCAGGCAGTGTTCCAGCAAGCACGCCACTCTCCGCAACTGGCTGGTATGGGGACGACGCTCGTGGGGCTGCTCCATGCGCCCCTGGCCAGCGCGTACAACAGCAATGGCAAGCGCTCCCCTCAAAACCACACCAACTCGCGGGCTTCCGACCCTCCGACGCTGTGGCTGGCCCACGTGGGAGACAGCCGCTGCTACCTGCGCCGCCGGGGCCGGCTGATGCTGCTGACGGCAGACCACTCTCTCGTCGAGGAACAGGTGCGCGCCGGACAGATCACGCCCAGGCAGGCGGCGGTGTCCCCCATGCGCAACCTCATCACGCGCGCGGTCGGGTCGCAGGCAACCGTCGAGCCTGAGATTCAAGGTTATAATCCGCTTCCCGGCGATCTTTATCTTCTGGCATCGGATGGCCTCAACCGCGAGCTGAGTGACGATGCGATCGATGAAATTCTAGCCCACGTACCGGAGTGGGCGACGCAGGCTAATCTCAACGCAGCCTGCAAGGCGCTGATTAATGCAGCGAATGCCAAGGGCGGACATGACAACATCACCGTGATGTTGATCTCTCTCTGCGCGTCGTAGGCCGCTTCACATCGATCGGGCCGGTGGTACGCTGCCTTTATGGCGGAGATCGTGGTTCGCGAAGCTATTGATAGCAGCGATATCGCAGCCGTACGCGGCCTGATGCGGGCCTATGGCGAGTATCTGGCGGCGAACCCTAACGGCGCGGCAAATATCTGTCTGGAAGGGTACGCGAAGGAACTGGAGGGGCTACCGGCTCCCTACCTGACATTGCTCCTGGCTACAGTCGATGGGATAGCTGCGGGATGCGTCGCCTTGAAGGCGATCGCCTCGGTGGCCATTACCGAATCCAGGGCCTGCGAGTTAAAGCGCCTCTGGGTGGACCCACGGTTCCGGGGCTACGGATTGGGCCGCCGCCTGATGGAGGAAGCTCTGGCCTGGGCGCGCCGGGGGCAGTTCGAGGCGATGTATCTTGATACCGTTCCGGCAGCAATGCCCGAGGCAATTCGCCTGTACGAAGCGATGGGGTTCACACAGGTGGAGCGGTATAACGAGAACCCTGTTGCTGACGTGGTGTTTTTCAGAAGGCCTCTGGAGCCGGCCAGGTCCGCATTTTACTGATTCTGGGTGCCTTCAGGAGCATTCCAGGAGGATGAGTTCAAGTAGAAGTTCAAGTTTCTCATATAACTGACTCAGGGTGAACCTGAGCAGGTACAGGTTTTCGTTCTAACCCAAGATAGGCATTGACCAAGTCCTAAGTCATGTTTACTTTGTGGCTAATGGCCGACATGCAAACACTACCTGGGAACCTGGAGACCGAACCTGTAGAGGATCTCTCCATTGCGATCAACATCGGAACGACGATTCGTGGTTACCGTCTGCAGAAGGGGATGTCGCAGGGCGACATCGAGAAGCGCACGGGGCTGCTGCGATGCTATCTTTCACGCGTAGAGAACGGCCATACGGTTCCATCGCTGGAGACGCTGCAGAAAATCGCGCGGGCCCTCGATCTGCAACTGGCCGAGTTTTTTGCTGAAGAGGTGGTCGCGAAGGAGATGTCGTCGCTCCATCTCAACGAGGACGAGATTCGGTTTCTGACCCAGGTGCAGCGCTACTCAGCGCACCTGAGCGACAGCGACCGCAAGCTGCTGCTGGCGATGGTGCGAAAGTTCGCTCAGACAACGCTGAGTTAAAGGGCAGGGAACGGAAAAGAAGGCGAAAGGAGGGCTTGATCGCCCTCCTTTTCATGTTTTCCTTATGCGCTACCGCAGATTGGCGACCCAGTAACCGAACAGAGCCAGAGAGAGCGCGGCACCTGCGAACGTAAACTTCTGGCGCTCGAGGTAACGGGTCCGGCCGCTCGTCATTCGAGGAGCCAAAGGAACTCCGAGTGCCAGGCCGAAGAGGAAGCCTCCGACGTGCGCGCTATTGTCGATGCGAATCCCGATGGGCAGGAAGTTGCTGCCGAGACCAATGACAAGATTGAGCAGGGCGAACTGGATGACGGAGCGGCGCAGGCGCTTGAGCTCGAAGACCGGGATCGGGAGCTTGTGGTTAGAGAGCAGAACGATGAGAATCCCCGCGATACCGAAGACTGCTCCCGAGGCTCCTGCGCCAACCGAGATGTAGTCTCGCGTAAGGACGTTGAGGAAGAGGCTGAGAAGGTTTCCGGCGATCCCGGTGAGCATGTAAACGGCGATCATGCCGAAAGGGCCGAGAAGCGGCTCACCCAGCAGGCCGAGGTTCCACAGGCACCACATGTTCGTCGCGATGTGGATCAGGCCGACGTGGACGAAGGTCGCAGTCAGCAGGCGGTACCACTGTCCGTGAAGAATGAGCCACGCATTCGTGGCTCCGAAGTATGTGAGCTGTCGGATTGTTGGTTCACCTGCCGAGACGCCGTGCAGGACCATCCAGAGGAAGACGGCGCAGTTAATTCCAACAAGCAGGTATGTACCAGGCGCCGAAAAGACGCTGCGGCCGCGCGCCCGCGGTGGTGGCTCGGCAATGTACTCCCCGCGCGGAGGAGCGTTGGTGTAGGAGTGCGGCGGGATGACTTCGCCTTCAGGTTGCGGGGAGGATGGCATTGGCGTCTTCTTCTACGCTATCGCAAAATTGGCGCAGCAGCACAGGGGCGGGCATTGCAGGCACACGCGAACTTGTGGAGGATAAGTAGCCCACGGCGAATTGCCGCGAGCTAGGCGGCCTTGGTGAAGCGCTCGCGCAGTTCTGCCGGGAGGCGCTCCTGGACCAGACCACCCAGAAAGCCAGGGAGCGGCGTGGCGATCGCAACGAAGACCCACAGGAGGGTGGAGAGCACAAGCCCGGTTACAGCCACTGCTTCCAGCGAGATGGCGACAGCGTGGGCCTGATTCAGATGAACCTGCACTTTTGCGATGTGAGTGGCGATTTCAACCCGGTGGATGACCACAGCTGCCAGAAGGAACGCGACGATGGACAGCGTGCTGACGCTGATGAGGAGAAGGTCGATTGTCCGGGCGATGTGCTGGCGGCGACGGCAGTGAGCGCAATCGGAGAGATGCTGCTCATAGTCTTTACGCATCTCCGGCGAGATGCCGGAGATGTCATAACGCCAACCTGAGAGAATATTTCCTACAACCTGGTCAATACAGGAGGATTGCATGCGGCGGGTGACCCGAAATGCTGACGCTGCTGTTTTCATTGTTTTGTATGACTTCATTTTATCTTGTTTGATATCCGTCCGGCGGAAAAAGATTCCTTTATGTGTGCCTCGGATGGTTACCAGGATAGAGGTCTAACAAAGGGAAATAAGGATTTAGGACCCAACTGTGGTTACTTGGTGAGTTAGATGCAGTCAGATGCATATTGGCGTCAGGGGAGCTGATTGCTCGGCCAGGAGAATTCGGTTTCCGAGAAGAGTCGGATGCCTGGACAGCGCCTGCTCGGCGGCGAGACGGGCCAGTTCCGGAGCGTTATTGGACTCCGAGAGGTGCCCGAGAACGATGAAAGTGGCCCGGCCGTCATAGTCGTTCTCAAGGAACTCAGCTGTGGCCAGATTCGAGAGGTGTCCGACACGGGAGAGGACGCGCTGCTTCACCGACCATGGATAAGGGCCGTCCTTCAGCATCTCCAGGTCGTGGTTGGACTCCAGCAGCAGCACGTCGATGTTGTGGAGAGCGGCCTTGACGTTTGGCGGCATGTAGCCGAGGTCGGTCGCGAGGGCCATGCGAACACCTTCGGCTGAAAAGACAAAGCCGCAGGGGTCTGCGGCGTCGTGCGGAATCGTGAACGGTGTGATCGAGATATCGCCGATCGAGAACTGCGCGCCGGAGTGGAAGTATTCGACCGCCGGAAGGAAAGTTGGGTTTGGCTTTGCCGGAGCTGCCTCCGCCTCGGGCTCGTCTGGACCCTCGGGTTCTTCCGCGCCGGATTCGACTGCGGCTGACATGCTGTCGCAGGTTCCGGGAAGCGGTTCGGCCGGCGTGCCAGCGGCTGCATTGGCGCGCGCGGTCTTCTCGCGCTGTACGTGCTCGAGCCACTGGGCGTAGGACATCGTGGTGCGCGGCGTGAGCATGCGTACCCAGGCGCGATGCGTGGGCTCAGTGAAGTACACCGGAACGCCCAGCTTGCGGGCGAGAACTCCGAGGCCGGCGACGTGATCCTGGTGCTCGTGCGTGATGAGGATGGCGTCGAGTGTTGCAGGGTCTTCCCCGGCGAGGGCCAGGCGCTTCAGAATCTCCCGGCAGGAGAGTCCCGCATCGACGAGGACGCGAGTGCGCGAGGAAGAGATGACGGTGCTGTTGCCCTTGGAGCCGGAGGCGAGCACTGTCATACGCATCATTCTCCTAAGATACGCCGAGAAGCTGTGAGAATCGTGGCAGGGTAACTGGTTTGGTTCAGGCTGGCGGAGGCTTCACGCTGACAATGTCGGCCAGAAGGATGGAGTGGCCGGTTGTTCCCTTCTGCAAGTGAGTGCCGTCTGGCTGCTGTTCGACTTCGAGACAGAAGAGGTCCGGAGTTTCGCCCTCGTCAAAGACGAACAGAACCTGCGCCAGCATGCGATTGCCCTGCACTGTTTCGAGGACGATGACCTGGTCGACCTGCGTCTTCAGAAATGCCCGCTCGGGGTCGGTCATGACTTGATGGCAGAGCGCAGGGGCGCGAGGAAGTTGACTGTACTGCGCATGACGACCTCGTCGCGCTGGTTGAAGGCGAGGGTGCGGGTGCGGACGACGCCGTAGTCCGGGCGGCTGTTGGAGTGGCGGACGCCGACGACCTCGATCTCAGTGCGAATGCTGTCGCCGGGACGGACCGGGGTAGTCCAGCGCATCTCTTCGACGCCGGCGCCGATCATGCCTCCGGCGACGGTGATGGACTGGACGCGCAATCGCATCACGATCGCGGCGGTGAGCCAGCCTGAGGCGGCGAGGCCTTTGAAGAAGGAGCCTTCGCCGGCAGCCTCGTCGAGGTGGAAGGGTTGCGGGTCGTACTTCTGGCCGAACTCCTTGATCTCCGCGGCGGTGACCTTGGCGCTGCCAACGGAGTTCATCTTCTGGCCTACGTAGAAATCTTCAAAGTAAAGCTCGTTGGTCATTGGTCCTGCTTTCGTTGTTGAGTACGACAGATCAGTCTACGAGGTAGATGCGGCCGAGACGCAAGTGTAGCGGCAGTTGCCTTCGGGGAGTACCCCCCCTCCCCCTATCTTTTTACTAAAATTCCTGTTTTCTTGAAGATGCGAGTTTTCCACAAGCTAAAGTATTCCATCGAAAGGGGTTATAGGTCAAAATATAGAAGGCAAAGGACTTAACGGAGAAGATGAAAAGCTCCGGACGGTGGTCCGGAGCTTTTGCTTTCTTACTAGAGTCCATTTTAGCAAGCAGGCAATAACTGTTCTGCCAACGCTATATGATTTATTTTCATATGTTTAGGTGATATGAGAGCTTGACATGTGATTTTGCTGGGGAATTCGGAGAAAAACGTTGTAAGTATAAGTGTTTAATAAGGGGTAGCCGGATCCGATGGGGGTACGAAACCGTCTACCTCCGTGAACAGGCAGGATACAGCGGACAGGCTGATCTGCCATTGAGCTGGTTTGAATCTGGCACGCGACCTCCGTGGGGAGCGCTACCACAGCATTTGTCAAGCCTGCCGGCACAGGGGCTGGCAGCCAGTGAGTTAGGTACGAGCCCGAAGGGCAACCGGAGCTTGTCGTCGGTGTGGAGCAGAAGTGGGAATCGCTGGAGACGAAGCGTACAAAAGAGTCAGACTTACTTCCATATCCGACACGGGGCTAAGAATCCAGACGTCCCGAATCTTGCCCGAGGGGTCGATGAGTAAGCCTAAAGCTCCTCGGTGAAGAGCGGCAAACCTGGAAAACGGCTTGGGTGGAGTCGGAGTCGCCGGCTTTTTGACGGGGTGGCCGTCGCGATCTACGGGCACTGGCCCCTGCAGGTTAGGGTCATCGTGCCCGACCTGCTTCCAACCACTGGCGGTTTCGATCATCAGAGGCGAGCCATCGAGAAGGGATTGGGCGTTCAACGGGACGAAAGTCCGAATCGTTCCAGTGCTGGAAGGGACGGCTGCTCGTTGGAAGCGGTTTCCGCGTCGGGGAAGAAGAGGAAATTTTCAACGGCTTGCTCGGTTGCGGCAGAGGGAGGCTGCTGAAAGATGATCTGGAGGGAGATCTCCTGGGAATAGGACGACAGGGTCATCTTGTGTGTTTGATTGTCGAACAAGGAGATTGCGATGAAGCATTTGCCGTGTATCGAGACGCTGGTGTCGTCGCCGGAGATTCTGCGCGGGACTAAGGCGATGAGGGCGTGGACGCCGGGGGAGGTTAGTTATTTCGGCGGAGGTGATCGTCTAATTCCAGATGAACTTCTGCTCTTTTTCGGCGGAGAAGTTTCTGAGGAAGAGCTGCTTGCCGAGGAGGGTTGCCTTCAGGAAGAGGCGATGGTGTCGGCTGCGTGAAGGTTCGGTGCGAACAGCAGAAGCAGGAGGCCGAGGATGGGACCCAAGGTAGTTCTCGCGGAGTTCGTTGGCATGGCTTGTTTTCCCGTTAGTGTACCCGAAGGTTTGTGGCCTTAAGGGAAGAGGCGATGGTGTCGGCTGCGTGAAGGTTCGGTGCGAACAGCAGAAGCAGGAGGCCGAGGATGGGACCCAAGGTAGTTCTCGCGGAGTTCGTTGGCATGGCTTGTTTTCCCGTTAGTGTACCCGAAGGTTTGTGGCGCTTTGAGGGAAATACGGGGGCTCTCCACTCCGCTTCGCTCCGGTCGAGATGACTCGTTAGGGAAGCGCTCCTCCGGTTGAGATGAGGTGGATTTGGGGAGTGGCTGATTTGGTATGGCCATCTTGCTTTTTGAAAGCTGGCGGGAAATGCTGGAGTACACTCAGTTCCTGCGGTTTTCCGAAAATAGGTTGGGAGGGATCCGGACTTCCGGAGTGACGTGCTCCCTTCCTCCGAAACCAGCTTTCCGCCTCTGGGAGGTTTGCTCTGCGATCCATTTTCATCAGCTATCGAAGGAGCGATTCTGGGGGTGAGGCAGGCCGACTATTCGATGATCTGACTTCACGCTTCAGCCCTGAGTCGGTCTTTATGGACGTGACGACGATCGAGCCGGGACGAGATTTCCGGAAGGCGATCGATGAGAGCGTGGCTACGTGCAGCGTCCTTCTGGCGATGATCGGACAGGAGTGGGTGGATGTGCGGGACTCCAAAGGTGGCCGGCGTCTGGATGATGCGAACGACTTTGTGCGGATCGAGGTGGCTTCGGCGCTTCGGCGGGATATTCCGGTGGTGCCTGTGCTGGTGCGGGGCTCGAAGATGCCGCAGGCGGTGGAGCTGCCGGATGACCTTAAGGATCTGGCGTATCGGAATGCGGTTGAGTTGACGCACGCTCGCTGGAGGTCGGATGTCGAGGTGCTGCTTCGGGCGCTGCAGCCTTACCTTGAGGCATCGTCAGCGCATGGCTTGAATCGAGAGAGAGTGCCTAGTGAGGCTAGGGATAAGGCTTCGGTTGGACTGGGGACCGGACTGGGAAGCGGAAGCAGGTCTGATGCCTCCGGGGCTGGGTTGAAGATTGAGGCGCAGACGGTGGAACGCGTCACCAGAGAACTCGCGGCGTATATCGGGCCGATCTCGGAGGTTGTGGTGAAGCGAGCGGCGAAACGGTGCTCCTCGGTGGAAGATTTCTATCGGATAGCAGCGCAGGAGATCGAGACGGAGGCAGACCGGGCGAAGTTCCTGCGATCGTGCCACAGGTAGCTGCCCGTGGTGAAAGTCTGGATCTATCGAGGAAATGCGACGGGGATGTGCAAGGCGAGCTGCCTTCTTCCTTGAAGTCTACTTGATGGAAATCCCAAGGTGCTCCGGGTTAAGATTTGACCACCGCCTGTACTGCCATGGTCCGCAAGCGGAAGATCATCGTCTACATCGCCACCAGCGCCGACGGCTTTATTGCCCGACGCGACGGCTCCGTCGACTGGCTCGACCGTCCGCGTCCGAAGGGCAACTATGGCATGGGTACGTTCCTTAAATCGATCGATACGGTCCTGTGGGGCAGGAAGACATGCGATATGGCGCTCGACTTTCAAAAGAAAGGCGTGCCCGGGTCGGCCTTCGATACAAGGGTTGAGAACTATGTCTTCACACGCGGTCCGCTGCCATCGGAAGCGCCGGCGGGCGTGGAGTTCGTGAGCGAACCCATCAAAGCGTTCGCAACCCGTCTGCGGGAGAAGAAGGGGAAAGACATCTGGATGATGGGTGGCGCTGGCATCATTGCGTCGTTTCTCGACGAAGGAGAGATCGACGAGTTCATGATTCACGTGATTCCCAAGTTTATAGGCGAAGGCATTCCATTGATCGCGCCCGCCCGCCGCACTGTGCCACTAAAACTGATCTCCTCGACGAAGTTCACAGACGGCGTGGTCGAGCTGCACTATGCCGTCGGCAAGTAATCTCCTGCTGGAGTGCTGAACGTTGAAGGCTATTCCTCTTCAAACATCTTGAGAGCCTTGGCGAGGCTGACCTGCATCCGGTTGAAGGATGAGGCGACGGTTGCGATCTCGTCTTTTCCTTTGACCTCGATGGGAGGCACGTTCTTTTCGCCGCGGCTGACGCGGTTGGCGGTATCTGAGACGATCTTGAGCGGGCGAATCACGAACCAGTAGACGCCGGCGTCGAGGGCGAGGATTGCGGCGATCATCATGAGGATGAGGTAGAGGAGCAACCGGTGGTACGCCTGGTTGGCGATATCAATGGGAACGGTCATGGGTACGGAGATGATCTGAGCTCCGACGATCTCATCTTTCTTCCATCCGAATCCGTTGGTTGAGCCGTAGACGGCGATCATGGCTTTTGGAGCGAGGGAGGGTGAGCTGTGGCATTCGAGACATTCCTGAGTCGCTTTGATGGGATTCGCGATGTAGAGCGATCGGCCGCCGGAGGTTTCGCGTTCGCTGGTGATCTGCGGTGCGCCGTGGTTGCGAAGATCGTAGATGATGTCGGATTCCCAGTCGGCGGCGCGGTCCTCGAGGTTTGTGGGGTTGAGCGCGGCTTCCTTGTAGGTGTAGTTGGAGTAGGCGGGATTGTCCTTGCGGAGATTGTTGAAGGTGGTGGTGGCTCCGTAGAAGGGGATGGTTTCGGGGAGAAAGTGCACGCGGTGGCCGGGGTTTTGCTGAAGGAGCGGGGAGAGATCGGTTGCGGTGTAGTCGCGGACAGATTTGGCGCTGGCGAGCATCAACTGCGCCTGCTGGAGGACTTCGCGGCGTGCGTTGCCGATGAGGAAGGAGTAGGCGAGTTGAGAGATGAGGAAGCCGCCCGCTCCGAAGATGACGAGCAGGATGAGATTAAATTTGGCCAGGAGCTTCATGGGACGCTCGACTCCCTTCTGATTGAGATGATTCGGAGCGTTGATTTATCGCACCGTTATAGCACCGACTGCGCCGCATGAGGGGGCTTTTTGGGCTAGTGGCTGGTTCCCTTTGATGTTCCCTGCTGTTGTGTGCTCGTTGAATGTAGCGATGGGTAGGGGATGGAGAGATGCCGCATGTATATTGCTTGCAGCATCTCGACAGCGCAGATCGATGTTCCGGAAGATCGATGTTCAGCACCGGGGAGACTAGGGATGGTTGAAGCGACGCAAGCAGTTCCTGGCAGCGATCCAATCTATGACCGGCTCGAAGATCAGATTCAGTGGTACGACAGGGAGAGCCGGTCGGCACAGCACATTTTCAAGCGAATCAAGGTGGTGGAGATTCTTGCGGCGGCGATGATCCCGCTGCTGGCAGGGTTGAGTTTTCCGCACGACAAACTGGTGACAGCGGGGCTCGGCGTGCTGATCACGATTTTTGAAGGGATACTCCATCTGAATCAGTACCAGCAGCTGTGGAGTACGTATCGCTCAACGTGCGAGGCGCTGAAACATGAGAAGTACACCTACCTCGCCAAGGCTGGACCTTATGCGGGTGTGGCCGATCCGCATGGATTGCTCGCGGAGCGCGTCGAGTCGCTCGTATCGCAGGAGCATGCGCAGTGGACGTCGATTCAGCAGCCGGATAATAAGAACGCTAAGAACTGAGGGCTAGTAGGTGTAGAAGCCTCGGCCGGATTTGCGGCCTAGCCAGCCGGCGTCGACCATGCGGATGAGTAGCGGGCAGGGGCGGTACTTGGGGTCGCCGGTGCCTTCGACGAGGACGCGCATGATGTCGAGACAGACGTCGAGGCCGATGAAATCAGCCAGGGTGAGGGGGCCCATGGGGTGGGCCATGCCGAGTTGGAAGACCTTGTCGATGGCTTCGGGGGTGGCGACGCCTTCCTGCACAGCGAAGATGGCCTCGTTGATGAGGGGCATGAGGACTCGGTTGGAGACGAAGCCTGCGGCGTCGTTGACTTCGATGGGGGTTTTGCCGAGTTGGAGGGAGAGCGCGTGGACAGTGTCGAAGGTGGCCTGCGAGGTTTGAAGGCCGCGGATGACTTCGATGAGCTGCATGACAGGGACGGGGTTGAAGAAGTGCATGCCGATGACCTGCGCGGGGCGCGAGGTCAGGGCTGCGAGTTTGGTGATGGAGATGGAGCTGGTGTTCGAGGCGAGGATGGCCTCGGGCTTGATGATGTGGTCGAGGTCGCGGAAGAGGGCGGATTTGATCTCGAACTTTTCGGTGGCGGCCTCGATGGCGAGGTCGGCGGAGGCGAGGTGGCTGAGGTTGTTGGTGGGGCTGATGCGGGCGCGGGCTTCGGTGGCCTGCTGCTGGGTTAGCTTTTCTTTTGCGACTTCGCGGGCGAGGTTTTTCTCGATGGTGGCGAGGCCGCGGTCGAGGAAGGATTGCTGGACGTCGCAGAGGAGGACGTTGAGGCCGGAGCGGGCGCAGACGTGGGCGATTCCGTTGCCCATGGTGCCTGCTCCGAGGACTGCGATGGTTTTGATGGTGGACATCGTTTCTTTTTTCCGATGGTTTAGAGGATAGGTAGGGCCTTTGGCCCTTGACTACTTGTATTGTCAGGTTTCCTGGGGCGTTGCGCCAGGCTGGAATAGCAGCGCGCCTTTGGCGCTTTTTCTTTGTGGCTGGGACGAATTTTAACTTTCCCACCCATCGCGATGAAACTGCGATGAGTGGGGCACCGAATATCCTGCAAAACCCACATCTCAGAATCGAGATGTGGGGCACCCATTTTTGTGGCAGGGAGAACGCTAGTTCATGTGCATGCCGCCGTTGACGTCGAGGGTGTGGCCGGTGATGTAGCCGGCCTCTTCGGAGGCGAGGAAGGCTACGGCGTTGGCGATGTCCTGGTCGGTTCCGGCTCGGCCTAGCGGGATGTGCTGGGTCATGGCGTTCTTCTGGTCGTCGGTGAGGACGGCGGTCATGGCGGTTTCGATGTAGCCGGGAGCGACCGCGTTGACGGTGATGGTGCGGCTGGCTAGTTCGCGGGCGAGGGACTTGGTGAGGCCGATGAGTCCGGCCTTGGAGGCGGCGTAGTTGGCCTGGCCGGCCTGTCCAGTTTCGCCGACGACTGAGGTGATGTTGATGATGCGGCCCCAGCGGTTTTTGACCATCTGCATCATGAGGGCCTGGGTGAGGAGGAAGGCTCCGGTGAGGTTGGTGTTGAGGACGTCGTCCCAGTCGGCGCGCTTCATGCGCATGGAGAGGATGTCCCGGGTGATGCCGGCGTTGTTGACGAGGATGTCGACCCTGCCGAAGTGGGCGAGGATGGCCTTGGCTCCATCTTTGATGGACTCGTCGCTGGAGACGTCGAGGGCGAAGGGCCGTGCTGTTCCGCCAGAGACGGCAATCTCGGCGCTGACCTCGTTCAGCTTTTCGACGTTGCGTGCGGCGAGGGCGACGTGGGCTCCGCGGCGGCCGAGTTCGAGTGCGCAGGCTCGTCCGATTCCCTGCGAAGCTCCTGTTACCAATGCGATACGACCTGCGAGAGTGCTCATGAACCTCCGATGAAACAGCAAAGGAGAATTATACGGAGCCGGATGACGTATTCTCTTCGTGATGCCAGTTCTTGATCCGAAGACCGAGAAGACTCAGAAGCCTGCCCCCACGACAAATGAGACGGACGTTTATGCGATCCACGGATGCGATCCGGAGGTGCTGGCGTATGCGATGGCGAAGTACTCGCGGTCGGCGCTGAGCATGAAGGAGTCGCTGGCGGAGATCAGCGCGCAGCGGGCCGAGCAGTTTTTGAACACGTTTTATTTTCAGTATGGGCACCGGTCGATCGCGGATCTGGCGCATATTCCGTTTGCGATTGAGCGGCTGAGCCTGCTGGCGGCGATTGAGCTGGTGGATGAACAGCGGTGGGATGGACAGGAGCGGTCGACGCGGTACCAGAACTTTAAGACTTCGGGGTGGTATACGCCGGATCTGGGGGCGGAGACGGCGAAGTTTACGGCTTCGGTTGTGGCGATGTTCTCGGCTTATGACCGCATTGGTGCGGGGATGCTGGAGGCGCTGAAGGGGGCGATTCCGCGGCCGGAGGAGATGAAGCCGGAGGCGTTTGAGCGGACGCTGAAGGCGCGGGCGTTTGATGTGGCTCGGTATCTGCTGCCGCTGGCGACGAATACTTCGCTGGGGCAGATTGTGAATGCGCGGACGCTGGAGACGCAGGTGTCGCGACTGCTGACGAGCGAGTATGCGGAGGTTCGGCAGCTTGGGGAGAAGCTGCGGAAGGCGGCTTCGGAGCCGGCATGGAATGTTCATCACGCGGATGCGCATGTGCTGTGCGAGGAGATTGGGTCGGTCGATGGGACGTGTGGCGCTCGGGTGGCGGAGAAGTTTCTCCGCGATGTGAAGGTTGCTCCGACGCTGGTGAAGTATGCGAATGCGAGTGAGTATCTGGCGGCGACGCGGCGGGAGCTGACGCAGGCGGCGGCGGAGTTGATGAAGGGGCAGCCGGTGTTTGGGGCTCCGGTGGTCGATCTGCTGGATGATGCGGAGCCGCTGGAGGTGGAGCTGGCGACCTCGCTGCTGTATCCGCACTGCCACTATTCGTACCGGCAGATTCGTGGGCATGTGGCGGCGATGACGGAGGAGCGGTGTCTGGAGATTATCGATCTGGGAACGCGGCATCGCGGGAGGCATGATGAGCTGCTGCGGGCGTTCAGCGCGGGGCAGGGCTTCCGGTTCGATATTTTGATGGATATCGGCGGGTTTCGGGATATGCATCGGCATCGGCGGTGTGTGCAGTTGTTGCAGGGCTACACGGACGCGCATGGGTATGAGGAGCCGGTTTGTCCGGGGCAGCCTACGCTGGCTGAGGCTGGGCTCGAAGAGAAGTACGAGGCGGCGATGGATGCCGCGTTTGCGGCGTACCGCGGGCTGCGTGATGCGGGCCATGAAGATGCTGCGGCTTATACGCTTCCGCTGGGGACTCGGTGCCGGTCGATGTTCAAGATGGACTTTGCGGAGGCGCTGTATATCTCGGAGCTGCGGTCGGGCGTGGCGGGGCACTTCAGCTACCGGCGGGTGGCGTGGGAGATGTATCAGGCCGTGGCGAAGCGGCATCCGGGGCTGGCGGGGCATTTCCGGATTGAGGATGTGAATGAGCCGGTGGATTTGCTGAAGAGATAGAGTAGTGACGTGGACAAGAGCGAGATTGCTAGTAACGATGTATCTCGATTGGTGATCTGCAAACTCTGGCCGGATCACGACAGAAGTTTTAAAAACGAGAGGACATATAAGGCGTGGTGGGGAAGGTGTTCGCGCTGCGATCAAAAAATTGTTGTTACAAGCGCTGTAAAGAAAAGCGAATCTCCCGATTCATATACCTTGATTTGCGAACAGTGCGCGGAACTTATCTGATAATTTGACTCACTTTCGCTTTTTATTTGCTTTCGTGGATTCGGTACGCTAGAATCCGCTAGACCCCAACGAAGAACCCGAGGAGACGTAGCGACGTGGCAGATGACCGTAACAAGGCGATAGAGACAGCTCTTTCACAGTTGGAGAAGCAGTTTGGCAAGGGCTCGATCATGCGCCTTGGCTCGAAGGAGGCGATTGTACCGATCTCGGTGATCTCGACGGGGTCGATCTCGTTCGATGCGGCTCTGGGGGTGGGTGGAGTTCCTCGCGGGCGCGTGGTTGAGATCTTCGGGCCGGAGTCTTCGGGCAAGACGACGATCACGCTGCAGATCATTGCTGAGGCGCAGAAGGCCGGCGGTCTGGCTGCGTTTGTGGACGCCGAGCATGCGCTTGATCCGGCGTATGCGAAGAAGCTGGGCGTTGATGTCGACAACCTTCTGGTGAGTCAGCCGGACTATGGTGAGCAGGCGCTGGAGATCGTCGAGGCGCTTGTGAAGTCGGGTGCGATCGATGTGCTGGTGGTCGACTCGGTTGCGGCGCTAGTACCTAAGGCTGAGCTCGATGGCGAGATGGGTGACTCACACATGGGGCTTCAAGCCAGATTAATGAGCCAGGCGCTGCGTAAGCTGACTGGAACAGTATCGAAGTCCCGGACGTGCCTGATCTTCATCAACCAGATTCGTGACAAGATCGGCGTGATGTTCGGCAATCCGGAGACGACGACTGGCGGCAGGGCATTGAAGTTTTACTCCTCGGTGCGTATTGATATTCGCCGCATCGGCGCGGTGAAGGAGGGCGATGTCGTCACCGGGTCGCGGACGAAGGTGAAGGTGGTGAAGAACAAGGTTGCGGCGCCGTTCCGCGATGCCGAGTTCGACATTCTTTACGGCGAAGGCATCTCGCGCGAGGGCGATGTGCTGGACCTGGCGGTGCTCCACAACATTGTGGAGAAGAGCGGCGCGTGGTACAGCTACGCGGGCGAGCGCATCGGGCAGGGTCGCGAGAATGTTCGCGGTTTCCTGAAGGAGAATAAGGACGTGTTTGCGCGGGTCGATGCGGAGCTTCGCAAAAAGCTGAACATCGGCGGCCCAAAGGATGCTCCGGAGGTTCCTGCGGTGCCGGTGAATGGGGCGGCTGCGGCTCAGGAGGTTGTGAAGGGTCGCCGCGGGTAAGTCGGGTTTTGTTTAGGGAGAGGCCCTGCCGATTGGCGGGGCCTTTTGTTTTTTGGGGGGTGTAAAAGACGAACGCAAAAGGGTGCAAAGTTTAACGCCAAGTCCGCGAAAGAAGTTCGAGGTGACGTTTTTTGGCAAGGGTCAAATTTGGTGGGGTTGACAGGGGCGGTTTCGTAAGCTATTACTTACGGTAAGTGAATGCTTACCTACAAGCCGGATTGGATGCTTTGGGAGATGGGACTCGGAGGGCTATCTTCCAGAGGTTGGCGGAAGGGCCGATGGCTGTGAATGAGCTGGCGGCGACGCTGCCGGTGAGCCGGCCGGCGGTCTCGCAGCACCTGAGGGTGCTGAAGGAGGCCGGACTGGTGCAGGACCGAAAGAATGGGACGCGGCGGCTTTATCAGCTTGATCCGGAGGGAGTGGCGCGGCTGCGGGCGCACTTTGATTCAGTGTGGGAGCAGGCCATGAGTGGGTTTCAGCGAGCGGTAGAGGCTTCAGAATCGGAAAAAGGAGAAGAGCGATGAGCGAGACGGTTGTGGAAGCGGTCGTGCGAAAGAGCGTGCGTGTTCCAGCGTCAGCGGCGCGTGCGTTTTCGGTTTTTGTGGAGCAGATGGAGACATGGTGGCCACCGGAGCATCACATCGGTGCGGCAGCGTTTGAGGCGATCTTTGTCGAGCCGAAGGTTGGCGGGCGATGGTATGAGCGCGACGGCAACGGCAAAGAGTGTGACTGGGGCAAGGTGCTGGCGTGGGATCCTCCGCGTCTGGTGACGTTCTCGTGGCACCTCGGGCCGGACTGGAAGTTCAATCCGGATATGGCGAAGGCGAGCGAGGTGGCGATCCGGTTTACGCCGGAGGCCGCGGGAACGCTGGTGGAACTGGAGCACTCGCATATTGATCGGCACGGCGAGGGCTGGGAGCAGCTTCGCGAGATGCTGTCGATGCCGGATGCCTGGGAGCGCACGCTCAGCGAGTTTGCCAAGCGGGCAGAGCTGGAGAGTGAGCTGTGAGGCCGGTGGTGTGGCTGCGAGTGGCGGCGGTGCTGACGCTGATCCATGCAGTGCTGCATACAATTGGCGGGGTCTTCGGAGCGGTTCCTCCGGGCCCCGCGACCGTTGCGGTGACGGCGATGAAGGAGAACATGTTCGAGGCGTTTGGCCAGATGCGGTGCTTCTGGATGTTCTATCGCGGGATGGGGTTGGCGGCGACGATCTCTCTGACGCTGGAGGCGGTATTACTGTGGCTGCTTGCGAATCTGGCGAAGACGGAGGGAGTGCGGCTGCGGCCGATTGTGCTGGCGTTTGCGGTTTCCTTTGTCGTATTCGCTGGAGTGTCGTGGGAGTACTTCTTTATGGGGCCGGTGATTACGGAGCTGTTGATTGCGGCTTGTCTGGTGGTTGCTGCGGTCGGGTTGGGGAAGGAAGCAGAGAGGTCAGCGGGGCAGCTAGTCAGTGGGTAGATTGGCTGTTTTGAGATTCGTGGACCCCACCCATGGCGCGATGAGACTGCGCCATGTGGGGCACCCGGCTCTTTCCCGGTGACAAAGAAGGCGACGAGCAGATCCGCCTTCGGGTGGCAACCAGAAAAGCAAGAGCAAAGACAAACGAAAGACCGCTCAGGGGGAGTGAGCGGTCTTTCGTTTGTGCTGCCTGGGAGATTAGAAGCCTGGACCCGGGTCGCCGGGCTCGATGCGGAAGTGGCCTTCAGGGCCGCCACTGGGGCCGTCGGGCATGCCTTTGCGCATGCCGCGGCGGTTGGTGCGCTCTTCGTCCTGGAGCTTGGTCCACTGGTCGGGGGTGAGGACGGTGCGGATGCCGAGGAGCATCTTGGCGTTGGCTTTTTCGAGATCGGCACGGGCCTGGGCGATCTTGTCGATCTGAGCGAGAACCTTATTGGTGTCAGGCGGATTTGCGGCGAGCATGGGCTCGAGGGTGACCTCCTGTTTTTCGAGGTTGGCCTTGAGGTCGATGAGCTGGAGGCGGCTCTGCTGAAAGATGTCGTCCATGCGCTTCTGCTGGTCGGCGGTGATGGAGAGCTTCTGGATGAGGTCAGGGTTCTTCCACCAGATTCCCGGAGGTCCCATGCGCATGCCGGACCGCATGCCATCGGAGTCAGATCGTGAGAAGCCCTGGTAGCGGGTCATCTTTCGCTGCCCGGGGGCGGCTGGCGGTCCCTGAGGAGCAGCCGAGGGTGGTTGGGGCGGCGCTGTGTCCTGCGCGGCGGCGGACAGGGAGATCGACGCGAACAGGGTAACAATCAGGATGGGAGCAAATTTCATCTGGTTCTTCCTTTTCCGGATAAGGGGAGCTTAGTTTTCTCTGGTTTGTTTTGTAGAAGCGGCGCTGGAGCCGGTTGTCGTACTGGTTGCGGTTGCGGCAGGGTTGGCCAATGGGCGCATAGGGGATGGGACGGAGGCGGAGATGTCCTGGTCCACTTCCTCGAGGAGGGCCTCGTCGGACTCTTCGGTTTGAGCTGACGCCGTGACTGCCACGGCGGGTGCTGGTGCTGCCGGGTGCTGATGCCGCAGGCCGAGCGGTGCGAGGACGGCGGCTGCGAGCGCGGCTGCGCACGCCCAATAGAGCGGGCGGGCAAGCGAGTGCGCCGTGGGCAGGACGGAAGCCCGGGCGTGTAGTTCGGCGAGCTGGTGGCTTGCGTAGGAGGTGGAGGCGTCGCGGAAGAGCGTCAGGGAGCGGCTGAGGCGGGTGAGCTCTTCGGAGCAGGCGGGGCAGGCGCGCAGGTGCTGCTCGATGACGGCGTAGTCGCTGGAGAGCGGATGGGGCGAGCAGGCGAGGATGAGGTCGCAGAGCTGTTCGTGTGTGAGATGGGGAGTGAGGTTGGGGGTCATCGTGCCTCCTTGGTCTGGTCTGCGTGCCGGGCCCGGATGGTGGCGAGGGCGCGGTAGAGGTGGCTTTTGACGGTGCTGATGGGTAGGTGGGTGACGGCGGCGATCTCGGAGAGGCCGAGGTCTTCGACGAAGCGGAGGAGGAAGATGTCGCGCTGGCGTGCGGAGAGCTCGGCGACGGACTCCCATATGAGGGACATCTGCTCGCTGGCGATCATGCGGGACTCGAGCGAGCTCTCGAGGTGAGGGATGTGCTGGGCTACTTCGGCGACGTCGACCGCGTTGGCGTTGGCCCGCTTCCAGAAGCGGAAACGGTTGGTGCGGGTGTGATCGCGGACGAGGTTGACGGCGATGCGCATGAGCCAGGTGAAGATGGCGCAGTCGCCGCGGAAGCTGGCGCGCGAGGCCCAGGCGCGGAGGAAGGTGTCCTGGGTAAGGGATTGCGCGACGTCGCGGTCGCGGAGAGAGACGAGCAGGAAGCGGAAGATGCGCTGCTCGTAGGTGGCGACGACGGATTCGAGGTCGTCGAAGGGCGTCGCGACGTTCTCGGGTACAGTTGCTTCGTTGAGGGCGGGAAGGCCCTCGTTGACCAGGATCTGCGATGTCATAGGCTCGGTCGTATGGTGCTCCGAAGTTCGTGTTTCCGTCAGCTATTGGGACAGACGGACGGGTTAGCGGGAAGACTACAGTATTTTGCGATTATTTTTGCGGGGGAAAGCGCGATATGCTGCTGGAGGCATGCATACGGTGAAGGCAATCTATCCGGGGACGTTCGATCCGCTGACCAATGGGCATCTGGACCTGATCGCGCGTGGGGCAAAGATCGTGGACGAGCTGGTGGTGGCGATTCTGAGCAACAGCGAGAAGGGATCTCCGCTGTTTACCGTGCCGGAGCGCGTGGAGATGATTACGGAGGCGACTCGGGGGTTTGGAAACGTTTCGGTCGCGACGTTCAACGGGCTGCTGGTGGACTTTTGCAGGGAGCAGGGCGCGAAGGCGGTGCTGCGAGGGATTCGGGCGATCTCGGACTATGAGTACGAGTTTCAGATGGCGATGATGAACCGGAAGCTCGATCCGGAGCTGGAGACGCTGTTCATGATGCCGGCGGAGAAGTATACGTATGTGAGCTCGCGGCTGATCAAGGGCGTGTTTCAGCTTGGTGGAGATGTGTCGGCGCTGGTGCCTCCGCTGGTGGTGGAGCGGTTGAAGGCCAAGGTGCCGAGCCGGGTGTAGCTCTTGGCGCAGGATGCAGCACGGGGGGAGGAGTCAATGCGAGCTTATATCGTTGAACAGCCCGGAGGACCGTTTGTGCCTGTTGATTTGCCGCGTCCTTCACCTAAGGTCGGTGAGGTGTTGGTGCGCGTGCTTGCGAGCGGAGTGAATCCGCTGGACACTAAGATTCGCGCTGGGAAGGCTGGCCATGCGAAACAGCCTTTGCCTGCGGTGCTTGGACTGGACATGGCAGGCGTGGTGGAGGATGTTGGTTCGGGCGTCACGGCTTTTCGAGCCGGGGACGAGGTGTACGGCATGGTCGGTGGAGTTGGCGGACGGCAGGGGACGCTTGCGGAATTTGTCCTGGCGAACGCGGCGTTGATCGCGCTGAAGCCGAAGTCGCTTTCGATGCGCGACGCTGCGGCGCTACCGCTGATCACGATTACTGCATGGGAGGGGACTGTCGATCGGGCTGAGGTGAGCAGAGGGCAGAAGGTTCTGGTGCATGCGGGTGCGGGTGGTGTGGGGCATATCGCCGTGCAGCTTGCCAAGGCAAGGGGCGCGGAGGTGTTTGCTACGGTTTCTCCGGAGAAGCGCCGGATTGTGGAGGGGTTTGGCGCGACGGCGATCGACTATAAGGCGATGTCGCCGGAGGAGTATGTTGCGAAGTTCACCGGGGGCGAGGGATTTGATGTGGTTTACGACACGGTTGGCGGCGCGACGATTGACGCGTCTTTTGTGTCGGTGAAGAGATATACGGGGCATGTGGTGAGTTGTCTTGGATGGAGTACGCATTCGCTAGCTCCGCTCTCGTTTCGTGGGGCGACTTACTCGGGAGTGTTTACATTGATGCCTTTGCTGACGGGTTTTGGGCAGGCGCATCACGGGGAAATCTTGCGGGAGGCTGCGGAGTTGGTGGATGGAGGAAAGATTAGGCCGCTTATGAGTCGTGAGAGGTTTGCGGCAGCAGATATTGTGGCTGCGCATTCGATGGTAGAGGCGGGGGCTTTGGGGAAGGTGGTGGTGGAGATGTGCGAGTCAAGTTAAGCGCGTTTCCCGAGACGATATGGCATTCACTATGCGCTCACGCGTCCTCACAAGCAGTTTCCTGCTACTTCATCTATCTACGGTTGTTGTGAATGCCCACGCTCAATCCACGATTCCTTTACCTGATGTCACTACTCTTGTTCGGCAGGCCATACTGCAGCAGAGATTCGCGGAATCCAAAGAGCAGGACTACGTTTTTCGCGAAGACTTCAATGCAAACAAGCTGAGAAGGGAATGTACGTGGGCCCCACAATGTCCGGGCATCTCCACTCCACGCCACCCAGTGGGGGTGACTTATGACGTGCTCGAATATAGGGAACGCAAATTCGAGGTCTTCTGGCTTGATGGAGTCCGTGTCGCTCGTGTCGTGCCGAACTGCGACTACTGCGGAACGGGACTGTACCACAATAGCATTCGGGACATTCCTGTCTCCGCCGAGGAAATCGCTGCCGAAAACAAGCGCGTCGATAGCGAATTTGCTGAGGCCAAAGCGCTCCACGCACAAGGAAAGGATGCCAGTTCCTCCGAAGATCCGCCTCGGATTCTTTTTTCCAGAATGCTTGAGCTGTGTACCTTTTCGAATCCTCGTCGGCAGGAGGTAGGAGGTCGCTCCACCATTCTGCTTGATTTTGCCTGGAACCCTTCTGTAAAGGCGGTTGACGTAAACGAAGCCCTTCTCAAATTTTTCTCAGGAACGGTTGGGATCGACGAGGAGGACCACGCCGTTCAAGATGTGGAGGGAAGATTCCTTGCCGATGTGAAATCAGATGGGGGAGCAATAAACATCCGCAAAGGGACACAGGTCAGGATCGAAAACACACGAGTGGATACCGGCATTTGGCTACTATCGAGCCTGGTCGCAAAGGGAGAGGCGCGTTACTTCGCATTTTCAATGGACGGCGACGTGCACATTGTTGCTGGAAATTACGGGAAATTCCACGTCACGAGCACAATCCTGCCCGCAGACGGCGAAGTGCCGCCTCCTTCTCCTGCATCGCATGCTCCCAAGCCTTCTCAGTCTCCCGTCGTTCCTCACTGAAGGGGTATGGATTAGTCCTCATAAATCGGCGTGTGTTCGCAAGACATCTTGGCCCATGTGTGGGAGTTCAGGCTTATTCGTGCCGGTGCTTTGCGAGCAATGCGTCGAATTCGGCGCGGGACATCTTGAGCTTTTCGGGGTGGGCGCCGATCCATTTGGCGAAGGCGTCGTATTTTTGTAGGGTCCAGCCGCCTTCGAACTCGGCTCCGTTCTGACCGGCGCGGTTGCGCTCGAAGTTGAAGGCGTCCTGGAGGTTGGTGAACTCGGCGGAGCTGATGGCCTCTTCGGCGAGGATTGCGGGGATGAAGATGACGCCGTCGGTTTTGGCGAGGACGAGATCGCCGGGGAGGACGGTGGCCCGGCCGATTCGGATGGGGGAGTTGATGGAGGTGAGGGTCATGTCGGCCCAGGCGGAGGGGTCGTAGCCGCGATAGAAGCCGTTGAGGTCGGGGATCTCACGGTTTTCTTCCTGGTCGCGGATTCCGGCGTCGAAGACGAATCCGGCGTGGGTGTGGGCGGCGATGCCGCTGCCCAGGTTGGAGCCGATGAGAGTGCCTTCGACGATCTTTCCGAAGCCGTCGGCTACGTAGACGTCGCCGGGTTGGAGTTCGTTGATGGGCCAGCTGTTGGTTCCGCTCTTTCGGCCCTCGGCTTTGCCTTCGGCGGCGATGGCTTTGGCCATATCGGGGCGTGACGGCATGTATTGTGCGGTGAGCGCGCGGCCGGCGAAGGGCTCGTCGATGTGTAGGGCCTGCCAGTTGCCCTCGAACTGGCAGTTGTATTTGTGTTCGCGGAGGAAGTCCCAGACGTCTTCGATGGAGACGTCGAGCGCGCGCTCAAGGAGGGAGTCGGGGAGCTTGGGACGCCCGTCTGGGAAGCGCTCACCGTGCCAGTCGGAGGTGTAAAAGAGGATCTGATCGCGGGTGGTTTTGACCTGGGAGTGGGCGGGGATGGCGAAGGCGGAGAAAAGCAGAGCAGCGGCGAGGAACTTGTTCATGAGAACTCCTTCGTACGGCAGGATATCCGTTTGGCAGGGTCCGCGCGGAGAATGCCTGGGGGCTGTGGCTTTATCTCGGTGGGCAAATCTGACACACTAGAGGTATGAGCACAGCGACGGCTACCAAGATATTTGCGGACCGGATCGGCCGCATCGAAGTTTCAGCCACGATGGCTATCACCGCTGCGGCGCTGAAGCTGAAGTCCGAGGGTGTGAACCTGGCGGACTTTGGCGCCGGCGAGCCGCACTTTTCGACTCCGCGACACATCAAGGACGCGGCGATTGATGCGATCGAGAAGAACTTTACGCGGTACACGAACGTTGCCGGAATTCCCGAGGTGCGGAAGGCGATTGTGGACCGGCATGCGTGCGACTTCGGGTCGGACTACTCGCCCGAGGAGTGTGTGTTTACGACCGGCGGGAAGCTGGCGCTGTTCAATGCGATTCAGGTGCTGGTGGACCACGGCGATGAGGTGATTCTGCCGGTGCCGTACTGGGTGTCGTTCAAGGACATCATTCAGTATGCGGGCGGCGTGGTCGTGCCGGTCGAGACGGATGAGGCACAGAACTTTCGTCTGACGGCCAAGATGGTTGAAGCGGCGATTACGCCGAAGACGAAGGCGATCATTCTGAATTCGCCGTCGAATCCTTCGGGCGCGGTGGTTTCGCCTGAGGATTTGGAGGCCATTGTCCGGCTGGCGCACAAGAACGACATCTTTGTGCTGCTCGACGAGTGCTACGTGTACCTGAACTTTACGGGGAAGATCGTCTCGGGCGGCAGCTTTAAGGACTGCAAAGAGCATGTCGTGGTGCTGGGGTCGCTCTCGAAGACATATGCGATGACGGGCTGGCGCGCGGGATATGCTCTGGGGCCAAAGGCGATTATTGCCGCGATGAGCAAGCTGCAGTCGCAGTCGACGTCGAACACGGCGAGCATGGTGCAGCGTGCTTCGATCGCGGCAGTGAGCGGGTCGCAGGAGTGCGTGGCGGAGATGCGTGCGGACTATATCAAGCTGCGGGATCGCGTACTGGAAGGGTTCAAGACGATTCCGGGGCTGACCTGCACGGTGCCTGAGGGAGCGTTTTATGTGTATCCGAACGTGAGCAAGTTCATCGGCAAGGGCGGGGTGACGTCGGCGACGGACCTTGCGGCGAAGCTGCTGAGCGAGGCGCATGTGGTGGTGGTTCCGGGCGAGGCTTTTGGGACGAAGGAGCACATCCGGTTGTCGTATGCGGTCTCGCACGATGTAGTGGACGAGGGCGTGAAGCGGATGCGGGAGTACTTTGCGAAGCTGGGCTAGGTTGATGTTTTAGGGGAGGGCCGCTGCCGAATTGTGTCGGCGCGGTCCTTTCCTTTGGAACGGAGTTGTATGGCGATTGAGGCCGGTAGGTCGGAGCCACGATTTGCTCCGGTGATTCTTGCAGGCGGCAGCGGGACGCGGTTCTGGCCGCGCAGCCGCAAGGCCAAAGCGAAGCAGGTGCTGGCTCTGGATGGGGAACGCACGATGATTCAGCAGACGATGGATCGTCTGCTGCCGCTGGCTGAGGCGGGTGAGTTCTGGGTGATTACGAACGAGCTGCTGTGCGAGACAATCGCGGCGCAGCTTCCGGAGATTCCTGGGGCGCGGATACTGAGCGAGCCTGCGGCGCGGAATACGGCTCCGGCGTGTGGGCTGGCGGCGTTTATGGTGGCGAAGACTGACCCTGATGCCGTGATTGGCGTATTTCCTTCGGACCAGGTGGTCGCCAACACGAGGCGGTTCTGCGAAGTGGTGCGGGCGGGAGTGGCGTTGGCGGCTACGGGTGACAAGATCGTGGTGCTTGGGGTTCCGCCGACCAAGCCGGAGACGGGATACGGCTACGTTGAGCGGGGAGCAGTGGTGGATGCTTCGACTGTGCCTTGCGGGGGGATTGAAGTTCGGCGGGTGAAGCGGTTTACGGAGAAGCCGAGCCGCGAGCTGGCCGAGGCGTTTGTCGCCGCGGGGACTTATGCGTGGAATGGCGGGATCTTCCTGTGGACGGCGCAGACGCTGAAGCAGGCGATTGCGGAGCACTGTCCGGCGATGGCTCCGTTGCTGGAGCTGATTGCGGATGCATATGGAACGCCGGAGTTTGAGCGGGTGTTTGCAGAGGTGTATCCGCAGTGCGAGAACATCTCTATTGACTACGCTGTGTTGGAGCCGCGGTCGGTGAAGGGTGAAGTGGGGTCGGAGATTTATTGCCTGCCGGCGGACTTTGGGTGGAATGACCTGGGCTGCTGGTCGTCGCTGCATCAGCACGTGGCGGACTGTCCGCCAGAGGAACTTGATGAGGCGAACGTCTTCGACAAAGCGGACCAGCCTTGCGTGGAGATCGATTCGAAGGGCAATTATGTGTATGCGCCGGGCAAGGTGATTGCGCTGGTTGGGGTGAGCGATCTGGTGGTGGTAGAGACCGGAGATGCTCTGCTGATCACGACGCGGGAGAGGTCGCAGGAGGTGGGAAAGGTGGTTGCGGAGCTGAAGCTGGTGGGCCGGGAAGATCTCGTTTAGCTCGACGTATCGACAGACTATGAGTGAGACAAAGACGGTAGTGAAGTTTGGGACGGATGGCTGGCGCGGCATTATTGCCGACGACTTCACCTATGCCAACGTTCGGGTGGCGGCGTCGGCGATTGCGAACTATGTGCTGGCGCATGAGGACGCGAAGGCCGGGGTTTGCATCGGCTACGATACACGGTTCGGGTCGCGGTCGTTTGCGAAGATTGTGGCGGAGGTTTTGGCCGGCGCGGGGATTCCGGTGGCGCTCGCGAAGGGGATTACGCCGACTCCGGCGCTGTCGTTTGCGGTGCGTGAGAGGAAAGCTGCGGGCGGAGTGATGATTACGTCGAGCCACAACCCGGCGGAGTGGAACGGGGTGAAGTACAAGGCGAGCTATGGGGGCTCGGGCACACCGGCGATCATGACTTCGATTGAGAGCTATCTGGACAAGCCGCTGGTGAAGGCGGCTACGCCGGCTCCGATTGAAGAGGTGGACTTCAATCCGGAGTACGTCGCGGCGCTCGAGCGGTTTGTGGACCTGGAGGCGATCAAGGCGTCGGGGTTCAAGTTTCTGATTGACCCGATGTATGGGGCGGGCCGTTGCGTGATTGCAGGAATCTTTGCACGCGCGGGGATTCCGTTTTGCGAGATTCGCGATGAGATCAATCCGGCGTTTCCGGGGATCAATCCGGAGCCGATTCTTCCGCATATTGCCATGACGCAGGTTGCGGTGGTGGGTGAGCGCTGCGATGCGGGATTGATTACGGATGGCGACGCTGACCGCATCGGCGCCGTGGATGAGTACGGCAACGTGGTGGACGCGCACAAGATTCTGAGCCTGCTGATGTACTGGCTGCTGGAGAAGAAGAAATGGCCGGGTGAGGTGACGCGCGCCTTCAACACGACGAAGATGGTCGATCGCATTGCGGCTAAGTATGGCCGGCAGGTGAATGAGCATGGGATCGGCTTCAAATATGTAGTCGACCTGATGCTGGAGAAGGAGATTCTGATTGGCGGCGAGGAGTCGGGCGGGATCGGTATCAGCAAACACCTGCCTGAGCGCGATGGCTTGCTGAACAGTCTGCTACTGGCGAATGTCATGGCGGACGAGAAGAAGTGTCTGGCTGAGTTAATTGCCGACCTGCAAGAGGAGTTCGGCGAGCATGAGTATGGCCGCGTTGACATGCATATCGCGGAGGAAGTGAAGCAGTCGGCGATTGCAAGGGCGAAGGCTGGGGTTGCTGCGATTGCAGGCATGAAGGTGCTGCGGGTCGAGACGCTGGATGGGATCAAGTTCTTTCTGGACAATCCTGATTGCGCGGGCAAGAAGAACGCTGCAGAGACGTGGCTGCTGTTGCGGGCCTCGGGTACGGAGCCGCTGCTGCGGGTCTACTGCGAGAGCTGCTCGCAGGAGTCGGTGGAGAGGGTTCTGAAGGCGGCGCAGGAGTTTGTGCTCGATGGAGGTGCGGCTTGAGCGACACGATCTGCGTGGAGACCAAGGGGCTGCTGTTCGATATGGATGGCGTGCTGATCAGCTCGATTGGGTCAGTGGTGCGGTGTTGGAAGCGATGGGCGGCGATTTATGGGATTCCGAATGCGGAGAGCTACGAGGTTCCGCATGGGATGCGGGCTATCGAGATCGTGAAGAGTCTGAGGCCTGATATCGACCCGGAGGCGGGGCTTCGGGCGATCGAAGACATGGAGATTGAGGACACTGCGGACCTGAAGGTGCTGCCTGGGGTGAAGGCGCTACTGGAGAGTCTGCCGCCGGAGCGGTGGGCGATTGTGACTTCGGCGACGCACAGGCTGATGACTGGGAGATTGCAGGTGGCAGGGTTGCCGATTCCGAAGCGGATCATCAGCGGCGATATGGTGGAGCGGGGCAAGCCGGATCCGGAGCCTTACATGCGCGGCGCGGCGCTGCTGGGCTGCAGGCCGGAGGAGTGCGTGGTGGTGGAAGATGCTCCTTCGGGCGTCGGCGCGGGGATCGCTGCCGGATGCAGGGTGCTGGGAGTGCTGGGGACGCATTCACTAAGCGATCTGCATGAGGCGGACTGGGTGGTTGCTTCGCTCGAGGGGCTGCGAGTGACGGCGCATGGCGATGGTCTGGAGTTGTGTTTTTTGCCTAGGGCGGCCCACGTCGCGGCGGGATAAGGATTAAGTCCGCTGAGGCTGAAGGATTGTCTCCACCAGCTTGAGGTCTTCTTCGGTGTCTACTCCGATGGTGTCGTGTTCGGTGGGTTCGACGTAGAGGGAGATGCCGTTTTCGAGGAAACGGAGTTGTTCGAGCCGCTCGGTGTGTTCGAGGGTACAGTGCGGCAGCGTGGGGAACCGCTGGAGCGCGGATTTTCGGTAGGCGTAGAGGCCGATGTGCTTCCAGTATTGGGTGGGGTTGCCGTCGCGGTTGTAGGGGATCGTGGCGCGGGAGAAGTAGAGGGCGCGGCCGTCGGCTGCGGTGACGACCTTGACGGCGTTGGGGTTGGAGATGTTCTCCGGCGTGCAGGGGACCTTGAGGGTGGAGACTTCGACGTTAGGCTGGGCGAAGGGCTTGAGGAGCGCGGTGAGGTGCTCGGGCTTGAGGAGCGGCTCGTCGCCCTGGATGTTGACGTAGATTTCGGCGTCGATGAGTTGGGAGACGGCGTGGACGCGGTCGGTTCCGCTGGGCAGGTCGGGCGAGGTGAGCTGGCAGGGCCAGCCGTTGGCCTGGCAGAGGGCGGCGATCTCGTCGGAGTCGGTGGCGACGATAAGGGAATCGAGCTGCGGGCAGGCGCGGGCGGCCTCGTAGACCCAGGCGAGCATGGGGCGTCCGGCAATGATACGAAGGACCTTACGGGGCAGACGGGTGGAGGCGAGGCGAGCCGGGATGACGCCTAGGGTTGAAATCTTGGCGAACAGAGATTGGGTCATTTTGGGCTGTTTTGTGTTGAAGAGCAATCCGCTTTCCGCTGGCTAACTCTAACGGAAATAAAGATACCGCCCGCCAAAAGAATCACAGCGCCAAAGATAACACCAAAAAACATTCCCATTCCGGAGGCGAGTCCGCACTGGCCGTCAACCTGATTGGGGGCGCAGTCGTTGATTTTTCCGATATAAGTGAACAAAAAGAACGCTGCAAGTGCCAAAGTGAGAAAGATCAGAGCGGGTTTCCAAATCCTCGCATTTGGTTTGCTCACAGGCTGGCCTCGTTTACCGCGGTTTCGGAATCAAGTATGATGGTATCTGGCTGTGCCGTGACGATGGTCTCTTTCCTCGAGAGAGTTTTGTGCCGGCGTAACCCTTTTCAACACATCGGCGGCGTAGCTCAGATGGTTAGAGCGACGGACTCATAACCCGTAGGTCGGCAGTTCGATTCTGCCCGCCGCCACCAAAGTGTGATTCCACCGGGGTATCGCGTAATCTGGGTATGAGGGTATCATTTCGTTTATGGGGTACGTCTAACCCCTGACGGGACGTGTGTCCTCTGGAGACGGTTTCAGCCTATGCCTAAAATTTCCAAGATCCTTCTGCTTGCTGTTTCGGTCGTACTGGTGCTCGTTGTATTTCTCGGGGCGAACTCGAGCGGTGTGAACGCAGCGTCAGAGCCGCAGGAGGGCGCGTATCGCCAGATCAATGTCTACACCGAGGTGTTGCGGCACATCCAGACGGACTACGTCGAAGAGCCGAACATCCCTGAGGTGACGAACGGGGCGCTGCGCGGGCTGCTGGAGTCGCTGGATGCGGACTCAAGCTACCTGTCGCCGGAGGACTACAAGGCTTATAAGGCGGACAAGGGCGGCAATGCTCAGGTGGGGCTGAATGTCTCGAAGCGGTATGGCTACGCGACGGTGGTCTCGGTGGTTCCGGGAAGCCCGGCGGACAAGGCGAGTCTGAACGATGGTGACATTATCGAGGCGATCGGCGGCAAGGATACGCGGGACATGTCGCTTGCGGTGATCCGGCTTCTGCTGGAGGGTCAGCCGGGGAGCGAGCTGTCGCTGTCGGTGATCCGGCCACGAAAGGCTGCTCCGGAGAAGGTTGAGTTGACCCGGGTGGCCCTGACGCTTCCGCCGGTAGCGGAGACGCTATATGAGAACTCGACGATTCTGTACCTGAAGCCGGAGGTGCTGGACCATGAGCACGTGCAGCAGGTGGAGTCGAAGCTGAAGGGGATGTCGAAGTCAGGCAATAAGAAGGTACTGCTCGACCTGCGCGACGTTGCTGCGGGCGATATGGGCGAGGCGACGAGGCTGGCGAACTTCTTTCTGAAGTCGGGCACGATTGCGATGCTCGAAGGGCAGAAGGTAGCGAAGCAGACGTTCGCAGCTGATCCGTCGAAGGCGATCAGTGCGACGGCTCCGGTGGTCGTGCTGGTGAACCGTGGAACGGCGGGCCCGGGAGAGCTGGTGGCAGCAGCGCTGCTGGATAATCACCGCGCCGACCTGGTGGGTGAAAAGACCTTTGGCGAAGGCGCGCAGCAGAAGACGTTTGAGTTGACGGATGGTTCCGCGTTGATTCTGTCGGTTGCAAAGTATGAGTCGCCGTCGGGTAAGAAGCTGCAGGACGATGGCGTGACCCCGGGCGTCCTGGTGGCCTCGAACCTGGACGATGGCCAGGTGCCGGATGATGATTCGGCCACTACGGAGACGCAGCCGGCTTCGACGCCGAAATCGGGCGTGAGCGTGGACGATCAGCTGAACCGGGCGCTCGATCTGTTGAAGAGTAAGAGCGCTTAGGGCACAGGCTCTGGCAGGCACCGAGTAGCTGCTATGCTGAAGCCGTGCAGACGCTGTTCAACCATAACGACAAGCTGACGGAGATTGAAAGCGAGCCTCTGTGGAGGCGGGCTGTTCGCCGGCTGGTGAATGGGCCGGAGTATCCGAGCCGCCGGATCGCGCGCAAGTTTACCTTCTTCGCGCTGTTGGGACTGTCAGCGGTCTTTGGCGCGATGTGCGGGCTCATGGTGGTGTACTCCATCGATCTACCGCAGATCGAAGACCTGACGCGGTATCGTCCTAATACGACAACTGAGCTGCTGGATGTGCATGGGCGTGCCTTCGGCTCGTTCGCGCTGGAGCGGCGCGTGGTGGTCCCCTACTCGGAGTTTCCTCCGGTGCTGCGGGACGCTATTCTGTCGATCGAAGACAAGAGTTTTGAGCGCAACTGGGGAGTGAATCTCTTTCGTGCGGTTGGAGCGGCGTATCGCGACCTGCACTCGAAGGGACGGACGCAGGGAGCGTCGACGATTACGATGCAGCTGGCGCGAAATCTGTTTCTCTCGTCGGAAAAGACATACTCGCGGAAGATCCAGGAGATCATCCTCTCGATGCAGATCGAGAGGAGATTCACGAAGGAGCAGATCTTCGAGCTGTACGCGAACCAGATCTATCTTGGGCGCGGAACGTACGGGTTCGAGGCGGGGTCGGAGTACTACTTCAGCAAGCGGGCGAAGGACCTGACGCTGACGGAGGCCGCTCTGCTGGCGGCTCTGCCGAAGGGGCCGGAGTATTATTCGCCGGTGCGGTTTCCGGATCGGGCGCTGAAGCGGCGGAATCTGGTGCTGAGCGAGATGGAGGCTGACAGGAAGATTACGAAGGCTCAGGCGGAGGCGGCGATTGCTGCGCCGCTGGGCTTGCATCTGGAGCCTCCGCCAAACAGCGTTGCGCCGTACTTCGTAGAGGAAGTGCGCCGGCAGCTTGAGAAGGAGTATGGCGTTGAGGAGGTGCATGGAGCGGGGCTGAAGGTGTACACGACGCTCGATCTTGATCTGCAGGCGGTGGCGAATAAGGCTGTGCTGGATGGCACGGCGGCCTATGAGCGGCGGCATGGATGGAAGGGCAACCTCGAGAATGTCGTGCTGCAGGGGCAGGATGCAGAAAGTTACGTACATCCGGACTGGTCGCAGCCGGTGGCGAAGGGGAGTTATGTGCACGGTGTGGTGCTTGCTGTTGAGCCGAAGGAAGTCACGGTGAAGCTCGGCTCAAAAGAAGCTGTGCTGACTCCGGAGGATTGGAAGTGGACGCAGAATGTTGATGGTGACAGCTTCCTTAAGAATGGCGACCTTGTTTATCTGCATGTTACGAGCGAGGAGAAGGACGGCTCACTGAAAGCTACGCTCGAACAGGACACGGGCGCGCAGGCTGCGATGATGGCGGTGAATAACGCCGATGGTGAGGTACTGGCGATGGTGGGCGGCAGGGACTTCGCGCTGTCGCAGTTCAACCGCGCTACGCAGGCGGAGCGGCAGGTGGGGTCGTCGTTCAAACCGTATGTGTACACGACGGCGATTGAGGCGGGAGCGAAGCCGACGGACATTATTGTGGATGGGCCGGTGACGTTTCCGAGCGCAAGCGGGCCTTATACGCCACATAACTATGAGAATGACTACAGGGGCGCGATGACGCTGGTGAATGCGTTCGCGGAGTCACGGAATATTCCGGCGTTGAAGCTGGCGTTTCGGTTGGGGATCAGGAAGGTCATTGATACGGCGCACCGGTTTGGTGTGACGAGCGATATACCGCCTGTTCTGCCGGTTGCGATTGGCGCGGCTGACATCTCGCTGTATGAGCAGGTGGGGGCGTACAGCGTTTTCCCGAACGATGGGATTCGCATTGAACCGCACTACATCAGAAAGGTGACGCAGGCTGACGGATTACCTCTGGATGAGCAGCCACCGCAGGTGGACGAGGTGATCTCGGTGGATACGGCGCGTACGATGATGCAGTTTCTGCAGGCGGTGGTGCAGCATGGCACGGCAGCAAGGGCGGGAGCGCAACTGAAGCATCCGCTGGGAGGTAAGACCGGGACGACGAACGATTTCACTGATGCCTGGTTCCTGGGGTTTTCGCCTTCGGTGACTTGCGGCACGTGGATCGGATTCGATGACCGGAGATCGCTAGGAGAGAAGGAGACGGGAGCGCGGGCGGCGTTGCCGATGTGGATGGACTTCATGCGCGTGGCGATTGCGGATAAGCCAGATGAGACTTTCCCGGCGGAGGGCGCGCCCAAGAAGGTGCTGGATGTTGCGGTGAGCAAGCCGGGAGTTACGAATACAGTGCCTAAGGAGGTTGCGCCGAAGGATTCCGACTCCGATGATGAGGGCGATGTGCCGAAGCCGAAGGCTCCGGCCGCGGCGAAGCCCGAGGGTGGCGGCGCTACTGCGCCGACGGCTCCGAGTGGGGAGCAGAGGCAAGGCGTTTCGGTCCCACCGCCCGAGACAGAGTGAAGAAGCGTTGCGCCTTGCGGACGTCTCGGCCGATCTGTTCGCGCAGGGCGTCGGGATTTGGCCAGCGAATCTCGTCGCGTAGCCGCTGGAGGAAGGTGAGGGTGAGTGGGGTGGTCTCGCTGAGGTCGACGGGGTGGAAGTTAAGGATGTGGGTTTCGACGGTGAAGGAGTCGGCTCCGAAGGTGGGACGGTTGCCTACGTTCGTGACGGCGTCGAAGGTCTGATCTCCCACTTTGAGCGTTGTGATGTAGACGCCGTTTGCCGGGAGAAGCTCCGAGTACGGAGCGAGGTTGATCGTGGGGACGGTGTAGCGCGTTCCGTATCCGCGGCCCTGGGCGGGAGTGCTTTCGATGCTGAAGGGGCGGCCCAACAGCGCACGTGCCTGCGAGACGTTGCCTCCGGCGATGAGCTGGCGGATGCAGCTGGAGGAGACGGCGATGCCGCGAACGATGCGGGGGGCGTAGACCCTTACAGTGAAGCCAAGGTCACGGCCGAGGGCTTCGAGGTTGTCGATGCCAGCCTCTGCCTGATAGCCGAAGCGAAAGTTCTCTCCTTCGTGCAGCTCTTTGATGTGGAGTGCTTTTTGCAGGACTTCAGCGGCAAAGCTGCGCGCCGTCATATGAGAGAACTCAGTTGTGAACGGAAGGACGAGAGCGGCGTCGATGCCGGTTGCGGCCAGGAGGTCGAGCTTCTGTGGCAGCGGAGTGATAAGGCGCTGGTTGGAGCCGGGGCGGACGACTCGTGCGGGGTGGGGATCGAAGGTGACGGCGAGTGATTGCAGGCCGAGGGCTCGGGCGCGGGCGATGACCTCGGCGATGACCCACTGGTGGCCACGGTGGACGCCGTCGAAGTTGCCGATCGTGGCGACCGTGGGGCCGAAGCTGGCGGGGATCTCGGAAAGATGTCGATAGAGCTGCATCAGGCGATCTCGAATTGAATTTGGAGGCCGTCGTAGGCAAGGCGGATGTGCGGCGGTAGCTCGGCCTCAGTGGGTGCGTGATCGAGGTCGTGGCTGATGTGTGTGAAGTAGGCGCGTTTGGGCCTGAGCTGCTCGACGTAGGCGATGGAGCGTTCAAGGTGCGAGTGGCTGGGGTGCGGCTGGCGGCGCAGAGCGTCGAGAATGAGAACGTCGAGATTCTGCAGGAGGGGGAAGCTCTCGGGCGGGATGTCGCTCATGTCGGTGAGGTAGGCCGCCGAGCCGAAGCGGTAGCCGGTGATCTGCTCGCGGCCGTGTGTGACGGGGATGCGGCGGAAGCAGGCCCCGAAGAGATCGAAGCCTGCGCCGGGAGTGGGGTCGATAACGTGGGTCTTCACGCGCGCGCTGGTGGGGTAGCGGTCCTCGGTGCGAAAGGTGTAGTCGAAGACGCGGCGCAGGGCGCGGATTGTCTCTTCATCGGCGTAGATGGGAAGGTCGTCCTTGACCTGGAAGCTGAGCGGGCGGAGGTCGTCGAAGCCCATGACGTGGTCGGCGTGCCCGTGTGTGTAGAGTACGGCGTCGACGTGGGCGATATTCTCGCGGAGGGCCTGGGCGTGGAAGTCAGGGCCGGTGTCGATGAGGACGATGCGATCGTTATAGGTGAGTCGCAGTGAAGGGCGCGTGCGGCGGTTGCGCGGGTCGCCCGTCGGCGAGACGGCAGAGGCGCAGACCTCGCAGTTGCACCCAAGCGTGGGCACTCCCATGGAGGTGCCGCTGCCGAGAAAGGTGAGGGTTGCCTCCATCTTTTAGCGGACGATGCTCGGACGGCCTGGGCTTGGCGGCTGACCTTGTGTCTTGGCCGCAGCGGAACGGGCGAGGGCCTGGGTGATCTCGAGGAAGGCCATGCGCAGCTCGAAGAGGGCGCTGTCGAGCAGGCGGTGCTCGTCGTCATTGAGGTTGCCCTTGGTCTTTTCGGCAAGAACGCCGAGCATGTCGATGCTCTGGCGTGCGCCGAGGATGTCGACCTGTGGCTGCTCGCCTTCGGGAGTAGCTCCGCCGAGCTGCATGATGGCCGTCATGTAGATGGACTGGACGAGCCGCTCGAAGCTCATCGGGGGGAGATGGTCGGCGCCGGGATTGGCGGCGCGAATGGCGGTGTCGAGACGTTCGGCTGTGGCCTCGTAGGCCATGCGTGACCGGTTGCTCTCCTCGGCAGAGGGGCCGGGCGGCAGGTCGTCTGCGGCAGCCGGCGGCTCGGGCGCGGGAGGCTCTGGCTTCGTCTCTGCCCGGGTTGTGGGCGGCGCGGCCGCCGCGGGAGCAACGGGATTGCTGGCTTCCTTTTCGGGTGAAGGGTCAGCGTCAGGCCGAGGCGTGCCGTCGAGGGTGAACTTGCGACGGTCGGTGATGACGAAGGGTTTGTTCTGTTCAGCCATGATTTTATTTTCTCTCAGAAGATTCAAATGCTTGCGACGGTGAGGTTACTTCGCCGGATAGAAATGGGCTAGTGACCGGAACTGCGGTGCCACCGGGATAAGTGAGTGGCTCGCCACGATCGAGTGCCTCGCGGCGTACGTAGCCGAGGGCGAGCTGGAGCTGACTGCCTTTGACGGGGATCACGGCTACGCTCGTGAGTTCGCCGACGGGTTTTCCAGCGGCCTCAAGGACCGTGCCGGTGGATGGGACGCCGCCTTCGAGTCGGAAGGCATGGAAGATGCGGTGGACGTTGCCGCGGGAGCGGATGCGCTCGACGATCTCCTGGCCGAGGTAGCAGCCCTTGGCGAAGTGCAGGGCGCGGGTCTGGCCGGTCTCCTGGGGGAGCTCGCGGTCCCGGATGTCCACGGCGTAGCGCGGTGTCGCTTCGAGGATGCGGAGATCCTCGATGCTCTCCGGGGTTGCGGGTACGGCTCCGGCAGAGTGTAGCGACTGGAAGAGCGAATCGATGGTTGCCGCATCGGCCCAGATCTCGTAGCGAGCGACAAGCGGGTTATAGGAGTGGATGACGGTGACCGCGGCGTTGTTCCAGGTGAAATGGCGGAGTTCAAGCGGGTTGAGTTCTACGGCGACGGGGAGACCCAACTGTGCGAGGAGAGACGCCGACTGTGGACCGATGACGCTGAGGCCTGACCATGTGCCGCTGATGTCGGTGAGCTCGACGTCATCCATGATGATGTAGCGATCGAGATAGGGGATGAGCGTCGGAAGCTGGCTGGATGCGGTCTCGATGAGGAGCGAGTCGGGCTGGGCGAAGATGTAGCCGTCGCCTTGAATGCGGCCCTGTGCGTTGAGGAAAAAGCTGTAGGCTCCCGCGGCGGGAGCGAGTTGTTCTACGGCATTGGTGGTCATGCCGTTGAGCCAGCGGGAGCGGTCGCCGCCGGTGACGCGGATCCAGCCGGTTCCATCGAGGCGCGAGACACCGGCGCCGTGAAGCAGGGCGGTGAGCTGAAGGCTTGATTCGGTCTCGGCGGTGGGATGAACTGCTGGCGTCATGGCAAGCGAGACGAGAAAACTCTCGTACACTTGATTATAGCGGCCGATGACGAGGTTACGTTGCCGCGGAAGTTCGAGGGCAGCGATGCATTGGAAGGCAGCATTGGCGACGGCCGCGTTGGGGATGGTGGTGTGTTCGACCTGCGTTGGACAGACAACAACCCCAGACACGGATCAAGCACAGAAGCAGGAGAAGAGCCAGGCTCCGATGACGAAGGAGCAGGCGAAGGAGTTGTTTCGCTCGGTTGATGAGATCCTGAACTTCGTCAGCAGCGATACGAAGCTGCCGATTCAGCACAGCGTGAAAAGGAAACTGATTTCGCGTGATGAGGTGACGCGCTTTCTGCGAGAGAAGTTCGACGAGGACGAGAGCACGAAGCGGATGGAGCGCTCCGAGATCGTGCTGAAGAAGTTCGGATTGCTGGATCGGGACTTTCATCTGCGGCCTTTTCTGCTCTCGCTTCTGACCGAGCAGATTGCAGGCTTCTACGACAACAAGACGAAGACCGTGAATCTGCTGGACTGGATTCAGCCTGAGGAACAGAAGCCGGTGCTGGCGCATGAACTGACACATGCTCTGCAGGACCAGCGCATCGATTTGACGAAGTGGTCTGAAGTGAGCCTCAACGATCCTTCGCACACCGTGGAGGAGGACAATCGTCATGTGCAGCTCGATGAAGCCGACACAGCGAGGACCGCGGTCGCTGAGGGGCAGGCGAT
This sequence comes from uncultured Acidobacteriaceae bacterium, assembly GCA_963741395.1. Classification (GTDB taxonomy): domain Bacteria; phylum Acidobacteriota; class Terriglobia; order Terriglobales; family Acidobacteriaceae; genus Edaphobacter. The sequence continues at coordinate 175,702 of CAVUHV010000002.1, forward strand.
GGCTGTGTTTGTGGACTACGCGCTGCGCCCGACGGGAAGGACAATTGCCGATTCTCCGGAGCTTGCAGATAAGCTGAAGGATTCTGTCACGGACATGAGCGGTTCGCCGGTGCTGGCGCGGGCTCCGCTGCTGCTGCAGCAATCCCTGCTGTTCCCCTACGATGAGGGGCTCAGTTTTGAGCAGGCGCTTTTGGTGAAGGGGGGCAGGACTGCGGCGTTTGCCGGAGCGCTTGAGAATCCGCCTTCGTCGAGCTTCGAGATCATGCATCCGGAGGCTTACATCAAGCATGTACCGGTGCCTGTGCTGCGGCTGCCGGACCTGCATCCGCTGCTCGACGCGGACTATACGCCATATGACCTGGGGGTGATGGGCGAGCTCGATGTGAGGATCCTTACGGAGCTCTTTGGCGGCCGCGAGATGGGCGAGGCGCTGGCTACGGCGTGGAACGGTGGTGTCTATTACGCCTCACAGAGGAAGGCGGCTACGCCTGCGGAGAAGGAGACGACGGCTTCGATTGCGCTGCTGTACTACTCGCGGTGGAAGAATGAGGACTCGGCGCGTTCGTTCCTGCGAATCTATGCGGGCGAACTGCCGAGGAAATATTCGGGCCTGAGCCGTCGCAAGCAGGATGAGCAGGACGAGAGCGAGCAGGTGTACTCGACCAACGAGGGTGATGTTCTGCTCTCGATCTCGGGCAAGGGAGTCTTTATCTCGGAGGGATATCCGCTTGCTCTCGCTCGCGAGCTGCGCGACAGCATTGCGAGTGTGCAAGGGGTCGGCCCGGTGCGCATCGTGGAGCAGTACCATGAGCCTGCGCTCGACATGACACGCACTCTGAATGCATTTGGCATGATGCGGGCCGGGTGTCTTCCGGCGTCCAGATATACTTCTGTAGGGCGCCCATAGATCCGGCGCCCGTCGTTTTGAGGAGCTGAAAGTTTGAAGAAGGCTGAGATTGGAATCATTGGAGGCAGCGGGCTGTATACCATCCCGGGCCTCACGAACGTTCGTGAAGAAAAGATTACAACCCCGTTTGGAGAGCCGTCCGATGCTTTTGTGTTGGGCGAGCTTGAGGGGCGCAACGTGGCATTTCTTGCCCGCCACGGACGCGGACACCGGATACTGCCGTCGGAACTGAACTTTCGCGCGAATATTTATGCAATGAAGATGCTGGGTGTGGAGCGCATTCTGTCAGTCTCCGCCGTTGGCTCTCTGAAAGAGGAACACAAGCCCACCGACTTTGTTATTCCTGACCAGTTCATCGACCGCACGTATGCGCGTGTGTCGACGTTTTTTGGCGGTGGAGTGGTTGCGCATGTAGCGTTTGGTGATCCGGTCTGCGCGACTGTCGCGAGGATATTCAAGACGGCTTGTGATGCCGTTGGCGTGGTCGGCAAGAGCGGCGGTACGTATGTGTGCATGGAGGGGCCGCAGTTCTCGACGCGCGCGGAGTCGAACCTCTATCGGAGTTGGGGAGCCGATGTAATTGGAATGACGAACCTGCAGGAGGCAAAGCTCGCCCGTGAGGCAGAGATCTGCTACGCCACGATGGCGATGGTAACCGACTACGACTGCTGGCACGACGGGCATGACGACGTGACCGTCGAGCAGATCGTCGCCGTGCTGCACCAGAATGCGGAGAACGCATCGAGGGTGGTAAAAGCCGCTGTGGCCGCGATGCCACCGGATCGGACCTGCGGCTGTGGTAATGCACTGAAGTACGCTATTATCACCGATCGCAAGGCAATTCCGGCAGAGGCGCGCGAACATCTGTCGCTGCTGCTAGACAAGTATCTGTAGTTCCTTTGCGTAGTTCGCGCAGCCAGATTAAACACATTCATTCAAGGGGAGTTCATGGCAATTCTTGTAGTTGGATCAGTAGCTTTCGACAGCATCGAGACGCCGCACGGCAAGGTAGACCACTGCCTGGGCGGGGCGGCGACTCACTTCGCGCTCGCAGCGAGCTACTTCACACCGGTGCGCGTGATCGCGGTTGTTGGCAAGGATTTTACGGCTGAGCATGAGGCAGTGTTTACCAAGCGCGGAATCGATACGCGCGGCATCGAGCGCGCCGACGGCCTCAGCTTCCACTGGAAGGGATCGTACGCGGGCACGATGGACGCGGCGAAGACGCTGGGGACTGATCTCAACGTCTTTGAGAGGTTCGAGCCGAAGATTCCTGCCGAGTACAAGGACAGCGAGTATCTCTTTCTCGCCAACATCGATCCGGTGCTGCAGGCGCGCGTACGAAGCGAGATGCCCAATGTGCGCAAGGTGTGCGGCGACACGATGAACTACTGGATCTCGGCCCATGCTGAAAACCTGGCAAAGGTGTTGCGCGAACTCGACGTGCTGTTGATCAATGACGGAGAGGCTCGCATGCTTACCGGCGAGCACAATATTGTTCTTGCAGCGAAGAAGGTGCTTGGGATGGGGCCGAAGGCGCTGGTGGTCAAGCACGGCGAGTATGGAGCTACCGCATTCTTCGGAGACTACTCGTTCAATGGCGGTGTGAAGGCGGTGCATCCCTTCCGTGCCCCGGCGCTGCCGCTGGCTGAGGTCGTCGATCCGACTGGAGCGGGAGACTCGTTTGCCGGCGGCTTCTATGGTTATCTTGCGTCGCAGCCTGAGCTGACGCCTGAGGTCTTTCGGCGAGCGATGTTCTACGGTGGCGTGATGGGCTCCTTTGCGGTCGAGCGCTTCGGCACCGAGCGCCTGCAGGCGGTGACGCGCGAGGAGATCGACGAGCGCTTCAAGTTGTTCATGGAGATTTCGCACCTTGACTACTCAGGGGCGTAGAAGACAACGGCGCGCTGTGCCTGCCACGACTGATCTGGGTGTGGCGAAGGATGAGGTGAGGCCTGCGAGCCGGGAAGAGACGTTTCCTGTCGCGCTGGCCTCGGTGGTTCTCGGCTTCATCGCGCTGATCGTCTGCTTCTCGCGTGGCTATCTTCTGCTGTACGGCGATGCGGTGGCACATCTTGGCATCGCGCGTCGCGTCGTTGACTCGCGCAATCCCGGGCTGCAGCAACTGGGAGGTGTGTGGCTGCCCCTGCAGCATCTGCTGATGCTGCCGTTCATCGGGAAGATGGAGTGGTGGCAGAACGGAATGGCCGGAGCGTGGCCTTCGCTGCTGTGCTACGTCTTTGGCGTGATCGGCTTCTACCGGCTGACGCGGCGGATGATGACGCCGCAGTGGTCGTTTGCGGCGACGACGTTTTATGCGCTGAACCCGAATCTGCTCTATCTCTCGACGACGGCGATGACGGAGCCGTTGTTTCTGGCGATCATTGTCTGGGCAACGTTGCTGACGATGGAGTGCGTTGCTGCGATTGCGCAAGGGCAAGGCCGCCGCGCCGCGCGGAGGATGATCTTCCTGGGCCTGCTGATTATGGCGGCTGTTTTCACGCGTTACGACGGATGGATCTTCGGCGCGGCGGTGTGGTGTGTTGTCACGTGGCAGCTTTATCGCGATCGAAAGATATGGAAGAGTGTGGCTCCTTTCTACGCGGCGTTCACGGTTCTTGCGGCGGCGGGGCCGTTGATCTGGCTTGGTTATAACCAGCATTTCTTTCATGATCCTCTGGATTTCATCCGCGGGCCTTACTCGGCTGCTGCGATTGAGCGAAAGACCACCCCGCCCGGGTCGCATCATTATCCCGGATGGCATAACCCGCTGTATGCGCTGAGGCTGTATCTAAGGACGGCTGAGCTTGATGCAGCGGCGTGGAGAGCAGGTCTTGTCCTGTTTGTAGCGGCGATCGCAGGAGTCGTGCTCACGGTTCGAAGGAAGGTTGAGTGGCCCGCTTTGCTTTTGTGGGTGCCGCTGCCTTTCTATGTTTATTCGATTGCTTACGGCTCGGTGCCTATCTTCATTCCGCCGTTCTGGCCGCACTCGTACTACAACTCGCGGTATGGGATGGAGATGCTGCCGCCGTTTGCGGCATCGGGTTTTCTCGCGCTCGCCTGGATTGCGCGCAGGTGGGGCAAGTCGCAGCCCCTGGCGACGCGCCTGCTTTATCCATTGGCGCTTTCGTTAGCGGCTTTCAACGCGGTCGCGATGATGTACACGGTGCCTCTGGTGCTGCAGGAGGCGATGGTGAACTCGACGACGCGGATAGCGTTCGAGTCGGCGCTGGCGCGGGACCTGCAGGTGTTTCCCCCTGGCGTTCCGATTCTGATGTACAGCTCCGACCATATTGGAGCGATCCAGCAGGCGGGGCTGCCGTTGCGGCAGTTCCTGAACGAGTACGACTACGACAGCTGGAAGGCGGCACTCGCGGACCCTGCCGATAAGGCTGCCTACGTGGTGGCAATCGCGGGCGATCCAGTATCGAAGGCGGTCGAGGAGCATCCGGAGGGCCTGACGGAGCTGACGGTTCTATGTACGACAGGACAGCCGTGTGCGCGTATTTACCAGTCGAATCGCTTTGCGACTTTGACGCATTAGACGGTGCGCCGGGATGCTACTATCGCAGCGAACACTATGTTTGTGCCGGAATTTCATTTCAGCCAGATCGATCAGATGTTGCTCTCGGCGGGGACCGCGAAGAGACTTCTGACGGCCTGCCTGCTGGGCGGCCTGATAGGCCTGGAACGAGAGTGGCGGCATAAAGCCTCGGGCCTGCGTACGAACATGCTGCTGTGTCTTGGGTGCGCGTTCTTCACGCTGCTCTCGGCGGTTCTGGCCGGCGATGGCAATCCTGATAAGGGTCGCGTTGCGGCGAATATCGTGCAGGGTATCGGTTTTCTGGGAGCCGGGCTCATTCTGCATACCCGTAATCGCGTCTTGGGATTGACGAGCGCGGCAACGGTCTTTGTGATCGCGTCAATTGGTATGGCGTGCGGGGCAGGCCTCTATATCGAGGCGGCACTGGCCACCGTGATTACGCTAATTGCTCTTTCGGTTATTGGGTTTGTTGAATCGCGCACCGGATGGAAGCATTACTCGATGTTGTATGAGATGCGCGGAAACGACCAAGGCAGGATGTATACCTCAATTCTCACGGTGCTGGACAGCGAAGGTGTCCGATTGAACATCGTCGATCGCGACAGCTATGCCGGTCTGCAACGAATAACATTTGCCGTCTCAACCGGGGTGAAGATGCATGAACGTCTGATCGCGAAGTTGACGGCTACTGACGCTGCGGATGAGGTTGTTGTTTTCCGCGATGCTGATGAAGAATAAGAGAGTGATGATTCCATTTGTAAAGGCACATGCCTGCGGGAACGATTTCTTGATCCTCGAAGAGAAGTTTGCCCAGAAGAAGCATGCTGAGTTGGCGCGGAAGCTGTGCAGCCGCAACACGAGTGTGGGGGCAGACGGAATAGAGTTTCTGGAGCGGCGGCCGAATGGGGAGCTGTTTTTGCGGCTGTTCAACGCCGACGGCAGCGAGGCGGAGCTCTCTGGCAACGGTACACGTTGCGTCGCGGCGTGGCTGGCTTCGAGTGAGGGCATTGACGATGTCGTGCTCGGCACGCATGGCGGTCCGAGGCGCTGTCGCGTGGTTGAGGACGCCGATCCGGTGTATCTGATCGAAAGCGAGATGGGCGTGCCCCGCGTGATGCAGCGGACGATTGTGGTTGAGGGTGTCGGTGAAGTGCCGGGCGCGATGGTCAATGTTGGCAATCCGCACTTCGTGCTCTTTGTGGAGAGTGACGACTTCGGTGCGCACGGTCTTTCGTGGCAGGAGCTAGGCGCGAAGATCAGCACAAGCCCGCTCTTTCCGCATGGGACGAATGTGGAGTTTGTGCGCGTGCAGTCGAAGTCGGAGATTGCATTTCGTATCTTCGAGCGCGGTTGCGGACCGACGACATCTTCGGGAACCGGAACGTGCGCTTCGTCGACCGCGGCGATGGCGTTGCGCGGCGTCGAGCGTGAGCTGACGGCGATTGCCGAGGGTGGCGCGCAGCGCACAGTGTGGACTTCGAATGAGTCGGCGATGCTGCTCACCGGGCCGGCGGAGATTGTCTGCCGCGGCGAGGTTTTCGGTCTGTGATGGATTCGGCAAAGGGTTTGATACGTCCAGCCTCGCTCAAGCCCGGGGCGAGCCTTGCGGTGGTTTCACCGGCGAGCACGCCCAAGAGCGAACTGGTGGAACGTGGTCTGGCGGAGCTTGAGGCGCTGGGCTATAAGGTTGTGCTGACGAGGCATGCGCTCGATAGTGGACCGTTATATTACGCGGGGACGCTGCGGGACCGGCTTGACGACCTGCATACTGCATTTGCGGACAGGTCAGTCGACGGGATTATCTGCACGCGTGGTGGGTGGGGATCGGCTGAGTTGCTGCCGCATCTGGATGCGGAGCTGATTCGGGCAAATCCCAAGGCGTTCATCGGATACAGCGACCACACTTCACTGCATAGCTGGCTGCAGAATGAGGCTGGTCTGGCGAGCTTCTATGCACCGATGGTTGCGGCTGACTTTGCGCGAGACAACGGCGTCGATCTGGCGAGTTGGCGGCACGTGTTTGATGGCGACAGCGGCTGGTCGCTGGGCGCTGCGGATGGCCTGCGGGTGTTGCAGACGGGTGTCGCTGAGGGAGAGTTGCGCGGAGGATGCATCTCGATTCTGGCGGCTGGGTTGGGAACGCCGTATGCTCCGGTTCTGCGGGACAGCGTGCTGTTTCTGGAGGACATCGGGACGAAGCCTTATCAGTGGGACAGAATGCTACTGCATCTGCGCTATGCGGGACGACTTGAGGGCGTGCGCGGGGTCGTGTTTGGCGACATGGAGCAGTGCGTGGAGCCCGAGGAGCAGGACCTGCTCGAGCGCGCGATTATGCATGGTCTGCGCGGGTTTGCGGGGCCTGTTGCTATTGGGCTGCGGTGCGGGCATGTGAGCGAGCCGAACGTTACCCTGCCGTTGGGCGTTCCGGTAATGCTTGATCTGAGCGATGCGGCGAATCCGCAGATACACTTTCCTGAGGCGGCCGTAAGAGCTTAGTCTCGCGTAGGAACGATGCAGAACACACGACATATTCACTTGATTGGAATCTGCGGCACGGCGATGGCGTCGCTGGCCGGGATGTTGAAGCAGCAGGGGCATCGCGTCATCGGCTCGGACGCCGCGGCGTATCCGCCGATGAGCGATCTGTTGCGCGAGCTGGAGATTCCGGTACGCGAGCCCTACGCGGAGTCGAATCTCGAGCCCCAGCCTGACCTGGTTGTGGTGGGCAACGCGATCTCGCGGGGCAATGTCGAGTTGGAGTACGTGCTCGATCAGCGGATTCCTTTCTGCTCGATGGCGGCGATGCTGCACGACGAGTTTCTGGTTGGACGCGAGCCGCTTGTGGTTGCGGGAACGCATGGTAAGACGACGACGACGAGCATGCTCGCGTGGATCTATGAAACGGCGTCGCGGCGCGATGCCGCGCTTGCGCCTTCGTTTTTGATAGGGGGCGTGGCGGAAAACTTCGGGACGAGCTTTATGGTTCGGCCGACGAAGCCGTTCATTCTCGAGGGCGACGAGTACGACACGGCGTTCTTCGATAAGGGGCCAAAGTTTCTGCACTACTTTCCGGATGCCATCATCCTGACGCATGTGGAGTATGACCATGCGGATATCTACGCGAATCTGGACGCGGTGAAGACGGCGTTCAAGCGGCTGGTGAATCTGGTTCCTCGGCGTGGACGCGTTGTCGCGTTCGACGGCAGCGAGAACGTGAGCGAGTGCGTGGCGAAGGCTTTCTGCGCGGTGGAGCGCTATGGCTTTGCGGCCAGTTCGCACTGGCGGTTGACTGACTTGCGTCACGATGGGCCGCTGACGCGGTGGACTTTGCTGCGCGGCGGCGAAGAGTTTGCCGAACTGAGCCTGCCGATGGCGGGCGAGCACAATGCTCTGAACGCTACGGCGGCGGCGGCGCTTGCTATCGGGCAGGGTGTTCCGGTTGGGGCGATCGTTGAGGCGCTGGCCACGTTCAAGAGCGTGAAGCGGCGGCTCGAGGTGAAGGCTGTCGCTGAGGGCGTGACCATCATCGATGATTTTGCGCACCATCCGACTGCGATCCGCGAGACGCTGCGGGCCTTGCGGGAACGGTATCCGGGGCAGCGGCTTTGGGCGGTGCTGGAGCCTCGGTCGAATACGCTTCGGCGGAATGTCTTTGAGGCTGCCCTGGTGGAGAGCCTCGCGCTTGCCGACCGCGTGGCGGTGGCGGCGGTCTTCAAGTCAGAGAGCATTCCGGTGGCGGAGCGGCTGGTGCCGGAGCATGTTGCCGATGCGCTGGTCGCGCGTGGTGTTCCGGCGGCGGTTTATCCGGATGCCGACGCGATTGTGGCGGCGCTGGCTCCTGAGGTCAGGAGCGGGGACGTGGTGGCGATTCTCTCCAATGGCGGTTTTGGGGGCATCTACCAGAAGCTGCCTCGGGCGATTTCGGCTGCGGTTGTGGCGTCCTGACGGGTACCCCCCTCCCCCCTGTTATGGCGTAAAGTATTCATTGCATTTGGTTTAGGCTTGAACTTTGGTTGCAAAGTATTCCATCTAAAGGGTTTATGGGTCAAAGTATTGAAAATAAAGTTGTTAGTTGTTTGTTGTTGGTTGCTATTTGCTAGTTTGTCGGTTGACCTTAAGAAGAAAACCCCGGCGGGTGGCCGGGGCGCTTCTTTTTCTGATTGTTGATTCTATTTTAGCAAATTGGGGAAACTGCTCTGCCATGCAGAAGGGGCTTGTTTTGTTTGGGTTGAGTAGTTTTGGGGCTTGACACGGCTTATTGCTGAGTCATTTTGTTTCGGAAATATGTAAGTTGCTTGGGATAAATGGGTTAGCTGTACTTCCTCTAACTCTGAAAGGAGAGGAAGGAGGATCTCCGTTGCGTGGCGGAATGACAAGTACCCGGCAACTTCCCGTTTCCGATGGAAGACCGCCTGCATAGATGAACCCCACCGTAAGCGCTTCGGCGCCTCCGGTGGGGGCTTAGGGTTCTTTGATCTGTGTTCGGGTTATGCGAGCTTTTTGCGTAACAGCTTTCTGCGTAACAGGATACCGGCGGATCCGATCAGACCGGTTCCCAACAGCAGCAGCGAGCGCGGTTCGGGAATAGCCGCGGCTGACGCGACTGATCCGTAGAAATCAAGTCCTGTGGAGGCAACTGTTTGCTCCACATCGAATTGCAGCGTGTTAAGACCGGTCACGAAATCTCCGGTTGGAAGGGTGATCAACGTGGGTGTGACACAGTTAGGCAAGCCAGAGGCACAATGATTGTCAGGGCCGAGGACGCCCTCCGGCGCCACCAAATTACCGTTTAAGAGGATGTCAGTTGTGTCATCCGCCAGCACCGAGATGGATCCGCTGTAGTTGCTGCTGAGGGTAGTGAAGGTAGTGGTGTACGAATATGTCCCGGCGGGTGCAACGAAACTCCCCCCTGGACCCGAATTTGCATTATTCGATACCCAGACAGAGTTGGCTCCCGCTGGAGCCCACACGGTCAATGGGTTGAGCATGAAGGTTGTGGAGGGTGATCCCACAAAAGCGACCGCGGAGTTTCCATTACCGAGGTCTGGACCACCAGTCTGATAACTTCCTAGTTGAATCGTATCTGCCGACGCCAGAGCGGTGCCGAGCACGAGCACTGCTCCAAAGACAGAGACCTTCGAATAAAATTTCATGAATCCTCCTGAGTCAGGGTAGAAGGGCGGACAATTCAAAAAGGGTTAAGCGAATAAAGACAGCCTGTTTGAGGTGCTGTCGATAAGTCCACTGCGCACCCAGACCTTGCGGCAGGCCTATTCCTATTGATTTCTAAGGCAGTTGGATAAGTAAGCCGAGAAGTTGTGAAGTAAGTCGGCTTAAGGGCACGAAACACTGCTTTCCAGGCATACTGCGCAGATGACTCTCCGAAGGTAGATGCGGCTATGAGAATGTGGGAGGTCTGGGTAGCGCATCCTACGGAAAGGTAATGTTCGCGGCACTAAAACTTTTGTTCGTGTACTTGACACCAGGGCCACTGGGCGGAGTGCGCTGTACTTTCCTCGAACTCTGAATAGGAGAGAAGGGGAATCTTCGTTGCGTAGCGGAAATGACAAGTACCCGGCAACTTCCCGCTTCTAATGGAAGACCGCCTGCACAGAAGAACCCACCGTAAAGCGCTTCCGGCGCCTCCGGTGGGGGCTTTAGGGTTCTTTGATCTTTGTTCGGGTTATGCGTTCGGGTTATGCGAGCCTTCTGCGTAACAGGAGACCGGCGGATCCGATCAGACCGGTTCCCAACAACAGCAGCGAACTCGGCTCCGGAATAGGCGCGGTTGACGCGACTGATCCGTAGAAATCGAGTCCGGTAGAGGCGAGCGTCTGCTGCACGTCGAATTGCAGGGTGTTCGTGCCGACCAGGAAGTCCCCGGTTGGAAGAGTGACCAAAACGGGCGTAACGCAGTTAGGAGTGTTATCGGCGCAATGAGCGTTTGTGCCGAGAGCACCGGCTGTTTGCACGGTGTGGCCGTTGAAGATGACGTCGGTTGTGTCATCTGCCAAGACCGAGATGGAGCCGGTGTAGGTGTCACCGGTCAAGGTCATGAAGCTGGTGGTGTAGGAGTAGGTGCCGGTAGGTTCAACGACACTTCCGCCTGGGCCCGATCCGGCGTTGTTCGACACCCAAACAGAGTTGGCTCCCGCTGGAGCCCACACGGTCGATGGGTTGAGTGCGAAGGTTGTGGTGGGCGATCCGATGAATGCCACCGCGGTATTCCCGTCGCCGAGGTTTGGGCCACCAGTCTGGTAACTACCCAGTTGAATCGTATCTGCCGATGCAAAAGCGGTCCCTAAAGCAAGCAGGGCCCCAATGACAGAAATCTTTGAAGAAAGTTTCATGAATCCTCCTGTGTTGCGCTTCGAGAGGTTGCAATTCATCCATGTGAACTCGTTCAAGACCGCCTGCCTGAGGCCCTGTAGGACATGACTCCAGCGCTCCCCACTTGCGGCAGGCGTTTTCTTGGTGATACTTGAAGCAACTCGACGGCCATCCCCTAGTAGTTGCAGGCCAAGGGTTTTGTCGATGGTCTGGAAATTGTGTGTTGCCCGCGGTCGGGAACTTTTGCCCTGGCGAAGGGAAGAATCTACCGCATGAGTTTTCAGAGCGTGTGCTAAGAGTTGACAGAGCTTACTTTACGGGCAGGTGAACAGCAGTGGAGGGAAGGACGGGGCTGGGTACGATATCCTGCAAAACGGCATGTTCGCAACACTAAAACTTTTGTTCGTGTACTTGACACTAGGGCCACTGGCCGGGGTGTTGGGGATTCCTTATACGCTGCTGGTTGGCGACATCAGCCTGCTTTACAGGGTGGGGATGTGGATTACGAACGCCGGGGTGCGGGCGGCGGGGATTCGGATTGAGGTTACGGGGCTGGAGAATATTCCGGCGGGGCGGCCGTGCATCTTCATGAGCAATCATGTGTCGAACCTGGACCCTCCGGTTCTGCTGCCGGTGTTGCCGGGGCGATGCTCGGTGCTGCTGAAGAGGGAGTTGATGAATATTCCCATCCTGGGGAAGGCGATGCGGTTGGCGCAGTTCGTTCCGGTGGAGCGGGGAGGCAAGCGGGATGCAGCGCAGGCGAGCGTGGTGGCTGCGGGAGAGGCACTGAAGTCGGGGCTGAACATTATGGTCTATCCGGAGGGGACGCGGTCGCGGGATGGACGGCTACAGGCATTCAAGAAGGGGCCGTTTTATCTGGCGGAGGAGACGAAGGCTCCGATTGTGCCGATCGCGATCTCGGGGACGGAGGAGATGATGAAGAAGGGAAGCTTGGCGATTACTCCGGGAGTGGCGCGGGTGCAGATTTTGCCGGTGATCGAGCCTTCGCGGTATGGGACGCGAGAGGAGGTGCTGCGGGCGGTGCGGGAGTCGATTGCGAAGGCTTTGCCTGAGGAGATGAAGCCGCTGGATTGAAGCGATCCCTCAATCATGTCGCGATAGAAGATTTAGCGGAATTCTGTTTTGTTTAGCAACTTCGCCAAGTCCTCGTCCAGAACTCTGGATCTATTCTTCCTGCCAGGCGCAACACGCACGGGGATGTGCTGATGAGCGAACAGTCTTCGTGATTCTTCCGCTTCTTCTTTGGTTGCAAAGGGAAGGGTGTAAATTCCGCCTTGTTCTCCGTCAGCCCGATATTCGTAGTACATCCGGACTTCATATCCGGCGATTGTCTCTGATCTGCCCTTTTTCATTGTGATGACTTCGCCTTCGTCGAATTGTCCTTCGACTTTCTGCCAGCTTCGGGCTTGCGATTGCTGCCATCTTCGGCGATAACGACGATCCCATAAGGTATACGCGACAACGATAGTAAACATCACCGCACTGTAGACGAGATCGAATGCCCCGTTGTTAGCTTGATGTCTGGTGGAAATGTAAAGGGCAATCGACATGATGCCGCTTTACTTCACGATGGCGTTGTAGCCGTCGTTGAGGAGGCGCTGGCGCATGGCTTCTGCGTCTTTGCGAGTGGCGAACGGGCCGATCTGAACGTGGAAGAGCTTGTCCTGCGGGACGCGGAGGATGTTGATGTGGTAGCCGCGACGCTCGAGGGCTACGTGGAGGACTTCGGCGTCTTCCTGGTGGGAGACGGCGGCGATCTGGACTACGAATGTGGCCGCAGATGCGGCGGCTGCGGGGTGCGTGGTGACAGGTGCGGGCGGTGGGATGACGGGGGTGACGCGTCGGGTAGGTACGGCGACTTGCGAGGGGCTCGTCGCCGGGACAGCGATCGGCTGCCTGGTTGTAGGTGCAACCTCGTCAGGAGCTTCAGAGGGCTGGGCTACCTGGTCCTGCGGAGGAGTAGCGGCCGTGGGGACTGTGACGGTCGTGGGGAGGCTGGCGGTGCGGCTTCCGGGTGCGGGCTTCGAGGTTGAAACCACTACGGGCGCCGGGGAGGCGAGGGTTTCGGCAGTAGGGGATGGAGCGGATTTGCGTCCGAGGGTATAGCCGAAGCCGAAGAAGACCGCGCAGATGAGGGCGAGGAGAAAGAAGATGCCGAGAATGGTAGCTGCACTGAGTGTGATCTCGCGCTCGCCCGATGCCTCGTACTCGTCGGTGTCGTTCGCGTCGCTGTAGCGGGTGTTCACGGGGTTGGGTTCTTCTCTTTCGCCGCGTCTTTGGCAGTATCCGGGCTAAGACTTTTATTCAACAAGTTCATCAGCTCCATTGGAAGCGGAAAAACGATCGTCGTATTCTTCTCGACACCTATCTCGGTGAGGGTCTGGAGATAGCGGAGCTGCAGGGTCATGGGTTGTGTGGCGAGCAGAGCTGCGGCGTCGACGAGCTTTTGGGCGGCGTTGAACTCGCCTTCGGCGTGGATGATCTTGGAGCGGCGCTCGCGCTCGGCCTCGGCCTGCTTGGCCATGGCGCGGAGCATGGATTCGGGCATGTCGACCTGCTTGACCTCGACGGAGACGACCTTTACGCCGAACGGGGCGGTGTGGCCGTCAATGATGGTCTGGATGCGCTGGTTGAGAGTGTCGCGGTGGGCGAGGAGACCGTCGAGATCTACCTCGCCGAGGACGGAGCGGAGGGTGGTCTGGGCGAACTGCGAGGTCTGGTAGATGTAGTTGGAGACCTCGAGGACGGCCTTGTTGGGGTCGATGACGCGGAGGGTGATGACGGCGTTGACCTTGAGGGTGACGTTGTCGCGGGTGATGACATCCTGCGGTGGGACCTCCATGGCTTCCTGACGAAGCGAGACGCGGACGATCTGGTCGATGGGGCGAAAGACGAGGATGACTCCGGGACCCTTCGCGTTTTCGCGGATGCGGCCGAGGCGGAAGACGACGGCTCGCTCATACTCCTTGAGGATCTTGATGGAGTTGATGATGTAGAGGACGAGGATGACGATGAGGATGAGGGCGGGAAAGGAGAGAACGGGGACTTGCATGGCTTGAGGATCACCTCTGACGGCACTAAGAGCCGTCGCCTGATTCTACACAGTGCCCTCGGACAGGCATCTTGCGAAGTTCACCGAAGCCCACTTCACCAGCTTCGCTGGCGGGAACCGGTTGGCGGAGAAAAGCTCGCCGCGACGATGAGGTACCCGCTGTTGTGGCGTACTTAGAAGTGGAGGTAGAAGCCGAGGCCGGGTTCGAAGGTGGTGGTGTGTTTGTCGATGTTGAGGTAGTTCTGGTAGAAGTCCGGCGAGAGATAGAAGAGCTCGCGGAACTGAGCGCGGACACCGAAGTGAGTGAAGAGAGTCTTTTCTGCTCCGACGGTGTAGTAGATGGTGCCTGCTCCCTGGTTGGGAAGGCCCTGGCCTCCGCCTGAAGTTGGATGGAAATAGAGGAGGCCGCCACCGCCGCCAATGAAGGGCTGGGCTCCGAGGAACTGGTGTGGGGGATGCGCGACATAACCTAAGGTGTATTCGAAGGTATTGGTCTGGGCTCCGCCGATGATGTAGTCGCTGAAGTTATGGGTGTAGCGGGCGTAGCCGATGTTGAATTCGCCACCGACGTATGGTGACTTGGTGTAGCGGAAGGTGATCAGTGCTCCGAAGGTGTTGCTGGTGTTGTGGTCCAGGGGCTGATTGTATTGGGCGTTGGTTCCGGAGACGTCCTTGGTGAAGGAACCGACGCCACTAATGGCAAAGTCAGTGCGGTCAAGCAGGCGGTCGAGCGATGAGGTTCCGGTGGTGGCCTGGGCGTGAGCGGCTGCGGTGGCCATGAAGGCGGTGAGACATGCTGCGAGGCAAAAAACGAGGCTCCGGACACCGAGCGGGCGAGACACAGACGACATCAGGCGAGAACTCCCTTGAAGGAAAAAGTATGCTTCTTCAGTCTACCTTGCCCGACGGCGTTGGCGGAGGGGATGAGACGAAGGGTTCGACGAGGAGCATGAGGCCGTCGACGGCACGGACGCGAACCTCGGAGCCGAGAGGGAGCGTGGAGGGGGTGAGAAAGCGGGCCTGCCAGATCTCGCCGCGGACCTCGACCTGACCCGTCGGGGTTAGAGGGGAGCGGATGACGGCGGTTGAGCCGACCATCGCCTGAGGGCCGGTGAGGACTTTGTTGCGTCGGGCGCGGACGGCGATCCAGGCGAGGCCGAAGGTGATGATGCCGAAGCCGAGGCCGGCGGCGAGGGCAGTGCCGAGGTGGACGCGGAGTTCGGGGATGGGAGCGTCGACGAGGGTGGCGAGGCCGAAGACGAGAGAGACGACGCCGACGAAGCCGAGAACTCCGTGGCTGGCGAATTTGGCCTCGAGCACAATGAGAACGAAGGCGGCGATGATGAGCGCGATGGCGGTGTGGCGGACGGGGAGGAGATTGAGTCCGAAGAGGGCGAGCAGGACGAAGAGGGTTCCGAGGGAGCCGGGAACGATGGTTCCGGGGACGTTGAACTCGAGGTAGATGAGGAGGCCTCCGAGGACGAGGAGGAGGACGGCGAGATCGGGGTTGGCGAGGCGGTCGAGCAGGCGCTCGCGGAGGGATGGCGGGAGGGTGACGATCTCGGCGTTGGCGAGGTGGAGGGTTTCGGAGGTGCCGTTGAAGCGGTGGATGGTGCGGCCGTCGAGGTTGTTGAGGAGGGTGGTGTCGTCGGGTGCGGTGAGGTCGATGAGGTTGAGCTTGAGGGCTTCCTGATCGCTATAGGACTTCGAGTTGCGGACGGCGTCGATGGCGGCGTCGACGTTGCGGCCGCGGCGCGAGGTGTAAGAGCGGAGGAAGGCCTCGGCGTCGTTCTCGATCTTTTCCTTGAGGACGGAGTCGATCTTGTCACCGCCTTCGACGATGGGGTGGGCGGCTCCGGCGTTGGTGCCGGGCGCCATGGCGGCGATGTCGGCGGACTCGAGGATGAAGAAGCCCGCGGAGCCGGCGCGGCTGCCGGATGGCGAGACGTAGAGGATGACGGGGACGGGGGACTGCTCGATGGATTGGACGATGTCGCGGGTGGAGTCGAGGAGACCGCCGGGGGTTCCGAGAGAGATGAGGACAGCGGAGGCGTTGCGGCGTGAGGCTTCGGCGAGGCCGCGCTCAATGTAGCCGGCGGTGACGGCCTGGATGGTGTCGTGGAGGGTGAGTTTGAGGACGAGGGGATGATGGGTGGGTTGGGTCTGGGAGTAGGGTTGGGCGAATACGCAGACGCACCAGAGCAGAGGCAGCAAGACGAGCTGTCCGATGCGTGATGCGGCGGCTTGATTGGGTATGGCTGGCCGGTTCATTTTTTGCTGCTACCCCCCTCCCCTAAAAAGTATGCAAAGTCTTCAAAGCAGATACTTTAAGTCTCGACTTCGCGCGCATTTTCTATGCCAAACCTCGGGAAGCGAAGGAAATCGGGTTTGGTGGCGGGCAAAGTCTTCCAAATAAAAGTGTTAAGTTGTGGCCTCCACGCGGACTTTTCGCGACATTCATTGTAGAAGCAAAAAGCCCGGCTGGTCGCCGGGCTTTTGTTTCTCCTGATTTAAGGTTAGCAGGGGTGTCAAGGGTTGGGTGTGGAAAACTTTGACTAGACCTTTTCTCAGAGGGGATCTGGGTAAACTATGCAAAATGTCCTCTGTGCCTCCTATTCCAACGCCAGATGCAGCGCTCCCATGTTCCGAGCAGTTGCAAAGCTCCCTGCTGTTAGAGATAGAACAAATCGAAGAGCTAGCGGATCGTGGCGCATCTCCATCCGAGCTGTTGCCCCTAATACATCACATTCACAATCGATACCAGTATTCTTTCAGGGCCGGTTTCCTGCCAATTGGTACCGAGATCTATAGAGCGCGGGTCAATCCCAGAGTACCGATATTTTTGCAGGACCTTCGTTATCCTCTTCCTCAATTCTGTAAAAAGAACGGTCGAGCGAACGGCCCGGGCGAATCCATGTTTTACGCTTCCTTCGGAAAGGCTCCTTGTTTCTTCGAATGCGGTGCTGTCGTCGACGATAAATTTTTATTCGGCACTTGGAAAGTAAACGAGTCATTTCGGATTCATCAAGTGGGCTACTGCGCTGAACTATCAAGCTCATTAAGCGGAGTCCGAACCTTCAACACTGCGCAGTCTCACATTTCGACAAATCCCTGTGACAGAACTCTTCAGGATTGGCATTCGAAGGTATTCACCAGGATTGTTCCCAAGGGACAGGAAAACCTTTATAGCCTCGGTATCGCGCTCGCGCGATGGGCGTTTGTGCCATCGGCCGCGCCCGGTGGTGTGGTTCTGAAGTTTGGCGGGGTTGTGTATCCTTCGGTTGCCAGTGCACTGATAGCGGACAATATCGTTGTCATTCCAGAAGTGGTTGACTCATGTCTCCTGTTGGAGCAAGCTTCAGCTCACGTCGTGAAGGAGATCATTGATCGCGAGTCTCTAATGACCACCGATCTTGCTGTAAACGCACCGATTGTCGGACAATGGACTGCATCCGGGCTTGACCAAATGCTTTGTTGGGATACTTCTGGTCCATTCGAAGGAAACACCTCTGTCTGAACGTTTTCTGTTGTCCAAATCTCAAATAATGCGATCCTTGCTTTCTCTGATGACTTTGGGAAAGCGGATCAGTCTTGGCTGGGGTGTTGGATTCTTTCCCACCTATGCCTTCGGCATCGGTGGGGCACCCGAACATCTGTGGTTTGTTGAGAAGAGGAGGGTGGGCCACCTCGCCATACCTCAGGGGCTAAAGCCCCGTGTTCGAGACGAGTTAAGGGCACGGCTTCAGCCGTGCCCTTAAGCAGAGCGGATCGCGCTTTGCGCGATGCCTGCATCTGGCTGCGCCAGATATGGGGCACCCGCCTTTTGGAAAGGTCAGAAAGTACTCTTTGCCTGGTGGATCGGTGGCTCCATGGGCGAACTGCGGGGATTCTTCGCTTCGCTCAGAATGACCGTTTTTTATTTCGTGACCGGTTTCTATTTCATTGACCGGTTCCTATTTCATGACCCGTTTTCTATTTCGTGGCCGTTCTCTATTTCGTGATCGTTTTTTATTTCGTGACCCGTTTCTATTTCGTGACACGTTTTCTATTTCAATATCGAGTGAATTGAGCGTTTATGGGAGGGATTGGCCACGGGAGGCGAGGGCTTGTTTCATGCCTTGCGCGGCGGAGTTTTTGGGTTCTAGTTTGAGGGCGTTGCTTACGTCGGCGGCGGAGGCGTCCATCTGGTTGTCGTGGAGTTCGATGCGGGCGAGGACGAGGTAGGCGTCGGCGTTGGGATGGAGCTTGAGGGAGGTTTGGGCTTCGGTGCGGGCTTCGTCGAGATTGCCGCTTTGCTCGCGGACCTGGGCGAGGCCGGTGTGGGCCTGATAGGCGGAGGGGTCGGCGGCGAGGGCGTAGTGGAATTGCTGCTCGGCCTCAGGAATGAGGCCCTGGGCAAGATACTCGCGGCCTAGCTGGGTGTATTGGCTCGCCTGCTCGGTCGGGGGAAGAGTGGCCATGCGGAGGGCGCGCATCTGGTCGAGCTGGAAGGCGGCTTGTCGGAAAGAGGCTTCGGAGTAGGTGCGGCGGATGCGCTCTACCGGGTCGATAGGAGTGTTGCCGTCGGCGGTGGATTTTGCGGGTGTGGGAGTGAGCTTGCGGCCTTGGGAGATGCGGGTTTTGACTTCGGCTGCTTCGGTGTCGCTTGGGTGGAGCTTGAGGCAGGCGTCGATCTCGCGTTGAGCGCCGGCGAAGTCTCCGCGGCGGAGGAGGGAGACGGCGAGGTTGAAGTGGAAGTCGGCGTCGTTGGGGTCTGCGGCGACGGCGCGTTGGAAGAGCGGGACGGCGTCGTGTCCCTGGCGGCTGGAGGCGACGGCCTGATTGTTGATGACCTCGGGTAGAGGAAGACGGCTGGCCACGAAAGAGAAGGCGGCTTCGGCCTCAGCGTAGTGGGCCGAGTTGAAACGGGCGAGGCCGAGGTAGAAGTTGGCTTCGAGAGACCGGCGATTCGTTGAAGGGATTTTGGAGAGCGTTGCGGCGGCCTGGTCGAACTGGCGCTCGGTATAGAGAGTTTTGCCGAGGGCCAGCAGGGCGGCGGTGTAGGTGGGAGCCTCCTGCACGGCCTCCTGAAGGCGCTGGATGCGCTCCTGCGGAGTGGTGGCGGTGACGCCGCGAATGTAATTTTCAAATGCGCTTAGCTTGACCTGGCCTGGAGCGGCGAGGAAGGTCTGCTCGGCAACGTTGAATTTGGGGTCGATCTGGCGAGCGATCTTCCAGGCGATGGCGTTCTGGACGTCGAAGAGACGATTGAGATCTGCGGAGTCTTCGATGGGGGCCGACATGCGGAGCTGGCTGACGTCGAGGACCTGGGCCTGGACGGAGATTCGTTCGTCGGTGACGTTGAAGCTGCCGACGACGACGAAGTTGGCGTCGAGGGTCTGGGCGATGCGAATGGAGGTGGCTCGGGTGGGCTTGAAGTCGAGGGGGTAGCCGAGATGGTCGAGGGCGTAGAGGCGGTCGTCGCGCGAGATGGTGAGGAAGCCGGCGGAGGTGAGGCGCTGGTTGAGGGTGTCGGGGAAGGCGTCGCCGATCCAACTGAGGGTGGGCTGGCCGGAGCGGTTGTCGAAGGGAAGGACGAGGATTACGCGGCCGCCATTGCCGGGAGTGTCGGCGGGCTGTTGCGCGAAGGTGGGCAGGGTGAGAAAAATAATTGCGAGGACGAGCCGGAGCGTGGAGCGGAGATGGTGCACAGGTTGAGTATAGTGGCTCGCTTGGGCGCGGCCATGTCTCTTACTGGTTTGGGAAGCCGATCTGGCGAATGAGTTCGAGGTAGCGTGGATCGTTGCGGATCGGGTCGAAGTCGGGGTCTACGCGGATCTGCAGGAGTCCGGGGTCGTGCATTGGCAATTCCTGGAACAGGGTTCGGAAGGTTTCTTCCTTCATGCCCGCCGACACGTAGGCGTTTGCCACATCCCAAAGGTCCGGATGAGAGCTCTTCAGGGTCTCGTTCAGTTCCTTCCTCGCGACGAACAGTCTCGCCGCCTCATAGCCATGCTGGCGGTACTCCAGCGCATAGGCTGCTGCCCAGTCGGCGTGGCCATCTAAGACGAATGCTTTGGTGCATTCGGCGGCGGATTCGTCGAAGAAACGCAGACGTCCCAGGCTGATGCAAAGACCGTAGTGCGCGTCCAGATTGTTGGGGTCACTGGCAAGGACACGACGTGCCGAGGTCACGAGAAACGGGTAGTCACGGGCAAAATAGTGCTCGAACGTGAGCTGGTGTTTCAGGTCGTCGCGATAAGGATCCATCGCGAGCGCCTGCTCGCGCTGGTGCAAATCTTCGGGGAGGTTGCCCGCGATGCGGAGATACCAGGCGTATACGATGTGGGCTTCTGGCGAACTGGGATTCAACTGCAAGGCGCGCAGAGCATGTTGACGCGCGGCTTGCCAGTCCCAATCGTGGAACAGCTTGATCCGGGCAATGGCTGTGTGGACTTCCTCGCTATCGCCGTCGAGCGACATTGCCTTGGATGCATACTGCTCGGCCAGTTGCCAGGCCCGTTCGGAACCTTCGTCGTGTCGTACCGCGCGGAAACAATAGAAATCGGCCAGACCGGCGTAGGCCGGGGTGTAGGAAGGATCGAGCGTGATGGCGCGCTCGAAATACGCTGGGGCTGCTTCTCGAGTATCGAGACGGTTCAGCTCGAAGCGGCCTCGCAGGTAGGCTTCCACGACTTCGGGTGTGGCGGCTTTGCGTCTGGTGTGGTCGAGGAATTGAATCCGCAGCTCGCTGCCGATTCGTTGCGCGACCTCGGACTGCGCCGACAACACATCGCCGATGGGACGGTCGAAAGAATCGGTCCATAGCGTTGCCCCATCGGCCACTCGCACGAGCCGTACGGAAATGCGCGCGTGCTCGTGGTCGCGCCTCACACTGCCTTCGAGCACGTACTGCACGCCCAGGTCGTGGCCTACCTGTTGCAAGGGCTGCTGACGATTCTTGTAGTGCATGACGGATGTCCGTGCGATCGCTCCCAGTTGTTGAGGGTCGAGATTGCTCACCTGGGTGATCATCTCTTCCGTCACTCCGTCGCTGAAGTAATCCTGCCCCGCATCTCCTGTGAGGTTCTCGAATGGGAGAACGGCTAGCATCATTTTTCCATTTGGGGGCTGGCGGAGGTTGCGAATGTGAGTCCAGTAAAGCCAGCCCGCGGTTATCAGCAGGACAAGCAAAGCCGCTATCAGAGCCGACCGTGGCCGGAGGGGTGGTTTGGGGAGCGCGGGGGCGAGAGACTCAGCTTTCGCGGGGACAAGTTGGTGGTCTGGTTGCTCGGTCTCGACTACGGCCGCGATGAGGCGATAGCCGTGGCCGGTGATTGTCTGGATGAAGTGCGGCTCCTCGGGGTTATCGCCGAGGGCTTGGCGGAGCTTGCGAATGGCGATGTTGAGACTGTTGTCGGCATCGAGGAATACGCCCTTGCCCCAGATTCTCTCGGCCAATTGATCGCGGCTAACGATCTGCCCCCTTTGTTCAATCAGGACGGCCAGAACTTCGAGGGGGATACGTTGCAGCTTGACCGCGCGACCGGCACGGCTCAGCATGCGGAAGCGTGGTTCGAACTCGAAATCGTCGCCCAGGCGAACTGTGCCCTGGTCTCTGACCGGTTCAGATATCACAGCCGCCCCCCGAGGAGAGAACCCAATTGTACCTCTCTGGCTATAGCGGGCACCGTGTTTTCTATCGGTTGCGGGAGGACATAAGAATTAAGACCGGGACAGGTGGGCGTCCATTGCAAGCCGGCAATCGCAGGTTCAGGATGAGCACGCTGTGATGAGGTTCCGGGAGAGGAAAATGAAATCAGTAAAACTGATCTGCATGTCTGCGATGGTTCTTCTGGCGGCGCTGGCCGCGCACGCACAACCGCAGAAGGGGCCTAAAGCTCGTTACATCGTCAAAGACCTGGGCACACTGGGCGGAACATTTGCCGAGGCCGGCGGCATCAGCAACGATGGCTGGGTTGAAGGCTTTTCGACTCTGCCCGGTGATGAGGTCGCCCACGCGTTTCTTTGGCACGATGGCGTGATGATGGACCTCGGCACCCTCGGCGGTCCGAACAGTTTTTCGGAGTGGCAACCGAACGAATTCGGGAATGCGGGCGGTTATTCGGAGACTTCCGTTCCGGACCCTAACGGAGAGGACGATTGCGGCTTCGGTACCGGGCTGATCTGCCAGGCGTTCTTTTGGGATCACGGCATGATGATCGCGCAGCCCACACTGGGTGGTAACAACAGTCAAGGCTATGGAACCAACGACCTGGGTGAGATGGCCGGACTGGCGGAGAATAACATCCAGGATCCGAGCTGTGAGGGCACTGGTCAGGTCCTGCAATATAAGCCTGTCATCTGGAAAGGAGGCCGGGTCCACGAATTGCCCACGGTTGGTGGTGACGGAGTCGGCGTGGCATTCGCGGTTAATGACCTGGGCGAAGCTATCGGCCAGACGGGGCCTTGCTCAGGCGAGACGAGTCACTCGGTACTCTGGAAGAACGGCAAGGCCATCGACCTCGGCAATCTCGGCGGCAGTGCGAATAACAGTCCCCAGGGTCTTAACAACTTTGGTCAGATCGTTGGATTTTCCGGCGTGTCCGGCGATGCGACTTTTCATGCTTTCCTGTGGCAGAGTGGCGTTATGACCGACCTCGGCACGCTTCCGGGGGACGTTCATAGCGTAGCGGAAAACATTAACAGCGCGGGCGAAGTGGTGGGAAGATCGTCGGATGCCTCCTTCAATGGACGCGGTTATGTGTGGCAGAACGGCGTGATGACTGACTTCAACACGCTTATTCCTGCGAATTCGCCTCTGTACATCATTGAATGCACTTCGAACAATGACAGTGGGCAGATCGTCGGCATTGCGATGGAGATCAGCACCGGCGAAGTGCATGCTTTCCTTGCTACTCCGACAGGTGCGGGCGAGAGCGCTGTTGCTGCGGGGGACGGTTTCCAAAGGCCGAATGTCGCGCTGCCCGAAAATTTTCGGAAGCTGCTGCAGAGTCGAACGCGGCTAACGATGCCACACTTCGTGTACTGAGGCTTGTTCCGCGAGTTCGTCACGCTCAGCTTGCGAGTTTAGCGGGTGGGGAGAGGAGTGGGCGTTAGTTTTGCGTCTACGGCGCGGGGGAAGCGCAGGACGGCGGCCCACTCGCCTTTGCGATACCCTTGCCAGACGATCTCTCCGTGGAGGAGGGTGGCGGCTTCCTGCGGCGTTAGGTCGTGGTGGAAGTCGAAGTATTTTGCGTTGGATTGCTCGTTGGGTTTGCCGAGGTTGAGGGTCGCGGCGGGTGGCTCCCACTTGGTGGAGAAGATGAGGGCGGTGTCGTAGGAGCCGGGGTCGGCGGCGGCTTTGGCCATCTGGTCAAAGCTGAAGTTCTGGATGGAGACGTTGCGGATGGGTATGCGGACGTAACCTAGCTCGGGACGCGACATCTCTGCGGTGGCTGGCCAGGCGGAGAGGACGGTGGCCTGCGGATACTGACGTTCGATGAGATGGATAGCCTGGAGGTGGAGGATGACCATGTCGCGGTAGGTGAGGTTGTCCTCGGGGGCGAAGGCGTAGGGAGGGTTGATCCAGATGCCGCAGAGGAAGGCGACTGCGGTGAGAGCGGCGAGCCATATCCATTGGCGGAGATGATGTCGCCAGGTTGCGATGCAGAGGAGCAGGACGAGCGGATACATCGGCAGCAGGTAGCGCGTGAGCAGAGCTCCGCCGAGGACGGAGAAGGCGATCCAGTTGGCGATGAGGATGACGAAGATGGCAGCGAAGGCTCGGCGGGGGACGGTCTGGCGCGGGCTCGATGATGTGATGGGAATGAGCAGGGCCGCGATGGCGCAGACGACAGGGACGAACATATTCATGTGCGTCGCGAGGTGGAGGAAGCGATGCCAGAGCGAGAGCAGGATGCGGTGGGCGTCGAGGTTGGCGGTCGCGTTGTAGCGGAGGAACTCGGGATTACCGAAGATGAAGCCGGTTCGGTAGCGGTGGTAGGCGTACCATGCGGCGAGAGGGATGATGGGCGAGAGGAGCGAGGCGATCCAGAGAGCGTGGAAACGGCGTTGTTTGCCGTCGCCGCGTGAGCGCAGGAAGAGGAATGCTTCATAGGCTGCGAGAGCGAACGGGTTGACGAGGGCGGTCTCTTTGGAGAGGACGGAGAAGGAGAAGATGGCCGAGGCGAGGATCTGGTTTTCGTCTTTTGGATCGAAGTAGAGGGCGAGTCCCCAGAGGGTGAAGCAGGCGGCGAAGATGTCGGCGTGGGCGAGGGTGCTCTGTGCGAACCAGACGGGGTAGATAGCGGTGAGGATGACGAGGATGATGGCGGCTGGGGTGGTAAGGAGCGAGCGGCCGAGCTTGTAAAGGCCGACGAGAGCAGCCGCCGTAATCATGACGATGAGTGTGCGGGTTCCGCTGACGACGTAGCCGGAGAGGTGCCACCATGCGGCGAGGAGGATAGATGGAAGCGGAGGGTGAGCGTTGGTGATGGTGGTCTGCGGGATGAGCGAGCCGGTACGGTAGAAGTCCCATGCGGCGGGGATGTAGTAGCCGGCCTCGTCCCAGAAGTAGGGGAGACGGAGCAGGGTGTAGTGGGAGATGTAGACGGCGACGAAGAAGAGCGGGAAGAGCGTCCAGAGAGGGACGTCGGCCGGTGCACTGCGTTCGCGCTTTAAGGGGAGACGCACTTCTTAGTGGACAGGACCGTTGGGATGGGGGAGTTGCTGATCGAGAGCGATAGGCCCGAAGGTCTCTTCGTACTGGGCGAGGTTATGGCCGAGGACGTTGAAGAGCGCCTTCGCCTGTTGCGGGCTGAGGTAGATTCCCTGGAAGTTGCGGACGCTCAGTTCCTCGGGCGAGTCCTGCGCGAGGGTGCCGAATACGAGGAGGAAGTCCCATACGGACATGCGGACCTGAACGCTGTTGGCGTAGCCGTCGCGGTAGTCGGGTGTGTTGGTGAGGTTGACCCTGGGCTGCTCGGGAGCGGGTTTCTGCTGGCTCATGAAGTCGCTTTCGAAGATGAGGTATTGGTGCGAAAGGGGGGACTTGAACCCCCACGGGTTGCCCCGCCAGATCCTAAGTCTGGTGCGTCTGCCAATTTCGCCACTTTCGCTTGAAGCAGAGCGCGTTGAGCGCTCAAGTGATTGTAGCTGAAATACTGAGAGGTTTTTCATTCAATGAAGCGGTACGGGGGATGGTAAGGTTGTTGCGCGCAAAATGAGCTGCTTTTGGCTGAAGTCAAACGTTTCACCAGGGGGAATGGTTCCGTTTTTGCGAAAGGGAGGAAGGTCTTGATGCAGGTGAAAATGTCGGTTGCCGGTCTTCGGAGTGGGAGTGGGAGTGTTGGCCGAGTTGCGGGTGTTGGCCGAGTTGCGGGTGTGTGTTGTGCGGCGGTGTTGTTACTGTGGGGAGCGATGGCTTCCGCACAGGCGCCGCAGCCGGAGACGGCAGCGATGCGGGCGAGGGTGGACGGGATCATCGCGAAGATGACGCTCGAGGAGAAGATCGACTATATCGGCGGAACTGGATTTGCTGTGCGGGCCGTGCCAAGGCTGGGGCTGCCGGCGTTTGAGATGTCTGACGGGCCGTTCGGCACGCGGAGCAATGCTGGATTTCCTTCGACGACGTATGCGGCGGGCATTGGATTAGCGGCGTCGTGGGATCGTGAGTTGGCGGCTAAGGTGGGTGGCGGTATTGGGCGCGATGCTCGGGCGCGTGGGGTGCACTACATGCTGGGGCCCGGGGTGAATATCTATCGCTCGCCTCGGAACGGGAGGAACTTTGAGTACTTCGGCGAAGACCCGTTTCTTTCGGCTGCGATCACGACGGGTTACATCACGGGTATGCAGCAGGAGGGTGTGAGCGCGACGGTGAAGCACTTCCTGGGGAACAACTCGGAGTTTCTGCGGCATGATTCGGACTCGGTGATCGATGAGAGGACGCTGCGGGAGATTTATATGCAGCCGTTTGAGGCGGCGGTAAGGCTGGCGCATGTGGGGGCGATTATGGACTCCTACAACCTGACGAATGGGCTGCACATGACGCAGAACAGCTACTTCAACATTGATGTGGCGCGCAAGGAGTGGGGCTTCAACGGTGTGATGATGTCGGACTGGGACGCAACGTACGACGCGGTGGGAGCGGCGAATAACGGGCTGGACATCGAGATGCCCAGGGGACGTTATATGAATCAGAAGAACCTGCTTTCGGCGGTGAAGAGCGGGCAGGTGTCCGAGGCGACGATTGATGAGAAGGTGAGACACATTCTGATGACGGCGGCGCGGTTTGGATGGCTCGATCGTGATCAGCGGGATCTTGCGATTTCGGCGTTCGACGCGAAGAACGATGCGGTGGCGTTGCAGAGCGCGCAGGAGAGCATGGTGCTGTTGAAGAACGAGGGCGGTGTGCTGCCGCTCGATAAGGTGAAGACGAAGTCGGTGCTGGTTGTGGGGCCCGACGCTTATCCGGGGGTTCCGGTGGGAGGTGGAAGTGCGGGTGTGAAGCCGTTCCATGCGGTGAGTCTGATCGAAGGGATGAGCGCTCTGCTGGGGAGTTCTGCAACGGTGTACTACGACCGCGGCGTGATGTCGATTCAGGATCTGGCAAGGCAGACGGAGTTTGTCACCGAGGCAAACGGAGGCGAAGCAGGTGTGAGGCTTGAGATCTTTGCAAATCGCGATTTCTCGGGCTCGCCGCTGGCATCGACGACTGTGCGCAGCATCGATGGCTCGGCTCTGACGGAGGATAGTTTCAGCGATCGGGCTGCTTTAGCGGGAATTGACCGCCAGGATCCGGGCGGCCATTCGCCGCTATCAAATCCTTCGAAGCAAAAGAGGCGTCTGGATGGTTCCGGCCGGGTGATCAGCAGCGTGGGCTTGCGATGGACGGGCTACTATCTCGTACCGGCGGCGGGCCGGTATCTTGTTGCATTGCAGAATGGCGGAGAGGGCTTCGCGGGCAGAGTGTTTGTGGATGGCAAGCTTTTGATCGATGACTGGGCGCTGGTCCGGGCGATTCAGCCGTATGTTGCAATGGAGCTGACCGCAGGACCTCACAAGATTGTTGTGGAGAATGTGCAGCGCTCTGTCGCGGGCGGAAGGGTGAAGCTGGGCATCATCGCGGAAGACAAAGTTGTCAGCGCGAAGGCGAAGGAGCTGGCGGCGAAGGCGGATGCCGTGGTGGTCTCGGTTGGGTATGACTCGGATAGCGAGGCGGAAGGCGGAGATAGGACATTCGAGTTGCCGTTCGGTCAGGCTGAGTTGATTCGCGAGATGGCTTCGGCGAATAAGAAGACGATTGTTGCGGTGACCTCGGGCGGCAATGTTGCGAGCGCGGATTGGATCGGCAGTGTGCCGGCCTACATTGAGGCGTGGTACGGCGGGCAGGAGGGTGGCAGAGCGCTGGCAGAGGTGCTGTTCGGCGAGGTGAATCCTTCGGGCAAGCTGCCGGTGACGTTTGAGGCGAAGGCGGAGGACAATCCGACGTTCGCGAACTATTACCCGGAGGGAGATTCGATCAAGGTCGAGTACAAGGAGGGAATCTTCGTCGGGTATCGCGGGTATGAGCACAACAAAGTGAAGCCGCTGTTTCCGTTTGGTTATGGGTTGTCTTATACGACATTCAAGTTTTCGAAGCTCGCGGTTGCGGGGAACGGGGCGAAGGCTACGGTGTCGTTTGACGTGACGAATACGGGCAGACGGGCCGGAGCGGAGGTTGCGGAGGTGTACGTTGCAGACGACCATGCGAAGGTGGCGCGGCCGGCGAAGGAGCTGAAGGGTTTCGAGCGAGTGACGCTGGTTCCGGGCGAGACGAAACATGTGTCGGTCTCGCTGGATGATCGTGCGTTTGCGTATTACGACGTCGATGCGAAGCAGTGGAAGATCGAACCGGGCAAGTTCGGGGTTATGGTCGGGGATTCTTCTGAGGCCTTGGATCTGAAGGGCTCGGTAGATATCTCACCGGCTGCGGCGAGCGCTGCGCAGTTCTAACGACGACTCAACTGAGTGCCGCTTCATCCGTTTAGATGGAGCGGCATTTTGCTTAAGCGGCTTTGGGTTCGCGATGATTGTGAAATGTAATTACGTCAGGCGATTTTTTTGATGAGTCAATAAGAAGCCTAACGACGTAGTAGATAGACGACGAATATTTGCTGGATGTTTTCTTCAGATTGTGACGAGGCTCACAAGATTTCCGTTACGGCTTGTGTAGTTTTGCGATACAGTGAGAGCACAACTACTCCCAAACAGTGACTCACTGTATCTAGCCAAAGGCGCGACGTAGTGTCTTTCGGCGAACTTCCATACATTTGATCTTGAGCTTTTGAATTTCATCCGTACGAGGTGTCTTTCGATGGGGATTTCCAGGCGCGATTTTCTGATGCGTGTAGGGCAGGCTGGCGGATACAGCGCTGCGTTCGCAACCATGCAGTCGCTGGGGCTGATGCCGATGAAGGCAGAGGCGCCGCAGCCGATTGCAGCCGCGCCGGGAACGGGTAAGGGCGTGAAGATCGTCGTCTGCGGTGGTGGCGTCGGCGGACTCGTCACGGCGTATGAGGCAAAGAAGCTGGGGTACGAGGTGACGTTGCTGGAGGCGCGGAAGCGTCCGGGTGGACGTGCATGGAGTGCGCGAGGCGGCGATGAGGTGGAGTTCGTCGACGGCACGGTGCAGAAGATCAGCTGGAGTGAGGGGCTTTACCAGAACATGGGGCCGGCGCGTCTGCCGTCTGTGCATACGACGATGCTGAATTATTGTCGCGAGCTCAAGGTGCCGCTCGAGGTGGAGATCAATACTTCGCGCTCGACGCTGTTGCAGAACGACAAGGTGTGCGGCGGCAAACCGGTGCTGCAGCGCAAGGCGATCAACGATACGCGTGGGCAGGTGAGCGAGCTCTTATCGAAGGCCGCTGCCGGAGGCGCGCTCGATCAGGAGCTGAGCACGGAGGACCGTCAGCGATTAATCGATGCGCTGAGGATCTATGGATCGCTGGATAAGAACGGAAAATATAAAGGCTGCGACCGCGCGGACATCGATCGTTATCCCGGGGCGGGGCCGCAGACGATGATTGTGGATGAGCACCCGCTGAGTCTTCACGAGCTGCTCGATGCGAACTTCTGGGGCGGGGAGCTGTACGAAGAGGCGTGGGACTGGCAGGCGACGATGATGCAGCCCGTGAACGGCATGCAGCAGATCTCGAATGCGTTTGCGAAGTCGCTGGGGCCTGTGGTGATCTTCGACGCTCCGGTGACGGAGATTGCGAAGACGGCGCAGGGCGTTCGTGTGAGCTACACGAAGGGCGGAGCGACGAAGTCGATCGAAGCCGACTATGCGGTGTGTGCGATGCCGCTGACGATTCTGAAGAAGATCAAGGCCGATCTCGATCCGGCGCATCGCGCTGCGGTTGATCGTGGTGGCTCGTCGTATCGCGCGTCGTTCAAGATTCCATGGGAGTCGAAGCGTTTCTGGGAGACGGACTACAACATCTACGGCGGTCTTTCATTTCTCGCCGAGGGACCGAGCCCAGTGTGGTACCCGAGCGCGGGTCTGTTCTCCGAGCGCGGTATCGTCGTCTCGGGTTATATGGATGAGACGCAGGGCGGGTTTGACAAGCTTTCGATGGAGCAGAAGTTCGATGCCTCGCGGGCTTCGATTGAGAAGCTGCATCCGGGTCATGGCAAGGACCTCGAGAAGCCGATCTTCTGCGGCTGGAAGCACATCAAGTGGAACGAGGGATCGTGGATCGGGGGAATTTCGCCGGCCGACTACGACGTGATTACCAGTCCGGATGGGCCGATCTACTTTGCCGGTGACCACACCAGCCATGTTGTGGGCTGGCAGGAGGGAGCGGCTCTGAGCGGCAAGCGGGCCGTGCAGATGATCTGCGACAAGGTGAAGGCGGCGCGGCTTGAGGGTAAGCACCGAGACACGGTTTCGGCGTAACAGCAGCAACTACATAGGAGACCAATAATGAAGAAGATGATGTTGGCAGTTGCGTTGATGGCCGGTTGTGCGGCGGCCGTGCAGGCGCAGATGGTTGTGAAGCATATACAGGATGAGAAGAGCCCGATCGCAAAGGGCGTCTGGGCTGGCGACACGTTTTATCTGAGCGGCCAGCTTGCATCTCCGGTCACACCGGCCGACCCGGCCAAGGGATCTCCGGCTGATTATGGCGACACGAAGACCCAGGCAGCCAGCATATTCGCGAAGATTCAGGCCGCGTTGAAGGGGCAGGGGCTGGACATGGGAGACGTCGTGAAGATGACGGTGTTCCTCGGGCCTGATCCGAAGACGGGGAAGCTGGATTTTGCGGGGATGCAGTCGGAGTTCGTAAAGTTCTTTGGAACGAAGGAGCAGCCGAACAAGCCGGCGCGTTCGGCGTTTCAGGTGGCAGCGCTTGCGGCTCCCTGGGCGTTGCTCGAGGTCGAGGTTATTGCGGTAAAGAGCAAGTAGTGTAAAGGCATCCCCCGCCCTTAGCTTGTATGCGCAGGGCGGGTTTTTTCGGGGCCGCGAGGATCTCTACTTCTTTGATGGATCGATCTCCTGGAGGACCAGCACTCCTCCGGTGATCTCGCCGTTGGGGCCACGGACGGGAGAAGCGGAGGCGCTGAGCCACACCTTTGAGCCGTCGGCGCGTTGATAGAGAATCTGCTCGGGAGGAGTGCTCTGGCCGTGAAGAACAGCGCGGGCCAAGGGGAACTCGTGTGGCTCGATCGGGGTTCCATCGGCTCGGAAGGCGGTGCGCTGGCGGTAGGAGTCGATGGTGTCGATTGGAGAGGCGGTGGGCCCGAGGATCTGCTCGGCGTGCGGATTGCGCATGATGATGCGTCCGCTGGGAGCTTCGGCGATGACCAGGCCTACGGGAACAGCGTCAAAGACGGCTTGCAACTGCGCCTGGCTGCGGACGAGAGCGCGTTCGGTCTTCTTTTGCGCGTCGATATCTTCCAGGACACCATACCAGCGGATGATTCTGCCGTCGGCGTCGTGCCTGGGCAGGGCGCGAGCGCGCATCCAACGATAGTCCCCGCGCTTTGTGCCGATGCGGTACTCGATGTCCACCGGATCGCCGGTGCGAAGAGAGTACTCCCAGTGGCTGCGGGTGCGTGCTACATCATCAGGGTGAAGAGCGCTTATCCAACCTGAGCCGAGCGTTTCGTCGCGGGTCATTCCGGTGAGGGTCTCCCAGAGCGAGCCGAAGTCGAGGATCATTCCGTTGGGGTCGGCGGTCCACGTGACCTGGGGGCTCAGTTCGACGGTGTTCCGGTAATGGTCCTCGCTTTCCTTGAGGGCCTTTTCAGCCGTAGTTCGGTCGGTGATATCGATGACGGAGACGGAGACCCCTATGATCTCCTCGGCTTCGTCGCGAGCAGGCTGGCAGGCGATGAGAAGACTACGCGGATTGCCGCGCTGGGTGAGATCGATGTCATGGACCTCGAAGCTGGTTGTCGCTTCTCCTTGAAGGGCGCGCTGGAGAGATGGCCCAAGGGACCTCGTTAACTCAGGGCTGACATCGGAGATGATTCGGCCCAGGTGATAGGCAACGGGCAGGCCATTGATATCGGCGAGACTGCGATTGATGCTGGTGTACCGCAGGTCGCGGTCGAGGAAGCAAAGGCCGACGTGAGCACCGTCATAGATGGCCTTTAGCTGCGCGAGACGCTGCGTGGGGAGCGCGTCGAGGCGGGTTGGAGCCTCCTGGTCCCAGTCGGTGACGGGCATTCCTGCGGGTGGTCCGAGGGGGGTGGCGTAGTCGAAGCCTGGAATTTCTTTGGGAGTGATGGCGTGGCCATAGAACCATCCCTGCCCGAGCTGACAGCCCATCCAGAGAAGCATGTCGGCCTGCGCCTGTTCCTCGATGCCTTCGGCGACGGTGACGAGGCCGAGGCTATGACCGAGTCCGATGATGGCCGCAGCGATCTTGCGGCTTTCGCGGTCTTTTGCGATGGAGCGGACGAAACTGGCATCGACCTTGATCTCGTCGAAGGGAAGCTGCTGCAGGTGGATGAGACTGGAGAATCCGGTGCCAAAGTCGTCGAGCGCGAGACGGGCGCCCATGTCCTTGAGGGCATGGGCCGTGGTGCGAGCGCGCTCCAGGTTTGAGACGAGCGCGCTCTCGGTGATCTCGACGATGAGTCGGTCGAGATGGAAATGGCCGGATATCGCGGCGCGCTGAAACTGATCCGGAAGAGAGGCGTCGTAAAGCTGGGTGGGCGAGATGTTGATTGAGAGGGAGAGGTGGCCAGGCATCGAGGCCGCGACAGCGAAGGCCCAGTAGAGCAGCTTTTCCGTCAGTGCATTGATGGATTGGCTTTGTTCGGTGAGGGGGATGAACTCGTCAGGTGAGACGATGCCACGCTCGGGATGACGCCAGCGCGCGAGAATCTCAAAGCCGGTAAGGATCCCGCTGCGAAGCTCGACGATGGGTTGAAAGTAAGGGACGAACTGATCGTTCTCAATACCCCGGAGTACGTCGTGCAGTTGGTCGCTTTGCATAGGACTCCGGACCGCGAAGGTACAGACGAACGCAAACATTATGTCATGTCTGAGGCTGTGGCCGGGCCGAAGCTCAGCCACAGCCTCAGAGCGACGACTATTTTATTTGCGTGTGGAGAGCCGGGGTGGATTTCAACTCTCGGGCCCGCTGCTCAACGGCGCGCATGACGCGAAGCAGGTTGCCACCGTAGATCTTCTTGATGTCTTCGGCGGAGTAGCCCTTTTCCAGTAGTGCTCGGGTGAGTGCGGGAAACTTATTGTAGGAGTCGAGATCTGGCGGGACGCATGCGACACCATCGAAGTCGGTGCCGATGCCTACGTGATCGATACCCCCGACCTTAACGGCGTGGTCGATCTGGGCGACGACGTCGGCGAGAGTGGCCGGAGGAACCTTCGCGTTGAAGTCAGCTTTGAGTTTCTCGATGGCTGCGTTTTTTGCGGCCGGGTCCTCGAGCTTCATGGCAGCCATGAATTGCTCGCGCATAGAGGCCTCCAGGGGCCTGGCGTCGTTGAAGTAGCGCTGGGAGAGGAAGTCGCAGCCGAAGTTGATCTGCATGACTCCGCCTTTGGCGGCGAGTGCCTTGATCATCTCGTCAGTCATGTTGCGGGTGTAGCTGGAGACGGCGCGGCAGCCGGAGTGCGAGGCGATGATGGGAGCGGAGGAGGTTTCGAGCGCGTCCCAGAATGTCTTATCAGCGGTGTGGGAGATGTCGACCATCATGCCGAGGCGATTCATCTCGCGGACGACGTCCTTGCCGAATGGAGTGAGGCCGTTGTGGTGGGTGACTTTCGGGTTGTCGATGTCGCCCTGGGAGTCGGCCCAGTTATTGGTGTTGAAGTGAGTAAGGGTCATGTAACGGACGCCGAGGTCGTAGTAGTCGCGGAGAAGGCGGAGTGAGTCCTCGATGGCGTGGCCGCCTTCGATGCCCATGAGGGCGGCGATCTTGTGCTCGTTGTGGGCGCGGACGATGTCGTCGGCTGTGGTGGCGAAGACGAAGTCGTTGGGGTGTGCGGCGATGATGTCGGTTTTGACGGTGTCGATCATCTGCAGGGCGCGATTGGCGGAGTGGTTGCCATTGACATACTCGGCGCCGACGTAGACGGCGAAGAACTCGGCGCCGAGGAAGCCCTTCATGCGGGCGAGGTCGGTCTGGCCGCGCTTGTTGGGGGTCGCGATGTCGTAGCCGTCGACGGTGCGCGAGGTGACGTCGTCGTGGGTGTCGATGAGGATGGCGTCGCGGGTGATGCGATCGACTTCAGCCTGAGTAACCTTGCGGGGCTGTTGAGCGATCACAGGAAGCGTGAGAGAGGCGAGGATGACAAGAGCAGAGCTGCGCGATGCGATGAACAAGGCAGAGACCTTTCTTAAGTTGGTTGAAACTAAGGTACAACAAAGAGCCGGGGGCGGCCGTTGTCCCGGAGTATTTCGTTGGAGCGGGGATCATCTCGGCCGGAGTTCGAGTAACTCGATCTCTTAGATGAGCAAGACGAAGATAAATTGATTTGCTCACGTAATTAGAAAACTGAATAACGAAAGCGAAGCCATTTGATATCAATAAAAAGAATGAAGTTAGAAGAAGATCCTTGCGAATAAGTCGCAATAGTTTTCTGTTGACATCGCATTTACCGTCATCTAGTCTCAAGGCAACCACCAAAAGGCTATTTCCCTCGTCAACGAGGTTCTCGACATCATGTCATCGGGACTCACAATCGAAGTGTATTTAGCTCCCGCCGTTGTGCAGTACAAGCAGATATGGTGTTCACCAGTCTGTTACCAGTGTTTGTAGTTTGCATTGGCTTTCCTTTGAACTCCGGCGACGCAGTCGGGGATCACCCATAAGAAAATCGGCAGAAACCTCTTACTGCTTCTTACTTGGCTTTCTAAGTCGAGAAGCTGACGGTTAGTTTTACCTACCCGGCATCGAGGTATCTGCGCAGCACGACTTAGCCTGGAGTTTCTTCAGGTCAGGGATTTTCTGCCTTTTATCTAGCTTTTTTGTCGGGAGACAGCCTGGGTTCAGGCTGCTACACACCCTTTTGTCTTTATCTTCAGATCTCACCGAGTTGGAGGCCGTGTCTATGCATCGCTTGATCAAGAAGCATCTGAGATTGCTGTTACCAGTTCTATTGCTGGCAGCGGTAGTCGTAAACGCGAAAGCTCAGTCAAACTACGGTGCCGTTCGCGGAACGGTAACGGATGTGCAGGGCGCAGCATTAACTCCCGCGACCGTCTCTCTGGTCTCGCAGTCAAAGGGGACAGTGCGTACGACTGTCAGCAATGGCGCAGGAGAGTTCGTCTTCAGCGCCGTCGACCCCGATGCATACACGCTCAGAGTGTCGATGGACGGCTTCAAGAGCTCGGAGAACAAGGACATCGTTGTCGATTCCGGAAATACGATTCCGTTTAACGTGAGGCTTCAGATCGGCTCGGCCAGCCAGAGCATCGAGGTTACGGCGACGGAAGATCTGGTGAACAACGGTACCTCCTACAACGGGCAACTGATCGACTCACAGAAACTGCAGAATCTCCCGAACCCTGGACGCAATCCATTTCTGTTTTCGAAGCTAGATAACAACGTGACGCCTGTAGGCGACCCCCGCTTCGTGCGCTTTCAGGACCAGAGCGGATCGTCCACGATCTCGATTGCCGGTGGCCCGATCAGCTCAAATAACTATTCCGTCGACGGCATTCCGATCACTGATTTCTCAAACCGAGCTGTCATCATTCCGTCGATCGAAGCAGTGGAAGAGATGAAGTTGCAGTCGAACACCTACGATGCAGAGCTTGGGCGCACCAGCGGCGGCATGTTCAACACTACGTTGAGGTCTGGATCGAGCAGGCTGCACGGCGTTCTACAGGGCGAGACTCGGCAGACGAATTGGGGCGCCAATCTATTCTTCAACAACCGGACACCGTACACAGTCAATGGGGTTACCTATCCGACGACTCCGCGCGGCGCGGCGGAATTCTACAGCTATGTCGGCTCCATCGGAGGCCCGATACCACTCCCGAAGATTTTGGGAGGCCGTGACAAGACATTTTTCTGGCTGACGGAAGAAGGCTACAGACAGCGCTCGCCGCTGACAGCCGCCAACTCGTTCGCGGTTCCTACGCCACTGCAGCTAACGGGTGACTTCTCTGAGATTGGAACTGCCGATGCAACCGGCAAGTGCATTAGCGGCCGCTGCATCTATGATCCGTTGACAAGCCCCCGTACCGCCTTCCCGTTCAACAAGATCCCCGCGAGTCGGATCAATGCTGTGGGCCAGGCGATTCTCAATACTTATCCTAAACAGAACGGAACGTATTCAGGCTATGGCTCGTTGAATTTCAACGGCGGCGATACATTGGGCGATCGCGCCGACGAATTTGTCGGCAAGCTGACTCATGAGTTCGGCACACGCTGGCTGGCTGACTTCTATTACATGCACTATGGCTCGAAAGAACCGGGCGGGAATGCGCTGCAGAACTTTGCCGGCAGCTCCTCTTCGTATCTGCTCTACCGCAAGGTAGACGCGATCGGTATCCAGAATACGATCACCTTAAATCCGACTACAGTTCTTACTGCGGGCTTTGGTTTCAATCGCTTCCCGAATTACACGGCAGACATCAGCCAAGGCTATAACCAGTCGAACCTTGGTTTCCCGAACAATTACCTGGCGGCGCTATCAAAGACGGGCTTCCCCGCGATTACCGGTGACGCCGGACTCACAAGCGAAGGTACGTCGAACTCGGGCCCTGCAGTTTATTTCTCACGCAACTTCGTTGTTGGTGTGGCGAAGAGCCTTGGCAAGCACAACCTGAAGACGGGTTATGTTTTCCGCGCGATCAGTCTGACCTTTACCAGTTTGAGCAATACAAGCGGCGCATTTACCTTTGACAGCACTCTCACGAATTCTGGAGCAAGCAACGCAAGCTCTACAGGAGCGACGGCGGCAGACATGTTGCTGGGCTATCCGACGTCCGGCTCATTGGTCATTCCGGCGGAACTTGCGATTACGACCGGTTACAACGCTGTCTATTTTCAGGATGACTGGCGTGCGACGACAAAACTCACTCTTAATCTCGGCATCCGATACGAGCATGAGCCTGGTGTACACGAGCGCAGCAATCACTACTCGGTTGGATTCGACCGTACCGCGACTTATACGGTTGCGGGTTCGTCGGTGGGTGCGACCGGTGGCGTAATGTTTGCCGGTCAGAACAACTATCCTACATCGACAGGAAACACCGCCAACAAGTGGTCTCCACGTGCTGGCTTCGCCTACTCGGTCGACGACAAGACTGTCTTCCGTGGCGGTTTCGGAGTCTTTTATCAACCGATTGTCTATAGTGGCTCGGCATCGCTGGCGCCTGGCTATGTTTTGACGAACACGATTCCGTCGCAAAGCGGAGTACCCTCTATCAGTCTGAGCAACCCGTTCCCAACCTTGAGCACCACCTCGACGGGCAATTCGCTTGGTCTGAGCACCAGCGTTGGCAGTTCGTTGACGGTGATTGATCAGGCCAGAAAGGCCCCTCTGTATGAGTCCTACTCGGCAAGTGTCGAGCGGGAGCTTCCGTACGGGCTTGCAGTCAAACTGGGTTACGTCGGTGGACATGGCCGGAACCAGCCCAACAGTTTGAACATCAATCAACTGTCGGACAGCTATTTCTCGCTGGGCAGTTCTGCTCTGACTACTAAGGGCGCCTTCAAGTATGCAGGAACCGGAGCGTGGGGGTCGGGACTCCAGCCGTACAACCAGTCATTGCGTCCGTTCTCGCAGTTCAC
Source organism: uncultured Acidobacteriaceae bacterium (assembly GCA_963741395.1). Classification (GTDB taxonomy): domain Bacteria; phylum Acidobacteriota; class Terriglobia; order Terriglobales; family Acidobacteriaceae; genus Edaphobacter. Next base: position 212,800 of record CAVUHV010000002.1, read on the forward strand.
CAGCATCTCGGATTCAGCGAGTGTTGGCGTGTCGGACTACAACGCCATGGACGTGAAGGTGCAGAAGCGTTTCCGGCAGGGACTCACCCTTCTTACTTCGTTTACCTGGGCATCGAACTGGGACAACATCTGGGGAACGGCCAGCACGTTGAACCCTTACAACAGCGGCAACAACAACAGCAACGGACCACAGGATATCTACAATCTTTCGTCGGAATACTCGCGATCGATCAACGATATTCCCAAGCGCTGGACGGTTGCGGGGACGTACGACCTACCGTTTGGCCGAGGCAAGACCTTCCTCAGCGGAGCAAATCGTTGGCTTGACCTTGCAGTCGGCGGATGGACGTTCAACGACGTCATGATTCTGCAGGACGGCGCCCCTCTGCCGATCACGCAATCGACCAACAACAACTCGGCATTCGGCAACAGCACTCAGCGTCCGAACCTGGTAGCTGGTGCGAAGGCATGCTATTCCGGTTCGCCAGAGAGCCGTTTGAATTCGTATTTCAATTTGGCAGCCTTTACGCCGACCTCCCAGACTGCATACGGGAGCGAGCCGCGTACATCGAACTGCTACGGACCCGGCTATGTGAACTCTGACCTTTCGCTCAATAAGAGCTTCAAGGTTACAGAGCGCGTGAACGCCCAGTTCCGCGCGGAGGCTTTGAATGCCTTCAATACACCGGAGTTCAATGGACCTAACTTGGCGTCAGATAACGCTGCCTCGGGAGGGAAGATCACCGGCACGCTGGGATTCCCGCGGCTTGTTCAGCTCGGAGGCAGAATTACCTTCTGACGTCGATCGATCCTAGCCTGGAACACCGTCGCTTCGGCGACGGTGTTTTTTTGCAACTCCGTAAGTTGTCGCGGCCCGGCTGCTATCCCTTCGGTATGTTCGTGTGATAGAAAGACGCGAGGCCGGACCATTTTAGATGAACGCGTGCGGCAGATCATTGAGCAATTTTTGCGATGCCGAAGGGGTCGCTTTGGGAGATAGAGAATGGCTGAAGGAACATGCGATATCGGCTTGATTGGCCTGGCGGTCATGGGCCAAAACCTTGTGCTGAACATGAATGACCACGGATTCAAAGTGGCGGTCTTCAACCGCACGACCTCGAAGGTGGACGAATTCCTCAACAACGAGGCGAAGGGAACCCAGGTGGTCGGGGCTCACTCGGCCGAGGAGTTGTGCAAGCTGTTGAAGCGTCCGCGACGCGTGATGCTGATGGTGAAGGCCGGCGACGTCGTCGACCAGACGATCGACCATGTACTGCCGTACCTGGAGAAGGGCGACATTATCATCGATGGCGGCAACTCACTCTTTACGGATACGAATCGGCGCACGAAGGATCTGGCGGCGAAGGGGATTCTGTTCATCGGAACTGGCGTCTCGGGCGGCGAGGAGGGAGCGCGGTTCGGCCCGTCGATTATGCCCGGCGGCAACAAAGAGGCGTGGCCTCATGTGAAGGAGATATTCCAGGCCATTGCCGCGAAGGTGGAGGATGGAACGCCGTGCTGCGACTGGGTGGGCCAGGATGGCGCCGGGCACTACGTGAAGATGGTGCATAACGGCATCGAGTATGGCGACATTCAGCTGATCTGCGAGGCGTACCAGTTGCTTAAGGATAGCCTTGGGCTTACGCCGGACGTACTCCACGGCGTGTTTGCGGAGTGGAACAAGGGTGAACTGGACAGCTACCTGATTGAGATCACGGCAGAGATCTTTTCAAAGAAGGATGAAGATGGTCAGCCGATGATCGACAAGATTCTGGACACGGCCGGGCAGAAAGGGACGGGGAAGTGGACGGCGATCTCGGCGCTTGACCTGGGGCAGCCCGTGACGCTTATCGGTGAGAGTGTATTTGCGCGGTGCCTGTCGGCGTTGAAGGACGAGCGCGTTGCGGCGTCGAAGGTGTTGCAGGGCCCGAAGAAGGCGCTGACCATCTCGGAGAAGAAAGAGTTCATCGAAGACGTTCGCAGGGCGCTGTACTGCTCGAAGATGGTGAGCTACGCGCAGGGATATATGTTGCTGCGCGCGGTCGAGAAGGACCAGAACTGGGAGCTGAACATGGGAGGCATCGCTCTGATGTGGCGCGGAGGATGCATCATCCGCAGCGCCTTCCTGGGCAATATCAAGGCGGCGTTCGACAAGAATCCGAAGCTGCAGAATCTGCTGCTGGATGATTTCTTTTCGAGCGCGCTGAACAAGTATGGGTGGTCGTGGCGCAAGGCCGTGATTCATGCCATCGAGATTGGTGTTCCGATGCCTGCGTTTTCGACGGCGCTTGCGTTTTATGACGGCTACCGGACGGAGAGGCTGCCGGCGAATTTGCTGCAGGCGCAGCGAGACTTCTTCGGCGCGCATACGTACGAGCGGGTCGACAAGCCCCGAGGCCAGTTCTTCCATACCAACTGGACCGGTCGTGGAGGACGGGTTTCGTCGACGACGTATAACGCTTAGCTGGAGGGATCGAAAAGCTAAACCGCCGGACGAATCGTCCGGCGGTTTCGTTTTGAGGGGGTCTGGCGGGCGAGCCGCGGAGACAAGAGTCCTCCGAGTGGCTCAGCCACCAGGTTTTGTAGCTTCTCTCAGGCCGTTACTGCAGTCGCTGCCATGCGTCGTAGGTAAAGAGTCCTACGATGCAGACTGTCATGACTGCGGTTGCGACGCCGAGGATGCGGATCATGGGCTGAATCTGGTTGCACCGGCGGACGATTTCGCTCTGCTGGCGCTGCTCGTTCGATTCTGTCTCACTGAGGAAGAGCTGGTCTTCTTCATAGCGAGTCAGTTGTCCGCGATAGGCGAGCAACGCAAGGAAGCAGGCCGCAAACACTCCCCAGACGATGAGCAGGATGGGAATTGCGCTCATAACTGGATTCCTCCACCCCTTTACAGGGCAACAAATCTAGGCCGAGCCCTGAGACATTGAGGCCGAACACGTGATGAGCCGTTGGGACCAGGGCCGTCCGCTGGCATAATACGCCCACCGGGGGAAGATGAACCAGTGTTTTTGCGGCTGGTACCGGCCTGGTGACCCGTAAACCGGCCAGCAGCTTAGCGATAGAGGGAGTGAAAGACGAGAAATGCAACCACGATCACGGCCACGATGACGGCCAGCATCATCAGGCCGATGATGCGCGCGGCACGTTCCGCGGCCTGTGGCGTGGGCTGCGTAATCCCGAAGGTGTTGATGAAGACGTTAGCGAGGAAGAGCAGAGGTTTCATTAAAACGCCCGGTCGGGGACCATGTTTATGGTAGCAGGATTTCCAGGTGCATCCTGACGCGGCGGAATGCATCTATTCTCGGTAGAGGATTTTTCCTTAGGGCTTGCTCCCGGCGATAACAGGGGCTTACACTTAAGGATGTCTGAAGTTTGACAAGGAGAATCGCCAAGATGGCAACCGCATCCGTAACCCCCACCACTCCTGAAGTTGTTACCGGAACACCTGTTTCGAGCCAGCCAGTGGCCCTTACCCCTGCCGCAGTGGCAAAGGTCAGGGAGATCATGGCGACCCAGGATCCAGTTCCAGCCGGGTTGCGCATTGGCGTGGTCGGCGGAGGATGCTCCGGATTCCAGTACTCGATGTCGTTCGAGAACCAGGCCGGCATGATGGACAAGATCTACAGGTTTGACGACCTGAAGGTATTTGTCGACGCCACCTCGGCGATGTACCTGAAGAACTGCACGATCGATTATGTGGAGACTCTCGAGGCCGCCGGTTTCAAGTTTGAGAACGCCGCGGTGAAGTCGACCTGCGGATGCGGTTCGAGCTTCAGCGTCTAAGCTGATTGGCAGATATTCAGAAAGCCCCGGCAAGAGCCGGGGCTTTTCTGTTGCACAGAAGAGCTTGTGAGACTCCGGGCTGGAGGTTTGCGTCAGGGCAGAGTTGCGATTGCCAACTCTTGATCGCGGACGGAAGGCAGGGCTTTGATGGGAAAGGCTCGCGCATGGGAGTGAGGATTTGCGAACGGCTGGATGGGAGCCGATTCCGAAGGGCTCTCAGGGCTGAGATCGAGAGAGACGGATTGGTAGGTACAGGAGCGGTCGACGCCGTCGGGCTCGGTAGCGACGTGGCGGATGACTTCGCGGGGCGCGGGCGATGGGGAGAGGCGGCGCAGGTTCAGCGAGGCGAGCCGGAGGCCGGCAAGAAGCGAGGGCGCGCATTTGGGATCGAGTTCGCCGGTAGCCAGTGCATTGACGACGAGGGAGATGGCGAGCTGGACCGATTCGGCGTCTTCGAGGGCATGCAGCTGAATGCGGTGGGTGTTCTGGAAGTAAAGCTTCTTTGCCTCAGTGTGGCGGTAGCGCTTGTGCCGTTGATGCAGGCGCTCGTGGAAGTAGCAGTAATAGTTGTCGCTCATGGCCGGGGACTGGCACTGCGTTCCGTTGGTCTTGACGTGAGCGCAGAGCGGGACCTCGTTCTTTGTGTTCATTGGTTCTCCCTTGTTTTTCGCTGTGCGGATAAATCTTTGTTTTCAATGACTTGATGGCTTTTCGTGAGCTAAAATATTGATACCGCTGGAGTTATTGGTCAAAATATAGAAAAGAAAAGAGTTACGAACGGAATCTATACGTGGAATCAATCACTTACAAGTGACGTGGAGAGAGTGGTACTTGTAAATTATTGATTCCGCGGTGGTTAACTATCAAAATATTGAAACGAAATGAGTTGATGGTTCGGGTTACCGGTTTCATGTATAGGTTTCAGTGAAAAAGCAAAAGCCCCGGGTGATCCCGGGGCCTTTTTGATTGCTGTTTTTATTTTAACGGATTGGATGAAACTGCTCTGCCACTTTGGGGAGATTTATTTTTGTCACGCAAGTTGCTTGTTTGGAAATGCTTGCTGTTGGATTGACCGGTTTTGCACAGGGTTTGGGGGCTTGACAGAAATTTTGAGGATATCGTGCGCTTGATTTCGCGAAACGGTAAATCACGATTGTGGTGAGAACCTATCTCATAAATCGACTCCAGACGGTTCGCTCACCCCTGGCATACATTCCGGTTTGCCGGTAATCAGACAAGAATCCCGGTAGTGGGTCAGTTTGAAATTTAGCGGTATCTTCTTCGAATAAAGAAACGGAAGATATAGAACGTCGCGGCAAAAAAGATAACGAAATTGAGGGACATTGCCAGCGCCAAATAGGCATAAGCGTGATCTGAATGTATTCCCGCAGGGAATACAAGAGCGGCGGCGAGCATCCCAACAATAGGAAAAAACTCTGACGCTATACCTATAGACAAAGCTGCTACCCAAGGGATGACCCTTCCGAGCGCCTGTTCATTCATGCCAGCCATGCTCTCACGCTTCCAGCAGCCCACAAGCTCTGCAATCGGCCAAACGTGATCGGTCAATCCGGCTTCCATCGCCGGGGTCACCCGGAGTGTCTGATGTACCCGGCAGAAGTTGTAATACATGAAGTAACCGATAACCATTCGATGATTAAGCAGTACGAATCGGCGCCGGTGGCACGACGACCTCAACCAGTCCGGTCGCCACGTCATAGACGAGGCCGGAGACAATCCACTTGCCCGGCAACGCGGGTATCGTCTTAAGCAACGCAACATCGCCGACAACCGCTGCGTGAGGGTCGGTGACCGCCTTTGCAGCGACCTCCCCTTCTGGAATTTGAAAATACTGCGCCAGCATGGCAGGATCGCCCGGAAGGCGGGTGATGCCGCAATCGGTGTGGTGAAGAACGATGAGGTGAAACTCCCCGCCGCCTCCTGCAACCTTACCCATCACCTGGCCGATGCGCCCGAGCATCCCCAGCTCTTGCAGCAGCACTGGAGTAATTCGGCCGCCGATGTTGCGCAGCACGAGAGCCTCGCCGGGTTTGAGTCCAAGCAGATGAGCAGGGTCCACACGCATATCTGCGCAACCGATGATCATGGCCTTGAGATTCGGCGTCGCCTCGGGAAGCGAGGGCATCAGTGTGCCCGCTGCGGATTGCTTGGCGGCGAAATCTTTGTTGCGTTCTAACATGCTATCGAGATTGTTCATGTGTGTTCTCCTCGAGAGAGGATGCGCGAGGCTCAGGTAGAAGTTGTGTCAAGCAACGAACTCAACACTAAACAACCCGAGGAGCGAAAAGCCGACTCAGTGGAATATGACGGCGGTGATCGCCAGCACTTCATCGAGAATCTCTGCCGGAAGCGACTCCACTTTCCGGCCACCGCGCGCCGTAATGTCCAGCACCTAGTGTGAACACGCCCTAATGTGAGCTTTTCAAACCGACCAGGTCTGCCGAACTTAAATCGCATTGCGCGCACGATCCCTACAATGGCCTTCTCGAGGTGGTTTGTCGGCAGATTCGGAAGTAATTCTGCCAAGGCGTTTATGAGGTGGGTTCCAGTCTTATTCTGTTTCGGAACGTCTAAGATGGACGTATATGAACGAGTTTGTCGTGCGGCTGGCGGATGAGCGGGGGCGGGTGCAGGAGCAGATGCATATGGCCGCAACTGCGGATGAGTTACGCACGCGGTTTACCCAGGCGGGCTACTACGTCTACTCGGTGAAGGCGCGCGGTGTACTTGGCAGCGCGGGGCGCAAGAAGGTCAAGCTCGAGACATTTCTCATCTTCAATCAGCAGTTCCTTACGCTGATTCGGGCCGGGCTGCCGATTCTGGGCTCGCTGGAGCTTCTGGCGCGGCGCCAGAAGAACGTAAGCTTCCGCTCGCAGCTTGAAGACGTAGCGGCAAGGGTGAAGACGGGCGAGTCGATCTCGCAGGCGTTTGAAGCGCAGGGCGGTTTCCCGGTCGTGTACACGACGACGTTGCTGGCCGGCGAGAGGTCGGGAAATCTGGAAGAGGTCCTGCAGCGGTACCTCGATTTTCAGCGGGTGTCGCTGACGTTTCGCAAAAAGCTCAAGGCGAGCCTCATCTATCCGTCGTTGCTGGTGGTGATGGTGGTTGGCCTGTTCATCTTCCTCATCACATTTGTAGTCCCGCGGTTTGCGCAGCTCTACGAGCAACTGGGAACGCAGTTGCCGTCGCTGACGACTTTCCTGCTCGATCTGGGCCAAAGGGCGCAGCACTACGGGATCTATGCGGCGCTGGTTGTTGCCGTGGCGGGCTATCTTCTATGGCGCTGGACGAAGACGGAGTCGGGTGCGATGGTTGTGGACAAGGTGCGGATTGGTCTGCCTGTTTTTGGCCCTGTGTGGTTGAAGTACCAGGTTGGCCTGTTCTCGCGTACTCTGTCGACGCTGCTGACAGGCGGACTGCCGCTCGTCCCATCGCTCGAGACGGCTGCACGTTCGATCGACTCGCGGCAGGTTGGCAGCGCTGTCTTCCGTTCCGTCGAAACCGTACGCGAAGGGAAGGGGCTTTCAGCGAGTCTGCAGCAGACGAAGGCCTTTCCAGAGCTCGCAATCGAAATGGTTGAGGTGGGTGAATCGACGGGCGCGCTGCCGCAGATGCTGAACTCGGTCGCAGAATTCTTCGAGGAGGATGTACAGACCAGCCTCACGGCAGCGATGAGTCTTATTGAGCCCGTCATTCTGATCGCGATGGGTATCGTCGTGGTCACGATCCTGATCGCGCTGTATCTGCCGATCTTCAGCCTCGGCGGCTCGGGAACGGTGACCCGGTAGAATCACAATAAAAATTCGGCAGGGACAGCGAGGGATTCATGGCTTTGGCTAGAACGTCTCGGAACGGGCTGGTCCTGGCGGCGGTGCTGCCGTTTGTGCTTCTTACCGGATGCACGAGCACCTACTACAAGGCGATGAAGACACTGGGCAAGGAGAAGCGAGACATCCTGGTGTCGCGGGTGAAGGACTCCAAGAAGGACCAGCAGCAGGCAAAAGAGCAGATCAAGACGACGATGGAGTCGTTCCAGGAGTTGACCGGATTCCAGGGCGGCTCGCTTGAGAAGAACTATAAGAAGCTGAATGGGGAGTATGAGAAGGCGGCGGACAGCGCAAAGAAACTGCACGACCGGATCGATTCGATTGATCAGGTCTCAAACGATCTCTTCAAGGAGTGGCAGAAGGAGATCGATGGGATGGAGAACAAGCAGCTGAAGACGCAATCGGCTGCGATGCTCAGGCAGTCCCGCCTGAATGAAGCTGCGTATGTCAAATCAATGCGACAGACCGAGGCGCGGATGACGCCGGTGATTACTGCGTTTCACGACCAGGTGACGTTTCTGAAGCACAACCTGAACGCCCGCGCGATTGGATCGTTGAAGGGGACCTCGGCAAAGATGTCGACCGACGTGGACGTGCTGTTGACGAGTCTTGATGGCTCGATGGCGCAGGCCGATGCGCTCATCACTTCGCTGAATGCGGAGCAGTGAACGGATCAGATGACTTGCTTCAGTACCCTGCGCGCAGACAACGAGAGCATCAGGCGCGAGAAGCCGCTGAAGAGCATGCTGATTCCGACCAGAGTACCGATGGCCCACACCGTACTGTAAGGCCATGTCCGCCAGATCATGAAGCCCAAAATAAGGGTGATAATGCCATCGAAGAGGGTCCAGCCCCAACCGATGTGCGGGCGAAGCTGAAAGGCGAGGATCAGCTCAAGGATTCCTTCGACGAAGAGGTAGAAAGCCAGCACCAGGGTCAGTGAAAGCAGGCCGGCAACGGGATGGACGATAAGATAGATTCCGGCAAACAGGTAGACGATTCCCACGAGAATCTCCCACAGAACCCGTTTCGTGGTGTGGACCTTCCAGGCGAAGACCAGGTGGGTGACTCCGCTGATGATGAGCAGCCAGCCGAGGAAGAGGGTTATCCCGAGCCCGGAGATCATGGGAAGGACGAGGGCGATGAAGCCGGCAATGATGAGCAGGATACTGAGTGCGATCGACAAGTTGACCGACCGGTGGACAATGGAAGTGAGCGGGGCGGGTGTGCTGCTCATAGGTCGTCTCCTTGAAACGCGGATCGCGGGCCCACTATCTACAGGAAAACACAGAGTATCGGCTGCCAAGATAACAGAGTATCGGCTGCCAAGATAGTGGAGTCTGACGCGGTCAGCATTCCAGCGAGGCTGAGGGGAGGGCTGGGATAGTACGATGAATCTAGCGAATCACTTTGCTCGTTGTCCGTCTTTCCGGGCTTGAGATTGATGATTTTGATTACAAGGGCTGCGTTCAGGGTTGCTCGTGCCTCTGCGTCTTTTGGGGCATGCGGGCGCGGTAACGGTTGTTGAAGACAGGAGTCTTACGGGTATGGGGAATGTTCCGCTGGCGATACCGTTGAGCGAGACGGGTGTGGAGGAGATCGAACGCGCACAGATGCTCTCGCGGCGCTATCACGCCGAGTTTGTGGATTTGAAGAACTTCAAGATTCAACATGAGTTATTCAAGCGGGTGCCGGTGGACATGATGTTCCGGTATAACTTTGTCCCGCTGGAGCAGGTGGGCAGCCGGCTGGCGATTGCGGTCAGTGACCCCTCGAAGCTGATGGTGCTGGACGAGATCTCCGGGCTTCTGGGAACCCGGCTCGTGACCCGTGTTGCAACTCTGAGCCAGATCACGGAGCTGCTTAAGAAGACGGAGCAGTCGCAGCGAGTGCTGGAAGAGGCAAGCGAGGGGCTGGCTTTTGACGTTCTCTCGAGCGAGGATAACGCGGACGAGAACATCTCGATCGAGCGGCTGACGAGCGAAGATGACATCTCGCCGATTATCCGGCTGGTGGATACGACGATCTTTACCGCGCTGGAGCGGCGGGCCAGCGACATTCACCTCGAGACGTTCGACGACTCGTTGCTGGTGAAGTACCGCATCGACGGCGTGCTGCAGCAGGCGATGGCTCCCATCGCGCGTGAGCACCACCAGACCATCCTGTCGCGTATCAAGGTCATGAGCGAGCTTGATATTGCCGAGCGGCGCGTGCCGCAGGACGGTCGCTTCCGCGTGCGCTACAAGGGGCGCCTGATCGACTTCCGTGTGTCGATTATGCCGACGGTGCATGGCGAGAACGCAGTGCTCCGCGTGCTCGACAAGGAGTCGATGAGCGAGAAGTTCAAGAAGCTCTCGCTGGATGTGGTGGGATTTGCGGAACGCGATCTGGAGCGGTTCCGCCGCTACATCAAGGAGCCCTACGGCATGGTGCTTGTTACCGGGCCGACTGGTTCGGGTAAGACGACGACACTGTATGCGGCCCTGAACGAGATCAAGAGCGAAGAAGACAAGATCATCACCATCGAAGATCCGGTCGAGTACCAGATTCGCGGGATCACGCAGATTCCTGTGAACGAGAAGAAGGGCCTTACCTTTGCCCGTGGGCTGCGTTCGATCCTGCGTCACGACCCGGATAAGATTCTTGTCGGCGAGATCCGTGACGCGGAGACGGCGCAGATCGCGATCAACTCAGCGTTGACCGGTCACCTGGTATTTACGACTGTTCACGCCAACAACGTTGTCGATGTGCTGGGACGCTTTCTGAACATGGGCGTCGAGCCGTATAACTTCGTCTCCGCGCTGAACTGCATTCTGGCGCAGCGTTTGGTGCGGCAGGTGTGCGACTTCTGCGCGCGCAATGTCCATTACGATGACGCGACTTTGTTGGAGAGTGGACTGGATGTGAAGGAGTGGCACAACTTCCGGTTTCGCGAGGGCGCAGGCTGTATCGAGTGCGGCGGAACGGGCTATCGCGGCCGCTCGGCGATCCACGAGCTGCTTGAGCTGGATGATGAGATACGCGAGATGCTGCTGGCGAAGAAGCCCGGGAGCGAGATCAGGAAGAAGGCCCGCGACAAGGGGATGGCCTTCCTTCGCGACTCGGCGTTGGAGCGCGTACGCGCCGGCGTGACTACGCTCAAGGAAATCAATAAGGTGACGTTTATTGAGGCAGGGCGGTAGGGTGGAGACCGGGAACAGGTAAGCTGAACGAAATGGAGATACTGCCGACGAATTTAGGGATACGGCCTCGGCTGGCGGTTGAGATACGGCCGGAGGGCGTGGTCGCGGCACGCGCTGAGGATGCGTCTGCCATGCTGGCGGCCGTGTCTCGCGTGGAAGTGCGTACGGGGGTGGTATCTCCTGGGTTGAAGGTCGGAAATATCGTCGACCGGACCTGTGTGATCGCCGCGGTACGCTCGACGTTGGACTCCGTCTCCTCTGGCAGCCGTGAGCGCGTACGCGATGTGACGCTCGTGGTCCCGGATGCCGCAGTCCGCGTGCTCCTGCTGGACTTTGATGAATTGCCGAGCAAGCCGGCGGAAGCATTGCCGGTTGTGCGGTTTCGGTTGAAGAAGCTGTTGCCGTTCGACGCGGATGACGCGGCTGTGAGCTATCAGGTGATGTCGAGCGCAAAGGATTCGGTGAACGTGCTGGCCGTCGCGATGCCACGCGATGTTCTGGCGGAGTATGAGGGCATTGTGACGGCTGCGGGGTTTCTGCCGGGAGCAGTGCTGCCGAGCACGCTGGCCGCGCTGGCAGGACTGGACACCTCGGACGCTGCGACGCTGGTGGTGAATGCAGGCCACAGTGGAGTGACGACGGCGATTGTGAAGAGTGGGGTGCTGCTACTGCATCGCTTGCTGGACATGACTGTCGAAGTGAACGACGCGGAGCAGGTTTCGCATGAGTCTGCCGGCTATGACCGTCTCGAGGCCGAGACTTCGATGCAGACATCGATGCTGCGAGCCGCGGAGCTTCGAGAGCTGTTTGCCGGAGTTGAGTCGCATGAGATCGCGCAGGAGGTGAGCGTGGCGGCGGCTTACTTCGAAGACACGTTGCAGACGTCACCTGAGACAGTTATCTCGGCGGGTCCGCTTGGTGCGGACGGGCTGGCTGCGATGATGGAGGGTGGCGGGCTGGAATGTCTGCGAGTGCGGGAGATGGTTGATGCAGGAGCGTTCGAGGCGGGCGCTTTGACGGCGTCGACGCCGCGAAGCTGGCTCGGCGGAGTGAGAGGAGCGTTGAAGGGCTGATGCGGGTCTCCGTCAATCTCGCGACACGCCCGTTTGTCGAGCTGCGGCCTCTATTTGCACGGCTGCGGCTGGCGATGCTTGGGCTTGCTGTGCTGGCGATCGGCTTCAGCTTCGCACTGCGTGCTCTGGATGCGAAGGCAAAGGCTGCGCAGGCCCAGATGGACCAGCTCAAGGCGCGGACGCTCCAGTTTCAGCAGGAACGGCAGAGGAATGAGGCTCGGATGCATCAGCCGCAGAATATGGCGGTTCTCGAGCGGAGCCGATTCCTGAACGCAGTCTTCGCGCAGAAGAGCTTCAGCTGGACGGCAGTGATGATGGATCTTGAGCGGGTGCTGCCGACAGGCGTTCAGGTGACGAGCATCGATCCAACCATCTCGAAGGAGGGCGAGGTCAGCCTTCGTCTGCGCGTAAGCGGCGACCGCGACCGCGCAGTGCAGCTCGTCCGGAATCTGGAGACCTCGCAGCGGTTTGTGTCTCCGCGTCTCTCCGGCGAATCCGCGCAGGTGCAGGAGGGAAGTCGCACTGCGGGGGCTTCGCCGACAGAGCCGGGAGCGGTTACGTTCGAGATATTGAGCGGTTACAACCCGCTTCCTGCTGGCTCCGCAAAGCAGCCGAAGGCAGCGGAGGGCGATGACGATACCCCGAAGACGGTGTCGCGGAGACAACCTGGCACGAAGGCTGCTCCGCCGAAGCAGAGGCCGCTTATGGGTGGTGCGCGATGATGACTGTTGTGGCGCAAGGAGTTCAGGGAGTCTCCGAGAGAACGCGCAGTCTGTTGACGAAGCTGAATCTGTACTACGCCGGAATTGTGGTGCTGGCGCTCGTGAATCTTTACCTGTTGGCTCACATGGCCTTTGCATGGAGCGCGGCGCATAGCCAGAACGAAGCTGCACTGGAACAGCAACGCGTGGCGATGAAGACCGCCGAGATTGCTAAAAAGCCGCTGGAAGGTCTCGACGGTAAACTCGCCAAGGCCACGGATCAGGCTGATGTTTTTTACCAGAAGCGGCTTCCGTATGCATATTCGCAGGTTGCCGGAGAGCTTGGCGTGCTGGCGAAGAAGCAGAACGTCAAGCTGATTCGCGTGCAATATTCAGAGTCTCCCGTATTGGAGGGGAGCGCGGGCGCGTTGACCGAGGTTCGCATGGATGCGAGTCTCAGTGGAGATTACAAGCCGCTGGTGCTGTTCGTGAATGGACTCGAGCGGGACAAGATGTTCTTCCTCATCAGCGGCGTTACGTTGACCGGACAGCAGAGCGGAACGGTTGGGTTGCGGTTGAGGTTGACGACGTATCTGCGCGCTCCTGTTGGCAAAGAAGGAACGGAGAAGAACGTCGCTTCGGCCGATGTTGCGGCGGACGGGAGCGTGCCGCAATGAGACTCGGAAGTGAGGACAGGAAGAAGCTCGCGATCCTGGCTGTGGTCGGCACGCTGGGAATCGGTTCGATTGTGTACATCTACAGCGAGCTGATGGGCAGCTCGGATACTCCGGTCGCGGTTCCTGCAGCAGCGGTGCGGCCTGCGGCTTCGGCGGCGAAGGCCGCAAAGCCGTCGAATGGCGTAGCAGCGAATGTAGGCACGACAGCGGCTGAGCTGGATCCGACGCTGAAGATGGGACCGATGCTGGTGACGGAGTCGCTGGTTTATTCGGGCGGCGGGCGCAATATTTTTTCGGCGACTTCGGTGCCGGTCGCGATTCCGAAGCCGATTGCTCCGGTGCGGCCCAAGGTCGTCGCGCCGGTTTATACGCCTCCACCGGGACCGCCTCCGCCTCCGCCGATCGATCTGAAGTTCTTCGGGACAGAGACCTCCGCGAGCGGGAAGAGACGGGCGTTTCTGCTGAAGGGCGATGATGTGTTTCTGGCCGCGGATGGCGAGGTTGTGCAGCGGCGATACAAGGTGATCACGGTGTTGGCAAACTCGGTGCTGGTGGAAGACATGCTGAACAATAATCGCCAGTCGCTGCCGCTGCTGGTGCATTGAGCGAGGACCGCATGGAAACCGCAGAGACGAGACGGGACGAGCAGGGCTTCATGCTGCTGGCGATGATCGTCGCGATATTCCTGATCCTGCTGGCGCTTGGAATTGCGGCTCCCAAGGTCGCGCAGGACCTCCGTCGCGACCGTGAGGTGGAGGCGATTCATCGCGGCAATCAGTACGTGCGGGCGATCCAGCTCTACTATCGCAAGTTTGGGCACTACCCGGCGTCGATGGATGCGCTGGAGAAGTCGAACAACATCCGGTTTCTGAGGCAACAGTATGTCGATCCGATGACGGGAAAGGCGGATTGGAGATTGATCCACGTTGGGGAGGCGAAGACGACGGTGAAGGGCTTCTTCGGCCAGCCTCTGGCGGGATTGCCGGGCTCGACGGGCGGTTTGGGTTCGGCTTCATCGTCATCCTCCAATATTGGCGGTTCGAGTCCTGGTGGTACTTCGGCTTCTCCAAGTTCTGGTCCGGGGCTTGGTTTGTCGTTTGGTTCGTCGACCTCGGGGCCGGGCGGTTTGGGCGGCAGCAACTCTCCTGGGGGGGCAACTCTGGGTGGAACGACTGGCGGTGCTACGGGCACTGCTGGTGCTACAGGTTCTACAGGTTCTTCCGACTCCTCTAGTCCTTTGAGTTCGACGGGCGGGATCTCAAGCCAGTCGGCGGCGACGTTTACAGGCGGTGGAGCGCCGTTTGTCGGCGTCGGCATCCCGAAGGACGGTGATTCGATTACGGTGCTGAACGAGCAGACGAGCTACAAGACGTGGGAGTTCATCTACGACCCACGGATCGAGCAGTTGGCGGCGGCGGCCGGGCTGCTGGGCGGATCGTCTGCGAACAGCGGTGGCAGCATTGGGAGCGGCGGCTTTGGGAGCTCGCCGAATGGTTTCGGGAGTTCCCCGGGAATCAATGGGCCGACCAGCAACCCAGGTGGGACGGCGCCGGGTGGTACGAATCCGGGTAGTACGACGCCGGGGAGCTCACCAAGTGTGGGCGTTCCGGTGCAGCAGTAACGGCGCTTGAGGTGCGTCTGATTCGCCGTAAGTCTATTTGATTATGTAATTTGCGGGATGGCGAACGACTAGGCAGCGACTCGGCACACTTTGCAGTTCAGGCGATGTGCGGCGAGGCATTCCTCGAGTCTGAGAACCTCTGCATTGGCTCGAATTGGTTCCCGGCCATCAGGAGCCCAACGGATAAACTCGTCACGGGCTCGAACCGCCTCCGTGAGCGCGCGGGAGAGACGATCCATCTCGCGACAGGGGAGGGTAGTCATAGAACAGACCTCCTGCAGGATTGGACGCAAATGGACGGGGATTAGATGCCGTCGGGGCCGGGAACAGCGATGGTGCGTGGCCGAACGAGTCAGTCTGCTGCCGTGCGGTACTTCTGGGCCGGCGACTGATTCCAGTTTACGACTTTCAGTTTACGCTGCAACCGGGATATTACGCGCACCCATACGTCCTCAAAAAAAATACAGGGGTCCCGTTCGACTTGGCTCTGGGCAGGCTTCTCCACGGCGCGATGGACGATGAAGCTGTCCGTCGCGCCGGTCGAGATGACGTGTGGTCAGGCGGTCTTTGCCTGCCAGAGGGCGATGGCGACTCCCGTGGGGTCTTTGATGACGCTGAAGATGCCGTGGCCGGGGACGGGCTGCGAGTCGACGACGACAGTGGCGCCGAGAGACTTGGCCTTGTCGGTGGCGGCGCGGATCTCGTCGACGTTGACGTAGGCGAGCCAGGTCCTCGGGGCGTCGGGTATGGACATCATTCCGCCGCCGGGGCCGGTGTCGGGCTTGAAGGTGCTGTAGGTCCCCATGGGGCCCATATCCGTGTCGTCAAACTTCCAGCCGAATAGCTCGCCGTAAAAATCTTTTGCTTTGCCGAGGTCAGAGGTGTTGAGCTCGAGGTGAACGAAGGGTTGGGCCATGAGTCGTTTCCTTTCGTGATGGCGTGCGAAATTTTCGTGGGTTGATGCTACTCGCGGGAATGAGTCGTTGGTGTGAGCCTGTGTGAATTTTTCGGGGATTTGTGACGAGGTCGGGAGCAAGTCAGCGGCGTCAAGGGAGCGGCTTCTTGCGGGAGGGCTTGCGGTTCTTTTCGGCCCGGAGTTTCCAGGCAGCTCGGAGGGCTCCGGTGAGGATGTCTTCGGTTGCGGGGGACAGGCGGATGTGAGTCATGCCGGAGCGGCCCCAGCCTCCGGCGATGGGGAGGAAGAGGTCGGGCTGGTCGGCTATGAAGGCGGCCTGAAGTTCGGGGGTGAGCATGAGGTTGCCGTAGCCTTGCTTGACCGAGGCGAGGGTGGCGAAGATATGTCCTCCGACGCGGAAGTCGGCGGCTCCCATGTGGGAGGATTCTTCGGCTCCGGGGAAGGAGAGGGCGATGCGGCGGAAATCGGCTGGGGTCATGGGTAGGTTAGGATGCATTCGGAGATGGGGAGAGAGGTCTTCGATACCCATGCCTCAGGGGGCACTCCAAGCGAAATACGGGGGTCTCTCCACTCCGCTGCGCTCCGGTCGAGATGACGTGACTTGGGGGAGCGACGTCTCACGCACTCGCGCGTGATTAATGGGCTCCGGCGGGGCCTTTGCCGGGTTTTACTTTCTTGAGGGTCCAGACGACGCCTACGCAGACGAAGCAGAGAAGCGAGAGCCAGCGGAAGACGTCGACGAAGGCCCAAAGGGCGGCCTGGCGTTCGAGTTGTTGGTAGAGGGTGGCCTGCGCGGGGTTGGCGGCGTTGGCGGGGCCGAACCAGCCGGAGAGGAAGTTGGTCATGTTCTGCACGGAGTTCTCGAACTGCTGGCCGGAGCGGGGGACGTAGTTGGTGATCTCGTTCTGGTGGACGTCGGAGCGGCGGGTGAGGAGGGTCTGGGCGACCGAGATTCCGATGGAGCCGCCGATGTTGCGCATGAGGTTGAAGAGGCCGCTGGCGTTGCCGATCTGGTCGTTGCGGAGGGTGCCGTAGGCCGCCGAGTTGATCGGCACAAAGACGAAGCTCAGGCCGAAGCCAGTGATCAGGATCGGCAGGAAGAGCGTCGTCGGGGAGATGTCGAGGGTGACGTTGCCGAAGTAGAGGGTGGTGAGGCCGAAGGTGAAGAAGCCGAAGGTGAGCAGCCAGCGCGGGTCGACCTTGTTGGAGAGGAAGCCGATGATCGGCGTGCCGCAGATGGCTCCGATGCCGCGCGGGGCGACGACGAGGCCGGCGGTGAAGGCGGTGTAGCCGAGCAGTTCCTGATAGAAGAGCGGGAGGACGGTGATGGTGGAGTAGATGCCGATTCCGAAGAGGAAGATGAGCACGCAGCCGATGCGGAAGTTGCGGTCCTTGAGGACGGTGAGATCGACGATGGTGTCTTTGTTGCGCCAGCAGTGCCAGCAGAAGTAGATGAAGAAGACTGCGAAGAAGAACGAGGCCCAGCGGACCCAGGTGGCTCCGAACCAGTCGTCTTCCTGGCCCCTGTCGAGGATGATCTGCAGGCAACCGGTCCAGATGATGAGAGCGGCGAAGCCGTAGCGGTCGAGCGGGGCGACCTTGGCTTTCTTGATGTGGGCGGGGTCGTGGATGAAGCGGCCGATCATGAAGAGGGCGAGGATGCCGATGGGGATGTTGATGTAGAAGGCGTAGCGCCAGGAGTACGTATCGGTGAGCCAGCCGCCAAGGGTGGGGCCGAGGACCGGAGCGACGACGACTCCAAAGGCGAAGACGGCGATGGCGGCTCCGCGCTTGGCGGGAGGGAAGGACTCGAGGAGGATGGCCTGGGAGAGCGGCTGGAGGGCTCCGCCGCCTGCTCCCTGGACGATGCGGGCGAGGAGCAGGAAGGCGAGGGAGGGGGCTGCTCCGCAGGCGAAGCTGGAGATGGTGAAGATGGTGACGCAGGACATGAGGAAGCGCTTGCGGCCGAAGCGTAGCGCGAACCAGTTGCTGGCGGGAAGGATGATGGCGTTGGCGACGAGGTAGGAGGTGAGGACCCAGGTGGCTTCGTCGGTGGAGGCGGAGAGCGAGCCGGCGATGTAGGGGAGGGCTACGGAGGCGATGGCGGTGTCGAGCACCTCCATGAAGGTGGCGAGCATGACGGAGACGGCGATGAGCCAGGGGTTGACTCCGTGCGTGAGTTCAAACGTCTGGTTGGGTAGGGCTGTAGCGGTCTCCGCCATGAGGTGAGCTTAAATGTTTTTCTGAGTGTGTTTCTAAGGTAGAGGCGAAAACATCAGGAGGGGATGCCTGAGGCGGGGTCGGAACGGCGGGCAGGAGATTGCGGCGCAAGAAAAAGCGGCACACCTGTCAGGAGGAGGAACAGGCGTGCCGGTTAGCGATGCTCAGTAGATGAAGCGGGTGCTACTGCTCAGTGATGTCGAAGGAATCGTCGTTGTAGCGGCTGGCCGGGTAGCGGACTGCCAGATTCTGTGCGTCGTCGGCCTCACCGCTGAGGGCGAAGGCCTCGCGGGTATTTGGGGGCACGGGATGCGTGTAATGGGGCACGGGGGCGTGCCGGAGGGCCGGGATGCGCCTGGTCTCGAGGTTTTCGACCCGACGGCTGGCGGTGAGGGTGGTGTCGGGGGCCGGCTGGTCGAAGGCGAAGAGATGAACGATTGAGGGCGAGCAGCCGGCGAGAAGACCGGCGATGAGTCCGGCTAAGCCCAGTGAGGCGACTTTGAGGATGCGGCGGGTGGTGCTGGCGGCTTTAGCGCGGCGGACGGGCTCTGGGACTAATCTTGAGGAGGACATAATTGACGCTCCACAGGTGCAGAAATATGTTCAAAATGAACGACTTCAAGGACAACAACTGGCGGAAGAGTAACTTTGTTGGTTCATGGCGGCAATGACCCGATGGTGGCAGAGGGATTAAGGCGATTTGGCTGGCGGATTGTGCATCCTGGGCTGGAAGATTGTGCATCTTGCTTGCAGCTTTATACATCAGATAGGTTGACAGTAAGTCACTCAAGTGAGATTCTTGAGCAAGTGAATTCAAGGGCTTCGGCCTTGATGGGGTGCTGGGATGGCAAAGATTATCGGTATTGATCTGGGAACCACGAACTCGTGCGTGGCCGTGATGGAAGGCGGAGAGCCGAAGGTGATTCCAAATGAGGAAGGCGGCCGTACGACGCCGTCTGTCGTTGCGTTTACGAAGACGGGAGAGCGTCTGGTAGGCCAGGTGGCCAAGCGCCAGGCGATTACGAACCCAGAGAACACGATCTACTCGATCAAGCGGTTCATGGGGCGGCGGTACAACGAAGTGACCGACGAGATGAAGATGGTTCCCTACAAGGTTGTGCAGCAGGGCGACCATATCGCCGTTGTTGCGCAGGGCAAGGAGTACACGCCACCTGAGGTCTCGGCGATGATTCTGCAGAAGCTGAAGAAGGCGGCCGAGGATTATCTGGGAACAAGCGTGACAGAGGCCGTGATTACGGTTCCGGCGTACTTCAACGACGCGCAGCGGCAGGCGACGAAGGATGCGGGAAGAATTGCAGGCCTCGACGTCAAGCGCATTGTGAACGAGCCTACGGCTGCGGCTCTGGCTTATGGGCTCGATAAGAAGAAGGACGAGACGATCGCCGTGTATGACTTCGGCGGCGGTACGTTCGATATCTCGATCCTCGAAGTTGGCGAGGGCGTGATCGAGGTGAAGTCGACCAATGGCGATACGCACCTGGGCGGCGACAACCTTGACCAGCGCATCGTTGACTGGCTGATCGCGGAGTTCAAGAGCGAGAGCGGGCTTGACCTGACCTCGAAGGGCAACGAGATGGCGCTGCAGCGGCTGAAGGATGCTGCGGAGCGGGCGAAGATCGAGCTTTCGACGGCGCAGGAGACGGAGATCAATCTTCCGTTTATTACTGCCGATGCGAGCGGGCCGAAGCACCTGGTTCGCAAGCTGACGCGTGCGAAGCTGGAGAGCCTGGTCGATGATCTGCTGCAGAAGTCGGTTGGACCGTGCAAGCAAGCGATGAAGGATGCGGGTGTCGACGCGAGCAAGATCGATGAGGTCGTGCTGGTAGGCGGACAGACTCGTATGCCGAAGATTCAGCAACTGGTGAAGGAGCTGTTCGGCAAGGAGCCGCATAAGGGTGTGAACCCGGACGAGGTGGTCGCGATCGGTGCGGCGGTTCAGGCTGGCGTTTTGGCCGGCGATGTGAAGGACCTGCTGCTGCTGGACGTGACTCCGCTGACGTTGTCGATTGAGACGATGGGCGGCGTGGCGACTCCGATGATTCAGCGCAACACGACGATTCCGACGAAGAAGACGGAGACGTTCTCGACGGCGGCGGACTCGCAGACTGAGGTTGAGGTTCATGTGCTGCAGGGCGAGCGTCCGATGGCGGCGCAGAACCGGACTCTGGGCAAGTTCAAGCTGAGCGGGATTCCGCCTGCTCCGCGTGGCATACCGCAGATCGAGGTGACGTTTGACATCGATGCGAACGGCATTCTGAATGTGACGGCGAAGGACAATGCGACGGGCAAGGATCAGAAGATTACGATCACGAGCTCGAGCGGCCTGAGCAAGGAAGAGGTCGAGCGTATGGCGAAGGAGGCTGAGGCTCACTCGGCCGAGGACAAGACGAAGCGCGAGGAGATCGAAGCGCGGAACCAACTCGACTCGATGGTCTACAACGTCGAGAAGATGCTGAAGGACTCGGGCGACAAGGTTGCGGCTTCGGACAAGAGTGATGTTGAGTCTGCTCTTGAGGACGCGAAGAAGACGCTGACCGGAACTCCGAGCGCGAGTGAGCTGAATTCTGCACGCGAGCGTCTAACGACTGCCAGCCACAAGCTGGCGGAGGCGATGTACAAGGCGACTTCAGCGCAGGGTGCGGCACAGTCTGAGCCTGTCGAGGGAGCGGCGGCATCGGCCGGCGACGGGCAGGCGAAAAAGGACGAAGGCGTGATCGACGCTGAGTACGTGGATGTGGATGACAAGAAGTAAGCAACGCAGTTGTTAGTTGCTGGTCGTCAGTTGTTGGTTTGTAGTGGATTTCCGGGCGCTCCTTGCAAATCGTTGGGAGCGCCCTTCTGTATAAGGCAGTAAGCGGAGGTGAAGTTATGACAGAGACAGTTTGGAGATGTGAGCAGTGGTTCGGTGGTGTGATGAAGGCCCAGCAGGACTTCGAGAGCGAGGCGCAAGCGCGTGAGTTTGCGCGCCGGGTGGCCGGGATGGCTCCGGAGCTGGTGTTGAGGATTGAGCCTATGCCGATACAGCAGGTGTGGAACTAAGGAGTTGAAAAGTTGAGACCGTTTCAAAACCCGCGCAGGTTTGCGATGGCTTTGACGGTCTCTCTTTGTGCGTTTTACTTTGTCACTTTTTTGAGACTTCAAAAGTGCGACGATTGCTTTCGACCTCACGGTTTCCCGTTCACCTACTTTCATGAGGGTGGTTATGCAGGCGGGGCTGCTTGGGTTTGGTCGGGAGTAATCGGCGATGTTATCTGCGTAGTATCTCTGGCAACGGTTGTTACCTTGATTTGGAATCGGATCACTTTGGGACGGTGACGGAGGACGATGCCGGAGGGGAATGAGATTCATCGCTGGGCCGAGCGTCATGCGGCTGCGTTTGCGGGCAAGGTGGTTCGGGCGGATGGGCCGCAGGGACGTTTCGCCGACGTGGATGTGATCGATGGGCGCAGGCTTGAGCGCGTGATGGCTGCGGGCAAGCACCTGGGATATGACTTCGGGAAGGACCGGATTCTGCATGTGCATCTTGGATTGCAGGGAGACTTTACGGAGGGTTCGGGGCCGCTGCCCGAGGTGAAGGGCGCGCTGCGGTTGCGGATGTGGAATGCGGCGGCGGTAAGGAAGCCTGCTGTGGAGGGTGTGAGCAAGCGGCATGCGTGGTACTCGGAGGACGATGGCGCGGGGCATATCGACTCGGACAAGATTGCGTGGGTTGAGTTGCGCGGGCCGATGGACTGCTCGATCTATACGCAGAAGAAGTGGGACGCGTTGAGGGAGAAGCTAGGACCTGATCCGTTGAATGGACAAGGACCGGAGCGGATGATTGCGAAGGTGTCTAAGAGTCGCAAGACGATCGGCGAGTTGCTGATGGACCAGACGGCGTTTGCGGGAGTCGGGAATATTCTGCGGGCGGAGCTGCTGTTTCGTGCGCGAGTGAGCCCGTTTGTGGCGGGGAAGGATGTTTCGGAGAAGACGCTGCGGGCGATGTGGAAGGATCTTGTACCGCTGATGAAGGCAGCGATGGTCGACCGCAGGATTGTGACGACGAAACCGAAGGACAGGCCGCATAAGCGCGGAGCGGTGCTGAAGGAAGAGGCTCACTACGTGTATCGGCGGAGTGGGCTGCAGTGCTTTGTGTCCGGGACGACGGTGCTGAAGAAGGAGATGGCGGGGCGGAATCTGTTCTGGTGCCCGGTGTGCCAGGCGGATTGAGTTGGAGGCTTTTCAGGTGCGGAAGAATCGCGCCGGTTGCAGAATGGTAGAAGACTATGGCGACACAGACGAAGGATTATTACGGGCTTCTTGGAGTAAAGAAGACGGCGACGGCGGACGAGATTCGCAAGGCGTTCCGCAAGCTCGCGCGCAAGTATCACCCGGATGTGAATCCGGGAGACAAGAAAGCTGAGGAGAAGTTCAAGGAGATCTCCGAGGCGAACGATGTGCTGAGTGACGAGAAGAAGCGGAAGATCTATGACCAGTTCGGCTTCTACTCGGACAATATCGACCCGGCAGCGGCGGAGGCTGCGGCGCGTGGTGGTTATGCGGGTGGTGGGTTTCCGGGCGGCGCAGGCGGGCGCGGCGGCGCGCAGGAGGTTCCGTTTGACTTTGGAGGGTTTGATTTTTCGGACTTCCAGGGTGGTGGGGGAGCGCATCAGCAGGAGTCCGGTGGAGGATTCGGCGGAAGTTTTAAGGACATTTTCAGCGAGATGTTTTCGGGGGGCAAGAAGGCCGCCCGGGGGCCGCAGCCGGGGACGGATCTCGAGTACCAGATTGCAGTGGATTTCTGGACGGCGGTGCGTGGCGGCGTGGCGCGGCTGGAGATTCAGCGGCAGGAGGTGTGTCCGACGTGCAAGGGCAAGTCAACGACGGGCGGAAGCATCGAATGCCCGGAGTGCCACGGTACGGGCCAGGTGACGCAGATGGGCGGGAGGATGAAGTTCAACATCCAGTGCCCGCGTTGCGGCGGCTCGGGCAAGGTGCAGAATGCTTGTCCGACGTGTCATGGCGAGGGCGTGGTGACGAAGAGAGAGCCGCTGGAGTTTCGCATCAAGCCGGGAACGAGAGACGGGCAGCGGATACGGCTGGCGGGTAAGGGCAATGCCGGATTGAACGGCGGGCCTCCGGGCGACCTGTACCTGATCATCAAGGCGGGGACAAATCCGGTGTTTACTCGGGTTGGCGATGATATTCATGTCACCGCGCCGGTTACAGTTTCCGAGGCGGCGCTGGGGGCGAAGATCGATGTGCCGACGATCGACACTCATGAAGGCGGGGGCCGCACGCAGTTGAAGATTCCGCCGGGGACACAGACGGGGCAGAAGTTCAGGATGCGCGAGAAGGGCGTGCCGAGCGCTTCGCGTGAGGGAGTGCGCGGGGATCAGATCGTCGAGGTGAAGGTTATGGTGCCGAAGGTCCACGATGAGCGGTCGAAGGAGATTCTGCGCGAGTTGGCGAAGCTGAATCCGGAGGATCCGCGCGAGGAGCTGTTCGCGAAGGTGTAAGGGCTAGACGGCTCGCAGCCGCCGACTGCTCTGCCTCCGGGCGGCTCTTTCTGCGCTGGCTTTTTCTGCGCTGGCCTGGAGATCGGCTCCTGAGGTGCGCTGGTTGTTTGTTGAGGCGTCGGGCAGGACAAAGCGGTTGACGTAACTGGCGACGAACTGAGTGGTCTCCGGTGCGAGGCCGTGGAGGCGCGCGGCGAGGAATGCCTGCGGTGTGATGGAGACCTCGGCGCGGCCGTTTTCGACGGCGTCGAAGATCTTGTCGGCGGCGGCGGCGGCGGTGGCGGAGAGCAGCGGAGCGTTCGCTCCAAGGGAAAACCAGCGGAATTCCTTTTCGGGCTGTCCGGCGAAGTGGGCCTGGACGTGGGAGCCGGTGCGCATGAGGCCGGGATTCACGGTCGTGACGCGGATGCCTTTGTGGCGCAGTTCAGAGTGGAGGCCTTCGGAGAGGCCGACGAGCGCGAACTTTCCGGATGAGTAAGGCAGCATGTGCGGCATGGCGATCTTGCCTCCGATGCCGGCGACGTTGACGATGCTGGCGGCGTGCTTTTCGCCGCTGGCGTGGCGATCGAGCATGTGGGGGAGCGCGGCCTGGATGGTGTGAAGCGGAGCGTAGAAGTGGATGGCCATCGAGCGCTCGAAGGCGTCGAGCGGCTGGTTTTCTACCGGAGCAACTTCCATGATTCCGGCGTTGTTGATGAGCACGTCGAGGCGGCCGAAGGAGTCGATCGCTTTCTGAACAGCGGACTGGGCCTGAGCGCGGTCAGTGACGTCGGCGGCGATGGTGAGGATGTGGTCGTGGTGGGAGACGGCGTGCCGCTCGATGAGGAAGTCACGGGCGCGCGCGAGTTCCTGTTCGTCGCGTGCGACCAGGGCGACGCGGTAGCCGGCGCGGGCGAAGCGCTCGGCGAGTGCGAGACCAAGGCCGCGTGAGCCGCCGGTGATGAGCGCAGTTCGGCCCGCGTGCCATGCGCGCCTTGCGATACGCCGGCGTACGAGGGTGGTGGCACCTGCCACGGTTGCTGCGGCGGTCCCGACGGCGGCGATGGCTGAACCGATGAGGAGGGGCTTGATGATTCGGCTGAGAGTAGGCATGCTTTTTGGATGGCCGTGGGGAGAGAGTTGGTTGCCATCTGGTAGCGGTGAGATGTTGGCTTCGTTTATTGAGAAATCTTCTTCCTGACATCGAATATTCGCACAATAAATGGTGCAGCCGTGATGGAATCGCTGTGATTACAATTAGAGCGCGGAGGTAATTCCATGCGACGACTGGCGGGTGGGCTGGTGTTGGGTGGTGTGGTGTGTCTGGCATTGCTGAGGGCACAAGCGCAGGATTCGGCGACACCTACGGCGGACGAGATCGCCACGCGGATGCTGGCGAAGAATGCCAAGCGGCAGGCGGCGCTGGAGAGCTACGTCTCGGAGCGGACGTACCGGGTGGAGTACAAGGGGACGGGCGGCGAGCACCATGGCGAGATTGAGGTGCACGCAGAGTATCTGGGAACGGGACAGATGGGCGTCGGGCAGAAGAGGCTGACGGTGGTGGGGGAGTCGGGGTCGAAGCTGATCTGCGAGCGGGTGCTGCGCAAGATGGTGGAGAGCGAGCAGGAGGCGTCGGAGTCGGCGAACCGGATGCAGACGACGCTTTCGCCGGAGAACTACAACCTGGAGTTGGTTGGGCAGGAACAGGTAGATGGCGTGCGGGCGTGGGTGCTGCGGGTGTCGCCAAAGGTAGAGAGCAAGTTTACGTATCGCGGGCGAGTGTGGGTGAGCGAGGACGACTACGCGGTGATACGGGTGCAGGGCGAGCCCGCGAAGAGTCCGTCGTGGTGGATCAGCCGGGCGAGCTTTGATTGGAGATATCAGCGGTACGGCGAGTTCTGGTTGCCCGAGAGCAATGTTGCGACGAGCCATGTAAGGATTGGCGGGGATGCTCGATTGACGATTGAGTATGGGACGTATCGCGTGGTGGGAAAGGACGAGAGTCAGGCCGCGACGGCGCAGCTCATTAAGCACGCTGAGGGAAGGTAGCGGGCCGGGTAAGGCTCAGGGCTAGTTTTTTGACGAGCGGGCGGGATGAACAGCTAGACTTGCGGTGGAGACGTCAAAGAAGGTAAGGGGTTCCAAGGCTATGGCTACGAAGCGGAAGAACAAGGGCGCCTACATGATCTCCGCAGTTGCCGAGATGTATCAGATTCATCCGCAGACGCTTAGGCTGTATGAGCGCGAGGGGTTGCTGCGGCCGTCGCGCAGTGAAGGGAATACTCGACTCTATACCGATGAAGATCTGGAGCGGCTGGAGTTCATCCTGAACCTGGCGCGCGATCTGGGGGTGAACATCGCCGGCATCGCGATTGTGCTGCAGATGCGGGAGCGCATGGAGGAGATGAACCGGCAGATGCAGGAGTTCGTGGACTATGTGCGGACGGAGATGCTGACACGGATGCACCAACAGCAGCCTCAGTCGGCGGGGCTGGTGCCGTTACGGCGGCCGATCGTGGTTTCTACGAAGAAGAAGTAAGAGAGTCTTCAGCAAAACAAAAGGTAAAGACTTGCTGCGATAAACTTGAGGGTTGGCGGGCGTTTTTTGTCCAGCGCGGGTGTTCAAGGTTGCGATGAGTTTGTTCGTCAGGATTCTTTTCTCGATCGCGGTGATTGGGACGGTCACCTCAACGATCTACCTGCTGATGGTGTCGGTAGCCGCAGTGCGGTTCTGGCTGCGCCGGCGGCGTGATGATCGTGCGGGGGAATTTCTGCCTCCGCTCAGCGTGCTGAAGCCGCTGCATGGGATGGAGACGGGGCTGGAGAAGAATCTCGAGACGTTTTTCGAACAAGACTATTCACAATTTCAGCCGGAGTTCGAGTTGTTGTTCTGTGCGCGGCATGAGACGGATGAGGGGCTGCGTTTGGCGCAGACGGTGGGTGCGCGGTATCCGCAGGTCAAGGCCCGTTATCTGACGTGCGGCGAACCGGAGTATCCGAACGCGAAGATGTATTCGCTTGCGGTGATGGCTGAGGCGGCGCGGTATGAGCATATCGTAACGAGCGATGCTGATGCCCGTATCGACAAAGGTCTTCTGCGGCGTATCGTGCAGGTGCTGGCTGACCCGAAGATGGCGCTGGCGTCATGCCTGTATCTGGGAACGGCGGATGTCCAGAACCTGGCAACGCAGCTGGATGCGGTGGGGAAGAGTGTGGAGATGGGGTCGGGCGTGTTGGTCGCGGAGATGGTGGAGGGTGGAACGAAGTTCGCGCTGGGGGTGCTGGTGGCGCAGCGGAAGAAGGCCTTCTGCGATGCGGGAGGGTATGAGGACCTGGGGCAGTATCAGGCAGAAGACTACGTGATGGGAAAGCGGCTGGCGGAGCAGGGACAGGGTGTGATCATGGCCCCGGAGGTGATTCGGCTGATGGTGCCGGAGACTTCGTTTGGGTTGTCGTTCCGGAATCAGTTGCGGTGGATGCAGAGCACGCGAAGGTCGCGTCCTGCGGGACATTTGGGGTCAGGGCTCACTTTCAGCGTGCCGTTCGGGCTGACGGGTTTGTTGTGGGGCGTGCTGTCGGGGCGGCCAGGTTTAGGTGTGCTATGGCTCTTTGCGAGCTGTGTGAACCGGTGGCTGGAGGCGGGTGTGATGCTGAAGGCCCTGGGGGAGGAGAGGTGGATCTGGCTGACGCTGCTCTATCCGCTGCGCGATCTGCTGGGGTGGGTGATCTGGGTTGTCAGCTATCTGCCGGCCAAGGTGCACTATCATGGCGGGCACTACGAGATCACGCCGGATGGGCGGTACAAGCACGTTCGCTAATGAGTAGCGAGGTCATTGGTTGGAGAGGAGGGTTTTGCCTCCTGCGGATGCGAGGGTGTGGACTGCGCCGTAGGGAATGAGGTCGCGTGTGCGGGCGACGGGGTCATGCGTGAAGAGGAAGATGCGTCGTGGGCTGGACCAGAGCTGGCGCAGGCTGGCTTCGTTCTCGAAGATGCGTGGAGCGTCGGGCCAGAAGCTGCCGTACCAGAGGCCGTTGACGTCGCCGTTAATGAGATGGACCTGCTGGCGAGTGTAGAAGACGAGCGTTGAGCCAGAGGTGAGCTCGCCATCGAGGATGATGAGGTCGTTCGGGCGCGGGCTGGCTTGCTGGACGCGGTCGATTGTGAGGGCCAAGCTCTTGGAGCCGAGGATGGGATAGAAGCGAACGAGCCCTTCGTGGGCTGCGAGCAGCGTAACGATCATGCCGGCGGCGAGGGTGAGGTTTGCTGCGAGGTTGAGTCCGCGGCGGCGGATGAGGTAGCTGCCGAGGCCGATGGCGAGCATGCTGAGGGCGACAGCGATGAGTGGGCCACGGAAGAGCCCCATCGCGGCTCCCGTGAGATCGAAGAGGTGGCCGAGGGAGAGGTTGTAGAACTGGGGGTTGGCTGCTATGAGCGATGCTATGTCGGCGCCGGGAGCGGGTGTGGGCGCAGTGATAGCGAAGTAGCCGCAGATGACTGCGATGAGCGTTGTGATGGGAACGAGGAGATACAGCGACCAGGTGAGCGCGCTGCGGCAGGCGGCGGTATCGCCCTGAACGGGTGAGGCGCAGAGAGCAGCGGACTCGTCGGAGGTGGTCGCATCGAAGTGACGGCGCGAGGCTTCGACTGCAGCGTCGGCGCGGGCGAGGAGGCCGGCTGCGAGTAGAGCGAGAGCGGGGAGCGCCGGGAGGTTGTAGTACTCCTGGCGGCTGGAGAGGGTGAAGAAGCCTAGGACGAGCGCGGTCCAGAGCAGGAGCGATAGGGCAGCTTCGTTGTCTCCTACCCACAGAGATACCGCGGGGTCGTCGTTGTGTAGGCCGGTGCGGTTTCGTAAGGTTCGGACGGCTTGAGTTATGGCTCCGGGCAGAAAGGCAGCCCAGGGCATGATCCAGATGGCGGAGAGCAGCCAGAAGAGCGGGATGGGGACCTGTCCGTAGTCGTGGGGGATGCGGCGGCCGAGGAAACGAGCGATGTGCTCGTTGTAGAGATAGAACCAGGCCCAGCCTCCGTGCGCGGGGAGTCCGACTCCTGCGGGCAGAGGGATGGGTGGTGTGCGCAGGGCTGCGAGGATGTGCCAGGGAGCGGCGATGGCGACGAAGACAGTGGCGCTGGCCGCGAGATGCATGCGGGTGAGCAGATGGATCTGCCTGGTGATGGCGAGATAGAAGACGACGAAGGCGATGGGGAATACGAGGCCGATGAGTCCCTTGGTGAGGACGTTAAGGGCCATGACGGCGCCGAAGGCGAGGCATGGGAGGAGAGCCGAAGAACGTGGCTCGCGGCTCGGTGTCTCCTGAGAGTGGACGCGATCGAGGGCGATGAGGAAGAGGTGGACGCCGAGGGTCATCCAGAGTGCGAGGAGGATGTCGGGGATATAGAAGCGGGTGTAGAGATAGGGGCCGATTCCAGTGGCCATGGCGAGGGCGGCGTAGAGGCCGCCACGATCAGGGCTTGAAGCGGGCGAGACGTGCCGGAACAGGCGAATGCCGAGGGCGTATACGGCGAAGAGGAGTGCGAGCACCGAGAGCGCAAGCGGGAGTCTTGCGGCCCAGTCGTAGGGGCCAAAGATGCGCATCGACCCGGCGGCCATCCAGTACATCAGCGGCGGCTTATCGAAGAAACGCACTCCGTTGATGTATGGCGTGACGAAGTTGTGACGTTGCAGCATCTCGCGGCCGATCTCGGTGTAGATGGAGTCGACGTCATCGAACAGTCCCGGCGTGAATAGGCCGCCTATCTGAAGAACGAGCCATGCGACAAACAGGATGGCGACCGAGCGGGAGCTCCAGCTGCGAGGACGAGGCGAAGCCGTGGTGGTTGAGACTGCCTGGAGCGATTCAAGAACGTCGGTAGCGCCGGTTCGAAGAATCGTCTGGGTCGTGGCGAATTGGTCTGCGGCTAGGGACAAGGAAGTTGTTCTCGGAGTGAATGTGTGTGTTGCCAGTGCTGAGTTTTCTTGTTTTGGTTTCAACTCTCAGGTGTCGGGCAGCGGTTGTCAATTGCCAGTTTTGGTGATCGTTCAGGGCCGGTCGAGAGGGCGATCCGTGAAGAGGGCCTTTCCCGATGTTTCTTTGAGCAGGACCTTATTGTTGCCAAGGAGATGATCGACCTCGTCGCGCTTTTCGAGTGGGACGAAGAGGATCTTGCGCTTTCCAGTTCCCCAGATGCGGAGGAGATCATCTGAGGTGAGAAAGATGTGAGGAGCGTCAGGGAATGTGGAGCCGAAGAGCAAGGAAGTGGTGCGTCCGTTAACGATATCGACGCCCTCGCCGAGGTAGAAGGGGATAGAGGCGCCGTAGGACTGGTCGTCGTAGAGGAGCACCTGATTGTCGCGCGAGATCAGATGGCCGTCTTCGAGTTGCTGGATCTTTTCAGCCAGGTCCTGCGAAGAGAGCATGGGGCCAAAGCGCACGAAGGCGATGTGCGCGGCGATGAGGAAGATAGCGCTGGTAAGAGCGACGGCGGCGGTAGCAGCAAGGTGACGGCGGCGGGAGCGGAAGTGCCATGCAACTGCCGGCCCGACGGCAAAGGCGAGGGCAGCAAGACCGGCGGGCAGGCGAAGCGCGGCGAAGCTGCGCCCGGTGAGGTCGAAGAAATAGGACATGGAGAGGGTGTAGTCGCCTACGCCGCGGTGGGCGAGGAGGTCTCCGATGTCGGGAACGAAGGGGATGTGGCGGGAGATCCAGAGGCCGTATCCGAGGGCGGCGGCCACAGCGATTCCAATGACGGTGAAAGATGCGTGGGCGATGGTGAGCCAGCGGCGGAAGGACGGCTCGGAGTCATAGGTGAACTCAGCACGGGCAAGGGCCGCGGCGATGAGCATGAGGATGGGAAGGTAGGCAGGGAAGGTGTAGTACTCCTGGTTGGTAGAGAGAGAGAAGAAGACGAGGACGAGCGCCGCGTAGATCGTGAGCAGCAGGGTGGTGCGAGTGGCGAAGGTGTCGACGGAGTAGCGGACGTAGCGGAAGAGACCGGTAGGAGTGTCGCCGTGGTGATCGTCGTACTTCTGAAGGCGGAAGGCGTAGCGCGAGGCGGTGCGCCGTTGCTTAGAGACGAGATAGCCCTTGATGAAGGCGATGGGGAGGAAGAGGCTCCAGGGAAAGAGCCAGACGAGATGCAGGCTCCAGTAGAGATAGCCGGGGAGCTTGTTGTAGTCCATCGGGTAGCGCTTGCCGAGGAAGCGCAGGAAGTGTTCGTTGACGAAGTAGAACCAGAAGAAGCCGTGGCCGTTCATGCCTCCGGTGTTGCGGAGACCGGCGAGGATGTGCCACGGCGCGGCGATGGCGAGGAAGAGCAGCGGGCCGGTGAAGGGCTTTAGCCGGCGGATGCGGGTGTAGTCGCCGGTAAGGAGGAGATAAGTTCCGGCGGCCCCGAAGAAGAAGACGAGAGCGACGAGTCCCTTGGTGAGGACGGCGAGGGCCAGGGCGACCCACATTGCGTAGGCGTGGAGTGCCTTGCGGCGGGAAGGACGGCGCGTGGCCGAGGCGAAGGAGCCGAATTCGGTGGAGACTACGGTAATGGGCTTGTTGAGCGCGCTGAGCATGCAGTAGAGCGCGGTGCAGAGGATGAGCGAGAGCAGGACCTCTGGAATGTATATGCGGGTGAAGAGGAAGACTCCCGTGCAGGTAAGGACGGAGAGGCCGGTGTAGAGCGCGGTGCGCGGGCGGAAGGCGCGGTCGGCCCAGTAGTAGCCGAGCAGAGCAAGGAGGAGGACTCCGATGGCCTGCGGAAGATGTGCCGCAAAGGTGTTGAAGCCGAAGATGCGGAAGCTGAGCGCGTCGAGCCAGTAAGGGAGGGGCGCCTTCTCAAGGTAGCGGATGCCGTTGACCTTGAGGGTGACGAGGTCTCCAGTTAGCGCGACATGGCGGGCGGCGCTGGCATGGGTACCGTCGGCGTCATCGAGCAGCGGCGGCGCGAAGAGCGATGCGAAGAAGACGACCAACCAAAGTCCTGTGAGGAGCAGGAGCGCAGCCGGCCGAGGGAGGGCGGCTGGGGAGGTCTCATTACGTTCGGTACGCGGCGCGACGGCTTGTTCGATCATGCTCAGGGTGTGCCAATTTAAGGATAAATGGGATGGCAGGATAAATCGATGAAACGCGCAGTCAATCGCAGGGATGTATCTTGCATATGACAGGGATTTTTTGTCCCCAGGGAGATATAGACAGTAGATGCCTACGTTTGCCGCAGTTGATATTGGATCGAACTCCTGCCGGCTGAAGATAGCTTCGGTGCACATGCATCGGCTAAAGACGCTGCACGAAGATCGCGAGGTGACACGGCTGGGAGAGAGTGTCTTTCAAACGGGAGTGATCTCTCCGGAGGCGATGGCGACGACGATCCGGGCGTTGAAGCGGTTTCACAAGGCGATTCAGCTGCATGTGGCTGATAAGGTGCGCGTTGTGGCTACGAGCGCGTTGCGCGATGCGCGGAACGCAGATGCGTTCACGGAGTGGGTGCGTGCGGCGACAGGGTGGAACGTCGAGGTGATCTCGGGGCTGGAGGAAGGGCGGCTGATCCACCTGGGCGTGGTGACGCACGAGGTGGGTGCGCGCGGCCGGTGCCTGATGATCGACCTGGGTGGCGGAAGCTGCGAGGTGACGCTGTCAGACCAGGGACGGATCAAGGCGATGGTCAGCATGCCCTTGGGTGCGGTGCGGCTGACGGAGTTTCTGGCGTCGTCGGATCCTCCGGCGAAGGAGGATGTGGCGCGGCTGAAGCAGTTTATCGACATCGAGCTGAAGAAGGCGGACCGGAAGATCGGCAGGCCGCGCGTAGGGCTGGTGATTGCGACGTCGGGAACGGCGGCGGCTCTTGCCGAGGCGAGCGGCCATGTTGCGAAGAAGACCAGCAGGCGTAAGTCGCTGGAAAAGAAGCGTGTCGAGAGGGTGGGATCGCTGACGGCGGACAGGGACGAGGTACGGCGCATCACGGAACGGCTGATCAAGATGACGAACGAGCAGCGCGCGGCGATTCCGGGGATTGGGCCACGGCGGTCGGAGATCATCGTAGGTGGCGCGCTTGTGTACACGAACCTGATGGAGAGATTCGGGCTGAAGGGCTTTCGCTACTCACCGCTGGGACTGCGCGACGGCGTGCTCGCGCAGATGCTGGGCGATGTGGATCTGCGGGCCTCGGTACATCAGAAGATCGAGAGTGAGCGATGGGCCGGTGTGCTGGAAGTTTGCAAGCGATACGCTATCGACCTGAAGATGGCTGAGCCGGTCCGGGAGCACGTAGTGCAGTTGTTCAACGGGTTGGCGAAGGTGCATGAGCTTCCGGAAGAGTACAAGCTGTGGCTGGAGTCGGCTGCGATGATGCAGGACGTGGGGAAGTATATGAACCACCAGGGGCATCACCGGCACACACAATACATTCTTGCGAACTCTGAAATATTCGGCTTTTCGCCCGAGCAGAGGTCGATTGTCAGCGCGCTCTCGCGGTACCTGGGCAAGACGCGCCCGGACGCGATGGATCGGGTGATGCGTACGATTCCGCTCGAGGAGCATGTCCATGTGGTGAGGGGAATTGTGTTGCTGCGGCTTGCAGTGGCGTTGAACCAGGACAGAGCCAGCGCGACGGTCCAGCTCAGGATCCATGTTTATCCGAGACGCGTTCTGCTGGAGCTGGTGCCGGGGCGCGGCAGTGCGGAGCTGGAGGCATGGGCGCTGAAGAAAGAGGCGGCTTACTTCCGCGAGGTCTTTCGGCGGGAGCTCTTCGTCGAGGTGGCGTAGAGGGCGCGGACGGTGCGGGGATCGAGCAGCCCCGTGAGAGTGCCGGGACCGCGGGTGAATGAGACGCGGGCGATGGAACCCTTGCGCAGGCGAATCTGCGGTGCGATGCCGGCTGATGGGGGGACGAGCATGGAGCTGAGGAAGAGGGTGAGGTTAGGGTTGTGGCCGACGACGAGCAGGTTCTCGTAGTGGCGGCACTCGGCGAGGAGCTTCTGGAAGTCCTGCAGGGTGGCCTCGGGGGCGAGAGATTTGGAGAGGAGAATCTTCGACTCGTAGCCGGTCTCGGTGCCTACGAGCGATGCGGTCTGGAGGCTGCGCTTGAGCGGGCTGGAGACGATGAGGTCGAACTGAATCTTCAAGGCGTTGAGTATGTGCGCGAGCTGCAGGCAGTGGCGCTTGCCCTCCTTGTCGATCGGGCGATTGACATCAACGAGGGGATTCTGGCGCCGGATGCCGGCGCTGGCGTGCCGTAAGACGAAGAGATTCATATTTCCGACTCATTTTAGAACAGCGTTAGTTTTGGGCGAACGAGGGGGATTCAGCAAGGATTAGCCCTCAGGCGGATGCGGGTCGTGATGAAAGACGCCCGGGTCGGGGTGCTCGAGCGATGGCGAAGCGGGTTCGGGGTTGGGGATTGGGTCGGGGTTGGGTAGCGGAGCGGGTTCTCGCGGGGGCGGCGGCGGTGGTGGAGTAGCGGGTGGACGGTAGGGGCCTCGGTCAGTGTCTACGAGCGCGGGATTGGGTGGGATGGGGTTCTGCATGACGAGTGAGACCTCGGCTCCTCGCTGCCAGAAACGCATGAAGAGCATCAGGAACAGACCTGCCTGGGCCACGAGGAACATAGGCCAGACTCGCGGCTGGGCAAGCATGTGCGTCGCGGTGCGGGCAGAGAAGAAGAGTGCCGCGGCTCCGAGGATAGCAAGTAAAAGGAAGGTGAGCCAGGCGCGGGAGAAGTTTCTGCGGAGCGTGCGGAGGGCCGGACGGAAGGTAAGGCGGACTCGCCGATCGGGCTTGCCGCTGGGGCGCTGAAGGGTGCCGAGCTGGACCGTGTAGGCCTCGACGAGATCGAAGTAGAGACGCAGCAGCGATGCTGCAAGGAGTACGAGCCCTATGCCGGCGAGTCTGAGGAGCAGCGACGAGCGGCCGACGAACCGGTCGTCGACGAAGTGGGACCAGTGCCTTTGCAATATCGATAGCGGCCCCAGCACGAAGAGAAAGACGAGACCGGAGACGAGAGTGATGCGGACGAAACGCCAGAAGTGGAAGAGTCCCCGGCGAAGAAGCGTGCCGAGCCGTGGGCGTGTTTGAGTGAGATAGCAAAAGAGAGTTCCGGGAACGAGGACGAAGTAGATGATGAAGAAGAGCAGGATGCTGAGGCTGCTGGAACTGACGCCTGCGGAGCCACCGGGAGCTTCGTTGAGGTGAAGGAAGCTTTCAGAGGCGGCGCCAAGGTCAAAGCCGTTGTAGAGGCGCTGCGCGGCGAGCGAGTGATCGAGGATGCTCGAGAGCCGGAGCTTGAGACTGATGGAGAAGATGAACGCGAGCGCGAGGTTGAAGGCATACGTCCACAGGAAGGCCGGGAAGCGGCGCAACGCGATACCAAGACCGTGGAAGAGGATGTTGCGGCGTCGGAACATTCGTCAGGCCTCGATCTTCATACGATCTTTCATACGATCCACGCGATGAGCTGCGCTGCGAGTTGTTGTGCGGCGAGCCAGATGGTGGTGAGTTTGCGCGCTGGGATGGGATTCGGCTGTTCGGAGTAGCTGTTGTTGAAGAAATCCTTGTCGAGCAGGACGATGTGGTCAGGGTCGATCTCGGCGGAGACGATGCGGGAGTTGCGTGTCCAGGTGAATCGAGTCCAGCGGGCTTGATCACTCACGCCGCCGTCCCACTGCCGGCGGAGGCGGGAGCCGTCGGCGAAGGTGACCTGCACAGTTACGGGGAGGGTGAAGTCGCCTTTGCGGTGGATGACGACGCTGTCTTCATACTGCTTGTTGTTTTCGGGCGGATGCCACCATGGGATTGGTTCAGACGAGATACTCTCGACAGCGTAGTCGAGGACCTGGGTTCCGTAGACAGCCTGGTTGAGGAAGGGACGCAGACTGGAGTTGACGACGGGAGCGGTGGCGAAGTCAGGCGAGCCGCTTGGAGTGAATGGCGGGGAGGTAGGGAAAGGTTGCGGCTGAATGGACGGAACCGCAGGTGCTTCGACTCCGGCTCGGCCTTCGCTCGGGATGCCAGTGTGTAGCTGATTTGAAGTTGCTGAAGGAACGGTGCTGACGGCCTTGCCGCGGGCGACGGCGACCTCCTCGATGGTGCGGAGGAAGTCCTCGGTGGTGGGGTGGGTGAAGCGGTAGCGCTGGAAGTAGGTGCGCATGGCCTCGTCCATCGTGTCGTGGCCGATGATGCCTTCAAGGGTGGCGAGCAGCGTAGCAGACTTTCCGTAGACCACGCCGCCGTAGGATTCCTCGTCACGGAACTTCCAGGCGAAGCGGGTTACGGGATCGTAGTCGAGCGAGAGAAGATACTCGATGCGTTGAAGAGCGGCGTCACCGGCGTTTGCCCAGGAGCGGTCGAGGACGGAATTGCGCGGGCCGAAGATAGAGGCGAGTGTTTTGACCTCAGTGTAGGAGTTGATGCCCTCGTCGAGCCAGGGATCTTCGAACTCGTTGGTAGCGACCATGCCGTACCAGTACTGGTGGCCGAACTCATGTTCGGTTGTGGACTCGGCGATCTGGAATGGGCCACTCCAACTGCCGTCAGCGGTGAAGAGGGTTGGGTACTCCATGCCCTCCATCTCGGAGCCGGGCTCTGGGTCTATGACGGTGATGACCTTATAGGGATAAGGGCCGTACCACTGCTCGAAGCGCTGGAGCGCCTTCATCGTGATGTCGAGGTAGCGTGGGCCGATGTGCGGATGCGCAGCGAGTGCGAGGACGTGGACCTGCACGGGGCCGAGCGACGAGAGGTAGGTGCCGTCGGTGGTGATGAAGTGCGGACTGGCGGCGAAGGCGAAGTCGTGAATGTCTTCGCCGA
This sequence comes from uncultured Acidobacteriaceae bacterium, assembly GCA_963741395.1. Lineage (GTDB taxonomy): Bacteria > Acidobacteriota > Terriglobia > Terriglobales > Acidobacteriaceae > Edaphobacter. The sequence goes on from CAVUHV010000002.1 coordinate 249,114, forward strand.
CGTAACCGACGGTGGCGGTGCCGTCGGAGTTCACCTGGCTGGAGACGCGGACGCCGCTGGCTCCGACGATGTAGTTGCGCGGCAAAGTGAGGCGGACGTTGTAGGTTCCGAAGTCGGAGAAGAACTCCGATAGCGAGTGGTACTGGTGGCAGTTCCACGCGCCGTGCCAGAAGACTCCGACCTTGGGGAACCACTGGCCTCCCATGATGAAGTCGCGCTTGTAGCCGTTGCGGGCGACAGAGAGCGGGAACTGGTCGTGAAAGGCGAAGTGGAAGGTGATGGAGTCGTTGGGCGCGAGCGGGCGGGGCAGCGGGATTTCGGCTACGGTGTGGTCCTGTTGGTTGCCGTCGTCGGGAGCAGTGAAGTGGAGGCTTGAGGTGAGGTCTCCGTAGGTGTCAGCGTCGATGTGCGAGATGGTGATACCGCCGATCTCTGCTGGAGGGTAGTAGTCTTCGTCGAAGGCTCCTCGGCCTGCGCCGCTCCGATGGGCCTCGTAGGCAAATGTGGACTGGGGACGGAAGGCGTTGAGGTAGAGATGAAAGGGAAAGCTCGAGAGGGGCTGTCCGGTGAGGTTTTTGTAGGTGAGGGTCTCGGTGGCGTCGAGGGTCTTGTGGTCGGTGTCGACGCGAGCGTCGATGGTGTAGGCGACGACGCGAGTGGAGAGCGGCGCTCCGTTGGGAGAGTTGGTGGCAACGCTGAGCTGAGCGCGTAAAGGCGCCGAGATGACAAGGAGCACGGTGGCGACGGCGATGCGTGTTCTCAGCATAGGCGATTGTAGCTGCACTTTCAGTGTGATGCGGGAAGATGCGGAGGGGTTGGGATGGCGGGCGGAACCCCCTCTGGCGGAGTCTGCCATAGCTCAGTCGTGAGCATGCCTCCGAGACTGTAGTGATGGGCGATGCGCGTGAGTCCGGCGTGAGTGAGCGGAGCGGCATGGTTGGGCAGATGGGTGGTGCGGAGACCAGTAAGAACACGGAAGGTGAGGTAGAGGCCGCGAACGAAGATGCGTGCGGGAACGGCGAGCGCGCCGGTCGGGATACGAAAGTCGGAGATAAGCCAGAGGGCCCTTGGAGCGAGCGATGGAGTGAGGCGGGAGACGAGTGTTTCGAGATCTGCTTGCGAGAGGCAGTCGAGGAAGAAGTGCGTGACGATCAAGTCGTAGTTTTCGCTCGGCGTGAAAGCGAGGGCGTCGGTTTGGACTATCCGCAGACGTTCGCTGGCGTCGGGGACTGCTGCTTCGCAGCGCCGTTGGAGAAGACGGAGCATCGCGGTGCTGGTGTCGACGGCGGTGGCGTGGAGTGCAGGATTCGCGGCCAGGAGGCGCGTGACGAAGCGGCCGTCTCCGTCACCGAGGACGAGAGCGTTCGTTGCGTGCGCGACGGTGGGAAGGTAGTGGAAGCGTGCATGCTCCAGCGTGCGACCGAGCGTGAGGTATTCGAGTGTGCGATAGGGAGCTGCGATGTAATCGAAGTTGGGAGACTGGAGGCTCATAGCAGAGGAAGGAATATGAGAGGGGTGAGCAGAGTGAGGTCGGCGGCGGCGCGCAGAGTGAGCGAGGAGTAGCGGTGCCGGCTCGCGTGGAGCAAGAGAAGAAGTGCGGTGGAGATTGCGGTTGCGGCGGGGATGGGCCACGGGCAGTGGCGGTCGAAGATAGCCAGTGTGGCGCTGGCAGCCATGTTGATAGAAGCCAGCAGGATGAGGTGGTGAAGCGCGAACCGTGTGGTGGCGTGCGGTGGATGACTTGGGGACTTTGCGGTGTGCTCCCATGCATAGATGAAGAGACAGTTGAGGCTGCACAGTGCAGCGAAGAGAAGTGCCGGAGCGACGAGCGGAGGGCGGAGATCGGGACGGCGAGAGACGGAAGGGATGAAGACCGCCGCGGCGAAGCAGACTCCGACGGCCAGTTCTTTGGGCAGGCGATGCGCGCTGCGTGTGGCGTGGATGAGGACGAAGTAGCCAAAGACCAGCCCGCCGAGAATGAGGTAGAGGTGGATGCTCTCGGATGGAATGCGTGGAAGCAGGATGGCCAGTGTGATGGAGGCGAGCAGGATTCCGGCGAGGAACGCGGTGCGATTCCGGTGGTGAAAGCGATGGCGGAGTTCGAGATCTTCCGTGTCGAGAAGACGGTCGGCGGCGTAAAGGGTCCAGACAGCGACGGCCATGGCGAGCGTCGCCGTCCACGGCAGCGCGATGTGATTGGCTCTGCCGAGAAACCATGTCCACAGGGCTGCCGCAGTAGGGGCGTCGAGCGAGAGGAGATGCCAGAGGATGAGAGGGGATTTAATCTCGCCGTCCACGTGGATATTTTAGGCGCGGTGCAAAGAACGCGCGGACGGCAGAGACCTGTCAGGCGCTAACGGTGACGGGAGTGTGCGGAGTCGAAGCGCGTTCCTGTTTTGCCCCGGCGGCCCAGAAGCCGGGATCGATGTCCGGGAAGATGCTGTCGCGTTGCTCGAGTTCCCTGAGTCGTGTCTCCTGTGAGTCGGTCAGGTGACCGTTCGCCTCGAAGGACTGCCAGATGGCCTTGACCTCGTTGAACTGGTCGTTGTGAGTGACGAAGCGCGCCTCTGCGTAGTCACGTGCAGCTCCAGTGGTGATGAGGAACTGCCAGTCGGAGGATTCCAGCAGGAGAAGCTCGCGGCAGAGCTGTTTGGCGATACGAGTGCCTAACTCGGAGTTGCGCCAGTGACCTGTCGTGGCGACGTCGCGCGTATAAAGCTCGGCGGGATAGATGTGGGTGTAGGTCCAGCTCGTGTCCGGGTTCATCCAGACGTGGTTGTTACCTTCGGCTCCCCAGGAGCCTTCGTGCATGGCGATGAAGCCCGCACGAGGATACTGGTCGAGATACTCGGAGCCGTCGATGAGTTGAAGGCCGGTGTCGTAGTCGTGCAGGATGCGCGCAATGGCTTCGAGCCAAAGCGTGCCCTCGAACCACCAGTGGCCAAAGAGCTCTGCGTCGAACGGGGCGCAGAGAATGGGCGGGATAGGGTCGTCGAAGCCGGACTTGAGCGCCTCGTAGACGAGATGAACGAAGTGCGAGGCGTGGGACTTGACGCGCTCGGCGGCCTCTTGCGGGTAGTAGGGCTGTTTGTCGCCCATGTCGACCTTGCTGCCGGTGACGCGCCAATAGCGATGACCGCCGGGCCAGCGCTTCTTGTGGAAGTCGAGATAGACGCCGTCTCCAGGATAGCCGTTTTCGCCGGACCAGACCTGGATTCCGGTGCGGGGGTCGCGTGGGAAGACGGTGGTGGCGTAGCGCTTATCGTAGGGGCCGTCGACGTAGTAGGGCTGGTAGAGCGAACGATGCGAGGCATGCGTCATCTCTTCAATCTTCTGATCGGTAGGGACGGCACCGTTCAGTAGCTCGTAGGGTGACGGGACGCGATGGCCCTCTTCGACCAGGTGTGTGTCTACGAAGAAGAACTCGATGTCGGACTCTGACAGCGCCTGCTCGACGCCGATACGGTCAAAGCCTGGAGGAGTGGGCGAGCCGTCGGCTGGGGCGACGGGGTAATTCCAGAAGCCCGCAGGGCGGTAGCCGCACTCGGGAACCCAGATGCCGCGTGGATGCTTGCCCAGATGACGGACGTGCGTGGCAACGGCAGTGCGAATCTGGGCGCGGACGCTCTCGTCGGTTCCAAGCAGCGGCATGTAGCCGTGGGTAGCGCCGCAGGTGATGATCTCGATGAGGCCGGTGTCGTTGAAGTGGCGGAAGCCCGAAATGATGCTGCCGTGAAGCGCGCGGAAGTCTTCGAGAGCCTGGGAAAAGAAGCGATGCCAGAAGCGCGCGGTTTCGGCAAGATGGGTTTCGCCGGACTGGAGGAAGAAGGCCTCGTCCTCGCGAGCGGCGACGATCTTACGGGCGAGATAGTTGGGGAACTCAGCGATGAAGACCGGGTGCGCGAGCTGCTCGAGCAGGACGGGCGAGAGATTGAGATTGCAGTGGAAGCGGATTTTGTCTCGCTCGAGGTTGCGCAGTACACGAAGCAGCGGAAGATAGGTCTCGGCGGCGGCTTCGTGGAGCCATTCCATGCCATGGGGCCAGGTCCCGTGGTTGACGACCCAGGGCAGGTGGGCGTGTAGCGTGAATGTGAGGTAGCCTGCCGGTCGTTTTTCGGCTGTGGATGATGCCTGCGTCAAGACTTACCCCCAATGAAGGTTGGACGGGAAACTTCGTTACTGCGTCGTAGGTTACTTGCCTCGCAGATGGATGGGTGAAGTGAGTCTACACCAACGGTAGTCAAGGTAGAAGGTTATGCGGCAGCCCTAGGAAGCGAGGCTGCCGCGGGACGTTTTCATACTTACTGCGGCGGAGCCTGCTGCTGGTCCGGCGGGGGATTCATGGGATGGCGCTGACTGCCACTTGTGCCGCTTGTACCACTTGTGCCGGTTGTGCTGAGCGTGCTCGAAGTAGAGACGCGTACGACGAGACTGTTGGTGAGATGGAAGTTGACGAGGCTCTCGGAGGGGATTTTGACCTGCTCCCCGCGGGTGATGGTATTGGCGCCAGCGCCAGCGCCTCCACCGGCTGCCGCGCCGATAGCTGCACCCTTGCCTCCGCCGAAGATGCCGCCAAGGATGGCACCCACCGCCGCGCCGCCACCCACTTTCTCTGCAGTGTTCTTGCCGCGGCCCTTGCCCTGAACGCTGTAGGGCTCGGTGGCGACAGCGAGGCTGTCGCCATGCCGGTTAATGCTGACGAGCTCGATGGTGAGCAGGGAGTTGCCCTTGTAGTGAGCGGCTTCCTGTACAGCAGAGACGCGTCCGCTGACTGCTGAACCCTGGCGAATGGCGACGAGACCGTCCGCAATAATGTCGGTGGCGACGGTGCCAGAGAAGCTCTCACCCTGTTGGGTTGTGGCGCTGTCAAGGGTCTGGGTGATCCGGACGGGAACCACCGTTCCAGCCGGGATGGTCACGTCCTTGAATGCGGGAGGCGGTGGTGGCGGAGGAGGCTGTGGTGGAGGCGCCGGAGCCGGGGGTGGGGTAGCCTGTACCACTTCGGGTGCGCGCTCGATGGGAGCGGGCGGGGTTTCAGGTTCAGGCTTAACCTTCTTCTTCTTCACCGGAGCGGACTTTACGGGTGCAACTGGAGCTGGTATGGGCACCGCGGCTGCAGTTGCTGCGGGAGCCGGAGCCTGGACGGTGAGGTTATTGACCACCGTCTTGATGCCCTGAACCTGGGCAGCGTCGGATGCGGCCAGCGAGCGGGCCGCCTCGCTGCTGACGGTTCCGTTGAGGGTCGCTATGCCGTCTTTGACGGATGTCTGGATGGACTCGGAGCTAAGGGCGCTGTCCCCCGAGATGCGGCTTTGCAGTGCTGTGCTCAACGTAGCGTCATCGGGAGGCGGAGGCGTGCTCTTGCAGCCAGAGACCGCCAGAACCAGTGCGAGTGCTGGAATGGCGACGAAGGAGCGTGATATCGAGCCGAAGGTGTTGGTATACATGGACGTAATCTCTTTCCGTGCGATGCTGTCTTGCTGCGAACACTGTAACTCAACTGATCATTATGGATGCAAACGAACTTCGAACCGCCCGAAGGGAAGCTGCTTGTTAAGACGCAGCGAAGATGCGACCGGCTGCATCGGGGCGCAACCTAAGGTGCATAAAGGGCATCCATCCTGAGACGACCTGACCTTTCGTCGCGAACAGAGGTATGCTGAAGGTCAGGTTACTGCGGTCTTCCTCAAGCGAGCCGACTCAAGAGTCGATGTTTTGAGTTATAACTGCGAAGGGCGAAGGTCCGCATTCGAATCTGGAAGAGGAGAACAAGATGGCAGACAACGATAGTGGCGCTAGCGGATTGGGATGGTTTCTTGCGGGTCTTGGCATAGGCGCGCTGGCGGGAGTTCTTTATGCTCCCAAGGCCGGCAAGGAGACGCGCGAAGATTTGAAGGCCAGCGCTCTCGACGCCAAGGAAAAAGCCGCTGCGCTTGCACAGCAGGGTCGCGAACGAGCTGCCGAGTACGCTGAACAGGGCAAGCAACAGTTGAACGACTATGTAGACCGCGGCAAAGAATATTATGACCGCGGGCGAACGCAGTGGTCGCAGTATGTCGAGCGCGGCAAGGGCCTGGTGCAGGAGCATTCGAACAAGGTTTCGGCCGCGATTGACGCCGGCAAGGAAGCCTATGTGAATGCGACATCGCAGGAGACGCAGGGGTAATGGTTACGATTTCACGAGGCCCGGAGAAGCTCCGGGCTCTCGTCTGCCTGAGCGGTTGATTTCGGATTGAAGAGAGAGGCTGCATGGAAGCGGCTCGGTTTGTGATATCAAGCATGTTGCTGGTGGATGGAGACTCGCTCTCGTCCACGAATACGCGACTGCTGATGATCTTCATTGGCATTGTGGCGCTAGCGATGTTGGTGCAGGCAATCGTAGTTTTGGTTCTCGGAATCATCGCGGCTAAGGCGAGCAAGCGGGCCATGGAGATCGCCGAGGAGGTTCGCCTCAAGTCGCTTCCGGTAATCGACACAGCACATAGCATGGTCCATGAGCTTCAGCCGAAGGTGCGGATCATCACGGACAACTTCGTCGAGACGAGCCACGTTGTGCGCAGCAAGGCACAAGAGTTCGACTCAACGCTAACGGACGTCAACAGCAAGACCCGCGCGCAGGTGGAGCGGGTCGACGAGATGGTTTCGTCGGTCCTGGAGACGACCGCGGGGATCGCGTCGGCGGTCCAGAAGGGCGTTCAGGTTCCCGTGCGGGAGTTCAGCGGATTGATGTCGGGCCTGAAGGCCGGGATTGATGTGCTGGTCGGGCGCAGCAAGCGGTCTACGAACTATAGCAACGGCCGTAAACCTGCGGACTACGACGACGGAAAGATCGGCTACTAGCTGCCGGTCGATCCCCGAAGATTAAAAGCAAAATTTCAGGCTGCGGTGATCCAGCCACCACCGACGACCTCGTCTTCCTGATAGAAGACTGCGGCCTGGCCGGGCGTGATGGCTCGCTGCGGCTCGTCGAAGATGGCGCGCACGCGGCCGGGGCCTGCACTGGTGAGGGTTGCGGGTGCGGGCTGATGGCGGTGGCGGATCTTGGCGGTGATGCGGAGGCTCTCGCCTTCGGCTACGTCAGGGACGGAGATCCAGTTGAGGCGGTCGGCGATGAGTTCGTTGGAGAGGAGATCGTCGTCGGAGCCTACGGTGACCTGGTGGGAGTCCGGGTGGATGGCGAGGACGTAGAGAGGGTTTGGCGAGCTGAGACCGAGGCCCTTGCGCTGTCCGACGGTGAAGCTGTGGATTCCCTGATGGTGACCGATGACTTCGCCTGAGGTGGTGACGAGCTCGCCGGAGAGGTCGGGCATGGGCTCGTTCTGCTCTTCGAGGTAGGCCTTGAGGAAGACGCTGTAGTCGCCGCCGGGGATGAAGCAGATCTCCTGCGAGTCGGGCTTGTTGGCCACGTAGAGGCCTGAGTCTGAGGCGATCTGGCGGACCTGCGGCTTTTCCATCTCACCGAGGGGGAAGAGCGTTCGGGACAGCTGGGCTTGAGTCAGACCAAACAGAAAGTACGTTTGGTCTTTGGTGTGGTCGGCGGGGCGGGAGAGAATCCAGCGGTTGCGCGTGGGGTCGAAGCGGTTGCGGGCGTAGTGGCCGGTGGCGATGCGGTCGGCTCCGATCTGGCGCGCGGTGAGGAGGAGCTGGTCGAACTTGAGGTGGTTGTTGCAGAGAGTGCAGGGGATGGGCGTGCGTCCGGCGAGGTACTCGGAGACGAAGGGCTTCACGACGTCGGCCTCGAAGCGCTCCTGCTGGTTGACGACGTAGTAGGGGATGTCGAGCTGCTCGGCCACGGCGCGGGCGTCGTACACATCGTCGAGGGAACAGCAGCGGCCCTGGACGGACTCGGGCATGCCCTCGTGACCGGCGAGGCGGCGCTGGTTCCAGAGCTGCAGGGTGAGTCCGACGAGATTGTGGCCCTGAGCGCGCAGGATGGCCGCGACCGTGGAGGAGTCGACTCCCCCGGACATGGCTACGGCGATCGTGTTGTTGGGCTCTGCGGGCATCTCTTCTATTTTCTCATCCTTCTGGTTCGGTAATCGGTGCGGGATGGGTACCCCCCTCCCCGTCTATTTTGGGCAAAGTCTTCATTTTATTCGGTTTAGGTTTTTACTTGGTATGTAAAGTATTCCATCTAAAGGGGTTATAGGTCAAAATATTAAAAACAAATGAGTTACGGAGACAAATGGAGACTCTAAAGGATATTCGAAGCCTCTTTTTCGTTCTGCTTCTATTCTAGCGAAATCATCAAAACTGCTCTGCCATTGATAAATGATTTGTTTTTATGAGGTTAGGTCGTATCAGGGCTTGACATGCGATTTTGCTGGGGTTTTTGAGGGGAAAAGTGAGTCGCTTGACGTGGCTGGGATGCGGGATTCTTTCCCACCCATCGCGATGAGGCCCGCGATGGATGACCCGAGCGGTATTGGCTCTTTGGGCAAACTGCGGGGATTCTTCCCCTTCGACAAGCTCAGGGTCAGAATGACAACAAGAAGGCTTAGTCGCGGACGCGGATGACGATTTTGCCGAATGCTCCGTGCTCGAGGCGCTCGAAGGCTTTGTGGGCATTGGTGAACGAGTAGACGGAGTCGATGACGGGGTGGAGTTTGAGTTCGTCGAATTTGCGGAGCATGTCTTCGAGGGCGCGGCGGGGGCCGACGGAGATGCCGCGCAGAACGGCCTGCTTTTTGATGAGCGAGAAGAGAGGGATGTCGGAGTTGAAGCCGTCGAGGATTCCGATGATGGAGATCTGGCCTTCGGGCTTGAGGGCCTCGATGGATTGGTTCACAGCATTTCCGCCGACGACCTCGAGGATGTGGTCGACACCTTGTTTGTTGGTGATGGCCAGTGCCTCTTTCTCCCAGGCCGGGGTGCGGGTGTAGTTGATGGTGTGGCTGGCTCCGAGAGTTTTGACGCGGGCGAGCTTTTCGTCGCTTGAGGAGGTGACGATGGTGGTGGCTCCGAGGGCGTGCGCGATCTGGAGGCCGAAGAGGGAGACTCCGCCGGTGCCTTGAATGAGGACGGTCTGGTTGGCTTTGAGGCCGCCTTTTTCGACGAGGGCGTACCAGGCGGTGAGAGCGGCGCAGGGAAGGGCAGCGGCTTCTTCGTCGGTGAGGTAGGCAGGGGCGGCGACGAGTGCGTTCTCAGTGAGAACGAGGTAGTCGGCGAGCGCGCCGGGGATGGTGCTGCCGAGGGAGTAGAGGGTTTCCTTGCCTTTGGGTGGGCCGTCGATCCAGGTGGTGCAGTAGTTGGTAACGACACGATCGCCGATGCGGAAGCGCGTTGCGTTGGGGCCGAGTGCGACGACTTCGCCGACGGCGTCGGCGACCTGGGTGATGGGGAATTGGAGGTGCGGGTTGTAGTTGCCGTCGTAGAGGAGCTTGTCGCGATAGTTGAGCGAGACGGCGGAGATGCGAATGAGGACTTCTCCGGGGCCGGGTTCGGGCTGGGGAATGTCGTTTAGGACGAGGTGGTCAAGACCGAAGCCGGTGAGCTGCCATGCCTTCATGGGGGACCTCTTTTCTGTCTTCTTTCAAAAGTATTTTTCTTGAAATTTATAGCTCGCGGTTGCGGGTTGCTATTTATCGTCTTCAGGGGTTTGCACTGCGCCGTTTTTGAGGGCCCACTCGACGAATCCTTCGGGCGCGTTCTTTACTCCGGCGATGTTTGTGCCTTTGACGTTCTTCAGCTGCTTCCATTGCACGCTTCGCAGGTCTGCGTTGCTGAGATCGGCGTCGCTGAGATCCGCGTTGCCTAGATCGGCGCCGGAGAGATTGGCTCCCGTCAAATCAATATCTTTCATGTCAGCGTCTTCGAAAGAAGTATTTTCGAGGTTGCTTCCGCGGAAGTTTGCTGAGTGCAAGTCGGCGCTGGTGAAGTCGGTGGATTTGAGATCGCTGCCGCGTAGATCGGCTGAGTTGAAGTCGGCACGCAATAAATTTGCGTGCTCGAGCTTCAGACCTTGCAGGAACGCCGATGACACGTCGACTCCTACGAGGGGGACTTTGTCCGCGTTCAATTCCTGCAATGCTTCGATGCGTCCGCCGCTGCCACCCTTGCCCTGCGCGGTGTTGATGACCTGCCAGGCCTGATAATGCCTTTGCTTGATGCGGTTGCCGGATTCACTGAAGTAGAAGATGACGGCTATCAGCACGGAGAAGCTGCCGAGGTATTCGAGGACTTCGAGAAAACTCCACCGGCTGAGAAGATAGGCGACCCAGTCCAAGACCCATTCAAATGCGATGAACGGAGTGGTCCAGCGATGCTTTATGTGGCTCGTGAGGTCGTTCCAGCTTGCGGGCCGCTTTCTGGCCTCGTGCACGATCATGACTTTTCCTTTCGATGGATAGACCTACGGTACTCTTTCGGCTTCGCCAAAAACATTTAACCTTTTGGTTGACAGTTTTGCCTTCTGGGGATACATTCAACCAAATGGTTAAGTCGAATGCATTACGGTTGGACGCTATCTTTCATGCACTGTCGGATTCGACGCGGCGGGCGATCCTGCGGGACGTTGCGGCGAAGGAGAAGACGGTGGGTGAGGTGGCGAGGCCCTATGAGATGTCGCTTGCGGCTGTCTCCAAGCACCTGAAAGTGCTGGAGGAGGCGGAGTTGATCGCGCGGAAGAGGCGGGGAAGTTTTCAGATCGTTCGGTTGAATGCGAAGAGCCTGAGGCCGGCGGAGGAGTGGCTGGCCTTCTACGAAAAGTTCTGGAACGAGCGGATCGATGCTCTCCAGAGTTACCTGGAAGAAGGAGAAGACGATGGCGACAAGCGTGGTTGAAATGCAGAAGAAGGCGGATGCGGGACAGGGTCCGAAGATCGAGATCGTGCGTGTGATTCGGGCGAGCCGGCAGCGTGTGTTCGATGCCTGGACACGGCCGGAGACGATTCGGCTGTGGTTTGAGCCGGGGGAGCACAAGGTTGAGGACGCAAGGATGGACGCGCAGGTGGGCGGGGAATACAGGATTGCGATGACTGGGGCGTGTGCCGAGAACGGGCAACCCGATGTGAGCCGCAATTCGATGGTGACGGGACGGTATACGCGCGTCGATCCGTACGATGTTCTCGCGTTTACGTGGAAGAACAGCTGGAACCCGGGCGAAGAGTCGCTGGTGACGATCGAGCTGAGGGACGTCGAGGGTGGTACAGAGATGAAGTTCACACATGACCGCTTCCTGACGGAGGAGTCGCGCGATCGGCATCTTGTGGGATGGAGCAGCGTTCTGCCTAAGCTGCAGGAGTTCTTTGAGAAGGCTTGATGACGACTGAGAATGTAGACATAGGCTTGGGTGAATCCTGGGATTGCCCTTGAGTGTGTCGGCGCTCCGGGCGAACTGCCGGGATTCTTCGCTTCGCTCAGAATGACCGTTCCAAAAGGGTGCGCTCAGAAGACTGGCTCGCGGGCGGTTGTCGAAGCAGAAGGCTTCTGCTTCGGAGCCGTTCGCGAGCTTGCTGTTTTGCTTCAGGAGGAGCGCGTTTACGCCGGCGAGAAGATGGCCTGGCGGACGTTGGCGAGTGGGGCTTTGGGGTTGAAGGTGACGGTGTTGCTGGTTGGGGTGACGCCGAGTTGTGTCCACAGAGCGTTGAAGTCGATGGGGACGGGGTTGTTGCTCATCTGCGCGTAGAGATGTGTGAGGACTTCGGTGCCGGTGGCTTTGTCGGCGGTGGTCAGGGTGCGGTCGATCGGCCAGTCGTGGTCGATGGTGCCCCCAGCGTTGACGATGGCGCGCAGGGCTTGCTGAAGGCCTTGCTGGTTGTGGGTTTGTTTGCGGAGCTCGATGTCGGCGAGGAGGCAGAAGCCGGCGCCTCCCCAGTAGGTGCGGGCCCAGGTGGGAGTGCGGTCGAGTCCGCGGTCGCCGGGCTGTGGATTGCCCTGCGGCATGTTGCTGATCATGTCGGCCCAGACGGATTCCTGAGTGAGTTGGCCGGCTTGTACTCGGGCGATGGGTTCGACGTAGACGGCGGAGCCTTCTTCGAGCCAGTGGTTCTGGTCGGGGAGTGAGGGCAGCGCAGTGTGGATGAGCTCGTGGGTCATCATCCAGTCGTCGTTGAGTTGTGGTTGGGTGGTGTGCTCGCCGACGCGGATGCGGGTGAAGGCGGGTGATCCGCCGACGTCGCCCCAGGTCGTGCCGCCGTGGACTCCGGTACCAGACGAGGGTTGGACCAGGACGCGCGTGTTGGGGACGGGGAGGCGGCCGTAATATTTGGCGACGGCTTCGGCGGCGCGGCGAACCCAGAGGGTGATGGCTTCGTGTGGGAGATCGAGTGGGCCTTCGCCGAGGTCGAGCTGGATGTTTGCGCCGCTGATGGCGAGGGTTTGGGAGGAAGCTACGGGTTGTCGCCAGGGAGGTTGGAAGGCCGCGAGTACTCGGGGGGGATGGGTTGCACGGAGAAGGGGAATCGCCGCGGCGGAGATGAGGGAGGCAGTGAGGATTCGGCGGCGGGTGAACAAATTTTGCCTCGGCGTCAGCGCTTGATGACAAATGTGCAGGTCGAGCCGGTGTACTTTTGATTGGACGCATTGTGGCCCGTGCGGTAACGGATATTTGGCTTGAATAGGTTGGAGAGCGCAGGCTTGATGAGAAAGGAAGGAGTTTCGGTGATGGCAGAGGAGTTGAAGAATGAATTGGCGAGGGGCGCTGGGGTTTCGCGGCGCCGTTTTCTTGGGGCGACGGGATCGGCGCTGGCGGCCATGGCTGCGACTCCGCTGCTGGGACAGGAGAGCGCGAAGACGCCGCGGTCGGCGGATCATCATCTGCCGAATGAGACGGACCCTCGACCGGAGACGGTGAACTCTGCGTTGGAGGGGCAGAATCCGAGCGCGGTGTGGGCGGTGGAGACGGACTCGGGGACGGTGAGTCCGTTCAAGTATCCGTTTTCGATGGCGCGGAAGAGGATCGAGAGCGGCGGGTGGACGCGGCAGGTGACGGAGCGGGAGCTGCCGGTGTCGAAGACGATGGCCGGTGTGGAGATGCGGCTGACCGCGGGAGGCGTCCGCGAACTGCATTGGCATACGAGCGCGGAGTGGGCGTACATGATCTACGGGAATGCGCGGATTACTGCGGTGGATGGAGATGGGAAGAGTTTTGTGAACGACGTGAAGGAGGGAGATCTGTGGCTGTTTCCGGGAGGGATTCCGCACTCGATACAGGGGCTGGGGCCGGATGGTGCGAAGTTTTTGCTGGTGTTCAATGATGGAGCGTTCAACGAGTTTGAGACTTTTCTGCTGACGGACTGGTTTCACCATACTCCGAGGGAGGTGCTGGCGAAGAACTTCAATGTGCCGGAGTCTACTTTCGACAAGGTTCCGGCGAAGGAGCTGTTTATCTTTCAGGCGGAGATGCCGCGTCCGCTTGGAGAGGAGCAGAGGCAGAGTGGTGAGGGAGTCGGCACGATTGATGAGAAGTTTGTGTTTCGGCCGGGTGGGATGCAGCCGACGAAGGTGACAGCGGGTGGCGAGGTGAAGATCGTCGACAGGAAGAATTTTCCGGTGACGAATATTGCGGCGGCGATTGTGAGGGTGAAGCCGGGCGGGATGCGGGAGCTGCACTGGCACCCGATGTCGGACGAGTGGCAGTACTACGTGCAGGGCAAGGCGCGGATGACGGTGTTCGAGGCGGGAGAGAAGGCGCGGACGCTGGATTTTCAGGAGGGCGATGTGGGGTATATCGAGATGTCGCGTCCGCACTACATCGAGAACACGGGTGATACGGAGTTGGTGTTTCTGGAGGTTTTTCCGGTGGACACGTATCAGGATATTTCGGCTGCAGTGTGGCTGGCGCATACGCCCTTCCGGCTGACGGAGGAGCATCTCGGGACGGGTGAGGAGTTTTTGGAGGGGATTGCTAAGGAGAAGGTTGTGGTGAGGCCGATTTGATGGGTGGCAACTCGTTAAGTTGTTCGTGGTTTTAGCAGCGCACCCACATCTCAGAATCGAGATGTGGGGCACCCATATTTGTGGCTCGGTTTACTTCGGTTCGGTTTGGGCCATGAAGTCGATGAGGTATTGCTTCCAGATGGCGGCGACGGTGTGAGTGCCGTGGCCTCGGGTGGCGTCGGAGATGGGGATGAGGATGAATTTGGTTTTGGGCATCATGGGCATGACGCTCGGGTTGATGATCATCTCGCCCAGCTCAGGTGGGTTGATGACGTCGTCCGCGGAGTTGATCCAGAGGGCGGGGGCGACGAGCTGCGAGAGTTTGGGTTCGGGGTTGTAGTTGCGCGAGGCGTTGACGTAGTAGATGAGGTTGTTGGCGTCGAGGTTGGGGAGGACGCGGGCCATGGTGTCGTCGACGTATTTTTCAGCCTGGGCGCGGGTGGGGTAGTGCTTCTGCATCTGGAGGGCCGAGGAGCCCATGACGAGGAGCATGCCCTCGGCTCCGCGGAGGCCTTCGAGAGGCTCGGTGGTGTATTCGCCTTTGTTCCAGACGGGATCGTGCTCGATGGACTCGATGGCCATGTAGCGGGTCATGCGGTTGCGGCCGGCGAGTTCGGTGGGGTAGCAGGCGAAGGGCGCGAGGGCGTCCATGAAGTGCGGGTAGGTTTCACCCCAGACCCAGCCTTGCATGCAGCCCATGGAGGTTCCGAGGATGAGGCGGAGGTGGTCGACGTGCATGCCCTCGGTGAGCATGATGTATTGCGAGCGCACCATGTCGTCATAGTCGTACTGGGGGAACTTCATGTGGAGGCCGTCGGAGGGCTTGGAGGAGTCGCCCTGGCCGATGTCGTCGGGGAGGATGAGGAAGTATTTGGTGATGTCGAAGGGCTGGCCGGGGCCGAAGAGCTCGTCGGAGAAGACGGGATTGAGGAGGGTGTAACGGTTGCCTCCGGTGCCGTGGAGAAGGAGGATGGCGTTATCGACGTGGCCGGCGGCGTTGCGATGTGGCGAGCCGAGAGTGAGGTAGTGAAGGGTGAGTTGCGGGAGGGATTCGCCGGTGCCGAAGCGGAAGTTGGGGATGACGTAGGTGTTCTCTTTGATGGGCCACTTGGTCTTGGGTACGGGTGTCGGGCCAGTGGGGGCGGACATGGTTTGCGCGGGGGCGGCGATGGTTAGGGAGAAGAGAAGAGTGAGTGTGGAGAGGCGCATGGTTTCCTCGTTGCGTAAAGGGGGATGGGTCGTGGCCGGTGACAGTTTACATTCCCGATGGGGCACCCGAGCGGTATGGGCTCTTCGAGCAAACTACGGGGATTCTTCGCTTCGCTCAGAATGACCGCCCTGAATGATCGTTACACTCCCCGTCATCGTGCGATGCTGCTCACAACGAACCGAGCCGATCCCTCTGGAACTACGTGGCGCTTCGAGCAAACTACGGGGATTCTTCGCTTCGCTCAGAATGACCGTGGTTGGAGCTTTAGTAGTCAGAAGGTTTCTGGTGGGCGAAGTTTGGATTCATCGAATGGTTCGATGGGTTTGCCCCACTCCAGGCTTAGGTCTTGCCAGGTTCGATTTGTTGCTGCGATGAGTTGGATTTTCCTGATACGCCGCCAGCCTTTGATTTCGGCTTCCCGGGCTATTGCCTGGTTAATATCTGCGAAGCATTCGTAGTAGACGAGCTTGTTGATGTTGTAACGGGATGTGAAGGAGTTTGGATTGGCGGATGTTTTGTGCTCGTTGATCCGGTGTGCCAGGCGAGTGGTGACGCCGGTGTATAGGCGGCGTTGGTTGTTTGCGAGGATGTAGACGTAGGCCTGGGTGAATCTTGGCATTGCCTTTTGAGTGTATCGGCGCTCCGGGAGAACTGCAGGGATTCTTCGCTTCGCTCAGAATGACCGTTCCAAAAGGGTCACGGGCGCTCAGAATGACCGTCCTAAAAGGGTCACGGCGCTTAGAGTAACAACCAAAAGGGAACACAAAAACAAAGGCGCGGAGACTGGCTTCGCGCCTTTTGCCCTTGGTGATGAGATTAGTCTTGCTTCTTTTCGGCTGGGGCCTTCTCGGGGGTGGTTAGTGGGGTGGTGATGTCGTCGAGGTAGGCCGGGGTGTTGGGGATTCGCTCGAGGACGGGGTAGCGTTCGCCGTCGTGGTAGTCGATGTCGGCTAGGGTGACGAAGGTGTCGGATTGAAGGATGAGGTGGATGGGCTCGGTCTTGCCCTTGGCGTCCTTGATGGCGGCGCGTAGGGCGTCGGCGGAGAAGATGTTGCCGTTGACGGCGATGATCTTTGAGCCGGGGGAGATGTTGGCTTTGTCAGCGGGGCTTTGCCAGCGGACGTCGGAGATGACGCCTTCGTTGGAGACGCGGAGGCCGATGGAGTACCAGGTGTTGATGCCTGCGCGTCGTGGGCCGCCGGTCGCTACGATGGTGCGCTCAGAGGCGTTGGGCTTGTCGGTGAAGATGAGTTTGTAGCCTCCGCGCTCGATGCCGGCGAGGTCGGCGCGGGGGTTGATGTTGTCGATGCGCTCGTGGATGAAGGTGGCCCAGTCGTAGGGGACGACCTGATTGAGGTCGGCGATAAGCTCGTCGCGGTTGTAGGTGACGATGAGCGGGCCGGTGTTGCCGCCCTTGGCGAGGAAGATGTGGAGGAAGTCGGTGAGGGACTTTTTGTTGTCGGTCTGCTTGCGGATGAGAGTGTCGGCGTCGAGCCAGAAGAGCTCGCCCTCCTGGTAGTAGTCCTGGCCGCGGCGCCAGTTGGACCAGGCCTGGTTGTTGGCGCGGAGGATGCTGGCGGCGATGGCGGTGTCTTCCGTGCTGCGCCAATCGCGGCCGGGCTTGTAGTCGAGGCTGGCGGCAGACATGGCGAGCATGTCGCGGTACTGGGCCTGGTTCTTGAGGCCGGAGCGCGCGGCGAGGACGTTGCCGAGGTACTGGGTCATGCCCTCATAGACCCAGAGGAGCGAGCCCTGCTGCATCTTGGAGAAGTCGTCCTGGTAGAGGTTGTAGGGGCGGCGGTATTTGCCGTTCCAGGAGTGGGTGAACTCGTGGGAGAGGAGGTCGGCTTCGGCGAGCTGGTGGTTGTCGTCGGAGAAGCCCTTTTCGCCGACTCCGTTGTCGGAGGACTGGCCGTGCTCGAGGCCCTCGCCACCGGCTACGTCAGAGAGGGTGAGGAGGAAGTGGTAGACGTTGTAGTGGCGCGAGCCGTAGGCGGCTCCGGTCTCGCGGACGAGGTTGTTGAGTTCGGCGAGGAGCGCGGGGCGGAGTTGCGAATCCTCGGGAGCATCGGAGACTACGTCGATGTAGTGCTTCGGCGTGACCTCGGGGGCGAGGGCGAACTCGTGGAAGTACTGGCCGGTGATGACAGGGGAGTCTTCGAGTTGTTCGACGGTGGTTACGGCGTAGGGGGTGACGGCCGCGTCGCCATAGACGCTGGCAAGAGTGCGACGGCTTGGGCCGGTGGGTGTGAGCGCGGTGCCGATGCCCCATCCGTAGCGGACGATGACCGTGGGCTGGATTGGGATGTCCTTGACGGGAGTGTTGGCGGGGTAGAGGAGGAGCTTTTCCCACTCGAGGACGGCGAGCTTCTGGCTGATGCGTGCGGTGACGATGCAGTCGAGGTGCGCGTGGAGGGTAGTGACGCCGGCGGGGACGGTGACGTGGAACTGGTAGAGGTCGGTGTCGTCGCGGCGCCAGGTGAGCGGCTTGCCGTTTGCAGTGAAGACGACGCCGG
Organism: uncultured Acidobacteriaceae bacterium; assembly: GCA_963741395.1. Lineage (GTDB taxonomy): Bacteria > Acidobacteriota > Terriglobia > Terriglobales > Acidobacteriaceae > Edaphobacter. The sequence continues at coordinate 266,718 of CAVUHV010000002.1, forward strand.
TGATGTCGCTGACGGGGCCGGTTGGGCGGTGGTTGCCGGGGATCCACTCGGGGGTGGTGAGGGAGACGATGCCGGGCTTGACGGGGATGTCGATGTCAGCGTGGTAGAGCTTGCGCGGGGCGTCGGAGAGGTCGGCGGTGATCTGGATAGGGGCTTTTTGTGCGAAGGCGGTGGTGGCGAGGAGAGCGATCGGCAGAAGGGCGGCGGAGCGGATTTGCATGGGTTGGGGTGGTTCCTCTTCAGTTGGTTGTTCTGGTTAAGTGTGGGACGGATGAGGTGTCTGCCGGGACGCAGTCGGTGTTCGTTTGTCCGGGCACCTTAGGGGACCGAGAAAAAATGCGGGGGTTCTTCGATTCGCTCAGAATGACACTTCTTCTTAATCGGGGGCTCTTCGCTGCGCTCAGAATGACACCTCTTGCTTTAGCTCAGAATGACACCTCTTGCTTTATTTCGATCAGTGTTGTCTTCACTTAGGAGTTGAGGGTGGATTCGATGACGGTGATGATGATGGGGTCGTCGGGTGTTATCTCGGGGGAGAAGCGGGCGATTACGTTGCCGCTGCGGTCGACGAGGAACTTTTCGAAGTTCCAGAGGATTCCGGGCTCGGGGTTGGTGGTGGCTCCGTTGTGGTGGGAGGCGAGGAAGTTGTTGAGGTTTTCGCGGAAGCCGGGACGGGAGTCACCGATCGCTTTGGGCTGGGCGGCGATGAGGGACTCGTAGAGCGGGTGGGTGTCAGGGCCGGTGACGGTGATCTTGGAGAACATGGGGAAGTCTACGGAGAAGTTCGTGGTGCAAAACTTGTAGATCTCCTGGTTGGTGCCGGGCTCCTGTGAGCCGAAGTCGTTGGCGGGGAAGCCGCAGACGACGAGACCGGCGTCGCGGAAGCGGGAGGCGACCTTCTCGAGGGCGTCGTACTGAGGGGTGAGGCCGCACTGAGAGGCTACGTTGACGACGAGCAGTACTTTGCCCTGGTAGTCGCCGAGGGTTGCGGGCTCGCCGGTGATTCGCTGGACGGGGATGTCGTAGATGTTTGCCATAGGTTGAGTTTATCGCTATGAATTCTTTATGCGCCGGTGGGTAGGATGTGAGCCGATATGTCGATAAGCGACTTTCTGTTCGGCCGGCCCTTGGCGACGAGTGAGGAGCGGGGCGAGTGTATCGGTGTTGCGGCCGGCATCCCTGTGTTTGGGCTGGATGCCCTGACGAGCGCGGCTTACGGGCCTGAGGCGGCGATGACGTTGCTGATCCCGCTTGGGCTGGCGGGACGGAACCACATTTTGCCGGTGATCGTGGCGATCGTGTGTCTGCTGGTGATTGTGTACTTCAGCTACCGGCAGACGATTGACGCGTATCCGAGCGGTGGCGGGTCTTACACGGTAGCGAGTGAGAACCTGGGCCATGGCGCGGGGCTGCTGGCGGCGGCGGCGCTGATGATTGACTATGTGCTGACGGCGGCGGTGGGGATCTCGGCCGGCGTGGGTGCGCTGATCTCGGCGGTGCCGAGTCTGCAGCCGCATACGCTGGGGCTGTGCCTCATCATTCTGGCGATATTGGCGATTGTGAATTTGCGGGGGGTCAGAGATACGGGCGCCGTGTTCATGCTTCCGACTCTGCTGTTTGTTGGGACGCTGCTGCTGATGGTCGCGGTGGGGGTGTGGCGCACAGTGCAGAGCGGAGGGAATCCGGTTCCCGTGGTTGCTCCGCCTGTGCCGTTGCCTGCGACGATGCAGTTGATGACGTGGTGGCTGCTGGCCAAGGTGTTTTCCAGTGGGTGCACGGCGATGACCGGCGTGGAGGCTGTTTCGAATGGGGTGATGGCTTTCGGCGAGCCAAGAGTGAACAAAGCGCAGAAGACGCTGACGGTGATCATCGCGATCCTGATTGTGCTGCTGCTGGGCGTTGCGTATCTGTCGAAGGCGTATGGGATCACGGCTACCGATCCGGGAGCGGCGGGCTATCAGAGTGTGTTGAGCATGCTGGTGCAGGCGGTTTTCGGGAGGGGATGGTTCTATCAACTGACGATGGCGTCCGTGCTGGCGGCGCTGGCGTTGAGCGCGAATACAGCATTTGCGGATTTTCCGCGGCTGACGCGGATGATCGCATTGAATGATTATCTGCCGCATGTGTTTCTGATTCGTGGCCGGCGGCTGTTGTACTCGCATGGAGTCTATGCGCTGACAGGGCTGACTGCAGTGCTGCTGATTCTGTTTGGAGGCGTGACGGACAACCTGATTCCTCTGTTTGCGATAGGCGCGTTTCTGGCGTTTACGATGTCGCAGGCGGGGATGGTGGTGCACTGGTGGAAGCAGGGGCCGGAGCATGAGCTGCGCGGCTGGCACATGTTTGTGAACGGCCTCGGCGCGGTGGCGACGGGCATTACGCTGCTGGTGGTGCTGGTGGCGAAGTTTATGGCGGGCGCGTGGGTGACGGCTCTGCTGATTCCGACGCTGATTGCGGTGATGGCGGCGGTGAAGCGGCACTACACGCGGGTGAAGAGCGAGATGGCAGAGCCGATGCCGGTGAATCTGGATAACCTGCAGGAGCCGATTGTGATCATTCCGATGTCGGCGTGGAACAAGATTGCGGAGAAGGGTCTGCGGTTTGGGTTGCTGATGTCGCACGAGATCAAGGCGGTGCATGTGCACTCGGCCGATGAGCAGGGTGGGCTTGAGGCGGTGTGGGAAGAGCACGTAGCGCGTCCTCTGCGTGAACGGAAGATGACGGTGCCGGAGCTGGTGACGATCGGGTCGACGTACCGGTTTATTGTGAATCCGCTGCTGGAATACATTCTCGAGACGGAGAGGAACAATCCGGAAAGGAAGATTGCCGTGCTGCTGCCGGAGATGGTGGTACGGCACTGGTGGGAGAATGCGTTGCACAACCAGAGGGTGCAGTTGCTGAAGCTGCTTCTGCTGATGAAAGGAAATCAGCGGGTTGTGGTGGTCAATATTCCCTGGTACCTGTAGGTGGGCGGGCAGGGCAGAATTCATAGGGATATGGTCGGGGGACGAAGTAGTATGAAAACTGACCATGTCTTTTACTGATGTCCTTTTTGGAAGGCCTCTTGCGACCAGCGAGGAGCGTGCCGAGCATATCGGTGTAGCCGCAGGTATCCCAATCTTCGGGCTGGATGCGTTAACGAGCGCGGCGTACGGGCCTGAGGCGGCGATGATGCTGCTGATCCCGATGGGTGTGGACGGGTTGAAGCACATCGTTCCGATCATTACTGCGATTCTGATTCTGCTGGCGATTGTGTTCTTCAGCTACCGGCAGACGATCGCGGCGTATCCGAGCGGCGGCGGGTCGTATACGGTGGCGACGGAGAACCTGGGCACCGGCCCGGGGCTGCTGGCTGCCGCGGCGCTGATGATCGATTACATTCTGACAGCGGCGGTGGGAATCTCGGCGGGCGTGACGGCGCTGACGTCGGCAGTGCCGAGTTTGATTCCGCACACGCTTTTGCTGTGCCTCCTGATCCTGGCCATTCTGGTGGTTGTGAACCTGCGCGGTGTGAAGGACACGGGCGCGGCGTTCATTCTGCCAACGTTCTTATTCGTGGGTACGCTGCTGACGATGATTGGCGTGGGGGTCTTCAAGACATATGCCAGCGGGGGGCACCCGATGGCGGTGGCTGTTCCGCCTCCGCCTGCGGTGCAGACGGTGAAGTACCTGGGGCTCTGGCTGTTGATGAAGGCGTTTGCCAGCGGCTGCGCGGCGATGACGGGTGTGGAGGCGGTGTCGAATGGCGTGATGGCGTTCAGCGAGCCACGGGCAAAGAGGGCGCAACGGACGCTGTCGATCATCATCGCGATCCTGATGGTGCTGCTGTATGGGATTACGTGGCTCTCGAAGATGTACGGCATTACAGCGATGGAGCCGGACGCGACGAACTATCAGAGTGTGCTGAGCATTCTGACGGCGGCGGTGTTTGGGCGCGGGTGGTTTTATTTTCTGACGATGGGGTCGGTGCTGGCGGCGCTGTCGTTGAGCGCGAATACGGCGTTTGCGGATTTTCCGCGGCTGACGCGGGCGATCGCGGCTCATGATTACCTGCCGCATGTGTTTACGCTGCGTGGGCGACGGCTGCTGTTCTCGCATGGCGTGTACGCACTGACGGGCTTTACGGCGGTGATCCTGATTCTGTTTGGCGGTGTGACCGACCGGTTGATTCCTCTGTATGCGATTGGGGCGTTTCTGGCGTTCACGCTGTCGCAGGCCGGGATGGTCGTGCACTGGATGAAGATGCAGGACGACAATGGCCGGCTGTGGCACATGTTCGTGAACGGCGTCGGTGCAGTGGCGACGGGCCTTACGACGATTGTGGTGCTGATCGCGAAGTTCAGGTCGGGTGCGTGGGTAACGGCGCTGCTGGTGCCGACGCTGATCGGGATCATGATTGCGGTGAAGCGGCACTACACGAGAGTGAAGCGCGAGATGAAGGACATGACTCCGCTGAGCCTAGCGAACCTGGAGCAGCCGATTGTGGTGATTCCGATGGCACGTTGGGATCGGATTACGGAGAAGGCGCTGCGGTTCGGGCTGCTGATGTCGAAGGAACTCAAGGTGGTGCACGTGCACTCGGACGATGAGCCTGAGGGGCTGGAAGAGGTTTGGGAGGAGAAGATTCTTGGACCTCTCAAACAGGAGAAGCTGCACGAGCCGGAGTTGATAACGATTCCTTCGACGTACCGGTTCATCATCAATCCGTTGATGGATTACATCCTGGAGTTGGAGAAGAAGAATCCGGGGCGAAAGATTGCAGTGCTGCTGCCGGAGCTTGTGGTACGGCACTGGTGGGAGAACCTGCTGCATAATCAGCGCGTGCAGTTGCTGAAGCTGCTGCTGCTGCTGAAGGGGAATCAGCGGATCGTGGTGGTGAATATTCCCTGGTATCTGTGAGGGTTATGGGAGCGTTATTGACGCCAATTCACTTGATCGTTCTTTTGATTCTTGTGACGGTTGTGGCTTTTGTGATCCCTCGTTCCGGAAGACCATTAACGAGACTGTCCATTACGTACACAACAACGACCAGTTACCAGCCAGGGTTATCTCGCTGCAGCGATTTCCGATTTGTTGTAGGCGGGTGAAAGCTCGCGAAGATGGGCTACGGCCGCGGGAATGAGCTTGAGCGCTTCGTCAACTTCTTCTTCTGTAGTGAGCTTGGAGAGCGAGAAGCGGATGCTGGCGCGCGCGCGTGCGGCGCTGAGGCCCATTGCGGTGAGGACGTGTGAGGGCTCGGCGGCTCCTGACTGGCAGGCGCTGCCTCCGCTGACCGAGAGCCCCTTGAGATCGAGAGCGATGAGGAGAGCCTCGGCCTCGACGTGGTCGAAGTAGATGTTCGTCGTGTTGCAGACGCGGGGTGCGCCGGCTCCATTGACGCCAGCCTCGTCGATTTGCGAGAGGATGCCCTGCTCGAGGCGGTCGCGTAGTGCGGCGAGTTTTGCCGGGCCTTCGGTCTTTAGCCACTCGGAGGAGAGCTCTGCGGCCTTGCCGAGGCCTACGATGCCGGCGACGTTCTCGGTTCCGGCGCGGCGCTGGCGCTCGTGCGAGCCACCGTGGAACATTGGCGAGAGGCGCACGCTGCGGCGTACGTAGAGAATGCCGATGCCCTTGGGGGCGTAAATTTTGTGGCCCGAGAGAGTGAGGAGATCGACGTCCTTGAGGAAGCCGTGGGCGCTGACGTCGAGGGGGAGCTTGCCGCCTGTCTGGACGGCGTCGGTGTGGAAGAGCGCTCCGCCGGCGTGAGCGATTCCGGCGAGGGCATCGATGGGCTGGATGACGCCGGTCTCGTTGTTGGCATACATGATGCTTACGAGGCGCGTATTGGGGCGGAGAGCAGCGAGGAGCGCGGCTGGTTCGACGAGGCCCTGTGGGCTGACGGGGAGGAAGGTGACCTCGACTCCGCGAGCAGTGAGGGACTGGGCTGCGTGGAGAACGGCGTGGTGCTCGATGGAGGAGGTGATGAGGTGGTCGCCGGGAGACAGGACGCCGAAGAGAGCGAGATTGTCGCTCTCGGTGCCGCCGGAGGTGAAGACGACCTCGGACGGACGGCAGTGGAGGAGACGGGCGATGGCTTCGCGTGCGTGGTCGACGGCGGAGCGAGCGTGCTGGCCCTGCTGGTGGATGGAGCTGGCGTTGCCGTAGTGCTCAAGGTAGAAGGGACGCATGGCCTCGAAGACTTCGGGTAGAAGAGGCGTTGTGGCGTTGGCGTCCATGTAGATGCGGTGCATATCCCTATTTTACTTCGTAAGTGAGGAAAACCGGTGTAGTTGGGACGAATGACACGCAAGGGTGCGGGTGAATCTGTTAGCCTGAGCGCGGTTCTGCGGGTTGTAGCCCGCGCATTCTGAAAGGAAATGGAGAAGGATGATGATGAAGCAGATGGTTGTAGCGATTGCGCTGGCAGTCTGTTGCATGACGGGTGCGCAAGCTCAGATGGGTGCGACGGCCCCGAAGATCGCTCCGGGAACGATGATTGAGCCGTCGAAGTCGTTTGATGCGCTTTTGAGCAGCTTTGAAAAGGAGTTTATGGGCGTAGCGAAGGCGATGCCAGCGGACAAGTACAACTTTGCCCCGAGCGCGGCGATCTTTAAGGAGTCGCAGAAGACGGACTATCTGTCGCCGGACAACAAGGGCGTGCGGACGTTTGGTGAGAATGTGAAACATGTGGCGCAGGCGAACTATTTCTTTGCGAGCACGCTTAGCGGGTTGAAGCCGGACGTGGATGTGAAGGCTATAGGCGATCTGAAGGATAAGGACGCGATTATCTCGGCGCTGGAGGGCTCGTTTGCTTTCTCGCACAAGGCGATCGCAACGCTGACGGTGAAGAATGCGTTTGAGAGCGTCCGCGGAGAACAGACGCGCGCGAGCATGGCTGGATTTCTTGTGGCGCATGGATTCGATCACTTTGGCCACTTGGCGGAGTATCTACGGATGAATGGGCTGATTCCGCCGTCCAGCCAGAAGTAGAGTCGGGGAATCGGTCAGGACTCTCTGTTGAGATGGGCGCGTTTGCCCGTCTCTCTCTCTCTCTCTTTGCTCAGCGGAAGAGGTCGTCTGTGCTCGGCTTATCTTCCTCTGGCTGAGGCGGTACACGGAGCACGTAGGTAATGCCGATGCCTGCGGTGTCCGTATGGCGACGGAGGCTGCGGCTGTAGTATCCGGAGATCGAAGTGTGGGCGTCGATGGGGATGTCGAGTGAGTTGATGAAGCCATTGTCTTCGGTGACGTTGTAGCCGATGACGACCGTGGGGTGGTCGACGCGGTAGGCGCTATAGATCTTCTGGTCGCCGATGGGGAGCTGCTCGTAGGCGTCGCTCTCGAATGAGATGCCGTGGAAGAGCTCGGCGCTGAGTCCGATCTGGAAGTGAGCGAGCGGGCCCAGCGAGGTGTAGTTCTTGTTGATCTGGCGGTTGACGAGCGCCGTTGAATCGCCGGCGCCGATCTCGATGTTTGGCGTGAGCCGGCCGTAGGTTTGCTCGAAGTGGTTATTCAGGTCGAAGGTGACACGACCGGAGGTGAGGCCGTAGGCCTCGTCCCCGGTTGGAGCAGTGAAGCCGAGAGTCGCCTGGTACTGAAAGAGTGAGGGGGCGAATTGAGCGTAAATTCCAAAGAGAATGTCGCCGAGCTCGCCGCGCTGGTTGACTAACTGAGCATCGGGCGGTGGGTGAGTTGAGCGGCTCTCGGCCAGGCGGTACATGTAGATGGGCAATGTGGCGTCAACAGAGAAGGTGTCGTTGAAGCTGTAACCGAAGGCAGGGGTGGCGAGGGTAGCCCAGCCTGTGGTGGACTCGTGAAAGCCCGAGAAGGTTATTCCGGCGTTCCATCCCTGCACTGTGGTGGAGAGGCCGGGGACCTCCGGGACAGAGGCGGGTTCGAGAGCGGGAACGGATGATGAGGACTGTTGCAGTCCGGCGGCAGCGGGCTCGATGGCAGACTGTGGCGCAGCGAACGGAGGGGCGAACAGAATCAGAGACAGGCCAAGAGCTGCCCCGCGATGAAAAAGAAATGCCAATACGGTTCCTGAATAACAGCTATGCCGTTCACGTTCAGGATGGCATTTTTAGGCGGCATTGCCAAGCCAGCGGCGACAGCAAATTTCTCGTACCGTCAGGAGCGATCCGCGATCGGGGTGTATGGCGCTGGATAGGCGGGGCCGACGTATTCGGCGCGTGGACGGATGAGGCGATTGTCGTCGTGCTGCTCGATGACGTGCGCTGCCCAGCCTGCAATGCGGCTGACGGCGAAGATGGGAGTGAAGAGATCGATATCGATTCCGAGGAGGGTGTAGGTTGAGGCCGAATAGAAGTCGACGTTGGCGTTGAGCTTCTTCTCCTGCTTGACGAAGAGCTCGATCTTGCGGGACATGTCGAACCACTTGGTGTTGCCGGAGGTCTTGCTCAATTCCTCGGACATGCGGCGGAGGTGGGTCGCGCGGGGGTCTTCGGTATGGTAGACGCGATGACCGAAGCCGGAGATCTTCTTCTTCTCGGCGAACATCTTCCTGACGTGCTCGACGGGGTCTTCGCCAGCCTTGTCGATAGCGTAGAGGAGGCGCATGGTGGCCTCGTTGGCTCCGCCGTGGAGGGGGCCTTTGAGTGCGCCGATGGCTCCGGTGATGGCGGAGTGGATGTCTGCGAGGGTGGCGGCGATGACGCGCGCGGCAAAGGTGCTTGCGTTGAGCTCGTGGTCGGCGTGGAGGATGAGCGCGATGTCGAAGGTGCGGACAGCGGTGTCAGAGGGCTTCTCGCCGTTGAGCATCCAGAGGAAGTTGGCGGCGTGCGAAAGAGACAGGTCGGCTTCGATGACGGGCTTGCCCTTGCGGATGCGATCGAAGAGGGCGACGATCATCGCGATCTGCGAAGTGAGGCGGAAGGATTTGCGGACGTTAGCGTCGTGGGAGCAGTCGGCCTCATCGGTGTCGTAGATGCTGAGCAGAGAGACTGCGGTGCGAAGGACCTGCATCGGTGTGGCGGAGGCTGGGACGCTGCGGAGAAGTTCGATAATTTTAGGGTTGAGTTTGCGTGCTTCAGCGAGCTTGCGGGAGAAGTCGGCGAGTTCGGATTGACTGGGAAGCTTGCCGAACCAGAGGAGGTAGGTGGTTTCCTCGAAGTTGGAGCGCTCGGCGAGTTCGTGAATATCGATGCCGCGATAGGAGAGGACACCCGCGTCGCCGTCGATCCAGCAGATAGATGAGCTGGTGGCGACGATGCCTTCCAGACCTTTAGGCGCGACAACAGCGGACATGAGCAGTTCTCCCAGCGTGGACTTCAGTACATCTGGTTATAGCTCAGCCAAGAAACGGTTGTCACGGCGGTAGCGCGAATATCGCGCCAAATGTGCGACTTTCGAGTTAGCGGGTTTTGCGAGGATTGCGCTTCGGAGAGAAGGCAGACAGGTCCGCAGAGGGAGCTTCGCCGGCGAGAATCTGCGCCATGACGTGGGCGGTCGCGGGCGCGAGGAGGATGCCGTTGCGGTAGTGGCCGGTGGCGAGAAAGAGGTTAGCATGACCTGGCACGGGGCCAAGGATGGGAAGGCCGTCCTGTGTGGCGGGGCGAAGCCCGGACCAGGTTTCCAAAGTGCTTACGTTGGTTAGTGGCGGCAACAGGTCGGCGGCCAGATGATGAAGACGGGAGATGTCGGCGGCATGTACGGTCTTGTCGTACCCGGCGTCTTCGACGGTGGCTCCGATGACGGCGCGGCTGGTGGAAGGATCGGCGGTGCGGGGGACGATATAGATCTCCGGTGTGCGGATGACGAGATGGAGTGGAAGCGAGCGAGGCAGGGAGACGGCGAGCATCTGTCCCTTACGCGGGGTGACGCGAAGGTGTGGCAGAAGATCAGCGGTGAGGGACCAGGAGCCTGCGCAGTCGACGAAGCGCTCCGGGGTAAAGACTTCGGATGCGGTGTGGACTTCGATCTTTGATTTGCCGGGGTGAAAACTCCGGATCTCGGTGTCGGAGCGGAGGTCGATGGTGGTGGCTCGCACGGCGGCAAGCAGAGCCGCGGCGAGCTCGCGTGGGTCGAGGCTTTGCTCGGCGAGAAAGAGGAAGCGATGATTGCGGGGGTTGAGTTGCGGGACGAGCAGCGAGAGGGTCTCGGGAGCGAGGGTGTTCCGCTCAGTGACGATGTCTTCAAGCCGATGCGGCAGCGCCTGAAGGGTGGTGCTGGTGTGGAATGGAACGTAGATGCCGGAGAGGGATGCGATGCGATCGAGGAACTCCGGGTAAAGGCAGAGGCTAAGGTCGGCGAGCGGACGAAGTTTCGGTGGATTGTCGGGGTCATTTGCGGCGAGCATGCCCGCGGCGGCAGTGGAGGCTTCGGAGAGCGGCTTGCCCTGCTCGAGTACGGTGACGCGCGCTCCCCGGCGGTGCAGTTCGAGGGCGAGGGAGAGGCCAATGATGCCTGCTCCGGCGATGCAGATATCGGGACGGTGCATAAGATAAGTCTAGATGGGAGGGAAGAGGATATAGTTTGTTTGTCAGCCGTGGTGTCCTCCACAAGAGCGCGTGAGTCCAAGATGGAGGAAGCGGCGTCATTAAAGAAAGCGGTTCGAGGAGAGAGATCGATGAGCGAAGTGAGCGAAGAAGGATACGTAGCAGAGCGGTCGGTGCCAGGGGCGTTGCTGGTGGTGGTGGTGGCGGCGTTGCTGACCGCGCTGGGCGGGCTGGTGTGGAGCTATTCGCTGCAGAAGAGCCTCGGTGCTGCTCAGCTGAAGCTGGTACAGGCCGATCAGAAGAACGCGGAACTGGCACAGAAGCTGGAGGCGACGAATGCCCGGCTGCGCGCGACCAGCGAGACGCTGGGCCAGAGCGTGGGGATGACGCAAAAGCAGATCGAGGCGCGGACGCAGAGTTTGATGGCCGCGCAGAGAGCGGCTGAGGAGAAGCTTGAGGCGCAGCAGGCGGCGACGTCGAAGCAGATCGGAGCGGTTTCGACCGAGGTTTCGAGTGTGAAGACCGATGTGGGCGGCGTAAAGACGGACGTTGCTGCGACCAAGAGCGATCTTGAGGCGACCAAGACACAGCTGACTCGAGTCATGGGCGACGCGGGCGTGATGAGCGGACTGATCGCGACGAACCATAGTGAACTTGAGATCCTTAAGCACAAGGGCGACCGTAATTATTACGAGTTCAGCTTGCAGAAGGGGGCTAAGCCGGTGCTGCTGTCCACCGTCAAGCTGCAGTTGAAGAAGGCCGACGAAAAGCACTCGAAGTACACGCTGAACGTCAGCGCGGACGACCGGACGATCGAAAAGAAAGATAAAGGGCTGGATGAGCCGGTGCAGTTCTACACGGGCAAGGAGCCGGTGCTGTATGAGCTGGTGGTGAACGTAATTGAGAAGAATCATGTGTCGGGGTATCTCTCGACCCCGAAGAACGCGCCGGCGGCGGCTGCGACGGCTACGCCGTAACGATGTACGGTGGCAATCCGCCACATGCAGAAGGGGGACGCTTTTCGCGTCCCCCTTCTGTTTGCCTTTGGTTGATGTTGCGGTTGATTTACTTCTTCTTCTTTGCGGCCTTCTTTGCGGGGGCCTTCTTGGCTGCCTTCTTCGTTGCCTTCTTGGTTGCCATTGTGTCTGTTCTCCCTATCGATTTCGAACTTCAATCTGCAACAGGCTTCATTGCAGCTAACGAAGATATAGATTTATGGAATTTCACTGTCAAGAAAAATCTGATGTCTTTGCAATTTTTTTTCGAGTGAGATCGACGTGACTTTCATGCGATGCGGTTATGTTTTGCATGAAGCGAAGTGGGAAACGAGTACGCGAGTGCGATGTGAGACGTATACTGGCGCGTTCGTTCTTTGAGTTTTTGCCAGATGAGAACGACGAGGTGAGTGATGCGCGATGTGGTGATTGTGTCAGCTGTGCGAACGCCGGTGGGGAAGTTTCAGGGTGCGTTCAGCGAGTTGTCGGCGGTGGAACTGGGAGCGATCGCGGTGCGTGAAGCAGTGCGAAAAGCTGCGATTGACGCGGCGATTGTCGATGAGTGCATTATGGGATGCGTTCTGCCCGCGGGGCTTGGACAGAATCCGGCGCGGCAGGCTGCGTTGCGTGGAGGGCTCGCAGATGCGGTCTCGGCGCTGACGGTTAACATGGTTTGCGGAAGCGGATTGCGAGCGGTTGCGCTTGCGGCGCAGAGCGTGATGACGGGTGATGCTGAGATTGTTGTGGCGGGAGGAATGGAGTCGATGACGAACGCGCCGTACCTTTTGCCGGGTGTGAGGAAGGGTTTACGAATGGGTGACGCGTCAGTGGTGGATTCCATGGTGAAGGACGGCTTGTGGTGCGCGTGCGAGGACTACCACATGGGAATCACGGGTGAGAACGTCGCGGAGAAGCATTCGATTTCGCGTGAGCAGCAGGATGCGTTTGCGCTCGAGTCGCATCTGCGTGCGAGTGCGGCGTGGAGAGAGGGACGCTTCGATGCGGAGGTGATTCCGGTTGAGGTTCCCGGTAAGAAGGGGGCGGTGACAGTCGTGAAGAGAGATGAGAGCGTGCGCGATGATGCTTCGATTGAAACGCTCGCTGCTTTGAAGCCTGCCTTCAAGAAGGATGGCACGGTGACGGCGGGGAATGCCCCCGGGGTGAACGATGCTGCGGCTGCGGTGGTGGTGATGTCGGCTGCGAAAGCTAAGGAACTAGGATTGAAGGCGATGGTGAGGATCAAGGCTCAGGCTACAAGCGGCGTGGCGCCGAAGTGGGTGATGCTGGCTCCGGTGATCGGAGTGCAGCGGGTGTTGAAGAAGGCGGGATGGGATCGGGATGAGGTGGATTTGTATGAGTTGAATGAGGCTTTCAGCGTGCAGGCGCTGGGAGTGATGAAGGAGTTGGGGCTGGATGCCTCGCGGGTGAATGTGAATGGAGGAGCAGTGGCGATTGGACATCCGATAGGGGCGAGCGGGGCTCGTGTGCTGGTGACGCTGATTCACGAGATGATTCGGCGGGACGTGAAGAAGGGGGTTGCGGCGCTTTGTCTGGGTGGGGGGAATTCTGTGGCTTTGGCGGTGGAGCGGTAATTGATGGAGAAGAACATACACCGTTTCGATGGAAGAGCATCCGAGTACGCGCGTTATCGGGAGAGGTACGCACCGGAGGTCGTGCTGCCGAGGTTCAGGGAGTGGTGCGGACTCACGCCGGAGTGGACCATCGCGGACGTTGGAGCAGGCACGGGAATGCTGAGCGATGTTTTTCTGGCTAATGGCAATCGGGTCATTGCGGTGGAACCGAATGCGGAGATGAGACGGATGTGCGTCACGCTGCATGAAGGATCATCGAGACTTGAGGTGGTTGATGGGACTGCCGAGGCTACGGGACTCAGGGATTCATCGGTCGAGATGGTTGTGGCGGGACGGGCCTTTCATTGGTTCGATGTTGAGCGCGCGACGGCGGAGTTTCGGCGCATTATGAGTCCCGATGGCTGGTTTGCAAGCGTCGCTTTTGGGCGCTCCCAGACGGGGCGCGAGGAGAATGAGGCGTTCGAGCAGCTTCTGCGTGGGTATACGGCAGATCATGCGAGTACCCATGCCGCGTATGAGTTGTATCGGCAGATCAAAGACTTTTTCGGGCGTGATTATCACCATGAGGAGATTCAGGGCACGATGACGCTCGATTGGGAGGAACTGTATGGGATAACAATGTCGTTATCGCATTCTCCTCTCAGCGATGACCCGAGGCATGGAGAGTTTGAGCGGGAGCTGCGTGCTTACTTTGAGCGCTATGCGGTCGACGGCAAAGTCATTTGGCAGACTCGGTACTGGATCAACGCTGGAAAGTTTGCGGCGTGACGCATTTCAGCACTCGATGATGTTGAGGGCGAGGCCGGCGAGTGAGGTTTCTTTGTAACGGGACTGCATGTCGAGGCCGGTCTGATACATGGTGGCGATGATTCACGAGATGATTCGCCGGGACGTGAAGAAGGGGGTTGCGGCGCTTTGTCTGGGTGGGGGAATTCTGTGGCTTTGGCGGTGGAGCGGTAATTGGGATTACTTCGCGTTCTCGATTGCAATTCGTTTGGCTTCAGCCAGATCGATCTTAGCCGTATGACCATGCTGGGCCAGGAGATAGAGTAACTCACCACCACTGATAAGGGTGAGCGGTTTATCTTTTGCAAATGCATAGGCATCGGGGCCAAAGTCGGATGTAGTGACTAGAATGCCCTTGTTGGCGCCCTCGTTGTGGACTGTTCCGTAGAGGTCCCGTACAGCTGAGACCCCTACCGTATTTGTGTATCGCTTCGCTTGTATGACAAGCTTACCTCCACGAATTGGATCAGGGTCGTACGCGACCGCATCGACTCCGCCGTCGCGACTTGCTTGAGTAATCTTGACCTTCCCGCCGCCCTTGCTAAACTCTTTCTCGAAAACCTCTCGGATCAGATTTTCGAAATCGAGCCAATCCATCGCGGCCAAGTTTGTGCGCTCATCAACCCCGTCTACGACCGCGTACCCTTCGACGAATCTCTTGTCCTCCCTATTGATCGAGACGAGGGGTTTTACGGGGCTGAGTTCTACTAATTTGCTTGCGGCAACCCCTTTGAGTCTCTTAAAACAAGCTTTCGGATCGACATTGGCAAGATTGATTGCAAGAAACTCATCTTTGCGCGCTTCAAGACTCATCACACATGCATGGACTTCTTCTCCAGTCGCCTTGTCGATCGACCGAACCCAGCCATTGAAGACCACAGATATAAGGGCGTTTGCGTCATCTGACTGGAAGATCTCGTAGAGAGTTCGCAGCGAAATTTGATAAAGCATCTCGTCATAAGTTTTCTTCGTCCATGCGTCGGACACAGGAACTTTCTGAAATTCTGATCGAGTTGCAACGTACTTGACTTCCTTGACGGTCGGAAGGGTTGTGAGGTTCGGCAACTCGAAATCAACAACAAGTGCTTTTGTAGCGCTTATGTAATCCAGCCTATGTTCTTTTGGAAAGTCATCAGGATATTCGGACTGGCTAAGGACCTCTTCGACGTAAGATAGAAGGGCTTGTTCCTCACCAGCTAAATATGAGGATTTGGCGAGATCGATCTTTGAATTTTTGTCATTTTGAGAGATGAGGAAGGCGTCTTTTCTTGTCTCCCATTGACGAAGTTCCTCCTGATAGGCCACATTGAGATCGGATGTGAATTGTTGATGTTTGCTAACTGCAATACGCCACAGATCTCTTTCTGATTCTAGTCGCTGTGCCGCCGCCAATTGAGCCTGCGCGTTTAGAGCGTCGGCGGCTGCAATTTTGCTCCGCGCCTGCTTCGGATGAACTTGTCGAGCAAATTGAAAGTGGGCAAAGACGGTGCAGGGTTGAAGCGGGAAGCATTGGCGTCTGGCTCGGTAGGAATTGGATCGGGCTTTGGCTTTGATGGCTTAGGAACCGAAAAGCCAGACCGGTCTTTCTTGGCTTCCCAATTCAGTCTCGCATCTCGCTCAAGGGCATCATGAAGTAGATTTTGAAGGCTTTCTCGTGCGTCTTCGAGTTCCCTCGTTTGCTCAAGAGCCAAAGCCTTTGCAGCCGAGGTTTGTTCGGCGCTCAGAATACGCTGCTGCAGATGTTTAGCCCGATTCTCCCTAGCCTGATCTGCCTTTAGCTTTTTCTGCCAGCGTTCAGCCCATAGAGCCTCTTGAAGGTGGGCCTTCATATTGACTTCAGATTCGGAGCTTGCACGAACTAGGCGATAGGCGTTCAAACCGTGGTGGACTATTCGTTTTTCGAACATTTGAGGGATCCGAGACTACTCTAAGGGAATCAATTTGTAACAACATATCACCTTTGTTTTTCTAACACTCGATGATGTTGAGGGCGAGGCCGGCGAGTGAGGTTTCTTTGTAGCGGGACTGCATGTCGAGGCCGGTCTGGTACATGGTGGCGATGACCTGATCGAGCGAGATTTTGTGGCCCATGGTCTCATGCATGGACATGCGGGCGGCGTTGATGGCCTTGACGGCGCCCATGCCGTTGCGTTCGATGCAGGGAATCTGGACGAGGCCGCCGATGGGGTCGCAGGTCATTCCCAGGTTGTGTTCCATGGCGATTTCGGCGGCGTGCTCGATCTGCGCGTTGGTGCCGTTGAGGGCGGCGACGAGGCCTCCGGCGGCCATGGAGCAGGCGACGCCGACCTCGCCCTGACAGCCGACCTCGGCTCCGGAGATGCTGGCGTTTTCTTTGTAGAGGATTCCGATGGCGGCGGCGGTGAGGAAGTAGCGGATGAGGCCGGCTTCCTTTTCTTCTGGAGTGGCTTCGTCGATGAAGCGCATGTAGTAATGAGCGATGGCGGGGATCACTCCGGCGGCTCCGTTGGTGGGGGCGGTGACGACGCGGCCTCCTGCGGCGTTCTCTTCGTTGACGGCCATGGCGTAGACCGTGACCCAGTCCATCGGGGCGAGCGGGTCGCGTGAGCCTTCGGTCTCGAGGCGGCGCGCGAGGCGCGGTGCGCGGCGGCGGACGTTCAGGCCTCCGGGGAGAATGCCTTCGGTGGCGATGCCGCGCTCGGTGCACTGCTGCATGGTGTGCCAGAGGGTGAGGATGCTGGCTTTGATCTGGTCTTCGGGAGATGGTAACGAGACCTCAGGGGCTAAAGCCCCTTCCGCTAGAGATGACAGTTGCGGCACGGCTGAAGCCGTGCCCTTAACAAAACCAACTGCGGATTCGCTTCGCGCAGGCGGTCGGTGGATGGAGTTGTCGGAGAGGAGCGCGACCTCGTTGGCCAGCAGGAGTTCGGCAATGGTGAGGTTGTGCGCAGCGGCCAGGCTGAGGAGTTCGGCGGAGCTGCGGAATGCATAGGGGACGGTCCGGGTAGACGTGGTTTTCGATGTTTGCTGTGCGGCGAATTCGCCGGCCGAGAGGATAAAGCCTCCGCCGATGGAGTAGAAGATCTGCTGCGCAAGGATGTTGCCTGCGGCGTCGAATGCGGTGAAGCGCATGCCGTTGGGGTGAGTGTGGACGGCGGGGTCGGGGTACATCTGGTTGCGGTGGAAGAGGAGGTGTTCGGCTTCGGTGAAGGGGATGGGTTCGCGGTCGAGGAGATAGAGGGTTCCAGTGGTGCGGATGGAGGCGAGTTCGGTGTCGATGAGCGAAGGGTTGACGGTGTCGGGCGCTTCGCCGATGAGGCCGAGAAGGATGGCACGGTCGGTACCGTGGCCGTGTCCAGTGAGGGCGAGCGAGCCGTAGAGATCGACGACGACGTGCGCGGTGTTGGCGAGCTGGCCTGGGGCGTCGAGTGATTTCGCGAAGCGTAGAGCGGCGCGCATGGGGCCGACGGTGTGCGAGCTGGATGGACCGATGCCGATCTTGAAGAGTTCGAAGAGGCTGGTGTTCACGTTGTCTATTTTAGGCGTCGGCGTGATGCGCTGCTGGTTGGCGTCCTTGTCGTGGAGTTGATATATGCTGCGGCCGCGGTTAGCCGGACTGGGGCCTTGGAGTCGTCGAAGGCGAAGTAGAGAGCGTCTGAGGCGGCAGCGTCGTGATAGTGGCCGACGGCCCGTGCTGCGGCGGCGCGCACAGCGGGGTCTTTATCGGCGAGGGCATCGATAAGCGTATTACGGATGGGGCCTGTGCTGCTCTCGGAGAGCTGATCGATCGCGCTGACCCGGGTCAGATTTCCAGTACCGTTCTTGCGCATGTATTCGAAGGCGGTGATACCGAAGCCGAAGGGTCCGAGGAGCATGGAGGCTCCTTGGAGCGCACCGAGGCGGGCGAGGGTTCCGGGGCGATGGAGGTCTTTTTGCGCGGTGTGCATGCCGCCTTTGACAGGGCCATCGTTGGCGCTGCGCTCTCCGTTGACGACGGCGATGAGGATAGGCTCGCCGGAGGGATCGTGCATCTTCCAGAGGGTCGTGGCTGCGGCGAAGGCGACCTGTGGCTCTTTGTCATCGAGCATGTTGCGGAGATTGTTGGTGAGGTTTCGGTCCTTTGTCTGCCCCGCGGCCAGGACCGCCGCGGTGCGCACGTCAAAGTCAGGGTCGTTCATGGCGTCGATGATGAGCTTTGTCGAGCGAGGGTTGTTGCCCATTGTGCCCAGGGCGGCGAGCGCCTGGACGCGGAGATCGGCGTGCTTTGCATCAGTGACGGCATCCGTGAGCATTGACCAGGCCGAATCGGTGCGCTCTGCGGTTGTGGCTTTGGGGTCATGCTTGGCGGGAGCGGGGCCTTCCTCCTGCGAGGTGTCACTGGTGGTGACGATCTGCGCATCGGGGTTGGGTGGTGGTGGCGGTTTCTGCGGTGTGGATTGGGCGATGAGGGGCAGGGAGAAGATGGTCAAGAGCATCGGCAGAGCGGTAAGGGTTCGCATGTATGGTCGTGCTCCGGTGTTAACAGTAGGATGCTCCGTTCGATGGTTCTGTCGGACGCGATGCTATACTCGCGGAAATCTTCTGCCTCAAGGATGCATCAGGCCACTTAATGCTTTTCAAAGCTCGCAGTGCTGCAGTGTATGGGATCGACGCGCACATCATTGATGTCGAGGTCGACTTCTCCGGGTTCAAGCTGGAACAGGAACAGTTCAGCACGGTAGGACTGCCGGACGCGGCGGTTCGAGAGAGCCGCGACCGGGTAAAGGCGGCGATTCGTAACTCGGGCTTTGATATTCCTCCTACGCGGATCACGATCAATCTGGCTCCAGCTGATTTGAAGAAGGAAGGTTCGGGGTTCGATCTTCCGATTGCGGTTGGGATTCTGGGTGCTTATGGGGCGCTTGAGATCAAAGACCTGAGCGATTTTCTGCTGGTTGGTGAGCTTGGTCTCGATGGAAGCCTGCGCGCTGTGCAGGGGATGTTGCCGATCGCTGTTGCGGCGCGGGCGCAGGGAATCTCGAATCTGGTGATTCCGGCGAGCAATGCTCGTGAGGCTGCGGTGGTTGAGGGAGTGAAGGTCTATCCGGTCCAGAATCTGCTCGAGGTGCGTGAGCTTTTGAATGCTGCTGTGACGGGATCGCTGTTGCCGGCGCCGCTGGAGGTGAAGGCGGGCGATCTGCTGGAGCAGATGCAGCACTTTCCTCATGACTTCAAGGATGTGCGCGGGCAGCATGTGGCCAAGCGTGCGCTGGAGGTTGCGGCTGCGGGAGGCCACAACATTCTGATGATCGGGCCGCCGGGTTCGGGCAAGACGATGCTGGCGAAGCGGCTGCCTTCGATTCTCGCGCCGTTGCGGTTTGAGGAGGCGTTGGAGACGACGAAGATTCATTCGGTGGCCGGCGTGTTGGATGCTGAACAGGGGTTGGTGACGTATCGGCCGTTTCGGTCGCCGCACCATACGATCTCGGACGCCGGGTTGATTGGCGGCGGGATGGTTCCGCGTCCGGGCGAGGTGTCGCTGGCGCACAACGGACTGCTGTTTCTGGATGAGTTGCCGGAGTTTCCTCGGAACGTGCTGGAGGTTTTGCGGCAGCCGCTTGAGGATGGGATGGTGACGATCTCGCGGGCGGCGATGAGCTTGAGCTTTCCGGCACGGTTCATGCTGGCGGCTGCGATGAATCCGTGTCCTTGCGGGTATTTCAACGACAAGAGCCGCGAGTGCATGTGTACTCCTCCGATGATTCAGCGGTATGTGTCGAAGGTGAGCGGGCCGCTGCTGGATCGCATCGATATTCATATCGAGGTTCCGGCGGTGCAGTACAAGGAGTTGCGCGGGGGCGCGGCTTCCGAGGGTTCGGCTGAGATTCGCGATCGCGTGCTCGCGGCGCGGGAGCGGCAGCATGCGCGATTTGGTGCGGGCAATGAGCGGACGAATGGGTCCGCGAAGGCTGCCTCTCGGCGTGTGTTTGCCAATTCGCAGATGAGTACGCCGCAGATTCGAACGTACTGTGAACTTTCGAGCGATGCAGAACGGTTGCTGGAAAGGGCGATGCAGCAGCAGGGACTAAGTGCGCGCGCGCATGATCGGATATTGAAGGTTGCGCGAACGATTGCGGATCTGGATTCAGCTCAGGATATCGGCGTGAAGCATATTGCCGAGGCGATTCAGTACCGGACCCTGGACCGTAGCTACTGGGCTTAGCCTTCCGTCCGGGCGGTTGGTCTTGTTTCGCTATTGTTTCAGATGGTTAGGTCGGTTTTGATGCCGAATCCCAAAACTCCTCTTAGAAATGCGGGGGTCTCTCCTCTTCGCAGCGCTCGTGCGCTGCTTCGGTCGAGATGACGTGTGTTGGGGAAGGGAATGAGTTAGCTGGTGGGTTTGTCGTAGGCCATAGCGTCGAAGCGGTGGCGGATGAAGAAGCCGGAGCGGTGATAGAGCCCGACGGCGGGCTGGTTGGCCTCGGTGACAGTGAGGGTGATGGCGTTCGTGCGTGAGTGGGCCAGGCTGCGCATCGCGTGATGAAGCAGGGTCGCTCCGAGACCGTAGCTGCGCCAGGAGCGGCCGACGCAGAGCTGGGTGATGTGGGCGACGTCATCGGCGACGCGGGAGCAGAGAAGCATGCCGATGAGGGCTCCGGTGGATTTGTAGCGCAGGACCCAGGATTGGTCTGGGTCGAAGACTCCGCAGCCGGGAAAGCGGACGATGTTGTGGAGGAAGCGAAGGGAGCCGTGGAGGGTGCAGTACTGGTCGTTGATCTTCGCGTCGATGTGGCCGGCGTAGGCGTCGTGGATGACCGCGGCAGAGGCCTGGTAGTAGTTTGCGGACCAGGGGACGAGTTCGACGCCGTCGGGCAACGGGCGGCGCTGCGGGCTGTCGATGCGGGTGAGTGATTCGGTCGTGAGATCGAGCTGCATGAAGAGGCGGGGATGGGGAGTGAAGCCTGCTTCGAGGAACGGCTCGTTAATGGCCCCGGAGTCGTAGAGGAGAAGTTGCGACTCGATGCGGTTGATACCGGGCGAGTAGAGGAGCAGGTCGAGGAGGCGTTGCAGCAGGGTGAGATTGGACTGGCGAGTGAGTTCGGGGTCTGGTGTGAGGGACCATGCGTCACCGACAACTGCTTTGTGGCCCTCGTAGACGCAAAAGGCGTAGCCGCAGATGCGGCCTCGGTCAAGAGAGACGAAGCCGGGAAGGATGCGCGAATCGAGGTACTGAAGAAGAAGGTCAGTGGAAGAGCGGTAGTCCCAGCGGAGGCGACCTTCCCACTGGACGGCCTCGGCTTCGAGCAAGGGTCGAAGCTGGCGAGCGGAGAAGTGCCGCAGGTCGAGGATCTCGAGTTGGGTGGCCACCGTCATGCCCGGGGAGTCTCCGTTGAGCTTATAAGATATCGCGGACAGCCGGTTGGGGATCTGGGTGGGAGACTCTGGAGAGTCAGGATTGGGTGTCAGGGCTGGGGGTAGACGCGGTAGACATCGAGGCCCTGTGAGTCATAGAGGAACAGTGGCTTGTATATGCGACCGGCAAGGTAATGGTCAAGCGAAGCTGTGTCGTTGGCCGGAATGACGAGGATATGGTCGCCGGGGGGAACGCCGTCGGTGCTGTAGTGAATGAGAGGCTCGTTGCGGTAGAAGGCGAGACCGTAATCGATGTCGCGGCGGACGCCTTCGACGGCGACGGTTTTGACGTCCGGAGCCTCGCGGTGGATCTCGCGTGCGAGGGGGCGGGCGGAGTAGTTGAGGTCAAGATCTTTGCCGTGGAAACCGAGAAGGAATATGAGGACGGCTATCACAGGAATGAGTGTGGCCGTGGTGACCTGCGGGATTCCCCAGCGGCGGATGATAAGGATCACGATCGCTTCAGCGGCTATCGCCGCCGCTGCGGCGATGAGGAGCCACTGCGCGGAGGGGACCAGGGTGTCGTACTTCATGTGCTGCGGCGCGAGCACAAGGACGAAGACGAGGATGCCGGAGAAGGTGGAGTGCGCCCAAAGGAGCCACGGGGGCAAGCCTTTGCGATGAATGCGGTTAAGGTAGTCGGCGGCGAGGATGGTGAGGGGCGGGATGGAGGGAAGGATGTAACCGGGAAGTTTGGAGCCGGACAAAGAGAAGAAGAGGATGGGAAAGAGGGCCCAGAGGACGAGGAACTCAGGGAAGGCGTCGCCGGCACGGGAGTGGCCGAGATAGCGTTGGGGATTGTGTCGAACCTTCCACTCGGCAATGGAGATGTCGATGGAATCGACGAGGGCGCGGATGGCGATGACTGTCCAGGGCATCAGGCCGATGACAAGAACGCCCAGATAGTACCAGAAGGGTTGGTGGTGCTGGTAGCGGTTGGTGGCGAAGCGTTCGAGGTTGTGCTCGAGGAAGAAGAAGCGATAGAAAGTGGGGTTGCGGCGCTGGACTTCGATGTACCAAGGCAACACCATGATGAGGTAGAGCAGAACTCCGGGGAGCCAGATGGTGCGGCGAAGGAGGGACCACTCGCGGCGGAGGCCTGCGAAGAGAAGGATGATGCTGAGGGCGAGGAAGGGTGCGACAGGCCCCTTAGCGAGGGTTGCGGCGGCTCCGAAGAAGTAGAGGTCGAAGAGCCAGAATTTTTTTCCGGTCTCATACCAGGCGTACCAGCCGAGCATGCCGATGCAGAAGGGGGCGGCAAGCTGCATGTCGGTGGAGGCCCCGCGGGCGAAGCTGAAGATGGCGACGCAGGAGACGGTGATCAGGGCGGCGTCGAGGTGGCCTCCCGGCCGGAAGCGCCGCATGTGCAGAAAGATGAGGACAATAAGCGCGAAAGCTCCCGAGGAAGAGGGCAGGCGTGCGGACCAGTCGGAGACTCCGAACTCTTTGAAGAAGCCCATGGCGCGCCAGTAGTAGAGGGCGGGCTTTTCGAGCCAGGGCTTGCCGTAGAGGATCGGGGTTACGGTGCCGCCGGCGAGACAGTGGTAGGAGGCGCGGAGGTCGCTGAGGCGGAGGCCGCGAGGAATGACTTTGGCGTTGACCTCATGGCAGGCGGCAGAGTGAGCGGCGAGCATCTCGCGGGCGACCTGAGCGTAGCGGGGCTCGTCGGCACCCACGAGGCCGAGCTGGTCGCCGCCGAACATGGGGATGAGGCCGTACAGGAGGAGGAATCCACTGACGAGGAGAAGGAAGAGCATCTCACGGGATGCGACGACGTCAGGGTGCTGGGCAAATCGGCGGAGCCAGGCGAAAGCTGCATGAGGGGGTGTCGCGGCAGTGCCGGCGGATTGTTGCAGATCAGGCATTTGGTTCGCGGGGCCAGACAAGGCTAACAGAGTCCCGTCCGGAGTTGGGTGAGGATGCGCTCGGTCGCGGAGTTGAGCGGGCCGTCGATGGTGCATCCGCTGGCGCTGCGATGGCCTCCTCCACCGAAGGACTCGGCAATTTGAGCAACGTCAACTTTACCCTTGCTGCGGATGCTGAGGCGGAACTGCGAGGCAGAGGGTAGCTCTCGAAGGAAGACAGCAGACTCAACGCCAGCGATGCTGATGAGGTAGTTGACGACGCCCTCGCAGTCTTCGGCGGCGGCGCCGGCGGATTCCATCTCGTCATTGGTGACCCAGCTCCAGGCGAGGGGGCCGTCGCACCGAAGGTTCGAAAGAGCGGCGCCGAGGAGCCGAATTTTGCTGGCTGGGTTGGAGAAGTAGAGGTCGCGCGCGATCTGGCTGGGACTGGCTCCGTGGGCTGCGAGATCGTGGGCGATGGCGAAGGTTTCGGCGTTGGTGCTGGAGTAAGTGAAGGAGCCCGTGTCGGAGATGATGCCTGTGTAGAGGCAGGTGGCGATCGAAGGAGTGATCTCGACCCCGGCGGTTTTTGCGATGCGATAGATCATTGCGGCGACGGCGCAGGCATCTTCGTCGATCCAGTTGACAGAGGCAAAGTGCCGACCGCTGGCGTGGTGGTCGATGTTGATGAGGGTGCGGTCCTCGAGGTCCTGGAGGCCGGTGCGTGGGATCCCGTCACACTCGAGCAGGATGACCGGGACAGAGAGATCGGGGACGGTCGGCGAGACGCAGGGAGCTATCCAAATGTCGTCAACGCCCGGGAGACTGCGGTAGATGAAGGGAACCGGATCGGCAAAGATGATGTCGACCCGCCTGCCGAGCTGCTCGAGGATCTCGGCGAGCGCGAGAGCGGAGCCGACGGCGTCGCCGTCGGGCCGTGCGTGGGAGGTGATGATGAAGCGGGGGCCGGAACGCACAGCGTCCAGGAAGGCGGTGATGGAGGCTTCCGGACTCATGGCGTGGGTTTGGATCCGTCCTGCGGAGCTTCTGTGCGGTTTAGCTTCTGGTCGCGTTTGCGAATGCGTCCGAGGAGCTCGTCCATGCGGCCGGCCATTTTTTCTGAGCGGTCGATGGCGAAGGTGAGGTCGGGAACGTGCCGGACTCCCATGCGCTCGCGAAGCTGGGAGCGGATGTAGGCCCGGGCGGTCATGAGGCCGGCGAGGGTGGATTGCTCCTCCTGCTCGGTTCCGTGGACGGCGACGTAGACGCGAGCTGATTTGCCTCCAGGGGCGAGAACGACGTCAGTGACGTAGCTGGGGGCGATGCGTGGGTCGGAGAGCTCTCCCTCGAGCATCGCGCCGATCTCTTCAGAGAAGGTATTGGCTACGCGGCTGCGGTGGTGCGCTCTGGCTCGTTGTTCTGGCATAGACGTATTTCTGACAGTAAACGGTTGAGGATATCAGAGTCGAGCCGTTCGCCCAAATGGTTTTCTATGGATTGCGGGGAAGTCTTTGTGGCTATTCGGGTAGGACCTCGGCCCAGGAATCGATGACTTCGGCACCCAGAGAGAGCGCGATGCGGTGGGCGGCCTGGTCGATCTGCTGGAGTTGTCCGGTGAGGTAGCTGCGGGAGTTGGAGATGGCGGCGATTCCGAGGGTGGCACGGTTCCAGACGGTCCCCTCGTCGAGTTCGGCGATGGCTAAGTTGAAGGAATGGCGGAGCTTGTCCTTGATGGAGCGAATGACCTGGCGACGGTCTTTGAGCGACTGGGCGTGAGGGATTTCGATCTCGAGGGTGAGGCGAGCGAGAGGCATTGGGTGATGTTCTCGCAGCTCGACTGTCTACTGCAACAGGATGAGGAATTTGCAGGTGAGGGCTGGAGTTGGGCCGGGGAAGGGGGCACGACTGTCGCGGTCAAATAGTAGAGCAGAGGACTAGCAGCGGCGAGGGATGATGAAGATTCCGCTGTCGGTGCCGTTGGCCCATTGCTGTTCGAGGTCGACGGGAGGACGATAATCGTGTCGGGTGCTGCGGGCGACCTCGGCTGAGCGCTTGTGCTCGGTAATATCGACGACGGAGATGGAGACGCCGATAACCTCGCCGGCCTCGTCGCGGGCCGGTTGGCAAGAGACGAGAAAGATGTCACCGCGTGCCCCGGGTGAGGGCCCCAGGCTCACGTACTCGATACCGGAGAATGACTCACCCTTCAAGGTGCTGTAGAGACAGGCCTCGAGGGCCTGGAACATCTGCGGAAGAATCTCGGAGAAATGGTGGCCGATGTGCCCGGCGACAGAAAGTTTGTTAATGTCGGCGAGGCGCTGGTTGATACTGACGTATCGAAACTGCCGGTCGAGAAAGCAGAGGCCGACGGGCGCGCCGTCGTAGATGGCCTGCAGTTGGGCATGTTGCTGATCTGGTCGTAGTTCGGATTGCCCGGGAGAACGCCGGTTGGGTGAGGCGGCGAGAAACACCGCGGATTCCGGGCGCACCATGAGTTCGGCGAGGTCGTGGAGTGCGGAGGCTGGAGCCGGTGGGCCATAAAGACCGCCCTGGCCAAAGTCGCAGCCCTGCCAGAGGAGCATGTCGGCTTGTTCCTTGGACTCGACGCCTTCGGCGACTGTGACAAGGCCGAGACTGGTACCAAGGCCGACGACAGCGGAGACGATTTTGCGGCTCTCACGGGAGTCGATCATGGAGCGGACGAAGGTGAAATCGATCTTGATTTCGTCGAAGGGCAAGGACTGAAGGTGATGAAGAGTGGAATAGCCGGTTCCGAAGTCGTCGAGGGCGAGACGGGCTCCCAGTGTCTTGAGCTCGTGGGCAATGGTTCTGGCCTGCGCGATGTTGTCGACCAAGGCGCTCTCGGTGATCTCGAAGATGATGCGGTGAAAAGGAAAGCCGCCGTCTTGTGCGGAAAAATACAGTTGACGGGCGAGAGCGGGATTCTGCAGCTGCGTTGGTGAGAGGTTGACGGATAGAGTGATGTGCTCAGGGAGCGTGGTCGTCGCGGCGAAGACTCCGCGTAGCAGGTTTTGGAGGAGCGGATCGATGAGGTTGGCGCTCTCGGCAAGGGGGATAAATTCGCCAGGATAGACAAGGCCGCGGGCAGGGTGGTGCCAGCGCGCGAGTACCTCGAACCCTGTGAGCTGCCCGGTTCGCAGCTCGACCAGAGGCTGGAAGTACGGCACGATCTCGTCACCGCGGTGAAGTGCTCTGCGGAGATCGGCTTCGCTATCGAGAGCCATATCCAGAGCATCGTAACCGCTTTGGGAGAAATCTCTTGCATGGTGAAAGGGGTATTCCACCGAACGAAAGGGTCATGTATACTCCGCCGGCTTATCGGCGGACAATGTTTTTGCGAAAGGTATACGAAATGTCTACGGGAAAAGAACGGCGCACTGAGTCGCCCGCGAAGGGTGGCTTCGGAGTTGCGGTCGCGATGGTTCTGATGCTGGCGTTGCCGGCGGCGTTGACGCTGCACACTGTGCGCCTTGCCCCGGTGGTAGACCCGGCTGTGGCCGCGCCTTCGCCTTTCGGCTATACAGTAAGCCTGCTCTTGTTCCTGGTTCCGGTGTTGGGGATTGGCTTTTGGTTTGTGCCGCAGGATGGAGTGAAGATCTCAAAGAAGGCATTCTGGTGGACGATTGCGGTGCTGTTTCCGCTGGGGGCTTCGCTGGATTTTTTCTTCGGGCATTTGTTCCTCACTTTTCCGCGTCCATCGGCGACGCTGGGAGTGAAGGCCCCTGCCTTGGGCGGTGGAGTTCCAGTGGAGGAGTATGTGTTTTATCTACTGGGATTCATTGCAGTGCTGCTGATGTACATCTGGCTTGATGAGTACTGGCTGAATGCGTATTCGATTCCAGGAGAATCGACGAAGAGAGTGAGCTTCGAGAGGCTGCTGCGGTTTCATCCGCTCTCGGCGATGCTGGCGGTCGGATTGATTGTAGCGGCGATCGTTTACAAGAAGTTTTTCTCGCCGGAGCCTGAGGGCTTTCCGGGGTATTTCACGTTTCTGGTGCTGATCGCGCTGACGCCTTCGGCGGCGCTGTTTCCGGAGGCGCGGGGCGTGGTCAACTGGAGAGCGTTCAGCCTTACTTTCTTTGTCATTCTGCTGACGAGTCTTCTGTGGGAGGCTACGTTGGCGGTGCCGTACGGGTGGTGGGGATACCAGGGCCGCGAGATGATGGGCCTACGCGTTACGGCGTGGAGTGGGTTGCCGATTGAGGCCGTGGTGCTGTGGCTGGCGGTGACGTTTACGACGGTGGTGGTCTACGAGATCGTGAAGCGGTGGAAGGGGTCGGGTAAGTCGGCGCGAAGAGCTTTTCTGGGATAGAGGCTGGCGGCTATTTGCGAGACTCGCGTAGTTCGCATGCCTGATGGCTGTAGGGGGACTGCTTGCGCTCGCAGATGCTATCGAGGAGATCGGAGGCATCGGCAGACTGAGCTGCTACGGCGGCAAGGGCGTGGTACCAGGCGGCGTCATCGCGCTGTGCGCCGTGATTCTGACGGGCGAGAAAGTCGGCGCGGGCGAGAGTGGGGAGCGCGGACTTCTCGTTGTTCTGCAACAGTTGAGTGATGCCGAGGTAGAGGAAAGGGGTTTCGGAGCGGGGGAATTGATCTGTGAGGATTTTGAAGCGCTCGGCGGCGAGGGCGTAGTCGCCCTGGGTGTAGGCGGCGAAGGCCGGGGCGAGCTGTTGGGCGTTGGGTTGGGCCGTGGAGGCTTCTCCGCGAAGGACGAGCGCGGGAGAGAGGTCGAGTGGCGGGGCAAGCCTGGCAATCTGTATCGGAGATGCTGCGGATTGTGCGGCGCTTTCAGTTGATGATGAGGCTGGATGTGATTGCGTCACGGGCCTGGAGGAAGAATTGGAACCAGGCTGGCGGAGAAGGAAGGCGATGGCGACGACGACAAGCGCAATTGCGGCGGCGGAGGTTGCGTGCCAGTGCCAGCCAGACCTGTGGGCCGGTGGCGCGATGGGGATCTGGTGACGGATTCGTGCACGCTCTACAGAGGTGAGTGATGCCGGTGGCACGGCTTCGAGGTCAGTGAGAAGCATCTGGCAGACCGTGCAGGTGTCGATGTGGCCGGAGACGTCGGCGGCGATCTCTGAGGGAAGAACGTCTTCGATGCTGGCACGAAGGAGCGAGAGCGGAGGACAGGGCTGGAAGAAGTGGAGTCCGCCGGGAAGGGATTCGCTGTGGTGGGGGAGGGAGAGGTCAGGCATCGGCGGAGATCTCGTGTGCCGGGGCGAGAGGCGGCCGACGTGCGCTGAGAGTATCGCGCAGAAGTTTGAGCGAATACTGCAGATGGCGTTTGACGTGGAGTGCGGAGAGGCCGGTTTGCGCGGCGATTTCGCTGCGAGACATGCCGTGGGCGAGGCTAAGGATGACGCAGATCCGGTGGACGGGCTTCAGGTTCTTGCAGCTTGCGAGGAGATCGGTGAGGGAGAACTCGGGAGGATGGGTCGCGGTCTGGGGTGGGAGGTCGGTGGCACACCCTTGCTCTTCGAGGTACCAACTGCGCCAATAGTCCGCGGAGCGTTGCTTTGCGACGATGAAGAGCCATGCGGGGATCTGGTCGCGCGGGACCGAGTCGGCGGATTGGTAGAGGGAGAGGAACACTTGGCTCGTAATCTCCTCGGCGATATCCCTGCGGGTGACGGCGCGCAGACAGACATGGAAGACGGCATCCACGTGCTGCTGATAGATGCCATTGAAGTCTTCTTCGGTAATCATTGTTTGGCCCGGTGAAACAGAGGAAGGAAAACCGTTTTACTCAAAGGATGGCGCGATCTCTTAAGGGGTGCCATTCACTGCAAATTCAATTGCGGTACAGGGTAGCTGATTCCGGAGACAATTTCGATGGGAAAGTGCAGGGGACGCCTCAGGGTTCTCGGCGTCGAGCCATCCCACCGCCGGCCCTGGACGTCCGTTGCTCTGTATTACTGCCTTGCTCGCCCCCGCTGCGTGATGGAGCCAGACCGCCTCGTGCGATCACAAACGCGGCGAACTGCCTATCCATCAGCAACTACCGCGGGATTTGAGATGCATGTTTTAGCAAAGTGTTCGCGTTGGGAAGGGCATCTGTAGGATGATGAGACAAACAGGAAGCTTTCCGGCCGGGCGGCGGGCGCACGCTGATGGGATGCCGACGGAAGCACTGACCCTGGGAGAAAGAGATGGCACCCGCAAGCTTTGAAGGACTGAGAGTCTTATCGCTGGAGTCTCGCCGCGCCGCCGAGGTGGCTAAGCTGATCCAGACTTATGGAGGAGAGGCGATTGTTGTGCCTGCGATGCGCGAGGCCCCGCTCGAGTCCAATCGCCACGCGCTGGAGTTTGCAGGCAAGCTGATTGCGGGGAAGTTTGACCTGGTTATCTTTCTGACCGGGGTCGGAGTTCGCGCGCTGCTATCGGCCGTCGAGACGAAGTACGAGCGCGAGCCGTTTCTAAACGCTCTGCGAAAGGTTCGTATCGCTGCCCGTGGACCTAAGCCGGTGGCGGTGCTGAAAGAGCTACAGGTCCCCATCGCAGTATTGGCGCCCGAGCCGAATACCTGGCGCGAGATGATGGCTGCCATCGAGAAGGAGTACGGCTCCTCGCTGAGTGACTTTCGCGTTGCCGTGCAGGAGTACGGCACCTCGAACCCTGAACTGCTCGCAGTTTTGGCTGAGAAGTGCCGTGAAGTGACAAGAGTTCCGGTATATCAATGGATGCTTCCGGAGGACGTCCAACCGCTGCGCGAGGCAGTGCTTGCGATCGCGAGCGGAGGGGTGGATGTCGTGCTGTTCATGACGGCGGTGCAGGTGATCCACCTGTTCGAAATTGCTGACAAGATGAAGTGCCTTGATGAACTGGCAGCGGGACTCAGGTCTGTGGTGGTGGCCTCGATTGGCCCGACGACGACCGAAGAACTGGAGCGCCACGAGATCTCGCCTGATCTGGAGCCGTCGCATCCGAAGATGGGTTTCCTGCTGAATGAGACCGCACAGCAGGCAGCCAAGCTGCTGGAGCGGAAGCGAAGCGGAGGAGAACGGAGCATCGATGCTCGCCAGGCTGGTTTGCGTGCCGCGAGCGTATCCAACGAATCTAACGAAGCCAACCTATCCAGGGTATCGAGGGATGGGGCGGGGCGGGAGGAGCTGACCCCGATCGCATTTCTGCATGAGATTGGGAGCAGGATTGCCGCGGCGGATTCGTTACACGGAGTGCTGGACCGGATTGTGGAATTTGTGACGACGGTGATTCCGGCGGACTCGTGCTTTATCTATGTGCTCGAGGGCCGGAAGCTGGTGCTGCGGGCGTCGAAGAATCCACACACCGATATTGTGGACCGGCTGGGAATGCAGGTGGGACAGGGAATCACGGGATGGGTAGCCGAACACAAGGAGCCGGTGGCGATTGCCTCGAATGCATCGGAGGATCCGCGATTCAAGGCATTCAAGAACGTTCCTGAGGATCGGTTTGAGGCGATGTTGAGCGTTCCGATTCTTTGCGCGAGTAAGGTGGTGGGCGTTATCAATCTGCAGCACAGACTCTCGTACCAACACACGGCGAATGACGTACGGATGCTCTCGATGGCCGGGTTTCTCGTGGGAGCAGAGATTGAGCGCGTCAGGCTGGAGAGCGAGAACACGGAGTTGGCTGGAAGGCTCGAAACCCGGCGAGCTGTGGAGCGCGCGAAGGGGATTCTGCAGCGCGACCTTGGCGTGAGCGAAGAGGACGCCTACAGAATGATGCAGCGCGAGAGCCGCCAGCGAAGGAAGTCGATGCTGGAGATAGCCGAGGTGATTCTGCTGGGCGAGGAGATTCGCAAGGGGCAGACGGCCTCGGAGGGTGAGCCCGCCAAGCCTGCGCGATAGAGGATGTGCTTCTAGTTGAGAGTGTAGGTCAATGCGAAGCGTCCGATCTGAATGATGGCGTGCTCGGACGGTGGCAGGATGCGGAAGGATTCGACACGGCTGCCGGTTGGAAGGCGATGCGCGATGGCTGTGCCGCGGGATGCTCCGGTCGCAGCTTCGTAGAATTTGACGTCAAGAACGTCGTCGCCGCGCTGCCAGCCGAGGACGTAGTTGCCGGGTGAAAGCGCAACATCGCCGATGGTGATGGGTGATTGCACGAGAAGGTAGTGTGAGTATTTGCCGTCGGCCGAGTAGCCGGCAGTGATGAGGACGATCCCGGCGATGAGCTTTCCCTGGGAGTTGATGATGCCGGAGGCTGTGCGCAGTTCGGTCTCGATGCGTTCCTTTTCGACCAGAGCGCGGGCCGGAAGCGAACGCGCAAGCTCGTCGGGTGTCGCCGCGCGCCAGGTGGTGTGGTTCTGCGCGGTGAGTGTGAGTGTAAGTGGAGCGGTGAGGGCGAGGAAGAGGCAGAGAGTTTTCATGGCAGGCCTTATTTGAGATGGACGATGCCGCGCTGGATGGCGACGGTTGCGGCGTTGGTGCGGTCGCTGACGCCGAGTTTGCCGAGCAGATTGTTGATGTGGGATTTCACGGTGGCTTCAGAGATGTTGAGGTCGGAGGCGATCTCTTTGTTGGAGCGGCCGGCGACGATGCGCTCGAGGACGTCGTGTTCGCGGGAGGTGAGTGCCTGGCCGCTCATGCGCTCGGCGAGCTTTTCGGCGATGGGAGCGGCGATGCGGGTCTTGCCGGAGTGCACGGCGCGAATGGTGGAGGTGAGCTCTTCGACCGTCATGCCTTTGAGCAGGTAGGCCTTCGCACCGGCCTGCAGGGCGCGGAAGATATCCTCGTCGCCATCGAATGTCGTGAGGACGATGAAGCGGGCGGAGGGTTCTTCGGAGCGGATGCGCTGGATGGCGTCGACCCCGGCCAGTTTGGGAAGCTGGAGATCCATGAGAGTGATGTCCGGGCGAAGAGCGCGATATTTTTCGATTGCCTGGAGGCCGTCGCTGGCTTCGCCGACGACTTCAATATCGGGCATGATACTGAGCAGGGCGACGAGACCCTGGCGAACGACGTGGTGGTCGTCTACGACGAGGATGCGGATGCGTTCAGGCATTCTTCTTTGAGCCTTTCCCGGAGGTGATAGGGACATCGAGGGTAATGGTTGTGCCCTGTGCAGGCGTGCTTGCGATATTGAGTTGAGCGTTGATCTGGGCGGCGCGTTCATGCATGCCCTGGAGACCGAAGTGTCCATTCTTCGAGTGTGCGGCTTCGGAGGCGTTGAAGCCGCGACCGTTGTCGGCGATGGTGAGGTGCAGATGTGAGTCCTGGTATTGGAGATTGATCGTGACGTGTGTTGCTTTGGCGTGACGCTGGACGTTGGCGAGTGCCTCCTGCGCGATGCGGAGGACCTCATTCTCGACCGATGACGCGAGAGGCCGGTAGGTGCCGCCGATGTTCAGCTGGATGGTAAGAGGTTCGCTGCGGGACTGCTCGACAAGTTGGGTGAGGCGTGTGGGGAGAGTGCTGTTTGCGGTGACGGCGCGGAGATCCCAGATGCTGCGACGGGCTTCGGCGAGGCCCTCGCGGACGTAGGCACGGGTGCGGTCGAGCTGCTGATGCGCAGCTTCGGGTTGGTCATGAGAGAGGAGTTGTGAAGCGAACTCCAGTTGAACGGAGACTCCGGCGAAGCTTTGCGCTAGTGTGTCGTGGATCTCGCGGGCCATGCGGTTGCGTTCGGCGAGCACGGCTTCGAACTGCGACCGCAGACGGCGGAGACGGAGACGATAGAGCAGGATACCGATGGCTGCGAGCGCGGCGAGTGCGAGGAGAATAAACCAGACATTGCGGTAGAACGGCGGCCGGATTGAAAAGGCGAGCTCGGCACCAGCCTGGCTCCAGACGCCATCATTGTTTACGGCCTTGACGCGAAAGCGGTAGTGGCCTGCGGGAAGATTGGTGTAGTAGGCAGTGCGGCGCGTGCCGGCGTCAGTCCACTGCTTGTCGAAGCCCTCGAGGATGTAGCGATAGCGGATGCTTGAGGGAGCAGCGTAGCTGAGGCCGGCGTACTGGAAGACAAAATGGCTGTGGCCCGGGGAGATGGGTTGCGTTCCGGGTACAACGGTGTCATCGACGGTGAAGTGTTCGATGACGACAGGCGGAGGGACGCGGTTCTCAGGAAGATTTTCGGGCTCGGCGATGGCTACGCCTTTGCGTGTGGCGAACCAAAGCTGGCCGCCGGAGGTCTGCCAGGCAGAGGGGTGACCGAGGCTGGAGGTCTCCTCGGTGGGCATGCCGTCGGTACGACCGTAGTTATAGACCGGTAGATCGCAGGTGGAGGATGACGCGCAGGCGAGGAGTTGCGACTGTGAGACTCGGGTGACTCCGTGGTTGGAGCTAAGCCAGAGGTTGCCGCTGTTGTCGCCGAGGATGGAGTCGATGACCTGCGGTAGATCGGAGCGGTGGAGCGAGGTGAAGCTGCCATTCTTGAAGAAGGAAAGGCCGGCTCCTTTTGTGCCGATCCAGAGCGTGCCCTGCGGGTCTTCATAGATCGAGGTGATGACATTGCCGGAGAGGCCGTCGGCTGTGGTGTATGTGGTGATCACGTCGTTGTGCAGGCGCGACAGGCCGTCGAGAGTGCCGATCCACAGATCGTTTGTTCCGTGTGGCTGAAGGAGTGTCCCGATGAGTTCGCTGCGGAGACCGTTCGCGCGTGTGTAAGTGGTGAAGGTGTTGTCGTGCCAGTGGGCTAGGCCGCGGCGCGTGCCGATCCAAAGGGTACCGTCAGAAGGGACGAGAAGCGAGCGGATGAGGTCGTCGGGGAGCCCGTCGGCTGAGGTGAGGGAGTCGATGTGGCTGCCCTGAATATGATTGAGGCCGTCGGGTGTGCCTACCCATATGCTGTCCTGTGCGCCGGGCGCGAGAGACAGGATGATCTCACTGAGCAGGCCGTCTTTCGTGGAGAAGTGCTGAATGGTTCCGTCGCGCCAGCGATCGAGTCCGTCGCCATTGGTTCCAGCCCAGATGGCTCCGCCGGTGGACTGCGCGATGGCGGTGATGACTCGGTCAGAGAGCGCGGGGATGGTGCGAAAAGATTGCTGCCGCAAGATGTGCAGGCCGGCGGTATCGGTGCCGATCCAGAGATCGCCCTCGCGGTCTTCGCGGAGAGAGAGGATGCTATTGGTTCCGAGCGCGGACTGCAGCTCCGGCCTGGCGCCTGTGTTGTCCAGCGAGAGGAGCCCCTTGTTGGTGCCGATCCATAGCGTGCCGCGCGAGTCAGCGAGGAAGGATTCAATGCGCGATGCAGGGAGTTCACGGCCTGCCTGAAGCGTGCGTGCGTGGCCGTTGTTGAGGAAGGTGACGCTGGTGGTTGTGCGCAGCCATGGTGTGCCGTTGGGGAGAATGCCGGGGCCCTGGATGGGCTCATGGATGGGCTCATTTGGCAGTAAAAACGAGAGCGCGACAGGTGTGGTTTGGTTCTGCTGAAGTTTGAGCACGCCCGTATTTGTCGCTAGCCATAGGGTGTCGCTACCCATCGAGGTGATTGCGTTCAGTGGTGGCGTGGAGATGGGAGCGAAGGTCTTTCCGTTGAAGCGAGCGAGACCGCCGCCAGAGAGGACGTAGAGGGTGCCGTCGCTGGTTGCGGCGAGCGAGAGGACGTCGTTGGATGGCAGGCCTTCGGCGGTAGTGAAGCGGTGGAAGACGCCCGCAGTGTATTCCAGCAGGCTGTGGGAGGTGCCAATCCAGAGTGTATTGTGGGCTTCGGCGAAGCAGCAGATGTCGTCGCTTTCGATTGCAGGCGTGTTTTCGTGGTTGAAGACTGCGAAGTCGATGCCGTTGAAGCGTGCGATGCCGCCTTCAGTGGCGGCCCAGATGTATCCGTCATGCGACTGGAATATCGCGTGGACGCTGTTCTGCGGGAGCCCATTTTCAGTAGTCCATGCCTGATGGCCGAGGTTGTGTGATTGTGCTGCAGCGATGCAAGTTGCAACGATGCAGATGACCGGCAGGAGAGCGTAACGCAGAGCGCGATGGAGAGTACGTGGAGTCATGCCGGTGTTTCTCTGCATGGTAGTCGAGCGAGGGCGATGTTGGTGAGCTTCTATTTTTTCGTCTTGTCGCGGCAGGAGCGCAGGTAGGCGACGAGGTCGTCGAGTTCAGACTGCTTCAATACGTCTCCGAACGGGGGCATCTGTTTGCCGCCCTCGATGACCTGGTGGCGGATCTGTCCCTCACTGAGGCGGCGGCCTACTCCCGAGAGGTCAGGGCCCTTGGTGCCGCCGTTGTGCCGGATGGTGTGGCATTGGTGGCAACCGTTGTCTGCGAAGACGAGAGCACCGCGCGCGCGGGGGTCGTTCTGCGCTGAGGGTGGCGCGGCGCAGGCGGGCAGAGAGGCCGCCGCTGCAAGGGAGAGGAGAAAGGCAAGTCCGAAGAGCTTCATTGGGCCGGTGCGCTGCTCCCATGAGTTGGCTCGGTGGCGATGTCGGTGTGGGTGTGCCAGGGAACTGTCTCGGAGGCGACTTCAGTGTGTCTGCGCAGAAAGTCGAGCGCGTAGACGCTGGCGGTGGGGTCGTCCTTCTGGTCGGCGAACATGGCGGCTTCGCGCGAGGCTTTGTCGGCCATGCCGAGGCGGCGGTAGACGATGGAGAGGATGTAGTGCGCGGCGAGGTCGTCGGGATCGATGGTCTGGAGGGTCTCGTACTCTGCGCGGGCTTCATTGTATTTGCGCTGCTGGTAGAAGGAGAAGCCCAACTCGCGGTGGGCGTCGCGGGAGCGCGGGAATTGCGCGATAACCTCGCGGAGGTCGGCGATGGCGGCTTCGAGGTTGCCTTGGTTGCGCTCGACAAGGGCGAGATAGTAGAGGGCGCGGGCGTTGTTCGGGCTAAGCTTCAATGCTTTTTCGAGAGCGGTACGGGAGTCGTCATAGCGTTGCCATGAGAAGTTGGCGATGGCGATGTTCGTGAAAGCGTCGGGATAGTCGGGTCGGAGCTTAGCGACCTGTTCGAACGCTCGAACGCTCTCGGCGTACTGCTGGGCGTCGAGCATGGCGATGCCGTAGTTGTTCCAGCGCATCCAGAGAGGGTTGTCCAGCGGATCAGGTGGCGTGGCGGGGTTGTCGCCAAGCGCGAAGGTGCGGGTGCGGGAGGCCATGTCGACGATGGGTTCGTCGTAGTGCTTGCCCATGGCGAAGTCCATGAAGTGCTGGTCGAAGCGGCGGTAGTTGACCCTGGCAGTGATGGTGATCGGACTCTTCGCGTCGGCGGGAACTTTGAATTGATAGCGGACGATCTGCGAGCGGCCGGAGGCGATGGTGTTGTTGTAGGCGACGACACGGTTGTTCCAGACCTGGTGGAGATCGTTGATCTCGCTCCTGGTGTTGACGAGGCGGTTGGTGAAGCTGTGGGCGCGCGGATCGAGATCGCCGTTGGGTTCGAGCGCTCCAGAGTGCGAGAGGATGCGGCCTGTCGCGTCCTTCGCCTCGAATTCGACCCAGCTCTCGTACATGTCGCGTTGCTCGGGGACGTGGCTGTGGGCGATGCCCTTGTTCTGGATGACGATGGATGCAGTGAGGACGTCGCCGGGCTCGATGGAGACAGGTTCTGTGCCGAGCGGCGCGACGATCCTACCGCCGTTGCGCTCGAGGCCGAAGACGTCGATGTTGAAGACGTTGTTCTTCAGGAATGCGACGGTTTTTTCCATCTGCACGTCGTAGTTGTAGTACTTGGACATGATGGTGTTGGCGCCGAGCCAGCGGTGGGAGGCGAGCCTGCCGTCTTTCGCGCCGGGGTCTGGGAGCGTGAGTGCTTCGCGGGTCATGTGGCAGGTCTGGCATGTGGAGACGGAGTCCTTGGTGTAGAAGGGGAGCGGGGACTGCTTGGAGAAGCTGGAGAGCTGCCACTCGTCATAGAGGAAGATGGCGCGCTGCCACTTGTAGCCGTTGAGCTGACGTGGAAGCGCGGCCTTGTGGCAGGCGGAGCAGTATTCGCTGGTGCGGTAGAAGTCCTTCATGACCGCCTTGGAATGGCGGTCGAGGTGAGTGAGGATCTCCTTGTCCGAGACGTCGCCGTAGATGGGCTGATCGTGCTCATCGAGGAGGACTGCGGGCTGCGCGAGGATGTAGCTTCCGGTGCCGCGGGTATCGACTTTTTGGATGGAGTGGCAGACGGAGCAGGTGACGCCGTCTTCATCGAACTTGCGGTTGATGGTTGAGCCTTTCGTCATGGCTCCAGAGGTAAGCGCAATGGGGTTGTGGCATCCTTCGCAGTGCCGAGCGAATTCGATGCCTTTCTCCGACATGAGGAGATTGACGTTCTTTGTGTACCAGGGCGTGCGGAAGGAATTGGCATGTGCGGATTGGCGCCACTCGGCGTGCGCCTCCTGATGGCAATGACCGCAGTACTTCGCTGTGGGGAAGGCCTTGGGGTTGATGAATTCGCCGTTGTCCGTGGTTGCGAGCGAGGGGAGGAAGGGTTGGTTGGCGCCGAAGCGGTAATTGTAGTGCTCGGCGACGGATTGAGAGTAGAGCTCGCGTTGCGATGGAGTTGCGGGAGCGTCATTCTCCGCATGTGCAGGATTGATGCGAAGAGCCATGATGCAGCAGGCGAGGCTTCCGCCAAGTAACGCACCGATGAGGATGCGACCGATACGCTGCGGCGGGACTCTGAAGTTCATAGCAGTGAGGAATTTTAGTGAAGCGCGGGATGAGTTGGCTATCCATCGAAAGGTTGAGAGCCAGGGCTAAGGGTTTAGGGCACAGGGCTTAGAGATTTGCCTTTGCCTTCGGTGATGGTGACGATCTGGTCGGGGTTGGCGATGGTGAAGGTCTCTTTGGCGCCGCTGGGCCAGTGGACTTCGAGATTGTCGATGGTAGTGGCGTCGCCTAGACCGAAGTGAAGGCGCGGGTCGTGGGTGGAGGCGTAGCTGGCTCCGGAGATAACGTCTCCGCGCTGCTTCTTGCCGCCGGCCGTGAGGTAGACCGTGGCGCCTACGGCGTCGCGTGGGCTCTTGGGACCGCCTACGAGTTTTAGCTCGATCCAGTGGTGGTGATCGGGCGAGACGTTGCGGAGAAGGACAGGGTGGCCGTCGAGGACGTTGACGACGACGTCGAGCTTGCCATCGTTGAAGAGATCGCCGACAGCCATGCCGCGTCCGCGAAAGACGCGGGCGAGGCCGGTACCTTCGACTGGAGGGATGAGCTCGAACTTCTTGCCTTCGATGTTGTGGAAGAGCAAGGGACGCTGCGCCCAGCTTGTGCCCCAGGGCATGCGATCGACCTGCGGGTAGACGTGGCCGTTGACGGCGATGATGTCCTTCCAGCCGTCGTTGTCGTAGTCGAAGAAGGCATCGCCCCATCCGAGGAAGGGAATGGTCGGCTCACCGAGGCCCATCTGATAGCTGATGTCGGTGAAGTTGGCGTTGCCGTCGTTGCGGTAGAGAGGCTTGTAGTCGTCGGAGAAGGTGGTGTTGAAGATGTCGAGAAGGCCATTGTTCATGTAGTCGCCGACGGCGATTCCCATCGACGCGGTTTCGCGGCCGTTCTCATTGAGTGCGTAGCCGGAGACGTAGCTGTCGTCTTCGAAGGTGCCGTCGCCTTTGTTGATGTAGAGGTAGTTTGGGGTTGAGTCGTTGGCTACGAGGAGGTCCGGTTTGCCATCGTTGTTGATGTCGACGAAGACAGAGGCGAGTCCGTAGTAGCCGGGCTTGTCGGCGACGCCGGCCTTCTCGCTTACGTCGGTGAAGGTGCCATCGCCGTTGTTGTGGAAGAGATGGTCGGGCTCGCCCTTGAGCCCGCGCGGGCCGCACATGACCTCTTCACCGCGGAACTGGCAGAAGGCGTAGGAGGTATCTTTGCCCCCGGATGATGGCGGATTGGCGAGATCGTAGTGGACGTAGCCAGGGACGAAGAGATCGAGGCGGCCGTCGCCGTCGTAGTCGCCCCAGGTGGCTCCGGTGGACCAGTTGCCGAGCGTAACGCCGGCCTTTTCGGCGACGTCGGTGAAGGTGCCGTCGTGGTTGTTGTGATAGAGGCGGTTCTTGCCAAAGTTGGAGACGTAGATGTCGGGCCAGCCGTCATTGTCGTAGTCTGCGATGGCGACGCCGAAGCCCCATCGGTCGTTCGTGACTCCCGCCTTTTCGGCGACATTGGTGAAGGTGCCGTCGTGATTGTTGTGGAAGAGCGCGGCTTTTGGCGCTGGAGCCTTGCCGGCCTCGGCCTCGTAGGTCGAGCCGTTTACGACGTATATGTCGAGCCAGCCGTCGTTGTCGTAGTCGATAAGGCCAATGCCGGAGCCGTTGGCTTCGATGATGTAGCGCTTCTCAGGTGTACCCATCTTGTGAGTCCACGTGTTGAGGCCAGCTTTTTCCGAGATGTCCTGAAAGATGATTGGGCCGGTCTTGACGAAGCCTCCAGCAGTGATGGGGCGGCGCTGCTGATCGAAGATGGCGGCATGGGCTCCGCCAGTGTTGACTCCGCCGGCTGCTGGAGGCTGGCCGCCCTCCTGGGGTCGAGCAGACTGTGAGTCGGGCGTCTGCGTGGTCTGTGCGACGGAAGTTGGTGACGGCGCGAGTAGCGATATTAGAGCCAGGGATACGATGGCGCGGTAAGACGACAGACGCGGCAGGCTGGAACGAGAACGAGACATCAATCAATCCTTCTGAACGGCGGAGCGTAGCTCGAACCGCCAGCAACATGTTTACCACGCGAAGAGTCTTCATGCCTCAATCCATCGGTTGAGCTTGTCGGTTGAGCTTAATTGGGGCGTCACTATGCGGATGTAAGATATCGCTGGTTGCGAAATATTTGCCGGGGTGGGTTTCTTGCGAAAGGTAAATCGTACTCGGATTGTTGGGTCGCGATGGTTGATCTCTCTCGCGCTTTGCTTTGCGATGGCTTGCTTCTGCAGGGCGCAGCAACCTGACCTTGTCTTGCACGGGACGATCACGGAGAAGGATCGTGAGACTTATGTAGAGGTTCCGTTCAAGGTTGGCGAGGGCGTGGTGCGCCTGACTGTCGACTTCTCCTACACGGGGCGCGAGAGGAAGACGGCCATCGACCTCGGACTCTTTGATGGAGAGAGGTTTCGGGGTTGGAGCGGAGGCAACAAGAGCTCGTTCACCATCTCGGAGACAGATGCGACGCCATCGTATCTACCGGGGCCGATACGGGCGGGAGTCTGGAAGCTGATTCTGGGTGTCCCGAGCATCGCGGATGGCGAACGGTCGGAGTATGTAGCGAAGGTTTACTTTTCGCATACTGGTGAGACTCCTGCTGTCTCCACGTTTAGCGATGCACCCTTGCGCGCGGCTGCGGCCTGGTATCGCGGCGACCTGCATATGCATGATGCGCACAGCGATGGCTCGTGCCAGAGCCAGTCGGGCGCGAAAGTGCCGTGTCCGCTGTACAAGACGGTGGAGGCCGCGGCCGCGCGAGGGTTGGACTTCATCGCGATCAGCGACCACAACACGATCTCGCATTACGATGCGATGCGTGAGCTGCAGCCGTACTTTGACCGCCTGCTGCTGATTCCAGCGCGCGAGATTACAACGTTTGAGGGGCATGCGAATGTGTACGGGACGACGGAGTTTATTGACTTTCGCATGGCCAAGGGTCACGTGACGATCGGAGACATTTTGCAGCAGACACAGAAGCTGCATGGACTGTTCTCGATCAATCATCCGGGCCTGCCATCGGGAAGCTTGTGCATGGGTTGCGGGTGGAGCGCCAAGGATACAGACTACAGTTTGGTGGGAGCGGTGGAGGCGATCAACGGAGGCACGCTGGATGGGCCGATGTCGGGAATCGACTTCTGGCAGAAGCATCTGAATCAGGGATTCAGGTTGACGGGCGTTGGCGGCAGCGACAATCACAACGCGACGATGAAGCCGGACGTGCGGTCGGCAGTTGGGTTTCCAACAACTGTGGTGTATGCGAAGGAACTCTCCGAGCGTGCGATCCTGGACGCGATTCGCGCTGGGCACGTGTTTGTGGACGTCGAGGGCACGCCGACTCGTGGGATTGAGTTTTCAGCGCAGGTTGGTGGAAAGACCGTGATGATGGGTGATGCGGTTTCAACTTCTCCGGCAACGGCGGTGCATTTTGTGCTGACAATGAAGAATCTGGAAGGCGCGCACGCCGAAGTGATTTGCGATGGAGAGCCGACGAGCCTGCTGGACAGCTCCGCGGTAAAGGCGAATCCAGAGACGAGGGAGTTCGACTATAAGGCTGACGGAAAGAGGCACTGGGTTCGCGTGAACGTACGCGCGGCTGACGGCAAGTTGTTGGTCCTAGGGAATCCGGTGTACCTGAACTTTTGAGGACTAGAAGGGCTTTCCGTGGAAGAGAAATATCAGCTCAATGATGAGGATGACGACGACAGCCGATTCCAGAAAAAAGGCGCGGCTCTGGTTGAATTGATCGACCATGAATCGGTATAGGTCTTCGGCCGTGTTGATCTTCTGGGTGACGAGATCCTTGTAGTCGGGCACGCCGACCTTTACGGCCGCCAGTCTGTAAAGGCGTGCTGCAAACATGTCGCTAAGGAATTTGATGGCATTGTCGGCGCGCTCGGTGAGTTCCATGACCTCGAGCAGAACGGTATAGAGGTGAGTCGCGGATCGCGCCATGCGCCAACGGGCCAGCGTTCCTGTGCCTCCTTCGATCGAGTCGTAGACGGTATCCAACTCCTTCGAAAGCAGATCGTCGTAGTGGCGAAACTCGAGCAACTGGGAGTTGGCGTACTCGAGCAACTGGATAGCTGTTTCAGCGCCGGTGACGCTGTCGTAGATGAAGGCGGCGTTCCAGCCAATGACGGCGAGATCGTCGGGATAGTAGGAGATTCGCGACTGAAGGACTTCATGGCACTCGCCCTCGGAGAGCGGCATCCTCTCTCCGCGGACGACCTGTGCGACCTGATTGCCGTAGAGCTGGACGAACTCGTTGGCGGAGGGACGGCCCGTCATCTCGTGGACGTGAAAGATGAAATAGTCCTCGCTCAGGAACTCAGGGTATCGCTTGACCAGCGCCGGCTGTGCGCGGTCGAGCTTCTGGCGGACGATGCGGCCGGCGTGGCCAGCGAAGTCTGCGTCCCAGACCCAGTGGCTGGCCAGACGTATGAGCGTGTCCCAGTCTCCGGTAAAGGGAAGCTGGAAGATGACGCTGATGACGCCGTAGTCGTAGTACTTGATCTCGCCGTGAAGCGTCTGGCCGGTCTCGAGCACCAGCGGTTCCATGGGCTCGATGACAGGAGGCCTCTGGTAGCGGATGTAGCTGGGTGTCGGGTGTTTTGAGGCGGGCTGGGCGACGGTAGAGGCGCTGAGAATCTCGCGCAGACGATCAAGGCGAATTTCTTCGGAGACGTCGAACTGGATGAGTACGAGGATGGCCCCGGAGATTACCGGCTTCGCGGACGTAGCGGATTGAGATGGCGTGTCCGGCATCCTCAGCAAAGAATACTGGTTTGCAGCGAGAGATGGTCGGCCCTAGTAGCCGATCTTAGAACTTTCCTCAGTGGTCAGGAAGAAGCCGTTTCCAGCAGTGCAGCAATCTGCTTTCCCATTATGCAGCGGAGGCAAACCATTGATTCTACAAGTCGTAATGCCTCGTTGAGCTCCTCGGAGCGCGGCATGTCAAACAGTGGTTACTGGGGCAAAGGCATCGAAGCATCTCACGCGCTCGGACGCCATCGACGCGTCACTGGGGCGCGCCAGCTCGCGACACACTTCGAGGAGGAAGAACCACCTGTACCTCTCCGAAGGCTCTTACAGTGTCCCCTGGCCTGATGTCCCGCTACAACCGTAAAGATCTCTACGAGAAAGTCTGGAGCGACCCAATGCGGACAGTTGCCAAGGAGTTCGGCGTCTCTGATGTCGCACTAGGCAAGATATGCAGAGAGCTCCACGTTCCAGTTCCATGCCGAGGTTACTGGGCCAAGAAGGCGGCCAACCAACCCGTAGCTCCTCGTCCGCCCT
Organism: uncultured Acidobacteriaceae bacterium; assembly: GCA_963741395.1. Lineage (GTDB taxonomy): Bacteria > Acidobacteriota > Terriglobia > Terriglobales > Acidobacteriaceae > Edaphobacter. Next base: position 309,604 of record CAVUHV010000002.1, read on the forward strand.
TGCCGAAGGTTCAGGTCCGCTGAAAAAGGAGGCCCGAGAGTCTACGGGGTGTCTTCAACCGGGTGCGCCTGGAACCCTTTCGACTCTGAGTTGAAATATCGCCGTCGCATCCAAAACGCTACATTGACTAGGCCGATAAGTGCCGGAACCTCGATCAACGGACCCACGACCCCAACAAAAGCCTCCCCAGAGCTCAAGCCGAAGACGGCAACGGCGACTGCGATCGCCAGTTCGAAGTTGTTACCAGCCGCAGTGAAGGATAGCGTCGCAGACTGAGCATAGTTCGCTCCGAGCTTCTTCCCCATCCAGAAACTCACCAGGAACATGATCAGGAAGTAAATCACCAAGGGGATGGCGATTTTCACAACGTCAAGAGGTAAACGAACAATCAGATCACCCTTGAGGGAGAACATGACCAGGATCGTGAAGAGCAGTGCGATAAGCGTCAAAGGACTGATCCGCGGAATGAAGCGCGTCCGGTACCACTCCTCCCCCTTACGCCTGATAAGGAGATAACGGGTCACAAACCCCGCCACAAATGGGATGCCAAGATAGATACCGACGCTCTTAGCGATCTGGCCGATGCCGACTTGAACCACACTGCCTTGCAGTCCGAACCATTTCGGTAGGACAGTCAGGAACGCCCACGCGTAAAGGCTGTAGAAGAGAACTTGGAAGACGCTGTTGATTGCCACAAGTCCGGCGACGTAATCCGTGTCTCCCTCGGCTAGCTCGTTCCAGACCAGAACCATTGCAATGCAGCGGGCGATGCCGATCAGGATCAAGCCTCGCATGTAGGCTGGGTCGCCGCGCAGGAACACAATGGCTAACAGAAACATCAATACAGGGCCTATGATCCAATTTTGTGCCAGTGATAGACCGAGTACGCGCTTGTTACGGAAGACCTCACCGAGCTTCTCATACCGCACCTTTGCCAATGGGGGAAACATCATGATGATGAGACCGATGGCGATGGGAATATTGGTCATTCGAGTTTGAAAGCGATTCACAAATCCAGCGGTTGACGGCACAAAGTGACCGATCGCGACTCCAATCGCCATCGCCAGGAAAATCCAGAGAGTAAGGAAACGATCAAGAAACGAGAGCTTTTTGCGCGCCGCCGGGGCGCAAATTTGTCCGTGCGTGTGGGGAGAGGTGGACATGACTATTGAACCTCACGTGTAACGGGTAGGGGAGGTGGAGCACCTTGCAGCGAGGAGAACTTCTCAGGTGTGCAACAGGCCTTGGAGAATCGAGCGCGGTCAGCCTGCATAGAACGCTCGTCCTTGAGCCAGGATAGCGTTTGACGAAGTACTTGCGCCGCTCCAATGTTTGGTGGCATGACGATGCGGTAATGCATCCACTTGCCGTCGCGGCGCGCCTCAACAATCCCTGCACGTCGAAGATACGCAAGGTGCCGGGATATCTTCGGCTGCCCTTGCGCCAGAATCTCGACGAAGTAGCAGACGCAGATCTCCTGATCACCCATCAGGTTGAGAAGGCGTAACCGAGTGTTGTCCCCGAGCGCCTGAAAGAAGCGCTCCATATTGAACGATGCTTTTCCAGCCATCTCTTACTTATACGCATTGACGAATGTAAATGCAATGGATATAGTCGGCATGGCGAATATGTTTTAGGAGGAAGTGATGGCAGGAGAAATATTGGAATCGGTCAAATCAAAGTATGGGGCAGTGGCAGAGAGCACCCTTTCAAACCATCATGCAGGCGTCCAGGCTGTCGCGGAAGCCTTCGGCTATAGCGCCGAGGAATTGACCTCTATTCCGGCGGAGGCCAATATGGGCCTGTCCTGCGGCAATCCCACCGCGACAGCCCATATTCGGCAAGGCGAGGTTGTCGTTGATCTAGGCTCTGGAGGAGGACTTGACGTTTTCCTGGCGTCGAAGATGGTTGGCCCGTCGGGTCGTGCCATCGGCATAGACATGACGCCCGCCATGATCGAAAGAGCGCGGACTAACGCTCATTCGGCTGGATACATGAACGTCGAGTTCTACCAGTCCACAATCGATCAGATTCCCTTGCCGGACTCTTCGGTCGATTGCGTCATTTCTAACTGCGTCCTGAATCTCGCGCCTGACAAGCCTTCTGTGTTCCGCGAGATCGCGCGCGTTCTCAAACCCGGCGGTCGCCTCGCAGTGAGCGACATCGCGCTCAAACATGAACTCCCCGATGCCGTCGCTCAGAGCATGGCTGCTTACGTCGGATGCATCGCCGGCGCAATCAAAATCGATGACTATCGCGATGGCTTGCTTGCGGCGGGATTCGAGCATGTCGAGATCATCGACAGCGGAGCAGACCTCAATGCCTATGCGAAGGTGGAGAACCAGTCCGGCTGTTGCTCACCTGCAATGGCTACATCCAATGCCTTTCAGATAATCGAAGAGGCTTGCTGTGCCCCTACGGCTCCCCTGACGGCTTCGCTTCACGAGGAACTGACGACTCTCCTCTCGCAATACGACATCAATGCTGCCGCGGCGAGCGTGAAGGTATACGCCATCAAGCCGAACCAAAACTCCTAACACTTTGGAAGAGCAAAGGATGCTCCAAATGCCGCACTACAACGTGTTATTTCTCTGTACTGGCAATTCAGCCCGCTCGATCATGGCCGAAGCAATTATGCGCCGCAAAGGCGGGGCTTACTTCACGGTCTATAGCGCCGGGAGCCATCCAGCCGGGTTTGTACGTCCTGAAGCGATCCACCAGATTGAGAAGGCGGGATTCAGCACAGCCGACCTACGCAGCAAGTCCTGGGATGAGTTCTCCAAGCCAGACTCGCCAAAACTCCACTTCGTCTTTACCGTTTGTGACAACGCGGCGAAAGAGGTTTGTCCTTTGTGGCCGGGGCAACCGATGACGGCGCACTGGGGTATTCCCGACCCAGGGGCGGTCAAGGGAACGCCGGAGGAAGTAGACCGGGCATTCAGTCAGGCATTTGCCGCGCTCGATCGGCGAATCAGTCTTTTTCTCTGTCTGCCAATCGACACCCTAGGCACCTTTGCCTTGCAAAAAGAACTCGACAACATCGGAAAAAGCTAAGGAAGCCTATGCGATTTCTCATCATTGGCGGCAGTGACGCAGGCATCAGCGCAGCAATTCGCGCTCACGAGGTTGACCCTAACGCGGAAGTGACGGTGTTGCTCGAAGACGACTTCCCGAACTACAGCATCTGCGGTTTGCCGTTTTACCTCAGCGGCGAGACTCCGCGTATTGATATCTTCGCAACAGCCCTGTTTCATCAAATGGACGTCGAAGAATTGTCCGACCTTGATCTCAGCTACACCCCGCCCCTGAGCAGTCCGTGGGACCCAGTCCAAATGGCCGCTCATCATTGGTGCAAGACTCTTGACGAAAACGTAGTGGAGGCCTAGGTGCAGAAAGTTATCTTTGCGTGTATTCATAATGCCGGCCGGTCGCAGATGGCAGCGGCCTTCTTCAATCAACTCGCCGACCCCCGGAAAGCTCAAGGAATCTCGGCTGGCACGGAACCGGGGCTTCGTGTCCACCCTGAGGTTTTGACCGTAATGAGAGAGGTGGGGATCGACCTGAGTGAAGCCAGGCCCAAGAAACTGACGGAAGAACTCGCACGTGACGCGCAACTCCTCATTACGATGGGCTGTGGAGACAAATGCCCTTACGTCCCAGGCCTGCGTCGCGACGATTGGCCGTTGCGGGATCCAAAGGGTCTGCCCGAAGATGAAGTACGGGCCATACGTGACGACATCAGGAGCCGGGTTCAAGCGCTGCTGAACCTGGAAGGATTGAGCAGATAGCATCTGGAAGGTCACAGAGTGAGGTGGATGCTGAGACTATGCACGAACCGCGCGTGACCTTTTATCGCTCTGCCTACTCTCGTACGACGACTCCTTGCGCGGAACTTCACTTACCGAGCACGCACCCTCTTTGATGGCTGCAATTAGCTTCTTGTGGTCCTTTTGCAATAGCGCGTTGCGACTGAAGATGGCCTGCAGAAAAGCGAATAGACCGTCCATTCCAGGCTCGTCCCTGCTCACAAGACTGTAGTAAACGCGATTTGCCGACCTGCGATCTGTGACAAGCCCCGCATTCTTCAAATAGCTCAGATGCCGCGAAACATTCGACTGTGATGCGCCAAGGACGTACTGAACGTCGCATCCGCAAAGCTCCCCATGGAACAGGAGGTTGAGAATGCGTAGACGATTCTCGTCTGCCAGACCCTTGAAGTAGGAAGCCGGATTCTCCATTATTAGCCTGAAACCAGCATAACGGAACCCTGGCCGTCGATGGAGTGCCGACCAGTGTTCCAGACTCGACACCGAGGAGGCGGTAGGCCTCTGCAACTTACTTCAGCGGCTGCCCGTTCTGCGTTAGTTGACCTAAGAGGGCTTGGCCTTGCTGCTGGACAGAAGGCGCCAGCTTCGCGTAGACAACTCTTCGGCAACATCTTGCCCTGTCGATAGGGAATACACGATGAACCCTCGCACTGCCGCTTGCTCACTACCGACGTGTTGATTGTCTTTGGGATTTAAGATGAACGATAGCCCGGTGATCGGATATGCCCCTTTAGCTGTCGCCGGTGGATCGACGATTGGTCCTCAAGTCCCTTCCGAGTTCGTCAGTAGCCGCGCTCACTGCCAGAAAAGCACTCTTAGGGCTGGGCGTAACATACTCACCAGCCTTGTTCTCAATTGCCGCGACCGCGACGCTCTCCTGTTTCGCGTAGCTTAGTTCGAGATATCCGTTCGTTCCGAAATCACCCCGAAACTATTCGCTGAGGCACAGTCGGTTCTTCTTGGGGTCAGCAAGGCAAAGTACGGTACGCAGGACATTCCATTTCGCGGAATGCTCACTTGCCGCCATTGTGGCTGTTATGATCACCGGGGAACGGGTCACGGGCGTCTATGTATATTACCGTTGCACGCACGCGCGCGGGCCATGCTCATTGCCACGATTCAGAGAACAGGAACTGGTACAGGGGTTCGGCCATCTGCTGGCAGGATTGTCCATTCCAGAAGATGTGGTGCAGACCACCGTGGCGATGTTGGAAAGCGAGCACGAACAGACCAAGGACCGGATAGTGGTTGAACGGGTCCGCCTGCAACGTGCGCTTGCGTTGCTTCGACCTGACGTCAAAAGGGCTCAATTTGAAGAATGGTCGGCCCTAGTAGACGATTTTCGAACTTTCCATGCCTGGAACGATCCGAATTTTAGGAGCCATTCAGCCGAGTGGGAATAGCGGTAGCTCCAAGGCTACGGCTGCTCTCTTAAGTCGCTAGACTTTCGTACTCTCGACAGAATTCCTGGGTCTGGATAAAGTCTCGTTCGTTCGGGTTAAAGCCGTCAAATTGCTTACTTACATCATCATTGGCACTCACAACTGAAAAAGTTTTGCCTAATAGCATCTGGGAGATGCACATGCGAGTTTCGAGTCTCTTGCGCTGCACTGCTGTCCTATTGCCATTCGGTTTAGCCACCTTCGCCAACTCAGCAACACCCGATTCAACCACGATCCTCTCTCAAGCCAGTCAAGCCTTCTCTGCTGGCAATCCCGTTTCCTCCGTTTCAATGACGGGAACGGCTCAATGGTTTGCCGGTTCCACGAAGGACAGCGGCCCAGCGAAGCTGACAGCAAAGGTGACTGGCGAGAACAGCGCCGAACTCGATCTCAGCAACGGAACCCGCATAGAAGCTCAATCCGCCGTGGGAGATGATCGCACCTGCACGTGGTCAGGTAAAGATGGCGTCTCGCACGATATGGCGTCGTCCAATTGTTGGACCGCAACGACTTGGTTTCTGCCCCACCTTGCATTACAAACCACGGGGCTCCCCACCAATCTCGGCGTTCAGTATCTCGGAGTCATCGCAGACAAAGGCCAAAGCTCACCTCATCTGCAACATCAGCTCACAATTGCTCCCGGACAGACCAAACCGGCTGTGACCGCGCAGATTCAGTCGTGGAGCAGGACAGATTTAGCTCTCGATCCAGTAACACTCCTTCCCAGTGCTCTGAAGTACACCATTCACCCTGACAACAATTCAAGCGTCAACCTGCAAGTCGAGGTGCGCTATAGCAATTACCAGAATGTGTCCGGCGTTGAGTTACCCATGCACATTGAACGTTACGTGAATGGGAGTCTCCAACTCACCGTCGATATCGATTCAGCAACAGTCAATTAAGTTCTCCTAAGCCTGAAATCCTGAGGGATGCCCATGTTGCGTCTTCGTTCCTTAGTTGGCCTTGCCTTATTTGGTGCCTTGTCCATCAGCCTCTTAGCTCAAGCGCCTGGTACCGGGCTATATGCCTTCGGTTCCTTCGACAATCGCGGCTTCGATTCGATCAATATCGGAAATCTCAACACGCATTTCGAGATTCCGGTTGTGAGCAAGCCCGGACGCGGCCAATCGTTTTCCTACAGAATCACCTATGATGGTTTGGTCTGGTCGGCGGCTGGCGCATCCGGAAGCGAATACTGGCAGCCCGATCCGGGTTGGGGCTTTCATGGACAAATCGGCAATGGACAGATAAACGATGGCTTAGCCGGACATCTCAATTATTTGACTGAGACCATAAAGTGCTTCAACGATCCGCCGAGCTGGTACTGGGCCACGAGAACTTCGAACTACGTCTACTACGACGCTTTCGGTCAGCAGCATTACTTCAACTATGCGACCGACCAATGCCAGGGAACGGTAACGGGAGACGGCTCTTCATCCGATAGCTCTGGTTATTATTACAACGGCATTCTTGTGGTCAATCGATACGGCACCCAGCTGAATGTCCCCGTGAATAGCGGCTCCGGTGGAACCGGTTCTATCACCGACACAAACGGCAATCAAATAAACAATAACGGTGATGGGACATTTACCGATACGTTGGGTGTAACAGCTCTCGCGATTTCGGGCGGCGGCAGTGCCAGCAGTCCGCGCAGCTTCACCTACAAAGTTGCCAATCAATCGGACAGTAGCATCACCACGGCAGCAACTACAATGTCGTATCGTACGTACACAGTACAGACGAACTTTGGGTGCTCGGACAGCTCATCTGCTTCAATCGCAGAATACGGACCTCTCCCAATGGATCTGGTTGATCGGATCACGTTGGCGGACGGGACATTCTATCAATTCAATTACGAGGTAACTCCAGGGGCGTCGCCAAATGTTACCGGACGCCTTTCCTCTATAACTCTACCGACTGGAGGGATGATCTCCTATCAGTACAGCGGCGGATGCAATGGCAATGGCCTGAATGCCGATGGCACCATCGGCAACCTTAGCCGTACGACTGACGGCCCGGCACGGTCTTATACTCGTGCGTCTAGCACCAACGGCTCGACTACAACTGTCGCTGACGAAGTGAGCAACAACTCCGTTTATACGTTCACTAACGTTGGGGGCATGTTCTATGAAACCCACCGACAGGTGTATCAGGGTGCGGCATCCGGAACGCCTCTGCTCGACCAGCAGACTTGCTTAAATAACAGCACTCCTTGCGATGGCGTCCTCTTTCCGTTTCCTGTTAATACCGCTACGATCACAGCGAGCTATAACGGGGTCTTCCAGTCGAAAACGGTGAATGGCTACGATGGCGCGACTCAGTTGATCGCGTCGGTTCAAACTTTTGATTCGAGCAACAATCTCCTGCAAGGCACGTACTACCTCTATAACCCCTTGGCGCGAGTGTCTTCTGCGACCGTGAAAGATGGTTCAGGAAATGTTGTCTCGCAAACGACATACGGCTATGACGAACAGACACCGACACCGACCTCTGAAATCCCGCAACATACCACCTCTCTAGGCTCGTTAGGAAACCAGACCTCGTCTCATACCTGGATCAATACGGGCGGAAGTATCAACACAACGACCACCTACTACGACACCGGTGTCCCGATCAATTCGACGGGACCGACTGGAACGACACAGTATTCCTATGAATCGACACAAGGATTTCCAACCCAGGTAACGCCACCCACGCCTGCGAGCGGAGTGTCACTGCCCAGCTATACGGCCCACGATGTGAATTCGGGCATTCAGCTATCGGCGTCTGACGCGAACAACGGCCCCAGCACGCCTCAGGTACAGTATGCCCAATACGACCAGCTCTTGAGGCCGAAACGGGTAGATACCATTGACGGTGGGAGCGCAACTTACAATTACTATGCCACTGGATTCGACGTCACCACGACTGTCAACACCACTACGAGCGCAAACACCAGTATTCAGTATGACAGCTATGGACGTACGAGCAGGGTTGCCGTCTTCAATGGCCAAGGATCAAACCCCTGGTATCAGGTCGATTACTGTTACGACGCCATTGGAAATCTGCAATTTCAGTCGGCAAGGTATCAGGGACCTGGTTTTGTCGCGCCCAAACAGTGCTCCGGTTCCGGAACCACCTCCACCTACGACGCACTTGGCCGCGTCACGAACATCAACAATGCTGACGGGAACACGACGTACCAGTACAACGGACGAGCTGTGCTAATGACAGACGTGAACGGCGTCCAGAAGATCATCCAGACTGACGCTTTGGGCAGAGTCTCTGCGGTATGCGAGATTTCGAGCAATACTCAGGCCGGCGGCGACTCCCCGCAGCCATGCGGAACTGATATTGCGGGTACGGGCTTCTTCACAATCTACGCCTATGACCTCGCCAACCACAAGACCACGATCACTCAGGGGCAGCAGACGCGCATCTTCCAGACAGATTCTTTAGGCCGCACTACCATGACTCAGGAGCCGGAATCCGGGACAATGACGTATAGTTATGCGTACAACAGCACCGGGCTTGTGGTTACACGCACCCGGCCACAAGCCAATCAAACCGGCAACCAGACGACAACCACCACGACGCAGTATGACGCAGTGGGGCGGGTTCTCACGATCAGCTATAGCGATGGGACGCCGACAAAGAACTTCGTCTATGACCAGGCAACAAATTGGGGAACCGTCTCGCTCGGCGCAAGCAAAGGTCACCTGACCTACGCTAATGTAAGTGGAACGGGAATCCAATTCGCCTATGATTCGATGGGGCGAGTCAATAATACAATCCAGTGTCTCCCGGGGCTCTGCGGCAACAGCCCCCATGACGTCTGGCGTTGGTATGCTTACGATCTCGCCGGGAATCTCACTCAGGATGCTTACATGACTCAGGGAGCCGTAGGCACGCAAGTCCAGACAAACTACGGCTACAGCCCCGCAGGTGAGCTGACTTCCCTCGGTGATACCCGAACCGGCGCCATCATCAACAACATGCAGAACGGACCCAATGGACCAGTCAGCTTCACATACGGCAGCGGCCTTGGTTCCGCTACGACCTATGATTCCCTTGGCCGCATCTATGGCAGATGGGTATGCAGCGGCTCCACGCAACCCTATTGCAACGGAGGCGGCCAGTTGTACGGATTCGACGCCGTAGCCCACGGTAACCGCATTGTTGGCGGGGACGATACGATATTAGGTACCCACATGGACTTCGGTTATGACGAATTCAACCGGCTGAGCAGTGCTAGCTATACCTATCGTCCTCAGGCTTTCAGCTACAGCTATGACCGGTACGGGAACCGCTGGAACCAGATCGTCACGTCCGGTTCGGGGCCGACGACCAACTATTCCTTTGACAAGACCTCCAACCGGATCAATGGGATCACCTATGACGCTGCGGGAAATATCATGGACGACGGTTATCACAGCTACACCTACGACGCTGAGGGCAACGTCCTCAAGGTGGATAACGGCTCAACCGCCAGCTATTGGTATGATGCGTTCAACCATCGGGTGCAGAGCGTTGCGAATGGGACCACCACCGAGTACGCCTACAGCCTGAGCGGGCAACGTGTGGCCTCCTTCGATGGCTCCGGTAATCCGCTGACCAATCAGGTCTATTGGGGGAGCACGCCTGTGGCCTACTATCAGGGCGGGCAAATCCACTATCAGCATCAGGACTGGTTGGGCACGGAGCGGATGAGGACCAACTCCAGTGGAGGAGTAGAAGGAACCTACCAATCGCTGCCCTTTGGCGATGCCTTCACCGTCTCAGGCTCTGACAACGATCCCTACCACTTCGCCGAGCTGGACCACGACACGGAATCCAACACCGAGCACGCCCAGTTCCGCAACTACTCCTCAACCCAGGGCCGATGGCTCAGCCCCGACCCGTACAGCGGGAGCTATAGCTTCGGCGATCCGCAGAGCTTCAATCGTTATACCTACGTTCGCAATAATCCATTGATGGCGGTTGACCCAAGTGGAATGAAGATGACATTTTCCGCCGACGACCCCGGAGCTGGTGTTCAAGAACAACAGGCAGACGCTGCCGCCTGGAATGCTGACGCCTTTTGGAATAACCTTTGGGCTCAGAGCGAGGGTCGATACAATAACCCACTGGATAGTCCATATGCAAATCCTGACAGTTGGGTCTATGCTCCTCAAGCTTCCCCCGAGGGCGAAGCAATTGATGTCTTCTGCAACGACGATCTCTTCAACCTTGACTGTGCGGTGGCTTCTTGGAGCGCCAAATATGTCTACAACCCGACAGATCACTTTCTAACGGGCAATGCAAGAATCCTAGCCTTGGCTCAAGCCATAAATGGCCAAGCAGGGGTGATGGGAACGTTTAAGGGAATGTTGGGGTTTTATGGAGCTAGTCTCTTGGGAGGAGTAGAAAGCATCTTCGAGTCTTTTGCCGCTTTGGATAGTATGGTAGTTGGCATTGGGGCACCTGGTTATCAAGCTTCAAATCTTCATTTTGTCTATGGAGTAGGGGGAGAATTCCAACAAGGTCTTCTGATAAATGGCGAAATGCAATTGACAGATGGTCCTTTGGCAGCTCGTGCTTTTGCACAATCACCAATACAGATCAGCTTGCCGGTGCTGTCCACGGAACCAATCCTCGGTGAATCTGGTGCGGCTGTCGGCAATTGCTTCACCGCCGCCTGTTCGGCATTTTTTAGAGGGTGGTAATGCAATGACTAGCCTATTTGATAATCACGGACGCACTTTTGATCGACATGTATTCAACCGAGCTATTTCTAAGGAAGGCTGGGTTGCCAGACGAGGGGATGCTCTATTGAAAGAATCCTCTCCAACTCCAAAGGAGTTCCTCGTCTGCCAAAGTAATTGGCTTGTAGAGAATGGTATCGGAGGAGGCTCTATCACAGTCCGCGGAGCCTATTCGTCTATTTCCTATTTATTGCCAAGCGGAGAGAGGATCAGTGTATTGTGTTTTCCCAGCAAAGAAGGGACAAATTCTATTGGCTTGGAAGTTAGCTACGACTGGAATAAGGAGTACGAGGACCCTCCTTCAGTGCCTCTGCATAAAGTAGAGGAAATATTGGAGAGGTTTCTGAAGCAGCTTGAAGAAGCGTGTATTGCCTGCGGTATGGAATCAATAAGGTGGGTTGATAGAGGGCGGGGTGGTCCACCCCCCCACTCCTAACTAACTACAAATGCTTGGGCGCCCCAGCCTTCGCGCCTTTGCGAAGGGTGGGAATGCAAAGTGTTCGTTTAGCCCTAGCTCACCTCGCACTCGCGCCGAATCATGGTTATTTATCGAATGCGGACACCCAAAACTTTTCAATTTCTTGGATTGTTACGCCATCTTGAGGATGGTGAGATCGATTCATCCAAATTCGATGGATCGTTCGGGAGTGGACCTTGTGGCGTTTCGCTACGATCTGTTTTGCTCTTGCCTTGGTCACGCCCTCGTTTAGTTCACAAGCCAAAATCTCAAGGCAGATGGACCAATGCTGATCGGCAGGAATGGCAAACGGATGTCCCTTTGGCCCTTGCTGCTCAGCAAGGAACGCGCTTGTCCTGGATTTGAACCACGTCTTCACCATACTTGGAGCGAGACGTAAACTCGCTGTGATTAGCATCCTTGTCTTCGGTGAGGGCTCCTGCATTTGCAAGAGCGTGTCGCGAACTTGCGCGTACGACCTAAAACGCCGCATCAACTCCAGCAGCCACTCAAGGAACTCCATAACTTCTGATGTTGCCGTTTCAAGGTCAGACCCTCCGGTAATCTGAACCGCTGCCCGATCCATAGCCTTAGCCAATTTCTCAGCCGTTTCCTTCTTCAATTCGGATGCTCCTGCTTGGTCGGTATAGCCGTTCGAATAAGCCGTGACACAAGTCCAAGGCAATTGTGTCATTTCTTCGACAGAAACGTGGGGGCTTTTTGAGTCAGTGACGATTTCGCACTCTATGGGGCATGGACAGGAGAGAGCGGAATGCGGCTGAGTTGAATTCCGGGAACGCGGTTGCCCACTCCGCGCCGGTGCTGAACCAGCCTACAAGTCCACAACAGCCGGTCGAAAGCCGGAGGCTCTCTCCTGTTCAGCAAAAAAGTGGGCGGGAGTTTGAGGGCGGAGCCCTCATCAGCGCCGAAGGCGCTGTGCCTTCCCCTTCGTTTGATAGTGCAGAAATCGACAAATTAGTTGAGTTTTTCCTGTTGCTGGATGCATGGGACCGGAGGCGCAATGAATCTCCGGTTATGTAGCCAGTGCGGGAATCCCGCAGTTCTTTCGTTGTGCCATCTCCTCTCCACAATAGCCGTCACTCCGCGCAAACAGAAGTGCGGAACCTCTACGCTCTATTGCTCTGCGTGTATACAGCGCTTGGTGAGTCGGCTTGAGACTTCTGGGCACTCAGCCCTGCGAGAGCTGAGCCAGTCGCTCCTTGAGGCGTATACAGCGCTAGCGGCGGTATCTCAGCGAGACTCTGACGGACAGATGGAGAGCAAGTCTTGACCCGCTGCTTTTGGGTCGTCTTGAGTTGCATGCTATGTCTAACAGCCTGCAACTGTACTCAATTTCGATGCAAACGGGTTTTGCCATGATCGATAAGGCAGACCTGAGGGTGAAAAGAAATGTCCCGTTCACGCGTGAGTTCCAAGAGGTGTACGAGGCATCCCAGCGCGGCGAAAAGCGCCCTTGGGGAAGCAGCCGGTACTTCGCCTCTACCGCAGACTTGAGGGGCTTCGGGTACGATGTTCGGCTGCACCTGTACTCGACCCTCACCCGGGAGCCGATTCATAAATTGGAAATCTATGACGCTGGGGAAAAGACGTATCAGGAGATGCGAAGTCTGGCCGGAAGCATCTTTGACTGCTGTCCTGATCATCTTGGCCTGATGCGAGTAGACCTTTGCGCAGATGTACACGGGCTAGACGTTGGCTGGTTCAAGCGCCACACCATCATTCAATCCAAGCAAACGCAACGTGAATTCGGTGCTGTCGCCCCGTACCAGACCGTTCGAAAGGGAAGAGCGGAGACGCTTTACGCGGGGGTGAAGCCAAACCAATTCCGCATCTACAACAAGTCCGCAGAGCGTCTCGTCAGATGGAAATGGTACGTCCGCCAATTGAAGCGGCAGGCTCCTGGGTTGGGGCCGACACCCTATGAAGTCATGTACGGTCATCCCAGCGAAACGATTATTACGCGAGTCGAAAGGCAGATTGCGGGTCGTGACCTTGAAAGAGTGGGCTTGTCCACCTTCGAGAGTCTCAAAGCGGCATCGACCATCTCACCATTTAAAAAGATCGTATTTTACGAGGCCAGTCACGTTGAGCCTTCGATGGAAGAGTACGGTTTCGCCACGTGGACCTCTGGCATGTATCTGCGAACCATGGTCAAAGACTTCGGATTGGCGGCTACACGCGGATTTATGAAGGAAAAGCTGGGAAGGAATCTGTATCGAGATTGGAAGCGATTTGAACCGTTTCTGTGTTTGCCGACACAAACGATTGGTATCGATAGCTCAACGCTGTACACTTCCTTCCAACAGTCAGTCTCGCGTCAATTGTTGCCTGCACCAAAGGAGATCTCAGCGTGACCCAAGCCGTTATTTATACCCGTGTATCCAGCCGCGAACAGGAACAGGAAGGATTCTCTCTCGGAGCACAAGCGAAACTGCTGAAGGACTACGCGGGACGGAACGACTTCCAGATCGTAGCTGCGTTCGAGGATGTGGAGACTGCGAATGCTACCGGTAGGAAGCAGTTTGCGAAGCTGGTGGACTTCTTCAAGCGGAACCGTTCATGCCGTGTGCTGTTGGTCGAGAAAACAGACCGGGTCTCCCGCAACTTTCGCGACGCCGTCACGCTGGAAGACCTCGACATCGAAGTCCACTTCGTAAAAGAAGGTCAGATCATTTCCAAGGATTCAAAGTCGCAGGCGACGCTCATCTACGGTTTCAATCTCGTTATGGCTCGCCACTATTCGAATAACCTCCGGGAAGAGGTGAAGAAGGGAATGCACGAAAAGGCATCTCAAGGCATCTTTCCCGGTCATGCACCGTTTGGATATAGGAATAACAAAGCAGAACGCACCATCGAAATTGATCCCGTCGATTCGAATACGGTGAAACGTATGTTCGAACTGTATGCGACGGGTACGTATACGCTCACGACTTTAGCTAAGAAAATACGTATCGAGACCGGCAAGCAAATTAGTCGCGGAAACGTATATTTGGTCCTAAAAAACACGTTTTATACCGGTTCGTTCGAATGGATGAAAAATACGTATCCGGGTACGCATCCGGTGTTCGTAAGTCAGAAGCTTTTCGATCAGGTGCAAGCGGTTCTCGCCGGTCACAACAGGCCGAAATATTCGAAACGCGAGATTGCTTTCCGTGGCTTGATGAACTGCGCTTATGACGGATGTATGCTCACGGGCGATATCCAGAAAGAAAAATACGTTTATTACCGCTGCACCGGGCATCGCGGCAAATGCGACCTTCCCCGCTTCCGGGAGCAAGACCTTGCCCAACGCCTGGGAGAGTCGCTAAAGGGCCTCCAGGTACCGGAAGAGGTCGTCTCTCGGATCGTTACCACGATACGTAAAGACCAGCAGCAATCCGCCACCAAAGTTAGCGCGGAACGTTCTCGGCTGGAAACTAGACTGACGGCGATTCGTAAACGGATGGATGGAGCGTACGCCGACAAACTCGACGGGAAGATTCCGGAAGACTTCTGGGAACGAAAGATGAGCGATTGGCGGATGGAGGAGCAGCAGGTCAAGATGGCGATGGACGGTCTGAACAGTGGCGAAACCAGCGACCGCGGATTAGACGCGCAAAGGATTTTCGAACTCGCGAATAAGGCCCATTTACTGTATGTTTCGCAGGATTCGACAGAAAAGGCCAAATTGCTCAGAATGCTATTTTCGAACTGCTCAGTAGACGCCGTAAGTGTAACGCCTACATACAGAAAGCCATTCGATATGATCTTCAAAAGGGCTCAATCTGAAGAATGGTCGGGGCGAGAGGATTCGAACCTCCGACCCCCTGGTCCCGAACCAGGTGCGCTACCAGACTGCGCTACGCCCCGAACTTTTTGTGCTGCAATGAGATGCCGGTGAGGAGAAGCGCTCCGTCTCAAGGCATCTGGGAGTGCCTTTAGGCTCGCTGAACCGACTCCACCAGTCTAACAGAAAAACGGAGCCTGCGAGAGGAAGCAATCGTCTGGCGAGGGCGGACAGGTGTGGAATGAGGCTTAACCGCTGTGACTCTCTAAAAAAGTAATAAGCTGATCTCATGATGGAAAGGCGTCGGATCGTTCAGCTTTGGCAGCAGGGCAGGGCTACAGTGCTGGTCACGCTCGTACGAGCTGAGGGGTCCAGCTACCGGCGGCCCGGCGCACGTCTGCTGTTGGGTTCAGGCAGCGAATACGCCGGCACCATCAGCGGAGGCTGCCTTGAGGCGGAGGTGGTCCGCAAGGCAGCATGGAAGGTTCGCGAGGGCGCCGTGGTGGAGCGCTACTCAACGACGTTTGACGATACGGCGGACGTACCCTTCGGCTTGGGGTGCGGCGGTGTTGTCGACCTGCTGCTGGAGCGCGCGGACACCCCCGAGTGCAAGGCGCTGATGCAAGCGATGGAAGAGGCGTTGGCCGGACGAACCGCGACGGTGGTGACGTGGCTTCCAAGTGAGGATCGAACAATGCGTCGCGCGATCCTCGCAGATGGGGCAGTTGTGTTTGCCAGCGAGGGACTGAGCGAGAAAAAGCTGGAGTGCGTGCGAGGGCTTGTTCCAGGTACCGAGTATGAAGGGCGTTTCGTGGAAGAACTGCGAGCGCCTCAGAGATTGTTCTTGCTGGGCGCCGGCGACGATGCAAAGCCGTTGGTGAGCATGGCTGCATTATTGGGCTGGAGTGTCACCGTCGCGGATGGGCGAAGGCAGTTAGCAAAGCCAGAGCGATTTCCTGCTGCAGAGCGCGTGACCGCTAGTTTGGATGGCCTGGGGATCACGGCTTCTGATGCGGTCGTCGTCATGACGCACAGCTATGAGCAGGATCGGGAGATATTAACGACCCTGCTCCCGATTGCGCCGCGATATC
The DNA here is from genome assembly GCA_963741395.1 of uncultured Acidobacteriaceae bacterium. GTDB lineage: Bacteria > Acidobacteriota > Terriglobia > Terriglobales > Acidobacteriaceae > Edaphobacter. Next base: position 325,931 of record CAVUHV010000002.1, read on the forward strand.
TCGGCGTTTTGGGCGCTCGCCATCGCAGTTCACTGTTGGTGAGCGAAGCTGCTGCAAAGATTGGCCTCAGTGTTGCCGAGTGCTGCAAGCGCATCTACGCGCCGGTGGGATTGGACCTGGGCGGAGATGGGCCAGAGGCGATTGCGCTTGCCGTTCTCGCCGAGGCGCAGGCGGTGAGCGAGGGCAAGCTGGGGGCTTCGCGCAGATTCACAGCCCAGGACGTGGACCGGTATGTGCGCGAGGGTGGCGTGTCACGGTATCTGCAGGCGCATTGTGCGCTGGATGAGCCCCGGTGAGCGTTGCCGCGGTTGTTCTGGCAGCAGGGGCTTCGCGAAGATTGGGCGAGCCGAAACAACTGGTTCGGCTGGGGCGCGAGACACTGCTGGAGCGAGCTGTGCAGGAGGCGCGCGAAGCAGGCTGCTCGCCTGTGATCGTCGTGCTGGGTGCGAATTACGTGCAGGTGCTGACGGGATGCTCGCTGGGCGACGTTGTGACGGTCATCAACGACAAGTGGGAAGAGGGGATGGGGTCTTCGATTCGGCTGGGAGTGCAGGCGTGCCAAAACGTGTTCGGCAACGCTGAGGGTCTTATCGTGATGACCTGCGATCAGCCTGCCGTGACCGCGGGGCACCTGATGCGCTTGATCGGAGATCGTGACTTGAAGGCGTCGCGATATGCGGGAAGAACAGGGGTTCCCGCGTACTTTCCGAAGGAGCACTTTGATGCCTTGCTGGCGCTGAGCGGCGATGCCGGAGCGCGCGAACTCCTTCGTGACGTGCGATATGTCGAGCTGCCCGGCGGGGATTTGGATGTGGATACCGCAGAGGAACTCGAGCGTGCTCAGGATCTGTTTGGATAAGGCTACTGTTGCAGCGCAGCACTAGAGCGATCGCAAGAACTCTTCGAGGAGATTTGCGGCGACACCGGCGCGATATTTCGCTGTGCTGCGAATGTCGTCGATGGGTTTGATTTCACCGGTCAATACAGCTCGGGCTGCGGCGATTGTCTCCGGGCCGATCTTCTCTCCAAGGAGAGATTGCTCGGTGGCCGTGAGGCGTGCGGGGGTCTCGCGAAGGCTGGCGGCTCCCAGACGGATCTCTGCAATATAGCCTTTGTCCATGCGAACAAGTCCGGCGAGGGCGACCTTAGAGATAGCCTGGGCGTTTCGAGTGCCGACCTTACGGATGTACTGCTTGTACTCCCTGGTATCTCGTCGGAGAGTGATGCTGTGAACGAGCTCCGTGGGCGCCAGCGCGGTTTTCTTATAAGAAAGATGGAAGTCGCGATAGGGAATCGTGCGCCTGCTTGTTGCCGAGATGAGAGTGATGTCGGCCTCGTAGACCAGGAGGGCAGGAGATGAATCGGCCGCCGGACTTGCATTGACGATGTTGCCGCCGAGGGTACCGCGATTCTGGTTGGCGATGCTACCGGTCCAACTGGCTGCCTGGGCAAGGAGGGGGAACTCTTCGGCAATGACGGAGTGATTGCGGATATCTGTAAAAGTGGTTCCGGCCCCTATCGTGACGGCATCATCCGCAACCTCGATAAAGCGCAGCTCTTTGAGATTCCAAAGCGAGACGAGCTTGCGAGATTGGAGGTGGCCTGCGCCAAGCGCGACCATCAGTTCGGTTCCGCCAGCGATGGGAGTGTATCGTCCGGGTGAGTCCGCAAGAATCTGGAGAACCGCATTGAGCGTCGCAGGCGCGATGAGCTCGTATTGGCTGACGTTTGACCGCATCTTATCGGGAGGCCCCCGAGCGGGCTGCGGCCTGAACCGCGCTGAAGATGCGCATGTAGCCAGTGCAGCGGCAGAGATTGCCGGAGAGTCCCTCCTGAATCTGCTCCAGCGAAGGCTGCGGATGTTTTTCGAGCAATTGGTGAGTCGCGAGAATCATGCCCGGCGTGCAAATGCCGCACTGCGCTCCGCCGTTTTCGAGGAAGCACTGCTGGATGGGATGCATGCGCTCATCGCTGGCGAGTCCTTCGATGGTAGTGATATTCGCTCCCTCAACCTGCAGCACAGGAATGAGGCAGGAGTTGACGAGTTCTCCATTGACGAGAACCGAGCAGGCCCCGCACTCGCCTTCGCCGCAGCCCTCTTTGGTCCCGGTGAGGTGAAGCTCCTGGCGTAGAACGTCGAGGAGGCGCTTCATCGGGGGAGCTTCGATCATTCTTTGTGTGCCGTTGACGGTAAGTGTGATTGAGGTCATGCTGTGGCCTCGGTGAAGATCGGGCCAGCGATGGCTGGATTCAAAGCTTCCGTCCCGGAGTCCGGCGTGCGCGTCATGCGTTCGTAGATGTCTTCCGGAAGCAGCGGTATTTGGGTGAAGGCGATGCCCGTGGCGTGTTCGATGGCGTTGAGGATCGCGGGTGCAGGGCCGTCCATGGGTAGTTCGCCGATGCCCTTGGCTCCGAAGGCTCCGTGAATGCTGGGCGTCTCTTCGAACAAGACATGAATCGGCGGAAGGTCCGCGCTGGTAGGCATGATGTAGTTGGTCATCTGGTTGTCGGCGAGGTGGCCGTTGTTCCAGACACATTTCTCATAGAGCGCGTAGCCGATCGCCTGCGCCACGCCGCCCTCGACCTGACCTGAGGCGAGGATGGGATGGAGGACGCGGCCCACCTCCTGCAGTGCGTGAAAATCTGTCACAGTGGCGGTGTAGGTTGTGGTGTCGACCGCAACCTCAGCGACATAAACTGCCCAGGCATATGCGGGGTACGCATCGCCGCGGTAGTGCTCGTCGTCCCAGAAGATGTCACCGGGAGCCTGGTAACGGACACACACTTCGAGGTTGCTCTTCTTTTCGCCGTAATGGATCGCCGCTCGCCTGAAGTCTTCGGGTGTATGAGGTGTCGGCAGGTCCGCATCGCTGCGGAGCGTCTCGAGAATCTGGCCTGACGCGCGCTCGACAAGCTTGCCTACGATCATCGCGGTGCGAGACGCCACCGTAGGGCCCGAGTTGGGCACGAGATGAGTATCGGGCTGAGCAATGGATACGTCTTCGTAGGGCAACCCGAGAGTCTGTGCTGCCACCTGACAGAGGATGGTGTTCGTTCCCTGGCCGAACTCAGTCGATGAAACAAGGATGCGGGGCCGACCGGTCTGCAGGTCCAAGTCGATGGCCACCTCGGAGTTCAGCCTTCGCTCGCCCGAGCCAGTGAATCCCGAGCCGTGGAAGAAGGTGGCGAAGCCGACTCCGCGTTTGACGGCGCTCGCGGGGTTCTCGCGGTCGAAGCGCGTGCGCTTCGTGTGGTAGTCCGATTCGGCGAGTGCGCGAGTGAGCAAGTGCTGCATGTCCACGCGTTCGCTCAGAAGTTGACCAGTCGCTGTTTTATCGCCGGTCCCTAGAAGATTTCGGCGGCGGAATTCTTCAGGTGAGAGGCCGATGGTGTGGGCGATCTTGTCCATGTGCCGCTCGATCGCGAAGATACTCTGCGGAGCCCCGAAGCCGCGAAATGCGCCGTGCGGCGGAATGTTGGTGGCGACGGCTTTAGCGCGTACGGTGAGATGTGGCCAGTGGTATGGACCGGGAGCGTGGATCGTCCCTCGTGAGAGCACAACAGGCGAAAGCGTCACGTATGCTCCGCCATCGATGACGAATTCAATCTCGCCCGCGAGCAGCCTGCCTTCCTTCGATACTGCGGTCCGATGTCGCGTGCGTGAGGGATGGCGCTTGGTGGTGGCGGCCATATCTTCGGAGCGGTCGTAGCAAATCTTTGTCGGGTGGCCGGACTTCATCGCCAGCAGAGCAGCATGACTTCCGATGACAGAGGGGAAGTCCTCTTTGCCACCGAAGGCCCCGCCGGTCTCGGTTTGGATGACGCGGCACTTCTCCTCAGGAAGATTGAAGACGAGAGTGAGCGCGTGGACCAGGTAGTACGGGCACTGCATCGACCCGCGCACCGTGACGCCGGTCTCGGTTGAGTACTCGGCGATAACACCGTTATTTTCGATGTAGAGCTGCTCCTGGGCGCCCGTGCGGTATTCCCCTTCGATAACGTAGTCTGCGTTCGCAAAGATGGATTCCATTGAGTCGGGATCGCCCTTCTGCATCAGAAACGTCTTGAACGTATTAGGCGTCTCTTCATCGCCTCCGCTCCAGATGATCTCTTTGCCGGATTCGGAGTCCTCGATCGTGAAGATTGGAGGCATCTCCTCGTAGGTGATATGGACACCGGCGACTGCTGCGGGAAGAGCGGAGCGATCTGGATGCGCGAGCAGGAGGATCGGCTCGGCGACGTGATTTACGTACGTGGAGGCAAGGCACGGATGGTCTTTGGCGAGATGGACGATCGTGTTCTCGCCGGGAATGTCGGCCGCCGTGACGACGGTGAACTCGTCCCACGGGATGGAGGGGTCGAAGGTGATCGAGGTGATACGGCCTCGCGGAATGGTGCTTCGAACGGTGGCTCCGAACCACATCCCGGGAAGTTCAATGTCGTCGACGTACTGAGCGCGGCCCAGAACCTTCGCTTTCCCCTCCTTCCGCAGGGGCGATTGGCCAACGATCTGATGAGCGTCGCTCATGGTGATAGTTGGACAAGGATAAACGAAATCGGGTTCAGATCAGACGGTTTTGCATTACCTCGATCTTTTGGCGGCAGGACGGCTCTTCCGCGGCCGAGCCACGCGTTTTTGCTTTCGCTTCGCAGAAGACGAAGCGGAGGAACCGCTTAGCAGGCTGATGAGCTTACCGGCGATGGGCGAGCCCAGGCCAGTACAGGCGTCCCATCCGGGCCCAGCCTTGAAGCCGACAGGGGTACCCTCGTAGTTGGTGCCGGATGTAATGTCGTTGAATGCCGCTTTGCCTTTGGCCAAATAGATAAGCGGTTGAAGGAAGCCAGCAGTTGTTCCCGTGGCCTTGTTGGCAACCGCGATGAGCCCGGCCCAGAGTGGAGCGACCGCGCTCGTTCCGCCGATGACCATGTTCTTGCCATCGACGCGAACGTTGTAGCCGGTTGTGGGATCGGCATCCCCGCAAACATCTGGCACGCCCCGGCCTCCGCCGGACGTCGTTGGTTTGGGAACGTTGGAACTGGACTGCCAGCTTGGTAACGGGAAGACGTTGCTTACTCCTCCACCGCCTGCTCCTTCGTTGTTTGCGAGTTCGTTCCAGACGACCTCTGACGTAATGGACGAGCCGGAGCTCTGCAGCGTCGTTCCGCCGCAGCCTAAGACGTGAGGACTGGAGGCGGGAAAGTCAACGTTGTTCTTGCCATTGCTCACCCCATCTGTGGAACCGTTGTCTCCCGACGCGACGGTGATCGTGATGCCAAGAGCAGCGGCAGACTGGCAAGCGGCATCGAGTGCGGACATGGATTGTGCTGTCCAATTGACCTCGGCGGAGCCCCAGGAGATCGAGATGACGCTCGGCTTATTGGTGGCGTCGTGGACGGCCTGACCGATGGCATCGATGAATCCCTGGTCAGTGTTGGGGGCAAAATAAACTGCAATCTTTGCTCCTGGAGCGACTGCGCCGGAAACTTCGATGTCAAGCATCACCTCACCATCGGCGCTGTTAGCGTTACTCGGACTGTTCTTGCCACCATCGACAGAGACCGCGACCACCGTGGGTGCCTTTCGTCCGAGGGATTTGAAGTATGTTGTGAGGTCTGTGGTGCGGAACCCCCCACCGAGCTCGATGATGCCGATGGTTTGACCCGTTGCGTCGGAGGGCTGGGGAAACTGATACAGCTGCGCAACCTGTACCGGAGTGAACGAAGTAGCGCCGGCCGCATGCGGTTTGGCGAATCCGCTACCCTGGGCTGCGCGAGCACTTACGTCTCCCTGCTCGCCCGCGACCCGAAAATGCGGCTGGGCCTGAGGACGGTTATCGAGGCCGAGAACGGCTTCAACGTTGCCGATGAGATTGTTCGGAAGCTGAATGCCGCCCTCGCGGACGCGATACGTCACGCCATTGAGGGTCTTGTGCATCAGAGCCACGCCAAAGGCCTTCTGCATGGCGGCGACGGTGCCTGTGAGTTTTATGATGCGGCGTTCTGGTGCAGGCGTGCCGGTCTCGACCTTGAGGCCATACTCCTTGGCGAAGGCTTTCACCAGTTTGACTGCGGCGGGATCTGCACCGTGGTTTGCGCGATATTGGGCGTGCGTCAGGCGCTCCTTGCCAAGTTTGTGTGCGGTCTTAAGTGGCTTCTTGCGACGGACGAGAACGGAAACGGTGAGTTTGTTTGCCGGCGGCGCTGGCTTTTCGCCCTCGGCTTTTGCTAACGGAGCTTTTTCGCTTCCAGGCAGGACAGTGCGGCTCTGCGTGGCAAATTGGGGAGTTTTTTTTGGTGCCATTGGTTCCTCCGACTCGGAATGAGATGGTAAGAGGGCCGGGCAGTTGGGCAGGACGTTTTGCTTCTGCGCGACAATAGTATCCCTGAAACGTCGGTGAGGGAAGAGCGGTTCGACTTGTAGAGTCGAAGGAGGAGATCGAGATCGTGTGTCAGCGAACGAGGATTGGAGGCAGGGTTGGCGGAGAGAATTGATGCGCACCATCATCTTTGGAGGTACTCAGAAGAAGAATATGGGTGGATTGATGATTCGATGGCCGCGCTCAGGCGCGACTTTCTTCCGGCGGACCTGACGAGAGTGATGGCAGCTGCTGGCGTCGACGGAGCGATTGCTGTGCAGGCGCGGCAGACCACCGAGGAGACGAGCTGGCTGTTGGACCTCGCAGAGACGTGCGAAGCGATTCGTGGTGTTGTGGGCTGGGCTCCCATTGCGGATGACGGTTTCCCGGCGAAGATCGAAGAACTTTGCGGGTACCGAAAGCTCAAGGGCCTTCGGCATATTATTCAGGCGGAGAAAGACGAAAACTACATCCTGCGGGAGGATTTCAACGCCGGCATTCGAGCACTTGAGAACAGTGGGTTGGTCTACGACATTCTGATCTACGAACGGCATCTGCCGCAAACAATTGAGTTTGTCGACGCGCATCCCAATCAGGTTTTCGTCCTGGACCATATCGCCAAACCGAGGATTCGGGAGGGAATGATGGAACCGTGGGCGTCGCGGATCCGCGAGTTGGCGCGGCGGAAGAACGTCTGGTGCAAGGTTTCTGGCATGGTGACCGAGGCAGATTGGAGAAATTGGGATGCCGAGACGTTAAGGCCATATTTCGATGCAGTAGTCGACGCATTTGGGCCGGACCGCCTGATGGCAGGATCCGATTGGCCGGTCTGTCTGGTCGCAGCTGAGTACGGCGAGTGGTTCCGAGTTCTGCGCGAGTATTTTGGGCGGTTCAGCAAGTCGGAACAGGAGCGCGTCTTCGGATTGACCGCGACGGAGGTGTATCGGTTGCGATAAAGTGTGAAAGATTATTTTTGCAGTTGAAAGACGTAGGAGTTGTGAATGAAGGCATTTCGCATGGAGGCTCCGGGAACTGGTGCGGTGGTCGATGTACCCGACGCCGCAGCGCAGGACGGCGAAGCCCTCTTGCGTGTTGCCATGGTTGGAATGTGCGGGACTGACCTGAACACTTTTCGGGGAAGGAATCAGATGGTTCGGTTTCCCCGTATTCCCGGTCACGAAGTTGCCGCCTTCGTCGTGGAAGGTGGAGGCGAGTTGGCCTCGGGAACCGAGGTGACGATCTCGCCTTATACCAGTTGTGGATTGTGTCCGTCGTGCCTGCGAGGGCGCGGAAATGCTTGCGAGCATAACGAGACGCTGGGTGTGCAGCGCGATGGTGCGATGACGGAGTACATTAGCGTGCCGCGGGAAAAGCTGTATCCGGCAAAGCTCTCGTTGAAGGAGCTTTGTTTGGTCGAGCCACTGACGGTTGGCTTCCACGCAGCGGCTCGCGGGCGCGTGGAGGCGAAGGACGTTGTCGCGGTCTTCGGTTGCGGAGGTGTCGGGTTAGGAGCGATCGCTGCTGCTGCGTTTCGTGGGGCTGAGACGATCGCTGTTGACATGGATGACGCGAAGCTGGAGATCGCGCGGAAGGCCGGCGCAAAGCACCTGATCCATGCGAAGAGCGAGAATCTGCATCAACGACTGGTTGAGATTACCGGCAGACGCGGGCCAGACGTAGTTATTGAGGCGATTGGGCTGCCCGATACGTTTCGCGCTGCGGTAGAAGAGGTCGCGTTTACGGGGCGCGTTGTCTATATCGGCTACGCGAAGGAGCCGGTTGCATATGAGACGCGGCTGTTCGTGCAGAAGGAGTTGGACATTTTGGGTTCGCGGAACGCTTTGCCCGAGGACTTCCGGGAGGTGATTCGGATGCTCGCTGCCGGGAGATTTCCAGTCGAGGATGCGGTGAGCGCGGTTGTGCCACTGGAAGATGCTGCGCGAATGCTGGGAGAGTGGAGCGCGAATCCGGCGAAGTTTACGAAGATCATGGTGCAGTTGTGAGTGAAGCTGTTAGTTTGGTTCGTCCGGTGTTGTAAAGACTTCAGAGGAGAGTTCATGCAGGTTTCGACTTCGATTGGTGGAAGCGTCAAGCCCGCTTCGGGTGAGAAGCATCCGGTATTTCCGGTTGGCAATCTGCTTCCGTTTGTTTTGGTGACGGTGCTGTTCTTTCTGTGGGGAATGTCGAACAACCTGACGGACATTCTGGTGCAACAGTTCAAGAAGTCGCTGGAACTGTCGCAGTTCAGCGCTCAGTTGGTGCAGACAGCGAACTTTTTCGGCTACTTCTGCATGGCGATTCCGGCCGGCCTGCTGATGCGGCGTTGGGGATATAAGGCTGGGATGGTGACTGGCCTGTTGCTCTTTGGCTCGGGGATGATGCTGTTCTGGCCGGCTGCGGTGCGCGGTGAATACGCGATGTTTCTGATTGCACTGTTCACGGTTGGCAGCGGCGCGTCGATCCTGGAGACGGCGGCGAATCCTTTTATTGCGCAGTTTGGCGATCCGGTGACCTCGGAGCAGCGGCTGAATTTCTCGCAGGCGTTCAATCCGCCGGGGACGATCACTGGAGTGATCATCGGAACCTACTTCATCTTCTCGGGCGTTGAGAAGAATGCGGCTCAGATTGCCGCCATGAAGCAGGCGGGCACCTATCAGGCTTACCTGCATGGCGAGATCATGCGCGTGGTTCCCACTTACCTGACCTTCGGCGTGGTCGTGCTACTGTGCGCGTTCATCCTGTCGCGGACGAAGTTTCCTGTGATCCAGGTAGAGCATGAGGGCGCTGGCGAGGACCACGGAAGCTTCGGCGAGCTATTGAGCCAACCGATGATCTGGATCGCCGTCGCCGCGAATTTTTGTAATGTAGGGGCACAGATCTCGTCCTGGAGCAGCCTGATTCCCTATATGAAGCAGTACACGGTCGTGAGTGAACGGACAGCAGCGCACTACCTTACCGGCGTGCTGGTTGCGATGTGTGTCGGGCGGTTTGTATCGACTCCTCTAATGCGTTATGTGAGACCCAGTCTGATGCTGGGTGTTTATGGCGTTTGCAATGCTGTGCTGATGCTGTTGGTGGTGACGAGGCCGGGGCTGATGGGCGCCTGGGCGGTTGTGGCGAGCGGGTTCTTCATCTCGATCATGTTTCCGACGATCTTCGCGCTCGGCCTGAAGGGGCTGGGACGGAACACGAAGCTTGGCGGTTCGTTACTGGTGATGGCGATTGTGGGCGGAGCTATCTTTCCACCGATCGCCGGGCTGATTGCCAGGCAGACCGGGAGCCTGGCCCTGGGCTACCTGGTGCCGATGGTTGGGTTCATCGGCGTCGCGATTTACGGCTTCTTTCAGTCGACGCAACGAACATTACTCTCAGGACCTGCCTACTGAGGTATCCCCCCGCCTTAAATTGCGTAAAGTATTCATTGCATTTGGCTTAGGTTGGTGTTTAGTTGCAAAGTATTGCATCTAAAGACTTTAAGGTATAAAGTATTCAAAACAAATAGGTTGAACACCAGAAGAGAGATTCGGTCGGCCCGGATTCTCTTTTGTGTTTTCTTTACTATTACTTCTATTTTAGCGGATAGACGAAATTGCTCTGCCAACATGATCTTATTTGTTTTGTGTCGGTTAGATGGTTCAGGGGCTTGACAGGATTTTTATGGGGAAACCTAGTGCAATGGGGTAGAGACAAAATCCTGTTTCTGGAATATAGATATTCATGTTTTCCTAAAATAAGTATTGACCCGAGGGACCCAAGCATTTATTTTGCATATGGGTCGCAGATACTCCGGTCGGAAAGACCTTCGTAACAAGAACTGATCGACCCTATAAAAGCGTCCGATCGCTGGATGTTTTTTTACATGTTTCTGTTTCACGCCTGGGCGCTGACTCCGCACAAAACGGGAGAAACAGAGTAACGAACGTTTCGCGGCTGAGGCTGGTTCGCGGAAAGACTGTTGTGCGCTGGACGATGGGCGATTTTGTTTTGGATTCTGTGATTTACGCACGATATTTATCGAAGTTTTGTGGAATCCCTTCGGGGTTCGTTTGCGTCTAAAGATTTGACGGGAACGAAAGTAACGGTTTGGGGTGGGTATTTTATCCCGGCTGTCAATTGGAACGGAAGTCGAAAAAGAGTTCAGGCGAGTGAGCGCTCTATTTACGTAGTGATTCGCTTTTTTGCCGAGACTTATTTGCTAAGGAGAGAAGACTATGCGCTCAGATTTGATTTTTGGAGCTCTGACTCATGTAACCAATCGTTACCAGCTTTGTCAGCTGGCATCGAAGGCGACACGGAAGCTCCACAAACCGAACACTCGGCTGCAGGACACGACGAATGATGTTCTTGACCGCTTCCGGGAGACGATCCCGATGAATGCGCCTGAGTCGAAGGCCCACAAGGTAGAATTGCAGGAGCGCCGCGCGGCTTAGCCGCGCGGTAGTTCCACCGCAGTTGTGCAGTTAAACTTCAACCTCTAACCCCCCACCGCAGTATCCGAGATTCCGGCCCTTCCGCACGACCCCCGCAGTCAAGCAGAATCCCGCCTTACGATCCTCGCAAAAAAATCCCTCCTAATTCACTCCAAGACATTCCAGGTAAAACCATGACAATCTCTGAATTGAAAGAGCACAATATCGCGGAGCTAGGTAAGCTCGCGCGCAACCTTGACATTGCCGGCACGAGCGGCCTTCGCAAGCAGGATTTGATCTTTAAGATTCTGCAGGCGCAGAGCGAGAAGGAAGGGCACATCTTCGCCGAAGGCGTCCTTGAGATTCTGCCTGACGGCTACGGCTTCCTTCGCTCGCCCGATTACAACTATCTGCCTGGTCCCGACGACATCTATGTTTCGCCTTCGCAGATTCGCAAGTTCGACCTGAAGACGGGCGACACGATCAGCGGCAACGTGCGGCCTCCGCACGAGGGTGAGAAGTACTTCGCGCTGGTGAAGATTGAGGCGATCAACTTTGAGTCGCCGGAAGAGACGCGCAACAAGATTCTGTTCGACAACCTTACGCCTCTCTACGCGCAGGAGCGCGTGAAGATGGAGACGGTCCGGGACAACATCTCGGGCCGCGTGATGGACCTGCTGACCCCGGTGGGCAAGGGGCAGCGTGGTTTGATCGTCGCTCCGCCGCGTACCGGTAAGACGATGCTGCTGCAGTCGATCGCGAACTCGATTACGGCGAACCATCCTGAGATCGTGCTGATCGTTCTGCTGATCGATGAGCGTCCGGAAGAAGTGACGGACATGCAGCGGTCGGTGAAGGGCGAAGTTATCTCGTCGACCTTCGACGAGCCTGCGGCGCGTCACGTGCAGGTGGCTGAGATGGTGATCGAGAAGGCGAAGCGACTGGTCGAGCATAAGCGTGACGTGGTGATTCTGCTGGATTCGATTACTCGTCTGGCGCGTGCTTACAACACGATCGTTCCTCCGAGCGGCAAGGTTCTCTCGGGTGGTGTGGATTCGAATGCGCTGCAGCGGCCGAAGCGTTTCTTCGGTGCGGCTCGCAATATCGAAGAGGGCGGCTCGCTGACCATCATTGCTACGGCTCTTGTGGACACAGGTTCGAGGATGGACGAAGTGATCTTCGAAGAGTTCAAGGGCACGGGCAACATGGAAGTGATCCTTGACCGCAAGCTGGTCGACAAGCGGGTGTTCCCGGCGATCGATATTCAGCGCTCGGGCACGCGTAAGGAAGAGCTGCTGATTCCGAAGGAAGATCTGCAGCGGATCTGGATTCTGCGCAAGGTGCTGAACCCGCTGTCGCCCGTGGAAGCGATGGAGCTTCTGACGGATAAGCTGGCGAAGACTCGGAACAACCAGGAGTTTCTGCACAATATGAGCTCGATCTAAGAGCTCGCGAGATCATCGGGTCCGGGTGGTGCTGGTCCGATGAGAAGAGCGGCGCGGTCCTTGCGGACTGCGCCTCTTTTGTTTTTTGGATCACTCTTCGGGTTGATGATGTATCGCCTCCAGCGCGAGGACCTGCGGCGGCACTGGCAAAGTACAGGGATTCTTCGCCTTCGGCTCAGAATGACCGCCGAAGAGGCGGCTTAGCGGAAGCCGCCTGAGGCGGTGACGATTTCGCCGGTGAGCCATGCGGAGTCGTCGGAGGCGAAGAAGGCGACGATGGGGGCGATGTCGTCGGGTTGTCCGATGCGGCCGAGCGGGGTCTCGGCTGAGCGCTTCTTCTGGTAGTCGCCGCCGACGATGCCGAGGGTTTGGGCGCCTTCGGTTTCGACGAGACCGGGATTGACGGAGTTGACGCGAATCTTTTTGGGGCCGAGTTCCTTCGCAAGGACGCCGGTGATTGCGTTGACGGAAGCCTTGGTGGCCGTGTAAATGGACGAGTTGGCGGGAGTGTAGGAGGTGACGCCGGAGCCGATGTTGATGATGCTGCCTCCGTTCTGTCCGAAGAGCTTCACTGCTCCCTGGGTGACGAGCAGCAGGCCCAGGACGTTGGGGTTGAACTGACCGTGGAACTCATCTTCGGTGAACTGCTCGAGTGCGCCGAATTTGTATACGCCGGCGTTGTTGACGAGGATGTCGAGTTTGCCGAAGATCTTCTTCGTCTCGGCGAAGAGGCGCTCGACGTCGGAGGCTTTGGCGACGTCGCCCTGGACGGCGATGGCTCTGCCGCCGTTCTTAGTAATCTCGGCTACGACCTTGTCGGCGCCCTCCTTGCTGGAGGCGTAGTTGACGACGACGGCAGCGCCCTCTTTGGCAAGCTGCTTAGCGATGGCGGCGCCGATGCCCTTTGAGGCTCCGGTGACGAGGGCGATCTTGCCTTCCAGTCTTCTCATGGGTTCATCCTTTAGTGAAAATGCAAACAGTTTGCTGAATGATGACAGCTCGGCGCAAAAGGATTCGTTACGGGTTTGAAAAAGAAGAAGCGCAGCATGTGGCTGCGCTTCTCTACTGAATCAGCGTTTTGTTTTTAGCGGAGGCCACCGGAGGCGACAAGTGTCTCGCCGGTGAGCCAGCCGGAGTCAGCCGAGGCGAGGAAGACGGCGATTGGGGTGATGTCATCGGGCTGCGCGATGCGTCCGAGCGGCGCCTGTGCTGCCAACTGCGTCTCGAAATCGGAGCCGATGAAACCGGCGCTGTGCGTTCCCTCGGTCTCAACCATGCCAGGGTTGATGGAGTTGACACGAATCTTCTTTGCGCCGAGCTCCTTGGAGAGCACAGCGGTTATAGAATCGACGGCACCCTTGGTTGCGGTATAGACGACGCTGGTCGGAGGATGGATCTCAGTGACTGCCGAACCAATGTTTATGACGCTTCCGCCATTGTCGCCGAAGAGCTTGACCGCCTCGCGGGTGGCGAGAATGAGGCCGAGCACGTTGGTGTTGAAAAGGCGGTGGAAGTGCTCTTCATTGACGTCTTCGATGGGCGAGAATTGGTAGACGCCGGCGTTGTTCACGAGGACGTCCAGCTTGCCGAACGCCTTTTTGGTCTCGTCGAAGATGCGCTGGACGTCGGCAGCTTTGGCTACGTCGCCCTGCACGGCTACGGCTCTGCCGCCGTTCTTAGTAATCTCGGCTACGACCTTGTCGGCACCCTCTTTGCTGGAGGCGTAGTTGACGACGACGGAGGCTCCCTCTTTGGCGAGGCCCTTTGCGATGTCGGCTCCGATGCCTTTCGAGGCCCCTGTAACGATGGCTACTTTGCCTTTTAGTTTGCTCATTTTTGTTTCCCTCTCAATCTCTTGGTTGATAATTCGATAACCGTCTAATTGATGAGTGAGAGGGGCAAAGGATTCGCCGTTGTTGTGTGAATTTCTGACGGTTACTTTGCGAGGTGATTCTCAAGGACTTCGAGAAACTTGGCTAGCCACGCGGGATGGGCAGGCCACGCGGGGCCGGTGACGAGTTTGCCGTCGGCGATGGCATCAGTGACGGCTAGAGGGACGAAGTTGGCTCCGGCGAGCTCGACCTCGGGGGCGCAGGCGGGGTAGGCGTTGACTCGCTTGCCAGCGATGACGCATGCGGCGGCGAGGATTTGAGGGCCGTGGCATAAGGCGGCGATGGGCTTGTCGGCGCTGGCGAAATGGCGGACGATTTCGAGGACGCGCGGGTTGAGGCGGAGGTACTCGGGGGCGCGACCGCCGGGGACGACGAGGGCATCGTAGTGAGCGGGTTCGATGTCCGCGAAGGTGGCGTTGAGGGTGAAGTTGTGGCCGGGCTTCTCGGAGTAGGTCTGGTCGCCTTCGAAGTCGTGGATAGCGGTGCGGACGTGATCTCCGGATTTCTTGTCGGGGCAGACGGCGTGGACGGTGTGGCCGACCATCTGGAGGGCCTGGAAGGGAACCATGACCTCGTAGTCTTCCACGTAGTCGCCGACGAGCATGAGGAGCTTTGCGGGCTTCATTGAAGGAGTCCTTTCGTCGTTGAGGGCTAGTAGCCGTTGGCGAGGAGGTACTGCTCGGTGAGGGTGAAGGTCTCGGACTTTTGCTGCTGGCGCTCCGCGTATTTGCCAAGGACGTCGACTTCGATATTGAGTGGGCTGCCGGGTGCGAGGGTTCGGAGGCTTGTCGAGGCGTAGGTGTGCGGGATGATGGCGATTTCGACGGCGTTGCCCTGGATGGAGGCTACTGTTAGTGAGATGCCTTCGATGGTGATGGAGCCTTTTTCGACGACGTAGCGGGTGAGGGCGTCGGGGATGGTGAGGCGGAGGCGGTAGTCGGTGGCCTCGGTGTCGGCGGTGAGGGGATCGAGAGAGACGAGTGTGGCAGTGCCGTCGACGTGTCCCTGAACGACGTGGCCTCCGAGGGGCGAGCCGGCGGGCGTGGGAAGCTCGAGGTTGACGGTGGTGTCGGACTGGAGGCGTGAGAGCGTGGTGCGGGAGATGGTCTCGACGGCGAGGTCGGCGGAGAAGCGCGGAGGGAAGGCGTTGGGTTCGATGTCGAGGGCGGTGAGGCAGACTCCGCTGACGGAGATGCTGTCGCCGGTGTTCAGACGGCTGACGAGTGGCGCGGGCGCGGCGATGGTGATGCGGGTGACTCCGGCGTTGGGGGTGACGCAGAGGACGGTGCCGGTGGTTTCGATGAGGCCGGTGAACATGGGTATAGGGTACAGCGAAGAAGGACCAGGGAACTAGAGGGAGGGGAGATCGTCAAGTTTTCAAGTACAGGTTTAGACTGGTACGGATTTTTCGCGGCTCCTTGTCGGAGCTTTCTTAATCTGCTGCGTCTGAGCGGGGCCCATTTCAAAATTTGCAAGAGAGCAAGAGAGAAGGAGATATCTCATGAGATATGGCTTGAAGCTTGTGCTTGCCAGCATACTTCTGTTTGGGTCTTCCGTAGCTGCTCTGGGCGGGAATGTACGGACGGACTATGACCATGGAGTGAACTTTGCGCAGTATCACACTTATTCCTGGGGTAAGGTGAAAACGTCCGATCCGTTCTTTGTGGATCGTATTAAAGAGGTCGTCGATCAACAGCTCCAAAGCAAGGGATGGCAACTGGTTCCCTCCGGCGGTTCTGTTGTAGTGTTTGCTACGGACAGCGTTCATAACCAGCAGGAGATCCAGACGATGTATGACGGTCTGGGCGGCGGCTGGGGCGGCGGTTGGGGATGGGGACGGTGGGGTTGGGGTGGTGGATGGGCCGGACCTGGATTCGGCGATGCTACGACGACGACAACCAATCAGCCGGTAGCAAACCTGGTGATCGATCTCTTCGAAGGCAACTCCAAGAAGCTGCTTTGGAGGGGGTTGGCTACGGAGGATCTCTCGACCAACGCGGGCAAGAATACCAAGTCGCTGGACGGGGACATCAACAAGATGTTCAAGGGATTTCCTCCGAAATCGAGCGGAGCCTAGATCGATTAGCGGGCTTGCGTTTTGAACTCGGGATTTTTGGCGATGAAGTCAGCGACGATTGGGCAGATAATGTCGACCTCTAGCTGATTGTCGCGGGCGTATTCGAGAGCGGTTCTGGCGAGGGTTGCGGCTATACCTCTTCCTCGTAGCGCTGGCGGGACCTCCGTGTGCAGGAGGGTGATCCATCCGCGGTCATCGGTCTCGAACTCGAGGTAGGCGGTGTGGCCGTCTTCGTCGAACTCGAAGCGGCTTCTGGTGACCTTGCTGGAAGAGTTGGAACTCATGACAGTTATTTGGATGCGCTTACTCGTTTGGCGATGCAGTGTCGTCTGGACATATCTTTGGGTCTGTGGTTCGCTGTTGTATGGGTTCGATGAGCGCGACTTCCCCCACCAGCACCAGAAAGCAGGCCATGGTCGAGCAGAGCGCAGTCGGCTTGTAACGGATAGCCTTTCCCGGCTGCTTTACCAACGACATATAACGCCGTCGTTACCGGCGCCGGCGCCGAGGTTACAACTCCAGGGTTGAGGCGGCGTGCGCGCAATCCCGAAGATCGCGCCGTCCATGATGGGTATGCTGCAGAGGGGTCTGGCGCTGGCGTAGCCGTATATGCTGGGCAGGTCTTTGCATGCAGGAATGCTTCCGGCTGGTGTTATCGGGACCGTTGTACCGCCTGGTGCGAAGATGATTCGATAGAGTGGCGCGTCGTCTGCGTAAACCTGGGGATCATTGGGCCAGGTGTACGCATGGGGAAAGACCACGTGAACCGTATCGTCGCCGATGCACAGGGAGTCTGTGTTGTTGGGATCGACGTGCTTGCATGTGCCGAATGGAGGTTGCGTCGACTTATCCAGGATGCCTGTGTACGGATTCATGTAGTCGTAGGGAAAGGTGCAGATATCGGGGGAACAGTTCCCCTGCGCGTTGTGGACGAATCCCCGGAGCACGCATCGATGGTCGGTTTCGCTGCCCGGATTGACCCAGCAGGCGCCGTTCACTGGGCAGTCCGCGTCTGTCGAACACATCGTCTTGTTGGTGGGGTAGTACTGGCTCGGATCGCCAGCGCAGAAGGTCTTCCAGTTGTAGCAGGTGGGGTCGGAGATGTCGCAGGCCTTCAGGGGTTCGGTCGGGAACTTGTACTTTCCGCAGTTCGAGAAGCAGGCTACCGTGCCGTCGCCACCTTGCGGCTGTCCGTTATCATCCAGGATGACAAAGCCATACTCTTTGGCGTAGGGACCCTGCGTCGTGAGTTCGGATCGCTTGAGCCGAAACGCGGCGGGACACCGGTCGTCCGCGCGCAGATCGTCTCCATGGACGGACATCGGAGAGTTCGGCGGGGTGACTCTGGAGTTGGTTAGCCAGAATATGTTTTGAGGGGCTCCGGGGTCTTCGGCACTGCCACCGACCTCCTGGATATCCACGGTGATGCTCGCGCCGTTTACTGCGCTGATATCGAAGTTGTCCTTGTAGTATGTGCCACCGGTTGTCGATTGCGAAGATTGATAGAAGGTCCACTCAGTGATCGTGGTTGCTCCAGGCGGTCCGAGATGTGCCTTGCTGATGTCGTATACGCCGCCGGCTCCGCCGGTCTCGCACTGGGCCTTGTCCGCAGCGATGTCATAGCGGCAACCCGTCCGCGCCCAGAGATTTGGAGCTATGCTACCCTCCGGTTTGGTATCCGCCCAGGCTGGTGGTATATCGATGGTCAGGATATTCCCATGGTTCGGCGCACCGGCCGGTTCCATGACCCAGGTTCCTTCCCGTGGGAAGACCGAGGTGAGCGGCTGACCTGCCGAGGCGGCCGCATTCGCTGCGCCCAGCAACGTCTGGTCGGAACAGTTGACCAATTGCACGACTCGGATAGCGGGCGGTATCGGCTGCGGCACGGGCAAATTGTCCAGGCATGGATCCGGGAGCCGGTTCCTGAGGTCACGAAGGGCTTGCGCACGAGCCTCGGTGGTCCATGACAACTGGAACACTAAGCTAAACGCAAAGGCGATAGGTGCGACCGCGCGGAAAAACTCAGTTGGCCGAGTTTGCCGGTCGTGTTGATCTGATTGTGGTGGGACGATGGTTGTCATGTGGAGCTCCTGTACGCGAAATTTCCGCTTTAGGACCCGACAACTCCTGCATACTTTCGAGGAATTTCTGCACGATATTCCCGAGGTTTATTCACTGTCAACGTGGCGACCAGGGGTCGTGGAGGTAGCCGGTGACGCAGGCGTCGACACCGATGAGGGTGCGAGAGACGCGGCGCAGAGACTGCTCAAAGAGATAGGGTGAAGCGACGCCGTCGGCGAAGGGGATTGCCTGCTCGCCGAGCTCGGTCTCCGTGTAGAAGAGCACAACCTTGTCGACGAGGTTCTGGCGGAGGAATGCGCCATTGAGGTGTGAGCCGCACTCGAGCAGGACGTTGAGAATCCTGCGCTGAGCGAGGGTGGAGAGGACTGCCGGAAGGCTGAGGCGGCCGGCGTAGTCGGGGACGGTTTCGACATCGACTCCCTTGCCGATGAGTTCGCCGATTCGTGTGCTGGGGGCTGAGGCGCTGGTGAAGACGAGGACGTCGGAGGCTCCGGTTGCCGGGTCGCGCTTAGCGGAGCGGACGAGCTGCGAATTGCGCGGGATGCGAAGGCGGGAGTCGAGGACGACGCGAAGAAGTGGGCGGCGGCGGGGCTCGCCGTTCGGGCCGAGGATGTTGCTGCGGTCGGTGAGGGCGGGATCGTCAGCGAGGACGGTGCCGATGCCGGTGAGGACGGCGTCGGATGCGTGACGCAGGAGCTGGACCTCATGGCGCGCGGCCGGGCCGGTGAGCCAGTGAGGCTGGTTCGGGAAGCGGTGCGCGGGAGGGGGTGCGAGTTTGCCGTCCAGGGAGAGAGCGGCCTTCAGGGTGACGAGTGGCGTGCCCGTGCGGATGAAATGGGCGAAGGCTTCGTTGAGGTCGCGTGCCTGCTGTTCCAATACGCCGATGGTGACGTCGATGCCCGCAGCCTGCAATTTTGCGATGCCTTGTCCGCTGACGAGTGGGTTGGGGTCGGTCGTGGCGACGACACATCGCTCGATACCTGCTGCAACGAGAGCATCGGCGCAGGGGCCGGTGCGGCCGTGATGACTGCAGGGCTCAAGCGTGACGTAGGCGGTCGCTCCCTTTGTTGAGAGACCGCGTTGTGTGGCTTGCTTGAGGGCGACGATTTCGGCGTGGTCGTAGTTGTCGTAGATGTGAGCACCTTCGCCGATGACCTTGGGGGTGTCTTTTCCTACGGAGCGGACGAGGACGCAGCCTACCTGAGGATTGGGCGAGGCGAGCGAGACGGTCTGCTGCGCGAGCTTAAGCGCGCGTCGCATGAAGAGTTCGTCTTGTGAGCCTAAGGACACGCTACCGAGAGAATAGCCGTTCTAGGTGCGCCGCGTGTGCCGAGGCGGATTTGAACCAATGCGAAAGCCCCGGAGCGCGCGCCGGGGCTTTGGTGGACGGCCGATGTTGAGGGTTCTAGTGGAAGTGGTAGGCCCCTCCAACGGTGAAGACCGTAGGACTGAGTCCGTCGGGAGGAAAGCTGAGCCACTTCTGGTACTCGTAGTCGGCGCGGAGGTTCACGGATCGAAGCAGCCTGTAGTCGACCCCACCGCCGATGGCGAACATGTTGTAGGCGAGGTTCGCAACGGTCACGCCCTCGTCCGTGAAGTTGAAGACGCCGCGGCCGTAGAGGACCTTGCCATAGGGAACGAGTTTACCGAAGGGGTGATAGTACCGTCCGCCGATCTCGTAGGTCTTCTCGTAGAGGTTGGAGGCACCCTCCTTGACGAAGCGGAACTCTCCTTCGGCTCCGAAGCGATGAGTAAAATCGAAGTCGAAGTAGGCGCCTCCTCCAGTTGCGCGGAAAGGTCCGTAATCCATGTTCGCGTTGGCGTAGAAGCCGCCGACCTGCAGGTCGCCGATGCGGGAGGCCGTTGGCGCAGCCTGCGCGTTTGCGACAGACGCTGCGCCGCAGAGGCACAGAAAAAGCACAAGAAGATTTTTCAGCACGCACATTCCTCTGATATGGATTCCGGAGATGCTGTGGCACACCGCAACTCCGGAGTCGACGAGGACGTCGGAATTGGCTGGGGCATTAAAAGTCATCCTACTAGAAGGCATAGGCGGCACCGAAGGTATAGACCAAAGGAGTGAGGCCATGCGCCGGGTAGCCCGGCCATTTCTGGTACTCAAAGTCGATCGCGCGTACGTTGATCCTCCTGGTTGCCCGAATGTCCAAACCTCCACCGAAGGCATAGATCTTGTACGTGTATGCGGCTTCGGGAGCATTCTCGAACTTATATTTGAATCGGCCCAGACCGAAGAGAACTTTAGCGTATGGGCTGAAGCGATTGCGGTTGTAGACGTATCGCGGGCCGAGCAGATAGGAGTCGACCCCGATGTTGGTGGGGGTGATGATGCTGGCGAGGTGGATGTCTCCTTCAACGCCCAGGTGATGTTTGAAGTCCAGGTCGCCGTAGATGGAGATTCCCTGCACGTCACGCTGCGCGTAATCCGGGTTGGCGATGGACCATCCGGCGCCGATCTGCATGGCAGCGATACGCGAGGCGGTTGGGGTCGCCTGAGCGCGTGACGAAGTTGCGAATCCAAGAAGAGATGCGATACAGCCAATTTGCAGAAAGCTCTTCAAGACGATTTCGGCTCCGAAAGTAATTGCAGAGAGAGTGTGCAGGCTCTCGCCTGAGCAGTAAGGGCCGCCCGGAGGCGGCCCTGTAGGGAGGGAGATCAGTTCTGGGGTGCAGCGGGTGTCTGCTGAGCCGGTGCCTGGGCTGCGGGTGCGGCTGTGCCGTCAGCAGGTGCAGGTGCGGCCGTTCCCGTGGCGGGAGCTGCGTTGGCTGCAGGATCCGTTTGGGTGGCATTCGGGGCCGGCTGAGCCGCGGTACTTGCCGGTGCAGCGTC
The DNA here is from genome assembly GCA_963741395.1 of uncultured Acidobacteriaceae bacterium. Taxonomy (GTDB): domain Bacteria; phylum Acidobacteriota; class Terriglobia; order Terriglobales; family Acidobacteriaceae; genus Edaphobacter. The sequence continues at coordinate 347,040 of CAVUHV010000002.1, forward strand.
GGCAGGCGGTTTGTAGTAGCCGAGCTTGAGGTAGACCGGCGTAACCTCAAAGGGCATCTTGTCGGAGGCAGCAAGCAAGGGCTCGTAGGCGGAGTGCATGACGACGACCTGATCGGTCCAGGGGTCACGGCGCAGGAAGTTAGACAGCGGCATGGCGGCCTGCTGCTTGAGGTCCTTCATGTCGAGCTTGGGTCCCTTGGGCATGATGGCTGCCATCCAGAAGGTGGGGTCCGCGTCGCTCTTGACCAGGCCGTCGCCGATCATGGGTTCGTTGAGTGCCTTGAGAGACTTGACGCGCTCCTGCAGCTGCTGGAGGTAGAGGCCGAAGTATTGCTGGCCGCCTTCGAGTTCCTTGGCACTCAGCAGTTCCATGGCCTTCTTGGCCGCTTCCGCGTTGTCCGCATCGGTGTGGTGCATGGGGATGCGGTTGAAGACCGACGAGGTGGGGAAGAGCAAGCGGTCGTTGAACGCGTACTTGGTGTCGAGACGGTGGGCCAGGATGATGTGAGCGATCTGGAAGGCGAGGATGGCGTTGAGATTGCCCATCTGCTGTGCGCCGTCCTGGCTGATGATGGCGGTGGTGTCGAGCAGGCCCTTGGAGATGATGATGGTGTTGCCGATGGCGACCGATTCCAGAGGCTCCGTGAGCAGGGTACGGCAGCGGATGGGCCGTGAGAGCGTGATGTTGTTATAGGCGAGGATGTTTCCGGCGAGGGCCTCGAGGGTCTTGTCGAATTCGCTGGGAGCGTCCAGCAGACCGGCCTGGAAGAGGCGGGTGAGGACGTTGTCCTCGGCCTGCTCCACCCAGGCGCGCTGCGCGCCGAGCGGGCTGACATCCTGAGCATCGTTGCTGACGTCGGTGGCGCCGACGACATCCATGGAGGTGTTTTCACTCTCCGCCGCCGGGACTTTGAGGACGTAGCCCCAGATGTGGTTAATCGCCTTGAACTTCAGAGTGCGGGAGACGCTCTTAGGATCGCTCTCCTCGACGTAGAAGGAGGTGGGCAGCCAGAGGTTGGGCTGCACGTTGGTCCGCCAGCTGTCGAAGTGGTAGTACTCGCTGATGTCCTTCTCGGAGCCGGAGAAGTCGCCGTTGAAGCGGACCACGTTGCCATCGCGGGTCTCGATCCAGATGCGGCCGAAGAAACGGCCGGTGGCGCGCTTTCCGTTGATCGGGGTTACGTCGAAGACCGCAGTGGGTGTGTTGCCGAGAAACTCGTTGCGAACGTAGCCGAAGATATAGTGCTGGCGGTCAAAGTCGTTGGAGTCCATCAGCATCATCTGGACGAAGCCGCCTTCTTTGAAGCTGAGATGAAGGCTGCCGCCGAGGCTGGTGAGGAAGGAGGCGGAGTTCTTGAAGAAGCCCAGCTTACCTCCGGTCGTCGTGCCCTGCGAGACTGACTTGTTGACCTCGTACGTGTTGCCGCCGATGATCTTGCTGAACTCGACGCGGCCGAGGAAGTGCTGGTCCGACTCGGGAGCCTGGCCCAGCACGGGATCGGGCTTCATGTTCTGAATGTAGGTCTCAACCAGCGGCGCGCGTTCCTTGACGGTCTTGATGACCTCCTTCTCGCGCACGATCGCCTTGTCGATCAGGGCATTCTGGCTCGCGGTGAGCTTGCGTGTCGGCAAGATATCCTCATCCGGCTTCTTCTTCTTCCCGAGCAGCGGCACGGCAAACGCCGACTGCGCGGCGAAGCCGGCGGTGATGAACAGAGCCAGCGCGAAACCGGCGGTCGATTGTTTCCGGAAGGTCATGATTTACGGCTCCTGCGGTGACCCTTCTTGGTCATCCCTGTTATTGGACTCGATCCTAGTTCTACGAACAACGCCGGACAAAGTCAGTGTATCTTTTGCGTCATCCGGCTAACTGAAAGGCGACATTGACAACACCCTCCCAGTCTACCGGGTGACCTTCGGCGTCGGTTGCCGGCTGGAACCGGGTAGCCTGGACGGCACGGACAGCAGACTCTCCAAGGCCGTGTCCGAGATCGCTGGTAACCCGGAGCACCTGGACGACGCCTGCCGATGAGACGCGCAGACGGACGGAGACAGTTCCCTCAATGTGCAGCTTCAGAGCTTCAGCGGTGTACTCAGGTTTGGGCTTGAAGAGAACCTTCGGAGCGGAGCGTGCGGAATGCACGGGTTCCGAGGGCTTCGGCATCGGCGGAGGAGCGTTCTGACCAAGATTGACCGGGCCGGCGACGCGCGTAGGCGAGTTGAGCGGGCCTGTGCCGCCAGTGACGCCGAGCTTGACGCCTTTGACGGCATTGGCGGCGTTGTCGCGTCCGTTCATGTTCTGGCTGCTGGGTGAACCAGAGCCGAGATTGACGGCGGTGGCATGGGCTCCCGCGCCGCTGTTGGAAGCCGGCATGCCAGCGAGACCGCGCTGACCGAGGTTGACTGCGCTTGTGGCAGGCTGGTTGGAGGGCGCGATCGGATTCGTTGCCTGACCAAGTGCAACAGCGCTTGGATGAGGCGAGTGATTGGGTACGGAGGCAGGCATCGCCTGGGCGAGATTGACCACCTTCGGGGCCGGCGGCGGCTCGACCTTCTTAGGCGGCGCGGGCAGCATGACCGGCGTCGGCTGGGTCATCTTGACCTCAGGGATCTTCGGCGGATCAGGCAGCTTGACCTCAGGCATCTTGATCTTGGGCGGCTCGACCTTGACGACGGGAGGCGTCGGGAGCGGCTTGGGAATGATCTTCGGACGAATCGGCTCTGGCTCTGGCTTCTTGATGGGAATGGGCTCTTCGAGCTGAGTGAGCCGAATCCGCTTGTCCATAGTTTTCTTTGCAGCGGCACCAAGGATGCAGACGACGATGGCGATCACGATGTTGACGGTGATCGAGGTGAACAAGGAACCCTTGCTCTGGTTGCCGTCGTTCAGGACGCCGAAGTGAGAGAACTGCATGTTTTTCGGTGCGGGATCTTCACTGCGCAGCGGCTTTGCCATAAAAAAATCCTTCAGAGAGGGAAGATGCGACTGGTGCCGGAGCAGAACCGAGACCAGACTGGAACCGATGTGAACCTCAGACAGTGTCTAGAGGTCGACTGCAAATAACGAACTGCTTACTCGATGCAATTTTCTTCAACTCGTGAAGCCCTCTACCGACCGGATTTCTCCTAAGAAAACAGACGGCGAGAGCAATGCAAAGGTTGTAGCAGTAGCCGCGCCGTGATTACGCGTTAGACGGAGCTACGCCGATTAGGTGCCGCTCTCCTACAGCAAGTATATTGCCGTAACCGTATGTGCTTGACACTGGTACTTTTGTTGTATGCATTTGACGCGATCCCAAGGGGGCCTAAAGTGAAGATTCTAGTAACAGGTGGAGCAGGTTATGTCGGTGGTACAGTGACGCGATTATTACTCTCACGAGGGCATCAAGTCACGGTCTTCGACAACCTCTGTCACAGCAAGCGGATGGCGGTCGCTGACGGTGCAAAGTTCGTCGAGGGCGATCTGGCCGACCGAGCTTTGGTGCAGAAGACCCTAAGCGAGGAACGGTTCGATGGAGTGATGCACTTTGCCGCGCTGATCGAGGCGGGCGAGAGTATGAAGGTTCCGGAGATCTATTTTAGAAACAATACGATGGCTACGCTGACGCTGCTGGAGTCGATGGCCGCTACGAGGCATGACCGGCTGGTGTTCAGCTCGACGGCAGCCTGCTACGGGGAGCCGGAGCGGACCCCGATTCTGGAGGACGCGAAGCTGGATCCGACGAATCCCTACGGTGAGAGCAAGCTGCTCGTGGAGAAGATGTTGCGGTGGATGAATGAATCGCATGGGCTGCGCTATGCAAGCCTGCGCTACTTCAATGTGGCGGGAGCGATGGAGGGGTATGGGGAGGCGCATGAGCCGGAGTCGCATTTGATCCCGCTGATTCTCGACGTCGCGCTGGGGCGGCGCAAGAGCATCAAGGTTTTCGGGAGAGACTACCCGACAGAGGATGGAAGCTGTGTTCGGGATTACATTCACGTCGTCGATCTGGCGGAGGCGCATCTGCTCGCGTTGGGAGCGCTCGGGGAGAAGAGCCGGCTGATTTACAACATCGGCAATGGCCAGGGATTTACGGTGCTCGAGGTGATCGACGCGGTGCGCCGGGTGACGCGAAAGCCGATTCCTGTAGAGGAGTGCGAGAGGCGGCCGGGCGATCCTGCGGTGTTGGTGGCGAGCTCAGAGAAGATCAAGGTGGAGTTGGGCTGGCAGCCGAAGTTTGCAGAGTTGGACAAGATTATTTCGAGCGCGTGGGAGTGGCATCAGCAGCGATACGCGTGAACCCGGCAGCCAATAGGTGTCTGCGGAAAGAGCAGCGATTTTTATTGAATTGAGATCGTGTGGAGGGGAGTGCCGCTTTGACTCAGGGAATGGTTGAGAGCATGTTTCATCTGCAGTTGCCCGTGCTTGAAAAGGTGCTGCGTCCGGTAATTGTGTACCTATTCCTGGTGCTGTTTCTGCGGATATTCGGGAAACGCGAGCTGGCTCAGCTGAATCCGTTCGACCTGATCGTGTTGCTATGCCTCTCGAACACTGTGCAGAACTCGATCATCGGGGATGACAACTCGGTTTCGGGCGGTGTTATTGGAGTCTTCTCGTTGCTTGCTATCAACTTTGTAGTGACGCGAGTGCTTTTTCGGTTTCCTGAGCTGACCGAGACGATCGAGGGTACGGAGACTGTGCTGATCCGTCACGGCGAGGTGGACTGGCAGGCAATGAAGAAGGAGGCGTTGACGGAGCTGGAGCTGAAGACAGTACTTCACAAGCAGGGGCTGAATGACTATAGCCTGGTGGAGAAGTGTGTCCTTGAGCCGAGTGGGAACTTCTATGTGGAGCAGAGGGATCCACTACGCGAGGTCAACCAACGGGCCGAGATACTGGAAGAGGCACGAGCGCTTACTGAGGAGTTGAAGGAGATGAAGGCGCTGCTGACGGCGAGGGGATAACCCAGGTGGACTCAGTTGCCGCGGGGGAGCCTGGAGACCTTGTCGAGTGCCTGGCGGTAGCGTTCGGGTGGCGTAGGGAGCTGTGAGTCGTTGATGGCGGCGCGATAGCCTCCCATATAGATGGAGTACATGACGGCGAGGGCGCAGCCGACGCCGAAGGCAAAGCCGAAGAAGAAGCCAATACCAGCCGACCAGAAGAACATTGGGTGAGTCTATCGCGGTCGAACGAGATTTTGTTTTCTACGTTATTTCAAGCGGGGGGCATTTCGGATACAATTCGGCGGCCTTCGTTTTGAAGGCTTTACGATCGTCGCCGTTCATTGCTGCCGTCAAAAATTTCAGGTAATGGAGACCCCATGAACAAGATGGAACGCTGGTGGATTGCCTTGGCTGGAGTGCTGTTGCAGATGGTCCTGGGAGCTGTCTATGCGTGGAGTGTCTTTCGCATTCCTCTGTCGAAGCTGTTTCACTGGACGATTCCCCAGGTGACCCTGACCTTTACGATTGCGATCTTTGTGCTTGGATTCGCGTCGTTCTTCGGTGGACTCTGGCTGAAGAGAGTGGGGCCGAGAGTGGTCGCCATGACGGGAGGGGCGCTTTATGGTTTAGGCGTCTTTTTGGCTAGCTTTTCGGACACAGGCCTCTGGTGGCTTTATCTTTCGTATGGCCTGATTGGTGGAATCGGACTTGGGTTGGGGTACATTGTTCCGGTTGCAGTGCTGTTGAAGTGGTTTCCGGATAAGCGCGGGCTGATGACCGGCGTAGCGGTGGGAGGCTTTGGCGCCGGTGCGCTGGTGACAGCGCCAATTGCCGCACACCTGATTCAGACGGTAGGCGTGCTGAAGACCTTCGCGTATCTCGGCGTGGTGTATCTGGTGGTATCGGTGTGCGCCGGGTACTTCATGCAGAATCCGCCGGAGGGCTGGGCTCCAGAGGGATGGGTGGCGAAGCCCAGGGAGACCGCGCAGAGGGCAGCGAAGGATTTTACGTTGGGCGGCGCGCTGGGGAGATGGCAGTGGTGGGCGCTTTGGTTGCTTCTGTTCCTGAATACGTCTGCGGGAATCTCGGTGATCTCGCAGGAGGCTCCGATGTTTCAGGAGCTGGCCGGGGTGACGGCTATCGCGGCGGCGAGCATGGTAGGGGTGGTCAGCATCGGTAACGCACTGGGCAGGGTCTTCTGGGCGTGGGTCTCGGACGGAGTGACGCGGAAGGTGACCTTTGCAGTGATGTTCCTGCTGCAGGCATTGCTTTTCTGGCTTCTGCCTGGTCTGCATTCGGCGGGCGTGATCACCGTGGTCTCGTTCGTGATTCTGATGTGCTACGGCGGCGGCTTTGGCACGATGCCGGCCTTTGCGGCCGACTACTTCGGCTCGGCCAATGTGGGCTCGATCTATGGGTTGATGTTGACGGCATGGGGTTTTGCGAGCGCGTTCGGTCCGCTGCTGATCGCCCATATGCGGCAGTCCTCGGGGGCGTACGCAAGCGGTTTGCATGTGATCGCAGTCGTGATGCTGATCTCGATTGTGTTGCCGTTGCTGGTGCGGCCTCCCGCGGGAACTTAGAGGTGCTCGTCGAAGTTGGCGAGTTATTCCACGGCACTGGAGGGTGCTTTGGGCCCTGGCTGGTGAGGTTGCTCCGGCTGTGAGCCATAGCGTACCTTTTTGAAATCGAAGAAAATTGCGGAGGATTGTGCGTGGCAATGATGGTCGAGGACCAGAACCTGGATTCGAGTCTGCGGGAGAATCGGTTGTTCGCGCCGCCTGCGGAGTTTGCAGCAAAGGCCCATGTGAAGAGTCTCGAGGAGTATGAGGCGATGTACCGGCGGAGCGTGGAGCAGCCGGAGGCGTTCTGGGCAGAGGCGGCTGGGGAGTTGGAGTGGTTTCAGCCGTGGACCCAGGTTTTGCAGCCGGGCAGGGACGGCTCCGGACTTGGCGCGAAGTGGTTTGTGGGGGGCAAGCTCAATCTTTCGCACAATTGCGTGGACAGGCATGCGAAAGGTTCGCGGCGGGACAAGGTGGCCCTGATATGGGAGGGCGAGCCAGGAGAGATTCGCAAGGTGACTTACGGGGAACTGCACGAGCAGGTGCAGCGCTTTGCGAATGTGCTGAAAGGGCTCGGTATCAAAAAAGGCGATCGCGTGGCGATCTATATGGGGATGTCGCCTGAGTTAGCGATCGCACTCCTTGCATGCGCGAGGATCGGCGCTGTGCATTCCGTGATCTTCGGCGGTTTTGCATCGCACGCGATTGTGGACCGCGTGAATGACTCAGAGTGCGTGGCGGTGCTTACCCAGAATGTGAGCTATCGGCGGGGTGGCGAGATCAAGCTGAAGGCGATTGTGGACGAGGCGCTGGAGAAGTGTCCGTCGGTGAAGCATGTGGTTGTCTTCAAGCGCGGAGATCTCGCGGTGCAGATGAAGCCGGGACGCGATGTTTGGTTGCATGAGGAGATGGCGAAGGTCTCGCCCGAGTGCACGCCGGAGTGGATGGACGCGGAGGACCCGTTGTATCTGCTGTACACGTCGGGGACGACAGGGAAGCCGAAGGGATTGCTGCATACGACGGGTGGATATGCGGTGCAGACGTATCTGACGAGCAAGTATGTCTTCGACCTCCGTGACGATGATGTTTACTGGTGCACGGCGGACATCGGGTGGGTGACCGGGCACAGCTACGTGGTCTACGGGCCACTGCAGAATGGCGCGACAGTGCTGATGTACGAGGGCGCGCCTAACTGGCCGGAGTGCGACCGGTTCTGGAAGATTGTGGATGCCCATAAGGTGACGATCTTCTATACGGCTCCGACGGCGATACGTGCGTTTACGAAGTGGGGCACGGAGTGGGTGAGGAAACATAAGCTCGATTCGCTGCGGTTACTGGGGACGGTCGGGGAGCCGATCAATCCTGAGGCGTGGATGTGGTTTTATCGCGAGATCGGCGGGGAGCGCTGCCCGATTGTGGATACATACTGGCAGACGGAGACAGGCGCGATCATGATCTCGCCAGTTCCGGGCGCGGTCGCGACGAAGCCGGGTTCTGCGACGCGGCCGTTCTTTGGGATTGTGCCTGAGGTTGTTACAAAAGAGGGCGAGCCGGTTCCGGACGGCAAGGGTGGCCTGCTGGTCTTTCGCAAGCCGTGGCCTTCGATGGCGCGGACGATCTACGGCGATGCGAAGCGTTACGAGGAGGCTTACTGGAGCGAGATTCCTGGGAGCTACTTCACGGGCGACGGCGCGAGGCGCGATGCGGATGGCTATTTCTGGCTGATGGGCCGCGTCGACGACGTGCTGAACGTGAGCGGGCACAGGCTGGGAACAATGGAGGTGGAGTCGGCGCTGGTGGCTCACTCGAAGGTGGCGGAGGCTGCCGTAGTTGGGCGGCCGGACGATCTGAAGGGCCAGGCGATCTGTGCGTTCGTGACGCTTGAGCAGGGACACGGGGTGAGCGATGAGCTGAAGCAGGAGCTTCGGCAGTGGGTCGCGAAGGAGATTGGGGCGCTGGCGCGTCCGGACGATGTGCGGTTCACCGAAGCTCTGCCGAAGACGCGCAGTGGAAAGATTATGCGCAGATTGCTGCGGGAGCTTGCGACAACCGGCGAGGTGAAGGGCGATACCTCGACGCTGGAGGACTTCGCGGTGATTGCGAAGTTGCGGGAGAACGACGAGTAAGACTAGCTAGCGCAGATTCGTGGTGGGTTTGGTGGGCAAAGTGAAGTGGAAGGTCGTGCCCTGGCCTTCGGTGCTGGTGGCCCAGATGCGGCCGCCATGCTGGTTGATGATGCTGCGACAGATGGCGAGGCCGAGACCCGTGCCTCCGAGGGCGCGGGAGTCGGAGGCGTCGCCCTGCTGGAAGCGTTCGAAGATGTGTTCGAGCTTGTCGGCGGGGATGCCGGGGCCCTGGTCGCGGACCTCGATAAGAGCTTCGCTCTCGTCGAGGTTGCGTGCGGTGAGGTGGATCTCGCCGCCGGGGGGCGAGAACTTGATGGCGTTTGAGATGAGGTTGTTGAGGGTCTGGAGGATACGGTCGGGATCGGCCCATACCGTGACTCCGTGAGCGGCGAAGAAGATGCGAGTGACCGGGCGCGAGCCGCGGCTTTGCTGCAGGCTGGCAGCCCGTCGGAGGAGATCTTCGGCGCTCGACATGGTGCGGTGAAGCTCGCTCTTGCCGCTCGAGATGCGCTCGAGGTCGAGGATGTCGTTGACAAGGCGGACGAGGCGGTCGGTGTTGTTGATCGCGATGTCGAGCATCTGCTGGGTCTTCTCAGGACGGCCGGTGAGAGCGTTGCCGGAGAGTAGACCGAGTGCTCCGCGGAGCGAGGTGAGCGGGGTGCGCAGCTCGTGCGAGACGGTGGAGATAAACTCGTCCTTCATGCGGTCGAGAGCGCGGCGTTCCGTGGTGTCGGTAAAGGCGACGACAACGCCGACGGCGTGGCTGTTTCCACCTTCGGGACCGTGTGTGTCGATCAGGGGACGGGCAACGTACTCCACGGGAAAGCTGGTGCCATCTTTGCGCCAGAAGACCTCGTCGGCGACTCGTACGGTGGAGAGAGTCGTGAGGCTCTTGCGAATGGGTGACTCGTCAGAAGAGTAGGGGGAGCCGTCGGGGCGCGAATGGTGGATGAGGGAGTGCATCACGCAGCCGAGCATCTCCTGCTGCTTGTAGCCAAGCATCTGCGCGGCGGCGTCGTTGACGACGGTGACCTTGCCGTCGAGGTCGATGCAGAAGATGCCATCGCCGACAGACTCGAGGATAGAGTCGGACTGGTGGGTGAGCGAGCGGAGACGGCCTTCGGCGCGGACCTGTTCACTAATGTCGACGCCGAAGCCGAGCACGTAGGGAGTGCGGCCGGGTGTGGAGATGAGTTTATTGCGGTAAGCGATGACTCGGGTCTCTCCATCCGCGTGGGCAAGGTGGAGAAGACCCTGAGCCTCGCCGGTCTCGCTGACCTGCTTAAGGTAATCCGGGAGCTTGTCGCGGCGCTCGGGAGAGATGAATTCGGAGAGAGAGTGACCGACCATGTCGTCGATGGAGCGGCCGATGGTGGTCGCGCCGTGGGCGTTGAGGGTGATGATGTTTCCTTTGAGATCGTGGGTACAGACCATACCGAGAGAACCTTCTACGAGCTGGCGGTAACGTGCTTCGCTCTCGCGAAGGGTGGCTTCGGCGACGCGTTGGCTCGTGACGTCGATGCCGGTGGCGATGATGAATGCGACCTGACCCTGTGAGTCGCGCAGTGCGGTGGCAGACCACGCGATGCGTCGCAGGCTGCCGTCGCGGTTGAGCCACTGATTTTCGAAGGTTGCAGGAAAGGCACCCGAACGGAGCTTTTCAAAGGTCTCGATGGCCTCTGGGATCTCGTGGCGGGGGATGAGGCGGTCCCAGGTATAACGGCCCACGAGGGTGGCGAAGTCGTATCCGGAAGCGGTCTCACAGGCGCGGTTGAAGCGGACGATGCGGCCGGCGGTGTCGTAGACGGCGACCAGCGCGCCGACGGTATCAAGCACTGCGGAGACGAAGTTGCGCTCGACGGTAAGGGCGGACTCGACACGCTGGCGTGCACGAGCGGCGCGGTCCATCTGGCGGATGCGGCCATTAAGCTCAAGCCGCGTGATGACCTGGCGTGCCAGGATGCAGAGGGCGTTCGACTGCGCGGGAGTGAGGCGGCGCGACGGCTGATCGAGAACAGCGATGGTGCCGATGTTGACTCCGCCGGGCGTGGTGAGGGGAGCCGCGGCATAGAAGCGGTAAGGGCGCTTGTCGAGGAGGATGCCGTCGGGAGCGAAGTCGGGATCGAGGCGCGCATCGGGAACCTCGTAGATGGTGTCGCCAAGGATCGTGGTCTCGCAGGGAAGCGAGCCGAGAGAGAGCTCGGTCGCGTTAGTGCCGATATGGGACTTGAGCCAGAGTCGATCGGAGCCGACCAGAACGATAAGAGCGACGGGTGCACTACAGAACTGAGCGGCGAGGCGCGCTATGTCGTCAAGGACAGGATCCTGCGCGGTGTTGAGGACCTCGTACTGCATGAGGGCCTCGTTCCGGAGGGCTTCGTCTTTGACCAGGAGCGCATTCATTTTGTTACTTCTCGATGGTAGGGGTGCGTGCAATTTTCTGCACTGCTACTTTTGATGTAGCGGCAGGGCTAAGGCTTTGGAAGTACACAGCATTCGCCCGCCGCAGGGGGTTCATTCGCGCTCGCGTCGAGAGCTACTTTCCAGCTTCCGTCGGGCATCTTTTTCCATACGGTGAAGTAGCGTCCTGAGATGGTGACAGGCTGGCCGTTTTTGTCCTTCGAGGTTCCTTCGTAGTGCCCCCATGTGAAGCCCATGTCGTTGGAGGGACCCATCTGTGCTCCCTGCGGGGTCCATGTGAGTTGATACTCCTTCGGGTCCCATTGAGCTTGCGCGGCGATGGCGGAGCGTCCGAGGACGGCGGGACGGCCGTTGTTGAGCGTGACCGCGTCATCGGCGAACCAACTCGCGAAGGCCTTGCCGCCGCCTGCCGCGACGGCCTTTGCAAAGCGGCCCTCGAGTTCCATCAGCAGAATGACTCCTGGCGACAGCGTCGGCTGGGCGAGCGGGCTGGGAACAAAGGTGGGCGATTGCGACAAGGAATCGAGCGCGGGTGCGGAGGCGGCAGTGCCAGGAGGAGATACCTGGGCGGCGAGCGGAAGTGCGAGAGCAAAGACGATAACGGCAGACAGACTGCGGCTGAGAGACGGGCGATGCATTCGATTGGAGGTGACCATGGGAGCCTCGGCTAAAGTTTGGCAAATGAAGAGAACGGGTACAGGGTGATCGGTTTCATCGGGATGGGGTTTCCTTTGCTGCTTTCTTATTGCTTAGACGGCGATGTTCTGCCGCAGGGTTCGTGGAAGAATGATGCCACAAATGGGATTGACAGAACAGCGCCTCAGACCTGTGGAGATGAGGCGTTACCGCCGATGCTGATATGCTGCGCGGAATGGAGAATAAAAGTCTGGAACGCGGTCTGTTGCTAGCCGGCGGAGGACTGCTGGTAGCAGGAGCCGGGTTGGGGTTTACCCAGGCAGCCGGACTCCACGGTGTGGCACTGGCCGTGCGGTGGCTCGGCATTGCGGCACTGGTGGCGTTCGGTGCGCGGCGAAGGTCGGTGACTCCCTGGATCTTCGTCGCGATGGTGGTGGGTGCGGAACTCGGATTTGATACGCCGAAGTTTGCCGTGGAACTCAGGGTCTTTAGCGACATCTTTCTGCGGCTGATCAAGACAATTGTGGCCCCGCTGATTTTTGCGACGCTGGTGACGGGGATTGCGGGGCATGGCGACCTGAAAGGTGTAGGCCGAATCGGCGTAAAGAGCCTCATCTACTTCGAAGTGGTGACGACGCTGGCACTCGTGGTCGGGCTTGCGGCCATCAATCTTACGAAGGCGGGAGTAGGTCTGCAGATGGCGCCTGCGACGAGTGCGGGTGAGGTTGTGGCGGCTGCCCCACCGACGCACTGGCAGGATTTTCTGCTGCATGTGTTCCCGGAGAACATCGCGAAGTCGGTGGCCGAGGGACAGATTCTGCAGGTGGCGGTCTTCGCGGTCTTCTTCGGAATCGCGCTTGCCACGTTGAGCGAGAAGAATCGCGCTCCGGTGCTGCGGCTGTGCGAGAGCCTGAGCGAGGTGATGTTCAAGTTCACGAATTTGGTGATGTACTTCGCGCCGATTGGTGTGGGCGCGGCGATGGCCTACACGGTGGGCCACATGGGGCTGGGCGTGATGGTGAACCTGGGCGAGCTGCTTCTGACGATCTACGGAGCCCTGGTTGCATTTGGGTTGATGGTGTTGCTACCGGTCGCGCTGCTGTTTCGGGTGCCGGTTCGGAGGTTTTTGCGCGCGGTGGCTGAGCCGGCGACGATTGCATTTGCTACTGCAACGAGCGAGGCAGCCTTACCGCGCGCGATGGAGTCGATGGAGGCGCTCGGGGTGCCGCGGAGAATTGTTTCGTTCGTGATTCCGGCGGGCTACAGCTTCAATCTCGATGGGTCGACGCTATATCTTGCTGCTGCAAGCATCTTTGTAGCGCAGGCGGCGGGAGTGCATCTGTCGTTGGGTGAACAGCTACTGATGATGGGCACGCTGATGCTGACGAGCAAGGGGGTGGCTGGAGTACCGCGCGCCATGCTGGTTGTGCTGCTGGCGACGGTGGCAACGTTCCGGCTGCCGACAGAGCCAATCTTCGTCATCCTCGGGATCGACGCGCTGGCCGATATGGCCCGGACGACGGTCAACGTGGTGGGGAACTGCCTGGCGAGCGTTGTGGTCGCGAAGTGGGAGGGAGAGTTTGGGGCTGAACCGGTGTCTGAAGTCGTGCTGGAGGGAATGGCAGAGTAGTAAGTCTTAGCTCTGCAAGAGTTTCTCAGCTCGTAATAACGACAAGACAGGCCATTCGTCCAACGGCTGAGACCATCAGTCTGCTTGATATACTTAAAGGCTGTGGCGAAAGGCGGGTTTGGGTTTTGTGACCGGCCGCAGCAGCGTGGATAAGAGGCGCATAAAGGCTGCAGAAACAGGTATCTGGATGAGTGCAATTCTTGGGAAGATCAACTCCCCGGCAGATGTGAAGAAGCTCTCCATGGTGGAGCTGGAGCGTCTGGCGGAGGAGATTCGCGAGCGCCTGATTATCGGAGTTTCGAAGACGGGTGGCCATATCGGACCGAACCTTGGGGTCGTCGAACTGACGCTTGCGATGCACTATGTCTTCGATACGCCAACGGACAGCTTTGTCTTCGACGTGAGCCACCAGGCCTATGTGCACAAGCTACTCACGGGGCGCGAGAAGGAGTTCGACACGATACGGCAGCCGGGTGGTTTGAATGGCTTCATGCTTCGCACCGAAAGCGAGCACGACAGCTACGGCGCAGGGCACGCGGGAACAGCATTGAGTGCCGCGCTGGGGATGGCGGTTGCGCGCGACCTCGCCGGTGGCAAGGAACACATCGTTGCGCTGGCTGGGGACGCAGCGTTCACGAATGGAATCTCGTTCGAGGCTTTGAATAATATCGCTGCCCAGACGCGGCGAATGATCGTCGTGCTGAACGACAACGCCTGGTCGATCGACAAGAATGTCGGCGCGATCGCGGAGTACTTCCACAAGATCGTTGCGAACACAACGTTCAGCAATCTGCATGACAAGGCTGCTGGGTTAATTGAGAGGTTCGGCGGTAAGGCTGCCCGGCATGTGGCGCATAAGGCCGAAGAAGCCGCAAAGGGCCTCATCGGACCAGGCATGCTGTTTGAGGAGTTTGGGCTGAGCTACTACGGACCGATCGACGGGCACAACCTGCCGCTACTGATCGAGACGTTCAGGTTTCTGAAGAAGCAGAACAGACCGGTCGTACTGCACGCGATTACGCAGAAGGGACGCGGATTCGAGCCGGCGGAACAAAAGCAGAAGAAGTTTCACGGGCTGGGGCCATATGATCCGGAGTCGGGAGAGACGAAACCTGCAGGACAGAAGACATACTCGGAGGTATTTGCCGAGAGCCTGACGAAGCTGGCGGCGATGAACGAAAAGGTCGTTGCAATTACAGCGGCCATGCCCAACGGCACCGCGCTCGATCTGTTCCGGCCGCATCATCCGAAGAGGTACTTCGACGTGGGGATCGCCGAGGAGCATGCGGTAATCTTCGCGGCGGGCATGGCGACCAAGGGTTTCAAACCATTCTGCGCGATCTACTCTACGTTTCTGCAACGGGCCTTCGATCCCATCGTGCATGATGTCTGTTTGCAGAATCTGCCCGTCGTGTTTTGCATGGATCGCGGAGGGCTCAGCGGCGACGACGGGCCGACGCACCACGGATTGTTCGACATCAGCTATCTTCGCGGGATTCCGAACCTGATCCACATGGTTCCGACGGATGAAGCCGAGCTGCAGGACATGATGTACACGGCAATGCTGCACGAGGGGCCGTCCGCAATTCGTTATCCACGGGGGACCGGACCCGGAGTTGCCGTGAAAGAGAAGCCGGTGGCGCTTGAGATCGGCAAGGCTGAAGTCATTCAGGACGGCGCGGACATCGCCATCTTCGGCCTGGGAGCAATGCTGCCTGAAGCGAGGCGTCTGGCGGAGATGCTGGAGCACGAGGGTTTTCGCGTAGCGGTGGTGAATCCACGATTCGCCAAGCCTGTGGATCGGGAGTGCATCGAGCGCTACGGCCGCAGGTGTGGCCTTCTGATCACAATGGAAGACCATGTCCTGGCGGGAGGGTTCGGCTCTGCGGTGTTAGAAGCTGCGAATGCGCTGGAGCTGAACGTTCCGGTGATTCGCATCGGCTGGCCGGACGAGTTCATCGAGCATGGCAAGGTCGATACGTTGCGGCAAAAGTACGGCTTGACGGCCGACGCGGCGCTCGAGAAGGCGCGGCCGCATCTCAAGGAGATTCGCGACTCCAGGCTAGTGACACGCTAAATTTGCAACAGCAAAGATAGAGGCGGCCCATATAGGCCGCCTTATCTTTTACCGGTGGGCTATTGCTACTGCCTGGCGTCGTTCGGATTGGAACTGTTTGCGTAGATGTTGTGAGGAGAAGACTCGATTGATGCTGCGAAGATCCCGGTTCCATAAGGAAAAGGAACCGCGAAGTCTTGTTGATCACATAAAGAAATGGCTCGCGCGGAGGTGGCGTTGACAATTTGCCGGGGGAACCGTCAACTGGAGATCAGATGGTTATGCAGGACGAATCAGTCAGCGGCGAGAGACTTCTTCCCGTGCAGGAAAACGCGACTCAAGTGGCTCACCGCCATAAGCATCATGACCGAGGTTTGCTCGCGATCGGGCTTTTCAAGCTGGGCAAGGCGATTTTGTTCTTTGGTATCGGCATCGGGGCTCTGCACCTTTTGCATAAGGATCTTGGCGATGAGGTGATGCGGATCGCTACGGCCCTGAAATTCGACCCTGAGAGCCGCTTTGTAACGATTCTGCTGGATAAGGTGGACCTGATCGACGCTCACCGTCTGAAGCTGATTAGTGCGGCGACGTTTGCGTACTCTGCACTGGCGTTGACTGAGGGCGTTGGGCTGCTGCTCGAAAAGGTTTGGGCCGAGTATCTGACACTCTTTCTGACAATCTCGTTTCTCCCTTGGGAACTCTATGAGTTGGCACACCACCCGACCTGGTTCCGGCTCAGCCTGCTGCTGATAAACCTCGCGGTTCTGTGGTATCTGGTGTGGTTGCTGCGGCGGAAACGATTCGCGGAGAAGACCGAAGACTAGCGGGAAATCCGTTTTGTTTCGCCTTTATTTCGCCTACCAGATCGATCTCTCGCCTGGCAAGTAACACCATCTGCTAATGAACCATCAGTGCAAACACAACACATAGTGGTGCCTGTCTTGATTCGCACAAGTGGATGAGTTTTCCACGTTCCAATGTGGGAAAAGCGGCAATTTACTCAAATTGGGGCTTTACAGCGAAACCCTGTCAGGTCAGGATAGGGGAGTCAAGTGGTCTAAAAGGGACTAAAGGGGACTGACTCAGGTGAATCTTGAGCTAATTGTAGCCCCGGCGAACGGATTGAAGCCCCGGACGGCTGGACAGGTATCGAGGTTGTTATGTTTCGGGGCAACTATCCAACTCGGATGGACGAGAAGGGCAGGCTGAAGATGCCGGCTGACTTCAAGCACGAGCTGGATGAGGCGTACGGAACAAAGTTTTTTATCACCAGCTTTGACGGGAAGCGAGCCAAGCTCTTCCCGATGAAGACCTGGGAAGGAATCGAGAAGTCGATACAGAAGCTGGCGACGACTGATCCGATTCGGAAGCGGTTTCTGGATGTAACGAACTATTACGGGCAGCCGGGAGAGATGGATGCCCAGGGAAGGTTGCTGATTCCGCAGCGATTGCGGGATGCAGTCAAGGCAACAGGAACGGTATGCGTGCTGGGTGCGCAGGACCACTTGGAGCTGGTGAATGAGGAGAGCTTCGAGGCCGAGTTGAGAGGCGAAACCGGAGTGATTGCGCTGACCGAGAGCGAGAACGCTGCTTTCGCAGAGAAGACGCAGCCGAAGGATTCGTAGCAGGAAGTGGAAGTTGGCCCCCAGGGGCAGCACAGAAGGCGGAAGCGATGACGAGACCGCAGCATGTGCCGGTTCTTTTAGACGAGGTTTTGGAGTATCTGAATGTGCGGCCAGCAGGCGTTTATTGTGACGCCACGGTTGGGCTGGCGGGCCATTCCTCAGAGATTGCGAGGAGGCTGGGCGCGAAGGGCAGGTTGATCTGTTTTGACCGCGACCCGCAGGCGATGGAGTTGGCCAAGGCGCGGCTGGAAGAGGTTGGAGCCGAGCTCGGGGCCGAGATGCCGGAGGTGGTGTTCGTGCCCAAGGCGTTCTCGGAGGCGGCCAGCGAGATCAAGCCCGGGAGTCTGGACGGTCTGCTTGGCGACTTTGGCGTGAGCAGCCTGCAACTGGACGAGGCGCACAGAGGATTCAGTTTTCGGTCGGATGGGCCGCTAAATATGCGAATGGATTCGCGCAGCGAGCAGACGGCCGAGCAAGTGGTAAATCAGGCGGACGAAAACGATCTCGCCAACCTGATTTACGAATTCGGAGAGGAAAGGAGGTCGCGGAGAATCGCCAGAGCCATTGTGAGGGCCCGGCCGATTACGACAACGGCGGAACTAGCCAGAGTGGTATCGGCCGCGGCCCCAGCAATGAAAGGCGACAAGATTCATCCCGCGACGAGGACCTTTCAGGCGCTCCGAATTTACGTGAATGACGAGCTGGGAGAGATCAGGTCGCTGCTTGCAAGCGCGCCATCTCTGCTGAAGCCGGGAGGAAGGCTGGTGCTGATCAGCTTCCACTCGCTGGAGGACCGGCTGGTAAAGGATGCGTTCCGTGAAGGAGCCCGGAACAAGATTTATGAGGTTTTGACAAAGAAGCCGGTTGTTGCCGGCGAAGAAGAAGAGATGCGGAACCCGCGGGCGCGAAGCGCAAAGATGCGGGCGGCGCAAAAGGTTTAGAAAATTTCGTTCAGCGCTTGCGCTGGCGATGACAGGTGATCGGGCCGGGGTTGTCCCACCGTGCTTTCAGGCGAAAGACAACCAGTAACACAAAGTCCCTTCCTCCAATAGCGACCCCGGTCCGGTTCGTACGTCGAGGAGAGTGGCAAGAGAGAACAGAAGAAGAGGTGCGAGATGGCAGCTTCGGCGATAGCAGGACAGATGGAGATGTTGGCGCGGCAGCCGCGCACTCACGCGGAGTCCGTAGCGGAGCGGAACCGTACGCTGTTCGACGCCCAGCGCCGCGCACGCCGCGGACCGACCCCCGAGGTCTTCTTCACCAAGCACATCGACAACACGCGGCTGGTGAAGGCAGACGACCCGGAGCGCCGTCGGGAGATGCGGCAGTTCGCGATGGTGATGAGCCTGCTCTTTTTGCTGGTGATGGTTTATGTGTGGCAGCACTTCTCGGCGATCGAGATCGGCTACCAGATCGAAGCACAGAAGCAACAGGTCGAGCAGTTGCGCGAGGAGAACCGTCAGCTCCGTCTAACGGAGGCGCAGCTCACGGACCCTGAGCGAATCGACAAGATCGCAAAGCAGCTCGGACTTGATGCACCCCAGCCCGGACAGGTCGTACGCCCGGACGGCAGCTTGACCGGTGGTGCGGTGTGGGCGCAGGCGAAGGCCCCCGCGCTGGTTGCTCAGTAGCCATCAACCGATTTGAACAAGATTCATAGCAGATGACAGGATTGAGATGACGAAGGCGCCACGGCAGACACTGACCGCTCCAATAAGGAGGATACGGTTTGTTTACGTGGCGCTTTTCTTCTGCCTGTGGACCAGCGCAATCGGCCTGCGACTGGTGTGGCTGCAGGTGGTTCGGCATAGCGACTTTGTCGAGCGAGCAGAGAAGCAGCAGCAGCGCACTTTCGAGGTAGCTCCGCGGCGCGGAGTGTTGTACGACCGCAATCTGAAAGAGCTGGCGATGACGGTGCTGGTCGACAGCATCTACGCGGTGCCGACCGAACTGGGGGATAACAGGGAAAACGTCGCCGAGATTCTGGCGAAGGTCGTCCATGCCGATCAGCGAGACACCTTCACATCGCGGCCTCAAATGCTCGCGCGGTTCAACGCTTCGCGGAACTTTGCATGGGTAGCTCGCAGAGTTGACGCAGATACTGCGGAGCGTGTGCGTGAGTTGAATCTGAAGGGCGTCTACTTCCAGAAGGAGTTCAAACGGTTCTATCCAAACAACGATCTCGCCGCGCAGGTGCTGGGCTATGTCGGCACGGATGACACGGGGCTGGGCGGGTTGGAGCTCGAGTTCGACGATGACATGCACGGCACGCCGGGGCACATGCTGACTGCGATCGACGCCAAGCGGCATGTGCTGGGGAGCGAAGAGAGCCAGCCGATGCCAGGCGAGAATCTTGTGCTCTCGATTGACGCGAATATCCAGTACATCGCGGAACGGGCCCTTGATGCCCAGATGGAGAAGATGAAGGCGGCGCACGGCACCGTCGTGGTGCAGGACCCGCACACCGGCCAGATTCTCGCGCTCGCCATCGCGCCACGCTTCAATCCCAACGACCAGCGTCACATGGATGCGAGCGTGCTCAAGAACCTCGCCGTGAGCGATGTGTACGAGCCGGGATCGACCTTCAAGCTCGTTACGTATGCGGCCGCCCTGGATGCGGCGGGCGTGCAGCCGACCGATATCGTGGATTGCCAGAACGGCGCCATGACCATGTATGGCCGGACCTTGCATGACGATAGATCCGACCACTTCGGTCGTGTGACGGTGCAGTACGCGCTCGAACATTCCAGTGACGTGGGCGCGGCGAAGATGGCGCTGAAGCTGGGAAATCAGAAGTTCTACGATTACATGCGCGGCTTCGGCTTCGGAGATCGTTCCGGCATCGAGCTGCCCAGCGAGACCCGTGGTCTTTTGCGTAATCCGAAGAGATGGGGGGCGACCAGCATTCTGTCGATGGCGATCGGGCAGGAAGTCGCCGTCACGCCGGTGCAGCTGGTCACCATGGTGAGCACGATTGCGAACGGCGGCATGTACATGCCCCCGCATATTCTGCTTCAGTCGACCGATGAGATGAAGGGCGATGCAAGGTTGAAGCCGGCCGCTTTCCGGCCCGCCAACCAGTTGCCGTCTACGCTACCTGATGGAGCGCATCGCGTGATCAGAGAGATCACCTCTGCCAAGATGCGCATGATGATGCAGGGAATCGTCACAGAAGGCACGGGAAAGCGGGCGGCACTTAACGGCTACAGCGCCGCGGGAAAGACGGGCACGGCGCAGAAGATCGACCCTGCGACTCACACCTACTCGCACACGAAGCTTGTGGCAAGCTTCGCGGGGTTTGCTCCGGTCAGCAATCCGGCGATCTCAATCGCAGTAGTCATCGATACTCCGACCGTGGGCTCGCGCTATGGAGCAGAGACGAGCGCGCCCGTCTTCGCCGAGGTCGCGCAACAGGTGCTCGAATACCTTGGCGTGCCGCATGATCAGCCCTTGAAGACAACCAAGGAATTAATTGCGCAGAAAGACCTTGTAGACGATTCGATCACAGACAGCCCGGCTGATCTGAATGCGATGTTTGCAGACATCAACAACCTGCCCGCTGATGATCCGCTGAGGACGCCGCAGAACGCGGCTGCCCCCGAAGCCGCGGTCGCGGAAGACAATCCGAATGTGACGAAGGTCCCGACACGGGCCTCAGGGAGCAGCGCGAGAATCTTGAGTTTGCTGCCGGCTAAGGTGCTGGCAGCGTTCAACGCAAACGGCGGGGCCAGCTCGGTTATGCCCGATGAGCAGAGAGCCTCGGTAACTCTGGAAGCTCCGAAGACCGACCAGTCACTCCAGTCTCGTGTCAGCGGCGGCGTAGTTGTGAATGCGAGTAAGCGGGTGGCTGTTCCTGCGTTTGAAGGCGCAGACCTGCGGGCTGTCGTCGAGAAAGCCGACGAGGCGGGTCTGCGTGTGCAGCTTATAGGCAGCGGTCTAGCGAGGGGGCAGGCTCCCGCTGCCGGGACCATGGTTCCATTGGGGACTGAGATCGTGGTCCGCTTCATGCGATAGTTCCAGCTCTTTCAGAGGCCTTTCACAGTCGAGTCCAGCTTAGAATCGGTGGGTATGCAATGGAGTGAGATTTTGCGCGAAGTGGAGGCTCAGGACTGCGGAGGCGGCCCGGTAGACGTCACGGGAGTAGCGTACGATTCGCGGCGGATACGACCCGGCGATCTCTTCGTTGCGATGCGCGGTGGAAGCGTGGATGGAAATCGCTATATCGACGCAGCTATCGCACAAGGCGCTGCGGCGGTGCTGACCGACTCCAGCGATTCCTGCTACAGGTTGCGACGCGCACACCCTGCAGTTGCGGTAGCTTTAGTGGAACATGGACGGCGCGCAATGGCCGAGGCGAGTTCTGCATTGATGGGCCATCCACAAAGAAAGCTTGCCCTGAGTGCAGTGACGGGGACGAATGGAAAGACAACGACTGCCTTTCTGCTGGAATCGATGCTGCGGAGCGCTGGGCGGAAGTGCGTACTGATTGGCACGATTGAGACGCACGTTGCCGGCGAAGTAAGGGAGTCTCCTCATACAACGCCCGAGAGCCGCGATATTCTCGAAATCTTTGCCGATGGAGTAAAAGGAGGGGCGACGGAGGCCGTGATGGAGATGAGCTCGCACGCGCTGGAGCAAGAGCGCGTGTGGGGACTGCCGGTAGAGGTAGCAATCTTCACGAACCTAACCCAGGATCATCTCGACTACCACGGGACGATGGAGAACTACTTCGCGGCAAAGGTAAGGTTATTCGAAGGCGTAGGCGCGCCACCTCCGCGCGTAGCCGTAGTGAATGTAGATGATCCCTATGGTGCCCGGCTAGCCGAATCGATTGAGCGGTCCCAGGTTGTACGGTACGGGATGAGCGACGGGGACTTTCGCGCTGAGGGTGTGCAGATGCATGCACAGGAGACACGGTTCAGGATGATGACTCCCGCAGGGGCTGTGCAGATGCAGTCAACCTTGACTGGACGGGTGAATGTGTACAACCTGCTTGCGGCCAGCGCCGCGGCGTGGGCGCGCGGGATGTCGCTCGAGCAGATTTCAAAGGGCGCTACAGCAAGTACACAGGTGCCAGGGCGGTTTGAGGTTGTGCCGTCAAGCAATGGTGTGACCGTGGTCGTGGACTATGCGCATACGGACGACGCACTACGAAATCTGATCTCGTTGGCGAGAGAACTGGTGAAGCAGAGTGGGGGTCGCGTGATTACGCTGTTCGGCTGCGGTGGCGACCGCGACCGGACGAAGCGACCGAAGATGGGGAGAGCAGCGGGTGAGGAAAGCGACCTCGTCGTCTTGACGAGCGACAATCCGCGGAGCGAGGAGCCGATGGTGATCATCAACGAGGCTCTTGCCGGAGTGAAAGAGACCGGAACGGAGTGTCTGGTTGAAGAGGATCGAGCGAAGGCGATTGGAATTGCGATACGTGCAGCCCACGCGGGAGACATCGTCCTGATCGCGGGGAAAGGCCACGAGAAGGGGCAGATTCTCAAAGACAGGACTGTGCCATTCGATGATGTAGCCGTCGCCGCCGAGGTTCTTATGGAGATTGAATGAAGCTGACGCTGGGCCAGATTGCAGATTGGATTCACGCCGAAGGAGACTTCGACACCTCGGCTGAGGCGCTTGGATATGGAATCGATTCACGAACCATTGCGGCTGGCGACCTCTTCTTCGCGGTGAAGGGTGAGCGGTTCGACGGCCACGACTTTGTTGCGGCCGCGCTCGCCGATGGAGCAGTGGCAGCAGTTGTGAGCATGGGCTGGGTGGTTCCGGGCGAGGTCAACGAGACGAAGCTGCTCCGGGTTCCTGAATGCGAAGACTGCGTGCTTCTCGCACTGCAGAGGCTGGCCCACGCGGTCCGGCGAGAATGGGGCGGCAGGGTAATTGGCGTAACGGGCTCGGCTGGTAAGACAACTACGAAGGAGGCCGTTGCGCAGGTCCTCGGCGCGCGGTTCAAGGTTCTGAAGTCGCAGGGTAATCTGAACAACGCGTTTGGTCTACCGTTGCAACTGCTGAAGCTGGAGCGTGAGCATGAGATCGCCGTGCTGGAGATGGGGATGAACCACGCTGGCGAGATCGCCGCGCTCGCGAAGATCGCGGAGCCAAACTGGGCCGTCGTCTCCAACGTAGCGCCCGTGCATATGGAGTTCTTTCTCGACGGGCTGGCGGGCATCGCGCGCGCGAAGTATGAACTAATCGAGGCACTTCCGGCCGATGGTATTGCCATACTCAACTTTGATGACCCGTATGTGAAGGAGTTTGGACAGGGAATGGGTGAGCGTGCTGTCTACTATGGACTCGGCGAGGGGGCTCAAGTTCGGGCAGTCGATGTGGCGGAGGTCGGCGCAGAAGGTGTCGTCTTCAAGGTGGAGGCGAAGGGAGAGCGCGCCAGTGTGCAGTTGAAGCTGCTCGGACGCCACAACGTCCCGAACGCCCTGGCGGCGATTGCAGCCGGGCTGCAGAGCGGAATGGGACTTGCGGAGTGCGCGGCGGCGGTAAGCGAGCTGCGTGCAGGAGATAAGCGTGGCGAAATCCTGTACTGGCGCGGTGCCACGTTGATCAATGACAGCTACAACTCCAACCCGCGCGCGCTGGATGCGATGGTGGATGCATTGATGACGATGCCGGGAGAGCGCCATATCGTGATTGCCGGCGAGATGCTGGAACTGGGTCCGGAAGCCGAAGCGTTGCACGCCGCCTGTGGGCAGAGGATGGGCGAGCGCGGAGTCTCCGTGGTCGTCGGAGTGCGCGGCGCCGCTGAGTCGCTCGTTCGCGGAGCGCTTGAGCGGGGCGTGCAGGCAGAGTTTGTGAAAGACGCTGATGCAGCCGGAGAGTGGATCGAGAAAAACCTGCGAGAGGGCGATGTGGTGCTCCTCAAGGCCTCGCGCGGGGTTAGGCTGGAAAGGGCTTTCGCTCGCTTGTCTAAGTAGGATGCGTCGCTGGCAGATGGGCGGATTCACTTTGATTCGCTGTGGAAGACAGCTTCCGGCAAAGCTCTCATGCTGTTCTAAGATAGCCAAAGGTTGTGGCCATCATTGATGGCCGCCGCCGATTTCACCCGATCGACCGTAAGAAGGCGGAGGCGTTTTTGCTCTACTGGCTGCTCTATCAGAAGTTATTTCCATACTTTCGCCTCTTTCGTATCTTTCGCTATCTGACGTTTCGCACGGTATTTGCGAGTCTGACGGCGCTGCTGATTGGCCTTCTGATCGGCCCATATGTCATTGATCGGCTCCGCGAGTTCCAGATCGGCCAATACATTCGCGAAGAGGGGCCGCAGTCGCACCAGAAGAAGAGCGGGACGCCGACGATGGGCGGTGTCCTCATCTGCATCTCGATCCTGGTGCCGACGCTGCTATGGGCAGATCTTTCGAACCCGTTCATATGGATCGTCATGTTGTCGACAATGGCCTTTGGCGCGATCGGGTTCGCCGATGACTACATCAAGATTGTGCACAAGCGAAATCTGGGCCTTACAGCGCGTGCGAAGCTGGGCCTGCAACTGCTGGTGAGCTGTGGCGTCGCGGTTGCGCTGCTGCGCCTGCAGGCGCACGGCAACTACTCGACCAGGCTGATGTTTCCCTTCCTGAAGCGGTTTCGTCCCGACCTTGTCTGGGAGTGGATGGGGCACATTCCCCATATGCACTGGCTGGCTTTCCTGCCGTTTGTGGTGTTCGTGGCGCTGGTCATCGCTTTTTCGAGCAATGCGGTGAACCTGACGGATGGGCTCGACGGGCTCGCGATCGGCTGCACCATCATCGCCGCTGGAGCGCTGACCGTTCTCACGTATGTAAGTGGTCACGTCGTCTTCTCGGACTATCTTGAACTGCAGCGCATGCCGATGGTGAGCGAGTTAACGGTCTTCTGCGGAGCGATGGTAGGGGCGAGTATTGGCTTTCTCTGGTACAACGCTCATCCAGCAGAGATCTTTATGGGCGATGTCGGAAGTTTGGCGCTGGGAGGCGCAATCGGGACGGTTGCTGTTGCGATCAAGCAGGAACTCCTGCTGCCGTTTATCGGAGGCGTCTTTATTCTTGAGGCAGTGAGTGTCATGCTGCAGGTGGGAAGCTATAAACTGCGCAATGGCAAGCGTATCTTCAAGATGGCTCCGCTGCACCATCACTTTGAACTGATGGGCTGGTCGGAGTCGAAGGTGATTGCGCGGTTCTGGATTCTGGCGCTCATCTTCGCGCTGCTGGCCTTGACGACTTTGAAGCTGCGATGAGGATTTGATTCGATGATGGACCTGAAGAATAAACGTGTCCTGGTAGTGGGATTGGGAAAGTCAGGACTTTCCGCGGCGATGTTCCTGCGCAAGCTGGGCGCGCGCGTGACGGTCAGCGATACCCGGAGTGCGGTCGCGCTGGCGAAGGAGATTCCTGCGCTGCTCGATGCGGGAATCATGGTCGAGAGCGGCGGCCACGGACTGCTGACGTTTCGGCGGCAGGACCTGATCGTGGTTTCGCCAGGTGTGCCATTGGACACGCCCGAGGTGAAACAGGTGATTGGCTATGGGATGGATGTGATCGGCGAGCTGGAATTGGCCAGCCGGTTCCTTCAGGGAAGGACCATCGCGATTACCGGGTCGAACGGAAAGACGACAACGACGACTCTGATCGGCAAGATTCTGACCGATGCGGGATTGCCGACGCAGGTAGGCGGAAACATTGGATTGCCGGTGATTGACCTGGTTGAGACGAGCAGGCCGGAGACGAACAACGTGTTGGAGGTTTCGAGCTTCCAGTTGGAGACGGTTGTCGAGTTTCACCCGCAGATTGCAGTCGTGCTGAACATTACGCCCGATCATCTCGACCGTCATGGCAGCTTCGACGCTTATGCAGCGGCGAAGGCGAGGATCACTGAGCGACAGCAGGCGGAGGATTCTCTGGTGTTGAACGCGGAAGACAAGCCTACGCAGATGATCGCCGCGAAGACGAAGGCGCGGATCTACTGGTTCAGCGCGCGGCGTCCGATCAAGCAAGGCGCGTTTGTGCACGGCGAGAGTATCGTATTCGTACCGAGCGAAGGTGCGAAGGCTGAGCCGATTCTGCCGCTGAGCGAGATTCCGCTGAAGGGTTCGCACAACGTGGAGAATGTCCTTGCGGCAGTCTGCGTGGCGCGGCTTGCGGGCGTTGCGGCTGAGACGATTCGAGCTTCGGTGGCGAGCTTCAAGGCGGTGGAACATCGGCTTGAGTTCGTGCGTTGTCTGAATGGAATCGAATACTTCAACGACTCGAAGGCGACGAATGTGGACGCGGCGATGAAGGCTGTCGCGTCGTTTCCCCGCGGAATTCACCTGATCCTCGGAGGCAAGGACAAGGACTCGGACTACACGCTTCTGGCGCCTTTGCTGAAGGAGCGAGTGAAGGCTGTTTATACGATTGGTTCTGCTGCGGAAAAGATTGAGCGCGAACTCCATGGAGTCGTGAAGATGGTGGGTGCGGGAACGATTAATATTGCTGTTCGCGAGGCCCAGAAGGCAGCGGTTCCTGGCGATGTGGTGCTGCTGGCGCCGGCCTGCTCGAGCTTCGATCAGTTTGAAAACTATGAGCATCGCGGTCGAACGTTCCGGCAGATCGTCAACGAATTGAACTGAGAGCAGCAGAAGTGGAAGTGAGATGGCGAAGA
Source organism: uncultured Acidobacteriaceae bacterium (assembly GCA_963741395.1). GTDB lineage: Bacteria > Acidobacteriota > Terriglobia > Terriglobales > Acidobacteriaceae > Edaphobacter. Next base: position 373,649 of record CAVUHV010000002.1, read on the forward strand.
GAGTTGGGGTGGACAAATGGCTCTTCGGAGTGGTGCTGCTGCTAGTGCTGTTTGGTCTGGTCATGGTCTTCTCCGCCTCGGCTGTCATAGCGCAGGCGCAGTATGGGTCTCCATATCAGTTCATGTTGAGGCAAGCCGCCTGGGCCTTTGTGGGCATGATTGTGCTGGTCGTGCTGATGCGGGTGGACTACAGGATCTATAACAACCCCAGGGTCGTGTTTACCTCTGTTGCCGTAACGATGGTGTTGCTGGTCGGCGTCTTCGCGATGCACGGCATGAACGGAGCGCATCGGTGGATTCGGCTTGCGGGAACTACGCTGCAGCCTTCGGAGCTTGCGAAACCCGTCATTGTGCTGTTCCTGGCTTACTTCCTACAGACGCGAATTCACCAGATGGACGACTGGAAGGGCACGATTCTGAAGGCCGTCTCTATTCCCTTGGTGTTTTCCGCGTTGATTATGAAAGAGCCGGATTTGGGAACGGCAATGGTTTGCATGGCGGTGACGGCGTTGATGCTGTATCTGGCCGGGGCGCGAGTCAGGTACTTCGCGATTGGTGCTGCGCTAGCTTCGCCAGTGATGTATTACATGCTGTTCCATGTGAAGTTTCGCCGGGACCGCATGTTGGCGTTTGTCAATCCTGAGGCTGATCCTCGAGGCACCGGGTTTCACATTCTGCAGTCGCTGATCGCAGTGGGAACGGGCGGTTTTCACGGGCTTGGCCTGATGGAAGGGCGGCAGAAGCTGTTCTATCTTCCGGAGGTTCAGACAGACTTTATCTTTGCGAATATCTGCGAGGAACTGGGCTTGATAGGAGCGGTGATCGTCGTCGCGTTGTTTGTGGCGCTGGCTTATCGCGGGCTGCGAGCGGCGTATCTCTCGACCGATCCCTTTGCGCGTTTCCTTGCTTTCGGATTGACTACGGCAATCCTGATTCAGGCTTTCTTCAACATCAGCGTGGTGCTGGCGCTGCTGCCAACAAAGGGGATTCCGTTGCCGTTTATTTCGTCGGGCGGAACGTCGATCTTCCTTACTCTGGCGAGCATGGGTGTGCTTTTGAATGTCACCCGTGAGATCGACTGAGGCGGCTGTGTTGCGAGTTCTCATTGCAGGTGGCGGAACCGGCGGACATGTGATTCCGGCGCTGGGGATTGCCCGGGAGCTGCGCGATGCGCATGGAGCCGAGGTGCGGTTTGTCGGGACGACTCGCGGGCTGGAGACGAAGCTCGTTCCCGAGGCAGGGTTTCCGCTGGAACTGATTCGGGTTGGGCAGTTGAAGAACGTGAGTCTTGCGACACGGGCGCGGACGATGGTCGATCTTCCGCTCGGTTTGATGCGTTGCGTAGAGCTGCTGCGGAGCTTTCGACCGGATGTCGTCGTTGGTGTCGGAGGGTACGCTTCGGGCCCTGCGATGATGGCTGCGATTCTGCTGCGGGTTCCTACATTGGCATTTGAGCCGAATGCTGTGCCGGGATTGGCGAACCGGCTGGTCGGGAAGTGGGTAAGCGCAGCGGCGGTGAACTTTGAAGAGACAAAGCGGTACTTTCGCGGGGCGAAGGTGACCGGGATTCCGGTAAGAGCGGAGTTCTTTGCGATTGGGGCTAAGACGGACGCTCCGCAAAATGATCCTTCGGCGCAAACGCTGCATTTGCTTGTTTTCGGCGGAAGCCAGGGCGCGCGAGTGTTCAATGATGTCTTGCCGAAGATTGCGAGGAAGTTACTGGAGTCTGTGCCGGGTTTGAGCATTTTGCATCAGGCCGGCGCAAGATTCGGCAAAGCGACTGAGGAGGCATACAGAGCGAGCGGCGCAGACGCTGGTCGATGGCAGGTGGCCGAGTTTCTGGATGATATGCCAATGCGATTCGCTGCTGCTGATCTCATTTTGTGCCGGAGTGGGGCGAGTACGGTTGCGGAGCTGTCTGCTGCTGGAAGACCATCGCTGCTTGTTCCGTTTCCGGGAGCAGCGGACAACCACCAGCTAAGAAATGCTGAGGTACTTGCAGCGGCTGGAGCTGCGGAGTTGAGAGTGCAGGATACCGATGAGTTGATGGAAGGTTTCCTCTTCAGCGATCTCTCAAGCCTGTTGTCGTATCCTGCACGGCGAAGTGAGATGGGGCACAAGGTACGAATGTTGGCGCATCCGGACGCTGTAAAGGAGATTGGACAGATGGTTGTGGAGTTGGCGCGGCGCGGTTGATCCTGTCCATTGCTGAATCTCCTTTCCGTTAAAAGTTTGGGCTGAGGAGATCTCCTCAGCCCGTTGATGTCTCATGCCCGTGGTTGCTGCACCGGTTGTTAGCGGTGTCCGCCGCCACCACCATGGAAGCCGCCGCCACCGCCGCCGTGGAAGCCGCCACCGCCGCCGCCGTGGAATCCGCCGCCGCCGCTATAGCCACCGCCGTGGTATCCGCCGCCGAAGCTGCCACCTCCGCTGAAGCTGCGAGGTTGCGCGCTGGCGTAGCCGCCCATGGAGCGACCCTGGCTGGGCATCGCGAAGCTACGCGTCGCACTGCTCGTGAAGTTCCGTCCCGCGCTGTAGCTCCCGCTGTTGTACGACCGTGCGGTGTTGTACGGCCGTGCGGTGTTGGCGAAGCCACCGTAGTGGCTCTGAGCAGTTGCCGAGTTATGGCTGAAACTGTTGCTCCCGGTGAAGCTGTGGCCGTTCACATACGAGCCGCGGTTACCAGCGAAGCTCGAATTGGCGTGTACGAAGCTTGCGCCGCCAGGGCGTCCGTTGTAGCCACGGACGGGGCTGTTGTAGAAGTTCGCGGTGTGGAAGCCGGCACCGAAGTGGTTATAGCAGCTGTTGTACCAGAAGTGGCCACCATGCCAGTATCCACCGTAGAAGCCTATGCCGAAGTAGCCGAAGCCGTAGTTGATGCCGCCGTAATAGCCGACGTACGGTCCCCAGTATCCGGCGTTCCAGAAGTAGCCGCCATATCCCCAACCCCAGTAGCCGGGAGTCCAGAGGGCTCCGACGTAGGGCGGGAGAACCCAGGCTCCGTCGACCCAGACGTATCCTTCACCATTCCAGGCCCAATAGCCCGGAGTCCAGATGTAGCCATCGCCGGGGATCGCTGGCTGGTCGTAGACGGGAATAGGGGGTGGAGCGGCCTCGACCTGAACAAAGACGCCGGCGTGAGCCGGTGATGCGGCCGCGAAGAGCAGGGCTACCGCGAGTGCCACTGTACCGAACATTGCGGCGATACGACGGGAGAGTTTCATGTTTCTGCCTTCCCAGTCGGTCCTTCGTTTGTCCACGCTTGCAAGGGCTTCGAGGACGAACTGGCTGAGGTTCCTGCCCGGTGAGCTTCTCCGAATCAGGCACTCATTGTATTAGACACAAAAGAACTCTGATTGTTGCAGCGGAATGAATGGAGGCTCATTGCCGACCCCCCACCCCTTATTTGTGCAAAGTATTGTTTTGAAACGGCTTAGTGTTCATCAAGAACCGTAAAGTCTTCTATTCAAATGGCTTAGATATCAAAGTCTTCAAAATAAAGGAGTTAGTGGTTATTGGACCGAGGCGTCTGACAAGGATTCGATCTAGTTCTATCGTAGCAGGTTAGTGAAACTGGTCTGCCACTCATAAGTTGCTGATATAGCTTGGGTTGAGTGGTTTAGGGGCTTGACAGATTTTCTGTGGAAAACTTGTGGAGAGTCAGACAGTTCTAATTTCCTACCCATAGCGACAAAACCGCGATGGACCAGGCGCCCGGCAGTGGGGTCAAGTATAGAGGGAAGATGTGATGGCGATGGCAGCGATGGCGGCGGTCTCGGCCCGGAGGATGCGGGGGCCGAGGGTTACGGGCTTCCAGTTGTGCTGCGCGAAGAGGTCCATCTCATCGGTCGTCCAGCCGCCTTCAGGACCTATGGCGAGGGCGATGTCGCCGGTTTGCCCTTCGGACAGAGCAGCGGCGATGGTGTTGGTCTGCTCTGTCTCGGAGAGCAGGATGCGAACCGGACTGGATTCGTGGTCGAGGGTTGGCTTGAGTTGAGCGGGGTCTTCGACGGTGGGGATGGTGGTGCGGCGCGATTGCTTGGAGGCCTCGAGGGCGATGCGGCGCCAGCGTTCCGCGCGCTTGAGAGAGGAGTGTGCGAGGTGCTTGTCGGTCCGGCGCGCGAGGATGGGAGTGATGCGGGCGACGCCTAGCTCTGTGGCCTTTTCGATGGCCCATTCCATGTGATCGAACTTGAAGATGGCGAGGAGCAGGTGAAGGGGAAGGGCGGTGTCAGATTCGAGTTCTTCGTGGAGAGTGAAGATGACTTCGCTTTCGTTGACGCTGACGATCTCGGCACGGTGGAGGAAGCCGCCAGCGACGACATCGAAGACCTGGCCGGGAGTGGCGCGGAGTACGCGGACGAGATGGGCGGCCTGGTCGCCGGTCAGGGTGGCGGAGTCAGCGGTCCAGGTGTCGGCGATCCAGCGACGGCGCGTCATTGCTGGTCGTTATTCGGGTCCGAAGGGGGAGTGACGACTGTTCCGGTGCCGATGGGGATGGTGATCGTGATGGGGCCCTGATGGTAGAGGTCGACGCTGAGAACGGCGGATTTGCGGTGCTCCCATGCGTCGAGGGCGACGGGGAAGTGGAGCAGGACCATTCCCTCGGCGGAGTTGCCGGGGTTGATGAGGGTCTCGCGCAGGAGGGGTTCGGAGCCAAGGGGCTTCATGGCAGGGAAGGCGCTGTAGATGGTCTCGATGTCCTGCTTTTCAGCGGCACTGGTGTTGAACTGCTGTCCGTCGGAGGTGGTGAGGGTTGCAGTGAAGTCCTTGATGAAGAGGGGCAGATTGAGGCGGTCGGTGAGGCGCAGGGTAGTGAGGACGTAGAGATCGTCCTCGGTCCTGCCGGAGCCGACGATCATGGCGTCGGATCTGAAGACGAGGTGGGCGGGATAGACGGAGACGTGGGTGATCTCCATGTCCGCGATGCGATGCGGAGTGAAGCGGATCACCAGAGCGATGGCGAGTCCGAGGACCAGGAAAGCGATCAGAACGGGCGCAAGAAGATTTCGGCGGGCGGGTTGGGCAAACTGAAGTTCGGGCACAGGGTACCGTGGTAATTCTAGGCATTCTATACCGGATATTTTGGCAATGCCTGCAAAATATTTTTTGGGGCGGTCATTTGGAACTGACCGTCAGTGGGGAGTTAGTTCCAGTCCTTCTGAACGGCATACTCCTCGAGCAGGACGGCGACCAGAGCAGCGGTGGGAACGGCGACAAGCGCCCCGGCGATTCCGGCGAGGGCGGTTCCGAAGAGCAGGGCGACCAGGATGGTGATACCCATCAGGTTGACGCTGGCGCGCATGATGCGGGGGATGAGGTAGGCGTTTTCGACGTTGACGTAGACCAGATAGAAGATCAACACACCTGCCATCTTGGTCCAGGAGTCGAGTGCAGCGACTCCGGCAGCGAGAGCGATGCTAATAATTCCCCCAGCGACGGGGATGATGTTGAAGAGACCCATGAGAAAGCCGAGCAGCAGAAAGTAGCGGACGTGCAGGAGTCCGAAGACGATGGTGCTGGAGACCCCGAGGATGACCATGAGCAGGCCCTGGCCGAGAAGCCACTTGCTTATCTTGTCGTTTGCGCGCTGAAGGGTAGCATTGAGGCGGACGCGGCGCGGAATGGGAAAGAGGGAGAGGAAGAAGTGGTAGACGTGCTCGCCTTCGAGCATGAAATAGAGGCATAGGAACAGCGCCGTGAGGATGTCGAAGAGGTGCGAGAGCCAGAACGGGATCGAAGTAACAAGGTAGCTTGCGGTCTCGGTGAGCGCTCCTTCGGCGCGGGAGACGATGGCGTCGACGTCAAGTCTGTCGATGAGTGGAAGCTTATGGAACTTCGCGAGGAAGATCGGGATGCGTTTGGGAAGCTCGTCGGTAAATTGCTTCAGGTCGCGCAGAACGGGAGGAAATCCCAGGAGGAAGAAGAGAGCGAGGACGAGCGCGACGCCGAGGAAGAGGATCAGGATGGCGACGGCACGGGATGGGTGGTAGCCGCGAATCTGATAGCGCGATATGCCATTGACGACCGGCATCAGGACTGCAGCGAAGAGCGCGCTGATGTAGATGATGACGATCTCTTTAAGAAGAACCCAGCTGAGCAGGAGCAGGAGGAGGATGCCGACCGTGAAGAGGATGTGGCCGCGGACCGCACCGCGGGAGGCCTTCTCTTCGTCGCGCAACGGTTCTGGTATCGACGTGTCCAGGGGCTTCTCCTATAGGGCCGCGGGATGGTTGGATGCCGAAAATGGGCGTCCGACGGTTTACTGGCGACAGTCCTCACTAGTTCAGGGGAGCTGGTCCAGGGCGGCGAGGATGGCGTCGACGGTCTCCTCCGGGGTGAGGCTGCTGGTGTCGAGGGTGAGTTGTGCGAGGCGGGCATAGAGGGGACGGCGGCGCGCGAAGCGAATTTCAGCGGCGGCGGGGTCCTGGAGCACGGGGCGAGCGATGTCCTGGAGCATGCAGCGGTCGAAGAGGGTGGGAAATGGGGCGTCGAGGAAGATCGTGAAGGTGCCGGGCGTCTGCTCGAGAAGAAGGCGGTTGGTGAGTTCTTCGGGAGTGCCACCGCCGAGGGCGAGGATGGTGTTGGTGGCGGCGAGAGCGGAGGCGAGGGCGATGGATTCGAGGCGACGGAAGCGCGCTTCGCCGTGGCGCTCGAAGAGCTGCGGGATGGTGGCTCCGGCGCGGCGTTCAAGGTGGGTATCGAGATCGAGGAAGGTAAAGCCGGTGCGTGTGGCGAGGAGACGGCCGACCGTTGATTTTCCGGCTCCCATGAAGCCGGTGAGGACGAGCCGCTTGAGATGCAAGGGGACGGTGGCACGTTCGAGGGGGTTGATGGTGGTGGTGGTCTGGGCGGGGCTCATGGCTCTCTCCGTAGTGTATTGCCGGGGTTGATGTTGCGCACAAACAAAAGCCGCGACCTTTGAGGGGTCGCGGCTCGGGAAGATCGAAGACTCTGAAAGTTTCAGGCTCTGTCAGAGATACATGCGAGGCTCCTCCGGCCGCGACTGTGCCAATACCAGTAGCTAAATCGGCCGGTCTGGAGGTGGTTCAACATGCTAAGAGTGACGATATACCGACTTCCGGAGGGTTGCAAGCGGTTTTTCCGGGTATTCGGCTAGCTCGTCTCGCCTTTCAGAGCGCCGTGGGCGCGTTCGGTAGTGATGCTCTCCTGGATCTTTTCCCAGACGGAATCACTGGGTTCTTCTTCGACGGGTTGGAGAAGGAGGCTGGCTTGTTCAGCGATGTACTGAAGGTCACGAACCAAGGCAGAGCAGTTTTCGCAGGTTTCGAGATGCTCGTGCAGCGCCGAGCTTTCCGGGATTCCTGAGTTTTGATTCGCAAAGAGGTCAGGCAGCTGTTCTTGAAATTCAGCACAAGACATGGGAGGGGGGGCACCAGGTTTGTTGTTTTGTGTCATAGCGCAGCCTCCTTGAGGTCGGCTAGCTTTGTAGATTCTGGATCGCGGAGCAGTTCTCGGAGTTTGAGCCGTGCTTTGTGGAGCTGGGACTTGCTGTTTCCGGTGGAGCACTCGAGCATGACGGCGATCTCGTTGTGCTCGAAGCCCTCCACGTCGTGAAGGACGAATACCATGCGATAGCCGGGAGGGAGCGAGGCGACGGCGCGCTCGAGGGCGACACGGTCGACCGAGCCTGCGAGCTGAGGATCGCGGCTGCCGAAGTCGCGCTTCGGGGCATCCTCTTCGGACGGGTTGATGGTCTCCTCAAGGGAGACGAGTTGCAGGCCCTTTTTGCGAAGGTGCATGAGGACAAGATTGACGGTGAGGCGATGCAGCCACGTGGAGAAGGCGCTCTCGCCGCGGAAGCTGCCTATTTTGCGATAGAGGTGGAGGAAGGCCTCCTGGGTCATGTCCTCGGCTTCAGAGACGTTGCCGAGCATGCGGAGACAAAGGGTGTAGACGCGGCGTTTATGGAGGGCGTAGAGGCGCGAAAATGCCTCGGGATCGCCCGCTTTGGCGAGCTCAATCGCCTCGACTTCACCGGCAATTGGAGGATTTCTCTTGAAGAGAGCTGGAACGGATTTGGTTTCTGTCATCTGCTGGCCTTGGAGTTCCATGGGCTAGACTCCCGGTTTTGGGTGCACATCTTCACCAGTTCGTGTTTACCAAGGCCGATTTGTAAGCAATGGAGTGATTCATATCCCCTCCCGCCTTAGAGTGTAGCGGTATAGAAAAGGTTGTGTGGAGGGCGGCATCTAAGCTATTGAAACATAATGTGATCGCCCTGAAATTTGGGTGCAATCAGGAACCGATGAAGCGGGCGTAGACGGATCGGGCGAGGGCGATGTCGGTCGTGCCCTGGACGATGGCGCGGCCGTCGGCGAAGAGGGTGAGGGTGTGCGGCGGGCGCTCGAAGCGCAGAAGGAGGTTGTTGAAGCGGACGTCGCCGTGGGGGGCGAGGCGGTCGCGCATGGCGGCGAAGTCGACCGGGCGGTGGTGCTCGTGGATCTGGACGGAGTTGCGGCCGCAGAGGGTGATGTGGGGGCGGCCTTCGCCGGAGAGATGGGTAAAGACGCGGTCGCCGCAGACCTCGCAGTTAGGGCGAGGTTGGGCGGTAGAGATTTCAGAACGCTCGCTGCTCCAGAGGTCGAAGGAGAGGAGGGTGCGGCGCATGAGATGGGGCTGGCCGGTCAGGAACTTGAGGGCCTCGGTGACCTGAAGCGAGGCAGCGAGATTGACTGCGGTGGAGAGAATGCCGGAGGTGTCGCAGGTTTCGACGGGGCCGGCGGGAGGCTTGGGAAAGATGCAGGCGAGGCAGGCGGTTGCTGGTTGCAGGTTGCTCGTTGCAGGTTGCAGGTTGCTTGGAAGAGGCAGAATGTTCATGGTTGCGGCGTAGGAGCCGATGGCGGCGGCGTAGATCCAGGGCTTGCCTTGCTGGACGGCGTAGTCGTTGAGCAGGTAGCGGGTCTCGAAGTTGTCGGTTGCGTCGAGGATGAGCTGCGCCGGACCGAGGAGTTGGTCGATGTTAGCGGGGACGAGATCGGCGATGTGTGCGTTGACGCGGATGGTGGAGTTGAAGAGAAAGATCTTGCGTCGCGCGGCCTCGGCCTTGGGAAGAGCGTCGAGGGCGTCCTGCTCGTCGAAGAGTATCTGGCGCTGAAGGTTGGAGGGCTCGACGAAGTCGCGGTCGATGAGGGTGAGGGTTCCGACGCCGGCGCGGGCGAGCAGCGAGGCGGCAGCCGCTCCAGTGGCTCCGCAGCCGACGATTGCGGCGTGAGAGACGGCGAGGCGGTGCTGGCCTTCTTCGCCGATTCCCGAGAAGAGGATCTGACGGGAATAGCGCTCGCGATCGTCGATGGTGGCGGTAAGCGCTGGTTCTTGTACAGAGTGGGACATGGTGGAGGCTTTCTACGCCCGAAGACGCTGCTCTTCCGTAGTATAGGGAATGCATCGGAGGAGCGGGAGTCGCCCAGGCTTTGGGCCTCTTCGCATCCTATGGCATTGGACCCGGGGCACCTGAGGTGCCGCAAGCGACAACGCAAGAGGATGGGTGGTTTTTGGTTCAGGTGCAGCGAGGTCGAGCGCCAGCAGCGCGCATGAGGAAAGGGCTTAAGCGTGCCGGAGCGGGTTGGGCCGGGCTGTTGCTTGCTGCTGCGCTCGGAGCGGCTCAGACGCCGGCGCCCTCGACTCCGCAGAATCCCCAGGCAGCTGCGCCGGGCGGGACGACGACAACTCCGGCGACGGTTCCCCAGGCCTCGCAGACGGACCGGCCGGCGGGCACCCAGCAGGCTACTGCGCCGCAGCTTGATTCGATCGGCTCTGGGCTGTCGACCTCGGTGTGGGCGTGGAAGGGATTGGTGGTCGACAAGATCGAATTTGAAGGCGTGACCTTTGATAAAGACGACACGCTGCCGGATGAGATCGACCAGAAGGTGGGGCAGCCGCTCGATCCGGAGAAGATGCGGCAAAGCATGCGTCGGCTGTTTGACAGCGGACGTTATCGCGACATCGAGTTGCGCGGAATCCGGCAGGGCGACAGGGTCACGCTCATCTTCGCGGGGCGTCCCCGGTATTACGTGGGCCGGGTGACGATTGCGGGTGTGAGTAGTGACGCCATGACCTCGCTGCTGAAGTATGCGACGAAGCTGAATCCGGGTGCGGCACTGACCGCGGGCGCGGTTGCCGGCGGGTCGGAGGGGATCAAGCAGACGCTGGAGCAGCAGGGATACTACGAGTCGAAGGTCTCGGTTGAGCGAACAACCGATGAGCCGAACAGCCAGGTGAACCTGGTGTACACAGTGACACTGGGGCCTCAGGCGCGGGTGGGGCAGGTGTCGCTGGACGGAAGCGACCCGGGAATGACGATCGAGGAGTTTCGTAAGAAGGGAAAGCTGAAGGAAGGAAGCAAGGTCACACGAGAGACGACCAGCAACGCGCTGGTGAAGTTGCGCGCGCAGTACCAGAAGCAGAACCACCTCGAAGCGACGATCACACTGCAGAAGCAGACGTATGCGCCGGCTCGCAACCGCGTGGACTACGAGTTTGTGGCGAACCAGGGGCCGGAAGTGAAGGTGGTGTTGGAGGGCCTGAAGGTCTCGAAGAAGCGCATGAAGCTCCTTATTCCCATCTATGAAGAAGGGACGATCGACAACGACCTTCTGAATGAAGGCGTTCACAACATTCGCGACTACGTGCAGCAGCAAGGCTATTTTGATGCGACGGTGGAAGTGAGGGTCATCGGCGCAAACTCTTCATCGGAGAGCGTCGTCTTTACGGTGGACCGGGGCATCAAGCACAAGGTGGTGTCGGTCGAGATCAAGGGGAACAAGTACTTTCCAACAGACATTCTCCGCGAGCGCATGAAAGTGAAGAAGGCCGATGCATACGAGCGAAGCGGACGTTATAGCCCAAGCCTGGTGGCAAGTGACGTGAGCGCGATTCAGGCGCTGTATCGAGCGAATGGCTTCGACGAGGTAAAGGTGACGACGGATGTAAAGGACACTGATACGCAAGGAAACAAGACCGGTGAGATATGGGTGACCTATACGGTGGAGGAGGGGCCGCAGCAGAAGTTCGGTTCGGTGGATATTGTGGGTGTGGATCCGAGCCGAGAAAAAGACATTCGCGGATTGATGAATGCGCAGCCGGGTCAGCCGTTTTCGCTGGTAACGGTGTCGGGCGATCGCAATACCGTACTCGCGTACTACCTGAGCCACGGCTTCGACCAGGCGAAGGTAGAGATAGAGCAGCACAACCGGCGCGACAACCCTGACCTGACCGACGTAACGCTGAATGTCGTAGAGGGGCAGCAAGTCTTCATCCATCGTGTGCTGGTTTCGGGCCTGGTACATACGAAGCCGAGCGTGGCGCAAAACAAGATTCTTGTGCACCCTGGCGATCCACTGGACCAGACGGCGCTGCTGGAGACGCAGAGGGGACTGTATGATCTGGCGCTGTTCAATGAAGTGGTGACGGCGGTGCAGAACCCGACGGGCAACGCTCCGCGCAAGAACACGCTGGTGCAATTGACAGAAGCGAAGCGGTGGAACGTGACTTATGGCGTCGGGTTTGAGGCTCAGACGGGATATCCGGGGAACATTAACGAGACAAACGCGGGGTACTCCCAGGAAGGAACGGCTGGCGTAAGCCCGCGCGTCACACTGGACATATCGCGGATTAACTTCCGGGGGACAGAAGATTCGATCACACTGCACTCGGCTTACGGCCTTCTCGAGCAGGTGGCAATCGTGACGTTTCAGAATCCCCACTTCAGGGGCAGTCGCAATTTGTCGGCGTCGATCTCCGGCGGCTATAGCAATATTCGGGACATCACTACGTTTGCCTCATCGACGTTGCAGGGTGATTTTCGCGTGACGCAGAAGTACCGAAGGCGGAACACGTTTATCTACGAGTTTATCTACCGGCGTGTGAAGGTGGATCCGAACAGCCTGCAGGTGTCGGTTGACCTGATTCCATTGCTGTCGCAGCCGGTGCGGGTAGGAGGCCCTGGAATCACATGGTTCCACGACACGCGGTCGCCAAACCCGCTGGATGCAGTGAAGGGCTCTTACACGACGATTCAATTCTTCGATGCTTCATCAAAGTTTGGGTCAGAGACGGACTTCTACAAGATTGATGGGACTAACTCAACCTATTATCAGTTCAACAAGCAGAGATACGTCCTGGCCAGGAGCACGCGAATCGGATACGAAAATTCGATGGGAGCGAACCCGAACGCGGGCTCGACAGCGTGCGAGGGAGTGCTGCTGACGACGAACCCAACCTGCAATGCGGTGCCTCTCCCGGAGCGGCTGTATGCAGGCGGCGCGAATTCGCTGCGAGGATTTCCCATCAACGGGGCCGGGCCTCGAGACCTGCAAACCGGGTACCCGGTGGGTGGTTCGGCAGCATTCGTAAATACGCTGGAGTTAAGGATGCCGCCACCGACGCTGCCCTACGTAGGCAACAGCGTGAGCTTTGTTCTGTTTCACGACATGGGGAATGTGTTTCAGAATGCGTCTGAGATGTTTCCGAGCTTCACACGGTTTCATCAGCCAGACCGGAATACCTGCCGCAATGTTTCGGGCACGATCGGGACGTGCAATTTCAACTACTTCTCGCATGATGTGGGAATTGGAGCGCGGTACCACACGCCGGTGGGGCCAATCCGTTTCGACTTCAGCTATAACCTGAATCCAACGATCTATCCGGTGATTAACGACTATACGAACAACAGCGTTCCGCATGTGGGAGAGGCAGCGCACTTCAACTTCTTCTTCAGCATTGGGCAGACCTTCTAATCAGCATGATGACTCACAACAAGGCGAAGCGATGGATAGAGGGTGCGATTGTACTGGCGCTCGCGGCTGTCGCCTCTCCTGTCCCGTTGTGGGGGCAGCAGGGCCCGAATGGTGCCGCGAACTCAGCAGCGGCGCAGGGCGTCGTGCTGGACCGGGTAGTTGCGGTTGTGAACGAGAATGTGATCCTGGAGAGCGATATCGACGAGGAGCGCCGGTTTGAGACGATCCAGCCCTATCGCGGGATTGGGGATTTCTCGCGCGAGCAGGCAGTACAACGTCTGATCGATCGAACGCTGATCGCGCAGCAGGCAGAGCTGCAACCTGAGACGAAGGTCTCCGACCAGGAACTGGATGAACAACTGGCTACCTTGCGCAGGGACATCCCGCAGTGCAAGGAATATCACTGCGAGACAGATGCGGGGTGGCAGAAGTTTTTAGGGGAGCACGGTTTCACCGTCGCTGAATTCAGAGACCTCTGGCGGACGAGGATGGAACTGCTCCGATTTATTGAGGTGCGCTTCCGCAACGGAGTTCATATCACAGACGACCAGATTAAGGAGTATTACGAGACGAAGATGCTGCCGGAGTACCAGCGGCAGAAGGCGACTCCGCCGAAGCTGGACACGATCGCGCCACGCATCCAGGAAGTACTGCTGCAGCAGCAGGTCGGCAACCTTCTGCGCGACTGGCTGGAGTCGTTGCGGGCCCAGGGAAGCGTGCGCATCATCAGGCAGGGCGAGGTGGGACGATGAGCGCGAGAGATCCGCGGCACGAGATTGAACGCGGCGTCGAACGCGTTAAGGAGAAGATCGTCAAGGCTGAGCGCTCGCTGATTGCGCGGGTTGGGCGCGGGATGGTATGGACCGTGCTGGTGGTGGTTGTGCTGGCGGCCGCGCTGGTTGCGGGCCTTTCGTGGTATTCGGCTACGCCGGACTTCGAGCGCAGAGTGTCGCGCGAGGTCGTCAGCGTGCTCGAGGATGCGACGGGAGGAAGAGTGGAGTTGCGCACCCTCCACTTCAAGCTGTGGCATCTGGCGATTGAGGCCGATGGACTGGTGATTCACGGACTGGAAGGGCCGGGCGAGGCGCCTTATCTTGCGGCGGACCGGATTTTGGTACGAGTCAAAGTGTTCAACTTCTTCAGCCATGTCGCGGGATCGGGGCTGGCCTCGCATGTGTCGCTGAACTACCTTCGCGTGGAGCACCCGCAGTTTCACCTCATCATCGATAAGGATGGAAAGACCAATCAGCCGAAGCCGAAGAATCCGCGCACGAGCACAACGCCGCTGATGGATACGCTGCTGGACCTGAAGGCGGAGCAGGTGGAGGTGACAGATGGCATTGCTCTGCTCAATGATCGCACCATTCCGTTCGACATGGCCGCGCGCGACCTCGAAGCCGAGTTTCACTACATCTCACACAACGATTGCTATGGCGCGACGATCGATCTGAACGATCTAACGACGAAGCTGGCGAAAGAGCCGGAGGCGCAGTCGAAGCTGCATGTGGAAGCGGAGCTGGGGCGCAATGCATTCAATCTGACGAAGCTTGACCTTCACACGGGCGAAGCGTCGGAGCTGCATGCGACCGGACAGCTGAAGAATTTTGCGAAGCCAGATTGGGATGTGAAGGCGAAGGGATCGCTCGAGCTGAAGCAGATTGCGGTGCTGACGGGAGTGGACACGCTCAAGGCCGGTGCAATTGACCTGGACGTGAATGGTCACAACTGTAAAGTGAGTCCGGCCGAGGCGCAGAGGCAGCCGGGGTTTTGGGAGCGGCTGCATCCGGAGAAGGCCAAGCCGGGATCGAAGGTTCTGCCGCCATCTCCGGAGTGCGTGACGGGGTATCTGGTTACGGGGTCGGCGAAGATACGGAAGGCCGGGTATCGCGATCAGTACGTTCGTCTGCATGATGTAGATGGAAGCGCGGATTTACATATCACTCCATCGCAACTGCTGTTGACCGCGCTCGTGGGATATCTGCCGGGAGGTGGCAGCGCAACCGGTGAGCTGCGAATCGTGAACTGGCTGGGTGAGGCGCCGCCTGAGGCGACGCAGACCTCTCCAACGTCAAAAGCGGCCACGGCGACGGCCAATACTACGGCGAAGAGTGTTGGAGCGAAGCCGCCGGTCGGATCGACGGCTCTGCCGAAGGTGCAGCCTGCGCATGCGTATCTAACCGCGACGCTGTCGAGGATTCCTCTGCGCACAATCATGGACGTGACTGCGCCGGAGAACTATGGCGATCTCGGCTTCGATCTGGCGGTGAGCGGGCCGGTGAAGGTGGAGTGGGGAGGGCCGGCGAAAGATATCTCGGATACGGTGGAGGTCGACGGCGACCTAACGTTTGCGCCAACGGGAGTGAAGCGTAAGGGTGCACTGTCGGATATTCCGGTTACGGGCCAAGTGCTTGCGCACTACTCGGGCAAGGACGAGACGGTGCGGATTCAGAAGATGACGGCACATACGCCACAGTCGAACCTGGAGGCGAGCGGCATACTGGGCGTGAACGTGGGCGATGCCTTGACGGCGCTCAATGTAAATCTTTCGGTGCGGGATCTCTCCGAGTACGACCAGCTGCTGAGGACCCTTGGACTGGAGGACAACGGGAAGAAAGGTGTCGCCGCGATTCCCGTGTCGCTGCATGGAGTGCTTGATTTCAACGGCACGGCGCGTGGACCTGTGCACGATCTCGACGTGAAGGGACATGTGCAGGCAAACGAGATTGAGTTTGTGATGAATTCGACCGACGCCCTGATCGATTCGCTGGTCGCGGATGCGGAGTATGCGCCGAATTACGGTGTCGTAGTGACGAACTCGACGATCCGGCGTGGTTCAACGATGCTGAACGTTGTGGGAACGCTGCGGCCACGCAGGGAGGTTTCGCGCAGAGGCGTTGCTACCTATGTGTGGGATGAAGGGATGGGTATCGACGCGAGGACGCAACTTGGGGATGCATCCCTGGCCGATGTGGTGCAGATACTGGGGCAGCAGAATCGCGTCCCGCTGACGGGCACGATTGTGGCGAATGCCCGCGTCACAGGGACCCTGAAGCAGATGAATGGAAGCGGGCACATCTCGTTGAGCAATGGCGTTGCTTATGGCGAGCCCTATGAGTCGGCGGTGGCGGACGTGAATATTGAGGGGAAGGATATCGAGGCGGGACGCGTCGTGGTGAAGGCGCACGGCATGCAGATAACCGGGAGTGGCGGATATGACATGGCGAGCGAACGGCTGCGCGGCCATATCGAAGGTCATAACCTGGTGCTCTCGAAGTTCGAGACGCTGCGGAAGGTAAGTCCGGACGTTGACGGTACTCTGAGCCTGACTGCGGATGCAAGTGGGACCGTTGCGGAGCCCGGTCTGAAGGCGACGGCTGAACTGAGGGGTGCCAGCTACAAGGGACAACAGCTTGGCGAGACAACAGCCGAGTTTCATACGACGGGCAAATTGCTCTATGCGACGGCGAACTCGACGATGGTCGGGGCAAAGTTGGACCTGACGGGCCATACGGAGTTGACCGGAAACTATGAGACGCAGGCGAAGCTGTCGATTGCAGGACTCGATGCGAATCGACTGCTCACCATCTTTGCGCCTGGCCAAGTGGTGGCCCAGTCATCTATCAGTGGCACAGCAACTGTGAATGGTCCTCTGAAGACTCCGAAGGAGCTGAGCGGCGCTGCGGAGTTCAATGATATTGATGTGAAGATGCAAGGCGTCGAACTGAAAGCAGCCGAGCCACTGCGACTGAGCCTGCGCGGCGGAGTAGCGACTCTGGAGCAAGTGCATATCACGGGGCAGGACACGGACATGCATGTGAGCGGAACAGCGCAGTTATTCGGGGCGAACAATCCGCGAGGCGGCAAGCTTAACGTGACAGGTAACGGAAGCGTGAGTATGACGCTGCTGCACACGTTTGATCCGGATATCATCTCGAGCGGCAAGGTTGAGTTCTCGGTGCTTGCGGGCGGGCAGCTGATGAATCCTGCTCTTACGGGCAAGGTGCAGTTCGATAACGTCAACATCGCGCTGGAAGGCGTTCCAAATGGCCTGAGCAATATGAACGGCACATTGGTCTTCAACGAGGACAGGCTCGATGTACAGACGCTGAGCGCCAAGACTGGCGGCGGGGATTTGAAGCTCGGCGGATCGCTCCGCTACCGCGACGGTGTGTATGCAGACCTGTCGGCGACCGGCACTGCGGTTCGTGTGCGTTTGTACGGCCTCAGCGCGACGGCGAACGCAAACCTTAAGCTGCAAGGTACCCCACAAGGCGCGACGTTGAGCGGCAATATTCTACTGACGCGTTTTGGTGTGGGTGCGGACGTTGATTTTGCAGCGTTCGCCGGAGCAGGCGGAGTCAGCGCGCCGCCTGATCCCAACGCCCCCTCGAACAAGGTCCGTCTGGATGTACGGGTGACCAGTTCACCACAGCTCGATTTCCAGAACTCCTACGCGAAGCTGGCCGGAACAGTGGACCTGACGATTCGCGGAACCGTGGCCGTGCCGTCGATTCTGGGGCGAATCCAGATTACAGACGGCAGCGCAACTTTTGCCGGGACGAAGTATCAATTGCAGCGCGGCGATATCTACTTCACGAATCCAGTGGTGATCGATCCGACTATCGATCTGGATGCGACGGCGCAGGTGGAGACTTATGAGATTACGGTAGGTCTGCATGGCACCGCGACCAATTTGAAGCCTAGCTACCGTTCTGAGCCGCCACTGAGCGAGGCGGACGTCTTTGCACTGCTGGCGCTCGGCCGAACGCAGGAAGAGGCGCAGATGTATCAGGAGACCCAGCTTCAGTCCGGGGTCGATCCGACAACGAGCGCGCTGCTGGGCGGTGCGCTGAACGCCACGGTGAGCAATCGTGTTGAGAAGCTGTTCGGCGTAGGGAGCGTAAAGATCGATCCCGCTTTTGTGGGTACGCTGGGTAACTCCTCGGCGCGCATTACTGTGCAGGAGCAGGTCTCGAAGCAGATCACCTTGACGTTCGCAACGAATGTGAATACGTCTGCGCAGCAGTTGATTCAGGTGCAGTACGATCTGAATCACGACAACTCAATCGTGGTTACACGTGATGAGTCAGGCGTCTTCAGCATCGTGTATAAACTGCGCCGGCGCTATCACTAGCTCCCCGCGGGATATCTGCATCTTATTGGTCTGGGTCACGCGGATTGACCGCTGGAAGGACTAATCCGTTTTCAGGAGGAACGAACGATGAAGTATGTACGATTTGCCGGTGTGTTGGGCGTGGCGTTCGGATTGATGCTGGCAGGTACGCAGAGTGGAGTGGCGCAGGCACAGGCCAGCGCGAACGTGAGCGGGCAGGACGCCGAAATTCAGGCGGACGTTGCGAAGGCGCTGGACAATAAGAAGTTCAAAGATGTCAAGGTCTCGTCGCAGAATGGCGTAGTTACTCTGACGGGGACGGTGGATCTCTACGCTGATAAGCAGGACGCGGACCGTAAGGTGCATCACAGGAAAAATGTGAAGGGTGTGCAGAACCTGATCGAGGTGGCTGGGCCGACGGTCGAGGATGTGACGCTTCGCGACAAACTCGCTGAAAAGCTGGCGTACGATCGGGTGGGTTATGGAACCACGGCGTTCAACGCTTTTACGATCGGTGTGCAGAACGGAGTGGTGACGCTCGGCGGTGTCGCGTATGGGCCGACTGACAAGGACTCGGCGTTCAGCCTGGTGTCGTATTACCCAGGGGTGAAGGACGTGATCGACAATATCGAGGTTGCGCCGGTGTCGCCGATGGACGACAGGATCCGCCTGGCCGAGGCGCGTGCGATCTATGGGGCGCCGCAGTTGAACAAGTACGCAATCGACCCGGCCAAGCCGATTCGCATTACGGTCGTCAACGGCAATGTGACGCTTTCAGGTGTTGTGGATAGTCAGGGCGACAAGGACGTGGCAAATATCCGCGCCAATGGCGTTCCGGGCGTCTTCAAGGTCGTCAACAATCTTCAGGTCGCTGGGGCTTCGCAGGAAAAGTAATCCTCAATTTGAGATGCAGCGCCACGCTCGTGCATCAGACGTGGCCATTTCTTTTACGATAGAGATATGACTTCGTTGTGGAAGAGTACAGCTGTCACTCTGGAGATGATCAAGTGGGAGCACTCAATCTTTGCGCTGCCCTTTGCTTTGACGGGGGCAGTGCTTGCCGCGGGTGGATGGCCGCAGGCGCGTGTGCTTGGCTGGATCATCGTGTGTATGGTCGCTGCCCGGTCGGCGGCGATGGCTTTCAATCGCCTGGTGGACGCACGAATTGATGCGGCTAATCCGCGTACCGCGATGAGGGCGATTCCTGCGGGCGCTTTGAGCAGCCAGTTTGTTGCGGGATTTGTGGTGGTGTCGGTTGCCATCTTTGCTTTGGGAGCGGCGATGCTGAACCGGTTGACGCTGACGCTGGCTCCGGTGGCGCTTGCGGTGGTGCTGCTCTATAGCTATATGAAGCGGGTGACGCGCTGGTCGCACCTGGTGCTGGGGCTGGCATTGGGTATTGCTCCTTCGGCGGCGTGGATCGCGGTGCGCGGGACGTTGGATGCTCGGATTGTTGTGTTGACCGGCGCGGTGCTGCTTTGGGTTGGGGGCTTCGATGTGTTGTATGCGTGCCAGGACTATGAGCACGATCGTACGGTCGGGCTGAACAGCGTCCCGCAGGCCTTTGGAATACGCAATGCCTTCTGGATCGCGCGGTTGATGCACGTGGGTATGCTGGCGTTGTTGTGCTGGCTCGTGGTGCTGTTTGGGCTGGGCAAGCTCGCGATGCTGGGCATTGCGCTGGTTGCGATTTTGCTGCTCTATGAGCATGCGATTATTTCGCCGACCGATATGCGCCGGATGAACGCTGCGTTCTTCACGATGAACGGCGTGATCTCTGTTGTCTTCTTCCTCTTCGTCGCTGCGGATGTTTTTCTGCGGCGTTAAAGAGAGGCCCGCCGCGGCGGGCCTAAGAAAGCGAAGGAGACATCCAGCTTCAGGAGTCTTTACGTTCCTGTCTCTGATCCTCCTTGATGTGATCCAGCTTCTCCTTAACGTTGTCTTTGACACGCTGCGCTGCCGAAGAAAGGTTTTCGCGCAGGTTGTGCGCGCCGGCTTCGGCGCGGTCACGGAGGCTGGCGTGTTCGGTTTCGGCCTTGACGCGGCTGGTCTCGCTGACTTCCTGAGCCGTGTCTTTTGCGTGCCCCCACGTCTCCTTGGCCGCGCCCTTAATCTGGTCGGCGACGCCTGAGTTGGCGAGGCGCTGATTGTCCGTTACTTCTCCGACCTTCTGCTTGATTTTTCCTGCAACCTGATCGAATTTACCTTCTACAGTTTCCTTGTTCATTGCAATGACTCCATGGAGTTTCAGTTTGGGAGGGCTAACGATGGCACTGCTAGAGCGCCCGTCTGCCGGACATGAGGTTGAAGATGAGGACGATGATGGCGAGAACCAGGAGGATATGGATCCAGCCGCCGAGGGTGTAACTGCTGACCAAACCCACGACCCAGAGAATGAAGAGAATGATAGTGATGGTCCAAAGCATGATGGTCTCCTGATAGAGAGTCACGATCGTGACTGCAGCGTTGCTCGCGGCATCGATCGCTGTCTTCGTGTTTCGGAGGGCCGCGCGGTCTTCCCTGTTGTAAGGTGCCGGTAATCGGAGTGAGGTTGCCAGTTTGAATAAAATATGAATATTCGGGGCGAAAACATTGAAGATAGCGATTCAGGGCGAGTTGGGTTCGAACAGCCACATGGCCACTGTTGCCATGCTGGGCAACGAGGACGAGTTGGAGATCATCCCGTGCGGGCTCTCCGGTGAGGTCTTCGCGAAGGTGGTGGATGGTGCGGTTGATGGTGCGGTGCTGCCGATTGAGAACAGCCTGCATGGCTCGGTGGCCGAGCACTACGATCTGCTGCTCGAGGAGCCGGTGCGCATCGTGCGTGAGACACTGCTGCGCGTCCGGCACAACCTCATCGCCATGCCGGGGGTGAAGCTCGGCGATGTGAGGCGGGTGATCAGTCATCCGGTGGCGCTGTCGCAGTGCCGGCGATTTCTGGCGGCGCATCCGGAGTTTGAAGCGGCTCCGTTTTACGACACTGCGGGCAGTGTGAAGCACTTGATGACGACGGGTCTGCGCGATGTGGCCGGGATCGCTCCCGGGATGGCTGCGACCGAGTATGGCGGCGAGGTCCTGGTCGCCGGAATCGAGGACCATGCACAGAACTTCACCCGGTTCCACCTGGTGGTGCGAGGTGAGGCTGCGGGCCAGAGCGAGCAGAACGCCGAGGCGAACAAGATGAGCCTCGCGCTGGCGATCGAGCACCGGCCGGGGACGCTGGTGGCGGCTCTGGAGCGGTTGGCTGCGGCGGGAGTGAACCTGACGAAGATCGAGTCGCGGCCGGTTCCGGGGAGCCCATGGGAGTACGTGTTCTATGTGGATGTCCGGTTCGATTCTCCTGCAGTGGCGGAAGAGGCGGTTGAGGCTTTGCGGCAGCACTGCCGGATGGTGAAGGTGCTGGGGCGGTATCGGGCGGCGTGAAGGAAGTTGTTGGTTGTTGGTTGTCAGTTGTTGGTGGAGGCGAGTTTCGGCTTGTATGGGCTGAGGCACTGAGGTTGGCGAGGGTGGAGGAAGCCGGCTGCGGTTGCACTGGTTCCTGGAAGGAAGTTGTCGGTTGCAGGTTGTCCGTTGTTGGTTCCTGCTCCTCAGCGTATTGTTCCTGAACCTCAGCGTGTTCCTGCACCTCGTCGATGGGCGTCGTGGCGGGCTGGTCTTGTTGCTTCGCTTTCCGGGCGTGGTGAAGATTGGTGGAGGCGATCTGAAGGCAGTAGAGGAGCAGGCCGGCGCGGCGAAGATCGAGATCGTTTGAGGCAAGGCGGACGAGGACCTGGTCGAGGTTCTCCTGTATATCGGAAAAGCTGGTGGGCGGCAGCGGAGCGAAGGTGCCGCGGAGTTCCCTCTTCAGGTAGAGGTCGGGGATGGGGCCGCGAGTTTCGTGGTGGTAGTAGCAGCGGTCTTCATCGCGCAGACGCGGACTGCCGCAGCGGTGGCCGTCCGGGAAGATGTGGCGGCATTGATAGTCGTTCTTTGCAAGGTTGATCGCGTTTGACATGGTGGTGCCCCCCTCTTTTTGTACAAAGTCTTCCAACAAAATACTTTAGGTCTGGACTTCGGGCGCATTTGGATTGCCAGTCCCTGGAATTCGGGAGAATTCAAAGGTAGTAGCCCGCAAAGTCTTCGGAAGACGTGAGTTATAGTCTGTGAGATTGTCAGCTAAAAGCAGAAGCCCCGGCACGAGGCCGGGGCTTCTGTTTTTCTGTCTATTTCTTATTTTAGAGAAGGGAACAGGGTAGATATGCCACTTTGGAGGAGATTATTTTTGCTGCTAAAGCCATTTATTTTGTTATAGTTGCTGGTTTCGATAGTCGCGATTTTGGTTTTTTGGGGCTTGACAAGCGATTTTGCTGAGGTTTTTGGGGTTTGGCTTGTAAGTTTATTTTTATGTGTTGCTTGCGGGGTTATTGCCTGGACGGAGCATCAGTGGCGCTTCGGGCGAACTGCGGGGATTCTTCGCTTCGCTCAGAATGACCGCTCAAAAAAAGACCGCCATGACCCCTCAAAAAAGAGGCTGCGATGACCCTCAAAAAGAAAGAGGCTGCGATGACCCTCAAAAAGAGACCGCGCCGGAGGACCCACCCTGATGGCGCGCTGGGAACGCCTTGATAGCCCTGGGAATTAGACCGAAGGAGAGCGATGGACTGAGAACGTGGTGGATTGTGATGAAAAAAGGGCGTGAGGCCGATGACAGGAGGAGGGGAGAAGGCGTCTGATGAAGCATTGGATTCTCGCGCCTGGTTGTCGGCGGAGTGGGGGCGTGACCTGGGATTTGCGACCGTTTGGTATCTGATGCATCTTATGATTGATAATCTGATAGAAGATCACTCAGATAGAAGGGCATTCCATGGCAAATGATTTTGTAAGTGTGATTCAGCCGACAGCGACAAAGAATGGGGAGGAGCAGAGCAAGGGGCGGTCGACGCCTGTGCTTCCCGTGCGTGACACAGTTCTGTTTCCCCATGCGGTGCTTCCGCTGACGGTGGGGCGGGAGAGCTCGATCCAGCTGATTCAGTCTCTGGGTGAGGAGAAGTCCATCCTTGTGGTGGCGCAGCGCGATGCGCGGCAGGACGTTCCGCAGGCTGCGGACCTGTACGCGACTGGTACGCGCGCGACGGTCCACAAGGTTGTGAAGATGCCGAACCAGAGTCTCTTTGTCTTTACTGAAGGCAATGAGCGGGTGAAGCTGGGCGAGTTCACGCAGATGGCTCCGTTCATGATGGCGGAGTATGAGGTGGTGCCGGAGATGGAGCCGGAGAAGAGTCCCGAGACGGAGGCGATGCAGCGGAATGTGGTGAGCCAGTTCCAGCAGATTGTGACGGCGTCGCCGACGCTGTCGGACGATCTACAGACGATTGCGATCAATATTGAGGAGCCGGGCAGGCTGGCGGACTTTATCGCTTCGTCGCTGCCGTTTTTGACGACGACGGACCGGCAGGAGCTGCTGGAGACGCCGGATGTTCTCGCGCGGTTGGAGCGGCTCAATAAGCATCTTGCGAAGGAGATCGAGGTTCAGCAGCTGCGGAACAAGATCCAGAGCGAGGTGCAGGACTCGGTGCAGCAGTCGCAGCGGGACTACTACCTGCGCGAGCAGTTAAAGGCGATCCAGAAGGAGTTGGGCGATCTTGATGACACCCAGAAGGACATCGCGGAGCTGAAGGAGAAGATTGAAGCTGCCGGGATGCCGGATGAGGTGAAGAAGGAGACGCTGAAGGAGCTCGGGCGCCTGAGCCGGATGAATCCAGCTGCGGCGGACTATGGCCTGACGCGGAACTATGTGGAGTGGCTGGCAGTGCTGCCGTGGTCGAAGACCTCATCGGGCGAAGTCGACATCCTGAAGGCGAAGCAGATTCTGGACACGGACCACTATGGCCTGAAGAAGGTGAAGGAACGCATTCTGGATTACCTGTCTGTACGGCGGTTGAAGCCGGATATGAAGGGGCCAATTCTTTGCTTTGTGGGACCTCCGGGTGTGGGTAAGACGTCGCTGGGAAGGTCGATTGCGAAGGCTCTGGGCAGGAAGTTCTCAAGGATCTCGCTGGGTGGTATGCATGATGAGGCGGAGATTCGCGGGCACCGGCGGACATACATCGGTGCGCTGCCAGGGCAGATTATTCAGCATCTGAAGCGGGTTGAGGTGAAGGACCCGGTGTTCATGCTGGATGAGATCGACAAGCTGGGGCGCGACTTCAGGGGTGATCCTGCGAGCGCGCTGCTGGAGACGCTGGACCCGGAGCAGAACAATACGTTCCGCGACAACTATCTGGATCAGCCGTTCGATTTGAGCAAGGTGCTGTTTATCTGCACGGCGAACCAGCTGGATACGATTCCAGGGCCGCTGCTTGACCGTATGGAGATCATCGAACTCACGGGCTACACCGAGGAGGAGAAGGTCAACATTGCGGAGCGGTATTTGATTCCGCGGCAGGTGAAGGAGAACGGCGTTGATCCTGCGATGATTGAGTTCCCGACAGCGAGCGTTGCTCTGGTTGCGCGGCACTATACGCGTGAGGCCGGGGTCCGCAAGCTGGAGCAGCAGATTGGAACGGTCTGCCGCAAGGTGGCGAGGAAGATTGCTGAGGGCGCGACCGAGAAGATCGTGATTACACCTGAGGTGGTACATGAGTTCCTGGGCGGGATCAAGGTCCGCGTGGACACGGAGATCGCCGAGCGGACGAAGCGGCCGGGCGTTGCTGTTGGCCTGGCGTGGACTCCGGCGGGAGGCGACGTGCTCTTTATCGAGGCGAATAAGATGAAGGGCAAGGGCGGCTTCACGATCACGGGCCAGATCGGCGATGTGATGAAGGAGAGCATGCAGGCGGCGCTGACGTGGGTCAGGTCGAATGCGGGACGGTTCGGGCTGGAGGAGGACTTCACGAAGGACACGGATATCCATATCCATGTGCCGGCGGGAGCGATTCCAAAGGACGGGCCTTCGGCGGGAGTCACGATGGCGACGGCGCTGGTGAGTCTGTTTACGGATACACCGGTGCATCCGCTGACCGCGATGACGGGCGAGATCACGTTGAGCGGCAATGTGCTGCCGGTGGGAGGCATCAAGGAGAAGTTCCTTGCGGCCAAGCGCGCGGGAGTGCGGGATGTGATTCTGCCGCTGGAGTGCAAGACGCAGGTGGAGGAAGACCTTACGCCGGACCAGATTGAGGGCGTGAAGATCCACTATGCGACGCGGATCGAGGAGGTGCTGGCTGTCGCTCTGCCGAAGACGGTGCAGGAGGCGGTAGAGGACGAGGCGCTTCGTGAAGAGGTGCTGCACGCTTCGGCGTAAAAGCGAACGACCGCGGATTAGCGCGGATGGACGCGGATAAAGGCTTGATGGATTTGAAAGGCTCGGCTTTTTGCCGGGCCTTTTGTTTTGGGTGAGAGGATGGATGGGCCATGCTGACGATTGGGCACTCGACGCTGGAGATTGAGGCGTTTCTGCGGGCGCTGCGCGAGGCGGGTTGCAGGACGCTGGTGGATGTACGGAGGTTTCCGGGGTCGCGGCGGCATCCTCAGTTTGGGCAGGCGAGATTGTTTGCTTCGCTGGAGGCGGCGGGGATTCAGGCGGTGTGGCGTGAGGGTTTGGGTGGGCGGCGTGCCGCTCGGAAAGACAGCGTGAATACGGGGTGGAAGAATGAGAGCTTTCGCGGTTATGCGGACTACATGCAGACTCCGGAGTTTGCGGCGGAGATTGATTGGCTGCTAGCGCAGCCGGAGTTGGATAGGCTGGCGGTGATGTGCGCGGAGGCGGTGCCGTGGCGGTGCCACCGGTCGCTGATTGCGGATGCGGTTTTGGCGCGTGGGGTGGAAGTGCGGGATGTCTTCGTAACTGCCGAGGGCGCGGTGACGCTGAGACCGCATGAGATGACGAAGTTCGCCCAGGTGGAGGGCGGGAGGGTTTGGTATCCGGCTGAACCTAGTCTCTTCGTATGAAGCGAAAACGGGGGGTCATCGACGGACCGGCAATGGAGTACCATTGCGCTCTCGGACGACGAATTCAAGAAGAGTATTTGAGGAGAGCGTCTGCCATGACCAAACATAACCCACCAGAGGAACCAAACTGCGCCAAATCACCCGCCTATTCCCGAACTCTTGAGGACGCGGAGCGTCTTTTGCAGTATGCGGCAGAGGTTGGTACTGAGGTCGACGACGCCACTCGTGCGGCAGTTCTACGTGCCCGAACTGCCTGCACGGGGGAGTGGACCGAAGAGATAGCCGCCAGTCTTCTAGCGGCGCTTACAACGCTTACGGCACAACTCAAGCCCGTTACGCCCGAAAGCGCCAAAGGGTACTTCAAATACCGGAGCAAAGGTCACCCGACTCTTCAGTTCTACTTCTGGGTGACAATTGGACTGGCCGCGGTGATTGTTCCCGTCTCCGTTGCTACCTTTATCACTTCTGCCATTTCCACCAATATTACGAATGACATCACAAGTGCTAACGCTCTGGCGGTTAAGCTCGGAGCAGAAAAACTCAGTGGCTCGACCTCCGAATCCGTTACGGCAAAGCACAGCGACTCGACTCCGGAGCCTGCTGCGCCGTCCACTGATTCCGGAAAAATCCGATTCGAGTAGTTCCTCAAAGACCTACCCGTGGCCATGGCCATGCGGAAAACCCATCAATCCTCCTCCTCCTCCTCCCATCGTTGCGAACACCTCTGAGAAACAGATGGCCAATCCTGAAAACCCCAATAGTGCCGACCTCATCGCCGACCTTCAGGAGTATGCCTCGCTCGTTCGGCTCATCAAATTACCGCGCCCGAAGATTGAACTGGTTTGTGTTCTGCGCCGAACCTCTCCCTCATGCAGATTCCGCGAGCCTCGACTGGGAGCAAAGAAAACAGTACTTCGAACTCACGGTGGGCATTCCCGACCCTGCGCAGGACAGGGACCGCATCACCGATACTTACCAGAACGTCCGCTATTTTGCTCAGACAATCCTCGCGGATGTCTCTGTCTTTTACGGGGCATTCACCGCGTGTATTCTCCCTGTTCTTTACGCCATGTTGGGCACCTGCGCCTTTCTCTTACGCAGCTTTGAGGATCCGGCGAGCTCACCGATCTTCACCACGTCCAAGGTCAATTCTGCCCGCTTCCTGATCGCGGCCATCGGTGGAGCTGTAGTCGGCCTTTTTAATAACTTCACTCTGGCACAAGGAGCCTCCATCTCGCCGCTGGCCATCGCTTTTCTCGTCGGATACGCAGTTGACGTTTTCTTCGCGTTCCTGGAGGGTCTTCTCAAACCATTTACCAAGCCAGCCGCCAACGGCAGTTCACCCAAGCAGAGTCAACCGAAGGACTCTGCGTCAGAGCAAAAGATCGCGTCGTGAGGCGCGGAGCAGGCGTTGTGGTGGGACGGGTTGGGGGTGGGCGCGTTCTTGTTGATGACGGTAAAGGCGGGAGGGGTAGTATTGCCCAGCAGGCTCGAATCAAACTGCTTCTGTACGGATGAGTGGCCTAGTCGACTGGCGCGGTTAGTTCCGGCGTTGGCCTAGCTGGCCTATCTGTTTTCAGGCGGATGGAGTCAAACGTTCAGGGGTCGCGTATTCTTTTGAAGATATGCGGGTTCGGGTTTTGTACTTTGGGGTGCTGAAGGAGATCTTCGGCCGCGAGAACGAGATGGTGGAAGTGGCACAGGGTGCGGACGTGGCCGGGTTGCTGGCGATGTTCCGTGGTCGCGGGAAGGCGCCTGCGAACTTGTGGGAGTCGCTGGCGGTGGCGGTGAACCAGGAGTATGCGCAGGCAGGGGATTTGCTGCGGGATGGCGATGAGGTGGCGCTGCTGCCTCCGGTGAGCGGAGGCGCGCGATGAGGGTCGAGATTGTTGAAGACGTGATTCCGTCGGCGGAGATTGTGGCGGGGATGAAGGCGGGCGCGGATGGGGCGGTGTGCGTCTTTGATGGGATTGTGCGGGATAACACTCGCGGGCGGAAGACGCTGTTTCTGGATTATGAGGCGTATCGGGAGATGGCGCTGGCGCAGATGCAGTCGCTGGCGGAAGAGGCAGTCGTGCAGTTTGGTGTGCGGGATGTGGCAGTGGTGCATCGGCTGGGGCGGCTGGAGGTGGGAGAGACGAGCGTGCTTGTGGTGGTGGCATCGGCGCATCGGGGGGCGGCGTTCGATGCTTGCAGGTGGTTGATCGATACGTTGAAGAAGACGGTGCCGATCTGGAAGAAGGAGCATTTTGTGGATGGGGCAGTTTGGGCCGCAGGAGAGCCGTTTCCGGAAGGGATTGGTCTCCGGACAGGGACTGAGGCTGCGATAAAGCCGCGGCATGAATGGGGCACCCGCACCAGTGGAGCACCCGCGCCGGGTGATGAGGAGCGGCAGTGAGGTTTGGGACGGCGGCTCTTCTGGGGATGATTTGGGTGCAGGCTGGCTTTGCGCAGGCTCCTGTGGTGAGGAAGCCTCCGACGAAGATTTTGCTGCCGGATGAGGATTCGCAGCAGCAGCCGGTGCCGCAGGACCAGGTGCCGACGATTCGGGTGCAGACTCGGCTGGTGAATGTGGCGTTGAATGTGGTGGATGAGCATGGAGCTCCAGTGGGCGGGCTGGGGCGGGATGACTTTGAGATTCTGGAGGATGGGAAGCCGCAGAAGATTGCTTTCTTCGAGAAGGAGTCGGCGACGCCGCTGTCGATTGTGCTGGCGATTGATGCGAGCGAGAGTGTGCTGCGGGACGAGCGGCTGGAAAAGAATGCGGCGAAGAAGTTTGTGGACGCAATTCTGCGGGAGCAGGATGAACTGGACCTGATGGATTTTTCGGATTCTGTCCGGGAGATTGTTCCGTTTACGAATCAGAAGAAGCAGGTTGAGAACGGGCTGAATGATCTCGTGCGCGGGGCGTCGACGGCGCTTTACGATGCGATTTATCTGGCGTCGGACAGGTTGGCGGCGACGAGGAACGATGCGGGACGGCGCCGCGTGCTGGTGTTGATTACGGACGGAGAGGATACGGCGAAGAAGACGCGGTATGGGCAGGCGCTGGAGCAGGCTCAGCGCGCGGGGGCGATGATCTACTCGATCATCATTGTGCCGATCTGGGCGGATGCGGGACGGAGTACGGGTGGGGAGCATGCGCTGATCCAGATGTCGAACGACACGGGCGGTAAGTACTACTACGTGGTGGATAAGATGGACCTGGAGCCGGCGTTTGCGCACGTGTCAGATGACCTGCGGACGCAGTATGCGCTGGGATACTATGCGCCGCAGGGTTCGAAGGACACGTCGTTCCGGCGGATCACGGTGAGGATGAAAGACCCGGCGCAGCGCGACAAGTACGAGATGCGATATCGCAACGGATACTATGCGGATGCTCGGTGAGCCGCGTCAGGCCTCGGCGGTGGTGGGGTCGATGATGTCTTTGATGGGTGTGATGAGGTTGGCGGGGAATCCGCATTCGGCGGCGTGGTCGCGGATGGCCTCTTCATCTGGCGCGATGTAGATGCAGTAGATCTTGTCGGAAGTGACGAAGGACTCGACCCACTGGATATCCGGGCCGATGTTCTTGATGACGGAGCAGGATTTTTGCGCGAAGGCGGCGAGTTGCTCGGGGGTGAGTTTGCCAACGTCGGGGATGTTGCGCTCGATGAGGAATTTTGGCATGGGTTGTCCTTTGCTGGAGATGAAGGCCCCGCGTCCGTGTATGAAGATATCAGGCCGAGAGTCCATTTAGAGTGGGTGATGAGAGTGAGGGAATTGTGAGTCGATTCGAGTTTGCAGAGAAGGCTGAGGCGATTGCGCGTGAGGCCGGCGCGCTGCTGAAGGGTTTTTACGACAAGGGCGTCGCGACGGAGTACAAGGGCGATGTCGACCTGGTGACGGAGGCCGACCGGGCGAGCGAGAAGCTGATCCGGGAGCGGCTCAAGGCGGAGTTTCCGGAGCATGGGATCTACGGCGAAGAGGGGACGCGGGACCGGTTGGAGAGCGAGTATCGCTGGTATGTCGATCCGCTGGATGGGACGACGAACTTTGCGCATGGCTTCCCGGCGTTCTGCGTGGTTCTGGGGCTGGAGCGGCGCGCGGCGGGGTTGAAGGCGGACGAGGATGGCGAGATGTCTGCCGGCGTGATCTACGATCCGCTGCGGGATGAGATGTTTGTGGCGGAGCGGGGCAAGGGAGCGTGGCTGAACGGGCAGCCGATTCACGTGTCGAAGACGAAGACGCTGCAGGAATCGTTGACGGCGACGGGGTTTCCGAGTCAGAAGAGGCATCTGAATCCGAATGCATACTTCTACTACCAGATCACGCTGCGGTCGCATGGGGTTCGGCGCGCTGGTTCGGCTGCGCTTGATCTGGCTTATGTGGCGTGCGGGAGGCTGGATGGGTTCTGGGAGTTCAATTTGAACCCGTGGGATACTTCGGCGGGCGTGTTGCTGGTGGAGGAGGCTGGCGGGACGGTGACTCACTTTGATGGCGGGAGGTTTACGCTGGACAGCCGCGAGGTTCTGGCTACGAATGGGCTGATCGAAGGGGAGATGGCGCACATCTTTACGGAGATGTTTGCGGGGAAGGAACTGGAGCCGATACCGACGCCGGCAGAGTTTGCGGCGCGCAGGGCCGCGGAGGGAAGGTAGGCGGTCCTGGTGGCATTTGCCGAGTACTTTTCTGATTGCAGCAGCGATAAGGATTGCTGCTAGAATCGAAGCATCGCGCCATAACTGACAGGATTCAGAGACGGCACAAGGGAGATTTAGCGAGATGGCTTATGTGATTGCGGAACCGTGCATCGGTACCAAGGATACGGCTTGTGTGGACGCATGCCCGGTGGATTGTATCCATCCCAAGAAGGACGAGGCTGGCTACGGAGATGCGGAGCAGTTGTTTATCGATCCGGTGGAGTGCATCGATTGTGGCGCGTGCGTTCCGGTTTGCCCCGTCTCGGCGATCTACGCCGGTGACGATCTTCCGGAGAAGTGGGCGGCCTTCCAGCAGAAGAACGCCGATCATTACGGGCGGTAGATCTGCCGATCAGGATTGAGAGCGCGCAGCCTTAGGGCTGCGCGCTTTGTGTTGCGCGAGAGGGTGATGAAGAGCCTGGTTTCTCGAGAGGTGCTGGCGGAGACAAGAGATCGGCTGCTGAGCCTGCGCCCTGAGGATCGCGCGCTATGGGGCAGGATGACGGCGACCCAGATGGTGCGGCATCTGGGTTGTGCCTATGAGATGGCCCTGGGTGAGCGGACTGCAGGACCGCTGAAAGGGCCTCCACCGGTGGTGATGAAGTGGATGGCGCTGCGGTCCGGTCTTCGCTGGCCGAAGAACTTAGCGACGACGCCTGAACTGGCGCTTGCGCTCGAGGAAGACCCTAAGGGTTCATTCGGCGAGCTTGTGGGTGGGACGGTGGAGAAGATGGAGGCGGTGGCGGCCGGGCCGCGGTGCGCGGCGAGTCACCCGATGTTCGGGTCGATGACGACGGCGGACTGGATGCGGTGGGGGTATCTGCATGCGGACCATCATCTGCGGCAGTTTGGCCGGTAGGGGATGGCAGAAGAACGGCTGCCGGAGGCGTGAATGCGGCATGATGATTGCGGGGCGTGGGTGGTGTCGCGAAGATGATCCAGCGGGAAGGTGAAGCAATCGTTTTGCGTGCGTGGCCGTTTGAAGAGGCCGACCTGCTAGTGAGTCTGTTCACGCGCGAGCAGGGGCGGGTGAAGGGAGTGGCGCGTCATGCGATGAAATCGCGGCGGCGGTTCGGCGGGGCGCTGGAACCGATGACTCATGTGAGGGCGCGTTACACGGAGAAGCGCGGGCAGGAGCTGGTGAGGCTGGATGCGTTCGAGATATTGAGCTCGCCGCTGTCGCGTCCGGTGGACTATGCGCGGACGGCGGCGCTGCAGTTTGTGGCTGAGGTCATCGAGGAGGCGATGCCGGAGCACGCTCCGGAAGATGCGGTGTTCCGGCTGGCGATAGCGGTGATGGAGGAGATGCAGGTGGGCAGGGTGTGGATGCCGGTGACGTATTTTGCGCTGTGGATGAACCGGCTGATGGGGTGGATGCCGGAGTTGGGGCATTGTGCGGTGTGCGGACTCGATCTGCGTGGGCAGGCGGTGTGGTACTCGGCGACGGCCGATGGGGTGACTTGTGAGGACGACCGGCGGGTGGGGAGCGTGGTGTTGTCAGCGGCGTCGGCGGAAGAGGCGCGCAGGATGTTTCGGGTGACGGTGGGGGAACTGGCGACGGAGGATTGGCCGCGGGGGAGAGCGGCGGATCTGCGGAGATTTGCGGTGGAGATTTTGGAGCGGCATCTGGAGCGGCGTTTACGGAGCGCTCGGGCGCTGGGGACGGTTTAGGTTGGTAAATCGATTTGTGCTTTCAATGGGCGGGGTTAGCTAGTGGATGTTCGGAAGACAGTTGGGGCCAATCGGTCTCTGTAAGGACGAGCATCGCGATGGGAATAGCGAAGAGATAGATCATATCGGCCGCTATGAGGAATCTTCCGATGGGCGCCATGACGAGGAAGACGACAGAGTATTCTGCGCCAAATCTGCGCCATTGGGCTATTTGGCGACGGTGGGAAGGTGCTTGATTGAGAGTGTCAAAGCGGTCTTCGCTGATCGTGCGATTGGCAATGAGGCTAATAGGCAGGAGAAGAAGGGCCAGGTCGCAGATGTAGAGGTGATAGCTGACCAGCATGCCTACGACGAGAGCAAGAGGAAGAGAAGGTCGCTGGAACATGGCCCATAGGATCAATAGAATCGACGCCGCGACAGTCAGGAGCATTCCCCAATGTGATCCTGTTGAAAGAGTGATGAAGAGGCCGTAGAGATTCGGCATGCGCTGGGGGAAGATTGCATATTTCACCTGCGCATAAGGATCTGCGGTGGCTGCGTTTGTTGTGAAAAAGAGAGAGCGCAGGTAGGGAAGGAAGCTTTTTATGCCTACGATCCAGATGGAGAGAACTGATAGCCCTGCCGCACCGCAAAGAAAGCCGAAAAAGAACCGCCATTGTTTCCATGCAAGAAACAGAAGGGCGATGGGCAGGGCGATCTGGAACTTCATGAGGGCAAGTGAGAGCAGCACGCCCGCGAAGAACGGACTCTGATTTTGCAGCGCGAAAAAGCAGAGACAGTAGATAAGAAGCAGGAGGATTGTGATCTGACCCATCATGAGTGTGAGGCCGACGGGCAGAAAAGAAAGAAAGAGAAGAGTTGGTAGAGGTCTCCAGCGTTGTGTCAGCGAGCGAAGCTGTGGGCGCATGATGACAATTGTGAGCGCGAGCAGAAGTAAGTTTGTCACGAAGAAGATGAGGAATGCGGTCTTGAACGGAACCAGGGAGAGCGGCGCGAAGAGCAGGGCAGTGTAGGGCGGTGCAAACATCAGCAGGGTTGTGGAGGCGTCAGGCCCGACCAGCGTGTTCTGGAGTCGTCGTTCGGTTTGGTAATCGTAGATGTGGGCTGCGTCTCCGGTGCGAAGCAGATATCCGGCGGTGTAGTACGGGCGCAGGTCGATGCTGCCGTTTCGCACAAAGGGGAGGACGCCGATGCAAGTGGTGACCTGCAGAACGAGCAGGGCGCCGAGGTAGAGTCTCAGGCGCTTCTTGGTCAAGAACAACGGGGCATCCTCCAAGTATCTAACCGGCAAAGCCTTTGGGTATCAGGGAGTATACAGGGCTGGAAGAGCGAAGCGAGGAGTCAGAATGACGTTTGGACACCGCTCGAGTGGCGGAGGAAGAGATAGGCCTGACGACAGTTTTAGAGGAGCGTGTCGGAGATCGCGTTCGTGGGGTCGCGTTCGGGGGGTCCCGTTCGGAGTTGAACGCGGTTTCGTTACGGAGCGTGAGTTGCGCTACTGGTTAGCTGCGCGACGCGCCCGGGGCTTACTGCCCTCGCATACAGATAGCTGGAGAAGGGTGGCAGCCAGAGCCGATAGGATACCGGCGGGAATCTGTTCTGCGGATCGCATGTGGAGTTGTCGTACGAGACGACATACTGAGGCTGGATTGCGGGCAGATACTGGGCCGGCCAATAGCCGCAAGGTTTGAAGTGGTGACGCCACGGAGGAAGGTGATTGGTGCCTGCAGGAGTATGGATCTCGTCCGCGTCGATATATCCCTGGCTATCGATCTGGGTCCAACCGTCGTAACCAAATCCCCCGTAAAACGAGGTGCGAGAGAGCCCGGTTGCGCGTAATTGCTGAATGATGGCGAGACGAGCGCGGTCGGCAGCGAACATGTCATGCGTCCCTGCGACTCCATAGGCTGCGAAGAGGAACAGAACAACAAAACAGGTTCGAGGAAGACGCGGAGAGATTCTTTCCTGATAAAAGTACAAAGCGACGAATGCCAATACCAATAAGAGAGGCAAGAGATATCGATCAAACATGTTGCCTGAGAGGATGCGCAGACTCAGAAAGGCACAATAAGCCAGTGTGAACGGCCCGAGGAGGAGGAAAAGCTGTCGCCAGGAGAGGCGTTCGGAATGGGGTTCGGCAATGGCAACCCTTTTGGTGAGCCCCTTCGTGATCAGGAGTACGACGAAGGCGAAGGCTGAGAAGTTGCTGAACACAGTGAGGATGGCGCGCACTGTGGGTTGCAAGACGACAGGCCGAGCGCCGACGGCGGGAAGTTCCAGGGTTCCCACGGTAGTGACATAGTCGCCGATACGGTTTGCTGCGGGCGCAAGTAAAATTCCGACCGAATAACTGTGGATGCGAAAGAAAAGAAAGGCCGTGAAGAGAAGGATCCCAGCGAAAGAGACAGCGACGACTCGTCTGTTTTCCTTTGTGAGCTCAAAGATAAAAGCGATCAGGATTGGCAGGAGGAACAAGGAAAGTTCGAGGGGCACGCGGATCGCTGCGACTGCCACCCCGATGTAGTCTTTGCCCATGCCGCCGGAAGTTTCCACGGTTGTGTACATCTGCCGGTTGAACCAAAACAGGCAGCCGAAGATAAAGCATACGCAGAGGAGCCAAACCATGGCGAGCGATACGAAAGAAAGACGCCGGTTCCGCAATATCCAGCAGGCCGACGGAACAATGACCAGGATGCCCAGCCAACCGGTTTGCCGGGCTGTTCCTAAGATGGCGCTGGAGAGCATTGCTGCAATGAGCCAGATCGCGGCTTGCGATGGCAGCGGGGCTTCGATTGCGCGGAGGCAGAGGTAGAGGCTGAGGACGATCGCGAAGAAGCCTGGAATATCAGACATGAAGCTAAAAGACAGAGGAATAAAGAGAGGTGAGAGCACGAGCGTGAGAGTTGCAAAGGTCGCATTTGTCTGGCGCAAACCGAGGTGAACGAAGGTACGTTGCAGAAGGAAGGTTGTGGCAAGTGCGACAAAGAGAATGGAGGCGCGCGTTGCCGTGAAGGAGAATCCGAAGAGCTTAATGAAAAGGGCACCGAGTGCGAGTTGCCAGCCGAGCATGGCGCTCGACCAGCCGTAATAGATGAAGTGCCCCGTCTCTGCAAGTGCCTTTGCGGATCGAACGTAGGCGAAGTCGTCGTTGCTACCTATCTCCGCGAATGGATAGGTGGCGATGGTGCAAAGGGCCAGGAGCAGCGTGCAGAGTACAGCGGGGTTCTTAAGTGCACGTGCGTAATGCATGACAGAACTCCTGTAAAGGATTTCGTCTGAAGTTAGATGCAGTGCGAAAGGCAGGAAAAGGTATCGACGATGCTCAAAGTGCGGCAAGAATGTTGCACTGAGATGAAATTCTTTTGAGTGTTGCGCAAAGGGACTGGCTGAGCGATGTCCGGGTTTTCTGAAACTTGCGCAGCCAAGCGATCAAGTAACACTTCGATGGAAATAGATGGCTTCCATTAGAATCAGATGATTACTGCATATAAGAGAGATGCATGGCTGAGATAGCTGGGAAAAAGAAGGCGCTCACGTTCCAGGAGCTGTTGTTTAGGCTGCAAAAGTTCTGGGCGGAGCAGGGATGCGTGCTGCAGCAGCCTTATGACGTTGAGGTTGGCGCGGGGACGATGTCTCCGGATACGTTTTTGCGCGTGCTGGGGCCGAAGCCGGTAAGGATTGCGTATGCGCAGCCTTCGCGGCGGCCGGCGGATGGACGATATGGGGAGAATCCGAACCGGCTATTCAAGCATACACAGTTTCAGGTGATCTTGAAGCCGCCACCGGAGCGGATTCAGGAGATCTATCTGGAGTCGCTGAAGGCGATTGGGATCGATCTGCGCGAGCATGACATTAAGTTCGAAGAGGACAACTGGGAGTGGCCGGTGGGTGGCGCGTGGGGCGTCGGATGGCAGGTGATGCTGGATGGATTGGAGATCACGCAGTTCACGTACTTCCAGCAGTGCGGCGGGATGGATCTGGATCCGATTTGTGGAGAGATCACGTATGGGCTCGAACGGATCGCGCAGTTTCTGCAGGATGCGGATTCGATCTATGACATTGTGTGGGCGGTTGAGCCGGACGTCGATTCCAAAAACAGGGGCCGCAAGGTGACGTATGGCGAGATTCGGTTGGCCGAGGAAGAGCAGTTTTCGGCGTACAGCTTCGACTATGCGGACGTGAAGAAGCTCTGGGAGCATCTTGGGTTGTACGAGGCTGAGTGTTTGGAGTTGCTGGGGAAGGCGAAGGGCTTCGAGAAGATGGATGAGCTGACTTTGAAGCGGTTTCCTGTGTTGGGAGCGTATGAGTTGGCGCTGAAGTGCTCGCATGTGTTCAATCTGCTGGATGCTCGCGGGGCGATCTCGGTGACGGAGCGCGTGGGCGTGATGGCGCGGATTCGTGCGCTGGTGATTGGCGTGGCGAAGGCTTATGCGGCTCAGGGTGAGTTGCTGGCAGCGGCGAAGGAAGTTGTGGCGGGTTGACGGCTTAGTTCCCACCCATCGCGATGAGGCTGCGATGGATGGGGCACCCCGAGATTTGTGCCTGGTTGGACGAGAGACGAGTTGAGGACGATGGCGGATTTTCTTTTTGAGATTGGGTTGGAGGAAGTGCCGGCGCGGATGATTGCCGGGGCGCAGGCAGAGTTGGAGCGGCGTGTTGTCGGTCTGCTGGAGCGCGAGCGTCTTGTTGCTGAAGGGACGGGCGCGAAGAGCTTTTCGACGCCGCGCAGGTTGGCGGTGCTGGTCTCGGGTGTCGCAGAGCGGCAGGATGATGTGAGCGAGGAGGCGGTGGGGCCTTCGGTGAAGGTGGCGTATAAGGATGGTGCTCCGACGCCGGCGGCTGTGGCGTTTGCGAAGAAGGCCGGCGTTGATGTATCGGCGCTGAAGACGGTGACGACACCGAAGGGTGAGTATCTGGCTGCGACGATGGTGAAGAAGGGACGCTCGGCTGCGGAGGTGATTGCAGAAGAGATGCCGAAGGAAGTGGCCGGGATTTATTGGGCGAAGAATATGTACTGGCGTCCGGGGAAGCCGGAGCGGTTTGTGCGGCCGGTGCGTTGGATGGTTGCGCTGCTGGGTCGGGATGTTGTGCCGGTGGAGTTCGGGGGCAAGAGGGCCGGCGCACAGACGTATGGACATCGCGTTCTGTTTGGCGAGGAGCCGATTGCGCTGAAGACTCCCGATGAGTATGAGGGCGCGCTGCTGAATGGGTTTGTGATTGCCGATGTGGAGACGCGGCGGCATAAGATTCGCAAGGCACTGGATGCGGCGACTCGGACGGTGGAGGGTGCGCGGTGGCGTGAGGATCATGAGCTGGTCGATACACTGACGCATTTGACGGAGTGGGCGTCGCCGGAGTCGGTGATTCTGGGTGGATTTGAGAAGGAGTATCTGGCGCTGCCTGAGGAGGTTCTGGTGACGGTGATGCGTGATCACCAGAAGTACCTCGCAGTGGAGGACAAGGATGGCAAGCTGGCTCCGCACTTTCTCGCCGTGTTGAATATGCAGGCCGACGCTGCCGGGCTGAGCGTGATTCGGCATGGAAATGAGCGCGTTCTGCAGGCGCGGTTTAACGATGCGCGGTTCTTCTGGGAGTTCGATCAACGGATTTCGTTGAAGGAGCGGGTGAAGCTGCTGGAACATGTGACGTTTCAGAAGGAGCTGGGCAGCTATGCGAAGAAGTCGGCGCGGGCGAGAGCGTTTGCGCTGGGGCTTGCGGAGTTGCTTGCTGCGCGTGGGTGCGGCGTGGATGCAGTTGCGCTGGATGAAGCGGCTACGCTGGCGAAGACTGACCTGACGAGTGAGTTGGTGAAGGAGTTTACGGAGTTGCAGGGCATCGTCGGTGGGCTTTATGCGCGGGCGCAGGGCTTGAGCGAGGCGACTGCCGCGGCGATCTACGACCAGTACAAGCCGGAGTCGATGGAGGACTCTGTTCCGCGGACGGTGGAGGGTGCGGTGCTCTCGATTGCGGACAAAGCGGATACGATCGGCGGAATGTTCGGGCTTGGGATGGAGCCGACGGGATCGAAGGACCCGTTTGCACTGCGAAGGGCGGCGAATGGGATTGTGAAGATTCTCGCGGAGAGCAAGGTGGCCCTGCCGCTTACGCTGAGCGAGGTTGCGGACCGGGCAGTGGCGGATCAGAAGATTGTTGCGCGGGTGAGGGCGTTTCTCGTCGAGCGGCTGGAATTTTATCTGCGTGAGGCCAAGGGCCAGGCGTACGACGTCGTAAAAGCTGTGCTTGTCGCCGACGCGGATGATGTGCGCGACGCTGTGGCACGGGCCGAGGCAGTGACAGCTGCACGGGGTTCGGCGGACTTTGAGGCGGTGAGCGCGGCGTTCAAGCGAATGAAGAATATTCTGGCGCAGGCTAAGGATAAGGGAGAATTGCCTGGCAAGGATGCAGTCGAGGCTGGATTCGCACATCCGACCGAGATGGCTTTGACGCAGCAGGCGGGAAAGGTTGGAGAGAAGGTTAAGCTGTTGGCTGAAAGGCATGAGTATCTTGCGGCTCTAGAATCGATTGCCACGTTGCGGCCCGAAGTAGATGCATTTTTTGATCAGGTGATGGTCATGGATCCAGATGCTAGCGTGCGGACACGAAGACTGCTCATGCTTCAAAGGATTGTTGGGACCTTCTCGGGCATTGCGGATTTTTCGGAGATCGTAGTGGCGGGGTAGTTCCGAGAAAAAGAGATATGGTGCAACTGGAAGAGGTGACGGTGATTCATGCTCCGGTGGAACGATGCTTCGATCTAGCGCGGAGTGTTGAGGTTCACCTGGAGGGGAACAAGCACTGGGGTGAGGAGGCGGTGGCTTTGGGTGGGGTCACGTCGGGTCTGGTTGGATTGGGAGAGAGGGTGATCTGGCGGGCGCGGCATTTTGGGGTTCGTCAGAGGCTGACCAGTGACATTACCGCGATGGATGCGCCGCGATACTTTCAGGACACGATGATCCGGGGAGCATTCCGGTCGATGCAGCATGATCATTACTTTCGAGCGCTGGAAGATGGCTCGACGGAGATGAGGGATGTGTTCTGTTTTGCGGCTCCTTTAGGCGTTCTGGGTCGCGTGGCGGAGGTGTTGCTGCTCAGGCGGTATATGACGGCGCTGCTACGGGAGCGGAATGCTGTCGTGAAGCAGGTGGCTGAGTCGAATGAGTGGCGGAAGTATCTTCCGGGCGATTGTTAATCTTGAGATGAGGGCAGACTCGCGCTATGCGAATCGTCATACCGGGTGGCAGTGGGCAGGTGGGGAATATTCTGGCGCGGCATTTTCATGGGCAAGGCCATTCGGTGACGGTTTTGAGCCGCACGGTGGTCGAGGCTCCGTGGCGTGTGGTGCTGTGGGACGGGCGGACGCGGGGTGCGTGGGTCGATGAGTTGGAGGGCTGCGACGTCTGCATCAACTTAGCCGGGCGTAGCGTGAACTGCAGGTACTCGGCGGCGAACCGGAAAGAGATTTACGACTCCCGCGTGATGTCGACGCGGTTGCTGAATGAAGTGATTGGCTTGCTGGAGGCACCACCGGCGGCGTGGTTGAATGCGAGCACGGCGACGATTTACCGGCATGCGCTGGATCGACCGATGGATGAGGCGACGGGAGAGTTGGGTGGCGGAGAGCCAGGTGCGCCGGATACGTGGCGATTCTCGATTGATGTGACAAAGGGGTGGGAGGAGGCGTTCTTCGCGACAGCTACGCCGCGGACGCGGAAGATAGCGCTGCGGAGCGCGATGACATTCAGTCCGGACCGTGGAGGCGTATTTGATGTGTTGCTTAGTCTGGTGCGACACGGGCTTGCGGGCACAATCGGCTCGGGGACGCAGTATGTTTCGTGGATTCACGAGTTCGACTTTGTGCGCGTCACCGATGCGAGTTTTACCGGTGTGGTGAATCTGGCGGCGCCGAATCCCCTGCCGAATCGTGAGTTTATGCGTGTTCTGCGAGAGGCGTGGGGAACCGGAGTTGGACTGCCTGCGGCGGAGTGGATGATTGAGGTTGGGACGTGGGCAATGCGGACGGAGTCTGAACTTGTGTTGAAGAGCAGAAGGGTTGTGCCCATGCGATTGCTCGAGGCTGGATTCCTCTTTGAATTTCCCGAGTGGCCTGCGGCTGCTCGGGACCTGGTTGCGCGCTGGCGTGAACTGCGGGCTTCCTGATGATGGCGATTGTTTTGCCGAGCGGTTAGTCGATGATCAGCATCATGCCGAGCATTGTAAGGAGGACCAGGAAGAATGAACCCAGCTACGGGGCATGGAGCCGCGTGGGGGACGGCGGCGGGAGACGATGCCAGCCTGATCTTTTATCCGGAGGGTGGAGGGAGTTAGTTCAGGCGCTGCAGGCGGGCGATCAGCTTTTCGGCCAAGGGTTCGCCGGACTCGGTCCAG
Source organism: uncultured Acidobacteriaceae bacterium (assembly GCA_963741395.1). GTDB lineage: Bacteria > Acidobacteriota > Terriglobia > Terriglobales > Acidobacteriaceae > Edaphobacter. Next base: position 414,187 of record CAVUHV010000002.1, read on the forward strand.
AGGAGGCGGCTGGAGATGCCGCAGTTCTTCTCGACAGACAGGGTGAAGGCGAGGAGCATCTCGACGTTCTGTTGGATGTGCTTTTGTGCGGTCTCGTCGAGGTCTTCGGCTCCGAGGGTGTCATCCATGACCCATGGGGTGTCGAGGCCGAAGTCGACGCGGATGTGGCCGTTTTGTTCATACGTGGCCTGGTCGAACTCGGGGCCGAAGCCAAGGATCTTCACGGTGGAGGGCCTGGGGAGCCAGAGCGTGTCGAGCGCGGCGGGGCCTTCGGCGTATTCGGGGGTCCAGAGGTTCCACTTCATCTCGAACTCGTAGGCCATGTCGTCGTGGAGCTGCTCGGTGGCTTCGGCGACGGCGTTTTCGATGATGGAGTCTTCGGATGACTGGGCGCGGTCGTCGTTGACGTAGATGCGCTGGTAGACGGGGGCCTCGTTGAAGCTGATGGGGTAGACGGTGGCGGCGGCGACTCGCTTGTCTCCGCTAATGATGGCGAACTGACGCAGCACGGAGACGAGCTTGCCGGGCAGGCTGTCGAAGCGGAAGTTCGGGAACCAGAGACTGAGATAGAGCTGGTCGGCCATGGAACCAGTTTACAGGTGTACGAAAGTGGCTGCAGGCCATTGGTGAGATGATGGTTAGAGCGGACGATGCGTGTTTCGGTAGAGAGGCTGCGGTTTGGGTTGTTGGCAGGGGCCGGGTTGCTCGTGCTGGCGACGGCGGGCTTTCTGGGATTCGCGCACTTTCGCGCAACGCGATTTCTGACGGAACTCCCAAAGAAGCTGGGCGTGGACGTACGGCAGGAGACCAACTCCTTTACGTACTCGCAGACAGTGAAGGGGAGGACAGTCTTCACGGTTCATGCGGCGAAGGCAGTTGAGCATAACGATGGCAAGTACACGCTACATGATGTCGGGATCGTGCTGTACGGGCAAGGCAGGGAGCAGCCTAACCGGGTAGATCGAATCTATGGGAAGGAGTTTGAATACGACCCGAATGCAGGGGTCATTCGCGCGACGGGAGAGGTGCATCTCGATCTGCAGGCTCCGGCGGCGGCTGATGCAAAGGGGAAGATGGATTACGCCGCAGGCAGTGATTTGAAGAGCGGCAGGGAGTCCGACGAGACGGCGAAGGACGAGCGGCTGATTCATGTGACGACGAATGGGCTGGTGTTTCTGCGGCAGCTGGGAGTTGCGGCGACGGACGACGATATTGAGTTTGAGTACAACGGCCTGACGGGGCACGCCAGGGGGGCGGATTACAACTCGGATTCGGGCGTGCTTGTGCTGCAGTCGGCGGTGAAGGTGAATGGAATAGAGCAGGGCAAGCCTGCTGTGCTGACTGCCACGCACGCTGAACTCGACCGGCTGAATCATAGAGTCACGCTGACGCAGGCGAAGTATGTGACGGCAGGAGCACAGGTAGAAGAGACAGCCGCGGCGCAGCACGTTGTGGTTCATACGCGAGAAGATGGCTCGGCAGATCGGTTGGAGGCGCAGGGGGCGGTGACTCTGACCAATGGCTGCGGTGCTCGCGTCGTTGGCGATCGAGGTGACGTGGTGCTGAGCCAGCAGAGCCGGCTGGAGTCGGCGCGGCTGTTCGGCGGGGTCGAGTATCTGGATGAGACTCCGGATCGGAAGGCGCGAGGTGAGTCGCAGGAGGCGACGGCTGCGTTCGATGGCAAAGGGCAACTGCACCAGGTAGTACTGAATGGAAAAGTAGCTTTGCATGAAAGAGAGAGCATCGCGCAGAATCCTGCCAGCCAGGTGAATCCTTTGTGGAGTGAGCGCGAGTTGGATGCCGCGACGGTTGAGCTTGCGATGGCTCCTGATAACAAGGGCAAGCCGGAGTTGCAGGTTGCGAAGGCGAGCGGGAGTGCAAGGCTGAACGTGGTCGATCCTGCGAGAGAAGGAGCGAAGCCGGGCCAGGGCTCGACGACCAGCACGATGATGGGGGATGTGTTGACCGCCCATTTCGTGAGGAGCGGAGGAGTGCAGCGATTGAGTGACGTGCTGGCGGATGGGCATACTTTTTTGAAGCAGGTGAATGAGGTCGGCGCCGAGGACACGAGTTCGGGGGACTCGCTGACGGTGGAGTTCAAGGATGCGTCTCAGGGACGGGGCCGGACCGGACCGGCTGCGGGGCCGCAGGGTGGAGATCAGATTGCGTCGGCGGTGCAGGTGGGGAACGTTGTGATGACGCGCAGGACGGTGGCAAAGCCAGGGGTGGCTCCGGATGTGCAGCATGCAACGGCGCAGCGCGCGGCGTATGACGGCTACACGCAGAAGATGACGCTGACGGGAGGGGTGGAGCTCTCGGATGCCAGCGGCACTCTGTGGGCCGATCATGGGGTGATGGACAGGGTCTCGGGAGACGCCACGGTTGAAGATGGTGTGAAGGCGAGTTACAGGCAATCCCCGCAGAGCGAGGTGGTGCACGTGCTGGCGCAACGGGCCGAGTTGAAGAAGGCTGCAGACGTGGCGGTATTTTACGGCGACGCAGTCAGGCCAGCCCGGCTGTGGCAGGATGGGTCCCAGGTGGAGGCTCCCGTGCTGGAGTTTATGCAGAAGCAGCGGCGGCTGGTGGCACACGGGGCTGCGCCCGGTGTGGCGATGGCAGTCCACACGGTGCTGGTGAGCGGCAACCCGCAATCGGAGCGGAAGCCGCCGGCTGATAAGCCTCAGGCTCAGGAGGTGAGAGGGCAGGGCGTGGTGCGGATCGCCAGTCGGGAGATGACCTACTCGGATGAGAAGCGCGAAGCGGACTTTACTGGTGGAGTTCAGGTGGAGAGCAAGGATGGGATGATGCACGGCCAGCAGGCGATAGCGTATTTGCAGCCAGCGACGGCTTTGCAGCCGGCGCCAGCGGAGAAGTCAATTGCAAAGAGCGGCACAGTAAAGGCCGGGCAACAGGATAGTCTTTTTGGCGGTAGCGTCGAGAAGGTTGTCGTGACAGGACAGATCAGAATGGACCAACCGGGCCGGAGCGCGACGGGAGAGCGGCTCGTCTACACGGCGGCAGACGGAATGTTTGTGCTGACGGGCAGCCCCGGAGCGCCGCCGAAGGTTGTCGATGCTGCGAAGGGAACGGTAACGGGGGCAGAACTGCGATTCCACACTGGGGACGAGAGCATCGTAATCTCTAATGGGGCCAATAATGGTGAAGGACCGAGGGTCCACACCGAGACGCGAGTGAAACGGTAAGGGATGAAGACGCTATCGACCGAAGACATAGGCAAGTCGTACGGCGGGCGCCAGGTGGTTCGTGGCGTCAGCCTGAAGATTGAGCAGGGTGAAGTGGTGGGGTTGCTGGGGCCGAACGGCGCAGGCAAGACTACGAGCTTCTACATGATTGTGGGCCTGGTGAGGCCGGATACCGGGTGCGTGCTGGCCGATGGACGTGACATCAGCCGGCTGCCGATGTATCTGCGGGCGAGAAACTACGGGATTAGCTATCTGCCGCAGGAGCCTTCGGTATTTCGTAAACTGACAGTGCAGGACAATATACTGGCAGTGCTGGAGTCCCAGCAGTTGGGATGGGAGACCAGAAGGACAAGAACGGAGAGACTGATCGAGCAACTGAACCTCGGGCATGTCCGCACGACGAGGGGCTACGCTTTGAGTGGCGGAGAGCGCAGAAGGGTAGAGATTGCGAGATGTCTTGCGATCGATCCTGCGTTCATCTTGCTGGATGAGCCCTTCTCAGGGATCGACCCGATTGCGGTGCTTGATCTCCAGGAGATTATCTTTGGATTGAAGAAGAGTGGGATTGGAGTTTTAATTACGGACCATAACGTGCCCGAGACGCTTTCGGTGACAGACCGCGCGTACATTATTAACGAAGGAAAGATATTTGCGTCGGGAACACCGAACGATCTTGTGCGCAACCCTGAGGTACGCAGGATCTATCTCGGCGATAAGTTCTCGATGACTTAGCTCCGGTACAACTAACGTTGTAAGGAAGGGTGACCATCGTGAGAGCGTGTGGTTGATTCTCCCGGAGTAGACTTACAGCGAATAGGGATACGAGGCGTGTAGACTGGCCATAAAGAGGGGCGGCGCGTCCCCGCGATTGGCAAGACGGCGCATCCCTACCGAAAGCCCGTAGAGGACAGGAGAGTTTCACGGTGTTGTTACAACCCAAGCTGAATCTGAAGGTTTCCCAGAGGCAGGTACTGACGCCTGGCCTGGTCCAGATGGTCAGCGTGCTAGCGCTGAACAAGCTTGAGTTGAAGGAGATGATCAACACCGAGATCATCGAGAACCCGGTACTGGAGGAATTGGAACTCTCTGGTGTTTCTCTCGAAGAGCGAACAGGAATAGAAGGCGATCGTGAGCGCTCAGCCGAAGAGGTCGCGGCCGAGAGCGAGCGAGTGGAGAAGGATCCGTTTGATGAGATCGACTTCGGCAGCTATTTTCAGGACTACCTTGATCCCGGGTTCCGGACTTCATCGAACTTCGAAGAGTACGACAAGCCTTCGTTTGAGAATTTTCTTTCGCAGCCAAGCACGCTGAGCGATCACCTCATGTGGCAGCTCGGTTCTTTGACGCTATCTCCGGAGTTGGAGGCAGCAGCAGAGCTGGTCGTAGGAAATCTGGATGAGAACGGATATCTGACAGCCACGGACGAAGAGTTGGTGCAGTCGTTGCTGGAGATGAAGATGCCTCCACGCGAGGCGCCAATCCCCTTTGAGCGCGGCAAAGGCAAGGCAGGCGCGGTGTGGGCCGATACTCCGGTCGCGCAAGCGAGCAATGGAGCGGCGACTCCGGGCGAGGTACAGATCGCCGCCTCTGCTGATGCGGAGCGAGAGGCCCTGATGGCGATCGTCATTGAGGCTCGCCGGATGGTCAACAATCTTGACCCCGTGGGTGTCGGCGCGCGAGATCTGCGGGAGTGCCTGCTGATCCAGATCAATGCGCAGGAGGCCGAGGCAGAGATCGTTCTGCGGCGGAGAACGGCTTCGTCGAATGGCGTGGCGGGGCAGGGAGCGGAGAAGGGCGCGACGGCAGACGTCTTCGCGACGGCTCGGAATATTGTTACGAACTGCCTGGTACTGCTGCAGAAGAAGGATATGCGGGAGTTGACTCGCAACTGTGGCCGGACACCCGAGGAGGTACAGGCTGCGGTGGAGTACATCCGGACGCTTGATCCCCGGCCAGGCCAGCGCTATAACCAGAGCGACACGCGGCTGATTGAGCCGGACGTTGCGTTTGTAAAGCGTGACGACAAGTATGTTGTGCTGATGAATGAAGAGGACATGCCCACGCTGCGCTTGAACCACAGCTATCGGAAGATGCTGGAGCAGAAGCAGACGGAGCGGGAGGTTCGCGAATATGTGAAGGAGCGGTACAAGTCCGCGATTCAGTTGCTGCGCAATATTGAGCAGCGAAAGAATACAATTGTTCGGACCTGCGAGGTGATCGTTCGGCGGCAGGGGGAGTTTCTGGAGCAGGGGGTCGAGGCTCTGAAGCCGATGATGATCAAGGAGGTCGCCGAGGAGATTGGCGTGCATCCTTCGACAGTGAGCCGCGCAGTCGCCAACAAGTACGTACATACGCCGCAGGGGGTGTATGAGCTTCGCTTCTTCTTTTCAGAGGGTGTGAATGGGCCGGAGGGCGGCGATCTGCCGCTCGTACTTCTGAAGCGCAAAGTGAAGAAACTCATCGAGGAAGAGGATCAGCGCAAGCCGCTGACGGATGACCAGTTGGCGGCCGAATTGCGCCGGCAGGGCATTCAAGTGACCCGCCGCACCGTCGCGAAGTACCGCGAAGATATGCAGATCCCCAGCACCCACCAACGTCGTGTACGCTGACCGAGTATAGTTTTGTTTTCAGCACGAGGTGAGCAGATGGACGTAGAGTACACGGGCAGACAGACAACTGTTACGAAAAAACTGAAGCTGCAGACCGAGGCCGGATTGGTCCGGATTGCAAAGATCGTCGGGAACGCGGGCAGTGCCCACCTGATTCTTACGACGGAGAAGTATCGCCACAGCGCTGAGCTGACGGTGCAGACCAGACAACTGAAGCTGGTGGCCGCCTGCGAGTCAACCGAGATGGAGATCGCACTCCGCGATGCGCTCTCGACGGTCGAGAAGCAGGCGATTCGGCATAAGAAGAGAAGGACAGCCATAAAACGGCATCCACAGACCGCTGTCCGGCAGGTTGGCCAGAAGGCCGTTGCGGATGGCGCGGTGCCTGCCGTGGCGAAGGCGACGATTCCGGTGAAGGTGGTGACGAAGAACGGCGGGGCACGCAAGGCAATTTCCATGTTGGTCCACTCGTTCCCGTCGCATTCGCCGTTGCCGGAGCCGCACCTGGTGCGCTCGAAGGACGGCGTCGCGATGCGCCCCATGTCGCTGGAGGAGGCGGTGAAGGAGGCGGCCTTCCGCGACCGCGATGTATTTGTCTTCCGCGACCACGGTGGGCAGGCGATGGTCCTGCATCGTAAGCGCGACGGCAAGATGGAGCTGATTGAGGTTCCGTAGGGCCGTTTCGATGATCCGCAGCGAGCGGATGCTAGGATTCGTAGCATGCCAGTTAAGCAGGGGAAGAAGGCGGGATCGAAAAGGGCTGGGCTGAAAAATAAGGGCGAACTGGTGATCGTGACAGGGCTGTCAGGGTCCGGCAAACTCTCGGCGCTGAAGGCGTTTGAGGACCTTGGGTACTATGCGGTGGATAATCTGCCGCTCGACCTGGTGCCGCAGTTTGCAGACCTGGTGAGGCAGTCGGCGGAGATCGAGCGTGCCGCGCTGGTCGTCGATGTCCGCGAAGGCATCCAGCTGGAGCGATTTCCGGAGATACTGAAGCGGGTTCGGAAGACCCTGCCGACCAAGGTGGTCTATCTGGAAGCAAGCGAAGACGCGCTGATTCGGCGATTCTCGGAGACGCGGCGGCCGCATCCGATGAGCCGCACCGAGACCGTGCTGAAGTCGATTCGCTCGGAGCGGAAGCGGCTGGAGCCGATACGGAATGTAGCGGACATCATCCTCGATACGACGAAGTTCAACGTGCATGATCTGCGGGCGCACATCAATGCGCAGTTTGAGCGCGAAGAGAGCGACAGGAACCTCACGATCTCGTCCAACAGTTTCGGGTTCAAGAACGGCGTGCCTGCGGAGGCGGACCTGGTCTTCGATGTTCGCTTCCTACCGAATCCCCACTTTGTGCCGGAGTTTCGCAAGCTGACAGGCCGGCATCCGAAGGTGGCCAAGTATGTGCGGGGTTTTCCAGAGACGGCGGAGTTTCTTGACAAGACGATGGACATGCTCGAGTTTCTGCTGCCCCACTACATCAAGGAAGGCAAGAGCTACCTGACAGTAGCGTTTGGATGCACGGGAGGCCAACATCGTTCGGTCTTCATCGCCGAGGAGATGAAGAAGCGCCTGACTGCGGCGGGTTATCGCGTGAAGACAGCGCACCGCGATATGCCGCGTTAGCCGAGCCGATAAAATAGTAAGATGCGCAGGATGGCGAAGCCTATGATCGGCAGCAACGGGAGAGTATCGGCTTGAGGCGCATCTGGCGACTGCTCGCGTATGTACGGCCGTATGCGCTGTACTCGCTGGCTTCAGTGGTATTGATGGCCATCGTCGGCGCGATGGCAGCGTTTCGCATTCTCCTGGTCAAGCCAATCTTCGATAATGTGCTTCGGCCGGATGCGGTCTCGCACGACGTACTCGTCTATCACCTTCCGCACATCGGGCGCGAGCTGAATCTGCACTTTCTGGTGCCGAGCCACCTTCACAACGCGTGGAATGTCGTGGCCTATGCGCTCGTGGTATCGGCGATTGTGAAGTCGGTGTGCGACTACGCCGGAACGTACCTGGTGAACTATGCCGGATTCGGCATGATCACGGACCTCAGGAATGACCTGTATGACGCGGTGCTGCGGCGGTCGGTGGCGTTCTTTTCGAAACACACAACGGGTACGTTGCTCTCGACGCTGATCAACGATGTCGAACGGGTGCAGTTTGCGATGTCGAGCGTGCTCGGAGACTTTCTGCAGCAGTTATTCACGCTGGTGTTTACCATCGGCGTGGTTGTGGTGGTAGGCGGCAAGATGGCTTGGGTGCTGCTGCTGTTCGTGCCTGTTGTGATCTCTTCGGCGCGGCGGATCGGCAGGAAGGTAAGGCAGACGACACGGAAGGGGCAGGACAAACTGGCGGAGATTCAGAACATCCTGCACGAGACGATTACGGGCAACCGAATCGTGAAGGCGTTCGGGATGGAGCTTTGGGAGATGAACCGCTTCCGCAGGGCCGCGAGGCGGCTGTTCCGGGCAAATCTGCGGTCGGTGAGCGCGCAGGCGATCAGTTCGCCGCTCATGGATGCGATCGGTTCAGTTGGAATTGCGCTATTGCTGTTGTTTGGCCGGACGCGCATTCTGCATGGCAGCATGACTGCCGGGTCGTTCATTACGTTTCTGATTGCTGTGTTCACGTTGTACGATCCCGTGCGCAAATTTGCGCTGTTCTACAACAGCTTTCAGCAGGCGCTTGGGGCAAGTGAAGAGATATTCAAGTTTATGGATGCGCAGGATGACGTGCGCGAGAAGAAACGGGCGTTTGTGCTCAAGGGCTTCGAGAAGCAGATCCGCTTTGAGCATGTGAGCTTCGGCTATGAGGACGAGCACGGCGAAACGAAACAGGTCCTGCATGATATCGATCTCGATGTCGCGCCGGGCGAGGTGATTGCTTTGGTTGGACCGAGCGGCGCGGGCAAATCGTCGCTCGTGAATCTAATCCCGCGGTTCTTCGACGTGACGGAGGGCAGTATCTCGATCGACGGTCACGATCTGCGGGATGTCTCTATCGCTTCGCTGCGGCAGCAGATTGGCAAGGTGACGCAGGAGACGGTGCTGTTCAACGACACGGTGCGGAACAATATTGCGTATGGGCAGCCGGATGTTCCCTTGAGCAAGGTGGAAGAGGCCGCGAAGATGGCTCTGGCACACGACTTCATTCTGAACAGTCCCGATGGTTACGACACGAAGATTGGTGAGAAGGGACTGCGGTTGAGCGGCGGCGAGCGCCAGCGGCTGGCGATTGCTCGCGCGATTCTCAAGAATGCTCCAATCCTGATTCTGGATGAGGCAACCTCGGCGCTCGATACGGAGAGCGAGCAGTATGTGCAGGCGGCGCTGGCGAACCTGATGCGGGGACGGACGGTATTTGTGATAGCGCACCGACTTTCGACGGTTCGTCGGGCGACGCGTATTGCGGTGATCGAAGCGGGACGTATCACCGAGATTGGGACGCATGAGGAACTGATGCAGCACTCGGGAATGTACCGGCGGTTGTATAACATGCAGTTCGGTGACGAGGGTCTGGCGGTGGCGGCTGTTCGCAATGGAGATGCCATGCCTGTGAATGGTTTGGAGGGGATTGCGTGAAGCCGATTTATTCGATGACAGGATTTGCGAGCCTGCGGGGAACGATGGAGAATGGGCCGGGTTTTACCCTGGCAATGAAGAGTGTGAATCACCGCTTTCTCGACCTGCATATGCGTCTGCCGGGCTACTGCGATGCGCTGGAGATACAGATTCGGAGGATGCTGAAGGATCTGCTGCGGCGCGGCCATGTTGAGGTGACGCTGCAGGTGGAACGCAGGACGACGGCGCAGATTCAATTGAACACAGAGCTGCTCAACGACTACATTGAGGCGTTCCGCAAGGCAGCGGAACTGCATGCGCTGGCAAATCAACCAGACCTGAATGGGATGTTGCGGATTCCGGGAATGATGAGTGTCGAGACTACGCTCGGCGCCGACGCGAACGCCGAGCTGGATGCAGCTGTGCTGGCGCTTGTGCCTGATGTCGTCGCGAAGTTGAATGAAGGTCGCGCGGCTGAAGGCGCATCGTTGGCCGCGGAGTTGCGGGCTTCGATGGGAAGGCTGGGAGCGTTCGCCGAAGAGATGGCTGGACTGCGGAACGGCGTGCGCGAGGCGCAGTTTGAGCGGCTGCGGGCGCGACTGATGGAGTTGACCGAGGGCATTGCAGTGAGCGAAGAGCGTGTGCTTTCGGAGGCGGCTGTGCTGGCGGAGAAGAGCGATATCGAGGAGGAGATTGTTCGGCTGCGGACGCATGGGGACCGGTTTATCGCGCTGCTGGATGAGGGTGGCGAACTGGGCAAGCGGCTGGACTTTCTGCTGCAGGAACTGAACCGCGAGGCGAATACGATGCTCTCGAAGACCAGCGCGGCGACGGGCGAGAACAGTCTGCGGATTACGGAGCTTGGGCTCGAGATGAAGGCGGAGATCGAGAAGGCGCGTGAGCAGGTGCAGAATCTGGAGTAGTTCGGGGTCGCAGTGTATAAAAAGCAGATTCCTCCGCTTCGCTGCGGAATGACAACAAGAAAGACAAGTACACTCGAAGTATCCAAAGCATTTAGTTCAACAAGCAGATAGTTCAGGGAGCGGATGGCAGGAATACTTTTCATTATTTCGGCGCCTTCGGGTTCGGGGAAGTCGACTCTGGTGAGTCAGCTCCGGTCGATGGTGGAAGGGTTGGAGTTTTCGATCTCGTATACGACGCGAGCGCCACGCGGCTCGGAAGAGGACGGGCGCGAATATCACTTCGCGAGTCGCGAAGAATTTGAGCGGATGATCGCTGCCGGAGAGTTCCTGGAGTGGGCGGAGGTCTTCGGAAACTACTATGGGACGGCGCTCTCGACGCTGGGGCATGCGCGAGAGGCGGGCAAAGATCTGCTGCTGGACATCGATGTGCAAGGCGCGGCGCAGGTGATGAAGAAGCTGCCGGAAGCGGTTTCGATCTTCATCCTGCCGCCGAGTCCCGTGGTTCTTGAGATGCGGCTGCGGAACCGGAGCGCGGCGGAGAAGATGACCTCCGAGCCGGTGATTCAGAAGCGGCTTGCGGCGGCGCGTAGCGAGATGAAGCAGGTCTGGGACTACAAGTATGCGCTGGTGAACGATGTCCTGGAACATGCAGCGGCGGAGATGCGGGCGATTGTGTTGTACGAGCGTTGTGCCCGAGATAGCGCGGAGGCGATTGCGAAGAGTTGCAGGACAGATGCGGCTTCGCTGAAGTTGCGTGCTGTCTTGAGCACGTTTGGTGAATAATGTTGGCGAGTTCAGCGTGATTGTGAGTTTGGCTGGAGTGGGATACATTCAAAACCACGGGGGACCTATGACGGAAGGCTCGATGATGAACAAGTACAGTCTGGTTAAGGGTGCTGCAAGACGGGCGCGTCAACTGCAGAATGGCGCAGCGCCGTTGATTACGGCCAAGTCGATGAAGGCCTGCCGCGTTGCGCAGGATGAGATCAAACAGGGCCAGGTGAAGTTCGTGCTTCCGGAGAAGCCCAAGGAGTCGACGCTGGAAAACACGCTGCACCACTAGAACCAGCGCGGCGCGATAGCATAGAGGTCATGGCAGAAGAAGATTTGCGGGCGTACGTTGAGTACTTCCGCGATATGGGAGTGCATGACTTCTATCGGCGCGGCGAGCCGGCGGTTCTTGACGAGCCGGCTGCGGTTGCTGAAGAGCGGGCTGCGGTAGCGGCTCCGACGATTGCTGCTGCGGTGACTCATTCGGTTGCGCCTCCTGTTGTTTCTCAACGTGGGACGAAGCCTGATTTTTTCCAACCTGACTTTGCGGGGTCCTCGATTCCAAAGCCTGTGAGTTTCGATAAGCTTGCTCCTTTGCCTGAGAGCCGGTTAGCGGCGGAGGAGCGTCCTCAAGCCCTGAAGATGATTCAGGAGAAGATTGGCGATTGCACGCGGTGTCCTCTGGCTTATGCGGGGCGGCACACGATTGTGTTTGGCGAGGGCGATCCCAGCGCGCGGTTGATGTTTGTGGGTGAAGGGCCGGGAGCCGATGAGGATGCTTCGGGGCGGCCGTTTGTGGGCAAAGCCGGGCAGTTGCTGAACAACATGATTGGGGCGATGGGTCTGAAGCGGGAGCAGGTTTACATCGCGAATATCGTGAAGTGCCGTCCGCCGGCGAACCGGGTTCCGGAGCCGGAGGAGGCGAATACCTGCTCGGAGTTTTTGGTGAAGCAGATCGATGTCGTGCAGCCTGAGGTTATCGTGGCGCTGGGCTCGACTGCGGCGACGTACCTGCTTGGCGTGAAGCAGTCGCTGGCCGGGCTGCGCGGGCACTGGCACAGCTGCCGCGGGGCGAAGCTGGCGGTGACGTACCATCCGGCGTTTCTGCTGCGTGATCCGCGGCAGAAGGCAGAGGCGTGGAAGGACCTGCAGATGGTGATGAAGGAGCTGGGGCTGAAGGCTCCGGCGAAGGGGTAGTACCCCTTCCCCACTGGGTTGTTAGTTGTTAGTTGTTGGTTGAGATGAGAAGCTCCGGTTTGATCCGGGGCTTTTTCGTCTCTGGTTCTATTTGAACGGGTTGGGTGAAACTGCTCTGCCACTTGGGGGAAGTTTGTTTTCCATTAGTAGGTCGTTGGATTATTTAGGCTTGCTGGTTTTGCTTCTCTTTGACAGCAGATTTTGGGGCTTGACAGGATTGATGTGGAAGATCGCCAGGGGCGCCGGGCCTTCGTGGGAGCTGCGAGCCGTACCGGAGCGGTTTCTTGCAATCGGGGCGGACCCGGAGTAGAGTCTGCTTGTTCCCTGACAAATTCCCCTGGGCCCGTACCTTTCGGTGTCGGGAACTCATTCTTAGCCCCTTCCAGGAGGGCATATGTCTTTTTCCATTCTTCGTGTGTATGGCTTCTGCGCAGGATTGTCTGCTGCGGTTCTTGCAGTCTCCTGCATTGCCTCCTCCCAGGCACAAACCACGGCTACGCATTACGGTTTTTGCAGCGCGGTTTCTCCTACCAGCGGCTCTTTTTATGTCAGTAATGTGTTCGGTGTTCCGGCCTCCGCGGGAGGGGGAGCAAACGCAGCGTTTGTGCAGTACATCCAGTCGCGTGACAACACGGTGAAGAGCGCCAATTGCAGCATGGCAGCATCGCAGCAACAGGCCAATACCCAGAAGCAGAACGTCGAGACGCGAATTAAGGCGATGAGCCAGACTCCGAAGGCTGCGGGCGCGAAGACTATGCAGCTTGTGGAGACGGGGTGGAGCTATCAGGCTCCGGCAGCGGCTGCGGCGACCACGGCGGGTGCAACGCCTGCGGCTGCCGCGAGTTCTGTCGGGAGCAGCGCTACTGCTGCTGGGCAGAGCGTTACGCAGGGCGTGCAGCAGAATGTGAACTCGTCGGTGCAGGGTATGGAGTCGTCTACGGCGAATGCGGCTACGACCTCGATCAACAGCACCATTACGAACGGGATGTCGGCGCTGCAGGGCAAGTTGTTCCACAAGGGGTCAGGACAGACGCCGGCGAATGGTACGGGACAACCCGCGGCGAATGGCACGGGCACCGCGACTGCGACGACTGCCACGTCAGGCACACAGGGGACTCCGGCGAATCTGGCGGCGCCATCGACTCCGCATGACCCGACGAAGCCTTCGATTCAGGATGAGGGAGATGGCAAGCACTCGATCCTGATGACTCCGGGTTCGAAGGACGCGATTGAGCTGACTCCGGTTGAGGGAAGCAAGAATGTGTACCTCGATGAGGCGACCGGGGACAAGTATGTCGTGCTTCCGAGCGGGGACATTAAGCATATTGCGAAGAAGGCTCCGGCGGCGGCTACGGCTCAGTCTGCGTCGAAGTAGAGGAGGATTCGTGTTGCTTAATCCACCGTTGGATTCGGTATACGATTATTCGCCATGAGAGCCTTCGCGGGGAAGTCAAAGCCACGGGGCGAAGTGTCGTCCGGCCATGGCCGGAGTAATGTATCTGCGTCGAGGCCGATCCGCGATCCATCTTCCGTTCGTTCGCCAATGATCGAAGGTAGGCTGAGCGGGGGTGTCGACTTCAGCCGGATTTCGGTGTGGGGGCCGGGGTTCTCCGGCGCGGGTGCGGATGCGGGAAGGGCTGCGGCTCCGTCTTGCTTTGTGGCTGGTGGGATTCCTCTGTTGCGGAAGCTTGCGGTTGGTGCGGTCAACGATCCGCTTGAGGTGGAGGCGGACTCGATGGCAGAGCGCGTGGTGAGCGGAATGGCGCGGGCGGGTCCTGTCTCGAAGGGTGGGACGCAGACGCTTCGGCGCAAGTGCTCCTGCGGTGGTTCGGGCCACGGGGCTGGCGAGGGAGAGTGCGAGAGTTGCCGCCAGAAGCGCGAGGGTGGTCTCAACCGCAAGGCGGCTGGTCCGGCGGCCGCGGAGGCGCCGCAGATTGTGCACGATGTGCTGCGGTCGCCGGGACATCCGCTGGATTCCGGCATGCGCTCGCTGATGAGGCCGCGCTTCGGATTTGATTTCAGCGGCGTTCGCGTGCATACGGGAGCGCATGCGGCGGAATCGGCGCGTGCGGTGAACGCGCTGGCGTACACGGTGGGCCGCGATGTGGTATTTGGCGACGGACAGTATCGGCCGAATACGGCGGACGGTCGGCGTCTGCTGGCGCATGAGCTGGCGCACGTAGTGCAGCAGGATGGCGCGGCGCAGGGAGTGGTGCGGCGTGCGCCGTGCCGGTCGGCGGCGGCGTGCGCGGTGCCGTGTCAGGGGAATGCGGCGCAGTTTGGCACGCAAGTGGAGGCGGAGAGCGAGGCAATTGCGGTTGCCAGCGGAGGCGTGACGGTGGGTGGCCATACCTCATGCACTCTTCCGCGGCATAAAGACCGAGCGACCAACTTTGAGCTTCTGGCGACGAGCGCAGGGCTGGGAGTAACGATACCGCCGGGGATTGATGGATTCTTCATCAATGCATGCCTGTCGCCGAATGTCGGAGGAACAAACGCAGGCTGCGATGAGTTTCCCGGCGGCGCACCGCCGGGCACGTCTTCTGCCCATAACTGTGTGCAGGTACACGCGTCGGATGACGACATGGCTAAGACGTTAATGGCCAAGCCGAAACCGCTCAGGGACGCGGACCTGAGAAACTTCCTCTGGATTGCGGCGGCTGTGAAGCACGAGGGGCAGCACATACACTTCGATACGAATGTGGGTACGATTGTGCCGGCAGCGGCGGACTGCAATGTGAGTACCGCGGTGCCGACCCCTGGGGGCGGCACGGTTGAATCACTATTGAGCGAGATCAGCGCGAAGATCGCCGAGTTCGATGTCTACTTCAAGAATACGCAGAAAGATCCGAGCGCCTCAGGTACATGGGCGATGCAATCGGAGGAGCACAACATCTCCGTCCGCGATAAGGGCGAAAATATTCTCTGCAACATCAAGGGGATTCAATGCGCGTGCAGTTGCGCAACGACAGCGAAATTTGTGGAGGAGACCTTCATCGATGCGAGCGGCTCGTGGACGGACCCGGAGAAGAGGGAGTTCAATCGGGCGATGACGGATTTTATGCCGAGCTTCTGGCCACGGTCCCTGCAGGTACGTCGTTAGCTGCGGCTAGGGCGGCGGGATGCGGACGGTGTTGGCTCGGCAGGAGCGGATGGGGCCGCAGGTGGTGGGGTGGAGGGTCTTGTCCAGGCAGACTTCGACGGCGGTGAGGTAGTTGTTGCCGCAGCTCAAGGCGAGCGAGGAGTTCGTGATGGTGGGGTTGGCGGTGGTGAAGAGGCCGAGGATCTGGGCCGGTGGCATCGAGGTCTGCTGCTTGAGCTGAGTGAGCGTGGGTGGGATGGCGACGGAGTGGAAGGCGGTGCGGGCGGCGGTGAAGAAGGCGTCGGGTGAGAGGCCGGAGCAGGTGCCGTGGGTTTGCCACTCGTGCTGAAGGAGGCCGGGGTCGGGGTAGATGTCGGAGTATTGGGACGGGTCTGCGGGGCCGGGGGCGTTGGAGCAGTTCTGGGGGTAGGTGCCGTCCTTATTTTGGGGCCAGAGGCCGTGGAGGACGAAGGCGGGGTGCTGGGCGCACTCGGCGGCGGTGGAATGGGTGGCGCAGAACTCGGGGGACCAGGAGAGGTTGAGGAGGTAGTAGTCGAAGTTTTGCGGGGCGGTGGGTGGTGCTTGTTGGGCAGAGGCTGTGGCTTGCTGGGGACGAGGTGTCGGCTCCGGCGTTGGCTGGGGGCGTGGGTTGCAGCCGGCGATGGAGAGAAGAAGGGCGAGTAGGGGGAGGGTTCGCTTCTTCATAGTGGGAGAAGGATAGCAGGGGTTTTAGTGACACGTCGTGGTGTATGCAAAAGACAGGGGTCCCGTTCGACTTCGCTCAGGGTCCGGTTGAGATGACGTGCATTTGAGGCGGGATAGCATACGAAGATGAGCGATTTCGTTTTGCAGGGTGAGCATGTCCGGCTTGAGCCTTTGTCGGTTGAGCATGTGGACGCGTTGGCGAAGGCTTCGGCGGGGGACGCGGAGCTTTATCGGTGGAGCGCGGTGCCGCTCGGTTTGGATGCGGCGCGGAAGTATGTCGAGACGGCGCTGGAGTGGAATGCTGCGGGGACGGCGGTTCCGTTTGCAGTGGTGCGCTTGAGTGATGGCGCGGTGATTGGGTCGACTCGGTTCTTCGATATCGAGCGATGGGCGTGGCCGGATGGGCATGCGAGGCATGGGCTCGGCGCTCCGGATGTTTGTGAGATTGGGTATACGTGGTACTCGCACGAGGCGATCCGGACGGCAGTGAATACGGAGTCGAAGACGCTGATGCTGACGCATGCGTTTGAGGAGTGGAAGGTGCTGCGGGTTTGTCTGCATACCGATGTGCGGAACGAGCGGTCGCGCGCGGCGATGGAGCGGATCGGCTGCAGGTTTGAGGGGGTTCTGCGGGCGCATCGGCTGGCGGTGGATATCACGCCGCGGGATTCGGCGCGGTACTCGATTGTGGCGGCGGAGTGGCCGGGAGTGAAGAAGCGTTTGGCGGGGTTGATGGCTCGGAGCTGAGAGAGTGGGCAACTCAGGCAGCGCAGCAGATTCCTCCGCTGCGCTGCGGAATGACAACCAAATTGGATCAACCGTTGCCTCGCTCCTAGGTCACCTTGACGTAGGTTGTGTAGCGCTCGTCTTCAAGGGAGGTGAAAGGAAGCAGACTAAGGGAGCCTCCTGAAGTTTCGGCTTGCCAGGATTGTTTCTCAGGAAGGTAGCGGGCTGCGAGGAGTTGTTGGCGAATGATCGACGGATGATTTTCGGTGACGGCGAAGAGGACGAGTGGGCCGCGTAGGAGCGCTACAGTGTCGGGGTGTTGCTCGTCGATGGCTTCGAGGCGGAGTGGCATGGGGAGATCGAGTTCGATGCGGTCGCCGTCTTTCCATTTTCTATTGACTGAGGCGAAGCCTTTGGTTGTGGGGGCGGTGATGCGATTGCCGTTCACGCGGATGGAGGCTGGGGTTGAGGATTGCGATGTCCAGGCTGGGATGCGGAGCTTCAATGCGAACCTCGAGCGTTTGGAGGTGCGCAGGGTGAAGTCGATCTTGCCTGTGATGGGGTAGTCGCTCGTTTGGGAGAGAGAGAGTTGCTCGCCGTTGGGGCCTGTCCACTTGAGGGTGGAGGGGAGATAGAGGTTGACGTAGATGTCGCTGGCATCGTGGAAGTAGGTGAGGATGCGATAGTCGGCGGCGACCTGCGGGAGGGTGCCGGAGCAGCAGGGCCAGAGGTCGGGGAAGTAGGTTCTGGTGGCGTTGAGGTTGTAGTCGGAGTAGTAGAAGGCGTGGCCGTCGGGCTCGAGACGTTTGGCTCCGAGGACGGTGTTGTAGAGGACGCGCTCCATGGAGTCGCCGTAGCGGGCGTCGCGGGTGACTCGGAGGAGATAGCGGGTGAGCTTGAAGTGGGCGTAGCTGCCGCAGGGGGTTTCGAAGCTCTTGTGGGTTTTGGTGAGGCTGGCGTAGAGGTCGCCGCTTTCGGGGGCGCGGAAGCTTTCGTCTGGGCCCCAGCCTCCGGTGCCGAAGCTTTGCGTGGTGACGATCATGTCGAAGGCGTTGCTTGCGGCGCGGAGGTGCTTCTGGCTGCCGGTGGAGAGGTATGCCTGCATGGCGGAGCTGAGAGAGTTGCAGAAGCTGTAGGCGTGATGTCCGGCGAGGACGTTTTTGTCTTCGGCGAGTGGGTCGAACCAGGTCTCGTCGAGGAGGTAGCGGGGGGCCATCTGCTTGTAGCGGTCGCCTGCGCCTCGCTGGGCGGCGAGGAAGAGATTTTCGGGCAGGGTGTAGGGCTCGTCCCAGCAGTAGTCGTTGGTGGTGTTGTCGCCTATGGAGGCGCGCCATTGGCGCTGGGGCTCGTCGCGGTCAAGTGCGTGGGGTGGGAGATGTGGCTGGGCTGCGTCGGTGGTGCGATCGAGGAGGGGGAATGCCTGCGGGAGTTCGGCGAATTGGTGGGCGTCGATGAGGCCGATTACTAGTTTGTCGTAGACGTAGGCGGGGAAGCGGAAGTTGGTGTAGAAGCGTCCGGAGACGGCGGGTTCGTAGAGCGCGAGGAGCTGCTCGATCTTTGCGCGAGTGCGTGGGTCGTGGTTTATGGCGTAGCCGCGGGAGAGGGCGGAGATCCATTGGCCGAAGGAATGGGCGGGAGCGAAGCCGTGGCCTCCGCTAGGCGTTTTGTCGAGTGGGACTTCGTCGTACCAGCCGCCGAGATCGGGGCCGGGCGCGGGAAGGCCGGCGCGAAGACGCCATGGTTTTAGGAGGCTGTCTTCGTTGAGGGAGAGAAGAACGGATTGGGTCTGGTCGAACTGGGTTTGGGCGAGGCCGGGGGCGAGGTCGACTTGTGCGTAAGAGAACTCTTTGAGGGGCTGGGATTCGGTTTGGGATTCGGCTTGCGCGGCAAAGAGATGTGGCCGGGAGTAGAGGGCGGCGGTAGCTAATCCGGCGGATCGCAGGAAGTGACGGCGAGATGGCATGAATTCTCCCGCGGTCGATTTTATGCTCTGCGCAGTCCGGCTGGATGAGTGCGGGAGGATGCGGGTGGCGCGGAGGCGGGTGATTGTGGTTCACTTTTTGTCATGGCCAATGTACAGACTCGCCGCAACTTTCTACTGACGGCTCCGCTTGCCGCAGTCGCTCTTCCGCTAACGGATACTCTGCTTCGTGCTTCGACCGCTGTTGGTGAGGGTGGGCAGTCGGGTGTGGTTGGTGGAGGCGCATCGTTCCAGGTGTTTCGGGCGCAGGAGATGGAGGGCCTGGTGAAGGGGTTTGAGGCGACGCCGGGGCAGAAGGATTTGATTCCGCCTGCTGGCGTTGCGATCTCGATGACGGTGAGCGCGGAGACGAAGAAGGCGGGGAAAGAGTTCGAGTATCACGCGCACCGCGACCATATTTTTCAGGTGCTGGATGGAACGACGAAGTATGAGGTAGGTGGGACGCCGAAGAATGCGCGTGAGACGAAGCCGGGGGAGTGGCTGGCTCCGGAGTCGGAGGGTTTCACGACGATCACGCTGAATAAGGGCGATTATCTTTCGATCCCGAGGATGACTCCGCATAAGCGGATCACGGATGAGACGGTGAGTTTGCTGCTGATCAGCGCGACGACGCCGGCTTAGTCGCTGCGCGCGACGCTATTTGGAAATTAGTGAATCGCAGAGGGCTTCTCTGGTGCGGCTAAACTGGAGGGATGCCTTTGTATTGCGATGTTGCTTTGCCGGTTCCGCTGGACCAGACGTTTACCTATGCGGTGAATGGTGTGGTTCCGGTGGTGGGGGCGCGGGTGCTCGTGCCTTTCAGCGGGCAGAGGCTGATGGGTGTGGTGGTTCGGGTGCATGATGAGGCGCCTGCGGATGATTTCGAGATCAAGCCGGTGCAGCAGGTGCTGGATGACGCGGCGCTGCTGCCGGATGAGCTGATGGAGCTGGCTCGGTGGATCGCGGGATACTATGTTGCTCCGCTGGGCGAGGTGCTGAGAGGGATGCTTCCGCTGGGGGCGGAGGTGCGGCGGCATTTCTGCTACAGGATTACTGATGTTGGGCGGCGTGTGCTTTATGAGGGCGCGGAGAAAGGGTCTTCGCGGAGATCACGGCTGAGTCCGGAGGAACAGAATCGCGAGTATGCGGTGCTGAACTATCTGGAGGGTGGCGAGGCGGCGAAGTTGTCGGCTCTGCGCTCGGCTACAGGTGCGAATAAAGGGCTGCTGGAGGGGATGGTCAAGAAGAAGTGGCTGGTTCGAGAGGCTGTGGCGGAGGAGCGGGATGCGCGGCGATTAGAGAAGGTCGTTGCACTGATTGACGATGTGCGCCTGCCAAAGCTGAATGCGAATCAGACGGCGATTCTGGCGGAGCTAGCGGCTATGGGTGGACGCGCGCGAATGAGGGATTTGCAGGAGACGTTGCGGCGTGCGGGAGTTCCGGATTCGACGCTGGCGACGCTGGTGAAGCGTGGGTTGGTGAGGGTTGATGAGGTTGCGGAGGATTTTCATTTTGGTGGGGTGGGGTCGCATGGAAAGAAGCATGCGCATGAACATGCTTTGAATGAGGCGCAGATGGAGGCGCTCGCGACGATTTCGGCAGCGATGGCGAAGGGTGGGTTTGCGCCGCATTTGCTGTATGGGGTGACGGGGTCGGGGAAGACGACGGTTTATTTTGCGGCGATGCGGCGGGCTCTGGATGCGGGGAAGAGTGCGGTGCTGCTGGTTCCGGAGATTGGGCTGACTCCGGCGATGACGGGGCAGCTGGTGGCGGCGTTTGGGGATGAGGTAGCGTTGCTGCACTCGGCGCTGACGCCGGATGAACGCGCGGAGCAGTGGCACAGGATTCGGCGGGGTGAGGCTCGGGTGGTGGTGGGGACTCGGTCGGCGGTGTTTGCGCCGGTGCGTGATTTGGGGCTGATCATCGTGGATGAGGAGCATGACGGGAGTTACAAGCAGGAGGAGACTCCGCGGTATCACGGGCGCGATGTGGCGGTGATGCGGGCGAAGCTGAATGGTGCGGTTGTGGTGCTGGGGTCGGCGACGCCTTCGCTGGAGAGCTGGGCGAATGCGGAGAAGGGACGGTATGTGCGGGTGGAGATGAGGGAGCGCGTCGCGGATCGTCCGCTGCCGGCGGTGGAACTTGTCGATATGCGGCAGGAGTTTCGCGAGACGGGGCAGGAGCAGATCTTTTCGCGCAGATTAATTGAAGAGACGGATGCGACGATTGCGCGCGGGGAGCAGGTGATCATTCTGCTGAACCGGCGTGGATATTCGTTTGTGGTGATGTGCAGGAGTTGCGGCGCGAAGATTGAGTGCGAGAACTGCGCGATCTCGATGACTTATCACAAGCCTGTGAGTGAGAATGACGCGATTGCGCAGCCGGGGCAGCGGCTGGAGTGTCACTATTGCGGGTTTCGGCGTGGCGTGCCTAAGGTTTGTCCGAAGTGCGAGAGCGAGCATTTGTACTACCTGGGGGCGGGGTCGCAGCAGGGCGAGGAGCGGCTGCAGGAGATCTTTCCGAATGCGCGGATTGGAAGGATGGATCGCGATACGGTTCGCGGGCGGAGTGATATGGAGCGGCTGCTGGCGCGGCTGCATGCGGGAGAGATCAATCTGTTGGTGGGAACACAGATGATTGCGAAGGGGCATGACATTCATGGCGTGACGCTGGTGGGGGTGGTGGGAGCGGACTTTGCGCTGGGGCTGCCGGATTTTCGCGCGGCGGAGCGGGTGTTTCAGCTGCTGACGCAGGTGTCGGGCAGGGCAGGAAGAGGTGAGTTGCCGGGAAAGGTGCTGGTGCAGACATATCATCCCGATCATTACGCAGTGAAGTTTGCGGCGGCGCATGATTATCCGGGGTTCGTGGCTAAGGAGATGCAGTATCGAAGGTGGATGCATTATCCGCCTTATGCGGTGCTGGCGAATGTGGTGGTGCAGAGCGAGAGGCTGGAGGAGGCGACGGGGTGGTCGAGTGCGCTGGGTCGATGGTTTCAGCAGACGCGACTGGAGAAGGTGAGGGTGCTGGGGCCGGCTGCGGCTCCAATTGTCAGGCTGAAGAGGATTTACCGGTACCACTTTGTGTTAAAAGCGGAACGGCGGCAGTCGCTTGGGGACGCTTTGCGAGCGATGCTGCGGTATGCCGAGACACAGGAGATTCCACGCCGCAACCTTGTGGTCGACGTGGATGCAGTGCATCTGATGTGATGCACTGCAATATGTTGGCGCCCAGAACGCTCTAGTCGATGAGATGAAGCTCTTTGCCCGGTTTGAACCGGACCGCTTTTCCGGGTGCGATGGTGACCTCGGCTCCGGTCCTTGGGTTGCGACCAATGCCGGTTTTTCGTGGTTTGACGGTAAAGACGCCAAAGCCGCGAAGTTCAATACGATCGCCTGCAACCAGAGATTGCTTCATGCTCTCGAAGATAGCGTCTACAGCAGCCTCTGCTTTAGTACGTGGCAAGCCGGTACGCTCAACAACCCGCTGTATGAGATCCTGCTTTATCATTCTGGGCCGCCGTCCTTGGGCTGTAAATTTTGGTAAAGATGGGTTTAACTGACCTGGATTAGTATCGTGATACTAGAAAGTCGGAGCAAGATTGTCAACGGCGTAACGCTACCGTAAGATGAAGAATCTACTGAGGCAACGGGAACGATGCGGCCGCCGCACCCATTTTGCCACGACTGCGTGTCGGTGACGGATTTAATTTGAATTGAGAAGGGAAGCAGAATCGAGTGGCAATTAAGAGCGACCGCTGGATACGCCAGCAGGCGATTGAGCATGAAATGATCGCACCGTTTAGCGAGAAACAGGTCCGTGAGGGGGTCATCTCCTATGGGCTTTCGTCGTATGGGTACGATTTGAGGGTTTCTGACGAGTTCAAGATTTTTACCAATGTGAATAGCGCAATCATCGACCCGAAGGGCTTTGACGAACGGTCGTTCGTTACGGTGACGGCGGAGAGCGTGATTATTCCACCGAACTCGTTTGCGCTGGCGCGGTCGATTGAGTACTTCAAGATTCCGCGGGATGTGCTGACGATCTGCGTGGGGAAGTCGACTTATGCGCGGTGCGGCATTATTGTGAACGTAACGCCGTTCGAGCCTGAGTGGGAGGGGTTTGTGACACTGGAGATCTCCAACACGACTCCATTGCCTGCGCGGGTGTATGCCAATGAAGGGCTTTGCCAGATTCTTTTCTTCCAGTCGGACGAGGTATGCGAGACAAGTTACGCAGACCGAAAGGGAAAGTACCAGAAGCAGCAGGGCATCGTATTGCCGAAGCTATAGCTTAGGGGCCATGGTTTCGCAGGGCTGATGTTTGGCCTGCGTTCTCCAGTTGCAGATAAGGAATTCGTCGAGAAGGCTGCCGTCGCTATGAATGAGAGCAAGCCTCAGTTACGGATGGGCCTGATTGCCACCGATCCCTTGCGGATTCTCGGGTTGCAGGCGATTTTTTCCGAGGACGGCAAGGCAGAGGTGATCCCGCTGTCGGTGCCGGGCGCGCTCGATGAGTCAGGCGTGTCGCTGATACTGATCGATGCAGTGTGCACGGACCACCTGTTTGAGCTGCTGGCGACGTTCCGGCGGTCGCGGCCGCATCTGCGGCTGATCGTGATTGGGCTGGAGGAAGACCACGAGTATATCCAGCGGGTGATCGGCGCGGGAGCCAAGGGCTATCTGACCCATATGGCGAAGGAGAACGAGATCCGGCTGGCGATCGAGATTGTTGAGGACGGCTCAGTCTGGGCTCCGCGGAAGGTGTTGGCGCGGTTGCTGGAGGCGTCGAACGGGGATTCGAGACCAGTGAATCCAGAGCCAAGGTTTACGGAGCGGGAGAGCCAGGTGCTGAAGCTGCTGGTCGCGGGACGGCCGAACCGGGAGATTGCGTCGGCCCTGGGGATCGATGCGGCGACGGTGAAGGCGCATGTGGGGCGGTTGATGCGTAAGGTAGGCGTTGACAACCGGATCGCTCTAACGATGCAGGCCGTAAGCCGGAATCTGGTAGCGAAATAAGCTTCCAATTCACGGCTGCGTGAAGTAACCAAAAAATAGAGACGAGGTAACGCGAAGGTCTACAGACCTCCGTACCGTTGTGCGTTGGCTGGGGGTGATGCAGAGTTGGTACAGCAACACAGACCTGGGAGAGGGGTTGTAGAGAGGGCGCCTGGCTTGCGTCAGGCACTATCTCTACAACCCCATTTTTTTGTTTCGTGGGGTGTATCCCAGTCGCAATACAACCGGCACGGGCGGGGGTTCATCTCATATCGTGTTGGAAAGAATTGGGTTGTTGACGGTATAAATAATGGCAGCCGTAAGGTGAAAGGCAACAGAGGATGGCAACCGTGATGAAGAAGATTTCAGTGATTGCGAGCGGATTGGTTTTGATGATCAGCTCGATAAATGCTTTTGGGAATACGGATAAGGAAAAGATTGCCGAGAGGTTGACTGCAGCGAACCTGGTGATAGAGGAGATTATGGCTACTCCGGACAAGGCTATTCCCACGAGTATCCTGTCTGGTGCTGAGTGCGTCGTAGTTGTCCCGAGCTATAAGAAGGGCGCATTTGTAGTGGGGGCTCAGTACGGGCAAGGGGTTGCGACGTGCCGCACTCCGCGGGGCTGGAGTGCGCCGGTCTGTGTTCAAATGGAGGGCGGCAGCGTCGGCTTCCAGATCGGTGGGCAGGCGACGGATCTAGTTCTGATAGCCATGAATCAGCAGGGATTGCAGAAGATGCTGCAGAACAAGTTCAAGCTAGGCGCCGACGCGGCGGCTTCCGCCGGTCCCGTTGGCCGGAACGCGCAGGCGGGAACGGACTGGAAATTGAACGCGGAGTTCCTGAGTTATTCGCGCTCGAAGGGGTTGTTCGCCGGTATCGACCTGGATGGTACGGTTGTGTCACAGAATCAGAACGACACACGTGCTTTGTATGGAGCGAATCTTCCTTTTGACACGATTCTGAAGGGATACCAGGCGACTCCTGAGGAAGCGCGTCCTTTCGTGAGGACGGTGGCGAAGTACTTTGTCAGGGCCAAGGAAGAGAAGTAAATCCCGAGTCGAGAGAACAGGTTGAAGCAGAACGATTAGGGCGGGGCGGTCGCGAGGCCGCCCTTCTTTTTGACCGGAGATTTATTAGACTAAGGACTTGAACGCAGTCAGCCAGAGAGAACTTCCTAAAGAGCGGGTCACCCTTCGCGAGACTGTGGAGTTTGCGGTGGTGTGGGGGCTGGTTCGGGGGATGGGGCTGTTGCCTCGCGGACTGGCGCGAAGGCTGGGCGCAGGGATTGGGTGGGTGGCGTTCCGCGGCCTGGGGAGGCTGCGGCGGGTGGGCATAAGGAACCTGGAACTGGCGTTTCCGGAGATGGGTGCGGAAGAGCGAGAGCGGACTCTGGGGCGGGTGTACCGCAACCTGGGATGGCTGCTGGCGGAGTTCTGCCTGATGCCGGGCTATACGGCGGAGGGAGCCAGCCGGTTTATCCGGTACGAAGGACTGGAGAACTATCTTCGTGCGCGCGACAAGGGCAACGGAGTGCTGGTGCTGACTGGGCACCTTGGCGCGTGGGAGCTTTCGAGCTTCTATCACTCGCTGATGGGATACCCGATGTCGATGGTGATCCGGAGGCTGGATAATCCACTGGTGGATGCGTTTGTGAATCGCGTGCGGTGCATGCATGGGAATCGGGTGATCCATAAGGACGACTTCGCACGCGGATTGATTGCTTCGATGCGGGAGGGGGAGACGGTGGGTTTTCTGATGGATACGAACATGACTCCGCCGCAGGGAGTGTTTGTGCCGTTCTTCGGGGTCATGGCATGTACGGCTTCGGGAATGGCGCGGGTGGCTCTGAAGACGGGAGCAGCGGTGCTTCCGGGATTTCTGCTATGGGAGGAGAGCGAAGGGCAGTATGTGCTGCACTTTGGCGAGGAGATTCGAGTCGTGGATACGGGCGATGCCGAGCAGGATGCGGTGACGAATACGGCGGCATTCACAGCGGTGATTGAGTCGTACGTGCGGCGGTATCCTGACCAGTGGCTGTGGATGCATCGACGGTGGAAGACGCGTCCGACGGGCGAAGAGAGGATTTATTGATGGCTACGTGGCGCGAGGTGGCGGAGTGGGTTGGCGCGGAGGCGTCTTCGCCTGAACGAGGTGGAGAGATTGTGCGGGTCTCGGGGCTGGAGGGGGTGGGAGAGGATTCGGTGGTGTTCGCAGTGGATGAGGCTACTCTGCGGGAGGCATTGAAGACAGGCGCTGGTGTGATTCTGGCGAGCCGCAAACTGAAGAAGGAGACACAGGATGCGCGGGTGCTGTGGGTTGCGGATGCACGGTATGCGTTTGCCGTGGTGGGGAGGCATCTGGCGGGAAAGGGGTTTGAGGCTGGGGTTCATCCGACTGCGGTGGTGGGCGATGGGGTGGTCATCGGCGAGGGGAGTTATGTCGGGCCGGGAGTTGTGCTGGGGGATCGTGTGCTGATCGGCAAGGACTGCAATCTTGTTGCGAAGGTGACCATTTATTCCGGGACGACGCTGGGAGATCGTGTCGTGGTGCAGGCCGGGGCCGTGCTTGGGTCAACGGGGTTTGGGTATGCGAGGAGCGCGGAGACGGGCGAGTATGTGATCTTTCCGCAGCAGGGGCGGCTGGTTGTGGAGGATGATGTCGAGATCGGGGCGAACACGACGGTCGATCGGGGAGCGCTGGGGGAGACAAGGATCGGACGGGGGACGAAGATCGATAACCTGGTGCATATCGGACATAACTGCGTGATCGGAAAGAATGTGGTGATTGCGGCGCAGACAGGAATCTCTGGGTCAAGTGTGGTCGAGGATGGGGCGGTGCTGGGCGGGCAGGTGGGGATTGGTGAGCACGCGACGGTGGGCGAGGGCGTGATTCTGGGTGGCGGTGCCGGCGTGCTGAGCGGGAAGAAGATGAAGGGAAAGGGCGAGGTGTTCTGGGGCAGACCGGCGCGTCCCTTGAAGGAATACCTGAGGGACCTGGCGCGGCTACGAAGGGGACCGGCGGCTAAGGATTAGGACGTATCGAAGTGGACGGTGCGAAATGGCTGTTGTCGTTGTTGGTGGGCACTCCAGGAACGTGGGTAAGACGAGCGTGGTCGCTGGCCTGATTGCCGCGATGCCGGAGATGCGGTGGGTGGCGTTCAAAGTGACGCAGTTTGGGCATGGGATGTGTTCAGCGAATGGGGAGCCGTGCGACTGTGAGACAGCGGAGCACACGCTGGCGGTGAGCGAAGAACGTGACGGTTTGACAGGTACGGATTCGTCACGGTTTTTGGCAGCGGGGGCGGTGCGGTCGCTGTGGGTAAGGACAAGGACGGGAGACCTGGCGGAGGCCATGCCCCGGATCCGGAAGGAACTGGAGCGAGCAGAGAATGCGATCTTCGAGTCGAATAGCATTCTGCGATTTCTGCGGCCGGATCTGTATTTGAGTGTCGTTGATCCTACGGTGGAGGACTTCAAGGACTCGGCGCGGCTGTATCTGGATCGTGCGGATGCGGTGCTTGCTCCGGAGGGCGTGCTGGGGCGTCCGGAGTGGAAGGGTGTGTCGTTGAAGCTGGTGGAGGGGACGCCGGTGTTGCCGATGCGACCTCCGGTGTATGTGACGGACGAGGTTGCAAGTTTTGTCGCAGGACGCCTCGCAGGGAAGCGGCATTCGGCTAAGTGAAGCCACAGTTAGGGTTGATGAGCTGAGCCAAGGCAGGCGAA
The DNA here is from genome assembly GCA_963741395.1 of uncultured Acidobacteriaceae bacterium. GTDB lineage: Bacteria > Acidobacteriota > Terriglobia > Terriglobales > Acidobacteriaceae > Edaphobacter. Next base: position 441,642 of record CAVUHV010000002.1, read on the forward strand.
TCCTATTTCGCCTCGCTGGCGTATTCACTCTGGCACGGGTGCTCACAGATTTTTCAATGAAATAGGTTTCGAGACTATAGCGCTTGAGGAAGTTCGAGGCTACACTTCCGTTTCTGGGTGAGGCGTTAGCAATGGATACGCAGACGCTTGTCATGGCAAACGTGCTGATGTTTGCGTTGTACGCCGGCGTCATGCTGGTACACGCGCGGATCATCGGTGGAACCCAGGGGGCAATGTTTTTTGCGGCGGCAAACCTGTGTCGCGGCGCGGCGATGCTGGTGACGGGGATACAGTGGCTACGGCTGGCTCCGGTTGGTGCTTCGCAAGCGTTGACGGGTGTGCTGGCCGTGGTGGGCCTGATGCTGCTTCATGAGAGCTTCGCCGAGCTACTTGAACGCGGGCCGATGATGCGCTGGGTGCAGACTGTCATCGTTGTGTTGATTATTGTGGGCGGCATGTGTCTGTTGCTGTTTCCGTGGATGGCTCCGGGTCTTGAGGGACTTCTTTACGCCATGCTGGGAGCGCAGCTGGCTGTGACTGCAGCCATCGTGTTTCGATTTCTGGGGGAGGAGATGGGACTGGCGGGATGGCTGACGGGGCTCGCGCTGATGAGCTACGCGGCGATCCAAATTATGCGTGCCACAGTGATGCTGCGGTATGGCACACCGCGATTTGAGATTGAATCAAGGGTGATGACCCGCATCTGGCTGGTGGGATGTTTGTTGTCGAGCGGAGCGATTGCGTTCGGATACATGGCGCTTGCAACGGCGAAGCTGCGGGTGGAATTGCTGTGGCGAGCCCAGGTGGACGAACTGACTGGATTGCTGAATCGGTGGGCGCTGAAGCGGACGACGATGCAGGAACTCAACCGCAGCCGTCGGACGAAGGCAGCGCTGGCGATGCTGATGATGGACCTGGATGGTCTGAAGGAGGTGAACGATACAACGGGGCACGCATCGGGCGACGTGGTACTCCAGGCGGTGGCGGGAGTGTTGCAGGAGACGGTGCGGGCGCAGGATTCGGTGGGAAGGATGGGCGGCGACGAGTTCTGCATCCTGTTGCCGGAGACGTCGCAGAGCGAGGCGATGGCTGTGGCAGAGCGGCTGCGAACGGAGGTAGAGGAGCTGGTCATCCAGTACAGGGGGGTTACGGTCAGGGTCCGGGCGAGCATTGGGGTGGCCTCCTCTGAGATATCCGGGCTGACGTGGCAGGCGCTGGTTGACCATAGCGATTCTGCACTGTACCGGGCGAAACGGGAGGGCCGCAACAGAGTGGTGATAGCCGGGGGGAAGGACATTCCTGCGGAGGAGGGCAGCAGGAGGGAAGGGGCATTGCTGGAGAGGCGCAGGGTGGGACGGGGTGGCGACGAGGGGCTATGAAGACTGCAGACAGCGGTTGCTTCGCGGCGAATCCCTTCTTTCATCAAGAAGCAACTCTACGTGATGAAGAAGGCGCGTGGCTTATATGGATTGGACCGGAAGGAGCATGAGGTCGTCGATGAGGCTGACTTCTTTCTGGACAAAGGGCTCCGCATAGCGGACGCCGGCGAGCAGGCCGTAGTGGCGCGCCGTTGCGAAGGTGCGCTCGCGGATGTCTTCTTCCGGTACGAAGAGAGAGCCCCCTGTGGATTGGGCGGCGTACTGCGATCGGTAGGCGAGGAGGGATTGCAGGCGCTGCTCGATGTAGGGGGTGATGTCGACCACGAAAGAGGGTCGGACGTCAGCGTAGAGCGAGGCGTAGAGAATTTTGTAAGGGCGATGAGGAGAGGTGGGCGTACCGTTGGGATCGAGAGTCTCGACCTTCGTGAGGCCGCTGAGGAAGCAGGCTTCGTAGCCGAGCGTGGCCGTGGTGTAGTGGTCGGGGTGACGGCCCTGCCAGTAGGGAAGGATGACGATGCGCGGGCGGAGGCGGCGTAAGGCAGATGCGATCTTGAGGCGGTTCTCGTAGGTGTTCTGGACGTTGCCGTCGGGAAGGTCGAGGCCTTCGCGGTGAGCGACATTGAGGATGCGAGCGGCGGCGGCGGCCTCGGAGGCGCGGTCGGCAGCTGTGCCGCGTGTGCCGGACTCGCCCTGAGTGAGGTCGAGGATTCCGGTGGACCAGCCGCGGGCGTGCATGGCAAGCAGCGTGCCACCGCAGGTCTGCTCGACGTCGTCACGGTGCGCGGCGATGGCGAGGATGTCCAGGGCAGGACTCAGGGCATTGGGCACAGAGCTTAGTAAAAAACAGTGGCGAGGCTGCCGTAAAGGTGTTGTCGTTTTTTCGGCGTCAACGTGGACAATTTCTGAGGTTCCGGCTGGGGCCTAGTCGTCGGTGTTGCTGGCGGCGTCCAGATAGGCGACGTCGAGGGCAGTTCCCTGGATGGTGATCTGACTGTTGTCGATCTCCGAGCCGTCAGCAGTGTTGAAGGCGTGAACCTGTCCACCGTATGCGGTGTACATCTTGTGCAGGGACTGGACCCAGCAGAGTCCTGTCAGGTCGCCGTAGTAGTACTGGTTCTGATCTGCGTTGGGGTAGGGAACCGAGGAGTTGGGGTCCTGGGGATTGACGCTGGGGACGACGGAGGCGGTCTTTGCGCCGAGGTCGAAGCGGGTGAGGCAGTTGTAGTTCAGGCCAAGCTTCTGGCGCTCGCCGGTGGAGCAGGACTGGGAGCCGATCCAGAGGGTGTTGTCGTCGCCGAAGAGGAGCTTCGAGTGGTAGCCGTCGGAGATGGAGTATTGGCCTGTGACGGTGTTCGTGGCCAGGCTCATCGTGGAGAGGAAGCCAGTGAAGAGGCCGTCGGGCTGGAGTTGCTGGCCGGCAATGTAGAGGGTGGTGCCATCGGAGAGGACCGCAGTCGCTCCGCCGGGGACGGCGACAGAGGTAATTACGGGCGATGGGTAGGGCGTGGAGGTGGGGAAGTTATCGACTCGGAGAGAGCCCTGCTGGAGAAGAGTGATGCTGGATGTTTTTCCACCGCATTCGAGGCCGCAGTTGAGGACGTAGGCGGTGGTTCCGTCGAGCGAGAAGTATGCAGCGACGGGGCGGTCAAGGCTGGGCGAAGACGAGCTATCCGTGACGGGGACGACGCAGTACACCGGAAGATTGTAGGGCTGGCAGTCGACGGCACCAGGCACTGCAGGCTGATTGGAGTTGAGGTGGATGAGCCGGTAGAGGGTGTTGGAGTTGCGCACCATGGCGAGTACGACGGTGTCACCCTGGTTGACAGCTAACTTGTAGACGTTGGGAAGGCTGAGAGCGTAACTTTTGCCGGTGGTGTTGTCGATGACGACGAACTCGCCCGCTGACTCGATCGCGCCGTAGACGTGATTGAAACCCTCGGGGACGGCGACGTCAGCGGCTTTGCCGCCAAGGGTTCCACCGGAGCCGCTGGCGGCTTCCTTACCGTAGTTAATGATGGTGAGGCTGCCGTCGGATTGGGAGTAGACGTAGCCAATGATCTGCTCAGGGAAGTTGAAGATGCGGCTGGGATAGCCTGAGCCGTAGCCCGAGATGGAGAAGGTCGAATTGGTGTTGGAGATGTTGTAGCGAATGTCACGCAGGGCGTCGAGAATCGGGAGGCTACCCTGGGTACCGTTGACGGTGACGGAGACCATCACGCGATTCGCCAGTTTGCTGGGCGGAACCGGGCGGTTCGCGAAGGTATAGGTGGGGAATTTGTACGCGTAGTAGAGGTTGCTGTGGCAGGCACTCAGGGAGATGCTCGCAAGGGCCAGCAGCACGCCCCACACGATCTGGGCGGCGAGGGAGCAGGAACGGATACTACGATTCTTCAAAGGGAAAAACTCCAACCTGAGCGCTGCGGCATGCGGTATTGGCCGCACGGCGGTACCAGCTGAGTATAACAAAGTGTGCGTGTTGCAACGGTTTGACGCGGATGCAGAAAGCCTGCATTTGGAGTGAGCTTGGGGTGTGACTTAAGATAGGAAGATTAGCCTGGAGATAACGGATGACAGATGTTGAGACGCAGACGGCGACGTCAGCTGCGAAGGTGAGGCGATTGTTTACCGGCAGCCCGGTGCTGTGCGATGGCGCGATGGGCACGATGCTGTATTCGCGCGGCGTGTTCATCAATCGCTGCTATGACGAGTTGAACCTGTCGCAGTCGGAGATGGTGCGCGCTGTTCACCAGGAGTATCTGCAGGCCGGCGCGGAGGTGATCGAAACGAACACTTTCGGCGCGAACGCTTACCGGCTGGAGCACTATGGGATCCGCGACAAGGTGCGGGAGATTAATCTTGCCGGCGTTCGGCTGGCGCGTGAGTGCGTTGAACAGATTCGCGAGAAGCAGGCGGCCGAGGCGTTTGTGGCAGGAGCGGTTGGGCCGTTGGGCGTGAGGCTCGAGCCTCTGGGAAAGGTGGGTCTCGACGAGGCGCGGGAGGCGTTTGCGGAACAGATTGAGGCTCTGGTAGAGGGTGGACCGGGAGTGGGCGCGGACCTGCTGTGTATTGAGACGATGACATCTCTGGTGGAGGCGGAGCAGGCGGTTCGGGCGGCGCAGGCGGTCGCGCCGGATGTGCCGGTGGTCGTCATGATGACGGTGGACGAGGAAGGCAACTGTCTGGATGGCTCCTCGGCGGAGGTTGCGGCGCAGAAGCTGACGGCCCTGGGGGTCGATGCGATTGGCTGCAACTGCAGCGCGGGGCCTGCGACGGTGCTGAGTGTGATTGAGCGGATGCGCCCTGTGACCTCGCTGCCACTTTCGGCGATGCCGAATGCAGGGATTCCTCGGGCAGTGGATGGGCGAACCATCTATCTGACTTCGCCGGAGTACATGGCAAGCTTCACGCGCAAGCTGGTAAAGGCCGGCGCAACGCTGGTGGGTGGGTGCTGCGGTACGACTCCGAGCTACACGCGGGCGATGCGGAGTGCGCTGCGCGCGATGGATGCGATGGAGACCGGGGCGCAGGTGATGGAGCAGAAGACGTCGACTGCGACGGTGAGTAAGGTTGAGCCTCCTCCGCTGGCGCGGCGGTCGAAGATCGGCGCGATGGTGGCGGCGGGTGAGTTTGTGACGATGGTGGAGATCGTTCCACCGAAGGGGATCGACTGCACGAAGGAGCTGGATGGAGCGGCGCAGCTTCACAAGCTAGGTGTAGACGCGATCAATGTGCCGGATTCTCCGCGGGCGAGTGCGAGGATGAGCAACCAGAGCCTGTGCGTGCAGATTCAGCAGCACGTGGGGATTGAGACGATTCTGCACTACACGTGCCGGGACAGGAATGTGCTGAGCATCCAGAGTGATCTGCTGGGGGCGTCGTCGATTGGGCTGAAGAATATTCTGTGCCTGACGGGCGATCCTCCGAAGCTGGGGAATTATCCGGATGCGACGGCGGTCTTTGATGTCGATGCGATTGGGCTGGTGAACCTGGTGCGGAATCTGAACTATGGGCTGGACCTTGGGAAGAACTCGATCGGGGGATCGACCGGGTTCACCATCTCGGTAGCGGCGAATCCTGGTGTGCCGGATATTGAACAAGAGGTGCGGCGGTTCGCTTACAAGGTTGAGGCAGGTGCGGAGTTTGCCATTACGCAGCCGGTGTTTGATATGAGAGTGCTGGAGGAATTTCTTCGGCGGATCGAGGGCTTCAGGATTCCTGTCATTGCCGGAATATGGCCCTTGACGAGTCTGCGCAATGCGGAATTCATGAAGAACGATCTGCGAGTGAGCATGCCGGATGAGATTATGGCGAGGATGAGTGCGACGACTTCGCCTGAGGCGGCGCGTGCGGAGGGTGTGAAGATTGCGCGGGAGATGCTTGCCGAGGCGAGGCCGATGGTGCAGGGAGTGCAGGTGAGCGCTCCGTTCGGGAAGTATCTCGTGGCTGCTGAGGTGTTGGGGCTGGCTTAGGCGGAGGGGTTTTAGGTATGGCGAGCTTTGAAGAGAGCCTGACGGCGCTGGAGTCAGTGGTGGAGCGGCTAGAGCGCGGGGAACTGTCGCTGGAGGAATCGGTGCGGCTGTTCGAAGAGGGCGTGAAGCTGTCGGAGGCCTGCAAGAAGGAACTGGAGGCGGCGGAGGGACGCGTTCAAGTGCTGGTGGAGCGTGGGCGCGAGATGGTGGCTACAGATCTGAAGATGGATGAGGAGTAGCTGGCCTATCAGGCTTGTGTCTGCGAATTATTCTGCTTTGGCCTCAACTAATTCGAAGAGCTGGCGTGAGCTGGTGTAGATCCAGGCGATTCTTCGGCCTTGAAAAGCGACGGCGGGTACAGGCTTCGAGACGATCATGCAGCCGTTGTTGACGGCGTGCTCGAGGGCTTTGTCGATGTCGCTCGTTTCGAAGCAGAGATGGTAGGCCCCACCACTGTTCTTTGCGAGCATGGAGCGGATGGGTGAGTCTTCGGTGAGCGGGGCGATCAGCTCGATCTCGGCGATGTCGGTTGGGGCAGTGGTGAGAAAGTTGACGGTCACCTTCTGGATGGGATCGTCGAAGGGGCCGGAGATGACACGGTAGCCGAAGAGTTTTGAGAGCGTGTCGGTGGCGGGGCCGAGGGATGGGACGGCGACTCCGACGTGCAGCAGCTTGAAGCCGAGAGCTTGAATGCCTTTAGGGTCAGAGGGCGCACCGGACATCAGAGCGCGGCTCCCTTCTTTTCGAGCTCCTGCTGGATGAGGGCGACGCTGGTGAGTTCGGGGACACGCTGGGGGTCGAACTGCACGCCGTATTCGCCTTCAAGGGCGAGGATCGCCTGTAGGTGACGGAACGAGTCCCAGTTTTCGACTTTGTCGATGGTCAGATCAGGAGTGATTTCTTCGGGAGAGACCTCGAGGACATCGGCGAGGATGTCACGAAGAGAGGACGGCACTTGCTGAGAGCTCATTCGATTCTTTTCCTTCCAGGGTGATCCACCTGGGGCTGGTGAGGGCCGCGGTGGTGAGATCAAATTCGTAAAAGATGGAGTTCGTGTTGTCTGCTTGTGGCGTTGGGGTGAATCCGTGGTCGGCGTAGAAGCTGGCGCTGGGTGCGTTCTTCTTTGTAGGGATGAACTCTCCTATGATGCGGGTTGCTCCTGCGCGCTGGGCGTTCTCGGCGATGAAGGCGAGGAGCGCGGTTTCGATGCCACGACCGATGACCCGGCAGGAGAGCAGGAAGGAATCGATGTAGCAAGCATCGCCCTGGTTCCGGGCGAGGGCGAGGCCGACGACTCCGGCGTCGCCGAAGCGGTCGCGAACGCGGATGACCCAGGCTTGTCCGTTTGCGGCGAAGTCTTCGACGTCGGCGGCGGAATGGCGGCGGGTGGTGACGTTGAACTGATTGGTCTTGGCGAGGAGCTGTACGGCGCGGGCGAGTGGGGCTTGCAGTGCGCTCTGGAAGGTGCAGACGATATCGAGTGAGGCGAGGAACTCATCGCGGCTGGAGGCGGTGGTTTCGAGTTGCGCGCGCTGGGCCTGGGCCTTGTACTCGTTGACGCGGTTGAGGTCGTCGTCAGTGACGACGGCTGCGTCGAAAAAGGACTGTTGCGAGAGGATTTCGACGAGTCTCCAGGGCTCTTCGACAGGGGCGGAGATCACGGCTACTTCGGGAAGCTGCTGGCGGATGGCTTCGCACTCAACGGGGTTGTCGTCGACGAAGACGAAGGAGTCGAGGCCGAGGGAGAGTTCTTCAGCGAGTTCGCGGATGGCTTTGGACTTTTCTTCCCAGTTGATTTTTAGGGCGACGAAGTTGTCGAGAGTCAGCGCAAGGTCGGCTGAGCGGAGCTGGAAGGCTTCGCGGACGTCGGCCTCGTTGTTTTTGGAGATGATGGCGAGCAGGATGCCGCGCGAGGAGAGCTGCTTGAGGTAGCGCTGGTACTCGAGGTAGCAGTTGCCGGGGAAGGCGCTGCCGGTGGCGATTCCTTCGGGGCCTTCTTCGCCGAGGACTCCTCCCCAGAGGGTGTTATCGAGGTCGGTGCACAGGACTTTGCGCGGGGCTCGATAGAGGGCGGAGAGCGAGCGGATGAGACCGCGGGCGTAGATACCGAAGGCGTCCGCGGAGACGGCGAGGCGCGAGGCGAGGAACATGCGCGTGTCGCGCCAGCGGGCGCGGCCGTGTCGGGCGGCGAGGTGGTCGACGTCGAAGAAGATGCAGTCGGAGATGGTGCGGCAGAGTGCTGCGATCCTTTGATTGAGGAGCTGGACCGCGCTCGTGAGGCTGAATGGGAGGTTGGCTTCTCCGATGTCGCCGAGTGAGGTGAGATCGGGAACGATGCAACCCTGAAAGACGATGCGCGCGGAGTTGGAGGAGCGGAAGGTTGTGAGCAGTTGGGCGACTCGTGCGACGCACTGCTCGATCTCCTGCTCGACCTCGGCGGCCTTGCCAGCGGCGCAGAGACCGGGGAGACGACCGGCGATCTCTTCGAGATCGAGGAGGACGAGGACGACGTCCGGGTGAAACTGCGCGAGCGCGCTTTGAGGATTCAGGAGCTCATCGACGTATGAGCCGTAGCCACCTACCTGAAGGTCGAGGACGTAGTTCGAGAGAACTGCCTCGACGGTGAGGGAGGGAAGGATGGGCTCGACTGTGACACAGCGAACGATGCAGGTCTTGAGGCGCTTAGCTCCGGATTCCTTGAGTTCGCTGGCGAGTTCGTTGAAGGCTGAGGCGCAGAACAATACATCTGCCGGCTTGCCGGTGGCGAGAAGCGTGCGGCCCAACTGCAGAGCTGCGTTTGCGTCGCGACGGGAGATGGCCTCTTTGATGGAGCGGCGCGTCTCCTGACGCTGTGGATCACTGAGCATCTGAGGTCTCCACTGCGGCCACGGCTGCGGGTGGTGCTGGCTTGGGCGGCCGCATGATGATGCGTCCCGGGACTCCCATGACCGTGGCGCCCTCGGGAACGTTGGTGATGACGAGCGTGTTGGCGGCGATCCTGGCTCCGCTTCCTATCTTGATTTTACCGACGAGCGTGGCTCCGGTGCCGACGTAGACCTCGTCGCCGAGGACGGGAACGCCTTGGCGTCCCATGGCGGAGGCGCCGATGGTGACGCGATGCGCGATGTCGCAGTTCTTACCGAGAACAGCGGCGGGGTTGATGTGGACTCCGCCGATGTGGGCGATATAGAGTCCGGGTCCGATGGTTGCCAGGGCATCAATGTGCATCTCCATGACAACTTCGCAGAAGAGATTAGCGAAGAGGAAGACCACTTTCAGGGGAGCGGCGATGAGCGCGGAGGGTTTGTCCACGTAGAGCCAGTTGCCGAAGCGATAGACGGCAATCGCCCATATTGCCGGGTTGAGCCAGAGCTGCTTACCGTGGGAGCCTTTGGATTTGTAGCGTGCTATATCTTCTGAGAATTTCGACATGCATTTGCCGGAGATTCTGTTGGTGGTGGCTACGAGCCAGTACTGCGATCTTATCAGCCGGATGCTAGCGGTCGCGTGTGGTGACGAAGCCGGGAACCCAGAGAAGCGCGCGTTTGGCGTCGGAGGGAGGGAGGTCGGCGACGCTCTGGCGGGCGGCTTCGGCGTAGGCGCAGGCGGTGTCCATGGCGTAGTCGATGGAGCCGTGGCGCTGGAGGATCTCGAGGATCTGCGGATGAGAGACGCGGGTGAAGCTGCGGTCGGCGAGGACCGTACGGATGGCTTCGCGATCTGCGCCGGTACCGCGCTCGAGGGCGTGGATGACGGCGAGGGTGGCCTTGCCTTCGCGAAGGTCGGAGGCTACAGGTTTGCCGAGTACGTCTTCGGTGGCGGTGAGGTCGAGGATGTCGTCGACGATCTGGAAGGCGAGGCCGAGGTTGCGGCCGTACTCGCCTAGTTGCGATTCGATTTCGGCAGGGTCGCCGAAGTTGTGGGGTGTGATGGCCGCGCCGAGCTGCATGGAGACTTTGAAGAGGCAGGCGGTCTTGCGGAAGATGAGGTCGAAGTACTCCTCTTCGTTGATAAGGTGTCCGAGTTTTTCAATTTGAAGGAGTTCGCCTTCGACCATCTGCTGGGTAAGGGAGATGAGGAGGTCGAGGACGTGGAAGCTGCGCTCTTCAAGAGCGGCGGAGAAGGCCTGCATGTAAAGCCAATCGCCTGCGAGGACGCATTTGGAGTTGCCCCAGGTTGTGTTGGAGGAGGGGCGGCCTCGGCGCGTGTCTGCCTCGTCGATGATGTCGTCGTGGACGAGAGTGGCGGTGTGGAGCATCTCGACGACCGCGCCGAGGCGGATGCGGCTGCGGCAGGTGCAGCCGAGGGCCTTTGCGGAGAGGAGGAGCAGAAGCGGACGGATGCGCTTGCCTCCACCGGCGATAAGGTACTGCGCGATGTCAGTGATGACGGTGACGTTGGAGGCGGATTGACGGGAGAACTCCTGCTCGATAGCGGCGAGGTCGTCGCGGAGGAGGTCGAAGACCTCTGAGGCGGTCGCGATGGAGAGGGCGCTCAATGTAGTTTCAGAGTAACAGGATGTCCAGCCGGCTGAGAGACTTGAGCGAAGATCGCGCGAAGATTTTTGACTGGACAGCAATCAGTTGCTGCGGTAGTTGGTGAACTGGAGTTCGACGCCGAAGTCTTTGCCGCGGAGCAGGGTGATGACCTCCTGCAGGACGTCGCGGTCTTTGCTGACGATGCGGACGGTGTCGCCCTGGATGCTGGCCTGGGCTTTTTTCTTCGAGTCTTTGATCGTGGCGACGATGGCCTTTGCCTTTTCGGAGGGGATGCCCTGGACGAGCTTGATCTTCTGGCGGACGGAGGAGCCGGCGGCGGGCTCGACCTTTTCGAACTCGAGGTTCTTCAGGGAGACTCCGCGCTTGACGAGCTTCTGCGAGAGGATTTCGACGACGGCTTTGAGCTTGTAGTCGTCCTGCGAGGCGAGCTGGATGGTCTCGTGGCCTTCGAGCTCGATCCTGGATTTGGAGTCCTTGAGATCGAAGCGTGCGTGGATCTCTTTCATGGCCTGATCGATGGCGTTTTTGACTTCCTGAATCTCTACTTTGCTGACGACGTCGAAGCTGTTTTCGGATGCCATGTGTTTTCCCTCTGTATTTGATCGGTATCTATTATGCCGCGTTGCTGGTCGCGCGGGTTGTGGGAAAGAGGCGATGGAAGTTTTCCGTCGTCGTGTCTGCCAGCTCTTCGAGTGAGATGCCGCGGAGTTCGGCCAGGGCTGCCGCGGTGTGGGCGACGAGGGCGGGTTCGTTGCGCTGACCTCGGTGGGGTATGGGCGCGAGGAATGGGGCGTCGGTCTCGATGAGGAGGCGGTCGGCGGGGGCAAACGCTGCGGCTTCGCGGACGGAGACTGCCTTGGGGTAGGTGAGGTTTCCGGCGAAGGAGAGGTAGAAGCCGGCGTCGAGGGAGCGGCGGGCGTCTTCGATGTTGCCGGAGAAGCAGTGCATGATGCCGCCGAGGTTGTTGGGTCTCCAGTGCTGATTGATGAGGGTCAGGGTATCGGCCCAGGCGTCTGCGGGACCGTATTTTGCCTTGGCCTGGGGAGTTGCTAGTTCGGAGGTGCGGCAGTGAATGATGATGGGCGTGCGGAGGCGAGCGGCGACCTCCATCTGCGCGATGAAAGCTTGTTGCTGGGTGGGGATGTCTGGATTGGTGAGGTGGTAGTAGTCGAGGCCGATCTCGCCTACGGCGACGCAGCGGGGGTGGGAGGCCAGGCGGGTGAGTTCGGCGAGGGCTTCTGTCGTGGCGTTGTGGGCTTGCTCTGGGTGAATGCCGGCGGTGGCGTAGATCTGCGGGAGATCGGGGGCGGTGACTGAGTTGGCTAGTTCCAGGGCCTTGTGCATCTCGGACGGGTCTTCGCCGATGCCGATGGCGAGGATGGTTTTGACGCTGGCGGCCCAGGCGCGTTGGAGGACTTCGTCGCGTTGGGTGGGGTGGTCAGTGTAAAAGTCGAGGTGGGCGTGGGAGTCGATGAGGTGCATGGCTCTGGTCTTAAGGTACAGGGATTTGAAGAGACAGGCGTAGGATGGCGGCATGAAGACGATGAGGCCTTGGAGTGGGGTTGCTCTGTCGGTGATTATGACGATAGGGTGCGTGGCGGCTGGGGCGCAGTCGGCTCCGGCGTCGAGTGCTGTGGGAATGCTTTCGCAGCCGAAGGTGTATGCGGTTGATGAGATGCCGGTGAATAAGTCGGCGAATGGAAGCGAGAGCAGGAATGTGTTGCGGGGCACGCTGGAGACGGGCGAGTCGGTGGCGGTGCATGAGTCGGTGCAGCCGGTGGGTGCGACTCCGGTGGCTCTGCATGCGATTCAGCATTCGGAGCTGATTGTGGTGCGCGAGGGCGAGGTGGAGTTTGATCATAATGGCAAGACTGAGAAGGCTGGGCCGGGAGATGTGATCTACGTGGCGTTCGGGACGGTGCATCGGGTGAGGAACGTGGGAGATGTGCCGGCGAAGTATGTGGTGATTGCGATTGGCGGTGATACGAAGAAGTAGCCGGTGGCAGAGAGGAGAAAGTAGGTTTAGGATGGCGGGCATGGAGAATCTGAATCGACGGGATCTTTTGTTTGTTCTTTCGGCCCTGGCAGCGACGGGCAGTGTAACGGCTGAGGCTCAGGCAGTGGCTGGCAGCGGCGAGAAGGTGCTGTCGGAGTCGATGGTGTATACGTTCGATTCGCTGGAGCCGCATAAGAATGCGAACGGGGTCTCGCGGCCCGTGGTGCAGGGTGTGCTTCCGACAGGCGAGGCTGTGGAGATGCATGAGACGACTCTGTTGCCGGGCCATATGCCGCACCCGCCGCACAAGCACAGACATTCGGAGTTCATGATGATTCGCGAGGGTACGCTTGAGTTCGACAACGACGGCAAGAAGGAGCGCGTGGGGCCGGGAGGGGTGATCTTTGCGGCCTCGATGATGATGCATGGGCTCACGAATGTCGGGGATGCTCCGGCGAATTATTTTGTGATCGCGATTGGGCGGGAGTCAGGGGTGACTCCAGTGGGAGCTTCTGCGAAGTAGTTGACCACTGCGCCAAACGACATGCCCCGCCTATTGGCGGGGCATGTCTATTTCGAGCGGCGATCTTATTTGAGGCGGGAGCCAAGGGCGATCTCGTCGGTGTCGGCGAAGGTAGCGAGGATGGGCTTGCCGTTTTCTCCGTGCGACGCCGCGAGGAGCATGCCGTGGGACTCGAGGCCGCGCATCTTGCGGGGGGCGAGGTTGGCGACGATGACGATTCGGCGGCCTAGGAGCTCTTCGGGAGCGTACCAGGCGGCGATGCCAGCGAGGATCTGGCGACGCTCGTAGCCGAGGTCGACCTCGAGGCGGAGGAGCTTGTCGGCCTTGGGGATGCGCTCGGCGAAGAGAATTTTGGCGACGCGAAGGTCGACTTTGACGAAGTCGTCGATGGCGATCTGCGGGGTGTCTGGCGTTGCTGAAGCGGCTGCGGCTGCAGCGAAGAGACCTGAGGCCGGAGCTTCGGCCTGGGACGGGGTTTTGAAGAGTTCCGGAGTTTGTGCTGCGGATGCGCCGACCTGGGCTGCCGGGTTGGCCTCGATGAGGTCGGTGGTGCGCGGCGGGGCTGCCGGGTCGGTGGTGTCGGTGGGATCGGCCTTGGCGCTGGCGACGGTCTCGCCGGCGAGTTTTGATGGAGCGGGCTGCGGGGTAGCGGGGTTTTCCATGTCGGTCATGAGCTGGATGAGCTCCTTGGGGGCTCGGGGGAAGATGGGGGAGAGTGGGCCTAGTTTTGTGCCGGGTTTCAGGCCTCCCCATTCTAGATTTTTCAGTCCGCCTTTGCTGGCGGCCTCTTCGATGGATTCTTTGAATCCTAGTTGCTGCCAGACCTGGGCTGTGTTGTAAGGCATGTACGGGTGGAGCAGTGCGGTGGCAATACGGATGGCTTCGGCGGCGGTGTAGAGAACTTCTTGTAATTTCCTTCTGTCAGTTTCATCTGCAGATTTTGCAAGAAGCCATGGTTTGTGATGTGAGATGTAACGGTCGACAAACGAAATACGAAGCGATATGCCACCCAAGTCAAAGATGTTTCTCTCGATCGTTGACGGTTGTAGGCGAATGAGGTCTTCAAAGTGATTTTGAATATCCCTGGTGCCGAGAAACGTGTCTTCGACCAGCATTGGCTGATTGCTCGCCCAAGCTTTTCCACTCTGAGGAATTAGATAGGGTTCTATAGGGCTGTCCGGTATTTGGGACGCAAAGGACGTTTCTATTAATTTGAGCGTCCGACTGACGAGGTTGCCGTAGCCGTTGGCGAGGTCGCTGTTGTAGCGCTGGACTAGTGCGTCGAAGCTGAAGCTGCCGTCCTGTCCGAAGGGGATCTCGCGGAGGAGGAAGTAGCGTAGGACGTCGGCGGCGAAGAGGTCTTGTTCTTTCTTCCAGTATTCGTCGCTTAGAACTGCGCCGGGCAAATCTATCGGCTTGGGCTTTAGGGTGCCGAAGGCGTCGAGGATGGTCTCGGTGCGGACGATGTTGCCGCGGGACTTGGACATCTTCGACTCTTCGAAGAGGAGCCAGCCGTGGGCGGTGATGGCTTTGGGTAATGGAAGGCCGGCGGCGAGGAGAACCGCAGGCCAATAAACACAGTGGAAACGAATGATCTCTTTGCCGACCAAATGAAGATCGGCGGGCCAATAGTGGGCGAACTTTTTCTGCTGCTCGGTATCGTCGCTGCCGTAGCCCAGAGCGCTTATGTAGTTGATGAGCGCGTCGAACCAGACATAGATGGTGTGTCTTGGATCGGCCGGGACCGGAACGCCCCAGCTGACGCTGGTGCGAGAGAGGGAAAAATCCTTAAGGGCTCCGGGGACGTAGGGGATACCTGCGTTGGAGTAGGCGAGGGTGGGCTCCGGGGAGGGTGGTGCCGCTTCGGGCGAACTACCGGGATTCTTCGCTTCGCTCAGAATGACCGTGTTTAAAGTGTCGCCTGCCGAAGAAGATGATTGTGCCGCGGAGACGTTGCCGCGGAGGAAGCTTAGGACTTCGTTGCGGCGGACTTCGGGTTGGATGGCTAGTTCGCCGCTCTCGATGAGATCGATGAGTTGGCGCTGGTAGTTAGAGAGGCGGAAGAAGTAGTTCTCTTCGGTGACGGTTTCTGTGGGCTTGCCGTCGGGGCCGATGGTGCCGGGAGGGCCTTCGACGAACATCTCCTCGCCTACGGAGTACTGGCCGGTGTAGGTGCTGAGGTAGATGGCGTCGCGGTCGCAGAGGAGATGGAAGAGCTTCTGGACGGCGTTGGTGTGGCGCGGTTCGGTGGTGCGGATGTAGTCGTTGTAGGTGATGCCCATGCGGTCCCAGAGGGCCTTGAAGCTGGCGGAGACCTGGTCGGCGAACTGCTGGGGGGAGAGGCCGGCGGCGGCGGCGGAGCGCTCGACCTTCTGGCCGTGCTCGTCGGTTCCGGTGAGGAAGTAGGTGTCGTCGCCGAGGAGCCGGTGACGGCGGGCGATGACGTCGGCCGCAATCGTCGTGTACGCGTGGCCGATGTGCGGGCGCGCGTTGACGTAGTAGATCGGGGTGGTGAGGTAAAACTTTTTCTGCTTTTCAGACATGGGGGTGGCTTAATGTTCAGTCTAGCAGGGACATCCTGCGAAACCCACGCCTCAGAATCGAGATCCCTCACTCGTAGCGTCAACCGCAACGATGGGTCGCGCTTACAGCGCTGAGAGGTCATCAGGTACTTTTACCTGGGGCTGCGCCCCAGGCTGGAATGGCGTCGCGCCTTCGGCGCTCAGAAGTGTGCGCGCCAAAGAAATGATCAACAGAGTTGAACTGACGACTATGAGTTGGCGGAGGCCTTCGTTTCGGCTGCGTCGTTGGAGTTCGCGGTTGTTGGAGGAGTCGGCTGCTCGGTTTCGGCGGCCTGGGCCTTACTGGCCATCTTGAGGTGCTGCTCCATCGTGTCGCGTGCGAGCTTGGGGTTATGGGAGCGGATGGCGCGGTAGATCTCGCGGTGCATCTCGGCCGACTCTTTGAGGTCCTGGGCGTTCTGGACGGTCTTGGAGCGGTGCTCGTAGAGGTTGGCGGTGATGGTCTCCATGAGGGCGCCGAGGATGGGATTGCCGGCTGCGCGACCGATGGTGCGGTGGAAGCGCACGTCGTGGATGAGGTACTCCTGCGGGTCAGTGAGCGTGGCGTACATCTCGGCGACCTCTTCGGCTAGCTCGGCGATGTGCTCGTCGGTGGCGCGCTCGGCGGCGAGGGCGGCGACGTTGGATTCGAGGACGATGCGGGCCTCGAACATCTGCCAGGGAAGGAAGCCGTGGAGGGCTCCGAGGACGGAGAAGGAGCTGGAGTCGAAGGCGGGTGGACCGCTGGAGACGAAGGTTCCGGCACCGTGGCGGCTCTTGAGGACTCCCATGGCCGAGAGGAAGCCGATCCCGGCGCGGAGGCTGGAGCGGCTGATCTTGAGCTTGCGGGCTAGTTCGCGTTCGGGCGGAAGGCGGTCGCCTGGTTTGACCTCTCCACTGGCAATGAGCGAGCGGACGTGCTCGACGACCTGCATGGTCAGCTGACTGTGAGAGGCGGCTTCATCATGAACCTCTTTTTTCACGCCTGACGGGGCTCCTTGGAAACGAAGTGGGAGAAGGGTAACACGACGGTCGCCGAGATGAAATGCGGAGACGTTGATCTCGGCATTTCATCCCGTATTGTTTTTTACGCGGTGGCAGTGCGGTTCACGCCCAGTCGCGGGACGAGCCACTGGAAGATGGCCAATGCAATGAGATAGGCGAACCCTGCCATAGTGAAGATGACCAGGGGGTGGAGCGAGAAGAAGTGAGAGACGATCCAGGTGAAGATGGCTCCGCCAGCGGCTCCTGCGGCTCCGCCGAGGCCGACGACCGTGCTGACACTGGTGGAGGGAAACATGTCGGTGGGTGTGGCGAAGAGATTGGCGGACCAGCCCTGATGGGCAGCGGTGGCGAGGCAGAAGAGTCCTATGGCCGGCCATGCGTTGTTGGGAAAGAGGGTATGCATGTGAGGCACGAGCATGATGGGCAGGACGCAGATGGCGCAGACGAGGAGAGCGAACTTGCGGCCGGAGTTGACGCTGTGACCGTGCTTCATGCGGAAGCCGGAGAGCCATCCACCGGCGATGGAGCCGAAGCTGGCCGCGGTATAGATGACGATGAGCGGATATTTGACGTGATTGAGATCCAGACCGTAGTTGTCGTTGAGGAACTTGGGAAGATAGAAGAGGTAGAACCACCAGATAGGGTCGGTGAGGGCTTTGGCCAGGAAGAAGGCCCAGAAGCCGCGATGGCGCGCGAGGATGGAGTAGATGGGGCCACCCTGGGTGACGGGGGCGAGGTCGATCTGGGTCTGGGTGGCTCCCCGGCGAAGCTTGTTGTAGGGGAAGAGGAGCCAGATGACGGCCCACACGAGTCCCATGGAGCCGGTGCATATGAAGGCGGCGTGCCATCCCCAGCGCAGGGTGACGGCTGCGATGAGGATGGGCGCGATGAAAGCGGAGGCGTTTGAGCCCGAGTTGAAGAGGCCGGTGGCGAGGGCGCGCTCTTCGGAGGGGAACCACTCCGTGGTGGCCTTGATGGCGGCGGGGAAGTTGCCGGATTCGCCGAGGCCGAGGAAGATGCGGGCTATGCAGAAGCCGGCGACGCTGCTGACGAGGGAGTGGCTGATGGAGGCGCATCCCCAGACCAGAATGGCGATGGCGTAACCGGTCCTGGTGCCGAGCTTGTCGATGATGCGGCCGGCGAAGAGGAAGCCGACGCCGTAGGCGATCTGGAAGCAGATGAGGATGCGACCGAAGTTGATGTCGTAGACGGGCTGCTGCGTGTGGTCAAGGCCGGGGATCCAGCCCATGAAAGGGAGATGGAGGAGTGGCTCGATGAGCGAGAAGACCGAGCGATCCATGTAGTTGATGGTGGTCGCAAGGAAGAGAAGGAAACAGACGAACCATCGGATATTCGATTTTTCGGGGGCCGAGGTCGTAAAGCCCGAGTCAGGCTGAGTAGCGGTATTGATGGACATTCTTTTAGAGCTCCGATGGCAATGCTGGTCTGACCATTGTGCGCATTGGGCCTTGACGGCCGGTGAATGTGGGAAGACGTGTCGTGGATGAGGATAGTCGCTGGCGGGATACCTGTGTCAAGCAAAGAGCGAGTGCAACCGGGGGGCGCGGTGGATGGGCTTCGGTTTGGTGGGATGGAGCTATCTGCCGGTGAGGGCGGCGCTCGGCACTCTGGGGATCGCGGAGAAAGAGAGACCACGCTGGCAATACCGAGTGTGGCGGGGATTTTTGAAGTGGTCAGTCCACTTCTTGCCATGTGACGATTGAACAAGCTACGCTTCTGTGCGAAGCGGAGGAGGTTTGGATGCGAGTCGGGTTGCTGGCGGGATGGGTCGTGCTGTTGCTCACGGGAGCCATGCAGGCACAGGAGAAGAAGACGATTACAGTGGGCGCAACGGGCGCGGACTACAGGACGATTCAGGCGGCGGTGAATGCTGCTCCGGATACCGGGGCAGTGATTCGGATCAAGCCGGGAACCTATCGGGAAGTCGTGCATGTGGACAAGGCCGGGATTGAGTTCAGGGGAGAGACCAAGGATCCGGCGAACGTGGTGCTGGTGTATGGGAACAGCGCGGCTTCGACGTGTGGGACGCGGTGCTCGGCGACCCTGTTTGTGACGGGAAAGGACTTTTTTGCGACGGAGATGACGATTGCGAACGACTATAGCAAGAGGAGCGATGTGCCTTCACAGGCGGTGGCTTTGTCGGTGCGGGCGGATCGCGCTGTGTTGCGTAAGGTGAGGCTGCTGGGGGCTCAGGACACGCTTTACGCCTCGAGCATGGGATGTATGAACGGGGCGCAGCCGGGAGCGGACTGTGTGACGGGACGGCAGTATTTCGCCGACTGCTATATCGAGGGTCACGTCGACTTTATCTTTGGCGATGCGAAGGCGGTCTTTGAGAACTGCGAGATAAAGAGTATTCCTCATGCCGAGGGAGGGTTCGTGACGGCGCAGAGCAATACTCGACCCGGGCAGGATGCAGGGTATGTGTTTGATCACTGCAGGCTGACGGCTGCTCCGGGAGTATCCAATGTCTATCTGGGAAGGCCTTGGCGGGACTATTCGACGGTGATTTACCTGAACACGAAGATGGATGGGCATATTGTGCCAGGGGGGTGGTCGACTTGGAAGGGCTCGCCAACGGACAGGCTGCAGACAGCTACCTATGCGGAGTACAAATCCAGTGGACCGGGGGCGAATTCTCAGGCGCGCGAGCCGCTGTCGAAGCAGCTTACGAAGGAAGAGGCGAAGAAGTATGAGACGAAGACGTATTTGGCTGGGTCGGATGGATGGGACCCTACGAAGGTGAAGTGAGGGTCGAGGGGTGAGAAGGTACAGGGTGTGGATGTGGTCCGCACCCTTTGGTTTTTATTAGCTGGTGGTGTTTAGGACAAGGACGGTGGCGATCGGGTCGAGTGCCTTTGCCGGGAGTTGGACATCGAGGCTGTCGCCGTTCTGGGTGACTTTGAGCGGTTTGTGCGCAGGGTCGGCGAGCAGGTAGGCGCTGGTGACTTTGCGCGGCATCTTGTCGACGTGGAACGAGCCGGTCCAGTCGAAGATTTCGACGTAGACTTTGTTGCCTTTGGTGGTTGAGCGCCAGTTCCAGGTGGGGATGAACTTCGGCTGGCCGTTGCGGCCCTTCTCGGTTGCGCTGAAGGTTCCTGTGGGGGTGTCGAAGATGGTGGCTGAGGTGCCATAGATGGCTTCGCCGTTGACCTTGAGCCACTGGCCCATCTGCTGGAGCCGCTCGACCTCGGGGGCGGGAACGATGCCGTGGGAGTCCGGGCCGATGTTGAGCAGGTAGTTGCCGCCCTTGCTCGCGATGTCGATGAGGTTGCGCAGGAGGGTCTCGGTGGACTTGAAGTTGGTGTCGTAGGACTTGTAGCCCCAGGTGTCGTTGATGGTCATGCAGGACTCCCAGTCGCGACCAGGGAAGCCTTGTGCGGGAATGTACTGCTCGGGAGTCTCGGTGTCGCCCTTGTAGGTGCCTCCGAGGCGGTTGTTCCAGATGAGATTGGGGTGTTTGTTCAGGACTTTGACGATCTCGGCCGCGCGCTCGGGTGTCATCTCGCGGGGAGTGTCGAACCAGACAACGACGGGGTACTCCTTGTAGTTGTTGAGGAGTTCTTCGATCTGGGGGATGGCTTTCTTGTGGAGGTAGTCGTCAAAGCTGCCGTCCTGGGCCTTATCCCAGTGACCGGTCTTGGGGTCGTGATTGCCACGGACTGCCGCGGCTCCGCCAGGCGCGGTCCAGTCTTGTGCCTGGGAGTAGTAGAAGCCGAGCTTGACGCCCTGCTTGCGGCACTCTTCGGCTAGTTCACGCAACGGGTCGCGCTTGAAAGGAGTGGCGGCGACGATGTTGAAGGGATCGACCTTGGAGTCAAACATGGCGAAGCCATCGTGGTGCTTGGCGGTGATGACGATGTACTTCATGCCAGCGGATTTTGCGAGGGCGACGATGTCGTGCGCGCTGAAGCCGGTGGGGTTGAACTGAGAGGCGAGGGCCTTGTAGTCGGCGACGGGGATGGAGAGATCGTTCATGATCCACTCGCCGATGTGATTGGTGCGCTGCCCGTTCCAGGTTCCGGCGGGGATGGAGTAAAGGCCCCAGTGGATGAACATGCCGAAGCGGGCCTCGCGCCACCATTCCATGCGAGCGTCGCGCTGGGCCGGGGTCTCGGTGTCCTGAATGGCTGGAACGGGATGATTGACGGGTGCGGCGTCAGGCTTGGTGCCTTCCAACTGCGCATGGGCGAGCGTTGTCGCCAGGAAGAGCGCAGCGGCGATGCTTCGTTGCGAAAGTTTCACAGTAGGTTCCTTCAGTTGAGATGATGGCAGAAGAATTATAGGTGAAAGTCAACATTTACCGGTGCAAGTTTGTCAAGTGCATTCGGGAGGACGCTGAGGGCACGGGGTATTATCGCTGAGGTGAGCAGCGAAGAGAAGATGAGCGCGAAAGAGATCGAGCAGATGCTGGGGCGTCTGCGCTCAGGCGATGTGCGGGCGCTGGCTCGGGCTATTTCCCTGGTGGAGGATGGCGCGCATCAGGGAGTGGAACTGCTTGCGGAGTGCAGGAGAGATGCGAAACGAGCGCTGCGTGTAGGGGTGACGGGGCCTCCAGGAGCGGGGAAGAGCACGCTGGTGGATCAGATGGCTCGCTGGCTGCGGAAGGAAGGGAAGACAGTTGCGGTGCTGGCGATCGATCCTTCGAGTCCATATACCGGCGGGGCGCTGCTGGGCGATCGCATCAGGATGCAGGGGTTTGAGGCGGACGGCGGGGTTTACATCCGGAGCATGGCGTCACGCGGTGCTTTGGGTGGAGTAGCTGAGGCCGCTCGTGATGTGTGCACCGTGATGGAAGCGGCCGGTCGTGACGTCGTTCTGATCGAGACTGTGGGAGTGGGGCAGGATGAGATTGAGGTCGTTGGTGTGGCCGACGTGACTGTCCTGCTGCTGGTTCCGGGGATGGGGGATGAGGTGCAGAGTCTTAAGGCCGGAGTGATGGAGGCCGCAGACATTTTTGTGGTGAACAAGAGCGATTGCGAGGGCGCGGAACGGGTCGAAGCTGGAATTCTCGCGGTGCAGGCGTTGAAAGAGAAGCATGAGGGATGGGTGCCGCCGGTGGTGAGGACAGTAGCGACTTTGGGCACAGGAGTGCCGGAGTTGATGGCTGTGGTGCAAAGGTGTGCGGCAGACAAGCAAGGGCGGTCGCAGACCGCGCAGTTGCGCTGGAAGGCGATGGGGCTGCGGCTAGACCATCTGGGCGTGGCTGTGAGGAGTATCGCGTCGGCGCGTGGATTTTATGAGTTGCTGGGGATGGCGGTGAATCATGTAGAGATAGTGGAGCACGAGAAGGTGAAGACTGCGATGATGCCGCTGGGACAGAGCAGGATCGAGCTGCTGGAGCCGACAGAGGTGGAATCGGTCATTGGAAGGTTTCTGGCGAAGCGCGGTGAAGGACTGCACCATATTGCCGTGCATGTTGATGGGATCGACGCGATGTTTGACAAACTGAGAGCCGAGGGAACGCGGCTGGCTAGCGATGCGGTGCGCGTTGGCGCGGGTGGGCACCGGTACTTCTTTGTTCATCCGGCGAGTACAGGCGGGGTGCTGGTGGAGATTGTGGGAGATGCAGCAGAGGGCGACGAGTGATGCGGCTTTTGCTGTTGGATACGTGTGGGAGCGAGGGAAGCGTTGCGCTCGCCGATACGGAAAGAGCATCGCAGATCGTTGCAAAGGAGCGTTTGCCGGGGCGGAGTTCTTCAGAGAGGCTGGTGCCTGCGGTTCGGCGCTTGCTCGAGACGAATGGCTGGAGGCTGAAGGACCTGACGGCGATTGTCGTAGTGCATGGGCCGGGGTCATTCACTGGAGTTCGTGTTGGGTTGAGCGCGGCGAAGGGATTGAGCGAGGCGGGCGGCGTTCCAGTGATCGCCGTCTCGCGCCTTGCACTTCTGGCGGCACTGGCGGATGAGGGAGATTCCCCGGTGAATGCTGTGCTGGATGCTGGGCGTGGTGAGTTCTATTTCGGGGAGTATATTGGCCATCGCTGTGTGCGCGAGGCCCTGATGGATCTCATGGAGGTAGAGGCTGCTGCGCAGGGGGCGCAGGTGGTTGTGTGTGAGTTGGGAGTCGCCGAGGGTCTGGCTGCGTTGGGACCGAAGCAGGTGAGGGAGCCGGTGGCGGAGGACGCGCTGCCTTTTGCGGTCGAGCGAATCTGGGTTGTGGCATTCGATGACGTCGCCACCCTGGATGCGAACTATCTGCGCAGGACAGACGAGCAGATATTTGCGAAGCCGAAAGCGAAGGCCGGGTCATCGTGAGGCGAGGTATCTCGATTCGCGCCGCGGTTGCTGAGGATGTGGATGATGTAGTCGCGCTGGAGCGGGCGGTGCCGGAGGCTCCTCACTGGAGTGAGTCAGCGTATAGAGCGATTGTGGAGGATGGGCGAAGCGGTGTGAAGCGCTGCCTGATGGTTGCGTTGGATGATGGGGCGCTGGTTGGGTTTGCAGTGGGCAAGGTTGTTGCCGCGGCAAGGCTGGCGGAGTTGGAGAGCGTAGTCGTCGCGGCGCCGGCAAGACGGCTGGGCGCCGGAAGGGCACTCTGCGAGGCGGTAATCGAGTGGTGCCGCAGGCAGGGAGCAACGTCCATGGAACTGGAGGTCCGTGCGGCAAGTAACGGAGCGAGGGCGCTTTACGAGGAACTCGGATTTGCGGTCGAAGGGATTAGGCAGGGGTATTACCGTGACCCGGAAGAGGATGCGGTGTTGATGCGGTTGAACCTTGAAGGCTGTGGATAAATGGGCTTTGCCACTGCTGTGATTGCTGTGTTACGGTTTTTGACCGTTGGTGAGATTTTTGTCTGATCTTTGTCTGATACTGGAGGTACTTCTTCATGCAGACTGCAAAACCTCTGGAGCTCCCAGAGCACACTTCGCACCCTACCCTCTACCAACTCTCACTGGAACACAGCCTGTATGACCGCAGACTCGAAACCCTGCGGGCCAAGGCCTACCTGACGGAGTTCGAAAAGATGGAAGAGGTGAGGCTAAAGAAGCTAAAGCTGAGCCTGAAGGACGAGATGGAGCGGATTCGGAGGCTCAGCGGGCTCCGGTCCGCGAGCTGAGCGGACATCTCGCGGCGCCGGTAGAGGCATCCATCGCAGTGCGGAGAGCGGTGGTGTGCATGGCCGTATAATCGAGTCACTTATGGTTCGCGATGGATTCTTCTATGCATTGGGACTGATAGCGGTGGCGGCAGTTCTGTATGTGGTGACCGGCTCGCGCATCCTGATGGCAGTTCCGCTGATCCTTGCAGCTTTTTTCCTGTGGTTCTTTCGTGATCCGTCGCGGACGATTCCGTCAGGACCGGGCAAGATTGTCTCTCCTGCCGACGGAATAGTGACCGAGGCGGAGTGGATTGAGACCACGAGCGGCAGCAGGCTGCGGCTGAGCATCTTTCTGAGCGTCTTTGATGTGCATGTGAATCGGTCTCCTGTGAGCGGAACGGTGAAGACAGTTGAGTTCCGTCACGGAAAGTTCATGAATGCAATCAAGCCGGAGTCGGTGCTGGCCAACGAGCAGACGTTGATTGTGATCGACGCAGGCGGCTACGAAGTCAGCATGAAGCAGATCGCCGGGTTACTGGCGCGCCGCATCGTGTTCAATCTGAAGCCTGGAGACCATGTAGAGCGCGGGCAGCGGGTCGGGCTGATCAAGTTCGGCTCGCGAGTGGATGTACTGTTGCCCGCTGAGGCAAACCTGAAGGTGAAGACAGGCTCGCGGGTCCGCGGGGGCGCAACGGTGCTGGCGGAACTGCCTGAGTTGATAACGCAGGAGCATCTCACTGCGACGGCAGTGGTGGCCTAGATGGCGGCGGAAGCGTCGCGCGCGGCGCAGATAACTGGAGAGAAGACCAGGCGGCGTCCCAGCCGCGGGATGTATGTGCTGCCATCGCTCTTTACCGTCGGCAACATTGCGGCTGGCTATTACGCTATTACTCAGAGTATTCAGGGAACGGTGGATGATTTTGGCCACTTTGACCGGGCCGCTCTGGCGATCGGGTTTGCTGTTGTGTTCGATAGCTTCGATGGAATGATTGCGCGAATGACGAACACTGCCAGTGACTTCGGCAAAGAGCTGGACTCGCTGGCTGACGTGATCACGTTTGGGGTTGCACCAAGTCTGCTTGCTTACATCTGGGGCTTCAGGATGCTACCCGCACTGAACCATCCTCTGCTGCGCCAGAGGACCGTGCAGCTTGGTGTCTTTGTCTGTTTCATCTTTTTGATCTGCGGGGCGAGCCGGCTGGCGAGGTTCAACATCAGCGTCAATCCTCAGCCGCGCAATCCGGGAAGGCCGGGCAAGAAGTACTTCGTCGGGATGCCAATTCCTGCAGGAGCGGGAGTGATTGCCTCAGTGATCCACTTTGAGAGAGGCTCGCCGATTTCGGATCCGCGGATGGCCATTTTATGGCTCTGCCTGATTCTCTTTGCGGGATTTCTGATGGTGAGTACGTGGCGTTTCTGGAGCGGAAAGGAATTGAGCCTTGCGGGGGGCCATCCGTTTCAACTCGTCGCTGTGTTGGTTTTTTTCGGGGCTTTGGTTGTGCTCTATTCGGAGTACATGCTGATCATCATTGCGCTCGGATATCTGGTCTCAGGAGTGTTGGCGCGGCTGGCATACTCGTGGCAGTGGGAGAGACGTCACTCGGGCGGGGTACAGGGCTAAATCGGCAATCGCGACGCGCGCTTGTTATGGATTGTGGGTAAAGATGGCTGAGAGAATGTATCGGATCGGCATCGTCGGGGCGTCATCGCTCGTGGGCAAGGAGTTGAGCGACGAGCTCAACGAATCCGCGCTGGCGGGCTCAGATTTTGTGTTGCTCGATGATGAAGAGGCTGCGGGCCAGGTGGTTTCGGCTGGCGACGAAGCGACAGTAATTCAGCAAATTGAAGACTCTTCCTTCAAGCGAATGGACTTCGTATTTTTCGCGGGCAGCGCAGAGACGACACAGAAGTATTGGCAGCAGGCCCGGCGTGCAGGTGCGAGCATCGTCGACCTGACCTATGCACTGGAGCATGAGAAGGACGTTCTAGTGCGAGCCCCGTGGATATCTGATGTCAACGCGGCGCAGACGACTGGGAAACGTGAGCCAGACCTGAAGACAAGTGCTGTGGTCGCGGCACATCCTGCGGCAGTGATCCTGGCGCTGGTTGTTGGAAGGTTGAAGGCGAAGTTTTCTGTGACCAGTGTGGCGGCAACTGTCATGGAGCCGGCCTCGGAGCATGGGCGCGCGGCGATGGACGAGATGCACCAGCAGACCGTAAACCTCCTGTCGTTCCAGAGCCTGCCGCGAGAGCAGTACGACGCCCAGGCTGCGTTCAATCTTCTACCTGCGCTCGGCGAGGCGGCAAGGATCAAACTCGATGAAACCGAGCGCAGAATCCGCGAGGAGTATTCCGTTCTGTTGTCGGGTGGATTGCCGAGGCTGGCATTACAAATAATCCAGGCCCCCGTGTTTCACGGCTATGTCATTTCAGCGTTTTTAGAATTGGGTGCGGCAGTAACTATAGGCGAGGTCGAGACAGCGGTCGCAGGTGAACATGTTGATATCGTGACAGGTGAATCGGAGCCACCTAGCAATCTGAGTGCGGCCGGGCAGGAAGAGATCATGATTCGCGTAAGACGCGATTCGGCCGATGAGCAAACCGCGACGCGCTTCTGGCTCTGGCTGGCAGCGGATAATCTGAAGCTTGCAGCCCTGAATGCGATCGCCTGCGCGGTTGAGCTTCGCAAGCTCAGGCCGCAGGGCAAGGTTCAATAACAGCGGATAGAATTCTGTGCGATGCTGATGCCGCAAAATGAAGCTATGTTTTGCGGAGCACTTCTTGCAATGGAGGTTGTGTGACGCAGACGACGAAGGTTCCCGAGATGCGAATCGGGATCGACCTGGGAGGAACGAAGATCGAGGCACTCGCTATCGATCAAGCGGGGGCAGAGCTTGCGCGGTTCCGGGTTGACACTCCGCGCAACGACTATAAGGCAACGATCGATGCGATGGTAGGCCTGGTCCGACGTCTGGAGGCCGCGACAGGCAAGACTGGCACGGTTGGGGCCGGAATTCCGGGCACGATATCCGGGATGACAGGCCTGGTGAAGAATGCCAACTCGACATGGTTGAATGGACGCCCTTTCGACAAGGATCTATCCGCAGCGATGGGGCGTGAGGTGCGCGTGGCCAATGATGCAAACTGCCTGGCCGTCTCCGAGGCCACGGATGGAGCTGCCGCGGGTAAGCACGTTGTCTTTGGAGTGATTCTTGGGACGGGATGCGGCGGCGGCGTTGCTTTCGATGGTCACGTTCATCCCGGTCGAAACGGCGTAGGCGGGGAGTGGGGGCACAACCCACTGCCGTGGCAGCGACCGGAGGAGTATCCCGGACCGGCGTGCTATTGCGGCAAGCGCGGCTGCATGGAGATGTGGGTTTCCGGGACGGGAGTTGCGCTGGACTACAAGATGTCAACGGGCAAAACGAAAACGGCGAGGGAGATTGTTGCAGCTTTTGAGTCCGGCGACTCCGATGCTGCGGCCTCAGTAGCTCGCTTCGAGGACCGGCTCGCGCGCGGACTGGCGCATCTGATCAATGTTCTGGACCCAGATGTGTTTGTACTGGGCGGGGGTCTTTCGCGGTTCGGACACATCTATCAGGAGGTGCCGAAGAAGCTGGCAGAGTATGTCTTCGGCGGGGAGGCAGATACTCCGATCCTTCAGGCGGTTCATGGCGATTCGAGCGGCGTACGCGGGGCAGCGTGGCTGTGGCCTGCTTAGCGAGAGCAGCCATCGAAGGTGGCGACTATGCGATACTGATTGAGGCTTCGGGCGTATGCCTGAGGCCAGTGTTGTAATCTGCTGAGCCGTCTCATCGCGGCGTACAGTACCGGATGACGGTATGCTTAGCGGGTTCGACTTACGCCGGGATGGCGGAACTGGCAGACGCAGCGGACTCAAAATCCGCCGGGCTTCGGCCCGTGGGGGTTCAACCCCCCCTCCCGGCACCAACAAAATAAAAGATTTATATCGAATTTGGCCTCTCGAAAATGAGAGGCCAAATTTCGTTGGTGGCTGTTATGGTGGCTGTTGGTTTCTACGGGGGCTCTGGGTGGCTGTTTCGCCCCTCATTGGGCTGCAGTGAGGCGCAGAGAGTGACATTCCCCAGATGTCCTGAGCTTAGCCGAGGTCGGACCGGAGTCAAGGCCGCGCATCCGCGCGCCGCTTCGCGGTCACAGAGCCTTGACACCGGCCTCTGAACCTCGGCAGATCATCCCAACATCCGGGGAATGTCTTCTTTCAAAAGCGACTATTTGGAACCGGAGGCGATCCGCTCTACAACAGATAGTCTGTGCGCTGGTGACAGGTGGCTGTACCGCGCCGACATAGTGATCGTCTTGTGACCCGCTGCTTCCTGAATTTCCTTGATACTCGCTCCAGCCATTGCCAGCCAAGAGCAAAAGGTATGACGATTGCAGTGCCACACATAGCCACTGATGCCGGCTTCTTCGAGACACGGAAGGAACCACGACCGCGTATCAAATCTGCCTTTACTTCCCTCACGAGGAAACACGGGGTCGGAAGGGTGCTGTCTCGGACGCCGCAGTGATTCGAGCGCCGCTATCGCATCGGAATTCATATGGACAGCTCGCGCCGAGCCATTCTTCGTTTTCGTGAGCTCGATCATCCGGCGATCGAAATGTACCTGTGACCAGGTGCAGGAATATTGTTCGCTTAGACGCATCCCGGAATGGATGCTTGCCACAAACTCAGCCAGATGTTCGGGGAATCGTTTGGCAATCACCTCGTAAAGTTGGTTGTATTCATCTCGACTGAGAAAGCGCAGGCGACCTCCGCCCTCTTTCCGCTGGCGAACCAGCCGAGCGGGGTTCACGGTCACTTTGCCATTGCGAACGCCCTCCCGATAGCAAAGGGAGACGAAGGCTTTATAGCGGTTGGCCGTAGCCGCTGTTTTACAGTGCTCACGAAGCCAGCGTTCCAGTTCTTGAGGGGATATATCTGCCGCATGACGGGCGCCGAGGGCCGTGCGGACAATCTCTCCCTTGCTCTTGTAGTTTCGGTTGTCCTTGTGGTGCGCCACGAATTCCAGGGCATCGTCGATCAGGTCGCTCAGCGTCACAACCTTACTGTTCCGGAGCTCTGGCAGCTTGCGGCCCGCCACAGCGTCTGCCTTTCGAGATTGATACAGCTTGATAGCGTCCGACTTGCGCCCTACCTTTTCGCGGTGTCGCTTTCCGGCCGCATAGTAGTGAATCCACCAAATTCCACTTCCTACGGGATTCTCGTATATGCCTCGCATGAAGGGTTCCTTGATGGCTGTTATTTCGGATTCATTATATTGCGGTGTCCGATGATATAGCCATCAGATAATAGCCGTCAACCGGCCTATCAATTTGCGAACAAAGCCACTTGTCCGAGATGGCGACTATTCGGCAACTTGCCTTGATCTCATTTGTCGATGAGTGAGTTGGCGATTTACCATCAATTGACCGCGAGCAAAGCCTGAGCCAATTTCCAAATCTGTGGCCACTACTCGGGAGTTACCCTAGGGCCGCTCTCAGCATGGCGCAGCCGGTAATGATCTATCTCACGGCGAAGGTGCGCCCGAGACAAACAGCCCTAGTCACTCATACGGTTGGCGTCGTGAGCGCGACGGCGCTCCAACTTCCGCACCTTGCAGAAGCAAAAACCTGTGGCGCGGCCGCGATATTATTGAGATCGAGCGTCAGGCAAAAGCCATGCAACCTATCAAGAGAACCTGGCAGTTCGTGCTGACGGTGGCCCTCGCCGACGTCGTTCTTTCCGGAGCCGGCGGGCACACCCAGACTACGCCGAACGCGGAAGAGCAACTTCCGCCGTTAATTCGCTCCATCAAAGGACCGGACCTGTTCCGTGCCTATTGCGCCTCGTGCCACGGCCTGGATGCCAAAGGAGCGGGGCCAGTAGCACCCTCGTTGAAGGCAACGGTGCCCGATCTGACTCTCCTAGAGAGGAATAATCGGGGGCAGTTTCCCGCGGCGCGCGTACGCCAAATAATTATGGGCGACGAGGTCGTGGCGGCACATGGGTCCCGAGAGATGCCAATATGGGGACCCATCTTCCATCAGGTTGAGGGGGATATGGACTGGGGAAATGTGAGATTGGAAAATCTCGTGAAGTACTTGGAATCAATCCAGTCAACGAGAGGCTCAAAGGCCTCATCTGGTTCAGAACTGCACAAATAACAATGCGCCTTTGAGCATTCAGCCTTGGTCGGCTTCATTCTTGGGCGGGTTCAGGTTGCGACTTAACTCGGCGTCAGCCTCGTTCAAACCAAGAAACTCATTGGGCAATCCATCCGCCGTCGAGGGGAATGGATGCTCCGGTGATATTTGATGCAGCGCCGGAGCAAAGAAAGAGTGCGAGCGAGGCAATTTCTTCGACGGAAGTAAAGCGCCCGGAGGGCTGCTTCTCGCGAAGAAGCTTAACGGATGCCTCGTCGATAGAGATCCGTTCCTGGGTAGCGAGATCATCAATCTGTTTCTGCACAAGCGGGGTGTGGACAAAGCCCGGGCAGATGGCGTTACAGGTAATGCCGCGAGCGGCATTTTCAAGGGCGACGACTTTGGTGAGCCCGATGGTGCCGTGTTTGGCTGCGACATAGGCCGCTTTGTGGATGGAGGCGACAAGACCATGCACTGAGGCGATGTTGAGAATGCGTCCCTGATTGCGCCGCTGCATGCCAGGAAGTACGGCGCGGATCGTGTGGAAGGCAGCAGACAGATTGACGGCGAGGATAGCGTCCCAACGATCCGCAGGAAATTGCTCTACAGGAGCCACGTGCTGGATGCCGGCGTTGTTGATGAGAATATCGATGGAACCGAAATACTGCTGTGCGTCATGGATGAGAGCGGTGCATTGTTCAGGGTCGGCAAGATCGGCAGGGTGATAGAGGACCTGGGTCGAGTACTGCAGTTCGAGACGAGGGACGAGTGACTGGGCTTCTTCAGGCGTGGCGATGCCATTGATGACGATCCGGTAGCCAGCGGTAGCGAAGGCTTCTGCGAGACCGAGTCCGATGCCTGAGGTTGAACCAGTGATGACGGCCGTAGAGTCGCGAGGCATGAGGGTTCCTCCCAATGATCAAGCAGCAAAAGAAAAATATCTTGACACCCGCTCCGGTTGAAGCATCCGTTAGGTCACGAGCTTGCGCAGACCTAAAGAGGATTTATATCTTCTCGCCCCGCCTGGCCCAGTAGGGTTCACGGAGGACTCGCTTGAGCGTTTTGCCCGCGGCACTGCGAGGAAAATCCTCCATGAGGACAACCGCGCGCACGCGTTGGTTCTTGGCATCTACACGCTCGTTGATCCAGTCAGCCAGCTCTTCCGCGGCAATAGCGCCCGTCTTGTGCAGAATCACAGCTGCCAGTGGAGTCTCGCCCCACTTCTCGTCGGGCACACCAAATACCGCCGCTTCGCGTACTGCCGGATGCTGCGCGATGATTTCTTCAATGTCTTTGGGGAATACGTTGACCCCGCCGGAGATGATCATGTCCTTTTTGCGATCGACCAAGAACAGAAATCCATCCTCGTCGATATAACCGAGATCGCCTGTATGAAGCCAGCCATCGATGATCGTCTGAGCAGTCAGGTCGGGCTGCTTGTAATAACCTGGCATAAGGAGAGGACCTCGCCCGAGGATCTCTCCGACCTCTCCGACAGGCATCTCTTCTCCGGTGCCATCGACGATCCGCATTTCTGAAAACGGCAGTGGTGTGCCCACCGAATTCGACTTCCTTGAACAGTCCCTTGTGTCGAGGACGGTGGCAAAGCCCTCGGTTAGTCCATAGAGCTCGTAGAGACGACCTGGCAATCTTCGGTTTAGTTCTTCCTTATGTTCCGTGTGTAGCGGCGCGCCTACGCTGCAGAGCATTTCGAGCGATTCCAGGGCCCCGGATGAAAAATCTGGTGAGTGGAGGACAGCGATGATCTGCGAAGGCACCATCATGACGTGGGTGACCTGTTCGCGTTTGATAGTTTCGATAAAACTTTTGGCATCGAACTGCCTGTTGAGGATATAGGTCGCGCCCAGATGCATCGATGGCATCAGCGTTACGAAGGCGCCATTGAATACGATAGAGCCTGCATGCAGCACGACGCTTTCCGGTCGCATGCGGAGAGCCGAGGAAAAGATCAACCCATACATTGCACGGATGCGGTGACTCTGTATGATCCCTTTTGGCTGTCCTGTCGTGCCACTGCTATAGATGAGGTTGTAGGGATCGTCGTCGCCGATCTTGCTTTCGCGCGGTTCGTTGTCCGTTGCGGCAGCGGTAAGCGCATCGTAAGAGTGGTAGTCGGCAGCATAGGCGCTCCCGGTAAGGATGTAAAGAAGAGCGGCAACACTCATGAGATCAGGTTTGATGGCATCTAATATTTCAACGAAATCGCCGTTGGTGATGACCGCCGTCGCATCAGAGTCACAAATCAGATTCGCAAGACCTTTACCGCGAAGGAGGGGGGAGAGCGGCACAGCCACTACGCCGATCTTAGCTGCTGCCCAGTAGACCTCGAGCAATTCCAGACAATTGGGCAAGAGGGTAACAACCTTGTCCCCCTTGCTCACACCCAGGCTCACAAGCGCGTTTGCTAGACGGTTGACGCGGCGGTTGAAATTCCAGAAGTTCAATCGGTGTTGCTCAAAGACAATAGCAGTATGCCGAGGGCGGTAATGGGCATTTCGAGTAAGTAGTGAGCCTATGTTCATGGTGCTCTCGGATTAGGAACCGGTTGCCACGTACATTGGCTCGCAGCGACGTGCAAAATCTTCCACTAGATCTGCGATCCTGGTCGCTCCATGATTACCCATCACGATCGTGTAGTGGGTTGTGCCTGAAATCATTTCGTCCTCCATTCCAGGAAGGTATGTTCGCATCTGCTCGAACATCGAGTCTGGAAAAAGCGGAGGCTGGTTCGGCACAAAGCCAGCTTGTGCGCGGAGCATAAGCACCGGGACGCGTATGGCTTGAAGTCGTGCGACGATCTGGTCTCTCTGAAAGCCTTCCGATAGATCGGCGCGTACGGCGTCCTCTGACGCCTTAGGCCGAAGTTGCGGCGGTTCGCCTCCGATCTCATAGTCGAGAAATGCTTCAATCCACGGACCCCAATCTTCTGCGGGGAAATGAGGCTGGCTCCTCCAGAATTGACGATAGGCTTCTCGGGAGGGGTAAGTCTGACGAAGCTGCATGATGCGCAGCGCGAGCGCTGCGTCAAGCCCTTGTTGCGAATTGGAGCCGGCTATTGCGGGGACATAGCCGCCATCAATCAGCACCAGTCCGGCTACCAGGCCTGGTTCCTGTGCGGCAAGAGCTGTAGCCACAAAGGCTCCCATGGAGTGTCCCACGATAACGCTAGCCCCCAGGCCCATTTCCCGCATTGCCGCAGCGACGTCGCGGGCGTGCTGCGCCATTCCGTAAGGGCCCGAGGGTTTGTCGGAATCGCCACGACCTCGTAGGTCAAGTGCGAATAATGGCCTTCTTCCCTCCAGGCGCTCCGCGATTCCGATGAAGTTAACATGAGAGGCGGTTAGCCCGTGGAGAGCAACGAGTGGCGCCCCTCGGCCCGGCCAGTACCCGAAGGCCAGTTCGGCGCCATCGCCTGAAACGTGCCCTCGAGCTTCTCTGGTTATTCTAAGATTCACTTGATCTTTGTCAGCAGAACTCATAGCGTCCCTTTGTAAGAGCAACTTCTGCCCCGTTAGAAGTTCAACTTAAGCGCGAACTGAATTACTCGCGGCCCGGTGGTAGTCGTCACGATCTGTCCCACGGTGGCGGGGGACTGAACGATGTTGAGTGGGTTCGCGAAGCTGACCAGGTTGAACGCATTGAAAAATTCAGAGCGAAATTCAAGTTTCACGGGCTCAGCGACGGGGAAGTATTTGATAATCGAAATATCGACGTTTTGCTGATCTGGTCCGCGCAGTATATTTCGCCCACTGGTACCGAAGTCGCCCACCGCGGTTGCTTGCGTGAAACAAGCTGTATTGAAGTACTCATTCAGCCGCGATTCGACGCTTCCGTGCAATGCGGGATTACACCCGGGGACTAGGTCGGCGCGCGCCTGAACGAACGCAGTGGCATTCGTCAAAACTGAGAACGGCGTGCCGCTCTGCAGCGTGAGAACGCTGGCAAGTTCCCAGCCGTTTACCGCCTCCCGGGCCAAAAGGGAGTCTCCCTTGTAGAACTTCGGCAAATCATAAATACCGCTGAACACAAATCGGTGGTGACGGTCAAAATCGGAACTTGCGTAGTTATGGAGTAAGCCGGGCGCCTGGTTCCCAGGGACAACCGTGACGTCGCTTGTTCCCGTCGGGTCGCCAGAATAATCATCGAGCGAATGGCTAAAGGTGTATGCAGCGAGGAATTGCAGCCCGGAAGACAATCGCTTGGTCACGCCTACCTGTAGCGAGTTGTAGCTCGCATTTGACGAACTCTGCATCGCATGGACACCAAAGCCCTGCACTGCCAGACTGGACAATCCCGGGCTTATCAGCCCGGGATAAAATGCCACTGGTGCGATCGCCTGATTGAGATCGACCAGACGATACAACTTGCGTCCGACCGAACCAACATAACTCACATCCAACATCCAGTTGTTAGCGAATTCGTTCTGGATTCCGAGACTGAATTGTTGAATGTACGGCGTGCGGAAGTCGTGAATATCAGGGTAGATCCCATTAGCAGAAACTAATGCGATGCCGTAAGGCGAGAGCGCAGTCGGCGCTTGTGGCATCAACGCCGGCGGGCCACCAAACGGAAAGAGTGCCGCGTTATTGAAAGCCAACGGAAAGGCGCTCGGTTGCGGAACCTGAACGAATGGATTCGAGATCGGCGTCAGGAGTGCCTGTGCCAGGGTGTAGTAGGGGAAGTCCAGGATCTGATTATTGAGCAGCCGAGAATTTGCACGGTCGTAGTAGACCCCGTAACCACCGCGTACCAACAGGCGGTTGTCTGAGCGCGGTTGCCACGCAAAGCCAACTCGCGGTGCAAGGTTGTTCCTGTCGGAAGGCACCAAAGACGGTTGTACCGTGGGTATACCGGGTATTGGGTTCTTTGCATTGGATGCCTGCACGAATCCGCCCGTAACTGCCACGCCCCCGCCGTCGGCCGCGGGTATGGGAACGGTCGTAAGTCGTGTCGGATCGAATCCGACAAAGCGTCCCTGAGCTTCGGTGAATGGGCCGAAGAAATCGTAACGGATGCCCAGCGTGAGTGTTAACCGATCCGTCAAACGCCAGTCATCGTTTGCAAATCCGTTCCAATCCTGCGCCTGGACATCGCGGTTGTTAAGGCCAGAGCCCATGATGGTGAGCCCGGCCGTATCGAAGTAGCCTCCTAGGAAATCGGTAAAGGGGTTACCAGAAAATCCAAGGAAGAACATCTGGCCACGAGTGTAGAGGTTGAAAGCCTCATTCAAATCGTGATGTTTGTACTCGACGCCGAACTTCAAGCTGTGGTGGCCCTTTTGCCAGGTGATTGAGTCGTTGACGGTGTAAGTCTTCTCGACGCCACTGTTGTCGGAGAATGGGCTCGCTCCTAAGTCGAAGTAGTTGGCCACCGAGATTTCCGGCATACCCGCGAAGAGGTTGCTTAGGGGTGAGGAGACTCCCACTTGGGCCGATGTGAATGGCTCCTGCGGACTGGAGCCCGTGGTGATGAAACCAAACCCAAAATGGAGAGCATTCACCACATGCGGAGAGAAGATGTGCGTGTCGTCCAACGACAGCACCCTTTGATTAAGATTTGCAGTGCCGCCGAAACCCGGAACTGGCAGGGCGTTCGCGAGTCCGAACAGATCAAATAGGCCCTGCGTGGCAGGATTGTTCGCGGCGAAGAATTTGGCGGACAACCGGTTCGCCGTGGAGAGCTGGAAGTCCAGGTTGGTGTTGAACTGGTCTTCGCGGAATCTCGACAAGGCAACCACGGGCACAGCAACTGGAGCATTTGATGCACCGGGGTGCGTCGCCGATGGGATCACGTAAGAGCCATTTGGCAATTTTGACTGGAGGAGAAACTTCGCGGTGGGGTCCAGGCATGAGGGAACCGCTGGGCATGCCGGAACGCCGAAGGACGCTGCCAACGCATTAATGGCTGCATTAGATCGATCGTTCGAGAGATTTCCGGGAACGAAGACGGTGCCGATCGAATTCGTCAGCGAGGTGCCGTTCAGCTCCCGGCTGCCCTGGTAGGAGACAAAGAACCACATGCGATCTTTGATCACGGGGCCGCCCAGTGTGCCTCCGAACTGATTGCGCTGATAAGGCGGTCGCTGAACTCCCGCTTTGTTCAGGAAGTAGTTGTTGGCATCGAGCACGGTGTTGCGAAAGAATTCGTAAACGTTTCCATGGAAAGCATTGGTCCCGGATTTTGTGACCGCCGCCACGACACCGCCGGCGACGCGGCCCTGCGAAGCGTCATACTGGCTGGTCTGGACAATGAACTCCTGCAGAGAATCCGTAGCTGGTACCGCCAGATTGGGTGTAGATCCGGTGCCAATGGAGTTGGCGTCGCTGCCGTTGATGATCACGGAGTTCGAGGTTGACCGCATCCCATTGACATAGATTGGGGCCGCGCCCCGACCCAGATCGGACGAGTTTTGAACTGGACCGGATGTGCCCGGAGTGAGGGTCAACAGTTGCTGAAAATTCCTGGTGGGAAGTGGTAACTGACGGATCTGCTCCTCTTGGATGACCGTGCCGCGCGCTGCATTGTCCGCAAGAGCCCGCTCAGACATGACTTGAACGACGACATTCTGCTGGGCGACTTCAAGCCGGATGTCCAGCCTGGTTGTCTCGGTGATACGGGCGACGACGCCATCCGCCGTCATCTTGCCAAATCCTGCCTTCTCCGTCTCCATTCGATACGTGTCTGGTGGGAGGAGGGGAAAAGCATAATGACCTGTCTTATCACTAGCAGCTTCGCGCTGTACTCCGGCGGCGCTGGTCAGAGTGATTTTAGCCTCGGGTATGACAGCGCCGCTTGGATCTTCCACAATTCCCGCGATCCGTCCCGATGTGGATGACTGTGCTTGCGCACGATCAGCGAGAAACAGGAACTGCCCTGCCAAAACGAACAGTACAATCGGCCACCTCAGTTGTTGCATAACATTCTCCTTCTACCCAACGGCTAGACTCATCGGCCCGACGCCACGCGACCCCCCGTATAGAGAAGAACGAGCTGATCGATTGCCTCTTCGTCGCTCATACCCAGGTGTCGCTTGGCACCAAAAAGTTCTTCGGCCAGGAAGTAAGTGAAGAACTGCAGGTAAATGGCGGTATAGGCGAGGGAAGGATCGACTCCGGCTGGGAATGTGACCTTCGACTCTCGAATCACCGCATTCGCATACGTTCGGAGACCTCCCGCGATTTCACGAAAGCTGTGAATAAAGTGCTTGTGTCGAAATTCAACGACATCGATGTACATCAGGCGCCAATAATCCAGGTTTTGGGAGACAACCTTTCCAATGGCTTTCGCGAGTTCTCTTAGTGAATCTGGATCCAGCGAGGCCATCAATGGAATCAGTTCCTCTTGGCGAATGATCTCCATCTTGCGGCCCAGATGATTAACCAGTTCTATGAAGATGTCCTCTTTTGTGTCGTAGTAGGTATAGAGCTTGCCCATCGAAATGCCGGCCCTTTTTGCAATTTCACGGACGGTAGTGCCGTGAAATCCCTTTCGAGTAAATAGTTGCAGGGCAGCGCGCTCAATCTTGACCTTGTTCTTCTCAATGGTGCCGTCGAGCAACTTGGGCATTTGTCTCCGATCCATGTTTCAAAGAAAGCGAGCGCTCGCTTTGAATGCGATATGCCTTCTACATTCATTGGACAAATTATGTCAAGGGAATAATTCTGCTCTGGCGGGTTACCGTTGGGTGTGTTGTTTCTTGCTTGCCTGTCGGCCGATTATCTGCGAAACGGTTCGAGACAATCAGGAAGAGATTAGGTCCCATTGTTCGTTGAAGCTTGGCCCCTTTAGCGGCGCGGAACCTGCCCAGCTCAACTGACGCTAACAGGGGCGAATCACTCATTGAGCCATTCAGATCGATCTATATCTTCAGCAAGTGGTCGATTAACGCTAGGACTCTATCGGACCTGCTCCGCAGCGCGCGACTGTGTGGTGGAGTAGAGCTCGGGAGCGGAGCTGGTCGCCGTCCATGTCGTTGGCGTCGTCTTTGACCCCGTAGCCGGAACTGCCCGGCCGAGAGGAAAGAGCCAGGCCGCGTTCCCTCATATCGGATATGGAATAATCAGTGCACGAGCGGCCCTAAATGTTGCAAGCATTTGAGCGATATGCGCGACTGCGTCTCGATTCTTGCGGAGGCGGCCCGGCGACATAATCTAGGCTTGAGGTCCACAGAATAGGGAGAACATCTTGGCCGCAAGAATTCTCATGGTTCTTAGCGCGAGCATTGTCTTTACGCTCGGAGTCGTCCACCTCGCCTATACGTTCTGGGGGCTAAATCTCACGCCCCGTGACCCAGTACTGCAAATCAGCATGAGCCAGATTTCACCTGTCATTACGAAAGAAACAACCATGTGGCGGTGTTGGGTCGGCCTCAATGCCAGCCACAGCATGGGACTTATTTGGTTTGGTTTGGTTTTCGGTTTTCTCGCATTGGCTCGCCGCCAGTTCCTCCTTCAGTCACCATTCCTGCTCGTTGTCGGGCTGGCAATACTCATTGGTTTTGTTGTGCTCTGCAAGGTTTATTTTTTTGGCGTTCCTCTCACAGGCATCAGCATTTCTTTGGCCTGCTATGTCGCCAGCATTGCGCTATCGCGGTTCTAACAATTGGCTCCAGCCTATCGGAGGCTGAAGCGGGTCTGCTCAATATCATCAGAAGAAAAGCGCTGTCCTGTCCGCCGCGCGGAGAGCGGTCAGGACTTTTCCGTGCCGGCAGAGAACACTAGAGAAGAGATTTGCAGACAGTAAAGGCCGATCATGCTCTTTTGCAATATTTGCGCCAGGCGCAATCATTTTGCAAATTTACAAAATCCCGGACCGAAGGCGCCGCCTAATGCCTTCAGACCTGGAGCCGCCCTCCGCGGGGCCAGTAAAGGTGTCGTGCGGGTAAAAGTCCCCGACATTCTTTCGTGTGAGCAGCTGTACTGGCATGTAGACCGCCGGAGGGGTCATTCTCTTGTTGAGAATGTCAAGAGCCAGAAGAAGCAGGCTCTCTCCGTACTTCTCCGGAAAGAACGCGACAGCAGCAACCAGCCGCGTGTTGGGTAGGCGGAGCTCGCGGCGCGCTTCCGGGCCACCGCCATAACAGGCAGCGAGGCACAAATTGCTTCGGCCGGCTTCTTCAAACGCGCGCAGTGCTCCGAGAACGGCGTAGTCGTTGATGCCCATCACCAGCGTGCGACGCTTAGGCACCAACTGGAGATGGCGGCGTGTCAACTGGAAAGAGCGAACAAACTCGCCACGCGAATCGAGGTGCGTCTGAATGCAATCGCTGCCAAGGCCGTTCCGCAGGATGCTTTGCGCGCAGGAGAGGCGCAGATATGGCAGAGACCCGGCTATCTCCAGGTCGAGGAAGACCATCTCCTCGCATCTTCCATCCCAGTGCTTCTGCGCGGCCTTGAGCAGAGCTCTGCCTGCCACCGTGCCTGCACGCTGATTGTCCACGCCAAGAAATACCGCGTTCGGATGAGGTATCTCGACAGCGATGAGAGGGATCTTTGCGTCATCGAAGAAACGTGCGACTTTCGTTCCTATGCGCTCATAGGTTTGAAACTCGATGGCAAGATCGACTCCTTGGGCCACAAGGTGTTCTGCATTTCGCAGCGCAACTTTGATGCTGTAGCGATTCTCAACTTCAATCAGGTCGATTGGTCTGGATGCAGCGGCCCAGCGCAATCCCTGCACAAGCGCGCTGCAAAAGGAGTCATTGGTTTGGGAAGCGTATCCGATGCGAAATCGCTTGCCGCTCAAGATCCTGATATTCGAGGCATACTTTCCCTGGTCGCAGCGACGAAGAAAGCCCTGCTCTGCCAATGTCCGCAGCACTCGGAAACAGACGGTGCGTTCCAGGCCCGTTCGTTCGGAAACCTCAGTTAGGGAGAGCGCCTGGCGGTCATCCTCGAATACGCGAAGAATCTGGCAAGCCCGCGAGACGCTATCCAACGTATACCGTGAGATGGATGACTCAGGTCGGCCGGCCATGCAAAACAAATTATTGCATTAACATGCTCGTAACCACCGGGGAGATTTGAGGAAAATTGCGCTAGGCGCAAACAGCGAATCTGCAGATTTTAGCCGTTGCCCATTCACTGCCTTTGAGATTGACTGTTTCCGAACTCGTTGAGCAAAAAAGAGGCTACTTGAATGAAAATTGTTGCGGTCCGTCTTTACAAGGTTCGATCGGGAAACACGGGAGAACGCGGGGCGGAATTCGGCGAATCCCAGTATTGGGGCGGGGGTTGGCAAACGCATGCCCTCATTGCCAATCCAATGTCGGTGTATTCGAAATATGCGGGTCTCCGCTCGCTTTGGATGGGGCCGGGTCAGGACCCATATGCCATCGAGATTCTGACAGATGAGGGTGTAACCGGCTGCGCGGTGAACTACGGAGGCGGTCCGGCGGCATGTCTCGTGATAGCCCAACACTTCAGCCGTTTTCTCATCGGCGAGGATCCGTTCAATATTGAAAAGCTATGGGACCAGATGTATCGCTCGACGCTGCCCTACGGATTGGGCGGAGTGACCGCGATGGCGATGAGCGGAGTAGATCTGGCGCTTTGGGATCTGATGGGGAGAGCGCTCAGGCAGCCTGTATACAAACTGCTGGGCGGCGCCACGAAAGAAAGCATTCCGTGCTATGTGACGACACATCCTGACCTGGTCGCGAGTTGGAAGAACAGCGGCTTTCTGGGAGTGAAGGTAGCTGCTCCATGGGGCGCGGCCGATCGCCGGGACGGCCTGGCAAAGATGCAAAAGTGCCTGGAGCAATGCCGGCTTGAATTGGGCCAGGAGATGGAGCTGATGGTGGACTGCTATCTCTCCTGGGATTTCGAGTTCGCCACGCGGCTTGCGGAGCGCGTACGCGGAGTCGACGTCAAGTGGTTCGAGGATCCGCTTGAAAATGGCTGGGCCGAGAAGATGAATGCGGAATTGCGCACACATATATCGCCCATCCAGATTGCCATCGGCAATCTGGAGTTCGACTACAAAGCATTTGCGGCAATTCTCAATGCAAGAGCCTGCGACGTAATCCAACCCGAGCTGCAATGGTGCGGTGGGCTGACCGCGGTGCGGCGGATTGCGGCAATGGCGAAGCCGTACAACGTGCCCGTCATCCCTCACGGCTCGGGAGTGTATAACTATCACTTTGTTCTGTCGAACCTGAACTCTCCGTTCGCCGAGTATCTCTCGGTTGGAGACGGCACACGCGTCCGCCCCATTTTCGACGCAATTGACGGCGAGCCTTTGCCGGTACAGGGCCACGTAACCCCGTCGGACGCACCCGGGTTCGGCGTGGAGCTCAATCGCGACCTAATCCAGCCGTTAGAGCTTTGATTCAAGTGCAAACCGTGAGGGAGAGCCCCGTGGGAGGCAGAATAAAGTGTGGTGTCCTTGGAGCAGGCTGGTGGGCCACCTTTGCTCATATACCTGCGTTGTTGTCGCATCCTCGCGCCGAACTTGTGGCCATCCAGAAGAACGATCGTAAGCAGGCGTGCAAGGTGGCTGACGATTTTGGTGTGCCTTATGCCTGCACGACGACAGCCGAGTTGCTTTCCATCGATGGGCTGGAGGCGGTTGTGGTCAGCAGCAGCCCACACATGCATTTTGAGCAGGCCGCCGCCGCCTTGCAGATGGGAAAGCATGTTCTCATCGAGAAACCCATGACATTCACGGCAAGCCAGGCGCGGCAACTTCTCGAACTCGCGGATGAACGCAATCTTCAATTTCTTATCAGTTGCCCGTGGCACTACACCTCACACGCCGCGATTGCCCAAGGGCTGATTCGCGAAGGGAAACTCGGGGCGCTGCGCATGATTAGCGTGCTGATGACAAATCCCGTGAGCAACCTGATCCGCGGCGAAAACACGGCACCGACTCACGGCTCCGATATTCCCTATTTGCGCCCGAACAGCGGCACCTATAGCGATCCCCAAATCGCCGGCGGCGGACAGATCTACACGCAGGTATGCCATGTGGCCGCCTATCTCGCATTTCTTACCGGCGTACCCGCAAGCAATGTCTTCGCGCGGTTTCACAATGACGGCGCGCGGTTGGACATCTACGACTCGCTCAATATCCGCATGGAAGACAGCACGCTTGTGGGCGTCACCAGCACCGGAGCCACGAGCCTGAACCTGCGCACATACGAAGTGCGGATCTTCGGAACAGAGGGATTGCTCTATATGGATCTCTGGCGCGGCACGATGGAATTCACAAGCATGTCCGGCCAAACGGCGACCTATCCGGAACTCGGT
Source organism: uncultured Acidobacteriaceae bacterium (assembly GCA_963741395.1). Classification (GTDB taxonomy): domain Bacteria; phylum Acidobacteriota; class Terriglobia; order Terriglobales; family Acidobacteriaceae; genus Edaphobacter. The sequence continues at coordinate 483,570 of CAVUHV010000002.1, forward strand.
CCCGGCAAGATATACCCCCATCAAGCTCCGGCCCAAAACCTAATTGACTCGATCGTCGATCCTGCCTGCAATCGGTCGCCGGCTTCGCTCGGCGTTTCGGCCATGGAGATAATTGAAGCGGCTTGCATCTCGGCAACCAGCGGGCAGAATGTATCGATTTCGAGCCTGATGGAGCAGAAAGCATGAGCGGTCTCTGCCTGCGCGGAATTACCTGGAATCACAGCCGTGCTTTGCCGCCCCTCGTGGCTGCCGCACAACGATTTGAGGAGTTGCATCCGCAGGTACGAATTCTGTGGGAGAAACGCAGTCTGGACGAATTTGGCCATGCCGGGCTGGCGGAGCTCTCCCGTTCCTACGATCTGCTCATCATTGATCATCCGATGCTCGGCGAGGTGCACCGCGACGGCATCCTTATCGACCTGCAGCCGCGTCTCCAGCGGACGGCACTTGCCGCACTTGAAGCAGACGTCCTCGGTCCTTGCCTGGACAGCTATCGCTACGAAAGCTGCCTCTACGCCCTCCCTGTCGATGCTGCAGCTCCGGCCGCGAGCTACCGTCCCGACCTCTTCGATCGCCATGGACTTCAGCCGCCCGCGAACTGGGAACAACTCATCAATCTCGCTAGGCGCGGCCTGGTACGCATGCCTGGATTTCCCGCCGACCTTTTCCTCAACTTCATGGCAATGGGCGTCTCGCGGGGAAGCGCAGTGGCCTGTGGAGAGCGGCTTTTCGATCACGATATAGCTCTACGCTGCCTGGAGGAACTGCGGGAGCTCGTGTCCTTCATGCCTGAGTCGATTTACGCCATGAATCCGATTGCTCTTTACGAGGCAATGGCATCGGGCCATGAATTTGCTTACTGCCCGTTCGCTTACACCTATAGTAATTACTCGCGCCCAGGGTTTGCGGCCAATTCACTGCTGTTTGCCAACCCTGTGCCTCTCAGCGAAGGAATGCCATTGCGCACCGTGCTCGGTGGAACGGGTATTGCCGTATCGGCCAACTGTGCGCATGTGGATACCGCGATTGACTTCTGCGTTTTCGTTGCAGGCCCCCAATGCCAAAGCCGCATCTACGGCATGTGCGGCGGCCAGCCGGCCAGCAAAACTGCATGGCACGATACCCTTCTGAATCGCGTCAGCAACAACTTCTTTGAGCGCACGATCGCGAGCCTAGAAGCTGCTTATGTTCGCCCTCGCTACGCAGGCTACATCGGATTACAGAGTTCCGCTGGGATTCCGATCACTGCTTTTCTGCGGCGCGAGCTCAGCGCGGCCCAGACCTTGAAGAGCCTTGACGACTTGTACAAAAGCAACCTTTCAAACGCCTGATGCCAATTGGAGACGATGCGATGATCCGCTTTTCCTGCGCAGACTACACATTTCCGCTGCTGCCGCCTGCCAAGCGATTCGCGTTGCTGGAACTGCTTGGCTTCAAGTACGTAGACATCGGGCTGTTTGAACGCAGTGTCGGCCTGACGCCCAGCCAGCTCGTTGCCGATCCCAAGAGCTTCACGCGGCAACTGAAGTCGGAACTTGAGCACGCCAGCTTGCAGACTTCCGACGTCTTCTTGCAGTCTGGCCTGAATCCTGCCGATTCCGCGACAAACGATCCGAGCCTGCACGCCCGCTCCCGCAGCCGCGAGACATTCATGCTTGCGCTCGATTTATGTGCGGCCCTCAACTGTACACACCTCACCGGCCTTCCTGGCGTTTGGCACACAGATGCAGAAAGAAGCGACGACCTGGCATTGGCCGTGGATGAGGCTGGCTGGCGTCAACGCGCGGCTGCTGACGCCGGAGTGAACTATGCAATTGAGCCCCATGTGGGCTCGATCTGCCCGGATATTGCGAGCACTCAGTCATTCGTCGAGGCAGTACCGGGCCTGACCCTCACCCTGGACTACGGGCATTTTGTCTTTGCAAACATAGACTCGCGAGATGTTCACTCCTTGCTGCCGTTCGCGTCGCACGTCCATGTGCGGGGTGGTGCGCCTGGCCGGTTGCAGACGCCGGTGCATGAGAACGAAATCGACTTTCGTGGAATGATTCACCGCCTGAGCAAACAGAAGTACAACGGGTTCCTTGCTCTCGAGTACGTGTGGATCGACTGGCAGCAATGCAATCGCGCCGATAATGTCTCAGAAACAATTCTGTTACGCGATCTGTTGATTGACTGGATGAAACCAGAGACGCTCCGCAATATAGAGCGGGAGGAAGCCGATGATGTTTGATCTTTCCGGGCAATTCGCCGTTGTGACCGGCGCGGCCACAGGCATTGGTGAAGCGATTGCAGAACGGTTGGCGGTTGCCGGCGCTACTGTCTGCATAGCGGATATCGATGGCGCAGCAGCCGCGTCTGCCGCGCAACATATCGGGCGTGGAGCGCAGTCCATCGCCGTGGACATAACGGACTCGGCCTCGGTCGACCGAGCCGTTGCAAGTATTCTCGAACAGAACGAAGCAATCGATATCCTTGTGAATAATGCCGGACTCGCGGGGAAAGCCGCTCCCATCTGGGAGCAAACCGATCTGGATTGGCAGAAGGTGATGGCGGTCAATATCAATGGACCGTTTTATCTTTGCCGCGCGGTCATCCCACAGATGCGCAGCCGCGGCTACGGACGGATCGTAAATATCGCCTCCGTCGCCGGCAAGGAAGGCAATCCCAACATGGTGGCATATTCAGCGTCGAAGGCCGCGCTCATCGGGCTCACCAAGTCGATCGCGAAGGAAGTCGCCAGCGAAGGCATCTGCATTAACGCGGTTTCGCCTGCGGTGATTCGCACCAAGATATTGGAACAACTCACGCCGGACCAGGTCGCCTACATGGTCGTGCGCATTCCCATGAAGCGCACAGGGCAGCCCGAAGAGGTTGCGGCTGTCGTCCACTTCCTCGCCAGCCGCGATTGTTCATTTGTTACCGGCCAGTGTTACGACGTAAGTGGAGGCAGATCGACTTATTAGTAATGAGCGAAGCTGTCGATGCGCGTGGCCCGCTGTTTTGTGAGTCCACGCCGCGCAAAATTGGTGCACACGAGAGTGAGCGTAGAAGTAGATGATATTGTGCTGATGCACGAGGGACAGCACATACGAGTGAACGCGCGGAGGGGCGCGGCATTTCTCGGGAACTTTGAGGAGATTAGAAAGATGAGAACTAAGTAGATGCGAGCACTGGCACTGGACTTGGGTGGGACGCACATCGGCTGCGGAGTGGTAGATGAGGACCGCCTGCTGGCCCACACGTCGCTTGACGTTGAGCACGCATCGAGCCTTGCGGATTTACTGCCGGTCGTGGCGGATGCGCTGCACGGTTTGCTGCGCGAAGCAGACATGACGGCGAACGAGTGTGAGGGCGTAACGATTGGCTTTCCCGGAATTGTAGATGCTCGCGACGGCAAGATTCACTCGACGTTGAAGAAGTATGTGGACGCACCGAATCTCGATCTGGCGGCGTGGGCGCGCAAGACGTTTGGTCTGCCGTTACGGATCGAGAACGATGCGCGCATGGCGCTGATGGGTGAGCACTATGGCGGCGCAGGACGTGACGTCAAGAATATCGTGATGATGACGCTGGGCACTGGGATTGGGAGTGCGACGATTCTGGAGGGGCGGCTGCTGCGTGGCGTACACGGGCATGCGGGCTGTCTTAGCGGACATCTGACGGTGAAGTTCGATGGTCGACTATGTCGCTGCGGCAACATCGGGTGCGCGGAGGCGGAGGCGTCAGGGTGGTCGGTGCAGGAGGTTGCGCGTGCGTGGGCAGGATTTGCGGATAGTACGCTGGCACAGGTGGAGAAGTTTGGCTTTCGCGAACTCTTCAGGCACGCGGAGCTCGGCGACAAAGTAGCTTGTGAGGTACGCGGACGCTGTCTGCATGTGTGGGCGGCGAATGCGGTTTCGCTGATCCATGCGTACGATCCGGAGATTCTGATTCTGGGAGGAGGGGTGATGCAGGGACCCGGGTCCGTCCTTTCTTTTGTGCAGGAGTACGTGAACACACATACATGGTCGACCTGGGGAAAAACACAGGTTAAGGTAGCGGCGCTCGGAAATCTGGCTGCATTGCTGGGCGCTGTCCCATTACTGGCAGAGGAGTGGTATGGCGCGTAAAGCGAATTACGATAAGTTTCCGTTTGTTGCTGCAGGTGCGAGCAATGAGTGTGCCGTGGGTTGGGACGCGATTGCATTGCAGCTTGGAGGGGCGAAGGTGGTATGCGTGGAGTGCTATCCGGGAGCACTGGTAGACGATCTGCAATCGGAACTGGCACGGCGGTTACGGCCTGACACTGTTATCTGCGCCTCAGATGCGTACAAGGACGTCGCGGAGATTCGCGCCATGCTTGCAACCCATCTGGGGGATGATCGCGTGTTTGGCCGGATGAACGGGCTTACGCTCGAGGACTGGTTTGACCCGAAAGCGCTGAAGCGGATGCGCAACGAGGTTATCGCAGCAACGGCACGCGGCAATGTGCTGCTGATTGGCTCGGGTGCTGCGTTGTTGGCGTCGCCGGAGCGCGATGTAGTGGTGTACGCAGACATGGCTCGGTGGGAGATTCAGCTAAGATACCGGCGTTTCGAGGTGGGCAATCTTGGCTGCGAGAACAAAGAGTCAAGTTTCGCCGAAAAGTACAAGTGCGGTTTTTTTGTGGAATGGCGCGCGGCGGACCGTCTGAAGAAGCAGATTTTGCCTTTGGCTGATTTCGTCCTCGACACGAATGACGGACGCACAGCGAAGATGATTCGCGGCGAGGAGTTTCGTAAGGCGCTGGCACATGCGGCGCAGCGGCCTTTTCGCGTTGTGCCTTACTTTGATCCGGGTCCGTGGGGCGGACACTGGATGGAAAAAGTGTGTGATCTGCCGCAGGGCGCACCGAACTATGCGTGGTGTTTCGATTGCGTGCCGGAGGAGAACAGTCTGCTGCTGGGATTCGGCGAGGAGCGCATAGAGGTGCCCGCTATCGATCTGGTCTTTGCTCATCCGAGGGAGTTGCTTGGAGATGCAGTGCATGGGCGTTTCGGAACGGAGTTTCCGATTCGCTTTGATTTTCTGGATACGATGGGCGGAGGGAATCTTTCACTTCAGGTGCATCCGCTGACCGAGTACATTCAGGATAAGTTTGGGATGAACTACACACAGGATGAGAGTTATTACCTGCTTGATGCTGCGCCGGGTGCGGTTGTTTACCTGGGGCTCAAGGACGATATAGATCGAGAGGCGATGGCGCACGATCTGAATGCGGCACAGGATGATGGAGGAGACTTTCCGGCGGATACATACGTGAACCGGTTTCCAGCGCAGCCGCATGACCATTTTCTGATTCCGGCAGGGACGATTCATTGCTCCGGCAAGGACTCCATGGTTCTGGAGATAAGCGCCACACCCTATATATTTACCTTCAAACTGTGGGATTGGGGACGCCTGGGGCTCGACGGGAGACCGCGTCCGCTCCATATCGAGCACGGGCTGGCGAACATTCAATGGGATCGCACAACAAAGTGGACGCGAAAGAATCTAGTCGATACTGTTCGGCTTGTAGCTGAGGGCGACGGATGGCGCGAAGAGGTGACTGGACTGCATGAGCGCGAGTTTATTGAGACGCGGCGACACTGGTTTACCGGGACTGTGCCGCACGACACACATGGTGGCGTACATGTGCTGAACCTTGTGCAAGGTGAAGAGGCCGTGGTCGAGAGCCCGTCCGGTGCATTCGAGCCTTACGTTGTGCACTATGCGGAGACCTTTATTGTGCCGGCGGCTGTGGGGAAGTATACGATCCGGCCGCATGGCGCGGCGGTCGGGACGAAATGCGCGACCATAAAGGCGTTTGTGCGCACGGAGCCGTTCGCATGAGTCTTCTGCATCGCCTGGAGCCGGGCGCGTGCCGACTTGCCGAAGCTGGTGTTGCAGTGACGGCGATGTGGTTGCTCGGGACGATCCATAACTTTCTCGTAATCGATGACCTGCAGGGATCCGGGCCGACGGTCTCCGCTTTGCGGGTTGTAGGAGACGCATTGCGAACGGCGCTGCATGAATGATGAAGGTCTGAGGTAGATGCGATGTGGACGCAATGGGGAGAGGTGCGACGTTAATGGCTCTGAATAAATATCTTTTGCGTAGTGCAATGACGGGCGCCCTTGGGGGTCTGTTGTTCGGCTTCGACACGGCGGTAATAGCAGGCACGACCTATGCGCTGAAGGGGCATTTTCAGTTAAGCCCGTTTCAACTCGGCTTCACTGTGTCGATTGCGCTATGGGGTACGGTGCTTGGCGCGATGTGCGCGGGAGCGATTGGACAGCGGATAGGCAGCCGAGCAACACTGCGGATCATGGGGGTTCTCTATGTACTCTCAGCGCTGGGTTGCGCGCTGGCCTGGAGCTGGCCCCTTTTTCTGATCGCGCGCTTTCTCGGCGGCCTGGGCATCGGAGGTTCATCAGTTCTCGGGCCGGTGTATATCGCGGAGCTTGCGCCACCGAAGTATCGCGGCCGGTTGGTGGGCCTGTTTCAAATCAATATTGTGGTCGGCATTCTACTGGCGTACTTCTCGAATTTCTTCATCGCCTCATTTCAATTGGGGGCGGTGGAGTGGCGATGGGAGTTCGGTGTGTCTGCAGTGCCCGCAGCTTTGTTCCTATTGATGCTCTTCGGTATTCCCCACAGCCCTCGCTGGCTGGTGACGCAGGGCAGAGTTGAGGAGGCGCGGAAGACGCTTGAGACTATCGGCACACCGGAGCCGGATGCGGAGTTGGACGCGATTGTTGCGTCGATTCATCTGGATGCGAGCAGCAGCACAGAGCCGCTTTTCAAGCGGCAGTATCGCGTGCCGATTTTGCTCGCGATTGCGCTTGCGGCATTCAATCAGCTTTCGGGCATCAATGCTGTGCTCTATTACCTGAATGACATCTTCGTCTCGGCGGGTTTCAGCAGGTTATCGGGCGCGTTGCAGGCGGTGGTCGTGGGTACCGTGAACCTGTTGGCAACGCTGTTGGCCATGACTCTGATTGACAGGATAGGCCGTAAAGCACTGTTGCTGATCGGAGGCGTCGGCATGACGATTGGTCTGAGCGGCATTGCGACGATCTTCATTACAGGGCGGGGGCACGCGGCTTTGATCTACTTCGTGACGGGTTACACCGCTTCCTTCGCGCTTTCTTCCGGTTCCGTGATTTGGGTGTATATGAGCGAGATCTTTCCGACACGCGTACGGGCAAAAGGACAGGCTCTGGGCAGCGCCGTGCTTTGGATTATGAATGGGCTTATCTCCCTGGCATTCCCATCGCTGGCGGCGAAGTCAGCGGCGTTGCCGTTTGTGTTCTTCGCCGTGGTGATGGCCGCACAGTTCTTTATCACACTGTCATTCTTCCCAGAGACAAAGGGGTTTTCGTTGGAGGAGTTACAAGAGAAATTGGCCTGAGCGAAGCGTAAGTGGGATCTCATATACTGCTTCCAGCGGGGTCGGACAACATTATGCCGTCCCCAGCAAGCCCGAAGTTGGCGTCCGAAAACCTAATATCACGAGATGATCCGGATCGACTGCCTTCCTCCGATAGGACATTCGAATGGACCCGGGAATGGGCTGGTCGGATTCCGCTTGCGTCCGGAATAGTCGGTATCAATCTGGACCGGGGTCTCGTTCGGGCGTTCAAAGGGCAGATCGGGGACGATTGCGTTGCCAAGTAACTCGGCCGTTATGATCTTCCTGGGCTGTTCGGCCCATTTTTCGTTAAGGGTAGTCGCGAGGAGAATGTTGTCTTTCGTTCGAGACAATTCGATCTTCGGGTCAAACTCCGGTTCAGTAAGCGGTGCGCTTTCCAGCGTGCACGGCTTCGCGTTGCCGACAAAGACGTTTCCGCCGAGCTGCATTGGTAGACGCGCCGCATTGAAAGGGCTAAGGTCACCGGCCTGCGCGAACAGGTTGTTGTAAAAGCGCATATCGCCACTGGGATTATCGTGGAGCCCGACAATTTCAGTCGAGTGGGCCTTCATGTAAGGGGTCATCCGGCGGTCCAAGTCCGCAAGCGTAGTGCCGCCGCAAAATAAGTTGTGAACATAGGCACCGCCTTGCGAAAGATTGCGCAGAGATATCTTGGACAAAAAGAGGTTATTGTCCACCAGGAAAGGCCCATGGCTCACCTCGACGAAGATATCCTCTGCTTCATTGTCATAGAAGAGATTTCTGGAGACATGCGTTCCCTGCGCCATCCAATCAAGCCATAAGCCGCGATAGCTCCGGTAGATCACGTTGCGGCTGATCTCCGTGTCTATCGCAGCATGAAGTTTGATGCCCGCTATCTCGGCGCCGGAGAATATTCTGCGAACGTGAATATCGTGGATGACATTGTCTGTGATCACGCTGAATATCGCGCCGAGGCTACCGACGATTCCGGCCTGCTCGCAGTAAGAGACCCTATTTCGACGGACTATGTGGTGGCCGATGTTCTCCTTTGACCATCCGAATGCCACCGCACGCTGGATGGTCTCCACGTACCCGTTGGCTGAGTTGTGCGACTGATTGTCAAACTGGTCCCCGTACTTGCCGAGCGAGATGCCGGAGCAAGCGGAGTGGCTGACGATGTTATCTTCGATGATCCAGCCTTTGCTCCAATGTGTTCCGACTAGCCCAATCTGTTCCGCAGTTGGGGGAGCCCACGGGGTAGCTGCTTGTCGCAGCGTGAATCCCCGCACCGTGATGTAATTCACACCTGCCTTCTCGGGATAAAAGACTGTCTGCCGTACATTGATCTCCGTGTGTTGTTCGTTTGGGTTCATCCCTTTGAATTGCGCAAATAGAGTGGTGGTGGTTTCATCCACCTGGCCGAACCAAAGCGAATCAGCTGAGGGCTGATAAAGGTCCTCTATTTGTGCGGCCTCAACCAACCAGTCGCCGTTCAGGTATACAGCACCAGTGTGCTGCTTACGCTTTCTCGCATCGAACCAGTCGCCGTGAATCAGATCGCTGTACGGATTGAACGATCCAAAGAAGGTGTTTGGAATGACTACCTTCCATACGTCATACTTCACGTTTGACCACCCGGTCACGATCTCGGCGCCGGTGATGACAACCTGCTCGCCTGGAGCAGCTTGATAGACGATCCGTTTGGCATCGGAGAGGCCACCGCGCGGCAGGGCGATACGTTCACGGTATATACCCTCGTGTACGGTGATGACGTCGCCGGCCTGGGCCAAGCGCCGCCGCCGCGGAAATCGTTTTGAGCGGCCGAGATGGCGAACCAGCGTTTTGGTCGTTTCCTCTGGGGGAAACGTGGTATTCACGTCGACTGGAAGTTGCCGCTGCTGCTAACCCCTGGATAGTAGCTATCCCGTAAACAGCAGAGATTGCGCTCAGAAACGACCTTCTACTAGGCATCTATAAATTTTCTCCGTCGGACGGATTCAATGTAGCAGGAAAAAAGAAGACAGCGGGTAAACAGCAATCTGAACAGTTGCCTTGCGCGTGGGAGCGTTTCGGAGATTTGACCGGCCACAGATATCCGGCGGCTGGGCTAGGCGAAATAGCCTTTGCCATCGGTGCCGCGATTGGACGGGAATTGCTGGTAAGGCCTTTGATTCTTCCAGCGGATACCAACCGGGCCTCGTGCAGTTGTCTTCCTGCTAGGGCTTAGGCGTCGCTTTTTGATATTTCAGGCACGCATAAAGCAGACGTCCTATCTCGCCAAAATTTGCTTTGTGTGACCGGTACCTCCGTTGCCGCTGTGCCAGTCAGAGTTCCAACGCCGAGTCACTCAGTGACTGACCACGATGCATCGCTCCATAAAAACCAGAACTACCTTTGGAGGCACGGCAGATGATAGGTACTAAAGAGGTAACCCAGCTGGAAGCTCTTGCTGTCTAAGCCGGCGACGGCAGGCAAAAGCTCTTCGGCTGCCTGGGTTAATGGACTGGGGGAAAAAATGAGAGACCGGTACCTTGACAACCCTTCAAACGCGTGTCTATACTCCTCCCCCGAATTGATCCACACGATTAACGTTGGTCTGAAACTGCGGGTTGCAGCCAACGAAATGAATGCCGATGCGCGGTCCCTCTGGATCTCCGGTCGGCGATTAACAACGCAGGATTTTCCGACCATTCTATTTGGAATGGCAAAACAAAAGAACCGGAAAGCAAGCTCAACTAACGAGGCCGTTACATGCTAGATACGATTCAAAGTGGAAAGACAAGTGGGCTCCGGTGGGCGTTATACAGCGTCTGCCTCATGGGACTTCTCCTCTGCTTCCTGAACGCCAGCAGTGCATTCGCGCAGGTGGACCAAGGCGCCATCATCGGCGTGGTCACGGACTCGACCGGCGCGGTAGTGCCCGGCGCCCAGGTGTCGGTCACGGAGACGAACACCGGGCTGATGCTGAAGACCAAGACCAACTCCAGCGGTAACTATTTCTTCGCCCCTATCAAGATCGGAAACTACACGGTGAGCGCCTCGGCGCCGGGCTTTGAGACGACCGAGCAGATGGGCGTCGTCGTTCACGTCACCGACCGGCTGAACATTCCTCTCAATCTCAAACCGGGCAGGGTGACTGAAACCGTCGTTGTCACCTCGACGGCGGCGCTGATGCAGACGCAAACCGCTGAAGTGGCCATGGACATCGATTCGAAATTCCTGAACGATGCGCCGCTAGCCAACCGCAACTGGATCTTCATCGCGCAGGAAGCGCCGGGCGTGACACCGATGGTGGGCCGCGGCGCCGGCAACGGCGACTTTTCGTCGAATGGCCAGCACTCGGAGCAAAATAACTACCAGCTCGACGGCGTCGACAACAACACGATGAACAGCGACTACATTAATGGCTCGGGCTATAATCTGGCGCCCCCGCCGGATGCCATCGCCGAGTTCAAGCTCGAGACCAGCAACTATAGCGCGGAACTCGGGCGCGGCCACGCCGCTGTGTTCAACGCCACCACCAAGTCCGGCACCAACTCGTTCCACGGCTCCCTATGGGAGTATGTGCGAAACACGGCCTTCGACTCGAAGGTTTGGAACCAGGCTCCGGGCACGCCGGTTGGGAATTTCCACTTGAACCAATTTGGCGCTACCCTTGGCGGCCCGATCATCAAGAATCACCTGTTCTACTTCGGCGACGTTCAGAACGGGCGCTACGTGAATGGAGCGACTCCCAGCACTCTTAGCGTGCCTACGGCGCGCATGCGGCGGGGCGACCTCAGCGAACTTCTGAATCCGACCTGGGGTAATGGTACCTGTCCGATCGTGCTGTACGTGCCCAACACCAACACCGGCACTTATAAGTGCGCAAGCAACGCAGTATCGCAGGGGCCGACCGGCACGCTTCAGCGGTTCGGCACCTCCCAATATACGTATGATGGATATACGTTTGCCTCCGGCCAGAACGTCTTCGCGCAAAACCAACTCAATCCGGTTGCCCAGAATCTCCTTAAGCTCTACCCCTGCCCGAACTACGCTGCTGCCGGCCAACCCACCTTTGGACAACGCAATGGCGGATGGAGTACGGGCGACTGCAACTCTGCGAGCGACGCGGACTCGGGACCGACCTCGAACAACTACCAGGTGAACCTGACGTCGACGTCGAATCCGATCAATTGGGATCAGCGCCTTGACTGGAACATCAGCAGCCAAGACCTGGCCACTTTCCGCGTCGACTACCAGCACGTCATCAACACCTTCCCTGCGCCCCTGGGGCCGATTCTCGACGGAACCACAAGCTACCAGGGTCACAACCAGAGCTACCTGGCCGAAAACTTCATGCTCAGCGAGACCCACACCTTCTCGCCCTCGCTGATCAACGAGTTCCGCTTTGGCTTCAATTGGGCCAATGACTCGAACCTGCAGTACAACTATGACAACGACATATCGTCCTCCCTGGGATTGGGTGGCGTTCCGTTCAACGCGGGTCCACAGAACGGTGGCCTGCCGGCGACAAGCATTTCCGGCCTGACCGCTTTCGGAGCCCACGGCAACGACCCGGCCCACGAGGGCATGAATATTTACCAGATCATCGACAACGTGACCAAGACCATGGGCAACCACTCGCTGAAGATGGGCTTCCAGGCCATGCCTATGCGCTGGTATAGCACGAACGCCGCGAACCCGCGCGGAAGCTACAGTTTCAACGGCACATATACCGGTGTGACGGGAGCAGGCGGCCCCACCGGGAACGGCACCGCGGACTTCATCGCCCTGGCCACATCGCAGGGCGGCGGATACAGCACCACGAATAACATGGCCAGCGCCTCAATCAGCTCGTTCGCTTACACCCACTTCGTGCAACAGTACATGGCCGGCTATGTGCAGGACGACTGGAAGGTGACGGACAAGCTTACCCTGAACATCGGGCTCCGGTACGAATACTTTACGCCCAAGAGGGAGCAGGCTAACCAGTTAGCGAACTTCGTGATGGAGAGCAGCTCCATGACCTCGAACGGCGCGATCGGCACAGCGGAGTTCGTGATGCCGAATGCCCAGAAGAACAACCCGCTTCCTCCCAACCTCGTGGCGCTGTTCAACGCGGATAACGTGCAGGTGGTGTATACCAATAACCCATATCTGTCGTCCTTCCCCAAGGCCAACTGGTCGCCGCGGTTTGGTGCTGCCTACCAGTTTAGCCCCCAGACGGTGGGACGCATCGGCGGCGGCGTCTTCATGGGCGGCTTTGAGCCGGGTGGCGGCGCTGCCAATTTGCTGAATCCGCCTTTCATCGTGAACGCAAACTCAGCGGCCCTGCCGTCCTGCACGCAGGGACAGTATTGTGCATCGCAGAATTCCGTCAACAATACGCTCGAGGGCGGCCTCGGTCAGTTCATGGGAGGGGGTGGAATCGCGAACAACGCGGCCTTCCCGGGTGTCGCGATGGAGGACCCGGTGATGCACATGCCATACACCATGAACTACAACGCGAGCGTGCAGCAGGTGCTTACGCCCACAACCACAATGACGGTAAGCTACGTGGGCAGTTTGGGACGCCACCTGCTGACGGGCCTCAACAACCCCGACATGCCGCAGGCGATTACCATTGGAGGCCAGCAGGGGAACGGGTTCACGCCGTTCCCGCACCTCAGTGGTCAGTTCTGGATGTCGTGGACAGGCGCAAGCTCGTACAACTCACTGCAGGTTATGGTCCAGAAGCGGTACTCCAGCGGGCTCTCCTTCATGACCAGCTATACCTGGGCTCATGCATTCGATAACACCGTCGACTTACTGGGCGGAGACTACGGCTCTTACAAGCAGTCCGCCCTCATCCCTATCAGGTATGAGTGGGGCCAGTCCGGCTACGATATCCGGAACCGCGTCGTAGTCAACGTCGATTATGATCTGCCATTCGGCGAGGGCAAGCAGTTCGCCAACCACGGGGGAATTCTCAACGCCATCGTCGGCGGATGGAAGACCGACATGGAGTGGTGGGCCCAGGGCGGCGAGCCGTTCACAGTTGGCATCAGCAGAATCTCAGGCTGGGGGAACGCCAACGGCGGCCTGGCCAATAGCGCCGTCAAGATCGCCAACCCCTATGACACCGGCCTTCCGGCGCCGAATGTAAGCGGCAATCCGAATGTACAGAGCGGCATTACCGCAGGGGTGCCGTCGAATACAGCCGCGAATGTTTGCGCGGCGCAGACGAAGACGAGGACGCGCTGGTTCAACCCGTGCGCCTTTGCCGACCCGATCGGTGTCCTGGGTTCAAACAACGCGGCTGCTGCGGCTGCCCTTGCGCCTTACGCAACCGGCTACTTCAGCTACTATTCGCCGGCCGTCGGCCCAGATTCAGCGCTTGCCAACGGAAAATACAATTCCAATGGAACAATAAACAGCACCTTCAGCGCTTTCCCCAACGGTGGTGTGCCGTATGTCACGGGCTATGCCAATGTGGCACCCTTCTTCGGCAGCCCCAAGAACGATGTTTCCGGGCCGGGCAATTGGAGGCTGAACGCGTCGCTGTTCAAGGAATTCAAGGTGTGGCGAGAGGGCTATCACCTGGAGCTCCGTGCCGACGCCTTCAACGTGCTGAACCACCCCAGCTTCGCCAACCCTGGCAACACTAACACGAATATAGGCGCCAACGCAGTCGCGCTTACCGGGCCGATGACCAATCAGAGCAACACCATTGACTCGCGCTTTCTCCAGTTTGGGGGCAGGTTCGTGTTCTAGGATCGTCGCAACACAAAAAACACTGGTAATACTTGCCTATCGGGCTCTGAGCAATCACTTGCTCAGAGCCCATCCTTTAAAAAGGAAACGATTGCAGACAGACGTTGTTCACAACGCTACAACGCGGTGTCACTTTTGGAGGCGTGCGCGATGAATCACAAGGAATGGGCATTTCCAGGGCTCAGAACGGTCCGTCTTCTTCTAGCGGCCGCGGGCGCCGTTCTTGCACTTTCTGCCTCGGCGCAGGTTCGCACCATCGAAACTCCGGTCGCCACGCTCCGCTTATCGGAAGAAACCGGAGACTTGATCGGTCTGCGCTGGAAGAGTCCTGGTACGGAGATTATTGGTGAACCGCGCCTGGGCGAGAACTTCCGCATTCTCGTTCCGGAGGACAACTATCAAGCCAACTACTTCAACAGCCGAGATCAGAAGGTGAGTCGCATTGAGGCGGCCCGGGATGGCGTTCTTTGCTCCTATGACTCGCTGCGGAACGATCGTGAAACGATTCCGGTCAAGGTGCGCTACCGAATTCAGGCTGTTGATGGCCAGATTCATTTCTCTATCGAGGTTGACAACCCTACGGACCGCAAGCTCGCCGAGGTCATGTACGGCATAATCGGCGGGCAAAAAGGCATCGGCGACCGGCGTGACACGCAGTCGATGGTTCCCGGCGCGAACGACAACATGTCCGCGTCACTGTTTACTCGCTTCCGTGGAGGCTTTCGAGGCGGTAATTTCGGCATACCCTACGACGCCATGACCTTCACTTATCCGGGGGCCATGTCGATGGGCTGGATTGACATCTATAACCAGAAAGCCGGTATCGGCTATTACTATGCCAACCAGGATAGTGAAACTCGCCTGATGCTGCTGAACATGGAACTGCGACCTTTTTCGAAGGGCTCGGATCCCGAGGATGACTGGCCTTCACCTTCCGAACTCCCCGCGGGACAACCTATCGGCATGACGATGGGATGGGTGAATCTCCCGTATCTCAGCAACGGCACATTTACGTCGGGCCCTGTCGTTCTCGAAGTTCACAAGGGAGATTGGCACGAAGCCAGCAAAATATACCGCTCGTGGTTCGATCAGCACTTTACGGTTAACCGCACACCGGACTGGCTTCGGAAAGAAAATGCATGGCAATCCATCATTCTTTCCAACAGCGAAGATGTGGTTCTGCATCGCTTTGATGAGCTGCCCAAGCTGGCTGCCGACGCAAAGAAATACGGAATCACCACCTTTGAAATCCTCGGTTGGGACATGGGCGGGATCGATCGCGGATACCCTCAATACCGGCCCAATCCGCGCCTGGGAACTCCGGAAGAGTTTCGTAAGGCTCTCGCCGACATGCGCGCCATGGGTGTCCATCCACTCATCTTTGCCAATGTGGACGTAGCCGATACAGCCACACCACTCTTTCAAAACAAGCTCAAGCAATATGCAGTGGATGGCCGCTGGGCGCCGGACTGGACTCTATTCGGATGGGGCGAAGGGACGATCAGCGCGCGCGCTGGCTTGGCGCGATCGAACATGACCCTGGTGAGCCCTGCGCATCCCGAATTCAGAAAATTCCTTATGGATCAGTATCTCGAACTCGTCCGTGATGGCGCTGACGGCTTTCAACTGGACAAGTCGAACGGTTCAAGCACACTTGACTTCAACAAACAGCTTCGCGTTTCTCCCGACCAATCGCTCGTGCCAGGGATTCTTGAAACATTCAAGGAGTTGCTCCCCGCCGCTCGGACTATCCATCCCGATTTCTCTCTGGCTGGTGAGGTGTGGTTCGATCGGTCGCTCCCATATGTCGATGTCTCCTACATGCGAATGGGAAGCATTGACATCGGATCGCCCGTGCTGCGTTACACCTTCCCGGAATGGACCGCGACACTCTTCGGTGAAACTCCAGGCGACTACCATCAAATGAATAACGGGATGCGCTATGGATTCGTGTGGGACCTGTCACCCCGCCACTATACCGCGTCCGTCGACGAACCACTCACGCGGCCCCTCGCGCGTTATGTCAGCGAACTGATCCGGATTCGCAAACAGTACGCGGATCTGCTCTTCTTCGGACGCTTCGAGGACACAATGGGCGCGACCGTCACGGGAGACCCGGATATCCGCTATTCCGTTTTTGATCCGCTGCAGCCAGGCAGCCGAGGACGCGCGTGCATCATCGTGAACTTCGGCACTGTACCGGAATCGGCGGAGGTCCATTTGGATGGTCTAGGCGGAGAAGTTACAATTGCGACGCCATTCCAGGCAGACCGAACAGCAACATTGCCGGTCAAACTGACCATTCCTCCAAACACAGCTGAGGTGATTGTCAAAAGGTAGAAGGATGGTCATGGCGCGAGAGGTTTGACTAGTTGAGACCTTATGCGGCGATCAACGGCAGCAATCCATGAACCTGATCGAACTTCTGGGCAAGGTTGAGCACGCCCTGGATATGGCGCAGACCGGCCTCTGCTTGCGCCCGCGGCTCGAGTCGCAGAGCACGTCGATAGTGGCTCCGGCCTTGTGGGCCCGCTCCAGCAGTTGAAGCGTATGCGGCAGAGTGCGCCGTGGACGATCCTCATTGCGGATGCGATGCCCGCCGCGCTTTTGTCCGAGATGTTCCCGCAGCAACTCGCCGTGTGCGGATCGCCTCATTCAGAGTGGCCGGTTTTCAGGTGACCACAAGTGGCTGTTTTTGGGTGACCGCCAAGGCGAGCGCTTCTATCTTGATGGACCGAGCAAATGATCGTGTAGAGTTCGGCGTCGGCTTCAGACATGCCAATGTCGGTTAGCGTCTTCGTCGCCTCCTTGATTCTGCCCGCATTACAGGCCAGCGTGGGCGTCCGGATCGCAAATTACGCATGTAGTTATCCGCCGGCTATTCTTGCTGCAACGAGTTATGGGGTCAAACGAACGGTTAATACTTCGTGAGGATGAATCATTAAGCGGATCAGGTTGCCCGCGACGTCCAGGTCGTGCAGATTGTCCTCTACCGCATTGCAAAGATTGGCGGATTGTATGTTTGTGTGAGGAAGCTGGACGGTGACTTCGCTGGCCTGGCCTGCTGTTTCCTGCAAACGCAGTATAGTTCCTTTACCATCCTCCGCTAGCTTCCAGGTGACAAGCGCAACATTCGGGGCGTTGATTTCAAGAAAACTTGTTCCCTCTGCCGGCAAGGGCTCGTCTGGACTACCAACCTTATCCTGATTGGCGACCACGTCAACGGCTGGCGCTTCCATGCTCTCCCACCCCATGCGCGTAAGCGCCGCCGGATCAAGGCGTTCCGCGCTTGTCATTACATAGCGAAAGGTAAAGGTTCCGCCCTGCCCGGCACGGTAGTTGGTGTGCCAATAGTTGTTCATGGCATAAGAGAAAATTGTGGAAGTCTTTGGGTGAAACTCCTCCGGCCATTCCCCGCGGTTAATGTCTCCGAAGCTTGCGAGCGACGCATCCACGGGAACAATATCTACGGCTAGGTTGGAATTGTGTACTGCCATCCATTTCTGAACGCTGAACCACTCGAGGCTCGCACCTTTCAGCATATCGCGCGACGGATCGACCCAACCCTGCTGTGTGGCATATTCAAACCTCGGAGAGTCCACCGCGGCAGGGAAGGCAAAGTACACTGCCTCCTTCGCCGTGGTATACGATTTCTCTACCGTGTAGAGAAACTCCATCTTCTTCTCATTGTCAAAGAGAAGAAGCTCTAGGCCGATTTCAGGCGTATTCACATCGGAGCTGCGCAATTTGATGGAGTAGCCCCAGGCCGTCTTCCGGGCGCCTACATACTCACCCTTTGTTGCGGGATGGACCGCCAACTGTGCGACGGGTAGCGATTTGGTGGGATGGATCATCTGAGTTTGTCCATTCCCCTTAGGGTCGCCTCCAGTCACGTATAAATACTGGCCAAATCGGTACGGACTGGCGTTATCGACTAGCTCCCGCTGCAACTCCTTGTCGAAAATGCTTTGGATTGCGCCGCTCTGAACATCGACCGTAATTCGGTAATACTTATTTTCGATGACAGGATTCGGCTCAGGTGACGAGTTCGTTGGCGCAAGATTGGATACAGTGCGAACTTGAAAACACTTGTACCCTACAGAAGGTAGGTCGCTGGCCAGAAATCGGGCATGGATAAAGCCCTCTCTATCCGACATAACTTCCAGAGGGATCTTCTGATGTGTGGTCAGATCGACGAGCTCCTCATTCTTACGCAGGTCGGTTTCTATAAGCGCATTGCGTTTCCAATTCAGTCCATTGAAGGCAACGATTGTTCTGCCCGGAATTTGAATCTGATGTGCTAACTGGTAAAGAGAGCGGTTCGTGATGTCTTCCAATTCAAAATGAGCTTGGGTCGCATAATTGTCCTTCACCGCCAGTTGCTTTACGGCCTCGTCGGTGTCGGGTTGCGAAATGGAATTGCCCGCACCCCAGGTATGCTCAGCGAATAGCAGAATGTTATTCCACGCATCTTCGACTTCTGCCTTAGGAGGATGAAACTTCGGGTTCATCACATGAGCCGCCGTGGAGACGATCTCCGACGACAGCGCATCGCTTTGGTTGTGACGGTCTCCCGCCGCAGAAGCGGCGTCAGAACCGATGCCGTCCTCCCAATACCCCCCCAGGTCTCCCTTGTAGGTTGGCAGCTCAGCGCCATAATGTTGATCGATATAGCTGAAGAAATCAGCGAACGTGGAATATCGCAGCTTGGGATACGCATAAGATTGGTTCCAAGCGGTGGCGAACGTCGCCAACTGGGGGCGCAAGTCTGTATTTTCATCTTGCGCTCCGTACATCAATACGGCGTCCGGCTTATACGCAGGCCTATCATACGAGGCAAGAAACTGCGGCAGCGATTCATGGATCAGTGCATTCGTAGGATCGAGCGTAAAGAAACGCCTTATCTGCGAGTAACCCCACGAGTACCAAAACAGAACTTTCTTTCCGTCCGGCCCCTCCCACCAGAATGGCGATTTTTCATTCCATAATTCATGCGTCAGGACGGGCGCGCGATCCTGGTTCGCGCCGACCGCCCAATATTTGACTCCCGCACTCGCCAACACAGAGGGATAAGCGCCGGTATAAGACGGAACATCGGTCGTCGTGGCATAGTCAAAAGGCAGGTTATATTCGCGAGATAGGCTCTTGGTGTAATACATCGAGCGGTAGAGTGTCTCCAGCGATGCGTAACCGGTCAACAGATTGAAGTAGTCGACGGGCAAGCCGATCTTGTTTGAGCGGATTAGGCCAAGGATCTCATCCCGCTCCGGCTGCGGCCGCGTCTCCACCAATTGCTGCAAGTTCCATGAGCCATCCG
This sequence comes from uncultured Acidobacteriaceae bacterium, assembly GCA_963741395.1. Taxonomy (GTDB): domain Bacteria; phylum Acidobacteriota; class Terriglobia; order Terriglobales; family Acidobacteriaceae; genus Edaphobacter. Next base: position 503,018 of record CAVUHV010000002.1, read on the forward strand.
TCGCAAACCGAAAGTCGGGATATTTCTTCATGAAGCCAGCCGCTTCCACAAGCGTTTCTGCTTGATTTTCGGCCACCTTTCCTTGGTAATCCGTATACCCGATGTCAACGTGCGTGTGCGGCACAACAAATAGGGTCCACTTGCGCTCTGCGGTCAAGGGCAGATTGAAGTTACGTTGCATTCCCGCAGTAACTTCCAAAGTCGCTGCCGCGGTCCCTTGCCACTCCAATACCTCGAATTCAACGCGCTCCTCTCCAAAGTCATTCCTGGCAGCAACCTCGGCGCTATAACTCTTTCCATTCAACGTGAGCACTGCATGGCCTACGGGGTTGTTCTGCCCAAATCGCAGGTATGCATCCACTAACTCAACCAGCTTGCCGTTTTTCTGCTGATAAAAGACTGTGGGAACCACATCGGCGCTAACATCATCCTGTGAATACCTCGCATGAGGATCGTTCGTCATGCTGATGAAGTCGTAACGGATTGCTTCAACGGGCGCGTCCGATCCGGCATTGGCGGGCTGCGTATTCTCTGGCGATAGGACCAGGCTGTTCTCGCCCTTGGCCATGTACTCCCTGGGTAGCTCAATGGTCAATACAGCGTTATTCGCTGTGTAGAGCGGCTTGGAGCGCACATAATAGATCCCCTTGTGCCCATTGATTTCAATTTGCATATCCGGCGTTCTCAGGTAACCGTTGAGCAAGGAAATCTTCAGAAGGTACGCGCCCCGCGGTGCAGCATCAAGATTGAATTGGATCTCATAGGTAGATCCGGTCCGTTGCTCACCGGGCCAATCTTGCGCCCAATCGCTCTTGCCTACCTGGTAAACCACGTGGTCGCCCCGGCTAGCCTTAAACTCCGCGGCAGATTGATCGTATTTCCCAATCTCCCAGATTGTCCTTGTCTGGCAAAATGCGGGCAGAAAAGAAGTCGAGACGAAAAATGTGAGGAATATCGAAACCGATAGGACGCGCTTCATTTACAACTCCCATGATGGGCAGTGCTGCTGTTGCCAACTGCTCCAGAACACTGGTCTTAGTGCAACGAGGACTATGCAGGCAGTGATCTGCGTCGGCCTTCCGCCAAACTTCTACCAAAGCCAGACACGTTAGCCTGCAGTCCTACACCGCCGCAGTATCTGATTTTTCCCTACCTGGGCATCTCCAGGGTCCCTACTATGGCGCGGGTACATCTCCATATGGATGCACGAGCGCCAGCATTCGCTTGACACCTTTATATTTGAGCGTAGTTGCAATGTCGAGCCTTTTAGGAGACCGGTCTCTAAACCTAACTATTTGCTTGCACTAAAAACGACTGACATCTTGATGTCAAAGAAAGTAAATTACCTTACTAGTGTAGCATTTGCCAGTTGACTCCCTATAGGCCGACGCGATAAGGTTCCTGCCATCGTATGTGAGGGACCGGTTCCCTCCTTATTGCATTCTAGGCAAGCGCGCAGAAGCGGCTTTCCGGAAATTTTCGCGGCGCCCCAATAGATTTTAAGACAGGATGACATGACGAGACATCGAACGACAAAGCAATTCACTACCGTTTGTGCTGTGCTGATCGGGTTGCTGGCGGGCCGAGCTCAGTGCTTCGGAGCCGCTGACTTGAAAGCCGCTTCTCACGATCGCTTTCTCGCCCTGCCGATTGCCAAGGGCGATGCGAGAATGCTGTACCGCTACGGCGTTCCTTTTATTGAGACGGCATGGCATGCGCCAGAGAGCGGTTCGCTGCAAGTGAATGTGGGCGTCGCCGTCAAAAAAATCTACCTCCTCGGAATGACTGAGACGAAGAGACCGTCTGCTTGGTCCAATCCGCTGAGTTATGCGGAGCGATTTATCGTCGGCGATAACCTGGGGCAAATCCGCCTGCACTATGCAGACGGAACGACGCAGGATTTTCCGCTGATTTTGGGTGAAAGCGTTTGGTTTGGCTTGCCTTTTTATCAGACGCAAGAGCCTTTCCCAACTGATGCGCCGCTGCGTAAGGCATTTGAACAATCGTTGCGTCTTTACCCAGCCGCGCCGGTTGAAGACGGCAATTATGTCGCGGTGATCGCGCCGAAGGACGCGCTGCTCACAAGCATCGAGATTACAGGTTCTCCAGCGAAGAGAGGTTCGGTGGCGGTTGCAGGGATTACGGTGGAATCCGCGCCCGGCACGTCGATCCCTGGCGCAACGCCCATTCCGGCGAACGATCTGTCGCCGCAGTTCGCTAAGTTCGTTGACGAAAAGCCGCTGCGAGCCGGTGAAGCGGATGATGCTGCGTCGCAGCAACGGTTGAAGATTTTGAGCGAGACCCTTTATTCAACGGATGCAGACTTCAAGCAGCCGATTCCGGCCGAGATACCGCGCGGGTATGTTGGACCGCACGTGACGTTCAAAGGAACCAACTACACTAGCGCCCTGCAAAACGCTTTCTACGCGAACGTGCAAGATATGTTGGACAAGGTCGATGCCGACGGAACCTATCACACTTCGACGCGTGATGCTCTGGCTTGGTCTGGCGATCCGCGATCGGCGGGTGGAGAATTCGGAACGTTTCGTAAGGATGTCGGCGTGTACTATCACCATGCCTGGTCGCGCGACCTAGGCCGGAGCCTTCAGGAGCTGACAGAGCTCGGCTACTACGATAAGGCTTCGCACACAGCGGACTTTGCTTTTCTCTCGTCTCGCACCTGGGCGGAGAACCCCGCGCTGAAGTACAACGGCTCTCCGCTCCCGCCGCACTGGAGCCGCGTTATCAACATTCCGGATTTTGCAGCGCCTCTTGAGAACGACGGCCACGGCCTGATCGCGATGTTCATTTACAAGCATTGGCTGCGGGCTCCCGATCGCGATGCGTGGCTTCGCGCCCATTGGACCGATGTGAAAGCGGCAGGTGATTGGATTCCATGGCAGTTCGATCATGCGCAGATCACTGGAGCGGCCGATGGCGTGCTTTACACCACCGGCGAGTCTGCAGCCGGCAAAGGATATTCTGTTTATCCCGATGCCGTATGCATGACTGCCCTTGAGGCCTTGGCGCAGATGGCTGATTCCATCGGCGAGACACAATCCGCCGCGCTCTGGCGCGTTCGCGCGGAGAAGATGCGGAAGGCAATTCCGGCGCGGTACCTCATCAATGATCCAAAGTACGGCCGCGTGTGGACTCTTGACTATGCCGGTTGGCCCAACAAAAGCACTGTTCTGGGGCCGCTGATTTTCCTGGCGGACTATAAGGGTTTTGCGCCGCAAGACGACGATCCGGCATGGAGGCCGGCCAATGAGGCGGCTTATCAACGGCTCATCGACACCTATCGTCCGTTTGGGTTTTATGGATGGGCGATGGGCTATGGCCAAGGCTTTGTGACGCAAGCGGCTTTGCTGCTCGATCGCATGAAGGACGTGACGCCCATGCTGAATTGGGCTGCGAGAGAAATCTACCAGCCCAAAATTCATTCCTTCGTTGTGCCGGAAGGCGTGCAGGTCGATCCAACCGGGAGCTATGTTTTCGGTACCGGCGACTTAGGCAACGGAGTGCAAGAGGCGGAGATCATCAAGGTCTTCCGTATTCTGATCGGCGTGGACGACAACGTGCCGCAGCGTTTGCGCATCCTGCCCAGATTGCCTTACAGCTGGAACGAAATAGCAGTCGACAAGTATCCGGCCTTCGTGGAGCGCGAGGGAAAAAGAGAGACAGCACTGCTGCACTACGACCTTCGGCGTGTTGCCGGCCAGATGAGTTTAGAGATTTCTGCGGACCGGCAATTGGGTCCGGTCGCCATGCGTCTTGGACCGTTCGAGAAACAGCCACAGACATCCGATGTCCTGATCAACGGGAAGCATCCGACAGAATCTACTATTGAGCAAAGCGGGGATTCGTGGTGGGCGAGCTTTACGGCGCCTATTGGTCCAGCCACGGCCAAAAAGTAATCTCCAGGTGTTGAGAGAAAGGGAGCCGAGCAATGGGCAGGCAGGATCGCGACTCTGGGCTGACATTCCTGAATCTCACGACCCGACGAGAATTTGCCAAATCATCAGTGTTCGCCCTTGGGGGCGTTCTACTAGCCAAACCCCTCGCGGCGCTCTCTCTTCCGACGCTTGCGCTACCTACACTGCCTAATCCCGCGATCAATCGCGTGCTGGTCATGTTCAAGTGTCACTTCGACGCGGGCTTTATCGACACTCAGGCTCACGTCGTACACCGCTACTTCGCGGAATATTTTCCGCAGGCCATTCGCACCGCGCAGCAGATGCGCCAGGCTGGTTCGAATCGCTACGTCTGGACCACCGGCTCGTGGCTGCTTTACGAGTATCTTGAGCAGGCCTCGCCTGAAGACAGGCGGCGCATGGAAAAGGCCATTGGCGATGGCGACATCGCGTGGCACGCACTGCCGTTCAGCTGGCAGACGGAGATGATGGATCGCTCATTGATCTCCGGCAGTCTGTCAATCTCGCATTCTCTCGACCGGCGCTTTGGCCGCACCACGACCGGCGCAAAGATGACTGACGTTCCCGGTCATACCCGCGGCCTCATCGCTCCTCTCGCCAAGCGCGGCGTCAATTTCGTCGATATCGGTGTGAACGGCGGAAGTACCCCAGCCGAGTTGCCGCCGCTGTTTGTCTGGAAAGATCCGGGCGGGGCGTCCATAGTGGTCATGTATCACCATGATTACGGCAGCATCGCGTGTGTGCCCGGCTCAGACCTCGCCATCGCAGTGGTAGTACGCGGCGACAATAGTGGCCCGCATACTCCGCAGGAGATCGACAACATTTATGCCGATCTCGGCCGGCGCTTTCCCAATGCAAAGATCGCCGCCACAAGCCTGACTGAAATCGGCAATGCCATTCACCCGCATCGCAAGGACCTACCCGTTGAAACCCAGGAGATCGGTGACACCTGGATATACGGCGTGGCCAGCGATCCGCTGAAGGTAGCGCGGTATCGCGAGCTCTGCCGGCTGCGGTGTAGATGGATCTCGGAGAACAAATTTCAAATAGGCGATGCAACCGACATAAGTCTGCTGCGGCATCTGCTGTTGGAGGCCGAACACACCTGGGGAACTGATACCAAGACGTGGCTCGACTTCGACCACTACACGCCGCAGAGCCTCGGAGAAATGTTGGACACCAAGAACTACAAAGTAGTGGAGTTCAGCTGGCAGGAGAAACGCCAGGATCTGTTCGACGGCATTGCCACGCTGCCCGCTCCGCTGCGAAATGAGGCGCAAAAAGCCATCGATGATCTTGTTCCTGGCCGGCCGGAAATGGCAGGAACGCTTCACTCCAAGGACATCGAAACTGAGCACTTCCTTCTCAATTTCGATCCGAATACCGGAGCGATTCACCGGTTGCGCAACAAGCAAACGGCGCGTGAATGGGCCTCGCAGGAACATCCCCTGGCACTTTTCTCCTACCAGACACTCTCCCAGGAGGACTACCAGAAGTTTCTTGCCGACTATCTGACCACCAAAGCCGACTGGGCTCAGAAAGATTTCGGCAAACCAAATATCGAGCGCTTTGGAGCACGCAGCCGGAGTTGGTCACCTAAGCTCGTGGAGCTTCGTACACAGCGCATTCGCGAGGGGTATCGGGTGATTGGCAGACTGCATATCGACGATCCGGACGCGCTGCAAAGTGGCCGCGCAGCATTTCCGGGCACGATGTATCTTGAACTCGTCCTGCCCGATGCGGAATCAGTTGTGCACTTGAATTTCTATTGTTTCGACAAGCTCGCTACGCGATTGCCGGAGGCGCTCTGGCTCACCTTTAATCCCGTGACCGTGGATCAGGGTGGTTGGAGCATCGACAAATCCGGCCAGAACGTCTCTCCCTTCGATGTGGTTACTGCCGGTGGTCGGCATATGCATGCCGTAACAAAGGGTTTCGGGTACAAAGATGCGCAGGGATCTTTTGACGTAGAGACGCTCGACGCTCCCCTGATCGCGCTAGGTGAAAAGTCGCCCCTGAATTTCTCACGTTCGCAACCCGATCTCACCACGGGTGTTCATTGCGGCCTCTTCAACAACGCCTGGGGAACCAACTACATTATGTGGTTCAAAGAAGACATGCGCTTCCGCTTCCTGCTTCGCCTGTAAACACGCTGGGAGACCGGCGCTGGGTTTCCTTTGGTCGGCTGGTCGGCAATCCAGAAACTTCGTACGAACGCGGCGTCTACATCAGAGAATGGACTAAGAATGTTCCGAAAGCTCGTACCACAAAGTTCTTTGGAGAATCCAACTTCCCTCAGGAGATTCGCAAGTTTTGCGGGTTTTATAGCGGATAGTAGGCAAGCACCGGCTGCCTGGCGGTTGAGGAAACCTCTCCTGTACGTCGAGTTGTTCATTAGGCCGCTGCTTTGGCCCCAATGAAGGATCCCGGTTGAAGCCAAGCGCTAATGCCGGATGTTCTGCTGTGCCCAGGCTTGGAGCATTTCAATGGCCTGTCCCAAAACGCCAGCCGATCCGCGGAAGTCGCCTGAGCCACGCGGCTGATTGTCGCGTGTCCACTATTCGTGAAAGCCGCCTGTGCGCACGACACGCTCCACCATGGGCTGGAGGTCGCGATAGGCCGCTTCTATATAGCCTAGCCTGACCAATTGCTGAATCATACGTCCCCCAAACCAGCACCAATCGCCGCCATTCTGATAGCTGTAGGGATCGCGCAATTGCGGGTTCTTGAAGAACCCTTCAGGATAGGCAGGGTAGAGCGTGAGTCCGATCGAAGCTGCCCCGGCTGCTCGCACATCCGCTTCCATGTAATTCAACGAGCGGAGCACCTCCTGTCGCGTGAGCAGCCCAGCTTCGATGGCCACGGCAGTGCCGCCATGATAAAAAATCGCGTTCTCGTCGAAATCCTTCGGAAATGGAGAGCCGGCAAGATAGACGTGAGGAATGAACTTCTGTCTCTTTGCATCCCAAAGGTACTTGCGGATGTTTTGCTTGAGCCCATCACGGATGGTTTTCCAGCGGGCTGTTCCGTGGGCGTCTCCGCCCAAGAGCTGCAGGTAATCGTTGATTGCGATTACCAGCATCGCATTGTCGTAGATGGACACGGCGCGATGCGAACTGGCATCGAGCCGCACCCCTCTGGGACTTTCAGGTTGAACATCGCCCCAGTCGGCCCTAGTCGCGCTCCAGACCAGGCCATGCTCGCCGTCGAAACGCTCGGTCAGCAGATATTGCAGGGCCTGGCCGAGGCGTTCGCGAACGGTGACTTCTGCGACGCGCTCCTCAAGGATAGTGTTGTCATGCGTAGCCGCGACGTACTTGAAAACCGCTTGGACGAGCGACGATTCCTGATCGATCTCAACGGTATTCTTATCGGCGATTAAACGGGGGGCTAGCGGAGTGGTCCGGTAACTGGCGTTTACTGGCTTGGCCGGGTCGCGCGGCCAGTAGAGATCGACAATATCGCCGTCGGGTCCCTGGAACTTGAAGAACATAAGCAGCGCCTCGCGGAAACGCTGCGGTGGGTTCACCCCAACGGCAACCTGGATGAAGGTATTCATATCGCGAATCCAGGTAGCCTTATAGCCGCTCCCGGCATCGAGCCCGCGGCTCAATAGTTCCCTCGCCATGCGAAGCACCTCGCGCAGGTTTTGATCGGCAAGAATTTGCGCGGCCAGGTCCCCTTGGCGCTGGTTTGTTGAAGCACCGGCGAGCATGGCCGAATGAACCACCGCCCTCGGCAACGCGGTCAGAGCGATGCCACTGAGCGTCATAGTTTTTATGGCCTGGCGACGATTGATCATTAAATTCCACCGAGCAAAGAGCGCACTAAATGCGTCACGACAATTCCTCCGGGGGCTTAAGAAAGCTTATTGTTCCATCACGACAATTGCTGAGCGCGTGGGAATCCGTAGCGTTCGAGACGCGAGTTGGGCATCGGGCTGTTCGGGTGTCGCTGTTAGGAACCGGCCCGGATTTGGCACATCCACCATCGCCGAGATGACGGTTGCGGTGAAGGTGACGGGTAAAACACCGCCGTGCTCACTGACAAGGTCTTTCCATCGGAGCCGCACTCGATTCGTGGAGATTTTCTCGACGCTGACCGCACGCTGCTTGCTGCCAAGCACAAAATTGTTTGGCAGAGGAGCATGCAATCGAAACGAGGCACCGAGCGCCGGGTGGCGTTGAATAGTCCAGTGAGACGACTTTCGCTCCATCCGGGTGAGTGCGCCTGACTCTCTATCAAAGGCAACCAGGAGCTGATCATCCTGCAGGATGACCTCCTTCGCCTCAGCCGCGACCTGTCCTATAACCAGTTGGGCTTCTTCAGCCAAGAGACCCATCACTGCCAGGCCCGAGAGCTTATTGAACGTTCGTCGATCCACTATTGTTTTTCCTCGGTTGCTCGAATTGAGCGAGCTCCGCCCGTGACGTGGTAGTGGAGAGACCGCTCTCTCAGCCACGCAAAAGATCCAAGTAATCTAAACCATGGTTGTCAACAAGGCAGACGATGCTTTCAGATTTGGATTTACGAGACCGTTTTCTCGCAATGCCTCCTTTGTGGTTCCGATTGCTCGAAATTTCACGCTCGTAAGAGGGAGTTGCAAGAGCACTACCTTTGTGCAATGGGCCGTGAGAGAAGTGATGCGGCGGGTCCAGCCTTGCCCGCTCATCCTGCGAGGAGCGGAAGCTGCGGGGGGTTGTGCATGCGACTCCGCTGCTTCAGCGAAGGGTGGAAGGACTTGCTCAGTGAACACGGCGGCGTGTTGCCAATCACCCGTTGACCGCTGCCAGACCGGCCAGCTTGCTAAAGGTTCTCCTGTCCAACGTTCACTGCAACCGTGGCGCTAAGGAACAGTACGTTGAGCTTTGAGGCTACGGTCGAAAACAATTCTGACTTCTTCGTGGAGGCCGTCGACTATCCCTACTTCGGGGATTTCCATCCGCCGGCTCCGGATGCGTTGGTGGAAGCGCATCATCTGTGGACCGGAGCGCTTGTCGCGGAAGAGATCTATCCGCATTTCGTCAATGCGAAAGGGTACTGCGGGGGCCGGTACCCGAAACGGGACATTGAATCCTGCCAAAGCCAGTCTTGCTTTCTGCAGACGCCCAGCCAGCGCATTTACGTTGCGATCCCGCTGAGTTCCGCGAGACGCTCGACGCAGCGGTTATGGCCGACGGCAAATTCCGCTACAGCGTCTTTCGGGCCGCCGACGGCAAGCGCTGTGTGGTCATCATGAACATGGAAGAGCACAAGCCCATCACGACGAAATTAGACCTTCCCAACGCGGGCGCTCTGGTGGTCGCAACGCCGGAACAACAAGAAGCGCAATCGACGTCGGCGGCAGTGAACATTCCGCCGCGCTTCGCTGCCGTCATCATGGAAAAGTTAGCCGCCTAGCCGAAACGGGCTGGCAGTTCACCTCGCGGCCGGCGAGGTTTGCATGGTGAACGCGAGCGTTCCACCGCGAGCAATTGCATCGTGCGGCAAGTACACGGACGCATGCGGAACTCCATTTAGGGTCACCTTCGAAACGTAGGGTGTCTCGCTGCTTTGTGCGTGGGCTTCAATGACCGTTGTTTGCCCTTCCGGCAAATGCAATGTGACTTTGTCAAACAGGGGGCTGCCGAGAACATATTCCGACTTGCCCGGACACAGTGGATAAAATCCCATCGCACTTAGCAGATACCAAGCTGACATCGAGCCTGTGTCTTCATCGCCAGCGAAATCGTGGGGACTGTAGAGTTCCGCCATCACTCTGCGGACCCAGTATTGGGTCCGGTCGGGCCTGCCCGCCGCCGCAAAGATGTAAAGCAGATGATGTACCGGCTGATTACTGTGTGCATACTGGCCGAAGTCGACGGCGGCCATCTCCGACATCTCGTGAATCTCCTGTCCATAAACACCCACGCGGAAGATGGGCACTAGTGTCATCATCTTGTCCAGTGCCTCCACAGCACGCGCGTTTCCACCGATCGCCTGAATCAGCCCTAGAATGTCGTGCGGCACGTCCCAGCGATGCTGCCATGCGGAACCCTCCACATAAGGAGAACCCCATGCGAATTCGTCGAAAGGTTCCAGCCATTCACCATTCACGTTCCTGCCGCGCAGGAAGCCTGTGGACGAATTGAAGAGGTGCTTCCAACTTTTTGAGCGTTCCAGGAACATCTCCGCATCCGCATCGTGTCCAAGCACCCGGGCCACTTGTGCTATGCAGAAATCCCCATACGCTGCATCCGCAGTCTCCGCAACGGACTGCCCCACGCGATCGGCGGCTACATATCCCAATTGGAGATAGCTTTCAATGCCTCGGCGGCCATATCCCTTGTCCGGATCACCCGGTTGCGTGGCATGCTTCTTCACTCCGCGATATGCTGTCTCAAGATCGAAGCCTTGGATATCCTTGACCGCAGCGTCGGCAAAGACGGCGTCAATCAGGCTTCCTGTCATGCACGCGCGGTATCCGGGACAGGGGAATTGCGGCATCCAGCCGCCCTCAGTGAAGGCGTTGACCCAACTCTGCAGAATTTCGGCAAGTTTTTCCGGAAACATGATGGACATGAACGGGTACCACGCGCGGTACACGTCCCAATATCCATGGTCTGCGTACATAAATCCGGTAACGATCTGGCCGTTATAAGGGCTGAAATGTTGCGGCTTTCCGCTGGCGTCCGGCTCGTGCCACATTCGCGGAAATAGTAGCGCTCGATACAGGCAGGAATAGAAGATTTTGCGTTGCCATTCAGAACCTCCAGAGATCTGTATCCGATCGAAATACGTATTCCAATGATCTGCGCCCTCTTGCCGCAAGGCTTCGATGGGTTTTGTTCCCATCTCAAGGGCGAGGTTTCGTTCTGCCTGCTCATACGAGATGAAGGAGGTAGCGATCCGCGCCTCGACGGTACGCGGCACGTTTGGTTCGAAGTGCAGCATCGCAACCGTGCTGTGGGGCGTGTCTTCCGTTTCCAAAGCAGACCATGCGCCGGCAAACCGGATGACATAATAGGTGGCGAAGTTCTCTGGCACACCTCCCTGGTTCGCGCGCGAGACGAAGCGAATAGTCTTTGTCTTCGCATCGCTTTCGATGGTGGCCGCGCGGCCGGGGACTTCGATGAGAAACCCCGGAGCATCCTGCCCTGCGAACTTCGCAGAGATCGCGGCGCATCGTTCTGTGGGAACTAGTTCCGCGTCGGCTTGATAGCGCAGCAACGATAAGCGCAGCGAGAAGGGGGAGAGCTCCGCGGTTTCCGAACGCCACGAAGAAGATCTTGGCCCTGCTCCCGGTTTTGGATTTCCGCAAAAAGGAAGGAAGACAGCTTGCCCATAGTCGGCGAGCCAGGGACTGAGTTGATGTGTGCAGCGAAACCCCTGTATGCGCCGGTCCCACGGATGAAACATCCATGAGCTCTCCTCTGTCGATTGGATCGTCCAATGCGCCATGCCGAAGGGTCGCCCAGCGATCGGCAAAGTGTTCCCGCGCGAGAACGTATAGGTGGAGTTGGTGCCCTGTAAAAGGTTGACCGAGTGAATTCCATCTTTGATCGTGGGTGCTTGCGTGGTACGAGAGAATCCGGTTGAAGCAGAAACATCCTCCCCAGTCGTTGCCGCTGTTGGACTCAGAGCGGAAGCCATCACCGCCATGGTCGAGCTTTTCAGAAAGTCTCGCCTGTCCAGCGAAGGGCTCCGTTTGTTCTTATCTCGATTCATAGTGTGCCCAATGGACGGTAAGGAGACCGCTATCCTGCACCCAGGCATGGCGTTGAGTTGATCCAGCGATGTTGTAGGTCGAGGTGCTGGGCCTCTGTCCGTGCAGCCGGCAGGTTCATTCGCTCCGCGGAGGGCCGGTCGAATCACGCAGTACGAACCGTGTTCTGTACTCGTACTCATGGGAAGGCTTGTCGTGCTGGATATCTTCGAGAAGCGCACGGAAGGCCAGGCCAGCCAGTTCGCTCGGCGAGAAACGGATGGTGCTGAGAGAGGGCTGCGTAAAGTTGCACAGAGGAAGGTCGTCAAAGCCGATCAGCGAGATGTCGCGTCCCGCGGTCAGACCTCGAGCGCTAAGGCTCTTCAAAGCTCCAATGGCTGCCATATCGTTGCAGCACATCACCGCCGTCGGAGGTTTGGGCAGATTGAGCAGCTTCGCCATGCCTTCCGCTCCACCTTCCAGAGTATGGTTGCACTCTGCCACCAGCTCTTTGTGCAGCGGCACGCCTGCAATGCGCATCGCTTTGCGCACAGCGTCATAGCGCATGCGCATGCTGCTCCAATCAAGCCGACCGCTGAGGTAACCGATGCGTGTGTGTCCAAATTCCAAGAGATGCTTGGCGGCGTCACGGATTCCGGCAAGATAGTTGATGCGGATGTTACGAATGCCGTTGAGCTTGTGATCTGCCCCGGCATACACCATAGGTACCGAAGAATGTTCCGACGCCGACAAGCTTTGCTCCATGCCAAATGTCAGTACGGCGATGCCCTCCACCTGGCGCTCCTTCAAGCGCTCGACACAGATGGCAATATGCTGCGGATCGGTTTCGGTGTCCGCAAAGCTAATAAGCACTTCATAGCCGTTTTGCACCGCCGCTCGCTCGAAGTAAAGAATGATCTCGGCGAAGAACGGATTGCCACCGCTGATTTCCGAGACGATCAGGCCGACCGTTTGTGTGCGCCCGCGGGCGAGGGCCCGTGCTTGATAGTTCGGCCGGTAGCCGACCTGGTCGATGACCGCCTGCACTCGCTTCGACAGTTTTGGGTCGACAGTCGGAAGTTTATTGATCACACGCGAGACGGTCGAGTGTGAAACCTTGGCCCTGCGCGCGATTTCACGGATATCCAAAAGCAGCCTCTCAATGCTTGCAATCGTTTCCTATCTATTGTGGCGATTGCTTTGTAGATTGTTCAATACAAACGATATAGCGAACCATGGCGAATACCCAAATGTTACCCCGGCGCTAGTGTCTTCGGCGCGGCCGGAACTTGAGCGTGTAGATACCTCCGAGCAAGATGAGCACAACACCTGCCCAAATGCCGGCGTGGTAATTGGCCAGCACCACGGCCCCGGTCTGATCGAAACTGCGCAGACTGGTCAGCAGGATGATGACGCCATAGACCAACAGCAACACCCCGATGAAGAACCAGACGGGCAGCATCCGGTGATGACGGTGCTGTACCGGAATCTCCTTCGAACTCTCGTCCATGATGGGACCTCCAGGCGAACGCCTACCAAAAGATGATTTGCAGTACGGCAAAGAGAACGGCGACGCCGACACCCCAGAAGATCGGCCGCTCATACAACGGGACATCACCATCGCTGGGAATGATGGTATAGGCGCGCACCAGCCCCTGGAGTTCTTCCACAGGCTTGGGCGTCGTAAACATACTGACCACGACGGTAACGAACACGCAGATGAGCCACGACCACAACGCACGGTAGAGATTCTCAGCCATCGGCTTGGCATCGGTGGAAAGCGCTACATACCTTAGCCACGCGGGATGTATCACAACGGCCGTGTACATGCCGATCGAAGCCAGCGTGCCTGCAAGCAGGCCCCAGAAGCCGCCCTTCGCGGTGCCGCGCTTCCACAGCATGCCCAGAATCACGGTGCCGAAGAGGGGAGCGATGAAGAAGCTCACCAATGCCTGCATGTAGTCCATGATGCTCTTGAAGTGAGTCACCAGGTACGCTGTGCCGATGCTCACGATGACGCCGACGATCGTGGACCAACGGCCCACTCGCACGTAGTGTTTGTCCGTTCCTCGCCGGTTCATGTAGGGGCGATAGATGTCATAAGTCCAGACCGTGGCAAAGGCGCTGACGTTGCCGGCCATACCTGACATGAACCCCGCGATGAGGGCTGTTACGCCGAGCCCTAGCAGTCCAGGTCCACAATAGCGCGCCAGCATCAACGGCAAGACTTCATTGTAGCTGTGCAGACCGGGCCCGGCGGCGCTTTCCGGCACCAGATTGAAGGGAAGCACCGCCAGTGCGAGAAGGCCAGGAAGGATGACGATTAGCGGAACGATCATCTTGAAGTACGAGGCGATAATGGGCGCCATCTTGGCTGAGCGAAGGTCCTGCGCTGCCATGGCGCGCTGCACGACAAGAAAGTCGGTCGTCCAGTAGCCGAAAGCAATCACACCGCCCAGCCCAAAGAGGACACCGGTCCAATGCACTCCCATCGGATTCGAAGAAAAACTGCCGAGCGGTCCCCACAGGTGCGTGTAATCTCCCTGCACGCGTTCATGAATGCGCGCCACTAGACCATTCCACCCGCCAGCCTCAATCAAACCGAGGATAGGGATGGTCAAAGCTCCCAGCCAGATGAGGAAGAACTGAAGGACCTCATTAAAGATGGCCGAGTAAAGGCCGCCGAGAGTCACGTAGGCCGCGACCGTGAGCGACGACACCCAGATGCTGAAGTGGATGTTCCATCCCAACACTACCTTCATCACCAACGCCATGGCGTACATGTTGATGCCCGACATTAGCACGGTCATGAACGCGAAGGAGATGCCGCTTAGCGCACGGGTCGACTCTCCATAGCGAAGCTGCAGATAGCCGGGAACAGAATGCGTTTTCGATATGTAGTAGAACGGCATCATCACCAATCCAAGGAAGACCATGGAAGGGAATGCCGCGATCCAGTAGAAGTGTGTCGCGAGAATGCCGTATTGATACGCAGCCGCCGCCCAGCCCATCAACTCCAGCGCGCCGAGGTTGGCCGAAAGGAAGCTCAGCCCTGCGACCCAAGCACTCATGTCGCGACCTGCCATGAAGAAATCGTCAGAAGTGCTGGAAAACTTGCGGAGATAAAACCCGATGCCCAGCACCATGGCGAAGTAAAGCACGATGATCGAAAGATCGGGCGCCGTCAGCGAGATCAGGCGTCCGCCTTCGAAGAGCCATAGGGCCGGCAGAGCAAAACTCATCAGTTCGATCCTCAGTGTTGTCTTCAGGGAGTAGTTAAGAAAGCTTCACCTTTGTTACGCCTCGAATATCTTTTCCATTAATACCCATTTTTCACCTGGCTTCGCTTGCGGCACTGTCTTCTGAAATCTCCACATCAACTCTTCCCACGCTTGCATGGCGGGGTTCACTTTGTCGAGCGCGGCTTTCTGCTTGAAAGAAAAATCGTCCGTTGTCTGCAAGACCATCACCATCCGCGTGCCGAGCAAGAAGATCTCTTCACTAAGGACGCCGTGAGTTCGAATGTTTTCCATCACCTCAGGCCAGATGATGTCTGGCTGGTGATAGCGCTTGTACTCTTCAATCAGCGCGGGGTCGTCCTTGAGGTCAAGCGCGAGGCAGTACATCTTCATGCGTCGATTCGCTCCAATAGCTATTCAGCCAGCACCATCTCTTCGCACTCGCGGAAATACCGGATGCTGTTCATCACCAGAGCATCGAGCTTTGGCTTGTTGGGCCGGCCATACATCGCCGGATACGGATCGCCGCCCGGACCCAGCGGCTCAAAGCTCACATAACGTCCCGCGCGGTTGTGGCCGATGACGTAGAGCGCCCGAATGATGGTCGCGACATCGATAGACCCTTCGCCCAGCGCGGAACGATTGCTGTCGGCGAAATGAAGATTAAGCAACATCTCGCCAGCGTCCATCAGGGCTTCGCCAATATGGCTCTCTTCCGATTGCATGTGGTATACGTCGCCATTTATGTGCGCGATGCCGGCGTGGTCGACCTCGCGGATGTAACGCTTCGCATCCGAGAAGCTGTGCACCAGGCTCACTTCCGCGGCGCGAATCGGTTCTACCGCGCCTTGCACGTGGTGCTGAGTAAACCACGGTGCACATTGCTGCAGCGTCAGAACAGAGCGCTCATGCTCCACATCGTCATAAGCTTTGGGCCGACCGACGGCTCCGGGAACAACCAGCAGATATGTACCGCCGACGGCCTGCGTAAACGCCAACTCGCGGCGAAGGTAATCGATCGCCGCCTGTCGCACCATCGGTCGGTTGCTGGCCATGTCATTGTCCGCGGAGAACATTCCACAAACGCCCGAAACGCTAATGCCGTAGTCGCCGAGAATCCTTAGCGTTTCATTTATGTTGTATCCGAGGTCAGGCCCATAGTGGTTGCCGTGCAACTCGATAAACTGTAGCCCTGCGCGCTGAAGCCGCGCCGCGGAGTCACTCAGTGTTTCGAGTCCGAACCCCCAGTTGCTCCACGAAAGATTGAGCCGCGTTTTCAAACGTTCCGGCGATTCCGCCTTCAACGCCTGAAACTGCTCGCGGATCGCTTCGTTCTTCGTTTCGAAATGCTGTCGCTTCATCGCGTCCCCTTGCCCAGCCGCACATTCATTGAATTGCGTGGGCCCCCACTTCAGGCATCTCCGTGTGCACGTCGGGCCCGAAGTACCGAAGCGTCACAAGAGGATCGGTCTGTGAATCGTTCTCGACGAGGACGCCACTGGCTGCCGCCTCCGCCGTAATGAACAACTCGTCCTGCGTCATCTGTCCGAAGCGGATGACGGCAGGGCAATCAACTTCGATCTTGCCCACGCGCCCGTGGCCCTGTGTGACGATCAACCCTGAGGCCCCACCATCGCGCAGCAGGCAGCTCTGGCCCGGTTGCACCGTCAGCTCCTTGGCGCTGAACTTCTGCTCGCCGGCGATGGTCCCGTAAACCACCCAGCGGTCGACATATCCTTCCTGTTCGCTGCCCGAAGCCACCAACGGCTCGATGTAGTGCTTGCTCTTGAAGTTGGGGTCGGTGTTGCGCTCCCAGTCGACCATGTCGGCGATAAAGTCCAGATCGTTATGCCGGTTGGCCGGTACGTCCTGTGTGAGCAGGTCATGCTTCACTTGGCGGCCATCCACCATGGACTGGAACATCGAAAGCACGTCGCTGCCCCATTGCGGCTCGTACGTCAGCAGGGATCCGGGTGCGTGCAGGATGCGCGTGGGCACCATCCATCCGGTACCCGGAACTAGCTTGTAAGCTTTGGAGAAGCTGAGGATATTGTTGTCGCCTTCATTCCAGCGCGCCAGGCAGTTGCGAATGTCTTCCTTGGTCGTTCCAGGCTCCAGCCCGAAATAGGTGTGGGCAAAGTTGCCGAATGTGGCATTCAGTTGGGGAGGAAAGTAGTAGCCTTCCGGTTTGCCTTCGCGCCCCACTAATGTTGCCTGCTCTTCGCTTTGATGAAGATGGTGCGGGATCGGTCCCATATTATCGAAAAACTTACTGTACACTGGCCAGCGCTTGTACTTGTTCCATATCGCCTTGCCGACGATTCGCTCGCCTTCTGATGCCACGGCATCTTTGAGCTTGAACCGGCCCTTGCCGGAGACCACGAAGCTCAGTCCTTCGTCCGGCGTGCGGTTCTCGTTCATCGCGAACGTGGTGGAGGCGATCCAGCGCTCGTCGATGCCGCCGCGGTCTGCGCCATAGGCATACAAATCACGGGCATCGAGCTTGAGTCGGCGTCCGGGAACGAGATAGGAACGAGGGACCCAGGTGGGCGCGAGACGCAGAATGCCCTCACCTTCCTCGATAGCCTGATGCACCTGCCGCGTGATGGAACTCTCAGTGCTCATATACTTTACTCTCGCCGGAACTGTCATCATTTAATCTCAGTCCTTATGGAACATGAGAGAACGGTCTCTCTAAGACGCCCTCCAAGCTAAATTGCGAACTGCCGTATCGTCAATAGCCAAATCTGAGAAGCGTTAGAGCGTCTTATCTGCAAGATAAATAATATATAATTTCTAACTCTTGATCGGCCAGGGGGCTATTTTTTCAGCATTTTGGGAATATTGGTTTGATCTTGAGCGCTCAAGCCTGTGGTGCGACGCCGGGAAGCGGTCTCTATGTCTTCGCCGATTCAAGTATCAAGGTCTCCATGGTTTTCTTCTCCGAGAAGGACGTTTGCGTCCGCTTCTTACAAAGCTGCGCGCAAGATTCCGGGCTTCTTTTCGGCCAGAGTGAGGATCAATTCTCCGAACAAGGTGTTGGCCCAGGCAAACCATGGTCGTGTGAATTTTTCGGGATTGTTTTTCAGAAATGCCTCGTGGATGAATTGCGTGCCGGCCGTCGTATCGCGCAACCACCGCAAACATTGGACGATCTCCCGGTCGTCGCTGGACGTCAGCGCCTGTACGATGATCGACATGGGCCAGACATACGATAAGTCTACGTGCGGGCTGCCGACGCCCTCTGCTGCCGTACCCTTAAAGAAGTAGGGGTTGGCCGAGCTCAGCACGAAGCGTCGTGTTCGCTGATAGAGCGGATCGTTCAACGCGCAGACATTCAGATACGGGAGGCCCAGTAAGCTCGGCAAGCCTGCATCGTCCATCATCAACGCGTTTCCATAGCCATCTACCTCATACGCCCAAATCTTTCCGAATTCACGATGTTCCACCGTGCCGTATCGAATGACAGCTATCTGAACACTCTCAGCAAGCGACTGGCACGCGGAGGCGAGGCGCGCGTCGTTGACCACATGCACGGCCAACTCTTGCAGCGCCGTCAATGCCTGTACTGCGAACAGGTTTGCAGGGACAAACAGAGGATAGATGCACGCGTCGTCGGATGGGCGAAACATCGAGTAGATCATTCCGACGGATCGGGCCGGGTTACCGTAGCCTCGAAGCGTCAGTGAATCCGCAGGCGTTTTAGAGGCTCGCTGAAAGGAGTAAGGGCCGCGATCGGTAAGCCGCAATTGTTCGCGAAACGTCTCCACGGTTTTCCACGCGGCGGCTTTCCACGTACTGTCGAATGGATTTGTATCGCCTGTGCTTTTCCAATATCCATGCGCAAGACGTGCGCTCTGGCACAGGGAATCAGCCTCCCACTTCCGCTCAGCGACACCAGGCGTCATCGTTGTGGCGTCATTACGGGCCCAGGAAAGCGGCGGATCTGAAGTTGTGCGCGTGAACGCGTTCGCATAAGGGTCGATCAAGATCGAGCGTGCGTGGCGACGCACCAAGCCTTCGAGCATCTCCGCCAGGTGCTTGTCCTTCTGCGCAAACTGCAGATAAGGCCACACCTGTGCGGACGAATCGCGCAGCCACATTGCATCGATGTCTCCAGTAATGACGAATGTGTCAGGCTTTCCGTCGGTGCTTCCGGCAAACACTGTGGTGTCGAGCGTGTTGGGAAGGCAGCACTCAAACATCGCGGCCAATTGGGGGTCGGCAATTTGCTTCGAGACGTCCGCGATCACGGTATCAACCGCAGGGCTCGAAAATTTACGGTCGGCCTTTGCAGGGCGACCCGTAGCAAGTTCCAAGGGAGCAGCCCCAAACACCGGGTGCGTTGCAGCTACTGCGCCGGCGGCCACGGATCCCATCAACATCGAGCGTCTTGTAATGTGCCCCAAACGGGTCACCTCCGCAAAAACTTCCCGTCTAATAGTAGTTGTTACCGGACACCCAAGTCATCCATTCGTGGATCGTAAACCAATCCAATCCTGGTTTTCACTTTCGGTTTCACTACGTTCTCTGGTATGGTTCTTGTTGCTATTGAAATCGGAATTTGATTGAGAAACCGGTATCTCATAATTTCGTTTGAAACCCAAATATCGACCTCAACTGCCGCCGAACGGTCGCTCATCATGGATACGTCAACTAGGCTTGCTGAAACTGGAAGAAGGATGAACCGGCGAACGTTCAATAAATTGGCAGGGCTATACGGCTTCGGGACGTTTGTTGGCAGCAGTGCCTTCGGTTCCGATCCGTTGCGAAACTGGTCGCGGCCGATCACCCCTCCGCCGACAGCAATACCCTCTGCAGAGACGCGAAACCCGTGGAGCGGCTACCTGCTTGGCTCGTCCTACTATCCGGAATGGTGGCAGCCTGAAGAGTGGGAGATAGATTTTGCCGAGATGGAGGCGCTCGGTCTGAACACCGTGCGCATGGGCGAGTTTGCCTGGGGGTCGTTTGAGCCGGCACAGGGCACGTTCACGTTCGATTGGATGGACCATGCGATCTCAATCGCAAACCGCCATGGTATTCGAGTCATTCTCGGCACACCGACAGCTGCCGTTCCTCCATGGCTCTATCAGTTGCATCCAGATGTGCTGGGTGCGAACGCAATCGAGGCTTACAGCTACGGGGGACGTAAGGGTTACTGTACGAATAGCTCCAATTATCTGGCCGCAAGCGCTGAGATTACGACAGCGCTCGCGCAGCATTACGGACACCATCCGGGTGTCATTGGCTGGCAGTTGGACAACGAACCGGGTATCCCTTTCGAGTGCTTCGACCAGAACTGCGAGCATGCGTTTCAACGTTGGCTGCAGCGGCGTTACGGTTCTCTGGATGCGCTCAATCACACATGGAACGGCGCGTTCTGGAGTAATGAGTATTCCGATTGGTCGCAAATCCATTTTCCCAAGAATTCCGGAGAAGGCGGCTGGCAGCCGGCCATCAGCCTCGACTATCGGAAGTTTTTCTCCGACTCCTACCTGAACCATCTACGACGTCAGGCGAGCATCCTGCGCAGCCACACGCAAGACCAATTTATTTCTACCAACTGGCCCAGCACGACATGGTCGGTGGACGTCTACGCGGCAGGAGCTGAGTTTCTCGACGCGACTGCATGGGACAACTATTGCAGCGCGCCGGGACTCACCGAGTACCAGCATCAATACATCTCCTGCATGAATCACGACCTAAGCCGTTGTGCCAGTCGCGATCAGCAGTTCTTCTGCGCGGAGCAAATTGCTTATTTGCCGCCAAGCGCACTACCGCAGGCCCTGCGCTTGCAGGCGTATCTCAATCTCGCGCATGGCAGCCGCGGGCATCTTTACTTCGAGTGGCGTCGCCCCGTGGCCGGTGGTGAGCAACTCCGCCCGTCCTTCATCAAGGGCTTTGACGGAAACATCAATCCGGCCAAGCCGGTCTTCGAGCAGATCGGCAAGGAGTTCGCCAGCCTCGGCCCGAAGCTTGCACAGGCCCGGACGCAATCGGACATCGCACTCCTGTATGACTTCACCAATGAATTTGCGCAGGGTTTCTGGTCAGTTGGCGATCGCACGGACAGATACGACGGCGAATCGTCACGCTTCTATGCAGGACTGAAGGCCCTTCAGCGCAACATTGACATTGTTCCACTCTCCGCCGACATGTCGCGATACAAGCTCATTGCCGCGCCAAACCTGCGCCTCATCGATGACAAATCGGCGAAGAAACTTGAAAGCTATGTTGCTAGTGGTGGAGTGCTGATCCTGACGTATCGTGCCGGCACGCAAAACGCCGATGCCAGCATGCGTCGCGCAGTCTCGCCGGGTATCTTCACGGAACTGGCCGGCGTCTCCGCAATCGCGAAGCTCGACCTCCTTGAATACACTTCAGCTCGAGGGCAAATGGACACAGCGCACGAAGCCGATCTGGGCATCCACTTTGAGGGGTCTAGTGATGTCATTCGTCCGCGCACCATCATGGAGTCGCTGCAACTCCATGGCGCGGAGCCCGTCGCCTTTTTCCGCGGTGGGCGCATGGAAGGCCTACCCGCTGTCGTTCGGCATCGCTACAAGTCCGGCTGGGTGATCTACGCCGGCACCGACAGCGGCGAACATCGATTTCATGAGACGCTCGCTCAGTTGGGAGCCAAAGCGGCAGGTCTTTCGCCCCTCATCGACGTACCGGCCGGAGTTGCGGTGGTAACGCGTGAAGATGGCAAACAAACGTATTACTTTGTCCTGAACCTCACGGAAACGCCTCATGATGCAATCGCGCTACCGTATGCCATGGACGATTGGACCAACCGCACGCAAGGCGTGCACACCATCCGTCTGGAACCATTGGGAGTTGCCCTGCTCGTCACTCCCGGAAAAAATGCAAACGCCGGATAGCAGGAAGCTTTCCGCAAAGGAGATGTCAAAGATGAGAACCAGGGCCTCCGTACTGGCCGTTGCCGCGATCACAGGGTTGTTGTTCCATGGTGCAATTGCCGCAGGACAGGCCGGGCAGATCATTGCAACATTTCCCGCGCCTGCGCAGGCCACGCTCAGCCGTCTCTCCAATCTGGACCATCTGCCGACCGGCAGCTGGCGCTATCACACGGCAGACCTCGCGCACGGGGAAGACCCGGTTCTCGACGATACAAATTGGCCTGTGGCGCAGTCGAACGTCGACTACTCAAAAGAAGGTGTGTGGTTTCGCAGTTGGGTGCAAATCCCAAAGACTCTGGACGGTTATGACATTACCGGTGCAGATATCTGGTTCCACGCGTCAGTAGACGCGCACCTCCCGCTAACGCAGATCGTCTACGTGAATGGCCAACAGATCGCAATGGCCGACAACATTGATCCGGTGGAAATCGCGGCACATGTCAAAGCTGGCGAAAGGATTCTGGTTGCCGTGAAAGCCCTCACAACCGTGCTGCCCAAGCGCTTCAACGGCGTGCAGATCTCGGTCCACTTCGCTCCGAACCGTCCCAATCCGCTCGATGTTCGCGACGAAATCCTTTCTGCCGCGGCACTTCTCCCATCGCTGGAACCGGATGCCTCCGGTGATCGCAAGGTCCTTGAAAAGGCGGCGAGTCAAATTGACATCAAAGCGCTGGATGACAGCGACCAGGCTAAGTTCGACGCCTCTCTGCGCGCTGCCCAGGCCACTTTGGAACCTCTGCGTCCTGCCATGCAGAAGGCGGTCATCTCGATGGATGGCAATGCGCACATTGATGCCGCGTGGCTATGGCCGTGGACTGAATCCGTTGATGTGGTGCGGCGTACATTTTCTACAGCGCTGCAGCTGATGGATGAGTACCCCAATTACGTCTTCACGCAGTCTGCCGCCGCATACAACGAGTGGATCGCGCAAAAATATCCGGACATCAATGACGAGATCGCGAAGCGCATCAAGGAAGGCCGATGGGAGGTCGTCGGGGGGATGTGGGTAGAGCCCGATCTCAATTTGCCCGACGGTGAGTCGACGGCTCGCTCCATCCTGATAGGGAAGCGCTGGTTCCTCCAGCATTATGGCGTGGATGTGCGCGTCGGCTGGAATCCCGACTCGTTTGGTTACACCTGGCAGCTTCCCCAGATCTATAAGAAATCCGGCGTGGATTACTTTGTCACGCAGAAGATGGGATGGAATGAGACCAACCAGCTTCCCTTCAGGCTCTTCTGGTGGGAATCGCCGGATGGCAGCAAGGTCCTCACGTATTTCCCGCGCGGTTATGCCAACCGCGACCTCGGTGCGCTTCGTCTCTCGTCGGACATGGTGAAGGCGCGCCAGCAAGCCCCTGGCATCACCAATATTCTGGACCTCTATGGCGTGGGCGATCACGGTGGCGGCCCCACGCGCGTCATTCTTGACCAGGCAACGCGTTGGATGGAACCCGGCAAGGTCGCGCCTTCCATGCATTTCAGCACGACCGCATCTTATTTCGCTTCCATCGAAAAACAGATCGCGCCGCAATCGACGCTGTGGGACTACTGTAAGATCGCGCAAGGCTACCAGCCGCCCGAACCGCAGCCAGATACCATCGCTATCCCTACGTGGAAAGACGAGCTTTATCTCGAAACACACCGCGGCGTCTACACAACGCAGGCCAACCACAAGCGCAACATCCGTCAGAGCCCGGAGTGGACTCTGAACGCGGAAAAGTTCGCGTCGCTGGCGTGGCTCGATGGCGATCCCTATCCCGGCGATCGGATTACGGAGGCATGGAAGAAAATCAGCTTCAATAATTTCCATGACCTCGCTGCCGGTTCAGGCATCGCCGAAATCTACAAAGAAGCGCAAAAAGACTACGACGATGTGCACTGGATCACGAGTGAGATCTCCACAAAGGCGCTTGCCACGATCGCTGCACATGCCGACACGCGCGTGCCGCAGGGAGTTCCGATCTTCGTCTTCAACCCATTGTCGTGGAAGCGGTCCGGCGTCTTTAGTGTCAACGTTCAGATGCCGTCAGCCGCGTCCGGCGTCTCCATTCTCGATGCTCACGGGCAGGTGCTGCCCTCCCAGATCATGTCGAATGACTCCGCAACCAACAGCTTTACCTTGCTGGTCGAGGCCAGGGACGTCCCCTCGATGGGATATACGGTCCTGCGCGCGGTTCCCGGACGCCGCGCATTTATAAGCGATCTTCATGTTCACGGTACGACGCTGGAGAATGCTGCGCTTCGTGTCACCGTCGACGCGAACACCGGGTGCATCACCAGTCTGTACGACAAGAGAGCAAGCTTCGAACCGATCGCTCCCAACGGTTGCGGCAATGAACTGCAAGCATTCAAAGACACGCCTAAACTCTACGACGCGTGGAACATTGATTTGGGTACGCTGGATCAATCGCCGATGCGCATCAATACTGCGGAATCGGTAAAGCTCATCGAGAGCGGACCGATGCGGGCTATTGTCCGCGTCACGCGGTCGTGGCAAAGCTCAAAGTTTGTTCAAGACATCGTGCTCTATGCCAACTCCAGCCAGGTTGAAGTGGACAATGACGTCGATTGGCACGAGACCCATGTCCTGCTCAAAGCGGCATTTCCGTTGTCGGCCACCGCTCCCTTTGCGACGTATGAAATTCCTTACGGGACCATCCAGCGCCCTACCACGCGCAACAACTCCTTTGAGAAAGCAAGGTTTGAAGTCTCAGCGCAGAACTGGGCCGACCTTGGGGATGGCCGTCATGGCGTCAGCCTGATCAACGAGGCAAAGTTCGGTTATGACGCGGCCAGCAATCTTCTGCGACTCACGTTGCTGCGTTCACCGGTGTATCCCGATCCTGAGGCAGACCGCGGCCCCAATCATTTCCGTTACGCGCTCTATCCACACGCTGGTACATGGCAGGACGCGCTATCGGTGCGCCGCGGCTATGAATTCAACTATGGTTTTATCGCCTCACAAATGGCGTCGCACACAGGCGAGTTGGGCGCCGAGCACTCGTTCCTTGCCGTTTCGAGTGACAACGTGGTGCTGACTGCAATGAAAAAGGCCGAAGACGATCACTCGCTTATCTTTCATCTGTATGAGTGGAAGGGCGCAGACCACGACATAGAGGTGACCATTCCGGCAGGTGCGACCGCCGCGACCGAAACCAACTTGATGGAGAAGCCTGAAGGGCAGCCGCTCACCATCACTGCTGACCGCCTCAAATTGCATGTTCACCCGTTCGAGATCGTGGCGTTCCGCGCAGACTATCCGGAGAAATCCAATCAAACTGGAGGGTCCCAGGCGAACGTTTCTCCGACGAATTCCAGTGACCGACCGCCTGCGGCCGCGGACCGTTAGCTGGCGAATGACTTCTCGGGTCCGAGCACCGCACTCCCTTCCACTGGATTGGCAGATCACGCGGCTCGCATAACGAACAATCTAAGGAGCAACAGGTGATGGTCACTCATTCTCGATTGTCCCGACGGAACTTTCTGCAGCGCGCGCTCTCTTTAGCCGCCCTGCACTCCACGCGCCTAAAAGCTCTCACTCATCTCAGCGGCAAAGGCTCACCGGCGTCCACTGCGCGAAGCATTCCGCTCAATCTTGACTGGCAATTCGCCAAGGGCTCCGATCCTGCGTCCGATGCATGGAGCCGCGTCGACCTTCCGCATTGTGTCAACAAGCTCTCCTGGCAGGACTGGGATTTTACGCAGTGGCAGACGCTGTGGACTTATCGCAAGGAATTCACCGCATCTCCAGCGGCGCAACATGCGCGCTCTTTCCTCCGCTTCAATGCGGTCATGACCAAGGCTTCGCCTGTGCTAAATGGCTCAAAGCTAGAAGAACATCTGGGCGGCTTTCTCCCATTTGAGCGCGAAGTCACTCATCTCTTGCGAGATCGCAATCTCCTTACCGTTGGCGTCGACGCGCAATGGCTCAATGTTCCGCCTGGCGGTTCGGCCAAAGGTCCTGCGACGGTGGACTACCTCATGCCCGGCGGCATTACGCGCGGCGTTTCGCTCCTCGTACGACCGCCTATCTTCCTTTCGGAGGTATTTGCGAAGCCTGTTCACTGCCTCGAATCCACGCGCAGCGTCATTATCGAGTGCAGTATCGACGCGCAACCCACTGCCCCGCGCAATCTTACCGTGCATGCGGAATTGCTCGATGGCCCAACCTTGCTCGCCCGCGAGCAGGCTTCCTGCTCCATTGCCGGCGACGGCCTCCACGCCGCGGGCCTCACGCTCAGCCGTCTTGGCAACATTCAATTCTGGAGCCCTGAGAACCCAAAGCTCTACAGCGTTCGCGTGACTCTCCAAGATGACCGCACTGTGCTCGATATGCGCGCCGTGCGGATTGGCTTTCGCGAAGCACGCTTTGATGTCGACGGCTTCTTCCTGAATGGCGTTAAGTCGCGTCTCTTCGGCCTGAATCGCCACGAGATATATCCCTTCGTGGGCTTCGCCATGCCCGAGCGTGTGATGCGCAAAGACGCCGAAATTCTTCGCCACGATTTCAACTGCAACGCCGTGCGCTGCTCGCATTACCCGCAGACGGAGGCGTTTCTCGACGCCTGCGATGAGCTTGGTCTAATGGTTTGGGAAGAGATACCCGGTTGGCAATACATCGGCGACGATGCTTGGCAAACTCTTGCCCTACGAGATACGGAGGCGATGATTCGGCGGGACCGTAACCATCCGTCGATTATCATTTGGGGCACACGCATCAATGAATCCCATAACGACGTCGAGCTCTATCAGAAGACCAACGCGATCGAGCGCAAACTCGATGGCACGCGCCCCGTTGCTGGCAGCATGACCAGCCTCTCCACAAAAAACTGGCTGCAGGATGTCTATGCCTACGACGACTACCATGTGCGTGAAGACGGCAGCGTGGGCATGGCGCCGCCGATGCCCGGCGTCCCCTTCATGTTCTCCGAGGCCGTGGGTCAGTTTCAGTATCGCCACGGTGGCAACGGGTTCCATCAGTACTACCGCAGGGCAGGGGACCGCTCGATTTTTGAGCAGCAGGCGCTGTACCACGCACAGGGCCATGATCGCGGAAATAGCGATCCGCGCTGCGCCGGCGTCGTCGCGTGGTGCGCGTTCGACTACGCCAGCCCGATCAATTCCATGCGCGGGATCAAATGCCCAGGCGTCTCCGATATTTTTCGCATCCCAAAGTTCGGCTCAGCTTTCTATCGCTCGCAGGTCTCGCCGAAGAAACGGCCAGTCATCGAGCCCAGTTTCTATTGGGACGTCGATGATGCAGTGCACATCAATCCGGGCGAAAGCGCGTGGATTTACTCCAACTGCGACGAACTCGTTGTGACCGTCTCCGGGAAGGCTCCGATGCACGTTTTGCCGCAGCATTCGGCCTTCCCTAATCTCGCGTACCCACCCTTCTGCGTTGACCTATCCAGTGCCGGCGAAGGCCATCCTGAGTTGCGCATCGATGGCTACGTCGCGAATCAGCTTGTCCTTAGCCGGAATTTTTCATCCGATCGCAGTCTGGACACGCTTTTTGCACAGGCGGATGACGAAGCGATCGATGCCGATGGTATGGATGCGACGCGGGTAGTATTTCGCGCGGTCGATCGATATGGAGCGCCCGCGCCTTGTGTCGATGGCGTAGTGACTGTTCATTGCACCGGGGCGGCTGCTTTAGTCGGCGATATGGCCTTCAACACGTCCGAAACGGGAGGCGTCGGCGCTGTTTGGGTGCGATCGCGTGCCGGTCAGCCTGGCACTGTCAAGGTTACGTTCGATCATCCGCGCTTGGGAGAGAGATCAGTGACCGTGCGCACACGCTCACAGCGCGTATAGCGAAGCAATTTCACCTCATATCACATTGCCAATCGAGATATGCTTCGTTTCGAGGAACGCCTCCAGCCCCTCTACGCCAAGCTCGCGCCCCCAACCGCTGTGCTTCACGCCGCCGAAGGGCGCGGAGCTTACCGTGGGCGCACCATCATTGATTCCCAGCGTGCCCGCCTCGAGCCGCTCGCTCAGCCGGAAGATTCGTGCCGCATCTCGGGTCATGGCATAGGCGCTTAGCCCGTAAGGTGTATTGTTTGCCTTCCTAATGACCTCTTCTTCCGAGTCGAAGCGGCATAGAGGCGCGATGGGAGCAAACGTCTCCTCGCACAGGCACAGCGCACCTTCGCTGACATTCTCGAGCACCGTGGGCTGAAGAAAATAACCTGCAAGCTCCTCCACGCGCCCTCCGCCAACGACGACTTGGGCGCCCGTGCTGACCGCGTCTTCGATTTGCGCCAATGCGGCATCCCTCGCGCTCTCGCTGATGAGCGGCCCGATATCCACTCCTGGCTCCAGGCCCGGTCCTGTTTTCAACTTCGCTACGGCTTCGCAGAAACGGTCGACGAAGACTCTATAGATTCCGCTCTGCACATAAATCCGATTGGCCGCGATGCACGATTGGCCGGTATTCCGAAATTTCGCGATGACCGTCTCGCGCACCGCCACATCCAGATCGCAGTCATCGAAGATCAACACCGGCGCCAGGCCTCCAAGTTCAAGCGACAATGGCTTGATGTTGGCCGCCGCCTGTTCAATCAACAGCCGCCCAACGCGCGTCGACCCCGTGAAGCTGACTTTTCGGCAGGCGGGGTTCATCAGGAATATCCGGGAAACCATCGCCGGTTCGCCGAGAACCGTCTGAAAGACGCCGTGCGGCACACCCGCTGTGTGCATGCACTCCGCCAGATGCACGGCCGAAAGTGGTGTCTGCGTCGCCGGCTTCAATACCACCGGGCATCCGGCAGCCATAGCGGGCGCAACCTTCCTTACGGCGAGCACCAACGGGAAGTTCCATGGCGAAATCGCGCCCACCACGCCTACAGGCGTCTTCACCATAAGGTGCCGCTTGCCGCGAATCTGGTTCGGAATGGTGCGTCCATAGACGCGGCGTGCCTCGCCCGCAAACCACCGCAGATGATCCGCGGCCATGCTCACTTCTCCTTCGCTCTGCGCCAACGGTTTGCCGTTTTCCAGCGTAATCGCGCGAGCAATCTCCGCGCGACGCCGCAACAATTCGTCCGCGCAGCGTTGCAGGATCTCTCCGCGCTCGGCAGCGGGCGTGTCGCGCCAGCCTGCGAATGCCGCTTCAGCCGCCATCAGAGCAGCTTCCACTTGCGGCGCATCCACCGTGCAGGCCTGCGCAAAGGGCTTCGCGGTCGCCGGATCGATGACCTCGACGGTCTGGCCGGTATGCACCCAGCCGCAATCGAGAAAACATCCATAGACGGAATCCCGCTGGCTCAACTGCGTCGTCAACACCACTGTGCTTTCCATTTACCCTACCCATTCCGGAGTGAACGAGCCTTGCTGGGCGCGCAGCTCAATGGCCTCTCTCGCAAGAGCTACATGGCGTCTTGCTCGCCGCTCGGCGTCGTCGGCAAGGTTGTGCTCGATTGCATCCACAATGCTAAGGTGTTCCGCATGAACCACCGTCGCGTCGCGAAAGGCCCGCACGGTCATTCCCAATACCCGATAGGTGAGTGAAAGCTTCATCAGCGTCTGGTTGCGGGCAAGCTCCGTAATGCGCGAATGAAATTTGCGGTCGAGTGAGGCTGTGTCCGCATCGCGTTCCTTTGCCATCTCGAAGATCCGATTGGCGAGCTGCCTTAGCTCGGCTACATCGGCCCTGCCTGCTGTGTGGCAGGCAAGTCGCGCGGCGAGTCCCTCCATCACTTCGCGCACCATGTAAGCTTCGCAGATCCGGTTCACGTCCAGCCGATCCACGAACACGCCCAACCGGTCGATAGACTCTACAAGCCCCAGCCACTGCAACTCAATGAGCGATTCGCGAACGGTA
Source organism: uncultured Acidobacteriaceae bacterium (assembly GCA_963741395.1). GTDB lineage: Bacteria > Acidobacteriota > Terriglobia > Terriglobales > Acidobacteriaceae > Edaphobacter. The sequence goes on from CAVUHV010000002.1 coordinate 532,627, forward strand.
CCCTGTGCCACTCCTAGCTCGCGGGCCAGGCTCTGCTGGCTCAGCCTTTCGCCCGGTTTGCTTTCCCCGGAAAGAATCCTGCGTTCGATTTCCTCGCGGATATCGTGACGCGCAGTGCGTACCGAAGGCTTGTCTTTTGGTCCTGCTGGAGAGTGGTAGCCGTCGGAGGGCACTTGTTTTTTTGGGCGTCGCCGGCCCTTGGTTTGCACAGATGCATTTTTCTTAGTCATGCCATTCCACTCCCGTCATTCGTCCCAGCTTCTTCCACTTTGCCGCATGATGGCCGAAGTGCAGTGTGACGTGATGCGGCAGGCCTGCGTGAATCAGGCGATCGAATCGATCGCGCACCCCACCGCCTTCCATCTCCATCAAAAGGCTATTGCCGCTCACTCGCCGCCGCGGCGGAATCGCGCGGCCTTCGAAGGCGGTGCCGCGATAGCGCCCGTCGCATCGCCACAGCCGCGACACCGTGATCGGCGAGTCCGTTCGCAACGGTCCATCCACCACAAAAGGGCGCGCTCCGTTGAAGTGGTTCCCGAGCGAAGGTCCATCATCGCATCCGGCGGCGTTGCACATATCGAGCGGCGCCATGCCCGGATGCCAGAAGAAAATCGTGTCGTCGTCATGCTCCAGCCAATCGGAAAGGAATCCGGGCCCTGTGCCTGCAAATCTCCCAATGAGCGCGCCGATAGCTCCATCCACGTCTCCTTCGATGGAAACCGCATGTCCTTCCGCGGATAGTCGCGACACCGCGAAGTAAGGCCAGTGCCCAAGAACATTCGGCAGTTCCGGCCAGCATTGCAATGTCAGCGCATCCAGGCTAGCCTCGTCCATCAGTTGTTTCATCGCAACATAGAATCGCGAGCTGGTCTCCAGCTCATCATTCGCTGGTGTGGTTTCCTGGCCTGTGCTTCGCAGTTTCAACGCAGCAACCCGCCGAAGGTCTTCGCGGACATCTTCCGAGCTCACGCTCTGAACGCGCTCAATGAACTGCGTTAAGCTCAGCGGATGCAGTTGCAACCCAAACATCTTGCGAATCAGAAATGGGTCGGACTCCAGGTCAAGAAAGCCGGGTGCGTGCGATCCCACTTTGCCGAGCTTTGCACTCTTCAGGCGTTGGTATGCAATGGAGACAGCTAACGCATCGCCGAGCTCACTCGCGATGTCCTCCGGCGCTCCATACACCAGTTCAAACGGATGGTTCGCCTGTCGCAGAATAGAGGCCCACAAATGCTGGCCTACCAGGGAGCACGAGCTTACCTTGCCATCACCTGGCCGCTCCGGAGTGGCCCACAGAATGACCGGTCCTGCCCAACGCTGGCTTACCGTCATGGCGTATTGACCGTCCGCCAGCGAAGGTTGAATCACAATGAGCGCCTCGCAATGCGAGGCCTCGATGGCATCGAACGCCGCGCGCACCGTAGCGTCGTCGTATACCGGTGTATCGGCTCCAATGCACTCCAGGCCCAGCGTGTCCAGTGCCGCACGGCAGCGCTGCCGTATTGTCGCACTCCACTCCTGATCGAAGCCGGGACGTTTGCGTCCGAACATGAGCACGCCGGCCTTGATTCTTGCTGAGATAGTCTTCGCGTTCATCGTGCCCCCGCCTCCGCTATGCTGGCAGTCTTCGGAAGTTCTACAAGGTGCTCTTCCAGTGGCCCTGCCAATGGCTCCAGATATCGCTGCAAGGCGCCACCCCACGGAACGGTTCCACCAGGCAACCATTCACAGGGAATACGCCGCTCTTTTCCCGCTGCCTTTATCAAAGGCGCCAGCCGGTATCCCGCGGGGTTCTTCCCGTCGAGCGGCTCCAGCGCCACCATCACATCGCACTCTCCGGCCGCAACAGCTTCCACGGCCGCCCGTCCCACCAGCGTTGCATCGGCCCGGTCCTGTTCGGAGACAAGCGCCATCGAAGCTCGCCCCAGCAGCCCGGGCTTCTCGCTCCGACAACGCATCTTCAGCCGCTTACCCACCACGGTTGCCAGATGTTGCGCAACGCCGCCCGTCATCGGCCGCCGCAATGGGTCCGACTGCGTTGGATCGCTCGCTTCATAAACCAGCCGGCCGTCGGCATACGCAGCACCTTCCGCGATCGTCACTACGGCCCATCCGTGTTTCTTCACGGCAGCTTGCAGGTCGCTGAGAAACGTTTCCATCTCAAATGGAATTTCCGGCAGATAAATCAGGTGAGGAGCACCACCATCCTTCGTCCTTGCCATCGCAGTTGCTGCAGCCAGCCAGCCCACGCTTCTCCCCATCGTCTCAAGAATACTCACGGGTTGGGGCAGGGAACGCACATCTGCGCCGAGCTCCCGCGTTGCCGTTGCGATGTAGCGTGCAGCGCTGGCGAATCCCGGCGACCGGTCCGTCTCTGCAAGATCGTTGTCCACGGTCTTCGGCACGCCTACCACGCACACATCCATGCCGCTCGTTCGCAGAAAATCGCTGACCCGCTGTGCTCCCTGCATCGTTCCATTGCCGCCGAGAAACAACAGATGTCCCACATCGAATCCACGCAGCCTTGCAGCCAGGGAAATCATGTCTTTCTCTGACGGCTTGTAGCGGGATGACCCCAGCGCCGCGCCAGGCGTACGTCGCAGCCGTTCCAGTTCGTGAACGGGCATCTCCGTCAAATCGACGACATCATTCTCCACCAACCCGCGCACTCCGCTTCGCGCGCCAACGATCTTGCCAATGCGCGGCTGTTTCTGTGCTGTGGCGATGATCTCTGCCAGGCTTGCATTGAAGACCGCAGTCGGGCCGCCGCCTTGCACGATCATTAGACTGGACGGTTTCATGGGCAGAACATTCTCCGGACACTCGCTAAATGTGCAATCGATTATAAAAGATTATCCGCAGCTTGAGATGCTTCCGCTTCGCGCGATGCTGTCAGGAGGCGATATTTCTTCCCAATCGTGAACAGTGAGACGCTTCCCATCATTGGCATCAGCGCCACCAGGAGGAACACAGGCTTGTAGGACACATGGTCCACGAGGACGCCAGTGAGCAGCGGAAACATCAGTCCGCTCAAGCCGCCTGCAATCCCGGTCAGGCCTGTCGCGCGCCCTATCTTTCGTTCCGGAAACAGATCCGTCACCGCGCCATACATATTGGCGGAAAGAAAATTGTCCGCCGTTATGGCTGCCCCCATTAGCAGCAGCGCGGGCGCCAGGCCGTCGACATACGGCACAAAAAAACTGGCGCAGCACATCAGGCTACTGCCATACATCAGCAACTTACGCATCTTCGCGACGCCCATTCCTCGACGCTCCAGCAACCCTGCCGCCCAGCCTCCAATGATGCCGCCCAGATCGCCGAACAAAAATGGAATCCATCCCAGCATGCCAATCCGCGTCAGCGACATTCCACGCACACTGTATAAGTAACTCGGGATCCAGTACCAATAGAACTGCATCACAGGCCCGACAAAAAACCGGCACATCATCACTGCCCAACTCGATGAGTCGGCCAGCATCGTCCGCAGCGAGATCTGTACGTGCGCTTGCTGCTCTACGTTCTCCCTTGGCTTGCTCCGGTACACCATCCGCCAGATCGGCAGCCATACAATACCGCTGATCGCCGGCACCAGGAACGCTGCTCGAAAGCCGTAGTGGTGTAGCAGGAACACAATCAGCGGCGTCGCCACTGTTGCGCCCAGCATGCTGCCGCCGTTGAAAATGCCGATGGCCAGCGTTTGCTCCGTGCGCTTGAACAGCCGCGTCACCGTCTTCACGCCGCCGGAGAAGTTGCCGCACTCGCCCGTGCCCATCCAGAACCGCGTCAGCCCCAGCTGCCATCCGGAGCGCGCGAGCACCTGCGAGCCAGTCGCGGCCGACCACCAAAGAACCGCAATCGAAAGCCCTAGCCGCGTTCCCCAGCGGTCCATCAAATATCCCATCGGAAACTCGCCGGACATCATGCCGAACTGCAGTGCAGCCACAATGCGCCCGTATTGAGCATTGGAAAGATGGAATATCTCACGAATCACCGGCGCCAGGACAGAGAGCGTCTGCCTGTCAATGAAATTGATCACCGTGATCGCGAACAGCAGTGCGAGAATCACCCACCGGCGCTGGCCGGTGCGATCCGTATCTGCGGAGGCTTCCGTCGCGGAACGCAGCTCGCGTGTTTCAGGCAATCGGACTCCATTCCTTCAACCCGTGTTGCATCAGTCCAAAATTGTGCTCTCTTCTCTCATGCTCCGCGCTTTGTGCCAAGGTTGCGCCAAACGCAAGGCTTGGTTCACATTCTGGATATTCTTCGCTCCCGTGTCATTCATCCACGCTTCCAGCGCCGCAGCCCCGCTCGTCACGTAAACCGGGACCCCGTCCTGCCACGTGGCCCTGCCGGCCAGGACGCCGTGAAACTCGACTCCTGCTTCGGCTGCGAGTTCCAGCGTCTCCACAAACACTTCGTTGCTGACGCCGGCAGAGAGGTACACCATTGGTGATCCCGTATGTCCAGCGGCTTCGCGCAGCAGTTGTTTCGCTTCGTCGCGCGAGTACAGCGCCGTCCCTCGGAACGCGCGTGTGCCGTTCACGTAGGCCATCTGCACCGGTACATCCACTTTGAGCGCATCCGCCGCATAGCGCTCGTGCGCAAATTCCTCCATAGACCGTATGACGATCTCCGGCTTGCGCCTGGCATACTCCGGGCCCGCTTCATCTTCACCATGCACGCTGTATCCAAGGAATTCCAGAAAGAAGGGCATATCCACCGCGCGGCATTCCGCGCCCACGCGTTCCACCCAGGCGCGCTTTTGGTCGTTCACCCACTCGTTCTCAAACGGCGAGTAGTACACCAGGATTTTCACGGCATCTGCGCCCGCCTCTTTAAGCCGCATCGCCGACCACCCCTCAGAGAGCGTGGGCAGCCTTTCCGGCTTGTCCGGGCTGTAGCCGGCCTTCTCATACGCCAGCAACAGGCCTTTTCCGTTGATATTTTTGGTTGCCTTCAGGCCATACTGCACATCAAGCAGGATCGAAGAGGCGTAATGCGTCAGTGTCCGCGCAACAATCTCCTTGAACTCCGACATCATTTCCGCCGTTGGCGCCTTCCCGCCAAGCTCGCGCGCCAGCATTTTTTCGAGCAGGCCGCGCTGGTCCATCGCTGCCGCTGCAATCACGCCGTGCGCGTCCGCCACTGCCTTGAGTCCCGCAATTTTTCCTGGCGTCAGTTTTCTCGTCATAAGTTCTCCTGCGATCCAGTCGGGGCTGCCGAGGTTGCCGGTGGGATGGAGTGGCATCCGCGTGCAGCAGTATCCACAATCCGCGCATACACCGCCTGCGTGCTGTTCTGGTCTGCGCGTACACCCGCGCCATCCCGCAAGGCCAACCCGAAGATCAGAGGGGCCGCTGGAAAAATAGCGTTCCGTCTTGTTCTCGCCACAGCTTGAGAGAGCGGTCTCCTAATCATCTCTTCCTCTGCTCGCCTAGTCATCGCCTGTCCTTTTAGGGCGTAGTCCCTGGGGGAATCTCGATTCGTGGTTACACGGCCGGCTTCCTCTTATCGCCATAGACCTTGTCGTTTCATGCTATATAAATAATGTACTGCCGTGTGTATAGTCGTCGACCTTGCCAGCCGGTGCATTAATGTGCAAGCCTGCAGATATTATCCGACGGCTGGTTCTCTCGTCAAAGTTCTTCTTTGATGGAAGGTTTAAGAAACCGGTAACACAAGAAGTGATTAAAGCTGCAATATGCCGAATCCGGAGGAAGAATGTCGTTGATGAAGTCCGATTCGCCCGCGCAATGGAAGCGGCGCGCCTTTCTCAAGAGTTGCGACGCAGCGACTGCTTCCTCAGCGCTGCCCGGCGGAGCTTTCCTCGAATGGCTCCAATTCGGATTTGTACAGGGCCAGACGCCGGCTGTTAGCCCCTCTCTTTGTAGTCTTCTTCGCCGCATCTCCGCAGGACGTGTCGCGCGCGCCATTTCCTTCACTCTAGCGATGGCCTCTGTCGTGCCTGGGCTCATGGCACAGTCATCGGAGATGCCTCGGCTTGAAAAAGATGGCAGCCACTACCATCTTCTCGTCGACGGCAAGCCGTTCTACATCCTCGGCGCGCAGGTACATAACTCGAGTGGCTGGCCTGATGAGTTGGAGGCTTCATGGCCTGTCCTGCACAGCATCCATTGCAACACTGTGATGGTGCCGGTCTATTGGGAAGCCATCGAACCGAAGCAAGGAGTCTTCGACTTCACCACCGTCGACGCCGACATCCAGCAGGCCCGCGCACAGGGCCTCCGTCTCGCACTCTCATGGTTCGGCACATGGAAGAACGGCGCGATGACCTACACGCCGTCATGGGTAAAGGACAACCCCACGACGTATCCGCCCATGCTGGACGCTGCACACCAGCCCGTCGAAGCGCTTAACCCAATGTCCGACACTAGCCGCCAGGCTGATCGCACAGCCTTTGCAGCCTTCATGCGTCACCTCAAGCAGATCGATGGCACAACCCACACCGTCATTCTCATCCAAGTGGAAAACGAAGCCGGAGTCCTCGGCACGGACCGCGATTACTCTGAGCAGGCGACCACGAGCTTTCAAGCTTCGGTGCCGCCCGAGGTCCTCGCCTCGCTGAACAAATCTGCGTCCGCAGGCAGCACCTGGACGCAGGTCTTTGCCGAGCGCGCCCCCGAAGCGTTCACGGCCTACTACACCGCGCGCTACATGGATTCAGTTGCCGAAGCCGGCAAAGCTATCTACCCGCTACCTATGTACATCAACGTTTGGCCGCGCGAACAGCCCGGTCTCTTACGTCCTGGCTTTTCCTCGCCCAGCGGCGGCGCCGTCGCGTGGTTGCTCGACATGTGGAAGCGCCTCGCCCCACACATTGACATCATCGCGCCCGACATCTACGACGAAAACGACGACTCCTACCGCACTCTTCTGGCGCTCTACAGCCGCCCTGACAATCCGTTGCTCGTACCCGAAACCGGTGGCTCTATCAACCACGCCAAAAACATGTTCCTGACGTTTGCGGCGAACAACTCCCTCGGTATCTCTACCTTCGGGGTGGATAGCGGCCTTTCCGCTGACGACCTCAAAGCATACAAGGGCTGGGCCAGCGAGATCGCCTTGAACTACGCGCTCTTTGTTCCTGCCGCCTCCGTCTGGCGTTCCCTTGGCGACGCAGGGCACATGCAGACCGCCATCGAAGAGGAAGGCCTTGCCAACTCAACGCTGACCTTCGACAACTTCGACGTCGCCGTGCGCTTCGGCCCCGTTCTACCCGGCTACGGTGGTCCGCGTGGACGCGGCAACCCGCAGCGCAATGGGCGCGTCCTGGTGGGTCAACTCGGCGCTGACGAGTTTCTCGTCGCAGGCATGAACGCCAATCTCTTTCTAGCACCCAAGCTTGGTGCGCCTGCCACTCAGGCAATGCTTGTCCGTGTCGAAGAAGGGCACTTCGAAGCGGGTACGTGGCACATGGACCGTCTTCTCAACGGCGATGAAACCGCTTTCGGCATCACGCTGCCGTCGCACGGCAAGACCCTCAAAGTCAAAGTGCGCGCCTTTTGAAAGGGAAGCAGCATCGCCCCTCGTAGGGAGCATTCTCGATGAAATTGTGGTCCTTCACCCTCCACTCCATTTTCCTCGCAGCTGTACTTGGGTCCATCGTCACCTGCAGCGGGAATCAGAGTTCCACCACGACGACTTCAAGGACCGCTCCGCCCACCACCACGGCTCCTGTGTTTCCCTTGCATGTCTCCGGCCCCTACATCGTGGACAGCAAGGGCAGCCGCGTGGTTCTCCATGCCTTCAATTGGTACGGAGCAGAATCCACTGATTTCGTTGTCGCCGGACTGGAACTGCAGCCGCTCGCACGCATCGTTGCAACTATTAAGGGTCTCGGCTTCAACGCCGCGCGGCTCCCATGGTCTAACCAGACGTATGAATCGAACCCCATCGTTGCCAGCTACGCGCTTGCCGCGAACCCTGGCATGGAGGGCCAAAACGCTCTCACTATCTTCGATCAGGTCATCGCTGCTCTTACTGCAGCCGGGATCATGGTGGTCCTCGACAACCACAACAGCAACGCCGAGTGGTGCTGTGACAACGACGGCAATACGCTCTGGTACAACAGCGCAGCGATATCAGAGTAACCCCCTCGTCATTGGCGCTGATCCGCGCAATGAACCGCGCATCAACGCCACCTGGGGCGGCAGCTCCACCACCGATTGGCATGCCGCTGCCGAGCGTGGTGGCAACGCTGTCCTCGGCGTCAACCCGCACTTGCTCATCTTTGTGGAAGGCGTCAATTACGCGCTCGATCTCTCCGGCGTGGCAGCTCTCCCCATCCAGTTAAACGTATCGAACCAGCTGGTCTATGAAGCGCATGACTACGGCTTCGACTACTCGAATTTGTCGGGTTATAGTTCATGGCTGGGCCAAATTAACGGCCGTTGGGGTTACCTCGTTACCGGCAGCAATCCGCAGCCGCTGTGGATCGGCGAATTCGGCACCTGCAACATGTCGAGCACCTGCGTCGGCAGTTCGAACTCCAGCGATAACGGATACTGGTTTGGTTTTCTCGCTAGCTACATCCAGCAAAACGGCCTCGACTGGTCGTACTGGGCCATCAACGGCACCCAATCCACAGGAAGCGGCCGCACGTATGGGGCAGCGGAGACCTATGGAGTTCTGAACAGCTCATGGAACGGCACTGCATCTGTTCCTCTAACCTCCACACTGCAACAACTGAGGTAACCCCGTGGACCGGCCTGCTAGGGTTGGATTTCCTCCAGCCGAACCGGTCCGATCAGGCCTGACGGTAGCAGCCCATTTGCAGTGCCGGTGCTCTCCGGGCGATAGTTCTGGCTGAGTCCCTGGGCGGAAAGCGCATTGAATAGGCCGTTGACTACGGTAATCTGCAGCGTATTCTCCCCGGCATGTAGCAACGGGCTCACGTCTGCCCGGTACGGTCGCAGCAGAAGTATAGGCCCGGCTTTTCCATTGATGGAGATCCGGGCGGCATCTTTGACGTCACCCAGATCGAGGACGAATTTACGATTACTGCCAAGCATATCCGCGGGCACAGTAAATGAGGTGGTATACACTCCCTGTCCGGAGAAATTCTTTAGGCGGTCGCTCATCGACCAGTCCTCCAGATTCGGCATTTCCATATCGATCGTCTCGGGTCGGCTGCCTGGACCGATGCCAACACCGTGGAATTTCCAGCCCTCTTGGTCCACCACCAGCTGCATGGCGGGCCGGGCCGGAGCGGACATTTCGACCGGCGTTCCGGCCGGTTTTCCTTCCGGATCGAAGACCAGGAGCACCGATCCATATGGATCTACATACAGCGGAATATGGGCTATCTGTCCATTTCTATGGAACTCGGCCAGCGGCCGGATGGCGCCTGTCCACGGGTCCCAGATCTCCGGCGTACCCGCCGCCGTACAGTCGATAGCGGTTTGTTTCGCGGCATTGTCAGGGTTACGCAGGAAGAAGATGTCCAGCTTGCCGATACGCTTTTCGATAAAGAATAAAGAGGGCCCGTCAAAATGGAGATTGGGAGCGATAGATGCATTCAGAGTCTGGATGACGCCCGCTGGGTCCGTCGCAGTGTGAGTCTCTTTGTACGTGAGGAGTTTTTCGAGGGGCGCTGTTGTGACTCCGGGAACTATTTGGCCATCAACTGGCTCGGGCAGCATCCCCGGTGTGTCGCCGAGGAACACGATCGGAAATCCGTGTCGCGCGAAATCGGCGAGTCGCTGCAATAGTTCCTGCGAGACGTACTTCTGGTCCTGAAGAATCAAGACCCTGTAAGTGGCCCCACCCGGCGAGAGCAGCTTGCCGTCTACGATCTTCGAGTGGAGCAGAGCGTAGTCGTCGATGTAGTCAAAGTCATACCCCGCACCCAGCAGGTCATTGTCGAGTTTGATTTCGGACTGCGTAGGCTCGGTGACTGCGTAAGGAAGCGGACCGCGATACACCAGAACCGGAACGACCGTTTTGCCCGTTTGAGAAAGATACTGCAAACGGGTCATGTACTCATTCAAACGCCCAAGATAGGGCCAGAATGGATTGTTCTGATTCATGAAGGAAGAGTAGGTTCCGGGCACCAGCGCGAACGGATGCCAGCCCGGAAATGGCCGGTCCATATATTTATAGGGATAGCCGTGGTAGATGATCTCGTTGATTCCGGCCGTGAAGAGCTCATCCGCATAACGCTTGATTTTTTCCGGAGTTGTTTGGTAGGCCTTGCCCGTCCACACGAAACTTTCGCTGGAGACGATTTTTCTTCCGTACAGGTCAGCCGCCGATGAGGCCATCTTCAGGAAATCGTAACGGCCGCCGTCATACAAATTTTCGGTCTCTGGAATGCTGGCCGCCCCGTAAACGCGAAGCCAATCCGTGGGCGAGCCATGAGCCTGAATGCGCGACTGTAGATTGTTCTTTGCAGCCCACTGAATGAACGGAGAATAGAAATTGTCGATCATCACGTCGGAGACAGTCTCCCAATAGTCTCTGCGCACGTGATCGCCGATTCCAGGAATATCGTAAAGAGGCGTAGCGGCGCCATTGACGTCGGCGTCTTCCCTGAGAAGGAGCAGATAGGGAGTAAGGTCGTAACCACGCCGCTGCCGGAACTGCTGAAGGAAGTCGTCACTCCAAAATAAATAAGCGCGGACCTCAAGGCTATCGCAGAAAATGGCGCGGAGACCGTTCCCGAAGTCCTGGCTGTCATACCGGCGAAGTGTACCGCCCACGCGTTCGGCATAGACGTCAAAGGCGTGGCGGTTCATGTGGTCGAGAACGAGTTGCGGACCAATCCCGATTCCGGCATTGACCTGCTGACCCCGCGGCAGCTCCATAAAGGTGAATACCTGCCATGTGCCCGGCGGGACGTCCCAATCCAGCGTCCCATCGCGCTGCATGTGTTGCGTCAACACCACCGATGTTTGGGGTGCGAGCTGCGCCGTGCTTTTCACACGCTGGCCCTGGTCCCCCTGCTGGGTGGGAGACAGTTGAACGTCGTCTCCGCGAACGGCGACAACCGCCACTAACTTTTCGCGCTGCTTGAATTGCTCTACCCAGTCCTGCGGAAGGGAACCATCTTGTCCGGCGCGATCCTGAGGCAACGGCAGTATGGCATGGAAATGGACAGGCCCTTGAATCGACTGATGCGCATAGCGCAGTTCAACGGTGGCCAGTTCTGGCGTAATGACTCCGGCGCCGCCGAAAGGCCAGCCCGAGCCGAAGGTATAGTCAATCCACATACCGTGAGCGCGTGCTTCTTCGACCGCGGTCTGGACATGCTGGAAAAAGGTAGGCGTCAAATAGTCGTTAACACGCGCCTGCACTTCCGGCGGCATGTTCGGATTCAGTCCCTTGGTGAAGGCCTGGATTTCAGCCCCGCCGAAGTTGGCCTGGTCCAGAAGGTCCACCTCCCGTCGCAGCTCAGTGTCTTGCACATCTCCTCCGGGCCACCACCAGCGCACCATGGGCCGATAGGCCTTGGCGGGGTCGCGAAACTGTTCGCTTACATCCTGGGCTGAGGCTTGAGCACCTGCAGCCAGGACCAAAAAACACAAGATCAAAAGCGTCAACCCCTGATTCCATTTCATCGTCAGTTACCGGTCTCTCAAGGAGTATATTACTCATAGCTTCGCAGGGGGGCGTTAAGCTTCCCCAGGTTAGCGGCGTCATTCACAGGATCTGACTTCTTCAGATTCGGACAACGGTAGCTTTTTTCCAGTCATTAGGAGAGCGGAGTCGTGGCTCGATATCCACTGTTCCATGCGATCTCCGATTGCCGCAGAGGAACAGCCAGCAGCGCGTAGTAATTGTCGGTCAGGTAGCCTTCATAACCCATCGGAGTTCCATCCCAGCGCCGCCAATCGTTCGATCGCCCCTTCGCGCCGCGGCCTTCAAAGCCGCACTTTCCGTATTCGCCAAGCATTGGGAAAAGAATCTTGTCGGCTTCGGCTTTACGGCCCAAATCATAGAGCGCCGCAAGGGTAAAGAATGCGAAGGAGCCAGTTGCACCGCCATTCTCGTAGTTCTGGAAGCCGTCGGCATTGTCCGGTCGCACGCCGCCTCCTATGTGGCCATCGGGGTTTTTGTGCACATAATCCTTCAACGCAACGGTAATGAGGTTACCGGGCAATCCCATGTTGAACTTGTCATAGCCGACGTCCTGCATCTTCGCCAGTAGTTTGTCCATGATTGCGTTGGCTTGTGGCTTCTCGATCAGGCCGAAGTGGATGGCAATGCCGTTGACCCAGAGGAAATGGTAATCGTGCAGCTGCCCATCAGCGCTTCGCCAACCGCCGAGAATGCCGGTTTCGGGATTGTAAAATCGCTCATAGAAAACATCGCGCAGCTTATTTGCCGCGGTCTGATATCGCGCATGGTCGGCTGTCTTGCCGAGCTTCTTCGCCAGCATGGCCGCATTGCCAAGTGCCCGATAGGCGAGCGCATTTCCATATGCGTCTTCGTGTCCGAAGCCGATGGTATCCCACCAATTGGATGGTCTAAGTTTGGGAAACCCGTCGGACCATGTGTCGGAGTTACCGCTGAGACAGTATTTAATCAGTCCGTCACCATCCGTGTCAGTGGCCAACATGGATTCCACCCAACCGCGGATGCCATCGTAATTTTCGGCGAGCCACGCATCGCTCCGGCCTTCGCGGACACAGTTGGCCGCCGCGATCACCATGGAAGGGAAGGTATCCGAGGTCGCGGTTGGATGATCCGGGACATCGGGCAGGCCATAGGCAAACCCTCCGGCCAACATCCGGTCCAATGTCTGCCGCACAATATCGAGAGCCGTCAGACCTTCGGCCAACGGCGGCGTCAACGCAGCGATGTCGGCAAATTCGTAGTAGCAGAATGCGCAGGTATCGCTGGCCGTGTTGTTAGCGAGCGCCTGAAGCGATGGATTGAGCTGCAAAGCATTCAGCCAGTTGCGGCGAAATGCATCGAAGCGCGGATCCTCTTCGATTCCCGCGACCTCAGGGTAGATTGCAGTCACGTCTAGTGTGTAGACGATACGTTTATGCACGAAGTTCGCGCCCGGAAGCGAGAGTCTTGCTTTGGACCCGGGGCGATCGGAGACATACGTCAATCCGAGCTCGGGGACATTCGCGGTAATCCGGATCGAACCTTGGCCCGGAAAGTGCATAAGCGCAGGAGTCGCCAGTAGATTATTTCTCCTGAACAGGCCCAGCACGGTGCTGTGCACCTGATTCAGATCGAAATGGAAAACCATTGCGGCCGGTTCAAATTCCGCGGACCATTCCGACGTAAGCACGATCCTGCTGCCGGAGAACTCAAACGTCCATGCAGGCGGAGAATCCTTCTGGGCCAACGTGCTGCGGTATTCCACCCGCTGCATACCGCCCGAGATGGAATTAGATGCTGTGTAGCCGGACTCTCCGCGTTTTGCGCCAATGATATTCGCGCCACGCTTGCCCTTTCCGAGACCATCGACGTTGAGGCTCAGGAACTGCGGCGTACCGGCCGACAATTGTAGCTCCAGGCTGTCCGAAGCAAAGTGCAAGGCCACATCTTCGTCGCCGGTGATTTCAGCCATGAGGGGATGCCGGGAAACGAGTGCGGCTGCCGTTGATGCGCCGACGGCTTTCAGAAAATTCCTGCGCTTTATCATTCAAGACTCCGTTTCGAAGATATATAGGGACGACGCGTCGAGGGGCCCTTTCTTCGACTGCCGCTTTGGTAGCAATGTTTTGGGCCGATGCTGTGTGCGGGCGAGATTGGCCACGCAGTTCGGTCTTCCTCTCACGGGAACACCCGCAGGTTATCGAACTGAATGCGATTCCACCCGGTCCCCAATGCAAACATCCCATGCGTATGAGCCGAGTCCTCGACCGTAACCAATATCACGCCGTCGAGTGACGCCGTGATCTGCTTGCCGAGGAAACGCAACTCCATGTGATGCCATTGTTCACTGCTAACAGTGGCAGAGCCGGATGCAAGTGTCGCTATGGGCTTTTTGAATGCCGTAGACTGCAGTGTCCACGATCCCTCCGGTTGCACACGCAGCACATAGCCGCTTGGCCACCGTGCGCTGCCGTCTTGAAAGACATCGGCCGTGTCTATTCGGCCCATGATGGTCGCTGAGGCAACGCTTAGGAAGCGCACATCTGCGGATACGCTATAGTCCGTCCATCCTGCGTCACCGGCCATTGTGAAGGGGTCAGGTATGGGAAACCACGGAATCGGTGGAGCGGTGATTACTTGTTCCAGGCACTGTCCCGGACGTCCCGCACATGAGCGCACTTCAAAGGCTCCATCTTGATCGGAGAGAAACCTTGGAGCGTGCATCAGGCTCGTGTGGTCAAAGTCATCTGCGTAAGGCAAAGGAAATGGAGCTCGGGGAGGTGGCTGTGTTGTTCCTTTCCCTTGCCCGGTGGTCGTAGTTAACGAATACAACGAATCGGGGTCGAAGGTGTACTTGAACATGCCGTCTGCCGGCTCCACATCGGCAACGTGCTCGAATGTGCGTGCACTATTCGTTTCCCAGATGTGCACCTCGCCTGTGGCAAGGCCCCCGGCCACTCTGAAAGAGAGTAGCTGCGGATGGGTGGCATCGATCGTCTCCAGTACCACAGTCCAATTTCTTTTGTCGGTTGAGCGCAGTGCTACATAGCTTCCCTTTTCCAGAAGATAGCCGGATCCGGAATCCAGATATTGCCAACCAGGCTGGGCAAACTGTGTGGTGTGTGCCGTTGCCCAAATGGTTCCCTGAACGTCATAGTGTCCTGACCAAGGGGTGTTGGCATACATCAGCCCCGAGTTTGGTGCAGCCAGGTTGTCGTAGTAGGAAGTGACGGGACTCCATATTTCTGTGGCAGTTATGGAACCATCCAGATAGTTCTTGTTATATAGCTGAGCAAGGATGCGGCCGCCGATAGGCCAATCGCGGCTTACAAACGGTCCGCTGCCGCCGTTTGGCTGGTCTTCGCTTGACCACAAGGGTTTGCCAGTTTTGCGTGCCGCATCCGTTGTGGTGATCTTGCCATTGTTACGTGGATAATGCACTCCGATTGCGTCGATTGCGGTAGCGATATCCGGGTTTCTGAGTATTTCATTGGCGATGGACCATTGGCCTTCTCCTTGTCCGGGATACTCATCACAACATACGATTTTGGTGGCCAGGCGGTCTGCTTTAAGTTGTCGAGAAAGCGCTTTGACGTAGGCAGTATCGTAGACTTTCTCGTTCCATATTCCGGCATAGGCAATGTCCAGCGAGTAGTTGCGTTTCGCGATCTGGATAAAATCTGCGACATACTTGGCCATCTGGGGGGTGTAGAGTGTCCCTTTACCTACCCATCCCGGCGCTCCCCAGGGAAGAATCTCCAGAATGATATTGGGATTGCGCCTGTGCGCTTCCACCATCAGCCACCACTCATAGCCGCGTGTGGAATCGAGATCTGAAACGGAACGCATATGGCTGGGCTCGGCGCCGTCGGTTGAGTTCACATCCGCGCCGATCTCCACCTTCAGGCGTTGAAGAGCCGCCCCGTAGCCTGGTTTGAACAGATAATCGAGTATCTCGCTCCGTTGCGGTTCGGGATAGTCGATCAATAAGCGCGAAGAGGCGCCTGCACTCACGGCACCAAGGCCGTCGAAAATTCTCCCGTTGCTGTTGCCGTCCAGCAGTATTTGAACCTGCTGAGCGTTTGCCGCTGCAACAGCCAGGCACACCGCAATTCCTACCAGATGAGCGACGACGGCCCTTCGCAGCCTTGCGCCCATTTCGACACTTGCCATGCGTCCTGTGTTCAAGTGGTTTCTCTCCCTATCTGCCTGAGGACAAGCTCATTTCGATCTCTTCGAGTGTTTTCCCTCGGGTCTCAGGCAGGCGGAAATACAAAAACACACTGCCTATCAGGCAAATGGCCGCATAAACCAAAAATGTACCCGCTGCTCCCAGCGCCGCATTAAAGAGTGGAAACGTGTACGTTAGCAAGAAACACGCGCTCCATAGAACGGTGACGGTAATGGACATTGCGCTGCTCCTGATACGGTTGGGGAATATCTCCGCAATCACCACCCAAGTGGCTGGCGCAAGCGACATGGCATAGCAGGCGATTGCCGCAAGAACCAACACCAGCATCGGCTTGCCCTGTAAGTGGAGATGGTAAAGCGTGGCAAGCGTCGAATAGATGACTACCAGTGTGGATACGCCTGTAAGCAGCAAAAAGCGTCTACCGAATTTATCGATGGTGAAGAGCGCAATGAATGTAAAAACTACATTTACAGCCCCTGTAACTACGATATTGAAAAGGATGTCCGAGACCTGGTAACCGGCGGCGGCAAAGATCTCTTGCGCATAGTTGAAGATCACGTTGATGCCACACCACTGCTGCAGTACAGCAAGAAATATCGCGAGTCCGAATATCTTTATGGTCTTGCGATCGAACAGCGCAGCTAGAGAAAACGTCGTCTGCGGAGCGCGAAACGAAGATTGAATCTGTGAGGATACGTTAAGGCTGTAGGTTGCGCCACCTATGCGGGAGAGAATAGCCTCAGCCTCATTCGCCGCGCCTTTGGCTAGCAGCCAGCGTGGACTTTCCGGCACAAAGAACATCGCAATCAGGAAAAGCACCGATGGAATGGCCGTGACGCCAAACATCCAGCGCCATCCCACCTGACCGTTCCATGAGTACAAAATATCGCTGGTCGTGGCATGGAGGGGGATGGGTCTAGCAATAAGCCAGTTCGCTAATTGCGCTAAAAGAATGCCAACCACAATCGTAAGTTGGTTGAGCGATACGAGCTTGCCGCGCAAATGAGCTGGCGCCAGCTCCGCGATGTACATTGGCGACACGCTCGATGCTAAGCCGATTGCGAACCCGCCCATCATCCGCCAGAAAACGAACATCTCGATCGTGCCAGCCAGCGCCGTGCCGATGGATGAAACAGTGAAGACAAGTGCAGCAAGAAGCAAGGGACGTTTGCGACCGAACCTCTTGGTCAGCGCCCCGGAGACTAGCGCGCCCACCAGGCAACCGATCAAAGCGCAACTCATCACCCATCCCTGTTGCCGTGCGCTCGTCAGGTGAAAGAAGCATTCATAAAAAGGCTTAGCACCGCCAATCACTACCCAGTCATATCCGAACAATAGACCGCCCAATGCTCCGGACAGCGCGATGGTCCAGATATAGACTGTGTTGAATACAGTCTCAGTCGTTGAGTGCGCGGCTTCTTGCTTGCTTATGATGATCATGTGTCCGCCTGTTGTCGCTCTTTAGAGGGAACTCGTGCCAAATCCAGACCGCTGCAAAGGCAGTAAATGGCTTGGATGGACTGCTGCCAACCGCAACGACTCTGCGCCGCATAAGTGACCCACAGGATTTGATTGATTCGCTGGCCCCTAACGCTTCCCAACTCGCCCTCCACCCCATTCAAAACAAGAATCACTTCAATTGCTGGCAAGCCTAGCAGTGTCCCAATCTATGCTCGATCAACGACCGGGCGGCCCGGCCGCATGTTGGAGCGCAGTCTGTCCCAGATGGCGCAGCTCTGCCCGCGCAGCAAGATGATCTTCTTGCAATGTCAGTACCTCCTTGAGCCGTGTCCTAGCCACATCAAGCTTGCCCTCTGCGATATCAGTTAGTGACAACATGAAGACGCATTCGACGTGATTCCTCTTCTGCAGATCATCTTCGAAGAGCAGGAGGTTGGGCAATGAAGTCGCAAAGTAGTCGATCTTAACCTCCGCATGCATTTGTGTTTCTGCATACTCACGCAGCTGTTCGACAATTACATGCGATTCCTTGTGTTGCCCAAGTGCAGCCAAAGCCATCGCTCGATAATATGTCAACCAGGAAAGGCCATCGGCGCTTGTCGTTGCTTGCATCCATGCTTCTTGGGCTTCGAGATCTTTCCCCAGCTGCTTGAGCGCGACGCCGGTGAAATAGTCGAGGTATACCTCGGAACTGAGCATATGCTTACCTTCACCTAAGTTATGAGGGTAGTTTCGTGCTGCTTCGAAATGTTCAAGCGCTTTGCTCGGCTGACCACCTTCGAGCAGGGAACGGCCAAGCAACTGGTGAGCCCAAACGTACTGTCCGGAAACCAGTCCTTCGCCTCCTTCCCACGGATTGAATCGGCGCGACTGCAGTATTTCCAGGGCCTTATGGGAATCTCCAGTCTGGTTGTACAGAGTGATGAGCTCGACCGTGAGGTCATCGCGAAACGATACAAGTGAAAGATGCTGTTTGAGCATAACCAGCCTCTTGGTGCCCACGATACCTAATCGCTTTCGAAGCTGATCCAATTCGAAAAGCAATCTGGCATCTGCAGGATTTGCAGCAAACGCCCTTGAATAGGCGTCTAGCGCGAGTTTCTCGTCTTTACGTACATTGAAGTACGCAATGCCAAGATTGCGCCAAGGAATCGAAAATGCGTCGTCGAGTTTGACAGTTGCCTCCCAGCAGCGAATAGCGTCCTCATAGCGTTTTTTGTCATAGAGCAAATTGCCGAGGTAGTAATGTGCCTTGGAGTCACCGGCATTCGCTGTTATGGCTGCGTTAAGCAGGACCATCTCCTCAAGGCGCGCGGGAAAGCAATAGTCGGGTGATGCCTTTGCGGCACTGTTTCGATATTCCGCAGCTCTCTGTCGATCGCCCATCTTTTCTGCGAAACTACCGAGGGCATAGAGGACCATTGGATGCGCAGAATCCGCACCTGCCAGCAAAATTTGGAGCACATTGGAAGCTTCTGCAAGGAGACCAGCGCCAGCATAGTCGAATGCAATATCCATGTGAAGCTGCGGGTCGCGCTGAGTTAACGCAAGAAACTCTTGTTCCATTCTTGCTCGTTCTTCAGTGGACGCTAAGAGCATTAGCTCGTTTCGCGACCAGAAATCGAGCGGATCGAGAGCCACGGTCGTACGCGCACATGCCTCAGCTTCCTCCTTGCGTCCCAGCTTTCGCAGAACAGCCGCTTTCAGATTTCTAGACTTAAGGTTTCTTGCGCTTGATGTTAGCGACTGCTCGCTGTGTTCGATAGCGGCTTGCCAGTTACCTCGGGTACAGTCGATTACGGCCAACCGGAAATAGGCCGCTGATTGCCATGCATAATTCCAGGCCGCCTTGTAATACGCCGTATAAGCCTCATCCAGGCGTCCTTGGTACTCAAGCGTGATCCCGAGGTAGTAGTGTGCGCAACCATTGTCAGGATTGGAATTACGTCGAGTGAGCCGCTCGACCGCATGTCGCAAGTGTCGCTCCCCCTCGATAAACTGCCCCCGCCTAAGCCTCAACAACCCCAGTTGCGTATTGCAGCGACTGTCGAGTGGGTCACGTCGCAGCGCCTCTTCCCAATACGCCTCAGGATAGCGAGTCGCATGCCGATATTGTTCAAGGTGCAACCCCGTTACATATAGCTCATCAATAGAATCAATTTCGCGAGGCGCTGGTGGTTCCGTTGCCGGATCTGGCAGACAGGCGAGTTCTGTTGTTTTTTCCGGCGAGTAGCGGATTAACTCGTTGCCATCACTAGTCAACACGTGAAGCAGAAGGTCGTCATTTCCTTGTGGTGGATGATCGTGAACGAAGGGCTCGCCAGGGACAAGATTCAGCCTCTCCGCGAATACCACGTTTCCATTCGAAGACAGTTCAATCGACGCATCTGCGAATTTCTCTGTTACGCAGATACCAAGTTTCACGTTGCTGTCGCTCTGCTCAAGACTGACTGCCACCTGTCGGTTCGCGTTTTTGACCAGTCCTATCTCCTGAATTGGATACCAGAATTGGCTCCAGCTGCGAGTTTCGTATGGATGAATCCAGGAAAAGTCCGGCTGATTATCAGTAAAAACTCCCGACATTAACTCAATGTACGGCCCATCTGAATCGGTCAGGTTGCGGTCCCATGCATGGCCGAAATCCGCATTGCCCCAAGTCCACAGTTTCTTACCCGGTGCAATGTAATGATTGGCGAAGTGGACGAATCCCGACTTTTTGGCATAATCGTACCCGCCAAAGAAGTCATACTTGGATTCGGTCACCATGTAGGAAGTTGGTACGGGAATGTTCTTGTACCAAGAAAGGTCAACACCCTCGCGGTAATCCACACCGTAATAGAAATTACGTGCGATCGGAAAGGAGGACATTGCCCTTTTGGCATGATCGGCAACATAAGTTACGTCCGGTGGAAAAAATGCCTGGTAATCATCATGTACCCGGATTCCTACATTGGCCCACCAGAGAAAGGTCTGCACAAATGGAGTGCGGTTGTATATCTGGACCTTTGCTTCTATGTAGGCACTGCCCGGATGCAGACAAATGCCGACCATGCCCTTTGTGCGTTGCATCGGGTCGTGCTCACTCAGCCAAACAGTAACACTGCCGTCCGCAGAATTCTCGATTGTGTATTGAACTGGCATGAAACTCGATGGCCGATGATGTTGCGGCCAATTGAACTCGACTCCGCCCGAAATCCAGGGGCCGAGCAAGCCTACCAATGCAGGCTTGATCACATTCTGCCGATAAAAGAAGTCGTATCCGTTGGTCTTATCCTGCCCAATGTGAATCCGGCCACCAATCTCAGGCAGGATCATAAGCCTGATGTAGTCGTTTTCAACGAAAATTGCGTGATAGCTCTTGTCCGTTTTGTCGTTAGACACACGATCTGTAAAAGGATTGGGATACACCTTTCCGCTGCTACCTTGATATACGCGCTTTTCGAGAAACAAGGGGTTAAGATCCGGGGCCGGAACAGGATAAGTCGGAATGATAACGGTCTCTTCCCACGCACGAGCTATTCCGCAATCTGAGCGATTCAAGCCACATCTCCTTGATTCATAAAATCTCTAGGGAACAGCAGCATGCTCCATGAGCTCCGCTGTGCACCAGTTGTCACGCCCGGTGCTGCTCACTCCAGTCCTCATATCCGCGTGCACCCGGAAAGTGATTCGTCATTTCATATCGACCTCCTCCTCGCGAATTGTGCCTGATTCTCCGGATCTGCGGTTGTCACTTCTCAGTCATGTCGCGGCTCAGCCATTAAGAGAGACAACAGTTTTTTAGTCACCCTCGGTCCAACGGTTCTTGTGCCGCAAACGTTCACGTATTTGAGCATATGACACGTATAATCGATTGTGATTGATTGTCAATACTCGAATGAGTAAGAAACGATTATCGTTGAAGAACGCCGGTCAGTTCGATTCCGGCACCTGGCAGAACAAGCGCAGCGGGCAATGCAGCGGTTGCGGTAAGAATCTCAAGCTTCTCTCGCTGACAGAGAACGGTGTCCTCGCACTTAGCTCCTTCGAAACTGGGATTCCACGCGACTGCCTCAATTGGACGGATACGTTCCTTACCGCCGGGACGTGCAAACCATTCACGCTCCATATAGCCGATCGCTCCGCCTTGGTGGTGTCGTTTTTCGGCACCTGGAAATCCAAGCTCAGCATATGCGTGTTCGGCAATATGGAACAGGAAATCGCTGCTGGCACCTTCTTTGGTGGACAGCAAAAGTCGTGCCGCTACGTTGGTGACCGTGGAGAAATTCTCGGCAAGTTTTTTTGGCATACTGCCAAAATGGATAAAGCGACTTAGAGCAACGGTTAGACCCCAACGTCGCGCACAAAGGCATATCATTGCAAGACGGTTAAGCGCAGCGTCTCGTGGCACAGGATGTGGAAAGCGGCGCACCCTGGAGTCGACAGCAGTTAGCGAGACGCTGGGCAAGATGCCTTCCGGTAGCAACCGGCCGGCTACCATAGCTTGCATCTCTCTCTCGCGCATACCCGGCTGGAGTGTCAGAGCGATTTCGCTAACGATCAACGCAACAGTCTTCCCAAGCCAGCGATAGCGAGCGATCTCACCCTCCGTCAGCGGACCGCGAAGTTCATAGAACGACAAGGCAGGGGTAACACCGAGCGCAATGTCCGCCACAACCTTGCCTCCCCATAGCACAGAACCGATCGCATCAGATAATGAATAGGAATACCAGGGTTGAACGATAGGCTTGAATCCAAGCCCGGCAAACTCCTCGGTTTGTAGTCGCTCTGCTTCATTGTTGGTCGTCAGATAGAACTTTTCACCGTGGCGAGTGAAAAGCAGACTGGCCGGACCGGTCTCGCGCAGCATGCCGACGCGTATATCGACTACGCCCGCAGTGGCCCAAGCTATGTTCTCGTGCCTGGCGATGAGCAACCCGTCAATCTGGCGTTCGGCCACCCACTCCAGTATTCGCTCGTGCTTATGTCGCAGCTCCGACGGTCGTTGTGCTTCATCCTCAACTGGGAAAGACGACTGGTCGCTCATGAATGGCCTTTCGTTTTTGAAGAGATGGCTGTTGTGGTTTCAGAGGCGCCTTCGAAGGGAGCAGTAGGTTCCATCATCTGTGCAATACCGGTATCCAGAATCGATCACTTGCATGGGAAGAACTGAGGCCCTTGAAGAGATTGTACAAGTACTAATGCTTGTGAAAACACCCAGTAAAATAGGCTAATCGGGCAGACGAGTGAGGGCAGTCGTGCAGGCCAAAAAACAAAAGAGACCGATCTCTTGACAACGGTTCGATGTCGGGCCTATAGTTGCGTTCCACAATTAACCCCAAACCAATGAGCGCGGCTAACAACACGCCCTATTTGCAGGGCTTCCCAAATAATCGATTGCTACCAATCAAGGGCCCCGACGCTCGAAGAACTTCGGCGTTGGTGCGATGGACTGGATGTTCCATTCTTGTGCGACGAGAGGTAGCCAACAGCGATGCATGACATCTTGATCAGCGAGGATATCCGCGGCTCCGCGGTAGATGCGCTCTGTCAAAAGTTCGATGTGGTTCTCCTCCCTGATCTTTGGAAAGATCCCAGAGAACTTGCCCTTCGAATCAAAGAGTTTCGAGGGCTGATCGTACGCAATCAGACATCTGTGGATTCTGCTCTGCTGGATGCGGCAGAAAATCTGGTTGTCGTTGGTCGCGCAGGTGTCGGCTTGGAGAACGTGGATGTTGAGCATGCAACGCACCGCGGAGTCCTGGTTACATCAACGCCCGATCAGAATGCAATCAGCGTCGCCGAACTCGCGATCTGTCTCATGGTCTCTCTTGCCCGCAAGGTCCTGAACGCAAATCAAGACACACGCGCAGGAAATTGGAATCGTCAGAAGTTCCTCGGTACAGAGCTTTATGGCAAGACGCTGGGTATCATTGGCGCAGGAAAGATCGGTTATCTCACGGCCCAACGCGCGCGAGCCTTCGGAATGAAGATCGTGGCTTACGATCCGTTTATCAGTCGCGACAATGTTCTGCTCGGTGAACTGCAAGCCGATCTTGTCAACCTGGATGAGCTGCTGGCAACATCCGACATCGTCACCTGTCATCTACCCGCTACGAAGCAAACGGCAGGTCTGCTTGATCTCAGCCGCTTTCGCCAGATGAAGCCAACGTCTTTCTTGATCAATACCTCTCGCGGAGAGATCATCCGTGAAGGAGATCTGCTCCAGGCACTCAAGAGCGGCATCATCGCGGGAGCTGCCTTGGATGTTCGTGCATCGGAGCCGCCCGCCACCGGGCCTCTCGAAGAGGTCGACAATCTGATTCTGACTCCGCACATCGCGGCTCTCACGCGCGAAGCACAGGCTCGCGTGACCCGCGCAGTCTGCGACGATGTGGCTAGAGTACTTGAGGGCAGAGCCGCTCAAAACGCCGTCAACAAACCGCTAAGCTCGACTAAGCTCGACTGTGCCTGACCCGCGCGAAAGCGATAGTGCGCCGACAGTGCTTGCCTAAATCGCAACTAGACATACATGGCCCGATAGCTCCTCTCAGGTCAGTAACATTGTTTAGAGGAGACATGGAACAGGAGGAAAGGTGAACAGAAGGACATTCGGAAAGTTGGCTGGACTCGCTGCGGTTAGTGCTCTCACTGAAAGCTCGCAGGCACAGATGAAGGCGAGCGCTTCGAAAGAGGTGACCCCCCAGCTTGGCGCAGAAGTTGTGCTTGAGGATGCTTACTTACGGGTAGCATTCGATAGTCTATCTGGAGCGCTCGTGCGGATGGAGCGGAAATCCACCCAGTGGATCATTGAGCGTAGGCCAGAATTGGGTGCGTCCTTCCGTCTCTTCGTGCCACTCTCCAAGCGTCGCGACAACTTTGTGCTGGGCACAAAGCAGCGCGCTAAGAGTGTGGAGAAGATATCTGAGAATCAGGTCCGCATGCAGTGGACGGACCTGGTCAGCGAACACGGCGGGGTACTTCCCATTACATTCACCACGACGGTTACTCTGAAGAACGGAACGCTCAGCTTCGATGGCACAGTAGATAACCAATCCGACTTCTCGGTCGAGACAGTTGATTATCCCTATTTTGGAGATTTCACCTCGCCGACGCCATCCACTACTGTGGAGGCGCATCATCTTTGGGTGGGTGCGCTTTCTGCGGAAGAAGTTTACCCCCATTTTGCGAATGCGAAGGGCTACTGGGGAGTGCGTTATCCCACTCGCACGATCGAATCCAGTCAGAGCCAGTTCTGCCTGTTGCAGGCGGGCCAGCAAGGAATCTATGTTGCGCTGCATGATCCGGACATTCGCTATCTGTTGGAGTTCACATTCGAGCAGCGTCCTGGTGTAGTGGATTGGGTTGCTTCCGAAGTGCCCCATCAGGATTCAATTTCAGGCCATCCTGTGCACTTGGAATTCCGTACGTGCCACTTTATCTTTGCGCATCCGCACTCGAACGTAACACTGGCGCCCGTAGTGATGCGCACCTATAGCGGCGACTCGCATGCGGGCCTTGATGTGTATAAGGAGTGGCGCGCGACGTGGTTCAAGAAGCCCCACTTGGCTCCCTGGGTGCAGGACGTCCACTCATGGCTGCAACTTCAGGTGGATGGAGCGGAGCAGGACTACACGATTCCTTACAAAGACCTTGTCAAATATGGCGAGGAGTGCGCAGAAAACGGTGTGACAGCCATTCAGCTGGTTGGCTGGAACAAGGGTGGGCAGGATGGCGGCGACCCTTCTCTGGACACTGATCTAGGGCTTGGCACTTGGCAAGAATTGCGGGATGCGATCGCGAAGATCCAGGCGAAGGGTGTGAAGATGATCATGTTCGGCAAACCAATCTTTGCCGACATGTCCACGGAGTACTACAAGAACCAGCTCTACAAGTACGAGGCAGTTGACCCGTACGGTAATAAATACGAATCAGGCGGATATGCCTATACCACGCCAACGCAGCTGGCTGGTATCAATCAACGGCGTCGCGCGATCATGGACGTTTGCAGCCCCGCGTATCGCGAGATCGCGCTGGGGGAGTTCAAGAAAACGCTGGCCCTCGGCGCGTCCGGGTGGCTGTTCGATGAGGTCATGCAACACAACGGTGTGCTATACAACTTCGCTCAGGGACACGGCTACACCGCACCGGGGTATTTGTTCAACGGCGACATCCCGTTGGTCAAGATGTTCCGAGCTGCTGCGGACGAGGTGACGCCAGACTTTCTGTTTTCCGGTGAGGGGCCGGGAGATTGGCTGATGCCATATTACCCGCTCGGCTATTACCGGATCAGCACAGGGACGCGTCACGCGCTGCGCTATATTGATCCGCAAGCACCGCTAATGGCCGCAGTGCGCGGGTTTGATGCTCGCGACGAGATCAACCTCTGCCTGCTGTACCGCTACATCATCAGCTATGAGCCATTCAACTTCAAAGGCCATGTCACAGATTTCCCGCTCACGCTGGAGTATGGCAAGAAAGTCGACGCGTTTCGCTGTAAGTACCGGAAGTTCCTTTGGGATGCGGATTTCCGTGACACACTGGATGCAACCGTCACTGCTAACGGAGATCATCGCTACAGCGTGTTCATCGCGAATGATCGGAAACGCGCTGTAGCGATCATGAATCTAGAGGAGCATCGATCGATCACAGCAGACGTAAGCATCCCCAACCCGGGATCTTTTGTGATGGCGTCGCCCGAATTTCCAGACTCGCGGTCTTCGGAAGCTAGCGTAGTGATTCCGCCACGTTCTGCCATTGTGCTGATGGAGAGCTGAGCATAGGGGATGAAACCTAGCTGAATGCGCGCAGAGCTGGCGAGGATTGCATCGCAAATCTGAGCTGGCTTCCGCGCGCAATCGTTCATGGTGTAGTGCTCGCACCGCCGGTATTGACCACACTGGCCGCACCAGGAGAGAACGTCACCTGCGGAGCTGTGCCCGTGCCATAGATATACGCCGTCGCAATCACCGCCACCCGTAGTGACAAGCTGCACCGTGCCACGTCGCTGTCCGGGATACTTCGGCGTGAACGTCACATCCACGGTGCAGGTGTCACCGACGCTGTAGGTGTGGCTGCTGCCGTTTGTTGTCCAGCTTCCTGTGCCTGCATCCGCATAGTCGAGATTCGCGGCTCCCTGCGTCAGCCCCGCGGGTGCGCCTATCGTACCCGATGCGGCGAAGATGAAGGTCAGCGTCTGCGTCGCGCTGGCGTTCCCCACCGCAACAGAATAGAAATTGACACTGCTGGTCTGTTCGATCAGCACCTGTCCGTTACCGGTATTTGCAATATAGACATTGCCGATCGGGTCCACCGCCACGCCAGAGGGGAGGTTCAAGCCGGTATTAGCCGCGTAGCGGAGCTGGGTGTTCCGCCACTGCGGTTGGGTGCGTACTCGTGCACGGCATTGTTAAGGGGATCGGCAATATAGACGTTGCCGCTCGAGTCCACCGCCACGCTAGTGAGGTAGTCCAAGCTGGTATTAGCCACGTCGCTGAGCTGGGTGTAGCCGCCGCTGCCGTTGGGTGCGAACTTATGCACGGCAGTGTCAAGGAAATCGGCAATATAGACATTCCCGCTCGAGTCCACCGCCACGCCATAGGGTAAGTTCAAGCCGCTCGCGACGATACTCTTCGCGTTGTGGAAGTGAGCGGCCACCTGCGCTTGTGAGGCGGCAGGCGATAAAAGCGCGGCAACAGGCAGTGACAGGAGAAGGAGGCGGCAGGCTTTGCGCACGGGCAGAACAGAGAACAGACCAGAAAAGACATAGGGCGTCCCGGCGAAATCGAGAATTGGACGCACAAGATGCCCGCTTTCCAAGCGGGCTAAATCCCGGATTGGGTGAAAGCTGGAATTGACGCTTGGACGGATGCCTCCGGGATTACGACCGGCGTCCTCCTCCGTTCGATCAACAAAGCTGGGAGAATCTTGGGAGCCGGCTTCAGCCCCAAGGTGATTTGGGGTGTAGTGAAGCAGAAGGCAAAGAGCTGTGAGATTCCCTCTCTTGCGTCGCACGACCTGCGTCGAAGTTGCGCCCGTCTTTGCCATCAGGCCGGCGGTGAACTGGAGCAGATTCAGTTTTTGTTGGGACACGTATCGGTGCAAACGACAGAGCGATATCTGGCTGCAAACAGCGTTTCCGCAACGCGGTCAATGATCGGATAGGGCTGGAACCAGAGCCGCTGGATCTCCTTAGATTCCGCCCCGCTAGCCGACATTTCGGTACTAATAGACAATGAGTGCCTCGGCGATTCGGCACTCGTTGATAAGCGGATGAACGCAACTCGGAGCTTATGAAGCGAAGCCGGCTACGTACGCCCATCAGCAAAGGCAAATTCGAATTGACACCGTAAACGCGGCTCGATAGCATTGCGCGAGAGACCGGTCTCTCCAATTGCCGTAAACGGAGGAATGATGGACAGGCGCACTTTTAATAAGCTCGCGGGGCTTGTTGCGTTGGCCGCGCTTACCGACAACGTCGAAATGAGCGCCGAGCAGGCGGCTTCTGTTGCCGGCGAAGTGGTCCTGCAGGATGAAGAGTTTCTGGTCGCGTTCGATCCGGTCTCTGGTGCATTCACTCGCATGGAGCACAAGCCGACCGATTGGACCGTTCAACGGCGTCCCGCGCTGGGCGTTTCGTTTCGGATGCTCGCCCCCATCCCGAACCGCCGTACGAACTTTGTGTACGGTCAGAAGCAGAAAGCGTCCAGCGTCGAAAAGATTTCGCCCAATCAGGTGCGGCTGCAATGGAAAGATCTGGTCAGTGAACACGGAGGCGTACTGCCCATTACCTTCACAGCGACCGTGACTCTGAAAAACGGTGCGCTCACGTTCGATAGCAGCATCGACAACAAGTCGTCGTACCCGGTGGAAACCATCGACTATCCGTATTTTGGCGACCTGAATCCTCCCACGCCCAATTCAACCGTTGCAGCCCGGACGTTCTGGTACGGCAATCTTGGCTACGACGAGATCTATCCCAACTTCGGCAATGAGAAAGGCTACTGGGGCGTTAATTTCCCGATCAAGACCTTCGGCTCGCATCACAGTCTCTTTTGCCTGATCCAGGCCCAGACCGAAGGACTTTATATCGAAATGTCCGACCCTTCGCTGCCCTATTACCTCGAATACACCTTCGAGCAGCATCCCGGCGTGGTGCACGGCAGTGTAGTACCGAAGAGCGACGAATTTTCCGGCTGGCCGGTGCATCAGGAATTCCGAACCTGCCACTTCGTCTTTGCCCAACCCGATTCGACGAAGAAGCTGGCTCCCATCGCAATACGCGGCTACAAGGGCGACTGGCATTCCGGCATCGACGTTTACCGGGAGTGGCGTAACACCTGGTTCAAAAAGCCTCATCTTCCCGCGTGGGCACGCGATGTCCACTCGTGGACCATGCTGCGCATGAACACTCCGGAAGAGGACTACACGATCTCCTACAAGAAGTTCGTGGAGTACGGAGAGGAGTACGCCAAGTACGGCGTAAAAGCGGTCCAGCTCATCGGCTGGAACGTCGGTGGCCAGGATCGCGACGATCCTTCGCAGGAGACCGATCCCAATCTAGGTACCTGGCAGGAGTTTCACGATTCGATCGCCAGGGTTCAGTCACTGGGCGTGAACGTGATCCTGTTCGGCAAGTTGAACTGGGCCGATCTGACGACCAAGTGGTACAAAGATGAGCTGTGTAAATACGAAGCAAAGGATCCATACGGCATCCGCTATGAGCAAGGCGGCTACAACTACGAGACTCCCACCCAACTGGCGGGCATCAACACCCGGCGCCGAGCAGTAATGGACTTCGCCGATGCCCGCTATCGCGACATTGCCGAGAAGGAGTTCAAGAAGATCCTGGCGCTTGGTTCGACCGGCTGGCTGTGGGATGAGATCTGCCATCACGCAGGCGCGCTCTACAACTTCGCCTCAGGGCACGGCTACAATCCGCCCGGATATATCTACGGCGGCGACCTGCCCCTCTCTGCGGCGCTCCGCGAAGCGGCCGACAAGATCAGCCCCGATTTCCTCTTCGCCGGCGAAGGTCCGCAGGACTGGCTCATGCAGTACTTCCCGGTGTCGGAGGCGGGTGTCAGCGCCACGCCCATCTGCCAGTACCTCGACACACAACACTCGCTGATGATCGCTGGCGTGAGCGGCTTCGACGATCGCGAACAGTTGAACAACATCCTGCTGAACCACTGCGTGATCCAGTACGAACCGTTCCTGTACAAAGGACACTTGCGCGATTTTCCGCTCACCATGGCCTACGGACAGAAAATCGACGACCTGCGCCGCAAGTACAAAGCCTACCTTTGGGACGGCGCTTTCCGAGACACAATCGGAGCGGAGGTGAGCGCCGACGGCGCGCATCGCTATTCCGTTTTCGTAGCTGAAGGCGGCAAGCGCGCGGTAGTGGTGGTGAACCAGGAAAGCGAAAAGCAAATCAAAGCGAAAGTAAACCTGCCGAACCCAGGTTCGCTGGTCACAGTCACGCCGGAGCGGCCGGATGCGCAACCGGCAACAGGAACGTTGCAGATTCCCGCGCGTTCCGTTGCAGTTCTGATCGAGCAATGACAGAAAACTTCGAGTTCCGGCAGCGACCTGAGTGTCGGACAAATTGACGAACATTGAAATCAACGCGCTCCCAGATGTATAAGACTAGCGCCAGCTTGTGATCACTTACCCCATCGACGCCCGCTCTCAGCAATTGCCAACCGGGCAATCCTCTCATTGAGGACGGTTTGGCAGTGAGAACTTAATTCGTCCCGGTAAACGCTCATCTCGTTATTCACTTTTGGATTGTCGCCAATTCGGACTTAGTTTGTGTGTCGCCAATGTCAGCAACTTACCGTTCACCTTATCCGTCAAAACGTCTGTTAACCGGGGGTGAACCGATGCTCACGCGATGCTGGCTGACGGTTCTGGCTCTGTTGCTTTCTGGTTCTTTTTTCACGGCTTCGGCCCAGTCCCAGCCTCAAAGCCAGCCGTCGGCACACCAGCCCTACACGATTCAGATAAGCTCGCGGGTGGTCCTCACCGACGTTTACGGTCATCGACCGCAAAGCCGCCAGATTGTCCTCTACTTGCTGAAATGCCGTCAGGACTGTCTGCCGATAATTTGCTACCGTAGCGTCATACTGAGCGACGGTGATGTTCTTGATGGCGCGGCGGCGACCAACCTGGGTTCCCCGAGAAACATCTGGCGAACGCCCAAGCGAACTGGCTTCAGTGATCGCCTCAAGGCTGGCAGAGCGTCAGTGGACCGTTAGAAGCGCAGAGTCTCGCCAACAAAGGCTACTTCGTCGTCATCTCTTACCTGAATCCAAACTTTTCAGCATCCAGTGTGCCAGAATCGGGGCACATTCAAGTTGAAACGAGGCAGCCATCTGGCCGAGGGTAAGATACGACCCGTGATGTGTTCGGGTTCTTAAGTCAGAGAGACCGTGCCAGTGATCGTATAACCGGCATCTCGGACACATGGCTGCACACATCTTCTCTCGCCAGTGTTCCAGGCCATCCCTGGGTAATCCATCTGGACTTCCCGTCGGGGTCGCTTCGGAAAGGAATGCGCTTATACTCTGAGATGGTCTTCAGCGTAGCCAGTTCAGCACCGCGGTGCTTCGCACCGAAAGAAGATTGACACGTCATCCCCAAATGGGTGCTGTCGAGCGCCGTTGAAGTGCGAAATGTTAACCTCTTCTGTTTCAATGCATTACGTTGTCGCGTTCACGGACGTAAACGTCGTGGGTCGCGGGGCCGACAAGAGCGTTATCAGGTGCGAATTGCCAAGTTAGAAGCGTAGTTATAGAAACCGATATAACCCCGTGCGCATCAAAGCGGACACCAGAGATGTCTCAGCAGGTGGTCTTTCTTCATGGCCTCTTCCGATACCAAGCTGCAACAGCCGACACCGCCAGCTTCGCCCGCCCCGGCAACGAATGATGCCTATCGCGTGAAATCTATCGCTACTCGTCTCACGGAAGTGGAGCTTAGTGAGGTCGAGGCCGCCGCTTCCAAGGCCGGGAAAAAGGTATCCGAATGGCTGCGCGACACCGCGCTCGCCCATATTCGCGCTCCGCGAGAAGAGCAGACAGACCGGATTCTGTTGGCAGAGATCATGGGGATGCGGTCCCTCATGCTGAATCTGTTCGCAAAAGCATCGCAAGGGCCGCTGAGTGCGGATGACCTTCGCAAGATGTCAGCTTATGCGGACTCGATTAAGGAACAAAAAGCCCGTGAATTCCTAGCCCAAAAGCGGTCGCAAAGTTCCGACAAATAGGAGGAAGAAGCATCATGCAACGGGCCGGTCTTCGCAGGGCGTTTCCGTGGAGAACTGCGTTGCTTATGTGCTCGCTTCCGGCGATGGCGCTTGCACTGTTTATAGCCTGGTTTCGGTGGGAACTGCCGCCGCTCGAAGGCTACTATTTGATGACCTATTGGGAGAGCTCTAAGACTGCTGAGAATCCCGAGAGCACCACTCAAATCCAATGGCTGTACAAGGCGGCTCCAGGGGGGAAAAGCGAGCCCGTGATTCGTCAAGATGTCGACTCTGACGGGTCAGGATTTCTTCCGATTGAGCTATCGTCTTCGGCTCGTCAGCGGGGGTGGATTCAACTGGAACAGACGCCTATAGAAAGGATCAAGTCATCTGAGTTGGCGGGTTTCCTACAGGAGGATTTCTATGACAACCGTAGCTTTCGGCACGTGATCGCCGAGCCGCTCTTCTCTGTCTACATCGTTCCGTTCGTTGTCCTCTATCTCGTGATCATGATGAGGCGGGAGTTCGTCGCGGAATGGAGTCTTCTTTATGAAGAGCTTTACGAAGAAGCATTCGCATTCGATTCACACGCTCTCTGCAGCCAATTAAGGAGCAAGATTAAGGTTTGGATATACCGTCAAATCGCCAGTGCGAAGGCAAGGCTTTCGAGGGTCAACTCCTCCCATAAGGCGCAACCGCATCACGGGGCTAACGCGAACACCTTTCGCACCGAAATTGGCGGCACGCTGAGAAGCGAGAAGTCGAGTCTTTCAGGCGTGTCTCCGGCTAGACCGCAACGACACTTAATATTCCCTGGAGCAGCAGCCGTTTGCAACGGCAATGCTCAACCTAAGCCTTGGGATAAATCACAGTGGATCGACTAGCCGATTCGCTCTTCAAGCCGGTCCTTTTCGATCTTCCATATCCCCCGACATTCGAGCAGCAAATGGCTCTTGATTGGTTTCGCTTGAGCTTCTGCATTCGTGCATCAATTCCACTGATATGAGGGTCCGCATTCGCTTCCTAATACGCTGTCGATTAGAACGCCGATAGCGTTGTTGTTCAGTATGCATGCGGGTATTCGCGATTCTTGCACAAAAATATTTGTCGAAATTACGTCCCACATTTCCACATTTAGGGTTACGCTATGCAGCAAGCAGTTGCGAGATTCTGCAGTTCATGTGTTGAGGTTCCTCTGCATGTTGACTCTCTCGAAAGCGCTGTCCGCTACACAGGCCCGCACATACCATGCGAGAGAGTTCGCGTCTGAGAAGCAGAACTACTGGAGCCGCGACCGGCAAGGACACAGTGAGTGGCGAGGAGAGCTTGCCCGTGAGTGGGGCTTGAACGGCACAGTCGCTGATGAGCACTTTGCTCGACTGAGCGAAGGTCAGCATCCAGAGAGTGCTGCGCCGCTCGTCAAGCACCAACCAGCGAGAACTTACGAAAACGAATATGGCAAGCAGATCACCAGCGCTGAACATCGTGCAGGATGGGATGCCACGTTTTCCGCACCCAAGTCTGTATCACTCACTGCTCTTGTTGGTGGTGATGAACGGGTGCGTGAAGCGCATCGTGAGAGTGTTCGTGTTGCGCTGCATGAGTTAGAGCGCTACACGCAGGCACGAATCGGCAATGTTCACGCGCCCGAGACGACAGCAAAGTTCATCGCAGCAACCTTCGAGCACGACACAGCGCGGCCAGTCGATGGATATGCTGCGCCACAGCTACACACCCACTCTGTCATCTTCAACACCACGCAACGCGAGAACGGCCAGACACGCGCATTGCAAGAGCGAAGCCTCTTTCAATCGCAGCAGTATGCGACAAGTGTGTATCGCTCGGAGCTTGCCATGCGGCTGCAACGGTTGGGCTACGGGATCGAGCGAGGCCAGCATGGGCAGCCAGAGATCAAGGGCTATACGCAAGAGTACCTGGAAGCATCAAGTCCTCGACGCGCACAGATCAAAGAGCATCTGCAAGAGATTGGCCGAGAGGGTGCGGGAGCGGCACAGGTCGCAGCGCATCGTACTAGAGATAACAAAGACCTGCTTTCATGGGAAGAGGTCTTGGAACGGCATAGTGACCTCGCGGCGAAGTTTGGCTATCAGGCAGATAAGGTTGTTGCCCAGGCGCGGCAGCATATCCAGAAATCCGAACAGCAACCCGAGAAGACTGCGCAGCAGTCACTGACCTACTCTCGCAATCATGTCTTTGAGCGATCAGCAGTGCAGGATGAGCGAAGCATCCTGCAAGCCGCTATGGATCGGAGCATGGGTGAAGCAACATACAGCCAGGTGCGGCAAGAATTCGAGCGGCGCGTGAGGTGTGGAGAGTTTCGCTTGGTCGAGCGGACGGATGGTAGAGCCGCACCGCAGTACACGACAGCCGAGATGATTCGCTTGGAGCGGGAGATCGTTGGTTCTGTGCAGGTTGGCAATCAGCAACGTTACGAGAATTCCATGCTGGTGTCGCCTGCATGGCGAATCCGTACAGAGGATCTTCATCCTGAGTTGAGCAAGTCGCAGCTTGCAGCAGTCGATGAGATATTCCTGAGC
The DNA here is from genome assembly GCA_963741395.1 of uncultured Acidobacteriaceae bacterium. Taxonomy (GTDB): domain Bacteria; phylum Acidobacteriota; class Terriglobia; order Terriglobales; family Acidobacteriaceae; genus Edaphobacter. The sequence continues at coordinate 566,645 of CAVUHV010000002.1, forward strand.
CGCGAAAAAATCGTGGGACTCGATGGTGTCGCGGGTGCAGGAAAGACGACGACGCTTGCGGTCATTCGCGAAGGAGTGGAAGCGCAGGGATATCGTGTCGAGGGATTCGCGCCCACGAGCCGCGCTGCACAGAAACTCGCCGAGGCGGGCATGAGGACATCAACGCTTCAGCATCATCTCGCCAGAGGGGAGCAGCGGGACACAGGAGAGAAGCGCTTCTATGTGTTGGATGAGTCCACGCTTGCCTCGACTCGGCGGATGCACGAGTTCATGTCGCGCCTTCATCGACATGACCGCGTATTGCTTGTGGGTGATGTGCGTCAGCACGAAGGCGTGGAAGCCGGTCGCCCATTCGCGCAACTTCAAGAGGCAGGGATGCACACAGTCAAGCTGGATGAGATTCTTCGCCAGCGAGACCCGGAGTTGAAGCAGGCTGTAGAGCTGTTGGCGCACGGGCATGTGGCGGCAGCAGTCGAAAGCCTCGATCAGCAAGGGCGAGTACATGATGTGAAAGGACGTGAAGACCGAATCAAAGCGATTGCTCGCGAATATGCGGCTTCGCCAGAGAACACGCTGGTCGTTTCGCCGGACAATCGCTCCCGTGTCGAGATCAACTCGCGAATCCATAAGGAGCTGCAAGCGGGTGGCCTTGTGGACAAGCAGGAACATACAATGCAGGTGCTTTCGCCTCGCCAGGAGATGACGGGAGCGGACCGCAGTTGGGCACAGCGGTATCAGATCGACGACATTCTCCACTACTCGCGTGCATCGAAAGAGACGGGCATCGGGAAAGGCGAGTACGCTCGCGTGATCGCGGTGCATGGTCAGGAAAACATGCTGACCGTTCTGCGGGGCAACGGAGAGCAGATAGCCTACGATCCACGCCGTCAGATGGGCGTCTCAGTCTACCGCGCGCAGGAGAAGGCGTTTTCCGTCGGTGATCGCGTTCAGTTCACTGCACCGAATCAGGAGTTGAAGGTTGCAAATCGCGAGCTGGGAAGCATAGAGAGCATCGCGCCGAACGGCCCGATGCGGTTGAAGCTGGATAGCGGTCGCAGCGTGGAGTTCGCAGTGCAAAGCTTTCCGCACCTGGACCACGGCTACGCCGTCACCAGCCATTCCAGCCAGGGGCAGACCGCAGAGCGTGTGCTGATCCACGTGGACACCGAGCTTGGCGCAAAGGACTTGCTGAATCACCGCATGGCTTATGTCTCAGTTTCGCGTGGTCAGTGGGACGCACAGATTTTTACCAATGACCGCGAGAAGCTGTCGCAGGCTCTGAGTCACGACGTATCGCACAAGAGCGCTTATCAGCCAGAGCAAGCGATGCTTGGGGTGCAGCAGAAGATCGGCCCGTCCTCAGAGCGTGTGCTGGAGCGGAGCATGGGGTATGGATTGGGTTTGTGAAGAAAGCGAAGTCTTTATCGAAGGAGCAGACGATGCAGGCATTCAACAGCGCGTACAAGAAGCCACCAGCACGAGCCACCATTCCGCCCGAGGCGAAGCTGCTGGTAAGCCGAGAAGAAGCGGCCCAGCTACTTTCCATCAGCCAGCGTGGACTCGATTACCTGATAGCGAATCGGAGACTGCCGACCAGAAGAATTGGCGGAAGGGTTCTGATTCCTGTGGCCGACCTGCGGAAGTATGCGCGTGGCGATCATCCTGAAAACATCGTGGCCTGAGCATTCAAGCTTTCTTCAATGAGGCTTGCATTTGTTTAGCGATGAAGCTGGCAAAGGGGTGGAGATCAAGGTCGATGCTCGCAAGGTCAAGAGCGTGCAGATACTCCACGCGGTCGTCAACGCGAACGATTGTCCAAGGATAGCCGCCTGATGCGAGCAGTACGTTCATCAAGAAACGACCCATTCGGCCATTGCCATCCGGGTAGGGATGGATATAGCCGAAGAGCCAGTGCCCGAGAACGGCGCGCACTGAAGCTTCAGGCTCTTCCTCAATCAAATGGAATAGAGCAGGCATGGCATCGCGAACGGCTTCCCAACGCGGGGGCACATACCGCGAGTTCCGTAGATACACCGCATCGTTACGGTAACCGGCGAGCGCCGATGCTGCAATCAAGCCCGATGCAACGGAGGGCTCAAAGAGTTCTCTGTACCACTCACGATGATCGTCTCTGACGATCACGCCTGCATTCTCCCCCGCAAGTGCCTTCGATACGCTTACCTTGACTCGTTGGAATGCCTGCCAGTAGCCGCGAGCGGCGAGAGCATCACGATTCTGCCGGTCAGCTTCATGGTGACGCGGGTCCCACTTGCCCGACATGACACGCTCAATCAACTCAGGACTGACACGGAAGCCTTCGATAGAAAGCGAGTGGTAGGCATCGTTTTTGTAGACCTCGTCTACTTCGGAAAGGTACGCCTTCTTGCTTCTTGGCAAACCCGGTGCAGAAGGAAAGCTCTTGAGCACTGCCTCGCGTGACGCGGCCCACATCGCCTTCAACCTGCCAACAATAGGTGCTTCCTCAGCCGCGCTAATCGCAAAAACATTCTGTTCGTTTTCAAATGAGTCAGATTCGCGAACGTCGTATCCAGCGGCTTTCATCGTCGAGAGAATCTCGTTGGCCTGTTCGCCACGATTCACTCGCCGTAGTGCGCCTGCAAGCCTGCCTGCAATGGCCGAATGACCGCCATCAAGCAACATGCGCAGCAGATTCGAGACATCAGTGAGGCCGGACAGAACCACTTGCACTTCGATCTGGTTGCGGCGGAAGAATGATTCGGGCACTCGCACCAGTGCAGCATCGGGCGAGAAGAGGCGCAGGCCGTCTCGAACAACAATTTGATTGCGAGGAGGCGGTTGCGACTGTTTCAGGTCGTAGAGGGACGTGTGAAACGGCAGCCTGGTTGTGTTGTTGTGTCCCTTCCGGCTATAAACGATGGTTTGCGTGGGCACGACCGTATTCTCGGCATGGAGAAGGAGTGATTGTTCCGGCGAGAGGTGCCAGTTCGCTCCGAATCGTTGGGCACAGTAAGCGGCACAAAACTCCCAAAAAGATGCGAACCAGGCTGTACTGTCTCCGGGGCGTGCGCTAGGACTCGCGGACATCAGCCATCCTTTGATGACCGGCTGTAGGAAGCCGCTTTTGACTAAACGATCGCGGTGTACCCGGCTCAGTTCTCCGGTTCGGAAGATGTGCTGTCCCTCTTTCTGGAGATCGTGCAGGGCAGCCAGGGATGCTGCGAGTTTTTCGTTAGGCTTCGCCATTTGTGTTCACGCGTCACTACAAGTTCATTGTGTCGTGTGGATACAAGTATATTCTGTCGTGCCAATACAAGTAAATAATGCTGCGCGGAGACGAGTTTATTGTGCTTTGCTTAGCGTAGATTAGGGTGTCGTATATGAAATCCGATGTGTCAAGATCGCAGCCATCACGCGATGGCTGTGACCCGGCGGAGTCCTAATCCGATGTGTCTCGAAGGCCGTTTGCACTACTTTTGGTGCATTTTTAGGTGGCCGTTTAGGTGGCTGTTCGTTTCTAACTTTTGTGCTTTAGACTGCGGCATACTGCAATCGGGAAGTGAGTTGTATCAATATGCAGGCAAACAACTTATGCGATATCGTGCAAACGAATGCATCTCACTGCAAAACGCCAAAAATTGGACTCAAAATCCGCCGAGGGCAACCTCGTGGGGGTTCGACCCCCCCTCCCGGCACCAACTAACTACCTCATTCCATTGACTAATTCAGTTCTGCCCAATCCCAGCGGACTCAATCGTTCCTTTCGCTTGGATCAATTGGTTCGCGCTTACACCGAACTTTGCATTGCGCTTGATGGAGTTTCCAAGTGACAGCCGCACCATCGGAACAACCGAGGGATGTTTGACGCGAGATAGCGCCGAGGAGTCCGTTCAATCCGTGCCGATACTCGTACGAAATGTAACGTATCTTTTCCCGGCACCCTCCGAGTGGTTCACCTCAGACGAGACGCTCGGAAATGTGCTAACGCGGACCGATTCTCCGTGTTAGCACATCAATGTCCACCAACCGCACCCGAGATGCGTGCCCTTTTCATAAAGAACAAAGCAATTGCGCTTGAGAGCAACACGCAGCCCAGCGCGAGGAAACAGTCGCTGTATGCGAGCAGAAAGGCCTGGCGACGAATGGCGCCACCCATAGCGCCGATTACGCGCATGTTAGCCGAATACGGATCGCTGCCCTGAGACATGAAGAAAGCTGCTGAGTGCTGCATTCGCTCCTGAACGGCGCCCGAATAGACGGTCACCGATTCCCCGATGCGTTCCGAGTGGAACCGCTCTCTTACGGAAAGCAGTGTTGAAAGTCCGGCGATGCCGATTGAGCCTCCAATGTTTCTCATCATATTGAAGAGCGCAGAGGCTGAACCGCTCTCGCGTCCCTTCGCCATGCCAGCCGTTGAGACGGAAGAGAGTGGAACCATGATAAGTGGCTGACCCAACGCGCGGAAAATAAGCGGGATATGGAATTGCGGGCCCGCAAAATTAGAATCGAGATGAGAGGTAAAGAACGAACTACCGCCAAAGAAGAGTATTCCGACGCCGATAATAATTCGCGCGTCGAAGCGTTTCATCAACTTCGGCACCAGCGGAATGACGAGGAGTTGCGGAAGTCCCAGCCAGATAATGACCTTGCCGATCTGTAAGGCGTCGTAACCATGAATCTGCCCTAGGTACAGGGGAAGGATAAAAACGACGCCATAGAGGCCAACACCGAGGATTAAATTAACGAAGCTGCCAAACCCGAAGTTTCTGCGCGCAAAGATGCGCAGGTCAAGAAGCGGGTCTTTTTTGCGTAGTTCGATGGTGATGAAGGCAGGGATGAAGATAGCTGCAGTCCAGGCCAGTTTTACAATTCCCGGATCGCCAAACCAATCTTTACGATTTCCATCTTCGAGGACGATCTCGAATGCAGCGAGACCAATCGCCATAGTGAGGATTCCCCACCAGTCGCCCTTCTTGAGCAGACTGAGGTTCATCGGTTGTTTTTCCATGGTGAACCAGACGGCCGCGATCAACAGTGCCCCAGGGATGATGTTGATGTAAAAGACGAAGGGCCACCCGTAGTTGTCGGTCAGCCAGCCGCCGATGAGCGGGCCGATAGCAGGGGCGAACACCGCTGTGACGCTGAACATTGCCATGCCGATCGGCTGCTTCGATGGCGGAAGATACGTGAGGATTACGTTGAAGGAGAGGGGAATAAGCACGCCGCCGGTGAAACCCTGCAGGACACGAAAGAGAATCATCATATCCAGCGAATGTGCCTGTCCGCAGCAAACAGAAAAGAACACGAACAAGACCGAATTCACCAGAAGATATCTCTTCAGTGAAAATGCAGTGGAGAGCCACGAGGTCAGCGGGATCGTGACGATTTCAGCAACCAGATACGACGTCGGCACCCATGAGATCTCATCCGAGCTTGCTGCGAGCGTTCCCGCGATGTCGCGCAGCGAGGAGTTCGTGATGATGATGTCGAGCACAGCCATGAAGCAGCCGAGAAGAACTCCGAGAACGCATATCCAGGTCTTCAACGGCACACGATCGGTAGCCTCTGTCGTGAGGTTTCTTGCAGTCATCGCCGGATTCATCGTTGTGGTCGCCATGGAAGTTCTCCTTTACTTTGTGGCTACAGTAACGACTGACGACATGCCGGGGGAAAGCAGGTTCTCATACCCACGCACGCTGTCCTGATCGAGCACGATCTTGACGGGGATTCGCTGCACGATCTTGGTGAAGTTGCCGGTCGCATTGTCCGGAGGCAGCAGCGCGAATTCATTGCCAGAGCCCGGAGCGAGACTGTCTACGTGTCCATAAAACTTGTGCTTTGGAAAAGTGTCGATCTGCACTTCGACACGCTGACCGGTGCGCATCTTCTCCAGTTGTGTTTCCTTGAAATTAGCGACTACCCATGGCTGGTTTTCCACAATCGCCATCAACGGCTGCCCGATCTGCACGCGCTGGCCAGCCTCGACTGACTTTCTACCGATGCGTCCGCTCACAGGCGCTTTGATGATGGTGTAGGAAAGCTGAAGTTTTGCGTCCTCCAACGCGGCCTCGGCCTGCGCGACTGTCGCCTGTGCTGTTGCAAACTGGCCTTCGCGTACGCGCGTCTCAAGCCTTGTAGCCTGCGCAGATTGCAACCCGCCCTGGGAGTTCGTTAGCAGTGCTTCCGTGCGGACGACGCCTTGCTGTGCCGCAAGCAGTTGTGCCTGTGCCTGCCGCACCTGTTCCTGGGCCGCGGCTTGTCCAGCGACGGCGACCTGATAGCTTGCGCGCTGGTGATCGACGGTTTGCTTCGAGACCTGCTCTTTCGCATAGAGATCTTCGTACCTGTGGAGGTCGGTGTCTTCGCGTTGCAGCGTCGCATTTGCCTCTTGAAGCTGGGCCTGCGCACGCGGAACTCCTGCCTCAGCAGCGGTGACGGCGGCCTTTGACGCCAGGATCGAAGCTTTGGCCTCTCCAATGGTGCCCACCGCTTGTGTGGTCTGCGCCGTGGCGGACTCCGATGTGGAGCGGATCGCAGCCTCGGCAGTATCAGCCTCGCGGCCTGCCGCATCAAGGGCAGCCTTTGCCTGGTCCAATTTCGCCTTGTAGTCGTTGGGGTCAAGGATGATCAGGGTCTGTCCTGCAACCACATGCTGGTTGTCGTCGATTAGGACCTGCTGCACTGTGTCCGTGACGCGAGCACTGATTGGGTGCAGATGCCCCGCCAGATACGCATCATCCGTCTCCTCATGATGAGCTGACCACACGAGGTATCGAACGCCAAACACCAGCAGCAGGGCCAGGGCCGCGCCCCCGCCTAAGAACAGGAGTGTCTTCTTCCGCCGGACGATTCCACCGGTGCTCGGAGGTAGAGGTACTGTGGTTGATTCTTGGACTTCCGGTTCCATTACTGCTTGACTCATGACATTTTCCTCTTGTAAAGATGCAAGCTTCTAGGGGTGTGTGTAGGTCTGTTCCACACTGCCTACAGCACGGGCAAGCTGTGCGCGTGCGATGTTGTAGCGGAACAACGCGCCGATCTCCGAGTCGTTCGCGCGGGCGAGCGAATCCTGCGCCTGGGTGACTTCGATGTTGTCGGTGACGCCGGACTGAAAGCGGCCCTGCGAGAGTGTGACTTCCTCATTGGCCAGCTGCACTTCCTGCCGGCCAAGGTCAACCTGGTGAAGCGCAGACTGCAATTCGACCTGCCCATCACGCACTTGCTCGGTCACCTGGTTGCGCTCCTGAGCGAGCTGTTTCTCTGTTCGCTGTTCCGCCAGCGCTGTGCTCTTCCGTTCTGCTCTGAGCCGTCCACCGGTGAAGATGGGAACCCTCATGTTGACTTCGTATTGGTATCCGGGAGTGGCCGTGTTGAACGTCTCACCCTGCTCATTCCAGAAGCCATCGAAGGTGATTTTCGGCAGGGACTCTGCCACGGCAGCCTTATGCGCTAGTTGAGCGGCCTTGATACTCTCGGCCAGAGAGTGCAGTTCGGGCCGCTGCACCAGGGCCGTTGCCAACGGATCTGAGAGGTCGAGCGAAGGCGTCTGAAAGAAGTCCTGCTGATCGGCGAACTCAATCTTCTGGCTGTCGGGGACCTTCATGATGCGCTTCAGCGCATAGATGGTAGTGTCCGCATCGCGCTGGGCATCAATCAGGCGCTGCTGCTCTTCTCTGAGCCTCACCTGGGCGCGCGATACATCAATCTTGGTTGCTACTCCATCTCCTAGCAGGTCATCGGCTTGATGGGCCAGACGGGTCGCCAATTCCACACGGGACTCGGCGGCCGTGATGCTGGCAAGGGCGCGAAGATGAGCCATGTATTCGCTGACAGTCAGCAGCACAGTTTCTTCGCGCACCGTCTGCTCATCAGCGCGGCTTGCCAGCAGGCGATGCCCGCTCGCCTGGTATTGGCGAATCAGCGTCAGATCGAAGACAGGAGCCGAGAATGTTGGTCCGACGTGAACTGCCTGATAGGGTCCGATGCTGTGAGGGACGCTGGGAATCTGAATACCAAGCAGGGCTCTCAGGTTGTGGCGATTGATGCTGTCATCCGTCTCGAAGCTCGCGTGCGGCAGCAGTTCAGAGCGCGCAATCACGCGGTCCTGCTGCCGCGTCGCGGTTTCAATATTGGCGATCTGGATGTCGAGATTCTGTTTCAGGGCGAGATCAACAGCGCCGTTCAACGTCAGCTTCTGGTCTCCGGAAGGTGCATCCTGCGCCTTCATCACTTCAGCCTTCGTACCGAGTATGAGGAGCAGGAGTGCCGCCGCAATCTTCGCTGGCGGGAACCATTGTCTGGCACTGCTTTCAGTTGTCACGTTCAATTCGACTCTTCCTTTTACTAACTATTTGGTAAGTCAACTCAAAACGACGTTTGATCTCTAGTTGACTATCGGATTAGTCAACTAAGGGATTGGTTCAACGCGGACAAAAGGCCCACATTTTTTAGCTGCTCGAGACGATGCCTTTTCTGACAAAGGCGAACTCCGCTTTTGAAGATGTCGCAGCGCACGCGCTCGACATCAACGAGCAGAATTACCTGTTCTCAAATGGGGCTGCTCTTCGCGCGATTGGCCGCAATCACATCGTCAGCACAACACGGAACTCTGCGTTGCCGCTCATCATGCGGGCATATGCTTCGGCAGCCTTTTCCAGAGGATAGGTTTCGATCATGGCGCGTACTCCGCGCAGTTCGGCAAAGCGGAGTGTGTCATCCGAATCCGCCGGCGTTACCCCTCCCCATCCTTGAATCGTCCTGCTGCCCCTGATGAGCTGAACCGGAGCCACCTCGATAACACCGGAGGCCACGCCGATCAGGAGAAGATTGCCGTTCGGGCTCAAACCGCCAACCAGCTGGGTCATTGCTTTGGAGTCCGGCGCTGTCGCGATAATGACTTTTGCGCCGCCTAATTTTTGTAGTTCCTCTGCTGCGTTCTTCACTTTGCTGTCGATATACACATCGGCGCCGAGTTTCATTGCCAGCGACTCAATTTGCGAGCCGCGCCCGATTGCAGCCACCTTGTAGCCAAACTTGTTGGCGAATTGAATTCCGAGGTGGCCGAGTCCACCGATCCCTTGCACCGCGACCAGGTCGCCTGGCAGCGCGCCCGCACGCCGCAGGGCGTTGAACGTGGCGACTCCAGCGCACAGCAGCGGCGCAGCTTCGATGTCGCTGAGACTGTCCGGGATCGAAACCAACGCTTCGACCGGCGCCAACATGTACTCCGCATAGCCGCCGTCATAACTGATTCCGGGATTCTGCTCATTGCGGCAGTTCCGAAAATCTCCGCGCCGGCACTCGGGACAAGTACCGTCATGGCCGCCATGCCAGCCAACGCCAACACGCTGGCCTTTTCGCCATTCAGTCACTCCAGTCCCGAGCGCATCCACCACGCCGGCCACTTCATGGCCCGGAACGCGCGGATAGGGGATTCCTGGCCGAAGGCCTTCGAGGATGATCGCGTCGCTGTGGCACACACCACACGCCTGAACTTTGATGCGCACCTGTCCCGGGCCTGGATCGGGAAACTCCAGCTCAACGATTCTAAGACCGGCTCCGGCCGCGGTCACCTGGGCGGCTTTCATGGTTGCTGCTGCGCCTGCGGTCGCCATAGATCCTCCTATTTCTTGTTTGCTCGAGTTGACGGTTTCCGTGAATCTCATCGAGAGCACCCTCACGCTGTTATTGACTATTCAGTCAGTCAATAAAGAGATGTCTCAACATAGACAAAAGGCCCACATTTTTTAGCTGCTCGAGGCGGTGCCTTTTCTGACAAAGGCCATCACTTCTGCTGTGTGTCTTGCCAAAGATTGCCTGTTCAATGGGTTACGGCTTCTGCCTGGAATATGGGAGAGGTTGTTAGCCGCGCAAAAATAGAAGCCGCACAGGCCAATAATATTGATGGCGCCATGTCCGGGGTCCATTTCTCTGAACTCGCCCGAGGCGATGCCTTTCTTCAGCAAGACTTCGACCCGGCTATAGAGCGAAGGCATTGCTAACTTGCGAAAGTGCTCGCCCCCGCCTTGAATGCTCTCCAACATAAAGATAACGGGCGACAAGGGGTGCTCCGTCATTGCGGCGAGCAGTCTCTCGACAAAGGACATCAAAGCGTCCGTGGCGTTGAGGTTTTTGTCGAAAGACTTATCGAGCGCCCCGCTAAGTGGCTGGTAGGCCCTCACAAGGACCGCCTGATAGAGCCCCTCTTTGCACTTGAAGTAGTGAAAGATCAGACCCTTGACCACATTTGCCCGCGCCGCAATGCTCTCGGTTCGAGCTGCGGCAAAACCATTTGTGGCAAACTCAATCTCTGCCGCGTCCAGAATGGCCGGTACGGTCACGTCTCTGTCCCGCTTGTGGGTACGAAGGGGGGCCTCTCCGACGGCTCCGATGGACTCCATATATGCTCCCAAAAGAACTGTACTGTTAACTGACAGATGGTCAATTGTGACCCGGGATGCACTTTTCTAAAGAAAATCGCCAGCCATACAGACTATCAAGTACTCGTTATCGCTGGGGTGGGTACACATCAATCGTATTGAGACTAGACAGAGACTCAATGAAGTGGTGAAGACCGGCGTTCCGGGTTTCATTCCGCGAGGTCGTTCCACATGAAAACCGAACAGCGCTCAGAGCAGTCGATGCGAGTCCTATTCAGAATTGGAGCGCACATCGCCGGTTGGCCGACATCAAACAGAGATTGCGAGGAGAGAACACTCAATCAGGATCCGCTTAGGGGAGTACCACAGATGAAGCGGTCAACGTCTACGGTTATTTGTTCAACATCGACACGGACGAATTCACATTAGTAGTCGAGGACGGGCAGAATGTTCATTCCGGCGTGGCGAGAGCATTACAGACGCTTCGGGAAACAAATAGCTGTTTCGAGAACAGTCTCTTGTAGCTTTCATTGGAAGGAGGTGCATCGTGAGCTTGCTTGTCTCAGTGAACGTCGGCCTTCCAGTCGATGTCGAATGGCAAGGCAAAGTGGTCCGCACCGCTGTCTGGAAGCGACCCGTAGCAGGCAGGGTGATGGCGCGCCGTCTCAATCTTGACGGTGATGGTCAGGGCGATCTCGCAGGCCACGGCGGAGAGCACCGTGCTGTGATGGTCTATCAGCTCGACTCCTACCGCTACTGGGAGACGTATCTCCAGCGTCACGACTTCGGGTATGGCCAGTTCGGCGAGAACCTGACAGTCGATGGTCTTGCCGATGACGAGGTCTGCATCGGAGATCGCTACCGGATCGGCGGTGCGCTGTTTGAAGTGACGCAGCCGCGCGTCACCTGCTATCGCGTCGGTATACGGATGAACAACCCCCAGATGCCTGCGCTCCTGGTCTCGCATAAGCGACCAGGCTTTTATTGTCGTGTCATTGAAGAAGGGGAGATCGGCGCGGGCGACGAGATCGTTAAGGTTGCCGATGGCCCGGAGCGTGTCACTGTCCGGGAAATTGATGGACTGCTTTATTTGCCCGGCCACTCGCCGGATCAACTACAACGCGCTCTGCGTATTCCATCACTCAGCGCCGGTTGGAAGGGGTCGCTCGCAGTGTTGGCTGCTGCCGAGGAGAAGCACGGGCAGGGTGGAAACGCGGGCCTAGCCCCTTCTTCCGCGCCACCGCCGGCGTGGCCGGGCTTTCGGTCACTGCGAGTTGCGGCGGTAGAGCGGGAGAGTGTTGATGTGCTCTCGTTTGTTCTCGAGTCGGAGGACCGGAGCCCATTACCGGCCCCTCTTCCTGGTCAATTCCTGGTCTTCAAGCTCGAACTGGAGAGGGACTCAGCGCCAATCCTGCGAAGCTATTCGATGTCGGGTCCGCCGGGTGCAGGAACGTATCGCGTCAGCGTGAAGCGGTCCACTGGCGTAGGGAGCCGCTACTTTCATGACTACATTCGGGTGGGAGACCTGCTTCAGGTGAGCGCGCCGAGAGGGAGCTTCACTCTCGCTCCGGGCAACAACCCTCTTGTACTGCTCAGTGCGGGTATCGGGGCGACGCCGGTGCTCGCAATGCTTCATTGGCTTGCGGCTACCGGCACCGATTCAACGCGAGAAGTCTGGTGGTGTTACGGTGCTCGCAATGGCAGGGAACACCCATTCGTGGCGGAAGCGCGCGGCTTGCTCAATAGCCTTCCGCACAGCCATGCATTCGTCGCCTATAGCAAGCCAGACGATGCTGATCAGCAAGGTCGGGACTACGATGCCTCGGGACATCTGAATCTCTCATCATTGCAACGGCTTCAAGTACCGAAAGAAGCGGACTTCTATCTCTGTGGACCAACTGGTTTCCTCTCCGACTTTACTGCGGAGTTGAAGTCATGGGGTGTCCCTGCTTCCAGCATCCACTCCGAGACATTCGGCGCTGAATCTTCCATCACGCCCGGAATCGCAAGCACCCCATCGGTGCCCCCGCATCTACCCTCCGGAAGCGTAGGCACAGGCCCGACGGTTTCCTTCACACGCAGCGGTCTCACGGTGCCCTGGAACTCGCGGTATGCAAGTCTCCTCGAATTCGCGGAGGCCTGCGACGTTCCTGTCAGATGGGCTTGTCGGACTGGTGTCTGCCACAAGTGCGAGTCCGGATTGATCGATGGAAAGATCGGCTACGCACCCGAGCCTCTTGACCGGCCTGCCGAAGGGAACGTTTTGATCTGTTGCTCATCTCCGCTCACGGCGGTTGAATTGGACCTCTGACAGTCAGGCTCATTTGAGAGCTATGTGAATGGACTAATGCGCACAGTCACGATCTGGAAGTAGCTGTAGCCGGATGTGTTGCGGAAGATACCCTCGCGTCTTGAGGGAGCACTTACAGTTCTTGAACATGTCAAAGCTCATCGAGCTGAGCATCCATCAACGTTGAAACACTCTTTTGAAAACATCCCGACTGAAGCCACTCACTATGACCCGTGCGAAAAGTCTAGTAGAACTGACAGTTCCAATCCGTGTAGCTATCTGAGATGCTTCCTGGTAAGTGGGCGAAGATCCTATGACACATTCTTCGTTCGGTTTCGATAAGAGTTGCTTCGGCGGTGCCTGGCGTTGGCTCCTTTCACGAATCCTTGCCTCATGCACGTGGTCCCCACAACTTCTCCAATCACGCGGATTTCGGTAGGGAGTAGTTGAGCGGCGCGAAAAAGGGTGACTCGAAAGGAGAGACATAATGGAAGAACTGCTCAAGGTAATGAATGCTGCGGGGAACTCGTGCGGAGGCTGCCATTCGACTGGATGTGGGACCTGTTCACCTGCACCAGCCACGAGCGCGGCGCCAGTACCTCTTAGCCGCAGGGAATTTGGGTACGCGGCTCTAGTCGCGTCCGCCGGGACGATCCTTGCCGGGTGCTCAACACAAAAGCCCACGGAGCAAGCGTCGCAGCCGGCGGCGGCTTCGGCTACCCCGGCACCGCCCCGGGCTCTTTCGCCCCTTCCCGAACTGGTCAGGGAATCGAAAGGCGCCCTTTGGCTGGATCATTGGTTGTCCACTCCTGGGTTTTATCTCCGACCGTCTCGGCCGACGAAAGCCAGTGATCATGGGAGGCGCGGCCGCACTTCTGGCCTGCGTGACCTGGATGCTCTTCGGCCGCACAGGAGTTTTCCCTCCTTACACGGTTGGCCTCATGGCCGGACTGGCATCGGGCGCGGCCATGCTGCCTTACACCGTGATCAAGGAAGCTAACCCGCCGCAGTTTGGCGGGACGGCGACAGGAGTGATCAATTTTCTTAACTTTACATTCAGCGCTCTGCTTGGTCCGGTCTTCGCATGGATTCTCTACCACGTGTCTGGCGGAGCCGGGCCAATGGAAAAGGGACATTATCAGTCAGCGTTTGCGCCGCTGCTTCTCGGGATTGTCGTTGCAATCGTCCTGTCGTCTTTTCTGAAGGAAACCGGCCCCGCAGGCCGAGAGCCTTCCTCGCGAGCAGTACAGGAGGTAAAAGGGTGACCCACCAAACCGGAACCGGAAAATATGAACAGATGTTGGAGACATGCAAGAACATGAAGCCGATTCCAACTGCGGTGGCACATCCGTGCGAGGAGTCGGCGCTGTCCGGTGCAGTTGAAGCAGCGAACCTGGGAATCATTGTTCCCATCCTCGTAGGGCCTCGCGACAAGATAGCAGCCACCGCCAGATCAGCAGGACTCGACCTGAGCCGCTTTGAAATCGTGGACACTCCGCACAGCAATGCATCCGCAGCCAAGGCGGTTGAATTGGTGCGCTCGGGTCAGGCAGAACTTCTGATGAAGGGCAGCCTGCACACTGACGAATTGATGGCGGCAGTCGTTTCCCGCGAAGGAGGACTGCGGACCGGCCGCCGGATCAGTCACGTCTTTGTGATGGATGTTCCGACATACCACAAGGTCCTGATCATCACTGACGGTGCGATCAATATATTCCCCACATTGGAAGACAAGGCAGACATCTGCCAGAACGCTGTAGATCTCGCCATCTCGCTCGCTATTAAAGAACCCAAAGTTGCAATTCTTGCAGGGGTCGAAACTGTGACTTCAAAGATGCCGGCCACGATCGATGCGGCGGCTCTTTGCAAGATGGCCGACCGCGGACAGATCACGGGCGCCATGCTGGAGGGCCCACTGGCGTTCGATAACGCGATCAGCAAGGAGGCCGCCGTAACCAAAGGCATTCACTCTGAAGTCGCCGGCGATCCTGACATCCTTCTGGCACCCGATCTGGAAGCGGGAAACATCCTTGCCAAACAACTAAGCTTCCTGACGAAGGCCGACAGCGCAGGGTTGGTGCTTGGAGCGAGAGTGCCGATCATCCTAACCAGCCGAGCCGACAGCGTGCGGTCGCGAATTGCAAGTTGCGCCGTCGCGGTGCTGGCCGCTCATGCCCGAAGAAAGAATCTCTAGAGGTCACTTATGGACGACTACGCACTTGTGCTCAATGCGGGCTCATCGAGTCTGAAGTTTTGCGTCTTCCTGCGAGCCGACGAGAAGTATTGGCAAATCGCGGCGCGCGGCCAGATTGAGGGCATCGGGACATCGCCACGACTCTGCGCAAAGGATGCCCAGGGTATAGTCCTTGCAAACAACAGTCTGGATGCCGCCGTTACTGATGGGCACGCTGCCATCGACGCACTGGCATCGTGGCTCCGATCGAAGTGGGGTGGCGCACGTGTGCTTGGTGTTGGACACCGCATTGTTCATGGCGGGGTGCGGTACGGCAAACCGGTGCTGGTGACGCGCCAGATACTTTCTGATCTGTACGAACTCGTCCCACTGGCTCCGTTGCACCAGCCATACAACCTCGCAGCCATCGATGCCGTCTTCGAGCGCCTGCCAGATGTGCCGCAGGTTGGCTGCTTCGATACGGGCTTTCATTCTGACCATTCACGGTGGCGGAACTCATCCCGCTGCCAAGAAGCATATGTAAATCGGGCTTGCAGCGATATGGTTTCCACGGGCTGTCCTACGAATACATTGCTTCCGTCTTGCCGGAGGTAGCCCCGGAGATTGCCAAAGGCAGGGTCATAGTCGCGCATCTGGGAAGCGGCGCGAGTCTGTGCGCATTGAATGACGGAAAAAGCGTTGATAGCAGTTTGGGCTTCACTGCGCTGGACGGACTCTGTATGGGAACGAGGCCGGGCGCGCTTGATCCAGGAGTAGTTTTATATCTCTTCCAAAGCCTCGGGCTCACCGCCAAAGAGGTAGAGACGATGCTTTACAAGCAATCGGGTTTGCTGGGAATCTCGGGGATCAGCAATGACATGCGTGATCTGCTCGGCAGAAGCGAACCCGAAGCCCTTCTGGCAGTGGATTACTTCGTATATCGTACGGCGAAAGAAATCGGTGCTTTGACGGCGGTACTGGGCGGTATCGATGCACTCGTATTCACTGCTGGTATTGGAGAAAATTCGTCGGAAATCCGCCGCCGAATCTGCGAGGCCTCCGCCTGGCTGGGCATGGAACTGGACACCCGGGCGAACGCCAGCGTCGCGTCGCGTATAACGACTCCGCAAAGCAAAGTCTCGGCATGGGTGGTTCCGACCAACGAGGAACTCATGATCGCGCGCCACACATGGTCGCTACTTGGATTGATGCAGCCCGTTTCTTGATAGACGGGAGCAGGAGGGAACTAACAATGACGATTGCCACCTCACAGCAAATCACACCGGAAGCAGCGACTTCTCCATGGAATGGATTCAGAACAGGTCTCTGGCGCAAAGAGATCAACGTTCGCGATTTCATCCAGCAAACTGCGAGCCATACGGGGGAGGTGAGTCCTTCCTTGCGGCCGCGACGGAACGGACTACAAAAATATAAGATCGTCTGAGCGAACTGTTTCTTGAGGAGCGCAAGAAGGGCGTCCTCGACATCTCTCAGATACCTGGTTCAATCACCGCGCACGGTCCCGGCTACATCGATCGAGAGAAGGAAGTGATTGTTGGCCTTCAGACGGATGCGCCGTTGAAGCGGGCAATCATGCCGAACGGTGGCCTTCGAATGGTTCTGAGCGCCCTCAAAGCTTATGGCTACGAGCCCGATCCCCGGGTCGTTGAGATTTTTTCGAAGTACCGCAAGACCCACAACGAAGGAGTCCTCGATGCGTACACTGCGGATGTGAGGCGGTGTCGCAGCTCTCATATTCTGACCGGTCTGCCGGACGCCTACGGACGCGGCCGGATCATTGGCGACTACCGCCGAGTGGCTCTATATGGGGTTTCCAGGCTCATCGAGCACAAGCAGGAGGAGAAACGCAGCCTCGATTCGGCCATGTCGACCGACGACATCATTCGCGACCGCGAAGAACTCAGTGAACAGATTCGCGCCCTCAACGAACTGAAGCAGATGGCATCAAGTTACGGATTCAATATCTCGGAGGCGGCCTGCAGCGCGCGTGAAGCCGTGCAATGGTTGTACTTCGGCTATCTTGCAGCCGTGAAAGAACAAAACGGAGCCGCCATGTCGCTTGGGCGTACGTCCACGTTCCTTGACATCTATTTTGAACGGGGTCTAGCAGCTGGCTCGATCACCGAGCAACAGGCGCAGGAGATCATCGATGACTTTGTCATCAAGCTGCGCATTGTTCGATTTCTGCGCGCGCCAGAATATGACGAACTCTTTGCGGGCGATCCAACCTGGGTCACCGAGTCGATTGCCGGTATGGGAGATGATGGGCGACCGCTCGTAACCAAGACGAGCTTTCGGTTTCTTCAGACCCTCTACAACCTCGGCCCCGCGCCGGAACCGAATCTCACGATCTGGTACTCACCGCGGTTGCCTGATGGGTTTCGCAATTTCGCTGCTGAGGTGGCGATAGATACTAGCTCCATTCAATTCGAAAGCGACGAGATCATGCGTCGCTCTCTGGGAGACGACGGAGCCATCGCCTGCTGCGTGTCACCGATGCTTCTGGGCAAACAGATGCAGTTTTTCGGCGCGCGCGCCAACCTCGCGAAGTGCCTACTGTATGCCATCAACGGCGGCAGAGATGAACTTACAGGCGAGCAGGTGGGACCGATGGTCGAGGCCGTGAAGGGCGAGTACCTTGATTTCGATGATGTACTCGATAAGTTCGAAAAGATGATGGACTGGCTCGCTTGTGTTTACGTCAATGCCATGAACATCATCCACTATATGCATGACAAATACGCTTATGAGCGCCTTGAAATGGCCCTTCACGATTACGCCCCCTTGCGAACAATGGCCTTCGGCATGGCGGGCATGTCTGTGGTTGCCGACAGCCTCTCGGCAATACGTTACGCGAAAGTCAGGGCGATTCGCGATGAATCCGGGCTCGTGATCGACTACGAGATTGAAGGCGATTTTCCCGTTTTCGGCAATAACGACAATCGTGTTGACCAGATTGCTTCCTGGCTCGTGAGCACGTTCATGAGCAAGCTGAGGAAGTATCCCACGTATCGCCACGCTGTTCACACTCAGTTGATACTGACGATCACATCGAACGTGGTATACGGTAAGAGTACCGGCAACACTCCTGACGGAAGACGTCGCGGAGAGCCGTTCGCTCCGGGTGGCAATCCTATGCACGGGCGCGACAAGCATGGCATTCACGCTTCGGCTGCGTCGGTCGCAAAAATTCCGTTTCGTGATGCCGCCGATGGCATTTCTCTCACCGCAACGTTACTCCCAGAAGGTCTGGGAAGAGTCGCCGAAGACCGGGTCACGAATTTGCGAAGCATGCTCGACGCGTTTTTCAGCGCTACGGGTTATCACATGAACGTGAACGTGCTCAATCGTGACACGCTTCTGGATGCGATGGACCATCCGGAGAAATACCCACACCTGACCATTTGCGTCTCAGGATACGCCGTCAACTTCGTACGCCTGACTCGTGAGCAACAAATGGATGTAATCAGTCGCACTTTTCATGGAAGGCAGGCGACGATATGAGCCAAGGTCTACAAACCATTTCACTTGAAGCGAAGAGCCCTTTCGAACTGCGCGTCAACCTGGGCGCGGACACGCCCGAATCGGACGTGCGGACAGCGCTGGCCACTGGAGACATGGGCTTTCTTCATTCATTCACTACCGGGTCGACCGTCGATGGTCCGGGTGTTCGAGTTGTTGGATGGACTACCGGTTGCCATTGGCGATGCCTGTACTGCCATAACCCGGACACCTGGAATATGAGCAACGGCATCCCCGTGTCATTAGCTCGCGCAACGGAGGAGCTACGAAAGTATCGTCATGGACTGAAAGTCATGTCAGGAGGATTCACATTGAGCGGTGGCGAACCTCTTGTGCAGGACCGATTTGCCGTGAAGTTGTTTACGGCCGCCAAGGCGATGGGGATCCATACCGCGCTGGACTCCAATGGTGCCCTCGGCAACCGCCTCAGCGATATGGAACTGGAACAGATCGATCTTGTGCTGCTGGACATCAAGATGTGGGATCCGGAACGCCATCGTCATCTTACCGGTTACCGGCATGCATAATGCCCCGGTTTTGGATTTCGCGCGCCGGCTGGCGGAGCGCAGAAGGCCAATCTGGGTTCGATTCGTGCTGGTTCCCGGACTAACGGACGATGTCGAGAACATCACATACATTGCGAGATTCTCCGCGAGCCTGGGGAACGTCGAACGAGTTGACGTCCTGCCGTTTCATCAAATGGGCCGCTTTAAGTGGAAAGAACTCAAACTTAACTACACGCTCAACGATGTCAAGCCTCCAAGTAACGATGCGGTCGAACGCGCCTGCGCGCAGTTTCGTTCGGAGGGCCTGAAGGCTGTCTGATCGAACGTGAAATACTAAGAAGTACAAAGCCAAGAATGAGACCTCGGGAGTTCATGGCGGGGTGCTCGCTATTCGTCTTTGTAAAGGCGCGTGAGGAACCCGCGCCAGCCTCCCTATCAGTGCAAGAAATCGCTTGTACACTGCGTGCCAGCACGCGGAACAATCTTCCCGGGGGATTACGCCTGTTGGACTCCAGCTGGGGCCTCCTAAGGAAGCGACTTAAGAAGTTCAATCCAACCGAACCCTTGAATAGAGGTTGTAATTCGGTTTTCCAGGCAACCTATTCGATCACTCACTGTCCTTGAGAATTTTCCTGCCAACATCACGCGTAACGTCATAGCGCTTTCAAAGCGCAACACATTTGGGCTCTTTTGACCCATACCTTAGGCACTGTTTGACCAACCGCGTGGCTCCTATGCCGCGACGATGTGGTTTCTGATCGCGTAATGCACTAGCTCAGCGTTACTTCTGGCGCTTAGCCTGTCCATCATCCGGTACTTGTGAAAGGCTACTGTTCTGGTTGTCATGTTCAGGATGTCGCCGACTTCCTTCATTGCTTTGCCCTCGGCGAGCAGCTGCAGAACTTCACGTTGTCGCTCGGTCAAGCGTTCACCCTCGCTCAGCAGTTTTTTCTTTTTTCGACGCAGGTAGTTGACTTCTTCTCTGCAGAGTGTCTGAGACATATAGGACTTACCGCGTAATACCTCATGCACGGCCGTCAACATTTCCGAAGCCGTGCAGGTCTTCAGAAGCAGATAGCCAGAAGCTCCACGGCGGAATGCCTCGGCGGCAAGATCAAGGTCGCTATTCATGGTGAGGAACACTAGCTTGACTACCGGTAATATGTCTTTCACTTGCTGGCCCGCATCCAGGCCGTTGAGAACCGGCATCGCAGTATTTACGACAATCACGTCCGGTTTCAACTCCGCGGCTGCACGCACCATGGCACGTCCGTTACCTACGGTACCTATTACGTCGAATTCTGATTCAAGTAGTTTCTTGCACAGGTCCGCCACGAAAATATGGCCGTCGGCTATTAAAATGCGAGGACGACTCGCTGACATTTGGCACCCCCTCCTCGGAGAAAAACATCATTGTCTTCTTGTACTGCGGCGCGGAGCGCTTGGGCACTAGGGAAACCCCTAAGTGCATGTCTTGTGTGAAGAGTCAACTTGTCACAGCTGAGACCCGATTGCCCTGGGCATAGAGTTCTCGTCCAGTCACTGTCAGGTCATTTGCCATGATGACGCTTCTGGTATTAGCAAGCTGCGAGCAAACTTGCCCCGATCACACGCTGATTCCCCGGGACTCTTTGGAGGAGTCAGACCCTGGACCATTTCCCACGCCCTCACTTTGTGTCGGGCCTCAAAGCGTCGGGGATTTAGAACTTTTCTCCCAGTCAAATTTGAACGAGAACTGCATCCGGTAATCATTGGCATTGAACCCGTCCCTAAAGTTCACCCGCCTGCCGAACTGGAACTCACTACCGATGGTGACCCTTGGAATCGGGTGATAGAGAAAGTTCGCGATCGCGTAGTCACCCTGGTGAAAGTCCGAAGGTAGCTGCGCATCTGAGTTCTGGATATTCAGCAGCGAGTAGCCGGCCGAACTAGTGAAACGCTCGCTCCATGTGTGATCGAGAAACGACACGACGCCCAGCACCGGAAGAGCAACACCTTTAATGGGTACGCGCGAGTTCGGGGGATTGTTCTGGACACCGACATCTACCGGCGCATCGTTCATGTAATTTTCAATGCCATCGCCGTAAGCAAATGCTAGTTTCGCGACATTCTTCTTTGTTAGGTTGAGATTCGACGTCAAGTTCACACCCCAGCCCACGACACTGCCACCGAGATTGATCGGGTTACCGCTCGTGTCAGTCCACCCAATCTTCCTAACAATGGCGGCCATCTGTACGTAGCCCCAGTTCCCGACTATCCGTGCGTTTCCCGAAAGATCCGGGAAGTTGAACCGAGGATGTATGTTGCTTAGCTCGATACGGTCGGCGTAAACGCCCTGGTCACCGCTGGCGCCGGGCCTCTCCAGAGCAATAGTGACGCTCCCTTTCTCACCTCGGATCGGCATCCAGCGTACCTGCACGTTGCGGAAGAAGACCATCCCGTTCGGACCCCAGTACTCCACCGTGTTCGGGAAGACGCCTATGTCCATGAACGGGCTCCAGGTTTGTCCTGCTCCGAACTGCCCCAACTCGCCATATGCATGCCGCAAACGGAAGGTTGTTTGGCCAGCGTCAACTCCGGTCCCAAATAGTTCGAATTCGAATATGGTGTTCAGATCGCCGAGAGGCGTAGGCGTGGATGTCTTCACGCCAAAACGAGTCTGCCGCACGCTGGCGTAGACATTTCCACTCGGCGCAAACTGGTTATGGTAGGACGGCAACTGAGTGGGGCGGACAACGTCGTACCAGTTCGGATTTACTTGCGCGAAGTCGTATCCGGAGTCGAGCATGGCGAATCCATAGAAGTTGACGCTGTTTCGCTGCTCCTCTATTTCGCCTTCCATTGGCACAGTCTCAGCTGGTGACCGAGAGACAATTGCCTCCGAGGGAACGGCGACCATGGGCTCTGACTGTGGAGACATCTTTCGCGCCTCGGCTGGGCCTTGTGTCGGGGCAGTGGACGGCCTCTGTGCCGCGGCCTCCAGCGCATTAATCTCTGCCTTGACCTCTTTCATCATCTGATCCAATTGATCGAGCTTATCTTTCAGTTGCTGTATGTCTTGCTTACGGCTGTCCTGGGATTGTTGCGCTCGAGCGGGCTGAATCCAAATGGCGGAAACGGCGAATAGCGATAGCGCGGCGGAGCCGATTTGTTTCCAGGGGATCTGAAGATTTGATCTCATGAGAGCTCCTGCTGCTTAGAACCTGCTTGCAGATCGCTGGCGGAACTTCAGGTCAGCTATGAGGCAAAGTCTCATGCAGATGAAGAGACGAAAACAACTAGGGGAAGCCCTAGGTACGTATATCCTGTCTGCACTGTCAGTTAGCTCGCCGGGCCCTCGCGGTTAATCTTGAGGAGTCGCCCATGCCATCGCCCAGAACGTCGATGTTCGATTCCGTCCAGTGGATTGGGGAGGTAGAATCCACACGCGAACTCGCTCAAATTGCACGAGGTTTTGGCGAGATGCTTATTCTCTTTTTTCGTTGGCTGGCGCGACCGCCGGTGCCGAAGAATCCTCGAGTTCTCAGCTATACCTTTGGGCATGGGGCGCGACGAAATGAGGCATTGCGCGCGATACGGGCCACTCTCATGCTCTTAATGTCTTGTCTTCTGTTTCAACCTGAAGCCAATCCTCAGCTCAAACAAGTCCGGCGAGTCGTTGTTTTCTACGAACTGGGTCTTTCTTCTCCCGCCGTCGCCCTCATTGATCGCGAGATGCGCGCCACGCTGGAAGATTCACGCTACCAAATCGAGCTATATCCCGAGTACCTGGAGACAACCCTTTTCGACGATCCGGCAGAACAGCAGGAGTTTCGTGAGTCGTACATTCATAGATATCAACGTCATAGGCCAGACCTGATCATCGCGCTCGGACCTTCTCCAGTCCGGTTCATGGTCGACTCGCATGAGAAAGCTTTTGCAGGCATTCCGATTGTCTTTGGCGGCACGAGCGAGCCGCAAGCGGACAACCCCACGCTCGATTCCTACTTTAGTGGTTGCTGGGAAGTGTTTGAGCCGACGAAGACTCTGGACGTGGCGTTGCGGCTCCAGCCTGGCAGCAGGCACGTAGTTGTGGTGGGCGGAGTTTCGTCTTTCGACAAACACCTGGAAGCAATTTTTCGACAGAGTCTCCGTAGCTATGAAGGCAGCCTGGACTTTACCTATCTCACGGATCTCGATATGCCCACGCTGCTTGAACGCTTGAAGCACCTGCCAGATCACACGATTGTTCTTTACACTCACATCGGAATGGACGCAAAGGGAACTAGGTACATCGGTGCGTCACAGGCAGGTCCGATGGTTGCCAGCGTAGCGAATGCGCCGGTTTTCGGTCCATCTGACGTGGACTTGGGTCATGGGGAGGTAGGAGGGTACCTGGAAAGCTTCGCCAAGGAAGGTGAAATCGTAGGCGGAATTGCTGTAAGGATTCTCAATGGGGAAAGGCCGCAAGATATCCCGATTGTGCGAGGCGCAAATGCCTACATGTTTGATTGGCGGGCGCTCAGACGCTGGGGATTCAGAGAAAGCGATCTTCCGGCCAGCAGCGTAGTGCTGTTCCGACCGCCGCCTTTGTGGCAGCGGACCAAATGGATATGGGAAGCTGCGCTGCTCATTATTTTCTGTCTAAGCCTCCTTGCCTTCTACGTCCGATTGAGGCGGGCGAAAGACCGGCAACTGGGGCTCAGCGGCATGTTGATTACCGCACAAGAAAAGGAGCGCAGTCGGCTGGCGTCGGAGATCCATGACGATTTTAGCCAGCGTCTGGCGCTACTCGCACTCGAATTGGAGAATGCAGAAGAAGCAATTGGCACCTCGCCGGATGAGGCTGTCAAGCAAGTGCACAAACTCCTGAATTCTGCCAGCGAAATCGGCGCTGATCTCCATACGCTCTCGCATCGTCTGCATTCCTCAACGCTGGAGGCATTGGGACTTGTTCCGGGGGTCAGTGCTTTGTGCAAGGAGTTCGCCATCCAACAGGGAATTGAAGTTGATTTTCTCTCCGACCATGTTCCTCACTCCGTTCGTCCTGATGTGGCTCTGTGTGTATTCCGCATCGTCCAGGAAGGACTTCGTAATTCAAAAAAACACAGTGGCGCTGCCAAGGCACAAGTACGTTTGCACACAGCCGCTGAGAAGCTAATTGTGTCTGTGAGGGACGAAGGCATCGGATTCGATGTACGGGAGTTGGGGAAAAACGAGGGCCTGGGCGTCCGCAGCATGAAAGAACGCGTATACTTCTTGGGCGGTCGATTCGAGATTCATTCGGATCCTGGGAAGGGGACAAGAATCGAAGCTTGGGTCCCTCTCCAACCGAAATCGGAACTGGCATAACCTTGTATCGAATCGGTTACAGCTTGAATGGGCCGAGCTAACAGGTGCCCCTAGTCGCGGTCAAACTCCGGGCCGGATAATATTTCGTATATTAGCTACTTAGTGAGACATGTCACGAGGTAAATGTGACGCTCGTCACACTAAACATTCCGTAGCTCTGGCTCAATTAATGCGAGCAGTTTTTCGGAGAGTGTTTCTCCAGCATGCCTCGTGCGTCGGATTCGGAGCGCGAGCTTGGCAAATGAAATGGGGTGTCTCATGGAAGCTGTCCACCCAAACACTTCCCGCCCACGCGTTCTCATCGCTGATGACCACGTGATCTTCGCTGAGGCGTTGCGCGTCTACCTTGAGAAGACATTTACCGTCATTGGTGTCGTAGCGGATGGTCGCGCCATGCTGCAAGAAGGCATCAGACTCAGGCCAGATGTAATTGTTGCTGATGTCGCGATGCCCCTCCTGAACGGGCTGGACGCGGCCCGAAGGATTAGAGAACAAGCTCCGAATGTGAGGTTTGTATTTCTGACAATGCTCGACGACGTGAATCTTGCTGCCACGGCACTTGAACTCGGACGAGTGGCTTTTGTTCTAAAATGCACCGGCGGACTAGAACTGTTCAAAGCGGTTGAGGAGATTTTGAATGGCCGGTCCTACGTGACCCCCAAGCTGAGATCTGAAGATTGGGTCGCCGCGAAGGCCAGAGCGCGCCAGTTTTCAAAGGAATTGACCGATCGACAGTACGACTTCGTGCAATTGTTTGCAGAGGGACGGTCGATGAAGGAAATTGCTGCGATCCTCGACTTGAGCGAAAAAACTGTGGAGTTCCACAAGCATCATATTATGGAAGTGTTCGGTCTCAAGAGCAACGCCGCTCTGGTCTTGTTTGCCTTGAAGCGCGGATTAATCTCAGTCAATCCCGAGTTTCCATCTGTGGGTCGCGCATCTTAGGGATTTCCCTAGTCGCGAAAAACCGCGAACTATCCTTAGAATAAAATCTATAGCTTTGAGAACTGCTTCCGACGCTTGCGCGGCGAAAACGGACATCCCTCTGCTCTAACGGAGGTGAACTTTGATCCGCCCCCGGGTACTACTCGCGGACGACCATCCGGCTTTCCTTGGAGGCACAACCGCGCTTTTGAAGCCTCAGTTTGACATAGTGGGAACCGTGGCGGATGGCGCAACCCTGGTGTCGGAGGCTCTCCGACTCTGTCCCGACGTAATTGTGGCTGATATTACTATGCCGGGTTTGAGCGGAATCGATGCCGCCCATCGACTGCGCGAGTTCGCCTCATCAGCAAAAATTGTGTTCCTGACGGTCCATTCGGAAGAGCAATTCGTGCAAGCATGCCTGGCAGAAGGCGCATTGGGATATGTTGTCAAGACCCACATGAAGTCCCACTTGATTCCCGCGATACAGGCTGCCCTTATTGGAGAGTCTTACATTTGTCCATTTGTTCGCACGTGATGTTAGGTACGCCGGTTCCTGCGAGTTCAGTGAATAAAAAGGCGCAGTGCGAAGGCATCCTGCCCAGGACTCACTGGCCGAATTAACAGGTTGCAAAAGGTTCTAGATCGGGCACCCTGTCATAAGACCATGAGCGACGCAATCGGGTTGGGCTGGACCATTTTGGTTAGAGAGTTGGGACCGATATGTACTGGGTAGCCACTCAGATGACCAAAACTGAGAGGGTATGCCTCGGGGAGAATCCCTCGTGGCACAGCCGAAGGGAGCTATCGCATGAGGCAAAAAAGCAGAATTTATTTCCTACTACTCATACTTGTCGTCTTCAGAAGTCCGCACTCGTCCTCGGCTCAAGTTAATAGTGCGAAGAAGCTCCCCAACATCATGATTCTGGCGACAGGCGGAACTATTGCAGGAGCGGCAGCCACGGGTACTCAGGCCTCCTACACTTCGGGCGCAGTAACCATCGACGCGATGCTTGCGGCAGTTCCTGGAATCAGGGACTTAGCCAACATTAAGGGAGAGCAGATTTCGAACGTCGGATCGCAGGATATGACGCTGGACATCATGCTCACACTCGCCAAGCGAATCAATGCCTTGTTGGCACAAACCGACGTCGATGGCATTGTCGTCACCCACGGTACTGACACCATGGAAGAAACCGCCTTCTTTCTCAACCTGGTGGTGAAAAGTGAAAAGCCGGTTGTATTGGTAGGCTCGATGCGGCCCTCGACGGCAGTCAGTGCCGATGGACCCTTGAACCTTTACGATGCCGTCGCCGTGGCGGCGGACCCGAACGCCAGAGCGAAAGGCGTGCTCGTGGTGATGAACGACTGGATCCACGGAGCTCACTCTCTGACGAAGACCAGCACAACTGCGGTCCAAACCTTCATGTCTCCCCTGCGCGGACTCGTCGGCGTTTCCAGCTACGGCAAGAACGATTTCTATTGCACGCCGCAGTGGAAAAACACGACACAAAGCGAATTCGACGTGAGCAACGTTACCCAGCTACCTCGTGTCGATATTCTTTATGGCTATGCGGACATGCCGGCGGATCTCGTCGATGCTTCCGTGGGGGATGGCGCCAAGGGCATTGTCATCGCTGGAGTGGGAAACGGCAATATGAACAAGGCATCACTGGAAGCTGCAGGAAGGGCGGCTAAGAAAGGGGTCGTCGTCGTTAGAAGCAGCCGTGTAGTCACTGGAAGTGTGGGACGTAATGTCGAAGTGAATGATGACGAGATGAACTTCGTAGCGTCGGATGAGCTCAACCCGCAGAAGGCCAGAATTTTGCTCATGCTGGCGCTGCTCAAACCCCGGACTAC
This sequence comes from uncultured Acidobacteriaceae bacterium, assembly GCA_963741395.1. GTDB lineage: Bacteria > Acidobacteriota > Terriglobia > Terriglobales > Acidobacteriaceae > Edaphobacter. Next base: position 593,630 of record CAVUHV010000002.1, read on the forward strand.
TGCTGAAATCCAGACTTTGTTTTATAGCTACTGAACGGCATGCTCTTGGCACGAGTGTACCTGGTGCAGCAACGTGAGGGCTGGAGATTGACAGCCAGGGAGACAAGAAGAAGATGAACTCTGCGCACTCGGCTCAAGTCACATCCAGCAAGTTCGGCAGCCAGGCGACAAACAATCGGATATCGCAACGTGTTGCCTCAATCGACTGGATGCGTGGGTTCGTGATGGTACTGATGATCATCGACCACGCATCCATGGCATTTGACGGCCATCATGTAAGCGAGGATTCTGCTATGTATCCCAACGCCGCCACGATGGCCCTTCCGGCGGCCGAGTTTTTCACACGCTGGATTACGCATCTTTGCGCGCCCACATTCGTCTTTCTCATGGGCACTTCACTTGCCTTGAGCGTGGAGCGGCGGGTAGTGAAAGGCGTCGATCCCTGGGAGATCGATAAGAGCATGCTGATACGCGGAGCGATCATCGCGCTTCTGGATTTAACAGTCATCTCGCTCGGTTCCGGTCACTGGAACTTTGGAGTGTTGTATGCCATCGGCCTTTCGATGATCTGCATGGTGCCCCTTCGCCGACTTCCTACCTGGGCATTGTTGTTGGTTTCCGTCGGCTGGATCGTGCTGGGAGAAATGGTAACCGGCTGGTTCTGGACACCGCCCGGCAATTCGTCTGTGCTGGCAGCGTTAACCGTGGCGAACTATGGTAGCGACACACTAGTTATCAAGTATCCAGTGATTCCGTGGCTGGCCATCTCGATCCTAGGATGGGTTTTCGGCCGGCATCTCATCCGTTTCGCCGCCGGTCAGAGCTCAGTTTCGGGAAGGAACGTGCTCTGGATTTGCGGTATCGTGAGCCTGATCGTCTTCGCTGTTGTCCGAGGCATCGGCGGATACGGCGACATGTTCCTGCATCGCGCGGACAACTCTTGGCAGCAATGGCTGCACGTCAGCAAGTACCCGCCGTCACTCACATACTATGCGTTGGAGCTCGGCATCTTGTTCCTGTGCTTGGCGCTGCTTAGAACGATCGAGCTACGGATCGGCGTCCGTGAGAATGGTGTGTTCTACGTGTTCGGGCAGACCGCGATGTTCTTTTATCTCGTCCATCGCCTGGTGTTTGAAATACCGGCAACATATTTCGGTCTGCGAGGCTTTGACGGGCTGGCAGCTACCTACATTATTTCGGCAGTAATGCTTGTGCTGCTCTACCCGGCATGTCGCTGTTATCGCACGGTAAAGGCGGCGCATCCGCACTCGATCTTGAAATACTTGTAGCACTCAAATGCTGCTAAGTATGACTGGATTTACTCCGATCCCGTCGAATTACCTGTATCGCCATGACGCCCATAACTCCCCTGGAATCCGAAAGCATAGCTCACGGTGATTGGCTGTCGTGCGATCGTCCGGTGGGTATACGGAGAGAAACCTAGTTAATGCGCAGAGTTGACTGCCTAGAGTTCTCTAGCGTGCGGGATACGTAAAGAGGGGTGAATCGAACGTGAAAGGACGACCTATTTCGGGCGTGCTCGCAACAGCGATCTCCTGCACGCTCATTGGCCCTACAAGGAAAGCGCTGCGGCCGCCCCTGATAGCTGTGGCAAAGCCACTCGCCATTCGAACCGGATCAAGAGCACGCGATACAGCTGTGTTTAGCAGTACGCCGTCGAATCCCCACTCCATCACCTGACACGCGTGAGACGGAAGACCGATACCCGCGTCTACGATAAGTGTGATCTGTGGGGCGCGTTCACGCAGCTCCCGTAAAGCGCGCGGATTGCGTGGTCCTTGGCCGGTCCCGCTGGGAGCGGCCCAGGGCATTAGTACCATACATCCAGCGTCGATGAGGCGTCTGCAAAGAATCCAGTCTTCCGTGCAGTACGGCAGAACGTAGAAGCCAAGTTTTACAAGTTCGACTGCAGCTTCAACCAAACCGAATGGGTCTGGCTGCAGGTTGAGTTCGTCTCCGATCACCTCGAGTTTTACGAAGTTGGTCTCAAACAACTCCCGTGCCATGCAGGCGGTTTTTACGGCCTCGCGAGCACTAAAACACCCTGCAGTATTTGGGAGAATTGCTCGCTGGCTCTCCCGAAGCAAGTTCCAAAATGATTGGCCAGACTCCTTCGAGCCGGAGATTTGGCGACGGAGAGACACTGTAAGCATCGCAGGGTCCGCGGCTGAGATCGCATCGGCCAACAGTGAGGGAGAATCATATCGGGCAGTCCCGAGAAGCAGGCGGCTCGAAAAACTCTGTCCATACAAATTCAGCTGATCTTCCATCTGCGGTCCATTCATTTCAACCTCCCGCCGTAGGGTGAACGATATCGATCCTGTCTCCCGTGGAGATAACGCATACCTCGTAGGTTCCTCGCGGAATAACCTCTTCATTGCGCGCTACCGCGAATGGAACCGCTGGTGAGAGAAACCGCAGTAACGCATCGAGGGTTCGAAGCTCAGGCAAAAGGCAGGTCCTGCCGTTCACGATGACAGACATGTCTGCATCTCACGTGAATTATTCAAAGATCCAAACACAGCCGCAGAGCAGTTCACATCCAGACAGCGCCAGCGTCCGCTTGACCGCCCGGACAATAGGCACAATACTTCCTCGACGATAGTAGGCGATAACAAGAAACCATGACGATAAAGCCCGTTGATACGCAGGACCTTTTGCTCACGATCGAACTGAATCGCGGGCAGATTGTTTGGCAGGGCAGGCCGGACCTGGGTGTTGAATTCGAGGATGCGCGCTTCTGCCAAAGCCGGGAGGATCGAATAAGCAGACGTCAGGAGTTCGAGAACTCCGCGGACGGAGGCAGGCGAGCGATCTTCGGACTCAATGGTGGTGGCACCCACAATTAGCTTTCCGTCTGCCCGCGGAACTATGTATACGGGGTAGCGCGGGTGCAAAAGCCGCAACATGTGATTTAGTTCGATCTCGGGTGCTTGCAGACGCACAATCTCGCCACGAACACCTCGAAGATTGCGTAAATCGCCCTTGGCACCCATGCCACGGCAATCCACAATCATTCCCGAGTCGGGAAGATTGCCATCTTCAAGGGCGGCCCCCAAGTGACACTCAACGCCCGCCTCTTCAAGAGCGAGGCCAACCGCTTTCAAAAAGCCACGATTGTCGATCTGTGCTTCGCCGGGGACGTACAGCGCTTGGGTAAATCGTGTTCCAAGCTCGGGTTCTACTTCAGCGATTTGCGAACTTTCCAGGCATTTGACGCACGACTGCGCTTGGCGTGAGGCGAGCATGCTCTGAGCATGGGAGGCTTCTCCTGCGTCCTCGCTGTGCCAGAGCAGGAGAGTTCCAGTATTACGATAGAAGACGGGGATAGGTAGTTCAGCTAACCATTGCGGCCATAGTTTAAGACTGTAATTCCCCATCGATGCGATTTGTACATCTGTGTCGATGGCTTCTGTCGTTGGAGCGATCATTCCCGCTGCAGCCCAAGCGGCGGACTCTTCACCTCGGCTGCTGGCCGCGTCGTAGAGAGCAACGCTCAGCCCGGAGCGAGCTGCACGCCATGCCAACAGGCGCCCCACGAGTCCACCGCCCACAACTGCAATATCGGGAGTGGTCATTGGTATACCTCGGCACCGCTTTCGACAAACTCGCGTGCCTTTTGTGCCAGGCCTTCCCTCTGCTCGTCCGAACCATGTGTGGCGCGAATCTCCTCCGTGATCTTCATCGAGCAGAATTTCGGCCCGCACATGGAGCAGAAGTGGGCGGTCTTCGCGCCGTCATGCGGCAGCGTTTCATCGTGATATTCCCGCGCGCGATCCGGATCGAGGCTGAGGTTGAACTGATCCTCCCATCGGAACTCGAAACGAGCCTTCGAAAGCGCGTTGTCACGAAGCTGGGCTCCTGGCCATCCCTTGGCCAGATCAGCGGCATGTGCAGCGATCTTGTAGGTGATGATTCCATCACGTACGTCATCCTTATTGGGAAGACCCAAATGCTCCTTGGGCGTGACGTAACACAGCATTGCCGTTCCATACCAGCCGATCTGCGCCGCACCGATGGCGCTGGTGATGTGGTCGTACCCCGGTGCGATATCTGTGACAAGAGGCCCCAATGTGTAAAAGGGTGCTTCGTAACAAGCCAGCAGTTCCGCATCCATATTGACCTTGATGCGCTGCATCGGCACGTGGCCGGGGCCTTCTATCATTACCTGCACGTCATGGTCCCACGCTCGTTTCGTCAGGTGCCCGAGCGTGTGCAGTTCGGCGAACTGCGCATCGTCGTTGGCATCGCAGATACTACCCGGCCGCAGCCCATCACCCAGGCTAAACGACACGTCATATGCCTTCATGATTTCGCAGATCTCATCGAAGTGCGTGTAAAGGAAGTTCTCTTGGTGGTGGGCCAGACACCATTTGGCCATAATCGAGCCGCCGCGCGAGACAATCCCGGTAAGCCGTTTGGCTGTGAGCGGAATCCAGGCCAGCCGCACTCCGGCATGGATCGTAAAGTAATCGACTCCTTGCTCGGCCTGTTCAATGAGGGTATCGCGCATCAGATCCCAGGTCAGCTCTTCTGCGCGACCACCAACTTTCTCAAGCGCCTGGTAGATTGGTACCGTTCCGATCGGCACTGGCGAATTGCGGACAGTCCACTCCCTGGTCTCATGGATATGCTTTCCGGTGGAGAGATCCATGATCGTGTCTGCTCCCCAGTGCGTGGCCCAGATCATCTTGTCGACTTCTTCTGCCGGCGATGACGTTACGGCTGAATTGCCGATGTTTGCGTTGATCTTTACCTTGAAATTGCGGCCAATGATCATCGGCTCCAGTTCAATGTGGTTGATGTTTGCGGGAATAATAGCTCGGCCCGCGGCCACCTCGTTACGGACAAATTCAGGAGTCACATGCTTCGGAAGGTGGGCCCCAAATGACTCTCCGGGGTGCTGGCGCACAAGGGACGCGTAAGCTGGATCGTCAGCCAGACGATCGAGTCGCATGGATTCGCGCAACGCGACGAATTCCATCTCGGGTGTGATTATTCCCCTCCGCGCATAGTGCATTTGAGTGACATTCTGCCCACCACGGGCGCGGCGCGGGCTTGACAAAGAGGGGAAGCGCAGATGGTAATGGAGCAGATCATTTTGACACTCACGGCCATACTGGGAACTGAGACCTCCGAGTTCTTCGGTATCCCCCCGCTCCCTAATCCATGTGCTACGCACATCAGGCAATCCACACGCGAGGTCTATTGTGGTTTCGGAATCGGTGTAGGGGCCGGAAGTATCGTAGACGGGTAGCGGAGGATTCTCCTCCAGCCGATCGCGATGCTGCGTGGGCGAAAGCGATATTGCACGATAAGGTACACGCAAACCAGGGCGGTAGCCGTTGAGATATTGCTTGCGGGACATAGGAAAGACTGAAGGAGTCCGAATCGTGGCGAATGACTTGACGGTGTTAGGCAACGTGATCCTCGCGTATGTGAAACATGCAACGGCTCGATATAAGTCGAGCCTGATTGGGGTTCGCCGGCTCCGGCTGTGTCCGCTCTAGTGATTCCACGAACACGAGCCGGTCCGGTCCGGTAAACATCGGTCATTTAGATAGTCACGGTCTTTTTATGCAGCACACTGCCCTCAACTGTCCACGTGTGGGATGGCATCCACTCAATTTCCCGCAAATACAGACCTGCGTGACTGGAAGAGCGCGCAATGACAGGACGAATGTATTAAGCCCCTCATCACTCTTGCTTCTCGTGATAGTAGCGATCATTCATGTACGATCCAATTACATAAAGCTGGTATCGGAGGACCTGCTTGCTGTCGCGTACGTCGTCTGTGGCATACGCCCAGAAAGATGTTTTCCCGATAACTGGAACGACACTACGCACTTGCGAGTGATGGCGCCGCATTGCCTTCCAATACGGCCTGAATATTATCCAGGCAGATCATGCCCATCTTTATGCGAGCCTCAATTGCTGCGCCGCCTAGATGTGGCAACAAAAACGTGTTCTTGAGTTCGAGATATCCTGTGTTCAGGTTGGGCTCGCGGGATGTATTTGATGTAACGAGGCTCCTGGTTTATCCTCTCTGCGCAGTAGATACCACTCCCGACCGAACGATCCTCCCTCACCATGTGAAACTCGTGCGAAGAAGAAATACGTCCGCGCTGTGTTCATTCTTCGCCACCCCAGCGGCCATAGGGTACCAAATGTGCTGATAACTTGGAATCAGCCTGATCGCCGGAGTGATCGCGAAATCGTAGAAGACCTCGAGCCCATTCTCGTTTTTCACAGTGGCCGCGGCTCCGGTGAGCTGCTTGAAGTCATTTTTCAAAGGCTGACTGATTCCATTGTGATAGATTCCCAATCCAAAACTGTCATTGGGCCTGTGGTCAGAGAGGCCGTTGGCAAACAACGCTGCGCTCGCATCACGCGTGATAGTGTTGGTTTCCTCTGGGGCATACCCGATGCGTCCGAACAGACCGATTCCTCTGAGCGGCTGGCCGCTCCCGAGTTTCCCAGCGACCGCCTCAGGGCGATCTTTCACGAAGAGATACTGCGAAACGTTTCCGACCGTGACCCAACTCGTACCCTTATAGTTGATAGGCAAAGCCTGAGATGAAGGAGTCCCCAACAGAACTCCGACAGCCTGCGGAACCTCCGACGGCGACAACTGCCCAAATGGTGACGTCAAATCGATTTTCGGCTTGTTGGTCCAGTTATATTGCGCCCAGGATTGGCCGGGCAGGTTGCCGATTTTATATGAAAAGATTGCGATGCCGTAAGCGTTGACCCGATCGAAGGCCTTCGTTGCAAAATTATTTGCCTCGGTATTGGGATCGTACACGCCGCCAACAACGGTTACCCGTTGTGAAAGCGTCCAGATGCCAATCGCTGCCAGCGAATTGGTGTTATAGAAATTTAGGGCCATCGGATTCTTGTTGAAGTTTAGGTTCGCGAAGTCGTACTTGTAGTTGTTGCCGAAAAAGGTTTGATCGGCGTGAGTGAGCACGTTGGCCTTGCCTAAGATGACGGCGAATTTGGGCGTCAGCGACTGAAGTAGGAAATATTCCGAGGGAAGGACATCGTGGACGAAGAAGGGACCCGGAAAGGCCAGCCCGGTGTACTGAGGCACGGTGGAGCCCACGGTAAAAGTATTTTGCGGCGAAGAGCTTCCGTATCTGGATTCTAAGGTGACGTGGAAGACACCGCCCGGCCAGAGCCCGGCGCGACCGGTGTCCACATTGATCGAAAGCTGAGTGTTTTGTATGGATGCGTTGCCGGTTTTGAGACCACCTGACGCCACGTCGTGATATGCACTGGTGGAGTAAAGATCAAAGAAAAATCCATGACGAGCTAGATCTGTTCGCAGGCCGCCCCAATCACCACTCAATTGAGTGCGATAGCGGAAATCTCCCGCGGCGGTTCCTGGCAGCCCGAACACGGGTCCATTGTTGAGGAATGGCAGGAAGGAGGGTGCCAAATTAGCCAGAGAAGCTTTTTTTGTTGGAACTGGCCCCCAGGAGTCAGCTGCATTCGCGCCGGAAGGCGTAGTTTTTTCTTTGATCGGATCATTGTCATAAGTTGGGTTGGCGACTTCGTTCTGAGCCACATCTACATCTGGCGTCATTGGCGCGCCGAACCTATTGTGTGGTGAGGGTACGACATCCGCCGATGGCTGGAAGAAATTACCTGACTGGCCGTCCATGTTGAGAGCTTGACCAATCGCGTTGTAAGAGACGCACGGCGCCAGGATGATCAGTGCGATAAGCACTGACCTCCTGGCGCCGAGTGAGAATTTCATCTTGAGCATGGCAGTTCTACCTTTTTAGCGGTGACACTAGTCGACTTCTGGCACCAATGGCCGAAGCTGATGGGCGATGCGGATGGCGATTACAGTGGGGCCGTCGGTGCGGACGGCTGCGGCGAAAGCTTCCTTAATTTCCTCAACCGTGTTGGCGGCGACGCCGACGCACCCGAAAGCCTTGGCGGTTGCGACGATATCGAGTCCGGGCAGATCAAGCGCGGGCACGTTGGGGGTCTTTTCAAGTACCGCAAACTCTTTGAGAATCGCGTACTCGTCGTTGCAGGGGACGATGTAGATGAGCTTTAGTTTCCGTTGAGCCGCTGTATAGAGGCTCTGTACGGAATACTGGAGAGCTCCATCCCCGATGGCAGCAATGACCGGGCGCCCGGTTCCCAGCTTCTTCTGAGCAATCGCAATGCCGACCGCCGCCGGTTCTCCCCATCCGAGTCCGCCACTCGCAAATGTGTAATACGAACCGGGCTCGTTGATCGGCCAATATTGGGCGAGATCCCCGAAATTAGAAGCTGTCTCGTTCACCAGAATGGCATTCGCGGGCCGCAACTCGCTCAATGCGGCGAATGCCTCAAGGGCTGTTAGAGGACTGTTCGGCGGCGCCGGAAGTTTTCGTTCGATGTGTGGTGCCGCGGGAGCGGGCCGCGCCGTAACTTCCGGGATTGCATCATTCAATGCCTCCAGGGCCAGCTTTGCGTCTGCCAACAGGCTGTCTCCGACGATAGCGGCGGCCGCATCGTCGGGGTCATTGGTGATTTGCAAGAGTTCAGCACCTTCGGGAAGGTAGTCTCCTGCAACGTAGGGGTAATACCGGAAGACCTGGGCTCCAACCACGATGATGAGGTCATGGCCGCGAAGCTTCTTGCTAAGTGCCCCAATCGCAAACGGGGCCATACCTCGAAACTGCGGGTGAGTTTGAGGGAAGGACGCTTTATCAGATAACGGCGAAATGTATACCGGAGCTCTCAAGCGCTCAGCAAACTTGATGCCGGCATCCCAAGCGCCTGCGCGCTCGATCTCAGGTCCATAAAGCAACACTGGATTCTTACTCTTCCGAATCCTTTCGGCGAAATGAGCGAGCCGCTCAGGGTCAGGCGAGTACCGTGAGCTCGCTGTTCGAACGACCGCCTCTCCCAGAGCCGGCTGATCCCAGTCATCCAATGGAATTGAGACGTATACCGGGCCTGCGGGAGGCTGCATAGCAACCGTATATGCCCTCATGATTGCCCCGGGGACGTCTTGTGCCCTTACAGGTTGATATGCCCACTTGACCCAGGGCCGCGGTAGAGTCGTCTCATCCCGGTTGGTAAGATATGGATCGCAAAGGATCATCTCGCGTGTCTGTTGACCCGCCGTAATGATGAGAGGCGTTTTGTTCTGGTATGCGGTCATGATGTTGCCCATGCCGTTACCCGTTCCAGCAGAGGTATGCAGGTTTAGAAGTGCCGGCCGACCGGTAGCTTGAGCGAACCCATCGGCCATTGCCACTGCAGTTGCTTCCTGGAGACCGAGCACATATTCAAAGTCCGATGGAAAGTTCTTCAGAAACGGCTGTTCTGTTGAGCCCGGATTTCCAAATACGGTGGTGAGTCCAAGCTTGCGCAGGAGGTTATAGGTTACGTCGTAGACAGTTGGCTTATTTGCACTCATCGTGGGGTTCTCCTTGGCGTAGGCCTGGGTTAGTGAGTCGACATGACAAATGAACTCGCTCGCCATCAATGAGCAAGCGACGTGATGTTCGTGATGATCAGCGGAGTTTTGTTCTGGAAGGCAGTCATGATGTTGCCCATCCCCTATGCGGTGTCCGGCTCTTCGGCGTTGGATCGTCACGAAGTGCTTCTGTAATCCTGAACAAATAGTGACAAGTTCCCGAAATTTTGAGAACGTGAGCAACGGTTAGCTCACCGTGATGGGCCTGCCGGTTCTCGTCGGTATCGAATAAGCAGATCCGGAAAATCCAGCTGGCAGAAAAAACTAGAGCAAGCAACCCAGAGGACGGAAAGGGCTTTAGAGGAAGGACGAGTTCGAGCGAGGATCAGGAGAGTTCGCCGCTTCTCAGCGCGTGAATGTGAGCAACGGACATCTCACTGTGATTAATAGTCGGGATAGCTTGTACTCTCAATTGCTGCCTAAAGGAACCAACAGGGCGTGACGACACATTGCGTCTACAGCGGCCTCATGAAATTTACGCTGGAGGTGTGAGCCAGGACGAGCACTTCTCCGGTTCGGGGCACAGGGTCGGGAGGTCCGCGTAATTCGAGGAGATCAGGGTTTCCTGTCGATCGAACCTGGATTGATTTCATCCTTTACCTCTTTCGCAGAAAACCGGTCATCCTTTCTTTGGGAAAAAGGAACTGCATTTGGAATCTTGCGGACCAGTGTGTTGTGCCATCCGAGTACTGGGCGTTTCGAAAAAATTGGCTATAAATGTTCACAGGCAGCCTCTCAAAATGGACGATCTTTCCGACTCCACCACCGACGGGCACTACCCATCGTTCAGCTCGTTGTTTCTCCCAATCTGCGGTGATGATCGGTGAGGATGTGAGGTACCACCCCTTACGAAGGTTGTAGTTTACGAATGGCTGCATCAGCATCTGATTGACATCCTTTCGCGCCGATGGTCCCGCCACGGAGAATAAGTTGTACACCAGCGTTCCATATAACCAGTGCCCCTGACTTCTAAGCACAACAACGGTGGGGCCGACGCTGAGTTTCTTCGTACCAAGGATGTCTTGTGTGGCAGTAGGAAAGGACACGATTGGTCCTGCGCCCCAAATAATAGGGCCAGCCTTTGCCGGTGATAGAAACAACGACAGGCTGACGTCTCCTAGCCCGGTTGTTCCGTTGACTCCTGGCGCTAGGTCGGGCACTTGGATTATCGGAATGATTGTCCGCGTAATCACATTCCAGTCCTTCGACAGACGAAACGGAACAACCGGCTTGAACGTCAGGACGTAGCTGTCTTCTTTGTCAGTTCCTGTTTGAGGGTTGAAGTCATTCTCAACCGGTACTGAAATTAAGCGCGCTATCGGATTCTGGGCTTGCTTAGCCATCTGTTCCTGCGCCCAAGCCGGTAGGACAGCGGCAATTATGGTCGAGCTCATCAGGATGATTTCGCATATTGTCCGTCTAGAGATGCGGCGCCCCGACGCCTTTGCATCGATTGCAGTCATATGCTTTGAGTCGTTGCAACCCCATACCGTAAAGGCGTTCGCGACTCGGTTCGAGAATCCTCTTTGAATCTGTTCCATCGTTCCTCCTGTCCCGATCGCAAGATTCGCACTTGCGCGAAACAATGGGAACGTGAGCAACAGTTAGCTCACGGTCATCGGCGATAAGCCAAATGCGCGTTAAGGCTTCCGAAGGCGGTCACGGCAAAGTTCGATACATCCGTTGCGTAGGTGCTCCTGTTGTCGAGGATGACGTGCGATCCTTTACCTGGGCTTTGGTCGCCTTGGACGCCGGCTGGGATCCACAGGATCCAGTTCTATTACAGGAACATGTGATTGTTTCGCTGGTGCGCAACTGCTACTCTCACGCTGTCACGCGGGTTATGACATTCGACACTACAGAACGGACGAGCGGGCTACAGCAGAGAATCATCGATACGAAAACGCCGCTCTGCGTGAAGAGGTCGACCAGGCTTCGATGTTTGAAGAGATCGTCGGGACCTCTCCCGCCTTGAAGAAAGTACTCTCGCACATCTCTAAGGTCGCGCCGAGCGATTCCACGGTCCTTATCACGGGTGAGACTGGAACAGGTAAAGAATTGGTTGCACGCGCGATCCACCGGAGATCAGCTCGTGCGTCGTGCGCCTTCGTCAGCGTGAACTGTGCAGCGATACCCCGCGAGCTGATCGCCTCGGAGTTGTTCGGACATGAGAAAGGGGCGTTCACGGGAGCGACACAACGGCGCATTGGCCGTTTCGAACTTGCAGACGGGGGAACGATTTTCCTAGACGAAGTGGGAGAACTCTTGCCCGACACTCAAGTAGCGTTGCTGAGAGTACTACAGGAACGGGAATTTGAGCGCCTCGGTGGAAATCAGCCCATCCACGTTGACGTTCGGGTCGTCACCGCCACAAATCGAAATCTCGAAGCAGCCGTATCCAATGGATCCTTCCGCCAAGACCTCCTATACAGGCTAAACGTGTTTCCCATCGAGGTACCGCCACTTCGCGAGCGGAAGGACGATATCTTGATGTTGGTCGAGTATTTTGTGCAGCGATACGCTTCCCGCGCAGGCAAGAATATCCGTTCCATCGACAAAAAGACTGTAGACCTGCTGCACTACTACGAATGGCCAGGGAACATCCGCGAGCTACAGAACGTCATTGAGCGCTCCGTTATTCTATGTTCCGGTGAAGTCTTTTCCGTCGATGAGTCGTGGCTCTCCAAAGGATCTTCTGGGGCAGCGTCTCGGGTACAAACTCCGGCACCTCTCAAGGTTGAAGCTGAACGCCGCAGCGAGCGGGAGATCATCGAGGCGGCGCTGGCAGAGTCTAGAGGGCGGGTTTCCGGACCGTCAGGGGCGGCTGCCAGACTTGGCATTCCACCATCAACCCTCGACCACAAGATCAAAGCCCTAGAGATCGACAAAACCAGGTTCAAGTTCCGCTGAAGCCCGCGGCAATCACCAGAAATACCATATTCACCAGAATCACCCAATTCCCGACAAAATCCCTTTCATTTCGACAGCATGTGATGATGCTGCTCGTGTCTTCTCATAACTTTACGCGTTGGCAGAAGACTTGCATTTCCTCAATCAGCAGTGACGCAGAAGGATAGGAGCGTAAGCCAACAATGACCTGCAGAATCGACCGCCGAATTATCGGACAGGGCCGCGCGATGTTGTACATCAGTGGACGAATTACCGAGGAGGACGTGGATACACTGCGGGCCTTGCTGGAACAGGAAAAGGGCGTAGTCACCATCGATCTCAAAGGCGTCCTCATCGTGGACCGGGAAGCCATAAAACTTCTGGCAGTGCGCGAGTCAAACGGAGTCGAACTTAGAAATTGTCCAGCCTATATCCGTGAATGGGTCACTAGAGAGACGGCGGATAGGAATACGTCCGAGGAACGAACAAAGCGAAGCGAGGGGAGCGAAGATGCTTGATGCAGATGACCGGCAGAGCCATGATTCGGATGGAGTGAAAGCGGTATTCAGACCCCCGGTTCGCTACTCTGGAGTTCGAAACGGCCTCGCTGATACAGATGTGATAGAAGAAGGTCTCTTTGCGAGCGAACCTGAGAGCAATGAGACGATCTACGAAGACGCGATTCGTGATGAGCTCTCTCGAATTCTGGAGAGTTCGATATTTGTTCAGTCTGACCGACTAGGCCGATTTCTTCAGTTCACTATTAACAAAACCATGGCAGGCGAAGGGGAGATGCTGAAGGAGTATCTGATCGGCACGGAGGTGTACGATCGCCCAACTTCCTATCGGCCCAGTGAAGACTCGATTGTGCGCAGCGAAGCTCGCAGGCTGCGAAGTAAATTGAAGGAATACTACGACTCCGTTGGCAAGAACGACCCACTTTCTATCTACTATCGGCCTGGCAGCTATGTGCCTATGTTCCGAAATCGTGAGAACTTTACTGCCACAGAAGCCGCTGCTCGTGACTCTTTCACTGGTGGAGACGGCATCCGCATAGCGGTTCTGCCTTTCTTAGACGCTTCCGGCACCGCCTCGTCTGGTGTTTGTGCTCAATTGATCACCGATGACTTGATTCACGAACTGGTGCGCACAGATGGGATTCGCGTGACCGCCGCAAGTTCAATAGCGCCACTGGTCGCGAAAGCTATGGACATTCGTTCTCTGGCCCGAAAGCTGGACGTTCAGATCGTATTCGAAGGTACGGTGCGCCACGATAACAACCTATTGCGCATTACCTCCAGGGTCGTTGATCCTGCAGATGGATTTCAGATCTGGTCTGAACGGATCGAAACGGAGCCAGATCTGCAAGATCTTTCCACAGTCTCTGAGCGAATTGCATCGTCGCTCGTAAGCCGCATCCGGCCGCAAACGGTAGAACCGGACACCGTCTGAACGTAGGTTTCTCACACAGGCAGGCATAATGGAAACCCCTGTTCTGCTTCAACGAGCGACAGCGCAGTCTAAATCATGTTCGGCTGATCTCAACTCGCGGGAACAGTCTCAATAGATCTCGGGAATGTAATGCGCCTTCTTCAGTGGGGCTTGATCGTCATATCGTTTGCGGTTGTCTCGGGGTGGCAGCTTCACTTTTTCCCGCGGAACCTTTCCATAAGGAATCTTGCTCAGGAAATGCGAGATACAGTTGAGCCGCGCCTTCTTCTTATCATCAGAACGAATGATGAACCATGGAGCGTGCTTGCTGTCGGTTGCCTTAAGCATAGCGTCCCGCGCCATTGAATAGTCATACCAGCGGCCGAACGACCCGAGATCCATTGGGCTCAGCTTCCATTGCCGCAGCGGATCATTGATCCTTGCTTTGAATCGCCTTTCCTGCTCGTCAGGGCCGACTTCCAGCCAGTACTTGATGAGAATGATTCCAGCGCCCACGATGTACTTCTCTGCCTGGGGACATTGCTCGAGGAAAACACGATGTTGCTCTTTGGTACAGAAGCCCATCACGAACTCAACGCCGGCTCGGTTGTACCAGCTGCGATCGAAGATTACGATCTCACCTCCAGCCGGAAAACGCTCAATATAGCGCTGCATGAACATCTGGGTCTTTTCGCGGTCAGATGGAGCAGGCAGCGCTACTACCCGGAACACGCGTGGGCTCACCCGTTCGGTCATGGCTCGGATCGTCCCACCCTTACCTGCGGCATCGCGCCCCTCAAAGACAACAATCACACGAAGTCCCTTGTATTTGACCCACTCCTGAAGCTTGCAAAGTTCCGCCTGGAGGCGTCGAAGTTCCTTCGTGTACTGCTTATTACTCAGCCCGTCGCCGTTGTTACGTTTCTCTTTATCCGCCATGGAGGGATCACCTCTTTGGGAGTCTGCGCCGCTTGATCTTTCGCAAAAAACGCGAAATGGCGGAGGCAGATCCTTACCAAAGAATTAAGGCTAGTGAGCGAAAAGAAATCTGGATACTGTCAAAAACAACAGTGACAATCACATACTGAGGATAGATTCCCATCGGGTTGGGGACTCGTTAGTCGGCGATAGGCCTGAGATCCGTTCGTAATTGCACGATCCTTGGTCACATTGGTGTGCCGTCCGCACCGACTGCTCACGTAGACGCAAGCAAACCATCGCTGGCGCGTGCCCAAAGAATGACCACCGATCGAGGTCCTGGCCTGATATTCATATTTAGCAACTAAGGGTGACTCTTGCCACCGTACTATGTCCTGCGGTGTCGGTAGAGAAGTATCGATCCATCGTCGCCATGAGCTTCCCTGCACACTGGCTACGTGCGGTAATTCGAAATCGAGAGCTTCCCAATATGCATTGAAGATGAAGTGCACAAGGACATTTTCTTTTGCCAGCTCGGCGCTGAACGCAATACTGTGCGAATAGCTGCTCCAGTCCGGCCGATCAAGCTTAACTCCATGCCAGCCTTTCGCACCTTTGGCGATCAGCTCAGTCAAAGTCATCCGCTGCCGCTGGCCGCCTGCTTCTCGCAACAGCCTTCTATCGATTAGCAACTTCACGAACCGATGTATATCTTTGCGCTTTTTGAGCAGAGACCAATCGAACCAGTTGCCTTCGGCGTCCTGGCAGTAAGCATTGTTGTTGCCGAGCTGCGTTCGCCGGACTTCATCGCCCATCGCGAACATCGGTATACCCAAAGAGAGCAGTGTCACCGTCATAAAGTTTTTCACTTGACGGTTTCGGAGGCTCTCGATTGCGGGATCATCCGTAGGGCCCTCAACTCCGCAGTTCCAGCTTCGATTGTCGTCTCCACCGTCACGATTATTCTCGCCATTCGATTCGTTGTGCTTCTGGTTGTAAGAAACCACGTCATTGAGTGTGAATCCATCATGGCAGGTTACGAAGTTCACACTCTGTTCCGCTTCGCGCTCCTTGTGGCCGTAGATCTCGTGGCTGCCGAGCAGGCGGTCGGCGAAATGCTGCAAGGTGCCTTCGTCGCCGCGGAAGAAACCACGCACGTCATCGCGAAAGCGTCCATTCCACTCTCGCCAGCTATCGCCAACAAAACTGGCAACCTGATAGAGTCCAGCCGCGTCCCATGCCTCGGCAATCATCTTTGTCCCAGCTAGCGCCGGATCGGACTCGATATCCCAAAGAACCGGTGGGTTGGCCATGACATGGCCGCTCGAATCGCGCGCAAGAATAGAGGCGAGATCGAAGCGAAACCCATCCACATGCATCTCTTGCACCCAATAGCGGATACTGTCGACGATCAGGCGCCGCACAATCGGATGATTGGCGTTGAGCGTGTTTCCCGTGCCGCTGAAGTTCGCGTATCGGGACCGGTCCTGCTCCAGAACGTAGTAAGCGTTATTCTCAAATCCGCGAAAGCAGAATGTCGGCCCCGAGTGATCGCCTTCCGCTGTGTGATTGAAGACAACATCCAGGATGACCTCGATCCCTGCTCTGTGTAGCGCCTTGACCATGTCGCGAAACTCGTTCACCGGTGCCAGAGAATCCCGGCCGGAACTGTATGCCTGGTGCGGCGCAAAAAACGAAACGGGTGCGTAGCCCCAATAGTTGACGCGCCCAGGAGGACAATCCTGCGCATCGAACTGAAATACAGGAAGCAGCTCAACAGCCGAGATGCCGAGGTCCTGGAGGTATGGAATCTTTTCAATAAGTCCGCGAAAGGTACCTCGCGTCTCCTCACCGACGCCTGAGCTCGGATGCTGCGTAAAACCCTTGACGTGCATTTCGTAGATGATCGTCTGCGAGGGTGGACGTGTTAGCGGTGTGTCGCCCTCCCAGTCATACAGACTTGAATCGACTACTACGCTCTTCATTGCCGTTGCAGTATTGTCGCCCTTTATCTGCGCGTCTTTGCGAGAGTAATTGTGTGGAACGACAACCGCGCGGCCATACGGATCGAGGAGAACTTTGGAGTCATCAAAGCGCAATCCGGTAGTTGGATCAAATGGTCCCCGAACTCGATACCCGTACAGCTGTCCCGGCTGTACCCCAGGAACGAAAAGGTGCCAGTAGTGATAAGTGCGGTTGATGAATGGATCGAGAGAAATCACGCGCGCCGGTCGGGCAGCGTCCTCTCTGTCGAAGAAGAGCAATTCCACTTCCGAAGCATGGCGGGAGTAGACGCTGAAGTTCACACCGCTTCCTACCGGCGTCGCGCCCAATGGAGAGCTTCGACCACGATTTACGTCAGCGAAAACGCTTAGTCCTGTATCGCTTATTGGATGGGTTGCGATCAGTTGCATTGCTCCCTCCCCAGGTCTCGCAGCTTATTCCATTCCGCACCCTGGAATCGGACATGGTCCCACCTTCCAGATTTCAGAGGCGTAGTCTGCGATCGTTCGATCGCTCGAAAACTTCCCAGAGTTCGCAACGTTTAGGATCGCCTTCCGGGCCCAGCCATCCGGGTTGGAGTAGAGCGCAGATAGCTGCTGATCCGCATCGAGGTAGGACTTGAGGTCCGCCAGATGCATGTAATGATCTCCGCCCGTCAACAGTGTCTCCCGCAGTGGTTCGAAGATACCGGGTTCATTGCGGCTGAAGTAATCGGAGAAGATCATGTCCAGGGCCGCACGCGTTTCTGGTTCATTCTGATAGTGCCACCATGGGCTATACCAGCCGCGGCTGTCTACCACTTGTTCAGCTGTCAGGCCAAACAAGAAGAAGTTCTCCTCGCCCGCCTCCTCCGCCATCTCAATCGTTGCGCCATCTCTTGTCCCGATTGTCAGCGCGCCGTTCATCATGAATTTCATGTTGCTCGTGCCGCTTGCTTCGTATCCAGCCGTCGAAATCTGATTAGACACGTCGGTCGCCGGAATCAGGTGTTCCGCCTGCGAAACGCAGTACTCGGGCAGGAATAATACTTTGATTTGTCCTCGAATCGCAGGATCGCCGTCGATGGTCCCTGCCAGATTATTGATGAACTTGATGATGAGTTTTGCCAGTCGATAGGCAGGTGCAGCTTTACCCGCAAAGATGAACGTACGAGGCGTCATCTCAAGATTCGGGTTTTCCCGCAGCCGGTTGTACAACACCACGATTCGCAGTGCGTTCAATAGCTGCCGCTTGTATTCGTGGATCCGTTTCACCTGACAATCAAAGATTGTGTTGGGGTCGACTGCCTGTCCCGTCGTTGCTTTGAGCCAATCGGCAAATTGCGCCTTGGCGTTGTGTTTGGCTCCGAGGAAGGACTTGTGAAAGCCTTTATCGTCTGCGAGGGAAGAGAGTTTCTTCAATTGACTTAGATCAGTGATCCAGGCATCACCAATGGCTTCAGTGATGGTGCTAGAAAGTGCAGAATTAGCCAGCAACAGCCAGCGTCTCGGTGTCACGCCGTTCGTCTTATTGTTGAAGCGCTTAGGAAATATCTCCGCGAGGTCCTTGACTGTCATGGTGCGAAGCAATTCCGAGTGAATTGCGGCGACGCCGTTGGTGCTGTGCGATCCAACGATCGCCAGATTGGCCATGCGAACATTGCGCTGCTGCCCTTCCTCGATCACACTCACACGAGCGATGCGCCCTTCATCTCCGGGGAACTGTTCTCTGACAGAGCTGAGGAAGCGTCGGTTGATCTCATAGATGATCTCCAACTGACGAGGCATGATTGCCTCGAACCATGCAACGGGCCATTTCTCTAACGCTTCAGGCAGAAGTGTATGGTTCGTGTAAGCGAGCGTCCGCTGCGTTATATCCCATGCCTGCTCCCATCCGAGATGTTCTTCGTCCAATAGAATACGCATCAGTTCCGGTACGGCAAGCGTCGGATGCGTATCATTCAGCTGGATAGCGGCTTTGTCAGGCAGGGTATTCCAGTCGGAGTTGCTCCGCCGGAAACGCCTCACAAGATCAGCCAGCGAACAGGCCACAAGAAAGTATTCCTGCACAAGACGCAGAGCCTTGCCCATGCTGGTGCTATCGTCGGGATATAACACTCGCGTCAGCGATTCGGCAGCAAGCGTTTCAGTAAGTGCGCCTACAAAGTCGCCGCTGCTGAACTTCTGAAAATCGAAGTAATCCGCGCTGGCCGCGGCCCAGAGCCGCAATGTGTTGATCGTTTTACCACCATAACCCACAACGGGTCGATCGAAAGGTATGCCGTACAAACTTGATGGCTTGCCGGGTACGGCCTGCAACACGCCATTGTGTAACTCGAAAGAACAGTTGAGTTTGAGTTCCACCCTTTCATATGGGCGAACGACCTCCCATGGATCGGGCCTACGCAGCCAGTTATCCGGCTGCTCCTTCTGCCAGCCGTCTTCAATCACCTGCTTGAAGATGCCGTACTCGTAGCGAAGACCATAGCCCGTTGCCGGCAGTTGTAGAGTGGCCATGGAATCAAGGAAGCATGCCGCCAGGCGACCGAGCCCGCCATTGCCGAGGCCGGCATCGGGCTCCTGCTCTCGCAGCGAGAAGAAATCGATGCTCTTTTCTCTTCTCATATGCTCCACAATCGGACTAAGCAAAAGGTTGGCGATATTGTTTGCCAACGAGCGACCCAAGAGAAATTCCATTGACAGGTAGTAGACGCGTTTGGCATTCTCGCGATCGTAGGTCTTCTCGGTAAGAACCCATCGCTGAGAAAGCACATCACGAATAGACCGCGCCGCGGCTTCGAAACGCTCTCGTGAGCTGATTCTGGCTTCGTCTAGAACGTTGTCAAAGTAGAGATGACGGTCGTACAACCCATCATCCCCAATGAACCGGACTGGGCCGCATCCATATTGGTTGAGCAGCCGCGTTACGTCCGCCTGTGTCATTCCAGCTTCAGATACCATCACGCCTTTTGTACTCATTGCCTTAACCTTTCAGCTTCATCACGTGTTGGTCGAGTGTCTCGGAAGAGGCTCTCGTCCTCTCATATTCTTTTGTCGTCTGCACTCTGAATCCAGCACTCGAGGTTGTCATGAGTGCGAACGCAGATATCCGCGGAATTATCGTCAATTCGTGGATAGGCGCCACCTATGTTGGCGAGACACGCTCCGATCCACTCAGGCTGGAACTTGGGAGTAAAATGCTCGGCGTTGAATACAAGTAGATTCATCGGCAGCATCAAGACACGTTGCGTTCTTCGAGCGCCATGATTCGTGGCCCTTTCATCAACTGGCACTGCAGCATTTCAGCAACCAGAAATGCTCCGGATCTAATAAGGCCACTTCCAACCGGCGACATCAGGCTTATCAATTCCGTGCTTGAAAGCATAGTTCCGGCATGCGATCTGTTCGTTCTGGAATTTTTCCTTGGCGTGAGCTCCAATTTTCTGCAGTTTCGGCACCCGCTTAATGGCATCCATTGCCAGGCTGAAGCGATCGATCTCGTTTTCAATCGCAAGCTCTAATGGTGTATTAATATTGCCCTGCTCTTTATATCCACGGACGTGCATGTTGGCATGGTTCGTGCGGCGGTACGCCAGCCGGTGGATAAGCCATGGATATCCGTGAAAGTTAAATATGATTGGCTTGTCGACGGTGAATAACGAATCAAAATCCCCGTCGGACAATCCGTGCGGGTGATCCGTGCTCGGTTGCAATTTGAATAAATCCACCACATTGATGTAACGAATCTTGAGGTCGGGAAACTCCTCCCGCAACAGCGTAATTGCCGCCAGCGTTTCCTGGGTTGGTATGTCGCCGGCTGACGCCATTACCAGATCCGGTTCGCTTCCCGCATCGTTGCACGCCCAGTCCCACATACCAATCCCTTTGGTGCAATGCGTGATGGCCGCGTCCATGTCCATATACTGCATGTGTAGCTGTTTGTCGCACACAATGACGTTGACGTAGTTCTCGCTTCGCAGGCAGTGGTTGGCAACCGACAAAAGGGAATTGACGTCCGGCGGCATGTAAATGCGCGTGACAGTGGAGCTCTTGTTGACCACCACGTCCAGGAAACCGGGGTCCTGGTGTGTGAAGCCATTGTGATCCTGTCGCCAAACAGTGGATGTAACAAAGATGTTCAGCGAGGCGATCTTCTTTCGCCACGAGAGATGGTTGCAGATGGACAGCCACTTCGCGTGCTGGTTAAACATTGAATCGATGACATGGATAAAGGCTTCGTACGATGAGATAAAACCATGGCGACCCGTTAGTAAGTAACCTTCCAACATGCCTTCGACCGTGTGTTCGCTGAGCATTTCGATGACTCGGCCATCAGGTGCCAGTTCTCCTCCATCTGCATCTTCCGGGAAGTACTGCTCAATCCAGAACTTCTTGCTGACCTCATAAATGTCATTCAACTTATTCGAAGTATTTTCGTCTGGGCCAAAGACGCGGAAATTCTTCATATTCAGCTTCATCACATCACGAAGCAGCGCTCCAAGCGGGCGTGCGTTTTCTGCTTCAACTGTCCCTGGTTTTTCAAAGCTGAACGCGTAGTCCTTGAAGTCTGGAAGGCGGAGATCCCGCTTCAGGCCCCCGCCGTTTGCGTGAGGGTTAGCCCCCATGCGACGCGCACCGGTAGGTGCAAGCTCTCTTAATTCAGCAATCAGCGATCCTTTGGAATCGAAGAGTTCTGCCGGCTTATAGGATTGCATCCAGTTCTCGAGTTGCTGAAGCCGCTGTGGATTCTTCTTCACATCAGCCATCGGCACCTGGTGTGCCCGCCAGGATCCCTCCAGTCTATGACCATCGACTTCTTTGGGAGCAGTCCACCCTTTCGGTGACCGCAACACGATCATCGGCCAGCGAAGACGCTCAGCCACGCCCTTCGCACGAGCAGCCTTCTGCTGCTTTCTGATTTCGGAAACACAGTACTCGGTTGTCGCCGCCATCGCCTGGTGCATGCTCTCGGGATCAGAACCCTCTACGAAGTAAGGCGTCCAACCATAGCCGCGGAATAGGCCTTCCAACTCCTCGTGACTGATACGAGCGAGCAGCGTAGGGTTGTTGATCTTGTAGCCGTTCAAATGCAGGATTGGGAGTACAGCGCCGTCGCGAACCGGATTAATGAATTTGTTGATGTGCCAGGAGGTTGCCAGAGGTCCCGTTTCCGATTCGCCGTCTCCCACTACCGCGGCAACGATCAAGTCTGGATTATCAAACGCAGCGCCGCACGCATGCGAAAGCACATAACCGAGTTCCCCTCCTTCGTGGATCGAACCAGGTGTTTCCGGTGTGCAGTGACTTCCGATGCCACCTGGGAAAGAGAACTGTTTGAAGAATTCGCGCATGCCCTCTTCGTCTTCGCATTTATCGGAATAAATTTCGGAATAACTGCCTTCTAAGTAAACCGGCGCGAGTACGCCAGGCGCTCCATGCCCTGGTCCAGCAAGGAAAATCATGTCCAGGTCATACTTCTTGATGAGCCGGTTCAGGTGAATGTACGTGAAAGCCAAGCCCGGACTCGAGCCCCAGTGACCCAGCAGCCGATTCTTAATGTGCTCTGGCTTCAGTGGTTCCTTCAGTAGAGGATTGTCCTGCAGGTAGATCATGCCAAGCATCAGGTAAGTGCAGGCGCGCCAGTATGCGTGGGTTTTGCGCAATTCTTCAGCACTCAAAGGCATGCCAGCCACCGTCGCTCTGGCTACGCCATATGCGGTTAAAGCGTCATTCGCTCTTTCAACAGCTACCGCAGTTGTCATAAATCACACTCCTTCGCTCCGCCGGCAATATAGGATAACTCTAAGACCGCCGGAGACAAATGTCGTCTGTTAGAACTACCAGAGTTCCACACTCGTCCAACACCTTAGCATCGACCCATCTGTAAGACTGTGATCACGATCACGCCTGTTTTGTGAATGGAGTGTTAAGAGTGATACAGTGCTTGCGCCGTGATGACTATCATTGGTGTGTGCCACGCGACCTTCATGAAGGCAACACATTCTAGCCATAGGTCGCGCCACTTGAGGCGATCGTGGAGAAAAGTGGGAATTATGTTGCATATCCTTCACTCATCGGTTACAAGCTGTTTGTCACAGTCGCAATCATCACTTCCTAGAGGCCATAAGCACCTGTCTATTTCGACAGATGCGCGGACAAGCGGCGCGATCTAGAATCATCGGCGCGATGGCAGGAATCCATCGGGGTTCCACAAGAACGCGGAGGGGTAGTCGTGAATCTCAGACCCAAAATACTGACTACAGGAGTGCGACGTGTGATGGCGCTGGTCTGTGTAGTTGCTCTGTTACCCGGAGACATACTGGCAGGTATGCCGTTCCCGCAGCAGCCGCAGGCATCCGCGCCACCGAACCAGTCCGCGAAGATTCCACCGGATCAACTGGATTCCCTTGTAGCGCCCATCGCCCTCTATCCCGATCCCATGCTGGCTCAGGTGCTTGCTGCATCCACATATCCTCTAGAAATCATCCAGCTGCAGCAGTGGCTGACGAAGAACCCGGGGCTGAAAGACAAAGCTCTGGCTGATGCCGTGGCCAAGCAGACTTGGGACCCGAGCGTCCAGGCCCTGGCCGGGCTACCCGACTTGGTCAAACGCCTGGCAGACGACATCCAGTGGACCACCGATCTCGGCAACGCGTTTCTGGCGCAGCAAAACGATGTGATGGAAGCCGTGCAGCGCATGCGGAAGAAGGCCCAAGGCACGGGCAATCTGAAATCGAACGAGCAGCAGAAAGTGGAAACCAAGGTTATCGAAAACAAGAGCGTTATCGTGGTCGAGCAGGCGAATCCGCAAGTCGTGTATGTGCCTTCCTACAATCCAGTGGTGGTATACGGGCCGCCTGTGTACCCCTATCCTCCCGTTTACTATCCACCGCCGGGATACTACGCTGCGGGGATGGCTATCTCTTTTGGCATCGGCGTTGCTATGGGGGCATTCTGGGGTGGCGGCGGTTGGGGCTACGGATGTGGCTGGGGTGGTAACAATGACATCACCATAAACCGCAACAGCAATTTCAACCGTAATACCAATATTAGCGGTGGCAACCGAGCTTCTCAATTACCCGCTCGCGCGGGTGGTGCCGGTGGCGTGGGCGGCGTGGGTGGCGCCGGGGGCGTGGGTGGTGCCGGCCGGCCCGGTGGCGTCGGCGGCGCAGGCGGTGTTGGCGGCGCAGGCAATCGTCCGTCGCAAATGCCTGCCGGCGGAAATACCTGGCAGCACAATCCACAACATCGCGGCGGCGCGCCATATGGAGATCGCACAACGGCGGACCGTTTTGGCGGGTCAGCTCGCGGAGATTCACTTGCCAACCGCCAGTCTGGTGCGCGGCAACAGATTGGTCGACAGGGCGGCAATCTTGCCAGCAATCGCGGGGGTGCAGGAGTCAGCAACCGTGCTGGCGGCGGTGCAGGAGTTAGCAATCGGGCTGGTGGCGGTGCAGGAGTTAGCAATCGGGCCGGCGGGGGAGGAGCGGATCGTGTGGGGAGCCGGGACGTATCGCGCGGCGGAGGCGGTGGCCGGGATGCTTTCGGAGGGGGGGCCGGGGGTTACAACGGGTCGAGCGCACGCGCCAGCAGCAGCCGCGGTGCGTCCAGCATGGGCTCACGAGGTGGTGGTGGTGGTGGTGGACGCGGAGGTGGCGGTGGCAGGCGTAGGTAGGAGTGTAAAAAGGGAAATTACAGGAGCGCTGAGATGAAATTATTTGCGAATGGAAGTCTCCGTAGACTTGCCTGGATTGTGAACGCAATAACTTGGGTCGGCGTGTCCGGGCCGGTTCGCCTTATCGCTCAGCAATCCCCGACAAAGCAAGCTCCGACTTCTGCCGACGCCCGTTTTGCAGGATCCATGGGCTTTGCCTCTCCGGAACAGGCCGCCGACGCCTTGGTCAACGCGGCTGAGCAGTTCAACGAGACGGAGCTAATCCAGATCTTTGGCCCCAATGTCGATGACATTGTATTTACCGGAGAAGTTGCGCAGGACCGAAAGCGCGCCGCTGATTTTGCTGCTGAGGCCCACGAAAAGAAAAGCGTTTCCGTGGATCCGAAGACTGGAAACCGTGCCTTTCTGCTTGTGGGCAACGAGGAATGGCCGTTTCCGGTGCCGCTCGTGAAGTCGGGTGGCAAATGGTACTACGATGGCAAAGCCGGCCGCCAGGAACTCCTGTATCGTCGCATTGGAGCGAATGAACTCGACGCCATTCAAATCTGCCACGGATACGTGGAAGCGCAGGAAGACTACGCTCTCCAGAGGCGCGAGGGTTATAACGTGAACCAATATGCTCAGCGCATCATCAGCACTCCTGGCAAACAGGATGGCCTGACGTGGCAGAACGCCGATGGTACCTGGGGCGGTCCAATTGGCGAAAAGATTGCCACGGCGATCGCACAGGGTTACAGCAGCCGGGAGGAACCGTATCACGGCTATTTCTTCAAGGTCCTGAAAGGGCAAGGGCCTGCCGCTCCGCTTGGACAATTGGACTACGTAATTGAAGGCGTAATGATAGGGGGCTTTGCACTGGTGGCAGCTCCAGCTGAGTATCGCGTAACAGGAGTGAAGACATTCATTGTCAGCAACGACGGTGTTGTGTACCAAAAGGATTTTGGGCCTAATACCCTCGACGAGTTCAAGAAGATGGAGCGCTTCAACCCTGATGCTTCTTGGAGTCCGGTCGAGGAGCAGTGAGGAAATCGGGTCAAAAAATATAATTATTGCTCCTTCTGCCCCGCAACCTGCTCTCGAGTCATCTCAGCCAGCACGCCTTTGCTGGCCCGCAGCACGTCTTTCGGCTTCAGCCGCGCGAACAGGTCAAGAGTCCGAGCGATCAGCCCCGTCCACCCAGTCTGATGGCTGGCACCCAATCCGGCGCCGTTGTCGCCATGGAAGTACTCATAAAACAGGATGTAATCCCGCCAATGAGGATCTTCCTGAAACTTTTTTGTACCTCCATAGACCGGACGTTGACCGTTGGCATCACGGAGAAAGATGCGCGACAACCGGCGGCTGATCTCTTTCGCTACTTCAAACAGCGTCAGATAATTTCCTGAGCCCGTCGGACATTCGACCTTGAAGTCGTCGCCATAGAAAGCGTACATCGTCAGCAGCCCGCGGATTATCAGCCCGTTTACTGGCATCCATATCGGCCCCCGCCAGTTGGAATTGCCGCCAAACATGCCGGTGTTCGATTCAGCGGGAAGGTACTGAACTTTGTATTCCTGTCCGTCGAGGTGAAACACAAACGGGTGCTCGAGATGATACTTCGACAGAGAGCGTATGCCATAGGGGCTGAGAAACTCGTTCTCGTTGAGCATATAAGCCAGAATCCGCTGCAGCTTTTCCTTGTTGCAGACTGAAACCATCCTTCGTTCGCCGTATCCGATGAAACTGTCCTGTGCGATGGCGATCTTCTTCACTACTTCGGGATGTCGCTTCCGGAACAATTCAATCAGTTCAATAATGCGCGGATGGTTCGCAAGAGCGCCCGGCTCGAATACGGCTGCAGCGCAGAGCGGCAGCAGTCCTACCATCGAGCGGATCTTCAACCGCATGGCGTCACCATTCGGGAAATGAAGCAGGTCGTAGAAGAATCCGTCCGCCGTATCCCACATCTCGTCATGGTTTACGCCGATGCGATCCATGGCGTAAGTGATCCAGGCGAAATGCTCAATAAATCGATAGGCGATCTCCTCATACATCGGGTCGTACTCAGTCAGAATGAGCGCAATCTCCAACATGTTCAAGCAGTAGAATGCCATCCACGCGGTGCCGTCGGCCTGATCCAGATGTCCGCCGGTCGGTAGAGGGGCACTGCGATCGAAGACCCCGATGTTGTCGAGTCCGAGGAATCCGCCCGCAAACACGTTACGCCCTTGTGGATCTTTGCGGTTGACCCACCAGTTGAAATTCAGCATCAACCCCTGGAAAGAACGTTCCAGGAAACGCATGTCGGCCCGGCCCAGTTCTGACTCAACCCTGAAAAGAAAGATAGTCGCCCAGGCGTGTACCGGAGGATTCACGTCGCCGAAGTTCCACTCGTAAGCCGGGATCTGCCCATTGGGATGGGAATAGAGGTTCCTTAACATCAGCAAGAGTTGTTCTTTGGCGAAGTCGAAGTCCACGAGGGAAAGCGCTAGCGTATGAAAAGCCAGGTCCCACGCCGCGTACCAGGGATATTCCCACTTGTCGGGCATAGAAATGATGTCGCTGTTCAGCATGTGGAACCAGTCCGAGTTGCGGGAGACTCCTTTGCCGGATCCCACCAGGGGATGAGCGTTGTGCTCGGTCAGCCACCTGTCGAGATCGAAATAGTAGTACTGCTTTGACCAGAGCATTCCCGCGAGCGCCTGGCGGTGGACGCGACGTTCATCCTCATTCAGCTCTTTCGGTGTGATACGCTCATAAAACTCGTTGCCATCCGCGAGGCGACTCTCGAAAATCTGATCAAAGGTGTCGAATGCATCGCTCGCCGGCTTGGCGCTCAACCGCAAACGCACCACCTTGCTTCCTCCCGCTGGAACCTCCTGCACGTAATGGGCTGCGGCTTTCGTTCCTGTCTTCGCTGGATTGACAGCATCGTGCGCGTCGGAGATGACGTACCGATGAAAGGCGTCTTTGACGTAAGGCGAAGAATTGGGTTGTCCCCACAGGCGTTCCGCATTCGATTCGTTCTCGGTGAAAAGCAGTTCCGCTGCACCCTCGCATTGCAGAGTGTAGTCGCCGAGACTGGAGTGGGAAGCATGGATCTTCCCTCCATCGATTTGCCGCAGTACAGGCTTCTGCTCGCCTTCTTCCCACGTCCAGGTATTCCGAAACCACAATGTCGGGAGGACATGAATTGTGGCCGTTTCCGGACCTCGATTATGGATTGAAATCCGAACGAGCGTGTCTTCCGGGTCTGCCTTGGCGTATTCCACAAAGACGTCGAAATACCGATCCTCATCGAAAATGCCGGTGTCGAGAAGTTCGTACTCAAACTCCTCGCGGGAGCGGCGCCGGTTGGTTTCCACCAGATCGCTATAGGGATATGCCCTCTGCGGATACTTGTACAAGTACTTCATGTAGGAGTGCGTGGGAGTGTTGTCGAGATAGAAGTAGTATTCCTTGACATCTTCGCCGTGGTTGGACTCGCTGTTCGTCAGGCCAAACATCCGCTCCTTGAGGATAGGGTCGCGTCCGTTCCACAGCGCTACCGCGAAGCAGAGTAGTTGCTTATCGTCACAGTATCCAGCCATTCCATCTTCGCCCCAGCGGTAGGCGCGCGAACGGGACTGATCATGAGTGAAGTAGTCCCACGCATTCCCGTCTTCGCTGTAATCTTCACGCACCGTGCCCCACTGGCGCTCACTGAGGTACGGCCCCCACTTTTTCCACGGGATGCCCTTCTCGCGGGCCTCGTTCAGGCGTTTTTGCTCAATAACTTCAACATACGAGAAGGCCGAACGTTGCTCTTTGTTCGGTGACATAGTTCTCTCCTTCACTTCAGCCGCGCGATTGCCGCAAAATCTGTTAGCAGATTCTTTGTAAACTGGGCGTCAGTTGGCGCGATCCGGTCAATGAGCTCTGAGCACTACCAATATGCTAGGCCCCACAGGAGGCCCATAGTCCTCCGCAACAGATGATGCAGCCAACCATTTCATTGCCGCCGCTACTTAGTAGGTCAGGGCAGAATGACTAATTCTGGCTTACTGCCGCCGCTCATTCCATAAACTGTCCCTGAACGGAACGCGCCCACACTGTACTTGTAGCATCCGGGGGTACTTGCTTTCGTCGTCACCTGCTTCTTGCCGCCTCCGATGATCGGGTCGTCGGGGTCAAACGGCGAATCGGTGCCGAACGAGACCATGAATCCATTGTTCTTGTTCGAACTCATCCACACCACTGTAGTGCCAGCCTTGATGCAGAAGAATTGGTTGTTCTTCGCGTCAGGAATACCAGGCTTTACATTGGCGGAACTGGCTGACCTGGTGATATCAATCGTGCACGGAGACGAAGCCGAACCACAGGTGTTGGCTGTATTGCACCTGCTCTCGGGCTGCTCTTCATTACATACGTATTTGCTCTTCTTTTGCGCCCGCGCGAGTGCGCAGCTCAGAAGAACGATACAAGACAATAAAAGCAACGCACGCCGAGTGTTGAACTGTTGTTGAATTCTCATAGTTATAGGCATATATCCCCTAGTCGCGTCGCAGCCGTAGGGAGTCCCCATCGAAACAAATCTCAGAACACACCTGCTTCGCGACAATCTCCGCCACTAGTCCACAGCGTACCTTTCCCGGCGATCGAGATGTCAGTCACCACAGGTTTTGTTTCACGCTCTGCGGTGTGGCAGCCTTCCAACGGCCGGCACTATTGCGCGATTTCATTTCCACTCGATGATGTTAGTCAGCTTCCAGGCATTCTGGTTGAGCTCGAACTGCAACTCTCCTTCCTTATTGACGATGAGTTGCGCGGCAGGGAAAAGAACACCGTCACTCTTGCTCTTATCGTTATCGTTCAAGTTGATTTCACCAGCAGTCAGATTGAAACTCTTCGTTTGGGTACTCCAATAGGCTTCGCCGAAAGCGATCTTGCGGTTGGTGACAAAACGGATGGTCCTGCCAGTGGGCGTCAAGATCTCCCGGATGTAGCTAAGATCGAATCCGAGTGTGCCGGGAATCGTTATCCGGCCTACGCTTCTCATCTTCTCAAGAGCATTCACCAGTCCGTCGTTCTGACCCTGCTGGAATGCCTGTACCAGGATGTCTCTGTCCTCAGGGCTCAAGAACTCATAAATAATGATTTTCACACCAAAGTTTCTTCCGAGCTGAGTGCTTGTGCCAAAGGCTGTTGCGTCGATGGTTTCGGTGGTCCCCCGTTGCCCGAAGCCGGAGACGCTAGAGATCATAAACAGACCAAGCAGAAGGGAGATTCCCTTAGCGACGTGTGGAATTCTTAGGTTAGTGAGCATGCAGTTCTCTCCTGCCGTGCAGCGTGTCTGCTTATATAAGCTGCCATACCAGATTCCGAGTTATCGGACCAATGCTAAGTAACCCGTCCCGAACCCCGCAACTGGGGAAATCCCTAGCCGCACCTACCCAGCGACATCAGCCAGGAACTCCCGTATCGGCGCCAATCAGCAAACACCAGCCCATAAAGACGAGCTACAGCAATGGCGCGTATGTGAGATAGGCGGGAACTTTCAAAGCATCTCAGTAGGATGGTGGTACTCATGGGTCGGCAGACCGAAACAAGGCATTGCCCAGGATCAGCTTGCCGGATTGGCGGCCGATCCGCGGGCACGTCTGCGTGCAACACGGTTCGCTAGGGCACGAGCTGTTGCATAAGGCAGGAAGATCAGCACAGGACCCAGAATCACTGCCGCTCCCGGATGGATCTCACGAAAAATCAGATATTGTGAAATCAGATCCAGAAGAATCGCGAGGGCTACTATATTGCGCACTGAAGCAAGACCGTGCCGCAGCAGCTGCGGGCGAAGTTCTTTATGGAAGATCAGCCCCCAGAGAAACGGACACGATCCTGCGCGTGCATCCTTTACGCCGTCACGCGTCCCCAGCAGGATAGCCATAACTGGCTGCAGGATGAAACGGAACCGGCCAGGCCCTGATAAGCGCGCCACCATATCGTCAAAGAACCCCTCGGTAAATAAGTAGGGATCCCTCGTCTGAATCAACCTGTGAAGGGCGCTCGGTACCGTACTCAAAAGAATGATAAGAACGATCCCTGGCAATATCCAACTCCGGTACCTGGAGATCATAGAGACACTCCCAGCAAACTTTGCACGAGCTTGCCGCTGCAGATTCGCCGCGAGAGATCACAAAATCCGTCTACGTCGTTAGCCGGGTCGAAGCGATAAATAAGGCCGAACACTTCTCTCCTTCTTGGGTTCCCGCGCAAATCTGTGGCTCGCCGGCCATAGAGTGCTTGATGAGCATCCAGCTAAAAGAACCAGCTGAACGGCTGAGAGAACCAAACCGCTTTCGGCTGCGGGACTACCCATTCTGCCAGATCATGCTGATGCTACGCACCCGAAATCACGGTGCGGAACTGTCAGTCTTAACAGTAGATCGACGGGAAGGGCAGCAAGAACTTGTAAGTCAAAGCAAGAACTTTCAGGTCCTCGACTCTGCAACCTTTACCCAAACTCTCAACGTAAAGCCGGGAGGTCTCGGCTATACAGTCCAACAGAACATTCTCTATCAATGGCGTCACTGGTCTCGGGCGTCTACCGCCATTGAGTTAAGGTGGTTCACCTAGTTGCTGCAGATGATGTCTGCACTCGTATCTGATCTCCCGAGTGGATAGCGTCTGAAGCGGTTTTTACGACTTGATCACCGGCCGCCAGGTCGCCAAAGACTTCGATGTCTCCGTTGACGGACTGCCCGGTTTGAACCGTCACCCATTCTGCCTTACCGTTGTGAACTCGAATGACAAAAGCATGTTGTTGATCGGTGGTCACAGCCGAAGCAGGAACGAATAGAGTCGGATAGCTCCGTTCCAACGGCCACGACACAGTAGTGAAGCTCCCGGGTGAAAGTCTGCCGTCGCGATTCAGAACGTCAAGTTCGACCGGCATGGTGCGGGACTTCTCGTCCACTTCGTGAGAGATGCGCTGGATGGGGGCCTTGAAGGTCTGGCCCGGATATGCGGGCACAGTGAAGGAGACGAGTTGGCCAACCTTCATGTCGCCCACCTGCGCTTCAGGGATGGGCACAACCAGCCGCAGACGCCTGTCGTCAACGATCTGCAGGATTGGCGGCGCTGCTCCTTGACCAGACGCCGGCCCAATCAGTGCTCCGGGGTGAAGATTGCGCGTCGTGACAATGCCCTCGAACGGCGCCGTGATGGTGAGGTAGGCCTCAGTTTGGCTGATGCTCCGCAGTGCATCGCGAGCCACCGCGATATTTTGTTCAGCCGCATCAACGAGACCTTTATCGACGGAGACTTGCTGGCCTGCAACTGCGACATCGTTCTCCGCAAGCACACCTGGAGTCCTCGACGCCGCGACCATATGGAGATAGGTGCCGTTGTCGGAGGCGAGCTTGGCTTGAGCGGTAGCGAGCTGTGACTCGGCGGCTCGGACGGCGGCCTCAGCCTGGGAGCGCTGGCTATTGAGTTCAGGAGCTGTGAGACGAACAAGCAGTTGGCCCGGCAGCACACGAGAGCCGCGATCGACGGTCACCGTCTCCACGAAGCCAGTTACCTTCGGATAGATATCCACTTGCTCATAGGGTGTGAGCTGAGCGGGCAACGCAATCGTCGTCTGCAGTTTTTTCGATATGACCGGGACTGTACTCACAGTGGTTGGTGTGCTCGGAGAGGATGATGCCGTCGGGTTGCGACCCTTATCGGAGGATGCCGCGTTGCACCCCAAAGCGAAAAACATCAATGCACCAGAAGCGAGAAGCAGGCATTTCATCACGCGACCTCCGACGACTTTTCAAACCATCGGCTATTCGGATCTTCCGGATCGAGAGAGCGCGATTCTGTTGAAGCGTTGCGTTGGGCGAGTCCGAAGGCCATGGGAAGCAGAAAGAGAGTTGCAATCGTGGCAACGGCAAGGCCGCCGATGACCGCGCGGCCTAAGGGTGCGGTCTCCTCGCTGCCCTGACCGAAGGCAAGCGCCATCGGTATCATTCCCGCGATCATGGCAAGACTAGTCATCAGCACCGGGCGGAGGCGCTCGACCGCAGCCGCGCGTGCGGCTTCAGGCGCGGCTGCACCCTTTAGTCGATTCTGCTCGGCGAAGCTAACGAGGAGGATGGCGTTCGCTACGGCCACCCCAATCGCCATGATCGTCCCCATAAAGCTCTCCAGGTTCAGAGTCGTTCCGGTGATAAGCAGCATGAGGACCGATCCTGCGAGGACCGCTGGTGCTGTCGAGAGAACGACGAGGGCGAGCTTCAAGGATTGGAAGTTCGCCGTTAGGAGCAGAAGGATGACGCCGATTGCCGCTGCAAGGCCGATGATGAGTTCGCCGAAGATCTGTTGTAATGCGCTGACCTGCCCGCGAATCTGCGTCGTCACGCCGCGAGGTGGGGTGCCGACATCTGCAAGGGCCTTCTCAATGGCTTTATTCGCAAGCCGGAGATCTCTCCCACCTAAGTTGGCGGAAAGCGCGAGCATCCACAGCCCGTTTTGCCGGTCGAGTTCGCCCGGAACCGTGCTGGATCGAAGATCTGCAAGCTGACTGACTAGCGGCTGAGAGCCAGTCGCGCTGTCCACAGGAATATTCCCGATGTCTCCAAGCGAAGTCATCTTTGGCTGCGGCACCTGGACCTGCACTTGATAGCTGACCCCCGATCTCGAATCGCGCCAATAGCTCGGAGCTACGAAGCGGCTGGACGCGGTCCCCGTCACGACAGCAGAGCCAACAGCGTCCGCAGTCGTTCCAAGTTGACCAGCCATTGCACGGTTTACACGAATGTCCACCGTCGGATAGTGCTGTGGCTCCTCATACTGGAGATCGCGTAGTTCGGGAACCGTGGCCAGTCTGTGACGAACACGCTCGGCATAGCTTTCCACATCCGAATACTGCGGACCAGTAATGGCGACTTCGGCAAGTGAGGAAGAGCCGAAGCTGAGAATCTGGCTGATGAGATCACCGGGGTCGAAGGAGAATTGAACACCAGGGAATTGCTGAGGCAGCTCCTTTCGTAACTGTTCTTCCAGGTCAGCCAGCTTGAGTGAACTCTCCTGCTTCAGGCCCACGTTTATGATGGCCTGTTGAGGTCCGCTGGTCCAAAGGAAGACAGCGTTGATGGGATAGGAAGACCCTTGTGTCCCCACGTATCCGAGACTTAAGTCGAGGTTCTTGTCTCCTGTTACATCCCGGATGGTAGCGAGAACGTGCTTGACCATATCTTCTGTGACAGCCACTCGGGTTCCGTCCGGTGCATCGATGCGAAGCCGGAACTGTGTCGAGGCGGCGGAGGGAAAGATCTCTTCGGCGATACGCGGTGTAACGAATACCAGCACGAGCAGTGCGATCATGCCGTATGCGCTGAGAAGGATTGCTGGAATGCTCATAGCTCGCTCAAGAGCGCGTTCGAAGCGATGCCGGAAGCGCTCGAAGCCGCCTTCTTCGTGCTTGTTCTCACTCTGCTCCAGCGGCTTGCCCTTCAGCATCCAGTTTGCAAGAACTGGAACGAGGGAACTCGATAGCAGATAAGAAGCGCCCATTGCGAAGCCGACTGCAAGCGACAGGGGCAGAAAGAGTGATCGAGCTGGGCCCGTCATGAAGAAAGACGGGATGAAGACGGCCATCACGCACAGCATGGCGAGAAGACGGGGAACGGCCACCTCACGGCTCGCGAGATGCACAGCGCGAGCCGTGTTTTCGCCATTGTCCAGATGAACGTGGATATTTTCGAGGAGAACCGTGCCTTCGTCCACGAGAACGCCCACGGATAGCGCCAGACCACCCAGCGTCATGATGTTGATCGTCTGGCCTGCGAGATTGAGCAAAACGACAGCGGTGAGCAAAGCAAATGGAATCGTAATGACGACGATCAAAGAAGAACGCCAATCGCGGAGGAAGAGCAGGAGCGTTAATCCTGTAAGCAGCGCACCGATGATTCCCTCCCGCAGAACGGACATCAGGGCATTGCGCACGTACTGGGATTGATCGAACTCGTATGTGATCTTGATGTCTTCCGGGACGAGCGACTGAAAGCGAGACAGATTTTGCCGTACCTCCTCCACAACCGTGAGGGTGGAGGCGTCTGGTCTCTTTGTGACGGGAATATAGATGGTTCGTTTCCCATTGAGTAGAGCGTATCCCGCAAGAAGATCAGACGAGTCGGATACGCTGCCGACGTCTCGAATGTAAATCGAAGGGCCGGAGCCCAGCTTGAGCGGAATTCCGAGGAGATCATTGATCTGTGTCACGGTGGAGTCTGTCGTGACCAGCGCATGGGTGGTCCCAATGTCAGCGTTACCTGCTGGTTGAATACTATTGCCGCTCGTCAATGCTTGAACGACTTTCTCCGGTGAGAGGCCGTAGGCCTGCAACTTCTGCGGATCAACATTAATCACAATCGTTCGCTGATTCCCACCGAACGGCGGAGGAGAGGACACGCCAGGAAGTGTCGCAAATACAGGACGAACCCGATTTAGAGCGAGATCCTGAATCTCAGCGAGTGTCCGCGACGGACTGGAGAAGACCATATATCCCACCGGCAGGGTTCCGGCGTCGTACCGGATGACGAATGGGGACACCGTCCCGGGAGGCATGAAGGCGCGTGCGCGATTTACATAGGAGATCGTCTGCGCGAGCGCATCGCTCATATTCGTGTCAGGATGAAAGGTAAGTCTGAGGAGAGCTGTGCCCTGGATCGACTTCGCCTCGACGCTCTCTATACCGTTGATGTAGAGGAAGTGGTACTCGTAGTAGTACGAGATGAATCCCTCCATCTGCTGCGGACTCATTCCCCCATATGGCTGCGCCACGTAGATGACGGGAAGATTCAGGTTCGGGAAGATGTCGACCCTCGTCCGCATGATCGCCAGAACCGACGACAGGGCGAGAGCAACCACCAGAACGATGACTGTAATCGGGCGTCGGAGAGCAGCGCGGATGAGCCACATGGATCGTTATTTTCCTTTCGCCTGGCTCTGCAACATCTGCAGAAACGGCTGGAGGTCGCCTTGCGCAGCCGCAATCCCGAGCTCTGCCCGCCAGACTCCAAGGCGGGCGATTGCGTCATCCCCTTCGCCCTGAGCCAGGACGCCTTCAGCAGCAGCCACATCGACGACCGTCGCTAAGCCAGACCGATAGCGAACCTGCTGTTGCTGTTCGCTCGTTTGCGCAGCCGCTAATTCGACAGGAGAGTTTGCCGCCAGCTGACGTGCGCCGGCGAGGGTGGCCTGGGCCCGTTCGAGAGCAGCATTAACGTCGCTGACCGATTGATTGTAGCGAGCATGTTCCGCCTCGACGTTTGCTTCCTGAACCCTTCGCTGGTCACGCAGATTGAAGAAGTCGAACGCCGCAAACGACACCTGGATTCCAGCTCCCCAGTTCAGAATGTCCGGAGCGAGTCCAGCAGTGCCCCCCGGAAGCGGACCGCTCGCATTAGTTCCTGCACCACGTCCGAAGACCATGCCTGACGTGCTGAAGACCGGGACGTAGCTACGGTCAAGAAAGCGCTTCTGCGCCTCCTGCTGCAAACTAAGCGCGTGCTCTTCGAGCACTGCCGGATGTTGCATCGCCGCGGTTGATTCAAGATCTGTCACAGGAAGGGACGCCAGAACCTGCGACGCATCGATCTTCGCTTGTGCCTGCGTGGTCTGGAGATACTCAGCTAGGGCTGACCTCCGCAAAGTCTCCTGCGTCTGTGCCTGAATAAGTTGATTGCGAGCGAGAGCGAGTTGCGCGTCTGCCTGCGCGGCGTCCGCGCCTGGACGGAGGGAGTTGTCGACAAGAACGTGGACTACCTTAGCGAAAGACTCATAGCGCCGGACATTCGCTTGCGCCACCGTTACGAGCTGCTCTGCAGCGGCAAGGTCGAAAAACGCGCTCCCCGCGTTCGCACTGACCTCAAGCTTGGTAAGCGATGCGGCTTGCTTTGCCGCCTCGCTGCCTTGGCGGGCGACTTCAACCTTCGCCCCGCGCGCTCCAAAGTCAAAAGGCTGCCAGCTCAGCAACGCCCCGCCCGCACTGTTCCACGCACTGCGCGTCGGGTCAGAAGGAAGCACCTCTCCCGTGACGCTAGGAATGACCGTCTGCGGAAGCAAGAGCCCCAGGATGTTGTTCGCAGTGGCCCTGTTCGTCTGCCAGAGCAGATCGGTGCGGGGAAGATACGCTGTTTTTGCAACTCCTATTGCACCCTGTGCTGCTCTTTGTTGAGCCTGTGCTGCCTTGATTGCAGGATAGCGTGCTTCAGCCGCCTCCATGACCTGTTCGAGCGTCATCGTGCTCTGTGCGCTCGTCTCGGCCGTTTGAGCAGATAAGCTCGGAGGCATAAGCATCAACGCTATGAAGAGCGACTTTATAACGCTCGAGAGGGCAAACAAGGGTCTACGCATAAAGTGAGCCACGACTCAACACCAGCACAACTTTTTGCAACTAGACCGGATCATATCATCGAACTTCGATACTATTAGTAAGTCGAGAAGATATTCATTTGACTGTATCTATCCATCAGCGCGAGCTCTTTACCGGACTCATTCGCATCCACGTGCTCATTCATGCATTTCACGAACCGATCTTCGGTCTGGCCATGATGGAGGAACTCAAACATCATGGCTATCGGATTGGCCCAGGAACGCTGTACCCACTTCTGCACGGCATGGAACGAGGTGGACTGCTGAAGTCGGAGTTAAAGAAAGTCAACGGACGCAGGCGAAGGGTCTACAGTATTACCGCGTCTGGCAAAAAGGTTCTGGATAAGGCGAGGGTGAAGGTTAGTGAACTTTATCATGAGCTTAATGAAGAGCATCCTAGAAGACTCTCGAAATTCAGCAAAGGAGAAATCGGGTAACTCCTGAGTCGTCCACAGTGAGTTGCTTGCGCTATCTCACTATCGCGACCGATGGTTTAGTTGCTAGCGGACAGCCACGCTGCAGAACTTACCGAGGACCAACAGACGCGGTCCGACAGTCATCTCGCACTTCCAGGGCGGTAATGGTAAGTTCCCTCCCGTGAATAATCTCCAGCGCTGGTGTGTCGCACTCCGGACAGTGCATCCATTGCATAGAGCTGATAATTCGCTGCACTCCACAGACGTCGCAAAAGACCTCGATGGGGACCTGCCGAATGATAAGACGCGAGCCTTCAAGTGGCGTTTCGGCCGACGCCACCTGGTAGGAGAAGAGCAGGGCTTCGGGGACTACGCCCGCGAGCAGGCCCAGGTCCAAATAAACGGCATCGACAGCGACGCCTCGACGTTCGGCCTCCTCCTGTGCCATCTCGATGATGCTGAGCGCGATCGAGAGTTCATGCATGGGACACTCCTTGCGCGAACGACGGCGCAAAGGCTGCCAGGGCCGCCTGCCCGAGGCTGATTCCGCCGTCGTTGGGAGGTACAAGGTGATTCGTCCAGACCTGCAGCTTTGCAGCTTCTAAAGGAAGTTTCATATCGGCGAGCAGCAGCTCGTTCTGGAAGACTCCTCCAGATAAGACGACGGTATCTGTTTCGTATCTTTCGCAAAGGGCGAGAACGGATGCAAGGAGGCCGTGCGCGATTCCGCGCTGAAATGCACGAGCAATGTCCGGTGTTGTGTAGCCGCGCATCCTGTCGCGGACGACACAGTCCAGGAGAGGGCGAAAGTCGAGTTCGCGGCCGTCGAATGGAAACGGATAGACGTCTGTCGAGCTCGAGCCGCGGGCTTGTTGCTCAAGCCAGATTGCGGCCTGTCCTTCGAAGGTGGATTCGCGGATGAAGCCAAGGAGAGCCGAGGCAGCGTCAAAGAGCCTGCCCATGGACGTGGTGGAAAAGGTGCGAACTCCGCGCTCTACGAGCTGCGTAGCGTCGAGATAGCGGCGGCCAAAACTGAATGGAGCGGCAGTCAAATCGGGCAGCTCTTCGAGCTGGAAAAGAAAGCCAGCAGCCGCTTGTATGGGGAACCGAGCTGCGGCATCACCGCCTGGGAGGGCAGCCGGGCGAATGTGGGCCACGCGCTCGAAGCCCTGCTGTGCGCTTCCAGCAAAGATCTCACCACCCCAAATCGATCCGTCGTCTCCGTATCCAGTACCGTCGAGACTGACGCCGACAACAGTCTTCTGCCACTCGCCGCGCTCAGCGATGACCGAAGCAATATGAGCGCGGTGATGCTGTACAGCGTGTCGGACGGTCGCAGGTAGAAGAGAGGCGTGCAAGGAGGATGCGTATTCGGGATGTGCGTCGTGGACGACCATGAGATCTTCGAACCGAACACCATACATGGAGACGAGGTCATTCACTGTGTTTTGAAAAGCGCGAAGACAGCTTTCATGATCGAGGTCTCCGATATGTTGGCTGACAAAGGCTTGTCCCTCAACCGCGAGAGTGATCGTGTTTTTGAGATCAGCGCCAAGGGCGAGGATGGGCTGTAAGGTAGGCAGCCGTGCGACCGCTCCGGGAGCGTATCCACGGGCGCGGCGAAGTATTACGGGGCCAACGCTGCCAGCGCGCACAACCGAGTCGTCGATGCGGCGCGCTATTGGGCGCTGGCCTATCAGAAATGCGTCTGCAATTGCTGACAAGCGATCGAGAGCATCATCATCCTCATATGCAATTGGCTCGCTGGAGCGGTTAGCGCTCGTCATCACAAGCGTATCGGGAGCGCCAGCGGCGAAGAGCAGATGATGCAGAGGAGCATAGGGAAGCATGATGCCAAGGTCAGCATTGTCGGGAGCGACTCCCGCGAGCTCATGCTTCTTCTCACCAAGAACAATGGGGCGTGCCTGGCTCGTCAACAGCGCTTCGGATTCGCTGTTTAATTCAATCAGGCTGCGGGCGGTTTCAAGATTCTTTGCCATCACAGCGAATGGCTTTTCTTTCCTGAATTTCCGCTCGCGAAGGGCAGTGCAGGCGATGGAATTGCGTGCGTCGCAAGCGAGATGGTATCCACCGACTCCCTTCACCGCGACGATGTCACCCTGACGGAGGAGCCTTGCTGCTTGTTCGATGGCCCGGATTCCAACGACGCTAGCCTCGCGAGACTTCCTTCCTGCAGTTTCGTAGAGCAGGTAATTTGGACCACAGGCTTCACATGCAATTGGTTGTGCATGGAATCGGCGGCTTATGGCATCGTAATATTCGCGGCTGCATTCGCGATCCATGGGCCAATTGCGCATCGTCGTGTTGGGGCGATCGTAAGGCAGCGCAAGGATGACGCTATAGCGTGGGCCGCAGTTGGTGCAGTTGATGTAGGGATAGAGGTAGCGGTGGTTTGCGGGATCGAAGAGTTCGTCCAGGCACTCGTCGCAGATAGTTAGATCAGGAGAAACCCGGACCGTCGGCCGTTCGAGATGGTTACTGGCACGAATGGTGAATTCATCAAGGCCCTCGCTTGCCGCTGATTCGATAAGAAGTTCGGAGATTTGAGCGGCCGGAGGCGGCGTGCGCTGTATCTGCTCGACAAATGCGGCGACATTGGGCTCGTCGCCTTCGAGATGGATCTCCACACCATGATCGCCATTGAGCACCCACCCGGCGAGTCTGTTCGCCGTCGCGAGGCGGTAGACGAAAGGCCGGAAACCTACGCCTTGCACGACTCCCCGGACTCGAATGGAGCAGGCTGTGAGCATCACGGCAGCCTCATGTTCACGACACAACCATGGCCGTGCCATCCGACCTGGATGACTTTGCCGTCCTCGACCAGAACTGGAACAGTTAGAAGATTACTGTCCAGGGCCCGCATACGCCTTCGCGCATCGGGATCGGCCTCGACGTCATATTCCACGAACTCGCGCCGGCGCCATTCGAGCCACTCGCGCAGCTCCTGAGTGTATGGGCAGCTCGCAGTGCCAAATAGCTCAAGTTTGGCCACGATGGAGCACCTCCAGTGTCTCGCAAATCACATGGTAGGCGGAGGCCTGAACCTCCTGGATGCGAGGGATGTAGTCGCTGCGCACAATCACAGGGAAGTCGGCGAGGCCGCGACGATAGATCTCTCCACCGTCGTAGCCAAGGAGGGCGACCGTTAGCAAGCCCCGCTTGCGTGCCTCTTCGAGCGCTGCAACGATGTTGCGAGAGCCTCCGCTGGTGGAGATTCCAATCGCGACATCGTGTGGCCGTGCTTGTGCGATCAGCTGACGGAGGAAGATCGCCTCTGTGCCAATATCATTCGCGATCGCCGTAATATTCGCGGGCTCCATCGACAGCGACACCGCAGGCACCGGCTGATAACCAGGAGGAGGCAGCACACAATCCAGCGCCCAATCGTTAGCGTCGGTTGCCGATCCGCCATTGCCGAAGATAATCAGTTTTCCGCCGCGCAAGAGACGCTGATGTATTGCAACGGCTGTCTGGCCTATCTGCTCGGACTGTTCCTCTGCGAGACGTGTTCGCAGCAAAGTATCGTCGTGCACCTTCATCTGAATCGACGCTGCCACATCTTCCACGATGTCGCGTGTCTCCTGCTTCTTTTGTCCGAGAAATGGGTAGAGAAACTCTGTTTGTCCAACGTCGAGCCCCAGCTCGCGATGCTCAAAAAACACGTGCACCGTCTCCCACAGTGTGTGGTAGAAGATCTCAACCATCTCCTGATGGATGAATGGGTCGTTTGTCACGGCCTGGAGCGCGTAGGAGCCTTCAGGGCCGGGCAACGCAAACGTCATTGCCTCGCGGGAGCGAGCGAACGCCAATGCCGAGAGCACTTCGGGGTCGCCTTCCGGCGGGCCAAAGCCCATCACGATATCGTCTGGCTGGAGAATGGCGCGAAGCCAGGGCTGAAACGCCATCGACAGATCGAGCGCGGGTAGAGCACGCTTGCCGACAATCACAGGATGTACAAACTCGACTGAGACGTGTTGTGCGTCTGTCGCGTAAGGCCCCCGCCCGAATGCCAGCAGACGCCCCCCACGGAGAAAGCGCTCCGACATCAGGCGGCAGGCTTCGGCCAGTCGCAGCCCTTCTCGAGCGAAGAAATTCTCGAGCGTGTGGTTTCGCGCGAGAAGGCGTTCCTCGATCTGCTCTGCGAGTTTGTGCGCGGTCTGCATCGTGGTAGTCCCAACAGATTCGTCGCAGGGGTCTCCGACCAACATATCTACAATCCTGCGCTCGCCGATTCCGCTTTTACTTCGCCAATAACAATGGCCTGCTTGCCTCCTTCTGTCAATTGGATGGCGTTCGAGGCCTAATTGGCAAACTCCGGTGCAGCAACTGCCATAAAACTGGTCTTCGTTCGCTGGTATGCAATGGATTCAGCGCCGCCAGTTCGCACCATTTTTGGGGAGCGAGTGATTCCTGAGGCAACGCACACCCGACGACTGGTACGTATAACCCAAGGATAATGTTAGATATGCGACCTGTCGGAGTCTCGAAAGGGAGGCCGAAATCGAAACGATTGTGCTGGTCACGCTCTGTTAGAGCATACATTCGTGGCGAATGGAACGTAACTCAGGAAGTAAGTGACCGAGGGGTACGGCTTCAGCGTCCGGTGTGCCGAGCGCAAAGTAAGCATCGCGAAACAGTCCGTAAAGCCGGTCATAGCGGCGAGCCTGTTCCGGCTGCGGATCGAAGACCTTGAACCGCGGACAGAGAGCGTCTTGCGCCTCTTCAATGGAAGCAAAGTCTCCGGCGGCGAGGAAGGCGAAGATAACCGAGCCCAGACTTGTAACATCTCCGTCGGGAACAAGAACCGGCTTGTTTAGCGCATCGGCGTAGACCTGGTTAAGACTGGCATTGCGCTTGGGAATGCCCCCGCCGTTGATGACCCGCTCGATCGGGGTACCATGTTGTTGCATCCGCTCAAGAATGATCCGCGTGTGGAGGGCCGTTCCTTCGATAGCGGCGAAGAATTCGTCGGCCGCAGTATGCAGCAGGTTCCACCCGAAGGTGACTCCGCCGAGCGCCGGATTGACGAGAACGGTGCGATCGCCGTTGTCCCAGGTAAGTCGAAGCAGCCCGGTCTGTCCTGCCTTGTAGTTCGCGGTTGCCTCGGACAGTTCGCGGACGGTAGTTCCCGCTCGTTGCGCGATGGCGTTGAAGATGTCTCCTACGGCTGAGAGTCCTGCCTCGATTCCAACGCGGTTGGGATAGACCGATCCGGGCACGACTCCACAGACGCCGGGCACAAGCTGCTCCTCTGCGCTCATCCCGATGATGCAGGTCGATGTGCCGATGACGTTTACGACGTCTCCCAGGCGGATGTTTGCGCCGACCGCGTCCCAGTGGGCGTCGAAGGCACCAGTTGGTATCGGAATTCCGGCGCGCAGGCCGAGTTTCGCTGCCCACTCTTCACAAAGGTGACCTGCGAGTTTGTCCGAGGTCTGATAGCGCCCGGCGATCTTCTCGCGGACACCCGATAGCAATGGATCGACGCCAACGAGAAAGTCTTCTGGGGGAAGTCCGCTCCAGCGCTCATTCCACATCCATTTGTGGCCCATCGCGCAGATGCTGCGAGGCAGCTTTTCAGGGTTTTTGATTCCACATAACGTTGCGGCGACCATGTCGCAATGTTCCAGCGCGGTCACAAACTGGCTTCGGCCCTGCGGATTATGTCGCAGCCAGTGAAGCAACTTCGACCATCCCCACTCAGAGGAGTAAACGCCGCCGCACCAGTCGATGCCTTCAAAGCCTTTGCCGTCGCGATAGGCGTGGGCGGCACGAGTAATTTCAGCGGCTTCGCCTGCCGCGCGATGGTCGCACCAAAGGTAGTAGTCTCCTAGCGGAACGAGGTTCTCGCCGACGAAGATGACGCTTGATCCGGTTGTGTCCAAAGCGATGGAGGCGATGTCCTGGCCGTCAGTCCCGCTTATCTCCAAGGCTTCGCGCATGGCGCAGACCAAGGCATTCATCTGATCTTCGTGGCTCTGAGTCGCCAGATCGGGATCTGAAGTAGAGCGATGCAGCGGATAGTCGGCGGTCGCGGATCCCAGCTTGCCACGCTCTTTGTCAAAGATCGAGATGCGAACGCTTAGCGTCCCAAAATCTGCCCCGGCAACAACACTCACAAACAGCTCCTAAGCTCAAGATTCGGCTTATGGCATTCTACCCAGCAATTGGACGTAAATAGTCGTCTTGCAACGATCACCAGTCTCGGCCATGGTGAGGAATTCGGCCACAATCCCCTTCGGTGAGGTAGCAGCGAAGGAGTCCGCAGCTAACGGCCGTACCGGCGCCGACGATCATGAAGAGGATGCCAGTCGTAATTCTTCCGGTGAAGTAGGGGTAGAGAAAGATCGCAACCCCTGCGTACATCAGAATTGTCAGCACAACTCGAAGTACACGCCTCATCGTTCCTCTCCCACCTCAGGACGCCATTTTATGCCCGCTGAGCGGTATTTATCACCATTTTTGTGTGCTGACCAGACAAATCGGTATCCCAACGCGGCATCAGGACGAATCCAATTTTCTATCTCAAGTTGTATCCTCAGATACTCCGAATTTCAGAGTCCACGATAGGTGCGCTAAGTTCCCGGAAAGGATAGCTATGAAGACTTCTATTGATTCGTCCGCCAGGCGTTGGCTGCTGGCGATGTTTCTTGTGTTTCTGGGTTTGACTTTCTTCACTGATAGAGCGGCTGCGCAGGCAAGCTCCGGCCCACACGACGAGCATGTTACGTCTTTACTGATCAAGTTACATAGTGGAATTACTCTCAACTATGTCGTCCAGGGGGATCCTCAGGGATCGGTAATAGTTCTGCTTCATGGCGCAGGAGACTCGTGGCACTCCTATGAGAGGGTTCTGCCGCTTCTGCCTTCGACGTATCGCGTCTATGCTGTGACGCTCAGGGGACACGGACTCTCTGACCACCCAGATACCGGATACTCGCGAGCCGACTTTGCGGCGGACATCCTCGACTTCCTCGACCAACTCAACATCCACCATGCAACGCTGGTAGGCCATTCACTGGGAAGCTTTGTGGCACAGAAGGTTGCGGAGCAGGATACAGGGCATCTCGAGCGCTTAGTGCTTATCGGATCGGGCCCGGGAACGAGAAGAACTCCCGGTACGAAGGATGTGACGAGTCCATTCGCCAAGCTAGAGGACCCAATTCCATACACCTTCGCACGTGACTTTCAGGCGAGCACAATCTACGCACCAGTTCCCGCATGGTTCTTCGAAACCATGGTTGCAGAAGCTCAGCGTGTACCTGCCGCAACCTGGCACGGAATCGGTGCGAGTGTCAGCGGAGGCGACCCTCTCGAAGATCTCAAGAAGATTAAAGTACCGACGCTGCTGCTATGGGGAGAAAAAGACTCAATCTTTCATCG
Source organism: uncultured Acidobacteriaceae bacterium (assembly GCA_963741395.1). Classification (GTDB taxonomy): domain Bacteria; phylum Acidobacteriota; class Terriglobia; order Terriglobales; family Acidobacteriaceae; genus Edaphobacter. The sequence continues at coordinate 638,231 of CAVUHV010000002.1, forward strand.
TCAGGATCAGGAGACTCTGCTCAAAACGATCCCACATGCAACTCTGAAGGCATATCCAGAAACTGGACATGCTTTGCATTGGGAGCGTCCGGAAAAATTCACAAGCGATCTCCTCGCATTTATCCAGCAACCTCTGCCTTAGTTGCCGGACCATTGCAAGGGTGGTCACCGTCTCACTTTTTCAGCAACGGAGTGACGAGCGGTAGTACATTTTTTGCCACGATCTGGTTGCCTGCGGCGGTTGCATGAGTACGGTCCCGCTGCATCATTCCTTCTGTGCCAAAGACTCCCTGGAGAAGGAATGGCAGAAGTGGAAGACGAAACTTTTTCGCCAGCACAACGTATGTTTCGTTGAACTGGTTGATGTAATCCTGACCATAGTCGGGAGGGAGGGTAATTCCGGCAAGAACGATTTTCGTTCCGCTGGCTTTTAGGGTGGAGACGATCTTATCGAGATTGGCTCTGGAGTCTTCGATGCGCAGACCGCGAAGGCCGTCATTGCCGCCGAACTCGACGATGACGACGGCAGGGTTCATTGCGATGATGGAGTCCACACGCTCAAGACCGTCCTTGGTTGTGTTGCCGCTGATCCCCGCGTTAACGACGCGGTAGTGGTAGCCCAGTTTGTCGAGGTCGGTTTGCAGGTAATCTGGGTAACTTTGTCCGGGATCGGTGCCGTAGCCGGCTGTGAGGCTGTCTCCGAAGCAGACGATTAGAGGACGTGCGTCTTTTGCGGTTGGCTCCGGTGCCTGCGGTGGTGCGGCATCCGTCGGTGGTGCAGATTGCGGAGCCTGGGGCGATGGCTCAGAAGAGGGGTTATTTGATTTGCATCCGCCCAGGCTGGATAGAACACCCGCTACTATTAGGACAATCGCTCCGCATCGCCGCATGATTACGAATCTACCAAAGCGGCGCGAGCATCGAAGGGTCTGTGATGGTGTCAGAGACAGTTGAGATGATGATTACAGTTGAGGGCCTGCGCAAGTCGATTCGGAATGGCGCGCGGACAGTCGATATCCTCAAGGGGCTCGATTTCAGTGTGCCGCGTGGCCAGTTTGTCGCGATCATGGGCTCATCAGGTAGCGGGAAGTCTACGCTTCTGGGACTGCTGGCTGGACTGGACACGCCAAGTTCAGGGCAGGTCAGGTTGAACGACATCGCTATCTCCTATCTGCCGGAAGACAGGCTTGCTCAGGTGCGGGGTAAGACCGTGGGGTTCGTCTTCCAGTCGTACCAGCTGATTCCTACGCTGACCGCGCTTGAGAATGTGCTGCTGCCTTACGAGCTGAACGACGAGAGAGGCGACAGCAAAGAGGGTCTGGCGCGAGCGCGAGAGCTGCTGACCGATGTTGGTCTTGCGGACCGGTTCGATCACTATCCGGTGCAGCTTTCGGGCGGTGAGCAGCAGCGCGTCGCGCTGGCTCGTGCCTTCATCCTGCGGCCGCCGATTGTGCTGGCTGATGAGCCTACGGGCAATCTGGATACGACGAACGGCGCGCATGTTCTGGAGCTGCTGCTGAACCTGAACCGAAAAGAAGGCACGACGCTGGTGCTCGTAACGCACGATCCGTCGCTCGCCAGCTACGCAGACCGGCGCATTGTGCTGCGCGACGGATTGATCATCGCCGACGAGCCCGTCGCGAAGGAGGACGCGGCCGAACTCTCTGTCAGACGAAGTTGAGTGCTGACGTGAACTGAGGTCTGCAAAGTTATGGCATCGCTCTCTTACAGCTCGGCCGCTAAGATCGCTGTCCGCGAGATGCGCTCGTCGCGGGGCAAGTTTCTGTTCGTCGTTCTGTCGGTGGCGATTGGTGTTGCGGCGCTGACCGGCGTGCGCGGCTTTTCCTCCTCGTTTCGTGCGGCGCTGTTAAATCGTGCGCGGTCGATCATGGCTGCCGATCTCTCGGCCCGGATGTTCCAGCAGCCGACGCCGGAACAGCAGAAGGGGCTCGACGCAATTGAGGCGGAGGGAGTCGAGATCACGCCGGTGACGGAGATGCTCTCGATGGCGAGTTCTCCAAAGACCCTCGATCCATTGCTGGTGTCGCTCAAGGCGGTCGATCCGGCGATGTATCCGTTCTACGGTGAGGTACAGCTCGATCCCGCGGGTTCGTTGAAGAACGCGCTGAGCGGTGACTCTGTCGCGGTCGCCGACGATCTTCTGGTGCGGTTGCAGTTGAAGGTTGGCGATTCGTTGAAGATTGGGAACCAGATATTCCGAATCGGTTCGGTTGTCGTTGACGAGCCAGATCGTCTCTCGGGCAACTTCGCTGCGGGACCAAGAGTGATGATCTCGCGTGAAGGCCTTGAGAAGAGCGAGCTGCTCGCGCCGGGAAGCCATGCGGGGCAGCGTTATCTCTTCAAGGTGCCGAAGCCGCGGAACGGTGCACCGATCTCGGACGAGGCCGTGGCGGGGCTGAAAGAACGGCTGGAGAAGCTGCTGCCAGAGGCGCAGGTGATTGACTACCGCGAGACGAATCCGGCGCTGACTGAGGGACTGGATCGCGCGACGAGTCTGTTGTCTCTGATGAGTCTTGTAGCGCTGGTGCTCGGCGCAGTTGGTGTGGCAATGGCGATGCGCGCGCACCTGCAGCAGCGGCTGGACACGATCGCGATCATGAAGTCGCTTGGCGCTCGCTCGGGGCAGATCATCAAGATTTACCTGCTGCAGACGTTGATGCTGGGTTTGCTGGGCGGCGTGCTGGGCGTTGCTCTCGGGGCTGGCGTACAACTGGCGTTTCCTTACCTGCTGGCGAAGTACATCAACGTTTCGGTCAACGTCCATCTGCAAATTCGGACGGTGCTGACGGGTCTGGGCGTTGGGATCCTGACGACGTTGCTGTTTACGCTGCCTCCGCTGCTGGACATTCGTGGCGTGCGGCCGATTCTGATCCTGCGGCGTGCGGTTGAGGATAACGACGATCCGTTTGTTACTGCCGTGCTGCGCAAGCTGAGAAAGAACCTTGCGCAGATGGTGGCGTTTGCGCTGATTCTTGGCGGGCTCGCGGCGATTGCTACCACGCTGTCGGATTCGGCGACCGTGGGCAAAGTCTTCTCGCTTGGCCTCGCGGGCGTGCTGGCGGTGCTGCTGGCTGCTTGTGCTGCGGTTCTGGCCGGGCTGCGTTGGTTGTTGACGCGCACGCGGCTGAGTCTGCCTTCGGCGGTTCGGCATGGGCTGGCGAATCTGTATCGGCCGGGCAATCCGTCGGCTGCGTTGCTGGCTGCGGTCGGGATGGGCGTGATGCAGATTACGACGGTGTATCTGGTGCAGCAGGCTGTGGTTCGCGAGCTGCATATCTCGAGCGCTCCGAACCTGCCGAATGTCTTTCTCATCGATATCACCAAGGATGAGATTGATGGTTTGCGCGGGCTGCTGAAGGCGCAGCCGAGCGTCACGGTCGCACCTGAGTTATTGCCAATTGTTTCGTCGCGGATTGTTGCGATCGATGGAGTTCCGGCGAGCAAAGCTACGTTGAAGAATTTTCCGAGGCGGATGCTGCAGTCGATCTCGGTGACGTGGTTCGATGCGGCTCCCGTGGGGACGAAGGTGGTTGCGGGTAAGTGGTGGCAGGCCGGTGAGCGGCAGCCAGTCGTGGCGGTTGGCCAGCGGACGGCAGGGCGGCTGGGCGTGAAGGTAGGGTCGAAGATTACGTTTGCGGCGCAGGATTCGCAGATTGTCGCTACGGTTGTCGCGCTGACGAAGGCTGATGGTCAGCATACGTTCGCGCGGGCGGAGTTTGCGATGCCTCCGGCTGTGCTGCAGGGATTGCCGGTGGTTTGGTATGGCGGCGTGCATGCCGATCCGAAGCGTGTGGGCGAGTTGCAGCGGGCGCTCTACAAGGCCTATCCGACGGTGACGGTGATCAATGTGGCGCAGGCGCTGGAGACGGTGCGCTCGGTGGTGATTCAGATCACGTATGTGATCCAGTTTTTGGCAGCGTTCAGTATCTTTGCCGGAATCGTCATCCTCGCGAGTTCGATTGCGGGGACGCGTTACCGACGGATCCGCGAGGTGGTGGTGCTGAAGACGCTGGGTGCGACGCGGCGCCGGATCGTCACGGTGTTCTCGATCGAGTTTGCTGTTCTTGGGCTGGTGGCTGGCCTCGTGGGGGTCGGTTTTGCAAATGTTATCGCCCGGACGATTCTGAAGCAGATGACGGTGGCTTACCATTTCCGGTGGGACTGGACGGCAGCGGCGCTTGCGGGGACGGCAGCTCTTGCGATTGCTACGGGCTGGGCCGCTAGCCATCGGATTCTGGGGCAGAAGCCGCTGGAGGTTCTGCGGGAGGAGTAGGCGGGTACCCCCTTCCCCCTTGTTTTGCGTAAAGTATTCATTTTGCTTGGTTTAGTGCTTGGCCTTTCTCGTAAAGTCTTCCATTCAAAGGGGTTATGGGTCAAAGTCTTGTTTCTAAAAGGTTTATGCGCTAAAGAGAGAAGCCCCGGGGTTATCCGGAGCTTCATGATTTTCTACCTGGTTCTATTATAGCTAGTTGCGGTAACTGCTCTGCCACGGCGATGTGGTTTGTTTTTATATAGTTGGGTGATTTGGGGGCTTGACAGGATTTCTGTGGAAAAGAGAAAGGCCGTCACACGAGGTGACGGCCCTGGAGGCACTGTTGCCTAGAAGTTGAAGTGACCGGCGAACTGGAAGTCACGTGGGTTTGACGAGCTAGCCAGACCGCTTACTTGTCCGAATGCGGTACTGCCAAAGGTTGTGTTCGGGCCTGCGAAGGTCACCTTGTTCCAGACATTCAAGCAGTCTACTTCGAAGACCAGGGACATCTCTCGCGGCAGACCGAAGCTACGACGTACCGAGGCGTCAATGTCCTGGGTTCCGGGATTATTGAGATTGAGTGGGCGGGTTCGAGGGGCGTTCCCGATGAGATATATGTCCTGCCCATTGACAGCGTGGAAGCCAGGCGTGGCAAAGAGGGTCGAATCGACGTACTTGACATTGCCCAGGTTGACAGCCTGGGTTCCATTTGGCCCACTACCGAAGCTCCCATTGATGCGAGCGCTCCGGCCAAGAGAAGAGGGGCTAAGGTCCGGCATGCACTGTCCCTGAAGGGGGAAGTTGGTTCCACTGCATCCGTTCCACACGACTGCCATGGGTGTTCCGGAGGAGTATGTGTAGATACTCGACACCTGCCATCCGCTGGCCAGAGAGCGCACCCAGAATGACTGGCTGCCCTTCCCGAAGGGTAGTTGGTATACACCAAAGGCATGGAGGCTTTGCGGTCCGGACACAGTCGTCCAGGAGCGATCAATACGGTCCTGCTTCCAGTTCTGGCCTCCTCCAGAGACTGCTGCGGCGGGGAGATCGAAGCCGGTGCGGAAGGGCCCGTCGTCTCCGATGTTCTTGGAGTAGGTGTAGTTCACATTGAATGTCAGACCATGACTGAGACGCTGCAGAACGGTGATCTGCAGCGAGTGGTAGCTGAAGTTGCCTACATTCGAGCCCCAGGTGTCCGTGACGCCGCTATACTGCGGAAATGCGACCAGGCCCTGAGCAATGGTGGCTGTGGTGCTTATTGCCGCGGCATTTTGGAAGAAGATGGGGATCGAGATTCCGGGCATTGCGGCCTGAGCCTTGGCTACGTTAGCCGAGGTCGCCGGCGCTATCAAGATCGGCTTTGTACCGGTGACATCGGAGACGCCACCGAGGCCGGCGAGATAGATAGGATTTAGCTGATTGGACCAGTATCCACGCGCAGTTCCTGTACCAGTGTTGGTGGAGTTAATCAAGAAGTGGCTCTCGTTGCCGACATAGTTGACTGCTATGGTCATGTCGTTGGTCAGTGCGCGCTGAATGCCGGCGTTCCAGAAGGTGAATTCCGGCGCGCGGCTTGAGACATAGGGATCGGCGAATGAGACGCCGCTTGCAGTTACAAACTTTCCGGCGCTGTTTAGGTAGAAGCCGGTGTTCAGGATCTGAGAGGCAGCGCTCGGGGTTGGAGCCGCCGGATACTGATAGCCCGGCCCGAAGAGTGAGGTATTCGACAGTCCGATGGAGGAGAAGTAAGCGCTGTTGTTCAGGTAGAACGAAGGTCCGGCCGATGCGCCAGTCGTGACTTCAGCGGGCCCCGTTGCAGTGACGTTGAAGCCGGTTTGTCCGGTGCCGTTGAAGGCGCCGCCACGTCCACCAACGCCGCCCGCCTGGGAGAAGACTTCTCCACCGCCGACATTGAATACTGTTTTCTCGTCTGGCGAGAATATAAGTCCAACGCGTGGTCCCCAGTTCTTCCAGTAGGTCTGGACAGGAGTTCTACATCCGCAACTGACTCCAGGTCCGCCATGGTTTCCGGCGAACTGCAATTCGCCCGGAGTTCCGGTCGCTCCGTTGGTTAGATTCGGATTGAGGAAGGTCCAGCGGTCCTGTACTTCGTGGTAAGGCGGGAGGTAATCCCAGCGCAGTCCGATATCCAAGGTGAGTTTGTTGTTTACTTTGAAGTTGTCTTCGACATACGGCGCGATTGGGCGGTACCTGCCGCCTACCTCACTGACGGGCTGTAAGCCGATTGAAGGCGTACCGCCCACGGCACCGAGCAGGTAGCTGGCGTAGGAGTAGCCTGAACTGCTATTCAGGGAACTTGAATTGTTCGAGAAGGCGGCTGTCGAGAGGGAGTTGTACGGCAGCGTGAGAACGCCTGTGTAGGTCGCGGGGTTCGCGTTGTTGATCTGTTGCCACTGGATCGTAATGCCGAAGGTGAGTGAGTGTCTGCCCTTCACCCACTGCACGTTATCAACGATTGTGTAGTTGTTCGGAGTTGTGAGCTGAGTAGAAGTTGAATTGCTGTTCTGCGTCCATCCGGTGAGTGAAGTGGAAAAGGCGCCTGTCTGTCCAAACTGCGCTCCGGGAAACTCCTCGGATGCCTGACCGGCGGGCAGATTCGATATGCCGAGTGTCTGAGGAGACCATGCCGCGACACCCTGAGTTGCATTGTGGATGTTCTGGAAGAATCGGACATACCCGAATTTGACCTGGTTTACGAGCCTTGGGGAGATGGTGTAGGTGTGCTCAACGTCGAAGACCTTGGGATAGATGTTTGCCAGGTCGCCGCCTGTATATGGCAGAGGAAGAAAACCGTAAGCGGTTGCGCCGGACCCGCCAGCCCCGAAGTTGTTCAGATAGTTGACGGTTCCCAGCGCACCGACGGTGGAGATTCGCTGTTTCTGGTTCAGGTCGAAGTCCACACGATAGTCGTAGACGTGATTATCAAAGCCGCTGGGCAGGCCACCGAGATAGTTGTTGACAATGTTGTTATTCGAAGGCGCCGGCAAGAAAGATTGCATGGCCTTTGAGATCGAAGAGATGTAACTGGCCGGAATCACGTTATTCGTCGGAAGGCCGTTCTTCATTCCCTGGAAGGGTTTACGCGTGCAGGTGCTACCGACGCAAGTGGTTGTGGTTGGATCGTAGAGGAATGCGGCATTGCCCGCCGTGCCGGTTAGTCCGCTCCCGGCGACTTGTGGATTCGTGTTCAGTTCAGTAAAGTCGCCTGACTGCATCAACGGCGTGGGGATGGTGTAAAGGGAATAGTTAGCGCCTCTGCGCGAGTGGAATCTGTCGTAGGCAAAGAAGAAGAACAGCCTGTTCCCGGTGTGCGGGACTTTCCCGCCAAAGGTCACGGAGAGCTCGTTCTGATTTTCTGTGGGCTTGGGGGCTGGAACCGTCTGGCCCGCCGCGTTCTTCGTCGTAGCAGCTTTGGCGGTAAAGCTCCATGCATCGAAGACGGTGTTGCGCACAAAATCGGACACCTGCCCGTGATACTGGGTGCCGCCTGACTTCATGGTGAAGTTCATCGCTCCGGCGCCTGAGTACTCCGCTGGAGGCGTGCTGGTTACGACCTGAAACTGATCGACGGCATCGAGATTCAGGGTTTGTGAAACCAGGCGATTGTCTCCTTGTTGACTGACCGTTTCGGCGGGCATGCCATCGAGATAAAGCTGGCCGAGGTAGTTGCCGGTGCCGCCAATGATCGGAAGGCGGGCGCCACCCTGTGCTCCCGGCGAGAGAGCTCCAAACGCAGTTGGATCGCGCTGTGCGTTGTTCATCTGCAGCGGCAGATTGGCGTAGGTCTCGTTTTCCATCACCAGGCTGAGCGTGGCGTTGGAGGTATTCAGCACCGGCGGGGCCTCAGTAACGGTGACGGTTTCGTTCGCCTCGCCAACGGACAACACTGCGTTGAAGCTCGTTACGCCCAAGGCGTTAACCACCAGGTTCTCCTGAACGAGTGGCTTGAATCCTGTGGCCGTGACGCGCACCGAATATGTTCCCGGAGAAAGCGGAGCTATTGTGAACAGGCCTGCTGATGACGACGTACGTTGAGTGGTCACATTCGTCGCAACGTTCGTAGCAGTGACAGTTGCGTTGGAGATAACCGCGCCTGAGCTGTCAGTCACCGTTCCAGAGATGGTTCCTTCACCTGCGGTCTGGGCCGAGATGAGTGCTGGAATTGAGAGGAAGAACGTTACTGCACAGCTGAATAGCAGACTCCGGAAGAGGTTTCGCCTGGAGTGGCAAAACGATGAGGCATGATTCATATGACCCCCAAAGAAGAGAAACTCTATCTTTCCCGATTGAATTAGTTTCGGCTGCAAGGTATACGAGGTGGGAAGGACGAATGTCAATAGAAAAATTTTTTCCAAATTGACGAATTGGACCATTGTGAAGATCAAGCGAAGGCTGTTATTGCTGTAGGAGTTATCTAAAGGGGGAGAGATGCTGAGAGCAGTCGCGATGTGGATGGCGCTGGGCGTGGGAATGGTGGGGCAGGCGCAGATGGTGTCGATGAAAAATGCTACGCCGCAGCAGTTGGCGGGGATCACGAAGGACAATTCCAGGCACTTTGGGGATGATCCGGAGGATGGCGGGCCGCTGGCGACGGATCTATCGGGGAGTCTGCATCCGGCAGCTGTCGGGGCCGCGATGAATACGGTGGCAGATTGGCAACTGGAGCGGTCGCAGCCGTACTTCGACCGGATATGGACGTGGAGCGTGCTCTACAGCGGGTTTATGGCGGCTTCGGAGTCGCTGGGCGATCCGAAGTTTCGCGATGCGATGGAGGCGATGGGGAAGAAGTACGACTGGCAGCTGCGGTCGCATCTTCCGGATGCGGACGACCAGAGCGTAGGACAGACGTATCTGGAAATGTATATGCGCGAGAAGGACGAGACGATGATGAAGCCGACTCGCGCAGAGCTTGATGCGCTGCTCGAGGCGCCGCGGGTGGCGAAGAATCCAGGGCCGAACAAGCCGATTGTGTGGTGGTGGTGCGATGCCCTGTTTATGGCTCCGGCGGTGTGGGGGGAGATGTATTCGGTGACGGGGGATCGAAAGTACATTACGTATCTGGACGAGGAGTGGGCGAAGACGTCGGATCTGCTTTGGGATCCGCAGGAGCATCTGTATGCGCGGGACATTACGTACAAGACGAAGACGGAGGCGAATGGGAAGAAGATGTTCTGGGGCCGTGGCAACGGCTGGGTGATGGGTGGGATTGCGCGGACGGTGCCTTATCTGCCGAAGGATGATCCGGCTCGGGCGAAGTATCTGACGCAGCTTAAGGAGATGGCCGCGAAGATGGCTTCGCTGCAGGGGAAGGACGGACTCTGGCGGGCGGGTCTGCTGGATCAGGAGAACTATGAGCTGCCGGAGATCTCTGGCTCGGCGCTGATTACGTATGCAATGGCGTGGGGCGTGAACGAGGGAGTTCTGGATCGAAAGACGTATCGACCGGTGATTGCGAAGGCCTGGGCGGGGATGGTGAAACACATCTACAAGGACGGCAGACTGGGATGCATTCAGCAGACGGGTGCCGAGCCTGCGCCGTTCCAGGCGACATCGAGCTACACGTATGGCGTGGGGGCGTTTCTGCTGGCGGGGAGCGAGATTCGGAGGATGGAGGGTGTGCGGTCTCACGCGACGAATTAGGGACGGCGCGGGTTGTAGGATTGAGGCTGGACTAACTTCTGACTCAACAGGTACGACTGGATGGATGAGAAGGTGAAGGAGCTGCTGCGGGCGCATCGGCAGCGGTTTGGGGTGGAGGGCTGCGCGTTTGCGGCTCCGGCGCGGGTGAATCTTATCGGCGAGCACACGGACTACACGGGTGGCTTTGTGATGCCGATGGCGATCGGGTTCCGGACGGTGGCGGTCGTCAGTCCGCGTGAGGATGGGCGCGCGGTGATTTATTCAGAGAACTATGCGGAAGAGGCGACGTACGAGATTGCTTCGCTGAGGCGGGAGCCGCGTGGGCATTGGAGCGACTATCCGGCAGGAGTGCTTTGGGCTCTGCAGCAGGACGGGATTGCGGTTGGCGGGTTCAGTCTAAGCCTGAAGGGAGACGTGCCGCTTGGGGCGGGGTTGAGTTCTTCGGCGTCGGTAGAGGTGGCGACGGCGATGGCTCTGATGGCGCATGCCGGGGTGGAACTACCGCTCGAGAAGCTGGCGACGATGTGTCGTAGGGCGGAGAACGAGTATGTGGGGGCGAAGAGCGGGATCATGGACCAGTTCATCGTTGCGGGTGGCGTGGCGCATCGAGCGATGATGCTGGACTGCCGGTCACTGGGGTTTGAGTTGCTGCCTTTGCCGGAGGAGGTGCGGGTGGTGATCTGTAACTCGATGGTGAAGCATGCGGTGGCGACGGGTGAGTATGGCGACCGGCGCGACGAGGTTGAGGCTGGGCAGGCGGTGCTGAGGCGCGAGCGTAAGGGGGTTGAGTTGCTGCGGGACGCTACGCTGGAGGACCTGGAGGCTTGCCGCGGCAAGATGACGCCGGCGAGCTTTGCGCGGTGCAGGCACATCATCACAGAGAATGCACGCGTCATCAAGGCCCGTGAGGCTTTGCTCGCAGGGGATCTGGCGGTGTTTGGCGAGCTTATGGTTGAGGCGCATGCGAGCTTCCGCGATGATTTTGCGGCGAGCGCTCCTGAGGTGGACAAGTTGGTTGAGATTGCGGTCCGCCAGCAGGGTTGTTTTGGAGCGCGCATTACGGGCGGCGGCTTTGGCGGGTGCACGGTGAACGTGGTGAGGGAAGAGGCAGCTGAGGGGTTTGTGGCGGCTGTGCGTGGCGAGTACGAGAAGGCTACGGGAATCATCGCGGAGTGCTTTGTGTGTGAGGCGTCGGACGGTGCGTTGGTACTGGCGAAAGGTTGTGCGCGATGAATCCGTTGATGCAACAGAATCCGCACCGGCGGTTCAATCCGCTGAAGCGGGAGTGGGTGCTGGTCTCGCCGCATCGCACGCAGCGGCCATGGCAGGGGCAGGTGGAGAAGCCGGCCACCCCTGCAGCGGTTGCCTATGACCCGGAGTGCTATCTGTGTCCTGGCAATGCGCGGGCAGGTGCGGCGCGGACCGATAAGTACACGAGCACGTATGTGTTCGAGAACGATTTTGCCGCGCTGAAGCCGGACGCTCCTCGGTTTTTTGATGACGAGAAAGAAAAAGGGTTGTTGGTAGCTGAGGGAGAGAGCGGCGTCTGCCGCGTGATCTGCTTTTCGCCGCGGCACGATCTGACGCTGGCGAAGATGACCGTGGAAGGGATTCGTCAGGTTGTCGATGTGTGGGACGAGCAGTGCAGGGAGCTTGGCGCGCGTGAGGAGATCAGCTACGTACAGGTCTTTGAGAACCGCGGGGCGATGATGGGAGCGAGCAATCCGCACCCGCATGGACAGATATGGGCGAGCCGGTCGCTGCCAAACGAGGCTGTGCTGGAGCAGGCGGGGCAGGCGGAGTATCTGAAGACACATGGCTGCTGTCTGTTGTGCGCGTACCGTGAGATGGAGGTCGCGCTTGGAGAGAGAGTCGTCGCTTCGAACGAGACCTTTGTTGCGGTCGTTCCGTTCTGGGCGGTATGGCCGTTTGAGGTGATGATTCTGCCCGTGCGGCATGTGGCGGATCTGGAGTCGATGGATGGCTCGGAGCGAGATGGGCTGGCGGCGATGCTGCAGACAGTGACGCAGACCTACGACGAGGTGTTTGAGACGCCGTTTCCGTACTCGATGGGTCTGCATCCCCGGCCGTTCGATGGCGTGGAGCATCCGGAATGGCATTTTCATGCGCACTTTTATCCGCCTTTGCTGCGGTCGGCGACGATACGGAAGTTTATGGTGGGGTTCGAGCTGCTTGGGGGTCCGCAGCGGGATATCACGCCAGAGTCCGCGGCGGAGACGCTGCGGCAGGCGGCTGTGCGGGCTGGGGTGCGGTAGAGAAGATTTCCCTATCTTTTTAGAAGTTCCAAGAAGCCGGCCATTGTGCCGGCTTTTTCATTTTGATTTTTTTGAATCGAATCACTTTGACAGATATTCTTATATGGGAATATATTTTCTGGCATGGCACGAGCGGCGACAACGGCGGATGTATTCAATGCAATTGCGGAGCCGCGGCGGCGCGAGATTCTGGGCGTCTTGAATGACGGTCAGGAGTGGGCCGTAGGCGATGTAGTGGAGCGAGTGCAGCTTGCGCAGCCTGCGGTGTCGAAGCATCTTGGAGTGCTGCGCAAGGTAGGCGTTGTGACCGTCGTGAAACGCGGGCAGCACCGGATGTACCGGTTGAACGGCGAGAAGCTGAAGTCGGTGCATGACTGGGTGAAGAAATACGAGCGGTTCTGGACGCATCAATTGAGTCAGATCAAGGAACGGGCGGAGCGCAAGGCTCTGGAGCGGATGATTTCAAAGGACAGCGAAACGAAGGAGGAGTAAATGGCAGCGACTATTTACGAGCAGGTGGTTCAGGCGTTCGAGATTGTGAAGTTGGAGGAGATTGCAGCGCCGGTCGAGATTGTGTTCGAGACGATTCTGGAACAGATGGGGCCGATGAACTCGACCCCGGAGAAGCCGATGCCGATGAAGCTCGAGGCTTGGCCTGGCGGGCGTTGGTTTCGCGATCTGGGCAATGACTCGGGACACTTCTGGGGCGTCGTGCAGGCGATCAAGCGGCCGTCGCTGCTGGAGATCTGCGGGCCGCTCTTTATGTCGACGCCTGCGGTCTCCAATATCCAGTACCGCCTCATAGAGGAGAACGGATTGACGAGGGTCCGGTTTGTGCACCGCGCGATGGGGTGGATCGGCGACGCAGACCGCGGCGTCGAGGTGGGCTGGACGGACCTGATGGCCCGGATCCGAACAGCGGCAGAGAAGCGTGGTAGCAAGCGTTGAGCGAGAAGGAGGAACTTATGTGCCCGATGTGTATCGCTACCGTGGCCTGGATCGCCGCGGGCACGACCTCGACGGGCGGCCTCTCCGCGCTGCTCGTGAAGAGGCTCCGCGGGAAGAACCAGGAACCAGGCAAGGATCAGGAACCAACAGCAGGAACCAAGAACAAGGAGGAAAACGATGGACGAGAATAAGGGAACTCAGAAGAAGATGAAGACGCCGCCGATCGTGTCTCCGCAGGAGTGGGAGGCTGCGCGTCAGCAACTGCTGGTGAAGGAGAAGGAGTTGACCCGCGCCCGTGATGCGATGGCCGCGGCGCGCCGGCGGATGCCGTGGGTGGCCGTGGAGAACGAGTATGTGTTCGACGGGCCTAAGGGCAAGGCGAGCCTGCTCGGCTTGTTTGAGGGGCGTCCTCAGCTGATCGTCTACCGGGCCTTCTTTGAGCCAGGCGTGTACGGCTGGCCTGAGCATGCCTGCAAGGGCTGTTCCCTTGGGGCGGACCAGATCGCTCATCTTTCGCATTTGAACGCGCGCGACACCACGCTTGCCTTTGCGTCGCGCGCGCCGCAGAAGGAGATCGAGCGCCTGAAGGCGCGGATGGAATGGAAGATGCCGTGGTACACCATCACCGACAGCTTCGATAAGGATTTCGGCGTGGACGAGTGGCATGGCCACAACATTTTCTTCCGCGACAGCGACAACCGCATCTTCCGCACTTACTTCATCAACAACCGCGGCGACGAGGCGATGGGAAGCACCTGGAACTATCTCGATTTGACTCCACTTGGGCGCCAGGAAGAGTGGGAAGACTCGCCGGAGGGCTACCCACAGACTGTGCCCTACAAGTGGTGGAACTGGCACGACGAATACGCCACCTCCACTTCGCCCGATCAAGGATGGGCCAAGGTCGTGGACAACGCGGTGGTGACGTTAAACCTCAACCATTAGTGCGGTGATGGGCACCCTCGCTTCGTGGGCGACGCGAGGGTGCGCAACCACAACGCTAAGGCTAGCGCACGGAGGCCGCTTTGACGGTGTCCTGATTCGCTTTGAGGTAGTTGCCATAGCCAACGACTACGGTGGAGCTGATGAGCAGGAAGAGGCCGGCGGAGACGAGGAGTTTGGTGCGACGGCTGGTGCCGTGCCACTCCCGAAGAGTGAGACCCCAAAGAGTGGCGAAGATGATGATGGATGCCATGTGGAGGGTCCAGGAGGAGAAGTCATACTTGCCCATCTTGGTCTGGCCCATTGAGTAGAAGAAGAACTGGAAGTACCAGACGATTCCGGCGAGCGAGGCGAAGAAGTAGTTGGCGACGAGGGTTTTGGGGGCGACGCGGTCGTAGGTGGAGGGGTCGAGGGGGTCGAAGTCGACCAGAGTATCGCCTGAAGCGTGGGTTGCGCGCATGGGGTTGTTGCCGGGTTCGCCGGCGAACTGGCGGACCGACCCATTCTGGAAGATGAGGATGGCGGACCAGATGAAGTTGGTGACGAAGCCTCCCCAAAGGACGACGACGAGGACCGGGAGGTTCTGCCAGAGGTCGAGTTTGCCGGCGGCGAGGAGCTGGGTTTTTGCGAGGTCGCCGATGGGCTTGCCGGCGTCGAGGCCGAAGGCAAAGAAGGAACTCATGAATCCGGCAAGGATGGCGATGGCAATTCCTCTGCCGAAGTTGTAGTCGGTCTCACCAGCCTCGGCCTTCTCTTCGGGGGTGAACTCTTTTTCCTTGGAGACGCCGGCGGCGCCGTTGATGGCTACGCCCACCAAGCAGACGAGGACGCCGAGCAGAATGATCTGGCCGGAGGTCTGGTGCAGGATCGACAAGAACTGGCCGTGAGCGATGGGCGGAACAACGGTTCCGAAGGCAGCGCAGAGGCCGAGCGCGATGGCGTAACCGAGGGCGATGCCGAGGTAGCGGATGGCGAGGCCGAAGGTGATGCCGCCGACTCCCCAGAGCACTCCGAAGACGAACGCGAGCAGGACGTTCCTGGGATTCGTAGTGTAGGCCTGGTGGATGATGCCGAAGAGGTTGGGGACGAAGATAGAGCCAAGGACGGTGGGGGCGACGATCCAGGCGGCGAATCCCTGGATGAGCCAGTAGATCTCCCAGGACCAGCGCTTGATACCGCGGAAGGGAATGAAGTTTGTGGCGGAGGCGAAGCCGCCGATCCAGTGATAGATGACGCCGATAAACGGATTAGGTCCCACGCGGTTCCTCTTAAGCTGAAGGATAATAGAACCTCAGCGCGTACCATCGTACCTGACGGGAATTGCGTCTGGGGAAATAGAATCTCTATTGAAATTTATTTTACTGGAATCCCGGGAGGTTGGGTCTGCGAGTCTCGTTATTCATTACCTGCTACAACGACACGCTGTTTCCTGAGACAGGCAAGGCGGTGGTAAGGGTGTTGGAGCGGCTTGGGCATACGGTGGAGTTTCCCGCAGGACAGACCTGTTGCGGCCAGATGCACTGGAACACCGGATATCAGAAGGAAGCGCTGCCGCTGGTGGGGCGGTTTGTCGTGCAGTTCAGAGATGCGGAGGCGGTGGTGGTGCCGTCGTCGAGCTGCGTGGCGATGATGCGGGACCACTATCCGAAGATGGCGGCCGAGATCGGCGATGCGAAGCTGATCAAGGCAGTGGATGAGTTGTTGCCACGGGTGTTTGAGTTCTCGGAGTTTTTGACGAAGAGGCTGGGGCTTGAGGATGTGGGGGCATACTATCCGCATCGGGTGACGTATCACGCGAGCTGCCATGGGTTGCGGAATCTTGGTTTGGGAGATGGGCCGCAGAGGCTGCTGAAGGCTGTGCGGGGTATCGATCTGGTCGAGATTGAGGGGTTGGAGCAGTGTTGCGGCTTCGGCGGGACGTTTGCAGTGAAGAATGCGGATGTTTCGAGCGCAATGCTCGCGGAGAAGACGACGGCCGTTCTGAATACAGGGGCCGAGGCGTGCACGGCGTGCGACAACAGTTGCCTGATGCATATTCAGGGAGCGCTTCATCGGCAGCGGACTGGAGTGCGCACGGTGCATTTGGCGGAGATTCTGGCGGGTGACCCACCCCAGCGAGCAAGCTCGCCGGGGACCCCGATGGGTGAAGAGGTGGCTCGATGAGCGGGATCCCGGAGTTGCATGTGCTCGATCCGACGACTTCGCCTACGTTTCCCATCGCTGCGAAGGCGATGCTGCAGGATACGCAGCTCAGGAAGAATGTCCGGCATGCGACGGAGGTTATCCAGAACAAGCGCGCCCGGGTTGTGGCCGAGATGCCGGACTGGCAGCAGTTGCGCGAGGCGGGCAGGCAGATTCGCACGCACACGATGGAGAATCTGGACTACTACCTCGAGGAGTTTGAGAGGAACTGCACGAAGGCCGGCGGCGTGGTCCACTGGGCGCGCGATGCGGCCGAGGCGAAGCAGATTGTTACGGCGCTGGTGAAGGCGAGTGGTTCCGATGAGGTCATCAAAGTGAAGTCGATGACAACGGAAGAGATTCATCTGAACCTGACGCTGGAGGCCGCGGGAATTCGCACCTATGAGACGGACCTGGCGGAGTTGATTATTCAGCTTGGTCATGACCAGCCTTCACATATTGTCGTTCCGGCGCTGCACAAAAACAGGCAGCAGATTCGCGAGATCTTTCAGCGTGAGATGAATCTGCCTGACCTTGGAGAGAGTCCACAGGACCTGGCGGACGCTGCGCGGCGTTTTTTGCGGGAGAAATTTCTGCGCGTGAAGACCGCGGTGAGCGGGGCGAATTTTCTTATCGCAGAGACCGGGGGTGTGTGCATCGTCGAGAGCGAAGGCAACGGACGGATGTGCCTGACGCTGCCGGAGACGCTGATCACGGTTGCTGGCATCGATAAGGTTCTGCCGCGATTTCAGGACTTGGAGGTCATGCTGCAGCTGCTGCCGCGGTCGGCGACGGGTGAACGGATGAATCCGTACAACTCGATCTGGACGGGCGTGCATGAGGGCGATGGGCCGCGGAGATTTCACGTGGTGCTGATGGACAACGCCCGCACCGACGTGCTGGCCGATGAGGAGGGCCGCCAGACGCTGAACTGCATTCGTTGCGGAGCGTGCCAGAATGCTTGTCCGGTGTATCGGCAGACGGGAGGCTTTGCCTATGGCAGCGTTTATGCGGGGCCGATCGGGGCGATCCTTACGCCGCAGCTTCAGCAGATGCACTATGCGCAGAGTCTGCCTTATGCGTCGTCGTTGTGTGGGGCTTGCTATGAGGTTTGTCCGGTGAAGATCAATATCCCGGAGGTGCTGATCCATCTGCGTAACAAAGTCGTGGAGCAGAAGAGCGCGTTTGATCCCGAGGCCCTGGCGATGAAGACGATGGGGATGATCTTCCGCAGCGAGACGCGATTCAGAGCAGCGCAGCGGCTGGGACGCATTGCGGAAGCTCCGCTGGTGCGGAAGGATGGGCAGGGCGGCGGATGGATCGGATGGCTGCCGGGAATTCTCGGCGGGTGGACGCAGGTGCGTGATCTGCAGGAGATGCCGAAGGAGACCTTCCGTGACTGGTGGGAGAAGCGGGGTTCGCGTGGCAAGTGAGATGACGCCAGGGAACTCATCGGCGGCGCGGACTGAGGTCTTGCGCAGGATTCGCGCGGCGAAGGGGCCGACGTCTAACGCTGCGTCGGTGGAGCGTGAATGGGCAGGGCTTGATCGCAACTACCGGCGCAGCGCCTCGAAGGAGCGCGACGCTGTTCTGGAGCTTCTGGAGGACCGGTTGCGAGATTACGACGCGCATGTTGTACGCGCGCGGGAGAGCGAAGTTGCAGGATGCGTGAGCGCGATGCTGATGGAGCGCGGCAAACGGCTCATTGTGATTCCGGGTGGACTGCCATCGGGCTGGTTGCCGGACGGAGTCGAGTTTGTCGTCGATGAAGGCATGGACGCAAGAGAGCTTGATCGCTTCGACGGCGTTGTGACGGCGGCCACCGTTGCGATCGCGGAGACGGGCACGATTGTGCTGCAGAACGTTGCCGGGCAGGGCAGGCGCGCAATTACGCTTGTGCCGGACTATCACCTGTGCCTGGTGAAAGTGCAGGATGTGGTGGAGACGGTACCTGAGGCGATCGAACATCTGCGGGCCACAGCCGAGCTGCCGACGACGTTCTTCTCGGGGCCTTCGGCGACGGCAGATATTGAGATGACGCGGATTAAGGGCGTGCATGGGCCGCGCTTTCTCGATGTGATTCTGGTTGGATAAATCCGAGCCGGGAAAAATTCTTTGACAACAGTGCGAGAATGGAGCACTCTTCTTGTTGTTTCAATAGAGAGTATATTTCCATATATACGATTTGCCGAGACGGGAAGGGATTTCACCAATGACGACAAAGAGCGCGGGCGCAGAAGGGCGTGAGGCAGAGAAGGTCTGGAGTGCGCTGGACGGCTTCCGGATAGAGATTCCCTCGTGGGGTTTTGCCAATACGGGGACACGATTCGGGAAGTTCGTTCAGGCGGCGGCGGCGACGACGATTGAGGAAAAGTTTGCCGATGCCGGCCAGGTGAATGCCCTGACCGGCGCCAGCCCGACGGTCGCGCTGCACGTCTTGTGGGACCTGCCGGGGGGAACGAAGGATGTTCCGGTGATCCAGGCGCTCGAGAAGAAGCATGGTGTGAAGTCGGGATCGATCAATCCGAACTTGTTTCAGGACCAGGAGTACAAGTTTGGATCGATTGCTAATCCGGATGCTGAAGTTCGGCGTAAGGCACTCGCGCATCTTCTGGATTGTGTGGAGATCGGCCGGGCGCTCGGGTCGCAGGATGTTTCGCTGTGGATCGCCGATGGATCGAATTATCCAGGGTCGCAAAGTATTCGAAGGCGCATTGATTGGTCGGCTGAGGTGTTGAGCGCTACGCACGCCGCGCTGGGAGAGAACCAGCGGATGCTGGTCGAGTACAAGCCGTTCGAGCCGTTCTTCTACCACACGGACATTGCCGATTGGGGAATGGCACTAGAGCTGGCTCGCCGCGCCGGGCCGAAGGCGAAGGTGCTGGTGGACACGGGGCACCACTATCAGGGGACGAACATCGAGCAGATCGTTGCGTGGTTGCTGCACCTTGGCCAGTTAGGTGGGTTCCACTTCAATGACCGCAAGTATGCCGACGACGATTTGACCCTGGGATCGATCGACCCGTACCAGGTCTTCCGCATCTTCCATGAGATTGTGAGTGCGACGGAGGAGGAGCGCGCGGGGGTCGCGTTCATGATTGACCAGAGCCATAACCTGAAGGGCAAGATGGAGGCGATGGTGCAGTCGGTGGTTTCGGCGCAGGAGCTGTATGCCAGGGCCGCGTTGATCGATCAGAGTCAGCTGGCTGAGTTGCAGGATGCACGCGAGCTCGTTGAGGCAGAGGAGTGCTTCCGCAGCGCGTTCTGGCAGGATGTTCGGCCGGTCGTGAGGGAGTGGAGGATAGCACGCGGGCTGCCGGCCGATCCTCTGAAGGCGCTGCGCGAGAGCGGCTACGTGGAGCGGATCTCGCAAGAGCGAGGATCTCGTAACGCGAAGAGTGTTTCGAGCTACGCCTGACAACTCGCTAGCTGGCGTCGCACTCCGCTCCAGGTTTGCTGCGAGACGGGAGCGCGAGCAAAACCTTGATCTGATCCAGCGAAGCGGTGTTGAGCAGCATAAGACCTACGATCACGATAATGACTCCAACGTAAGCTGTCCAAAGGATGGGCTCGTGGGCGATGAATCCCCAGAAGAGTCCCCAGACTGGAAGCAGATACGTGACGGCGGTGACGTGGGTGGCCGGGATTAGAGCCACGAGGTGGGTCGAGGGAGCGGCTTTTTTCGGCCGCATTTTCGTCCTAGTTGACACTTGTTGCTTAGACGACGAAGGGCCGCTTTAGGCCCTTGCGCAGCTGCCTCTGCTCGTCACCGTTGTCTTAAATCCGCAATATCACCACGGAAATTTTGCGGGGTTTTATTTCATTAACGAAACTGAGCTGTTTTGCCTCATAATGGAGCGGCGAGGTGGTTCCAGTAAAAGATTATGTCCGCACGTAAAACAACAAAAAGACTCTATCTGATCCCGGTCCTATCGAAGGCGCTGGACATCCTTGAGTTGCTGCAGGCTGAAAACCAGCCGATGACACTCGAGGCGATTCACCGGCGGACGAGAATATCGAAGACAACTGTCTACCGAGTCCTGAAGACGTTTGTGCATCGGGGCTACCTGGCGCAGTCGCCGGACGGGCTGTACCGGCAGGTTACGCGGCCGAAGAAGATGCGGTTCGGCTTTGCTGCCCAGAGCGCAGACATGCCATTTTCTGTTGAGGTGGCTGAGAGCCTGAAGGACGCCGCCGCCTCCGTGGGAGTCGATCTTCTGGTGCTGGACAACAAATATGATGCGGCGACGGCATTGAAAAATGCGGAAGAATTTGTCCGAAGCAAGGTGGACCTCGTCATCGAGTTCCAGGTAGAGGAAGAAGTTGCGCCGATGATCGCCGACAAGATTGCGGGCGCGAAGATTCCGTTGATTGCGATCGATATTCCGCACCCTCATGCAACATATTTTGGAGTCGACAACTACCGGGTTGGCGTGGAGGCCGGCCAGGAACTGGGGACCTTTGCGAACGCCAACTGGGGCGGCAAGGTGGACTGGGTGCTCGGTCTGGACCTTCCGGAGGCTGGGCAACTGGTGCAGAGCCGCATCACCGGTGCGTTCGAAGGAGTGCGTAGCAAAATCCCGGACCTGCCCGTGGAGTTGTTCGTCAGAATGGACGGACGAGGGATGCGAGATCGCAGCAAGAAGCTGGTCTCCGACTTCCTGCAGCGGCATCCGAAGGAGAGGCACATTCTGATTGCGGCTGCGACGGATACAAGCGCGCTGGGCGCCGTCGATGCGGTGAATGAGTTGAAGCGAGATAAACACGTTGCGATCGTCGGGCAGGACTGCATTGCGGAGGCGATCGCTGAGATGCGAAAGGAGCGGTCGCCGCTGATCGCGTCGGTTTCGCACGAGACGAACTCGTATGGGCCAAGCCTGATTCACCTTGGGCTCTCGCTTCTGCGCGGGCAGACTGTGCCTCCGTATAACTACGTAGAGCACAAACTGGTGACACGGGAATCTCTTCAGTAGCACGCTCGTAAAACGCCAGGCTTGCGGGCCTCCGGTTCGGTGATGGGTCGGCCGGAGGCACCATTCTTGCTGGCCCTATTTTCACATGAGGAATAGTTGCTGTATTGGTGTTTTGTGTGGAATGATGAATGGGCGTAGAACTACGTCTGCAATCTGGCGGCAAGAAATAGAGGTCGTAAAGCGATGACAGTAAAAGGTGGTCTCCGGTTTTTAGAGGATCGTTGGGACGAGGCAGTGGCTTCGAAGCTGGATGAGCCGGAGCTGCTGCGATACCGGTCGAACCTGTTGGGTTCCGATCTGAGGATTACGAACTTTGGCGGGGGGAACACGAGCTCAAAGCTGGACGAAGTGGATCCGGTTGACGGGAAGACGAAGAAAGTCCTGTGGGTGAAGGGAAGCGGCGGTGACCTGGGAAGCATCAAGCGATCGGGGTTTGCGACGCTTTATCTCGACAAGCTGTTGGCTCTCGAGAAGATCTATCGCGGGGTCGAGTTCGAGGACGAGATAGTGGATCTGTATCCGCTGTGCACGTTCGGAAACAACCCCGTTGCAGCCTCGATCGACACGCCGCTGCATGGATATCTTCCCTTTCCGCACGTGGACCATCTGCATCCCGACTGGGGAATCGCGCTCGCTGCGTCGGCCAACGGCAAGCAGAAGATGGAGGAGTTCAACAAGGAGTTTGGCCACAAGCTGGCGTGGCTGCCGTGGCAGCGACCGGGCTTCGAGCTGGGCATGATGCTGAAGCAGATCGTCGCGGAGACTCCAGGCTGCGATGGCGTGGTGCTGGGCGGTCATGGACTCTTCACGTGGGGCAACACTCAGCGCGAAAGCTACCTGAACACGATTACGATCATCGATCAGCTGGGGCAGTTCATCGAACGGCACGCGGCGGCGGGTTACAAGGTGTTCGGCGGCGCGAAGGCGAAGACGCGGGAGGATCGTGCGGAGATCGCGACAGCGATCATGCCGTATCTGCGCGGAGCGGTCTCGCGGAAGCAGCGATGGATCGGAAGCTACTCGGACACGCCGCAGGTGTTGGACTTCGTGAACTCCGAACAGGCGGAGAAGCTGGCGCACCTAGGGACAAGCTGCCCGGACCACTTCATCCGCACGAAGATCCGTCCAATGTTTCTGAAGTGGAATCCTGCTGGTGATCCCTCAGAGTTGAAGGAACTGGTCGAAACGGCGCTTGAGACGTATCGCGCCGAATATGCCGAGTATTACGCGAGGCATGCACTAAAGGATTCGCCTGCAATTCGTGACGCGAGCCCGACCGTCGTGTTGGTCCCTGGCGTCGGCATGTTTAGCTTTGGCAAGAACAAGACCGAGTCGCGGATTACGGGTGAGTTCTACATCAATGCGATTGGTGTAATGCAAGGGGCGGGCGCTCTGGGCGCGGGCGTGGACTGCAAGGAGATTCCGCAGGCCGGGCCGGCGGCGTCGGCCGATCAGTTCACCGTGCATGCCAACTATGTCGCGCTGCCGCCGAGTGAGGCGTTTCGGATCGAGTACTGGAAGCTGGAGGAGGCGAAGATTCGCCGTCAGCCTCCGGAGAAAGAGCTGAGCCGCCGCATTGCGCTGATTATCGGTGGTGGAAGCGGCATCGGCCGCGAGACGGCTCTGCTTGCTGCGCAACGTGGAGCGCACGTTATGATTGCAGACCGCGATGTGAAGGGCGCCGAGGCTGTCGCGGAAGAGACGAAGACGATCGCCGGCAAGGAGGCGGTGGGATGGACGAGCATCGACATCCGCGACCGCAAGGCGATCCAGGCTGCTTTTGAGGCTACGATCAAGCAGTTTGGCGGGATTGACATTCTCATCAACACGGCTGCGCTGTTTCCTTCGTCGCCGGACGGCATCATCACCGATGCGCAGTGGGCGCTGACGCTTGAGGTCAACGTGACCGCGAACTATCTGCTGGCGGACGAAGCCGCGAAGATCTTCGCAGACCAGGGGATTGATGCCAGCGTCGTCCTGACCAGTTCGGCGAACGCCGTCGTTCCCAAGCGCGGCAGCGAAGCCTACGACGTCAGCAAGGCCGCGTTGAGCCACCTTGTTCGTGAACTGGCGGTGGTCATGGCGCCAAAGGTTCGCGTCAATGGTATCTCGCCCGCGACCGTGGTCAAGGGATCGACGATGTTCCCGCGCGACCGCGTGATTGCTTCGCTGAAGAAGTACAGCCTGCCGTTTGACGAGAAGATGACGGACGATGAGCTGCGGAATGTGCTGGCGCAGTTTTACGCGAAGCGCACGCTGACTCACCAACCCATCGATCCCAAGGACTGTGCACAGGCGATCATGTTCCTTGCGGGACCGCTGACGCGCTGCACGACTGGGCATTTGATTCCTGTAGACGGCGGCCTGACTGAGGCTTATCTGCGATGAAGCGCGTGCCTGCGGCGGCGCCTCGGCCGTCCGACGCACGCGCCCTGATTGCGGTGGATCTGGGAGCGGAGAGCTGCCGTGTCTCGCTCCTGCGCTGGATCAAAGAGAAGCCCGTGATCACACTGGTGCATCGGTTTCCGAATGCTCCACGCGAGGTGGAAGGCAGCCTGAAGTGGGACCTCGGGATGATCGAGAACGGTCTCGATGAGGGCGTTCGCCGATGCGCAGAAATTGCGGAAGAAGGTATACGTTCGATCGCTGTGGATGGCTGGGCGGTGGACTACGTGCGCATCGACAGCGATGCTAAGCCGCTTGACGATCCTTACTGTTATCGCGATGAACGTACGGTGAAGGCCGAGCGGTCGTTGCACAGGAAGATCAGCCCGGAGCGGTTGAGGGAGTTGACCGGGATTCAGTTGCTCCGGATTAATACGCTTTATCAGCTGTACTCGGATGCATTGCAGGGTCTGCCCGAAGGAAGGCAGTGGTTGAACCTTCCGGAGTACATACTCGCGCGCTGGGGCGGAGCGCGCGTGGCGGAACACACGAATGCGACGCACACCCAGATGGTGGAACTCTACCGGAGGCAGTGGTGTCGCGAGATCTTCGGCGCGGCGCATCTGGATCTCGCGTGCGCGCCAAAGATCGTTCCTCCGGGGACGGAGATTGGAAGGCTCAGCGGGCCGCCGCTGGCGAAGCTGCCTGCTCTGCGCGACACCGTGCTGATTGCCCCGGCGTGCCACGACACGGCGTCCGCAATTGCAGGGATTCCGGCGACGGGAAATGATTGGGCTTATATCAGCTCGGGGACTTGGTCGCTTGTTGGGACTCTTGTTGAACAGCCGCGCAACGGAGAGGCTGCGTCAGGGGAGAACTTTACGAATCTCGGCGCTGTGGGCGATCGAATCTGCTTTCACAAGAATGTGAATGGCATGTGGTTGATCAAACAGTGCATCAACAAATGGGCGGAAGGCGGCCGCGCATGGACGGTGCCGGAGCTGATTGCCCCGGCGGCAGAGGTGCCAAGGCCTCATGGACTGCTGGATGTCGACGAGGCGGACCTCCTGCTAGCCGGCCACATGCCGCAAAGGATTAATGCTCAGCGTGTGCGAAAGGGATATGAGCCGTTGGACGAAGGTCCTGAGAACGCGCCGGCGTTTGCCAGCCTGATCTTTCACAGCCTGGCTGCGCGGTATGCCGAAGTGCTGGACCGCGTGGCGTTTCACAGTGGCAAGAAGTTAAAGAGACTGTTTGTCGTTGGTGGAGCGAGCCAGAATAAGCTGCTGAACCGGCTGACGGAAGAGGCGACTGGTCTTGAACTATACTGCGGGTCGCCGGAGAGCTCGACGGTGGGGAATTTCGCTGTGCAGATGGCCGCGCTCGAAGGTAGCCGTGATGCCGTGAGCGGGGTCTACGCGGAGCAGGTGTCGGGCTGGGCGGGTCTGTTTGTGTCGGCTATCGAAAAGCATTCCTAGTCATCACCGCGTGATAGGCTTTTTCGTGCATGTCTAACCATCCTTTCGACCTTGCTGCTTCCGCCTATACAGAGATGCTTCAACGTGGTTTCCATCCTGATTTCCCGGATGGTACCAGGGCACAAATTAGTCAAATTTATTCCGCGGTGAACGGATCGCATCATCTGCGCGATTTGCGGGACATGCTCTGGTCCTCGATCGACAACGATACTTCACGGGACCTGGATCAGATTGAAGTTGCAGAGCGAGTCGATGGCGGTATTCGCGTCAGGGTAGGTATTGCCGATGTCTCCGCTTCGGTGGCAAAGAATACGCCTATTGATCAGCATGCCGCATTTCAGACGAAGACGGTTTACACCGGCGTGCGCAACTTCCCGATGCTGCCAAACGAGCTGTCCACGGACCTGACCTCGTTGAATGAGAATGTGGATCGGGCGGCGATGGTTATTGAGTTCGTAGTCGATGCGCAGGGATGCCGCACGCAGCCAGCCATCTATGAGGCGCTCGTGCGGAACAAGGCGCAGCTGGCTTACAGCAGGGTAGGGCAATGGCTTGAGGGCAAGGCGGATCCTGATATGAAGGTCGCCGGTTCGCCCGACTTGCAGGCTCAGTTGAAGCTGCAGGATGAGGCGGCACAGGCCCTGCGCGAGCATCGAATCAGCGAGGGCGCTCTGGAGTTCAACCGTGTTGAGGCCGATCCAGTCATCATCGACGGGAAGGTTCATTCCATTGTAACGGCGCCTCGAAATCACGCCACGGAGTTGATCGAGGACTTTATGATTGCGGCCAACGAGACGATGGCCGAGGCACTACGCAATGCAGGCCGGTCGTGCATCCGGCGCATCGTGCGGTCGCCGGAACGGTGGGACCGCATCGTGGAGTTGGTCGGGCGCTACGGCACTCAGCTGCCTGCAGAGGCGGATTCTCTGGCGCTGAATGCGTTTCTGCAGAAGCAGCGCAAGCTTGACCCGGTGCATTTCCCCGATCTTTCATTGGCCATCATCAAATTGATGGGGCCTGGTGAGTATGTGCTCTCCAGCGGCTCAGACAAGGAGCCACTCGGACACTTCGGACTCGCGGCGCGCGACTATACGCACTCGACTGCTCCGAACCGCCGGTTTGCCGACCTGGTGATGCAGCGTCTTGTCAAGGCGATGCTGGCTAACGAGCCTGCTCCTTATACAGATGCGGAGCTGTCAGCGATCGCCGCGCAATGCAACCTGCAGGAGCGTGCAGGACACAAGGTGGAGCGCACGATGCAGAAGCGCGTCGCGGCTGTTGCCCTGCAGGACAGCATCGGCAAGGTTTTCCGTGGTGTGGTGACGGGAGTCAGCGAGAAGGGAACGTATGTTCGCGTCTTCGATCCGCCGGTTGAGGGAAGGGTGATTCGCGATGAGAAGGGGCTCGACGTTGGCGATACCGTTAGCGTGAAGTTGATCCACACGAATCCGCAGATGGCCTTCATCGACTTCGACCGAATCTCCAGCAATCACAATCATCACTAGCGGAGTACGGGGAGAACGGAGTCGCGGGTGCTCTCTGTTTCTGAATCGAAGTAGCTGCGGATGCGTTTTGCGGTCGCGGCATTGACGACGGCGGTTAGCGCGTCTGCGCTTGCCTGTTTGACGCCGCGCACGCTGCCGAAGTGCTCGAGCAGCCGCTGCCGGGTTCTGGGGCCCACGCCGGGAATGGCCAGCAGCTCGCTGTCGCGGTCACGCATCTCGCGGCGCTTGCGATGGTAGGAGACGGCGAAGCGGTGGCTCTCGTCACGGATCTTCTGCATGAGGTGCAGCACGGGCGAACGGCGATCGAGCACGACCGGTTCGTTCTCCTGCCCGTGAACATAGATGATCTCCTCGCGTTTGGCGATGGAGGCTAGAGGTTGCAGCGTAAGGCCGATCTCTTCGAGAGCAGCGTAGGCAGCATGCAACTGGCCGAGGCCGCCGTCGATGAGGATCAGCGAAGGCAGGGGCTTCTTCTCGTCAAGCAGACGTTTGTAGCGGCGATGGATGATCTCGCGCATGCTGGCAAAGTCGTCGACGCCGGTGACCGACCTAACCTGGAACTTGCGGTACTCGGACTTCTTCATCGCACCGTCCTCCCACACCACCATGGAGGCGACGGTCTCCGCGCCCTGGATATGGGAGATGTCGAAGCACTCGATGCGCCGAGGTGGCTCTTCGAGCGTCAGGGCGTCCTGCAGCGCCTCCTGTATCGCCTTGGCACCGGGCTGCAGCACCCGGAAGCGCTGGTCGTAGGACTGCTTGGCGTTTTGGCAGACGAGATCGACAAGAGAACGCTTTTCGCCGCGCTGCGGGACGAGAATTTCGATGCGCCGGCCTGTCCGCTCCGAGAGCAACTCGGCAAGAACAGCGCGGTCGGGGAACTCGACGGGCACGAGCACGGAGCGAGGCACGTAGTTCTGGTCGAGGTAAAGCTGTTTGAGAAAGGCAGAGAAGAAGGCTGACGGGCTGAACGTAGCTCCGGGCTCTGCGAGCGGGGATTGCTGCAGGACTGGGATACCTTCACCAACCTCTGGTGCCGGTAGGGCGGGATCAGGCTCAAGGTGTGGAACAGCGTCGTCTTCGTCCGCTTCGGTGATCTGCTCTTCCGCAATCTCATCGAGGGACAGGGCGGAGAATTCGGGCAGGTCCTCCCAGAAGAAATCGCGGCGATCGACAATCTTGCCGTCGCGCATATGGAAGAGGTTCACGGCGAGCATCTCGTTCTCGTAGTGGTAGCCGAAGACGTCGGCGTCCTCGTTGTCTGTCGTGGCGATGCGCTGTTTGTCCAGCATCTGGTGGACAGTGGTGATCTGGTCGCGCAGCCGTGCAGCGAGTTCGTACTGCTCGGCCTCGGCGGCCTGCTGCATGCGCCGGCCAAGACGGTGCTCAAGCTCGCCGGGCTTGCCTTCGAGGAAGAGTTGTACGTCGAGGATCGCTTGTCCGTAGAGTTCGGGTGTTGTGAGGCCTTCGACGCAAGGGCCGAGACAGCGCTTGATGTAGTACTGCAGGCACGCGCGGGGATGATAACGCGAGAGGTCGACTTTGCAACTCGGGATGAGGAAGCTGCGATGGATGAGGTCGACGAGGCGATGGGCCAGGTTGCCTGGGAAGTAAGGGCCGAAGTAAGCGCTTCCGTCTTTTTTGAGGCGCCGGGTGACGAAGACCTTAGGGTAGCGATCACCCATCGTCAGCTTGATGTAGGGATAGGTCTTGTCATCGCGCAGAAGGATGTTGAAGCGCGGCTTTCGCTGCTTGATGAGGTTGTTCTCAAGGGCGAGGGCCTCGTGCTCGTTGGCGACCGTGATGTAGTCCACGTCAACGGCCTCGCGCATCAGGGTTCCGGTCTTCGCATTAGCCTGCGAGGTGTCGAGGAAGTACGAGCGAACGCGTGCGCGCAGGTTTTTCGCCTTGCCGACGTAGATGACCTCTCCTTCGGCGTTTTTGTAGAGGTAGCAGCCGGGGGATGTGGGGAGGGTTCGAATTTTCTGCTGGAGATCCATGGCGTCGAGCGGTGCCGATTCTCCAGTTTAGCCGGTTATGACGCTGAAGGCCGAATAGGTAGATTTGACGGGTGTTCGCCCCAAAACTTCCAGAAAGCATTCTGTGTGCAAGGTCTTTCAATAAACCGATTCGGTAGCAAATATATGATTTATAGCCACTTGCTTATCGAGTCACTTTGGCACGCTAAATGCTGTATTTCTTTGCGTTGATTGTTAAAATAGAGGAGAAGACTCGAATGAACTCCATATCGAATTCCCATGCTGTTCCGGTTGTGAGGAAGATCGGCTCTGCCTGTGGTTTGCTTCTGGCGAGTGCATTGATTGTGAGCCTGACTGTCGGCTGCGCGAGCAAGAACTACGTCCGTTCCCAGACCGCGCCGGTCATTCAGCAGACAAATGATCTTGATGCGAAGACCGCCACGGATCATCGCAACATCGTAGACACCGACCAGCGTGCGCAGGCCGGCATTGCCAAAGCGCAGGGCGCCGCGGACACTGCAGACCAACATGCTCTGGCTGCTGGTCAAGCGGCTGATGCGGCAAACCATTCCGCGCAGGAGGCTTACAACCGCGTTGATAGCTTGACCGGAGTCGTTGCCAATCTCGACAACTACAAGTCCATCGGTGATGTAAGCGTGACCTTCGGGTTCGATAAGTCAGTGCTGACGGCGTCCGACAAGAAGATGCTGGACGACTTCGCTGCAAGCCTGAATGGAAAGCGCAGCTACATCCTCGCGGTAACGGGCGGCACAGACTCCGTCGGTGATGCGAACTACAACTACGAGCTAAGCCAGCGTCGCGCAGATGCCGTAGTGAACTACCTGGCGACGAAGTACAACATTGCGCCACACAAGTTTTATCTGATTGGAATCGGCAAGGATCAAGAGGTGGCGAGCAATAATACCGCCGCCGGTCGCGCGAAGAATCGTCGCGTGGAAATTAAGCTGATGACCAACATGGACCAGCCTGCAAATCAGCCCACTGTGGCGTCGGTACCCACCGGTCTGTAATCTCCGCAACACCACTCCGCACGATCCCATTCCCGAGACGCTCGGCCGAGATGCTGCGGCCGAGCGAACTCAACTTCCCTCCCAGCGGCGGCGGGGCAGCATGCGGAACGACCCCGCCTCCACCTTCCTATTTCCAAAGAAGAATGTGAGCGCCTAGCCCTTCGGCTGTTTCGTCTTCAGGTACACCACACCCATCAGTGCCGAGGCGAGAATGACCCAGGCGAACTGGTACCAGTAGAAGAACGGAAATCCCCATCGCGATGGTGTGTTGCGGGCATAAAGCGCCGGAAAGCACAGACCCAGGTAAGGCAGCGCCAGCAGCCATACCGAGCGACTTCGTTTTCGAACTGCAGTCTTCTGTGGCTCCGTGTTCATGGAGCAAGGATACTCGATTCGGAGTGACCAGAGAACTCGGCACTTAGCCTGTAATCAGGTAAAGTGAAGCTATGGCTCTGCCGGCATCAGAACCTTCACCTGACAGCAAAGATCCTATCGCCCAGGCCATTGCGATTATGGCGCGCCTGCGCGCTTCGAATGGCTGTCCGTGGGACCGCGAGCAGACGTTCGATACCATCAAGCGTCACACCCTCGAAGAGGTTTATGAGGTCTTTGACGCCATCGAGCGGCGTGCCTGGCCTGACCTCAAGGACGAACTTGGCGATCTTCTGCTGCAGGTACTTTTCTATGCACAGATGGCGTCGGAGGCGGGCCACTTTGATATTCAGGACGTTGCGGCAAGCCTCAACGCGAAGCTCGTTCGGCGTCATCCGCATATCTTCGGCGACGTGAAGGCCGCGGACTCTTCGACGGTCTTGCGTAACTGGGAGCAGATCAAGCGGGAAGAGAAAAGAGCGTCGTCGACCGACCAGGGTTCGATGCTGGCTGATATCCCGCGCACGATGCCCGCGATGATGGAGGCGGGCAAGCTAGGCTCCCGCGCCGCGAAGGTGGGCTTCGACTGGCCAAACGTTCAAGGACTCTTCGAAAAGCTTGATGAGGAGATCGCCGAGCTCAAAGCGGAACTGCAGTCAGCGCCCGAGCATGCTTCAGCTGCTGCGTCTGTCGAGGAGGAGCTGGGAGACCTGCTGTTCACCGTCATCAACCTGGCGCGCCATCTGAAGGCAGATCCGGAGTCTGCTCTGCGCGCAGCAAATTCAAAGTTTCGCCTTCGGTTCGCTGCAATGGAACACCAGGCCGGAGGCGCAGAGGCGTTGGTAAACCACACACCAGAACAGCTTGAAGAGCTGTGGAGCAAGGCGAAGGCCAGCGGAGCAATTGATTGATGAGCAAGACCGCACACGACAACATTCAGATTCGATCACTCACCACTCTTGAGCAGTTTGAGCGCTGCGTTGTTCTCCAGTTGGAAGTATGGGGATATAGCGACGGCGATCTGATTCCCCGACGCGTCTTCCTGGTTGCGCAACGTATTGGCGGACAGGTAATTGGCGCATTCGACGGAGAGACCATCATCGGGTTCGCGATGGCGCTGCCGGGGTTCCGCGGCGGGCGAGGTTACCTGCACTCTCACATGCTCGCTGTACTGCCGGAATACCGCAACGCCGGTCTGGGGAGACGCCTGAAGCTGGCCCAGCGCGACGATGCGCTCGCCCGCGGCTTTGACCTGATGGAGTGGACCTATGACCCTCTGGAGATCAAGAACGCGCATCTGAACATCGCCCGCCTGGGCGCCATCTCCCGTCGCTATAACGCTGACTTTTACGGACCTTCGTCTTCTCCCTTGCAGGGCGGACTTCCGACAGATAGGCTATACGCGGAGTGGTGGCTGAACTCTCCACGAGTCGTGGGAATTCTGCAGGGGGAGCCGCAGCCGTTGGAAGTTATTGAACGCGTCACGGTCCCGCATGCCATCTACCAGTGGAAGCAGGACGCCAAGCAAAGGGAATTGGCCCAGCAGTTGCAAACAAAGAACCGCGTGGCCCTTGAGGGCGCGTTCGCAAGAGGTCTGGCTGTGATAGGTTACGAGCGCGATGCTGAGGGCAACGGTACCTTTCTGCTCGGACCATGGAGTGAACCTGTTCGCAGATGACTTAGACCGAGAGAGTCCAATCCGAGCCTCAGCCTGAACCATACCCCAAATCGAAAGACAGGAATTTATGCTCAACATCGATGCTATACACCTGCGCGAGATCAACCTGCCCCTGGCCTATCCATTCGAGACCAGCTTTGGCCTCACAACGGGGCGGCGAATTCTTCTCGTCGAGCTTGAATCCGATGGCCTGACCGCCTGGGGGGAATGCGTCGCTGGCGAACATCCTTACTTCAGCGACGAGACGATAGACACCGCGTGGATCATCACTGAAACCGAACTGGCTCATCGCCTGCTCGATGCGGACATTGAAAGTGGCGGTTCCGTCCCGCAAGCTCTGAAGCAGATCCGCGGCCATCGGATGGCCAAAGCGGCGCTGGAGAACGCTGTCTGGGATCTTAAGGCGCAGGTAGAAAAGGTTTCTTTGGCTAAGCTGCTTGGAGGAACCCGCGATGTCATTCCGTGCGGCGTGTCTATCGGCATTCAGCCCACGCTGGAGCAGTTACTGGAGAAGATCGAGATTGAACTTGATGCCGGATATCAGCGCATCAAGCTAAAGTGCAAGCCCGGCTGGGATAACAAGATATTCGAGGCCGTTCGCATGCGCTGGCCGCACATCCTGTTGAGCTGCGATGCGAACTCGGCCTACCGGCTCCGAGACTTCGATCACATCGCGACCTGGGACCAGTTCAATTTGCTGATGATCGAGCAGCCCCTCTGGTACGACGACTTTTACTTTCACTCTATGCTGCAGAAGCGCGTCGAGACGGCCATCTGCCTCGACGAATCGATCCGCAATCGGCGTGATGCGCTGGCGGCGATCGATATGTCTTCATGCCGCATTATCAACATCAAGGTTGGGCGTGTTGGCGGCTTTAGCGAAGCGATAGCGGTGCACAACGCTGCGGAGGAGCGGGCAATTCCCGTGTGGTGTGGCGGCATGCTGGAGACGGGCATTGGGCGCGCCCACAACATCGCTCTTTCGTCGTTGCCGAACTTCTCGCTTCCGGGTGATGTCTCCGCGTCGAAGCGCTACTGGTCACAGGACATCATCGAGCCCGAGGTAACGGTCAGTAACGCCGGAGAGATCGTCGTCCCCACGGGAGTTGGCTCCGGGTACAGGATTGATAAGGCTCGCATCGAAGAGCTGACGGTACGCCGGCAGACGCTGCGTGCTCGTGCCCGCGTGACAGCATAGCTCGGTCCTGCTGTCAGGAAGCCTAAGGTGCCGGCAAAGGCGTGTTCAGCAGCAAGTGAATAGCGTCCTGATAATGCATAGCGGGAACAGTTTGAAAATTGCCCGCGTCGACTGTCATGTCAATCTTCAGGGTCTTCACCATGAGGGCGCGCACGGTGAGTTGTTCGGTGAAATGGGAAAAGATCCAACGACCATTGCCTACGTCAGTCTGCTCCAGAGAAAGTTTACCGCCTGGGTAGACGTGAGCGAGCATACCCCAGCCAAAGTTGACTCCCTGAAAGACCGTTCCTTCCATCCGAACAATATTTTTGGCTTTTGTATCAATCCACACGCGCCCCTTTAGTCCCTTCAGGGCCTCAGCGGCGGTCGTTGGAGGATTGAATTTAGGATTCGGTTCGTAGTCAAATACAACCTCGGTACTGCCGGGATTTTTTCCCGTCTGCGGCTGCCCCGGAACGTAGGTGTAGATCATGGCATCGGGCATGAGACGCATGAGGGAGTCTGCGATCTTCTTGCCGGAGGAGTCATTTTTGACATGCTTGTAGTAGTCCGAAGGCGACCGTAGCATCTCATTAAGTCGTTGGCGTTCAGCCTTATCCTGGTCCTCGGTCAGCGGCTTGCCGTCAATCAGAAGGAGCCTCGCCACACTGCCGTCCTCGGTCTCAATCACGTCGCGCACCCGGTCCCCCTTGGCGTCGACGACATGCATTCGATATCTGAGGTATGAGCCCTTGTGATTAAGCGCGTTCAGTTCATTGTTAACTACATCGACGGCCCATGACCGTGGAGGAAGCGATGTAGGAACAGGGTCCTTGCCAGGAGGGTTCGCCTGCCCCTGGGAATTTTGCTGTGTGAGCCCGTTGACACTTGCCATTGAGATAAGCAGAAGCAAGCACAGCAACATGCCAGATCGTTTAGCGGGCCACCCTGGCAGTGTGCACTTTTTTAGCTGATCACACCTCACCCGCCGCACCTCGAATCCAAACGACCACTCCTGATACCAGAGGCTCTCCAGATATTTTACGTAAGACGTACGGGACTGGACAAAGTTTACCGTTTGCCTCACGGCATAGCGTTGGGTATAGTTCGGGCAAGACGCACTTTAGCAATAGTTCCGCCCCAGGGAGAACAATAGCTCATGAAGCCAGAAGAAAGTTCCACCGTTATCGGGAAGTCGGTCACGATTCGCGGCGATCTCTCCGGTAAGGAAGATCTTTACATGGACGGAGACATCGAGGGCACGATTACGCTCATCGAAAGCGCATTGACGGTGGGCCCGAACGCCCGAGTGGTCGCCGATATTCACGCTCGCGATGTGATCGTGATGGGCAGCATCCAGGGCAACCTGCAGGCTTCAGGGCGGGTCGAGCTGCGGAACACTGCTTCGGTGCAAGGCGACATTTTGGCCGCGCGGCTCTCCATCGAGGACAACGCGAATCTCAAGGGCCGGGTCGAGCTCAAAGTCTCTGATGCAAAGTTGTCTGGTCTGGCGCACGCGTCATCCTCGAGCACGGAAGAGACGCTGGTCCTCGAGCCGAAGGTATAGGCAGGGAGGAGAAGCGAGTTCATGCGCAGCATCTTCGGTAGCAGCGAAGGCACAGGAACGTCGCGCGGAGCAGAAGCGGCGCGCGTTCCGCGGCACTCCAGCGGATGGAAGGATATGTTGAAAAATCTGCGTTCGCAGGAGTCGCTTCGTGTCCTGGACATCGGGCCTACATCTTCAACCAACATCAACTACATTACGAGCCTCGGTCACAGCATCTACATGGCAAACCTTGTAGAAGAGGCCGCCAAGCCGGAATGGCTGGTTGCGGGAGAAGATGGCGAAACGCACTTCAATGTAGATCGATTCCTCTCGACAAATCTCAACTTTTCGGGGCGTAACTTCGACATTGTGTTGTTATGGGATACGGCGGATTTCCTGCCGGATGCTCTGATTGCGCCGATCTTTTCGCGAATCCATCAGGTGATGGAGCCTGGTGGTCTGATGCTCGCTTTCTTCCACGCGACGACTGATCCGAGCACAAGCTTCTGCAGATATCACCTTACCGATTCAGATGTAGTCGAGATGCAGAAGGCTGGAAACTATCCCGTTCTTCATATCTACAGCAACAGAAAGATAGAGAACCTGCTGAGCGCGTACAGCACTTATCGATTCTTTCTAGCGAAAGATAGTTTACGGGAAGTCATCATCACTCGATAGAACGAGTTTTACCCCGGAATGAGGCAAAAAACAGAAAAGCGCAGGCATAATCCGGCTGCCTGCGCTTTTCTATCTTTGTCTTATGGCGCTACGCTTTGACGGCTTTGACGCTTGGCGCTTTGGCGCTTTGCTTTCTCCGCTCGGCCCAGCGCTTCTTCATCGCTTCTGCGATACGCTTGCGGCCCTCAGGGCTCAACTTGCGCTTAGCCGCGCTCTTACTTCCCTTCGGTCGTCCCGGCCCCGTTCGGACGACGGTTTGAGTGCCGGCCAGCAGTGCCCGAGCCTGCTGTAGTTTTAGAATCTGAGCGTCGATCTCTGCAATAATTCGACTTACTTCCACTGTTGCCCTCCGGATAGGCATCCTAAATTCAAAAGGTCTCAGCTGTTCAAACTAACTAATAACAGTCAATTTGTATGGATGCCGCACCTTCAACCATACAGAAGTAGATTCATAGATAGCAAATATTATCTGTAACTGCTGCCTATTTTTGATAGGTCGAAGTTGCCTTTTCATTTGTTGAATCGGCGTCCGCTCGTGGAGCTCTAATTGCATACCCGGGGCCTTCGTCAGCGATCTCCTCATGAAACGATCTACCCAGGCCGCGACGGCTATGCAGCATCCCCATGCACTCACGCAGGCCTTTCAGCGTCTCCTGCTTATCCCGTCCAAACTCGCTTGCCATTCTAGTGAGCGCATACGTAACAATGTCGCTGTGATGCAGGTGCTCCATCCCCGGCGCGCGGCGTAAATTCAGCCATAGCCGATGCACCAGCTGCACCTCGTCGGGTTGAAGGGTGGGCGCATGCGGACCTATATGGAAGCTTAGAGCTTCGCCATCCGGCTTGACGATGTAGAAGGTAAATTGACGCTTTGGCTCCGGAAGAGCCTCCCACGCCTGCCCGACATGGTATGCCTGCTCCTGTGCGGTCAACTTACTCGAAAGCCCTGAAATAACCGCTGCAGCTTCGAGCGAGTTTGCTGTCTGAACTAAAGCCGCGAAGATATCTCCAGCAGGTACAACCAGTAAGGAGATATGCTTTCCGAAGCTTTCAGCGACAGATACGGCCTTTGTGAACAGCATCTGCTCATGCTCGCTGAATAGCTGTTCTGAAGCATCGACATACTCTGGGCCTCCGGCCCCCATCATCCGCGCGGCGAGTACAACGATATCCTGATCCTCCGTATTGGTATGAGTCAGTGCCCACTTGAGCGCGAAGGGGGAAGCAGAGTCGCGCATTGTCACAACAACTGCACCTGGACGAATGGCTAGCGCCTCGCGTCCGACAGTGTCCTGATGTTCCAGTTGGAAGTGCTCCTTCATCTGCCTGGCAGCCAGGTCATGCCTGCGCTTGTTGTCCCGCTCCGAGAGAGAAAAAATGGCAAAAAATGCCGCCGCAAACACGATTCCGCTTACTGTAGCGACCGACTTGGTGAACAGGTTTACAACAGCAGTCGTCAGCAGAACGAGAAACACCGACGTAAGGCCGAAAGGAATTTCGGTCTTTCCGATCCGAATATTCAGCGGAACCTTCCAGCCACGCTCACCGTGATACTTCCACCGCAGTACCAGCATCGCCAACGAGTTAAAGGTGAAGCTCCAGATGACGCCGAAGGCGTATGCCTCACCAAGCATGATGACATTGCCGCGGGACGCGATGATGGTGAACATCTGCAGTCCGGCAACCAGATTCACAATGCGGTAGCTAGTCCCGAAGCGCCGGTGAGGTCTACGGAACCAGTCGGTCAGGACCCCATCCTCCGCCACGCGCATCAACACGCCAGTCGAGCCGACGATGGCTGTATTCACAGCGCCGCCAAGGATGAGGAAGCCGACGATGACGACGAAGACGCGGAAGCCAATCCTTATCGCAAGTGGGCCGACCATGTACATGGCCATCCCTGCGATTAGGTTGTCACGGTACAGAGGGACACGCACCGAGTCCGGGATAAGCATCACAGCCAGCAGGGTACCGATGCCGGTAAAGATGAAGCTGTAAATCGCGATGACGATCGCCGCGCGCTTAAGGTTCTTCAGCTTCGGGTGTTCAATCTCACGATTCACCTGGGCAAGCGACTCTTCGCCGCTCATTGCGAGCACCGAGTGTCCAAACGCCATGATGATGCCGAAGAGCCCGAGCGTCTTCGCGAAGTTTGTATTCTTCAGGAAGCCAAGGGCGTCCTTACTGAAGTGCAGGTTTTCCGGGACAGGTAGCGGAGGCAGGTGCGATCCGAGCCGGAAGACGGAGAAGAATCCCCACGCGAGCAGGAGCACAACCATCACCGTGGTGATCTTCATGACCTTCAGGGCCTTGTCGCTCGACTCTTCGATGCCCTTGGTGTTCTGCCACCAGAAGTAGGTCGTGACCATGGCGGCGATCGCCGCCGAGGTGCCATCCACCGCAAGCTGGCGTGCCGTACCATCGGCATGGGTTGCCAGCATGCTTGCCCAGTGATGGTCGGTACAGATTCGGAGCAACTCATTGAGCAATCCGACGATGTATTGGCCCGCCGACACACCCGAGATCGGCCCCGTCAGGATGTAATCGAACATCAGTGCCGAGACGCTCAGTTTGGCGAACGTTCCCCCGAGGGCCTCTTTGACGATGCGATAGACGCCGCCGCGGGTAAACATGCTGCAGCTCTCGACGTACACCGCTCGCACTGCGAAGCTGAACAGCATCACGCCGAGAATGAACCAGGGGGCAGACTTGCCCACCGCCTCCTCGGCAATGCCGCCTGCATAAAAGGCCGAGGACCCCAGGTCATTCAAAACAATGGCTGCTGCCCGCCAGAAGGAGATAAAGGTGAGCATGACCGAAGAGGCCACGACCAGGCGGACCCGGGCAGGAGGAGGCTTATACGTAGTTTGCTTGGAAGCCATTATTTATTTGCGTTCAGCAATGCGTCCCGCCGCTGCCTCTTACTACTCACGTTCCAGCAGCTCCTTCAAATCCTCAACGAAACTAACCACAACGACCACAGCCGAACCTGCCAATCCCACAAAGAAGAGAGGCACGACTATCTTTGCAACGATGTGAATGGCCAAATCCATACCACTGTGCATTGTATCTTTACTCGGATGCTTTCCCTAGCGATCTCCGCGAATCTCCAGATGGTAGACTTGCCCCTGCATGCGAGCGATTTCAGCGCGTGAGTGGGCCCTTGCGGCTCTCTCGGGCGTTCTGCAGGTGTTGCCTTTCCCCATCGCCGGGCCTGTGCCAGCCTGGCGCGCTGCCTTCTGCTGGATCGCACTGCTCCCGCTGCTGTGGGCCGTACTCGGTAACGATAAGCAGGGAAAGCCCCTTACGGTCAAGCAAGCGGCTGCGCTCGGCCATCTTTGCGGGTTCGTCTGGTACCTGGGAAACTGCTACTGGATCTACCAGACCATGTACCTCTACGGCGGCCTCCCGAAGCCTGTTGCCGCGGGAATCCTGCTTCTCTTCTGTCTCTACCTAGGCTTGTATCACCTTCTCTTTGCCGCGCTGATCGCCGCGTTCCGTTCCCGCCTGGGGCGGCAGGCCGCGCTTTTGCTGAGTCCCTTTGCCTGGGTCGCCGTCGAACTGGCCCGCTCTCGGATCACGAGCCTCCCGTGGGATCTCCTCGGAATAGCTCAAGTAGATAACCCCCTGCTCACGCGCCTTGCACCGTTCACTGGGGTCTACGGCATCTCATTCGTCATCGCGGCAATCAATGCGCTTTGGCTGGTGCGAATCCAAATCCGCGAGCGTCGGCACACTCGCCTCATCCTGACCATACTCGGAGTCGGAATCGTTGTGCTCTATGTGGTCGGTCTGCGGAGGGTCCAGGCTCCGGTTGTGCTGCACGCCGACGCAACCGCGACGCTGGTGCAGGAGAACCTCGAGGTCGGCGCCGCAGCCACGGGCCCGCAGCCCAGCACTCAACAACTGCTCGAATCCTTCTCGTACCTGAGCCGCCATCCAGGCACTCGCCTCATTCTCGGCATGCCGGAACTCCGTAGTACTCCAGTGGTCGACTTTCTCCCAAAGCCCGCACCAACTACCACGAACCTCATCGTCTGGCCCGAATCCCCCGCGCCCTTTGAAGAGAATGACCCGCAGTTTCAAGCCGCTCTCTCCTCGCTCGCCCGCGAAGCCAACGCGCCCATCATCGCCGGTAACATCGGCCTGGAGCGCAGCAGCGAAGAGGAGCGCGGCTACAAGTTGTTCAACTCCGCGGCCTTCATTACGCCGCAGGGAGAGTTCGCCGGCCGCTACAACAAGATGCACCTCGTACCCTTCGGCGAGTATGTCCCGTACAAAGAACTCTTTTTCTTCGCGAAAAACCTGCTCAACGAAGTAGGTACCTTCAATCCCGGCACCGCCCGCTCCGTCTTCAACGTCAACGGCCACCACTACGGCACCTTCATCTGCTACGAGTCCATCTTCGGCGACGAGGTCCGTCACTTCACTCAGGCAGGGGCTGACGTTCTCATCAACATCTCCAACGACGGATGGTACGGCGACACCAGCGCTCCCTGGCAGCACCTGAACATGGTGCGCATGCGCGCCATCGAAAACCACCGCTGGGTCCTTCGCGCCACGAACACCGGCGTCACAGCATCCATCAACCCCTACGGTCGGGTGGTTGCGGCTGCACCGCGCCACACGCGCACCAGCATCCGAGTCGGCTTCTCCTACGAGAACGACCTTACCTTCTACGCCGCTCATGGCGATCTATTCGCCTATGCCTGCGCGCTGATTACAGCAATCGCGCTCGCGCTTAGCTTGCGGCACAAATTGCCGTAAACTGAAACAGACATGATTACTGATCTTGAATACACCTACTCCCCGGTTCGCCAGAAGGTTCGCGATCTGCGGGAGTATCTTTGACTCCGCCCGCCTGCGCCGTGAACTAGCCGCCATCGAAGAGAAGACCGCCGACCCCGCCGTCTGGGCCGACACCACGCGCTCGCAGCCGCTGATGCGTGAGCGCAAACGCATCGAGAGCCTTCTCGCAGACGACGCCGAACTCGAGCGCCGTTCGGACGACATCGAGACTTACTTCGAACTTGCCAAGGAAGGCGAAAACACTGAGGCCGATCTCGCGCGCGAGATCCCCGCGCTCACCGACTTCGCCGACAAGCTCGAGGCCAAGACCATGCTCTCTGAAGAGAGCGACCCCCTCAACGCCATCGTCGTCGTCCACCCCGGCGCTGGCGGCACTGAATCGCAGGACTGGGCCGAGATGCTCATGCGCATGTACATCCGCTGGGGCGAGCGCCAGAACTTCAAGGTCGAGATCAACGAAGTGCAGGACGGTGACGAAGCCGGCATTAAGTCCGCCACCTTCACGATCTCCGGCGATTTTGCTTATGGCCTGCTCTCCGGCGAGACCGGCGTTCACCGCCTCGTCCGCATCTCGCCGTTCGACTCCGCAAAACGCCGCCACACCAGCTTCGCCAGTGTCTTCGTATCGCCTGAGATCGACGACACAATCGTCATCGACATCAAGCCCGACGACCTGCGCATCGACACTTATCGCTCCGGCGGCAAGGGCGGCCAGCACGTCAATACCACGGATTCGGCCGTGCGCATTACGCATCTCCCTACCGGACTCGTCGCCGGCTGCCAGAACGAGCGTTCGCAGCACAAGAACAAAGAGAAGGCGATGAAGTTGCTCCGCTCACGTCTCTACGAGTACGAACTCGAGAAGAAGAAGGCTGTCAGCAAGAAGCTCGAAGACTCCAAGCTCGACATCAAGTTCGGCTCGCAAATCCGCAGTTATGTTCTGCAACCGTACCGCATGGCCAAGGACCTTCGCACGCGGGTTGAAGTCGGCGATGTGGACCGCGTGCTCGACGGTGATCTTGAGCCATTCATCCGTGGCTACCTTCGCATGCGCCGCGAGGGTAATCTCCCCGCCGAAACCGCGCCGGACGACGATTTGGGTTGATTACCTCCGTGCCCCGAACGGGGGATAGGTACTAAAAACAACCAATGCCAATCTGATTACCTGATGGAGACAGGAGCTGCGATGCCACGCAGCACATGAGGAAGAGGCATATGAATCACACGACTGTTTTGGTGCTTTTCGGGATTCCGGCGGTTTGTATAGTCATCATCGGACTCAACACAATCAAGGATGAGATGTTCAAGAAGAAATTCGAGATCGAGCGCCGCAAGCGCGCAGCCAGCGAACCGAGACCACCAGAGCATAGCAGGCGCTACAGCGATCTAAATACCCCTGGCGATCGGTCAAACACGACTCATTAGTCGCTTATGAACCTAAATACGCCGAAGTAACCCCTGACGCCTGTGACCCGCCGCACTGCTCGCGCATCCAATCCAGAAAGGAAGGGGATTGCATGGCGAAGACTACGAGGACCCAGGCGCACAATGGCATAGCGACCGAAGAGATTCGCAAGCAGCTCGTCGCGCTGCTCCGTGGCGGTCAGGCTCATTCGACGTTCGATGAAGTCATCAAAGATTTCCCGGCCAGGCATCGCGGTACCGTGCCCGCCAACCTGCCATACTCCGCGTGGCAGATACTTGAGCACCTGCGCATCGCCCTGCATGACATCCTCGACTTCAGCGCTCCACCAACCGGTGGCTATCAACCCATCGAATGGCCCGACGGCTATTGGCCGAAATCGCCTGAGCCGCCATCGGCGCACGCCTGGGACATAACCATTTCAGCCATCCGCAAAGATCTCGAGACCTTCGAAGCTCTCATCACCCGGCCGGAAGCCGATCTCTACAAACCTTTTCGCTGGGGCGAAGGCCAGAACCTGCTGCGCGAGGCCCTGCTCCTCGCCGACCACAACGCCTACCATCTCGGCGAGCTCGTCGTCATTCGCCGCCTGCTCGGTATCTGGCACAAGTAGACTCGTACAGAAAGAATCAAACCAGATGAACGAACCTGAAACCATCCGCGCAATGCTCGGCAATCCACCTGCGGAGCCGCGCACCATCGCAGTCGTCGGCCTCTCCGACAATCCGAACAAGCCCAGCCACTACGTTCCCGAGTACATGCAGCGCCACGGCTACCGCATCCTTCCGGTCAATCCATTGGTGGAGTCTGTGCTCGGAGAAAAGTCGTACCCGACGCTGAGTGACCTGCCGGTCAAACCCGATGTCGTCAACGTCTTTCGCCTTCCGAAGTTCATTCAGGCCATCGTCGACGAGATGCTGCAGCTCGGCCTGAAAAACATCTGGGTTCAGCAGGGAATCATGAACGAAGAGGCCGCCGCACGCGCTGAAGCGGGAGGCATTCATGTCGTTATGGACCGCTGCATCATGGTCGAGCACCGTTATGCCGGGCTCTAATCCACCGAAGGTCGTATTCTCACGTCTAACCCTCACCTACAATCGAATCCAATGAACGTACGTCGCCCGCTTCTCATTCTTCTCATACTTTTCTGCGCCATCGGCCTCTTCGCGAACGCGCAGATCCAGCCCGTCGGCGACGGCGGCCCCGGCCCCGTCAAGGCGCAGCATCTCACCGCGGAACTGGTCTCGCTCGCGCCCTCCATCGCTCCCGGCGGCACGCTGCAAGTGGGTCTCGTCCTGACGCTTGAAGAGAAGTGGCACGTCTACTGGATCAACGCCGGGGACTCCGGCGAGCCGCCAAAGATAACCTGGACCCTGCCCCCGGGCATCACGGCTGGTCCCATGCAGTTTCCCATCCCCAGCCGGCTTCCCCTCGGCCCGCTGATGGACTTCGGCTACGAAGACGAGGTCGCCTTCCCTGTCCAGCTTTCAGCCCAGAAGAACCTCAAGCCCGGCCCCATCCATCTCGACGTGAAGGTCAACTGGCTCGTCTGCCGCGAAGTATGCATTCCCGGCAAGGCGCACCTCGGCCTCAACCTTACCGTCGATCCCGCAGCGGCGGCACCCGTTCAGCCAGTCGGAGCTCTAGGCGAAGCGCTCGGCCTGCTACCCAAGCCTCTGCCGCCGGACATGCGCGCAACCGTAACCGGAGGCAGGCAGGAGTTCGTCCTTGATTTAGTCACAGGCAAGCGCCAGACCGAAGCTGAGTTCTACCCCTTCGAGCAGGAGCAGATCGCCAACGCCGCAGAACAGACCATCGAGCCCCGGCCAGATGGTGTGCGCCTTAGAATCCAGCGCGCGCCTGAGTTGACGAAGCTCCCCAAGGGGCTTCACGGCGTCGTCAAGCTCAGCGACACGGAAGCCTACGACATCACTGCGCCCGTTTCTCCCGGCGAGGTCGCTCCAGCTGTAGCAAAGAAGGGAGCGACCGGTGCAACCGAACTCACCGCGCTCGCAGCCATCGGCTTTGCCTTTGTCGGAGGCATCATCCTCAACTTGATGCCCTGCGTCTTCCCGGTGCTCTTCCTCAAGGGCCTCGCGCTGGTGCAGTCTTCAAACGAAGAGCGTGGCCGTATTCGCAGCCACGGCCTCGTCTATGCCCTCGGCATACTCGTCTCCTTTTGGGCGATCGTCGCTGCGCTGCTCGTTCTGCGCGCAGGAGGCAGCCAGGCGGGATGGGGCTTCCAGCTACAGTCCCCGACCTTCCTCGCCATCCTCGCCTCCGGAATCTTCTTCTTCGCGCTCTCACTTGCGGGGCTCTTCGATGTCGGCCTCTCTCTCACCAGCGTCGGCGGCGAGCTCGCCCAGAAACAGGGCTACACCGGCAGCTTCTTCACGGGAGTCCTCGCCACAGTCGTCGCCACACCCTGCACGGCGCCTTTCATGGGAGCAGCCATCGGCTTCGCTCTCGCGCAACCCGCGTGGATCACCTTCGCCGTCTTCACCGCCATTGCCCTCGGCCTTGCTGCGCCGTATCTCCTGCTCAGCTTCCAGCCCGC
This sequence comes from uncultured Acidobacteriaceae bacterium, assembly GCA_963741395.1. Taxonomy (GTDB): domain Bacteria; phylum Acidobacteriota; class Terriglobia; order Terriglobales; family Acidobacteriaceae; genus Edaphobacter. The sequence continues at coordinate 682,103 of CAVUHV010000002.1, forward strand.
ATGGACGCGCATTCTGCCGCGCCCCGGCGCCTGGATGGAGACCTTCAAGCAGATCACAGCGATCATCTTCTTCGCGACCGTGATCTGGCTCACTTACGTCTACGGAAGCCTCTTTTCCTCGGGCGGACAGGGCGTATATCACGCAGCGCTGCTTCTCACCTGCTTCCTTTTGCTCGCCATTGCCGGATGGGTGCTCGGCAAGTGGCCTGCCCGCTGGTCCAGCTCCATCGCGGCGATCATCCTCGGAGCCATCGCGCTCGCCGTTCCGCTCTATCAGCCCAAGGACACCACGCTCACGTGGCAGCCGTACTCACAGCAGACGGTCGACCAGGCCCGCGCCTCCGGCCATCCCGTCTTCATCGACTTCACCGCCGCCTGGTGTCTCTCCTGCCAGGTCAACGAGCGCGTCGTCCTCAAATCCTCCGACGTGCAGCAGCAGTTCCGTGACAACAAGGTCACTCTTCTCCGCGCCGACTGGACGCAGTACGATCCCGAGATCACGAAGGAACTCGCCTCTGTCGGCCGCAGTGGAGTCCCGACCTACGTGATCTACCCTGCGGATCCGAAGGCACAGGCTGACGTCCTGCCGGAACTGCTCACGAAGGACATCGTCCTCAGCGCACTCAAAAAGGACACAACAGATGAGTCAGCAGACAGACGATCAGCAGATTCGCGATAAAAATAAAGCAGGAATTACCGAAAGAGACGGGCAATGGCGCATCTGGCGCGACGCGAACATGTTGGCTCCGGCCTGACCGCCGGTTGTTGCACGGCCAACAGGAAAGCGGCAAAATATCGTCAAAGCAGATGTGGAGGTGACCCTCATGTTTCACCGCCGTCTTCTCTCCTTTGCCATCGCTCTCGCAACTCTCCCGCTCTTTGCCATTACCCCCGGCTCGCAGGCTCCGGATTTCAAGGGCACCGACTCGAACGGCAACACCCAAACGCTCTCGCAATACCGCGGCAAGTACGTCGTGCTCGAATGGGCCAACCGCGGCTGCCCCTACGACGGCAAGCACTACCGCAGCGGTAACATGGAAGCTCTTCAACGTGAATGGACCGCCAAGGGCGTCATTTGGCTCTCGATCATCTCGTCGGCTCCCGGCGAGCAGGGCTACGTCACCTCGGCTGAGGAGCAGCAGTACCTCAAGACCATGAAGGCCACTCCAACCGCGGCTATTCTTGACCCCGACGGAACCATCGGCCATCTCTACCAGGCCAAGACCACACCGCACATGTTCGTCATCGACCCCACCGGCAAGCTCATCTATCAGGGAGCGATCGATAGCAAGCCCACCACCGATGTGGAAGACATCAAGACCGCCGATAACTACCTAAACGATGCACTCAACGCAGCCATGGCCGGCAAGACTGTACAAACACCAGTCACCCGCCCCTATGGTTGCTCGGTGAAGTACAAAGACTGATCTTTAGAACGGTTCATTCTGACCACAGCATTTTGGGAAAGGTCATTCAGACCACAGCATTTTGGGGACGGTCATTCTGAGCGCAGCGAAGAATCCCCGCAGTTTGCTCAGGGCGACAGCAAATGCAGATGGAACTAACCAATTCAAGAGCGGCGAACTCACTCTCGCCGCTTCTCCCGCCTTATTCGCGCGATCTCTTCCATTCGTTGCGCGAGTAGTTTCTCGCGACCCTCGTTCGTCGGATGGTAGTAGTGCCGCCCCGCCAACGAAGGCGGCAGGCACTCCATATCCGCCACGCGACCCTCCACATCATGCGCGTACTGATAACCCTTGCCGTAATCCAATTCCTTCATCAGCTTCGTCGGAGCATTCCGTAGGTGCAGCGGAACCGCCTCTGCCGCAGTCGCCTCAATGTCACTCAGCACATCTCCATACGCCGTATAAACAGCATTTGACTTCGGCGCAAGTGCGAGATACACCACAGCCTGCGCCAGCGCTAGGTCGCCCTCCGGCTGCCCGAGAAAATGCAGCGCATCCTTCGCCGACAAGCAGAGATTCAGCGCCTCTGGAGCGGCGAGCCCGATATCCTCCACCGCCATCCGCACGATACGCCTCGCGCAGTACATCGGGTCTTCGCCGGCTGCGAGCATTCTTCCAAGCCAGTACAGTGCCGCATCCGGATCGCTGTTCCGCACGCTCTTGTGCAGTGCCGAGATGATGTTGTAGTGCTGTTCGCCCCTCTTGTCATAGAGCAGCACGCGCCGCTGCAACGCCTCACTCGCCAGCGTCTTTGTGATCCTCCTGTCGCCTCGCCCTTCTGCGAGGCGCGTCGCGACCTCCAACGCGTTCAATGCGTTCCGCGCATCACCGCTGGAATACGAGGCAATCGTCGCCAGAGCATCTTCATCCGCTTCAATTCCCATCGTGCCAAGTCCGCGTTCCGCTTCGTGCAGCGCCCGCCGCAGCAGGATCAGAATCTGCTCCTCCGTCAGCGCGACCAGCGTGTAGACCCTGCACCGCGACAACAACGCGGCGTTGATCTCGAACGAAGGATTCTCGGTCGTCGCGCCGATCAGCCGAATCGTCCCCCGTTCCACGTAAGGCAGAAACGCATCCTGCTGCGCCTTGTTGAACCGGTGGATCTCATCAACAAACAGAATCGTGCGCGAGCCCATGTGGGCGGCTTTCTCGGCGTCCACCATCACCTGCTTGATCTCTTTAATCCCGCTGAGCACGGCTGAGAACTCGATAAACGTGGCCTGCGTGCGATGAGCGATCATCTTCGCCAGCGTCGTCTTTCCCGTTCCTGGAGGCCCCCAGAAGATCATCGACGTCGGATCGTCGCTCTCGATTGCCATCCGCAGCGGCTTACCCGGCCCCAGCAGGTGCTCCTGCCCAACATACTCATTCAGCGTCCGCGGCCGCATTCTGTCGGCTAACGGAGCACGCTGCCCCCGCCTGTCCGGCGCAGCGATCGGGCTGGTATCGAACAAACTCATCTCACTCCCTTTCACCCCACCCGGCAAGCCGGCCGGGGACCCCGATTCGATGCGCTCCGCTGCCGCGACGCCTCGTACAACAACAGTGATCCAGCCACCGCAGCATTCAAACTCTCGACAGGTCCAGGGCAGGGAATCGTCACCCGCGCATCCGCCATCGCGAGCCACTCCTCGCTCAAACCAGCGCCCTCGTTGCCGATCATCACTGCGCACGGCCCACGAAAGTCCACATCCTGCGCCGCCACGACGCCCGCTCCCTCGGACCCCACGGCAGCGAGCAGCCTTACACCTTGCTGCTTCAGGCCCGCAATCTCTTCAGCTGTCGCGCTGACCACCGGCAAACGAAACACGCTACCCACGCTGGCCCGCAGCGCCTTCTGGTTCCACGCACTCACCGTTCCCGGAGTTGTTAACATGCCCGCGGCTCCAAACGCCTCGGCGGATCGCACCAGCGTCCCCAGATTCCCCGGGTCCTGCAATCCGCACGCAATCAGAATCAAAGGAGCCGCACCCGCGACGATGTCTTCAAGCCGATGCATCAGCGGCGCCGCCAGCGCGGCCACGCCCTGGGGAGTCTGCGTCTCCACTGCGCTCGCAAACACGTCATCGGTCAGCCGCAGCACATCCACTCCAGCCGGCAGGTCGCGAGGCGCCCCTCTCCGCTCGGTGACAAAGACCGTCTTAAGCGTCACGCCGCTACGGATAGCCTCTTCCAGCAGGTGCTCGCCCTCGATCGCGACCACACCATCGCTCAACCGGGCATTGCCCGCAAAGGCCGCCCGCAACTGCTTCACCCGCGCATTTGTCCTGCTGGAGACCAGCGTTTCCGCAATCGCCATCCACAAATCTTACGCTGCCGTCGGAAACACAGCTTCATTCTATCCGCCTGCATTCGGGCCCAAACCGCGTCAGTCGTGTTTGAGCGCGCCCCGCCCCTGTGCTATGTTGCGAGATGGCCTCATTCTTGCCACAGGAGCCCCTCAAATTTTGACGGCCGAGACACTTCGCATCCACCCCGACGAGCCCGAACCTGAGCTCGTCAGCAAGGTCGTCACCCGTCTCCACTGCGGCGATGTCGTCGCGCTGCCCACGGACACCTTCTACGGACTCGCCGTCGACCCAGTCAATCTCAAGGCCGTTGATCGTATCTACGAGCTCAAGAGCCGGGCCCGCCACAAACCGCTCTCGCTACTCGTCGCAGATGTTGCGCAGGCCTACGAACTGGCCCGCCAGCTCGACACCGCATTCGACCGCCTCGCTGAGCGATTCTGGCCCGGCCCGCTCACCATCGTTGTGAAGGCCGGCTCCAAGCTGCCACTGCGCGTCACCGCAAACACAGGCAACGTGGCTCTGCGCGTGCCCGAAGCAGCCATTCCACAGGCGATCGTCTCCGCGCTTGGCCTTCCAATCACTGCAACCTCGGCCAATCTGCGTGGACTGCCCGAGTGTACCTATGCCAACTGCGTCCGCGACCAACTCGGCGACAAGATTCCCCTTATCGTCGACGGCGGTCCAACCGCACGCTCCGTCGCCACGACCATCGTCGATCTCTCCGGTGGTGGCAACTCCTGGATGATCCTGCGTGAAGGCGCCATTCCGACCCACGAGATCGCCCTGACGCTCCAGCGCTGAATCGGTCCTTAGTTTCAACTCCTCACGCTGTCGCCGATGCCGTAAACTCAACTCTCGTCCCTCATGTTCGTTCGGTCCTCCTATCTGCGCACGAAACGCCCTCCCTCAACAGGCTGGATCTTCCTGCGCCGTCTTTTCGGGGTGTTTCTTCTCATCACCCTCGTGTGGTTCATCTATGTCTACCAGCAGATCACCGACGTGGCCGGCCGCGACGAAGCGCAGCCAGCCGACGCAATAGCGGTCTTCGGAGCTGCCGAGTACCAGGGCCATCCTTCGCCCGTCCTGCACGCCCGCCTCGACCACGCGGTCGAGCTCTACCGCATGAAGATCGCGCCGCTCATCATCACGCTCGGAGGCGGCAGCGACAAGGACTCCGGAAACACTGAGGGAGCGGTAGGCCGCGACTATCTCCTCGCCAATGGCGTTCCCTTCGGCAACATCATTGCCGAGACCCATTCCATCGACACCGAGCAACAGGTGCATCGCCTCGCCGCCATCGCACGCGAATACAACCTGCATCACATCGTGGTTGTCTCTGACGCCACGCACATGTTCCGCATTCGCGAGCTCTGCAACGATGCCGGCCTCGACGTCTACACATCGCCGCGCGCGTCAGTCGGGCACATCAGCAACTATGACCTCGCCAGCCGCTACTTCCACGAGATCATCAGCTACACCATGTTGCGCCTGGGCCTCAGCGACAATTGGCTCCACTGGATCGAAGGCAAGGAAGACTACTGACGCGCCAGCGCCTCAGCCACCAGCGCCGCAAACAGTGTCGAGCAGAAGTTCACCAGATCGTTCCCCAACCAACCCTTGCGCTCAACCGTGGCCCCTAGCAGGCTGTCGAAGAACAGCCCGGCACAGGCCGCGGCCATCACCATCGTCTTGTTCGGCCAGAGCGCATGCCGCGCAGCCCCGATTGCAACGATCACCCCTGCCGCGATCACCCCGGCAACGGTTCCCGCGACGCTCACGCCGCCATCCGTGCCGTCCGGCACCGGCCGCAGGGTCGTCAGCAGTAGCGTCCGACCACCCACAGCCTGGCCAATCTCTGAGGAGACCGTGTCCGCCGCGGCCTCGGCCAGAGCCGCAACACATCCCTCGTACCTGCCCGCGCTCGCAAACAACGCCGCTACGCCAAGGTTCGCCGCAATCTGCGAGGCCGAGCGTCCCCTCCGCGCCTCGCCCAGCCCCCGAGCCTCCTTCTTTCCTCTCCTGAATCTTGTCGCCGCAAACGTCAGCACGAATACCGCAACCAGCGCAGGTAAGGCCCCTCGTCCCACCGGCAATGGTGAAAATCGCGTCCACACCTCAGGCGACTGCGCAAGGATGAAGCAGACCATCCAGCCAATCGCCACGCCGCCTGGCGTGGCTGCACGTAGCCACCAGACCAATGCCGCAAAACCACTGCTGAAGAGCAGAGGCCCGGCCAGCGGCCACAGCGGAAGACCAAGCTTCCACGCCGCAAGCATTGGAGCCAGGCTCGCCAGGGCCAGCAGCAAACCGAGCCCCCAGGCTAACCCCAGCGATTGCGTCCGATCACGCTCTCTCGAGATCGCCTTGTTCCAGACCACCATCGTCTCCCCCTCGCGGCTCATAAGCCCGATGGTGATTTACAATCAACCTTGAGCATAGCCAACACCAGCAGCACAGCGGGAGAAGTTTTGCATCTAGTCGGTATCGAAGCAAAGGGAACAAGCCAGCCACGGTCCATCCGCAGCTCCTTTCTGTCCGGAGTCCGTTCCGCATTCACTCTCGTCATGGCCGCAGTTGCCCTCGGCGCTCTCTCTGGATGCGGCGCCACCTACCGCCCCGTGGTGGCTGCGATCAGTCCCATTGGCCCTGCCGCGCAGCCTCAAAAGTTCGCTGTTGCCATCTCCAGCCCCAGCTCGACAACGCCGGGACTCGTGACGCTTGTCGACTTCTCTGGCGACACGATACTCATCACGGCAAACCTGGGGGTCGGCCCCTATTATCTGGACCTCAACGGTGGCGGCAACACGGGCTACACACTCAATCACGATGGCACTCTGACCAGCTTCGACATCTCGACGCAGCTCCAGACCAAGGACGTCCTGCAGTCCACGCTGCTTCCTTGCTCCAATCCGGCTCCTTGCCAGCCTCCACTCACCGTCTATGCAGATAACACCTCGACCTACATCACCGAGCCTGGCCGCAATGCAGTGGCTCAGCTTCAGGGCTCTCCCGCGGCGCTCAAGCAGGAGTTTCCAGTCGCCAGCGGCTACACCCCGGTGTACATCGCCGGATATCCCGGCTCCGCCCGCGCCTACATCATCAACCAGAACACCTCAGGCGGCCCCGGAACGGTGACGGCCATCGAAACCGCCAGTTCCAGCATCTCCAGCACCATTCCGGTCGGCTCCGGGCCTGTCTACGGCGTGATGACCTCCGACACCAAGCGCGCCTATATCCTCAACCAGACCGACGGCACCGTATCGGTCATCAACGCTCAGACCAACGCGCTCGACACGCCGCCCGCCGGAAGCACGAACCCGATCCTTGTCAAACCATCGCCAGTCTGGGCCGATCTGGCTCCCACGCTCAACGAACTTGTCGTCGCTAACCAGGGCGACGGCATCAGCCAAGGCTGGGTCAGCATCATCAACATTCCCTTGTGCTCAGTCGCCGCACTACCCACCAACCCGAACTGCGATCCCAACAATCCTGTGGACGCCAACGGCTTCGGCCAGGTTCTTGCCAATGTCCAAGTCGGCATAAACCCCATCATGGTCGCAGTCCTCCAGGATGGCAGCAAGGCCTACGTCATCAATAGAGGCAACACATCACAACCCTGCGCACCACCCACGAGCACGCAGCCCGGTAACTGCACCGTTTCAGTGATAAATCTGACAACGAATACTGTGACCGCAACAATTCCGCTCGTAACCACTGCATCAAATCTAATCGCAAGCGGCCACCCAAACTTTATTGCTGCAACAACGGGTACTCCCACCGGTAAAGTCTATGTCACCTCGGACGAAACAAACACCATGACGATCATCCGCACCGATATCGATGCGGTGGACACGACCGTCGATCTTCAGGGCAAGGGAGTCATGGTTCGCGTCACAGCGCCTTGATGCGCAGCCTCTAGCTTCCCGCTGAGCAGCCTCTAGCTTCCCGCCATGATGATCGGCATCGTCGGAGTCTGCGACCCGCCGTCATCTTCAATCGTCACTCCGAACGCCTTCGCATCGATACCCTTTGGCAGCGGAGGCATAATCACGCTCGCATTGCCGCGATCGTCCGGATGGAACGTGCCTGCAGGAATTGGATCGCGGCCATCCGCAGGGATCAGCCAGAGCTGATACGTCTTATAGACCTGTAGCGGCTCCAGGTTGCTTGCCGTAAAGATAAGCGTGCCCTTCTCCGGGACGTAAGTGATGTGTCCTTGCGGCTGCGGAGGCACAGGCGTTGCCTGCGCTTTGGTCAGCGTGACGCGCTTCGCCGCCGGATCCGTCATGGCGTCGACAAGCTGCTTTGCGGACGCGGCGTCTGCGCTCAGCCGGTCGATCTGCGCCGCCTGCGCTGTCGTCGACGCGCGCAGGGCATCGCGCTCGTGATACAGGTTCCCTAAAACCACCGCCAGCCCAGCAGCCACCGCCCATCCCACCCAGGGGAAGACCCGCGCGAAGATATTCCGCTTGGGCCGCTCTTCTTCATCCAGATATCTGCCGCTGCCCAGGCCGGTCCCGTAGCTGCTCTGTCCTGTCGTGAAGATGCTCTGGCTGCGCGTCGCATACTCGAACGGTACAGGCGCGGAAGCACGCTCCACCGGGACCACCTTCTTCTCGCGGGCGACCTGCTTCATCAGCCGCTCCCGGGCCTGCGCCGGAGGCGAGTGCATCTCGGACGTCATCGCATAAATGGCAAGGTCTCCCTGCAACTCAGCCACCTGCTGGCGGCACGTCGCACATTCGGAGATGTGCGTCGCAATCGCCGCCGCCTCGTCCTTCGAGAGCAGTTGCATGGCAAACAGCGCCAGATCGTCCGGTTCGTAATGTCTGGCTGCGTTCATGCCTGGAATGCCTTTCTCAACGTCGTCAGTGCGCTGCGAATCCTCGTCTTCACCGTTCCCAGCGGATCGCCCGTCATCTCCGCGATCTCGGAGTGTGTCAGCCCGTCGAAGAACGCCATCTCCAGGGTCTTGCGCTGCTCCGCCGGCAGGCGGTAGATAACGCTCCTTGCCTTCTCCATCATCGTATTGCGCTCGGCCTCGTTCGCTACATCGTAAGGCCCCGTCAGCACAATGTCCTCGATCGGATCAACCGGCTTCTTTCTTCGCAACGCGTCGATCGAGCGGTTCCGCGAGACCACAGCCAGCCACCCACCCAGGCTTCCGCGCGTCGCCGTGAAGCTGTCCGGGTTTCTCCAGATCTGTATGAACACGTCCTGCAGGATGTCCTCCGCCGAGGATGGGTCGCGGAGCACGCGCAGCGCAACCGAGTACACCACCTTTGAGTACCGGTCGAACAACGATGCCATCGCCTGCTCGTCGCCTCGCCGCACCAGCGACAACAGGGCAGCGTCATCCTGTTGCGAATGTGACGAAGCGTTCACGAGTCCCGTCTCTCTATACATACAACGCGCCTGCGTATCGCAGTGGATTGCCTCGCTTTAGATTTTCGACCCCAGGTTCCTCGCGAAATCCCATGCCGGTACCGTTACTCCGTTACCCTAGTCACTCTAAATGAATTCGCTTAGTGGGTCGCCCACAAATCCTCTCGTCCTCGCAACATGTACCCTTAAGTGAACAACATCCCTTGGATGCATTCTCCATCACGGCATCAGTTCTCGCCGGAGCTGACTCTTGAAGACCCGCCTCGACAAACTCCTCGTCGACCAAGGCCACGCCGCCTCTCGCGAGCGCGCCCAGGCGCTCATCCTCGCGGGCCGCGTCCTCGTCAACGAGCAGCGCGTCGACAAGCCCGGCGCGCCCGTAGCAGCCGACGCCGCGATTCGCCTTCTGGGCTCTGATCTCAAATACGTCAGCCGCGGCGGCCTCAAACTCGAGCGCGCCCTCGAACACTGGCACATCGATCTCACCGGCCTTGCCTGCGTCGACGTCGGAGCCTCCACTGGAGGCTTCACCGACTGCATGCTTCAGTCCGGAGCCTCCTCCGTGCTCGCCGTCGATACCGGCTACGGCCAGATCGCACAGAAGCTACGTGACGATCCACGCGTCACTCTTCGCGAGCGCACCAACGCCCGCCTCCTTACTTCCGGAGAACTCCTCACCACCGGAGCACCCACGCCGGCCTTCTTGGCAATGGACGTCTCCTTCATCTCGACCACCCTCGTCCTCCCCGCCGTCAACGGCGCGCTAAGCACCCACGATCACCCCTGGCAGGGAACCGCCGTCATCCTCATCAAGCCGCAGTTCGAAGTCGGGCGCCACAACATAGGCAAAGGCGGAATAGTCCGCGACCCCGAGGCCCGCCAGCAGGCCATCGAAAAAGTCACAGCCTGCGCACGCGAACTCGGAGCCACCGACCTCGAAGTCATCGACTCCCCCATCCAGGGCATGGAAGGCAACCACGAGTACCTGCTTCACTCGCGCTTCGCCTGATCATCGGTCAACATGACCGATTCGGTACTAGTCCGGGCCTCCGTCGCTGAACTCAACGTCTCCCAGTAAGTGACTCGGCGATAACGCGCTCGTTGACTTCCTCCGAAACCGTGGCAAAATTGGGCCATCCATGCGCGCTCCCTCCGTTGTTCTCCTCGGGGCTCTTCTCGCCTCTCCGGCTTTCGCCGCCAGTTTCGATTGCGCTCGAGCTTCTACGCCCCGGGAGATGGCTATCTGCGCCTCGCCGCGACTAAGCCAGCTGGACGACCAACTCGCCGCAGCATACAGCAATCTGCTGGCAACCGTACCCACTGAAGCCCGCGCCATAGTCCGCCAAAGCGAACGTGACTGGCTGCGTTCGATCGAATGCCCTACAAACGTGGGCCGGGAGGCGCTTGGAGATTGCCTCGAACTTTCCTGGGATAAGCGCGTCCGTTTGCTGCAAACGGCGATCTCCTCGGCCAGCCAGCCAGGCCGAGTGCCTTTCCTCTGGAACTCGGTCCATTTCACGCAGCCTGAGACTGGCGACGAAGCAAGCAGCGATGCGGAACGTGGAGCCCCACGGTACTCCACTCTAGATGCTGAGTGGCCGCAGGCGCTCTCCTCGGACCCGGACTGGCAGGCATGGAACCGAGCCATCGAACTCGAGGCGCGAGACCTGGCCTCGCAGGGCCAAGCCCAACCCGGTGATCCCTGGGCGAAGTCAGATTGGATGGGTGGCATGGACAACGATGTCTCCGTTACCTTGGGAGATATCACGCCCGTGGTCGTCGGCGCATCCTTCCAGAATCTGTGGTACGGCCACGGCGCCGCCCATCCCAACTACATTAAGCTCCAGTTCAATTGGCTCCTGCGGCAGCGACGCGAACTCGCAGCCGGAGATGTCTTCCGCGCCGATTCTGGCTGGCAAAAGTTCCTCTACGTCCGCGCAATGGACTCGCTCAAGGCCCAGATCGATCCGAAGTTTCCGGAAAACCAGTGGGCTTCGGGTTACGGCGAGGAACTGGTCAGCAAAATCGTGGCCGACCCGCACCACTGGATTCTGGACACCGCTGGCCTGACCCTCTATTTCCCGCAGGATTCGATCAGCTGCCACGCCTGCGGGGAGTTCAAGGTAGAGCTTTCCTGGAAGGACCTGAGGCCGATGCTTCGGGCAGGTTTTCGGATCTGAGCAAAACCTTAGCTTTGCATCGAGCCTCATCACAATCACTGCTCCAGCAAGATCTGCAGGGAAACCGGTCCGTTGCGGCTGATGCCGATCTCAAGTGTTGCGTACAGGCCAACGCACTCATTCGCCTGCGCTCGACACCGATTTCAGTGCTCTCCCGTTACACTAAACACTCATGTTCAAGGCAGCCATCATCGCCAAGCCTCAGAAGCCCGAGCTCGAAGCCATCCTGCGCGAGCTGATTCAGTGGCTTAAGGACCACGAGTACGAGCCTCTGCTGGATCAGCAGAGCGCCTCATACATCGGCGCGCCGAATGCCATCCGGCGGCATGAGCTGCCCGAGCATAAACCCAATATCGTCATCGTCCTCGGAGGCGACGGAACCCTCCTCGCCGCGGCCCGCGCATTTGCCCACGCGCCAACGCCCATCCTCGGCGTGAATCTCGGCTCGCTCGGCTTTCTTACCGAGGTCCCGCTGGCCGAGCTCTACCCCGCGCTCGAAGCCTGGTGCAATAACTGCGCCAGCATCGAGCGGCGCGACATGATACACGGCGAACTCCTTCGCGGAGGCAAAGTCATCCGCCACTGGGACGCGCTCAACGACATCGTCATCTCCAAAGGCTCCATCGCCCGCATGGCGGACTTCTCCGTCGAGATCGACCAGCAGTTTGTCGTCGCTCTCCGTGCCGACGGCATCATCGTCTCCACCCCCACGGGATCCACCGCCTACAATCTCGCCGCCGGCGGTCCCATCGTCATGCCCTCCGTCAACGCGCTCGTCGCCACACCAATCTGTCCCCACCTGCTCACCGTCCGCCCCTTTGTGGTCCCGGGAGACTCCACCATCACCATCCATATCGAAGGCGTCCCTCAGCTCACCTATCTCACCGTCGACGGCCAGGAGGCAGTCGAGCTTGAACTAGGCGACGAGGTTTGCTGCCGCCGCTCCGAGCGCAGCGTTAGCCTCCTCCGCCCAAGCCGCAACGGCCTCTTCAATGTGCTGCGAAACAAACTGAGCTGGGGCGAGCGTTGACGACATAGAGAGTAACAATGGGCGGGTTGGTCCTCGACATCTCCTCAAAAACCCCAGAAAATTTCATGTCAAGCCCCAAAACCGATCCCAACCACGCCAATGAACTCACAAGCCGAACAAACAAAACGTTTTATCAGTCAAAAATAAACCCGCTCAAAGTGGCAGAGGAATTTCACCCAACCCGTTAAAATAAAAACAGAATCAAAAGCCCCGGAAACTAACCGGGGCTTTTCTCATGCCTTTCAACCTGCAACTGACAACCTGCAACCTGTAACTATCCTGCTTTCTTATAATTTGCATATAAATAGCCTGGAATCAATATGTTACGAACCAATCCCGTAAGGCATCGCTCACTAACTCATTTGTTTTCTATATTTTGACTCCTAACCATCATGGAATCAATATTTTGGCCAGAGCAAAATCAGCAAGTGGCAGAAAATAAACCACATATCCTGCTTTCGAGGGAGTACAAAATTTCCAGAGGAGTTCCGAAAACAGAAAGCTACTGTCGCAGCCAAACCGACTGGATCAAATGGTCCGAGTGCTTCCTCAGAATCAGATCCGCACGCTGCCGCGTAGGCTGGATGTTCTCTCTCAAATTGGGCAGATTGATCTCGCGCCAGATCTTCAGCGCCGTCTGCTCGGCCTCGTCCTTCGGAAGCTCCCGGTAGCGGTAGAAGTACGACTGCGGGTCCTGAAACGCCGTGCGCTGCAGAATCAGAAACCGCTCAACATACCACCGCTCGATGTCCGCCTCATCGGCATCCATATACACCGAAAAATCGAAGAAGTCCGAGGCGATCACCGAAGCTCCATGCGGAGCCTGCAAAACGTTAAGCCCCTCGAAGATAACGATGTCCGGCCGCCGGATGATCTCGTGCTTCCCTGCAATGACGTCGTAAGTCAGGTGCGAATAGAGCGGAACCTCAATCTCATCCTCTCCGGCCTTCACCGCATGCAGAAAATTCAGCACCCGGCGAAGGTCGTAGCTCTCTGGAAATCCCTTCCGCCGCATCAGGCCCCTCTCCTGCAGCACCGCGTTGGGATAAAGAAAGCCATCCGTTGTCACGAGCGCAACCTTAGGCCGGTCAGGCCAGCGCGAGAGCAGCGCCTGCAGCACGCGAGCAAAAGTACTCTTGCCCACCGCAACGCTACCGCTGATCGCAATGACAAAAGGAGAGTGGATCGCCTCCCACCCCAGAAAGTCGTTCTGCGCCTTGTCCAACCCGCGCGCTGCCTTCACATGCAGGGCAAGAAAACGCGACAGCGGGAGATACATCTCCGAAACCTCTTCGAGGGAAAGCCCATCATGCAGGCCGCGCAGCGTAGCCAGGTCCTTATCCGAGAGCGACAGCGGAGTGTTGGCGCGCAACGCTGCCCACTCCTCCCGGCTGAAGTATCGAAACGGGCTGGTCGCAATCATGAAGGAATTATCTACCGCCGCAGCGTTATAACCGGCCCGCTTACCGGATGACAGAACACCTTGCCATGGCTCAGTGCAATCTTACGTTGCGCCAGCGCCGCCATCTCCGGGTCGTGCGTCACCATGACGATCGTATGGCCCTGAGCATGAAGTCCCTGCAGCAGTTCGACGACAATCCGCTGATTCGCCGCATCCAGATTCCCCGTAGGCTCGTCCGCCAGCAAAATCGGCGGATTGTTAATCAACGCCCGCGCAATGCAAACCCGTTGCTGCTCGCCGCCCGAGAGCTCGCTCGGCAGGTGCTCCGCGCGCTTGCCCAGCCCAACACGCTCCAGCGCAGCGCGCGCCTCCGCCTCATCGGTCATCGAGTGGAAGTACTGCGCCAGCATCACATTCTCGAGCGCCGACAAGTAGGGAATCAGGTGAAACTGCTGAAAGATGAACCCGATCTTGTCTGCGCGAAATCGATCCAGCTCCGTGGCCGACATCGCAGCCACATCAACAGCATCGATCCGCAACTGTCCCTCAGTGGGCCGATCCAGGCACCCGATCAGGTTCACCAGCGTGCTCTTGCCCGACCCGGAAGGCCCCGTAATCGCCACCCACTCGCCCGCCACAATCGAAAACGAGGCATGGTCCAGCGCCCGCACCACACCCGCGTGGCCCACATACTCCCGCGTCACGCCGTGCAGGGCAATCACCGCACAGTCGTCCCGGGTCTCCTGGTCGATCGGATTCTCCATCACGCTCTCCATCATCTCACTCACCCTTCAGCAGAGCCGCCGGCTGCAGTCCGCGCAGCACTCGCAGCGGAAACAGCGCCGCCATCGCCGCAATCAGCACATTCAACAGCAAGACCATCGGTAGCACGCGCAGCGTGGGGAGCGTGGCCGTATGAAAGTTCAACTGGCTAATGGCAAACGCCGCCGCTGATCCAATCACAAACCCCGCTACGACCCCAGCGAGCGCCAGCACAAGCGCCTCCAGTAGAAACATCGCCATCAATTGCACCTGCGACCCGCCGAGCGCCTTCATCAGCGCAAAGTCCCTCCGCCGTTCCAATACACTCGCGGAGAGCGTCGCCAGTACGCTCACCGCAACCGTCAGCGCAATCAGCACCACCGCCCCATACATCAGCGCATGCGTCTTATCGACGATCCGCGATTCGCCCTCCACCAGCTGCCGTACCGCGTCCACCTTCACCCCAGGCATCGCCGCCCGCAGCCGCGTCATCGCGGCCTCCACCTGCGTTGTTCCCCCCGGAACCTGCACCTCAATCACACTCGGTGCCGCACCCGTCCATGTCGTAAACGCCACCATCGGCATGTAGATTCTACTGTCCTCGTCTCCACCCGTCCGCAGCCGCCCCACACCATGCAGAGTCACAGGCTTGTCCGCATAGGTCAGCGTCACGTTTTTCTCATCCGCGACAAACTGCGCCGCTCTCTGTCCCAGCAGTGCATCATTTGTGTCCCCCGCCGCGGGCCACGCATCCACCTGCCACCAGGCATCCAGCTTCTTCACTTCGTCGAAGTCCGTCCCCGCCACCACAACCGGCGTCCCGCGATCTGTCGTAGCCACGGCATATCCAAACTCCGCCGCCAGCGCATCCGCTCCCGCCGCGCTCTTCACCTTGGCCAGAGCGTCCGCAGGCAGGCTCCCACCCGCCGCAGCCGTCACCACCACGTTAGCCCCAAAGCTCCGAAACTCCCGGTGCAGCTTTGCATCAAGATCCGCGTACAGCGTAAGCAGCGCCGTCGCTACCGCTGCCGATACCGTCATCGCCACCAGCGCCGACAGGCTTCTCGCCCGCCGATGCACCAGCGACCGCCGCAGGATCGCCCCCGCGCTCAGCTTGCTCTTCATACGTCCGCCCGCAGAATCGTCGATGGCTCCATCCGCAGTGCCGTCCGTATCGAAGGTGTCGACCCCGCCGCCGCCACCACCAGCGCCAACGCCACGACCACCGGCAGCAGCACCGGATTCAGCGCTGCCACATGCGCCGCGCCGTCGCCTGCAAAGATCCTCGCCCCCAGCCACGCCGCCAGCCCCGAGCCCAGCAGATACCCCAGCCCACCCGCTATCACCGCCAGAATCCCCGTCTCCGAGTAGAACAGCATCGCAATCGCAGACTTGCTCGCTCCGAGCGACCGCATCAGCCCAATCTCGCCCTGACGCTCCAGGATCGCCGTAGCCATCGCCGCGCTCACTGCAAACCCCGCCGCGAGCAGAGCCGCCGCGCTCACCAGCCACATCAGCCCGCTGATGCGCTTCAGCACCGTCCCCTCGCTCTGCTCCACACGCCGAACCTGCTCCGCCTGCGCCCCCGGAATCGCCTCGCGAATCTGGTAAGCGATGGAGTTCGCATATGGCCTGCAGTACCAAATCTCCTTCATCTGCGGCGAAAGCGTCTCCGGATCCTTCCGCGCAAACGCATCCTCCGGCTTCGTCCGCGCACTGATTTCTACGCGCGAAACTGAATTCGGTAAGTTCGCAAGGAATTGAGCATCAGCCAGCGTGAAAATTAACCTGTCGTCCAGATCGCTGTCAGTTGTCGCGATTCCAACAACTGCATAAGTGAAATCGGACCTACCAGCAGGATTGGAACTCGCAAGCACAAAGGCGCTGTTAAGCGTAATTCCATATTTCGCCGCAAAGTTACGACCAACGACCACTTCACCCGCCTTTGGACAAAAAGGTCGGCACGGCGAGGTGTCAACCGGACCAGTAGGCCAACGCCCTTCTATCTTCCAAAGCGGATGTAATTCTTGCGCACCTGTAACGATCGTATGATTTCCATCGCCGAAGCGATGTTCAAACCAGAGTCCGACTGCCGGATAGTCGTGCACTGTGAATTCGGGAACATCCGTCTGTGGAACGTCTCTAACGGAGAATCGCAGCTCCGGCGAAATCCCGGTAATGTTGTTCGCCCAGAAAATAGTCTTCAACTTCTCTAAATCCGACTCTTTCAGATAAGCCCCACCGCTCGCGGGCTTCACATCCACCCCGCCAACCTTCACATCAAGCTGCTCGGCAGCAGGGAAGACGACAATATTCGCCCCATAAACCGCCAGCTCCTGATGAATCCGGTCCCCAATCGAAGTCGCCAGCGCAAGCATTGCCGTCACTGCGGTCGTCCCCAACAGAATCGCCAGCCCCGCCAGCGTCTTCCTTCGCCGCTGCCGCCTGAAACTCTCCATCAGAAGACGAAAGAACATTTCCCCACCTAGCGCTCAAACACCGGAACCAGCGTCTTCAAATCCGCAGCCTGGATCGTCACAATCCCGCTCGCAATTGAGCTCTTCAACGGAATCGGATTGCACCCGCCCTCCTGCCCCATCGATGCAGGATTCAGCGGCGACGCGCACATCTTGCACGTAATTCCCTGGCTGCCCATATAGAAACCCACCGGCCCGCAGATCCTGCAAGCATCGCCCACTGCGACGATATTCCCATCCGGCTTCTTGAATAGCAGGAACCGAACCTCAACCGTCCCGCCCTTACCATCGTCCATGTACACGCCATAGCGATGCAGCTTGTCATCGTTCACCTGCGCCGCATCCACCGTCACCTGGCTCCCCACCAGCGTCACCGGCGTCGTCGGACTCAGCGCAGTCGTGCTCTTCGCATAGATGAACTCCGCCGTCGAAAGGAAGATGAACACAAAGCTCGTCACTACCACCGCGTTCATCCACATCTTCTCGCGCCGCTGACTCCACTGCGCCCGCCGCTTGTCTGCCGGCGTCGCATCCGCAGGCAGTGCCACCGGAGCCCGCCGCCGGTACTCCATCAGTACCATCAACCCGGCCAGCGCCAGCATCGTCACAAAGAAGAAGAGGTCGTTCCGCACAATCGGCCCAATCAGCCGCATCTCGGTTGTGCTCGAAGGCAGCACGCCATTTTCGCTCAGCTCATGGAGCCCGCTCACAACCAGCTGAAACGCGACGAAGTACAGAATCACCGTCGTCACCTTGAAGAACCGCTGCAGGTTGATCTTCACGCTCCCCCGAACAAACAGCACGCCAAACACGACCGCGACCGCAATCCCCAGCAGCGTCCCCGTAAAGCTCAGCAACTCGGTCGAGTTTAGCGTTACCGCCGACAGAATCAGCACCGTCTCCGCACCCTCGCGCAGCACCAGCAGAAATACAAAGAAGAACAGACCCAGCTTCGAGACACCACCCTCGCCCGTATACTTGGCCACTTTCTGCTCGATGTCACCGCGCATCGTCCGCGCCGCCCGGTGCATGAACCAGATCATACTGACGACGAAGAACGCCGCCGCCAGCATCACCCAGCCTTCGAAGATGTCTGTATTGAAGTTGAGCCGCGACATCACGACCGCGCCAGCCACGCTGGCCGCAATCGCCGCCCCCAGTGCCCAGAAAACCGTCTTCTTCAGCTCGTTCCGCCCGATCTTGGTCAGGTATGCAAATACAATTCCGACGATCAGCGACGCTTCCACTCCCTCGCGGAGCGTGATGATAAATGCCTGCAGCATAAGGTGCTTCTCTTCCTCTGCCAGCTCGCCGGAGATCCCCGAAACAAGCCCGCAACGCCAGCTCACGGGCGTCCATTCCGCCTCGTCTTCCATCATCTAGTCTAATGAGGACTAATTTGGTCGTCAATCATTTCGGACTGATGTGGTCGTAAATTTGTTTCACCCACTCTCCGGTTCGAAGAATCTCCCCGACCAAGCGCAGCCCCTCAAAATTCTTCGTGCATTAACAGACGGTTCCGTATCTCTCGACGATTCTTGTCTTTGAGATGACCAAGCAAGCCTTCGCCCGGGCCCTCCGGCTCCTTCCAGCCATCCTTCTCGTCTGCACAATCTTTGCGACAGCGCAGCAGCCCGCCAAGGTTCCCCTTCCCGTTGCAACTGCGGTCCCCATCACAGGCCAGCCCCCCGCGACCATCCTGATCTTCCGCCACGCCGAAAAGCTCACCGACGGCCAGATTCACCTTTCGTCCACCGGCTTCAAGCGCGCCACCCGGCTACTTGACCTCTTCGTTCCGCCCGGCACGCGGCCCGACCTAACCACTCCCCAGGTCATATTTGCCACACACCTGAGCGCGCACTCGAACCGACCTGTCGAGACCGTCACCCCGCTCGCGCAGGCCCTCCACCTGCCCATCGACGACAGCATCGCCAGCGACGACTACGCCGCCCTGGCCAGAACCCTCCTAAGCGGAAAATACGCCGGCAAGGTGGTTCTCATCGCATGGCATCACGGAACAATTCCGAGCCTCGTCATCTCCCTCGGCGTAAAACCGCCCACCGAGACCTGGCCCGACGAGCAGTTCGACCGCATCTGGCGCATCGACTACGTCAACGGCAAAGCGACCATAAAGGACCTCCCGCAGCACCTCATGCCCGGAGACTCCAACTGATCGATCCCAGGAACAGCATCGATATCAGCCGATTAGATTCTCAGTAATTCGCTTTTCATGCAAAACTTTGCGAGATTTGCGTAACATCAAGAACCTAAACAGTTCCAAGGAATCATAGTTAGGTGTACCAATTTCTGGCTGGCTGATTGCTGATATAAGCGCTAATAGGGCCTAGTTACTCCACCTCAAACACGGAGTCTTCCCATGCGCCTGTCAGCACGTTCCATGGCGATCGCCATCGTACTCGCCGCTTCCGCCCTACCAGCCCACGCCGATTCCATTCTGGTGGGAACCGACCTGTCGACCAGTACAGGCGGATCTGGTCTGTGTCCGTTCGGCAGCGACTGCGAGTTACTCGCGGAGCAATTTACCCTGTTATCGCCCGTCGTCATCGATCAGATCAAAGTAGCTATCAGTGGCCCCTATCTATTCGGCTATTCAGGCGGCAGCTTCAGCTTGAGCCTGGGAAGTCAGCTCGGAACCGGCACCGCGATTGGCTCAGACACACTGGCCTTTAATTCGCAAGGCCCAGTTGTCACCGAGGTCTTCGACTTCACAGGTCTCAATATCTCCCTCGTTCCCGGGACATATTATCTTGAGCTCTCAGCCGGAAATGTACTGTGGCCCTTCGCCACGCCACTTACTACGTCCGCCGGAACGGTCGGCTCAACATTCATGTGCGACCCAACAATTGCAATTGGAAACTGTGCAGTCTCAAGCCGTTGGCAGATGGTGTCCGGCACCCACGCCTTCGAGATCGATGGAACAACTCCGGTACCGGAGCCGTCGACTCTGCTGCTTTTCGGGACTGGTGCTCTCGGCATGCTTGGGGCAGTCCACCGAAAATTCCTCCATTTGTAAAGAGGAACTAAGGAGCCGACTCAAGCCGGTTATCAAATATGCACATTTAGAACGGATTCAACAAGATGGTGCGCCCGGAGTGATTCGAACACCCGACCTACTGGTTCGTAGCCGATACGTTTTCAATACAATCAACAACTTACTTCTCCAGACATCTCCAAATAACTCCAGCATTTACGGGGCTTTTGGATATTCGGCTCGTTAGTGGACCCTGAGATTGACCCTCGTTTGGAAGCCCAGTGTACGTCGCGACAAGTGGTGACACTTGGCATCTTTGGTCACTTTTCGTCGACATTGGTCTTTGCAGGCGAAACTCGATTCAATTCCCATAGACTAACCGCATCCTTCGCAAACGCGGGCAACTCCATTCAAACAGCTCTATCTAACTGCCCGCCCAGCGATGGCGGAGGTTCTGCGTCATGGGCAGTCCAGACAAGTCCTATCGTTTCTCGTTACCAATCTTGACGGAAGCGAAACGAGCTCTATGCCGAAATCGCTTTCGCTGGAGTCATATCGACGAAGATGTGCATCAAGCGAATGACGTGTCCATTAGGGCTCTGAGAGAGCGCTCTGTTTTCTAAACGCCTACTTCGACACCAGCGTCAGTGAACAACACGAAGCGTGGTTCGAATCGTTCGAAAGCCCGGAAGACTTCGCCGAGGCCGTGTCGACACTATTTGCCATCGCGAATGATCGTCGCGAGCTCGACGCGCTGGATTTTTCCTATCCTGCGGTGGACGATTTGGCTGACCCGTTTCTATTTGAGCTGCTGGATTCAGCACAGGTGGTCAATCACGTCCGTGATGTTGAGAATCAGCCTCGAGTTGACATGCTGGGCCACCGTGAACTTGTTCATCGATCAGCGGTCAATGGGCTGGATACGGATTGGTGGTAAGCTACCCCGCGCTTGGCAACGCTCTGCCCAATGTCGCGCTCGCCTCCGCGACCGCTGCACAAATCGCGCTCCGGCAGCAGACCGGCGGCTTCAACCTGCTCTCTGCCAAAGAGGTCGAGCCCGGCGTCCTCGTCGTCCGACTCCGCGACCAGACCCCCTCGGCGATCGAGGCCCTCGGCACCCTCCAGGTGCGTCCGAACTCCAGCCCCGCCGCCATCGCGAGCTTCAGCCTCCGTGCCGTTCCCCCACCCCGCCAGGACGCCACCACGGGGGCTGCCCCACTCTCGGCAGCCTCACCGCGATGATGGGAATGAGCGAACTTGAGACGCCGCACTGCCCATTCGACAACCTGCCGGAAGCGAACCGACGCGGCTCTCTGAACCCTCAGCAGATGAGGGAGGCTGTCTGGGTGAAGCCAGAACTGCACTGTACGGTGGAGTATACCGAGAAGACCCAATGCGGAAATATTCGTGGACATGGCAGATTCGGGGAACTACTTACTGCACCCTGGCGGCGGCGTTAGGTCTGCGGACCTCACACACGCAGACCGAAGCTGCGAAACGGTTGACGTGGGGCAGCAGAGCGCCGTCGACAGGTGCGACGAGAAAGAGGCGATCATCTCCGCTTATTCATTGTGATACGAGCCCGTAACTACGATCCCGCTCACGCCGCGATGTTTTCGATAGGTAGGCGAATTGACCACGGTAAGATCGGCAAGACGGGCGCCGAGGTCTTCTCAAATCCATTTAGCCTGCTTCAAGCCCTCTGCAAACTCGGGACGCATCACCAGCACCCAATGCTTGTTTGTGATTTCGCCCGGTGCGAAGAAGTCACACAGCAGGTCCAGACCCCAATCGGAAATCCCGAGTTTTTCACCGATCTTCTTGGCCAACTTGCCATATAGCAAGTTGATTGCATGGTAGCTCTTGTATCCGACTTCATCCCCTAACATTGTCACCGTAAGAGCGCGTGCCTTCGATTCCTCGTGGAACCTGAGGAAAGCTCGTTGCCGTCCCCCCGGCATTGGAATCTGCTGGAGAGCCTCTTTGAACTTCTTCGATGGAACCATTACTCCTCCTATCAAATGAACACAAACATCTATATGGTCGCCCAAGCCGCCGAGAGTTCCTTCGCCTGATCCAACACTGTCTCTGTGGCCTTCTCTTGCCCGTCAGGTGGATACTTCCACTTCTTGAGAATCGTCTTCACCATCAGCCGCAGCTTCGCCCGCACTGAATCCCGAACAAACCAATCCACTGAATTGCTCGCCCTGAGCTTCGCGGTCAGCTCCACCTAGTTCGCTGCGAAAGAGAAGGCACGGGCCGTGAAGAAGGGGCCGGAGACAGAAAAGCAGAGAAAGAAGCAAGCTGCCTAATATGGGGCCGAAGCGGCTGCCCACAAGGGGCAGCCGGTCTAGAAATAGGAGCATGACGGTGTGACGGCGGTCACATCCAAATTGTGTTACAGATGCCAGAATGCTCCGCAGTGATTCCCCCGTCTTTGATTGGGAGAACTGAGGCGCAATCTCTCATGAACAACACCCGGCAGACGACACTCCTCGTAGCAGCTGTACTCCTCTCTTCACTATGCCCGCGAGCCGGTTACGCGATTCCTGCATTCTCGCGGCAATATGGAACGTCCTGCACCACCTGCCACCTCGATTTTCCGAAGCTCAATGACTTCGGTAAGGCGTTCAAGAATGCTGGGTTCAAGTTTCCAAAGGACGACGAGTCGTTCCTCAAGGCGCCTCCTATCATGCTGGGTGCGCCCGCGCAAGCGGAGATATGGCCACACACGGTGTACCCTGGCACCATTCCCGGTCTTCCGCCCATCGGCCTGCGGTACAACACCTACTACCAGCAGGTAAGTTCCAACAGAAACAACTTTAACCAGGTTCTGCCCGCGGGCACAATTGGCAACTTCATTCCGAAGTCAGACTTTCAGCCTGGATTTTTCAGCATCTTCACCGCCGGAAATTTCGGTAGCGACATATCCTTCTGGGCTGATGACGACATCAGTGTCGCAGGTGGGAACGTCAACGGCGCGCTGGGCGATGCATATCTGAGGTTCGGGAACATCAGCCGCCTTCTGAAGCTGCCTGCCGACTCGCTGAACCTCCGCGTCGGCCAGTTTGAGTTGGATCTGCCTGTCAGCCAGGCACGCACGTGGAACCTGAGCGGTTGGGACATCTTCAGCGAAGCCAACATCGGCGTGCAAAACGGAATCGGGCCACCACAGAATGTGAACAATGGATTCGCGCTGGCGGACGTGGCCGATGGGATCGAATTCAGTGGCGGTTATCCTTATCGGGGATACCGCTACTCAGTTGCGGTATTTAATCAAAACACCAGCGGGCTGTTCATTAATCCGCCCAATGTCGCACCGCAAAACACGGTGGCCTTTTCTTCCGATTCAAATTTCAAAGACCTCTATGGCCGGTTCGCGTACCGCTTCAATCTCGAACACAATCGTGCGAGTCGCGATAGCGTGCAGGCGGCAAGCCCAACCGGACCGCGCGATCACACGTATCTGGCATTCGGCACGTTCTACTTCTATGGGCGCACCGTGCAGAACATCAGCGGCGTTCTTTCGGACGGCGTGACGCCAACTGTACTCACCGCCCGAGAGCCTTTCTACCGAGTCGGTGGAGACATCAACTTCAATTACCGCACGTTCAATGTATTCGGAGTCTATCTGGCCGGGCACGATCACAACCTTGTGCCAGTGACCGTCGGCGATGCTGCAGGCCCCAGCAGTTTCATCGCCTCCAATCCTGTGACGTTCAGCGGCGGCTTCGCTCAGGCTGACTACCTCGTGCTGCCCTGGGTGATGGCCATCATGCGTTGGGATCAGGTGAAGTCGACCGCAGATCGCGTTAATTTTATTGAGTACGATCCGAAAGCGCCTCCACCGTCTTCGTTCTTTTCGCCGTACTCGGCCACACGCAACAGATTCACTCCGGGCGTGCAGTTCTTAATCCACGCCAACATCAAGGCCTCGTTCGAATTCCAGATCCGTCCGCAGCAAATTGTCTATGACCCAACAACGGGTTTGCCGCTCACCAGCCCATTCCGGACCAACGCCGCAATCGCAGCGCTGGAGTGGGCCTACTAAATTCGCCAGTCAGGCCTTTCATCTTTTCGTTATCGGGAGAATATATGAAACGCATCGCTCGATTAGCACTCACCGCACTGGCCACATTCACTACAGCAGCCTTAGCTGGCACCATCCATGGAAAGGTTTCCGGCGTCAGCGGCGAGTCCGTAGTGTATGTGGAAGCGATCGCGGGACAGACCTTCCCCGCCCCGGCGCAGCACATCGTCATCGACCAGAAGGGACTGATATTTGTGCCTCACATCGTCGCCGTCGAGCAGGGCACGACGGTCGATTTTCTGAATAGCGACAGCGTTGCACACAACGTCTTCTGGATCTCTATTGGCGGCAACAAGAAGCTGGGACACAACCTAGGCACTTGGCCCAAGGGACAGAAACAAGCATTCAAGTTCGATAACCCCGGCGTAGTGCCGCTTCTATGCAACGTTCATCCGGAGATGTCTGCCTACATCATTGTCTCTCCGACTCCTTACTTCGCCACAACGGACAAGTCAGGCGAATACAAAATCGAGAATGTTCCCGATGGCGCGTATTCAGTGACCGCGTGGCATGAAGGCGCCAAAAGCAAGTCCAACCCGGTCAAGGTAGCAGGAGATACCACCGCAGACTTCACGCTCACCAAGTAAGTTCAATCGGCACCCATTGTGGGTGCCGCATTCAATCTGCCAGATTGCAAGGACGGTACTCATGTTGCAGCGGTTCCTAGACAAAAAAGTGGACCGGGATTGGTTGAACACCAACTTCCCATGCATGATGGCCTGCCCTGCGCATACGAATGCCGGACGCTATGTGGAACTCATCGCCGAAGGACAGTTCGAAGAAGCATATCGACATGCGCGCGAACCCAATCCCATGGCCAGCATCTGTGGTCGCGTGTGCGCACATCCCTGCGAGACTGCATGCCGCCGCGGGGAGATCGACAAGCCGATCGCCATTCGCGCGCTCAAGCGCTTTCTCACCGAACGACACGGCCCGGAGTCGCGAAGGCCCATCGATGTCAATGCAGGGCGAGTGCAGCCCGAACTGCCTTTCCGCGTCGCGATCGTCGGAGCCGGCCTGTCGGACTCTCTGCCGCGCATGACCTCGCTTTGATGGGATACTCCGTCACGATTTTTGAAGCGTCGCAGGTAGCTGGCGGCATGCTGTATCTGGGCTTGCCCGAGTATCGGCTCCCCGCGACGTAGTGGAAGCCCAGGTACGCGAGATACTCTCCACCGGAGACATCACGCTGAAATTGAACCATGCTGCCGGCCGCGACTTCAGCATCGCCGACCTTCGCCGCGACTTCAATGCAGTACTGATCGCAGTTGGAGCGCACCGCAGCCGCGATCTTTCCATCCCCGGCGTCGATCTCGACGGCGTCTACAAAGGCATCGACTTTCTGCTCAACGTGAATCTGGGCTACACCTTCACGATCGGCAAAAAGGTGCTGGTCATCGGCGGCGGCAACGTCGCAATGGATGTCGCGCGATCCGCTGCCCGCGAGGTGCTCCGGCAACATCCTGGCGGCGTCGAGAGCATCGAGCCGTCGCAGGAGAAGTAAGTGCGGTGGCCGCCCGCGAGATGATGGACGTCTCGCTCTCGGCGCTGCGGCTTGGCGCGCAGGAGGTGCACCTGGTCTGCCTTGAAACCCGCGAGGAGATGCCCGCGGCGCTCGAAGAGATCGAAGAGGCGGAAGAAGAAGGCATCATCATTCACGCCGGTCTGGGTCCGAAGCGAATCATCGGCAAGGATGGCCATGCGGTCGGACTGGAGGCGCTCAGACCAAGTCGGTCTTCGATGCGAACAGGCGCTTCAACCCACGTTCTATGAAAACAGCGAAACGCTGCTCGAGTGCGACACCATCATCATGGCCATCGGCCAGGCCGCCAGACTCGATTTTCTGTCCCCAAGACGGCGTGGATGTTTCGCCGCGCGGACTGATCGCCGTCAATCCGCAAACGCTAATGACGACTGCCCCCGGTGTCTTCGCCGGCGGCGACTGTGTCTTTGGGCCGCGACTCATCATCGACAGTGTCGCCGATGGCAAGCGCGCCGCCGTCGGCATCGATGAATTCCTCCGCGGCAGCAAGCACCCCGAACCCCTCATCGAGGTCGAAGTGCTCGAACGGCATCGCATGCCGCTGGATTTGCTCGACATCACCCGCAGCGATCCCCTGCTGCCGCTCAACCGACGGACCGGCGTCACCGAGGTCGAGATCGGCTTATGACGCCGAGACCGCGATGGCCGAGGCGCAGCGATGCCTTCACTGCTGGGTCAACACGGTCTTCGAAGGAATACCTGAGGATGGAACCAGTGCATTCTTTGCGGAGGATGCGTGGATGTGTGCCCGGAGCATTGCCTGGAACTGGTTTCGCTCGATCGCATTGATTTCAGCGAAGAAACGATCGCGCAGACTCGCAGACGTCCGTGAGCTGCTGGGTGTGGAACTCGATGACATCCGGGCCGAAGAACTTAGCGTGATCTCCGGCTCGGCCATGATCAAGGACGAAACGCGGTGCATCCGCTGCGGACTGTGCGCGGCGCGCTGCCCCGCCGGCACCATCACCATGGAGTCCTACAGCCTATTACCGGCGGAGCCGACCGGCCTCATATCCGTGGAAGCCATCGACCGTCCGTTCCGACCCACCGCCCTTGCCGGCGCTATCGTGAGGTAAGTCATGCCCGACGAAGAAACAGGACGAAACACCATCACCGGCGGCAGAGTTCAATCGCCGGGCATTCTTCATCAAGATCGGGCTTGGGTCGCTCGGCATCACCGCTGTCGGCACCGATGGCCTTCGCTTACGAGTTCCTCTCGCCCAATGTGCTCTACGAGCCCTCCCCCATCATCAACGTAGGCAAGCCGGAAAACTTCGCCCCCGACTCCGTGACCATGGACATCAAACTCCGGGATTTATCTCGTGCGTACGGCGGAAGGATTCTTTGCACTGAGCGCAGTGTGCACTCATCTGGGCTGCCTGACCACTTGGAACCAGGAACTGGGAATCATCACCTGCCCATGCCACGGAAGCCACTTCCAACGCACTGGAGTGAAGATCGAGGGGCCCGCGCCGAAGCCACTGCCATGGCTCCGAATCTGGGTCGGCGACGAAGGCGACCTGATGGTGGACCGGTCCACGAAGATTCCAGCCAATGCAGTTCCTGAGGATATGAGCATGTCCAGCAAGATTGACAAGATCGTCGAAGAGATACGCGGCACCAGGGTGTGGCGTTCGATCTTTCGCAGCGGCACGGGCGACAGCACGCTGCACCGCGCGCTGGCCATTCAGCAGAACATCTTCCTGCACCTTTTCTCCACCAAGGTCCGCAAGCGGATGCTCAGCTTCAGCGCGACATGGTATCTGGGCACGCTGACGCTGGGGACGTTTTTCATCCTGGTGATCACCGGCGTTCTGCTGATGCTGTACTACCATCCCTCAACGCCGCAGGCCTATGCCGACATGAAGGACCTGCAGTTTGTCGTCTCCTCCGGCCTCTTTCTGCGCAATCTGCATCGCTGGTCGGCGCAGGCCATGGTGTTGCTGGTCTTCGCGCACATGTTCAAGGTGTTTTATCGCGGCGCCTACCGAACCCCCCGCGAATTCAACTGGGTGATCGGCGTCGTCCTGCTGCTGGTCACGCTCCTGCTCAGCTACACGGGCTATCTGCTGCCGTGGGATCAGCTGGCTTTCTGGGCCATCACGGTCGGTTCGAATATCTCTTCGGCTGTGCCCCTCGTGGCGCCAAGATTCACTTCCTGCTGCTGGGCGGCAACCAGGTAAATGCGAACGCGTTGCTGCGTTTTTATGTGCTGCACTGCGTGGTCCTGCCGCTCATGGCAATTCTCTTCATCGCCGTGCATTTCTGGCGAATTCGCAAAGATGGCGGTCTCTATGTGCAACAGACGGAGCCAAAGAAACATCCGGTAAGGAAGAAGCACGTCCTCGTAGAGGAGAGCCAGTGAGCGACGCAAAGGAGTTCGTTGCCGGCGTGGACTCCGATCAGCGGCGTTCTCCCACACGGGTCGTTTTTGTCACCCGACGCACCTCCGCCCAGGTCAAGGTCGTGCGAGAAGCGAGGTGCAGACCTTCCCGAAGTGCTGTTTCGCGCGGTGCTGGCCATCGAATTACTGGCAATCGTGCTGGTGGTCTTCTCGCTCTTCTTCAACGCGCCGCTGGAAGGTATCGCCGACCCATCGCACACCCCAAATCCCGCGAAAGCGCCGTGGTATTTCCTCGGACTGCAGGAGTTGCTGCACTACTTTCCACCCGTCGTGGCGGGAGTGCTGGTTCCGACGCATGCTCATCGTCGCTCTGGTTGTCATCCCCTACTTCAACGTCAACATCGAAGCCCAGGGGTTGTTCCTGCAAACACCGTCAAGGCGGCTGCGGATCTTCTATCTCCGGCTGGTGGCATGCTGTTATTCTGCTCGCATTCAAGGTGTACGTGGCGGCTCGTCCCACGTTGATCGTTGCCGTCGCGATGATCGTGGCCGCCAACAGCACGCCTCGAGTCGCCCTCGCGAATTCGGCGATATCTGGCTGAAAGGCCGCTCGCCTACTGGGTCATGACCTGGTTCCTGTTGAACTGATTGTGCTGACCGCCGTCGGCACGTTTTTCCGCGGGCCCGGCTGGTCGTGGGTCTTGCCCTGGAGGAGCTAAGTGCCGTCCTTCTGAAAATTCTCTTCTTCCGCATGGCACGCGCTTTTCGGCGATCCGGTGCGGGCCTTCGGCGTTGTCAGCGTTGTCCTGCTGTTCGCCCTGGCGGTTGCGCCGGCAAAGGACTCTTCAGCCAATGGCGTAACTATCAAGCGGTTATCTATCGCTGATTCGCGATCGCGGAGATGCCGTCAGTCTGCGGCGCCGCTTTCAGCCGGGTATCCAGCAGATATGGATGCCGGAACGGGCGTTGTCGATCGCTGCACAACCTGCCACGAGGGGCTCAAGGAAGCCAGCCTCGTCGATGTCAACACAGCCATTCCGCCGGCATCCCGTGATCCCGCATTCGCTCACGCATTCGGCTGCGTCATTTGCCATGGCGGGCAGGGAGCGCGACCACCGTTGCCGAGGCGCATTACAGCACGGGCTGGGAAGAGCCGATTCTGCCGGCCCGATACATTGAGTCCGGCTGCGGACAGTGCCACCAGAATGCGCTGACAGGAACGCCGCAGCTCAACCAGGGCCGCACTGATGCTGGCGCGCTACGGCTGCGTCCATTGTCATTCCGTCAACCTGCCCGACGGCACAGCCATGACAGCCAGCGATCATCCGCCACCGCTGGCACACATCGCCGACAAGACGACCCGCGAGTGGATTTTAGCTGGTTCAAGGACCCGCAAGCCTATGCCGCCTCGGCCACGATGCCGAACTACAAGCTCAGCGACGCGGACGCAAGCGATATCTCCGCTTACTGATAAGCAGCAGTACACCGCAAGCGGGCGATCCGCCACCGCCATTATCAAACTCGCCGCAGATGCGGATCCCTCCGCGGCCCCAGCCTGTACGGTGAATCCTTCTGCGCTTCCTGCCATGCCGTCCAGAATGCGGCAGGCAATCTTGTCGGCGGCGATCTGGGTCCGGAACTAACCCGCATCGGCAACAAGGCGAAGCCGGAATGGCTGCTGGCCTGGCTGCAGAATCCGCGCGTCTACGACCCGACGACGCTAATGCCGCACTACCGCTTCACCCCGGAGCAAATGGCAACCCTGGTCGACTACCTTGGGAAAAAGTCGGACTCCGATTTCGGCGCCGATGTCCATCTGGATGCAGCGACCCCGTAGCAGATCGCGCATGGCAAAAAGCTGGTCGCGGAATTGGGCTGCGCGGCCTGCCACGAAATCAACGGCGTTAAAAGCCGGAAAACTTCGCGCCAGATCTCAGCGGCATCGGCAGCAAGCCGCTGGCGCAACTCGTCTTCCTGCCAGGCATGGAGCACGCTCCCAAACTACATCGCAGCCAAGATTCAGCAGCCGCGGTCCTTTGGCCCCGGCCTGAAGATGCCCCAGTACATCCTGACAAATCCGCAGACGGATGCACTGACCACCGCTCTGCTGGCGCTCACGGAACGCAGCCAGACCATTCCCGCGAAGCTCCGGGTAGCCGCCGTGCAGGACACCGCCTATCAGCCTGCAGGACACGCCGGCAAGTTGATGACCGAACTGGCCTGCTTCAGCTGCCATCGCATCAACGGGCGCGGCAGCGACATGGCGCCCGATCTGACCTGGGAAGGTAGCTCGGTACAGCGCCAGTGGCTTGACGAATTTCTCAAGAACCCCAATACCCTGCGCCCATCGCTCATTCGCCGCATGCCCCGGTTCAACCTGTCCGACTGGGACCGCAAGGAGCTCACCGACTACATCTTGGTCGCGTATCAGTCGCCTGACATCGATCCCGACACGGCCCCAACCGCAATCAATCCTCCCGCAGTGGTGGAGCATGGCCGCCAATTGTTCTACTCCAGGTACGCCTGCCAATCCTGCCACATCGCCGATACGAAGACCGACAAGGGCTACATCGGGCCCACGTTGACACAGGTGGGTTCGCGGCTGACTCCGGCATGGATCTACGGG
Organism: uncultured Acidobacteriaceae bacterium; assembly: GCA_963741395.1. GTDB lineage: Bacteria > Acidobacteriota > Terriglobia > Terriglobales > Acidobacteriaceae > Edaphobacter. The sequence goes on from CAVUHV010000002.1 coordinate 712,691, forward strand.
TGGATCAAGAATCCGCAGGCGTTGCGGCCAGGCACCATCGACCCGAACCAGAACATCAGCGATGAAGATGCCCGTGCCCTGACAGCTTTCCTTATGACGCTGAAAGGCTCTGCCAAACAGGAGGCAAAGCCATGACCGGCTATCGCTTGCTTGCGTAGTGCTCTTGATTATGGTTGCGGCCGCCGGATGCAAACACCAATCCGTGTCCTCGCCCGCGTTAAAGCCAACCGCTACCGGTGCAACGATCGTTGAATCCAGTGGCGGCATGCAGATCGGGCCCACCGGGATGGCGCTCAAGGATCCATTGGTCGTGCAAGTCAAGGACGAAAAGGGCACCGCGGTCGCCGGAGCATTAGTGGAGTTCCACGGTCCGGGAGGAGTTCGTTTTGAGCCAGCCGCCATGCTCACCGACTCCAGCGGGCAGGCCACTGCCCTGTCACCCTGGGCAACATCGCCGGGCGCTACCAACTCAGCGCCACGACTCCCGGCAAGTCACGACCCGCCACCCTTCAAATTGCGGAAACGGCTCTTGGCTATCAACAGCAACTGGGGTATCTTCTTGCCGACAAACACTGCAACAGCTGCCACGATCCCGAATCGTCGGCCGAGCGGGTCTCCAACTACGACAATCTGGAAGTGAAGCCTCATCCTTTTACGGATGGAGACACACTGAACAAGATGAACGATGCGAACCTAACGGCGATCATACAGCACGGAGGTCCGGCGCTTAGCCGCTCCGCACTCATGCCGCCTTACGCCAATACCTTGAGCCCGGCCGACGTTCAAGCCATCATTGCCTACGTCCGCGTAGTCTCTGATCCGCCCTATCGGCCAGCAGGAACGGTCTATGAACAAAAATAAATTCTTGAGCCTGCCGCTTCTCTTATCGATTGCTCTGTCGCCGCTGCGCAGGTGGTGCCGCCGCTTGAGATTCGCGACCCGGAATTGCGCGCATTGCAGCAGAGTTCCATGGCCAGTTGAAGATGGTCGCCCAGAACATTGCCAATCACAGTTTCGCCTACCCGTTCTACTGCAGCCGCAAGCTCGACATCGACGAAAAGAAGCAGCAGCGCAGCGATCAGCACTCGATCCGTTTCGAGCGCTTCGACGGCGCCACGGTCCTTGCCATCAGTGGCAACTACTACGGTGCCTATTCGGCAGAGAAGTTCAACGAAGAGATGCGAGCCCGGCAAACATTTCTTAGCGTCGTATTGCCGATCGCGCAGGCCTCGGTGCCGGTATTGCAGAACGACTCCAGGGTCCAGGGATATGCCATAGAGATCTCGCATCACGTCATAGGCAAAACCATGGGCATGCCCATTGAGCGGCCGGAAAACATGATGGTCTATTTGCCGCGAGCTGGGCCATCAAGCTGATCGCTGCCACTGACAAGCAGTCACAGCAGGTCGCGTTGTTGGAGTCGAAGGTCTTCCTCAACGCCAACCCGCTCAATATCTGGCTCACCGACGGCGGGCAGCCGCCGCCCAACCAAATGGCGCACGCACAGCCAGTGGCTCTGCCGGTATTGCCCGTTATGCCGGCCCGCTCGATGTAGCCGAGGCGACAGCGCTACCGAAGCACCCACCCCCACCATCAATCCCGCTCCAAAGCCACCAACCCCAACTCCGGTCCTGCACCAACTCCATTCCCACACCTGCTCCGCCTGTCACACCCGCACCCTACCCGTCCACGACGCCTCGCCACTGGCGCTGGCGGCGCTCCAGCTTCGATTCAAGGCATCAGCGACCACATGGTGAAAGAGATGGAGCCGCAGGCGAACTTCATCGTTTACGCACCACCGGCTTTCATTGCATTCCATCACCAGGCGTACCTCGAGCTCTCCGTCAGTACCGTACTCTCAGAGTCGGCGACCGCTCCCGCTACAAACTCGCCGCTCTCGCGTTAGACCAACACATTTCACCGCTTATCGGGCGCGTCCTCACCTACTTCCCGGGCGACCAGAGCTTCGACGGAATCAGCTTCAGCACCACCAGTCACGGCTCCGCCAGGACCGGCGCTGCGGCCACCAAACCCCTGTCGGTTGAGTTTTTCTTTCCCTTAGGCACCATGCACTGTTACGAAGCCTATGACTGCACCGGCCAGCAACTCCTCGATGCAGGAGCCGTCCTGATCGATGGTAAGCGCGTTGGCCTCGACTTGCAGTTGGCTGAGGGTGGCGGACGACCGTGACGCTGAAATCAGTGAAGATGCTCTTCTAGTTAACACTCCCACGGCTTGCAATCCTTAGGTGACGCATTGATTTGTCGGGATAAAAGAGTTCGAGCCTACAACGTGTGAGCAGCAGCCTGTTTCAGGGATCCTTTCGACGCCTGCAAGAGCGGAGCCACTGGCACCCCGTCCGTCAGCGTGCGCATCGCACGCAATGGATGATCCTGAGGAACCCGCTCATCTCCACGCACGCAGGTTAGACGACTCACCCTCTTCCTGCTTCAACAAGCTCATAAGTGTGTTACTCGTCACAGCATCGCTTTCCAATAGAGCTTATCGTTTATCGGTGAATGTTGGCACTGGTATCTCAGCTGCATGTATGCACAGGACTTATCGAGAAAACGACTGGCAAATGCAGAATACGACGCACTCGATTTTCCGTACTCAATCATCTCGAGCCGAGAAAAATCCTCCGAAACCATCGATTACATTTGCCCCTTGAACTCCATGCGTTCCTTCGTCGAGAACAAAAATTACGAGTCAGGATTTAATCAACCAGAGCATTGTTCTGGTGAATGGCGTGCGGATTTCCCTAAATTTGCAACTCCTCGAGTAGGTTAACCACGCTTTCTTTCGAGCATTGAGCACGTTCGCAGGGCTGTAGTGGGAACCGCCCATGCCAGGAATCGCGATATGGCTTTAAGGAATAGGAGCACAGCACAAATGGTTGAAATCGTTGACATGGATATGCCGGAAATCATTCTCCTTCTGCAGGAAGTCGACTACGCGCATCTGGCCTGTGCTCGCTGCAATCATCCCTACGTCATTCCGATTCACTACGTCTATCGCGAGCCATTCATTTACACTTCACCACTGAAGGTAAGAAGACCGATATCCGCGGGTAACCCAGAGGTCTGCATTCAGGTGGAAAAGGTGATGAGTGCCAGCCGCTGGCGTAGTGTAATTCTGACCGGCAAGGTTGAACGCATTATGGAAGGCGCCAGACGCGAGGAGGCAATGGCTATCATCCGGGAGCGCAACCCGTCCCTCACACCTGCAAAGAGTCGCACTTGGAAGGACACCTGGGGCTTCCAACACGTCCAGGTCATTTACCGAATTGAGCCAGATGCGATCAGCGGACGCAAGACCTTGTAGCCATAGCAGCGGCGCCATTCAAGAGCGGGTTGCCAGGGCACTCTGCCACGTTTCTATTGGCAAGAAGCCGCCACGCGGCACAAGGATCAGTGTGGTGGGCCATGAGACAATCGGTTGTTTGCATAGCAGGGTTTCGACTGTCAGGTAGGACCGAACCACAATCAATGCGAGGTGGTGACGGTCTCGGCGCGGGCGTTGATAGTCGAGATTCCCTTGACCTCCTTGAGGTCCTTGGTGAAGAACGGAACCAATCCCCAACGCAGCGAGACAAGCTCGCGCTCGCCGGTGTCGCGGTTAGCGCGGATGATGGGCTGGATGGTGGTGGGAGCGACGTTGTAGTCCCAGGGCGGCGACGGGGTTCCGTCGTCGACCAGGTTGGCGTGGAAGGCTTCGGCGATCTTCTGCTTGTCACCTTTTGGTTGTAGCGACCGCACATGGGCTATCTGCACTGGAAGACTATTTCGTTGGGTGACAGTGGGCTCTCATGGGTGATGACTACCGTCCCTCCTCCGTACAGATTGACCTTGTCGCCCTTTTTCAAGAGATGATATTTCGTGTCTGTGCGACGCGTTTGTACCACATCAATAGTCTTCATCGTTATGCCGTCGACAAACCTTACGGTTGGCTTCGCCTCATTTGGGACAACTCTTCCATATACAGGAACTCTCACCTTTCCCGCAAAGAGAACTGCTGGCTTGACATCAGTGATTTCGACCAGGCGGTCCCGGCCTTCAACCTCAACCATTTCGAATGCACCGATGCACGGAAGTTCGATGTCCTCGTATGGGACCTGGATACTGTAGTCGCCACCCTCATAAACAATGCTGAAGTCCACTGGCACTTTCATTGGAACCTCCTACCACTGCGGAGGACGCCCTCGCATGAGGTAGCTCTACGGGTTGATTTGAGCCCTTTTGGGATGCGGGGCTGTAGGAGGGGCTGTGGGGCTTCTTCGGGGGCCGGTTTCTTGCGGGTCTTACTGGCGGTCTTAGCCATGCGATGAGGGTAGCAGACCAAAAAGAGAAGGGGTGGCTTGCAGCCATCCCTCTCCAATAGACGGGAGAAGAACTGTTTTTCAACTGCCGGAAACTATTGCACCCATTGTTCCCGCTGTCCTTGCTCTAGAGCAATCTTTACTGCTCTAGTCCTTCGTAAAATCACAATATGGAGCAGATTACGCACATTTCCGAGACCTTCAGGGGTGTTGTACGCTCATGGTTGATTGCCCGGACGACGTTCAGGTCTCACCCATCAAAGATGGGGACGGATTCGTCCTTCAGGTCACGGTCTCCAGGATAGACGTCGGTAAGGTCATCGGGAAGATGGGACGAACAGCGCGCTCTCTACGCCAAATCCTCCAAGCCGTCAGCCTGACACACAAAATTCCGATCGCCTTAGACATTGTGGATGACGCTCCAAGCGCAGGATCGGCAAGGATTGCGGCACGGTGAACTCGACTCTGGCAAGCGCAAACGCTCATGCAATCGCCTTCATGTGGCCAGCATCCCCGAGTACAAGAGTCAGAGCCTCATCGAGCGGTACGGCTCCGCAGCGCGTCTCTCCAAGTTAGCGAGGGAACCAGCGCGGCGGAGTAGATACGAACGTATTACGAACGTATGTAGTCGGCACTTATGTCCGTATTCAGCGCAGTTCGTTCACTCGGACCTCGCGCTGGAGGAATGGGAGCTGCACCGAGGGCTCATCCTGAAGAATTCCCGCAGGTCGACGGCAAGCGGGTCAACCTGTGATGTCGTAGCGCCTGGGTCGCCTGCAAAGTCTTACGAGGGCAAATCGAAGAAGGCGCGAGAGTCCGTCGAGGACGGCTGGCCGGTAGATCGAGGCCGCGACGAGGACATCAAGGCGCTGTTGAGGTGTACCCGAAGGGGGACGTGTCCCCCTGCTGCGGCGTCGAGGAGCTGCGGGGCTTCTTCTTCGGAGGCTAGGGAGGCTGAATTCATGGGGAAGTCTCTATCGTATTTGAATTGCTGAGATTTGAATTGCAGAACGCCGCCGCCGGTTCAATTTCTAAGAATTTTCGCGGTAACGGATTATCTCTCGCGCGGGGTACGCATCTTAGTTTGCATGGAAACTCAGGCGGCGAAAGTGAACCCGGGTGGCGGGGTCACCAGGATGGCCGACGGCGGGCGTTTTGCGCCATATGTCGCTGAGCTGCGTGAGTTTTTTGCAAGCCGGGAGATGCGGTTCGGGGCACCGGAGGACCTGGCGGCGTTTGCACAGGCGCTGAGGGAGCCAGGGACGTTTCGTGAGGAGCTGGCTTCGCTGACGCGGTCGGTGGTGTACCGCGAACAAGGGACGATTGCGATTACGGACCTGCTGGAACTGATGACGGTGGCAATGGGCGGCGCGAGGATTGCCGAGGCTGGCGAGGCGGTGCGGGAACCGGTACGGGAGTTGCTGGGGTTTCTGGGTAAGGCGATGCGAGGTGGACGGGCTGAGGCTTTGGACGATGTTGCGGCGGGGGATGTCGCGAGAGATGCGGGGCGGGTGGATGTGGCGGGGGTGGCGGCTGTCGCTGGGGTGGTCGACCTAGCGGCTGGGGCCGGCGAGGCTGTTGGCGGGTTTCATCCGCATGCTGCGACGGAGTTTTATTCGCGGGCGTGGTCAATCTCGATGGGCGCTGAGGACGGGGAGTTGGCGTCTGAGAGTGCGGAGGTTATGTCAGAGGGAGACTTCTACGCTGAGACGAGCGTGGTGCAACGGGCTGCGGAGCCCGCGTTGAGACCGGCAGTGAGTGACGATGCGAAGCGTAGAAGTTCGCGCGTGTGGTCGGGAGGGTTTGCGATGTCCGCGGTTGCAGGGCTGGCGGTGGCGGCCGTGGTGATTATGCATCCCTGGGCGCGGCCTGCGGCGGGACCAGTTGGAGAGCCGACGGTCTCTACGGTGAGGCCTGCTGAAGGAGCGGCGGGAGGGTCTTCGGACTCGGGGGCCAGGATTCCGGCGGGACAGACTGATCGCGGCGGCGTAGCGGGGACTGCTGCTGCTGTGAGTGGTGCTGGGGCGGGTTCTGCCGTGGATGCGATGGCGGTCCGGCCGGACGCGAGTGGCCCTGTTGTCAGAGCGAAACCGGCAGCGGGTGAGCCGATGCCTCCGGCTGCGGCGAGTGGGACGATTGGGGGGCCGACGCCCATATCGCCTTCGATGGGGAGCTTGGCGTCGAAACGGATGGGAGTCTACACGGTTTCGTCGGGCGTTATGGCGGCGAATCTGATCTCGGCTCCAGAGCCTGCGTATCCGAAGCTGGCGAGACTGATCCACATGAAGGGACCGGTGACTCTGCAGGCGGTGGTGTCGCGAGACGGGAAGGTGGTGGCGACGCATGTGCTGCGAGGACATCGACTGCTGCGGGGGGCGGCGTCGAATGCGGTGCGGCAGTGGCGGTATCAACCTTATCTGGTGAATGGACAGCCTGCGGATGTGGCGACGATTGTTACGGTGAACTTTCGGCGGCGGTAAGAGGGTCGCGGCTTGTTCCTTGGGGTCCTTGGTGAAGAAGGGAATCAAGCCCCAGCGCAGCGAGACGAGCTCGCGCTCGCCGGTGTCGCGGTTGTTGCGGATGATGGGCTGGAGGGTGGTCGGGGCAACGTTGTAGTCCCACGGCGGCGACGGGGTTCCGTCGTCGATCAGGTGGGCGTGGAAGGCTTCGGCGATCTTCTGCTTGTCACCTTTTCGGTAGTAGCGAACCGCACATAGCGTCCAGATTATTATGCAATTCATAATCCGACTTCCGACACTTGAAATACTCAGGATGGCGGACGTTGAGTGCTGTGGGAGGTCGGTTTGATCAACAGAAGGTCGTTTGAACAGAAGGTCGTTTGAACAGAAGGTCGTTTATGAAGACTAATCATCGCGGTCAAGCCTGACCCCGGGGCCAGCTCCCTTCCGCACAGAGACGGTTTCTTATGGTGATCCGCTAGGGCAGGGGCTTCAAGTCATTCGCAGCCGACTGAAGGAAATGCCTGTTCCGATATACAACCTGGTCAGTGCAATCCCTTAGGAAGATCGAACCCACTGCGGAGCCAAGCAAAGAGAGCGATTGCATGCCCGGCGGTACAGCGTCACCAGCAAGGACGACAAACCAGAGGCCCCGCACGAACATCTCGATTTGAAGGTATGCGTCTGCTGGTGTCGGCACCGCCCAAGGCGCGTTGACAATCAGTTGCGCCGCATCGTCAATGCAGACCGTAAGCACGACAAATACATTTCCGGGAACTGGCGCATCACCGGCGAGGTATTGGCGGATTGTCTCCTCGTAAGAGCCGAGAGATGCTGTCGTTGTTTGGCCCTTCAGGGTCTTCCATTCCTTTACCGCGCCTCGCCATGCCAGGCTAAGGGCGTAATACACTAGCGCCTCAATGTCGATCCCCATTGCACGGCCTGAATATGCTGAAAGACTGGTGTAGCTCTCGATTGGTGCTGCCAGCTTTATCCGATCCAGCAGCGGAAATGTACTGCCGCGGTTAATCAGAGCCAGCGCCGGCTCCTCGCCGAATTTTGCGATCCGCTCCTCGCACTCCCGACAGAGTAAGTGGGCGACCAACTGACGTGGGTTCTGAGTGACTAACTTCGGTGTGAGGATAATCTGGCCGCCGAGCGACTCGCGGTTCATCAATCGGTGAATGGCCTTTCCGAGATAATGGCTCCTGCAAAGCTGCCTATGTCGCAAGCACAGCGCGCAGGCTCCGAACACAGGCTTCCTACTCATGGCTTGATCGTCTCACCTTGAAATCGGGCCGGCGAATTGGTCTACCACAGCCTAACTCCATTTTCATGCGCCGTTGTGACAACAAGTCATGCACAACTCATCCCATTTATCGGTACAAACGGTGTGCGACCCGCAGGCTATCTTCGTAGGACGTTACATGCCGAACGCAGTGTGAATTCAAGCGAGTCACGAGGGACGCTCTCGACAAAGGGCCCGATGGCCCATCCGAGGCCCGCGGGGATGGAGCGGGTCAGCGATACCGTTTCGATCTGCATATAGAGACCGCCGTCGCGCTCCTCCCAACTCCAGTAGGTATTGAGGCGCCACAGAAAACCATGCTCCTCAGAGGCGCTCAGGGCGCGCTCCCTGCTGGTGCCGGGGGATTCGATTTCGGCGATGCGCGTACTGCGGGAGAGGCTGTATCCGTGCCGCGGATCCAGGCGGGCGAAAGCGACGTCGTAGGCCATGTCCATGACGACGGTGATGATGTGCTTCTGGCGGACTCGCATTGAGGCGACGACTCGATCGATTCCATCGTCGTCGCGCTCGCTGAGGAGGTGGGCTTGCACCACCTGGGGCGCGAAGTGTTGCGGATAGGAGTTGAAGTCCTTCATCATCCGCTCAAAATCGGCGGCCCGGGCTCCGGGGACGAAGGCAGTGGCGCGCCAATGGTGCAGCATGGCTCCGGGAAGGTCAGGGCCTTTCGCGGGAGTGAGCTTTTCAACAATCAGTTCTCCACTGCGCAGGCGGCTCCGGTTATTTTCGGAGGCGTCGAGCCCTGCCAGGAAACTGCCCTGTGACTGGTGCTGACGGGCGAGCCGTGATTCGATGCCGTCTATATAGGAGTCGAATCCCGAATTCGCGACGGGCTGCGGCTCCGCCGCAATCACGTTGCCTACCGGCACAAGCATCAGCACCATTGCAAAGAAAGCTGCAGATATCGACAAGCATTGCTCCATGAGAATAAATCGAGTTCTCGTTTTCATTAGAATGCAATCCAATGAAAGCCGAATGGGCTGGATGGTGGTCGGCGCGACGTTGTAGTCCCACGGCGGCGATGGGGTTCCGTCGTCGACCAGGTGGGCGTGGAACGCTTCGGCGATCTTCTGCTTGTCACCTTTTCGGTAGTAGCGACCGCACATAGCGTCCAGATTATTATGCGGTTGCTTGAACGAAGTTGCGGGTAATTCGCTACGCGGATACCTTCGCCACGAGCAAGCGTGGAATTGACCAACTCGCTCAACGGCGAGGTCATGCAGAGGCTTCGCATGTTGCCTGGATCACCATGCTGAACGCCGCCCTCCTGCTTCAATGAGACCGCGATGAATCCATCGCGGAAAACGCGGATTGGAGCTTCGATATCGTCGAGCACATCATGCTTCAATGAGGCCGCCATGAATCCATCGCGGAAACTGGACGAGTCCGGCGAGCCCGCGAGGTAGAAGTGGTCGGCTTCAATGAGGCCGCGATGAATCCATCGCGGAAACGCGGTGACGTCGCTCGCGGAGAGGGTCTCCGCGCTGCTTCAATGAGGCCGCGATGAATCCATCGCGGAAACGAACCCGACGTGGAACTGGGTTAATAACATGGCATAGCTTCAATGAGGCCGCGATGAATCCATCGCGGAAACTGCGTATGTCGAGCAGGCCGGATTTACCACGACCACGCTTCAATGAGGCCGCGATGAATCCATCGCGGAAACGCCAAAGACGGCTTCGGCATGAACCACGTCGTCTTCCTTCAATGAGGCCGCGATGAATCCATCGCGGAAACGACAGTCCTCTGGTTCTTCAAATCCGACTCCACCTCGCTTCAATGAGGCCGCGATGAATCCATCGCGGAAACCTCTGCATCCCGAACATCACGACCTTCGCAGGGGAGATGCTTCAATGAGGCCGCGATGAATCCATCGCGGAAACCGAGAGGTTCCGAGCGTCGAGAAACGTGTACGGATAGCTTCAATGAGGCCGCGATGAATCCATCGCGGAAACGAGGGCGACGGCGCGGCGCTACACCTCGGCCGACCAGCTTCAATGAGGCCGCGATGAATCCATCGCGGAAACCTGAAGGAGCCTCCGCATAATGCATCGGCGTTCCGCAAGGCATGGCTACTGGACCTCTTGAATTCGTGCTCGTGTGAAATTCATGAACTTTCCCACCGAAATTCGCTTGGCTGACAGTGCGCGATCTACACCCAGGTGCTTGAGTCCGTTGGCCTTGTGCAGGTCAGGGTGACCGAGCATGGCTCGAATGGCTGAAAGTGTTGCAGGCTCCTTCCAGATGGGCCAAGTTAAGGAAAATCCTTTTCGATCAGAGGAACCGCCAAGGATGGAAGGGCGTATCCGTCCGGCCCGTGTTTCGGGCGCCAGTGTGAGCGATGTGAGGCCCACGACTGCAAGGCGATTCGCGCCGTGCTGTGTGCCAAGTTTGTAAGTTGGAGCAGCAGGGTCGCCAGCCATCAGAGCATAACGAACGTCTTCCCCCGGGTCCCAACGGAAGGAGAAAGTCGGGTCTGAGCGATGCCACGAAGCAAACAGTGCCTCAGAGAGGCATTCCGCGGCTGAAAGAGTCACGGAGGCCTTTCCTCTTCCACGCTGTGGCGGTGCCGGTTCCGAAGAAACATTCCTGAACCGATCAAGAAAATGCTGGTGTCCCTGGCCAAACAGGAGGCACAACGGAGTGGGCACGATGGGTGCTGCGTCGGGGTCCTTGTGTTCTTTGGTAGCAGCATCACTCATGAGCGATGCCAGCAGGTCGGCGCGGTCACGGTCCGAAGCGGTCGCGGCTTTGGCTGCTTCTTCCAGCATCGTGCGGGCCTTTTTGCGCGGGTAGCTTAGATCACTTTGGTTCTGCTCTCCAAAGTCATGGTTTGCGGCCAACGCGGCCAATCCTTGGGCTGCAATATCAGCGACATCTTCACGGGTAACCGGACTCCTGAGACAAAGCACCGGACGCAAAGGGGGGTCGTCGAGCTTCCAGCACGCGCGTGGAAAAAGCAGCTTGCCTTTGGGCATGGCTTCCAGTGATCGCAGCAGGCCGAGCAACGCCAAGAAGGCGAGCAGATTGTCCGGTTCCAGTCCGATGAGTCGATGTCTTGTTCCGGGTTCGCTCATTTAGCGCTTTCCTCCTCTGAGGCGCGGTGGTCCGCGAGGCGCAGGATGGCCTCCATGCGGGCCAACTCCCAGACTCCGTAGCGGGCCTTGAGAAGTTCATACAGGCTGGGCCAATCCAGTCCGCGCCCTTCACATTCATAAGCGAGCGACTGCGGGCCGGGACCAGCCGCCAGAGTCGAAGGAACGCCTAGTACTGCGGGAAGATCGGTGCGTTCTTTGGTGTCATCCGGGTCGGCATGGGGAAAGAACGGGCGGCCATAGCCATGATGCGTACCTATCAGCCAGAGCACCAACTCGGGATCTTTTGCCTCGGCAACAAAGCGCGGTATGCGGGGAGCCAGCCGCACGGACAGAGCCTCATGCCGCCAATGCGCGGGCAAACTGGAGTATTCTCTGGCATTGCGAGGCAGAGGCCGTGCCGATTTTGCGAATACCCCATCAGGGCAATCAAGGTCTGGACCCAACGGATCGCCATAGGCCAGCCACGACTGAAAACGCGCATCGGCTTTGCCGGCATCGTGCAGGTATCCCGCCAGCTTCAAGTCCTGAATCCGTTCTGGAGACAAGCCCGCTTTGGTCGAGAACACATATGCCATTTCCTCAACGTCTGAACAGTGCTGTTGGAGTGGCACTGCAAAGCCAGGGAGCGACCCTTCAAAGTCGTCCTCGGTCGCGTTGGGCGAGTCTTCCTGGGCTGCTTCCTCGTTCTGTTCGATTTTGATTCCTCGGGGCGCAATAAAGACAACGCCACGAGGAAGGTCGTCCTCACTGCCGTATAGCTCTGTATATGCCTCAACCTTGCCTTTGGCCTTGTCCAGCTTTTCCAAATCCGCTGCAATTTCCGTAGGCAGGCCGCTTGACGGGATCGCATCGCGCAGGGCACGCCATTGCTTCGTATCCGCTCTGGCGATGGCCTGTGCGAGCGCTGCTTCAGCCTCGGGAGATTTCAGTAGTCCCGGCGCAACGCGCACGACGAACCTGCGCCCTTCGTAAGGCGTGGCGGCCTGAGCAGCAACGTCCTTGGCTGGTCTGGGGGCAGTGGGGTTCCAACCGTATTCATCGATGCCACCATATGCTGTGGGAACGACGACTGTATCGCCGGGATGAATCATTTTGGGATGAATCCATTCGGAGCTGTCCTCTTTACCGGTCCAGCGAAAGACCTTCCGCTCTTGCCTGTATCGCCCCGCAGCCCCGTTCTCATCAGGCTCGGAAATGGGAACGTCAGCGAGTTCGGAGATGCTGGAACGCTCTTTGTTCAGCCAGCGACGCACCGCCCAGACAGGAAGCTCGATGGTTTCGGCTGCACGCGGTGGAACCAGTGACATCAGACAATACATGCCGTCATGGAATTCAGGGTCAACATCTGCTCGCCAAACGACTGAAACCGAATCGGCTGTGCGGCTCGGCCCATGCAGGTAAAGCGAGACGTCGGGGTCGGCGGTGGGAATGGGCGCGGTCTGGCTGAGTAGATCAAGATGAGCGGGCAGAAGTACGGGCGCGTCTGCCTTTGGGGAGAGCAAATCTTCGGGTTTGAGGGGATCAACAACTGGGTGCTTCTTCAGGTGCTCCTCGAGAGCAGCAAGGCCAAAGTCAACCTTGGGCAGCTCCTTCTTCGTGGCGGGCTTATCAGCGTGTTCCTTCAGGTAATCCCAGGTTTTGACGATGGCATCGCCGTAAACGGGATCTTTGGCATCCGCTTTGCCGCCACTGCCGATGATGGCGGCATATGGAGAAATTTCGCGTCCAGCGCGGTTGAGGCGGCCAAAGCGTTGGCGCAGGGCATCGAGGGGCGCGGCTTCCGTAATGAGGCCGTCCAGATCAATGTCCACACCTGCCTCAATGCATTGGGTAGACACAATCAGCAATGGTTTTTCGAGGTTGCGTGGATTGTCCGTTTTGATCGGATAGAGTCTCTTGGCAAGCTCGTTGCGTTCAACAGAGCGCGCGGGGCCGATCATCAGAATGGATTCAATCTCTTCTGCGTCCGGTCTCTTGCGAAGTTCCTCAAAGATCCCACGCGCACGCGCGGACGCGGTTGACCACGACGGCCAGGACTGGTGGGTGATCGAGACCTCGCTCCTTGAGAGCTTCGAGCCCCTTCACCGCCTGCTTCACAAATTCATCAATGCGCTGCTTATCCGCGACTTTGTCCGGCTCTGCCGCTTCTTCGTCGTCGTTTGCAGCGTCCTTGACCTGCTTTGATTTACCAAGTTCGATGAGCAATGCGGGCTTTGAAGCTCCCCAGCGAGCACGAAGAATAGAGTTGGCATAGTCTTCGTCGTCGAGGCCAAAGGGAACGTCTACTTCCTTGCTCGGAGTAGCTGTGAGCAACGACAATCCCCAGGGCGCGATGGCATCTTTGCTCTCGCGCCAGGAGTTGCCCTTGTAGCGGTTTACCCATCCCAGCGTTTGACGGAATGGTTCGGAGAGATGCGCCTCATCTAGGAGAATCAGACAGTCAGAGCCAAAGATTCCAGCATGGACGGGCTTCATACTGTCAGAAACACCGTAGCCTCGGAAGAACAGTCGCGAACCTACTTGGTCCACGGTCGAGCACAAGATGGTAGGTTGAGACGGTGTACGCGCCCAGTCGTCTTCGCGTGGAATACCGCCTCGCAGGCGGCGAGCAACCAAAGGAACAGCGTCTTCCCCAGCAAGCAACTTAAGGCGTCGTGCGACTTCGGCGGTCACTGTTCCTGTGGGTTTGGCGAGCGCTTTGGCAATCTTCTCCGCCCTTGCGAAAGCGTCATCCACCACCAAGCGTCTATCCACCACCATGGCAATGCGTACCGGCGCCCGTCGCGTTGTGCCGCGTACAGCTTCCAATGCAAGATGAAATACAGCTACATCCAAAGCCGCTGTTTTGCCAGAGCCGGTGGGCAGGTCCAGAACTTCTGGCCATGTGCTCTCCTGAGCCAGTTTCTGGGCAAGGCGCGTCTGCCAAGGAAAAGGCGGATATCCATGAACCTCTTTGAAGAACACAGCGAAGTGTTCCCCGATCAATTCATGGATCATGCCATGTCCTCAACTTCTGCGATGGGACGGCAGAGCCCCAGGCCCACAAAACGTCCTGCCCCCAGAATTACTGGGCCATTCACCGGCGCGGAAAAACGAATCACTGCATGAGTCAGAAAACGGCTGTTCAGCGAAGAAGGCAACCGCCAGTTCATCCATTCCGGGGCCTTGCCCGAGGGCTGCGCCGATGGAGCGCCTTCGATGGCTGAGTGCTTGTCAGGAACCACCGCATCCGGTTCAGGAAGGCCGACGTTGATGCAGGCGGACTTGATCTGCGAGATGATTTCTTGTTGTCTCGCCTCACCCTTTTCTTTGAGGTGGCGATCTAGCACGATGGGGGTAACGGTAGCGAACACTGAGGCTTCCTGCGTGTAGAGTGCCGAATCCAAGGATCGCTTATCAGGGGCAAAGATGGGGGAAAATTCCAAACCAAAACGGCGCAGGTACAGTGTCCTTCGCTCAATCGTTGCAACATGGGATGCGATCCTGCGCATGGCCTGCAAGAAATCGCCGTTCTCCAAAAGCCCGCTGCCGCGCGGGGGTACAAGTGCGAAGCCAAGCAGATGCCCATCCGCATAGGGGAAGCCTGCAAAAGCTAGAGGCACAACGGAAAGATGTGGTTCCCGCGTTGGGCTGCCATCCTGGTTATGCCCACTGACCATAAACGGGATGCGGTCTCCCATGCCGCACAGCCTGTAGCCGGAGAGAAGAGTGTCTCGAATCTCCTTGGCGAGCAGCGCCGAAGCCCGAACGTCTGGTATTTCGCCACCCGTATGTTCGAGCACCAGCCACTTCGAGTCAAAGCAGCTATGGGCTACTTTGCTCCTGAACTGTATGGCTGTTACAACCCTCTCTCCCGGAAGAGGGCGACCGCTTCTTCCGCTGGATTTGACGAATCGCTTATAGTTCTCGCGTAGTTCATCGAACCTCCCGCTGTAGATTCGCCTTTCTGGTGACAGAGATTGTGCAGGTGGAGGTGCTTCCGAGTGCAGGAAGCGGCAACGGGTTAGGCTGGCGGAATGTCCTACATACGATGTGTCAGATGCCAGTACGCTGAGGGCCTCAAAGACGTGTGCGTCCGGAGTAGTGTCCTCCCAATACAGAAATACGACTGGGTCGTCAGGCAGTGAGGCTGGAAAACGGCGAGGTTGGCGACTGCGCAAATGGGGCAGAACGGCCTTGTCATTGGGCGGAACGAAACTCACGGGCGCTGTGCGATGCTCCACTTGCGACGCAGCGATTCTTGGCACCGACTGCTGCTCCAGCCACTTCAGCGCTTCCGCTTCGGAGTCTTGTTCACCCCGCGCTCCCCACGTTGCCACGAGCGCGGAAAAGACGCGATCCGGCTGCGGAGGCCAGTCGGGAACATCACTCTCAGGGCCATAGGCTGCGAAAGCAACGCCGGTTAGGTACTCGATTTCCAGGACCAGGTTCATTGCTTTTACCCCTGTGATTCTTCGGTTTCGTCACCTTTACCTGCAAGGGCCAAATTCTGGCTTTGACGCACGATCTCCACCAACTTATTCTGCGGGGTGAGCGAAAGAGGTGCTTCCTGAAACTTGAACCCTGCATCCTTTGCGGCAGCGAAGGTTGCGCGGTAAAGATCGCGCACATTCGCAACGTCGAAGGCTAGGTTCGCAGTAGTTCCATCCGCGTGGGCCACTTCCAGCGGGGCTTTCCCCTCGCAGACGAGGTCGCAGCGTGAGCGAAGCGCGTAACCCTGTGCGTCCTGTTCCGCCATGGACATCAGTCCGAGTGCTGCCAGCAAAGCTCGTCCTGCCTCATTTTTTTCGGGCGATCCAAAGCGTAGCCTCCGTAGCGCGGCGAAGCTCAGTACGAACATGTGTTCGAGGTAGTCGCAGGTGATCCCGAGTGGCTGAACCGACGGTGCAATGTTGCCGTGGTTGATCTCCGAAGGTCGCACCTTCTTCGCTTTTGGGCCGGCTCCCGCCGCAGTGACATCCCATTCTCCATCGTCACCTTTGTAGACTTCTACTTTGCGCAGTACGCCAAGAGGATCGATACGACTGCCAGTGCGACGGCCTGCCGTGCGTGGTTCAACTTCACCAGTCCTCGGGTTGACCGGTTCTTCGACCGGCACATCTGCCGCCACAACCTCCGAGACAAGGCACCGGGCGAACTTGGCTCCGATTCCGCCGCCTCCACCAGTGGAGTGCCAGGAGCCGAAGAGCAACGCTGTGGGTGAAACCTCCAGCAATGCCGAGGCATCGGCATTGCTCGCCTTCACAAGGCGGTCGCCAATGGGGCTTTTCATGAAGGGTTTTCCATCAAAATCACTGTCGCGGAAGATCGCGTCATACACACGGTGCGGGGCTTCGAGTGACGTGATTGTGCTGATGCCTTCGAGGCCCTTCCCGCTGAAATCGACCACCACATGCGGAATGCAGGCCGATTTTTCTCGAATAATTCCGAGCAGACTCTCCTCCAGCCGATTGGCCTGGGACTGCACACTGTCAACCAATACGCACCAAACCTCCCTGCCATCTAAACGGCGGCGCTCAAAGACATGGCGTGGGGGAGGACTATTTCGGCCTTCCCCTGGGTACGTCGGTGGAAAAACCTTGTCTCCCCTACCCCCGACAGGCTGGAGGCGTTGCCGACGGCGCAATGCAGCATCTTTGGCAACGATCTTAGTCAACTTGGCAGCGTCCATAGTATTGCCTTCTTTCTCCCATAAATGCGGGGTTACGGTACGGCCCGAAGCCATTCACTAGCGTTCCGATTGAAGTCAGCGCTGTTCTGTAGCACCCACCTACCCGCTTCAAGAAGCGCGTCGATCTGTTCTCTCGCGAGTTGTTCTGGTGTGACTTGCATTGAAACGATCGTGATTCCGGTGGTGGCGGGGGGATGGCTTATCCCGATCGCTCCACTGAACACGCTGCCTTTATACCATCCGTCGTGTCCCGGGCGGTCCAAGGGCATCGTTAGGTGTAGTTTCCGTGTCCGACAAAAGAAGTCTGATTGCTGCCATCGCGCGATTGCAACGGGCATCCTCTACCGACCTATCAAATACGGATGCCTGGGCATTGCTTAGGCATTGTTCAGGCATATCGGGACGGTCACTCAAAGGGGCGGAAGAGTTCCGGATCGAGACCGAAGAGGCGGCATTGCTTGTTGTAGAAGTTCGAGACTCGGTCATTGACGTCTAGGGTTCGGGTGCCGGTCGCGAGATCGACTAGCTGCTCATCGAAGTCCGGGATAGTTTCGCGCAAGTACATTGTGTCTACTGATTTTCTGTTTGCCGATAGGACTCCCTATGAGTTGACACTGCGAATGGAACGAGGATACGACGCACCTGCACGGCTGACCAGGCGCCTCCACGAGATGCTGTGATGCCTCTCGCATTGAGGCCATCAGCTATCTGCTTTGGACTTGTGAGACCCGCAGCGCGAATGTCCTCGATGACAGGGTAGAGATCATCGTTACGCTTGGCGACGGCTGCACGCCGCACGGACGCGCTGGCGGCAGATCCCTTCTTTGCCATGCTTCCCATACGGTCTGGGCTTCCACGCTGACCGCCCAGTTCCACTCCTCGGGACTTGGCGGCGGCCAAGGCGGCTTTGGTACGAACCGATATCATAGAAGCCTCGTGCTCTGCGACTGCGGCGAGGATATGGACCGTGAGACGGTTGGCCTGGGGAAAGTCAACGGCGATGAATTCAACCCCGGACTCCATGAGTGACGAAATGAAGTGGACGTTACGGGAGAGCCTATCAAGCTTGGCGATAATGAGGGTGGCGCGATGCAGTCGGCAGAGGCGGAGGGCCTCTGCGATCGCAGGACGATCATTTCGCTTGCCGCTCTCCACCTCGACCACTTCTTTGACTAAACTCCACTTTCCGCCGTTGAGGTAGCTGGCGACTGACTCTCGCTGCGCTTCCAGACCGAGGCCACTAATTCCCTGACGGGCTGTCGAGACCCTGAGATAACTCACAAACTTGCCGTTTGCCATCAATCCTCGCTTCAAGGACATTTGCTTCAACGCTCGCTGAGGCAAATGTACAAAGATAGCCCTGGTTGTACAAGACAAAACTCGATCACTGAATTCGCGAGTCAAGGCAGAGTCTATTTCGGCCGTTCCTCGGTGCGCAGGACATCGCGGCAACGATGGGCATAACACCAGATGGCGTCGCGACGGCAAAGAACTGTACTACGAGTTCAACAACCACTACTTTGCAGTGGACGTGAAGACCGACGGCACGTCCTTCGAAGCCGGCATCCCCAGACCCCTGTTCGAAGTCGCTACTGCAAGTGCCAGCACCGGCAGCAGCCCATTTGTGGTCACCAGGGACGGCCAGCGGTTCCTGATCCTTGCAGAGGGTGCGAAGACGGCCAGTGAGCCCCTGGAGGTCCTGGTCAACTGGCGATAGAAGAGCATGGAGGAATCGAGGCGCGGTGAGCTCCGTGGATCGAATTGGGTCGAAAACAAGAACTATCGCGGTTAATCAAATATGTCGGCGAGCTTGCTCGCAGGGGCGGAAAGCGAAGGGCGGAAGGTAAGCCGCTCAACCAGCCTTGCCTTCCGCCCGATTCCATGTGTTAGATCGAGAGGCCGCGCCCGATCATCTCCTCTGGCCTCCCAGATAGCGAACGGAAATGTTAATTATAGGTGGTTGAAGGAATGGGGATTGGCACACGGGAGAGACCTGCTGCGTGCCGCTCCACGATCCGGTCCAATTTGAACCTCCACCTCCTCTGGCGCCGCCAAGAACAAACTGTTTCCATGGCTGATTGTTGTTATTGACGCCTTCAGGAGTTCCTGCGTGGTCGCCGTTGTTTTGTCCACAGGCAGTCTGGTGACCGGCTTTGACGGCAAGGGCGTTGTAATTGGTGGTGAAGCTCGAATAGACGGCCGCACCCCATTTCCACTGAATCGATACCCCGGAAGCGCCGTTCGTACTGAAGGTGCCTTCCCAATTCACCGGATTGATACCGCCGACGAGTCCGCCGCTCGGCACAGGCCACGCCAAGCCAGTAAGGAATATCTCATCGTCTCCCTTCACCGGAACTGTAGTCACCCATGTATTGGTCATCGTGTTAAACGTAGTGGAGCTGCAAGTGGCGCTCGGAGAGAACACGATCTGCGCGTTCGGAGCCCCTAATTGATATTGGGTCCCACCTTCCGTAAACGAAATCGTTGAATTCGTCAGCGTCACTGTCGCTCCGCTGCTCGGTATTCCGCTCGCAGTAAAGTTGGCATTGAACCAGATGTAGTCGCCTGCAACGAGAGAAGTGCCGTTAAAGTTCGACGGATTCGCCGACTGCGCAGAGCATGGTGGGGGGGGTGGCGGCGCGCACGTCAGGCTTGAGGGTGAGAAGCTGATGTCTATGGTCGAGGGATTGTCTTTGGAGTCGGTCCTGGCCAGCGAGGCCATACCGGAGAACATGAAGCTGCCCGTGAGCGCCGGAAACGAACCCGTCACGGTGTCGGTGAATGTGCCTGAGTCCGGCGCCGTAAAAGGAATGGATTCGGTGAGGGGAAACCCGCTGGGACTCGGTGAAACATCGATTGAGTAAGAGATGGTGTACTGCGCTCCTGGAGTCAGCTCTGATGCGGACAGGGCAAGACTATAGGCGTTGCAGGTTGCTGTGGCGTTAGCAGAATCAAGGCTGGCCAAGGCCGGCGTCGCAGACAGCACGAGCAGTCCGAACGTCGCGCATAAGACTGTCAAACATCGTCGAAACATGTGTGTTGCTCCTCTCAGCTTTCAAACGAATTGAGGTGCTTGACTCGACTTCTATATCTCCTCGAAATCCAATCGATGCTCGTAACTCGGAGGGTACATACAGCCCCCAAAAACCTGCTGTACCTCTGTCGTGTTATTGCGCTAATCCCCGATAGGTGCATACCGGGTGCCCCATCCAGGAGCGGTCCTATCCCGACATGGTCGGGTCGCAGGCAAAGGGCGTGAAAGTAAACTACTCAGGCAGTCACATCTAGTCATGATGTGGGAATGATCAACTGTGAGGCGTCTTGATCACCTGTCGGCAGCGAGAGCATCCATTGCCCTTTGAATCCCTGAGGTGCTCGTTTTAGTTGAAGGCGGCTCCCGGCGCGGCGGAGCGTGGCCTTTGAGATGCAGCTATCTTCCGCTTGGCGTTGCACCTCTTTGACGGGTCGGGGGCCATCGGCAAGAGTCTCCCAGAGAAAGTCTTCCGCTTCCTCCACAGCGCAGCGCTCCTCCGCAGCGTCGGTTTCGGATCAAGCAAGAGGGTCCGTCCAAAGTGTTTTTCTGGGCACAGATGTGATCTGGGGTGCTAGTATCTGCTTGTAAGCAGATTCAGAGTTGTCACCGTGAGATAAGCACAAAGGTGGACCCCTGCAAAGGGTTTAGTTCAACCAAGCGTGTGTCACGGAGGGCACCATCTACACCATCGAAGAGTTCTGCGAGTTCGCAAAGATCAGTCTGCGACATTTCCATGCCATGAGAGCCCAGGGGTTGGGCCCTGATGTAATCCGCTTGGGTCGCTGTGTTCGTATTACTCAGGAAGCAGCTAAAGAGTGGCTCGACAGACACACCGAGCGGGTGGCCTGAATGCCGACGATGACAGCAGTACACTGCGCATGGTCGCGGCTGAGTTACGGTCGACGATCCTGTCAAACCGTGTCGACTCATCTGATACCTGGCTCACCCCACCGGCCATCATGCAAGCCTTGGGTAAGTTCGCGCTGGATCCTTGCGCCGCTCCTAACCCATCCCACCGTCCTTGTCGCTTACGGCCATCGCAACGCGGATGCACTCGCCAACTCCGGCATAGCTGGGCAATTGGTGGGGTTGCGATGAGCTACAAGCTGGTAGACCTCTGCTTTGACATCCCCGGACTCTCCACAGCGGAGAAAGCCGTGATGATGGCGCTGTGTCGCCACGCCAATAACGAGGACTACACCTGTTTCCCCTCTCTCGAGGTCGTAGCGGAGGTATCCAGCCTCACGCTCCGTTCGGTTCAGCGCATCCTTCCCACGCTGGCCGACCGCAAGCTCGTCGCCGTGCTCTCCAAAGGCAACGGAAGGGGAATCAAGAACAAGTTTCAAATCAACGTCCCTCTCATCCGAGAAACCATAGAGAAGGGTGACACAGTGACACCTTTTGAAGGAGATGAGGAACCCGCGTCAGGCAAGACAAACGATGACATAGTGACACCCTTTGACGAAAGCAAAAGGGTGACATTGACGACCGAAAAGGGTGACATTCACGACATAGAAAGGGTGACATTGACGCCTCTCTATATAAGGAAGAATCGGTAAAGGAATCGGTCAGTAAGGAATCGGTAAGTGCAATCGGTCATACGACGAGCGCACACAAGCTTGCCAAGGAACACGCTCAAAGAATGATTGCGGAGTTGAAGACTCTGACTCCCGAGGCTCTGAGTGACCTTGCGCGAGAAATCGCATGCTGTCATCCGAGGGGCCGGTTGCGGATGTTGACCCGCACCAGCGTTGGACAGGTTGACATCACGGCAATCCTCGACGCCATGGCAGACGAGGCACAAATCAACGGAGTGACGATGGCGGAGTCGGGGCGCATGATGCTTGCCCTGCTCGATGCCTGGGACGAAGTACCGCGAGAGAAGTGGCAGTTCGCGCCAGCAATTCCAAAGTTCTACAAGCAGGGAGACTACCGGCTTCCTCCGAACGAACTACCCGGTATAGCCCCACAGGAGGGGTCTAAGCATGGCAGACGGAGCAGCAGAACTGAAGGGAACGCAGAGGCTCTACAACAGCTTGTGGACAAAGCAATCGAGCGAGAGCGTACAGAGAGTGGTGGCAATAGCGTCCTCACTGGACATGCTGGCGAAACTGCTGGACGGGAAGACAACCTCAACTATCGCGATTGGGTACGACGCCACGCTGGAGGATCCGAGCGAGAGCGTACAGAGAGTGGTGGCAATAGCGTCCTCACTGGACATGCTGGCGAAACTCTGGACAGGAAGACAACCTCAACTATCGCGATTGGGTACGACGCCACGCTGGAGGATCCGAGCGAGAGCGTACAGAGAGTGGTGGCAATAGCGTCCTCACTGGACATGCTGGCGAAACTGCTGGACAGGAAGACAACCTCAACTATCGCGATTGGGTACGACGCCACGCTGGAGGATCTGACGCAGGAGGAGATAGTTCTAGCCTTTTCCCGCGCGCACGACGAGTGCAAGTTCTTCCCAAGCCCCGCTACCCTGCGCGAGTTCAGTGGCCGACCCGTAACAGGTGACCCCATCGCAAACGAGGCGAAGGAAGGGCTGCTGTCGATCATCGCTGCCATGCGTGGACCTCATGGGCCGATGCTCCGAGACATCCCCGGCCGGATACTTTACGGCACCGAAGACTGCCCACGCGATGCGGAGGGGAAACTGGCCCATCTGCCAATTCGGGAGCCTGGGACGCCTTTTTTGCTCTCTAGGAGGCTCTCAGACGCGCTGGTGCGACTTGGCTGGGGGGATAGGTCGGCTGGAATTGCCGTGATTGCCGACCATCCAGCGGTCTCGAAGCGCAGGCAGGATCCGGACGACGACGACCAGTACAAGCGAAACCAGCTTCGCGCCGCCGACGAGATCCTCAAGCGGTTCACCGACGCCTACAGGGAGGTCTAGCCGTGGCCGACATGCCGACACACCACCACGTCACCAAGGAGGGACAGGACTACACCCTGTTCTCCATCCACTGTGAACTGGACAGACGTCAACGTGGCCTTTCTGGTCGACCCGTCCAAGCCGTTCCTACGTCCGCAGCTCATCACGGACCTCATAATGCCGAGCCAACCGTCTCCGCTCATGGGCCCTTCGTACTGGCAGACTGACGACCCTGCATACGCTGGGCTCGATTCGCGCCAAGAACATCAATCCCAAGGCTACGGTCGTGGGCTGTGCTGGAATCTAGTCCCACCCCTCCGCTGGACCTCAGCGGCCAACGATCCCAGGAGCATGAACGATGCAAGTCCTCGAGTCCACCGCGACCGCGACCCCAGAGCCATGGGTCGACCTCAAAGCAGTCTCCAATCATATCGGCTTCGGTATAAACACCACGCGCGAGCTAGTCGTCAAAGGCAAGATCCCCAGCACTCCTATGCGCAATGGCAAGAAGACCCACTGGCGATTCAAGCTGACCGAGGTCGACGCCGCCATAAAAGCGGGCAGGACCGTATGCCCCCCCAGTTATCAACAGACAAAGCTATGAAAATGCAACACTTTGCAGCCCTCCCCCGTACTAGAATCGGCACCACAAAGCCTTGAAACAAGGATAAATATGCAGAGAACTAGCTATCAGAACGGCAGTGTCGTGCTCAAGACGCGGAAGAAGGGGCCTGATGTCTGGGTCTACCGTTATACAGACGCCGATGGGGTCAAGAAGTCCGATCCCATTGGCACCATCAAGAAGTACCCCACCAAAGCCGCAGCCAGTAAACAGGCGGCGAAGATGCGAGACGAAATAAACGAGCGCCTCACCTGCGTTCGGTTCTCTGGGCTGTGCGACAAGTACATAGTTGAAGCACTGCCTGAGCGGAGCATCACAGCCGACACCTATAAGGGATTCATCAAGCGTCTCCGCGCCGACTGGGGAAAGTGGCGTCTGGACGAGATGGCGAAGAACATCATGGGAATCGAGACGTGGATCAACGATCTGCACTCGATCCCCACCGAAGACCGCATGGGAAGCGAGGGCAAGTCGATCCAGGGCAGACCAGCGCGGCCGCTTTCGAAGAAGACAAGGATTCACTACAAGGCTTTCGTCCATCGTCTGTTTGAGCTGGCAATCAAGTGGGGCTACCTGCCGTTGCAGCGCAATCCTATCGGCTTGATCGAAATAAAGGGCCGAGCGAAGCCGGTACGGAAGCACACCCTCATCACCAGCGACCAGTGGCTCAAGCTCATTGCAGACGACGAACTGGCTGGACACGTGCGGACGATGATCTACGTCGCCATGCTCATGGGGTTGCGCTGTGGCGAGATTCTGGGGCTGCGCTGGGTCGACGTCGACTTTGAGAACCGAGTCCTGCGCATCCAGCGGTCCCACGTGCGAAAGCAGACGGGCGACACCAAGACGGTAGGCTCCGAGCAGGATCTTCCCATGCACGAAGACCTGGTAGATGTCCTCAAGGGCTGGCGCAAGGACAATAGGGCTGCGGACGGCTCTGACTTATCGGTGAACGGATGGCTGTTTGGGAGCGTCATCACCGGACGACCATTCTGGGGTGGAACTCTACAGGGAGACCATCTCATCCCAGCAGGCAGAAAGATCGGCGTCGAGCGTCTCGGCTGGCATGACTTCCGCCACACGTACCGAGCGATGATGGGCCAGGAGAAGATCAGCCTCGAGGAGCAACGCGCTCTCATGCGGCATGAAGACATCCGAACGACGCTTGGGTACGGCGGCAAGACGCCACCCGAGTCGTTGCGCGAAGCCAATGCTAAGGTTGTGGAAATGTTGAGGAAGAGAGCGTAAACCAACCCCACAGAAACAGAAGATGCCTCCCGCTAAGGAGGCCTTTCTGCTGCTTCAATCACGGTGTTTTCCACCGTCTCGGTGAGGGGGGTCGATTTGTTACCGGACCCTTATTTGACCCTCGAATCTTGGCGCATCTCGTAAGTTGTTGATTATGGTGCGCCCGGAGCGATTCGAACGCCCGACCTACTGGTTCGTAGCCAGTTGCTCTATCCAGCTGAGCTACGGGCGCACATTGCGTTTGGATGCAACCCATCAAGAATACCGAATTTCTTCGCTTCGAGCAACCAGCGCGGCCGTGACTCAGGCCGCCTTCCGCCGCTTAATCCACGACCTAAATCGCAAGATCCTCTTTCACATTCGGATCGCGCGACGTAAGTTCCGCCAACAGTCCTTCATCGGAAAGATCAAGCGGATGGGAGTTCTCCCAGTCGTGATGCAGTATCTTGTGTATCCGATTAATGATCGGCTCATCCCGAACTTCAATGGCAAGCTCGCGACGGCTGTCAAAGCTTCCCGGAGCCAGGTTGATTGAGCCGATTATGGCCCGGCAGTTGTCGGCAAAGAGCAGCTTCGCATGCAACTTGATGTGCTTCAGCTTGTGAATCTTCACTCCAACGTCACGAAGCGTACGCAGCCCGCTGACGCCTTCCACAAGCTTTTCCTTCTTAAGCTTATGCGGAGGCCGCGCCATGACATGAATCTTCACGCCGCGTTGGTTCGCCCTTACGAGATGCTCGAGGATCACCGGGTCCTGGTAGCGTTCATTCTGTAGCCACAGCGTCTCTTTCGCCTCGTCGATCAGTTGGCCTAGCCGCTGCCGGCCGTTTCCGATGCACCATATAAGGTGCGACTGCTCGCTGGTATCGAAAGTCGAGCGGCTCCAATCCGCGTCAAAGCAACGAATAACCTCATCAACCTCATGTTTATGCGAGGTCGCGATCGCATAATCTCGCGTGCTGGTCAGGTTCTCCGTCTCCCAGTTCAGCGACTGCACAAAGGCTGTCTTTTCATCGATAACCATCGACTTCTCATGGGTAAGGTCGAAGGCGGGATTACTGTCGATTACCTCCACACCCGCATCGCCCAACAGTTTCCTTGCTAGGGCGTTCTCCTTCTTGCCATCCCTTCGCTCAGGATTCAGCATCACCTGCACCTTCACGCCGCGGCGGTGGGCGGCGAGCATCGCCGCCAGCAAAGGCAGGTCGGAAAACACAAACATCTTCACGCGAATCGAGCCCTTCGCGCCGGCAATCGCACTAAGGAGGGGCTCTGCAGAATCGTCCGGCAAAACGATGAGCGACCGTGACATTGTCTTTACCCTGGCGAAATTCTACGACACAATTCTATCTGCGCCTGCGTCGAACTGGGTGCGGTGCAACCCGGCATAGATGCGGTCGCGGGCCATCAATTCATCATGGGTTCCACTTTCAGCGACAACGCCTTCCTTGATAACCACAATCAGGTCAGCATCCCGTATTGTGGTCAAGCGGTGCGCGATAGCGATGACAGTCCGGCCCTTCATCAATCTCTCCAGAGCCTCGATCACCAGCTTTTCCGATTCGCTGTCGAGAGCTGCCGTCGGCTCATCCAGCAGCAGGATCGGGCTATTTCGAATCATCACTCGCGCGATACCGATACGTTGGCGCTGCCCGCCGGAAAGCGTCGAACCGCGATCGCCCACTAGCGTGTCGTAACCCAGCGGCAGCGCGGTAATAAAGTCGTGGGCATTGGCAAGCCTCGCCGCAGAAATCACCTCATCCCTGGTGGCCCCGGGGCGCCCAAAGGCAATGTTCTCAAAGATCGTCCCGCGAAAGAGAATCGTGTCCTGCAGAACGTACCCTATCTGGTCGCGCAGCGACTTCAGCCTGTAATCGCGAACGTCGTGACCGTCGACGAACACGCTGCCTGACGTTGCATCGTAAAAGCGCGGAATCAAGCTGACCACAGTAGATTTCCCGCTGCCCGTCGGCCCGACGATTCCAACAAACTGGCCCGCCTTGATCTTGAAATTTACGTCGGTCAACACTGGCGCCATCGGATCGTAGCCGAAAGCAGTATGGTCGAACTCAATTTCGCCCACCAGCTTTTCAGGCTCCAGCCCATCGGCTTTCTCCGGTGTCACCGCCTGCGTATCCAGAATCGATCGCACGCGTTCAGCCCCAACGGCAGCCTGAGCAATTGCATTCGTCGTCGTTGCCAGATCTTTTACCGGTTTGAAGAACTTCGTGAGGTAGGCAAGGTAAACCGTCAACTCGCCTACCGTCATCGCTCCCCTGAGGATGAGCGCCGCTCCACGCCACAGCACAATCGCCGTGCACACCGCAACGGTGATCGTGACGACCGGCGAGAGCAGCGCCTTGATACTTCTGGCCTTCAGCGCCGCTCCCACCGCCGCTTCACTTACACCCTGCAAAAGCTGCTCCGCCGCTTTCTCCTGACCGAAGGCTTTCACTACCTGGATCGACTCGAGACCCTGCTGCACCACCGCGACGATCTCGCTCTGTTCCTTGCGCACCTCATGCGTCGCCTTCTTCACCGACTTCTTGAACCGCGAAACGAACAGCAACAGAAATGGTGTCACCGCCACAGCAATCAGCGTGAAGTCCCAGTTCAGCCAGAACATCAGTCCCAGCATGCAGACAATGGTCATCACATCGACAAGAATGTCGAGCGTTGACGACGAGGCGAAGCCCTGAATCGTCTGAATGTCGGTTGTAATCGTGCTAAGAATCGTTCCGGTCTCATGCGTGCTGTAGTAGCCCAGCGACAGCTGCTGCAGATGGTGATACATCCGCATACGAAGATCATGTGCCACCCATTGCCCAACGCTCTCCGTGTAGTAGTTATCGAGGTACGACGCCGCGGCGCCGGTCACGGAGATCAGCACGAAGGCAAGCGCAGCGAGTGCAGCCACGTGCAGTCGCGAACCGCTTTCAAGTAGCGGCCCCACCAGCCGGTGCAGCCACGGAGTCAGCTTGTGGTTGCCGACAACGCTGTCGAGGATAATCTTAAGCGGCCACGGCGCTGCCAGGCTCATGGCAGTCTCGACACACATGGCGCCAAAGATCAGCAGCAAAGTCGCACGACACGGCCGGATCAGTCCACCAATGAAACGCAGCACTCGCTGGCACCTCCGAATACGCCGCCTGAGTATTGCCATCCTACGGGACGGCCTGTGCTCCCGAACAATGTTTCATGCAGTATGTCCGAGTGCTTAGTCTTATCCCACGTCAGAACTTCCGCAAGTTCGCGCGAATCGCCTCGTTCTCCGGATCAAGCTGCAGCGCATGTTGCAGGTCGAGCCGCGCCTGAGATTGATCTCCCGCTTGCGCCTCCATGACCCCCAGGTCGTTCCAATCGCCTGCGTTCTCCGGCGAAAGCTTCACCACCATCTTCTGTTCCCGCACAGCGTCGAGCCTGCGCCCCAACTGGCTGTACACCTGCGCCAGCGCGCGGTGCGGCTCTGCATCGACCGGCGAAAGCCTTTGCCACTCCTGCAGATGTTGCAGTGCCTTCTCCGGTGCTCCCATTCCGGCGTAGGCCATGGCCAGCATCCGCTGAGCATCCTTGTCGTTCCGCACTGCAATTGCTCGCAAAAGAAGCGGCTCCGCGCCTTGCGGATTGCCCGCCTGCATCTCGATACTTGCGACTCCATACAGAGCCTCAAAATTCTCCGGCGCCCCCGCCAGGACTTCCTCGAACTCTTTCTTCGCCTCGGTAGTGCGGCCGGTTGCCAGCAGCACGTTCGCCAATCCGGTGCGGGCACCGACGTCTTCCGGGCGAGAGAGCGTAAGCCCGCGAAACATCTGCTCTGCTTCCGGCATCTCGTCATGACGCAGATCGACTGACCCAAGATCGAACGCAGCATCTGCATAAGTAGAATCCTTCGCCAAGGCTGCGCGATACTGCGCCTGCGCCGACCTCCAATCCCCGCTCGCCTCCATCGCCGTTCCCAGCGCGGTCATCGTGCGCACGTCCTCTGGCCGGCTCTCCAACGCACGCCGGTAGAGCTCCTTCGCGCGTCCACTATCGCCCTCCATCATCGCCAGCGAAGCAAGGTTGTACAGCGCAAGATCATCCTTCGCATCCTTGCGCAGACGGTCTTCCATCCACGCCTCTTCCAGATCCATCCGCGGATCGCGCCCGGCATCATCCTTCGCGACTTGCGGAAGCACCTGCAGCCAAAGGTGCCCCATCTCATCCACCGAGCGATTCCCAGCTCTCACTCTCACCGGTGGTGAATTCGGATTCCGCACGTTGTCCGCCGAGTTGTCATACGTATAGCGCATATGCACCACGCTTCCGCGCGGCAACTGCACTGGCTTCGCAAAGCGATACACCGATTGCCTGTTGATGTCCCAGTTCTTGATCAACACCAACCAGCGCCGCTCCCCGTTCGGCAGCACCGCCCAGCCTTCCATCCTCTTGCCGAGATAATGCGCGTGCGGATAGATCCCCAACACATCGACCGCGACCGGCAGCTGGAGCTCATCCTCCACAACAAAATCAGCATCACCCGCAGGCACATCCAAAGCCGCATCATGCTCCAGCTGCAGCAGCATCGGATGCTCTGTCGCTGGCTTGTCCGTAAAGTAGAGTCCGATCCGCGCCCGAACGTGCTCCACCTTGCCCGTCGGCTTCAGGTGCATATTCAGGATGAGGTCATCCCCCGCATCCAGACGCCACGGCATCCCCTCAGGCTCAATCAGCGCAGTCGAATCCGGCTTCCAGAACAAAAAGTGGCTGTCCGGATCGAAGCTGTCGCCCGAATCCACCATGATGTCCATCCCCGGAATACCCTTCTGCCAGTCCGTAGGATGAGTTCGCCGCAGCGAAGCCGTTCTGTCCAGAATCACGTTCGCATGATGCACCACCTGCGGCGACCCGGGCTTGATCTCCATCGCCCGCACCCATTTCGTTCCCTTCAGCGGCACCGGCAGGATGAAGTTCTCAAAGAGATCAGTTCCGCTCGCCGGCACCTCCATCGAGGTTCCCATCTCCAGCACAAGATCCGGCGGTCCCATCACCCAGCCGCTTCCATACACCGGAGCCGCGGGAGCGCTGCCCTCGCCTTCTGGCATGCCCGCCTCGACCCACGCCTTCACCAGCGCGATCTCGTCCTCCGTTAGCCGTCTCTCGCCATCAAACGATCCATACCCCGGCTCCGGCAGCCATGGGGGCATATACCGGCTCGCTGTTACCGTCTTCATCAGCCCGCCCCAGCGTTTCGCGTCCGAATAAGTAGTCAACGAAAACGGCCCTGACCCGCCCGCGTGATGACAGCTCGTACAGTTCTTGTAGACCAGCGGAGCAATCTGCTGCCGCCACGTCACCTGGCCCTGCGACGCATGCACCACACTCATCCCGCGGCCAGTATGCTTGATCATCGACGCAACGCCCGTCACCACAACCAGACCGGCGGCCACACACCCCCGAAGCCCTGCGCTCATCGTGCCGAACTCCCTGCCGCTGCCACCCTCGGGCTCACAATCGAACACCCCACCGGCACACCCGTCTCGGTCTCAACATGCCCGCCGCTCAAAACAGCGTTCAGCGCGTTCTCCGCGAAGTGGACCTTGGCCTGCGGACGCTCCACGCCAATCTGCACGTACCGGTCATCCACGCGCCCCGTATAGACTGGCCGCCATGCGGCTCCGTGAGGCACCAGCACAGAAACCTCCGGCGTAACCCGCGCGCCACTCATCTCCGCGAGTGCGCCCGTCACATCCAGCAAAGCCTCGCCACCCGCGTCATACGCCTCCTGATGACGCTGCGTCTCCTCGGGCCGTTCCCCTGCATTCGCATAGACAAACCAGAAGCTCACACCGCGCGCCGCAAACTCCTCCCGCAGCCGCTTCATCTCAGGAAAGGTCCGGTTCGAGATAGGGCAATCCGACGCTACAAAGAAGAGCACGACTGCCTTTGTTCCGGCTGGGGCTAATGATTCCACCTTCCGTCCGTCGGTCCGCATACCATACGACGGCCGTTCCTGTGCGCAAACCTGCAAGGCGGATAGAATCGCAGCGAGCAGAAGGACCCAGCGCGGCATACGCCATCCTAATCTCTTCTCTCCCTCGCTGCGAAGCCCTCTAACACAGCAACTCCCACGCTTATTTTTCATAGCGCCGGTTCTCAGGTGAGTGTGAAACCACAGGAGTGGTACCATCCCGTTACCCCAGCCTCGAAAGGAATAGTTCGCACCAAATCAATCCCCGAGAAGACACGATTCGCAACAGTGAATCACCGATAAAAACACTTGGAAACCTGCACCATTGGCCTGATTTGGAATTTTCAGCGTAAGGAAGCGTAGATGGCCCTCGTTTCTCAGCCTCGAAACCTTCCGGAGCCCGCATCCGAAGGGACGCGACTCTCCGTGGGAACCGAAGTGGCGTTACGCAGATCGACGGAAGCCTTCTGCGTTGCAACCGCGCTCTGCAGCCAGACCGATCGTTTCGTCGGCCTCTTTTCCGTGATCTGGCAGCAACATTCCAACCTTGCCTTCGAATCTGCATTGCTCTGCTGGATCGACATCCTCGATCAGGATGCTGACCTTCGTTCCCGCTTTCAGCAGACATGGAAGGCGATGCTCGGCTCACTTGATTCGGTGTCTCTTTTCGCGGAAGCGGGTCTGCCCGCCCAGCAGGCACTTCTCCCGGAAATTACAAGCCGCCTCTTCGAGCGTTTGCTGCCCGCGACGCGCGACGACAATGACGCGATTCGCATCTTCGCGCCCATCTTCGCTTCGCCGCGCGCTGTCCAGCGCTTTCTCGACATCGATCCCGCGCTGTTCATGCGCTTGGCTGCGATTCTGTGGGACCAGCGAGGTCTATCAGCATTCCCGCACCTGCATGAGGACATCCATCAGGCGCTCCGGCTGCTGGCAGCGCGTGTCTCAGCGCGAGGGACCAGCACCGCCGTCCGTCAGCGCAGCGCCCCCGCGCCCGTCGAGCAGTCTCCCTTCTATGCCTTTGTCTTCGCTACCGAAAATTTCATCAAGTCCGAAGGCTCCGAGCCACCTGCCGCCCGCATCGAGCGCTGGCTCAATGCTGTCTACGCCTGCCGCGGAGAACTCGCGCTCGTCCGGCTTCACATGGAGGACGCCGGCGTAAGCGCCGCGCTGGTCTTCGACCTCAGCGCCATGGACGAATCGCTGGACCGCATGGAACTGATCGCCGAAGCCCTCGTCGAGCACTTGCGCAAGCCCTCCGTCGCCGCCCGAATGCTGCTCGATACGCTCGTATCAGGCGTACTCGAAGACACGCGTATCTCTTCGCTCGTCCAGCAAAACTTCAACCTGTTGGCCCGCAAGACCGTCGAACGCACCGGACACGGCGGAGAACACTACATCGCCCACAACCGCCGGGAGTACTGGAGCATGTGGCGAGCCGCCATCGGCGGCGGATTCCTCACCGTCTTCACCGCAGCCACCAAACTTCACATCATCGACCAGGGGTGGCCGCCCTTCGTCGAGGGCTTCCTCGTAGGCACGACCTACGCAGTCAGCTTCGTCCTTCTTCAGGTCTTCGGCTTCGTGCTCGCTACCAAACAGCCTTCCATGACCGGCGCCACTCTCGCCGATATCATCCGTCGCAACCGTGGTGACTCTCGCCGCGACAAGATCACCGACTTCGCCGCATCGATCAGCCGGTCTCAATTTGCCGCCGCGCTCGGCAATATCTTCGCTGTATGCATCGGAGCCGTCGTCTTTGACCAGATATGGCGCGCCGCCTTCCACTCGCCATACGTGCCCACTGACCAGGCAGTGCACGTATACAAATCGCTGCGTCCCCTGGCCTCATTCACCGCCATCGACGCAGCGCTGACAGGCATCATACTTTGGCTCGCCGGGCTCATCGGAGGATGGTGCGAAAACTTCGCTGTCTATCACCGCATTCCTGCCGCCATCGCACAGCATCCGCTCGGAAATAGAATCGGTGTCCGCAGAATGCAGAGGCTCGCCACCTGGTTCGACAACAACGTCGCGGCTTGGAGCACCTGCATCGCTCTTGGCTATCTCATGGGATTCACACCGGGGGTCTCGCAGTTCTTCGGCCTGCCCTTCGATATCCGCCACGTCACGCTCAACACCGGCATGTTCGCATTCTCTGCCGCGCACTATGGTTCATCGGCATTTCTCCAGCCCTGGCTATACACCGCGGTAGTCGGCGTAGCCATCATGTTTGTGATGAATCTCAGTGTCAGCTTCGCTACGGCGTCCTACGTAGCGCTGCGTGCCTACGACGTGCCACGCGAGGAGCACTTATCGATCCTGCGCTACGCACTCAAACAAATCATTCGTTCGCCGTGGCGGTTTCTCGCTCCCATCAAACAGAAGCAGTCCGCTGAGGAACCTGCACAACTCCCGGTGACGAAGTAACGAGCTGATTCAGGAAGTGGTGCGCCCGGAAGGACTCGAACCTCCGACCCTCTGGTTCGAAGCCAGATGCTCTATCCAGCTGAGCTACGGGCGCGTCCCTTATGACTCTAAACTATTCTTCCCCGGCGTGTCCTTTTCCACTTGGCGCTTTTTACGATGAGGCAGCCGCCGTCTGCACGGGCAGCTTAGCCGCCTCCCATCCTGCGATACCGCCCGCAAGCTCGCTCACATGGCCGAATCCGTCGCGTTCCAGCAAACTCGCCGCAATCGACGACCGGTACCCCCCAGCGCAGTAGACCAGCAGCGTCCGATCCCGCGGCAGCTTCGCCATACTCTCCGCCAGATGATTCAGCGGAATTCCCACGCTGCCTGCTATGTACCTCTGCTCCCGTTCACGCGGAGCCCGAACATCCACGATCAGCGGAGCCTCGTTTGAGTCCAGCAGCTCCGCCGCAAACGAAGCGCTCACGTTCTCCGTCGTCCGCGTCAGCTCCGGTCTTGTCTTCAGGCTCTCCAAACCGTCCTTCAGAAACCCCGCCACATGATCGAACCCAATGCGTCCCAACCTTACCGCCGACTCATTCTCCCGCCCAGGACCCGCGATGATCACGATCGGATGCTCATGGTCCAGCACGGTTCCCGCCCACGTCGCATACTGCCCGCTCAGCCCGATGTTGATGCTCCCCGCCAGATGCGCTGCCGCGAACTCCACTGGATCGCGCGTATCGAGCAGCTGCGCGCCCTCCGCCTGCAACCTGAGCACATCCTCCACGGTCAGCGGATTCAGCTCCCGCGCCAGCGCCTCATCCAGCGTCGGTCGCTCCTGGCTGTTCAGCACGGCGTCATACGTAAAGTAAGCCGGAGCCTCCGGCTGGTCCGCCGTTGCCAGGTGCACGAATTCGTCCTTCGTCATCGGCTGCAGCGCATAGTTCAGCCGCCTCTGCTCCCCAATGGTCGAAACCGTCTCCTTGCTGATCGCCTTCCCGCACAGCGACCCCGCCCCATGCGCCGGATACACCAGGCAATCGTCCGGCAGCGTCATCAGCTTCCCATGCAGCGAGTCATACAGCATCCCGCCCAACTCCGCCGCCGACCACCCCAGCGCCACCCGCAGGTCCGGCCGTCCCACATCGCCGATAAACATCGTGTCCCCGGTCAGCACTGCATAAGGCCGCGTCGCACTCTCCGCTACGTCATACAGGACCAGCGACACCGACTCCGGAGTATGTCCCGGCGTCTCCATCGCCACGATCCGCATCTTTCCAAACTCCACTGCATCGCCATCCTTGAGCGGCACAAACGGGTAATCTGCCCGCGCCTCAGCTCCCAGGTAGATCCTCGCGCCCGCTCGCGCCCGAAGCTCCAGGTGCCCCGCAATAAAATCCGCATGAAGATGGGTCAGGAAAACATGCTTGATCTCGAGTGCATGTTCAGCCGCAAACGCCAGGTATTGATCAATGTCGCGCTGCGGATCGACAACCGCCGCCACGCCCGTCTCCTCATCCCCAATCAGGTAAGAGGCATGCGCCAGGCACCCCAGGTAAAACTGCTTGAAGATCACAAAACACCAGCCTTGCCGATGGAAACAGGCATGCAGATCATAACAAAGCGACAGCAAAGGAAGTTCGACCCTGTCGCCTCCGACAACGTGCTCGTCGGAGGCAACATGATCGAGAAGTTCACAATCTCGCCGCGACTAGTGATTCAGCAGCTCGGGAATTGACTCCGCATCTTCAAATACCGTTGCCAAAGTCAGATGCCGCCACTTCTCCGCCTCTTCCGCCCGCACAGCCTCCGCTCGCTGCACCCTCTTCTCCGCATCCACTCCAAGGATCAGCCGCACCGGCACCTCATCGCTGTTCGCCAGCTGCACAATCACCTCTGCGATCTTGCGCGGGTCGCCTTCCGTACGCCCTCGTATACTCTGCAGCAGCTTATAGATCGCGCCGACTGAAGCCTCATACTCCGGCAGCAGCTCCACCGGCTTCTCTCCCGCGCGTTGAGCCCAGTTGGTCCGGATCCCGCCCGGCTCCAGCGTGCAGACCTTCACGCCAAACGGCGCAACCTCCATCGCCAGCCCATCGCTGAAGCCGCCGACAGCCCACTTCGCCGCGTGATACGGCGTATTCCCGCCAATCGCAAACCGGCCTCCGACTGAAGACACTTGAAAGATGTGACCACTCCTCTGCTTGCGCATCACCGGGATGGCTGCGCGCGTCGTATACACCACGCCCCAGAAGCACGTATCCACCACAGCCTTGAAGTCCTCGGCGCCCATCTGCTCGAACGGTGCAATCTGACCGTAGCCCGCATTGTTCACCAGCACATCCAGCCGGCCGAAGGTATCGACCGCCAGCTTCACGGCCTGCTGCGCCGCAGCCTCATCGCGCACTTCGAGCGTCACGGGCCTCACCCGCTCGCCGTACTGCGCCACTAACGGAGCCAACTCCTCTGTCCGCCGCGCCCCTGCCACCACGTTGTCGCCTGCGGCGAGCGCCGCCTCGGCGATATCCCGCCCCAAACCATTTCCACTTCCAGTAATCAACCAGACCTTTGCCATTGCAAGATCCTCCTGGATGAGTAGATTCCAAAATGAGCGAGTGGTTGCTCATTTATTATTCCTAAAAGAACCTCACCGCAAAGCCCGCCAGACAACCTTGAACGCCTGCTCGCTCAGCTCTTTGCGCTTCTTCGGTTGTTTCGCGATAAAGTCCATCGTCGCCTCTTGCATGGCTGCAATCGTCGCCGCTGCGAATCCCGCTGGCAGCCCTCGCAGTCCGTCGCGGCTTTCCAGCTCTCTCAGCGTGACGTCAATCGTGCCGCGCCCCTCGGCTGATCTCGCACGTGTCGCGGGCGTGATCACATCGGACACATTCAGTTGCACCGAAGCCCTGCGCTTCTCAGGGAATTCAATCCCCCATTCAAGAAAAGTCGACCACACGTGCCACGCTCGCCGCTTCAGGCTCGCCTTATGTGGGAAATCAGCGCTGATCCTGCTGTAGACCTCGTTCTTCAGCTCGAGATAAAGCTCGTTCAGCAGCTCTTCCTTATTCGCGAAGTACCTGAAGAGGGTGCCTTCGGCGATATCTGCACGCTTCGCAATCTTCGCAGTAGGCGCGCCCAGTCCCGCTTCGGCGATCTCGTGCACCGCCGCCTGCAGAATTGCGCTGCGTTTCTCAGGACTTCTGACCCGTGCCATGTTTAGGAATGAGATTACAGCGGTTCAGGCCTCCGAGCTATTAGCACGGATGGTGTCTGCCACCGCTCATTCGTCGCAGCTGGTCGCCAACTTGCCCCGTACTCTCGTCGGTCGTGGATCCTGTAAGTACGGCCATTCAGGTTACGAAGCCGGGGTCGCAGCCGCCGGAGCAGGCTCAGGAGCCGCCGCCAGCGCCACCCGCTCCACAATATCCAGTCCGGCACCCCGTAGAAGCTGGTGGATCACCGGCTCATTCAGCCGCGTAGCGTCGAACTCCACCCGGACAGTCTTCGCCGCCTCATCAAACGCGATCTGCCGCACCCCATAAACCTCGCGTATTCGCGCAACAGCAAGCGCAGCCGCCTCCGTCGGAGGCACCTCGTAGCGATACAGAACATCAAGCTGTGTCATGCTCCGATCATAACAAGCTAAGACCCGGGTGATTCGATCCAGAGATATGGGATCACGGGATGCTCATCCTTGCTAATGCACGTCATTTCGACCGAAGCGGTGCGGTTCTATCGCGCCGCAGAGTGGAGAAACCCCCGTATTTCGTCCGGA
The DNA here is from genome assembly GCA_963741395.1 of uncultured Acidobacteriaceae bacterium. Lineage (GTDB taxonomy): Bacteria > Acidobacteriota > Terriglobia > Terriglobales > Acidobacteriaceae > Edaphobacter. Next base: position 749,465 of record CAVUHV010000002.1, read on the forward strand.
GCGCCCCAACTGCCGGTGTGCCATCACCGTTCTCGCGACCTCTTCCGGATTTTTCCACAGAAATTATTGACAAGTCCCCAAAGTGTTCAACTCCATCGCATTCAATGACTTCCACGGGCATAAACATACTTGGCACACCAAAAAGGAGTAGGATGTGAACACCGTGACAGGGCAGCAATCGCTGCGATGCAACCATATCATTGGCTGGTTCAGTGCAACCTATCCCCAGTATGGGGAGGTGGATTATCTGATCCGGGCTGGTCAAGAATGCAGAGAAACTGAACGATTCAACTATTGTCCGCTTTGCGGCGGAGCACTCTTGCCGCGAAAAAATACCAGCGTAGCGAGCGCATCCGCAGCCTTGACGATGACATTGGAAGCCTCCTCTATTTCGGAAATGGAAGCTTGAGAGTTCGACAGTTTTAGAGTTCCCCGAGCCGAAATGCTCGACTTTCCAACTGTCCCGTCTTTAATGCCCCATTTCGCGTGCGCGATTTCGTTCCTTCTTTTCGCCGCGTCTCTAAGGAGAGGTTCGACTGTAGGCTTGTATTCCTTGAGCCAACTGTATGCCGGATTGAAAAGGCACTCGTTGACGAGCGCACTCAGAACGTCCATTTTCTGGGGGAAAGCCATATGTGTAAACAGAACGAGAGAGCGGCCCTCTGTCATGTCTTTGCCTAAGAGTTCAATCAGGCTAAGTTCTATCAGGCCTTCCAGTTTGTTCCATCTGACAATCACGCGTCCGATTTCAGCCAGGTATTCGTCTGGAATGTCCCATTCTTCATTCATCTTCATGTCGCACTCACCGCCTCTTTTTTTGAGAAAAGGACAATAGAGCCAATCAGGACGCAAACGGCTACGATCCCAATAATGGCGTCGTAGCGTTCGGCGGCATCGATTTCCTTATCTCGCTCAAGAGCCTTACCTGATGACGTGCGCCCCGACAATTCGCGGCTAATTTCAGCGTTCATCAATTCGAGGTTGTATTTCCTGTCATGTTCGTTTTGGGCATAGTCCCTACCTGCCCATATCCCCAAGACAACCGCCAGAACCAACGCAAGACAACCAGCTAATTTCATCGCGGCAGGATAGCAGATAACCCCGCCAAATCAGGCGGTTTTTGTTGGAGGTCTATATGGGCGGGGTTTTTGGAAACGTACAATAACCCCTACGATTCAGGGGAAAGAAAAATGACGTATCAGGTAGCTATGCGCGGAAGCGATGGACTCGTGCTCGCAAGCGATACACGCGAATACCTCGAAGGGGGAGGCAAGCGAAGAGTCAGGAAAATCCAGATTGACCCGTCCGGCAGGTTTGCATGGGCTTATGCGGGTCGTCAGTTTAGTTCGTTGGTTGCCAGTTCCCTCCGCGAGGAATTCGTAAAAGCCACATTGCTTTCGGGGGAAGACATAGCCAGAACCATCCGAGAGTTGAGCACTGAACTACTTCCCGACAAGGTCTATGACGAGAAACTTCGATCCACAATTCTATGGATTGATGGCCCAGCAAGAAAAGCATATCGCACCGAATTACTGCCTCAGAATCTCTCCATATCGAACGATGACAGTATGTGGACAGCGGGGTTTACTTCCCAATTCGCATCTCTGATACCAGAACACTTCTTCGATGAGAACATGAACGTGGACAAACTTGCCGCAATGGCGGCATACACCGTTTGGCTTGGAAGCAAGATAGAGCCGACCCTGATTGGCGGTCTCGATATCGCAGTCTATCGGTATTCAGAGCAAAAATTTAGTTTTGTAGATAGCGCGAAGTACCTCAAGAAAGCCAAGGAACTGGATACCAGGATTAGAGGCTGTTTCGCTCAGGTGTAGACCGCGTTATCATAATGCCCATGAAGACACCGCCGAATACGCCTGAGTTCAACCGCTTCACCGTCGCTGTACAGGACATCCTCAAGGTATCCAAGAGCCAGATGCAGACACGTATGGAGGCGCAAAAAGAAAGCGGGAAGAGACTCCCTAAAGGTTCCTCTTCCCTCGGCTCTGCCGCTTCATCCAAAGTCCGTTCTTCATTCGGTAATTCTTAGAATTGCGGGTCTGCCACCTTGCCAGTCAGTTCTGCATAAGTCAGTCTCTTCCCTGAAATCTGCGATACAGCCAGCATGAAACGATCACCGTCGTTTAACGGATTGTCGCGTGTGCCGCGATTGTTGAAGCGAAACATTTGTTCGTCAAGGTACGCATCCAAGTGGAACGGCTCGACTGCGACATAGGTTCCGGCGAGGCTACGCTTCATCAGGCTCCAGAAGTTTTCCAGACCGTTTGTGTGGACGTTGCCTTCCACGTAGGCGTTGACGTGGTTCACGGTCTCATGGATGTAGTTCTCTTTTAGCTTGTCGTAGGCCACGGCCTGATCGGAGTAGACAGTTGAGCCGTGGTGGATGCTCTTCAGAATCTCGTTTTGCAAGGTCTCACGCTTTACGTTCGGCATAACCTTCGCCCGTACTTGCCGTGACTCGCGGTCAAGGATGCCGAATACAGCAGTCTTGTTTGCATGGCGGGTATGGTAAGCATTCACTGGCTGGCCCTTCATGCCCATCTTGAGAGCCTTGGCGCGGCTCTTATGCATATTTGCCAGTTTGCCGCCGACGAAGGTTTCATCAATCTCAACTGCGCCACCGTCAGAGCCGCCCATCTTCTCCCATGAGCCGTTCTTGAGGGCAAGCCGGATGCGGTGCAGCATGAACCAAGCCGACTTTTGGGTTACCTTCAGATCACGCGCAATTTCGTAACTGGAGACGCCATTTTTGCAATTCACTACCAGCCAGATCGCCATGAGCCATTTGTCCAGACCGATAGGAGACTCTTCAAAGATGGTTCCAGTCTTCACGGAGAACTGTTTCCGGCACTCACGGCACTTCCAGATGCGGCGAGTCTTCAGAAAGCCGACATTCTTGCTCTCGCAGTGGGGGCAAACCGCTCCATTCATCCACCGCAAAGAGGCCACAAACTCGATGCAAATATCAACATCCGAGAAATACCGGATCACTTCAATGAGGCTGTTCGGAATGTCTTGATTTGCCATGTAACAAACTGTATCAGCTAGTTCATGGTGTGTCAAGTATATTTGTTCCCTTCCACGTGGCAGAGTAATTTCCCCGAATTGATACAATTGAAGTAGACCAAAGCCCCGGATACTCCGGGGCTTTACTATTTGGCGCATAACTCGCCTGTTTTGAAGACTTTGACCATTGAACCATTTGAATGGAATACTTTACGAGATGGTTCTTACCTAAACTGCACAAAATAAAGGAGCTTCCGAAAATCCTTGGGGAGGGGGGTAGGGAGGTGGAAGAACGAGCAGGCCGTCCATCGCGCTAAAATTAAGCGTTATGGCAACCGCAGAAATAGTTCCTCCCTTCGCCGTGCGCACTGCAGAGACTCCTTTCACCAACGAGCCCTTCATCGACTTCTCGCTGGCCGAAAACAAGCGTGATATGGAAGCCGCTCTCGCAAAGGTTGAGAGCGAACTCGGCCGCGAGTACGACATGATCGTCGGCGGCCGCCGCATAAAGACCGAGGGCAAGATTCGCTCCGTGAATCCCGCGAAGCCCTCGCAGGTAGTCGGAGTCCATCAGCGCGCCGAGGCCGAACACGCCGAAGGCGCCGTTCAGGCCGCTCTGACAGCCTTCCCGGCATGGAGCCGAACGCCGGTCGCCGAGCGCGCAGCACTGCTCTTCCGCGCCGCCGACCTCATCCGCGAGCGCAAGTTCGAGTTCTGCGCGTGGCTCACCTTCGAAGTCGGCAAGAACTGGGGCGAAGCCGACGCCGACGTAGGCGAGACGATCGACTTCCTCGAGTTCTACGGCCGCGAAGCCCTTCGTCTCGACGAGGCGAAGACGCCCATCCAGTTTCCCGGCGAGCGCAGCCAGCTTCGCTACATCCCGCTCGGCGTCGGAGCCGTCATTCCGCCCTGGAACTTCCCCTTCGCCATCATGGCCGGAATGACTGCAGCCTCTATCGTCTGCGGAAATACCGTCGTTCTCAAGCCATCAGTCGACGCGCCGACAGTAGCCGCGCGCTTCATAGCGATCCTCGAAGAGGTCGGTCTTCCTGACGGCGTCGTTAACTTCTGCCCCGGCGAAGGCCCTGGCTTCGGCTCTGCCATCGTCGAGCATCCGCAGACACGCTTCATCGCGTTCACTGGCTCCAAAGCGGTCGGCTTAGAGATTCACGAGCGCGCCGCGCACACGCAGCCCGGACAGATCTTCATCAAGCGCACCATCCTCGAGATGGGAGGCAAGGACTCGATCATCGTCGACGCCGACTGCGACCTTGACGCCGCAATCGAAGGCGTCGTCGCCAGCGCCTTCGGCTTCAACGGCCAGAAGTGCTCCGCCTGCTCACGCGCCATCGTCGACGCGAGCGTGTACAACGTCTTCTGCGACCGCCTGCAGGCCCGCGTCAAGGCCATCCAGACCGGCGACCCCGCGAAGAACGTCTACACTGGCCCGGTCATCAGTGAGAAGGCCTACAAGAAGGTCCTCAGCTACATCGAGATCGGCAAGACAGAAGGTCGCGTCCTCAACGGCGGCCACGCCATCGAAACTCCCGAAGGCGGCTACTACATCGCGCCCACGGTTATAGCCGACGTCTCGCCGACGGCCCGCATTGCGCTCGAAGAGATCTTCGGCCCGGTACTCGCCGTCATCAAGTCACAGAACTTCGACGAGGCTCTGAGCATCGCCAACAATACCGAATACGGCCTCACTGGAGCCGTCTACTCCACCTCACGTGAGAAGCTTGACCGCGCCCGCGACGAGTTCCACGTCGGAAACCTGTACCTCAACCGCAAGTGCACCGGAGCGATGGTCGGCGCGCACCCCTTCGGAGGCTTCAACATGAGCGGGACCGACTCCAAGGCCGGCGGCCCCGATTACCTGCTGCTCTTCACGCAGGCCAAGAGCATCGCCGAGAAGATCGGTAGCGCCAGCCCTGCGGCTGACAAGCAGTCGGAACAGATGGGCATGTAGTCTGCCAAACGAAGGTAAAGCGAGGGCTGCCAATCGGCGGCCACTGTCGCATGTTTGTTCTTTGACTGATCAGGCAGACTTCATCTCGATGAGATCGCCGGCCTTCGCCGCTGCCTCCGCGAGTACGCGATGGTGGATCGTGAACAGCGCCAGTTCCAGCCTGTCCGAAACACCGGTCTTGTCATAGATGCCGCGCAGATAGTTCTTGATCACCTGCTCCTTGGTGCCCAACTGCAGCGCGATCTCTTTGTTCTTGCATCCCTGCACGATCAGGGCGACGATCTGCATCTCGCGTGGCGTGAGACGGTCGCGCACTCGTGTGCCAACGTTGTCTGAGGATTGAATCATCCTGACGTGTTGACGCTGAGCGTAACGCTCGCCGCGCGCCACGCGCCGAAGGCAGTCCAGCAAATCCAGGCCTCCGATGTTCCTGTGAACAAGGCCATCGAGCCGCTGGAGTGACTCCTCGGTGAGTTCTTCTGAGTTCTCCGCGACCAGAATGACGCGGGTTCCAAGAGCCTGGGCCTTCGCCGTCAGAGCGCTGATATCGGGCTTCAGACTTGATCCGACCAGCGCAATCGAGCCGCGAAGTCCTTCAATAGCGGCCCAGAGCTTCGCCATATCCTCACACTGGGCGACGATGCGCATATCGTCCTCCAGCGCCAATACGCGCGCGGCTCCGGCCCGGAAAATCGTCTGGTTGTCCGCCAGAATAATCCGATTCATATCTCCTGTTGTCTCCTGCGGCGGTTCGTTGTCCCGCTCTTCTCTCATCGGCCGGAAGGGGCGGACTTTTGTAGACTGTCTCTAATTTGGACAAGGCCCGGCAATCCCACAAAAGTGGCTGGAGCCTGAAGCATCAATAAGTTACGGCACAAGCATTTTTGAACCCTTTGGCCGCCAGCAACAATCGAATTGTACGTGGGGTGCACCTGACGGGCGCCGGGAAAGTATAACTAGGGTATGCCGAAGCCAATTTTACTTGCCATCGACGACGACACCAGCGTGCTCGAAGCAGTGGTCCAGGACCTCCGCCGGCACTACGGCCAGGACTATCGCATCCTGCGCGCCGCCTCAGGCGGAGCCGCCCTCGACATCTGCCGTCAGCTCAAGGAACGCAACGACACAGTCGCCCTCTTCCTCTCGGACCAGCGCATGCCCGGCATGACCGGCGTGGACTTCCTCGAGCAGGCCATCAAGATCTATCCCGACGCCAAGCGCGTTCTTCTGACTGCCTACGCAGACACTGAAGCAGCGATCCGGGCCATCAACTCCGCCAAGATCCACTACTACCTGAATAAGCCGTGGGACCCTCCTGAGGAGAAACTCTACCCTGTGCTCGACGACCTGCTCGAAGCCTGGAAGCAGGGTTACAAGCCTCCGTTCGAAGGCATTCGAGTCGTCGGCACTCGCTGGTCCCCGATGGACCACGCCGTCCGCGAGTTTCTCTCCCGCAACCGCATCCCTTACCAGTGGCTCAACCCGGAGCAGCATCCCGAAGCGGTCGAGCTGCTCAAGGGAAAGGGTCTCGATGATACGAGACTTCCCGTCGTCATCTTCGGCGACGGCACCGCCCTCGTTCAGCCCAGCTCAGGCGACCTGGGCACAAAACTCGGCATGCCCCGCCAGGCACAGCAGAAGTTCTACGACATCGTCATCGTGGGTGCTGGCCCTGCCGGACTTGCCGCGGGTGTCTACGCGGCTTCGGAAGGCCTTACTACTCTGATCGTTGAGGGCGAGGCTGTCGGCGGACAAGCTGGCTCAAGCTCCCGGATCGAGAACTACCTTGGCTTTCCCGCCGGGCTCAGCGGCGATGAACTGGCCAAACGCGCCTACATCCAGGCGCAGCGTCTCGGAGCTGAGTTTCTTGCGCAGCATGTCACCTGCATCCGCCGTGACAATCAGTACCAGATCGTCCAGATGGCCGATAACCAGGAGATTACATGCCACGTTTGCCTCATCGCGACAGGCGTCTCCTACCTTAAGCTCGATGTTCCGGGTGCAGAACAGTTGACTGGCTCCGGTGTCTACTATGGTGCTGCTCTGGCTGAGGCGATCTCCTGTGCCGACGAGATTGTTTATATTGTCGGAGGTGCCAACTCTGCAGGTCAGGCAGCCATGTACTTCGCACGTTATGCGGGGAAGGTGCATATGCTGGTCCGCGGGGACTCGCTGACCAAGAGCATGTCGAAGTACCTGATTGACCAGATTGCCGCGACTCCGAACATCGTCGTAGAGACCTGCACCGAGATTGCTTCCATGTGCGGAAACGGCCACCTCGAGAGTCTGACCCTGAAGACTCCGAAGGGCGAAGAGACGCGGCCCGTCTCATCGATATTCATCTTCATCGGGGCGGCGCCGAAGACCGACTGGCTTCCGAAAGAGATCGCTCTCGATAACAAGGGCTTCATACTCGCCGGTCCCGATCTGAAGCTGAAGGCGCCTTCTTCGTGGAAGCTCGACCGGGACCCATATCTCCTCGAGACCAGTGTTCCCGGCGTCTTCGTTGCTGGCGATGTCCGTTACAACTCCGTCAAGCGATGTGCCTCGGCGGTCGGCGAGGGCTCCATCGCAATTCAATTTGTGCACCAGTATCTAGCGACCCTTTGAAAGGTAATCAACTCAACATAGCGATGAGCGAGCAAACCCAAATCGTCCAGAACCAAACATCGGAACAGGTCAACGAGGTCCTCTTTGAGAGGCTGCGTCAGGCTCCGATTCTGTCCTCCCTCAAAGACGACGAGATTCTTTGTCTGAAGGGTGTTCAGGAGGTCTGCATCGGACAGGGAGAGGTGCTCGCCCGCCAGGGAGACGCTGCCCACTACTTCTGGATACTGCTCGAAGGAGAACTTCGTCTCTATCAGACGTCACCTGACGGTAAGGAGACCGAACTAACCGCCATTCCGGCTGGCTCTGCCTTTGGAGAGGTGCCTCTGCTTGCCAATATTCCTAATATGGCGAGTGTTCGTGCGGCGGGACCAAGCTGTCTGGCACAGTTCGATGAAGAGTCCTTCTGGAACCTGATGACGAGCTGCCCGCAGGTACGAAAGGCCATACTGGGAAACATGGCCAGCCGCTTTCAAAGGCTGCAGAGCCAGACTGTGCAGCAGGAGAAGATGGCGTCACTGGGTACGCTGGCCGCCGGCCTGATGCACGAGCTAAATAATCCAGGCGCGGCCGCTCGCCGTGCTGCCTCTCAATTGCGAGAAAATCTGACTCGTCTCCTCGAGATCTCCGCGAAATTCAGCAAAATGGGCATGACTGCCGAACAGAAGCAATGCATGATCGATCTGCAGGACCATGCTCTGGCGAACAAACAGCCCGTTTTAATGAACTCGATCGAGCAGAGCGACGCCGAAGAAGCTCTGGCAGAGTGGATGGAGAATCACGATATCGAGAACGCATGGAAGATGGCTCCCACGCTTGTCTCCATCGGGATCAATGCCCGGGATCTGGAGTGCGCGCGCGAGAGCTTCCCGGGCTCCAGCCTCTCTGACGCCCTGAGCTGGCTTGATGCTCTCGTTTCAAGCATGCAGCTTGTCGGCACCATCGAGGAAAGCATCGGCCGAGTCTCCGATCTCGTGTACGCGGTCAAGTCCTACGCCTACGAGGGCAAGGGCAAGAGCCAGACCCTCGACGTCAACAAGAGCATTCATGCGACCCTGGTCATTCTTGCCCATAAGTTCCGCGCAAAGGAGATCGTTCTTGAGAAGGACTTTGCTGCGGACCTTCCGCTTCTTCAAACCGATAACTCCGGCCTGAACCAAATCTGGACCAATCTCCTCGACAATTCCATCGATGCTGTGCCACAGGGCGGCCGCATCAGCGTGCGCACGTGGGCAGAAACATTTGCTTCCGATTCCAAGGCGAAGCGGACAGAGATATGCGTCAGCATCAGTGACAATGGCAGCGGTATTCCCCTTGAGTGCCAGCCACACATCTTCGATCCGTTCTACACGACAAAGCCAGTTGGTGTTGGCACTGGTATTGGCCTGGGCATCGTCCACCGGATCGTCGAACAGTATCGCGGCTCGGTCCACTTTTCGTCGGTGCCCGGCAACACGAAGTTCGTAGTGCGCCTGCCGAACGGCAACGCATAAAATCGAGTCTTCGACAGCAACCTTTTTCTCCAACAACATTTCCGGAGACCTTGCGTTTTACTGAGCAACCGCGTCCAGATCATCTCTGGAGCGACTTAGAAGCGAGGTTCCGATGAAACGCTCCCGATGGATTCCTGTTTTGCTTGTAGCGATAGCGCTGTTGTCTACAGGATGTGCGCAGCGCACCTATTACGCCGCTCCTCCGCCCCCACCGCCCCAGGCATCGGCGCTGATCGACTCTGCGGAACACAATGGCTTCCGCGCTGGCATGGAGGATGGTGCACGCGACTCATACAACGGCTTTGGCTACCATCCGAAGCACGATCGCAAGTTCCACGACACTCCTGGCTACGACCCGCAGTTTGGCCCGTTCGGTCCTTACCAGAGTTACTTTCGCAGTGCTTATCTCCGTGGCTACGACAAAGGCTTCTACCGCAGGTAACTTCGCTCGGTTGAGCATGCGCCGTTCGAAATCTCCCGGCAGGCTATGATGCCTAAAGGGAGATATTCGGACGCCATGCTCACGCCGTTTCACATCGCCTTTCCCGTCGACGACCTTGATGCTGCCCGCGCCTTCTACGGAACCACGCTCGGCTGTCCTGAGGGCCGAAGTTCCTCCCAATGGATCGACTTCGATCTCTTCGGCCATCAAATCGTCGCCCATCTCAAGTCCGCGACAAAGGGCGAGAAGATCCATCACAACCCTGTCGACGGGCATGACGTCCCCGTGCCGCATTTCGGCGTGGTGCTGACAATGGATCAATGGGAGTCGCTTGCAGCGCGGCTTCGCAATGCCGGAATCAAATTCGTCATTGAGCCCTGCATTCGTTTCAAGGGTGAGGTCGGCGAGCAGGCTACCATGTTCTTCCTCGATCCCGCAGGCAATGCGCTTGAGTTCAAGGCATTCGCTGATATCGGACAGCTCTTCGCGAAGTAGGCCCGGCGCCATCTCGAAAGATGGTTTAGAAAAATCCCTTTACTATATCGATTTAGTTTGTTTAGACTCCACCCCGTCGAGGTTCAGGTTCCCCGATCCTGGCCGCACCTGTTCATCAAGGAGTACGGATGACTTACCGCTCGTCTCTTTTGGGCCACAAATTCAGCTTTTTATCTGCGGCCCTGACTGCCATCGCCCTGATTGTGTTGCCGGGATACGCTCAGCATCCGAAGACCTCGGAGATGCCGTGGATGAACAAGGCGCTCTCTCCGGACGAACGCGCCGACATGGTGCTGCGCGAGATGACCATGGACGAAAAGATTCAGCTCGTTCACGGCGATGGCTGGGGTGTTCTTCGCAAGGGATCCTTTGTTGACCCGCGCTCAAACCTTGGCGCTGGCTTCACCCATGGCATCGACCGTCTCGGGATTCCCGATATCAATCTCGCTGATTCAGCAGTCGGAATCCGAATGGCTGCTCTTCAGAGCCGTTACGCTACGCTGCTTCCTTCAGGCCTTGGCGCGGCGTGCAGCTGGGACCCCGATGGCGCGTTTCTCTATGGCTCGGTGATCGGACGCGAGCTGCGCGCGCAGGGCTTCAATATGTCCATCGGCGGCGGCGTAAACATCACACGTGAGCCTCGCAACGGCCGCAATTTCGAGTACGCCGGCGAAGATCCTGTATTGGCTGGCACGATGGTCGGTCAGTTGATGAGGGGTATGAAGTCAGAACGAGTGATGAGTGACATCAAGCACTATGCCTTCAACGACCAGGAGACTGGCCGCACTGTGGTCAACGTTCTGCTTGACCACAAAGCGGCGCGCGAGTCTGACCTGCTGGCCTTTGAGATTGCAATCGGCATCTCGCATCCGTCTGCAGTGATGTGTTCCTACAACCTTGCCGATGGCAGCTGGGCCTGCGAGAACGACTACCTGCTCAATCAGGTATTGAAAAAGGACTTCGGCTTCAAAGGCTGGGTGGTTTCCGACTGGGGCGCAACCCACAGCACAGTGAAGGCTGCGCTTGGCGGACTCGATCAGGAGATGCCCGGCGACGAGGACTACTTCAATCAGCCACTCAAGCAGGCAGTTGAGACTGGCCTGGTTCCAATGGCGCGGCTCGATGATATGGTGCACCGCATCCTCCGCAGCATGTTCGATGCCGGCGTTGTTGACGATCCTCCCGTCCGCACCGTTGTTGATCCCTTCCGCGGGCTTGAGGACGCGCAGCACATTGCGGAGGAGAGCATCGTTCTGCTGAAGAATGATGGCATCCTCCCGCTGGAGGCGTCTTCAACGAAGCCGATTCTGCTCATCGGCTCGCACGCCGACGTTGGAGTGCTATCAGGAGGCGGCTCCGCGCAGGTGGATGCTCCCGGAGGCAATGCCGCCGATCCCAAGCCAGGACCTTCGGTCTGGGGTGAGCCGATTTACTTTCCGTCGTCTCCGCTGAAGTTCATCCGAAAGCATGCTTCGCAGGCGAATGTACAGTTCACCGACGGCAAGGATCACGACGAGGCCGCGCACCTTGCGCGCACTGCTGGAGTTGCCATCGTCTTCGTGAATCAGCCGATGCGCGAAGGGCAGGATGCGCCGACGCTCTCACTGCCCGGCGATCAGGATGCGCTGGTCGAGGCCGTTGCTACCGCGAATCCGAATACAATCGTTGTGCTCGAGACGGGCGGTCCGGTTACGATGCCGTGGGCGGATCGGGTTAAAGGCATCGTGGAGATGTGGTATCCGGGAATTGGCGGCGGGCAGGCGCTGGCCAACATTCTCTTCGGTGATGTCAATCCGTCGGGCAAGCTTTCAGTCACGTTCGCTAAGTCCGATGCGGATCTGCCGCATCCGATCGTTCCGGGGCTGGAGAGTGCAGGAAACGTCACTTCCGACGACCAGCATCGTAAGGTCGAGCCGTTTGACCTGACATACACCGAAGGTGCGCGGGTTGGATACAAGTGGTTTGATTCGACAGGGAAGCAGCCTCTGTTTCCCTTCGGCTTTGGCCTGTCGTATACGACCTTTGCTTACTCCGGCCTGACTGTGAATGACAACGGACGGACAGCGAGCTTTACCGTCAAGAACACCGGCAAACGCGCTGGCACAGAGATTGCACAACTATATGTTGCGCTGCCCGTCGCCGCGAAGGAAGACTACAAGCGGCTTGTTGCCTTTGAGCGTGTCTCGCTGGCTCCGGGCGAGTCGAAGACGGTGACTTTGACGATGAATCCGCTCTACCTGTCGGTCTTTGACACCCAGAAGGACGGATGGCAACTGCTCCCTGGAGATTACAAGGTGCTCGCAGGAGCGTCGTCTCGCGACACGCCGCTGCACGCGACGCTGCACGTTCGGCCTTAAGGGATCGACGGCGGATTCGTTTCGCTGCTCCGCCAAAACCGTTACCATCGGAGGGTGGAGATCAGTTGGATGAATCGTCGTCGTTTTCTCACCTCCTCCGCCGCGGCGGCCGCGGTGCTTTCGCAGCCGACCATCTTCGCAGGAGCGCAGGATTCGGTTCCGGCCGACGAGCCGACGCCATACAAACTCTTCTTCAGCCAACCCGCGACGGCGTGGCCGGATTCTCTGCCGGTTGGCAACGGCCGCCTTGGAGCCTGCGTCTTTGGAGATCCGTCTAAGGAGCGTATTCAGCTCAACGAGGAGTCGATCTGGGACGGCGAGGTTCGGGACCGCAATAATCCCAACGCCGGAGCCGCCGTCAAGAAGATGCGCGAGTTGCTCTTCGCCGGACAGATAGCGGAGGCCGAGGCGCTGGCACTGACGGATTTTCTCGCCATTCCGCGTCGTCTGCCTTGCTACCAGACGCTTGGTGATCTTCATCTCGACTTCGGCACGATGGGCGACATGACAGGCTATCGCCGTGAGCTGAACCTCGATACCGCAATTGTCACGACAACCTTCCTCACGCAGGGCGTGCGTTATACGCGGGAGGTCTTCAGCTCCGCTCCGGACCAGGTCATCGTGATGCGCTTTACGGCGAACCAGCCGGGCAAGCTGAGCTTCACGGCGACGCTCGACCGTCCGGCAAACTTCAAGACTGCAGCGACGGCGCAGAATCGCCTCACGCTCTTCGGCGAGGCGCTTCCGGTGAATGACAATCCGGGGCAGCCGGTTAAGGAGCATCAGGTTGGAATCAAGTACTACGCTGAACTGCTTGCTTTGATTACGGGCGGGACTGTCTTTACTCACGACAACGCGCTCTCGGTTGCGAACGCTACTGCAGTGACTCTGCTGCTGGACTGCGCCACGAGCTATCGCTATGCCGCGGGTGAGGCTGCGATGCACTCAGCGGTCGCGGCTAATCTGCTTGCGGCTGCGGCACGTCCTTACATCGATCTACGGAACCGGCACGTCTCCGACTATCAACTCTATTTTCGGCGCGCTGATATATCGCTTGGAGGGGCGCAGGATGCAAACGCCAGCGTTCCGACGGATCAGCGGCTTCAGCGTGTGAAGCAGGGTGGTGAGGACCTTGGGTTGCTGAACCTTTACTTTCAGTTTGGCCGCTACCTGCTTATCTCGAGCTCGCGGCCGGGAACTCTTGCGGCGACGCTGCAGGGCATCTGGAATGAGTCGGTCGATCCTCCGTGGGGATCGAAGTACACGGTGAACATCAACATCCAGATGATCTACTGGCTAGCCGAGCGCGCGAATCTTTCGATGCTGCATGCTCCGCTGTTCGAACTCATCGATCGGACGCGCAATCCGGGTTATCTCACGGCGCAGCGCTATTACGATGCGCGCGGATATGTCGTCCATCACAACACCGACATCTGGGGCGATGCTGTTCCGGTTGACGCTCTCGGCGGCGGCGTGTGGCCGATGGGAGCGGCCTGGTTGTCTCTCCATCTTTGGGACCACTATGATTACACCGGCGATTATGCCTTTCTGCGTGATCGCGCTTATCCGCGGCTCCGCGAGAACGCGCTCTTCCTGCTCGACTACCTGGTTGAAGATCCGTTGACCGGCCGTCTTGTGACGGGGCCTTCGTGCTCGCCGGAGAACAAGTACCAGCTTCCAGATGGAAGCGCTCACAACTTGTGTATGGCGCCGGTGATGGATATCGAGATCACGCGCGCGGTGTTTATGCGGCTGCTGCTGGCGTCGGAGATCCTTGCTGTTTCGTCCAGTTGGGATCCCACGGCCGACTCTGAGCTTTATACTCGCGCGCGCCTCGCTCTCATCAAGCTGCCGCCGTTTCAGATTGGCAAGGCCGGCAACCTGCAGGAGTGGCAACAGGACTACGCCGAACACGAGCCTGGGCATCGCCATATCTCGCATCTGTTCGCGCTGTTTCCTGACGACCAGATCTCGCCGCACCGCACGCCGCAGTTTGCGAATGCTGCGAGGGTGACGCTTGATCACAGGCTCGCGGCAGGAGGCGGAAGCACCGGCTGGTCGCGCGCGTGGATCGTCTGCTGCATGGCGCGACTGGAGGACGGCGATGCGGCGTATCAGAACCTGCTTGCGCTGCTGCGGGACTCGACCCTGCCGAACATGTTCGACATCTGCGGTACGAAGGCGAACTCGCCGTTTCAGCTTGACGGCAATCTCGGCGGGCCGACGGGCATGGTGGAGATGCTGCTGCAGTCGCATGCCAGCGGATCGAACCTTGCTCCAGGCCGCTCGCGACCGCCCGAGCAGGTCGGCAATGTGATTCGTCTGCTGCCGGCTCTGCCGAAGGCGTGGGCCACCGGCTCGTTTCGCGGGCTGCGGGCGCGAGGCGGGCTTGAGATTGACCTTGCGTGGGAGAACGGCAGGGCGACGACTGCCACGCTGCGGGCGAGGCTCGATCTGACACATCGCATCATTGCTCCCAAAGGGCAGAAGGTCAGTTCGGTCTCTCCGTCGAGCACGTCTCCGATTCCCGGAGATACTCCTGACGAGATCATGCTGCCTGTGAAGGCTGGCGAGACGTACACCCTTCACTTTGTCTGAGGTGGTACCCCCCCTCCCCCTCTGTTTTGCGTAAAGTATTCATTCCATTTGGCTTAGACTCGGACTTCAAGATGTAAAGTATTCCATCTAAAGGGCTTAGGGGTCAAAATATTCAAAATAAAAGAGTTATGTATTAAATTGTGAAGCCCCGGTTGGCCGGGGCTTTGATCTATTTCTATTGTAGCAACTTGGCGAAACTAGTCTGCCACGCGGAAGTGGTTGATTTGGGATGGTTTGATTGGTTTGGGGGCTTGACAAGATTCCTGGGCCAAGTTTTCCACAGTGGTTCGATTGGGGGATGGGCGGGCATGATCGCTCTCAATAGCCTGATTTGGTGGAGGGTTGAGGCATGTCTGCTGTTACGGGAGAGACCGGAATACGCACTGGAGCAATACGCACGATTCTTGGGTGGGCGCACTCCTTCATCATCAGGCAAACCAACGAGGGGTATGAGCTGACCGACCCCGATGGCGATGGTGCAGTCTTCTGCGCGGATTGGCCGCAGGCGGAGAGGGTGTTGATCCGGTTAGAGGTTCCGCCGTATAAGATCGACGAGATCAAGGAGCTCCTGGTGCCGGGCACGGATATCGTTGTGCGCCGGAAGGTCGGCTAAGTTTAGCTGGCGGTCCCTATCGGCATCCTGCGAATAAATACGGGGGTCTCTCCACTCCACAACGAACGATGTAACCGTTCGTTGCTCCGGTCGAGATGACGTGCTTTGGGATTTGGCTAGTTGAGTTTTTCTTCGAGGTTCAGGGAATCGATCTTGTTGGCGAGGTCCTGCTGGGCGGTTTCGCGCAGGCGCTTCTGGTCTTCAGTGACCTGGTTGATGTCGGTTTGCTTCGATTGAATTTAGCTACTCTCCCGGCTCGAACGAAGGTTCGAATGACAACCGTTTGCTAAATGTTGTATAGATTTATGTGATAGCGTCATTAGTTCTCGTTATGAGTTATGGAGGGCCAGATGTTCGGTTTGAACAGTGAGCAGGAGCAGTTGAGGAAAGAGGTCCGTGCGTTTGCTGAGCGCGAGATTGCGCCGCATGTTTCGGAGTGGGATGAGAAGAGCGAGTTTCCGCATGGTGTGGTGAAGAAGCTCGGCGAGATGGGATTGATGGGCGTGATCTTTCCCGAGGAGTTGGGTGGCTCGGGGATGGGCTACGTGGAGTATGTGCTCGCGATCGAGGAGTTGTCGCGCGTGGATGGGAGCGTGGGGATCATTGTTGCTGCGCATAATTCGCTTTGCGCGAATCACATCATGCTGGCGGCGAACGATGAGCAGAGGAAAAGGTGGATTCCGAGGCTGGCGAGTGGCGAGTGGCTGGGTGCGTGGGGGCTGACGGAGCCTGGGTCGGGGTCGGATGCGGGTGGCGCGCGGACGACGGCGGTGAAGCGCGGAGATAAGTGGGTGCTGAATGGGTCGAAGACCTTCATCACGAATGGGACGTATGCGAACTGCGCGGTTGTGCTGGCGGTGACGGACAAGGAGAAGGGCACGCGCGGGGGGATCTCGGGATTTGTGGTGGAGAAGGGAACGAAGGGATTTCGGCCGGGCAAGAAAGAGAACAAGCTGGGACTGCGCGCGAGCGATACTGCGGAGCTGATCTTTGAGGATTGCGAGATTCCGGAGGAGAACCAGATTGGCAAGATCGGCGATGGGTTCAAGGATGCGATGCGAGTGCTGGATGGAGGAAGGATCTCGATTGCGGCTCTGAGCCTGGGGATGGGGCGTGGGGCGCTGGATTCAGCGATGAAGTATGCGCAGGAGCGGCGGCAGTTCGGGAAGACGATAAGCGAGTTTCAGGCGATTCAGTTCAAGCTGGCGGACATGGCGACGGAGCTGGATGCGGCGTGGTTGCTGACGATGAGGGCGGCGCATATGAAGGACGCGGGACAGAAGGTGACGCTGGAGTCGGCGATGGCGAAGCTGTATGCGAGCGAGGCGGCTTGCAGGATCTGCGATGAGGGCGTGCAGATTCATGGAGGGTATGGGTTCATCAAGGACTATCCGGCAGAGAAGTTTTACCGGGATGTGAGGCTGTGTCCGATCGGCGAGGGGACGAGCGAGATTCAGCGGATGGTAATTGCGCGGGAGCTGCTTGGAAGGTCTCCGAGCAGAGGTTAGGAGATGCCGAATGGCCAGACTCGCTGCACGGTTTTATAGAGGATTTGAGTGCGGTCGGGCGGCGAGAGGAAGTCGAGATGGTCGCGGTAGAGTTCGACGGCCTTTGCATAGGAGAGCTGCTTGAGCGAGACGGGCCAGTCGGTTCCCCACATGAGACGTGATGCGCTGAAGGTTTCGCAGAGGCGTTTGACCTGCTGCGCGGCGTCGGCGTACGGGTAGGGCTGGTTGGAGAGCGACCACATGTGGGAGATCTTGACGAAGACCTTTGGGTACTTCGCGAGCGCGAGTAGAAGTTGAAGCTTTTCAGGTTGATCGAGGGGGCAGTCGGCCATGTGGTCGATGACGACGGTCAGGTCGGGATTCTGCTCGATGAGTGGGATGAGGTCGGGCATGCGGGTGACCGGGGCGAGGATGGTCATTGGGACTTTGAGCTGAGCGCAGCGCCGCCATAGAGGCGGCATGAGTGGGCCGCGAATCCAGTCGCCATCTGCGGTAGCGGAGGGGCTGAGACGAACGCCGTGGAAACCTTGCTCGTGTGTAAGTTTGGTGAGGTGGTCGGGTCCGGCGGGGTCTTGCGGGTCGACGCGGCAGACGCCTTGAAAGGTGCGCGGGTAGCGCTTGAGGACGCTGGCGACGTAGCTGTTGTCGTACTTGTAGTGGATGACCTGGATGATGACGGTGCGCGCAACGTTGTTCGCGTGCATGAGGTCGAGGAGCTGTTCGGCGGAGGCGTCTTCGGGCGGCGGATTCGCGCCGGGCGCGAAGGGGAAGGTTGGATCGTGTCTCCAGACGTGAACGTGGGAGTCGATGAGAGGCGATTCGGGCTCTGCTGCGTGAGCGCTGGCGAAAGGCGTGGCGAGCGAACTCGCGATGGAGGCAGCGAGAAAGCGGCGACGGCTCCACGATCTGTCTGCGGCGCGGGGCATATAGGAACGAGTTTATTTGGGAGTCGTGGTGGGAGTGGGCATGATGGGGTTGTACTTGATGCCGAGTTCCGGGGTCGATTCGATGTCGGTGGCGTTGGTGGCTTTGGTGACCTCGACGGCGAAGACGTAGCTTGGACCGAACATGTTGCTCGTGAAGAAGACGTATTTCTTGTCTGGCGAGAAGCGGACGTTGGGTTCGGCGCGGTAGTTGTGGTGCGCCATGTTGACGAGGTGCTCGGACTTGAAGACTCCGGGCTGCCAGAAGGTGGGTTCGTTGAGCGCGCCTTGCGTGTTGCCGATCATGTGCGGGTGGAAGAGTTCGATCCACTCGCCGTCAGGTGCGTTGGCGACCTGGCCGGAGTCGCCGCCGTCGCCGGTGAAGAGGTCGAGGTCTTTGGTGAGGTTGAAGTGAATCGACCACTCGTTGCGTTGCATGTGGTACGCGGTGCGCTTGCCGGTCTCGAGGTTGTAGCTGGCGAGGAAGAAGTCTTCTCCCTTGGGAAATTGCCAGTCGTACCAGATGGTCTTGCCGTCGAGTCCCCAGAACTCGTGGCCTGCGATCTCCATGACCATGGTGCGCTTGTGGACGAGGGTGTTTTGCGTGCCGTCGGTGTGGATGAGCCAGATGCGATCGACCTTTTGCCACATGCCTTCGTGGCAGTACATGAGGAGGGTGGGGTCGGTGGGCGAGAAGAGCAGGTGGTTAACCCAGTCGGTGGAGTGGAGAAGTGGCTTGATGGTGCCGGGCTTTTCGCCGTTGGGGCCGGGCTCGAGGCGGATGGTGAAGAGGACGAGGGGAATGCGGGCTGCGAGGCGGCGCTCCATCATCTGGCCCTTGTCGTCGGATTGAACGTGTGCTCCGCCGAGGTTGGAGGCGGCGTTTGCATTTGCTGGGCGTGGGATGGGTGTGGCAGCGACGAAGGCGTTCGGCGCGTTGGGATCGCCGCCGGGAACGTCGGCTTCGTTGTAGGTGCCGGCGCCGAGTGTCTCATCGGCGTTGACGCTGGAGATGAATACGCGCGGTGGCAGGTCGATGAGCTTGCGGACTTCGCCGGTGTTGGTGTCGGCCTTGTAGACGGCGTTGACGTGGGTGTCGGGGTCCATTTTGGTGAAGAAGATGCTGTTGGTCTTGTGGCCGACGACGATGGTGTGGGGTGCTCGCATAAAGCGGGCCATCGGTGAGGCGTCGGGGGTGGCTGGTGCAGGAGGGTTCGGGACGAGCAACCGCGTCTTCATGGTGGCGAGGTCGAGGACGCGGATGCCGTCGGGTGAGTTGTAGACCATCTGCCTGCCGTCGGGCGTGTAGGCGTTGACGTTGAAGTAGAAGGCCCCGGAGTTGGGCTCGTCGGAGACCCGCCAGATGCGATGACCGGTGTCCTTGTCGACCCAGGTCTTGGGAGGAACGGCGCCTGTCTCGGATGGCTTGAGGTTATCGCGCTGCGCGACTGAGATGAGCGGCAGAGCAGCCAAAGCGAGAACAACCTGCAGGCGGATGGAGGGACCGGTCATTGGGCGGGCTTCCTTTCGTGCAAATGCTGAACGGGTGATTCAGACATCTTGGCGTGTGTTGAAACTTAATGGTTCGCCGCGGGACGCATGGGCGTCTTGCTGTCAGGCGGATCGGTTGGGTTGAACTTGCGGGCGAGGTCGGGTGTGGACTGGACGTCGGCTGCGGGAGGGTTCTCGGCCTTCTGGACTTCGGCGCCGAAGACGTAGCTTGGGCCGAACATGTTGCTTGTGAAGATGACAAGCTTCTTGTCGGGCGAGAAGCGGACGTTGGGCTCTTCTCGGTAGTAGTGATGCGACATGTTGACGAGGTGCTCGGACTTGAAGACGCCGGGCTGCCAGAAGGTGGGCTCGTTGAGCGCGCCTTCGGTGCCGCCGATCATGTGCGGATGGAAGAGCTCAATCCACTCGCCGTCAGGGGCCTTCGCGACCTGGCCGGGATCGCCTCCGTCGCCGGTGAAGAGGTCGAGGTCTTTGGTGAGGTTGAAGTGAATGGACCACTCGTTGCGCTGCATGTGATATGCGGTGCGCACGCCGGTCTTGAGGTTATAGCCGGCGAGGAAGAAGTCTTCGCCCTTGGGGTATTGCCAGTCGTACCAGATGGTTTCGCCGTCGAGCCCCCAGAATTCGTGACCGGCGATCTCCATGAGCATCGTGCGCTTGTGGATGAGGGTGTTGTGGGTGCCGTCGGTGTGGATCATCCAGATGCGATCGACCTTCTGCCAGGGGCCTTCGTGGCAGTACATGAGGAGTTCGGGGTCGGAGGGGGAGAAGAGGAGATGGTTGACCCAGTCGGTGGAGTGAAGGAGGGTCGTCATTGTGCCGGGTTTTTCGCCGTTGGGACCGGGCTCGAGGCGGATGGTGAAGAGAACGAGGGGAAGACGGGCGGCGAGGCGGCGCTCCATCATCTGGCCCTTGTTCTCAGGCTGGTAGTGGGGGCCCTGGGCGGCACTGGCGACACGGTTGTCTGGGGCTGGTGCTGCTCCGGGAGCCGGCGGCATGTTGGAGCCGTACTCCTTGCCGGTGGCGTCGCCTTCGATATAGGTTCCGGCGGCGAGGGTCTCGTCGGCGTTGACGCTGACGATGCTGATCTTCGGGGGAAGGTCGATGAGTTTGCGGGAGACTCCGGTGTTGGTGTCGGCCTTATAGACGGAGTTGACGTGAGTGGCTGGATCCATCTGTGTGTAGAAGATGCTGTTGGTCTTGTGGCCAACGACGAGGGCGTGAACGTTGCCCATCATCGCGGAACGGCCGTCGGTGCCTGACTCTGTATGGGGCGGGTTGGAGACGAGCAGGCGGGCCGTGCGCGTGTCGAGGTCGAGGACGTGGATGCCGTCGGGGGCGGTGTAGATCATCTGCTTGCCGTCGGGCGTGTAGGCGTTGACGTTGAAGTAGAAGCCTCCGGAGTTGGGCTCGTCGGAGAGCCGCCAGACGCGGTGGCCGGTGTCTTTGTCGACCCAGGTCTTTGGCGGAGTCTGCGCATGGGCGAGAGTTGGGATGGCGGCGACGAGCGCGGTTGCGAGGGCGAGTGATGTGATGCGGGCCATGATCCATCTGCTCCTGTTAGGTGTGGGACAGCTTTTTGGCGCGACAGAGTTATACATCGTGACGAATGCAATTGGGAAATAGTTTCTTTTCCGGAATCAGGGTAATGAAATAAATTTCAGGTGCGGGAGTTTGTGGATGCAATCGCGGTGCTTGGCGGATTTTTCATCGTCTCGCATCTATGATGGTCAGCTATGGCTACTCAATTTGACGCGATCGTGATTGGGGCCGGGCAAGCCGGCCCTTCGCTTGTCGGCCGGCTCACGCAGGCTGGACGCAAGGTGGCCGTGGTGGAGCGAAATCTCTTCGGCGGTACATGCGTCAACACGGGATGCACGCCAACCAAAGCGATGATTGCGAGCGCGTACGCGGCCCATACAGCCAGACGTGGCACGGACTACGGCTTCACAATCGGCGGCAATGTCGCAGTGGACATGAAGGCCGTGAAGGCGCGGAAGGACGCTATCACTGGCCGGTCGCGCGGCAACGTTGAACGGTGGCTTCGTGGCATGGATGGCTGCACGGTCTACACGGGACACGCTCGGTTTGAGTCGGCGCATGAGGTTCGGGTAGGGGATGATCTGCTGAGTGCGGAGCAGATCTTTCTGAATGTCGGCGGCAGAGCTGTGGTTCCGGAGCTGCCCGGTGTCGGCAAGATTAGGTACTTCACAAACTCTGGCCTGCTCGAAGTTGAAGAGGTGCCGAAGCACCTTGTCGTGGTTGGGGGCGGATACATCGGAGTGGAATTCGCGCAGATGTTCCGGCGGTTTGGCAGCGAGGTCACCATCGTCGAGAAGAAAGCCCGGCTGATGAAGTACGAGGACGAGGACGTGTCGGCGGGGGTCAGGCAGATTCTCGAGAAGGAAGAGATCCATGTACGAACCAGCGCCGAGTGCATTCATTTTGAGCCTCATGGGGACGAGGTCGGCGTTGGTGTGAGCTGTGACACTGGAGATCCGGTGGTTGTTGGTTCGCATGTTTTGCTCGCGATGGGGCGACGACCCAACACGGACGATCTTGGCATCGAGAAGGCCGGGATCAAGACGGACGAGAACGGCTACGTCTTAGTGGACGATCAGCTACGCACCAACGTTCCGGGGATATGGGCGATGGGTGACTGCAATGGACGTGGAGCTTTTACGCACACGGCTTACAACGATTTTGAGATTGTCGCGGCGAACCTGCTCGACAACGATCCGCGCCGCGTTAGCGACCGGCTGCCTTGCTATGGGTTGTTTACCGATCCTCCGCTGGGAAGGGTTGGGATGACGGAGCGCGAGGTGCGGGAATCGGGCAAGCCAGCGTTGATTGGAACGCGGCCGATGGCGAGGGTAAATCGCGCGGTCGAAAAGGGTGAGTCTGAAGGCTTTATGAAAGTGCTGGTGGACGCTGAGACGAAGCAGATTCTGGGGGCGTCGATCCTCGGGGTTGGTGGCGACGAAGCGGTCCACTGCATCCTGGATGTAATGTATGCGCGCGCGCCATACACGACGATCCAGCGAGCCGTGCATATTCATCCGACGGTCTCGGAGCTGATTCCGACGGTGCTGGGCGACCTGAAGCCGCTTCAATAGCCAGATAGCTCCTGCTTTTGGGGGATTGCGGGAGGCCGCTTCTGGAGCGAGTCTGAGGTTGCGCTATCTGCGCGCGACCGCGCCGGAAGCGTCTCACGGGCCAAATCTGAACCAACGGTGGTACGGGTAGTGGAAATCCCGTATTACCTGCAAGCCGGGTTGATGGGAGAATTGAAGGGAAAGAGGAGTACTGATTTCATGCCCAATCTGCCTGAAGACGATATTCGCATTCACTATCACGACGAGATCCCGCGCGGAGCGAAGATCAAGGTGATCGGTGTGGGCGGCGGTGGAAACAATGCCGTCAACCGCATGATCGCTGCCCATGTTGAGGGTGTTGAGTTTATTGCGGCGAATACGGATGTGCAGGCACTGACTGTTTCGAACGCTCCGGTGAAGCTGCAGCTTGGCGTGAAGCTGACGAGCGGGCTGGGGGCGGGTGCGAATCCGGATGTGGGGCGGCGTGCGGCGCTTGAGGATTCGGACAAGATTATCGAAGCGCTTGAGGGCGCTGATATGGTGTTCGTCACTGCTGGGCTTGGCGGCGGAACGGGCACCGGCGCGGCTCCGGTGATTGCAAGTCTCGCGAGCGAGATGGGTGCGCTGACGGTCGCGGTCGTTACGAGGCCATTTGGCTTTGAGGGCAAGCGGCGCATGATGCAGGCCGAGCGCGGGCTGCAGGAGCTGCTCGACTCAGTCGATACGGTGATTGTGATTCCGAATGAGAAGCTGTTGGCGGTGGCTAAGGACGCGGGCTTCTTTGAGAGCTTCCGCATTGCGGACGATGTGCTGCGGCAGGGTGTTCAGGGTATCTCGGACATCATCACGATTCCAGGGGTGATCAACCGCGACTTCGCCGACGTGAAGACGACGATGGCTGGGATGGGCTATGCGGTGATGGGAACTGCGATGCGCTCGGGCCCGAACAGAGCGGTTGAGGCGGCGATGGCGGCGATGGCTTCTCCGCTGCTTGAGTCGGGTGCGATTGATGGAGCTCGCGGCATCCTCATCAACATTACGGGATCGAGCAGCCTGAAGCTGAGCGAGGTCAATGAGGCTTCGACGATCATCCAGAACGCGGCACACGAGGACGCGAATATCATCTTCGGCGCAGTGCAGGACGAGCGGATGGGCGACGAAGTGAAGATTACGGTTATCGCAACTGGTTTCAAGCAGCAGGAGATGCCTGCGCGGCGCGAGCGCATGTTATCTGAGTCTTCGCTGCCTACGGTTCGTTATGAGGTTCCAGTGCAGCCGCGGGCGCAGAGCGCTCGGCCGGCGGCGCCGCAGTTCAGGAGCGAGCCAGAGGTTCCTCCCGCTGCGCCTGAGCCGTTGATTGAGCCGCGCAGAGCCCCGGTGTTTGAGGTTCGGCAGGAGCCTGAGCTGGTGCCGGTTCCGGCGTCGGTGTTTGACGACGAGTTTTTCACGAACCCTCTGCCGAGAATGAGGGAACCGCAAGTGGTTGATGGTTCGAATCGTTTTGAGACAACTCACTTTCCGGCTTCGGCGGCCGTCCAACAGGATGGCGTCGCCCCCGATGCTGCCGTTCGTGCGCCGTTCGGAGGAGCGGCCGTCGCTCAAGCTGAGAATACAGAGGCCGATGAGCTGGATATTCCGGCGTTTCTGCGGCGCGGAAACTGAGTAACAGCGTCTCCGCTGACGATATGATGTAAATGAGGACGTTTTTTGAGGATCGCTGAGAAGGTTGGCAGTTGGATTGCTACTTAATTTTTGAGCACAAAGGGGCCCGTGTGGTGAAATTTCTTCGATTTGTTAGCGGTATCCTTTTCTGCCTGGCAATCAGTTTTCAGGCGAACGCGACGACGACCTCCGGCACGACCAAGCATCATTCGGCCGGCACGGCACGCGTTGCTGCGCATGGGAAGGCGCACGGCGTTTCGACGACGAAGCGTGCTCATGCAACAACCCATACAGCAAAGAGCACGACTACAAGCTCGGCGACGGTTTCGCGGCGATCGCATGGAGCTCGGGCGACGCTGGCGGTTCGGCGGACACGGCGGTCGCGGTATTACGAGCATTTCACAGCGAACTCCTTTGCTGACAACCTGACACTTGGCGACGTGACCGAGGGTGAAGACCCGGTAGTCCGCGAGGCTGCGATCGAGGCGCTCGGCAACATGAACGGCACGGCTGTTGCCATTGATCCGAGCACCGGCCGCATTCTGGCGATGGTGAACCAGAAGCTGGCGCTTTCGCGCGGTGCAGAGCCCTGCTCGACGATCAAGCTGACCGTCGCGCTGGCGGCGCTCGAAGAGGGTATCGTGACCAGGGACACGCCGGTGAACCTGGGCGGTCATTACCACATGACGATGACCGACGCGCTTGCGAAGTCGAACAACCTTTACTTCGAGACGCTGGGCCGCGCGCTCGGGTTCGAGCGGGTGAAGCACTATGCCAACGAGTTCGGCCTGGGCGAGCTGGCCGGATACAACATTCAGGGCGAGCAACTCGGGGTGTATCCGGATGAGGAGCTGCCGGCGAAGCTCGGTGGCGTCGGCCGGATGTGCTCGTTCGGCGAGAGCGTCTCGATGACGCCGTTGCAGCTGGGTGCGCTGGTCTCGGCGATTGCCAATGGCGGCACGCTCTACTATCTGCAGCATCCCGAGACGCAGATGGATATCGAGAACTTTACGCCTAAGGTGAAGCGCACGCTCAACATCGCTCCGTTGATTCCTGAGATTCTGGACGGCATGGAGGGCGCGGTGGACTATGGAACGGCGCGGTCGCTGCGAGCCAACTTCAGCGAGTTTCCGGTTATGGGCAAGACGGGAACCTGCTCGAACGAGGGAACGCGGTTCGGGTGGTTCGCTTCGTTTGCCGATACACCGAATGGGCGAATCGTCACGGTCTTCTTCCTTGAGGGCGGGCGGCCGACGTTCGGTCCCAAGGCGGCAGAGCTTACGGGGCAGTTCTACCGGGCACTTTGGGACAAGAGCTTCTTTACTCCGAAGACTCAGCCGCCGCCCAGCATTGCCGGGGACACTGCGGCCTCTGAGTAGACCCCTCCCCCCGGTTTTGTGCAAAGTATTCATTTTATTTGGTTTAGACTCCGGACTTCATCTGTAAAGTATTCCATCAAAAGGGTTTAAGTACTAAAGTTTTCTTTCTAAACGAGTTATGGGTTAAAGAAGAGAGCCCCGGTCTGATCCGGGGCTCTCTTTTAGTCTCTGGTTTTATTTTAGCCGATTCAGGGAAACTGCTCTGCCACGGCGATCAGCTTTGTTTTGTGCGGGTTGGGTAATTTCGGGGCTTGACAAGATTTCTGTGGAAAATCTGCTTTGGCCGGAGTGAGCAACGAGCAGAGAGTCGTGGGTAACAAGCAAAGGAAAAGTTTTTCACAGTTTCCATGAAGCCCGTAGACAATTTGGACTTGAGTTCAATGTGTGGACTATAGTCTTAGCTCCATGGGTACTGGGCAAGCAACTCTCCGGGAGAAACAGAAGGAGCAGACACGGGGAGAGATTGTTCGTGCGGCCTTTGAGCTGTTTGGGCGGCATGGGTACGACGAGGTTCCGATGGAGAGGATCAGCGAGGCGGCGGGAGTGTCGCGGGCTACGCTGTTCAATTACTTCCCGAAGAAAGAGTTGATCCTGCAGCATATCGCACGGGCGCGGGTGGAGCGGCTGAAGGAGATCGTGGCGCGGTTCGATGTGGATGGGAGGCGCGCCAGCTTTGGTGACGTTGTTTCGCTGTTCCTGCAGATTACTGAAGAGAATGTGCGGATTGCGGGCGGGGCGCGCAGGCTGCTGTTGAAGGTGTGGTTCCAGCAGGCTTCGCACGGCTATCTGATGGCGAGCCGCGAGGAGGCGCTGACGGTCCTGAGTGGCGTGATCGAACGTATTCCGGGGAGGAAGCCGATTTCAACCCGGCTTGTTGCCGAGATGATGTTCGCGATCTTTATGGCGACGATGCTGGAGTGGCTGATGCGCGACCAGGTGACAGCGGGTTGGCTGCCGGAGACGATGCGGGAGCGGCTGGAGCTTGCGCTGGTGGGGGTGGTATCAGACCCCAGCGAGCAAAGACCGCTCGCCGGGGGCCCCGCATGAGGCGCGAGGTCATGATTGGTGGGGCGGTGGTGATGCTGGCTGGAGTGGCCGCGCTTGCGTACTACTTCACGCATAGGACCACGCAGCTTGTGTACTCCGGCACGGTGGAGACGCGGGAGATCCAGGTGGGATCGAAAGTTGGCGGACGTGTGACGGAGGTGGCAGTCGAAGAGGGACAGATGGTGAAGGCCGGGGCAGTGCTGGTTCGGTTCGAGGTCGATGAGTTGAAGGCGCAGCGCACGCAGGCGCAGGCGGAGGTGGAGCAGGCGCAGGCAGACCTGGACAAGATGGAACGGGGGTATCGTCCGGAAGAGATCGCGCAGTCTGAAGCGACCGCGCGCCAGCAGCAGGCGATGTTTGAAGCAGCGAAGAATGGGCCTCGGGTGCAGGAACTGCAGGCGGCGCAGGCAGACTATGACGCGGCGGTGGCAGATGCGGCGAATGCCCAGATTACTTATGAACGGATGCGGACGCTGGTTCGCGGCGAGACGGTTTCGAAGCAGCAATACGATGATTCGCTGGCGAGGCGCGATTCTACGGGGCAGAAGGCGGAGTCCGCGAGGCAGCATTTGAAGATGCTGCAGGAGGGGACGCGCAAGGAGGACCTGCGGGCCGCGGAGCAGCGGTATCTGCAGGCTCAGGCTGCGGCTGACATGATGCGGCATGGCTATCGGAGGGAAGATATCGAGTCTGCGCGAGGAAAGCTGGCGCAGGCGCAGGGACATGTGAAGGAGCTGGATGCGCGGTTGAGGGAGGCGGAGCTGGATGCTGCGGCGGACGCCGTTGTTGAGACGGTGAGCGTTCGCGCAGGCGATCTGGTTCCGGCGGGACGTATTGTGCTAACGATGCTGGAGCCGTCACAGCTTTGGGTGAAGATTTATATACCGGAGACGGAGATGGGGCGCGTGAAGCTGGGGCAGGCGGCTTCGGTGGAGGTTGATTCGTTTGGCGGCCGAGAGTTTACGGGGCATGTCGAGCAGATCAGCTCTGAGGCGGAGTTTCTGCCGCGCAATGTGCAGACGCGCGATGATCGCCAGCATCAGGTGTTTGGCGCCAAGGTGTATGTGGACAACTCGGATGGAGTGCTGAAGTCGGGGATGTCGGCCACGGTGCGGCTGCAATGACCCGGGAGACTTCACCCCAGCGAGCAAGCTCGCCGGGGACCCCGGTGATTCCACCCCAACGAGCGAGCTCGTTGGGGACCCCGGTGATTACGGCCGATGGGCTGACGATACGCTTTGGGGATTTCACGGCCGTGGATCATGTGAGCTTCGAGATCAGCAAGGGGGAGCTGTTCGGCTTTATGGGGCCGAATGGATCGGGCAAGACGACGATCATCAAGACGCTGTGCGGACTGCTGAGGCCGAGTGAGGGGACAGGCACGATTCTTGGCATGGATGTGCAGAAGCAAGCGGCTGAGATCAAGCGGCACGTGGGGTATATGTCGCAGAAGTTCGGCCTGTATGAAGACCTGACGGTCTCGGAGAACATGGCCTTCTACGGGGGAGTGTATGGGATCAGGGGCGAGCAGGCGGCGCGGCGGAAGAAGGAGATCGTGGCGCTGACGGGTTTGGAGCCTTATCTGAATCGGCGGGTGAGCGCGCTCTCGGGTGGATGGAAGCAGCGGCTTGCGCTGGGATGCGCGATCATCCACTCGCCGCAGGTGGTGTTTCTGGATGAGCCGACGGCGGGAATTGATCCGGTGGCGCGGCGTTCGCTGTGGGACCTGTTCTTTCAGTTGTCGGGGCAGGGAGTGACGTTCTTCGTGACGACGCATTACATGGATGAGGCGGAGCGTTGCGGAAGAGTAGGGTATATCTACATGTCGAAGCTGGTGGCGCTGGGAACGATTGACGAGTTGCAGCGTCTACCGGAGGCGAATCCTGCGGGAACGTCGCGTGTGGAGATTGAGACGGCGAATACTTCGACGGTGCTGGCGCAGTTGCGCGAGATGAAGGGAGTGCGCGAGGCGACGATCTTTGGGCGATCGATTCATGCGCTCGTGGAGACGGACCAAATCGAGACCCTGCAGAAGAGATTTCCTGATGCGAAGATGCAGACGATTGTGCCTTCGCTTGAGGACGTGTTTGTGACGCTGACGTACGACATTATGAAGGAATCGGGATGAAGGCGCTGTTTTACAGGCTTTTCTATGGACTGGGGCCGGTGTGTCGCAAGGAGTTCACGCATATCAGGCGCGATCCGGGCACGCTGTTCTTTGCGCTGCTGATACCGCTGCTGCAGCTGATGCTGCTGGGGTATGCGGTGGACACGAACGTGAGGCAGATTCCGACGGTGGTGATGGATGAGTCGCACACGCAGGACAGCCGGCAGCTGGTGGAGAAGCTGGCGGCGTCGGATGTGTTTCGGATGTCGTTGTCGGTCGAGTCGGAGCCGGAGCTGTATGCGGCGATGAGGGCAGGGAAGGCGCGGGTGGGGATCAGGATTCCGTACGACTACGCGCGGCGGCTGCAGGATGGGACGACGGCGACGGTGCTGGTGCTGGTGGACGGGTCGGAGTCGTCGTCTGCGGGGCAGGCGGTGAGCGCGGCGACTGGAGTGGCGCTGGAGCAGTCGCTGGAGCGGGTGGTTGGCAGCGGGAAGATGCCGCTGGAGGTGAGGCCTTCGGTGCTGTATAACCCGGCGACGCGGTCGGCGAATTTTTTTGTGCCAGGGTTGATCGGGATTTTGCTGCAGATGATGACGATTCTGCTGATTGCGCTGAGCCTGGTGCGGGAGCGGGAACGGGGGACGCTGGAGCAGCTGACGATGACTCCGGTGGCGCCGCTGGGGCTGATGGTCGGGAAGATGATTCCGTATGGCGTGCTGGCGTTTTGTGAATTGTGCGTGATCCTGACGATCATGCGCGTGGTCTTTCTGGTGCCGATCCATGGGAACGTGTTTGTGCTGCTGGCGATGGCGGTGCCGTTTCTTATGACGACGCTGGGAGTTGGGCTGATGATTTCGACGAAGGCGAAGACGCAGGCGGAGGCGTTTCAGTTGTCGATGGGCACGGTGCTGCCTTCAGTGTTTTTGTCGGGGTATATCTTTCTGCTCGAGACGATGCCGGCGTTCTTTCGCGGGGTGAGCCGGCTTGTTCCGGCAACGTACTTTATCGCGATTCTGCGAGGGATTATTTTGCGCGGCGCGGGGTTTCGGGATTTGTGGGTGAACGCGCTGGTGCTTACGGGGATGGGATGTCTGTCGATCCTGACGGCGGCGTGGTTGTTTGTGAAGCAGAGCAGAGGTTGAAGGCTGCTAGTCGAGGAGAGAGTCGACGAAGGAGTTGCTGTCGAAGGGGATGATGTCTTCGATCTTCTCGCCTACTCCGGCGTAGATGACGGGGAGCTTGAGCTCGGTAGCGATGGCGAGGACGATGCCGCCTTTGGCGGTGCCGTCGAGCTTGGTGAGGACGATGCCGGTGACGCGGGCCGCTTCGGTGAAGAGGCGGGCCTGGGTGAGCCCATTTTGGCCTGTTGTTGCGTCCATGACGAGGAAGGTCTGGTGCGGCGCGCCGGGGATGAGTTTCTCGGCGGTGCGGCGCATCTTGTCGAGCTCCTTCATGAGGTCGGTCTTGGTGTGGAGGCGGCCGGCGGTGTCGGCGATGAGGACGTCGGTGTTGCGGGCCTTGGCGGCGGTGCAGGCGTCGTAGAGCGCGGCGGAGGGGTCGCCGCCTTGCTTGGTCTTGATGAGGGGGACGTCGGAGCGCTGGGCCCAGACTTCGAGCTGCTCGATGGCGGCGGCGCGGAAGGTGTCGGCGGCGCAGAGCAGGACGCTGCGGCCCTGGTTGCGATAGAAGGCGGCGAGCTTGCCAGTGGTGGTGGTCTTGCCGGTGCCGTTGACGCCGACCATCATGATGACTTCGGGCGGCGCTGATGGGTGCTGGATAGGTCTTTGGACGCCGTCGAGGATTTGTTTGAGCTCCTGCTTGAGGAGTTGCTTGAGCTGAGCTCCGCTTTCGATGCCCGTGCGCATGGCGCGCTGGCGGAGATTCTCCATGACGATGGCAGTGGTGGGAGCGCCAAGGTCGGCGGCGAGGAGCACGGGCTCGAGGTGGTCGAGGGAGGCCTGGTCGACCTCGCGAGTGAGCGCGATGACGGAGCTGATGGATTCGGAGAAGGACTCGCGGGTGCGCGTGACCGCCTGCTTCATGCGGTCGAAGAGGCCGAGCTTTGGAGTGGAAGGCTCCGGCGCGGATTCAGCCGGGGTCTCGGGTTTGTCGCGCTTTCCGAAGAGAGAAGAGAAGACCATGCTGGGTCTAGTTTATCGGATTAGCCGCGAGTGCATTCGAGGGTCGATCGCCTGTGAGGTCAATAGCCTGCGCGAGCGATAAGTAGCAGATAGATGATCAGAATGGCGACGAGGACGAGGGCGCCGATGACGACGTGAAGGGGTTTGAAGCCGAAGATGCGTTTTTCTTTCTCTCGATGGAGGTCGGGCGGTGGGATGTGGTCCTCGTCGTGGTGGTGGCCGTGGTTGGGTTCGGGCATGGATACACGATATTCCTCCGCGAGCGGATAGGGCCGGGAAAATTGCAACAGATAGCGGTGGACTGCACCGGGAGAGTATCGTTGCGCGCATGACGAAAGCTGAGTTGTTCGAGTTTATGTCGGCTCAGAGACTGGCTGTGGTGGGAAGCATATCGCTTGAGGGCGAGCCGCAGTCGGCGCTGGTGGGGATTGCGGTGACAAAGGAGTTGGAGATTATCTTCGATACTCTGGACACCGCGCGCAAGTACCAGAACCTGGTCGCGGATAGCCGAGCTTGTTTTGTGATTGGTTGGGCAGGTGAACAGACGGTGCAGTACGAGGGCGATGCCTTTCTGCCGAGGGGAGAAGAGCTGGATCGATACAAGGGGATCTACTTTGCGACCTGGCCCGATGGACCGGCGCGGCAGAGCTGGCCGGGGATTGCTTACTTTGTGGTCCGTCCGCGGTGGATCCGGTATAGCGACTTCGATCAACGACCGCCGAAGATTGAGGAGCACACCTTCGGAGAGCAGTGAGATTGCCTTTGTCAGGACTTGGATATGGAGTTCTGATAGACGCGTAGACGGACGCAGCCGGCCTGGAGCAGCGGTGTCTTCAACTGGTGCGACTGGCCGTGTTTGAGAAGGTCGCCAAGAATCGCTTCCGCCTCGACGTTGGCGCCTCTGTGCATGTCGCGGAACATCGAGGATGTGAGCCTGGATGCTTTTGAGGTGTAGTACTGCCGGATTTGATTGAGGAACGGCTCTGCGAGGGGGAAGCCCGAGGCGCCGGCGACTGCGACGCACTCGTCGAGACACTGGAGGGCGGTGGACTCGCCGCCGGGGACGGCGTTGATCTCTCCGATTGATCCGTCGAGCAGGCAGGTGATGAGGCCGAGGGCTGCGATGAAGACCCACTTTTGCCACATGTCTGCCACGATGTGAGTCGAGAGTTCGGCGTCGAAACCGGCTCCTTGCATTGTTTCGTCGACGGACTTGATGCGTGAGGTGACCTCGCCGTTGAGCTCGCCATAGACGAGCTTCTGGGTGTCGTGAAGCTGCACGATGCGGCCCTGCTCGTCGATGTCAGTGGAGACCATGCAGACTCCACCGAGGACGGCGTGTTCTCCAAAAGCCTGAGAGAGGATATCGATGTGCCGCATTCCATTGAGGACGGGATAGATCATGGTGTCAGGGCCGATCGCGGGCTTCATGTCGGCGATGGCTTGATCGAGCGCGGGTGTCTTCACGCCGAGCATGATGAGATCGTACGGAGCCTGGATATCTTTTGACGTAACAGTGCGCGGCTGGAGGGTGATGTTTCCGTGCGGACTCAAGATCTGGAGGCCGTCGCGCTGAAGTTGTTCGGCGCGACGGGGCCTGACCAGAAAGGTAACGTCACGCCCGGCTTGTGCGAGCCTTGCTCCGAAGTAGCCGCCCACTGCTCCTGCGCCAACGACGAGAATCTTCATAGTGGAACTCCTCGCGGATTCGATGCGCGATGGTTTGGTTTCGATGAAATAGTAATTTGAGTAGTCCCAACAGAGTGGCTGAGAGAACAAAAATACCTTAGCGGGAAGTTTGATCCGGCTTCAGCGGAAGCGTCTACAAGGTGAGATCGAAGTCTGACCGGTCAGCAGAGAGAGGGTCCGGCAGTTTCAATCGGGACTGGGGAGATCATTTGCGATATTGAATGCGCGGGAGTCGATCTTGGGATGATCTTTCCATTTGTGCCGTAGACGATGAGGAGGGCCGCAGCGAAGAAAAGAAGGAACGCGATTCCGGTGAAGATCACGACGCGCATGAAGACAACGGTGTCGTGTTCGGTTTCTTCGTGTGGCGAGAGTTGTCTATGTTTCGCCATACCAGGTTAGATGCAATGCTGCACGGATGCGTTTTACGTTGCGATGCCGGCTACTCGTCGCGGCCGGGACGGGACATAAGTTCACGCATAGCGTCGCGTGGGCTCTTGTGACGGTGGAGGATGGCGTCGACCTGCTCGGTGATGGGCATCTCGACACCGTAGCGGGCGGCTAGGCCGAGTGCGGCGGCGGTGGAGCGAACGCCTTCAGCGACCTTGCCTCCCATGCCGGCGAGGATGTCGGGAAGCTGGCGGCCGCGGCCGAGTTCGATGCCGACCGAGCGATTGCGCGAGAGTGAGCCGGTGCAGGTGAGGACGAGATCGCCGATGCCGGAGAGTCCGGCGACGGTCTGGCGGCGGCCACCACAGGCGACGGCGAGGCGGGTCATCTCGGCGATGCCGCGTGTGATGAGTGCGGCGGAGGAGTTGTGGCCGAGTTCGAGGCCTTTGACGACTCCGGCGGCGAGGGCGATGACGTTCTTGAGAGAGCCTCCGAGTTCGACACCGGTGACATCGTCGTTGGTGTAAAGGCGCAGGGTTGATGAGGAGAACTCGCGCTGGATGGTGAGGGCGAGCCTGGGGTCGTGCGCCGCGGCGACGAGTGCGGTGGGGGCGCCGGACGCGACCTCCTGGGCGAAGGATGGGCCGGAGAGCACGGCGCAGGGGTTTTCGGTGATGGAGGCGACGACCTGCGACATGCGCAGGAAGGTGACCTCTTCGATGCCTTTGCTGGCGCTCAGGATGATCTGGTCGCGCGTGAGGAGGGGCGCGATGTGCGAGATGATTCCGCGGAGGTGTTGCGAGGGGGTGACGCAGAGGAGGATGTCGGCCTCGAAGATGGCGCCGGGAAGGTCGGAGGTGACCTGGACATCGACGGGAAGGGTGAAGCCGGGGAGGTAAGGGAGGTTTTCTCCGGTGTCGGCGAGCTCGTCGGCGAGTGCAGGCGAGTGTGACCAGAGGCAGAGGTTGTGTCCTCCGCGGCGTGCGAGGGATAGGGCGAGGGCGGTTCCCCAGGCGCCGGCGCCAAGGATGCTGATTCGACTCAAGCAGCCACCTTGCGAGAGCCGAAGCGGTTTTCCGTACCGGCGAGCAGACGCCGGATGTTTTGGTGGTGCTTGAGGATGACGATGAGGGGAATCAAGATATAGCCGGCGATGATGATGGGCGACCGATGAGGCGCGTTCGGGATCGCCAGGAAGGGAAAGGCGGCTGCTGCGACGATGGATGAGAGGGAGACGAAGCGGGTGAGGGCGAAGATGACGACGAAGATGGCGAGGAGGTAGAGCACGACGGTATGGGAGACGAGGGCGCAGAACACTCCGAGTGCTGTGGCGACGCCCTTACCTCCGCGAAAGCGGAGCCAGATGGGAAAACAATGGCCGACGACTGCGGCAACACCGGCGGCGACAGTGATGTCGTAAGCCTGCGGGTATCCGTAGGGCGCGGCGATGTGCCGGGCGAGGATAACGGCGACGAAGCCTTTGAGGACGTCAAGGATGAGCGTGACGATGCCCAGAGCTTTGCCTCCGGAGCGGGCGACGTTAGTGGCCCCGATATTGCCGCTGCCTGTGTTCCGCACGTCTTCGTTGAGGAAGGCCAGGACCAGCAGATAGCCGAAGGGAATCGAGCCGAGGAGATACGCGATCGCAATGGAGAGCAGCCAGGGTTTCATGATCGTTGGACACTTGAGTCTATCAAGACGAGGGGTGCAGCGTTAATCGCTGAAAGGGGGCAGGTTAGAGCAGAGTACGGCGGATGAGTTCCAGCGCGTGCTGGCTGGCCCACCAGCGGATGCGCTCGCGGTCTCCCATGAGATTGAGTTCTTTGACGCGGGTTTGATGGCCGTCGGCGAGAGCGACATAGACGAGGCCGACGGGTTTGGCAGCGTCAACGCCGGTGGCTGGTGTGGGGCCGGCGATGCCGGTGACTGCAATTCCCAGTGAGGCTCCGGTGCGCGTGCGGATGCCGTCGGCGAGAGCGCGGGTGACGGGTTCGCTGATGGCGCCGTGTGTGGCGACGAGTTCGGCAGGGACGTCGGCGAGGCTGGTCTTGAGGGAGTCGGTGTAGACGATGGCTCCGCCGAGGAAGGTGCGCGAGCTGCCGGGGACGTCGGTGAGCCGTTGGGCGAGCAGGCCGCCGGTGCAGCTTTCGGCGGCGGCGAGGGTGAGGTGACGCATGCCCAGCAGGAGAAGGACGATCTCTTCGAGAGACTCGCCTTGAGAGGAGAAGATATCGTCCTGCATCTCGGCTTCGACGCGGTGCGCGACCTCGTCGACGCGGGCCTGCGCCTCGGCGAGGGTTGGCTTGGTGCAGGCGAAGTGGAGCTGGATCTCGCCGCGCGCTGCGAGGATGGTGGTCTCGACGTCCTGGTATTGCCGGTAGATGGGTGCGGTGCGGGCGTCGACGTGCGACTCGGGGATGAGGGCCATGCGGAGCATGCGGCGCGCGAGGACGGCTTTCGGGAGCGCGGCAGCGAGGAGGGGCTTCGCGACTTCGTCGAACATGGGCTTGAGTTCGGATGGCGGGCCAGGCAAAAGGAGGACGATTCTGCGGTGGCCGTCGTGTGTTGTGTTGAGGAACTGACCAGGAGCACTTCCATTGGGATTTTGAAGGATGATGGCGCCCTCGATGACGTCGGCCTGCTTGCGGTTGTTCGGCGACATGACGATGTTGCGAGCGGCGAAACGCCTTTCGAGGTTCGTGAGGATGTCAGGATCAGACTGAAGCGGAAGGCCGAGCGCTGCCGCTGTCGCTTCGCGTGTGAGGTCGTCTTCGGTGGGGCCGAGACCTCCGGAGAAGATGACGATGTCGGCACGGGCGAGTGCCACGCGCGCGGCAGAGGTCAGGTGTTGGAGGCTGTCGCCGACGATGGTCTTGAAGGCGACGGTGACGCCGAGGTCGTTGAGGCCGGTGGTGAGGTAGAGGGAGTTGGTGTCCTGGCGGTACGGCGTGAGCATCTCGGAGCCGACGGCGATGATCTCTGCTTGCATCGTGTAGTGGTACCCCTCCCCTACTTAAGTGTGCAAAGTCTTCAAACTAAGAACCTTAGGTCCGGACTTGCGATGCACGTTTCGTTCCATTCCTATGTTAAGCAAAAAGCCCGGCATTGTGCCGGGCCTTCTCTTGCCTGATTTAAGATTATCAGTCGTGTCAAGGCGGAGGATATTTGATCAATCAGTTGATTGACATATAATCAACTGATTGATTAGTATCCTTTACATGAACGATGAGGCCATTCCCGACTGGTGTGCGGCGATTCTGAAGCCGGACGACGATCAAGGCAAGCGCCGGTTGCTCTTGTTGCAGACCGCATTTGATGTGATCGCCGAGATGGGTTTTGAGGGACTGCGCACCAGGGCCGTGGCGGCGCGGGCCGGGGTAAATATTGCGACGCTGCACTACTACTTTCCTTCGAAGCAGGACCTGGTCGAGGGGCTGGCGCAGTTTATCAGCGCGAAGTTCGTGACGATTCATGGACCGAGGCCTGTGCCTTCTGGCTACGCGGCGCTTGACGGGCTGCGACAGGAGTTCTCGGACAGCAAGTACTACCTGGAGCATGAGGCGAAGATGCTTCTCGTGATGCAGGAGTTTGGCATGCGCGGGAAGCGCGATGATGCGGTGAAGAAGGTTGTCGACGAGATGACCTCGCACTGGCGGCATGGGATTGAGGAGATGGTCGAGGAGGGAGTCGCGGCCGGCGTCTTTCGCGATGACCTCGACAAGCAGGCATTGTGTGCGATTTTGCTGTCGATCCTGGCGGGGATTGCAGGCATGGGCGGCGGCGGCAATGTCGGAGAGATTGCGAAGACCACGGAGTCGTGGATTCTATCCGATGAGGTGAAGGCGCAACTCAACAGACAGGAGCAATGAGATGAGCGGTCGGACATTTAACGTGGCGATTATTGGCGGAGGCATTGGCGGATTGTGCCTCGCGCAGGGATTGAAGAAGGCAGGTGTGAGGGCTGCTGTTTATGAGCGCGATGAGTCGGCTTCGTCGCGCTTGCAGGGTTTTCGCATTCACGTCGATCCGGACGGGAGCAGGGCATTGCATGCGTGTCTGCCGGAACATCTGTGGAAGATATTCGAGGCCACGCAGGGAGATTTTTCGCGGGGCTTCACGATGATTACGGAGCAGCTCGAGGAGCTGCTGCGCCTCCATGATCGCGACGGTGAGCCGAGCGACCGGATTGGGCTTCATCGCTCGATCAGCCGGATTACTCTGCGGCGCGTGCTGCTGGCGGGGTTGGGAGAGAGCGTGTACTTCGGCAAGCGCTTTGCGCGGTACGAGGAGACGAAGGACGGCCGCTTCATGATCCACTTTGAAGACGGCAGCAGGGTGGCGGCTGATGTTGTTGTCGGTGCCGATGGGGTCAACTCGGGGGTGCGGCAACAATACCTTCCCGGTGCAGAACCTGTCGATACGGGTGTGGTAGCGCTGGGCGGCAAGGTTGCGCTTACGGACGGAGTGATGGCGCTTGCGCCGCACCGCTTGCTGGACGGGCCTGTGATGGTGATGCCTCCGGAGGCGTGCAGCTTGTTTATGGCGATATGGAAGCGTTCGAGTAAGGCAGAGCGGCCGCTGCGCGAACTTGGGCTGAATGGAGCCGAGGGCGATGAGGACTATATGGTTCTGGGATTTGGCGGGACTCCAGAGTATTTTGGCTTGCCGGATGATCTGGCGGCGACCGGGCGTGCGCTGAAGGAGAGGATGCGCCGTGTCGTGACGAACTGGCATCCCGATCTGCGCAAGCTGGTGGAGATGGTGGATGATAACGCGATTTATGTGAATCGGCTGCGCACTTCGCGGCCGGTGACGGCGTGGCAGACGACGCGGGTTACGTTGCTCGGAGATGCGATCCACAGCATGACGCCTTATCGCGGCATTGGAGCGAACATTGCGCTGAAGGATGCAGCGTTGCTTTGTTCGAAGCTGGGGGAAGCGAGCCGAGGCGAGAAGCCGTTGCTGGATGCGATTGGTGAATATGAGGTTGCGATGCGCGAGTATGGCTTTGACGCAGTCGCGGCTTCACTGAAGTCGATGAGTCAGGCTGTTGGGGAGAAGAAGAATCCCGGTTTCGGCATCACGAAGACGGCAATGCGGGTGATCAATGCTGTTCCTTCGCTAAAGCGAAAGTTGATTCCTGCGTAGTTGAGCTGGTTAGCACTTTAGAGTGCGACGTGGGTGAGGGATGTGTGCCTGCGGCGATGGGAGCGACTCCGTGATAGATGAGGCGGGCGGGGCCTCCCCAGACGGCGACGTCGCCGTGTTCGATGCGGATGCGGCGGGGAGTGTCGGCGCGACGGAGAGTTCCGAGGAGGAAGGTTGCGGGAAGGCCGAGTGAGCCTGAGACGATGGGCTGAGTGTAGTCCTGCTCGTTCTTGTCCTGATGGAGCGAGAGTCGCGCGCCGGGCGAGTAGCGGTTGATGAGGCAGGCGTTGGAGGTGAAGCGGGGGAAGCCTCCGGCTGTTGCGGCGCTGGTGGCGAGATGCTCGAATATGGAGGGCATGGCGGGCCACGGTTTGCCTGTAAGAGGGTCGAGCGTGGTGTAACGGTAGCCGGTGCGATCGGTTGTCCAGCCGAGATCGCCGCAGTTGGTCATGGCGACGGACATGGTGTGACCGCTGGGAACGATCATGTTGCGAAAGGATGAGAATTGGGTGATGGCCTTGATGGCTTCGAGCAGCTCGGGGGCTTGCTGCACGCAGAATGCGCGCAGGAGAGTTACTCCTTCGACGGGGTGGTCGACGGTGGGTGTGGTTTCGTTCTCCCAGAGTGAGTTGCTATCGTCCATCGATGTGTCCTGCGTGGTCGTGACTACACTCTCTCAGTAGGACTGCAGGAAGACACTCCGGCTTGTATCGGAGATGTTGCGTGCAAATGAGGAAGCTGCTCCTTGAGAGGAGCAGCTTCGGCGATGCAGTTATGCAATGAGCTAGACCTTCGGCTCCCAGCCCTTTTCGTACTCGCGGTTCCAGTACTTCATGGCCTCGGGGTCGTTGAGGACCTTACCGTCGGTCGTGTCGAGGTTGAGGCCGCGGTTGAGCTTCCAGGCGACGTTCGAGAGTTGGAGCATGGTGACGGCAACGTTGCCAACCTCGACGGGAGCGTTCAGCTTCTCGCCGGTGCGGATTCCGGCGATGAAGTTCGCGAAGTGGCGATCGGTCATCGAGTCGGCGCCGGTGAGGTCGGCGGATGAGGCAGCCTTCTCAGCCTTGAACTCGCTGGTCTTGTTGCCCTTGAGGTCGTAAATCTCGTAGCCGCCGCGATCGACGACGACTGTGCCGGTGGTCCCCATGATGGCGGAGCCGCGGTCGCGGTCGTAGAACTTCATTCCCTGACAGCACTTTCCTTCCCAGGAGATGATCTTGTCGTCGTATTCAAAGCTGGTGACCAGGGTGTCGTAGAACTGCCAGTCGTCCTTGAACTGGTAGCGGCCGCCAGAGGCGGAGACGTGCTTGGGGAAGCCGACGCCGATGAGCCAGCGGCAGACATCGACTTCGTGGGTGCCGTTGTTGAGGGTCTCGCCTGTGCCCCACTGCCAGAACCAGTGCCAGTTGTAAGGGTGGTAGTTGTCCTTGTAGGCCTTGCGCGGCGCGGGCCCTTGCCAGAGGTCCCAGTCGAGCGTGGCCGGGACGGGAACGACCTTTCCTTCGCCGATGGACTTGCGGGTGTTGCTGTACCATGCCTTGGCGTAGTACGGGCGGCCGATGAGGCCGTCTTTGATCTTGGCAGCGACTTCGATGGTGTGAGGTGAAGAGCGCTGCTGGCTTCCCATCTGGACGAGACGCTTGTACTTGTCGCGCGCGGCGACGAGCATCGCTCCTTCGGCGGGGTTGTGGCTGCAGGGCTTCTCGACGTACACATGCTTGCCGGCTTCTACGCCTGCGATGGCCATGGGAGCATGCCAGTGGTCGGGGGTTGCGATCGTGATGGCGTCGACGTCTTTGGACGCGAGAACTTTGCGGAAGTCTTTTTCGGTCGCGGGCGAGTAGCCCATCGCCTTCTCGGTCCTGCCGCAAAACTTTTCGAGGATGGTGGAGTCGACGTCGCAGACGTGGGTGATCTTCGCGTCCTTCTGGTTGGCTTTGAGCGATGACAGGTGAGCGTAAGCCCGGCTGTTGAGCCCAATGACGGCGAAGTTGACCCGCTCGTTGGCTCCGACGATCTGGGCATAGCTTTTTGCACTGGAGCTGACCGCCACGCCTGCGGCGCCGACGGCGAGGGTGTCGAGAAATTCTCGTCTGGTAATCACGTTCTCCTCCTGGGGAGTTAGTTCGGGCTTCGTCCTAATAGGACGGTTGGACCGCCCGAAAAGTCTAGTTTTCGGTGCGGGAATACTGTACACGAGTGGAGACAGGACTCTCCAGAAGAGAATGGGCTGCTGTGCGAAACGCTGAGAAAGCTGGGGTTAGATGAGCGGACGGCCCTCGATTCCGAGGTCGACATGGTAGAGGGAGTCGCGGGTGGCGAGTGCCGCGCAGCCATCTTCGAGGAAGGCGAGGCCGACGAGGTTGTTGCCCGAGACCGCGAGTGAGGCCTCATGCCTGGGTGTGATGCGGACGATACCGCGTTGGCCGTGCAGGCTGGCGGCGACGTAGAGGTTGTCGTCCACGTCGAAGGCGATGCCCTGCGCGCGGCCGAGACCCTGGTAGAAGACGGTGGTGTCGCCATCGCGATCGATGGCGTGCACGGCCTGATTGCTGGAGGTGGTGGGGCCGGTGACGAAGAGTGTGCCCTTGCTGTTGAAGGCGAGATGATAGGCCGCGATGGAGGGTTCGAGCGTGGCGAAGACGAAGATCTCGCGGCTGGGGTTGATCTTGAAGATGGTGCCCGAGCGGTCGCCGACGTAGAGATTGCCATCGTCGTCGAATGCGATGCCAGTGGCGATTCCCATTCCCTCAGCGTAAGTGGAGACCTCACCGGTGGAGGAGATGCGGTAGACGGTCCCTTCAGCGCGGGAGCTGGCGTAGAGGAATCCCTGACGGTCGAAGACGAGGCCGGTGGGGTTCATCAGGTCGCGGACGAAGGGGGTGACCTGGAAGTCGCGCTGGATGCGGAATATGGAGACGGGGACGGCCTGGCCGCGGCCTCCGGAGAGCGTGGCGAAGACCTGGCCGTCGGCGTCGACGGCAGGGTTGGCGACGGGGTGGAGGTTTTCGGCCATCGGGACGGCAACGCGGAGGTGCAGCGGGTTGCTGGAGCCGCCGTTGCGATGGAGAATGAGGTCGCCGGAGATAGAACCTTCGGGCACCAGGACGGCGGCACGCGTGGGACGGCTGAGTGTTACGGGAGCGAACGTATCTCCGATGGTCGCGTGAGGAATGCTGTGGCCTCCAGGGTCGAGATGGGCGCCATGGAGTTCGACAGTGCCGCCGGGAAGGGCCGCTGGGGGAGTGAGATGGTCCAGATGGGGGGAGGAGTCCGAGTTGCGGAAGAGGCTCATGCGTAGCTACTAAGGTATGCGCTTGCGGTGGAGCGTGTAAATGACTCGTGAGCGGGGGCGGATTAGAAGAAGATGCGGGCGAGTTGTGCGCAGGCGAGCGCGAAGAGGCCTGCGGCGACGTCGTCGAGCATGATGCCGGTGCCTTCGGGGAGGCGTTCGAGCTGGCGGATGGGTGGAGGCTTGAGGATGTCGAAGAAGCGGAAGAGAACGAGCGAGAGCGCGGCGTGGCGCCAGTCGGCGGGGATGGCGATGAGTGCGATGAGTTGGCCGGCGGCCTCGTCGATGACGACGTGGCCGGGATCTTTGCGGCCGGATTCGCGCGCGACGATGGTGGCGGCGGGGATTCCGATGAGGGTGACGACGATGGCGGCGATTGCGGTGCCGATGGCGAGTGCGAGTGGCGATGGGTTGAAGGTGTGTGCTGCTCCGTACCAGAGGAGGAGAGCGAGGACGGAGCCGTAGGTTCCGGGGCCGGGTTTGAGGAGGCCGGAGCCGAAGAAGGTGCCGAGCGTCCAGGCCCAGAGGGTTTTCTTTTGCGTCGTCGTCTGGGCTGGCACTAGTTCACGTCGTCGTTGTTTTTGCGGCGGGCTAGCTCTTCGAGGAGTTCGGGGTCCTGGATGGGCGTGGAGACTTTATAGTCGCCTGCGGCCCACTTGCCGAGGTCGATGCGGCGGCATCGGTCGCTGCAGAAGGGAAAGTCTTCGTTCTTCTTGAGGACGAGGGCGCGGCAGGTAGGACAACGGAGGGATTTGGCTTTTGAGGTAGCTCTCGGCATAACAGCACTATTTTAATCCGTTCTGTGTGTAACGTCGCGCAAGAACGGGCAGGGCGCGAGCGTCTAATTACCGCGAGGTGTCTTATGTGTGTGACATGGACCTTCCGAAAGATGAGGTGTGCGGGGTGGAGCGCGGCTCTGCTGCTTGCGTCGTTCTCCAGTCTGGCCGAAGCGCCGGGGACTGCGCAGCGGAGCCAGGCTGTGACAGAACTGCAGCCCCTGCAGGCGGGTGTTACTTTGCCTGTTCAGATAGGGCGCACGCTCCGCGCCGGCGAGATCAAGCCCGGAACAGTATTCGAGGTTACGACGACGCAGCGGGTTCCTGTCTCCGAGACCGCTTACCTC
Organism: uncultured Acidobacteriaceae bacterium; assembly: GCA_963741395.1. Classification (GTDB taxonomy): domain Bacteria; phylum Acidobacteriota; class Terriglobia; order Terriglobales; family Acidobacteriaceae; genus Edaphobacter. The sequence goes on from CAVUHV010000002.1 coordinate 792,085, forward strand.
AACCGGGGCGCGAAGGTTCGCGGAGAAGTGGTTGCGTCCGAAGCTGGAGACGGAACTGCGGCGCATCCTTCGACTCTGACGATCCGGTTCACGCAATTGAGCTATGGCGGCAAAACTGTTCCGGTGAAGACGAGAGCGATCGCTGCCGCCAACTTTACGCGTGTCGATGATACTTTTCTTCCGACGACCGGCGGTCCGGACCGCGGGAATATGAGCGAAGCGAGTTGGAACACGCAGCAGGTTGGTGGAGACCAGGTCAACCGGTCGGGGTGGGTTGGAGAGGTAGACGATACGGATATGCAGAAGGTCGGGTTTGCCGATTACTACGGGGTTTACAGCATGCCGGACGCGCGAGATGGAACGGATGGCGTGACGTTTCCGCGAGCGATGGGTGTATTCTCGACGACCGCCAAGGGGTTGTATGGATACGACCGAGGATCTCAGATGGAGTCGTCGGGCGGATTGATCACGATCACACGTCCGAAGAAGCGTGCGGTGATCCGCAATCGGGACCAGATGTTGCTGGAGGTTGTTGCAGAGCGGTAATGCTTTTTACTCGATGATGCGGGCGACTACGTCGTAGTCGTGGGACTCGGTGATCTCGGCGCGGTAGAAGGTGCCGGGGACGAGCTCGTCGTGGGGACCGAAGTCGTTGATGAAGACCTTGCCGTCGATCTCGGGGGCGTGGAGGATGCTGCGGCCCTCCCAGAGGAGTTCGGTCTCTTCGGACTCGCCTTCGACGAGGAGGTCGATCTCGCGGCCTACCCAGGCGGCTTTCGACTTGGCGCTGATCTTCTGCTGGAGCTTCATCAGCTTGTTGCGGCGCGATTGGATGGTGCGCTGCGGGACTTTGAGTTCATCGGCGAGTTCGAAGGCCTTGGCACCCTCTTCGTCGGAGTAGGTGAAGACTCCGAGCCAATCGATTTTAGCGGCGGTAATGAAGGCTTCGAGTTCCTTGTAGTCGGCTTCGGTTTCGCCGGGGAAGCCTACGATGAAGCTGGTGCGGATGACGATGCCAGGGACGATGCGCCGGGCGCGCTCGATGAGGTTGAGGAAGATCTGTGCGTTGCCTCCGCGCTTCATGCGCTTGAGTACGCTGGCGCTCGCGTGCTGCAGCGGGACATCGAGGTACTTGGCGATGTTGTCGTGACGCGCCATGGTCTCGAGCAGGCGGTTGGTGACCTTGTTGGGGTAGGTGTAGAGGAAGCGCAGCCACTTTAGGCCGGGGAGGACGGCCAGGGCATCGAGGAGGGTGGCGAGGCCGTCGGTGAAGCCTAGGTCTTCGCCGTAGCAGGTGGTGTCCTGCCCGATGAGAGTGATCTCACGGACGCCTTGTGCGATGAGCTTTTCGGCTTCGGCGACGATGGAGGACATGAGGCGCGAGCGGAATTTTCCGCGTAGCTGCGGGATGATGCAGAAGCTGCAGGGGTGGTCGCAGCCCTCGGCGATCTTGATGTAGGCACTCGCGCGTGGAGTGGCGAGGATGCGTGGGGTCTCGTCGGAGTAGAGGTACTCGGGTAGCGCGGCGGTGGCTCCGTCCCATGCGGCGCGGGAGAAGCGGCCTTGCTGCTCTCTTCGGACACCCTCGGCACGGCCAGCCTCAGCTTCGTGGGCCTTACCTTCCCACCCTTCGCTTCGCGAAGGATGGGGCACCCGAGCATCCTGCGAAGCCCACATCTCTTCGAGATGTGGGGCACCCGGATTTGTGGTCTGTTCGATCTTGAGTTGTAGGCCTTGCTCGGTGGGGTGAGAGTGCTGGTGGACGGCGCTGTGAGCTCGGGCGGCGAGCGCCTGCGGCTTTGTACCGTGGCCCTGCGGGAGGATGTTGAAGGGGGAGTCGGTGTGTCTGGCGGCGGTGTCGGGCCGCAGGCCCGCTGCTTCCAGGATGGCTTCGAGTTCGCCCGTGCCTACTACGGCGTCGACCTCGGGGATGTTCTTCCGGATCTCGTCCCGGTAGCGCTCGACCAGGCAGCCGGCGACGATGAGGCGCTGGGCTCGGCCGCCGTTCTGCTGCTTGTGCTGGACCATCTCGAGGATGGTGTTGACGGACTCCTGCTTGGCGGAGTCGATGAAGCTGCAGGTGTTGACGACGAGGATCTCGGCGTCTTCGGCTTTGGGGGTGAGTTCGCCGCCGGCGTTGTGGAGGAGGCCCATCATGACCTCGGAGTCGACGAGGTTCTTGGGGCAGCCGAGGGAGACGAAGCCGATTTTGGGTCTTGATTGGGGGCTGGTGGGGGCTTCGGACACACCTATGGCTTCGGTCTGGGCAGGGGGAGTCACAGTCTTATAGTTTACCAGTTTTGGAGACTCGGTTACGGGGATTTTGGCGGCTCCCCCACCCCGTGCGTTTTGTGTCAAAGTATTCATTCTTTTATGTTTATGTCCGGACTTCGGTCTCCGGCTATTGCTAAAGTCTTGTCTTTGCAAGGTGTTGGGTTGCAAAGTATTCATTTGTAAATAGATAAAGGCCGAGCTGTGGCTCGGCCTTCTCTTGCATTGATGATTCTATTTTATCGAGTTGAGTGAAACTGGTATGCCACTTTGCGGAGGTTTATTTTTTGCCGCAGAAAGACTTTGGTTTGATGGGTTTGCGTGGTCTTTGCCACCCTTTCAGTGAGTGAAACCGTCTTGACAGGAGATTTATTGAAATGAAAACGGCAATGCCGTCACCTTCCTGAAGTTGGAGTCGTGGCGGTGTCGGGCGGGGTCTCGTCGACGACTTTGTAGCCATTGGGGACGGTGAGGAAGGATGCGTCGGGTTCGTGGCGGTCGACGTCGCTGACGGCGACGATCTGCTCGCCGGTACGCGGATCGTTGTGTTTGATGATCATGTAGATCGAGAGGTCGGGCGAGTACCAGTATTCGTCGACGATGACGATGTCCTGGCCGGTGGTGCTGGCGGGGGCGGGGATGGTGCGGGTTTTGCGGATGCCGGTGAGGGTGAGATTGCCGAGGGGCTGGGTGCCGATGTCTTCCTGCTTGAAGAAGGGGTTGTTGACGGGAGTGCGGGTGGGGACAGAGTTGGCCGGAGGCCGTGGAGGCTCCGGGAGGATGGTTTCGCGGGCGATGTGGGTGAAGGGATCGAAGAAGATATTGAGGCGGCTCGAGGGGTCGTAGATGTGGCCGGAGAGGAGGATTGGATCGCCTTTGAAGGTGGTGGGGACGAGTTGGCGGCGCTCGTTATAGATGCGTCCGGAGGAGGATCGGGCGATGTGGTTAATGGTGGTGCGGATGTTGATGGAGCCGTTGGGAAGGATCTCGTGCGAGATGATGTCTACCTTCGCGGTAAAGGGCGCGTTGGGGACGGGAGTAACGAAGACGCCGGGGATGTAGGTTTGGACGCCGCGATAGTCGCGCGGCATTGGCTGGATTTGGGCGTGGGTAAGTGCGGAGGCAGAAAGGACGAGCAAAGTGAGGCAGAGTGCGGGTAGACGCATGTGTAATCCTCGCGGGAGAGGATATCGCAGAGGGCGTTCAAGTTTGCGGATTTTTTGTGGGTGACGCGACCTGGGTTGGGCTACTTCGGCGAACCCGTCTTCGTCTACGCCAAGCATGGGCAGCGGTATGATTCGTGTTGCTATGAAATCTGTTTGCCGGCTGTCGCTGATTGTGCTCGTGTTTGGCATCGCTTCGCATGTGACTTGTGCGCAGGCGCCTGGTTCGTTGCGGGTATCTCCGCCTGCCGTGCCGGATTGGGCGCAGCCGGGTTCGGCTACGCACACACAGGTTGCGCCGCCGGCTGACTTTCACAGACCTAGCAGGAACTTCGATACCCCGATTGGAGTGTTTGAGGGGCAGTCAGATATTGGAAGCGCGCTGGTGCCGGGGAGTGCCAGCTACGACGCGGGCACGAACGCGTACACGATTCACTCGGCGGGCTACAACGTCTGGTACACGCGCGACGAGTTTCGTTATCTGTGGAAGAAGATGTCGGGCGATGTTTCGCTTGCGGCTGACATTGCGTATCCGGACGCAAGTGGATATGGCGACCGCAAGGCGGTGCTGGTGATTCGGCAGAGCCTGGACGACGACTCAAAAGAGGCGGTGGTCGCCCTGCACGGTGCGGGGATGGTGCACTTGGCGTGGCGCGCGGAGAAGGGTGTGCGGATGAAGGACATGGAGTACAGGATAGGAGGGCGCGGACGGCCGGGTGGGGCGAGTCCGGACAGCCTGGTGACGGTGGCGGCGAAGCGAATTGGAATTGAGAAGCGCGGGGATGAGTTTTCGCTGTTCGTGAGCCTGGAGGGCGAGCCGATGCACCAGTTTGGAGCGCCGATCACGCTCCATCTGGATGCGCCGTTTTATGTGGGGATTGGATTTTGCTCACACCTGCCGGACAAGGCGGACACGGCGGTGCTCTCCGATGTTCTCTTGGAGAACTCCGCGGGCAACGTTCACTAGAGCGGTGAAGGAAGTGGGACTCGCGGCCAGCATTTTTGGCGAGTCAAATTCCTGAAGGCTTCGACCTCCCGGGCCAGCGGCGTCTGTTCCATACGATAGAAGCGGGCACTCGCTCGGCTATCTCCTTAATGGAGTGGGCTGATATTGTCTTTTCGAGTCGTACAGCCGGAGTTAGACGGTTATCCAAGACGGCTCGCCCGTTCCCCGGCTTTCAAAAAACGCTGAATCGGCGTTCGAGCGCTGTTCATCTATTCGACAGTCGTCGAATTGTTAGGTAGTCATCGAAATGAGGTAAAGAAATATGGAAAAGCTGACTGGAAAGATAGCAGTTGTCACAGGGGCGTCGAAGGGAATCGGAGCGGCCATTGCGAAAGAGCTTGCTGCCCGGGGAGCATCCGTCGTTGTGAACTATGCCTCCAGTAAAGACGGGGCAGAGAAGGTGGTTGAGGAGATCAAGAAGGCCGGCGGCAAAGCAATCGCAGTAGGTGGAAGCGTCGCTAAAGCGGCGGAGGTGGATGCCCTCTTTGCGGAGACGAAGAAGGTCTACGGGAAGGTCGACATTCTGGTGAACAACGCCGGTGTCTATCAGTTTGCACCGCTGGAAGGCGTCACCGAGGAGAGCATTGACTTGATGTTCGGTACGAACGTTGCAGGTCTGCTGCTTGCCACCAAGGCTGGAGTTGCATTGTTCCCTGCGGAGGGTGGAAGCGTGATCAACATCGGATCCGTAGCCAGCGACCAGACCCCACCGATGTCGGCCGTCTACAGCGGCACGAAGGGCGCGGTGGATGCGATTACCCGCGTCTTAGCGAAGGAGCTCGGACCCAAGAAGGTTCGCGTGAATGCGGTGAACCCAGGCCCGGTCGCGACGGAGGGCTTCAAATCGTCGGGCGTGGAGGGAAGCGACTTCGAGAAGCAAATGCTGCAGAGCACGCCGCTCGGCCGCATCGGTAACCCGGATGATATTTCCACGGTAGTGGCGTTCCTCGCCTCCGATGATGCGCGATGGATCACCGGGTCGTTGATTCAGGTCGCGGGCGGTATGCGCTAAGTGGCATCAGAGAGCGCTTCCTGGACGATACGTCCGTCCTAAGGGAGCGCTCCATTTTCTGCATGGTTTGCGGGCCGAAGATCAGGCGAGGCCGTTGCGGGCGATGACGTCGCGGTAGAAGTGCGCGCTCATTTTGGGAGTGCGCTTCTGGGTGGCGAAGTCTACGTAGTGGATTCCGAAGCGGTAGGCGTAGCCGTCGGCCCACTCGTAGTTGTCGAGGAGGCTCCAGAGGAAGTAGCCACGGACGGGGACGCCTTCGGAGACGGCGCGGTGGAGTTGGGTGAGGTAGTTGCGCAGGTACATGATGCGGTCGGAGTCATAGACGTGGCCTTCAGGGGTGAGGACATCGGTGGACGAGGCCCCGTTCTCAGTGATGTAGATCTCTTTGACTCCCCAGAGTTGTGAGGCTAGCTTCGGTGACCAGTAGATAGCTTCAGGGCCGACGTGGAGCCAGGAGCTCATCATGTGCGGGTAGGATTTGGGTGCGGGGACCATGGCGAAGCCGGCCGGGGAGTCGTTGGCGCGGACGTAGTCGGGGCGGTAGACGTTGAGGCCGATGAAGTCGAGGGGTGAGCCGATGGCCTTCATGTCGGCGGAGGTGAATTTGGGGGCGTCGGGGCCGGCGTGGTGGAGGTACGCGTCGGTGTACTTGCCTTCCATGATGACGGTGAGGTAGCCGGCGTTGGTCTCGCGATAGGCTTTCGCAGCGGCGGCGATGTGATCGGGTGTCTCGATGATGGGGACGGTGACGGTTGCGTTTTCGGCGAGGCCTACTTTGGTGCCAGGCTTGGCGTGGGCGCGGATGGCCTGGACTCCGAGTCCGTGGGCGAGGACGGCGTGGTGGCGGACCTGGTTGACTCCGGCGGGCGGGAGTTGGAGCCCGGGGGCGTCCCGGTCACTGCTGTATCCGCTGACGAAGGAGCGCATCTCGTTGAGGGTCATGAAGTGCTTGACGCGGTCGGAGAGATGCTCGGCGACGTAGCCGGCGTAGTTGGCGAAGGCCTCGGAGGTGTCGCGCGACTGCCAGCCGCCTTTGTCTTCGAGGGCCTGCGGGAGATCCCAGTGGAAGAGAGTGCAGTAGGGCTGGATGTTGTTGGCGAGGAGCTCGTCGATGAGGCGGTTGTAAAAGTCGAGGCCCCTGGGGTTTGGTGTTCCGGTGCCCTGCGGAAAGACGCGCGGCCATGCGATGGAGAAGCGGTAGGTCTTGAGGCCGAGTGCCTTCATGAGAGCGACGTCTTCTTTGTAGCGGTGGTAGTGGTCGTCGGCGATGTCGCCGGTGTCGCCGTTGTTGGTCTTGCCGGGGGTGTGAGAGAAGGTGTCCCAGATGGAAGGGCCGCGGCCGTCCTGGTTGACTGCGCCTTCGACCTGATAGGAGGCTGTCGCCGAGCCCCAGAGGAAACCCTTCGGAAACGTTCGCGCAGCGGATCCGGATGGATTGCCCTGAGCTTCTGCAGTTGTCGCGAGGTTGGAGAGTGCTGTGGGGGCGAGGGCGGCGGTGCCGAACAGGCGAGCGAAGGCTCGGCGAGTGAATCGATTTAGCACTGGGATTCTCCTGACTTTTTTCGTCAGGGAAGTTTATCTGCTTCGGCCTTGGGATTCCAGTGGTCGTTGCCGCGAAGGAAGTTTTCCGGGAGATAGGGGCTGACTTCGGCCGGGGTTAGCTGGTGGGACCATGGGACTCGCGCGGAGGGATTTGCGCCAGGGCCGGTGGAGTTGGATTCGGCGTAGTAGGCGGTCTTTTCGTTGGCGGGATTGTTCCAGTTGTTCCAGCCGGCGGGGTTGAGGTCGGCGGGGAGTTCGGTGTTGATGTAGATGACGCGCGAGTAGGGGCGCCAGGGGCGTCCGAGGCCGGTGGTGTTGTGGGCGGAGGCGGAGCTGGTTGCGCCGGGTGTGGAAGGGCTCATCGGCGGAGCAGAGTGATCGATGCTGCTTGTGACTTTGCTGTTGATGATGACGTATCCGGTGGTTTGGTCGGGCGAGGTGCGGGACTGCGCTGTGAGGTAGCCGGGGCCGTTGGCGTGAAGTTCGGAGTGGTCGAAGACGGCGGCGGCGTTGCCGAAGATGAAGTCGACGCCGCCTTCGATGTAGGAGTCGAGGTAGTACTGGCGGCCGTAGTCGGCGAAGAGTGTGTCCTGGTGGCCGAGGAAGCGGCAGTGTTTGAAGATCGCGCGATCGCTGCGAACGGCCGCGGCTACGGCCTGGCCGGTGTTGCCGGCGGCGTTCTCGAAGGTGATGTTGTCGGCTTCGAAGCCGGAGCCGTTGATCTCGACGGTTTCAGTGAAGAAGGTTCCGCCGGCTGTCTTGGCGTTGAGGGAGTTGGTAATGACGACGTCTTCGGGCGACTTGCCTGTGCCGATTAGGGTGATGTTGGGGTGGTTCTGGGTGACGATAACGCGCTCATGGTAGGTGCCGGGGGCGATCTCGATGTAGACACGTGCGGTTCCGCCGTCTTTGCCTGCGGCGGGGCCGGGCCAGGGGTGGTGGTCCATGGCGTTCTGGATGGTGGGGAAGACGGTGCGGTCTTCATTGCCGGGCGCGGCGGGCGCGGCGGATGGGTCGACGCGGACGTGGACGTCCTGTGCGTGGGCGGAGGAGAGGAGTGAGGCGATCAGGAGAGCCGGCAGGACGAGTCGCATGGTCGCAAGGGTATCAGGAGGTCGTGCGGAGAATCATCTCTGGGCGGGGCTGGACTAGGGCTTCTTCGCCGCAGCCTTCTCGGCTTCGGCGAGCGCCTTTCTGAACTCTGCGACTGCGGGGACAGAGTGCGGGCGGAGTCCGTCCCTGGCTACATATTTCCACGCTGCGGGTGCATCGAGGGCGTTTTGGGCGCGGCCCTCGTAGACGGCGAAGGAATCGTCTACGTCACCGATCTCTGTTTGAGAGGGTGAAGTTGCGGGACGAGTCTCCTGTGTCGATGAGCCCGATAGAGGTGGCTGAGGGCCGTGCTGGGCGCCGACGGAGATTCCGTTGTCGATCGGGTTGATCGCGCCGGCGCGACTGTTCTGTCGGGGGTCGGGGATCGTTTGATCGACGAGACGGCCATTGCCTTTGCGCACGATTATGATGAGATCCGCTGTTTGCGTACCCATCACTGGTTCGAATCGGCCCCAATTCAGGAGAGCGGTCTCGACATCTTTCTGCGCAACTTGATTCGCTTGCGGAGCGCTGACGGATTCACCGGCGTTCGGGTCGATCACAACGGCGACGGTTCGGGCAGTCAAAACATAGGCCGGCATGGTGGGTTTTGTCTTGTCTTTTGCAAATCCAGAGGACACAACCATCAGTGTTGCAAATAGTGCAGCTGCGCGCTTGTGCATCGTCGCCTCCCCGGCATTCCGCAGATCATCTTACGCTGCTGGATTGGTGCGCGGCGGGGAAGTTGCGGTGAGTTTGGATGTGGATTTTTGAGTGTTAGAATAGGACGTGTGCCGGGTCCTACGCGACGTAATCCCGCCAACCCCGCCAGGTCCGGAAGGAAGCAACGGTAACGGGCAACTACGGGCGCAGTGGGTCGCCCGGTACATTTTTTATTTACTCCTGAATTTTCTGGCGCTATCCCCTTCAAGATCATGGTCGTAGTTTTCTGGGGCTAGCGCCTCTGCGGGATGATGTGTGTCTTGAGGCGTAGGGCGCGAGATGAAGTGACATGCGGGCCGTTCTCGGCGAGAATGGTTGGCGGTGTGTGAATGGGAATTCATTTAACTGCGGCTGGTGACAGCCGCTGCGAGGTATGGGTTTGAGTTTGACGTTGAGGCCGCAGACGCGGGTAAGAGCGAAGATCAGTTCCGTTGGGGTATATGTTCCGCCGCGGCTGTTGACCAATGCCGACCTGGAGAAGATGGTCGAGACGAACGACAAGTGGATCGTAGAGCGGACGGGGATCCGCGAACGGCACCTCGTCGACAAGGGTGTGGCGACGAGCGATCTTGCGGTGCATGCGGCGAAGTGCTGCCTGGCGAAGCGAGGCGTGGATGCGAGCGAGGTCGAGGTCATTATTGTTGCGACAGTGACGCCGGACATGATGTTTCCCGCGACGGCTTGCCTGGTGCAGGACAAGCTGGGAGCGAAGGGCGCGTGGGGGTTCGATCTGTCGGCGGCGTGCTCGGGGTTTCCGTATGCGCTGCAGGTTGGGGCGAAGCTGGTTGAGAGCGGGATGCACAAGAAGGTCCTGGTGATCGGTGCGGATGTGATGAGCTCGATCATCGACTATACGGATCGGGCGACGTGCGTGATCTTTGGCGATGGCGCGGGCGCGGTGCTGCTGGAGCCTTGCGCGGACGATGAAGTGGGGCTGATCGATTACTGGCATGAGGTGGATGGCTCGGGCGGGGTGGCGCTGAATATGCCGGGAGGCGGGAGTTTGAATCCTACGACAGCGGAGACGGTGGCGAGGAAGATGCACTACGTCCATCAGGATGGGCAGGCAGTATACAAGTTTGCCGTGCGCAAGATGGCTGAGGCGACGGAGACGGTGCTGCACCGCAACGGCGTGGAGGGCAAGGAACTGGGATGCTTTATCCCGCACCAGGCGAACAAGCGGATCATCGAGTCGACGGCGCATCGGCTGGGGCTGGCTGGGGACAAAGTGATTATCAATATCGATCGCTATGGGAATACGACAGCGGGAACGATTCCGCTGGCGATGCAGACGGCGCTGGATGATGGCCGGCTGAAGAAGGGCGATCTTGTGCTGCTGGCAAGTGTGGGGGCTGGGTTTACGATCGGCGCTACGCTGCTAAGGTGGGAGTTCTAAGGGCAGGGTTCGGGCTTAGTTGTTCTATTGCTGATCGGGGTGGGCTATGGCCTGCCCTGATTTTTTTGGGGGTTGAGGGAACATTGTGAGTCTGATTCGCGTAGTGTGCATCTGTCAGATATATATCTGGTCGATATGAAGACTGAAGGCGGAGCAACTCGGAAGGCGTTATTGGGGCTGCTGAGCATGGGGCCGATGTCGGGCTATGATATTCGGGCTTTGATTCCGGAGTCGATCGGGCATTTCTGGAGTGAGAGCTATGGGCAGATCTATCCGGGCCTGAAGCGGCTGGCGGCGGACGGACTGGCGGAGAAGAAGACGGAGCGGCAGAAGGGAAGGCCGGACCGCCATCTCTATTCGCTTACTGAAGAGGGCCGCGAGGAGTTGCGGCAGTGGCTGCGGCTGCGAGTGGTCGACGAGGTTCCGCGGAATGAGTTGCTGCTGAAGCTATTTTTCGGGAGGCAGGTTCCGGCGAGTGTAAGCCGGGAGCATGTCGAGGCGGAGTTGGTGAAGCATCGGGCTCTACTGGCGCGGTATGGTGCGGTTACAAAGGCGCTTGAGCGGGAGCATGGTAACGATCCCGATCTGCCTTATTGGCTGATGACCCTGAGCCTCGGCCGCCATACGAGCAAAGCGACGGTGAAGTGGTGTGAAGAGACGTTGGAAGAGCTGGGAAAGCTGGAGAAGAAGAGCAAAGGAGGCCGGAGATGATGGCGCACGATCCGTTGTGGATGAAGACGTTTCTTGGAGTGCATATTGCGGCAGGGGCTTCGGCGTTTCTGCTGGCTCCGGTGGCGCTGGTGACGGCAAAAGGAGGCAAGCAGCACAGGCGCTGGGGCAAGGTGTACTTGTGGTCGATGGGGATTGTGGCGGCGACGGCGCTGCCTATGGCGTTGTACCGGCCGGTGCTCTTTCTGTCGCTGGTGGCGGTGTTCAGCTTCTACGCGTGCTTCTCGGCGTGGAGAGTTCTGGCGTTGAAGGACCTTCCGAAGGGTGGAAGCGCGAAGCCAATCGATTGGGTCGCGGGAGTGATCACGTTTGTCACGAGTGCGTGCCTGGCCGGGTTCGCTGTATTCAAGCCGGCGATTGTGCAGCGCATGGGAATTGTGGCCGTGGTGTTTGGATTCATCGGGATGGCTCTTGCTTTTGGACAGTTGAAGAGCTTTATCGTGAAGCCGAAGGAGAAGATGTTCTGGTGGTACACGCACCTGGGGAATATGATTGCGAGCTACATTGCGGCGTGGTCGGCGTTCTCGGTGGTGACGCTGTCGCGGTTCCTGGGGAATCAGTGGTATGTGTGGTTGTGGCCGACGATGGTCGGGGTTCCGGCGATCGTGCTGACGACGGCGTACTACAGGCGGAAGTTCGCTCCGAAGGTGAAGGCAGCTGCTGCCTAAGCTTCGGGGCGCGACTCTGCGAGTTGCAGCTATGCGATTGTTTTGGTTTGGCTGGGAAGATCGTGCGGAGTTGAGACGCTTCGCGAGGCCTTAAGGATCTTCGAGAAGGCGAAGGCTGAGCTTGCGATGATCGCGGCCCACATGAAGATGAGGATGGGAGTGGCGTACTCGGCGGAGAGGTTGTTCCAGAGTCGCAGGATGTGGCGGCCGTAGTGCACGCCTAGCCAGATGGCGAGGGAGTGACGAACGCACCGGCTGATGGTGAAGGTCCACATGAATTTTCTTAGGGACATCTTGAGGGCGCCGGCGGCGAGCACAAAGGGCGAGAGCGGCATCGGCGGCGGAAGGATGGCAGGGAGCGCGACGGCGAGGATGGCGTGGCTCTCCATCCAGTCGCGGACGAGGCGAAAGATGCGGGCCGGGACGCGCTTTTCAAGAAAGGCGATGCCTCCTGCGTGGCCTACGCGATAGCTGAGGTATCCGCCGATAGCTGATCCGGCTGTGGAAGCGACGAGCAGCAGAAATACGTTTGAGGCCCGGGCTGCGAGGACGATGAGCATGATGTCTGTGATTCCAGGCAGCGGGAGTGGAACGAAGGACGAGTCGACGACGGAGACAAAGAAGAGTCCGAAGAGGCCAAGGCTGAAGAGAATGTGCAGTAATGCGGAGCGGGGACGCGTGGGCGCGGCGAATGCCTCCGCTGCAACTGCGGAGTCGGCGAGGACTGCGGCCACTGGTGAGGGCGCCATACCAATAAGACGCGGCTGCATGAGAGGAAGTCGCGACAGGAGTGGTGAAAAAGCTACTGAAGATTTTGAATCCTTAAAGAAAGCGAAGATCTGGGAGAGGTGCGAGGATGCCGATCTCGGCGGCGTACTGGCGGAAGAGCTGGATGGTGCGGATGCAATCGGAGTCGAGAGTGTAGTGGATGTTGTGGGTGAGGTAGTGGCGGATGGTTTCGGGCAGGAGCGGGAGGCGGGGCGTCCACTCGTGGACGAGATCTTCGATGTGTGTGAGGCCGTGATCGCGGGAGAGTGTGAGGTCGTCGATGAGCTGCGCGGGAGTGAGGTGCGCGATGGAGAGTGACTCGGGGCGAACGGCCCAGACGGCGGCGACCCAGGGGAGGCCGGTGCGGGTGCGCCACTCGTGGGCGAGATCGAACCAGTGGAAGTAGGGGCCCGGGCCGATGGCCGCTTCGAGCTGTGGACGGATTTCGAGGGCGTTGAGTGCGGGGTCGCCGATGAGGATGGCGGCGTCGGCGCACTGGAACATGGCGATGGGGTCGGCGTCGCACGGGACGAAGGCGGGCTGGATGAAGAGGAACTTGCGGAAGAGAATATCGGCGTAGGCGAGCGAGCTGCGCGAGGCTTTGTCGGCGGCGATGGTGCGGACGGACTGGAGCGCGACGGCGGGATCGGATGCGTCGCTGCGAACGATGAGCTGGATGGAGCGCACGTGATTGAGCGAGGCGATGGTGCAGTTTGGGACGATGGCAAGATCGGGCGTGAGAGATGCGATGGGGATAAGGCCGAGGTCGGCGCGGGTGGCGAGGAGCTCGTCGGCGCAGAGTGAGGGGAGGGTGTAGTGGATCTGGTAGTGTTCGGCGAGAGTGGCGGCGCGGGGCGGGTGCTCGAAGTCCCACATGAGAGGAGCGGGGTTGAGAAAGTTGATGGCGGCTACGCGGACGGGATGGGACGTGATCGGGGCCAAGAGACTAGTTTATTGGATGGAGCGCGGAGGACGAAGTTGCGAAGGGCGATTATCGGGTTTGACAAGGATGAGGAGGGACATTGGCGGGCGCTGCTGGAGTGTGGGCATGGGCAGCATGTGCGGCATGATCCTCCGTGGACGGTGCGTGAGTGGGTGACGACTGAAGAGGGGCGTGCGGCGCGGTTGGGAAGCGTGCTTGAGTGCAAGAGGTGTGATGAGGAGTCTTAGTCTCTCGCGGTGCGATCGATGCGATTGGATATAGTGGTAGGCCTATGAACCGGCGTAAATTTCTTTCGAACTCAGGCGCTGCGGCGCTTGCGATAGGTCTTGGCGAAAAGGGTGTCTCGGCTTCTGCGGCGTCTCAGACGTCATCGGCTCCAGCGCCTTCAAAGCGTGTGCTGCTGAAGCTGGGATGCCAGAGCGCTCCGACGACAGACGCTCATCTGAAGTACCTGGTGCGGTATGGAGTGAGGCACATCTGCGGGTATCCGGAAACCTCGGAGGGGCGCATTTGCTCGACAGTGGAAGAGCTGAGTAGGATGCGCGAGTTAGCGGAGAAGAACGGCGTGACGGTGATGTGTGTGGGGCCGGCGATTCTGACTTCGAGCTATATCGACAATGAGAAGCATCCGGCGATTATGCTGGCGCAGAGTCCCGAGCGCGATCGCGATATTGACCAGATTCAGACGCTGATTCGAAACTGCGCGCAGGTGGGGCTGCCTTCGATCAAGTACAACATGAGCATCCTCGGAGTGCTGCGCACGGGCCGAGTGCCGGGGCGAGGAGATGCGAGCTACAGCCAGTGGAAGCTGTCAGAGGCGAAGCCGAAGACTCCGCTTACGATTGCAGGGCATGTGGACGCGGATATGTTCTGGGAGAGGATTACGTATTTTCTGGATCGCGTGATTCCGGTGGCCAATGAGTACAAGATCAGGATGGCGTGCCATCCGCAGGACCCGGGCGTTCCGCCGGAGGGTTATCAGGGAGTGGATCGTGTGCTGGGTACGGTGGATGGGCTGAAGAGATTCATCACGATTCGGGAGAGCCCTTATCACGGGCTGAACTTCTGCCAGGGCACGGTGTCGGAGATGCTGGCTGATCCCGGCACGGAGATCTATGACGTGATCCGGTACTTTGGCTCGCGGCAGAAGATATTCAATGTCCATTTCCGCAATATTCGTGGGCACAGGAATGACTTTGTCGAGGTGTATCCGGATGAGGGTGATGTGGACATGTGGAAGGCGATCCAGGTTTATAAGGAGGTTGGCTATCCTTATATGCTGATGCCTGATCATGTTCCTGTTGCCGCGAGTGATCCGGGTGGGCTGCAGTCGTTCGCTTACTGCTATGGGTACATTCGGGGGCTGATTCAGGTGGCCCGGGCTGAGGGCTAGCCCAGGGCCAGCGAAACGGAGTGCAATTGGGGGAAGTCTGGGAGGGCTGCTTCAGGCGACTTCTTCCAAGGCAACAACTTCGATTGCTTCCAAGGCAACAACTTCGATTGGGCGCTCGAGGCATTGATCCAGAAGTCCCATTCCAGCCGGGTGGCCTTTCCATCCCTCGTGGTTCAGCCAAACTTCGCGGTTGGACCATACTGACTGGACGACGAATACCGTTTTGTCCTTGGAAAGGCGGAAGAGGTCGCAGAAGAGGCAGGTACTTTCCTGTCGGGTGTAGGAGACGAGACGCTGCAACTCGCACAGCAGAAGGGACTCGGAGCCTTTCTTGGCGTGAAAGGTTGAAACGAAGGCTGCTGTGTCACTCATAATGATTGCCCTCCAAAATTGTGAATGTTGCGCTTGAGCTTTGATGCCCTGTTTTAGGTTTGCGCCAAGATAGAGGGCACGAGCAGGCTCCTGTAAGGGTCTTTGCGGTATCCATACGGTGTTCTTAACAGGTAAATACTCCAGTCAAAATTTTGATTTCATGAGACTTGCGGAGGGTGCCTATTTTCGCTCGCGGTCGGTTACGCGGTACAATCAGCGGCGGGAAACGCGCGTATGTCTACTGACATCCCCTCTATCAATCCGGACTTTGCGAGCGAAGTGAAGAGGGCGGCGGTCGAGGAGCAGCTCGAACGCCTGTTGAAGAATCGCCACTTCAACCACAGTCGCCGGTTTCCCGCCTTCCTGCGATTCGTCGTCGATAAGACGCTCTCCGGAGAGATTGACGTTCTGAAGGAACGCACTCTTGGCGTAGAGATCTTTGGCCGCAAGGCGGATTACGACACTTCGTCCGACCCCATCGTGAGGGTCACCGCCGGGGAGATCCGGAAACGCATCGCGCAGTACTATCTTGAACCGGAGCATCAGGCGGAGCTTCGCATCTCTCTTGAGGCTGGATCGTATATTCCACAATTCCATTGGCCGAAGGATTCGCATCCAGGTGTACCCACGGAGCAACATCTCCCGGTTTCGGGCATGTCGATCGAAGAGCCGGGTCCGAGGCTGACCCCGGTCAACCGAAGCGGACGCCGATGGGTCGTAGTCTCCGCCGCAGGGTTGATTCTGGCCGTTGCCGGGCTGGGCTTCGCGTGGCGATCTGCGCATAGCTCTCCGATCGAGTTTTTCTGGAGGCCGGTTCTCAATGCAGGCAGTCCCGCGCTTTTGTGCATCGTAGAACAGTCGCAAACGTCCAACCTTGCCGTCGACGCTGCTGATCCTGAGCGCCAGGCTACTGTAAAGACTTCGATGAGAGAGGTTAATCTCGACGATCTTTCCACCATCGTGAAGGTGGGCAGCCTTCTGCAATCCCATGGAAAGACGTACACGATGAAGGGAGCTGCGGACACGACACTTTCGGACCTCCGCAATGGACCAACCATTTTTGTAGGCGCGTTTGACAACGCCTGGACGATGCGTCTGACCAAACCTCTTCGCTTTCATTTCGGTAATAACTCAGCTTTTGATCAGGAATGGATCGCGGACAGTGTGTCGAATAAGCAGTGGTTCACTGACCGGCCTGTGCTGGAGACGGTGAATAACTACAGGGAGTATGCGATTGTGGCTCGTTTTACTGATCCAGATACAGGTCAGTTGTGCGTGATCGCTGCGGGGATCGGCCAGGGCAGCACATTGGCAGCCGGCGATTTTCTTACGGACCCTGCTAATCTTTCGGAACTGGAACGAGCTGCCCAGTCCTCTGGCAACAAGCAGAATATTGAAGTTGTTCTGAGCACGCAGATTATTGACGGCCAGCCCGGCACGCCGAAGATTGAAGCGACCTACTTCTGGTAGTAGCGTCATGGAATGGGTGGATTTGAAACACAATTGAAGAGCGGCATTTTTGTGTGAGAGGGTAATTGGGGATGGGGCCTGGTAAGCAGAGTGAGATGACGGTTTCAGAGATACGGACAGGCAGGCTGGCGTGGCTGGCGTTGATGCTGACGCCGGGGATGGGGGCCAAGCGGATTTGGAAGTCGATGGAGAGGCTGGGCGCGGCGGAGCGGCTGTTTGAGGCTTCGCTGACCGAGCTTGAGGGGCTTGGGATGCCTGCTCTGTCGGCGCAGTTCTGCTTTGAGGGCAAGGCGCGCGAGGCGGCCGAGAGTGAGCTGGCGCGCGTGGTGGAAGCTGGCGGTGAGATTCTGACCCCTGAAGATGAGTGGTATCCGGAGAGGTTGCGCGAGATTTATGATCCTCCGGCGGTACTGTGGATTCGTGGGAGTGTGGATCTGTTGTCGCGGCCGGGAATTGCTGTGGTGGGGACTCGGCATCCTTCTCCGTACGGGGCGGGGATGGCAGAGATGCTGTCGCGCGATCTGGCTGCGCGCGGTGTGGTGATCTTGAGCGGCATGGCGCGCGGTGTGGATACATCGGCGCACAAGGGCGCGCTTGATGCCAAGGGAAAGACGGTGGCGGTGTGGGGAACGGGGATCGATGTGATCTATCCGAAGGAGAACAAGAAGCTGGCGGAGAATATTGTTTCGAGCGGCGGGACGATTGTGAGTGAGTATCCGCTGGGGACGTTTCCTGCGCCGCAGAACTTTCCGATCCGGAACCGGATTCTGAGTGGGATGAGCGTGGGTGTGCTGGTCATTGAGGCAGCCGAGTACAGTGGCACGCGCATCACGGCGCGGTGTGCGATGGAGCAGAATCGCGATGTGTTCGCCGTGCCGGGAAATGTGACGAACAAGAACGCGTGGGGGCCGAACACGCTCATCAAGCAGGGCGCGAAGCTGACGGCGACCTGGGAAGACGTGTGGGAGGAGTTACCCTCGCACGTGAAGCTGCAACTTAGCGAGCAGATGGGAGTTACCGGCGGTGATGAATCGAAACCGAACGGCGCTGCATCCTTATTTAGCGAAACGCCTCTGGCTGGACACGAAAGAATGGTTCTGGAGCGGCTGCGGCATGATGAAGCGACGCAACTGGATGAATTGATTGAGCGGCTGGAGGCGGAGCTGGGATCCGCCGAGATATTTACAGCGCTGTTTGAGTTGGAGTTGGCAGGACGCGTGAAGCAATTGCCGGGCAAGAATTATGTTCGGGCGTTTTGATGCCGCGTGGAATGGCGGCTGATAATGCGGTGGAAAACTGGTTGAAGTTGTTGGTTAAGTAGTCTGCGTGGTTTGACTTGGCGATGGGCTGATAAATTGCCTGTCGAAGTTGAACCAGGGAAGTTGCAGTGACATTTTCGAAGTGCCTGCGTCAGTTCAGTCATTCGCGAAGATGACGTTTTAGAGAAAGCGTGTTAGGTTCGCAAGGGAATCAGGAACAAGGGAACATTCTGGTACGGTAGATCGTTCCCACAGATGTTACTAGGTGGAATGAAGGAAGAGAATGGCAAAGTCACTTGTGATCGTGGAGTCGCCGGCGAAGGCGAAGACGATCAATAAATATCTCGGCAACGACTACCAGGTGGAGGCCTCGCTGGGGCACATCATGGACCTGCCGAAGAACGATATCGGCGTAGAGTTGAAGAAGCGGACGTTTGAGCCGACGCTGATTGTGTCCCCGGGTAAAGAGAAGGTTGTGGCCCATCTGAAGAAGCTGGCCTCGAAGGCCGAGATGGTATATCTCGCTCCGGACCCTGACCGCGAGGGCGAGGCAATTGCCGCGCATCTTTCGATGCAACTGTCTCCGGTGGTGAAGGACAAGAGCCGTGTCCGCCGTGTGACCTTTAATGAGATTACGCAGAAGGCCGTGAAGGCGGCGTTTGAGCATGCGCGTGATGTCGACGAAAATCTGGTCGACGCGCAGCAGACGCGGCGTGTACTGGACAGGCTTGTGGGGTATCAGATATCCCCGCTGCTTTGGGACAAGGTGCGTCGTGGATTGAGTGCGGGTCGTGTGCAAACAGTGGCACTGCGGCTGATCGTCGAACGCGAGCAGGAGATCAACGCGTTCAAGGCGGTGGAGTACTGGACGATCGACGCGGAGCTTGAGCCGAGTGGGGGGAAGCAGAGCTTCCGGGCGCGATTTGTCGGTGTGAATGGAGTCCCGTCGCGGGTCGCGAATGGGACCGATGACGCGGGCAAGGAAGTGTTTCTTGCCAACGCTCTGCCGGACAAGGACGCCGTCGATGAAGTGACGGGTGAACTCGAGAACGCGAAGTGGCGCGTCCGGTCGGTCGAGAAGAAGGAGCGACGGAATAATCCTAAGGCCCCGTTTACGACCAGCAAGCTGCAGCAGGAGGCCGCCGGCAGGCTTGGCTTCAACGTGCGGCGGACGATGGGCGTCGCACAGCGGTTGTATGAAGGCGTGGAGCTTGGTGCCGAAGGTACGGTTGGCCTGATTACATACATGCGTACCGACTCGACGCGTGTGAGCGCCGATGCGATTGCCGATGCTCGGGAGTTTATTGGGAAGCTTGGACCGCAGTATTTGCCGGCGACGGCGAACGAGTATGTCGGCAAGAAGCAGGCCCAGGCGCAGGACGCGCACGAGGCGATTCGTCCGACGAGCGTGAAGTTCACGCCAAACTCGATACGGAAGTATCTTTCGGACGAGCAGTACAGGCTGTACAAGCTGATCTGGCAGAGATTTGTCTCGAGCCAGATGACTCCTGCGGTCTTCGATCAGACTACTGTGGACATCGTTGCGCAGGCGAAGCTGAGCTATGACTTCCGCGTGACTGGAAGCGTGCTGAAGTTCGACGGGCACCTGAAGTTTGAAGAGGAAGAGAAGCGCGCGAAGCTGGCCGCAAAGGAAGAGGCCAAGGTCGCTGAGCAGCCCGAAGGCGAAGGAGATGACGAGGCTGAGCGCAGGCTTCCGGAACTGATCGAGGGCGAGGCTCTGCGGCTGGAACGGCTTGATCCGCAGCAGAAGTTTACGCAGCCCCCACCACGCTTCAACGAGGCGAGCCTGGTGAAGACGCTGGAGGAGAAGGGCATTGGCCGGCCTTCGACGTATGCCTCCATCATTAATACGATCCAGGACCGGGACTACGTGAAGAAGATCCAGGCGAGGTTTGTTCCGACGGAGATCGGGATCGTCGTTACGAAGCTGCTGGTGAAGAATTTTCCTTACATCTTCGACACGCAGTACACTGCGACGCTTGAGGGTGAGTTGGATGCTGTCGAAGATGGGCAGGAGCGCTGGACTGACTTGCTGAATGGCTTCTATGGGCACTTTGAGAAGGAGCTCAAGGTAGCGGAGAAGCACATGGAAGACATCAAGCGGATGGAGGAGCCGACGCAGGAAGTCTGCGAGAAGTGCGGCTCTCCGCTGGTGCTGAAGTGGGGCAAGTTTGGCAGCTTCTATTCGTGTTCGAACTTCACGAAAGTGAAGCCGATGACGGTTGCGGCTGGTCCGTGGAAGAAGGACCAGAAGGCCGTGATGAAGAAGATCACTTCGGCGCTGCACTATCCCATGACGGTGAAAGCGACGACCGACGACGAGATCGCCTTCATCAAAGAGGTTCCTGACGCGAAGGGGCTGCCTGGCGCGATTGGTGAGGCCTTCACGCAGGGTAAGAAGGTCACAGTCGAGACGTTCAGCTGCGACTTCACCAAGGAGAACTTTGCGGCGAAGCCGGACCTGAGCGCTCCGGGTGCGGACGAGGAGACGGAAGAGGAGTTCTGCGACAACTGCGGCCGCGTGATGGTTCTTCGCAATGGACCGTGGGGTCCATTTATGGCTTGTCCCGGTTACAACGAGGATCCGCCGTGCAAGACGATCCGCAAGCTGAACCAGAAGGTGCAACAGAAGCCTCCGACGCAGCTTGAGGAGAGCTGCCCGAGGTGCGGCAAGCCTCTGCTGTTGCGGAGTGGGCAGTATGGCGAGTTCATCAGCTGCAGCGGGTATCCGAAGTGCAAGTACATCAAGCAGGAGTTGCTGGATGTGAAATGCCCGAAGGACGGCGGCGATATCGCAGTGCGGAAGACGAAGCGCGGCGATGTGTTCTATGGCTGCGTGAACTATCCGAAGTGCGACTTCGCTTCGAATCTGAAGCTGATCGATCAGACGTGCCCGAAGTGCGAGAGCGCTTATCTGCTGGAAGTCGTCAACGAGAAGGGAACGTTCTGGGTGTGCCCGAACAACCACGATGCTCTGCCGAAGCGCCGCAAGAAGAAGGGCGCGGAGGAAGAGGCTCCGACGGCACCTCCATGCAGTTACCAGAAGAAGATTGCGGGACCGGCACAAAAGACTCTTGAACGGCCTGATCCGGAGAAGACGCGGCCTGTGGTCGAAAGCGTAGCATAAGAGGCGAAACACAGCGCAAAGGGAGATGTGATGGCGACAGCGGCAGATGCTGAGGTGATACTGCGTTTATACGAGCTGCGGCAGGAAGAGGCGTTGCGGCGAGCGCGGAAGTTCATGGTCTTTGAGTTCAACCCGCAGAACCTGGAGGAGCTGAGAGCGGTCTCAAGGAACCCGGGGACGGAAGAGAATGCTTGTTGGCGACAGGCGATGAGCTACTGGGAGATGGCGGCGTCGTTTGTGCTGCGGGGGGCGGTCGATCCGGACCTGTTCTTCGATTCGGCGGCAGAGGGAATTCTGCTGTATGCCAAGTTTCACCACTTTCATGCGGTGACCGAGAAGGAGTCGGGGAACCCGTTTATGCGGAATACTGCGTTGCTGGTGGAGAGGTACCCGAGTGCGAAGGTTTTGCACGAGGCTTTCCTGAAGATGTTTGGGGTGCAACAGTGATCCCCACCCCCCTCCCCCCCTACTTTCTCTAAAGTATTCATTGTTTGCTATTTAGCTTCATGACTATCTGTAAGGTATTCTATCCAAATGGTTTAACTGTCAAAGTATTGAAAATAAATGAGTTGTGTAATGGATAGAAAAGCCCCGGGAGTGCCGGGGGCTTTTTGATTCTTTCCTTAGCTTTATTTTAGCGAATTGGAGTAAACTGCTCTGCCACTCGTAAGTTGTTACTTTTCATGGAGATGATTGATTCCGGGGCTTGACAGGTGATTTTGCTGGATTTTCAGGGAAGATATTTGTAAGTCATTGTCACTAATGTAGTTGTGGCTTATTCCGGGCCTGAAGCAAGCTCGCCAGTTTGGGGTTTTGCATCAATTCTGTTACAAATATGAGAGCACGCGAGGGGGCTCGGGACCGTCGGCGAGGCCAGGCTGGTTGCTGGGTTCGCCGTAAGTTCTTGAAAAAGAAGGTAGTCGACGATGGCGAAGGCAGTTTGGAATGGTCAGACACTGGCCGAGAGCGAGACGTACGAGACGGTCGAAGGCAATGTTTATTTTCCGGACGAGACGGTCAAGCGGGAGTTCCTGAAACCTAGTTCGACGACTTCAAGCTGCCCATGGAAGGGGCAGGCGCGGTACTACACGATCGTCGTGGATGGGCAGGAGAACCAGGACGCAGCGTGGTACTACCCGGATCCGAAGCCGGCGGCGCGAAGCGTGAAGCATCATATTGCCTTCTGGCGTGGCGTCGAGGTCACAAAGTAGCCGGCTTGGCACTACCAAAGTGTTATAGGAACCCTCACTGTTTGTGTCATAACCTGAAAAAGTAGCTTTATCTCAAATTTTCGTACCAGATTCTTTTTGATGTCCCTTGTTTTTGTCGAACGAAGTTAGAAACGAAGCTTTACAGCATCGCCTCTTTGTTCTTTTTCTTTGTCCTGCCTTGAACTGAGGACTTTTTACCCGTTCAAGAGGTGATGTTGGTGACCCGTAGTATTTTTGTTTTAAGGCCCTTAGGCTCCGTCGTATCCTCCATAATTGGCAATCAGGCCCCCGAACTTCCCTCCCGAAACAAACTAAATTTCCAGTCTTTACCGAACCGGCCTCTGCGCGGCGGATGGTTTGGCGTGCTTATGCTTGCGGCGGCCTGCTGCTTAACGTCAGGGACATATGCCAGGGCTGCGAGAAGCTCAGGGAGCCCAGAGTTGACGGTGAGCGCCACTACGCTGAGTTTTGGCAGCGTCACGGTGAACTCCTCTGCGACCCAGTCGTTGACGCTTACGTCGTCGGGTACGGAGGCCCTCACGGTGAAGTCGGACTCGATTACGGGATCTGGCTTCAGCATCGTGGGCGGAAGCCTGCCGGCGACGTTGAGCCCAAATCAAACGCTGACGCTGACGGTACAGTTCGCGCCGACGAAGACCGGATCAGCTACCGGGAAACTTACGATCAGCAGCAATTCGTCCAGGAGCAGCACAAAGACGGTGTCTTTGAGCGGAACAGGAGCGGCCGCCGCGGCTACGACTCCGCAGTTGTCGTTTAGCGCCACCACGCTGAGTTTTGGCAGCGTCGCGGTGAACTCCTCTGGGACGCAGTCGTTGACACTTACGTCGTCGGGCACGGCGGCGGTGACGGTTAGCTCGGCGTCGGTCTCGGGCACGGGCTTCACTCTGGTTGGAGCCAGCCTGCCGGCGACGT
The DNA here is from genome assembly GCA_963741395.1 of uncultured Acidobacteriaceae bacterium. Lineage (GTDB taxonomy): Bacteria > Acidobacteriota > Terriglobia > Terriglobales > Acidobacteriaceae > Edaphobacter. The sequence goes on from CAVUHV010000002.1 coordinate 815,184, forward strand.
TGAACCCCAATCAATCATTGACACTGCAGGTACAGTTCGCGCCGACGGCCAGCGGATCGGCTAGCGGGACACTGACGATCGGCAGCAACTCGGCCAGCGGCAGCACGACAACGGTGTCTTTGAGCGGAACGGGTACGGCCGCGAATCCGCAGTTGACGTTTAGCGCCACTACGTTGAGTTTTGGCAATGTCACGGTGAACTCCTCTGCGACGCAGTCGTTGACGCTTACGTCGTCCGGCTCGTCGGCGGTGACGGTGAACTCGGCGTCTGTCTCGGGGACGGGCTTCACTCTGGTTGGAGGCAGCTTCCCGGCGACGTTGAACCCGAATCAAACGCTGGCGCTGCAGGTACAGTTCGCGCCGACGGCAAGTGGATCGGATACCGGGAGCCTGACGATCAGCAGCAACTCGACCAGCGGCGGCACAACAGCGGTGTCCTTGAGTGGAACGGGTGCGGCGGTCGCGCATCAGGTCAATCTTTCCTGGACCGCGCCTTCCAATTCGCCTGATCCGGTCGCAGGCTATAACGTGTACCGGTCAACTGGCGGCGGAGCGAGTCAATTGGTGAATTCGTCGGTCGACACGCAGACAAGCTATGTGGACACTACGGTGACCGCTGGTACCACTTACAGCTACGAAGTGATGAGCGTCGATAGCCAGGGGAACCTAAGCGCACCAACGAGTCCGGTTAGCGTAGCGGTTCCATAGGGCTTCAGATTGATGTCGATGGCATTCGGAGGGTGCGGCGAAGTCTTATGTGCTTCCCGCACTTTTCCGTTTCTTTAGATCACTTCTCTTTTTCGAGCTCAACGACCATCACTTCGATGGGCTTGTCGCCTGCGTTGACGTCGGCGTGCATGGTACCGGGCGGGTTGGCGGGTAGCCAGTAGGCCTTACCGGTCTCCCAGACATGGCGCTCTGTGGGGCCGTTTTCCGTGACGATGTTCATGGTTCCGCCTGTGAGCGCGATGATGACGCGTGGGTGCTCGTGCCGGTGCATGTTCAGGGGCTGGTTCGGCAGGACGACGGACTTCCAGACCTTCACCTCTTCGTTTTCGAATTGAGGGAAGCGCTGGGATTGTTGCGTTGTCTGTTGAGAGTGCATCACTCCGAAGACAGCGAGCGGGAGCGCAAGGAAGATGGCAGCGCGGATGAGGCGAGCTTTCATGGATGTTTCCTCGGCGGGAGGATAGCACGGCTGCCACCGCTCACCATGTTTTTGTCCAAACTATTCACATGATTTGGTTTAGATTCGGCCTTCGGACCGCGTTCTGCGCGATTTGCCACCTTAGGTTAGACAAGGCGCGCCGAAGACGATGGTGGTATATGCAAGGCGCTGAGTTAGGTGGAAGATTTGGGAGATATGGGCAGTCGGCGGTGTAGAATCGGCGACCTACAGGAGGTCGTGCAGGTAAACGAGAGTGAAGTGATAAGCCGCTCTTGACTTGTGTGCACAACTTTGTAGGGTCCATCGAAGGAACAATCGCTGTTTCTTGACTGCCAATAGATTCGAGAGGGTTAGCAGAGATGTCAAAACCTGATGATGCAAAGAAGCCAAATCCCAATGACGATCTTGAGAAGCTGCGTGAAGAACTAAAACTTGATCCGTCACGATCCTATGAGATGAAGAAATTGGTCAGAAGACGAGCGGAGGAGAGCTGAAGACTCTACTCGGTTCTCAGTGTTTGCATTGGATCAATTGAGGCTGCGCGTCTTGCGGGGATGAAGCACGCTGCCAGTGCGACCAGGACGAGCAGGATGCTTACGCTGGTGAGGATCGCCGGATCAGTCGGACTCACATCGAAAAGCAGAGTGCGCATGAGCCGGGTGAGAGCCAATGCAGTCCCGATCCCGATACCGGCACCGATCAAGGTGAGCCGCGCACCTTGCCAGAGGACAAGCGTGAGCACGTCTCTTCGCTGTGCTCCCAGCGCCATCCGGATGCCCATCTCCTGTGTTCGTTGCGACACGAGATACGCCATGACTCCGTAGATTCCGACGCACGCCAGCACCAGCGCCAGCGCCGCGAAGGCGGCGAGGAGAATCATTGCGAAGCGCCGGGAGGCCATCGTATCGGAGATGACGCTCTCCATCGTCTGATCGCCATAGATCACCTGCTCGATGCTCATCTGTTTGTTGACCCTTCGGATGGCACTGAAGACCGCGGTCAAGCTGCCCTCATAGCGCACGACCATGCCTGAGGCCGATGGCGTCATAGCGATAAAGTCATCGGGCATCTGCAGGCACGAGAGGTAAAGCTGAGCGCGCAATGAATTCGTATCGTCGAGATCGAGGCCCCACTGCTTTACATGGGCGACGACGCCTACGATTTCCAACCTGGTTCCCGAGGTATTCAGGTCGATGCGTTTGCCGATCGGGTCCGCGCCAGGGAAATACTTGCGGGCAAAGACTTCGTCTATTACAGCTACGCGTGGAGCGTGTTCACTGTCCTGCGGTGTGAAGAAGCGGCCACGCTTCAGCGGTATCTCCATCACCTTCAGGTAATCCGGCTCGACGATGTAATCGATGGCCCAGCTCATGTCGTGTTCGTTTGCCGGCCTGGGCTGACTATCGAGCCAGAATAACTGTTCGTCGTCGCTGCTCATGGGGAGCGCCCCCCAAGTCTGAGAAACGGCCTTAACCCCTGGCACGGATGCAAGTCTGTCATCGACCTCGCGAACGGCGGCGCGAATCTTGTCCGGCGATGCGCGCACCATCGATGGCGGCATCGACAAACCAAAGGTCAGTACATTGCGTGGATTGAACCCGGGGTCGACGTTCCACAGGCGCACGAGGCTACGAATCATCAATCCTGCACCGGTCAGGAGCAAGAGAGCGATCGCCATCTCGGCCATGACGAAGGTGCCCAGGGCGCGGTGGTGCGGTCCGCTCGCACCGCGGCCACCTTCTTTGAGCGCTGTATGCGGATCGGCTTGAGAGGTGCGCAGCGCGGGTGCGAGCCCGAACAGAGTTCCGGTAAGGAGAGAGAGCGCCATGGTGAAGGCGAGGACACGAAGATCGAGTCCGACTTCCTCAGCGCGTGGGAGTGCGGCAGGCAGGAGCCTGAGGGCGGCATGTGTTCCCCAGACTGCCAGGAGCAGCCCCACTCCGCCGGCGAGGATTGCCAGGAGAAGACTCTCCGTGAGCAACTGGCGTATGACCCTTCTGCGACTGGCTCCCAGCGCCGTTCGGACGGCGAATTCGCGGGTTCTCCCAACCGATCGCGCCAGCAACAGACTGGCGACGTTTACGCACGCAATCAGCAATACAAAGCCAACGGCCGCCAACAGCACAAGCAGGAATGGCCGTGCACCGCCCACGATCTGTTCTTTTAGTGGGATGACGCTCGCACCGATGCCACGATCGGCATCGGGGAATGCCGTCGCGAGATTGCGCGTCACGTTGTCCATGTCAGCGCGAGCCTGCTCGACTGTGACACCGGGCTTAAGCCGCGCGATGGCGTGAAATCCCAGGCCAGCGCCGCGGTTCATCAGCAGAGGATTGGTCCATTGGCGGATGGGAGCATACACGTCCTGTTCGCTGAAGCCGGGTATGCGCAGATGCAGGCTGGCAGGAAGGACGCCGATGATGGTGAAGTCCCTGCCATCGAGGGTGAGGACCTGGCAGAGAACGTTTGGATCGGCGTTGAATTTCCGTCGCCACAGGCCTTCGCTGATCAGCGCGACCGGTTCGGCGCCAGCCTCGTCTTCGGCCTGCGTGAATTCGCGTCCCAGAAGAGGATGAACCCCCAGCAGCGCAAAGTAGCCTGCCGACACGAAGTCGCCGTTCACCTGCTCCGCGTCGCCGCGGCCGGTCAGGCTGAATGCCCAGCGGCGAGCCAAGGCCATTGAAGAGAAAGAGCGATTGTCCTTTCGCCAATCGAGGAAGTTTGTGTAGGAGATCGATCCATTCGCGAAGTTTGGCTTGCTTTCGTGCAGCGCGACAAGGCGGTCCGGCTGCGGAAACGGCAACGGATTGAGCAGCACGCCATTCACAATCGAATAGATCGCGGTGTTGCCGCCGATGCCGAGTGCAAGCGTTAGAACGGCGATGGCAGTGAACCCTGGACTCTTCCACAGCATGCGCAGGCCAAAGCGAATGTCTTGCGCAAAAGTGTCAAGCCAAGGCAAGTCACGCTCGGTTCGGTAACGCTCCCTTATCTGTGCGACTCCGCCAAATTGGCACAACGCATTTCTCCTCGCTTCGTGTTCCGACATGCCGCTTCGGAGGTTTTCTTCAACGGCCAGGTCGATGTGTGAGTGCAATTCTTCATCGAGGTCCGCATCGAGTGTTCGTCGGTGGAAGAGAGCGGCCAAGCGGCTCTGCAGAACGGGAATCCAGTCCATCTCCGCCTCCTAATTCGTAGGAGCGAGAAAGCGCGCCATGGTGGCGGCGATACGCTCCCAGTTTTCCGTTTCCTGCTCGATCTGCTTGTGTCCGATGCGGCTAAGGGAATAGAACCTGGCGCGACGGCCAGTCTCCGACGTACCCCAGGCTGCCGTGATCCATTTGCGCTGCATCAAGCGCTGAAGCGCGGGGTAGATCGTTCCCTGATTGAGACTGAGGCTGTTGCCGCTCACCTGCTCGATTCTCCGTGCGATACCGTAGCCGTGCAGCGGACCCATGGATTGAAGGGTTTTGAGGACCATCAGGTCCAGGGTGCCCTGCAGAACGTCTGATCTGCGTTCGTTCATCGGTCTCTCCCTGTTGTTGTTCTACATGTAGTCCATGTATAGGTGGAATGTCAACAGATAGCCTCGGAGATCAAATATAAGACGATGGGGCACTCGAGATCGAGCCGCAGTCACGATTCAGGGCGTCACTGGGGTACCCGGCCTACTGGCCGGAGTGGATGGTTGGCCTCCTGTTGAGTGCTTCCATCATGCCTTAGATTTTCTGGCTCGGGGAGAAGGATAGATCAGTCGCTGCGCCCTTCGGACTTCGCTCAGGCCTTCGGCAGAGCGGTAGCCGCTTCGCGGCGGCTTTCTTTCACACGCCTAAAGCCGTGTGCTTAAGCGAAGCGGATCGCGCTTTGCGCGATTGCCCACATCTGGCGATGAGGTCGCCAGATATGGGGCACCCGATTTTTCGGGCTGGGACGGGTTCTACTTTCCCCCCTTCGCTTGGCGAAGGATGGGGCACCCGAGGTTTTGTGCCGCTTCGAGCAAAATGCGGGGATTCTTCGCTTCGCTCAGAATGACCGACGTAGAACGAGCATTTATCTGTGTTCGGCGATTTGTTCGGTTTCTTTGGACATTTGGGCGGTGCGTTCCAGTTTGTCCCAGTTGAAGGGCTTGCCGTCGATGGCTCGCTTGAGGGTCTTGAAGAGGACTATGGAGAAGAGCTGGCGGTAGCTGAAGCGCTGGATCCAGATGTGGACGAGGAGCCAGGCGTCGCCTCGGCTGGCGGGGTGCGTGCGCTCGAGGGCGAAGGCGAGGGCGGAGGCGAGGAAGTCGATGACGAGGAAGGCGAGGAAGAAGACGAGCAGCTTGTGGAGGCTGTCGGATGAGGCGGTGTCGGGGTGGAAGTGTTTGTCGATGAAGTAATTGATGATGCCGGCGAAGAACATTACGTCGATGAGTGGAGAGAGCAGCGGCAGGAGGATCTGGAAGATGAGGATGTTGGGCAGCGCGAAGAGGCCCATGGCGCGGTTGCGGGTGATGGCTCCGCGGTGCTTGAAGATGGCCTGCAGGATTCCGAAGCTCCAGCGGAAGCGCTGGCGCATGAGGCCGTTGGCGTTGACGGGGGCCTCGGTGAAGGCGAGGGCCTGGTCTTCGTAGATGACGGAGTAGCCCTGCTCAAGGATGGTCATGGTGAGGTCGGCGTCCTCGGCGACGGTGTTGGGGTGGTAGCCGCCGGCGGCTTTGACGGGGCCGGTGCGCCAGGCTCCGATGGCTCCTGGGACTACAGTGACGACGTCGAAGAGATCGAGAGCTCGGCGCTCGAAGTTTTGTGAGGTGATGTACTCGAGGGCCTGCCAGCGGGTCCAGAGGTTGACGCGGTTGCCGACCTTGGCGTTTCCGGCGACGGCTCCGATCTTCGGGTTGGCGAAGTGGGGGACGAGGCGAGTGATGGCGTCGTGCGCGATGACTCCGTCGGCGTCGATGCCGATGTAGATTTCTTCGTCGGTGTGTTCGAGGGCGAAGTTGAGGGCTTCGGCTTTGCCTCCGTTGGGCTTTGTGAGGACAGTGAGGCGGCCGGTTTCGATGTCGTGCGGATAGGCGTCGCGGACGACACGGTAGGTGTTATCTGTTGAGCCGTCGTCGATGACGATGATGCGGATGTTTTTGTAGTTCGACATCATGACGGAGCGGACGGTGCGGACGATGACCTTCTCCTCGTTGTAGGCGGGGATGAGGACGGCGACGCGAGGGAAGTAGGCGGGGCCGGCGTAGTCCTTGCGCTTGCGGAGGCGGTCGATGAGGGCGAAGATGCCGATGATGATGAGGCGACCGCTCATGAGGACGTCGCCGACGAAGAAGAGACCGACGACGAAGTTGTTAAAGAAGCCGAAGAGGAAGAAGGCGACGGAGTCGGCGCGGGCCTGCCAGCGCTGCCGGGGAGTGAGCGGCGGCATAACCTCAGCGCGGGTCTTGCCGACGAGCTCGGAGACGGGGACGATATTGTAACCGCGGTCGCGGAGGGCCTGGATGAGGACGGGCAGGGCGGCGACGGTGGCGGAGCGGTCGCCACCGCCGTCGTGCATGAGGATGATGGAGCCGCGGGTCCAGGGCCGCTTGTCCATGTCGGCGATCTGGGCGAAGACGCTGTCGGTGATCTCCTTGGGTGTCTTGCGGGGATTCTCGTCCCAGTCGTCGGTGTCGATCTTGTCGCCGACGATGACGTAGCCGAGGCCCTGGATTCGGTCGATGGGAGCGGCCTGGTCGTTGGTGTCGGGCTCCTGGTCGATGGAGTAGGGCGGGCGGAAGTAGAGGGGTTGAACGCCGAGCTTGGCGGCAAAGAGTCGCTCGGTGAGGTTGAGCTGGAGGTCGGCCTGGCCCTTGGAGATTTCGGAGATGTCAGGGTGAGTGAAGGTGTGGTTGCCGATCTCGTGGCCTTCGCGGTAGACGCGCTGCATGACGCCTACGTACTTCTCGGCCTCTTCGCCGATCATGAAGAAGGTTCCGCTGACGTTGTACTTCTTGAGGACGTCGAGGATGCGCGGGGTCCAGATGGGGTCGGGGCCGTCGTCGAAGGAGATGGCCACTTCACGCGGGTGGTAGCCGTACTGGCCGACGGTGTAGGAGAGCGGGTAGGAGTGCATGGACTCCTGGGTGACCATGCGGTACTGCGGAAGGACGGACTTGTCGTCGTCCATGGTGATGTCGCGCTCGCCGTTCTGGGGCTTGCGGGTGATGCGGAGGATATCGCCTTCGCCCTCGGTGTCGACGTCGTAGCCGGGCTCGACGTGGGCGAGGTCTTTGGTGGGATCGGCGTGGAGCGGGGCGTCCCAGATCTTCCAGAGGGAGTTGTCTTCCTGGCCGAGGCGCCAGAGGGCGTAGGTCTGGATACCGAGGGCGCGGGCGGCGCGCATCTCGTTGAGGACGGTGACGGCGTCGAGGAACCAGACATAGTGGCGAACGTGGCGGTCCTCATCGTCGTAGGCGAAGTGGACGTTGAGGGAGTCGTCGTCGAGATCGATCTGCGATTCGGAGTCGTAGGCCTCCTGCCAGGCCTCCTGGGTGGAGAGCGGGATGGAGGAGAGGACTTTCTCAGGCTGGGGTTTCTGGCCTTTCTTCGGAGGCGGAGGGAGCGTGGTGGTCCAGTCGTAGCCGTAGCTTCCGATGGAGCAGATGATCTTTTCCTTGGGGACGACCTTGAGGACGTCCTTGAGGTTCTGGATGAACCAGTCCTGTGACGCGATGGGACCGGGCTCGCTGTCGGTCTGGTGCTCGTCATAGTTCATGAGGAGCAGGCCGTCGGAGTTGTCGGCGAGGAACTTCATGTCGAAGCTGTCGTCACCGACGGGGACGTTGACGTAGAGGCGGAGGTGGCGGGGGTGGAAGTCGGCGTAGAGTGCGGCGATGAGGGCGTTGAAGCCGGACTGGGCGGAGTCTGGAATCTCTTCGAGATCGAGAGAGAGGCCGCGGTAGCTGGGGTTGGCGGCGAGGAAGGCGTCAATCTGGCGGAGGAAGTTGGCGCGCGCGGCAGTGCTGGAGAGCATGTCGCCGATCGAGGGCATGAAGAGGCCCTTGACGGGATTGTAGTTGTTGACGAGAGGGAAGACGTCGAGGTTGACGTGGTTTTCTGCGATGGTGCGGGCGACCTTGTCCTCGCGGTCGACGGGCTGGACACCGGAGTGCGAGACGATGGGATAGGGGCGATTGTCGATGGTGTAGCCAGTGAGCGCACCGTCAGGGGTGACGACGTGAATCCACTCGGGGAAGAGGAGGTCGATCTGGCTGATGTGCAGCTTGAGGGAGGAGTAACTGGCGGGGTCGTCCTCGACGTAGTAGGCGGCGCGCAGACCTTCGCCGGAGTTGAGGGTGACGTCGGAAGGCTTGACGTCGGTCTTGCGGTGGGCGGAGCGGCGAAGCTTCTGATTCTTGAGCTTAGCGTTCTGAGATTCAACGAGGGTGCGGTAGTTGCGCTTCTGCTGGGCGAGAAGCAACTCGGGCAAGGGCCTCATGCGCATGAGCCCGACGATGAAGATGGAGCCGATGACCAGTCCGGCGAGCGCGAGGATGTCGAAGATGAGGCGCAGCCTCTTCCAGCGCTTGCGTTGTGGATCGAAGAAGACTTGTTTGGTCATGGAAGAAGGTTTAACGCCGCGCGCATTCAGATTTCATCGTATGCAGGGCAGGTGTGGGAGTCAACGAGCCGGCTAAGCCGAAGATCTTACCTAAGATTGCACGCAGTATGATGCATCTGCATGGTGTGGAGACGAACGGAGACGGGCTGGGTTAGCTGGGTGGTGCTGGGGCTCGCAGCTGGGCTTGCGCTGCGCCTGTGGTTCATCGCCCATGCGGCCCGTATTGACGGCGACACGCTGATCTACGGTGACATTGCGAAGAACCTGCTCGCGCATGGAGTGTATGGGTTCACCCAGACAGCGGGAAAGACGACTCCGACGCTGATACGGTTGCCTGGTTATCCGCTTTTTCTGTTGGTTTGTTTTCGGGTATTTGGGGTGGATCACTACACGGCGGTGCTGGGGGTGCAGGCTGTCGTGGACCTTGTGACGTGCGGACTTGCAGGGGTGCTGGCGTGGAGGCTGTTTGGACGGGCGGGTGGTATGGCGGCTCTGTGGCTGGCTGCGCTGTGTCCATTTACGGCGAACTATGTGGCTGCGCCGCTGACGGAGACGCTGAGCCTATTCTGTGTGGCGCTGGCTTTTTATGGGTTGGAGCGGTGGCGGGCGACTGGGCCGGGGTGGAACCGGTGGGTTTGGGTAATAGGGGCGGCGCTGGCGTATGCGGTGCTGCTGCGGCCGGAGCAGGGGCTGCTGGCGGTCGCGGTGGTTCCGGCGATGTTATGGATGGCGTGGCGGCGCGGTGGAAGGAGACTGGAGTCGGCGGCTCCGGTTGCGGGAGTGATTCTATGTGTGGTGCTGCCGCTGATGGTGTGGACAGCTCGGAACTGGCGGGCGTTCCATGTAGTCGAGCCGCTGGCGCCGCGATCGGCGGCTGATCCAGGAGAGCTTGTGCCGAAGGGTTTCTATCGGTGGTACAGGACGTGGGGGATCGATTTTGCTTCGACGGAGGAGGTGTACTGGAACTACAACGGGGCGGCGATCGATATTGGCGATCTGCCGTCGCGGGCCTTCGATAGTCAGGAGGAATACAACCGGACGGCGGCGATCCTGGAGCAGTACAACCAGAGCTGCAACGCGACTCCGGAGTTGGATGCGCGGTTTGCAGCGCTGGCGGAGGAACGGATCGCGGCTGATCCGATTCGTTACTACGTGGCGTTGCCGGTTGCCCGTTTGATGAATATGCTGCTGCGGCCGCGCACCGAGATGCTGGCGGTGTCGCTGGAGTGGTGGAAGTGGGGCAAGAGCCATGCACAGACGGCGTTCGCGACGGCGTATGCAGGGCTGAATCTCGTGTACTTCGTGCTGGGTGGGGTGGGATTGTGGATGTGGCGGCGAAGAGAGTGGGGCGGAGAGCGGGAGCTGGCATGGGCCATGGTGGGGTTTGTGGCGCTGCGGTGTGCTCTGCTGCTTACGCTGGATAACTCGGAGCCGAGGTATACGCTGGAGTTTTTTCCGGTGATTGTGGTTTGGGCTGGGGCGGTATTTTCGCGCGCTCAACATCGCACCCATAGCATCAGTGACGCTCGGGGAAAAATACAGAGGTCCCTCCACTCCGGCGGCGAAGAGCACCGCCTTCGGTCGAGATGACGTTTGTGGTGGGAGAAAAGAGGCTGTTCAGTTAGTGGTTTTCGACGGTGGTCTTGCCGTTGGTTTTGATGGCGTAGGGCTTGGTGTTGACGGGCTCGTTGTAGCGGATGTTGGTGTAGATAGCGGTGCGGTAGTCGCCGGATGGGGTGAAGAACTGCTGCTTGAGCGAGATTCCGCGGGTGGGGTCGACCCAGATGGTGATGTGGGTGAACATGTTGCGGACGTTGGGGTCCTTGGAGACGAGGTCGAGCTTGCGGGTCTCGACCATCTTCTGGCCGTCGTTGAGCGATTCAGGGCCGAGGTCGGCGATGGTCCAGGCTTTGGCCAGGTCGGAGCCGCTGCCTCCGAAGCCTAACGTGAGAAAGCTCTCGTACTGGGCCTGATTCTTGCGGGCGTTCAGGATGGTGATGTGATTCGAGGTTGGGTCGTAGAGGCGGAGGGTGCCGTTTTTGTATTCGATGAACTTGGCTTGAGGGGGGACGATTTTGGCGCCCATCTCGAGCTTGTTGGCGTTCTTGAGAAAGTAAATGGTTCCGGTCTGAGTCGTGGTTTCTTTGACGACGCGTTCGTAGAAGTCCCAGCGGAAGTCGGCCTCGGCGGACTTGAATTTTGTGCTGGCGACGTCCATCTGGCGGACGACGGCGTCGAGTTCGCCGGGCTTGGGCTGAGTGTGTGCGGCGATGGGGCTAAGTGCGACGGCGAGGATCGCGATAGAGATTCGGCGGAGGATCGACATTCGGTCAGAAGGCTCCTTGCGGGTTAGATGCGCTATCGGAGAATCCAGGCGTCGTAGGCGATGATGTGGCCCTGGGCGTCGCGGACGGGCTCGTAGCGCTCGAGGGTGACCTCGCCGGAGATGGGTTCGATGACGCGGAGGATGGCGGCCTGGCGCTCGGCGTCGGTCTTCGCCCCTTGCATGTCGTCAGCGCGAATCTGGAACTCGAAGCGGCTGCTCTCTCCACTGGTGCCGGCCTCTTTTACCAGGACTTCGCTGGAGTGGAGCGCGACGGTTTCGACGGGCTTGTCTTTGAAGTCGATGAAGTGCGGCGCGAGGAAGAGGAAGAGAAGGATGAGCGTGACCATGACGTCGTAGTGGAAGCTGCCGCGCTCGTAGGTCCACCAGAAGTAAGAGCGAAGGGTTTTGAGCATGGTTAGGCGCGCTCCTGTTTGGTGATGACGGTCTGGCCGTTCATGTAGGGAATGAGGACCTCGGGGATTTTGATGCTGCCGTCGGCCTGCTGGTAGTTTTCGAGGATGGCGACGTAGGTTCGGCCTACGGCGAGGCCGGAGCCGTTGAGGGTGTGGAGGAACTCGGATTTTTTGGCTCCGGGCGGGCGGTATCGAATATTGGCTCGGCGGGCCTGGAAGTCGAGGAAGTTGGAGCAGGAGCTGATCTCGCGGTAAAGGCCCTGGCCGGGGAGCCAGACTTCGAGGTCGTAGGTCTTCGAGGAGGCGAAGCCCATGTCTCCGGTGCAGAGGAGCATGCGGCGGTAGGGGAGATTGAGGTGCTCGAGTACGGTCTCGGCATGGCGGGTCAGGGCCTCGTGCTCGTCGTTGGATTTTTCGGGGGTGGTGAATTTGACGAGCTCGACCTTCTGGAACTGGTGCTGGCGGATCATGCCGCGAACGTCTTTGCCGTAGCTGCCGGCTTCGCTGCGGAAGCAGGGCGTGTAGGCGCAGAAGGAGACGGAGAGCTGGGATTCGTCGAGGGTCTCGTCGCGGAAGAGATTGGTGACGGGGACTTCGGCCGTGGGGATGAGCCAGTGGTCGTTTTCCTGCAGCTCGCCGGTGAAGGGGCCCTTGTCGTCGCAGTGGAAGAGGTCTTCGGCGAACTTGGGGAGCTGCCCGGTGCCGAAGAGCGAGCGCGAGTTGACCATGAAGGGCGCGAGGACTTCGGTGTAGCCGTGCTCGCGGACGTGGAGGTCGAGCATGAAGTTGGCGAGGGCGCGCTCGAGGCGGGCTCCGGGGCCGTAGTGAACGACGAAGCGGGAGCCGGAGATTTTTGCGGCTCGGTTGAAGTCGAGGATGTTGAGGGACTCGCCCAGCTCCCAGTGGGACTTGGGGGTGAAGTCGAAGGAGGGCTTGGTGCCCCAGGTCTTTTGTTCGCGGTTGGCGTGCTCGTCGCTACCTACGGGGACGCTGTCCTGTGGGAGATTCGGGATGGATTGGAGGATGGTCTTGAGGCGCTCGTCTGCTGCGGCGGCGTGGGCTTCGAGTTCGTCGGCCTGGGTCTTGAGGGCTCGGGTCTGCTCGGTTGGGGCGGCTGCGTCGGCTCCGGACTTGCGGAGACGTGCGATCTCTTCGGTGAGTTTGTTGCGCTGGGCTTTGAGGGTTTCGACCTGGGTGATGGCTTCGCGGCGCTCGCGGTCGATGGTGGCGAAGTCGCCGAGGACTGTAACGGGGTCCATGCCTCGGGCGCGCAGTTTTTCCTCTACAACGGGCAGGTTGGCCCGGACGAATGCTAGATCAATCATTGTGGTTATTTTAGCGGTTCGGCGGAGGCGGTGTTGATTTGCAATTTCTTTGTAAGGAATTGTGATTAGTCTAGAGAGATGCGGAAGTTCATTTCTGTTCTCCTCCTACTCGTCCTGTTTGTGCCTGGTTTTCCGGTTCGCGCTGATGCTTATCATGCCAAGCCCAAGCTTGTGGTTGTCATTGTGATCGATCAGTTTCGCGGGGACTACCTTGAACGTTATCGCGATGACTTCAAGACAGCGGATGGGTTCAATTTGTTCCTGAAGCGTGGGGCTTACTTTACAGATTGCTACTACGACTACGCGAATACGATGACGGCTCCGGGGCATTCGACGATTGGGACGGGGGCGTATACGGATGGGCATGGGATTTCGCTGAATGAGTGGTGGGATTTGAAGCGGTCGACGACGCATCCGGTGAGCTCGGTGGAGGATGAACGGTATGCCATCGTGGGGGACCCGGATTCGAAGGAGCCCGGGGCTTCGCCGCGTAACGAGATGGCATCGACGCTGGGCGATGAGGTGGTGCTGGCGACGCAGGGGAGGTCGAAGGTGTTCGGCATCTCGTTGAAGGACAGGGCGGCGATTTTGACCTCGGGTCATGCGACCGGGGGAGCGTTCTGGCTGGATCACGCCGACGGGAAGTTCATCACGTCGACGTACTGGATGGCGAAACTGCCGAAGTGGGCGGAGGACTTCAACAACAACGGCGAGCGTGAAGCGGCGATTAAGAAAGCGGGTGCACGTGAAGGAGATTTCTACGAGGATGTGGGGAAGAAGCCGGTTTCGGTGAAGTATCTGATCGATTTTGCTAAGGCGCTGGTGGATGGAGAGAAGCTGGGCGAACATGACGTGACGGATGTGCTGACGATCAGCATCTCGTCGACGGATATTCTGGGACATGTCGTGGGGCCGGATGCTCCGGAGCAGCGGGAGATGATTGATGCAATCGACGTCGAGTTGAACGATTTCTTCAGCTTTCTGGACAAGCATGTCGATGGCGGCCTGGGAGAGGTGTGGGCTGGGCTTTCGGGTGACCACGGAGTTGCGCCGGTGCCTGCGGTGGCAGCGAAGGAAGGGATGCCGGCGGCGACTTTTGATGCGACGAAGTTAGTCGCAGAGCTGGATGCGAGGATGAATGAACGGTTTTCTCCTGGCGAGAGGAAGAGCTACATCTTTCCGAGCGAGCTGCCGTACTTCGAGATCGATACCCGGGCATTTGCGGGAACGAAGGTGACGGAGGCGGAGGCGGAGAGTGCGGTGGCAGAGATGCTTCCGGCGGCGATGGAGGCAATGCTGGGGCCGGAGCCGCAGGGAGTGAGCCAGGAGCGAGTGCCCGCTCATTCGCTTGTGCGGCATGTGTATACGAAGGTGCAGATGGCGGCGGGGCAGCTTCCGAATACGGAAGAGGGACGGCTGATCCAGCACAGCTATTCTCCGAATGGTGGGTGGTATGTGATGGCGACGTTCGGGATGTACCAAATGGCATCGAGGAACGGGACGAACCACTTCACTCCTTACATGTATGACAGGCATGTTCCGCTGGCGTTCTTTGGATCGCCGTTTGTGGCGGGAACGTACCATGACCGCGTTGCACCGGTGGATATGGCGGCGACATTTGCGTCGCTGCTGCGGATCAATCAGCCGTCGGCGAGTGTTGGGCATGTGGTGACGGAGGCGATTCGTCCCGAACGGGGTGCGTCGACGGCGGTGAGTGTGGGGAGCGTTGGGAAGTGAGCGCTTCGGCAAGAAGCAGGGGTCTGGACATGCACGTGAATATCGCGGGCGTGGAGCTGCGCTCGCCGGTGATTGCCGCGAGCGGGACGTTTGGGTATGGGGTGGAGTTCGAGGACATCGTATCGCTGGATAAGATTGGCGCGTTCGTGACAAAGGGGCTGTCGCGTGAGCCGATGGCAGGGAATCCTGCGCCGCGGATTATTGAGACGGCTGGCGGGATGATGAATGCGATCGGCCTGCAGAACATGGGCGTGCGGGCCTTTGTAGAGGAAAAGCTGCCGAAGGTGCTGGCGATCAAGGGCGCGGTGGTGATCGCGAATGTGTTTGGCTTTACGGTTGAGGATTGCATGGAGGTGATCCGGGTGCTGAATGGGGCGCCGGGGATCGCGATGTACGAGTTGAATGCGAGCTGTCCGAACACGAGTCATGGAGGGATGGTCTTTGGGACGGATCCGTCGCTGCTGTATGAGATCGTGTCGCGGTGCAAGGGGGTGTCGGGCAGGCCGTTGATGGTGAAGCTGTCTCCGAATGTGACGAACATCGGGTATATGGCGCGGGTGGCGGAAGATGCTGGTGCGGATGCGGTGTCGCTGGTGAATACGTTTCTGGCGCTGGCGATTGATATACGGACGAGGCAGCCGAAGATTGCGAATGTGACGGGTGGGCTCTCAGGGCCGGCGATCAAGCCGATTGCGGTGCGGATGGTACAAGAGGTGTGGAAGATGGTGAAGATTCCGATTGTGGGGATGGGCGGAATCGTGCGGGCTGAGGATGCGGTGGAGTTCATGCTGGCGGGGGCGACGGCGGTGCAGGTGGGAACGGCTAGCTATGCCGATCCTCGTGCTGTGGAAAATATTGCGAGTGGATTAAAGAGATGGTGTGCGCATAATGCGGTGGCTGAGGTGAGGTCGCTGACTGGTGGGGCGTTGATGTAGTTGCGCCAGAGCGAGGAAGTGCAGGACGGCATAAAATAGAGGGTGATGACTGCCTCTCATACTGCTCTCGCTCCTGCCGTTTCTGTTGATCTTCGACCTGTTCGCCGCGCGCTTCTTTCCGTTACTGACAAGACTGGACTAGTGGAGTTTGCCCAGGCGCTTGCCTCGCATGGAGTGGAGCTGGTTTCGACCGGGGGAACTGCGAAGGCGCTGCGTGATGCGCGGCTTTCGGTGCGCGACATCAGCGACCTGACGGGATTTCCGGAGATGCTGGATGGGCGCGTGAAGACGCTGCACCCGAAGGTGCATGGCGGGATACTGCATATTCGCGGCAATGCAGAGCATCGTGCGGCTGTGGCTGAGCATGGCATCGAGCCGATCGACATGGTCGTGGTGAATCTGTACGCGTTTGAGAAGACCGCAGAGAAGCCCGGGGTAGCGTTTGCCGAGGTGATTGAGAACATCGATATTGGCGGGCCGTCGATGGTGCGGTCGGCGGCGAAGAACTTTGAGGATGTCGCGATTGTCACCTCGGTGAAGGACTATGCGGGGCTGGCGGAGGAGTTGAAAGCGAATGGCGGCAGTTTGAGCCGCGCGACGCGGTGGAGGCTGGCGAAGCAGGCGTTTGCTACGACGGCGGCTTATGATGCGGCGATTGCTTCGGCGCTGGAGAGCATTGAGGCTCCTGAGGGCAAGGCGGTGTTCACCCAGGGTGAGCTACCGCAGACGCTGCGCGTGATCGATCCGCTGGCGATGACGCTGCGGTATGGGGAAAATCCGCACCAGAAGGCAGCGTTGTATGTGGATGGCTCCGGCAAGGGGATTGCCGCCGGAGAGCAACTGCAGGGCAAGGAGCTTAGCTACAACAATATTGTCGACCTCGACGCTTGCTGGGAGCTGGCGAGCGAGTTTGATGAGACGGCGGTGGCGATCATCAAGCATACGAATCCGTGCGGCGCCGCGACGGGCGCGACGGTGCTGGAGGCTTACAAGCGCGCGCTGGAGGCTGATCCGGTGTCGGCGTTTGGTGGGGTGATCGGGATCAATCGTGGGGTGGATGGCGCGGCGGCAGAGGAGATCGCGAAGCTGTTTGTTGAGGCGATTGTGGCTCCGAGCTTTACGAAAGAGGCACAGGAGCGGTTTGCGGCGAAGAAGAACCTGAGGCTGATACGGATCTCTCCTGCCGAGACGCTGCGGGTGATGAAGCAGGTCTCTGGCGGCGTGCTGGTGCAGGATGCGGACCGGTTGCGGGTGACCGAGGCGGACCTGAAGGTTGCGACCGAACGTAAACCGACGGCGGAGGAGATGCGGGCGCTGATGTTTGCGTGGAAGGTGTGCAAGCATGTGAAGTCGAACGCGATCGTGTATGCGCGGTTTGTCGAGGGACATGGCCAGACCGTTGGAATCGGCGCCGGTCAGATGAGCCGGGTGGACGCGGCGAAGTTCGGCGCGATGAAGGCGGAGCTTCCGCTGGCGCGTTCGGTGGCGGCTTCGGATGCGTTTTTTCCGTTCCCGGATGGACTGGAAACGATTGCAAATGCAGGGGCTACGGCGGTGATTCAACCTGGAGGCTCGGTGAATGACTCGAAGGTCATCGAGGCGGCGAACCGATTGGGCGTGGCGATGGTCCTGACGGGGGTTCGTCATTTCCGGCACGGATAGGTAGTTTTGGGAGATATAATCTCCGGAATGCCGGCAACTGGGTCGTAAACGCGCCTGCATCCAAATGGCAGGCGTCAGACGTCTAAATCAGTGTCTTCTCTGGAGCGGTAATCCGGCGGCACAGGAACTTTCAAACCTCTATGACTTTGTCTTTTCGTGCCTCCACAGTCCGTTCACTCGTTTTTCTTTCCGCAGCGTTGCTGCTGGCCGGTCACTCGCTTGCTGCGCAGACGGTTGCTAAATCAGATCCGGCGAAGGTTCCGGATCGCTCGGCGGCCTATTATCACTACGGTCTCGCCCATCTTTATGAAGATCTGGCGGTGAATGCGGGGCGGCCGGACTACGCTACGCAGGCGGTGGAGGAGTATAAGCTCGCGCTAGATGCCGATCCGACCTCGACAGAGCTGCAGGATGGGCTGGCGGATCTCTATTTCAAGATTGGGCGCATCCGCGAGGCGGTGAACGCGGCGCAGGAGCAGGTCGCCAAGAATCCGAACGATGTGGCGGCTCATGAGCTGCTTGGCAAGGTGTACCTGCGATCGCTGGGGGACATGCAGAGCCAGCAGTCGGGCCAGATGCTGCAGCTTGCCATTGCGGAGTACCAGAAGCTGGCGCAACTCAAGCCGAACGATCTGGAGACGCGGCTGCTGCTGGGGCAGCTCTACGGGCTGAACCATGACTCGGCCAAGGCGGAGGAGGAGTTCAAGGCGGCGCAGAAGATTGACGGCGGATCGGAAGATGTCGCGCTGAACATGTTCCGGTTGTACAGCGAGCAGGGCGAGTTCAAGCGCGCTGCCGACATGCTGGCAGCGATTCCGGTGGATGACCGCAGCTCGAGGGTGGAGTTCGCGCTGGGCTCGGCGTACGACCAGTTGAAGGACAACAAGAATGCGATTGCTGCGTACCGCCGTGCGCTGGATCAGGATCCGGACAACGTCGATGCGGAGCGCGGACTGGCCAATGCGCTACTGACCGATGGGCAGCTCGACGAGGCCGAGAAGGTGTTCACCGATATTATTACGGCGGAGCCTCAGGATGCGCAGTCGCAGATTCACCTGGCTGAGGTTCAGCGCAGGCAGGGACACTATGACCAGGCGCTGGAGACGCTGAAGAAGGCTAAGCCGCTGGCGCCGGACTCGCTGGAGCTCAGTTATAACGAGGCTCTGCTATACGACGCACTGGGCCGGTACGACGACGCGATTGCGCTGCTGAGCAAGATGCTGGATGGCACGTCGCATGCCGATGGGAAGTACTCGGACCAGGAGAAGGGGAACCGGGCGATCTTCCTGGACCGGATGGGCATTATCTATCGCGAGCAGAACAAGACGCAGGACGCGATCAATGCGTACAAGCAGATGATCGATTTGGGAGGCGACAACGCGAAGAATGGCTACCAGGGACAGGTAGATTCGTATCGCGACGCACACCAGTGGAAGGATGCGACTGCGGTGGCCGCTGATGCGGCCAAGGCTATGCCGAAGGACCGCAGCGTGCAGCTGATGTATGCCGGCCAGCTTGCCGATACGGGTGATACTGAGAAGGGCATTGCGCTGGCGAAGTCGCAGTTGACTGGAACGCAGGACGATCGCGAGGTGTATCTGTCGCTGGCGCAGATTTATACGCGGCTGAAGCGATTTGACGATGCCAAGGCCGCGCTCGACAGCGCGGAGAAGCTTTCGACCAAACCTGACGAGAAGCTCTATCTCTACTTCCTGCGTGGGACGCTGGCGGACCGGGAGAAAAACTTCAACGAGGCCGAGGCGGAGTTCCGCAAGGCGCTGGTCATCGATCCGCAGAACGCGACGATCCTGAACTATCTGGGATACATGTTTGCGGATCGCGGTGTGAAGCTGGACGAGGCGCTGACGATGATTCGCAAGGCGGTGGATCTTGATCCGCAGAACTATGCGTATCTGGATTCGCTGGGCTGGGTGTACTTCAAGACGGGGCAATATGCGCTGGCCGAGGAGAACATCCGCAAGGCGAATGAGCGTAACAGCGGCGACCCGACGATTCACGATCACCTAGGCGAGGTCTATGAGAAGACCGGCAAGCTGAAGCTGGCGGTGGCGCAGTGGGAACGGTCGATGACGGAGTATGCGCGCTCGCTGCCCGCGGACGCTGATCCGGAGGACGTCGCGAAGGTCCAGCACAAGCTGGAGAATGCGCGAGTGAAGCTGGCGAAGGTTAGCTCTTCTACAGTGAAACAGTGAAATAGAGTGGTCACGACGCTGCTCATTGCGGGGATGAGCAGCAGTGACGCCATGCACTTCCATTACACTC
This sequence comes from uncultured Acidobacteriaceae bacterium, assembly GCA_963741395.1. Taxonomy (GTDB): domain Bacteria; phylum Acidobacteriota; class Terriglobia; order Terriglobales; family Acidobacteriaceae; genus Edaphobacter. The sequence continues at coordinate 834,616 of CAVUHV010000002.1, forward strand.
AGATTTGAGTATGGCTACTAATCTGCACCGATGCGCTGTCGCAGGGGATGCGACTGATCCGCTGGTGGCGCGCGTGTTTCCTGCGCCGCAGCGGCCCTCGCGCACGCCATTTCAACGCGATCGGGAGAGGATTGTGCAGTCTCGTGCCTTTCGCAGACTCGCCGGGAAGACACAGGTGTTTACGAGCCGGGCTTCGGATCACTTTCGGAGCCGCCTGACGCACACAATTGAGGTAGCGGAGATTGCTCGCGTGACGGCTGCATCGCTGGGTTTGAACGAAGACCTGGCCGAGGCGCTGGCACTGGTGCATGACATCGGGCATCCGCCGTTTGGGCACGCGGGTGAGCGAGCCCTGGATCGCTGCCTTCGGCGTCACGGCAGCAGCTTCGACCACAACCTGCATGCGCTGCGGATTGTGGAGCACTTCGAGCAGAGGTATGCCGCTCATCGCGGACTGAACCTCACGCTTGGCGTGCGTGAAGGCATCATCAAACATTCGCGCGATTATGATGCTGCGCAACATGCTGAGCTGGCAGAGTATTTTCTGGCTCAGCGGCCTCCACTAGAGGCGCAACTGATCGATCTGGCAGATGAGATTGCTTACCTGACGGCGGATCTCGACGATGGGGTTGAATCCGGGCTGCTGGAGATCGGGCATGTCTGCGAGAACGTCGATGTGGTTGCGCGGTGCTATCGTGCGATCAAGAAGGAGCATGCCGGAGTGGAAGAGAAATATCTCTTTCACGAGGCGCTGCAGAAGATGCAGAACATCCTTACGGATGATCTGATTGGGAGCACACTTGCGAATACGCAGGCGATCGGCGCGGAGGCGCTTCACGATGTTCGAGCGCATGGGGCGCGGCTGGCGTCGTTCTCGCCCGACGTGGAAAGAGAGCGGCGGCAGGAGAAGCGATATCTGTATGACACGCTTTACACGTGTGCGACTTTAGAGAATGAGCACGACAAGGCGGAAGAGGTTGTGACGACGCTGTTCGACTTCTGGATGAACGATCCGGAGGAGTTGCCGCAGAGCTACTTCGAGGAGGTAGAGGCGGAGGGGCTGGCTCGTGTCGTCGCGGACTATATTGCGGGGATGACGGACAGCTTCATCCTGCTGCAGTATGCGCAGGTGAAGCGGGCTGTCCGGCGCTGAGGATTGTACGCAGACGGTTGGGCTTCGGATGTAGAATCCGTGCACGATGAGCTTCTCACCGGCGAACATCACGGCGCTGGTTATTGCGGCCAGCTTTGCGGGTGGCCTGAATATCTATGCGACGGTGCTGACGCTGGGGATTCTGGTGCGTACGCATTGGGTGGCGTTGCCCGCAGGGCTTGATTCACTTGGGCATACGTGGGTGCTGGTCGCGTGCGGGATTATGTTCGTGATCGAGTTTTTCGCGGACAAGATCCCTGGCTTCGACATGATCTGGAACGGCCTGCAGACGGTGGTGAGAGTGCCGATTGCGGGATTGGTTGCATACCACGCGAGTTCGCAGCTCTCTCCGGAGATGCAGATTCTTGCGACGGCGCTTGGCGCGGGCATTGCTCTGGCGGCGCACAGCTCGAAGACAGCGGTGCGTGCCGCGGTGACGCCTAGTCCGGAGCCTGTATCAAATATTGCGCTTAGTACGAGCGAGGATGTGCTTTCGATCGGGTTGACGTGGTTTGCTACGCATCATCCGATCATCGCTGCGACGATGGCAATTGTTCTGCTGCTGATTGCCTTTCTGGCTGCGCGTGCGCTGTTGCGCGTGGTACAGAAGCCGCTGCGGAAGTATGTTCGACCTGATCTGGATGAGGCGGAGTCAGCGAAGCGGTTGCCGTAAAAGATCGCTAGTGAGTTGCGGGGAGTTGCAGCGCGAAGAGTTTCGCAGCGTCGACGTAGGCTCCCTGCCAGCGTATTCCGAGGTGAAGATGCGGGCCGGTGGCGCGGCCGCTGCTCCCGCTTAGACCGATGACTTGTCCACGGCGAACGCGGGTGCCGGCTTTGACGTTGAAGCGAGAGAGGTGCATATAGAGAGTCATCAGACCGAGGCCGTGGTCGATGATGATGCAGTTGCCTTCGTAGTAGAGCGGTTGGGCGAGGACGACTCGGCCGGAGTTGACGGCGAGGACGGGTGTGCCTGGACGAGCGTGGTAGTCGAGTCCGCGATGGATGCTGGCCAGCGAGCCGTTGAAGACGCGGCGCGTGCCGAAAGAGTCGGTCTCTGGCGCGATCTTTAGCGGCGGCGTGAATGAGCCTGACCATAAGGAAGTTGAAGCCGATGAGGAGAAGACCTTGTCTTTGATGGTTTTTTCTGCGGCGATCCTTTTAAGGGCCGAAGGGCTTGGCGAGACGAACTTTTCCGGGACGGTGAGGGGGATCTCGGCGTAGGGTGCGGCTTCGACGGCGATGCTTTGGGTGAGCGTTGATGGGGCTCCGCTGGCGCGCGTTACTTGAACGGCGAGCAGGTAGGCGCCCGGCGCGACTTCGACGTCGATGCCTGCGAGGCCGTACCATGTGTGGCTGTGCGGAGCGCGGAAGAACGTGAGATCGTGACCCTGCCAGCGGGCGGTGACGGCGGTTGTGTCCGCGGGAAGTTCGATAGAAAAGAGAGTGGGTGAGCCATTCGCAAGGTGCTCGGGTTGCCACGTGATAGAGCCTGCCGCGGGCTGGGCTGTGGCAAGTCGCGGCACGGAGAGAAACACAGCTGCGGTGAGCGCGATTCGCAGAAGAGATCTCATTGCGAGACTATAGAGGGTATCAGTGCGTGACAGGGCGCTCCAGTGCGGCGCGATCCCACTTTGCCAACGTTGCTCCGGCGTCGTAGGTGCTTTGCAGGAACTGAAGGACGGCGTCGTCGGGTGAGGGTGCGGAGCGCACGTCGTCGTATTTCAAGAGGAATTCGCCGAGCTTGGTGTCGTAGTGGGCAGCCGCGGGGCGAACTTTTTGCTGATCGAAGCCCGGCGGCGCCGGGGCGGCGTAGCAGTAGAAGGCCGCTGCTCCGTAGCCGCCGTTGCCGGGCCAGAAGCCTGCGCTGATGACTTCGTGCGAGTAGGCCTCCCGAGTGACAGGATCCGCTCCTATTCGTGGTGGTGCAGGCCTGCCGGAGAAACGTGTCACGGCGAGGTCGAAGCTTCCCCAGAAGAAGTGCACGGGGCTTTGCTTGCCGATGAAGCCAGAACTGAAGCGAGTGAAGAGACAGTCCGCAGAGGAGAGGGCTCTCCAGAAGCGGTGGGCGTAGTCGGCGTCGTAGGTGTGGTGAACTTCATCTTTTTCGAACGGGATTGGATCGGCGATCTCGACCGGGACAGGATGGATGTCGACGGTGACGCCGAGGGCGGCGAGGCAGCGCTGGTACTCGGCATAGAAGGTTGCAACGGACTGCGGGCGAAGTGGCACTGAGAGCATTGCGCCGGAGCTGATGCGGAAGCGCAGGTCGTGGGTGACGAAGTCGAACTCGATTTCGAGGAACTCGCCATGACAGGGCATCGCCGAGGTAGTGAGGCCGCGAGCGCTGAGGTAGAGCGGCACATTCCACCAGTGGTTGAGTAGAGGTGTGAGCGCAAGGCGGGTCTTGCCGACCATCTGCGTCCACATATGCAGAGTCGCCGCGGTGTGCTTCCAGTCGTCCCAGTTCAACTCGGGCCATGTCTGCGGATCGAGTTTTGTTGTACTCACACGAACCTCCGTTCTCTTGATGAGCGTCGATGAAGGAGACTTTACTCCATTCGGGTTACGTAGGCACGGTCAGGACAAAAGGCTAACTGTTGAGGTGTGGTGCGAACGGCGATGGTAAGCAATTTATAGATAAAGTTCACCGGCGGTGTGGGCCTTCGTGAGTTGGCGGAAGCTGCGAATGAGGTTGTCATCGCGCTTGGGCGACCAGACCATCACAAACTCTACGAAGGCGTTTTTCGCTTTGAGAGGACAGAAGGCGAGGTCACGTGTGCGATGTTGCTGCTGATTAAGCGGAAGCAGAGAGATGCCCTCGCCGGCCTGCACCATAAGCACGACGCTCGACCATACGGTGGAGATGCTGGCGATTCGCGGAGAGAAGCCGGCCTCGGAGCAGAGTTCGATGACCTTGTCGAAGACTGCGGGCGACGTCTCGCGGGAAGACAGGACGAAGGACTCATGTGCCAGATCTTTGAGGTCGACGGGGCCGGGCGCTGCGGGGTGATTCTTTGGCAGGATCGCTACGATGGGGTCTTGCTGGATGAGTTCGGAACGTAGTTCGGAGCGGAACTCCGGTTCGACGCGGCGGGTGAAGCCTACATCGATTCTGCCGTCTATGAGCGCCGGCCATTGCTGCGGGGAGGTCATCTCAGCGAGAGAGAGCTGCACGCCGGGATGCAGGCGGCGGAACTCTCGAATGAGGCGGGGGAAGTTGACTCCCATGCCTCCGGCGAAGAAACCGATGCGCAATGTGCCTGCTTCACCACGATGCGCCCGCTGTGCGACCTCAACCGCGTGGTTCGCAGCAGCGAGAACGCGATACGCCTCTTTTAGGAAGAGTTCGCCCGGCTTCGTGAGTGTTGTCTTTCGGGGGGACCGGACAAACAGCGGAACGCCGATCTCGCGCTCAAGGTCCGCCAACTGTTCGCTGATGGCTGACTGGGCGACGTTCAAAACCCGCGAGGCGGCGCTGAAGCTTCCCTGTTCGGCAACTGCAACTAAATAACGAAGATGGCGGAGTTCCATGATTCAAGAGTAATCGGTTTTTCCGATGGAAACTCACGGAAAGAACTGCGCAATGTTCGCAGCCGGGTCTAGTCTATTAATGTGATGGTCGCAGCCGGGTCTAGTCTATTTAAATAAATACCAACCTACGCTTGCAGGAGTGAGGCAACAGGAAGTATGTGGATCGTCAAAGTAGCTCTCAACCGGCCTTACACATTTATTGTCCTTGCTCTGCTTATTTTGATTGCGGCGCCCGTTGTGATTCTGCGTACGCCGACGGATATCTTTCCGAACATCAATATTCCTGTTGTGTCCGTTGGATGGACCTATACGGGGTTGAACCCGGAGGAGCTTGAGGGCCGACTCACGACGCCGTATGAGAAGGCGTTGACGACGCTTGTCGACAACATTCAGCACATCGAGTCTACGACCTACAACGGCTCAGTGAACGTAAAGATCTTTCTGCAGCCGGGAGCTTCGCTGGATACTGCGAACGCGCAGATCACGGCAGCCTCACAGTATCTTCTGCGCCAGCTTCCGCCGGGAGTTCTGCCTCCACAGATCATCAATTTTTCGGCATCGAGCGTGCCAATTTTGCAGTTGGGCATCTCCGGCCATGGCTTGTCGGAGTCGCAGCTGAATGACGCGGCGTCGAACTTTATTCGTCCTCAGCTCATCACTGTGCCGGGCGCGGTTCTTCCACTGCCATACGGCGGCAAGCAGCGCGAGATCATCATCAATATGGATCAGACGGCGATGCAGTCGAAGGGAGTTGCGCCGGGCGATCTATTGGCTGCGGTGGCTCAGGAGAACGTCGTGCTGCCGTCGGGCACGATCAAGATCGGCCAGTCGGAGTATGACGTTCGGACCAACGGAACGCCGCGGACGGTGGAGGAGCTGGCGAATATTCCGCTAAAGCAGGTCAATGGAACGACTATTTACCTGCGCGATGTAGCCAGCGTAAGCGACGGCTTCCAGGTACAGACCAATGTCGTGCGGCAGGATGGCAGGCGCGGCGTGTTGATCTCCATCCTGAAGAACGGCAACTCCTCGACGCTCGATGTTGTTAAGGGCGTGCGTGCGCTTCTTCCGCGCGTGGCTACTACGGTGTCATCGGACATAAGGATGACTCCACTTTCAGACCAGAGTGTGTTTGTGCGTGGTGCGGTGCAGGGTGTGATTCGAGAGGCCATTATCGCGGCCGCACTTACCGCAATCATGATTCTGGTGTTTCTGGGAAGCTGGCGGTCGACGCTGATTATTGCGATCTCGATCCCGCTCTCGATTCTCACGTCAGTGATCGTTCTCAGTTTCCTTGGCGAGACGATCAACACGATGACGCTCGGCGGCATGGCTCTTGCAGTGGGAATTCTGGTGGACGATGCTACGGTAACAATTGAAAATATCGAGCGATACCTGGAGGATGGATACCCTTTGCGGGAAGCCATTCTTGAAGGCGCTGCACAGATTGCGGTTCCGGCGCTGGTTTCGACTCTGTGTATCTGCATCGTCTTTCTGCCGATGTTCTTTCTCGGCGGCGTTGCGCGCTATCTCTTCGTTCCGCTTGCCGAGGCGGTGGTATTCGCCATGCTGGCGAGCTACGTTCTCAGCCGTACACTGGTTCCTACGCTGGCGATGTATCTGTTGCGCGAGCATGAACATGGGGCGGGTGGGACTGGAATCTTTGCACGATTCGGGCGTTGGTTTGAACGCAACTTTGAGCGTGTCCGAGATGGCTACCACGGCACGCTGCAGCGGTTGGTGGTCGCGCGTTTTGTATTCGTGCCGGCGTTTCTTGGCATCTGCCTGCTCGTATTTATTCTGCTTCCGTTTCTGGGCGAAGACTTCTTCCCCAATACTGATAGCGGGCAGTTCATTCTTCACGTGCGCGGAACTACGGGGCTGCGTATCGAGGAGACTGCGCGCTTGTTCGATCTGGTTGAGGACGAGATTCGTAAGGAGATTCCGGCTAATGAGATCGACAATATTCTGGATAACATCGGCCTGCCCTACAGTACGTCGAATACGCAGCACCTTACGAACGGGACGATTGGAGCCGCCGATGGAGATATCCTCGTAAGTCTCAAGGAAGATCATCATCCGACGGCCAACTATGTCAGAGACCTGCGTGTGAAACTGCAGAAGCTCTTTCCGAGCGCGACTTTCTATATGTTGCCGGCTGACATCACGACGCAGATTCTCAATTTCGGTTTGCCAGCTCCTATCGATATTCAGATTGAAGGCAACGATATTGAGGCCAGCAGGGTACAGGCGGACAAGATTCTTGCGCAGCTTCGCCAGGTGCCAGGTCTGGTGGACCTTCGAATTCAGCAGCCTTTTGACTATCCAACGCTGCAGCTTTCGGTTGACCGTACGAAGGCGGCGCAGGGTGGCTACAGTGAACGCGATGTGGCCAACAGTGTTCTCAACACTCTGAGTGGCAGCTTTCAATTGACGCCGATCTTCTTCCTCAACTGGAAGAATCATGTGAACTACAATATGGTTGCGCAGACTCCGCAGTACAAGATGGACTCCTTGCAGGATCTGGAGAACATTCCGATCAATCGCACCACGAGTGGCGCAACCGCGACCAACTCAGCGAACCCGGAGATACTCGGCGATCTGGCTAAGGTGCAGCGCGGAAACGAGATGGCGGTGGTCAACCACTACAACATCCGGCGCGTCGTTGACGTGTATGGCAATGTGCAGGACCGCGACCTGGGCGCGGTGAGCCGGCAGATCGATAAGATTCTGAACAATGATCGCAAGTCGCTTCCGCGTGGCACATTCATCACGCTGAAGGGGCAGGTTGAGACGATGCGGACGTCGTATGTGGGACTGGTCGGCGGCCTCTTCTTCTCGATTGTGCTGGTTTATCTGCTGATCGTCGTCAATTTCCAGAGCTGGGTGGATCCCTTCATCATCATCACCGCTCTGCCAGCAGCGCTTGCGGGCATTGTTCTTTTCCTCTTTTTGACGCGTACGACGCTCAGCGTGCCCGCGCTGATGGGAGCGATTATGTGCATGGGAGTCGCCACGGCCAACAGTATTCTGGTGATCTCGTTTGCGAAGACAAGGCTCGAGGAACACGGTGTCGCGCTTCGAGCAGCGGTTGAGGCGGGCACGACGCGCTTCCGGCCAGTCATCATGACGGCGCTGGCGATGATCATTGGCATGGTGCCGATGGCGCTGGGGCTTGGCGATGGTGGCGAGCAGAATGCGCCGCTGGGTCGCGCGGTCATCGGCGGCCTGCTCTGCGCTACTGTGGCGACGCTGGTGTTTGTGCCGTGCGTCTTTGCGCTGATTCATGGCCGCGAGAAGGCCGAACGCGCACGCCAAGAGAAGCGGCTTATGGAGGAGCATGCATGAGCTCCAGCAGCGAAATTCACGATTCGGAGAAGGCAATGACGACGCAGGAACAGGCCCCACCTACGCATACCGATGTCGTGCGAGCACATGAAGAGGCGAGACATGGCGAACCTCCGGTGGAGAGCCCTGGTGGGTTCCGCACGATCGGGATTCTGTTTGCCGTTATTCTTTTGATCGCGATTGCGTATGGGCTGCACGTACGTTCTTCGCACGAGAAGCAGCTGGCTCGCGTGACGGTTGAGGCGGAGAGTCTTCCCGTCAACGTTGTTCATCCAGCGGTGGGTTCTTCTTCGCAGGATCTTGCGCTGCCGGGTAATGTGCAAGCCTTCATCGATACGCCTATCTACTCGCGCACCAACGGCTATCTGAAGAAGTGGTACTTCGACATCGGGGCGCGCGTTCGTAAAGGGGACCTTCTTGCCGAGATCGAAACACCTGAGGTGGATCAGCAGCTTCAGCAATCGCGAGCCGAGCTTGAGCGGATGCAGGCGAACATGGAACTCGCCGGGGTTACGAGCAATCGCTGGCAGAGCCTTCTAGCGAAGCATGCCGTCTCGACGCAGGAGGCCGACCAGGCGCGCAGCAACTATATTGCATCGCAGGCCGCGGTGGATGCGAGCAAGGCGAATGTGCGCAGACTGGAGCAGCTTCAGAGCTACGAGCGCATCGTCGCTCCATTTGATGGAATCATCACGGCTCGCAATACGGACATCGGCGATCTGATCGATGCCGGCTCGAACTCGACCAATCCAAGAGAGCTTTTCCACCTTGATTCGATCGGCAAGCTGCGTGTGTATGTCGCGGTGCCCGAGGTTTATTCAGACTTGATCCATGACGGAGACAGCGCGACGCTGACCCAGGATTCGAATCCGGGTGTAAATGTTCCAGGCAAGATTGTGCGAAACGCCAAGGCGATTGACCGTTCGACGCGAACCTTAAATGTCGAGGTTGATATCGACAACTCCCAGGGCACACTGCTTCCGGGCGCCTACGTCTTCGTGCACTTCCACCTGCCTTCGGGAGCGCATACGGTGACAATCCCGTCGAACACGCTGCTCTTCCGTGCAGAAGGGCTTAGGGTGGGAGTGGTGCGCAACGGCCGCGCTGAGCTTGTTCCAATCACGATCGGCCACGACTATGGCAATTCTGTAGAGGTGACGTCGGGCCTTACGCAGGCGGAGCAGGTAATTCTGGATCCTCCTGACTCGCTTACCAGCGGCACACCGGTTCGCGTGGAGCACGCTTCGGCACAGGGGCAGTCATGAGGGGTTGCGTGAAGAGGTTTACTTCTTTATCCCTTGGGGCCTTGCTGATCGGTGCGCTGGCTGGCTGCCGGGTAGGGCCTCAGTATGTGCGTCCTGCGGCGCCTCTCGCACCGGAGTTCAAGGAGACGCTTCCGCAGAACTTCAAGTCGGTCGACGGATGGAAGGCCGCTCAGCCCAGCGATGCCAAACTGAAGGGCGACTGGTGGACGCTGTTTGGCGATCCACAACTCAATGAACTTGAGGCGCAGATCGACCCCGCGAACCAGACGCTGAAGGAAGCCGAGGCGAACTTTCGCGCCGCGCGAGCGGCGATCCGTTTCTATAAAGCCTCCGAGGCACCGACGGTTGGTACTGCTCCCAGCATTGGAGGCGTGCGTGAGTCAGCGAATCAGCCTTACTTCAATAAATCGAACACCAACATCAATGGAGAGGGTAATTTCATCCTGCCGATCGATCTGAACTATGAGATCGATTTGTGGGGTCGGGTCCGGCGGACAGTCACGCAGGCGCGCGAACAGGCGCAGGCCTCCGATGCCGACCTTGAGACTGCGCGGCTCTCGCTGCATGCAGAGCTGGCGATGGACTACTTCAATCTCCGATCGGACGATGCGCAACGGAAGCTGCTCGACGACACGGTGAAGGCTTTCCAGGACGCGCTCCAGCTTACGGAAGACCGCTACAACGGCGGGGCGGCACCGCTTTCAGACGTGACCCAGGCGACTACGCAGCTGCAGACCGCGCAGGTACAGGCCACGGATGTCGATATTGATCGCGCAAACTACGAACATGCGATCGCAGTGCTGATAGGCAAGCCGCCTGCCGAGGTTACGCTTCCTCGCACCCCGGTCACTGTTGTGCCTCCTGAACTTCCAGCTATCCCCGGCGCGCTTCCGTCGCAACTGCTCGAACGCAGGCCCGACATCGCAGGCGACGAGCGGAGGATGGCGGCCGCCAACGAGCAGATTGGCATCGCGCAGGCTGCGTTCTATCCCACTCTTTCGCTCTCGGCCGTGGCTGGATTCCAGGGCACTTCGGCGCTCAACTGGTTCACCTGGCCGAGTCGATTTTTCGCCGTCGGGCCTACGCTCTCACAAACGCTATTCGACTATGGACGGCGACGCGCCACTTCCAATATCGCGCTGGCGCAGTATGACGCGACCGTAGCGACGTATCGGGAGACAACGCTGACGGCGTTCCAGCAGGTTGAAGACAATCTGAGCGCACTGCGCGGGTTGGAAACTGAAGCCGATCAGCAGCGTGCGGCGACAGCTTCCGCGCAGCAGTCGTTGGACCTGTTCAACATTCGATATGAGGGAGGCGTCGATACGTATCTGCAGGTGATTATTTCGCAGACGGCTCTCCTTCAGAACGAGCGCAACGATATCGACATTACGCGGCGCAGGCTTGAAGCGAGCGTTCTGTTGGTCAAAGCGTTGGGCGGAGGATGGGACACCTCGCAGCTACCCCAGCAGCCTTAAGTTTCCTTGTCAGGCTGAGTCGGATTCCGCTTGCCATTCGTGTGTCGAATCATCGACAATCCGACGTGGCTTGTAGGACCAATTTAATCGTCATGAACTGATTGGCCCTTCACGCTTGAGACACCTCTGATCACTGGTGACTTGACGATGAAGACTCCGGATATTGTTCTCGCGCTGTTTTTACTTAGCTTTACGGGGATGGCCGCTCCTCAGCAGGCCCCTCCGTCTTCTCAGAAGCCGACTGGTGAGCCGGGTTTGTTGTTCTACCTCTCCGGGGACAAGGGCTTCAAGGCGGACTATGCGGCTGGCGGGAATCCGGAGCCAAACTTCCTGAAGGATGTGAAGATCCTGCCGGGCGGAGCCAAAGGCTCGTACCTGCAATGCGGCAACGATCAGCTGCTTTCTTATTGGGCGCCGGGAAACATTTACTCGCAGCGCGGCACGCTATCTTTCTTCTGGCGTTCGCGTGATCCAGTCGATGAAACGGAGTTTCCGGTCTTTCGAGTCGGGTATGGCGATCACTCGAGCTGGGACATGGTGTGGCTCCGCATCGATTACAACGGCCACGGCTTTGATGCGTTTGTTACGGATATCAATCTTGGCCGCACTCGTGTCTCGTACACGATGCCCGATTTTCCGAAGCCGAACGAGTGGGTGCACCTGGCGCTGGCGTGGGACGAGACGCGTGGGATTCGTTTCTATGTGAATGGAAAGCTCGCGGGCGAGAAGGCGGCAACAGGGATGTTCGATGCAGCGCTGGATCAGTTTGGGCCGCACTCGCGCATCATTGCTCCGACTGGCGTTGAGAGTTCTTACAACTACGATCGCGGCGGCGACATCGATGAGCTTCGAATCTACGACCGGATGCTCTCGGACGACAACATCGTGTCGCTCGCCAGGAACGAGACGCCACAGAATATTCCTGCGATCGACAGGCCGCTCGCCGAAAAGAGCTGGCTGGATGAGTGGTGGTTTCATTATGGATGGAACCGCGCCGGAGATTTTCCCGCTCCGTTACCTGCGGCTGCGACGACTGTGCGAAAGGTTGAGATTCACGATGCGTACGACCTGAAGCGATGGTGGTGGAAGGGAACGGACGGAATCCGCGAAACGACGTGGCCCGGTGTCTATAACCGCTCGCGCCTCGTGGGCCGCTTTGACTACTTTCAGTTGCCGGACTGGGACTGCTATTCGCTATCCGGAAAATCAGTCACGTTCTATCTGCCGGATGAGCGGTGGAATCATCTGGAGATTCAAGGCGGGGCGTGGGGCAATGTATCGCTGCTGACGCCAGGCGAGGGTAAGCCGGGCGCAATTGCTGATCCTGATCAGCACGATACTTCTCCGATGCTCGCACAGACTCTGTTTGAGCGGCCCAAGGGGCAGGAACGTACGACGCATGACTTCGCGACTCCCTTCGTGGGGGAGAAGGTACGTTTCACGAATGTGGAGCAGGAGTGGCCTATCGGAGAGTTCTCCGCGTACTACGTGCATCCGGGCAAAGAGCCCGACGGCGTTGTCGTTTTGCGCTACAACCTGAATGGGACGATAGCGCCGGACAATCCGTCGCTCGCTTCTCTGGTTGATTTCATCCATGGACGATTTCCTGCGGATGAGCGCTCGACCATGGTTGCGATGCCTGGAGCATCGGTGGGCGGTGGTCGCACTGCCATTGGGCGGAGCAAGGCCCTCGACCAGGCGGCGTCCACAGGGCACACGCAGCCGCTGCCGATTGTTCATATCCTCGTGCCGGCGGATTTCCGCGGATTGCAGGCGGATGTGGGGCACGGCGCCTCGTACGGGTGGGAGAACATGCACGCCGGCCTGGACGGAATTGCGATTGATCTCCCTGCACTGCACGTGAAGCCGACGCACGGCGAGTACGTGCCGATGAACATCCAGATCAAGGATCCCATCTGGCCGATGCGCGACATGCTGGACTTCAGCTTCTCAGTGAAGCCGGATGAGCCACATACGCTTTGGCTCGATACGCGGGACAGGATTCTGCCGAACGGCAAGAGCCTTTACATCACGATTGCTTCGGCGAGTCCGGAGTTTAGTTCCGCTACGCTCGAAGGCGCGCATGTGCGGCTGATCTTCAAGCCGTGGAAAGATGCTCTGCCAGAGCACGTCAGCGACCGCCTTACGCAGGTTCGGGATAATTATGCGAATCTCGTCGAGGAGTCGGTGAACTCGCGCAAGCTTAACATCTTCAATCGCTTTGATGCAGACATCACCGACCTGTTGCGAGTTGACCCGGAGAATGACCTCGGCCGCAGGTACTGGATTGAGATGAACCACGAACAGTTGAAGCCTCCATTCACCGCGCCGGTGGCTCCGCCGGGTGTTCCGGAGTGGGCGTTTCTGCAGGTGGAAGACCTTGGCGAGTTGAAGAGCCTTATCAACTGGTATGTCGATAACCGCCAGATCTCCAACGGCGAATTCGGCGGCGGTCTTTCGGACGACAGCGACTTTCTGAACTGGTGGCCGGGGTTGGCGTTGATGGGGTCGACTCCCGATAAGTTGAAGGCGTCGCTGTTGAAGACGCTTGATGCGATGTACGACCAGAATATGTTCGCCAACGGTCTGGCGACTGCGCAGTACGACGAGTTGCACAGCTATGAGGACGGCATCAACGTGCTGGGTGAGGCGATGATGATCGACTATGGCAGCCCAAAGCAGATTGAACGCGCGATGGTGACAGCGAAGCGCCTCGAATGGCTCACTGGCATCAACTCTGCTGGCCAAAGGCAGATCCGCTCTTCGTACTACAGCGGAACGAAGATGGCTGAGAACGGTGTGTGGGGCTGGGCGAAATCGCGATCGTATATGGTGTTCCATCCGGCGCTGCTGTTGGTGTCTTACAACGGCACTCCGGAGACGCGGAAGATGGTGCTTGAAGTGGCCGATGGGTTCCTCGCGCATCGCCATAAGGACGCAAACGGCAAGTACAGCATGCACTACACGGTCAACTTCCATACGAATGAAGACCTGCCAGGCAGTCAGGATCCGTGGTTCGTCCTATGGGCGGCGTATCGTTGGACGGGCGACAAGAAATATCTTGTGCCCTTTGGAGACGACCCACCGGCGTCGCTGCGCACCATTAACGCCGACGTGCTCGACATGCTGAATGTGCGCGACACGTGGGGCAAAGACCTGCTGGCCCAGACACCACCCGATCGGCGGACCGACTCGGGAAATGCGAACGAGACGACGCTCCATCTGCAATGGCAGCTTACTGGCGATACGAATTATCTGAATAAGCTCTATCTGTCACAGATTGAAACTGCAGAGAATCGAAAGTTCATTAATCGCGAGGGTAGCCTCTGGATTGATCGCGTGTATTTCAACAATGGTGAGCTTCAACGTGCGCGGCTGGGCGGAGTGGCGCTGATGCGCAACTATGACTATCCGGGCAACGCTGTGAGCTGGCGTTTCGACGCACCGGCGAATGATCAGAGTGTGGCAATTCTGATCCCGGAGGCGACGCCCGATCATTTGAGGATCATCGCGTACAACCTTGATCCGTCTCCTGTGACAGCGCACATGACAGGTTGGGAGGTCGATCCAGGCCAGTGGGAGATCGAGGAGGGAATTCAGGGGGCTTCTGCCAACGAACCTCTGAGTGGTGTGAGCAAGCGCACGGAGACATTCGAACGTGGCCGCGATATTGCGATTACCTTTGCGCCTCACGCGACAACGGTGCTGAATCTCAGGCTGGTGACGAAGGGCGTGCCCTACTGGTCGCGTCCCGACCTGGGCATAGATCCTGAGGATGTAAAGATCACCGGGCGCCGCATACAGGTGACCGTGCATAGCCTGGGCGCGGTCGATGCTCCGCCGTCGAAGGTCGTGCTGCGCGATGGCTTGGGCAAGGTGGTTGCCACGGCAGCCGTTCCGGCGTTGAAGGCTCCGGTGGATCTGACGCCAAAGACCGCATCGGTCACTCTTACAGCGCCCGCTTCAACAGAACTGAAGGGAAGCAGCGTCACGATTGAGCCGGGCGGCAATGTTCCCGAGATTACACAGAAGAACAATCGGGTCGAGCTCTGAGGTGAGGAGGAAGAGCGCTTCCGATGGGCAATCCATCGCCCTCGACTGCCTCCACGTCCGTCGCTCCATCGGGCTCCTCAGATTTGCGGGATATGATTTTCAGGGGCTCGTTAGTTTTCGTAATCCATTTCGGGATTCATGGAGAGGGCGTCATGAAAGATAAGAGAAATGCGATCAAACTGCTCGGCACGTTTTGTGTCCTTGCATTGAGTTGGCAGGCCGCTCGTCCGCAAACCGTTCCGGGGAACACCGTGCAGGTTCACCTTGTCATCACCGACATGGCTCAACGGATGGACAAGCAACTTCCTGCTGCCCAGTGAGCAAAATCACCGGTCTCGAAACTCTATCTATCTGATAGCTACTCATTTTGGAGTTTATGGAACGAATGGGGAGGGACTTCTCTGGAAGACTAAATGGCGGAGAGGGAGGGATTTGAACCCCCGATAGCCTTGCGACTATGTCTGATTTCGAGTCAGGTGCATTCAACCACTCTGCCACCTCTCCGTAGTATTAAGTTTACCCTTGAATCAGCGCGGAAGGCAAAGCGCTGATGGGGGTTAGATTGGCCGCAGTGTGGACTCCTGAGCTGATGCAATGGCTGCGTGAGCAGGCTAACGCGGCTGGCTTCGATGCAGCCGGAGTTGCCCCTGTAGCGTCGTCGCAAAGCCCCACAGCGAGGCTCTCCGCGCGGCGGTTTACTGAGTGGGTTGACGCTGGACGTGCCGGCGAGATGGAGTATCTCAAGCGCCGTGACGAAAACGGCGTCCTGCTGCGCAGCAACGTTCAGGTTGCCATGCCCTGGGCGCGGTCCGTCGTTGTCTGTGCGATGAACTACAACGCGGCTGCGCCTTTGTCGACCGATCCTTCCCCTGCAGGCACGGGCTGGATCGCCCGCTATGCCTGGAGCGGAAGACGTGATGGCATTTCCTCGGAGTTGGTTCCAAGCGACTACCACGACGAACTGCTCCGCCGTCTTCGCAGCATCGAGGAGGCGCTGCGGGAGCGTTTCGCCTGCGAGACGCGCTGCTACGTCGACACTGGCCCTCTCGTGGAGCGTGCGGTTGCCGCACAGGCAGGCATCGGCTGGATCGGCAAGAACACCTGCGTCCTCAACCAGCAGCTTGGCTCATGGCTGTTGCTAGCGGTCATCATCACTTCGCTACCCATCGCAGAGGATGCGCCGTTACAAGTTGCGGCTGACCGTTGCGGGAGTTGTACGCGGTGCATCGATGCCTGTCCGACGGACGCTCTCGTTGCGCCTCGACAGATGGATGCCTCCCGCTGCATCGCGTATCTCACCATCGAGAAGAAGGGGATTATCCCGGAAGACTTGCGTGAACCCATGGGCCGCCAGGTCTTCGGCTGCGATATCTGCCAGGACGTCTGCCCCTGGAACCGCCGTGCTCCAGTGACGCCGCGCGAGGGAATGCTGCCGCGGCCGGAGCTCGTCAACCCGGCGTTGGACTGGCTTGCGTCGATGGATGAGCCTGGGTTTCGCCGGGCTTTCAAGGGCTCTCCGCTTGAGCGGACGCGACGTAAGCGTCTGCATCGCAATGTCGCAATTGCAATGGCCAACAGTGGAGAGGAGCGTTTCCTGCCGCAGTTGGACAAATGGAGCGAAGCCGAAGATGCTGTCCTGGCGGAGACGGCGCAGTGGGCGGCCGGACGGATCCGCGGTCGCGTGCGTGCGTCTGTCGACCTGTAAAGGGTGGCTCTGCCTCTGCTAGCATGCGAGTAGGCGCAGTTCGCGGAGTTCGCGTCTTCGTCCCTTATCACCTATGTTTTCAATCGTTCCGCCTAATCCAGCCCCTATCAAGCCAGACGGCCCATCCGAGCAACGGGTTGAGCCTGTCGCAGACGCAACGGTGGCGGAAGTGAAGAACGACAAGGCGGAACTGGCCAACGATGCAACTCCATCAGATAATGGCGCGTCGGCTGGTAACGCCACTGGAGACGTGGGGGCAGACGATGCCGTCGAGCCACACAGCGAGGAGCAGTCCGCGGCGGAGAGATCTGAGGCGGAGAAATCTGAACAGCAGGAAGAGAAGCCCATCGAAGAGGTGCGGCCTGTCACTCCACAGGACGGCCCCGGTGCTACGTTCGTCGTCCTGATTCGCTACCTCGCACGCACCGACGTCCACACCTACGCGTTCAGCGTCGCGGCGAATTCAATCCTCTCGCTGTTTCCCTTCATCGTGCTGTTACTCACGCTCACCCGGCGCGTCTTTCACTCGCGCTCCATGGAGCAGGTTGTAGGCGAAATGATGAAGAGTTTCCTTCCTACGGGACAGGATTTCGTGATGCGAAACATGCAGCTGCTTGCGCACCCCCGGAAGGGAACCCAGGTCTTCTCGATCTTCATGCTTCTTGTCACAACTACGGGGGTGTTTCTTCCTCTTGAGGTGGCGCTCAACAACGTCTGGGGGGTCAAGAAGAACCGAAGCTACATCCACAATCAGATTGTCTCGCTCGGGCTGGCCTTCGGTGTTGGTGTGCTGGCGATGGTGTCTGTAGCGTTTACTTCCAGCGCTCAAACGGTGCTCACCTGGGTGTTCTTTGGACACACGGAGAACATCTTCTTCTCTTTCGCAAACTTCTGGTTCATGAAGGCCTGCGCTCTGCTAGCCAGCATCACGCTCTTCTTTCTCATCTACTGGGTCCTGCCGAATCGCAAAGTTCCTGCGCGCGCCGTGTTACCGACCGCGATCGTAGTCGGCTGTCTGTGGGAGCTGGCCAAGATCCTCTACGTCTGGGCGCTTCCGTGGCTGGACTTTCAGGGTGTCTATGGACCGTTCTATATCTCGGTCGGTCTAATGATGTGGGCCTTTCTTTCCGGCCTGCTACTGCTAGCGGGTGCTCATTTTTCTGCTACCCGGTACACGCTCCGGCTGGCGCGACAGTCGGAGCTTGAGGAGAACCATGCAAGCGGCTGAGTCCCCGCTGTATCGATGGCTGAAGAAGTCGCCGTCCGGCCTTGCCGGGGCGGCCTTCTGGCTTGCTGTCTGGTTTGGGTTGCTCTTCGCGCTGCGCCTGCTGCCGGGAGCGCTCGGGACCTTCTTCAACGTCATCCAGTTTTTCGTTGGGCTTGCGCTTGCCGTCGTCGCCATTCCCCTCCTCGTACGCGTGATTCGACGGCGTATGCTCTGGAGCCTTCGCAACAAGCTCGTTGTCACGTACCTGCTCATTGGCCTTGCTCCGGTGGTTTTGTTTGTCACGCTGGTGCTCATCTCGGCGTATATCGCGGCGGGGCAGTTCTCGATCCACCTCGTAGATTCGCGTCTGCAGGAAGAACTCGGCCAGATCAGTGGGGACAACGCCCATCGTATCGAGCTTGTCACGCGGCTCGTTCAGGAAGGTGTACTAGCGCGCAACCCGCCGCAGGCGGACTGGACCGCAGGGCTCGACTCGCCGAACGTGCGCCTTCATCGCGATATTGTCGCGTATATAAACGGTGCACCGTTAGATATGCATAGACCGCCCGGGAAGACCCCGTTCGGTCTTCCTCCCTGGGCCGCGGAGCTAAAAGAGAGGCACTTTCAGGGGCTCGTGCTCGATGGCAGTGATCTCTACCTGGCCGCGGTCCAGCAGCAGCGGCTGGACGATGGCCGTCTGCTCAGCGTCATCAGCAGCGTTCCAGTGGATAGCACACTCATTGACTTGCTGTCTAAAGGCCTAGGACATGTACAGCTCTTCGTTGAGAGACTGGGCGCCAGCCAGGCTGCCACAACGAAGAAGAGCGCTGAGCAGCAGCTCAAGGATAAAGCGCGCGAGGCCGCACGCCGCGATATTCCCGCTCGGCGTGAGACCTCCATCGGCGGCGGCACTCAGCCTGCGGGGGTCAATCTCGCAGATGTTCAGGTCCATTTTCTGTCGACGCTCTCGATGGTTGACTGGGACTCGGGCGAACTGGATAGCGTTCCTATCAAAGTAGACTCACGTCCTTCGCTGCTCTACCAACAGCTCTTTGGCGCTTCGCTCGGTGGCATTGTCACGAACGTCTATCGCGTCGGCCTCATCGTCCTCTGCATTCTCTTCGGGGCCATTGAGCTGCTCGCACTGATTATGGCGATCCGCCTGAGCCGCACCATTACGGCCTCCGTCGCCGATCTCTACGAGGCGACGCAGAAGATCGATCGCGGGGAATTGAATCACCGGATCGGAGTGCAGAGGACCGATCAGCTTGCAGAGCTCAGCCGGTCGTTCAACACCATGACTGGATCGTTGCAACGGCTACTTGAGGAGCAGAAGGAAAAGGAGCGTTTGCAGAACGAGCTTTCCATCGCGCAGGAGGTGCAGGCGAATCTCTTCCCGCAACGCATCACCAGCCTCGAGCGTCTTGAGTTGCACGGCATCTGCCGCCCGGCGCGGTCGGTCAGCGGAGACTACTACGACTTCCTCGTCTTCCACGAGGAGGCGCACAACGGGACTCCGCGCCGCGAGACGGGGCTTGGGCTTGCGATCGGCGACATCAGCGGGAAGGGAATCTCAGCTGCCCTCCTGATGGCGACACTGCACTCTGCAGTTCGCGCGTACCGGTTTGCCAGCGAGGAACTGGTCTACAGCCATGCCGTCGTCGCGGGCCTCCTGGACGGCCGCAGCAGCAACGGCAAGGACTGCGACGAGCTGTTTCAGTCGCCGGGCCGCATTCTCTCACTGCTCAATCGGCACCTGTACCGCAGCACACAGCCGGAGAAGTACGCTACCCTCTTTCTGGCCCACTACAACGCCGACACCTCGGCCTTGACGTACTCGAACGCTGGTCAACTCCCGCCTCTCGTGCTCGGCCGCGATGGCGCCATTCGCCGGCTCGATCGCGGAGGCACCGTGGTTGGCCTCTTCGACGGCATGCACTACGACGAGGACATCGTCCAGATGAGCCCCGGAGACATCCTGGTTGCCTACTCGGACGGCGTCACTGAGCCAGAGAATGACTTTGGCGAGTTCGGAGAGGAGCGACTGATGGAGGTCGTGAGCCGCTACCGCGACGAGCCCCTGCACGTCATCTCGGGCCAGGTCATGCAGGCGCTCGATGCGTGGATTGGCGCTGAAGAGCAGCCAGACGACATAACGCTTGTACTGGCACGCCAGGTCTAAGCTACGGTTTCAGCAGGAAAGACTTCACGACGATATCGTTAGGTCCGCTCCCAGCCGGCAGTATCGTAAACAGAGCTGCTCCGAGCCTCCCTTGCGTCCGGACCACTGCGACGTCACCTGATCGAGCATCTCCGGCGAGCAAAAGATGCTCATCCGCAGAAAGTGCCAGAGCGTCGGGCGCAGAACCTGTGTGAACGCTGCTGACAACTCTGCCATCATCGATGCTGTAGAGACTGATAAGATCGGCTCCGAAGTTCGCCACCCAGAGAGTGCTGTTGTCGCGGCTGACGATGCCTCGCACCGGCTTGCTGCCGATGGTGTATGTTCCGCCGACCTCATTGGTCCATGTCGATATCTCGGAGATGCTGTCGGAGCCGAAGTTGGAGACGAAGATCTCGCCGCCGTCGGGCTTCAACGCCAGCTGGACCGGGGTCTTTCCCACTTCGAGCAGCGCGAGAAGATGATCCGTCAACAGCGATGGATCCTGTTTCGCAGCCCACGAATCAGGGGCCGCTGCCAGGCTGATTGCCATCACCTGATCGCTCTCCGAACACGCGACGAATGCCTTGGAGGAGTCCGGCAGAATTACAGCATCGGTTGCCCCGGGACAGCCCGGAAACGCCGCCCGAAGCCGCAACGCCTGCTGAGGAGGAGCATCGTAGCCGCCGACGGCGAAGACCGAGACGCTTCCGCTGCCGCGATTGGTCACAACGAGAGAGCGCGAGTCCGGCGAGATGCGTGCCAGCCCTGGTTGCTCGCCCGTGCCGGCGACGGCAATCTCCCGCCGGCTGTCGAGATCGAGCACGCTGACGCTGTTGGATCCCGCGTTGGCCACGTACGCTCTTCGTCCGGTAGGATCCACGCTAATGTAGTAAGGAGAACGATGTACGGGAATTGTAGCCGCGACACGAATTCCTTGGGCGTCAATCACCGAGACTGACCCAGACTTGGTGTTGACCGCGTAAATCTCGTTTTTCTGTGGGTTAGCCGCCAGTCCGGTAGGCTGATCACCGACCCGGAGGGTCCGGTCCTGGCGAAGATTTACCAGATCAAGGACGCTGACCGTGTTCGATCCGCCGTTGGTGACAAAGGCGTACTCCCGATACCCGTTCGGCATATCGGGGAATCCGTTTCGCCTGCAGCCCGTAGCGAGCAAGGGTAGAGCGATGAGCCCTGCGATGGCTCGAAGTGATAGAGATGGGCGGGATTTCAGCACTTTTGCGAGTCTATCGGTCGGACGAGGCGGCGGCAAGGTTTTGAAAAGACTGCGGTAACGAAGGTTCAATGACAAAAATGCAAATCATCACAAAAACCGCGAAACCTTTGGGAACTGCTTGTGTTCAGTGGAGTGGTGCGAAGAGTTGCCAGATGGGGAGCTCGAGCATCATCTGTAATTCCTTCTCGGACAACGAAGCTACTCTCATGTAGCTTCGTTGATTTTTTTAATGACGCTTCAATTTGTTCCAATTCGAAGCGATCCAGCCGAGATAGCCGGCCTGAAGGGCCAAAACACCGGCGTAGACAAAGACCAGATGGCGGTGGGCCATCGTGCTGAAATCGAAGAAGCTATGCCACGTCATCGCGGAATCTCCAGTGACGCCTCGATGGCCCGGAGGGCCTCCTCCTGCTCATTGAGCTGGCGGCGGCGTTCCAAGGCGTAACGGAAGAGAAGGATGAAGACGCCCCACATCGCCCAGCCGGCCAGGTTCCAGAGGACCGCGGGATAAAAGCTGGGGTCGAGGCTGCCTCCGTCACCGAAGACCGGAGCCGGATGCTGTGTGCGCCACCAACGGATGGACATAAAGACGATAGGCACGTCGATGGCGGCAAAGACGGAGAGGACTGCGGCCAGCACTCCAGTCTGTCCGGTCTGCGAGAAGCGACGGAGCAGCAGATAACTGACATAGAGCAGCCACAGCAGGAGCTCAGAGGTGAGACGGGCGTCCCAGGCCCACCAGATTCCCCAGGCGGGTTTGCCCCAGAGCATCCCGGTGGCGAGGCAGACGCCCACGTAGAGGACGGTTACTTCAGCGGACGCTACGGCCAGCGCGTCGGCTATGAGGGCTTTGAGAGGATCGCGGCGCCGCCAGAAGAGATAGGCGAGCGACGCGAAGAAGTTCACGTAGGGGAAGATGAGCCCGAGGATAGCGTGCGGCAGGTGGTAGTAGAAGATGCGCTGCACGTCGCCCATCGTCGCCTCGGTTGGAACGAGGAAGATGGCCTGGCGGAAGCCAACGACGAGAACGGCGACGGTTGCGAGGAACCACAACCATGCGACGTTGCGAAGAGCAGAGGAGCGGGCCACGATAGGAATATTTTACCGCGAAAGCGGGTGCCCCGGCGCTGGTTCGAAGGACATCGCTGTTCGTTATTCGGCGTTGAGGACGGTGTCAAAGAGCAGGATGCAGATGGTGGTGTAGATGATGTCGTATCCGGCCAGTTGAGTGATCCAGGTACGGATATAGATGGGATCGAGCTCGGCGGTGAGGACTCCGGTTGTGGCCTGCACCATCATAAGGATCGCGGGCAGCGAGACTGGCAGCAGGATGAGGGGCAGGAGAAGCTCGCGGTTGCGGGCGCGCAGGCCGAGCGCGGCGAAGAAGGTTCCGTTGACGACCAAAGCCCAGGTGCCGAGCGGAAGGATGATGGCGAGCAGCCAGGCGTTTCCGAGGACGTGAAGGTTGAAAAAGACGATGAAGATGGGAGCAAGCACCACCTCGACGATGAGGACGAAGAGCATGTTTGCCAGCGCCTTGCCGAGAAACAGGGCTGAAGCAGCGGATGGCGCCATGCGCTGGGCTTCGAGGACCTGATTGCGCTGTTCGCGCGTCCAGGACTGGTTGAGCGCCGTGATGGAGGCAAAGAGCAGGCCGACCCAGAGGATTCCGCCTGAGATCTGGCGTGTCGTTGTTGGGTAGCCTGCGGGATCAAAGGCGATGGAGAAGACGACGACGACCAGCAGCACGAAGAAGAGCATGCCGTTGACGGAGTCGCGTGAGCGCCATTCGAGGCGCAGGTCCTTGCGCAGGTGTTCGAAGATCTGGCTGAGATACTTCATGTGGCCACCGTGGACTTGGTGAGCTCGGCGAGTGTCGCTTCGGTCGCGCGCAGGTAGTCAGCAGGGCTGAGGATGAGCTGGAGGCCGCGCAGACCCGCGGAGACGCTGATGACGTCGAAGAGTTCGATGGTCTCGTCAGCAAAGGCAGGGAAGGGCTTTCGCGCGCCCATGACGGTGACTCCGCCGCGAATGTAGCCGGTTAGAGGTTCGACTTCCTTGAGGGAAGCGAGCTCGGCCTTTTTTACGCCTGCTGCTTTGGCGAGTTTTTTGAGGTCGAGTTCTGCGTCGCCCGGAATCAGAGCGAAGAGGTGGGAGCCGTCGTTGGTTTGGGTGAGGAGTGTCTTGAAGACCTGCTCAGGAGGAAGGCCGATCTTGCGGGCGACTGAGATGGCAGTGAGGTCTTCAGGGTCGACTTCGTAGGCGCGAAGCTCGTAGGCGATATTGAGGGAGTCGAGGAGGCGGGCGGCGTTTGTCTTTGTCGGTGCGCTGGGCTTCATGCAGCGGGCTCGGCTGGCTGGACGATCTGACCTTGTTGCATGACGAGGGTTTTGTCGGCGAGGGGCTCGGCGAGAGCGGCCTGGTGGGTGGTGAGGATGATGGTGCGTTGACCTCCGCCGGCGACGGGCCAGGTTCGGAAGTCGGCGAGGAGTTCGACCATGTGTTTTGCGCTGGCGGCATCGAGGTTGGAGAAGGGCTCGTCGAGCAGGAGTAGCTCAGGGTCGGTCTGGAGGACGCGGGCGAGGGAGGCGCGTTGACGCATGCCCTGCGAGTATTGTCCGACGGGGCGGCTGAGCGCGGGGTCGAGGCCGACTGCGCGGAGGGCCATCTCGGGCGAGCCGACGCAGGCGCAGCCTTCGCCGCGATGGAGTGAGGCGAAGTAGTTGAGGTTTTCCATCGCGGTGAGTTCGTCGTAGAGCATCGGCGCGTGGCTCATGTAGGCGATGCGGCGGCGCTCGCTGCGTGGGCTTGTGCCGAAGACGGTGACGCTGCCGCGCGTGGGTGTGATGAGTCCGGCGATGACGCGCAGGAGCGTCGATTTGCCTGCGCCGTTTTCGCCGAGGATGACGGTCGAGGATCCCGGCATCATGCAGGCGGTGACGTTGCGCAGCGCGGCGAAGGCGCCGTAGATCTTGGAGACGGATTCGAGCGAGACACAGGTGGATTGTGCAGCGGTTTGGGGTGCGCTGCTACGAGTTGTCGCTTCCGTCTGCATCATGGTCGTCGGAGTGTGCGGCGAATAATTTCGAGATGAGTTTAGCGCGTTGCAGGCATTGCCGCCGCGGTTGTTGTTGTGGCGGGCTGCTGATTGGGCGCGGGTGCGTACTTGGAGGCGCACTTGGCCTGGATCTCGGTGGCGTGAAAGACACCATCGTGGCCGTAGGTTCCGACGGCGAGGGCTTGCGCGTCGTCCTTGAATGTGTCGGGCGGTGGCTCGGTGCCCTGATAGCTGACCTGCAGGCGGTGGCCTTGTTCGAGGAGGTCGAAGTTGGCGTTGGTGCCGACACGATGGATGCTGCCCGGAGCTACGTTTCCGGCTACGCGCAGGTGACGGACGTAGGCCTTGCTTCCCATACCCTGAAGCTCACCGATGGTGACGTAGTAGCTTTTGTTGTCACGCACGCCGGTGTAGGCGAGATAGCCGACCGTGGCGAGTACGAGGACGGTCGCGGCTATGATCTTGATCGGGCTTTTACGGTCGGCGTTCGGCATCGAATATTTCCTCGTCAAGTGTAATGTGTTTGGTTGCGGTTTGGTACGGAAGGTGTCCCCCCTCCCCCTGATATTGTGCAAAGTATTCATTTAATTAGGTTTAGATTTGGACTTCGATTGTAAAGTATTCAATCTAAACGATTAAATTGCAAAGTATTCAAGATAAATAGTTTATGGAAAAAGGCGAAAGCCCCGCCAACACGGGGCTTTGGTTTTCTTGGACTGCTTTAATTCTAGCAAATTGAGGGAATTGCTCTGCCACGGCGATGTGGCTTGTTTTGTTTAGGTTGAGTGGTTTGAGGGCTTGACAGGATTTTCTGTGGAAAACGTTGAATCAAGATGAGGCGAGTCTATAGCAAGGGCATACCCACAATTGGCAAATGCAGGGATTCTTCGCTGCGCTCAGAACGACACTTCAGGGCAGGTTGTGGGGCACCTGTCGGTGGCTGGGACGTTTGATTCTTTCCCACCCATCGCTGCGCGATGGAAGGGGCACCTGGCAAGAGTAAAAGCGAATTAAAGGGTTCCCCTTCGACTACGCTCAGGGTCCGGTTGAGGTGACGTTTGTTAAGGAAACCAACAAGCACGGTCTCCGCTATGAGGCGGGTTGGCCTGCTGTGCGAGCAGTTTTACTTGCCCCATCCTTCGCAAAGACGCGAAGGATGGGACACCAGCAGGAGTTTATTCTCGGGGCTAAGGTTCTACGATCGGAATATGCGAGGCCAGCTGCACGTCAATCAGCATAACCAGCCGCCGATCCATCTGGAAAAACAGAGCGGTTTTCTTGCCCGATATCACCTTGTTAAATATCGGGAAGTACCTGAGCCGCAGCTGCGCTACTGCCTGATCGACTTCAACGACCTTGCGCATAAGACTGACGGCCTGATCGTCGGTGATCGCATTCGTGTTGTAGCTGGCAGCATATTCCTTAATAACCGCATACTTCGCGTCGTTGATCTTGACCAATTCTGCAGTGTACTGATCGTAGAGTGGCCAGAATTTCTCCGCCTCTGTGTCAGTAAGCTGGAGATTCGCAGCAATGATTTGCTTTTTCTGAGAGCGAATGTCTTTCCTGAGTAAGTCGATATCCTGGTCTGTTGTCGTCTGCGCCGGAGCGCCCGAGGTCGTTTGGGCCGAATTTTGGCCGCGCGCGCTGGGGGTCAAAATCAGGACGGTTGCCATGCTGATCGATAAAAGGCTTTTGCTGATCACAGAACTCTCCTCCTCTGAGGGCAAGTGGAATGGTCGTCGCAGCGGGGGCCCTGTGCAGTGAAACGGTAGAGATGTGTCGCGTGAGCGTAGGTTCTGCTAAGCCGTAGAGCGTCCAGGCAGTACCCAACGGCACAAACTATACACCCATTTGGGCGGCTCGCCTAACAGCAAAAAAGCAGAGGCAGCCACGGGGGCTGCCTCTGCTCGATGCTGGGTTAGAGATTATGCGGGCGAAGGTTGACCCTCACCGAAGCCGGGCTTGCGTCCGCCTTCGGGCTTGAGAATCTTCTGGGCCTCGCCACCCGAACCGGAGTCAACGCCTGCGAGCGCGGACTTGATGGGCGGGAGCTCCTTGCCTTCGATGATCAGCTTGATCTCGTTGGCGTCGAGGGTCTCACGATCCAGCAGGGCGGCTGCGAGGCGGTGCATGATCTCCTGGTTGGAGTAGAGGAGGTTGTAGGCCCCCTGATAGGCAGTGTCGACGAAGCTGCGAACCTCGATGTCGATCTGCTTTGCGGTCTCCTCGGAGAAGTCGCGGTGCTGTGCGATCTCGCGGCCGAGGAAGATCTGCTCCTCCTTCTTGCCGTAGGTCATCGGGCCGAGCTTGGACATTCCGAATTCGCAGACCATCTTGCGGGCGAGTTCGGTGATGCGCTCGATGTCGTTGCCGGCACCGGTGGTCATCTTGCCGAGGAAGATCTCTTCGGCGCAACGGCCGCCCATGAGGGTCGCGAGGCGGGTCTCGAGATACTCCTTAGTGACGGTGTGCTGGTCTTCCTCGGGGAGGTAGACAGTGACGCCGAGAGCCATGCCACGGGGGATGATGGTGACCTTGTGGAGCGGGTCGGAATGTTCCCTGAGGGCGGAGACGAGTGTGTGACCGGCCTCGTGATAAGCGGTGACGCGCTTCTCTTCGTCGGTAAGGAGCATCGACTTGCGCTCAGCTCCCATCATGACCTTGTCCTTGGCTACTTCGAAGTCGTACATGTGGACCGACTTTCTGTTGTAGCGGGCGGCGGTGAGAGCGGCCTCGTTGACCATGTTGGCGAGGTCGGCTCCGGAGAAGCCCGGGGTTCCACGAGCGAGGACGTTGAGGTCAACGTCTTCGGCCATGGGGACCTTCTTGGAGTGGACCTTGAGGACCTCTTCGCGGCCACGGATGTCCGGGCGGTCGACGACGACACGGCGGTCGAAGCGGCCGGGGCGGAGCAGCGCGGGGTCGAGGACGTCGGGGCGGTTGGTGGCGGCGACGAGGATGACGCCGTCGTTGGACTCGAAGCCATCCATCTCGACGAGGAGTTGGTTGAGGGTCTGCTCACGCTCGTCGTGTCCGCCGCCGAGGCCTGCGCCACGGTGACGGCCGACTGCGTCGATCTCATCGATGAAGATGATGCACGGGGCGTTCTTCTTGCCCTGCTCGAAGAGGTCGCGGACGCGGCTTGCGCCGACGCCGACAAACATCTCGACGAAGTCAGATCCGGAGATGGAGAAGAAGGGAACGTTGGCTTCGCCAGCGACTGCGCGGGCGAGCAAGGTCTTGCCGGTTCCTGGAGGTCCGACGAGAAGGACGCCCTTGGGGATGCGTCCGCCGAGGCGCTGGAACTTCTGGGCCTCGCGGAGGAACTCGATGATCTCCTTGAGCTCTTCCTTGGCTTCGTCAACACCGGCGACGTCCTTGAAGGTGATCTTCTTCTGCTGCATGGAGAGCAGGCGCGCGCGCGACTTGCCGAAGCTCATGGCCTTGTTGCCGCCGGACTGCATCTGGCGGAGAAGGAAGAACCAGAGGCCGAGGAGCAGAGCGAAGGGCGCGAGCTGGATGAGCAGGCCGAGCCAGGCGTTCGAGTTCTGGTCCTTGATGGTGATGTTTACGCCGTGGCTGCGAAGCGTGTTGTACATGTCCGGATAGTTGGCCGGAATGGTGGTGTGGAACTGGACCTTGTCGTCGCGATAGTGTCCGGTGACCTCAGAGCCGTTGACGGTGACGTCGGCCACCTTACCCTGGTCGGCGTCATTGAGCAGCTGGGTGAGGCTGATGTTTTTCTCCTGACCCGCACCGGTACCCTTTACGACGAACTGCCAGAGGAAGACAAGGCAGGCGATCATGAAGACCCAGATCAGAATTTGTTTGACGGTTGAGTTCAAAGCGTATTTCCTCATTTTTCTGGCCCGCAGCGATCAATGCTCTGCTGGCGGTTTGTAGGGCCGAGCTCTCCGGTCCCTCCGGGAGCCTTCTTCATTAGACGGTTGCGACAAAGGAAACGTTCCAGAGATGCCGACGATAGTACCCGGCACGGAAAGAGCGCTCCTACCCGTCAGCTAATTAGATTCTACTCTTTGAGAGGTAGATTCAGGTGGCGTGGCAGGAATGTCGATGCAACTTCGGGGTGACAAAGGGGATTCAGCCGTTTTTGGCTTCGGGGAGGCGGTAGAGGCGGATTTCGCGGGGGGAGCGCTCGGCGCGGAGGCCGTCGGCGAGGTGAAGCGAGGAGCCGGTGCGGGCAGCGACGGTGGGGAGCGTGAGGAATCCGCAGAGGGCGAGGAGGCGTTCGGTCTCGTCGAAGCTGAGGCGTCCACCTAGCTGGCGGGCGGCGGCGCGCAGGACGCGACGGCGGAGGGCGGGGTCGAGGGAGCGGAGGCGTTCGATCTCGATGGCGATGGTTGAGGAGCCGGGAGCGGTGGAGACGGCGCGGCCTCCTCCTCGGACGGGTTTGCCGGGGAGCAGAAGCTGCGGGAGGACGCGAGCAAGTTCGGCCTGCCAGCGGGACTCTTCTTCGCGGGCGAGCTCGGCGAGGTTGGCGAGGGTCTGGTCGATGGAAGGGTTGAAGGTGCGGAGCTGGGGCAGGAGTTCGTGGCGGATGCGGTTTCGGGTGTAGGTGGTGTCGGCGTTGGTGGAGTCTTCGCGCCAGGGCTGGTTGAGGGATCGGAGGTAGGACTCGATGTCGGCGCGGCGGGTCTGGAGGAAGGGGCGGAGGATGCGGCCGGTTCGCTGCTGGTTCGAGAGAGGGATAGTGACGACTGGGTGGATGGCGGAGAGGCCTTCAGTCCAGGCTCCGCGGAGGAGCTTCATGAGGACGGTCTCGGCCTGGTCGTCGAGGGTGTGGGCTGTGAGGACGGCGTCGGCGTGGCCGGAGGCGATGAGGGTGGAGAAGAAGTCGTAGCGGACGGTGCGCGCGGCCTCTTCGAGGGTCTCGCGGGTGGCGGCGGCGCGGGTGGGGATGTCGGCGTGGTGGATGTGGAGGGGGATGTCGTGCTGGATGCAGAGGTCCTGGACGAAGGCGAGGTCGGCGTCGGATTCGGCGGCGGGGCGGATGCCGTGGTGGACGTGGGCGGCGGAGAGGCCGATGCCGAGGGCGTCATGCTTCGCGTTGTTGGCGGCGTGGAGGGTGAGGAGCAGGGCGACGGAGTCGGCTCCGCCGGAGATGGCTACGCAGATGCGGTCGCCGGGGTTGATGTGGTCGCGGTTGAAGGCGAGGGTGGGTGAGGCAGGCATGAACCTTCATCGTAAATCGGCTCGGCACAAGGCGGACCGGTGCGACGAGGAGTGGGCCGCAATCTTGTATATTCGGTGGTTATGCGAGTTTTTGTGATTCTTCCGGCGGCGGGGATTGGAACCCGGATGGCCGCGGGTGGCGCTGCTCCGATTGCGCCGAAGCAGTTTTTGGAGATTGGCGGGGTGCCGGTGTTGATCCGGTCGTTGCGGGCGTTTCTGGCGGTGCCGCGAGTGGATGCGGTTTGTGTGGCGGTCCGCGGAATGGAACGCGAACGGGTGGAGGCGCAGATAAACGGGTTCAAGCTGGGCCCTCGGGTGCACCTGGTGGAGGGCGGCGACCATAGGCAGGAGTCGGTGGGGAATGCGCTGGCGGCGCTGGAGTGTGATGATGACGATATTGTGCTCGTGCATGATGCTGTGCGGCCGTTGATTGATCCGGCGACGATCGAGCGGACGATCGATGCGGTGGCGAGGCGTGGCGCGGCGATTGTTGGCGTTCCGGCGGTGGACACGATCAAGCAAGTGGAGCGGACGGCGGAGGGCGCGATTATTACGGCGACGATTCCCCGGGAGAGGATCGTGCTGGCGCAGACTCCGCAGGGCGCGCGCGTCGGGTTGATGCGACGGGCGTTCATGGAGGCCGAGGCGGATGGGTTCGCCGGGACCGATGAGGCGAGTCTGCTGGAGCGGGCTGGGATTGAGGTGGCTGTCGTGCCGGGGTCTCCGCGGAATTTGAAGATTACGCAGCCAGGAGATATCGAGCTGGCGGAGTTCTACCTTGGAATGACGACCGCGGATCTGCACAGATGAGCGCGGATGAAGGACCAAATACGGGTGAAAAGCGGAACGCTGTTGAGAGAGTTCTCAAAGAGGCTTTCCGAGGGCTTCATTCTGAGATAACAGAGAAGATCCTGGGAGTGTTTTTTGAGGTTTATAACGAGCTCGGCGGCGGATTTTTGGAGACCGTTTATCAAGAGGCGCTACGGATTGCTTTGAACCAAGCAGGACTTCGAGTTTTATCGGAGGTTTCGGTTCCCGTGCATTTTCGTAGGGAAGTGGTCGGGAATTTTCGTGCAGATTTGATCGTGAATGATTGTGTTCTTCTTGAGTTGAAGGCAGTGTCAGCGTTTGATCGAGAGCACGAAGGACAGATCCTCCACTATCTGCGAGCTACGTCGCTGGAATTCGGCCTACTATTGAACTTTGGCCCCAGACCACAGTTTCGGCGGTTCATACTGGAGAATGACAAGAAAAAGATCCGCGTCCTTCCGCGTGAATCCGCGGTTGGAGCGTTGAGGAACTACGAATGGGCATGAGGATTGGCTACGGGTTCGACTCGCACTCGTTTAAGGCTGGCGTGCCGCTGGTGATCGGCGGGTTGAAGATCGAGCATCCGGAGGGGTTGGCGGGGCACTCGGACGGGGATGTGCTGCTGCATGCGATTACGGACGCGCTGCTCGGGGCTGTGTCGGCGGGGGACATCGGGACGTTCTTTCCGCCGAGTGATCCGCGATGGAAGGGCGCTGCGTCGGAGGTGTTTTTGCAGACGGCGCTCGAAGAGGTGATGACGGCGGGCTACAAGATCGTCAATGTGGACACGATGCTGGTGCTGGCGCAGCCGAAGATTGTTCCGATTGCGGGTGAGATCCGCGAGCGGGTGGCCGAGCTGCTTGGGGTGAAGCCTGGCGAGGTGGGGATCAAGGCGAAGACGCCGGAGGGACTGAACCAGGACCATGTAGCCGTGGCGCATGCGACGGTGCTGCTCGAGAGCTTGAAGATCAACGATGCGACCGCGCAGTTGGCCGCTACTGCCGATGTCGATGACGAGATCGACCAGGTGGTGAAGGGGCTGGTGGGCGGGGCGCGGGATGTTTCGGCGCTGGGACGGAAGCGGCCCGCGTTTGATCCGGATGATCTGACGTAGGGGCAGAGGAAAGCGGGCCAGATAGGGCGGGCTTTCAGCCCTTGTGACTCCAAATTTTCTGTTCATGGGGCTTCGCCCCACGCTGGTATCGTGTGCGCCGTTGGCGCTTTAAGACCGCTCATCAGCGGGACTTATAACTGTCTCTGGTCTAACTGGCTCTGATCTAATTTTTGACGATGGCTATGGCGAAACCGTCGTGCTTCTTGCAGCCTACGGTTTGCAGGGCTGTGGCTTCGAGGCGCGGTTCGGCGCCTAGTTTTTCGAAGAGGCGGCGTGTGCCTTGGATGGCGGGATCCGGGTCGTCGGGGTTGATGATGGCGCCTTCCCGGATGACGTTGTCGGTGATGATGATGGTCCCGGGGCGGGAAAGCTTTAATGCCCAGTCGAGGTAGTTGGGGTTGTTGGGCTTGTCGGCGTCGATGAAGATGAGGTCGAAGGGCGCAGTTTTCTCGGCCTGGAGTTGTGCGAGGGAGTCGAGCGCGGGGCCCACGCGCTGCTCGACGAGGGAAGTGAGACCGGCGCGGGCGATGTTCGCGGCTGCGACCTCGGCGTGTTTGGGGTTCACTTCGAGGGTGATGAGCTTGCCGTCTGTGGGTAGCGCGCGGGCGAGCCAGATAGTGCTGTAGCCGCCGAGGGTTCCGACTTCGAGGATTCTGCGGGCGCCTTTGATCTTTGCTAGGAGATGCAGGAACTTTCCCTGGGTGGGA
The DNA here is from genome assembly GCA_963741395.1 of uncultured Acidobacteriaceae bacterium. GTDB lineage: Bacteria > Acidobacteriota > Terriglobia > Terriglobales > Acidobacteriaceae > Edaphobacter. The sequence continues at coordinate 866,639 of CAVUHV010000002.1, forward strand.
GAGACGTCGATGGAAGGCAGCGCCGCCGCGGCGTTGGCCTTGAGGGTTTCGTCGAGGATGGGGTCGGAGGGGATGAGGTTCTGGGCGATGTAGGTGTCGACGGAGGTCCAGAGTTCGTTGGGCTTTTCGTTGGGCTTTTCATTGCTCATGGGAATGAGGATAACTGGCGCGCGCGGTTCGTGCGAAAGGGTATCCGCGGGCGGTAGACTTTGTGACGAAATCGATTGCGTTCTGCGGGCGGGATGGAGAAGATGGCTGCGGAACGGAGAATCGCGGGGCTCGCGGCGCTAGAGGATTGATTCCAAGGAGAGAGTAATGAGCAAAGTGCGTGTGCTGGTTGGAACGAAGAAGGGCGCGTTTGTGCTGACCTCAGATGGGAAGCGTGAGAACTGGGAGGTGAGCGGGCCGCACTTCGCCGGGTGGGAGATCTACCACATGAAGGGATCGCCGGTGAATCCGGACCGGCTGTATGCGTCGCAGACGAGCGGATGGTTTGGGCAGGTGGTGCAGCGCTCAGATGATGGCGGCAAGACGTGGGAGCCGGTGGGGAACAAGTTTGCGTATGAGGGAGTGCCCGGCACGCACCAGTGGTACGACGGAACGCCGCATCCGTGGGAGTTCAAGCGCGTGTGGCATTTTGAGCCTTCGCTGACAGATGGCGAAACGGTTTATGCGGGGGCGGAAGATGCTGCGCTGTTCCGCTCGACGGATGGCGGAAAGAACTGGGGGGAGTTGCCGGGGCTGCGTGGGCATGGTTCGGGACCGCACTGGCAGCCGGGTGCGGGTGGGATGTGTCTGCACACCATTATTCTCGACCCGAAGGATGCAGGGCGAATTTACATTGCGATTTCGGCCGCGGGGGCGTTTCGTACGGATGATGGCGGTGCGACGTGGAAGCCGATTAACAAGGGGTTGAAGTCCGGAACGATTCCTGATCCTACGGCGGAGGTTGGGCACTGCGTGCACCACATTGCGATGCATCCTTCGCGACCGGGTGTGCTGTTTATGCAGAAGCACTGGGATGTGATGCGGAGTGACGATGCGGGCGACTCGTGGACGGAGGTGAGCGGAAATCTACCGACGGACTTTGGGTTCGCGATCGATGTGCACGCGCATGAGCCGGAGACGATCTACGTGGTCCCGATCAAGAGCGATGGCGAGCACTATCCGCTGGATGGGCAGTTGCGGGTTTATCGCAGCCGGTCGGGCGGGAACGAGTGGGAGCCGCTGACGAAGGGGCTTCCGCAGAAGGATTGCTATGTGAATGTGCTGCGGGATGCGATGGCGGTGGACACGCTGGATGAGTGCGGGGTGTACTTCGGCACGACGGGCGGGCAGGTGTATGTGTCGTCGAATGCGGGCGACGAATGGATGCCTATTGTGCGAGACCTGCCGGCAGTGCTTTCGGTCGAGGTGCAGACGCTGTCATGATTCGTGTGGAGTTGCCGCAGCATCTGCGGACGTTGGCAAAGATTAAGGGCGAGGTGGTGCTGGATGTGGAAGCGCCGGTAACGCTGCGTGCTGTGCTGGATGCGCTGGAAGCAGCGTATCCGATGCTGTGTGGGACGATTCGGGATCATGCGACGAAGGAGCGGCGGGCGTTTCTGCGGTTCTTTGCGTGCGAGCAGGACCTGTCGCATGATTCGGTGGATGGTCCGCTGCCCGACGCGGTTGTGAACGGGAGGGAGCCGTTGATTGTGCTGGGGGCGATTGCGGGTGGCTGATCGTGAAAGATGGGCCAACCGTAAGTGCTTCGTTAATTCTGAATTGAAGGAGAAGACGCGATGATGGTGAATACTTATCTGGCGTTTAGCGGCAACTGTAAGCAGGCCTTTCAGTTTTATGAGGGGGCGCTGGGCGGCAAGATTACTTTCATGACGACGCATGGTGAATCGCCGATGGCGGAAAAGACAGCGCCTGAATGGAAGGACAAGATTATGCACGCGAGGTTGGAGACGCCGGGTGGCGTTCTGATGGGATCGGACCACCCACAAGCGACGAAGCCATCGGGGTTTTCGGTGTCGGTGACGGTGAACGATGGCGCAGAGGCGGAGCGCATTTTTAAGGGGCTGTCGGACGGCGGAAAGGTGCAGATGGCGTTTCAGAAGACATTCTGGTCGCCGGGATTCGGGATGTGCATCGACAAGTTTGATGTGCCGTGGATGGTGAATACCGAGGGCCCTGCACCGGCCTAGTATTTGTTGGGCTCCGACTTGTTGGCGAGGAGCGCCAAGGTCGGAGCCCAAGATTTTTCTTCCCTCGAATTGATCGGCGCTCCATGCGAAATACAGGGGTTCTTCGCTTCGCTCAGAATGACAAGCAGCCGCTCAGGATGACACTTCTTCTAGAATCGAGCTTTTGAGGGGTTGCGATGCGGATTGGGTTTGGTTTGTTGGCGGCGGTAGTGTGTGCGGGTTCGGTGTTTGGGCAGACGGTGGCGCGGCCGTCGCTGATGAGTGCTCCGCAGGTGGCGGAGTGCAAGGTGCAGGATGAGTGGGCGACTCCTGCGGAGAAGAGTTGCTATGCAACGACTCCGGATTATGCGGAGACGATGGCGTATCTCGATCGGGTGCGTGCGGCGGCTCCCGGGCAGGTGAAGATTGAGGCGTTCGGGAAGACCGGTGAGGGGCGTGATCTTGACATTGTGATTGCTTCGCGGGATGGGGTGTTTGATCCGGCGGCTCTGCATCGGGCGTTGCGGCCGATTGTGCTGGTGCAGAATTCGATCCACGCGGGGGAGATGGATGGTAAGGATTCGTGTCTTGCGCTGTTGCGGGACATGGTGATTACGAAGTCGAAGGCGGCGTTGCTGGAGCGCGCGGTGTTTGTGTTTATTCCGATGTACAACGCCGATGGGCATGAGCGGCGGAGTCCATACAACCGCATCAATCAGGACGGGCCGGCGGAGATGGGGTGGCGCGGGAATGGGACGAATCTGAATTTGAATCGCGATTATCTGAAGGCGGATGCTCCGGAGACGCGGGCGTTTATGGCGATGTTTCATCGCTGGTTGCCGGATTTTTTTGTTGATGATCATGTGACGGATGGCGCGGACTATCAGTACGACGTGACGTTCACGATTGATGATGGACCGAATGTTCCGTCGGCTACGGCGAAGTGGGTGGATGATGAGGCGAATCCATGGCTGGAGCAGTATGTGGATGGGCGTCAGAATGGACATCTGGCGTTTCCGACGTATGTGAATCTGGTGAATGATAACGATCCGGCGGAGGGGTTGGGGTTCAATGAGGATCCGCCGCGGTTTTCGACGGGGTACATGATTCTCGAGGGCCGGCCGGGGATGCTGGTGGAGCTGCACATGCTGAAGGACTACAAGACTCGGGTGACGGGGAACTACGAGATTCTTGCGGGTCTGATGGAGTTGATGAATCGCGATGCGGACAAGGTGATTGCTCTGAATGCGACCGCGGATAAAGAGGCCGAGCAGATGGGGGCGCATCCGTTGAGCAACGTGAAGTATCCGCTTGCGGTGGGCTGGGGCGGGCAGACTACGCCGGTGCTGTTTCGCGGGTACAAGTATGCGCGGGAGTTGAGTGAGGTTTCGGGGGCGATGTGGGTGAAGTATTCGCATGAGCCGTGGAATGTTTCGCTGCCGATGCAGACGGGGTTCAAGGTGACGGCGGAGACTACGCTTCCGGCGGCTTACATTATTCCGGCGCAGTGGACGAAGGTGATTGATGTGCTCGCGGAGCACCAGGTGGAGATGACGCGCACGACGGCGGCGTGGACGGGAGAGGTGGAGACGTACCAGTGTGCGGGGATGGCTTGGCAGGAGCCCCCGTTTGAGGGGCGGCATCCGACGTTCAATGGAGAGGCGATGCATGATCCGGGGAAGTTTGGGAACTGCGTGCTGGTTCGGGAGAAGATGAGTTTTCCGGCGGGATCGGCGGTGGTGCGGCTGAATCAGCGGCTGTCGAAGGTGGCGGTGGAGTGGCTGGAGCCGGCGGGGCCGGACTCGGCGATGCAGTGGGGATTCTTCGACGCGATTTTTGAGCAGAAGGAGTATGGCGAGGCTTACGTACTGGAGGAACTCGCGCGGGAGATGATGGCGAAGGACCCGAAGCTGAAGGCTGAGTTCGAGAAGAAGGTGGCGAGCGATCCGGCGTTTGCGGGGAGTCCTTATGCGAGGCTGGAGTTCTTCTATGAGAGGTCGCCTTGGTTTGCGGCGAATCGAGTGGGGTTGTATCCGGTGGGGAGATTGGGGAGTTTGGATGGGGTTCCGTTGGGTAGATAGATCGCACTGTGCTAGAAAGAAAACTTAGATAGAAGACACTGAATGAAACCAACATCCTTTGCGCCGCAAGAGATTATTAGCTACACCGAGATGTGTTCTGCAGAGGCGATGTCATTACAGCATGGTATGAACTTCCGTGAAAAGGACTCGGTGTTCTTGATGAGTTTGCGAAAAGGCGCGCCTTATAACGATAGTTTCGACCGCGAAACAAACACGCTGATCTACGAGGGGCACGACGTGCCACGAAGAGTCGGATATCCTGATCCCAAATTGGTCGATCAGCCCTTAGATCGAACTTCGAGGAATACAAAATTCTTCGAAGCGGCGAGGGATTATCAAGAAGGTAGACGGACCAATCCACTTCGAATTCGCGTCTATGAAAAGTTGTTGCGCGGCATTTGGGTCTTCAACGGCACGTTTTCGTTGCAGCGAGCATGGCAGGAACCATTTGGTAGTCGTTTAGTAGTTAAATTTCGACTCCACCTAGTTGATGATATGGCAGATCTTTTCTCTGATGAGCCTGCTGCTCTGTCGCAAACACGCCTCATCCCTTCTTCTGTAAAGCAGGAGGTCTTCAAGAGAGATGGCGGCAAGTGTGTGCTTTGTTCCAGTAAGGAAAATCTGCACTTCGACCACGACCTTGCTTACAGTTTGGGCGGAACTTCTCTGCTTGCGCAAAACATTAGATTGTTATGTGCAAAACATAACCTAGCTAAAGGTGCTCGGCTTGAGTGAGCGAGTCTAGCTAGGTCGTGTCTCCTTCGTGGATTGTTCTCTTACCAGATGCGGATGCGTTCGTTGGGGGCGAGGTAGAGTTTGTCGGTGGGTTTGATGTCGAACGCGGCATACCAGCCGTCGTTGTTGCGGACGGTGGCGGCGCGGTACTGGCCGGGGGCGTGCGGGTCGATGAGGACCTGCTGGCGGAGGGTGTTCTCGCGGACCTTGGCTCCCCAGTTCTGGGCGAAGGCGATGAAGAACTGCTGGTCGCCGGTGTAGCCGCCGACGGTTGGTGGAGTGCTGCCTTTGAGGGATGCGTGGTAGGCGTCGAAGGAGTCGGCGAGGCCGCCGAGGTCGGCGATGTTTTCGGCGAGAGTCTGACGGCCCCGTACCGCGAGATCGGGGAAGGGCTTGTAGGAGTCGTACTGAGCTGCGAGCGCGGCGGTGACGGATTCAAAGTGGGCGAGGTCTTCAGGGGTCCACCAGTTGCGGACGCGGCCCTGGGCATCAAATGCGGCTCCTTCGGTGTCGAAGGTATGGCTGATCTCGTGACCGATGATTGTGCCGATGCCGCCGTAGTTGTTGGCGGCGGGCGCCTGCGGATCGAAGAACGGCGGCTCGAGGATGGCTGCGGGGAAGTTGAGCGCGTTGTGCAGCGGAAGGTTGACGGCGTTGACGGTCTGGGGCTCCATCACCCACTCGCCCCGGTCGACGGGTGTGCCGATGCGCGACAGTTCATGCTGGTACTCAAAGAGGTTGCTGCGCCAGAGATTGCCGAAGAGGTCGTCGGGCTTGATCTCTAAGCCCGCGTAGGAGCGCCAGTGGTCTGTGTAGCCGACGCTGACGCGGAGGGCCGCGAGCTTCGCGAGGGCTTCGGTCTTTGTGGCCGGAGCCATCCACGTGAGTGCTTCGAGGCGCTGGCGGAAGGCGGCGATGAGGTTGGCGACGAGAGCCTGTGCCTGCGCTTTGGCTTCAGGCGAGAAGTACTTCTGCGCGTAGAGCTGACCTACGGCGTCGCCGAGTACAGCATTGGTGAAGAGAACGGCGCGGATGGGACGGGGACGCTGTTCGGGAACTCCTGCGAGGACTTTGCCGGTGAAGGCGAAGCGCTCGTCGGCGATGGCTTTGGGAAGAGCTCCGCCGTAGGCCTCGATGTAGTGGTAGGCGAGGAGGTCCTGCCATGAGTCGAGAGGTTCGGAGGCGACGAGAGCGGATTCGCCTGTGAAGGCAGAGGGCTGCCAGACGATGAAGCTGGTCTGCTTGCTGAGACCGGCGGCGCGGAAGAACTCAGCCCAGTCGAGGCCCGGGGCTTTTCTGGCGAAGTCGGCGGAGTGCCAAACGTTGTTGGCTTTGTGGATGTCCTCACTGTCGGCGAGGGAGATCTGTTTTTCGGCGATGTCGCGCTCGAGGGCGACGATGCGTGCGGCGCGGACGCCGGGTTCGGAGAGGCCGGCGAGGCGAAGCATGGCTTCGACGTGGGTCTGGTACTTGTCGCGGACGTCGAGCATGTGCGGGCTGGTAGAGAGGTAGTAGTCGCGGTTGGGGAGTTGCAGGCCTCCCTGCAGGAGATAAGGGGCGTAGTGGCTGGGGTCGTTGAAGCCAGGAGCGACCCAGAGGCCGAAGATGTTTGCAGTGTGGAAGTTTGTGTTGTTGAGGGCGTCGACGTCAGCACGAACGGTCTCTCCGAGAGCGCGGGCGAGTTCGGCGCGTGTCTTGATGGCAGCGATTGCGGCGAGATGCGGCTTAATGGGGGCGAGGCCGCGAGATTCGATGGCCGCTTCATCCATGTAGGAGGCGTAGAGGTCGGCGACGCGCCGGTTGTCGGTTCCGGGGGCCGGATTGGACTTGCTGGTCTCGTGAATGATGGCGGCGGTGCGCTCGTTGCTGCGGTCGGCGAGGATGTTGAAGACGCCGATGGCGCCGCGGTCAGGGGGAAGTTCGGTGTTCTTGATCCACATGCCGTTGGCGAACATGTAGAAGTCGTCGCCGGGGCGGACGCTGGTGTCGATGTGGTCGACAGCGATGCCGTGGGTCGGTTCGGCCGGCGGCCCAGACTGGGCGCGGAGTGAGGTCAGTGGAAGGGCGAGAAAGAGCGTGAGCAGGGAGGGGAGAAACCGATTCATGTGGTGATGATGCTCCGTTTGGCTGATTTGCGCACACGGGTCCACGCGCGTCGTTCGTGCAGATGAGCGTACAGGATGCGGTCAGAAGATTCGAACAGAGGCACAGAAAACGGGAGATTCTGTGACGAGGCGAGCGCCGGCGTTTACTTTAGATACGCCGACGCCCAGGTGGATGGTTACACATTCTCGAAGGGCTCTTCGAGAGATGGGCTCTGCGGAGTGAACATGTCGCCACCGTTTGGCGTGACGACCCAGTCGTCTTCGAGGCGGATGCCGAATTCGCCGACTATGTAGATGCCGGGCTCGTCAGAGAAGGTCATGTTGGCCCGGAGTGGCGTGTCGTTGCCGCGAACGAGATAGGGCCACTCGTGGCCGTCCATGCCGATGCCGTGGCCGAGGCGGTGTGAGAAGTATTTGTAGTCGGGGCCGAAGCCTGCGTCGGAGATGACCTTGCGGGCAGCGTCGTCGACTGCGTGGCAGGGGACTCCCGGGCGTCCGGCGGCGAGGGCTGCGGCCTGGGCTTTGTGGACGATGTCGAAGACCTTCTTCTGCTTGTCGGTTGCTTTGCCGAGGACGAAAGAGCGGGAGATGTCGGACTGGTAGCCTTCGACGGTGCAGCCGTCGTCGAGAAGGATAATCTCGCCTTCGCGAATGACCTGCGGCTGGAGCGAGCCGTGAGGGAGCGCGGAGTATTCGCCGACCTGGCAGGAGGCTCCGCCGGGGAAGCCGGTGCGAAGGTAGGCGGCAGAGATGAGGTCGGAGATGTGGCGATTGGTCATACCGGGCTGCGCGGACTTCCACGTGGCCTCGTAGACCCTGAGGGTGACGTTGTTGGCTAGGCGCATGAGTGCAAGCTCGGCGGGGGACTTGACGCTGCGGCAGCCGAAGGTGACGGGCGTTCCGCTTACCGCTGTGAGGGTGGGGGATGCGTGGGCGATGCCGTCGGCGAAGACGAACTGCGTGCGCTCTTCTATTCCTATTTTCCCGGTGGAGATGCCGGAGTCCTTCAGGGCTTTGGCCAGCAGGATGTAAGGGTTCTCATCTTCGTTCCAGGTATAGACGCGCGTGTTGGAGGCTTGCGGAAGCGTCGCGGGCTTCGCTTCCATGCGCTCGCGGACGCGGCCTTCCTCGAAGACGGGGCAGACGATGAAGGGATTGCCCCTGGCGGGAAGTACCCAGGCGAAGAAGCGTTCGGACTGTCCCCAGCGCAGGCCGGTGAAGTAGGCGAGCGAGGTTCCGGTGGCGATGACGAGGGCGTCGATCTTGTTGGTGGTCAGGAGCTCGCGGGCGCGCTCAACGCGTTGCTCGCGCTCTTCCAGTGAGATAGGTGTGGCCTCTGAGCGACGGCTCTTGAGTGCGGCGATGGCTGGCGGCAGCTTGAGGTCGGAGGGCGGAGCTTCGGTTGGGCGCTGGGCTTCGAGGGACAGGGACGGAACTGCTGCGGCGGCCGTGGCGGCCAGGAGAAAGCTTCGTCTGGTAGGCATGAGCGGATTGTAAAGGGCAGGATGGGATTCCAGCGGCCGAAATTGTTTCGTGACCGCGATAATCGCCTGTTCGATATGCTTCGTGCATGATGAAAGTTCTCTTCAGCGCTCTTCTGGGCGCGGTTTTTGCTGCCCCTGCGATGCTCTCTGCTGCTGCTCCAGAGTTTCACCCGAAGGTCGTCATCGTGGCTTATTTCGAGGTTGGAAATGACATGGGAGACAGGCCCGGCGAGGTGCAGTTCTGGGTGGAACGCGATCATCTTGACCGCACGATTGACGTGCCGGGAATGACGCATCCGGTGAGAGCGAACGCGGATGGCTCTGAGATCGCTGTTGTGGTGGGGCCGGGACAGATTCGTCCGGCGGTGAACCTGATGGCGCTTGGGTTTGATCCACGGTTCGATCTGCGGGACAGCTATTGGGTCATCAACGGCATCGCGGGAGTATCACCGCAGGACGGAACGATGGGAGCTGCGTTCTGGACGGACTATGTTGTGAACGGCGAACTGCTGCATTTCATTGATCCGCGGGAGATGCCGCGTGACTGGCCGGATGGCTACTATGCGATCAACAAGAGCCGTCCCGGCGAACAGCCGCGTGTTCCTGAGGGGTCTGCAGAAGACGTCCGTACCTGGTCTCGTGATGCGGCGCATATCGATGTGCGCGGCACGGTTGTGCAGATGAATCCACGGTTGCTGAACTGGGCCTATGGGTTGACGAAGGAGATGAAGCTGCCCCAGAGCGATACGATGCGGGCGTTGAGTGCGCGGTACAAGGGATTTCCCTTGGCGCAGCAGGCGCCGAAGGTGTCTATTGGAGCGAATATTGCGGGGGAGACGTTCTGGCATGGTGCGCAGATGGATGACTGGGCGCATCGATGGGTGCGATATGCGACCGATGGGCGCGCACGCATGGGAACGACTTCGATGAACGATTCCGGGGCGATGGTCGCGCTGTACTCGCTGACGCAGGCTGGGCGGGCCGACTGGAACCGTGCCGTGCTTCTGCGCACGGCGAGCAACTTTGACAGGCAACCTGATGGCATGACTGCGGAGCAGAGCGCGAACAGCGAGAAGCACGCGGCCTTCACGGGATATGAAGCCTCGCTTGAAGCGGCCTATGCGGTTGGCAGCAGGGTAGCGAAGGCGATTCTTGACGGGAAGGTTCCGGAAGCGGTCAGTGCGCGGTAATCGCATCAGTAGATTGAAATTCGCACAGATGGTAGCCTTCGGATACCTGGGCCAACGAATATCTCCTTAAGGTGGGTAAGATGATGGCGATGATTACGACGGTGCAGCAGCACATTCTGCAACAGCAGCAGGAGATGCTGAAGTCTACGGGGCGCGAGGCGACGGGTACCTTCAGCTGGCTGCTGAGCGGCATTACGCTGGCGACCAAGATGGTCGAGGCGAAGATTCGCTCCGCCGGGCTGAGCGATGTGTTGGGCGCGGCCGGAGCGGAGAACGTACAGGGAGAACAACAGCAGAAGCTGGACGTGTACGCGAATCAGGCTCTGCTGCATTGCCTGGGGCTCCGGGACAGCGTAGCCGCGCTGGTGAGTGAAGAGGACGAGCAGCCGGTGACGTTCAATCGCGACGCAGAGACCGGCAAGTACATCATTGTGTTCGATCCTCTCGATGGCTCGAGCAATATTGATGTGAATGTAAATGTCGGGACGATCTTCAGCATTCTGCGGCGGTTGCCGGCTGAGCTGGGAACGCTGGAAGAGTCGATTCTGCAGCAGGGATTCCGGCAGGTGGCTGCGGGGTACGTGGTGTATGGGCCGTCGACTGTGCTGGTCTATACGACGGGGAATGGTGTGCATGGGTTCACGCTCGACCCGAAGATTGGCGCGTTTGTGCTGAGCAATGAGCAGATGCGGATGCCGGAGCAGGGAAGCTACTACTCGGTGAATGAGGCAAACGCCGACGGCTGGCCGGAGGAGTACAGGACATACCTGGCTAAGCTGCGTGCGAAGGAGCTGGGCAAAGAATATAGCTCGCGATATATCGGAAGTCTTGTGGCGGATTTTCATCGCACGCTGTTGAAGGGCGGGGTGTTTCTGTATCCGCCGACGATGAAGCAACCCAAGGGCAAGCTGCGCCTGCTGTACGAGGCGAACCCGCTGGCGTTCATTGCGGAGCATGCAGGGGGAGTGGCGACGAACGGCTCCCGCAGAGTGCTGGATATCAAGCCCGAGGGCATTCATCAGCGGACACCGTTCTGTGTGGGCAGTGTGCGCGAGATGGAGTTGCTCCAGGCGACGGTTGAGGGCAAGTGAGCGCTGGTATGGCCGAGTTTCAGACGGTGGTGACGGATATCCATGAGCAGTCGCGAGTGGGCGGCCGACAACTCTGGCAGGTTGCCCTGAGCAGAACGGAGTTTGGCGCCGGAGATGAAGGAACTCTGGAGGCCGTGGCGCGAAGCGGTGCGAGGCTTGTGGTTCCGGTGCTTCGCGTAGAAGTAGATGCGGCGGGAGAAGTTTGGCATTTCGTGGAGAAGCCTTTGACTGCGGGGACTGCTGTGACGGGGCGCGTGAGCCGATAGCGTCCCCGTGCCTGGACTGAAGAGATTGAGCCGAGGCGCGCTTGCTGGTACACTCAAAGGTGTTGTTTGGCGCGGCAATCGCGTCGGGTGGGGGCTGTAGCTCAGTTGGGAGAGCGCCTCGTTCGCAACGAGGAGGTCAGCGGTTCGATCCCGCTCAGCTCCACCAGAGAATCAACGACTTACAGAGAAAATCTGGGAACAATAAGAAGATAGAACGCAGCGTAGGAACAAAATGGGAACACTACGCCGCATTTCCTCTCATTACTTAAGCTGCACTCGCTTCTTTCACGAGAACCAGAGCCGCAACCCTTCGATGTGCGCTCAGAATCGGCCGCTTTCCCCTTCCCATCGTCAGCGCGTCAAGCGCGTTCCGCTTCGCGTCCAGCCGGACGTGCGAGTAGTGCGCGAGCATCTTGCGTGAGACGTGTCCTGCAATCGACATGATCGTTTGGTCGCTGGCCTTGGACTCCGCAAGCTCCGTGATGGCCCGATGGCGAAGGTCATGGAAGCGGAAACCCTCGAACGGACTCCGTAGAGACTTCGTTGCTTCTTGTAAGGCGTCGATGTATACGAACGGATCTTGAAGCGTGGAGGCTCCGACGTCCCTGATCCAGATCCCCCGACCCCAATTACCAATGTTTCGTTAGGACTGACTAGGTATTTCCCCAGTCGACATACATGCAATGGGTGGAGTTAAGTACATATTCGAGGTTTGGCCGAAAAATTTAAGTTCACGGAGGATAGACCATGAAGCTTGGTGCCAGATGGATTGAGAAGGGACTCTTGCTCGCTGCCGGAACACTCGGCCTAGCATTTGCTGTTCAAACCGGCGCGCAGGTCCAGACGACAACAGCGACAACAGCGGGCGAGAGCAGCCACACCGTTACGGTCAACCGCGGCGAAGTTTACGCTGTGGACGGTAATGATTTGATCGTGAAAATGGAAGATGGAACCTTCCGGCATTTTCCGGATGTCCCCGAGTCTGCCAGAGCCACGGTAGATGGGAAACAGCTTGGCATCCACGACTTGAAGCCGGGCATGAGGCTCCAGCGGACGATCATTACCACAACCACTCCGATGACCGTCACCACAATCCAGACCGTGACAGGCAAGGTCTGGCATGTCAATCCGCCAAGCATGGTCATCCTGACACTGGAAGACAACACGAACCAGGAGTTCAAGATCCCTAAGGACCAGAAATTCAACGTCGACGGCCAAATGGTCGACGCTTTTGCCTTGAGGAAGGGTATGAAGGTCACCGCGACGAAGATCGTGGAGGTTCCGACGGTGGTTTCGTCACAGCAACAGAGGGTGACTGGCACGACGCCTCAGCCGGCCCCAGCGCCGCAAAAGAGTGAGGCGCCCGCTGCGGCTCCGACGGAGGTCGCGACGCAGCCACAGCATGTGACTGGCCCGATCCCCCCCTCTCCGCCACCCGATGCTCCTTTGCTCGTTGCCGAAGGAGAGCCCGCTCCTGTCCCGGCCGAGGCGGAGACGCCTGCTGCTCCTGCCGAACCGACTCCGGAAAAGTCAAACTACCTTCCTTGGGTAATCGGTTTGGCCGTGCTTCTGGTTGTAATTTTGATCGTGATTAGAATGCGCTCAAAGTCCACTAAGTAGGGATGCTCCAGGGTCAATTCGATGACTTTCATTGGGCACGAAGCCGTTGGACAACAGCTTCGTGCTCACCTTGCCTATTTCTCGGCCCAATCCGAATCCCACCCGTGAGTCCCACCCTGCCTCCACTGCTCGGGGACGTCACGTACTTCAACGGGTGCTAATACCCTCTTCCCAGACACACAACAAGACCGGCACTCGCCCGACTTCTTATGATTCAGATCTGGAGTTACTAATGTGATCGCTCTGCCTGAATCATCTCTGGGTGGGTTGTGGGACAGGACCTGCGTAGGCTGGGCCCGGAGCGATCTGAGCAGCCTGCTGGAGCCGGTATCCATCGCGAGTTCGCACGTGGTACTTCTGCAGACGATCGCCTACGAGCCTGACGGAGATGGTTCGCCAGCCGCGGTTCGGGTTTGGCTGCGGATAATAGCTCAGCGAGTAGAGGTGCGCGAGGTCCTCGCGGATGGAGGCGAAGGCCTTCTGTTCGTCTCCCCAGTTCTTGGAAAAGTATGCCTTGCCGCCGGTGGCTTTGCTCATGCGCTCAAAGACGGCGGTTGATACGGGGTCGGCTTCAGCTGCGCGCGTGCTGACCATGTAGATGATGGTTCCCGTGGACTGGGCGAGTTCGGCTACATCCTCAGGCGGGACGAGGCTCGCGTTGTCGGGACCGTTGGAGAAGACGACGATCGCTTTTTTCCCTGTGAAGTGCGCGGCGTCCTTCACGGTCAGCAGCAAGGAGTTATAGAGAGCGGCGTCGTCTCCGGCGACAGTGCCACGAACTCCGCGAACAACTGAAGAGCGGTCTGGTGTGAGGACGACTGCGCGGGAGAGATTCCGGCTATAGGAGTAGAAGGCCAGTTTGTTGGCCTCCTCCAACTGCCGGATGAAGTCCGTGATTGCGTCCTGAGCGAAGACAAATCCGCGATACATGTAGTTACTGGTATCGAAGAGGATGAAGACGCTGGCTCCGCTGAGCCCCGGGCGGGAGGCGATGGCGCCCGACGCCGATGTGTTATCGGCCGGCGGGGAGGCGGAAGATGCCGCCCCAGGCGATGCGTTTTCGATGAGGCGGCGGGTGGGCTCGTTGCCCTCTTCGAATGTCGCTATCTTTTCGGGAATCTTGTCTTCCGTGATAACGAAGTCTTCGGGTCGCAGACCGCTAATGTAATTCCCATTGCGGTCGGTTACGGCGATATTCAGCTGGACAAGAACGACGTTCACGAAGATACGCGAGTCATCCTGGGCGGCCACTGTTCCGCGACGGCCGCCAGAAGACAGACACAAGAAGAAGAGGAGAAAGAGTAAGAATTTGCCGGTGGTCGTTCTCCTGAAGTGGGTTTTCATTTCGCGCCTCCGCCTTCAACCAGAGCGGTCGTTCTGGCCGGTTGCAAGCCGATTTTTCCTTGCCGAAACTCTTCTGCAGTCTCCTGCATCGCGCGCTGCAGCGCGGGGACGTCCTCAAGTTCCGTGGCGAATATCTTAGCGGTCATCCGCTGGGTAAGCTCAGGAACAAATCGATTGAGTGCGACCGGGGGATATCCCATTTCATCGACGAGGCGGCCCCAGTACAGGTTTGTAGACTCCCAGGATTCGCCAAAGAGACGGCTGGAATCGCCTCCGAAGGATGGGAACGGCTTCACGTTGAGGAGAGAAGAGGCGTAGGTTCGAGCGAGGATGGGATGAGGCACGCCGAAGTCCCGCGCAAGACGCTCCTCGCTGGTCTCTGAGGGATCGGCGTGGCAGAGATTTTCGAGCTGCTGATCTGCGGGACCGAAGGACGCAGCTTCGCCGGGAAATCTCGCGCGGAACTGCGCAGCAAGGTAAAAGGTGTCTGCCGGCATCAGGTGATAGAGAATGGCTACCGGATCGTCGCCGTCGACCAGGCCATGCTGGAGCATATCCAACCTTTGCGGGGAGATTCGGTCGGACAGGATATTCAATACGCGGCTGCGCAGCTGCGGGTCCTTTTCCGAGGCCGTTAAGAGCTCTTCTCCCGATCGCTGATAGAGGGTGACGGCGTGGAGTTCGTTCGGACTTACGTCCCACCAACGCGGCACGACGGCGCTGACCATCAGGTCCGGCACCAGCTCTTCCCAGATGAGGGCCTGAACGTTTTCAGGCGAGATGAAGTCCTGCTCGGCCGAAGCGAGCGCGTGAGGCAGGTCGGCCAGAGAGCCCATAAGGTAGGCCCCACCGCCAGCGGGCGTGCCTACTCCGAGCAACTGGGGTGCCTGCCAGTAGCTGAGGGTGTCCACGATGGTGATGCCAGAGAAGTCGTGGGAACGGACGAAGAGCGAGTTACTGTGCAGGACCTGCGCGCCTGGCGGTTCATAGTAGGCGTAGTTCAAGCCTACGAGAGTGTCCCTGAGGAACGGCACAAGCTGGCCGCGTGCTGCTTCAAGCTGCGCGGGCGTGCCTGGCGTCTTAATGACTTTCGTCAGGTCTGTGCGCACCTGCAGCTCGGCGTGGTGGCTGACGTAGATTCGCGGAGCCCACGAGACCTTTTCGGTGTTGGTGAAGATCGGGCGGGGCATCTCGAACTCCCGGAGTTCACCGGCGAGTGCGAGTGTGTTCGGTGATGCGTGGCCTCCCTGGGACATTGCGTGCAGGTCATCGCTGAGGGCGAAGAGCGTGTCGAGCGAGACGAGTCTCTGGTCGTCGAGTACGGAACGGATTCTCGCTGCCAGTTCGGCATGGATGCCCTGGCCGTCAGTGTCCTTCTGAGGCGGTCCTGCGAGCAGGTCGATGATCTCGTTCTGCGATGGGTTTGGCTTGCCTGTTGCTGTTGCGAAGACGCCATAAAGGGATGCACGGCTGGCATCGAAGAGCTGGGTTGGAGAAGAGACGTTGGTGAAGGGGGCAACTACCTTCTGCCACGAGGTATTCAAGTCCGCGGCAGGGATCTCCTGCTGGCGGGCGATGATCTGCCAGAGTCCGACGTTCGCTTGAAAGGCGCCAAGGCCGTTGCCGCGGAGGACCTGGTTGGAGATTCCGCTAACCTGGTCGGTAGCCTTCATGAATTGCGTAATCGATTCGTCGGTCAGATCCGGGAACTCGGAAAAGATCATGTACCAACTGCCGACCTGCGAGAAGTTGTCGGCCAGCAGGTGTACGGTGGCTGGTGACAGGCGCCTTTGGAGGGGTCTGCCGCTATCGATGGCGCTTAGCATGAGGTAGCACTGCAGTGGGCCGGTGTCGGTTTCGACGCGTGCCAAAGAAGCCATGGCTTCCAGAAGCTGGTCGGGGCTGCTCCAGTTGTGAGCGTGTTTGCCCAGTCCGTGGATGATCTTCGTATTGGCCTTCTCATCGAGGATCTGCCTCCACGTGGCCAGGTCACCTGGTACGTGGGGTTCACCATCCGAATCCCAATCGACGCGGGTGAGCAGAACCAGGAGTCCTGGAGCGCGACGGAATACTCCGGTCGCCGCATTGGCATTCGGGTAGGGCTCTCGGAACGCCTCGTAGACACGCTTTAGCCGTGGATTCTCTGTGAGATGTTTCTGTTGCTCAGGGCCAACGCGCGCGAGAACATCGAAGTAGGCCGCAAGCCAGCCATTATCTTTGGCGAGCAAGTGCTGGACGAACTCTCCCGGTACGTCGGGGCTCGCACCGACCAGGTCTCTCCAGGCGGGCTCGGCAGCGGCACCACCGGGCACTACGATGCGTCCGGAGGAAATCCTGATCTGATTTCCATAGAAGTCCAGAAGGGGGCCGTAGGGAAGCAGCCTTTGAAGCCCTGGCGAGTGTTGCAAGGAAGCCGCCGTCTCGGTTTCGAGTTTGGCCATTCCCCAGTAGAGGCGAGCTACGTCGGGATCGCGCAAGATGAGGTCGGTCAGGTTAGCCGCGACTCGTCTGCGGCCAAGCGTTAAGGGCATCCAATCACTTTCACGGAAGAGGATCGGCACGCGGGCTGACGGATAGGAATAGTCGAAGGGGACGCCTTTCTGAAGGGCTTCTTCGAACGCAGCAAGAGGGAAGCCGGAGTCGATAGTGAGAAAGGCTCGGTCGGGATTTGCGGTGGTCAGAACAGCAGTCTTGTCAGCGCAGCCCTGGAGGATCCGGTATCCGAGAATCTGCAGCAACGTGCCGGCATCGTCGCAGTTGGTGACGTGGATCTTGCCATGCTCGCCAGCGAGAATTTGTAGCTCCTGGGCCTGTTGAACGTAGCGCTCGAGCAGGAGTAGAAACTCGGTTGGCTTGCCGACCTGATATCCCTGGATGAAGACGTTGCGGGCCAGCAGCGGCATCACATCGTCCACGGTCGCCTTCTGGCTGATGCCTGCCATGCGCAGGAACGATCTCAGGGGGCCAGGGATGACGATCGTGTCGGCGGCGTGAGACGCGTATCTCGATGCTTTTGGATTTTGATGGGTTGTCGCATTGGCTGATTGCGCTTCCGCGAGCGACGAGAGGAAGAATGCGGAGACAATGGCGACTGCGATGAAATGCGCGACACAACGAAGAGGAGACTTCATGGTGGAACACCTCTCCAGAACTACGAGACCGCAGCAGCTCCAGATGGATGGCCCGAATTTCTAGTTTCGGGTGGGCGTACCGGAGATATCGCTCGTCATCGTGTTCAGGCTATGAGTCATGGCCCTGCGCTATTTTGTCTTTCGGTCTCTACCGTGGTCCGAACTATATTCGTGAACTGATCGGTATACCAGAGTTTTTCGTCAGGGAGATGTAAAAGTTTTGCCCTGCTGACCGTTCGCACGTACTTTACTCTCCCTGCGCAAAGAATTGCCAGCGCCGGCAAGTACGCCCGCGGCGGGTCGCTTGATTTTCAAGGGGAAAGTTACCGCCCTGTCAAAGATCGTGGCGTTTTGGGCGGAGATAAACCCACTGTGGAATCAACTTTCGTATCGAAGCGGCAAGAAGATCAGCAAAGACCAGCTTTGCGAATCAATAACTTACCTAGATCGCTCGGATGAATCCCATCCACAGGCCACAGTGGCCGACCTTGCGATAAAAGAGGTACGATGCTACGAATAAATCTCTTCTACGAAAGTTTTCGTTGACACCTACGAATCAATTCGTATAGAGTGCCCGACATGAAAGAGAAATCTCGTCTGCCGAAGCCTACCGAAGTTGAACTGGAGTTATTGCGAGTGTTGTGGAGCAAGGGCTCCGCGACGGTTCGTGAAATTTACGAGTCGGTGAGTCAGCAGCGCACGCTGGGATACACCTCGGTCCTGAAGATGCTGCAGATTATGACGGAGAAGGGGCTGGTGGAGCGGACAGAGGCCGGCAAGGCGCATATTTATCGTGCAGCAGCGACTCAGGAGGAGACGCAGAGCCAGATGCTGCGCGACCTGAGTGAACGTCTCTTTGCCGGCTCGGCCGCGCAGCTTGCTATGCATGCGCTCTCGATGCAGGCGGCGAGCGCGGAAGAGCTGGAAGAGATTCGCAAAATCATCAGGCAGAAGAAGGAGAAGCAATGACCGACTCGATGGAAGTTCTTGGCTGGACTCTCGTGCACTTCTGCTGGCAGGCCACTGCGATTGCACTGCTCTATCGCGTGACGGATCTCCTCTTTGCGAAGTCGCGAAGCCATATCAGGTACGGACTGGCCCTGGCCGCTTTGATGAGCATGCTGTTGGCAGCGGTCGCGACTCTTGGTTACGAAGGCGCGCGGGCAGCGCAGCGGCAACGCGACAATGTCGCGACAGTTCAACCGAAGTTACCCGCCGTTGCGGCGCTGGTGGTCAACGCAGGCGGATTCGCATTGCCGGTGCAGGGGCCGCGGTTTGACCTTTCGGCCTATCTGGTTCGTGCAATGCCATGGCTGGATGCTCTATGGCTGGCGGGGGTTGTGATTCTTTCCGTGAGAACCGCCGGAGGATGGTGTCTGATTCGGCGGCTGCGGCGCGGCATCCTTATGGAAGTGCCCGACGAGGTGAGTGCGATGTTTTCGGCGCTCGTGCAGCGTATAGGGATTGGGCGACAGATCGACCTTTATATCAGCCAGCGAATCTCCGGACCGCTGACGATGGGGGTGCTGCGTTCTGTGGTTCTGCTGCCGGTTTCTGCTGTGACGCATCTGAGCCCGAGTCAGCTTGAGGTTGTGCTCGCACACGAACTGGCGCATATCCGTCGCGGCGACTACTTGTGGAACATGATCCAGACGGCCGTGGAGACGCTGTTCTTCTTCCATCCCGCGGTATGGTGGGTGAGCAGCCATCTTCGTGAGCAACGCGAGCTGTGCTGTGATGATGTCGTACTGGCCTGCTGCTCGGACCCGGTTGTTTATGCAACGGCCCTGCTGAGCCTGGAGGAGCAGCGAGGGGCGAAGTTACGCCTTGCCATGGCGTTGGACGGGCATCAAAGAGGCCTGAAAGCTCGCATTCTGCGGATCCTGGGTGAGCGGCCGGAACGCCATCGTCAGATTGCGCCGCTCTCGGTGATTGGGGTGTGCGCCATGCTGGGGCTATTCCTCGCGCCGCTGCCTCGGCTATTTGCGGATCGCGCTCCTGATGCGCACGCGGAGCCGCTGCAGGTAGCGGCGGTGGTTGCACCGGAGCCTGGCCGCATAGGCGACTACCAGTCGCCGGCTCCCGCACCGAATCCGATCGCATTGCGGTCTCAGGCCAGTGCACAAGCGCCAGCTACCCCATCTGGCGTTGTCCCGGCCCCGCATCCGGCCCCGAGGGTTGTGATGGCTCCCGTCGCTCCGGCAGCGCCTATGCCTGCTCCCATGGTCACTCCTGTGGTCGCTCCTCTGATGGTCAGAGCGCATCTGCGGGCACCGGCCCAGGTAAGTCCCAATATGCCCACGGCTGTTGCATTAGAGATGTTCGCTATGCAGGGAGCGGACCCAGCGTCCGCAAAGAACGACTACATCACGGAGATGCGCGCTGCAGGATACGGCTCTGATCTGGACAAGCTCATCGCGATGAAGATACAGGGCATCACGCCCGAGTACGCGCGCAGCATGGCGACTCTCGGATTTGGGAAGCCAACCGATGAGGAGCTTATCGAGCTGAAGATCTTTGGGGTGACACCGGAGACCGTGCAGGGGATGAAGGCTGCCGGCATCGTTCCGAGCAAGCTGCAGGACCTTGTCTCCTACCAGATATTTAAAGTCACGCCCGAGTTTGTAGCGGGCATGAAGGACGCGGGATTCAGCTCCATTCCGCCGTCGAAGTTAGTCGAGCTGCGTGTGCATGGTGTCACTCCGGAGTCGGCAAAAGCGACGAGACAGCAGTTTCCCGATGTCACTCTTGATCAGCTGATTCAGCTTCATATCTTCCATATTGACGCAGCATTTATCGCGTCGGCGAAGAGTCACGGCTTCGAGCATCTGACGGTGGACAAGCTGGTGAGGCTTCGTATCTCAGGGTTGCTGGATGACAGCGACCAGAAAGCGGAGAAGAAATGATGAGTCCTCAACGCATCGTTGGAGTGCTTCTGGTTGCCCTGGGAATTGCATCGCTGCGGGCGGATGAGGTTCTCCAATCGCTGAAGGGCCGATGCAGCATCAGGGCGTCGACTCTCTCTAACAACCTGGAACTGCGTCTCGAACGCGGCGAATGCATCGAAAATAAGGACTGCCACGATTCGCGCATGCAGGAGCCACAAGATGCCTTTACCGGCTTCTCGCTATCTGACCTCAGCCGCGAGGGCACGCACGCGGAGGCGATCCTGAGAGCGGAGGCCGGAACGCTCACATGCTCGGGGAGCATTCACAACTCCGAGCTCACCGGCGACTTCCTCTTTGAGCCCAACAAGGCCTTCGTTGAGCGCATGCGGAGCCTCGGCATCACGGGACTGGACTCGGAGAAGCTCGAGGTCTACACGCTGTTTCATATCGAGGCGGGGTGGGTGCAGTCCTTGCAGACGGCTGGCGTCACCGGCATCGACGCCAGCAACCTGATCGCGATGAAGATCTTCAAGGTGGATGCAGACTATGTGCACAGTCTCAACGCTCTGGGCTACTCCACGCTGCCGTCGCAGAAGCTGATCGCAATGAAGGTGCACAAGGTTGATCCGTCCGAGGTGCAGCAGATTCGCGCGCTGGGCTATCAGCCGACGCTCGACGAGCTTGTCCAGATGCGGATATTCAAGGTGACCCCAGATTTCATTCAGCGTATGCAGGCGCGAGGGTTCGAGCACCTCACGATCAGCAAGCTGGTTCAGATACGCATCTTCAAGCTGGATGAGTAGCGCAGTTCTTCAGAAGACTGGCACTCTCTCGTCTGCTCCCGTTGGATATAATGGGAGCGAAGCGGGAGTAGTTCAGTGGCAGAACGTCAGCTTCCCAAGCTGAATGTCGCCGGTTCGAT
Organism: uncultured Acidobacteriaceae bacterium; assembly: GCA_963741395.1. Classification (GTDB taxonomy): domain Bacteria; phylum Acidobacteriota; class Terriglobia; order Terriglobales; family Acidobacteriaceae; genus Edaphobacter. The sequence goes on from CAVUHV010000002.1 coordinate 887,670, forward strand.
CCCGGTCTCCCGCTCCAATCCCCTGACAGCCCTTTCCAAAAGACCATCTTGATGTCAAGTCAGAGGTTTGCGTGGCTTTGTCTGGTGCACAAGAAAACGCCCGAGTGCGTTGGCATCGGGCGTTTCGGTTTTGTACTCGGACTGCTTAGTGCCCGACAGGGGCTGTTTTCTGAGCCTGGGCCAGCTTCAGATGCTCCTGCAGGCTCTCTGCTTCCGGCAGGAAGGTGACGGCCTTGGCGATCTGCGGATCCCATTCGGCCCGTACCTTCAGCCCTTCCAACTGGCCGAACTGCGATGTGAAGAGCTCGCTCTTGATGCTCTCCTTCACCCAGTCCTGCACGCCGGCGATGTCGGAGTCGGTGTACTCGATGTCCTGTGACTTCAGGAAGGCTTTGAACTCCTGCAGCACGCCGTCGTCAACCACGAAGTCCTTGGGGACCGTGTTGTGGACCGCCATGTAATGCTTGCTGAAGTTGAAGAAAGCGTAGTGCTGCAGCAGCGAGTCCTGGAAGCGGTTGGTCTTCGGGTTGTCAATCTTCTCGTCGGGTGTGATTCCTCCGCCGCCATAGACGGTGCGGCCGGAGTCCGTAAGCTTGACCTCGAGGTTGGCCTTGTCCTTCGGCTGCGTGTCGGAGTCGCGTACGTAGTAGTAGTCGTAGAGCGAGACGTGGTTGTAGTTGCGCTGGATCAGGCGTCCGGAGGGTGTGTAGTAGTGGTACGTCGTCAGCGCAAGGCCGGTGTTCTCCGAGATCTGAAAGACGGTCTGCACGAGACCCTTGCCAAAGGTCGTCTCACCGACGATGAGGGCGCGGTCATGATCCTGAAGCGCGCCAGAGACGATCTCAGCCGCAGAGGCCGTGTTGCGATTCACGAGAACCACGATGGGATACTTGCCGTCGGATCCGTGCGAGGCGCGGTAGACCTGGTCGGGGAAGGCGCGGCCGCGCTGCGAGACGACGATCTGTCCCTTCTGCAGGAACTTGTCTGACATGTTGACGGCTTCATTCAGCAGGCCGCCAGGGTTTCCGCGAAGGTCGATTACGAGACCGTTGATGTCGCCGAACTTGTCCAAAGCATCGCCGACCTCGCGGCTGGTTGTCTCCATGAAGTTGGTGACGTGGATGTAGCCGATGCCGGGGCGGATCATGAATGCCAAGTCGACGGAGGGGCGTGACACCTCATCGCGGACAAGGTCGAAGACCAATGGCTTTGGCGAGCCTTCACGGCCCATTTCGACCGAGACGTGCGTGTTGCGAGGACCCTTCAGCAGAGCAGCAACAGCCGCGGAGTCCATGCCCTCGGTGCTCTTGCCGTCGACCGAAAGGATGACGTCACCCGGACGAACGCCGGCTCTGTATGATGGTGTGCCCTCAAACGGGTAAAGGACGACGATCTTCGTTCCGCCCTTGGCCGTGGGGTCAGGCTGGGGCTGGATGGTCATTCCGACGCCGTAGTAACGGCCGTGCTGGTCCTCGCGCATCTGCGCATAGGCCTTGGGGTCGTAAAAGTTCGAGTGAGGATCGAGCACGTGAAGCATACCCGGGATGGCGCCGTCGTAGATGGCCTTGTCCGTCTTGTCCTGCGTCATGGGCTCGGCGTAGTTCTGCTCGACGACCGAGTAGACGTTGGTGAAGGTGTGAAGATTGTCGCGCAGCACCGACTCGTCGTTGGCCGACTGGGCGGCGACCTTCTGGTTGATGAACGACCCCAGCACACCGCAGGTGGCCAGGAAGACAGTTACGGAGAAGAGCGCTCGGCGTGTGCGGGGAGCCATCGGCTAGGTGACCTCGGAAAGACAAAAACTGCGCAGGAATTTGCGCCGGACGCCCCGTGTGGCAGACGCGTCCTTTATTTGACGGAGTATAGCATTGTGGAGTTAGCCTGCACCTGCCCCTTTTGGGTCGATTCGCGTCTTGCGTCAGAGGCAGTTAGAATTGTGGGACGGATTACCGTCCGCCGCTCGACTGAGTCCAACGGATAGGGTGAACGTACCGGCGATGTTTTGCATCGCGGGATGCTGGCAGAGATACGAGTGATAATGACCTTGAGAATTTCGCATGTTGTGGTGTTGTGCGGGCTTAGCCTGCTGACGCTGCCAGTAGCAGTGCAGGCACAGGCACCGCGATACCAGAGCCCCTTGAGTACCCCCGCACCCCAGGCCCAGCCCTCGCTTCCGACGCCGGCTGCCATCACTCCCAACGGCCAGGTCGTCGAAGACGTCATCGTCCGGGTCAACGACCAGATCATTAATCGGACTGATGTTGAGCGCGCCGAGCAACAACTCGCCTACGAGAATCAGCAGAGTAACGCCAGCCCTGCAGAGGCGGCCGAGCGCCAGCGGAACCTGCTCCGCGACATGATCGATCAGCAACTTCTGCTCTCTCGCGGCAAGGAGATGGACATCAATCCCGATGCCGAGGTCATCCGCCGGCTCGACGAGATTCGCAAGCAGAACCATCTGGACACGATGGAGGACCTCGAGAAGGCGGCGCGCCAACAGGGTGTTTCGTTCGAAGACTTCAAGGCGAATATCAAAAACAACATCATCACCCAGCAGGTGGTGCGCGACGAGGTGGGCCGCCGCATCCAGATGACCCAGGGGCAGGAGCAGGCTTACTACGATGCCCACAAGAGCGAATTTATGCAGCCGGAGCAGGTTCGCCTGAGCGAGATTCTTGTGCCGACGCCAGCTGATGCAAACGAAGCCGCGGTCGCGCAGGCCCAGGCCAAGGCTGACGATATTGCCGCGAAAGTCAAGGCTGGCGGCAAGTTCGATGAACTGGCCAAGACTTATTCGGGTGGCCCAACGGCCTCGCAGGGCGGCGACCTTGGAATGTTCAAGCGTGGCGCGTTGGCCAAGGTACTGGAGGACCAGACATTCGGCCTTCCCGCGGGCGGTGTTACTGCTCCCATTCGTACCCGCCAGGGCTTCGTCATCCTCAAGGTCACCGAGCACCAGGCTCCCGGCGTTCCTCCCTTAAGCGAGGTTGAGCCGCAGGTGCAGGAGGCTCTGTACATGCAGCAGATGCAGCCAAAGCTGCGTGAGTATCTAACGCAACTGCGCGAAGAGGCTTACATCGACATCAAGCCGGGCTACATTGATTCCGGCGCGAGCCCGAAGCAGACCAAGCCAGTGTTTACCGCTTATACTCCTCCGGCTCCGAAGAAAAAGAAGAATACCGAAGAGAAGCAGCGGTTCGACCGCGGCGGTCGATTCTCGACCGTGAGCAAGACAACGGCGGCGCCTGTTGCCACTCCGGCTGTCGCGACGGCATCCGTCCCGGCCACTGCCACCTCCACGACATCCAAGGTTCAGACGAAGCCTGCGAAGATCAAGCGTGAGAAAGTGCGCTATGGCCAGGCACCCCGGAACGCTCTTCCTCCCGGGCCACAGCAGGCTTCTGTGGGCGCAGGCGCAGGCGCGGCATCAAGCACGCAGGCGGGTGGCTCTGGCGAAGCAGTTGCTCCCGGCGCAGCCATCGCTCCCACTGAGAGCACGACGCTGGTGTCTGCGACGTCAGACGCCGATCCCTTGGCTCCAAAGACCGTACTCACCGGCAAGACGCGTTACAGCGATCGCGCCAAGACCGATGCCGCAGACAAGGCGGCCAAAAAAGCCGCACAGCAGAAGGAGAAGCTAGCTGCCACGCCAGCCGCTCCTTCGACGGATGAACTGGCGACCGAAAAGACTCAGGCTGCACCGCTGGGACTGAACGGTGATACGGCTACGAAGAAGAAGCCTAAGAAGCAGAAGGGCGCTCCGAAGGAGCGGCTGCAGAACAAGGACACGACGCCGCCTCCGCCGCCTCCTGCGCCTGACGCGACGGTGAATCCTTCGCTGGGAGCGACGCCGGCAGGGCTGACTCCGTCTGCTCCTCCTGCTCCGGCCCCTCAGCCGTCAACTCCGGCGCCTGCGCCTCCACAGAACTGAAAGTTCAGACAGCGTGGTGGATGAAAAATTTCCTCCCCACTGCATTCGAGTAAGTGTATTCGTTTCTGCAATTTATCATTTTTTAGCGGCCTAAAATATAGTAAATAAAGGATTTATAGGTTAAATTCTAGAAAAGAAAAGGGTTACTGATGGACGATTTACGTGGAATCAATGACTTACAACGGGCACGAGACAGTGGTGCTTTGTAAGATATTGATTCCATGTTGTTTAAGGGTCAAAATCTTGAAAAGAAATGAGTTGAGGACGGTATTAGACTTTCAGGTCTCAGGTCTTCAGCGAAAACAAAAGCCCCGGAGAAGCCCGGGGCTTTTCTGATTCTGTTTCTATTTTAGCGAATCGACTGAAACTGCTCTGCCACTTCGGCCGGACTTATTTTCTTAGGATAACGGGTTTATTTTTATTGGCTTGTGGATGGAGGGAGAGGTTTTGCACAGGTTTTGGGGCTTGACAGGTTTAGATGTCAGAAGAGGGCTTAATTAACAGAGCCGCGCACAGAATGAAAACTGGATTATCGGAAACTTCAACCTGTCGCCCCGAACTTTCCGATAACCCGGGCGGGCTCAACCGGTCGATGCAACACTGGCTTGCAGTTTACTGGCCGGCGTTTCAAAGCCCAAAGTTTGTCGCGGGCGTTGATTGAGGCGCAGAGCTACCTTGTTGAGATCGGCTTGAGTGTAACCGTCTTTGCTGGGCACTTTCACCAGCATGGTGAAACGCGAATGTCGTTCCACCAGGGTTGCGATGTGACTGTTCCTGCTGCCGCTAAGCAGGTCGCCCTCCCAATGGCCGGGAATAGCGCGGTCTTCAACCTCCGCAGGTCTTTCCCTAATAGAGATGGCATCGACGATCTGCCCGCGGGACTGCCCGTCAGCCCGCGCGTGCCGTGAGCGACGGATAAGCCGCTTGGACCTGAGGTGCTGAATCAGCTCTTTTTTCAGCACTCCCCGGGCCTGGATGAATAAGCTGCGGTAGATGGTTTCGTGGGACACACGCATGCTCTCGTTGCTGGGATAGTGGACCTTCAACCATGCTGAAATCTGTTCCGGCGACCAGTCCAGGATCAGTTTACTGGCCACGATCGTCCGCAGTTTCTCGTCGATGGCAAGAAGGCACACCTTGGGTCGCAGAGCTGACTCCCAGGCCCGACGATCGGCTTCGCTGGCTCGATAGAGTGGCCGCCCGCCGTGACGCGACACCTCCCGGCTCACTGTCGACACAGCCCGCTGCAACCCGCTAGCGATCTCACGAATCGACGAACCGGAAGCAATTCCTCGTGAGATGTCTTCCCGTTCGGCCAGCGTCAGCGTTCGCGGCGAACCCCGACGAGCAGCAGGAACTATCCCGCCGCGCTGCGTCAACAAGAACCGGATGGAACCATGGCCCTTACCAAAGGCGCGGCCAATCTCATGCAACGACTCTCCCGCCTTCCAACGGCGCCACATGTCGATCCGCTGTCCCGTGGAAAGCCTGTCCCGTTTTCCTTGTGCCATAAACACCACCTTTAGAAAATGAATTCATATCAGATGGTGTTGCACCGACCGGTTGAGCCCGCCCGACTTTCAGGGAACCCGGTCTTATAAACTTCGTCGAGAGGGCATCGTGAGACGTTCGGATCAACGTAGAGGACGGAGTGGATATACGAATGCAGTCGGCGTGCCCGCGTCATGGAGGACCTACAATCACTCACTTCGACTGCTCGATAACGATGAAAGCGAAGCATTCCGGCTGAATCAGATAGCTGCGGAACAAGGAATGCATGATGCTGTGCTGGCAATGGGCTGGTTCTATTTGAACGGCGTCGGGGTTGAGGTAGACGAAGCAGCGGCGCTTCGCTGGTATAGGAAGAGCGCCCGCCGAGGAGATGCGAGAGCGATGTTCAGCCTTGGGCAGATAGCCTACTCAGGAAGGGACTACTCTGAGGCGCTGCTCTGGTTTAGACGAGCAGCCGATAAAGGTCATCATCGCTCGCAGTTCTGGTTAGGAAAGCTATATTGGCGAGGACACGGCGTGGAGCGAAATCGGCATGAAGCGAATCAGCAGTTTGCTCGGGCGGCAGCGAAGAAGCTTCCTGAAGCTCAACGAACCCTGCGCTATCTCGGATTCCTCGCCCGACGCACACGTCGACAGCAGTAGCGAATGAGACCGAACTCCATGCAAAACGGGGTTTTCGGAAACAACCGAATAGTGCAGCGAAGGCAAGGTCTGCGCTCGACCGTTTCTCGCAGACGGTGCCCAAGTCCCTGGGCGCGGTCAGCATTACCCTCTGGCTCCATTCGGAGCGGCCCTTCCCCTTCGCTGCCTCGACAGAATAGCTCATTGGTTGAGCACTACCTCGATCGTCGATGAAAAACGGGTTATCGGCAACTTCGAAGCAGTCTCAATATCTTGTGTTTCCCACAGTTCGCTTGGATTCTTTGCCAAGCGCCTCCGTTTAGTGAGTTCGCTTGGATGCAAACGAGCCTGACGGCCAATAAACACGCGGTCTTTGACAATCCACCATCGCCGCCGGATCTGCATTCCATGCCGAGTTCGCTTGGAGTTCGTTTGGATGCTCCGGACGCCACCTGAAATCAATAACTTGCCGAGGCCATCCAAGCGAACTTCCGCCACCTACTCCAAGATACCGACCGCCGCCCGCGCCCTCGAAAACGCCGCCCGCTCCGCAAGAAACCCGCGCCAATCCCGCGAAATCCCGCCGCCGCCCGCCTTCTCCCCTTACTCCAACTTACTTCCTATACTCACAGGCCGGACTTATTTTCTTAGGATAACGGGTTTATTTTTATTGGCTTGTGGATGGAGGGAGAGGTTTTGCACAGGTTTTGGGGCTTGACAGGTTTAGATGACCGTTGAGTCCGGTGTGATTAGACCCATCCGATAGCAAAACCCTCCGTCTTGGTGCGAATTGATGAACGTGTTCCCTTACCGAGCGGTTTCTGCGGCCGAAGTGGTCTTTCTGTCGCGGCGTTCAGCTTGCCACAACACCAACGTACTCATGGCAGCTACGACGGCGCAGAAAATGGCTGCAATTCGAACGGTAGGGACGATGTCCTGTTTTAGTCAGAGGGTGTGAGAGCAATTGGTGAACAAACCCAACCAGCGCTCCAACGAAGTTCAGGGCAAAGAACACGCGGAACAGAACTTGAACCCAAGGGAGATATGGAGGCCTCAACCAGAACCGCATGACCCGTCTCCATTGCAGGTTCCAGCATAGCGTCCAGGTACGCGATGTGTGATTTGAAAAAACGGTGACGTACTCTGCCATGATGCGACCTGATTATCGCACCAAAGTTGGCGGGCTTCTTGAAAAGCCACGCGGTATTCTGGTGGTAATGAAAGATTTTTATGTTGCGGATTCAGGGCGGTTTGAGAACTCCGTCGTAACGTCTTACTTCGTCCTTTCATCGCTGCAGGTGCGCGATAGAAAGCAGGGTGGTCAGTTCATCTCCGTTATCCTGACCGACAAGTCGGGCTCGCTGCCCGGCGTCATGTGGGAGGATTTCGCGGACTCGATCGTGGCCTGCTCCGAAGGTTGCTACGTAAAGGTTCAGGGACAGATTTCCCGCTACCAGGGAAAGTTCCAGATGGCGCTCCAGCGCCTCCGCTTCGCTGCAGACACGGAGGTCGATCCTACGGATTATCTTCCGGTTACACAGTTCAATATCGAAGAGATGTGGACGGAACTGCGCGGCTACGTTTCAGGATTTGCCAACACTGATCTTCAGCGCCTCGTCTTTGCATTTCTCGATGACCCGCAGATTGCGCAGGCTTACCGTACCGCGCCGGCGGCCAAGATGCTCCATCATGCATGGATCGGCGGTTTGCTCGAGCATGTCGTGACGCTGGTCCGCGTCTGTAAGGCAACGGCGCCCTTTTACCCGGAGGTTGACCCGGACCTGTTGATCACAGGAGCGATTCTTCACGACATTGGGAAGATTCGTGAGCTTCACTGGAAGTCCAGCTTCGGGTATACGCTCGAGGGCCAGCTCATCGGTCATATCAGCATCGCGCAGGGGATGCTGCAGGAGAAGGTCCGCGCGCTGGAGCCGTTCCCGGAGAAGCTGCGAGTGCTGGTGGAGCATATGATCCTCTCGCACCACGGCAAGTATGAGTTCGGATCGCCGAAGCTGCCGATGACGCCGGAGGCGCTGCTACTGAACACGCTCGATGATCTCGAGGCGAAGATGCAGACGATGCGAAATGCATTCGATGCAGCTACGGTACAAGGCAAAGAGCCTGACGAGCTGACCGATTGGGTGCGCTCGATGGAGCGGCCGTTCTTCAACTCGCAGGCTTACCTCAAGGACACCAAGTAGCCGAAGTCCTGAATCTCCGTTGTTACAATAAAAAGTCGGCACTCATGCGCGAAGGGCACAGGATAAGTAAGAAGAATGCTTCGATTTTCAACAGCAGGTGAGAGCCACGGCGAGAGTCTCGTGGCGCTGGTCAGTGGTCTCCCGGCGGGCGTTCCTGTTGACCAGGAGTTTATCAATCGCGAGTTGTGGCGGCGGCAGAAAGGCTATGGCCGAGGCGGCCGTATGCGTATCGAGAGCGATACCGTGCATATTCTCTCCGGTGTCAGGCATGGCAAGACGATCGGCTCACCGGTCGCGATGACGATCGCCAACAATGACTGGAAGAACTGGACCGAGATACTCCCGGTAGAGGAAGGTGATCCGTCGAAGCACAAGACTGTCGCCTCGCCGCGTCCGGGGCATGCTGACCTCGCGGGAGCTATAAAGTTTGACTTTAAAGATGCCCGCTATGTGCTGGAAAGAGCTAGCGCACGCGAAAGCGCTGCCCGGGTCGCCTGTGGGGCGTTCGCCAAGCTGCTCCTACGGGCGCTCGGCATTGAGGTGCTTAGCCACGTCATCCGCGTCGGTAAGGCCGAGCTTTCCCGGCCGGCGAAGTGGGGCGAGATCGTTAAGCTATCGCAAGAGGAAGAGATCCTGCTCAGCTGCGTCGACGCGGAGAGCGAGGCTCAGATGAAGGCCGAGGTGGACGCGGTGCTGCGCACTGGCGATACCGTTGGCGGCGTGTTTGAGGTCATCGTCCATGGCCTGCCTCCTGGAATCGGAACCCATGCGACCTGGGATGAGCGGCTGGATGGACTGCTGGCCCAGTCGGTGATGAGCCTGCAGGCGGTGAAGGCGGTGGAGATTGGACGCGGGGTGACGGCGGCTGAGTCGCTGGGTTCGGCAGTGCACGACGCGATTGGTTATGAGGGGACCGAGGAGGACTTTACGAAGTTTTCGCGCGAGCATAACAATGCCGGGGGGATTGAGGGCGGCATCTCGAACGGCCAGGACGTGATTGTGCGGGGTTACTTGAAACCAATCTCGACGTTGCGGCGTCCATTGGCGAGTGTGAGTTTCCAGACGCGTGAGCCGGTGAAGGCAGCTTATGAACGGAGCGATGTTTGTGTCGTCCCCGCGGCGGGAGTGGCAGCTGAAGCCATGGTGGCGCTGACCATCGCACGGCTGGTGCTTGAAAAGTTTGGCGGAGACTCGCTGGGGGAGTTGCAGCGTAATTACAACGGATATCTGGCACAGATTAAGGCATATTAAGTTTGGAAGATCAGGGCAATAAGTTGGAAAAGACAGTCAAAATTTTCGACATCGTGAAATATCCCGATCCGGTTCTGTCGAAGCGCGGCGCGGCGGTTACGGTGTTCGACGAGAAGCTGAAGACGCTGGTCGAGGATATGTTTGAGTCGATGTATGCGGCTCATGGCATCGGCCTGGCTGCTCCGCAGATTGGGATCTCGCAGCGGCTGACGGTGATTGATATCAGCTTCAAGAAGAATCCTGAGGAGAAGATCGTGCTGATCAATCCTGAGGTGATTGAGAAGAAGGGCAAGCAGTATGAGGAGGAGGGCTGCCTCAGTTTGCCGGAGATTCGCGAGAAGGTGAATCGCGCTGCGTGGGTGAAGGTGCGGGCGCAGGATGTTGAAGGGAACTGGTTCGAGATTGAAGGCGAAGAACTGCTCGCACGCGCGCTGCAGCATGAGATCGATCATCTGGACGGTGTACTGTTCATCGATCGTCTGAGCCGGCTGAAGCGCGACCTGGTGAAGAGGCAGATCAAAAAGATGCAGAAGAACGGCGAGTGGTAGGCAACAGCGCCTCCTTGTTTCAATTCATTTCTTACATATTGCAAATTTGTTGGCTCTCTGATTAGAGAAAGTGCGAACGATATTGCCGGTCCATTTGAAGTCCATGAACAGGCTGGGCTTATAATGAGCGGGCTGTAGCGCCTGCAAGATGGCGTGGGTCCAGGTCTTCAAGATGAAGTCAGGGAGAGCGAGATGCCTCTTCGCCGGTTCTCAGCGATCGTCTTTGCAATCTTCGTGTGGGTTTGGCTCGTGCCAGCGGTCGGAGCGCAGCAGCCTCCGGTCCCTACCGGAGACCAGTTGGACCAACTAGTCGCACCGATTGCGCTCTATCCCGATACGTTGTTGGCACAGATTTGTGCGGCTTCGACCGATCCGCAACAGATTCTCGATGCAGATAACTGGCTGAAGCAGAACAAGAGTCTGCAGGGACAGGCGCTGATCAATGCGGCGCAGGCGCAGAAGTTCGATCCAGCGTTTGTCTCGCTGGTGAGTTTTCCTTCGGTGCTGGACATGATGGCAGCGCATATCGATGACTATGCGGCCCTGGGCGCGGCGTTCAGGGCGAACCAGCAGACGGTGATGGACTCGATCCAGAGGCTGCGGCAGGCGGCTTATTCGTCGGGTGCGCTGGATTCGAATGAGTATCAGAAGGTGTCGACGCAGACGCAGGGGAACACGCAGGTGATCGTAGTGCAGCCTGCAAATCCGCAGGTGGTTTATGTTCCGCAGTACGAGCCGCAGCAGGTGTACTCGCAGACGCAGCAGGCGCCACCACCGGTACAGGCCAGCGGGCCGAGCACGGGAGATGTCGTGGCGGCGTCGCTGCTGAGCTTTGGACTAGGGATTGGGATCGGGGCGCTGATCGCGAACAATAATCAGCCGTATGGCTGGGGTGGATGGGGCTGGGGTTGGGGCGGCGGCGGGATGTACTACCACAACAGTGTTTTTATCGTTAACAACCGCTACGTATGCCCGCATCCTTACTATCGTCCGCGACCTGTGCCTTACAACCGGCCGATATACGCGAGGCCGCCGACGAACTGGTATTCGCGGCCCTACTATCGTCCACCCCCGGCAGGCTACAGGCCGTACGGTCCGAATAATCCGGCATATCGTGCGGGGGGGAGGCCACCTGCGCCGACGCCGTATCGCGCGCCTGCGGGGTATAGGCCGCCAGCTCCGGTATATGGGGCGAATCGACCGGCGACGGGAAATGTTGGGGCGACGCGGCCTGCGACTGGAAATGTTGGCGCAACTCGTCCGGCGGCTCCCGCAACGCGTCCGGCGACTCCTGCAACGCGTCCGGCGACTCCCGCAACGCGTCCTGCAGCTCCCGCAAACCGTCCTGCAACTCCATCAACAGGAAATGTCGGGGCTCGTCCTGCTCCCTCCACGACAACGCGCCCTTCGGGTAATCAGTGGGCGGGCTACCAGCAGGGAGGAAGCAGGCCACAGACACAGCAGACGCAACGGCCGCAGCAACAGCAGTATTCCGGCGGGAAACAGGGAGCGTTTGGCGGAAGCAACAGCAGCGGGGCTTCGGAACGTCAGGCGAGTAATCGCGGAAAGCAGAGTGTTGGCGGCGGTGGCCAGGCTGGAGGTCAACGGAAATGAGATTGCGTGAGCGTGGACTATTTTCGGGATCGATTTTGACGGCCGTTGTTTTTGTTACGGCTGTAGTGGTTGCCTTCGCGCAGGATACCGGGGTGAAGAGCTTTCCGACATACCAGGCGGCTGCGTCTGCGTTTGTGGTGGCAGTGAAGGCGAACGACAGCGTCGCCCTGAAGGAGATACTGGGGGCCGAGGCGCAGGGGCTGCTCGCGTCCGGCGATCCGGTTCAGGATGAGAATGGGAGGCAGTCTTTTCTGAAGCGCTATGACGAGAAGCACGCCTTCGTTCATGACTCGGCCGACAAGGTGACGCTGACGATCGGTGCTAATGCGTGGCCGTTGCCGTTTCCAATTGTGAAGGCGAACGGGGCGTGGCACTTCGATGCGGTGGCTGGCGCGCAGGAGATGATGTACCGGAGGATCGGGCACAACGAACTGGACGCGATCAAGGTGTGTAAGGCGCTGGTTACGGCGCAGAAGGAGTATGCCGCGGCTGGGCATGATGGGAATCCTGCGGGGGCGTATGCGCAGCACATCGTAAGCAAGGCTGGTACGCAGAATGGGTTGTATTGGGAGGCAAAGGAAGGTGAGCCGACGAGTCCGGCGGGCGAGTTGGTGGCGTATGCGACCAGCGAGGGGTATTCGAATAAGCGGTCGCCCTTTCATGGGTACTACTTCCGGATCCTGAGGGCGCAGGGGCCGCATGCTCCGGGAGGCGCGAAGGATTATGTGCAGGATGGGCAGATGACGGGAGGGTTTGCCATTCTGGCGTGGCCGGCAGAGTACAAGTCGAGCGGCGTGATGACGTTTGTTGCGAACAAGTATGGGACGGTTCGGCAGAAGGACCTGGGAGACAACACGGCGGATGCTGCGAAGGCGATTACAGCCTATGATCCGGATTCCACGTGGACGAAGGTGCAGTAAGGATTCGTTTTGTCTGTGACTGCCGACACAAAGCAGGTCTTGGATCCTATTGAAAATCATTGCTTTTGAGTGAGTAATGACGCTCTTTGGCCATATGCAAATTCGGGGGTGCGCGGTTACCATAGAAGCATGAGCGAGGTTTTAGAGGAAGTAAAAGCTTCGGCACAACATGGGTCGAAGTACAGCAGAAACAATCCTTATCTGTCGGTCGTGAATGTGAACCGCCTGCTGACGGCGGAGGGCTCGGAAAAAGAGACGCGGCATATAGAGTTTGGGTTGGAAGAGGGGATGACGTATACGCCCGGGGATGCGGTGGGGGTCATTCCTGAGAACCGGCGCGAGGCGGTTGAGGATACGCTGAAGGCGCTTGGATTCAGCGGCGATGAGCGGGTTCTGGACCATTACAAGGTTGAGATCAGCCTGGAAGAGGCTCTGCGGACGCGGCTTGGAATTGGGAAGCTTGCGCGCGGTAGCGTGGGGCAGTTCGCAAAGCTGGCGCCGAACGTAGACGGGCTGAAGGCTTTGGTTGGACCAGAGAATCGCGCCCGCGCGGAGGAGTACTGCTGGGGGCGTGAGTTTGTCGATCTGCTGGAGGATTTTCCGGGCGTGATTACTGATCCACAGCAGCTTTTCAACGTGCTGCAGCGGTTGACTCCGCGGATGTACTCGCTGGCGTCGAGCCAGAAGCTTTATCGGGATTCAGTGCATTTGACGGTGCGGGTGATCCGGTATGAATCGCATGGACGTGTCCGGCAGGGAGTGGCGAGCGGAGAGCTAGGTGACAGGTGCCCGGTGGGCACGAAGCTGCCCATCTTCCTGCACTCGAATGCGAGCTTCAGGATGCCGGAGGACGGGTCGGCTCCGATGATTTTGATCGGGCCGGGAACGGGAATAGCGCCATTCCGGGCGTTCCTTGAGGAGCGGCAGGCTACCGGGCAGCCGGGCGATAACTGGCTGTTCTTTGGAGAGCAGCGTGAGAAGCTGGACTTCCTGTACAAGGATGAGTTCATGGCGATGCTTGAGGACGGCACGCTGACGAGGCTGGATACTGCGTTTTCGCGTGATCAGGCGCAGAAGGTCTATGTGCAGGATCGAATGCGGGAGAAGGCGAAAGAGCTTTACGAGTGGTTGGAGCGCGGGGCTTACTTCTACGTTTGCGGCGATGCGACGCGCATGGCCAAGGACGTGGAGATGGCGTTGCTCGATGTGATCGCGCAGGGTTCGAACGGAACACCGGAACAGGCGCATGAGTATCTTGCGGCGATGAAGAAGCAGAAGCGGTATCAGCGCGATGTTTACTAATTATTTTTCAATAGATTAGAGAGATAAACGACATTTGTTGTAAATCTTTGCGTCCGGCTGATGGCTGGACGCATCTTCTATTTCGGACTAGAAAAGATTCTGGTCAGAAGGAGAAGGATTATGAAGGTTGTGGTTTACGGAGCGACTGGAAATTCCGGCAGCGAGATCGTGAAAGAGCTGGTTCGGCGTGGTCACAAGGTGACCGGTGTGGCGCGTAACGTCGATTCGCTGAAGGGCGTTGCGGGGATTACGGCGAAGACGGACGATTTGTCGAACGTGGATGGGATTGCGTCGATCATCAAGGGTGCTGATGCGGTTGTGAGTGCGTACCAGCCTCCGGCCGACAATACGGATGCGTTGGTCGATGTTACGAAGCGCGAGATTGAGGCGGTGAAGAAGGCTGGGGTTCCTCGTCTGTTGGTGGTTGGGGGAGCAGGGCAACTGGAGGTGGCTCCCGGAGTGACGCTGATCAAGTCGGGCTATCTGCCGCAGGAGTATATGCCGATTGCGATCTCGCACGAGAAGGCGGCGCAGGTGCTGAAGGGGTCGGACATCAACTGGACCTATATTGCACCGGCGGCGTACTTCGTTCCAGGTGAGAGGACGGGCAAGTACAGGACGGGAACGAACAACCTGGTGAGCGATGCGAAGGGTGAGAGCAGGATCTCGTTTGCGGATTATGCGATTGCGCTGGTGGATGAGCTCGAGAAGCCGAAGCATGAGAAGCAGGTGTTTTCCGTGGGGTATTGAGATTTGAGGAAGAAGAGAGTTCGGCCTCGGGCCGCACTTTTTTATTTGGTCTTACGACGCAAGTACAAGATCGATCGGTTGACGAAAGCGTGTTATGGTCAATCATCTGAGAAACCGACTACTCAGATAAAAGTCGTATATCAGTGCTATTTTTAGCGTCATCGTTTTGTGAGAAAGGCCAATGAACGAGTCTGAACCGTCGCCTGAAGTGAAGATTTATGGCTGGATTACGCCAGCTGTACTCGCTGAGATTGATCGAATGTTGGTTCCGCGGTGGAAGAGGATATACAGACGCGTTGCGATTGTTGGCGGTATTATCTTGGCCACTGTAATTCTTGTTTGTGGGGGCTTGCTTGCAGCCGGCGAACTGATAAGTGAAAGATCCAGTGCTGTAATAGCGATCTGTTGCATCGTTCCCGGATATTTTCTTTTAATCTGGACCCTGCGGAAGGGTGCGCGAGTGGATTTTCTAAAAGACGCTTATCAGGAGGCGGCAAACCCATTTGAAATAACCCTTTTAGAGACGGGCGTGCAAATCGTTAGTAAACGAGGAAGAGGGTCTTTCGTCTATTGGGACGATCTGCTCTCCTTTCGAGAAGGCAGCACGGTAATCTTATTACGCGCCTCAGGAAATGTCGCAATCCCAATACCAGTTGACGTTCTCTATGACTCCAAGCGAGAAGAAGTGCGGAATTTTATCATGAAGAAGCTTCAGAATCGGCCCTTTCTACCTAATGTACCTGGCGGGAAGGATGTCGGATCCTAACAGCGGCGTCCCAAGCCGACACATTCAAAAACGTACAAATGGTTTGTACTGTTGTTTTTCAAACGCGGTGGTAGTCTGCGCGCCAGTTGGTGATGGCCTGCTTGATGGCCTTGGGTTCGAGGTTCTGGGTGAGTGTCTTGTGTACAAGGGCGGGCAGTTCGGCATCGGAAGCGAATCGCAAGGCCACAAGTTGCTTTGTAGTGAGTTCGTGGATGTGTGGCTGCTCCGCGGCAGGCAAAAGAGCGGCGAGACGAAGGCGCTCTTCGAGGCGGATGATGCGGTCCTGCAGCTTAATGTCGTTCATACGGCACTTCATCGCGAGGACCACGAGCGCGATTGAGACCACGATCCACCACAGGAGAAGATACCGATGCTCGGGCCAATGGTGAATCGTCAGGTAGATCGCGAAGAGGAAGTTAAGCGCAAGGATAGGGAAGACGAAGAAGTGTATGGGTGGATCAACTCGACCATGGTTCTGGTAGTTCTGCTCTGTGGGCATGGATATTCCTCTCCTGTGTAAGCGGCATCAGCATAGCATCTCAGGGAATGGAAGCAGAGGACATACGATAGGCTGGGGAGATGGTTGCGTTGGCGAAGAAGCGGATTGGTGTTCATGTCGGGACGGCTGGTGGGGTGTGGACGGCGGTGCAGCGAGCGGTGGATGTGGGAGCGAATACGTTCCAGATATTTTCGTCGAGTCCACGGATGTGGAGGGCTGCGCCGGTGAAGGCGGCGGATGCGGCCAAGATGCGGGAGCAGCGCGTAAAGCATGATGTTGGGCCGGTGGCGATTCATGCGAGCTATCTGATTAATCTGTGCAGCCAGACGGAGAGCGTCAGAGAGAACTCTACGGCAGCGTTTCGCGGAGAGGTCGAGCGGGCGCGGGCGCTAGGGGCGGAGTTTCTTGTGCTGCATCCGGGAAGCTGGAAGGGATTGACGCGGGAGCAGGGGCTGACGTATGCGGCGGAGTCGATTGAGCGGGCCGTGGAGGGGATCGATTTTGGCGGGAAGGACTTTCGGATACTGATTGAGAACACGGCCGGGGCGGAGTTTTCGCTGGGCGGGAAGCTGGAGCAGGTGGCGGAGCTAGTGGAGCACTTGAAGGGGTGCGTTCCGGTGGCGGTATGCCTGGATACCTGCCATGTGCACGTGTCGGGGTATGACATTGTGACGACGGACGGGTATATCGAGACGATGAAGCTGGTGGAGTCGACGGTGGGGTTCGATGCAGTGAAGGTGTGGCACTGCAACGATGCGAAGGCGGCGATGGGGTCGAAGCTGGATCGGCACGAGCATATCGGCGAAGGGACGATAGGGGCGGAGGCTTTTCGGCGGCTGCTGCATGACGCGCGGTTCGGACACTGCGCGTTTATTGCGGAGACTCCGGTGGATGCTCCGGGGGATGAGGCTCGGAATGTAGCCGTGCTCAGGACGCTGGCGGCTGGGTGAAAGATGCGCGCAGAGAATTGTTTTCTTTTGCGCCTCCTTGTTAGTCTTTGTGGCACTCCAACGGCGCAAGCGTCGGGCGGCGGTTTTTGTGCTTCAGGCGAGTTGCCGTTTTCAGGATGAACCGAGGGCCCGTGAAAGATAAGGACGGTCGAATGAAGACGCGGTCCGGCCTGCGACGAGTAATGACAGCCTCAGAGGTTGCTGCTCGTGTGCGCGAACTCGCACCGAAACTTCTGGAAGGGCTGACTCCGCATGAGCTTGCAGATGTTCTTGGAGCTGCGACTCTGCGGCGGTTTGGAGCGCAATCGCTGCTCGCAAGGGAGGGAGAGCCGGCGGACAAAGTATTTTTGATTCTGGAAGGTCGGGCACGAACTTTCACAACGACTCCAAAGGGAGAAAAGATTCTTATGCTCTGGATTCCACCTGGGGATCCGTCAGGGGGCCGGGCGTTTTTGTCGCATGGTCCCGTGGAGTATCTGTTGAGTACGGAGACGGTGACGGATAGCTCTGCATTGGTGTGGGAGCGGAGAGCGATTCTGGCTCTCGCGAAACGGTATCCAAGATTACTCGAAAATGCGTTGCTGCTCGCGTCGGACTATCTGACTGCTTACCGCGACCTGTACGTTGCAGCGAACTACGATACGGCCCGTCGGAGAGTTGCGTGGGTTTTGGAGAAGCTGGCCCAGGGGATGGGGCAGCAAGTTGCTGAGGGGATCGAGTTGACCGTGAGCAATGAAGATATAGCTAATGAGGCGAATGTCACGATATTTACCGTCAGCCGGTTGTTGAGTGAGTGGCAGCGCAGGGGCCTTCTTGTAAAGGGGCGAGGAAGAGTTGTGGTCCGTTCGCTGGAAGGATTGGTTAGAAGCGCAGGCTGAGTGCCGCCGTCGATGCTGAAAACTTCGGCGGGGATGATTGCGCTTGAGCAACGATGAAATGAAGTTTAAGGAGCACTCTCA
Source organism: uncultured Acidobacteriaceae bacterium (assembly GCA_963741395.1). Classification (GTDB taxonomy): domain Bacteria; phylum Acidobacteriota; class Terriglobia; order Terriglobales; family Acidobacteriaceae; genus Edaphobacter. Next base: position 905,494 of record CAVUHV010000002.1, read on the forward strand.
AATCAAAGCATAGACCAGTGTTGTCTTCTCTACACTTTGTCGCTCTATATGAGCGACGATTTTTTGCTCGAGGGCTCCGGTAATTGAGACCAATTCGTATTTTGATTGTTGACGATTTCGAACAGTGGAGAACCGCTGTTCGTAGGATTCTGGCGGGTGATTCGGGCATTGAAGTTGTTGGGGAATGCTCGGACGGGGCAGACGCGGTTCGGAAGACCGTAGAGTTGCAGCCTGATCTGGTTTTGCTGGACATTCAACTGCCAGGGATGAATGGTTTCGTCGCCGCGCAGAGGATCGCCAAGGTTTCCCCAGACACGAAGATCTTGTTTCTGAGCGCACACCGTTCTCTCGAGGTGTTGCGCGAGGCGGTGAGGATTGGCGCGGGATTGATTGCAAAAGCCGATTCTGCGCGCGATCTTCTTCCTATCATCTGGGCGGTCATCCGGAATGAACCGATCGTTCAATTCAAGATGTTGAATGACGGTTCGGACTCGGACGTGATGTAGTTCCGATGACTCAGGCACCGAAGATGTTCATGTCGATGTATTGGTTGCGGAACTTACCTTGTGGGTCGTGTTGGGTGACGAGGGAGCGGTAGTCAGGCAGCTTCGCGTAGAGCTGGTTGAGGCGCGCGGGTGGAATGGTATTGAGCTTGGCCCAGTGGGGACGGGCGTCGAAGGGGGCGAGTTTTTCTTCGATGTGGGGCAGGACTTTTTGCACATCGGGCCACTCGGGCTTCCAGGTGAAATGGATGGCGAGGGAGTCGCGCTGGTAGCAGGGGCTGAGCCAGAGGTTGTCGGCGGCGATGGTGCGGAGCTCGGTGATGAATAGGTGGGGCGTGATGCGGTCGCGGAGTTGCTCGACGGCGAGGATGGCGGGGTAGGCGCGGTCGCGGGGGACGAAGTATTCGGTCTGGAGCTCGGCGCCGCTGGAGGGGGTGAAGTTCATCCGGAAGTGTGGAAGACGCTCGTACCAGGGGCCGGGGATGCCGAGTTGCTCGGTGCAGCTTTCGGCGGAGTGGCCGGCGAGCGGGTGGAGGTCGCGAGTGGCGAGTTTGGCCCCATAGAATTCGGGGGCGAATGTCTTTGGTCCGTCGGGGGAGATGCGGCGCTTGATCCAGACCTGCGTGGCGCGGTGGTTCTGCCAGTCGGTGAAGAGGCTGACGCTGTAACCGCTCGCGAAGATGTCGTCGAGGTGGTTCTCAAGAGGATCGAAGGAGAGATTTTCGTAGACGGCCTGCGCGACCTGGAAGGTTGGCTGAACGTCGAGGGTGATGGATGTGATGACGCCGAGGGCTCCGAGGTGGACGATTGCTCCGGGAAAGACGTCAGGGTTCTGCGCGCGGGAGATGGTGTGGAGGCTGCCGTCATGGGTCACGATCTGCATCGCGGAGACGGCTGTAGAGAGATTACCGTTCCTGCTGCCTGAGCCGTGCGTGCCGGTGGCGCAGGCTCCGACGACGGAGATGTGAGGCAGCGAGGCGAGGTTGTGCAAGGCGAAGCCGCGTGAGTCGATGTAGGGTGCGAGCTGGCCGTAGGTGACACCAGCACCCACGGTGACGGTTTTGGCTGCGGGATTGAGGGATATTTGATCGAGCTGCTTGAGGGAGATCTGGTTCTCGGTGCTGTCGGCGATGGAGTTGAAGGAGTGGCGGGCTCCGAGGGCGCGGAGTTTGGTGCAGGATTTGACGGTGCTTTGGGTCTCTTCGACGGTCTTGGGTTGGTAGAGATGCTTCGCGTGAAAGGTGTAGTTGCCGGCCCAGTTCGTGAGTGGCGCGGCGGTAGAAGCTTGCTGCTCCGCCGGGACAAAGTGCGAGAGCATTGTGCCGGTCAGGAGTGCGCCGGAGGTCTTCAGGAATTCACGTTTGTCCATGCACGTATGACCCCGTTGGATGTTTCGACCGCGGCCTAACTTTATAGAGATTGGGCCGGGATGGCAACGACGGCGTGTCCGGGCAGCATCACCGCCCGTTATGTAGCCGCCGCGGCTTTCTTTACAATCAAGAGATATGCCAGAGATTTTGAAGAGCGAGAACGAAAAGCAGGTGCGATATAGCCCGGCGGAGATTGAGCCGAAGTGGCAGGCGCGGTGGGACGCCGATGAGAGTCTGTATGCGGCTGAGGGGCACGACTCCGGTAAGCCGAAGTACTACTGCCTGGAGATGCTGCCTTATCCGAGCGGCCAGCTCCATATGGGTCACGTGCGCAACTACGCGATTGGCGACGCGTTGGCGCGCCACATGTGGATGCGTGGGTATAACGTCTTGCACCCCATGGGATGGGACGCGTTTGGCTTGCCGGCCGAAAACGCTGCTCTGAAGAATAACACTCCGCCCCGGGAGTGGACGCTGGGGAACATCGTCGCGATGAAGAAGCAGATGCGGCGCATGGGGCTGAGCTACGACTGGGCCACAGAGGTCACGACATGCCTACCGGATTACTACCGGTGGAACCAGTGGTTCTTCGTGAAGATGTTCGAGAAGGGGCTGGCTTACCGGAAGAAGAGCAAGGTGAACTGGTGTCCTGACTGCCAGACGGTGCTGGCCAACGAGCAGGTGGTCAATGGCCGTTGCTGGCGGCATGAAGATACCATCGTCGAGCAGCGGGATCTGACGCAGTGGTTCCTCCGGATCACGAAGTACGCCGACGAACTGCTGAATGGATTGGACAAGCTGGAAGGCTGGCCAGAAAAGGTCAGGACGATGCAGCGCAACTGGATCGGCCGTAGCGAAGGTGCACTCGTAGACTTTGCCGTTGATGGCTCGGTAAGTGATCCGGGCTGCGCGAAGATCACGGTCTTCACCACACGCGTGGATACGATCTTCGGCGCGACCTCGGTGCAGTTGGCTCCGGAGCATCCCGTAGCCAAGGCCTTTGCGGCTGAGGATGCAGAACTGGCAGCAAAGATCGATGTGCTTCTGGCTGAGCAGAAGAAGGCCCGCGAGTCGGACGATCTTGGCGCGATCGAGAAGCATGGCGTGAACACCGGGCGGTTCGCGGTGAATCCGTTCAACGGTGAGCGCGTGCCGGTGTGGGTAGGGAACTACATCCTGGCAGAGTACGGCACGGGCGCGATTATGAGCGTCCCCGCGCACGATGAGCGTGATTTTGAGTTTGCTGAGAAGTATGGGCTGGAGATCCGGCAGGTCATCGAGCCTAAGTCCGGGCAGGTCCAAGAGCTTCCGTTCACGGCTGAGGATGATGCGGTTCTGGTGAACTCCGGCGAGTGGACGGGCCTGGGATGCGTTGAGGCGCAACAGAAGATGGCGGCCTTCGCACAATCGAAGGGATTTGGCTCGGCGACGGTTACGTATCGCCTAAAGGACTGGGGCGTGAGCCGGCAGAGGTACTGGGGCACGCCTATCCCCATGGTGTATTGCCTGAACGGGCACGCGGGCGTCGAGCCGGGCGGGGTGGTTGCGTTGCCGGAGAGCGCGTTGCCTGTCGTTCTTCCGCCGCAGGTGGAGATTACGCAAGAAGGCGGCTCGCCACTTGGCAAGATTCCGGAGTTCCTCAATACGACATGTCCGGTGTGCGGTGGTCTGGCGCGGCGCGAGACGGACACGATGGACACGTTCGTCGATTCGAGTTGGTACTTCTATCGCTACACCGACGCGAAGAACAGCGAGGCGCCGTTTGCGAGTGACAAGGCAAACTACTGGTTCCCGATCGACCAGTACATCGGCGGCGTGGAGCATGCGATTCTTCACCTGATCTACTCGCGGTTCTGGACAAAGGTGATGCGGGATCTCGGTTTGATAAAGAACGACGAGCCGGCGGAGCGACTGTTTACGCAGGGCATGGTGATCAAGGACGGCGCGAAGATGTCGAAGTCGAAGGGCAATGTGGTCTCGCCCGACGACATGATTGCCCGCTATGGAGCGGACGCGACGCGGATGTACGCGTTGTTCGCCGCTCCTCCGGATAGAGATCTTGAGTGGCAGGAAGAGGGCGTCGCTGGAGTGAGCCGCTTTCTGGCGAGGGTGCACCGGCTGACGACTAAGTACTCGGCTGTGAAGCCAGCGGATAGTGCGCGGGCAGAGGAGTCGGTTGCCGGGCAGGAGTTGCTGCGCAAGCTGCACCAGACGATTGCGAAGATCACGCTTGACTTCACCGGAAGATGGCACTTCAATACGTCGATCGCCTCGATCATGATTCTCGTGAATGAGATCGTCGCGAAGGAAGTGGCCATCGATACGGGCGAGGTGTCCAGCGGGACTGTCGGGGAGGTCTTCCGAGGCCTTACCCTTCTGCTGGTGCCCTTTGCGCCGTTCCTGTCTGCGGAGTTGTGGGACCAGATGGGTGGCGAAGGTGCTGTCTTCAGACAGCCGTGGCCGAAGGCCGATGAAGATCTCGCCAAAGAGGACGAGATCGAGATTCCTGTGCAGGTGAACGGAAAGCTGGTCAATGTGGTTAAGGTTCCGGCGGGCAGCGACGAAGCCGTGGTGAAGTCTGTGGCGCAAGAAGATGAAAAGGTAAACGCGAGAGTTGCGGGTAAGTCAGTCGTCAAGGTGATTGTGGTGCCGGGGAAACTCGTGAATCTTGTGGTGAAGTAGTGCAGGGCGCAGGCCATAGCGAACAGAGAGTCGATGTCCCGCTGGTGCGCGGCACACAGTCGTTCGTCCATACTTTGTCCGAGTGCTGGCAGCGGCCTTCGCTGACTGCGCTGGAGGTACTGTGGAGATGGTCGTTCGGCATTCCGGCGCTGCTTTTGTTGCGCTACGAAGCATTGCGAATTCTTGCGGTGGCGCCGGTTGATTTCTCGGCGCTAAACAGGATGACCGTGACGGACCCGCTGGGAGCATCGCAGACCCTGGCGCAAGCAGCGGCGGTATTGTTGCCTCCGGCGTGTCAGGTCGCAAGGTGGATGGTTCCGCTGCTGCTGGCTGCGTGGATCGTGCTGTCGTCTCTGGGGCGAACTGTCGTATTGCGGCGTGCGGACAGCAGGCTGCATTCGCGGCCCTGGACGCTGATGATTCTGCAAGCCATCCGCGCAGTCGCCCTGGCAGGCAGTTTCGCGGTCTGGTTTCTGTGTCTGCAATGGGCCGCGGAGACGACGGTCACGGGGCCATTGTCGCGCGGAGGGGATGCGAATCTTGTGGGTTACTTCGCGCTTGCGATTGTAGCCACGCTGGGGCTGTTTACTCTTTGGGCCGTCGTGAGCTGGGTGCTGAGTATCGCGCCTCTGCTCGCGATGTTACGGAATCTCGGCGCATTGGCGAGCCTGCGAGCGGCTTTTCGGCTGGGGCAGCTCAAAGCGAAGCTGGTGGAGATCAACCTGGTGATGGGGATTGTGAAGATCGCCCTGGTGGTGCTGGCCATCGTGTTTTCGGCCACGCCTTTGCCGTTTGAGAGCGTCACGACTCCGCAGTTTCTACTTGTATGGTGGGCCGGGGTGGCGGTGCTCTACTTTGTGGCGTCGGATTTCTTTCACGTGGCCAGACTACTGGGGTATCTGAACCTGTGGCGAGCGTTCGAAGGGGAAGCGGAACCGCCGAACCGATAGGTTCAGCCGCAATTGTGGTGCCGGAATTCTTGTTCTCCCGATTCGAAATTGGTGATACATACTGGTACACGTGCAAAACAGCGAACAGCGACGTTACCGGGAGCGGAGCGATACCGTCCGGGTGCCGGAAGAGCATCTTCGGTGGGGTGAACTGCTAATTGCGCTCCCTGTCCTTCTGCTGTTCTCGTGGCTAGGGATTGTGCTCTCGCGGCAATCGGAAGGCGTCGCCACGATCTGGTTCACGAACGGAATGTTGTTCGGGCTTGTAGCGACGCAGCCACGGCGATTCTGGCTCTATTACTTTGCCGTGGGTTTGTTTGCAGATACGGCGGCCGACGTCATCTATGGAGATCCGCTCAAGCTTGCGCTCGGCGTGTCGGCCGCCAACTCTATTGAGGTTATTCTTTCGACCGTTCTCTTGACGTATTGGTTCGGCGGTCCATTGAATCTTTCGAAACGGAGGACACTGTTCGGCTTCCTGGCAGTTGCGGTGATAGGAGCAACTGCTGTTACAAGCGCGCTTGGTGCGTCGTGGACACTACTGTTTGTCGACGCCGGACCCTGGTGGCAGCTATTTCGGACCTGGTATCTGGGCGATGTTCTCGGGATGGCGATCCTGGCGCCGCTGGTGTTCATCTTGCTGCGGCCGGGTTTCTTTGAGGTGTTGCAACCGAACCGCCTCATCGATACGCTTGCCCTGTTGGCAATACCCGCGATCGCGACCGCGCTGGTGTTCACACACGATAAAGATCCGTTGATATTTTTCATCTTTCCTGCACTTCTGCTTGTGGTCTATCGTCTGGGATTTCCCGGTGCAGTGTTGTCGATCTTCGTCATCGCGCTCATCTCCATCAGCCTGACGGTGGCGGGACACGGGCCTCTGATGCTCATCCGGGACTCGCATATGTTGCACCGGATCGTTCTAGTGCAGATCTTTCTTGCGGTGTCATTGTTTACTGCGTTTCCGGTAGCGGCGCTGCTTGAGGACCGCAGAGCTCTCGAGGTCTCGCTGCAACAAAGCGAGGCACGATACCGGGAGCTGGCCAACGCGGATGGGCTAACAGGGCTGGCGAACAGGCGGTGGTTCGACGACCGGCTTGCGGAAGAGTGGAAGCAGTCCCTCGAAGCGAAAGAATCGCTGGCCCTGCTGCTGATCGATGTCGACCTGTTCAAGGCTTACAACGATCTCTGTGGGCACATTCGAGGCGACGATTGTCTGCGGCAGATCGCCAAGACAATCACGGAAACTCTGCCTCCCAACGCTGGTGCGGCTTCGCGTTTTGGCGGGGAAGAGTTCACGGTGATTTTGCCGAACACGGAGATGGAAACGGCGCTGGGAATCGCGGAAAGGCTCCGCCTGGCGGTATTGGCGATGAAGCTGCCGCACGCTGGGAGCCCTGCGGGAATTCAGACGATCAGTGTCGGCGTAGCTGCGATGGTGCCGGACCGGCGGGAATCTGCGCTTAGCCTGCTTGACGCGGCTGACAGTGCGCTCTACTGTGCCAAGCGTCTGGGAAGAAACCGCGTGGAGCCGAATGTGACGACTGCGGGTCTGCTTAGCCAGGCCATCTCGCAGGGGTGATGGGGACGGCAACGCGCGCATTTACACTGGCTATGTGGACACCTCAACGATTGTCATTCTGGACTTTGGATCGCAATATACGCAACTGATTGCACGACGGATACGCGAGTTCAACGTTTTCTCCGTTGTGCTGCCCTGCACGGCTCCACTTGAACAAGTGAAGGCCCTAAGGCCGAAGGGAGTGATTCTCTCTGGCGGCCCCTGCTCGGTATATGACGCCGATGCTCCCGCGGCTGACCCCGCTGTGCTCTCACTGGGCGTGCCGGTCCTGGGAATCTGTTACGGCTTGCAGTTTGTCGTGCATCACCTTGGCGGCAAGGTCGAGTCGGCGCCGGCCAGAGAGTACGGACACGCGCAGGTGAGCGTTGTTGCCGAGTCGCGGCTGTTCCGCGGCCTTCCCGAGACGATGAATGTGTGGATGTCGCATGGCGACGAGGCGAAGTCGCTGCCAGCGGGGTTTGAGCTGACTGCGAAGACGTCCAATGCCGTCGCGGGGATCGCCGATGAGTTGCGACGGATATGGGCGGTGCAGTTCCACCCGGAGGTTGCACATACGAAGCAGGGAATGGACCTGCTCAAAAACTTCTGTCTCGATATCTGCGGCGCGAGCCAGGACTGGACGCCGGAGCACTTCATCCAGTCGACAGTAGAGAGGATCAAAGCGCAGGTAGGCGATGGCCACGCAATTTGTGGGCTGAGCGGTGGTGTCGATTCGTCGGTAGCCGCCGTGCTGGTCGCGCGCGCTATCGGCGACAGGCTGACATGCATCTTCGTGAACAACGGTGTGCTGCGCAAGGACGAGTTCGCAAAGGTTCAAAAGACGATGCGCGAAGGCCTGGGCCTGAATGTCGTTGCCGTCGATGCGGGTGAGCGCTTTCTCACGAAGCTGGCGGGAGTGACGGACCCTGAACAGAAGCGCAAGGTCATCGGCAACGAGTTCATTGCAGTCTTCGATGACGAGGCAGCGAGGATATTTGAGGCCGAGATGAGCGCGGGCAAAGAGGTCGCTTGGCTGGTTCAGGGAACTCTTTATCCCGATGTCATCGAATCGAGTAGCGTTCACGGCCCCTCGCACACGATCAAGAGTCACCACAATGTTGGCGGCCTGCCGGAGAACATGAAGCTGAAGCTGATCGAACCTCTCCGTGACCTGTTTAAGGATGAGGTGCGGCGCATTGGACGCGACCTGGGGATGCCGGATGAGATTCTCGAGCGGCAGCCCTTCCCCGGACCCGGGCTTGCCGTGAGGATTCTCGGCGAGGTGACAGCAGACCGCGTGGCGCTCCTGCAGGAGGCGGACGAGATCGTAGTCTCGGAGATTAAGGCCGCTGGGCTATATCGCAAAGTGTGGCAGAGCTTCGCGGTGCTTCTGCCGGTCAAGAGCGTTGGCGTGATGGGCGACCAGCGCACTTATGCCTACACTTGTGCCATCCGTGCGGTGGAGAGTGAAGATGGAATGACGGCGGACTGGGCTCCGTTGCCGTATGGGGTTCTGAGAACAATCTCAAGCAGGATCGTCAGCGAGGTTCGAGGGATCAACCGTGTGGTCTACGACATCACATCGAAACCGCCGGGGACGATTGAGTGGGAATAGCTCTGCCTCAGTGGCCGGCCGGCTGGAGCACGGCTGCATGGCGAGGAGTGGCCTGAAGGACGATGCGAGTGTCGCGCACAAAGCTGACGTCGTGACCGCGGGCAATCCAGCGGCGGTAGACTGCGATGGCTGTCCCGTACGCTCCTATGCCTGCAGCAAAGTATTTTGAACCCCCGGCAAGGGCCGTAAGGTTTCCGGCGAGCCCGAAGCCATTTGCGCCCACGAAGTTTCTGCCAGCCTGGCCGCTCAGATCTTCATCAAGAGGACGCGAGGCGAGAATACCAAGCAGCAACGGGACGACGATTTTGTCCTGAGGTTTGGGCTTGACCTTGCCCTCGGAGTTCATGGCTAGCTTTGCGCTGGAATCTGAGTCCGCGCCGGTGAGCTCGGCCTGAACGTTCTGCGTCTGTCCGCTTGGCAAGGTAATCGATTTGAAGTCGAACCCTAGCGTCCCCGCCCGGGCAAAGGAGCGGGCGGGCTTGGCCTGAGTGACGGCACCTACCAGGATGGCTCCCTGCGGCACAGCGACGCTGTGATCGGGATTCAGGACGGGCTCTGCGACGACCGCTTGTATAGCTTGGCCGGGTTTAGCCGTAGCAGAGTTCAGTTCCTCACTCAAATAAGCCTGGATGGTCCAAGTTGAAGGCCCTGAGTTCCTATTTGGCGTGGACGGCGTCTGAACTGGCGGATCGGGAAGCGCAGTCGCTGCTGATGAGAGCGGTTGTGGCACCGCGACAGGCTCCGTAATCTCAACGGTCCAAGCTGTATCCTTTTCGATGCGCTCGGGGTGATAAGGAAGCTGGTGATAGAAGAACTGCAAAGCGCGGTCCCCCTTTTCCGGAGCCGTGAAGACTGCCATCCTGTCGCGAAGTATTTGCATACCGGCGTTCCATTGCCTGCGTACAAACCCTCCATTTTGCGGAGGCGGCGCGGTGAGACGGATGATGGGAGCGCCATCTGTGGCATCGGAAGTGTTGATGGGAATCGTTGTGCCATCTGCAAGAAGAATTCCGGAGAAATGAACAATAGGAATGTGGAAGGGTGTGAAATCGCCATTAAGGCGAGCCTGAAGCCTTCTGGAGTGATCGGAGCGAAGCGCAGTCACTGTGCCCGTTACCACGGTCTTCTCAGGCAGCACCAGAACATTGTTCGCGTACACGGCATAGACAAGTTGAGCCCTGACGGTCTCGCCAGCGCGCATCGGAAGGTGTCCGACCAACTGTACAGGGAGCGGTGTGCTCGCAGGCAGCGTACTTCCCGAAGGCTGGGCGAGAGCATGGAAGCCCGAAAACAAAAGCGCGATGAAGGCGAATTGTTTGGCCCAAGAAGGAATCATGTGGGTTTACGCTTAGCCGCTTAGACGTGAGCTTACTCTTAAGGTTATAAGACTTCGCTCGCGATTGTGATTTTAGAGTCATTTTATTAACAAGTTTCTCTCAATCTCTTTTGGCGCATAAACCGAACCATGCAAAATCAATAAGGGCTCCCCAAGATCACTCAGGAAGCCCTCATTGATTGCATCTGTCTGTCAGAATCCGGCTTAGCCAAGTTCCGCAAGGCTTTTGGCCCCAAACTTCAGGTACCAGGGAGTCGCGGCCTTGAGAGCGTTGTTGACGTTTTCAATATTCTGGACGCCGGTTGTCTCCAGCCAATCGTGGAACGCCTTCACGCCTTGCTTGGCGAAGATGGGAATGCCCTCTTTCCAGGTCGCGCGGCCGCACAGTACGCCATTGAACTTGGTGCCCGATTCGCCAGCGAGTTCTAGGGTCTCGATGAAGACTGGGTTCGAGACGCCGGCCGAGAGATAGATGAAGGGCTTGTGCGTCATCGACTCGGCGTCACGGAAGTGCTGCAGGGCCGCGGCTCGGGTGTAGGCACGCTCGCCCTTGAAGGACCTGGTTCCCTCGACGAAGGTCATATCGACCGGAACCTCGACTTTGAGAACATCGACGTTGTAGCGGGCCTTGCCGAACTCGGCCATGGAGCCGGAGACAACCTCAGGTTTCTTCAGGGCATAGGCGAGGGTCTTCTCGTCGCTGCTATCGGTGTCGTATCCGACCATCTCGAGAAAGAACGGAATGTCGTGCGCGATGCACTCGTCGCCGATCCGTTCGACCCATGCCTGTTTGAGGTCATTGATGTGTGATTTTTCGAACGGGGTGTAGTAGAGGAGGATCTTGATGCAGTCGGCTCCGGCTTCCTTGAGGCGGCGGACGCTCCAGACGTCGAGTAGGTCAGGCAGGCGGCCCGGCGTCGCCGCGTCGTAGCCGGTCTTCTCGTAGGCGAGCAACAGACCCTTGCCGTTACGGACTTTGGACGCAGGCAGACCATACTCAGGATCGAGCAGGATGGCGGAGGCGTGTTTGGTGAGGACTTCGGTGACATGGATTTTGAACTCTTCAAGATCGTGGCCGCTGGCCGCGCCGCCGCGTTCCTTGGCGAGGGACTTCTGGAGTGAGCCGCGCTGGTCCATCGCGGCTGCGGCGATGACGCCGCGGTGGTCGGATACGGCCTTGAGGCCGGCGAGTTTGCCTGGGGTCAGCTTCGACATGGGTCTTGCGCTCCTGAGGTTTAAGCTTAGGGGGCCATTTTACACAGCGGAACACATCTTCGGCATCAAAGGCTCAACAACATCTTTAGCCCATCACCACAACTGGCTGCATCAGTGTGCCGGCCACGCGGCGTGCAATCGCCAGAAGGTCTGTGGGGGTCTCGAAGATTTTGATGAGCGTGGCCTGCGAGAACTCGGGCAGATTGACCTGCATTCCGTTACGAATCCTTCCAGCGGTCTGCTCGTCGACGGTGACGCTCGGCATTTCTGGCAGGAGCGTGCGCGGATGCGGGAGGCGTGCTTCGATGGCCGCGGCGGTTGGCAGCGATTTCAACTCGTCGACTGTGATTGCCTGCTCGAGTGTAAATGGGCCTGCCTGCGTGCGGCGAAGCGCGCTGAGATGGGCTCCGCATCTGGCCAATTGGCCAAGTTCGTGCGCTACGGACCTTACGTAGCCGCCGGCGGAGACCTTCATCGTGAACGTAACCTCGTCGTCTTCCAGGGCGAGTAGCTGAAAGTCGTGGATGGTGATGCGGGCAGCTTTCACAGGAACGTCGGCGCCGGAGCGCGCCAGTTTGTGCGCTGGAACACCGTTGATCTTCTTTGCCGAATAGACAGGCGGAACCTGATCGATTTCGCCGTGGAAGCGTGCGGCGAGTTGCTTCAGCTCTTCGAGAGAATGGGTTAGCGGCTGCGCGGGGGCTGTTGCTTCGCCTTCAGCGTCGAATGTATCGGTGGCGAAACCGAAGCGGATGCGTCCTTCGTAGAATTTGTCGGACTGACCAAAGAACTGGGCGAGCCGCGTATAGCGCCCGAGGAGCAACGGGAGAACCCCGGTTGCCATGGGGTCCAGCGTTCCCAAGTGGCCGATTGACTTCTCGCCGGTCGCGCGTCTCACGATGGCGACGACATCGTGCGAGGTCATGCCAGGGGGTTTGTCGAGTACAAGCAGTCCATTCATTCCATGGACTAGTCTACCGGCTCAACGCCGCTAGAAGCTGCTGCCGTTGCGGCGAACGAGCGAGAGGAACTCGTTACGCGTCTGCAGCTGCGTCTTGAAGACGCCGAGCATCGCCGAGGTTACGGTGAACGAGTGCTGTTTTTCAACGCCGCGCATCATCATGCACAAGTGCTGCGCTTCGAGGATGACCGCGACGCCCTGCGGGTCGATGGCCTCGGTGATGGCCTCGCCGATCTGCCGGGTCAGCCGCTCCTGAACCTGCAGGCGGCGAGAGAAGACGTCGACAAGGCGAGGAATCTTGCTCAGGCCGATGACCTTGCCGTTAGGGACGTAGGCGACGTGCGCCTTGCCGAAGAAGGGAAGCAGGTGGTGCTCGCACATGGAGAAGAACTCGACGTCCTTCACGATAACCATCTCGTCGTAGTCGACGTCGAACAGCGCGTCGTGCAGGACGCTGTTGATGTCCATGCTGTAGCCGCGCGTGAGAAAGGCCATGGACTTTTCCATGCGCTCCGGTGTGCGGATGAGGCCGTCACGGTTTGGGTCTTCACCGATGCGGACGAGGATTTCGCGGTAGAGATCCTTCGTGGGGATCTCGGAGAGGGGTGCGGTGTCGAGCGTTGCCTTCGTGCTGGCCATTTCGTTGGGCCTTTCTCTAAAGAGTGCCTGCCGCCGGAGCTTTATTCCCGAGGTAGTCGAAGGAGTTGTTGCTGGTCTCTTCTACGTGGATGTGCTCCAGGTGGGCGGAGGTGAAGTTCTGGAAGATGCGATAGATCTCCATTGATAGATTCTCCGTGGTGGAGACGGAGTTCGCAAAGCAGTCGAGCGTGTTCAGATTCATGTGGTCAAAGCGATCGAGGAGGTTTGTTCGCGCAAACGCATCGAGATCGGCCAGGTTGCAGACCATTCCGGTGACGGGATCGACCTGTCCGCTGAGCGTGACCTGCACGATGTAGTTGTGGCCGTGTCCGTGCGGGTTGTTGCATTTGCCGAAGACCTCGCGGTTCTTTGCGGCATCGAAGGCATCGGTGTGCAGCCGGTGCGAGGCGCTGAAGTGGTAGCGGCGCGAGAGGTAGGCCTTCATGATGCCTCTCCGTAGAAGTCGGCGAAGAGGTCGGGCATCTCATAGACACGCACGCGATGCAGCTTCGCGTTGGGAATCTTGCCTTCGAGCCGGCGCCAGATCGCGATGGCGATGTTCTCCGTCGTTGGTACGGCGGACTTGAACTCGGGGACTTCGAGGTTGAGGTGGCGATGGTCGTAGACGCTCACCACTTCATGATCGAGGATGTCTTTGAGTTGCTTGAGGTCGACGACGAAGCCTGAGGTTGGATCGACTTCGCCGGCGACGGTCACCTCGAGCGTGTAGTTGTGTCCGTGGCCGTTGCGGTTGGCGCATTTGCCGAAGAGGCGATGGTTCTCTTCGTCGGACCAGGAGTCGATCCAGTAGTAGTGCGAAGAGGAGAACTCGGCTTTGCGGGTAAGAAAGATCATTCTGCTCTCTAGATTAGATGTTTCGTGGCATTGCGCCGATGCTTTCTGCTAGTGTCCGGCCGGATAAGTGCGTCCCTTCCAGGTGACGGATCGTTTGAGGTTGTGGTTGATGACGCTGCTGATCAACAGGTAGATGAACAGCGGCACTCCAGCGATAGAGATTGCGATGTCCAGAGCTGGGAAGTTCGAGCGCGCTACGCGGGCGTAGAACCTCCATACTGTTCGCGCCCACAAGAGCATGATCGCGGTCCTCTGCCAAAGAACGAGCCATGAAATGCCGAAGGCCAGCAGCGGTAGTCCGAAGAAAAGAAGCAAGTCCAGAACGCGCCATGCGGCGAGGTAGATGGGGCGGGGCATCAGCAGCGCGAGGTTTTTGGTCCAGCCTTCGATCATCTCGCCTGTCGTTCGATACATGCGCGTTGAGAGCGCCTCGGGAGCGTAGCGGAAGCGGATGAGATGTTCGCGTTTGATGCTGCTTGCGATGGCAACGTCTTCCAGGACATTTGTTCCCTGAACCCGATGCCCGCCGATCGAGAAGTAGGCGTCACGCTCCACGAGCAGGAACTGTCCATTTGCTGCTGCGATGCGGCGCTGCGGGTCGCTGACCTGCTTCGGAGGGTAAACGGATGCAAGCTCGGAGAAGACCAGCGGCATCACAGCTCGCTGCCAAAAGCCGGAGACGATCTGGCGCGGCGAATAAGAGAGCAGCGCGACGTGGTGGCGTTCGGCCTCGCGGAGGGAGCGTGAGAGGTCGTGCGGCTCGTGGACCGTGTCGGCGTCGGTGAAGAGGAGCCAGTGGCCGCGCGTGAGTTGTGCGCCGGCCCAGCAGGCATTGTTCTTGCCATTGAGCGCGTCGCTGCCCTTGAGATCGAGCGTGGGTGCGTCGATAAGTGTGACTCCGGTATGTGTGGCTGCGGCTTCGGCGGCGATCTGCCGGGTTGAGTCGGTAGAGTCGTCGTTGACGATGATCAGCTCCCATTGACGGCCGAGTTCGAAGCCGGGCTCGGACTGGCTGAGGAGCGAGGCGAGGCAGGCTGGAAGCACGGCCGCTTCGTTGCGCGCGGGCAGGATGATGGAGAGTTCCATCTCCGATTGCTGGGTTGTCTCTGCTGGCTGCGTCTGGTTGTCGGGGACGTCGAGATTCATGGGTTCCTGCGTGAGTTCGTATTATAGGAAGTGGAGCTTTGTGTGCGTAGGTTCTTCGTTGGTGTTGCGTTAGGTTTGTTGCTGACTGCAGGTTGTGACCGCGGGCAGCATCCGGGGCAGATTGGCAGGGTTGCGCCGCAGTTTGCGGTCAGCGATGGTTTGCAGTCGGCCGATCTTAGCAGGCTTCGGGGCAGAGTTGTGGTGCTGAACTTCTGGGCGACGTGGTGCGCTCCTTGTATTGAGGAGCTGCCGTCGCTGATGGAGTTGCAGCGGCGGATGCCTGAGGTTGCGGTGGTTGCGATCAGCACGGACGAGGATACGGCGGCTTACAAGCAGTTTCTGAGCGAGCACAGCATTCAATTGCGGACGATCAACGACAGCGAGCAGCGGGTGAATCCGCTGTATGGGACGTTCCGGTATCCGGAGACTTATGTGATCGACCGCAACGGTGTGCTGCGGCGGAAGTTTATCGGGCCGCAGACGTGGACGAGTCCGGAGATTATGGACTATCTGGCGAAGCTTGAGCGGAGCTAGCGGCTTCGCGGATGTCGTAAGCCTTCATTCCGGCGCGGTGGGCGGCTTCGAGGCCTTCGTTGGAGTCTTCGAAGACGATGCAACGCGTTGGCGAGACGTGCATGCGGCGGGCGGCCTCGAGGTAGACGTCCGGCGCTGGCTTGCCGTGGGCGACTTCGGCGGCGGTTACGATGGTGTCGAAGAGCTGACGCAGGTTGGTGCTGCGGAGCGTGGCTTCGACGTTTTCGAGGACGCCGTTAGAGGCGACGGCCATGGGGACTCGGCCATGCCACTGGCGGGCGACGTCGGTTACGAGGCTAATCTCGCGGATGAGCGGGATGCTGGCCTGGTAGGCGGCGTTGTTGCGCTCCCACAGGGCCTCGCGGGCGAGGGCACTGACGTTGAAATCGGCCTCGTAGGCGTCGAGGAGACCGTCGGGGCTCAGGCCGTGGCGGGGCGCGTACCACTCGGGCGGCATGGTCAGGCCGAGGGGCGCTAGGGCCTGCTGGATGGAGTTGAGGTGAGCAGGAGCGCTGTCGACCAGGGTGCCGTCGCAGTCGAAGATGAGGGCGTCGAAGGTGCCCTCGACCAGGGGGAAGGACATGGATTCATTGTAGGGTTTTCGTTTGCGGGAAGTATCCTCCCCCTCCCCTATCTTTTTGTGCAAAGTATTCAATTTATTTGGTTTAGGTCTGGACTTCCTGTGTAAAGTCTTGATTCTATTGGAACATGCTTGCAAAGTATTCAAAATGCGTTAGTTACGGGTTAAAGAAGAGAGCCTCGGGTGATTTCCCGAGGCTCTCTTGTAGCTGATTCAAGTATAGCGAATTGGAGAAATTACTCTGCCACGGGCAAGTCGTTTTGAATGTGTTAGATAGGTGGTTCGGGGGCTTGACAAGGTTTTCCTGTGGAAAACTTCGCGGAGATCAGGCGTTCTGGTTCGGGTCGAGTTCGATCGAGATGTCTTTGTATTCGTCGAATAAGCCTGCGTTGTGCATCTGCCAGGCGATGGGACCGGCTTTGCCGGCGGCGGGGTCGTTGAAGCTGAGGACCTCTACGGCCTTGCTTTCGGGAGGCTGTGCGACGGCCATGCGGGCCATTCCTTTGGTGGCGTCCACGAGAATCTCGACCCGGCTCCAGACGTGAGGATCGAACTGGGGTTTGTTGATGGTGGTGAACTCCGGGCCACCGGAGTCGTTTCTTCCGGGACGGTAGTCCCAGTGGCCGCCGTTGGGGACCTGAAACTGGATTCCTCCGAGAGCGTCGAGGGGCTTCTCGCCGGGTTGAGGGCGTGTGCAGAAGATGAGAATGCAGGCCTGGTGGTCGGGCTTGCCGGAGACGTGCCGCATGGTGAAGGTGAGGCGGTAGCGGCTGTAGTCCTTGGCGGTGTAGATGACTCCGCGGCCTGAGCCGGTGCTGGCCATGGCGCCATCTTTCACGACCCATCCGGTGGAGGCGCTCTTTGCGAGTTCGGATGGGTAGGCGTCTTCGAGGAGCAGCTTATTGAGACGCGCGAGCTGCTGGCCGTAGACGTTTTGGGAGAGCAACTCCGCGGTCTCGGGCCGCAGGGCGATTCCGTTGAAGCGGGCCTGGTCGTAGATGGATGGCCCGGAGATGATCTGGTTGAGGTTCCTGACCAGTTCGGAGATGACGGTCTTCGCGTCCACGCTGGAGGCGGAGTAAGTGACCAGGTCTGCCTTTACCTTGTCGTCGAGCTGACTGCGAAGAAACACCGAGACAGCGTCGGTTCCGTTTGTGAGCCTGGCGATGAATGCGGGCTGGTCGGTGATGCCGCCGGACAACGAGGTGGCGCTGCTTTCGATCTGGAGCCAGCCATCGAGGGTCTTGCCATCGAAGAGGGCGATCTTGTTTCGCGAGTCTGTCTGCGCGCTTCCGATCTCAGGGAGAGAGAATCCTACGGCAGCTAAACCCGTGAGCGTGACGAAATCCCGTCTGCTTAGAGGATGGATCTGGTTCTGCATGGCGAGACTCCCTGCGAGGGATTATCTATTGCAGAGATCAAAATACACTTTACCGGGTGAAATTTTCTTTTCAGTTTCTAAAACTGCAAACGCGCAGGCGACGGAAAAGATGTGGCTCGCCGGGACGGCCGACAAGAGGATGTTACGAGGAAGCACGGTTCGGGTGCATCATGGTGGCATGAGGGAACGAGCATGGATGGATTGAAGTGGTTCGGTGGAGCGGTTCTGTTTGTGTCAGTGGCGGGAATGGCGCAGAGCCCCGTGCAAGGCGCGGTGCAGGGTCCAGTGCAGAGTACGGAGTTGGTGGTGACCGGGCACGCGGGGCATGCTGCCGTCATTCAGCGCAATGGGCGCTGGTACGTGGAGGTGGAGTCGTTGGCGCGGGCGACCGGAGGCACGCTGGGGTTTGCGGGGAGCAGCATTGTGCTTACGCTGCCTCCGCCCGCTGGACAGGGTGCAACGCCGGAGCCCGCGCCTTCGAAGCCAGTCGAGGAGAAGGGGTTCTCGCGGGATTTTCTGCGGGCGGGGATTGAGGGAATGAGCGTGATCCGGGAGTGGCGGGCAGCGATCGAGACTGCGGTGAGGACGAATAGTCCGGTGGAGGAGAGCTGGGTTTCCGGGTACAGGAGGTCGGCGGACAACAGAATCGCGCTGGCGTCGGCGGCGGCTTCGACGGAGTCGGACAAGAAGGCGGTTCCGCTGCTCGACAGTCAGCTGAACAATATACGGCAACTGAGCGATCGTTTCCTGGCGATGCGACAGAGCCTGACCTTCGTTTCCACCGATACGCTGGACAACGATCCGCTGGACCAGAAGATTCTGGCCTGCGCGCAGGGGCTGGCCGCGCAGGCGGTGCCGGGTGGGCAGTTTGAGGATGTGTCGGCGTGCCACTGAAGGTCACGATTTTGGGATGATGACGGGCTGAGAGATGGTCTCGAGGATGGTCTGCTGGGCAGCGAGAAGTTCGCGGATGCCTTTTTCGGCGTAGTCGAGCATGGCGCTTAGCTGGGCGCGGGAGTAGGAGTCCTTTTCGGCTGTGGCCTGGGTCTCGACGAGGCCTCCGTTGGCGAGCATGACGACGTTCATGTCGACGGCGGCGCGGGAGTCCTCTTCGTAGCAGAGGTCGAGGAGGATGTTGCCATCGACGATGCCGACGCTGGTCGCGCCGATCATCTGGCGGAGCGGGGACGTCTTGAGGACTCCGGCGGCCACGAGCTTGTTGAGGGCGAGGGCGAGGGCGACGGCGGCTCCGGTGATGGCGGCGGTGCGGGTTCCGCCGTCGGCCTGAAGGACGTCGCAATCGAGGATGACGGTTCGCTCGCCCAGGGCCTTCATGTCGACGATGGAGCGGAGGCTGCGGCCGATGAGTCGCTGGATCTCGTGGGTGCGGCCGCCGACCTTTCCGCGCTCGGACTCGCGCGGTGTGCGGGTGAGAGTGGCGCGGGGGAGCATGCCATACTCGGCTGTGACCCAGCCGCGGCCGGAGTTGCGGAGCCAGGCAGGGACACCCTGCTCGACGGTGGCGTTGCAGAGGACTCGAGTGTTGCCGGATTCGATGAGGACGGAGCCTTCGGCAGTGGCGATGAAGTTTGGGGTGAGGCGGATGGTGCGGAGGGAGTCGGCTGCGCGGCCGTCGGGGCGGAAGATGCTGGGTGTTACCTGGGACATTGGGAGATTATAGGGCTTAGGGCACCGGGCAGAGGGCGAGGACCTTCCCGGAATGGGAATTGGTTCATTTTGGGAGTTGATTGAAGGAGTGACTGTTCCGATTTGGGAATTGATGAATGAGTTAGGGCGTGGTTGTCTTGACATGGGACAGCGGCGGAATCGATGCTGCTGCTTTGAGATCAACCACTTCGCCCGACATCTTCCCAGTTTGGCACGTGAATTGATTACGGAAGTGCAACCGCCTACTCCAAAGTAAGCGGTCGACAATACGTGGAGCAATCGACCATGCGGGCAACGCAGAGCAGTACTGCCTCGGGAGCGAGGAGTGGTTCGTCGCAGTTCGCGGCGCTTCGATCGGTGAGCCGATCGTTGGTAGAGGGTCTGGACGACAGAACGAAGACCTGCCGGACGGTGGTCGCGCCTGCGGGTGTGGCGGAGCGTGCGGGACTAGTGCACGACGTGGGGAATCTTCTGGGGGCGTTGGGGCTCTACGCCGATCTGATGATGCTTCCCGGTGTGCTGCATGATGCGTACAGACAGTATGCCGACGAGCTTCGTCTTCTGAGCGAGCGGAGCCAGGAATTGGTGGGGCGGCTGATGCAGCACGCGGAGACTGACCTTCCGGACAGCAGGGCGGACAGGGTGGTGCTACCGCATCTGGTGGAACGGTGCCATGGTTTGCTGTGCAGGGTTGCGGGCTGGCCTGTTGAGATGGAGTTCGGGGCCGGGAGCCGATGGCCGGTGGCGGTGCCTGCTGTGTCCGTCGAGCGGATTCTGACGAACCTGGTGAAGAACGCTGGTGAGGCGCTTGCGCGCAAGGGTTCTGAGGCCGGGGAGATTCGCGTCACGGTGGAGGCTGTGGCGAGGAATGCGGTGCCGAGACTGCTGCTGACTGTTGCCGATACGGGTTGCGGCATGACCGAAGAGGAGCTTTGCCGGTTGGAGGAGGGCGTGCGGTTGGCGCGCAACGGCGAATCGCGCGGGCTTGGGCTGCGTGTAGTGCGCGAGTTGGCCGCGCTTTCGGGAGGCGGCGTGAGGATCGAGAGCAGAGCGGGGATGGGAACGAGCGTGATGGTGGAGTGGGACGGAGTTTTGCAACGACACCAGGAGCGGCCGATGCGGCTTGTGGAGGCTGAGGCGGGGTGGATCGCATGCTGAGCGGTGCGGCGTTACGAAGAGACAGGGAGGCGGATGGAGTGGCAACGCAGGGAATGATGGGAGGCAGGGCGTCGGGGGTGCTGGTAGGAGTGTCTCCGATTGAGGCGGGACGCGCCGTGGTCGCGGAGTCAGGGGAGAGACCTCCGCTCCATGTACTGGTGGTCGATGACGACCGTGCTGTGCGGAATGCGTGTGTGACGGTGGCGCAGGGCCTGGGGTTTGCGACTGTCGGCGCGGACAGCGTGGCATCGGCGCAGAAGATTCTGAAGCACAGGAAGATCGATCTGCTGCTGCTGGATCTGAAGCTGCCGGATGGCGGCGGGCTGGTGTTGCTGGCGCAGGTGAAGGCGCTGCATCCTGACACCGCGGTGGTGGTGATGACGGCGTTCGCGACGGTGGCCTCGGCGGTAGAGGCGATGAGGATCGGCGCGGGAGATTATCTGACCAAGCCGTTTGCACTGGAGGAACTGACGGCGGTGCTGGAGCGTGCGAGTCAGCGGCGGAGTTTTGATGTGGAGAGCCGTATGCTGCGCGAGAGACTGCGCTCGCACAAGGGCGTGGGCGGGCTGGTGGGGCAGTCTCCGGAGATGGAGAAGCTGTACCGGATTCTGTCGAAGGTGGCGTACTCGACGCATCCGGTGCTGATTCTGGGAGAGAGCGGGACAGGGAAAGAACTCGTGGCGCGGTCTGTTCACTTCAATGGGCCGAATGCGTCGAAGCCGTTTGTGCCGGTGGACTGCGGATCGCTGGTGCCGAGCCTGATCGAGAGCGAGCTATTCGGGCATGTCAAGGGTGCGTTTACGGGGGCGGATCGCGCGAAGGATGGCCTGCTTTCTACGGCTGATGGCGGCACGGTCTTTCTGGATGAGATTGGTGAGCTTCCGCTTGATCTGCAGGCGAAGCTGTTGCGGGCTCTGCAGGAGAAGGAGGTGCGGCCGGTGGGAGCGACGCAGGCGAGGCCGATCTCGGCGCGTGTGCTCGCAGCGACGAACCGCGATCTGGCAACGATGGTGGAGCAGGGGAGGTTTCGCAAGGACCTGTTCTTCCGGCTGAATGTAGTGAACCTGAGGATTCCGCCTCTGCGGGAGCGGAGGAGCGATATTCCGCTGCTGGCGATGCACTTTGTGGAGCGGATGCAGAAGGAGAAGGGTGTCGCGTACACGCTCTCGGACGATACTCTGCGAGTACTGGCGCAGTACGACTGGCCTGGGAATGTACGCGAGCTGGAGAATGCGATCGAGAGGGCGTGCGCGCTGTCGTCGGGGCCGGTGCTGCATATGGGCGATCTGCCGACGCAGCTTCAGGACTTCAGGATGCACCAGGCGATGGAAGACGGAGCCGGCGAGGCGGTGGCGCCTGAGGTGCGACTTGTTGCTCTGGGGGATGGGCCGATCGTCTCGATCGCAGAGATGGAGAAGCAGGCGATTCTGGGGACGATCCGCCAGTTGAATGGGGACAAGCTGAAGGCGGCGAAGCTGCTCGGGATCGGCAAGACGACGCTGTATCGCAAGTTGAAGGAGTATGGGATCGCGGATCCGACAGATTAAGCGCCGAAGAACCCTTTCCGGGGTTGAACTTTCTGCGCGCGTGGCGCAGAGTGGCAAGTAGGTTGTGGAGGGGGCTGCGATGAAGAAGTGCACGCATCTGGATCAGATTCGTAAGGTGACGCCGTCGGCGAAGGGGTGTGAGGATTGCCTGAAGATTGGGGGACGGTGGGTTCACCTGAGGATGTGCATGGAGTGCGGGCATATGGGGTGCTGCGACTCTTCGGCAAATAAGCATGCAACCAAACACTTCCATGCGACGAAACATGCGATTATGCGGTCGATGGAGCCGGGCGAGGATTGGGGCTGGTGCTACGTGGATGAGCTGGAGCTGGACTTCTCGTAGGCGTCTCCGGTCTGAGTTTCAGATTGGTTGTTAACCAAAGGCGAGGCTGCTCCGTTGTATGTGTAACGAGCTTATTGAGTTTGTTCACTGCAAAGGGGATGCGGAAGATGCATACAGATCGCCGGCCTGTTGGGGCATTACTTCGCTCAGCTGTTTTGATGACTTTGTTTTTTACGGGACTAAGTGGCGCGCAGGCGCAGGCGCCCGTGACGGGAGCGCAAGGGACGGTTGCGCAGGTGCCGGTATCGTCGGATAACGCATTGCGCGAGACGAGGGAACAACTTCTTTCGTTATTGCGGATGAGTCCGACACTGGCGGAGGTTGTGGCGAGCGATCCTACGCTGCTGGCAAATCAGGAGTACGTGGCGCGGAATAATCCTGAGCTGGCGCACTTCCTTGAGGCCCATCCTGAGGTTGCGCGGAATCCGGATTTTTATTTGTTTGCTGACATCTCCGGAGGACATGGAAGGCGCGTGGATGCCCTGCAGCGCAGGCTCTGGACGGTTCATTCTCACGAGGAACCAGGGCCGATGACCGAGTTTATGCGAATGCTTGTGCCCTTTTTGGCTTTTGTGGTGTTTGTCGGCGCACTGCTCTGGCTGATCAGGGTTTTGGTTGATAACCGCCGGTGGGGGCGCATCTTCAAGATGCAGACGGAGGTACACGGGAGGCTGATCGAGAGATTCGGGAGCAATGATGAATTGCTTACCTACATGGGAACCGACGCGGGGAAGCGATTCCTGGAGGCTGCGCCTATCCCGATCGACTTTGAGCGCGACCAGCGCGTGCCGGCGGCGCTTGGACGAGTTCTCACTCCGCTGCAGATCGGTGTGGTGCTGACTCTTCTGGGGGTGGGGCTGCTCTTCCTGCGGCACAGCCTGCCAGATATCGCAGCCCCGCTGCTGGTCTTCGGAACGGTGGTGCTGATGCCGGGGCTGGGGTTTATCATCTCGGCGGGGATAACGTGGGTGATGGCTGCGCGTCTGGGCCTGATGCCAAAGACCGCAGCAGAGCCCGACGATCCAATAGAGTCAAGAGGCCGGCAGTGAGGCGAACCTGCAACGCGCCGTCCGGGAGCTTTTCGATATGAACTGGGACTATGTCATTTCGAACGCGGGAACCGGAGATGCGGCGCAGGCGACTGAACCGGCCATGGACAGCGAAAGGTTTGCTGCATTCTACGAGCGCTCGGCCCGTTCCTTGTGGGCTTATCTGGCGCGGGTTTCGGGAGACGCCGCGCTTGCGGATGACCTGATGCAGGAGAGCTATGTCCGGTTTCTGTGCGCATCGTCGCCGAGCGACGGTGATGTGGCTTCGAGACGCTACCTGTTTCGCATAGCCAGCAATCTGCTGCGAGACCACTGGCGGCGGCCGAACGCGATGTCGATCAATGACCTGCCTGAGGACCTGTTTGCGTCGGGTGATTCTTCGGCCCAGACAGACTGCCGAGTGATGCTTGGGCCGGCGATGGCACGGATGCGTCCGCGTGATCGTCAACTTCTGTGGCTTGCACATGCTGAAAACTACTCGCATCGAGAGATTGCGGAGATTACGGGGCTGGGAGTAGCGAGCATTCGGTTGCTGTTGTTTCGGGCCAGGCGAGAGATCGCGAAGATGTTGCGTGAGCAAGGTGCAAGGGACGGGAGGTTACGGTGAGGCTGGGTTCCTGCGCGTATGCCGATGAGGTTGCCGCGATGTTGCGGAGGGGACAGTGGCCTGATGGCTGTGCTGGCGAACTGCGTGCGCATGTGGAGGGCTGCAGCCGTTGTGCAGAGCAGGTGCTCGTGGCGCAGAGCTTTCAGCAGGCGCGGAAGGAAGCGTTGCAGGAGGCGCGGGTGGGGTCTGCAGGCTTGTTGTGGTGGAGGGCGCAGTTCCGGCAACGCAATGCTGCCCTGGAGCGAGTGAGCAGGCCGATGACGCTGGCGCAGATCTTTGCGCTGCTGATCGGTGTTGCCGCGGTCGTGGGGCTTTTTGTTTCGCAGATGCTAAACGGGGAGGGCTGGCTTTCGTGGCTGTTCGTACCGGAGTCGTCGACGATGCTCCGGTCTGATCTGCTCACGCTCTTCGCTTCGATGAACGCAGATGGGAGTCTGATGCTGTTGGCCGGTGGGGTGGTCGCGGCGGTGCTGCTCGGTGGCGTGGTGTATCTGGCGTCGGACACGCAATGATGGGTTTCCGAAGCAGGTGAGACTGGATCGTGAGATCGCCGCCGTCAAGAACAGCGACTATTTTGCTATGCTGGGCTCACCCTTTTGGAAAGAGAGCCAACAAAAAGATGTCAGAAGAAGCGGTAAAGATTACAGTGCGCCCGAACGGTCCGTTGCGGGTGGAAGGTCCGATTGTGCTGAAGGACGCCGATGGCAAGGAGTGGGATCTGACGGGTAAGCCGGCGATCTCACTGTGCCGGTGCGGGCATAGCGAGAAGCGGCCGTTCTGCGATGGGTCGCACAACCGGATTGGGTTTCAGTGCGCGGCGACGCCGGAGAACCTTACTTAGAGGCATTAGGCCGCGGAGAGATCCGCGGCTTTTTCTATTTCATTGTTGTCTGCTGCGCCATCGATGTTTTCCTGCGTTCAACTAGATTATTGAGGTCTCACCTGTGATTAAAATCCGCTCTCTGCTCTTGCTGATTTCCCTTGGATGTGTTCTTGCGCCGGCCTCGTTGGCGAAGGCCCAGGACAGTGCAACCGCCGAAACGAAGGCTGTTGCGTTGCCAGTGGCGAAGCTCGATGAGTATGTGGGGATGTACCGGCCGGCCAGCGAGCCGGATGTGGTGAGTTCGGTTTATCGCGAGGGCGACAGCTTGTACGCGGAGGGTGAGCGAAGTCCGCGGGTTGAGCTGAAGGCAGAGTCGGCGGACCACTTCTTTGTGTCGGGATCAGAGCAGAAGATTGAGTTTCTTCGCGACGCTTCGGGCAAGGTGAGTGGCTTGAAGATAAGCTCGCGCGGTATGGCACGCGAGATGGAGCGCTTCAGTACGGAGGCGGTGCGGCTGAATCACTTCCGCAAGTATGCGCGCACGGAGGCAATGATTCCGGCGCGGGATGGCGTGAAGCTGCACGTGGTGATTCTGCGGCCGGAGGGGTCGGAAAAATCGGGTGAGCCGCTGCCGTTTTTGATGACGCGGACTCCGTATGGAGTGGATGGGGAGAGCTCGAACTCGGTGAACGGGTTGAAGCCGGAGCTGGCGGCGAGCGGGTACATCTTTGTGTTCGGGGATATTCGCGGGCGGTATGGCTCTGAGGGAAAGTTTGTCATGAACCGGCCCATCGTCGAGCACAAGACGAAGAACGATGTGGATGAGACAACGGACACGCGTGACACTATCGACTGGCTGCTGAAGAATGTTCCGAACAACAATGGCCGCGTGGGTGTTGTGGGGATCTCGTATCCGGGTTTCTTGTCGATGATGGCGGGGATCGATGCGCATCCGGCCGTGAAGGCGATCTCGCCTCAGGCACCGATGACGAATACCTGGATCGGCGATGACTTCTTCCACAACGGGGCGTTTCGCGAGACGTATGGATTTGATTATGTGCAGCAGCTCGAGGCACAGAAGACGGACGTGCCGGTGCAATCGAAGGAAGACACGTACGACTTCTTTCTGCACAATGTGAACTTTGCCGGAGCGGCGAAGGCGGCGGGGATGAGCGATCTGCCGACGGCGAAGGCGTTTCTGACGCAGCCGGCGTATACGTCGTTCTGGCAGGCTATGGCAGTGGAGCCGCATCTGACGAAGGTGGAGGTTCCTACGCTGGAGGTTGGTGGATGGTGGGATCAGGAGGACATGTGGGGAACGCAGGCGGAGTATGGCGCACTCGAGCCGCATGACACTCATCACGAAGTCTTTTTGGTATTGGGACCGTGGAACCATGGTGGTTGGGTCCCGACGACTCGGCATCTGGGGGTGGTTGACTTCGGGGCGGCGACAGGAGAGCAATACCGCAAGACGATCGAGGCGCCATTCTTTGAGAAGTATCTGAAGGGCAGGCCGGGATTTGATCTGAAGGACACGGCAAGTTTTCGGACAGGCGTGGACCAGTGGGAGCGGTATGATTCGTGGCCACCAAAGGCAGGATTTCATGCGGCGAAGTTGTATCTGCAGAGTGGGAACGGCCTGAGCTTCGACGCTCCGAAGATGGATGCGAAGACGAGCTACGTTGCCGATCCGGCGAATCCGGTTCCATATCGGCATCAGCCAATTCAGGCGACGTATGGGAATGGGTCAAAGTGGCGAACGTGGCTGGTTGAAGACCAGCGGTTTGTCAGCAGCCGTAAGGATCTGGTGAACTTTGAGACTCCGGTGCTCGATCATGATGTGACGGTGACGGGCGATGTGTTGACCGATTTGTTTGCTGCGACGACGGGAAGCGATGCGGACTGGGTGGTGAAGCTGATTGATGTGTATCCGGACGATGCGTCGGCGCCGATGGCTGGGTATCAATTGATGATTGCGGATGAGATCTTTCGCGGGCGCTACAGGCAGAGCTATGAGAGACCCGCGGCAATCACTCCGGGCGAGGTGACGGAGTACAAGTGGAGTTTGCATGGCGCAGACCACACGTTCCTGAAGGGGCACAGGATTATGGTGGAGGTGCAATCGAGTTGGTTCCCGCTGTATGACCGGAATCCACAGACGTTTGTGCCGAATATTATGACGGCTCCAGCGAGTGCGTACAAGGCGGAGACGCAGACGATCTATGCTTCGCCGAAGTATCCGTCGCATCTGGAGTTTGTGACGCCGGAATAGGCTCGCAGGGAGAAAAACTTAGAGATGATCAAGACGATCAGCAGCAGGGAGGTGTATCGCAATCCCTGGACGAGCGTGCGCGAAGATGTGATTGAGCGCGCGAATGGACAGCGTGGGATCTACGGGGTGATCGATAAGGACCCGGCTTCGATCATCATTCCGCTTGAGGTGGCCCCTGAGGGTGAGTTCCTCTATTTGATCGAGCAGTATCGCTACACGGTGGGCGGGCGGTTCATGGAGTTTCCCCAAGGTGGGTGGGAGACGGAGCACGTTGTTCCTGAGGAACTGGCTCGAGGTGAGCTGCGCGAGGAGACTGGGCTGACTGCTGAGAGGATGACGCATCTTTCTACGCTGCAGATCGCGTATGGGGTGATGAATCAGAAGCACCATGTCTTTCTGGCAGAGGGGCTGACGATGGGTGAGGCTGATCCCGACGTGGAAGAGAGCGATCTGGTGGTACGGCGGGTAAGCGTGAGGGAGTTTGAGCAGATGGTGCTGGATGGGGTGATCGTTGACAACTGCTCGGTGGCGGCGTGGGGACTGTACAAGATATGGTTGGAGCGCGGCCGGCCAGACATGTAGAAGGCGCTACGATGAGCGAGGACAAGAACAGAGACCGTCCCGGAGAGGAGGGACGATTTGAAATACCAAGTTTGGGATTTATCGGGTGAGGAAATCGGAGCCGAGCAGGTGTTGGCTGAGTTTTCCTCACCAGGAGAAGCGCAGCAATTTATCGACAGACAAGAAGGAGGTCGGAAGTACTCCATCCGCTCAGTGCAGACCGTCTCGCCGATCCGGTGGGTGAACTTGACGGGGTTTCTGTTTGCGTTGCTGCAGAGTGCGTGTACGGCCGTGCTGGCAGTGAGCGGATTCCGGGTGCTGATTGGGTTGGGCTCACTGGCGATTGCGGCGGGGACGAGTGCTCCGCCGAGAGGATTTCACCAGGATGCGATCCGGATTCCGATGATGATTCTGGCGCTGGTGGGTGCGCTGGTGAATCTGTACTCATTGTGGCGCGTTCGCTCGCTGCGGGCGCGGCCTTCAGCGCAGTGGAGGATGCAGCCGCTGACGCCGGCGAAGAGGCGGTCGGAGAGCCTGCAGTTTGTGCTGTCGATTGTGACACTGATTCTGCTGGCGGGTGAGTGGATTACGCACCCGATGATTCATCACGGGTAGACATCAACCGGTGGGTACGGCGTCGGGGGGCGGGCCTTCGAGGATGACCTGGGTGAGGCGGGCATGGAGGCGCTCACTGTAGCCGAGCGGTAGCTCGAAGACACGCTCGTCGGCAGTGAGGATGAGGATGTTGCGCGTGGAGTCGATGATAGCGGAGCATATCTCGCAGTGAGCGAGGTGGTTTTCGACATCAGCGCGAGTGGCGGCGTCGAGGGAGTTGTCGAGGTAGCCGGAGATCTGGTCCCAGACGTGGCGGCAGTTCAGAACCATAGAAACCTCCTGCGCGGCGACGGGACTGCACTCTTGAGCTGCGGGGCGAGCTGCTTCTGTAGCATGAGCCTGGCGCGATGAAGCCGCATCTTAACTGATGCGATGGTGATGCCCAAAGCTTCAGCGGTCTCTTGGACGTTGCGCTCCTCGAGTTCGCGAAGGATGAAGACCTCGCGATAGGGGAGTGGCAGGGCAAGCAGAGCCCGGCGGAGCAGGGAGCGCACCTCCTGGCGCTCGAGGGATTGTGAGGGGATTTCGCGCCAGTCGGTGAGCTGCGCGGGGGCGACGGTGCCTTCGCGGTCGTCGTCGAGGGAGTCGGTGAGTGCGGGCTGGGTGCGGCGCAGGCGGCCGCGGGCCTCGTTGAGTACGATGCTAATGAGCCAGGTGCTGAAGCGAGCTTCGGCCCGGAACTTGGCGAGGTTGCGATAGGCCTTGAGGAAAGCTTCCTGTGCGGCGTCCTCGGCTTCGGCTTCGTTTTTGAGCAGGGAAAGCGCCATGAGATAGACGCTGCGCTCGTAGGGGCGGATGAGCTCGTGGAAGAGTTCGGGTTCGCCTTGGAGGATGGCAGCGATCATCTTGGGCTCATCCCTGCCGCTAATTGGTGACGGCA
Organism: uncultured Acidobacteriaceae bacterium; assembly: GCA_963741395.1. Taxonomy (GTDB): domain Bacteria; phylum Acidobacteriota; class Terriglobia; order Terriglobales; family Acidobacteriaceae; genus Edaphobacter. Next base: position 934,345 of record CAVUHV010000002.1, read on the forward strand.
TTGCTTTCCCTGTGATCGCCGATGGCCGGGACCGAATGCAACCTCTTCGCGAGGAGAGCGTCGAGCGAGAAGAGGCCAGGGCCGAAGGCGAGAATCATGAGTGAAGCGAAGAGAAAGGTGTAAGGATCTGCGCCGTAGAACTTGCCTGGATTCGAGAAGATGGAGAAGAGGGCTTCGCGATCGGCGGTGAGGTAGGCGACGAGCATATCGGCTGCGAGCAAAAACGAGATGGGACGCGAGAAAAGCCCAAGGATAAGCAGGATACCCCCGACGAACTCGAGTCCCGAGATGAAATACACGTTGAGCGTGGGGAACGGTATGTTGAGCGTCGTGAAGAAGTTGACGGCGTTCCCCACGTTGTGAAGCCTGCCCCAGCCGCTCTGCGCGAACTGCCATCCCCAATAGAGGCGGACGAGGAGCAGCAGAGGCGAGCAGAGCTTTTGGCAGATTTTGCCAAAGGCGAGGTGCAGAGAGTGAAGACGAGCGAGGATGTGGTTCATAGAACCTCCGGGGTGATGCGCGGAGGGCAGAGCCAACCGATCTGCATCCAGTTGTGAAAGGCAGACTGGAGGAATGCGGGGCGTTCCGCTTCGGGGATGGCGCTTTCTGCGAAGGCGGTTTCGATGGCTTCGCCTAGTGGTGCGCCGCTATCCAGAGCCAGAAGCAGAAAGTAGTCTTCGCGCGCCAGGCGTTTGTAGTAGACGGTGTCGTCGTGGCGGTGCACGGCGAGGTAGATCTGCTCGGGGCGCGGACGGCGCGAGGCGCGGGTGCGGCGAACGAGATGGATGCTGACGGCGTTCGAGGCTTGTGAGCCTGCGTCGTGCGAGGAGTCACGAATGGCGAGCAGGGCGTCGTCGACGGCATAGGGAGCCTCGAGGAGCCGTATGTGCGGCTGGATGGCGATGTGCGAGGTGTCGTCGAGAGCGGCGATCTGCTCGGCGTTGAGGGGCTCGCGGGTTTCGTTGTCGAATGCTTCGATGTGGGCCCACTCCAGTGCCGCCATCGCAATTGCCGCCTCGGCATGTGGGCCGGCAAAGTGCGGATTCTGCTTTAGCCAGGTGACGAGCGATGAGCCGAGATTGCGCAGTGTGAAGGAGCGCGAGGGGTGCGCTTCAAGGTAGGCGCGCATCAGCGATTCGAAACGGCGGCTGCCGACGACGGACTTGAGGCCGGGAAAATCTTCTTCAAATGAGGAGAAGACGCGAAACCAGTATTGACGGTTGTAGATTTCGAGGCGCTCGAATGAGGTGAGGCGGTCGTTCGGCTTGATGAAGGAGTTGGCTTCATCGTCAACGGAGGCGCCGTTCGCGTTGCGCCTCCGCATCGTTTCGTTGCGGGTGAGCGGCCGCATGACGGCAGTGGCCATGCGGCGCTGCAGGGCTTCCAGGTTTGGGGCGTTCACGTTCATGCTGTCACCGCCAATGGCTGCGTAGGAGCCGCGGTCTTAGGTTCGAGGTAGCGCTTTGCCTTGAGGGCTTCAGCGTGGACCTCGTCGAAGGATGGGATGGAGTCGTCCCACTCGAGGAGGGTCGCGGTGGGGCCGCAGCGTTCGATGGCGCGGGCATAGAGCTTCCAGACCGGGTCGAGGACGGGATGGTCGTGGGTGTCGAGGATGTACTTCTCGAACTTGGAGTGGCCGGCTATGTGGATCTGCGCGACGCGCTCGGCAGGGACGCTGTTGACGTAGGTGTGCGGGTCGAAGCTGTGGTTCTGCGATGAGACGTAGATGTTGTTGACGTCGAGCAGAATGCCGCAGTCTGCCTTTTCGACGACCTCGTTGAGGAACTCCCACTCGGTCATCTCGGAGGCGTGGAACTCGGCGTAGCTGGAGACGTTTTCGACGGCGATGGGGACTTCGAGGAAGTCCTGCGCCTGGCGGATCTTTTCCGCGGTGAGGCGCGCGGCCTCGAAGGTGTAGGGCATGGGGAGGAGATCGTGGGTATAAGTGCCGTCGACCGATCCCCAGCAGAGGTGATCGGAGAGCCAGGGAGTCTTGGTGCGGCGGACGAGATCTTTGAGGCGGCGGAGGTGCTCGCGCGAGAAGGGTTCGGCCGAGCCGAAGTACATCGAGACGCCGTGCTGCACGACGTTGTATTGCTCGAGGATGCTGTCGAGGACGGCGAGCGGACGGCCGCCGTCGATCATGTAGTTCTCGGAGATGATTTCGAACCAGTCGACTACGGGCTTCTTTTCGAGGATGTGACGGTAGTGCGGCACGCGCAGGCCTATTCCGACACCGTAGTCCGTGAATCCGTTGAAGCGATTTGCAGGCATGACAACCTCAGAAGATGAGTGGGTGAGGAATGAACCGGCTCCCCCAAGGAGCCCAGAAGAAAATTACGAGGGAGCCGGCAGAGCGACGAACTAAGAAGCGGGTGGCTTGGAGCCATCGGTGGCGCAACCGCCCTTACCCTTGCAGCTGTTCTTGCCCTTGCAGCCGTTGTCGCCGGTCTTGCAGCCGCCCTTGCCCTTGCAGCTGTTCTGGCCCTTACAAGCGTGCTTGTCCTTGGCGGCGCCGAGGAACGAAGCCGACGAGGCCGCAAGCTGACCGAACTGGGCGCCGTTGTGGGTGGTGGAGGCGTGGAGGGGTGTGGTGGAGCCGCTAAGCAGGCCGGTGACGGCCGCGCTCAGCATCATTGCCTTGAGGGAATTCTTCATGTGAGTCTCCTTGGGATTTGATGGGCTCTTGCGCTCCATCTGCCCCGTTAGATACGGGGCGTTGAGAAGCGTAACAGTTTTTTTCATCATTTTCGTCACGGATTGATACGGTTTTTGGGTCTCAAGACGGCCATCAGAATTTATGCATCCAATTGAGCGTGAATGGCTTTAAGCAGAATCCCATCAGGGTCTCCGCAACGGTGGAACTGCGAAAGAATCGAGGCCGGGGGATGTGGGAATGGATTTCCATTGTCCTGCTCTTCGCCGTCATCGTCGTCGCCGCAGTCGCCGAGTGGGTTCTGCATCGCGCTGAGCCGATTTTGAAAGGCAGAGTCATCGAGACGTTGAGCACACGTTTTGACAGCCACGTGGAGATGGATGGCTTTCACGTATCGGTGCTCAAGGGGCTGGAGGTGTCGGGCGATGGTCTACGCATCTATCCCCCGGATGATGTGGTGGCTGCGGGGGCTAAGGACCCCCTGATAACGCTGGGTCGCTTTGCGTTTCACGCGAATGTTAGTGGACTTTTTGAAAAGCCGATGCATGTCGGTCTGGTGCGGGTGGATCGCATGACGATTGCGATTCCTCCGAAGGAGATGCGGCAGCAGGGGGCGGCGAATGATCGACATTTGGGAGAGATCAAGATTCTTGTCGATGAGATTGACTGCGATGATTCGCGCCTGATTATTGAGACGTCGAAGCCTGACAAAGATCCGCTGGATTTCGAATTGGGGCATATCGTATTACGCGACGTGGGGCCGAATGCGCCGTGGCAATATGATGCGACGCTTGTGAACGCTGTTCCTCGCGGCGACATTCATGCAAAGGGAACCTTCGGACCGTGGGTGAATGAGAGTCCGGGTGACTCGGCCGTGACGGGGAAGTACAGCTTTGACCACGCCGATCTGAATACGATCAAAGGTATCGGTGGCATTCTCTCTTCGACTGGCGAGTTCAGTGGACAGCTCAACAGAATCGTGGTCGATGGCGTTACCGAGACTCCGGACTTTTCACTCGATACTGCGAACCACGCGATGCCGCTGCATACGAAGTTTCACGCGATCGTCGATGGGACGAGCGGCGACACGTATCTGCAGCCGGTGGAGGCGAAGCTGGGGGACTCGGAGTTCAGTTGCATCGGCGCCATCATCAATGTGAAGGGGAAGGGACACGACATCGACCTCGATGTGAATGTTCCCAAGGCAAGGATTCAGGACTTCCTCGAACTCGGCGTCAAGACCCAGCCGGCGGTCATGACGGGGCGGCTCACGATGAAGACGAAGCTGCATATTGTCCCGGGCGATCAGAGCGTGACGAAGAAACTCAGCCTGCAAGGGAGCTTCATGTTGCGAGCGATTCACTTTAGCAATCCTGACGTGCAGGACAGAGTGGACATGCTGAGCCTGCGTGCGCGAGGCGAGCCGAAGGAAGCGAAGCCGGGCGCTGAGGATGTGTCGTCACAGATGTCCGGTCAGTTCGTGATGGGCGGAGGCAATTTGGATTTTCCAAAGCTCGTCTACACGCTGCCCGGTGCGGATGTGAATCTCTCGGGGGTGTATACGCTTGATGGAGACCAGTTTAATTTTGCGGGGAAGATTCGGACCAAGGCCGCGCTGTCGAAGATGGTTTCGACCTGGTGGAAGTCCTGGTTGCTAAAGCCCGTCGACCCGTTCTTCAAGAAGAACGGGGCCGGCGCAGAGATTCCTGTGAAGATCAGCGGAACGAAGGGCTCGCCGAAATTTGGGCTCGACCTGAAGCACAAGGGCGACAAGGACAAGGTCGACTAGAAGCTGCTGTCGTCTCCTCCTCCGGAGTCGAAGTCGGAGCTGTCGTCAGAGCTGTCATTGAAGTCCGACGAGTCGGTATCGTCGTTATCTGTGCCCCTGTCATTGTCCTGCATCAACGTGTCGCCGTGATCGTTGTGGTCAACGGCATCGGAGAAGCTGTGTTCGCCGCGTCGATCTTCGATGTCGGGTGAGAGTTGACCATGCTCGTGCGGGGCGTCTTCGCCGTAGTAATTGTTGATGATCTCAGGGCGGTCAGATCCGCCGAAGCCCCCGATGCCCGGGCCGTAGCCGGCGGCATTGCCGAAGCCGTGCATGAGGCTCTCGATGCCCTCAAAGGCGAGAGCGCCGGCGGCAACGCCAGTAGCGGTCTGCATGGCGGAGCGCAGAAAGCCGCCTGGCTGTGGCGCTGGAGCGTAGGCGACCGGGGAGCCGTATCCCGGGACTGGGGTGAACTGCGGCTGCGCGTACTGCGAGGGGGGCGGCGGCGGTGGCGGTGGAGCGGGACGGGCGGGCTCTTCGTTGTGGCCGAGCAGGCTGCCGAGAAAACTGGTGGCGTGTTTTGGCTGCTGGGACTGGGCCTCGCGGAGTTGATCAAGCTGTGCGCGCAGGTCGGTGAGCTGCTTTTGCGCTTGATCGAGGGCGTACTGTTGCACCAGCACGGTTTGCGCGAGGATATAAAGCGCATCGGGGTTGCGGCCGAGGGTCTGCTGAAGCATCGCTTCAGCGTCGGTGTCCTTTTCCGGTAGCTGGGTCTGGTTGACGCGCTGAATCAGGCCCTGGAGCATCTGCTGTTCTTGCGGTGTCATGAAGTCCTCTTAGGCACAAAAAATACTTGTGCGCGATTAATACGACGCAAATTGATACGTAAAAGGTAGGGGCGCGGTTCAATTCTTCGTTGACGCGAAGCGTCCTGCCGAGCGATTCGTTCGATGTCAGTGTACCGTTTTCATTCGGCGCGACATGAAGTCCATGAGGAGATAGTTACCAAGGGTCTGCGGGGTGGTGAAGTAGGCCTTGCCGCGGCACATGGCGGTCACTTTCTGGACGAACTGCATCAGGGTGAAGTCGTTGGCCAGCATGAAGGTGTTAATCATGATGTTGCTGCGTTTGCAGCGGGAGACCTCTTCAAGGGTCTCTTCGATAACGAGGGGGTCGAGACCGAAGGCGTTTTTGTAGATGCGGCCGTCTGGCAGGGTGAGCGCGCTGGGTTTGCCGTCGGTGATCATGACGATCTGCTTCATGTCCTTGTTCTGCTTGGCGAGGATGCGCTGGGCGAGGCGGAGGCCCTCCCGGGTGTTGGTGTAGTGCGGGCCTACCTTGACGCGGGAGAGCTGCGAGACGGGGATCTCCTCAGCGGTGTCGTGAAAGAGGACGAGATTGAGGGTGTCGCCGGGGAACTGCGTGCGGATGAGGTGCGATAGCGCCATGGCGACGCGCTTGGCGGGCGTGAACCGGTCTTCGCCATAGAGGATCATCGAGTGCGAGCAGTCGAGCAGGACGACGGTGGCGCAGGAGGACTGGTAGTCGGACTGGTGGACGTAGAGGTCGGAGTACTCGATGTTGAGGGGGGCGTTCTCTTCGCCTTCAATGGCTGTGCGGATACCCTCGCGGGCGAAGACGCTGGAGAGGGTTGAGGTGAGGTCGAGGTTCAGCGAGTCACCGAACTCGTAGAGCTTTGAGGAGCCGTTGATCTCGACGCCGGCGGCCTCGTGGCGGGTGTCGTGGCGACCGAAGTTGGACTTGCCAAGGGGACCGAGGAGCTCGCGCAGGGCCTTGTAGCCGAGGAAGTCCATGCCTTTGTCGGTGACCTCGAAGCGGGCGTTGGCGTTGCCGTCTCCCTGCTCTCCCTGACCCTGCTGGGGCTGCTCGGCGTTGATGTAGTTCTGCTCCTGCATCTTCTGGATAATCTTGTCGATGAGCTCTTCGACCTGTTCGCCGCTGAGGTCGTCGAACTTCTCCTGCATCTCTTCGTCGAAGAGTTCGCCGGATTCGAGGGCCTGGCGGATGGCTTCGCGCAGATTTTCGAGGGTCTGGTTGTTGAACTCGCTGAAGCTGGAGTAGGGATCGTGGAAGCCAGAGTCGAGCAGGAAGTCGCCCAGGGCCTGCATGAGCTCTTCCAGGCCGATGCTGGAGGAGAGATCGCCGGTGAATTTGGTGTAGCGGACGCGTTTCATGAACTTCTCCCGCAAGTCACGAGTCAGTAATCGGTGTCTCGGGTTTAGTTGAAGCCGCGGCGAGTGCGGTTGCGGGCGCCGTAGTCTTCCTGTTCGCGCTCGCGCATACGCTCGGCGTAGCTCGCAGCCTGATCGACTCGCTGTTTCTTTTCGGCCGCGGTGAAGCTGCGCTCTTCGGTGCGGCTGATGCGCTTGTGGGCGTACATGCCCTCGAGGAGGAACTCGGCGGCGCTTACAGCGGTTTCAGCCGAAGACTTGCCGTTGACATTGAGCGGCGTGAGCTTCTCGAAGAGCCCTTGAATCTGCTTGAGTTCGGCGAGTGAGCCGGAGGACGGCTGCGCGTCGTTGAGCTGGACGGTGCCGCCGAGGTTGAACCACTGCTCGATCTGCTGCGTGTCGGTGTCACCGAAGTAACTGTCGAAGACGGAGGCGACGGAGGTGCGGATGATCTCGCGGATGACGGTGTCGGCGCCGCGCATCTCGCCCTCGTACTCGAGCTCGATTTTGCCGGTGATGCCGGGGAGCGCGGTGTAGATGTCGCCGACGCGCGGGACGACGAGCGATTCACCGTGGATGAGTGCTCGGCGCTCGGCGTTGGAGAGAACGAGCTCCATGGTCGTGATGGGAAGACGCTGCGAGACGCCGGAGCGCTTGTCGACCTTCTTGTCCTCGCGGGCCGTGAACGCGATTTGCTCGACGATCTGGCGGATGTAGTGCGGGACTTCGATGTTGCTCGCCGGGCGCTTGGACCATGCCTCCTGCGCGGTGATGGTGATGCCTTCCTCGATGTCTTCGGGATAGTGGGTGCGGATCTCCGAGCCGATGCGGTCTTTAAGCGGGGTGACGATCTTACCGCGAGCGGTGTAGTCCTCGGGGTTGGCAGAGAAGACGATCGCGACGTCGAGCGGGAGGCGGACAGGGTAGCCCTTAATCTGTACGTCGCCCTCCTGCATGATGTTGAAGAGCGCGACCTGGATCTTGCCTGCGAGGTCGGGGAGTTCGTTGATGGCGAAGATGCCGCGATTGGCGCGGGGCAAAAGGCCGTAGTGCATGGTGAGCTCGGAGCCGAGGTCCTGATTGGAGCGGGCGGCCTTGATGGGGTCGATGTCGCCGACGAGATCGGCCACGGTGACGTCGGGCGTGGCGAGCTTTTCGACGAAGCGGTCATCAGGAGTAAGCCACGCGATGGGAGTCGCATCACCGTGCTTCGCGATGAGGTCGCGGGCAAACTTGCTGATGGGCGCGTACGGGTTGTCGCGGGTCTCTGCGCCGGCGACGTAAGGGGTGTGCGGATCGAGCAGCGAGGTGAGCGCGCGAAGGATGCGCGACTTCGCCTGGCCGCGTAAGCCGAGGAGGATGAAGTTGTGGCGCGAGAGGACGGCGTTGACGATCTGCGGGACAACCGTGTCCTGATAGCCGATGATGCCGGGGAAGAGCGTTTCCTTCGCGCGGAGCTTGGCGATCAGGTTCTCCCGCAACTCGTCCTTTACGTTGCGGGCAAGCCGCTTCGGGGTGAATTCACTAGCGCGAAGAGCGCCCAGGGTGGTCGGGAGGGGGGTCGCCATGGATAGAGTATAGATGTTCGGCGGCTGGTAAGGGCTCAGACGCGTCCCAAGCGAGCGTCTCTAGCGGCTGAGGTCTTCGCGCAAGGCCTCCATCTCGGCCAGAGCGTGCTGATTTCCGGTGCGGTTGGCGGCGGCGATGCCATGATGCAGGCGGTCCAGGGCTTCTTCGGTGCGGCCGAGCTTCGCGAGGGTCTGGGCGGACATCTGGTAGGCGGGAACGTAGTCGGGGTTCTGCGCGATGAGCGTGGAGAACTCGGCCAGAGCGGGCGCAAAGTTGCCTTCCGAGAGGTGGGCCATGGCGAGTCCATAGCGCGCGAACGCGTCAGAGGGGTTCACGGCGAGGATCTGGTGGAGCATGGCGATGCGTTCGGTGTCCTGGTCCATTGTTTGATGGTGCGATGGGGTTGGGAAATTGGCAAGTGCGCGCGAATGTACATCTTCGTCAAGGAGCGCCGATTAGAAGCATGTCTTCTGGCGATTTACACTGGTAGATGTGACTGACCACATTTTGAAGCGAACGGTAGCTGAGTCGCAGTCTGAACGCAGCGAGATCGTCTTTCCAGCGGACGCTAATGCGCTGGGCAACTTATTTGGCGGACGCCTCATGCAGTACATCGACCTGGTTGGCGCAATGGCGGCCAGCCGGCATGCCCGGGCGATAACGGTGACAGCCTCAATGGACCATCTGGACTTTGTCTCGCCGGTAAAGGTTGGCGAGTTGTTGATTTTGAAGGCGAGCGTGAACCGGGCCTTCCGGACCTCGATGGAGGTTGGCGTCCGCGTGATGGTGGAGGATGTTCGGGAGCAGCGGCTGCGCCATGTCTCGTCGGCCTATGTGACCTTTGTCGCGGTCGACAAAGATGGCAGCCGACTTGTCGTGCCGCAGGTTGTGCCGGAGACGGAGCACCAGAAGCGGCGTTACGAAGACGCGGGCAGGCGGCGTGAGCTTCGGGCTGGCGAGACGCAGCGGAAGAAGGAACTGCGCTCGACGCTGCCTCCGGAGTGGCACGTTTAACCGCTTAGCAAAAGGAATAAGCAAGGAGCAAATTATGGGACACATGGGAGCAGGAGCACCGCAGGGACCGCAGCCTTTACCGGGAGTCGCGCACGTTGTCGCGGTTGGCAGCGGCAAGGGGGGCGTGGGTAAGACGACCGTTGCGGTGAACCTCGCGGTCGCGCTGGGGAAGCTGGGGTACAAGGTCGGGCTTATCGACGCGGACATCTACGGGCCGAACGTGCCGACGATGATGGGAGCCACGCGGCAGCCGAACATCGTTGGCGAGAACCGCATCGAGCCGATTCTGGCGCACGGGGTGAAGTTCATCTCGATCGGGCTGATCTCCCCGGGAGACAAGCCGATGGTGATGCGTGGGCCGATGCTCCACCAGATCATCCGGCAGTTTCTCCAACAGGTGGAGTGGGGTGAGCTTGACTTTCTGATCATCGATCTGCCTCCGGGGACCGGCGACGTGGTCATCTCGCTGGTTCAGACGGTTCCGCTCACCGGCGCGGTCGTGGTCTCCACGGGTTCGAGCGTCGCGCTGCAGGATGCGCGCAAGGCGCTGGAGATGTTCCACCAGGTGAAGGTTGAGGTTCTGGGGATGGTCGAGAATATGTCGCAGATGACGCTGCCGAGCGGTGAGGTCATCGACGTCTTTGGGGTGGGAGGCACGGAGCGCACGGCAGCGCAGTTCGGCATCGATTTTCTGGGCGGACTTGAGCTGAATCCCGCGATTCGCGAAGGGGGCGACAGCGGCATGCCGGTGACGCTCGCGGGGCCGGACTCGAAGCTGGCGAAGGAATTCTACGAGGTTGCCCGAAGGGTTGCGGCGAAGGCGCAGGAGATTGCGTCTAAGAGTGAGGACGTCCTGGAGATTACCTAGCTCCCACCCACAGATAGCGCTGAGAGCCAGCTTGACGGGAACGGTAGACTTAAAGAGGTAGGAGGACCGGATGGCAGATGCAGAGCGGATGACGGCGCGGCAGCGGGCCATCCTGATGACCATCGTCGAGAGCTATATCGAGACCGGCGAACCTATCGGCTCCCAGACGATTGCACGACTGCAGGCGGATGAGATCGGCGGCATGAGCTCGGCCACGATTCGCAATGAGATGGCGGCGCTTGCCGATGCCGGTCTGTTGGAGCAGCGGCACACGTCGGCGGGCCGGATTCCCACGGCGCAGGCCTTTCGGATGTATGTCGAGCAGCTTATTGGCGGGACGAATCCCAGGATCGATGCGGCACGCCTCTCCGCGCGTTCAAAGATGGAGATTGATTCCAGCTTCGCGGGGCTTGCAGGGACTCAGGCGGTTCTCGAACGTACTTCGCATGTTCTGGCTACGTTGTCGAGCGGCGTGGGCGTGGCGATTGCCGCAGTGGCCGATGGCGATCTGCTGGAGCATGTGCATTTTTCACGGCTTGCTCCGTCGCGCGTGCTTGCCGTAGTCGTGACGCGGACTGGTCTGGTGCGGGACCGTGTGCTGGCACTTGACCGCGACCTGACGGCGCGAGAGCTCGAAGCGGCAGCGAACTTTCTGAACGAGAGATTCCGCGGATGGAGCGTCGAGCGGGTGAGGGCGGAGATAGCCCGGCTACTCGATCATGAACGCAGCGAGTATCAGCGGATGCTGAATGCTGTCCAGCAGCTTTGGGCTAAGGCTCTGCCGAAGAGCGAGATCTCGCCTGAGACAGTTTACGTCGAGGGAGTTGCGAACCTGATTGGCAGCGAGGCCGACAGCGAGCACCTTCGCGAGATGCTGGCGGCGCTTGAGGCGAAGCAGCGGCTGGTCGAACTGCTGAACGCGTACATTGATGCCCGGCAGGAGAGCGTCCGGGTAATCTTCGATCTTGAGCAACACGCCCCAGAGATGGCGGGTCTGGTGTTGATTGCTGCACCGACGCGTATGGGCGGCGAGGCTCTGGGAACGTTAGGTGTCATCGGGCCCAAGCGAATGCACTATGAGAACACACTGAATGCCGTGAGCTATATTTCGCAGGTCTTCGAGCGCGTGCTGCACGCAGCCGAGTAGTTGTGGCGCCTCTGCGCTGATGTGGGCTATCGGCGATAATAGAAGAGGTAACGATGATGAGGAGACACACTAACATGCAAGAAGAGAGCACCGTGCAGGCCGTCCAGGAGGGCGAACTCGAAACCCCCGCGACAGAAGCTGCGGCCCAGACACAGGAGCACGCTCTGCCGGCTCCCTCGGATCTTGACCAGGTGAGGGCGGAGCGCGACCAATTGCTGGACCGGCTGGCGCGGCTGCAGGCAGAGTTCGACAACGCCCGCAAGCGTGAGGCGAAGGAGCGGCAGGACACTCGCGACTACGCAGTCTCGAATACGGTTGAGCCGTTCCTCGGGGTGATGGATAACTTCCAGCTCGCGTTGAAGGCCGATGGCTCGATTGAGCAGCTTCGCAGCGGCGTGCAACTGATTCTGAAGCAGATGGAAGATGCTCTGCGTGGACTCAACGTTGTGCAGGTCGAGTCGGTTGGAACGCAGTTCAACCCCAGAATCCACGAGGCTCTGGGAAGCATCGAAACCAAGGAGTTCCCGGATCACCAGGTGCTTGAGGAGATCCGGCGTGGCTACAAGATTCGCGACAAACTGCTGCGTCCGGCGCTGGTTAGGATCGCCGCCAATCCCGCACAGGTCAATGAGCAGTAGCTGCGGGAAGTAGCCCGCTGTGGGGCTATCGCTTCAAGCAGATCTTTGGAATCGGAATCGGAATCGGAATCGGAATCAGAATTCGGAAATTTGAAAGATGAGTGCAACGGCAAACGTGACCAAGATTGATTTTTATGAGGTACTAGGTGTCTCGCGTGACGCCTCCGATCAGGAGTTGAAGACGGCGTACCGTCGGCTCGCGATGCAGCATCACCCTGACCGCAACCCCGGTGATCACACGGCGGAAGAGAAGTTCAAGGAGTGCAGCGAGGCCTACCAGGTGCTGAGCGACCCTGATAAGCGTGCCGCTTACGATCGCTACGGCCATGCGGCGTTCTCAGGCGGCGGTCCAGGCGCAGGAGGCTTTGGCGGCAGCCCATTTGGAGCACAGGACCTCGGCGACATCTTCGGCGACCTGTTCGGCGAGATGTTCAACATGGGCGGCAGCGGCGGCCGAAAGGCATCGCGGGTCCAGCGGGGACGCGACCTGCGCTACGACCTGACGCTCGAGTTTGAAGAGGCTGTCTTCGGAGTCGAAAAAGAGATCACGATTCACCGCAGCGAGGCCTGCACGGAATGTCACGGAACGGGTGCAGCCAAGGGTAGGGGCCCGGTGACATGCACGCAGTGCGGAGGCCGAGGACAGCAGCGCTTTCAGCAAGGCTTCTTCTCCGTGGCGCGGACATGCTCGGTCTGCGGTGGCACGGGAACGCTGATTGTCGACCCATGCAAGGTCTGCCACGGTGAGACACGGGTCGAGGCGGCGCACAAGATTCTCGTCAAGGTGCCGGCGGGCGTCGAGCAGGACACCCGCATTCGCTACCAGGGCGAGGGCGAGGCGGGGCGATTTGGCGGGCCTGCGGGCGATCTTTACGTCGTGCTCAGCGTCAAGGCTCACAAGTTCTTCGAGCGCGACGGCGATGATCTGCATTGCGTGATGCCCATCTCGTTTCCGCAGGCAGCGCTCGGCACGGAGGTCGAGATTCAGACACTGGAAGGCCCTGAGTCACTGCGCATTCCGGAAGGGACGCAGAGCGGTCGCGAGTTCCGGCTGCGCGGCAAGGGAGTTCCGCACCTGAATCAGCGGGGCAAGGGCGATCTCATCGTCCGCGTGAATGTGCAGACGCCGACGAAGCTCACGAAGCAGCAGAAGGAGCTTCTGCGCCAGCTCGGAGAGACGCTTCCGGTCGAGAATGCGCCGCATCCCAGCGGCGTCTTCGAGAAGGTGAAGGAGATCTTCAGCTAGCAGGAAGTCCATGACCTGCCGCGTGCCTGGTGCGACAGCGGCTCGCCGGGCAGTTACCATTGAAGTCTGAATGAGAGTCGTCTTCTGCGGGACCCCACAGTTCGCTGTCCCCACGCTTGAGGCGGTGCTGGCGGCAGGCCATGAGGTTGCCCTCGTGGTGACACAGCCCGACCGCCCGGCCGGCCGCAGCATGGAACTGCACGCTCCTCCGGTGAAGAAAACTGCGCTCGCGCACCCTATCCCTGTCACGCAGCCGGAGAAGATCAAGGCGAATGCCGGGTTTCGCGCTCTGCTGGAAGAGATATCTCCAGATGCGATTCTTGTCGTTGCCTACGGCCGCATCATTCCGCAGTGGATGCTCGATCTGCCGCGCTACGGCAACATCAACCTGCACGGATCGCTGCTGCCGAAGTACAGAGGGGCGGCGCCTATTCAGTGGGCTGTCGCTGAGGGAGAGACTGTCACAGGCGTGACGACGATGCGGCTCGATGCAGGACTGGACACCGGCGACATGCTGCTCGCCCAGGCTGTTCCTGTCGGCTCAGAAGAGACGGCAGTCGATGTCTACGAGAATCTCGCCGAGGTGGGAGCCGGCCTGATGGTCGAGACCCTGCGACGGCTCGATGCTGGCGAACTCAGCCCGGAGCCGCAGAACCACGCCATGGCAACGCTTGCGCCCATTCTTACGCGCGATGACGGTCGAATCGACTTCTCGCGGACGGCGGCGCAGATCTACAACCGGTGGCGCGGTTTTCAGCCGTGGCCCGGGGCTTTCACGACGCTCCGCGGCAAGAAGCTGATTGCTCAGCGCATGCACGTTGTCGATGAGCACTCGCCAACGGCGTGCGGGGTCATCCGGGTGGAGGGTGACTGTCTGTGCATCGCCTGTGGCCAGTTCACAACACTGGCGCTCGATGAGGTGCAGATGGAAGGCAAGCGTCGAATGCCGGCGGCTGAGTTTCTGCGCGGGTTTCAGGTCAGGACCGGCGAGCGGCTCGGGGAGTGACGATGCCCGGCAGGACACGCGGTGAAGGAAGACCGGCCCGAAAGTCTGCGGCAAAGCAGGCGCCTGCTAAGGCAGTCTCGCCAGCGCGCGTGGCAGCTTTCGAGATTCTTTCGCTTGTCGCTGCGAACAAAGGCAACAGCGACGACCTTCTACATTCGCAGCGTACGGCTGCACTCTCGCCAGAGGACCGCAACCTGGCTACTGCACTCGTTCTCGGTGTGCTGCGTTGGCAGATCGCGCTTGATGCCCGCATCCAGCCGTTGCTTCAGCGACCTGACCAGCGTCTTGCCGAGCCGGTTGCTATTGCGCTGCGCTTAGGCGCGTTCCAGCTACTGCATCTTGACCGTATTCCTCCGCACGCGGCCTTAAGCGAGAGCGTCGAACTTTGCCGGGTGTCGGGTCATCCCCATGCAACCGGGATGGTGAATGCCATTCTTCGGAAGATTGCGTCTGCGCCTGCACCGGGGAGGCCGATTCACGAGTCAACCGCGGCCTTGGCGCGCCGGCTCGGGCATCCGGAGTGGCTGGTTGAACGCTGGGTGACTTCCTATGGTCGCGCCGCCGCTCTGCGAATCTGCGAGGCCGACCAGGAAGAACCCTCGGGGTCCCGGCTCTTCGCTCCAGAGTCAGAGGACGGAGTTGTGCTCCCGATCATCGATGACGGCTCGCGCCTCGTGGCTGAGATTGCTGCAGCGTCATCTCCCAACGCAACACGGGTGTGGGATGCATGCGCGGCGCCCGGTGGCAAGACGCTGATACTTGCACATCGTCTGCCTGAGGCAGATATCCTGGCCACAGATGTAAGCGCTCGCAGGCTGGACGCGATGCGCTCGCGGATGGGGCGCTATCCCTACGCCGCTAAGGTTCGCACCGAGCTCGCTGACGCCACACGTCCTCCTGCCGAACTGGGCACCTTCGATCTTGTTCTGTGCGACGTTCCTTGCAGCGGAACAGGGACGCTCGCGCGGAATCCCGAGATCCGTCACCGTCTCGCACCTGGAGATCTGGGCCGGCAGGCCAGCCGGCAGCGCAGTATTCTGCGTGCGGCGCTCGACCATCTCTCGCCTGGCGGCAGGCTGGTCTACTCCACCTGCTCGCTTGAGCCGGAGGAGTGCGAAGAGATTGTGAACACGGTCGACGCCGATGCTTCTGTGAGCATCGTTCCGGTTCAGCCGATACTTGATCGGCTTCACGCGGATGGCCTGCTTAGAGAATCGCTACCTGGGGCCGTTCGCGGCAATGCGCTGCGCACGCTACCGGGGACGCATCCTGGAGATGGTTTTTTTGCCGCAGTATTTGAGCGACGCTCGTGATGATCCATATGCTCAATGCGTCAGCGAGAGGCGAACAAGGTCGCCCTTGA
This sequence comes from uncultured Acidobacteriaceae bacterium, assembly GCA_963741395.1. GTDB lineage: Bacteria > Acidobacteriota > Terriglobia > Terriglobales > Acidobacteriaceae > Edaphobacter. The sequence goes on from CAVUHV010000002.1 coordinate 949,812, forward strand.
CGACTCGATGTCCGGCCGGTGGGGTCTGAGCTACGACGATTCCGGCGAGCGTTGCGGCGGGTGCGCTTGGAAGCGCTGATGCGGCGGCGGGGGTCGGTGCTGTAACTGGCGCTGCGGCGGGTGCACCCGGAGCGGGTGAAGCGGCGGCAGGAGTTACATCCTCGATGCTAGCCACGCGCAGTCCTGCCGACGAAGCTCTTGCGTAAGCTCCAGATAGGGTCAGCCCTACGAGAGAAGGCATAACGTAGGCCGTCTCATCCTCATCTTCCGGCGCGCTTAGCAGCACGCTTACTCTTGGGGTGTCCACTCCGGTTGCGTTTGGCGGAGGCGTCTGGGCCACTACGACGTCTGGAGGGCCCTCCGCGGCGATGTATCCGACGGTGCCTAACTCAAGCCCCAGTTGCTTCAGGTGAATCGAGACCGCGCGCTCGCCCTGTCCGGTGAGATCGGGAATGGAGACCTGCTGAGTTCCGAGGCTCTCGGTGACACGCACGGGCCAGTCGCGCCGCACTACAGTGCCGGGGGCAGGGAACTGCGCCAGCACCTTTCCGGCCGGAGTATCGGGTGAGTAGAACTTGTTTTCCAGGCGCAGCCGTAAGCCCAGGGAACTGGTTCGGTGACTGGCCTCTGCGATGGTCATGTGGGTGAGGTCGGGGACTTTGACCTCTCGGCCATGAATGGCAAGCCGCATCGTAAAGAATGCGGAGACCAACGCTACGACGACCATCGCCATCGCACCCAGAACAATATTGAAGAATCGTCGCATCATCACCATCGTACCGCGTGTTCAGCGGCGGTTGTCGGTTGCGGGCTCGGGATGAATTAGCAGGCGGTCTACTTCGGGAGCGTCGAGCTTGAATGCGCCTTCGAGCGCGGTGATGACGGCGTGGACACGCGCCATGGGAAGATCGTCGGGCAGGGTGCAGTGGCAGTTCACCTGGATGTGGATCTCTTCGCCGGGTGCTCCGAGCCGCGTGACCATGACATCGTGGATGTCGAGGATCTCGGGAAATGCCATGGCGGCGCGGCGCAAGCGCACTTCAAGCTCGCGATTGCGCTCTTGTGAAGCGGGTTGCTCAATGGTCGACGGCAGGCTCTCGATGTGTGTCAGGATCGATGCGATCTCTGGAATCTCCCTGCGAATCTCTGACTCCAGGTAAGTCGCGAGCTCGTGAGCCTGGCGGAGTGGCATGGTCTCGTCGACCTCCAGGTGCTGTTCGACGTGAAGTTTGTGGTTGAACTGCTGAACTGTAACATCGTGGATCACGAGGTTCAATCGCGCGGCGACTGCGCGAATCCTGTCGTGGACGCTCTCGGCGAGCGAGGCCGTCGGCACACTATGGACTACCACGTCGGCACCCGGAAGATGACGCCGCACGGTCTCTGTGGCGGCCATGGTGATCTGCTCGGAGCGCTGGAAGGTGAGGTTCCGCGGCAAGCCCAGCGTGAGGTCCGCGAAGTAGTTCGAGCCAGAGCGCCGTGTGCGTATGCGATCAACTGAGAGGACTCCGTCGATGGAGCGCAACTCGCGAACGAGATTGCGCCTCATCTTTTCGCGGGTCTCTTTCGGAGTCGCGTCGAGCAGAGTGTCGATGGTTCGCTGTGCGAGCCTCCACGTGACAAACAGGATCACTCCCGCGACGACAAGGGAGGCGGCGGGATCGGCCAGCATCAGCGCAGGAATATGCCAGTGCTGGCCGGCGTACGTAGCGGCCAATCCGAACAACACCGCGACTGAGGACCAGATGTCCGTGCCGAAGTGCAACGCATCGGCTTCAAGGGCATCACTGTGGTGCTCGCTTGCAACATGGGCGAGCCGTTTGGAACGCGTGAAGTCGACGGCGATCGATAGAAGCAGAACGGCAAAGGGCCAAATGGAAAATGTAAGCGAAAGGCGTTCCTTATAAACGATTCGTCGCAGTGCCTCGGTGACGATCCAAACGCAGGACCCCAACATCAGCCCGGCTTCGACGAAGGCTGATAGGCTCTCGACCTTGCCATGGCCGTAGTTGTGGGTATCGTCTGCGGGACGGTCGGAGACGCCTACGGAGAACAACGTGATTCCCGCGGCGACCAGATCGATGGTCGAATGGGCGGCCTCGGAGAGCATACCGAGCGAGCCTGTCAGGAGGCCGGTCAGGAGCTTGAGGAGTGTGATTCCCAGGGCCGCCAGCACCGAAGAGAGCGCAGCCGACCGTTTGGCTGCGTGTATCTGTGAGACGTCTTCCGGAGTGGCCGTCTGGGTCATCGGAACTCAATCGTACCGAATGCCGGCGGTCATTGCACGCACTTGTCTTTGCGGTGCAACGATCAGGGTTTTACGGCGCGATAGAGGCCCGCGGTTCCGAAGGTATAGCCGGTCCAACCGGCTTCGGCAAATCCCGCGTCGGCGATTAGCTTCAGCATACGCGTCGGGCGGGGGAAGCGCTCAACCGAGGCGGGAAGGTAGCTGTAGGCGCCGCTGTCGCCAGAGATAAGACCGCCGATCCTGGGAAGAATTTTCTTGAAGTAGAGGTTGTACATCGCTCCCGTCACTCCCTCGGGTTGATTGCATTCGAGAATTCCGATTTGGCCGCCGGGCCTCAGTACTCGATAAAGTTCGGCAAGCCCTTCCGCGTAGTTGGCCAGATTTCGAAAGCCAAAGGCCGAGGTGACGAGATGGAGCGACGCCGATGCGATCGGAAGATGCAACGCGTCCGCTTCGATGGCGAGGATGTTGTGTCCTGCGAACTTTTGCGCTCCACGGGCGAGCATCTCGTGGGAAAAATCGACCGCCAGCATAGGAGCCTCACCTTTGCCGACCGGACGGTGACGCATCAGAGCAAGCGTCATGTCGCCGGTGCCGCAGCAGAGATCGAGGACGACAGCCTCCGGTCGCTCAAGAACTGTGCGAAAGCTTCGCGCCGCACGGGCCCACCACCAGCGGTCCAGGCCGACGGAGAGAAGGTGGTTCAGCAGGTCATATCTGGGCGCGATGGAGTCGAACATCTGCTGCACGCCGGAGGCAGCGGCCTGCTCCGTGCTTGCACCCCGAGGCCGCGCGCCTGTAGAGGACTCGTGCTCGAGATCGTGATGCAGGCTCGTCATATCCGTTTCTTCGCAGGCTTGCTGGTCTTCTCACGCATCAGTGCGATCATCCATTCCGCGGCGTCGAGCATTTCGGTCTTGGTGACGTCACGCACGATATCTACCGATCCGACGCCGGTGGGAAGGATGAACGAGAGTGTACCGCTGCGGTTCTTCTTGTCGCTGCCGGTGAGGGTCACGATCTTTTCCGCTGTCGCTTTGAAGGGGCTCAGTGGGCCGTAGCGCAGAATCAGGCTGACGATGCGGTCAGCTTCTGCCTGCGGGATGAGGCCGCGTTGCAGCCCTAGTCTCGTTGCGGCAATGCTTCCCCAGCCGACTGCTTCTCCATGCAGCAACTGCTTATATTGTGTCGCTGCTTCGATTGCATGGCCGATGGTATGGCCGTAGTTGAGAATCATGCGCAGCCCGGACTCGCGCTCGTCACTGGCGACAACGTCGGCCTTGACCTGGACGCTGGCTGCTACGACGTGGGCAAGAGCTTTCGGTTCTCCGGCAAGCACAGCGTCGGCGTAACGTTCGAGATAGCGAAACAGCTTCGCGTCGCGGATGATTCCGGCCTTGATGGACTCCTGAAGTCCGGCTCGCAGCTCGGCGTTCGGCAGGGTGCCGAGAAGATCAGTGTCGGCGAGCACGGCAAGAGGATGGTGGAAGCTCCCGACGAGATTTTTTCCAGCCGAGAGATTGACGCCGGTCTTGCCTCCAATCGAGGAGTCCACTTGCGCAAGCAGCGTTGTTGGGATCTGGACGTATGGAATGCCCCGCATGTAGATGGCGGCCAGAAATCCCGTCACATCACCCACAACGCCACCGCCGAGCGCGATCAGGAGCGCGTCGCGGTCGGCGCCCGCTTCGGCCAGTTGCTCGGTTAGCGATTCGACAGTTCGCAGCCTCTTGTGCTGCTCGCCAGCGGGAAGAAAGAGCACGGTCGGTGGCTCGCTGAACGATTCGAGGATCTTTGCGCCCCATAGGCCCCATATCTCCGGCGAGGTCACGATGAAGGGCCGGAAGGGTTTGCCGTTCTTAAGTTTCCTGAGCCGCGAAGCAAGCGTCCACAGCAGGCCAGAGCCGATCGTGATGTCGTAGGTTGCGCTTGGAGTTTTGAGCTGAATCGACGCCACAGTAATTTCATCCTATCGTATGCAGTTCTCCGGCCGTCCGCAGAGAGTAGCATCAAGAAGACAGGAGTGGTTGTGGAAGTGTCGAATGGCGCCGCCAGTGAAGCGGCAAGGGAGCAGGTCGATTTTTTGATTATTGGCGGCGGTATTGCAGGTCTACGGGCGGCAGTGCGGCTGGCCGAGGCGTGCCGCGTTCTCGTCATCACCAAGGAAGAGTTGGCCGAGTCGAATACAGCCTACGCGCAGGGCGGCATTGCGGTCGCAATGAGTGGCGAGGAAGACGTCGCACTGCATCTTGAAGACACTCTGGCGGCAGGCGACGGTCTTGTGAACCGAGAGGCGGCCACGGTGCTTGTTGAACAAGGACCCGAGCGCGTACATGAGCTGCTTGACTGGGGTACGGCATTCGACCGCGAAGATGGCGAACTGATGCTGACCCGTGAAGGGGCACACAGCCGCTCGCGCATCCTGCACGCCAAGGGTGATGCCACAGGAAGGGAGATCGCCCTTTCGCTGCTGCGGCACGTCCGGCAGATTCCGAATATCGAGCTGATGGAGTGGGTGACGGGTATCGATCTGCTGGTTGAAGGCGGCAGCGTAACTGGCGCTACGCTGCTGGATGGTCAAGGCGGCGTGTTCAGCGTCCACGCGCGTGCGGTGCTGCTTGCAAGCGGAGGCGCGGGCCAGGTCTACAGCGACACGACCAATCCGGCGGTCGCAACGGGTGATGGTATCGCGATGGCCTATCGCGCGGGCGCCGCCGTCAGCGATATGGAGTTCTATCAGTTTCATCCGACAGCCTTCAGTTGTCCGGGAGCTCCGCGCTTCTTGCTGAGCGAGGCTTTGCGGGGCGAGGGAGCTTACCTGGTCAACGCAGCGGGCGAGCGCTTCATGCAGCGCTATCATCCGCTGCTGGAACTCGCGCCGCGTGACGTCGTAGCCCGCGCTATCACGCGCGAGGGAATGGACGGTCCCGTCTACCTTGACATGCGCCACATTCATAAAGATCTGCAGGAGCGCTTTCCGGGCATCTCTGCTTTTCTGGCCCGCTGTCATCTCAACCTCAACCGCGATCTCATCCCTGTCCGCCCGGCTGCGCACTACCTGATGGGAGGCATTCGAACCGATGTTCACGGCCGCACATCGCTTCCCGGCCTCTACGCCGCAGGCGAGGTGGCCTGCACCGGTGTTCACGGCGCGAATCGCCTGGCCAGCAACTCGCTGCTTGAAGGGCTGGTGTTTGGAACATTTGCCGCCGAGGCGATGATTGAGGACACGGCAAAAGATCGAGTGATGCCGAAAACGGCCGGGGCAGTCTTGCAGTTGCCCCCTGGCCTGAATGGAGCATCCTCAGAAGCCGATCTCGAGCGTTGGATCCAGAATCTGCGCGAGATCATGTGGAAGTATGCGGGCCTCCTTCGGGATGCAGCTGGTCTCGAAGCAGCGAAAGATGCTCTGGCGACCCTTGCCGTCAGCATGCCTCGAGGGATCTCCCGACGTGCCATTGAGGCGCGCAATCTTTACACTGTCGCTCGCATCATCGTCGCTTCGGCACTGGCGCGTCAGGAGAGCCGCGGCGCTCACTACCGCAATGACTTTCCGCATAAGGAGAAAGTTGCACGGCACTCCGTCATCCAGGAAGACGTCCTGACCTTTGAGGAGAATCCTCGCTCTTCGAGCGAATCAGCAGCCCACCTAAACAAACGCTAGCGCAATCGGAATGACCATTCCCGATACTGCCATGCCTTCCCTTGAAGAGAGGACTTCGTTTTCAGTTGGCAAATCTGCGACGTAGAATACCGGCACCGCCGACTAAGCCTACCGCAAGCAATCCCAGGGTGCCGGGTTCGGGCACTGCCGAATCCAGAGAGGTATAGGAGAAAAGGACTGAGTCGGAACCTTTGACGTTTCCACCAGCGAAGTCGACGGTCAAAGTTGTTCCGGTGAAGTTATAGGTGATTCCCAGCTCGTCACTGAGAAGACTGAAACCGAGAAAAGCCGGATCGGTAAAGGTCATCTGAAAGCTGTTGCTGGACCCCTCGAAAGAGTTGTCGGTGATGTTAAGGGTTGTTCCGTCGAAGTCCGCTGTGTCCTGGTTGGCGGAGTCCTGAAATCCAAACTCGATACCTGGTCCGATGGTAACTGTCGTCGATCCCCCGCTGTTGCCGTAGCCGGCCGGGACGAAGCCGTTTGCTGCGTCAAAATAGTTGGTCGAACCGAAGCCGCCGAAGGTCAGCGTCCCGGTTACGGGAGTTCCCAGCCCGTCTGCGCGCAAAGAGCTTGCACCGACAAAGAGTGCTGCAGTCGCCAAGGCACACGCCAGCCTTTTCATAGAGTCCTCCGACGACTTACGGTGCAATTTGGATGCCGATTCGACCGCTCAGCGGTTTCCGGAAAGAACCTGTCTGAAATCAATGACAAGCCTGAAAACGCTGGTTCCTGGCTCCAGAGGATTTACGAAAGTAATATGCACTAATTTGCAGTTATGCAGTGCATTTTGGGGGAATTCAGCTATCTCGTGGGTATAACCGATTCGTTAACATAATGTTATCGGCGCGAGGAGAAATTCATGTCAATGTGTATCATCTTGCAGATAGCGAAAAGGTAACTATAGAGAAGGGTCAGCGTCGGCGAGAGAGGGCTGTCGGACGAGCGACAGAAGGACCGTCACGCCAATCATCGAGACAACGACTCCCAACGAGGTAAGCGGCCCCACCTCCCACCACTTGGCGGCGAGCATCTTCAAGGCAGCGAATCCGAGGACCGCAGCCAGTCCGTAGTGAAGAAACCGAAGTCGCTTTAGCAGGTGGGCCAGCAGGAAATAGAGCGAACGAAGCCCCATCACGGCCATGATGTTAGAGGTATAGGCCAGAAACGGGTGCCTTGTGATGGAAAGGACGGCTGGAATCGAATCGATGGCAAAGACCAGGTCGGTTAACTCGATGGCTACCAGGGCTAGTAATAGCACGGTAGCCCTTCTTCGTCCGTCCTCAACTGTGACGAAGCAGTCCTGCCTCAGGCTCACCGGTTTGACGCGAGAGAGCCATTTTAGCCAGTTGGGTACGGACTCTCCCTCTTTGTGCTTCTTAGGCAGCGCGAGGTTTACTGCAGCGATGAGCAGTACTGCTCCGAATACGTAGCTTATCCATGAGAAGCGATTCAGCAGATCAATACCGGCGGCGATGAATGCCCCGCGCATCACGATTGCCCCGGCGACACCCCAGAACAAAACCTTAGGCTGCCTCTTCGGTTCGATGCGGAACATCCCGAACAAGAGCAGGAAGACGAATAGGTTATCGATCGAGAGCGACTCTTCAATGGCGTAGCCCGCGAGATACTCGGTCGCGGCGACGCTACCCATCTTCTGCAGCACAAACACGCCGAAGGCCAAGGCTGCACCGACCCACATAATCGTTGCGGCAACTGAAATCGTGTGCTGTTTTTCGGCAGGTGCGCGCCGGGCATAGAGCAGTTCCAGCCCCATCAGAACCACTACGAAGATATGAAATCCCACCCAGTAGCTGACAGGGGTCACGCTCGTCATATCTCTAGGATGCTATCGCGTAGCGCCTATCCAGACGAAACTTCGCTCCGCGCGGCGGGCAGCTCCATGGCGTGACTGGCTGGAAAAGAGAGCGCGAGCCATGGCGAACTCGCGCTGAAGGCACCCTCGAGAGAGGGTCAGCACAGCATGCAGAGCACGACCTAGTTCGAGCCGAGAACCAGGGAATAAACCATATATACCGCGATGGCCAGCAAGACCCACAAAAGTGAGGAAAGGAAGAGACCACGAATGATCTCGCCTACTGGATGCACGTTGAAGAACGCGTTGGGCCGCGTTGACGTCTCTGGAGCGGTGGAGCGGTCACGCAGGGGAATAAAAGTAGATATCTGCATAGGGTGTACCTCTCGCAACTAAGGGCAACAGAATAGGAAGTCAGCACGTTTTCGCCCATACCACAAAAGCGGAGGTAAACAATAAGTTAAGACCGGAAGCAGACAGCTTTCTGATGACAGCCCCCAGCACGCGGCGTAGCATGATGGCCGTATCGCGTACCACCAATCCTTTCGTTCAGGAGCACTTATGAAGACAGCCATTCGCTTGATGACGATCGCTTTAGGGCTCTTTGTGGTGCAGTTTGCTATCGCCCAGGCGCCTGCGGGATCCACCGGCCAGTGCAAAGACGGTACGTACACCTCGTCAGCCAGCAAGAGCGGAGCCTGCCGGGGACATCAGGGTGTCAAGGAGTGGTACGCCAGCACCTCCACGGCTCCTGCCGCCGCCAAGACGGCGACGGCTCCGGCACCGGCAAAGACGGCAGCTCCAGCGGCCACTCCGGCTCCAGCGGCTGCTCCTGCCTCCGCCGCTGCGCCAGCACCTGCGAAGACTACGACTCACACCTCCACCGCGAATATGACCCAGGCGCCAGGCGGTGGCCCCGGCATGGTATGGCTCAACACCGACTCGAACGTCTACCACTGTCCCGGTTCGCAATACTATGGCAAGACGAAGCAGGGAGCGTACATGTCTGAGGCCGACGCGAAGGCCAAAGGTGCGCACGCCGATCACAATCATCCCTGCACCAAGTAATCCGAAGTCGTAAACGCACAAAGGGCGTGTGGGATTCCACACGCCTCTTTTTTGACCGTGAAAAGTTATCAGCCCTGCTGGTTGATGAGATGAATCATCTCGATGAAGAGATCGCCGGCGATCTGCAGCGAGTGGGCGCTCACCTTGTCGAGGGTGTCCTGATCATTGTGGTGGTAACCGTCCGGGAGCTGGGCGGTGTGAGGGCCGTAGTCGATGTCGATGATGTCGAGCACGGGCACGCCACGCTGACGGAACGGAAGATGATCATCGGAGACCTGGGTCTCGTTCTTGTAGATGTAGGAGGAGTGTCCTGTATTCTTCGCCGCCACGGCCAGCATGTCTCGCAGGGCTGGCGTTGAGTTAAGGTCGCGGTCAATGTTGAGATCCTTGTCCCCGACCATGTCCGCCAACAGAAAGGCCTTGATCTTGCCGATGGTGCCGTTGGCGGACCACTTCGCAGCGAGATGGCGAGTTCCGTAGAGAGAGTCTGAGTCGGTCCATGTAGATTTGATGGACTCTTCGCCGTCGTCAAAGAGCAGCCAGACAGAGTAGCCTTCGGGCGGGTGGGCGCGAAGGTAGTTGCCCAGCTCAATGAGCAGGCCGGTGGTGGAGCCTCCATCGTTCGCCCCGACGAAGTTGATGTCTTTGAGCCAGTAGTTGGTCTCGTAGTGAGTGGCGATGACGATGATGCCGTCCTTTTTGCCGGGATAACGGACGATATAGTTGGTCATCGACAACCGGCCCACAGGCGTGTTGGCGTCGAAGTGATCGGCTTCGAAGTTCCCCTTTGCCGCTTCAGCCTTGAAGTGCGACGTGATGAACTCCTCGGCCTTTGCGTGGTCGGGTGAACCGATCCAGCGATGCGGAGCCACGGTAACGTATTCCTTTGTCAGCGCGTAGGCAGACTGTCCGCTGAACTTGGCGACTGGCTTCTTCGCCTGGGCGCCGGCAATGGCTGTGGCGAGAAGAACTGCCGCAAGGACAAGGGGTCGTCGAATGGAGGGAAGCCGCAAAGGGCTGTTATGGACAACAAGCGAGATCATGCAGACTTTGCCTCTTTGCGCCGGGAGGGGTTGAAGAAGTACGCCACACCGACGCCGACCATGTACAGGGCAAGCATCGGAGCCGCAAACAGGCACATGCTCACCGGGTCCGGCAGGGGGCAGATAATCGCGGCGATGACGAAGATGATGAGGATCGCATAGCGAACGTGGCGCAGAAGGAACTTCGCATCGACGATGCCGAGGATGGAGAGGAAGAAGATGAGGATCGGCAGCTCGAAGGTAACGCCGAGTCCGAGGATCACAGCGAGAAAGAAGCCGGTGTAGTCGTCGATGGTGATGATTGGATGGAAGCGCTTGCCGAAGTCGCCGATCAGCACCTTGAGCGCACCGGGGAGCACCCAGCGGTATCCGAACCATGCGCCGGACAGAAATAACGTCACTGTCGCCGTCATAAACGGTATAACGTAGCGTTTCTCATTCGCATACATGCCCGGCGAGATAAACAGCCAGACCTGGTAGAGGATGAAGGGCGACGCAAGGATCGCTCCGCCTACCAGCGATGTCTTGATGTACAGGTTCAGGCCGTCTGTCGGATGGGTGTAGTTCAGGGGCAGGTGCAGCATGTCCATCGGGCGTGAGATGACGCCGTAGAGCTGCTCTTTGAAGATGTAGGCGATCACGAAGCCGACGAGCAGATAGATGACCGAGCGGATCAGCCGCTTACGCAACTCATCCAGGTGCTCCATCAGGGTCATTCCCGGGAGTTCGGCACGGTCAGTCACGGCCGCGCGGGCGCGGTCGACAAGATCAGCCATGGATTGGGGCCTCTTTTGGAGAGTGGTCCGGTGCGTCGGGCGTGTGGCCCTCGGATGGGTCGAAGGCCGGCTCTGCACGAACTGCCGCGAGCTCCGGGTCAGCCACATGTGGGATAGAGTCAAATGCGTGCGAGACGGAGGAGTTCGAGACGGGCAGGCCGGTCTCCGGAGGCATCATCTTCAACTCGCCCGAGGAGGCTATCGGCAGCGGCTCTTGTTCGCGCGCATGGGGGGCAATCTCCGGGGGATCGTCGACTGGCGAAGCGATGGTGTTCTCGGTCACGGCTCCTTCGGTGAGAGCGGGCGCGGCAGGAGCTGCGGCCTCCATGGCGGCGATCTTCTTCTGCTGCTCGGCCTGTTCGGCTACGCGAAGCTCCTCCTCCATCTGCATCTTGAACTCATTGGAGGCGCGGCGGAACTCGGCCATGAGCTTTCCAAGCTGGCGCGCGAGTTCCGGCAGCTTCTTCGGGCCGAAGAGGAGCAGGGCGAGAATAAAGATAAAGGCGCTATCGCCGAGGCTCGGCATGATTGCCTTTCATCATAAAGGCTTATGTGGGCAGGAACAAATATAGGAGGCTGGCTTCACGCTCATGTAAAATCGTTCGTGTAAGGCGGCGACTCCGAAGGGCTTAGCCGTGACGAAAGATGGAATCTTTTGGGATGCATCTTCGTCCAATGCAGTACGGGCGGCTGCAAGCAGCTGCGCCGAAGTAGGAAGGGTTGCAACATCCCCGTGGGCTGGGTGCCATTGGCACAGCGAGCTCACTGCAACTCGGTTGTTAATGCTTTCAACATCCCCGTCTCCCTGGCGCATGCTGCTCTGCTCGTCAGAGCCGCACGACCTTGTGAGACTGAAGGCGGAGTAAATTGAGCGTACTGATGGAAGAGGTCGCAGCAGCGTCTGCGACGGTTTCGGCAACAGAAGCGTGTTCCCTCGATAACTATCTGGCCCAGCCGGACCACACCATGGACGACCGCATCGCCGCGGCTCGCGCCACGTTGGGGACTGATGTCGTTCTGCTGGGGCATCACTACCAACGCGACGAGGTCATCCGTTTTGCGGATTACACCGGTGACAGCTACAAGCTCTCGAAGGTCGCCTCGCAGACGGATGCGAAGTACATGATCTTCTGTGGCGTGCACTTCATGGCGGAAACTGCCGACCTCCTCGCGCGTCCGTGGCAGCAGGTCACCCTGCCGGACCTCAACGCCGGCTGTTCGATGGCCGACATGGCCGAGATCGGGCAGGTCGAAGACTGCTGGGACTCGCTCGAACGAGCGGGGCTGGCCGACGATCTCATCCCGCTGACGTATATGAACTCCGCCGCCGCCATCAAGGCGTTCTGCGGCGAACGCGGCGGACTGGTTTGCACCTCATCGAATGCCCGCGGAGCCTTCGACTGGGCCTTCGCCCGAGGCAACAGGATTCTGTTCCTTCCCGATCAGCATCTCGGCCGCAACACGGCCTTTGCCATGGGCATCCCGATGAGCGAGATGGTCGTCTGGGATCCCTATCAGATCAACGGCGGACTCAGCCCGGACCGGCTTCGCGCTGCCAAAGTGATTCTGTGGAAGGGACACTGCTCGGTCCATCAGCGCTTTCTGCCTGAGCATGTCGATCGAATTCGCCGTGATCATCCAGCGATGCAGGTCGTCGTGCATCCGGAGTGCCGCTGGGAGGTCTGCCAGAAGGCCGACGCGATCGGCTCGACAGAGCGCATTATCGACGTCATCGAGAAGGCTCCCGAGGGCTCGAGTTTCGCGGTCGGGACGGAGATCCATCTCGTCAACCGGCTCGCGAAGCGGTTTGCTCCACTTGGTAAGCGCGTCATCACGCTCGATGACTCCGGCTGTCTGTGCACGACGATGTACCGCATCTCGCCGCAGCATCTTGCGTGGTCGCTCGAAAACCTGGTTCAGGGCCACGTCGTCAATCGGATCAAGGTTGACGAAGATGTGAAGCATTGGGCTAAAGTTGCGCTAGACCGTATGCTTGAAGTGAAGTGAGGAAGGAGCGGGCTTGAGCCGGGTCTTTACACTGAGCGAGGCGCAGACCCTTCTACCGGTCGTCGAGGCCCTGCTCCGCAAAGCGCAGGCCGTAGGCAGGCGCGCCACCGATCTTGATCAGGAGATGCAGCAGCTCGGCCAGCGGATCTTTCTGCTGGGAGGCATGCACGTCGACATCACCGCCGTCGCCCGCAGGCGCGCTGAGCGCGACAAAGCCGCTCAGGAGACCCAGGACACGCTTGCGGAGATCGATGCCATTGGCGTGCAGGTCAAGGATCTGGATGAAGGACTTCTCGACTTTCCCTCCGTCCTCGATGGCAAGTCCATCCTTCTGTGCTGGAAGCTTGGCGAAAAGGAGATCGGTTATTGGCATTCAGCCGAAGATGGGTTCGCCGGCCGTAAGCCACTGGACCCGCGCATAGGCAAGGAGCGCGATCGGCCGAATTAAAAGCCGGGTTCGACGAATCGAAGTTCTATAAGTCATCAAATGGTCACTCCTGAATGAGATAGGTTTCTCATCCTCAGAGGCATTATGCTGTGCTTAGCAGTAATTCCTCCCTGCGGCGGCTGCATCATGGCATTTCAGAACGTCAAGAGCATCTCTAGCATTCGGTCACCACTCAGTAGTTGGAAGCTCCTGATGGTAGCAGGTACATACACCCGCCCAAGATATCGGACCATCTGGCGCGGATTGTTGCGGCCGTTTATTCACAAGAACGAGATCTCGATCCGATACTGGTGCGTCCATCGCTATCTCAGGATGCTCCTAAGGGAATCGGATCTGTCGAGCGACTTCCAGGCGGCGCTCGAACTCTGTGCCCGTGATACCTACAATCTTGACCAAGGCTTTCATCCTGACCTTGTGATTGATGGCGGCGGAAATATCGGCCTCTTCACGCTTCGTGTCGCAGCCATCGAGGCGTTGGCCAGCCGCCCGCCGAAGTTCGTGATCTATGAGCCGCTGCCGCACAATAGCGACCAGTGTCAAAGACATTTGGAGATCAATGGGATCAAGGCGGAGATTGTGAATGCCTGCCTGGGTGGAACTCGCAGGTCAATCCCGTTCTACTGCCGCGAGGCCATTGACAGCAGCTTTGATCCCACGAAGCCATACGACAGGGTCGTCGATATGCCCGTCCATCTCCTTGCGGATGCGATTGGTTCGTATCCAGCGGAGCGCATCCTGATCAAACTGGACATCGAAGGCATGGAGGTGGAAGCTCTCTCGGCGCTGCTCCCTTGCGAAGAGCGACCGATTTATGCGGTTGGCGAACTCCATGATTTTCCAGTGAATGCACCGCTGCTGGAGCAACTATTCAAACGCCATGGCTGGAGCTATGAGTTCGGCGAACTCGCGGATGATCAGGTCATGTTTCACGCCTGCTCTCCTGCCGCGCGTCCGTTGCTCGCTTCCATGTCGTCAGGGCGCGTAACCTCCGATGTTGGTTCCGTTGAGGTTGTTTAGCGGGAAGAGCCCGCTGCTTCCGTCTGCGGATAACTGATATTTTTTATTATGCTGCTTAGCTTTATACTTTTGTCATAACTGCAGCAATCCACCCGAACGCCGACACTGTAACCGCTTCGTTCCCGTAAACGCAGTCCTAACCTGTGATGAGCGACCATAGTGAAGCACAGAATTTCGGGAAGATGTGAAGAAGTAATTCTCCTGTTCCTGATACTTTGGTGCGCCCGTGCCGCCCTCGCCCAGGACAACTACGAGATACAGGTCTATGGAGCCGATACCGTTGCGCCCCATACGACCATGCTTGAGCTACACAGCAATTTCACGATTGACGGATCGAAGGCGGTGCCCGGTTCGCCCTACGCGTCTGACGGCACCTACCCTACCAACCACGCCGAACACGAGACCGTAGAAATTACGCACGGAATCACAAATTGGTCTGAAGTCGGCTTCTATATCTTTACCAGCGCCAGCCAGCAAACAGGTTGGCAATGGGTCGGCGACCACATTCGTCCGCGTGTGCGCGTGCCCGACCAGTGGAGATGGCCCGTCGGCGCCAGCCTATCCATGGAGTTCGGCTACCAGCGCGCGCGGTTCTCTCCCGACACCTGGACCCTTGAGATTCGGCCCATCATCGACAAGCAAATAGGCCGATGGTACTTTGCGTTCAACCCGGCGATGGATCGGTCTTTCCACGGTCCGAGCGTGAATCAGGGGCTTACTTTCTCGCCCAACGTCAAAGTCAGCTACGACTTCACGAAGAAGATCACCGGAGGGGTGGAATACTACGCGTCCTACGGCAGCTTCACTGACTTCTACAGCCTGCACAATCAGCAGCAGCAGTTCTTTCCTGCGATCGACCTGAATGTGTCGCCTAAATGGGAGATCAATTTTGGGGTGGGTGTAGGTCCGACGGCTTCCACCGATCATCTGATTGTGAAGGGGATCATCGGTCGCAGATTCAGCTGGGGACATACGCCTTCGGCAGATGTTCAATAAAGCTGCTCGCACAAGGCCTTAGCCTGTGGATAACTTAATTTATCGGATAATAATATTTATTATCTTTTCCGGAGTAGACTGGTTTCGTGCAGGCCACACCGCAACGGTCGTTTCGTGAACTCTGTGCCGAGCATGGCATCGCAATGACGCACCAGCGTCAGGTGCTATACGAGGTGATGCAGGGCATGCAGGGACATCCCAGTCCCGAAGAGGTCTACGCCCGAGTCAAGAAGAAGGTGCCGGCTATCTCGCTGGCTACCGTTTACAAAAACATCCATCTGTTTGTAGAGAGCGGCATCTTTCGCAAGATGAGCATGCACCACGGCTCAGTGCGCGTGGAGATGAATGACGAGGCGCATCACCACATGGTGTGCTCTCGCTGCAAAGCAATTGCCGACATCGGCGAGCAGGAGCTCGGCCTGGTGTCGAAACGGCGCCGGCTGCCGGGAGGATTCCTGGTGGAGCGATACGCTGTCGACGTGATTGGCCTCTGTGCAAAGTGTCAGAAGGCTTAGTTTCAACCGTTACAACAAGCGTAGTTCGAGGTGAAGAATGGCAGAAGAACTGAAGGGCAAAGTAATGACGACGGACGCCGGCCGGCCGGTTGGTGACAACCAGAACTCTCTTACGCTCGGACCGCGCGGTCCAGTCGTGTTCGAAGATTTCCTGCTGTTTGAGAAGATGGGACACTTCAACCGCGAGCGCGTCCCCGAGCGCGTCGTTCATGCCAAGGGCTCAGGCGCATACGGCACGTTTACTGTGACGAATCCGGATATGGCGAAGTACACGACAGCCAAGCTGTTTGCCAAGGTAGGCAAGCAGACCCCGACCTTCCTGCGCTTCTCGACTGTTGGCGGCGAGAAGGGTTCAGCCGACACCGAGCGTGATCCGCGCGGCTTCGCTCTCAAGTTCTACACCGAGGAAGGGAACTGGGACATGGTCGGCAACAACACCCCGGTGTTCTTCATCCGCGATCCTCTCAAGTTCAGCGACTTCATCCATACGCAGAAGCGCGATCCCGCGACCAATCTCAAGTCCCCGACGATGATGTGGGACTTCTGGTCGCTCTCTCCTGAGTCGCTCCATCAGGTCACCATTCTCTTCTCCGATCGTGGTACTCCGAACGGCTATCGCCACATGAACGGCTACAGCAGTCACACCTTCTCGCTCATCAATGCCGAGGGCGAGCTCTTCTACTGCAAGTGGCACTTCAAGACCAAGCAGGGGATCAAGAACTTCACGCGCGAGGAAGCCGACCACATGAAGTCGGTCGACATGGACTACTCGCAGCGCGACCTCTTCGAGGCGATCGAGAAGGGCGAGTTCCCCAAGTGGAGGGTTCAGGTGCAGATCATGCCCGAGGCTGATGCTGCTACGTACCACATCAACCCGTTCGATCTCACCAAGGTTTGGCCGCACAGCGATTACCCGGTCATCGAGGTCGGCGAGCTTGAGCTCAACCGCAACCCGGAGAACTACTTCGCCGAGGTGGAGCAGGCGGCGTTCGACCCGAAGAACATTGTGCCCGGCATGGGCTTCTCGCCGGACAAGATGCTGCAGGGACGCCTCATCAGCTACCCTGACGCACATCGCTACCGCATCGGCGTCAACTACAACCTGCTGCCGGTGAACGAGCCGAAGTGTCCGTACAGCACCTACAACCGCGACGGCTCCATGCGCTTCAACGCGAACGGCGGAGGCGCTCCGAACTACGAGCCCAACAGCTTCGGCGGACCGACGCAGGATCCGAAGTATGTCGAGCGCCCCAAAGAGTACAGCACCTCAACTGTCGGTCGCTTCAGCCACCGTGAACACGACGGCGACTACTACACCCAGCCCGGCAACCTCTTCCGTCTGATGACTCCCGATGCGCAAGCGCGCCTGGTTGGCAACATCGGCTCCAGCCTCGGTCAGGTCATCGAGCGCATCCAGGACCTTCAGATCAATCACTTCTACAAGTGCGATCCGAAATACGGCGAAGGTGTAGCCAAGGCGATCGGTCGCAAGATCGAGGATATCGTGAAGAAGGAAGAGCTGGTCACCGCCTAGCCTCTCGCTTCACGTCAAGAGAAAGGGGCGACCCACACCGGGTCGCCCTTGTTTGTTCTTCGGTTGATTAATTGAGTCCGGGCTGCTGCGTCGCTACCGACTCCGGCTTTCCGCCGGGATTCCAGGTTGGCTTCCACCTGGTATCGGCGAGCCAGCGTATCGGCTGCACCATCGAGGCGATTGACCTCGTCAGGTGGGTGAAGTCAATCTTGCTGATCTCGTCCGACGGCTGATGATAGTCCTTGTGCAGGCCGAAGCTCGAGACGGTTTGGGCGACGATTCCTTGTTGAGCCAGCGCATAGTTATCCGATCGCCGAAAGAACCGTTCCTTAGGATGAGGATCCTGCACCAGGCGAGCCCCGTGCTTGGCAAGCTCAGGCCCGAGATTCGATCGCTCGTAGCCCGTGAGCCAAAGGGTGCCTGCAGGCACGGCAGGGTCTGGTCTGCCGATCATCTCGAACTCCAGGTTCGCTACGATGCTTGTGAGCGGAATTGGCGGATGTTGCAGGAACGCTCTATTGCCGAAGCCGCCGAGCTCCTCTGAGCCGAAGAGAGCGAAGACGATGGTGCGATTCGGCCGCGGACCCGCAGCCAACAGATGAGCGAACATAAGCACAGCAGTAGTTCCGGAGGCATCGTCATCCGCGCCGTTGTAGATGTTGTCACCCTTCGTCGCAGCGCCCACGCCGAGATGATCGAGGTGCGCTGTCAGCAGGACGACCTCATTCGGGTACTCCGAGCCGCGCAGAATGCCGACTGCGTTCCAGGTCTCCTTGCGGGGTGTGTCTTCGAGCTTCGACAACAGCTGCTGTACACGGGACGGCAGTGGATTCGGCAGAGTGGCCTTCATGATGAAGGTGCCGTTGTCACCTCCGGGCTGGAGACCGAGAGCCTCGAACTGCGACGCGGCAAAGAGCGCAGCGATATGTTCGTCGCGCGTGCCCGAGCCTCGGCCGTGAAGATCATCATCCGCCAGGAAATCCATGTCGGCATGGACTTGATGCTCCAGCAAGGAAAAATTAGATGCTGTTTTTGCTTGAACTAAGTCCAACGGATGGGTCTGTTGCGCCGCGGCGTTGAGGGGATAGACCAAAGAATAAAAGAGGGTAACAACACAAGAAAGATACGCGGGTCGAAGCGAACACATAGCGTCGATTATAGAGGGGTGTATGCGTGGGGTTTACGAAGGCTCTGGGCGCTGCGAAGATGGACAGGGAAGAGGGAAAGAGAATGGGAGTGGAGACGCCTGCCGGCCGGCGGTGGAGTGTGTCAGTTCTGTTGGCGCTCTTGGCCTTGAGCGGTTGCGGTGACTTCTTTGTTTACCCCGGCGGCAGCGGCGGTAGTGGTGGTGGAACAACAGGCAACTACGTGTACATTGCCAATTCCACCACGAACACCGTGGCTGGATACGCCATTGGCACAGGCACGCTGACGGCCGTCTCGGGATCGCCTGTGGCGGTTGGATACTCTCCCGCGGCGCTTGTCGTCACCCCATCCGACAGCTTTCTGTATGTCGCTGGCCCCGGGGCCATCTATGCCTATCCCATCAACTCGAACGGCTCGCTTACCGTACCGACCCAGGGAACTGTGGTGGCCGCCGTCAACGTGGCCTCGCTTGATGTCTCGCCCGACGGCCAGTGGCTCTTCGGTCTTGACCTCACGAACACGGTGCTCGACGAATTCCAGATCAACAAATCGACAGGCGCGCTCGCAGCGCTGGCTGGGATCCCCTACACGGTAGCGAACGGCGCCGTCGTCGCCCCGAAGATGGTAAGAGTCGCTCCTACTGGAAACTATGTCTTCGCCGCGCTGGGCACAGGAGGCGATATTGTCTTCACCCTCGACACATCCACCGGAGCCGTCGCGACGAGCCAGCAACTTTCACTCGGCTCGGCGCAGACGAGCGACAACGCACTGGCGATCGATAGCACAACCTCGCATCTCTATATCGCACGCAGCGGATTGAACGGGGGACTGGCCGTCTATAACGTCGGCGCCGCTGGAGCTCTCACGGCGGTGACCGGCTCTCCCTTCGCCACCGGGGCGTCGCCCTATGCAGTCCAGATCGATAACTCCGGCAAATATGTCTATGTCGCGAATCGCACAGACGGCACGATCACCGGCTACTCGATTGGCGCAAATGCTGCCCTCGCCGCGCTGTCGGGGTCGCCCTATGCCAGTGGTTTAGGGGTCACCTCGCTCGGAGCGGAGAAGACCAACACTTACATCCTCGCAGGCGCATTTGGCGGCTCGCCTGATCTCTCGATGTACTCCATCGATACCGTGACTCTCGGCAAACTCAACCTCGTGAAGAGCACTGCCACTGGAACCGATCCGACCGGAGTGATCGGTATAGCGCTCACTCACTAGCCGTCCACCCTTGACTATCCTGATATCCACACCAGCAATTTACCCGCCAATTCAAGGCGGAGCCCGCTTGTCTCGGTAATATGGAGGTAGCGGCTGATTTTGCCGTGGAGTTTTGCGGCCATCATTTTTTCATTGCGACAAACCGGTTCGAAGATGACGCTCCCGGCGCTGTTACGCAGCCTCGGAGTGGTCCTCCTGCTGGCAGTCGTGCTCACAGGCTGCTCCCGTCTTCGCCCGAAGCCCCCTGCCCAGTACGTCTACGTCACGGCCAAGCAGACATTTTTACGTGACCGTGTCGCCGCTGTCTCCAACCGCGTCGGTACCGTTGAGAACGGCGACAAACTCCTGATCCTCGAACGCGGCCGTCGTTTCCTTCGCGTACAGACACCCAAAGGTGAGCAGGGCTGGATCGACGAAAAGGCTGTTGCGACGCAGGAGATATTCGACCAGTTTGATGCTCTCGGAAAGGAGCATCTGAAGGATCCGACTATCGCCACGGCCGTCGTGCGCGACGATGTCTACATGCACGCCAAACCCGGCCGCGACACAGAGCGTTTTTATCGACTGGCCGAGGGGGATAAGCTGAAGCTGCTTCGTCGCGCCACTATTCCCAAGCCTTTGCCTCCCGGACAACGGCCAGCTCCGCCGCCTGCGCAATCTGCAGACGGGAAGAATGAAGCTGCAGCCGAGCCTGCCCCGCCAGTGATGGAAGACTGGTGGCTCGCCCGCGACTCCAAAGGGAATACCGGCTGGGTTTACAGCCGGATGTTCGACGTCGACGTTCCAGACTCCGTTGCCCGCTACTCGGAGGGTCAGCGCATGGTCGGAGCCTACGTGCTCACTACCGTAAACGACCCCGACGCGCCGCAGGACGACAAGAATATTCCCATCTATGTCACCGTGCTCAGCCCCTATAAGGCCGGACTAACCTATGACTTCGATCAGGTTCGTGTCTTCACCTGGAACATCAAGAAGCACCGCTACGAGACCGGCTACCGCGACCGCAATATCGAGGGATACCTCCCGGTCGAGATAAAAACGGCCGCTGACCCTTACGGCAAATCGGCGACGGCCGCGACGCCCGCTCCAACCTTCACTTACCATGTGCTCTCCGACGATGCTCCTGTCGTCGTTCCCGATCCCGTCACCGGAGCAATCGTTCCTGGGAAGACTGTGCTCAAGACCTACCGGCTCGAGGGCAACCTGGTACGCCGCATCCTGGCACCTGGCGAGGCTCCGCCGGCTGAGGCGCATCCCGAGCCCGTATCCGAAAAGAAGAAGACCGCAAAAGCTGAGGCAGCCAAGAAGAAGCGCCGGTAGTCATCAGCCATAAAAAGATCGGATGGCCTCGACGACGATCTCCTGCTCGTCCTCTCGCAGCTCGGGGTACATCGGGAGCGCCAGTACCTCTTCGGCTGCCCTCTCGCTCACCGGAAAATCTCCCTGCTTGTACCCCAGGCTAAGCAGGCTCTCCTGCAGGTGCAGCGGAAGTGGGTAGTAGATCTCGCTGCCTATCTGCCGCTCCGTGAGGTACTGGCGCAGAGCATTGCGTCGCGGCACGCGAACCACGTACTGATGGAAGACGTGCGTCGCACGAGGATCTCTCACGGGGAGCACCACGCCGTCGGCGGTGGTCGTCGTCGCAAGCCCCGCCGAGCGAAACAGCTCATCGTACTTTGCCGCCAGTTCCCCCCGCCGACGGTTCCACTCCGGCAGATAGCGCAGCTTCACTTCAAGGATGGCGGCCTGAATGGTATCGAGCCGCGTATTCCATCCGACCTCATCGTGGTAGTAGCGACGTCGCATGCCATGAGCGCGCAGCATATGGGCCCGCTCGGCGAAGGCGTCTGAGCCGGTCGTCACCAGCCCTGCGTCACCCATCGCGCTGAGGTTCTTTGTTGGATAGAAGCTGAAGGCGGCAAGGTCGCCCAGGGCGCCAGCGGGAATGTCCCGCCAAGCAGCACCGAAGGCTTGCGCGGCGTCCTCGATCAACAGAAGTCCGTGCTTCTGCGCCAAGGCGGAAAAGGCATCCCAGTCGGCGCACTGGCCATAGAGATGAACTGGCATGACAGCCTTGATATGTTCGCCGATATGTTCGCCGCCTTCAGCCATCAGGACGCGCTCGACTGCCTCGGCCGAAAGATTGAAGCTGCCGGGTTCAATATCGGCAAGCACTGGCCGCGCACCCGCCCGAAGGATGGAACTGACCGAGGCGAAAAAGCTAAAAGGCGTCGTGACAACAGCATCGCCCGGCCCAATACCTGCCGCGACCATCGCCAGCCACAACGCGTCGGTGCCACTGGAGCAACCGATGCCGTGGCTTACCCGGCAAGCTGCTGCCGCCGCTTTTTCAAAGGATTCGACCTCAGGGCCGAGAATAAAGCGTTGCGAGGTACAGATCTTTTCGATTGCTGCAAGAACTTCGTCACGGATTCCCGCGAACTGGCGCGAGAAATCAAGCATCTGAACGGGTTGTGGCTTTCGGGACACCTTTTGCCATGGTATATCGGCAGACTGCGTCGTATTCGCTTGTCGTTCGTCTAATAGGTCAATGGACGGCTCTCTCAGGTTGAAAAAAGTAACCAATACTCGTATCGTTGACGTCTTGGCTTCTCACGCAGCGGAGCGCCGCTCTGTGGTTGCTGAAGTTGATGGAGTACGGCGGGACTGCAGTTTCAGAAAAACCCTATCTAACTAAAGGAGATCGGCACCATGGAATCAAAGCCGGCACAGAACATTCAGGATACTTTTCTCAATACGGTGCGGAAAGACAAGAGCCCGATCACTATCTATCTGGTAAGCGGAGTCAAGCTCACCGGCAAGATTCGCTCCTTTGATAAGTATTCGGTGTTGCTCGAAAATAACAGTCAGGAGCAGCTCATCTTCAAGCACGCAATCTCGACTGTCGTAAGTGGCCGCATGCCCTCATCGGCGCAGATTGAGGGCCGGACAGAGGTTCGTTCCGCTTCCCACCCCTCTGTCAGCTCCGCGCCGGCTCCTGTGGCTGAGGTTGCCGCAAACGGACGCTGAAGCCCGTCTTTGGTAGATCGTTACGTTTGTACCCGAGACTTTGACAGATACTCTCACCCGCGAAGACGCGAAGACTCCGGCCAGACGGAGGTCTCTCGTCGAGCAGCAACAGGCGGTGGCCCGGGTTGACCGGCTGCCTCCAGGTTCTGCGCGTCCAGAGCGGGCTGTGCTCGTCGCAGTCGAGTTCACCGGCGAGCGCCGAAAGCTCACGTCTGAGGCGGCCCTGGCTCGAAAAGCAGCCGCTCTTCTGGCCGATGCGAATGACGAGGCCGCCCAGACGACACAGGTAGCCGGCCTCGACTTCGAAGCTTCCCTCACCGAGTTCGAAGAGCTCGC
Source organism: uncultured Acidobacteriaceae bacterium (assembly GCA_963741395.1). Classification (GTDB taxonomy): domain Bacteria; phylum Acidobacteriota; class Terriglobia; order Terriglobales; family Acidobacteriaceae; genus Edaphobacter. The sequence continues at coordinate 972,677 of CAVUHV010000002.1, forward strand.
CCGCAGCGCCGGCGCGGAGATCGCCGCGACCCTGATCCAGCACCGTCCCCGCCCAGACCCCGCAACCCTCATTGGTCGCGGCAAGCTCGAAGAAATCTCCGGCGTCGTGGCATCTTCCACTGCCGATCTCGTACTCTTCGACCACGACCTGACCCCTTCGCAGCTTCGCAATCTCGAAGGGAAGCTGCCCTGCCGCGTCATAGACCGGACCCAGCTCATCCTCGACATCTTCGCCCGCCATGCACGCACGCGTGAGGGTCAACTCCAGGTTGAGCTCGCCCAGCTCGAATACCAGCTCCCGCGCCTGGCTGGCCGCGGCCGCTCCATGAGCCAGCTCGGCGGAGGTATCGGCACACGAGGCCCTGGCGAGACCCAGCTCGAGACCGACCGCCGCAAGATCAATCTCCGCATCGACCACGTGAAGCGCCAGCTCGAGTCAGTCCGCCGCATCCGCCGCCAACAGCGGCAGCGCCGCGAAGCCGTCCCGGTCCCTGTCGTCGCTCTGGTGGGTTACACCAACGCGGGCAAAAGCACGCTCTTCAATGCGCTCACCGAGGCTGGCGTACTCGAGTCCTCGAGGATGTTCGCTACGCTCGATCCCAAGCTCAGCCAGCTCACGTTGCCCTCGCGTCGAAAGGTTCTGCTGTCTGATACTGTGGGCTTTATCCGCAACCTCCCTCACACCCTCGTCACGAGCTTCCGCGCCACGCTCGAAGAGGTGGAGCGCGCCGAGCTTCTCCTGCACGTCCGCGACGCGTCGAGCCCGATGCTCGACGAGCAGAAGGTGCAGGTCGAGCGGGTACTGGGAGAGCTGGACGTCGTCGGCAAGCCAGTCATCGAGGTCTGGAACAAAATCGATCTGTTGTCGCCGGAGCAGCGCCACCAACTGGCCACCCCTGGCAGCGTCGCCGTCTCAGGCCTCACGCATGAGGGCTTGGATAGCCTATTGAAGGCCATCGACGCAGCTCTTACGGCTGACCCCATCATCGAAATGCGTCTCTGCCTCCCTCAATCCGAGGGCGCGGTGCTGGCTACTCTGGAGGCAGGGGCAATCCTCCAGGACAAACGCTTTGAGGGGAATCTGGTCTACTTTACGGCGCGTGGGCCTGCTTCGCTGATCAATCGTCTCCGCCGCTTTCAGGAGAAGGTCCCGAGGCCGGTGAAATCCAAGCGTCCAGAACTAGCATAGGTCGCCTGAAAGGGGAGCGGAGGTGGTGTCCCCAATCACGCGACCTATGTGACCCAGAGGAGGGTCCGGGTGGTAGTTAAAGTGTACGAGTTTTAGCGGGGAAGTCAAAGGGGAACTCCTGGGTTGGACCCAGACGTGCTACGTTCTAAAACCGACCATGATGGGCGATTAGCGAATCATTCAGGTTTGACACTCCTCGAAACGCTTTGCTAAAACAAGTTGTACCGCAATCTATTAACAGGCTATCTTCTTATCTGTTCGCTCTCCCGGAATGGCTGTGTGGACGGCGAACAACAGGACATCTAAGCGGCTTTGGCCGACCCCATTTCATGGACGAGATACTCAATCAACTCGGTGGACTTGTGCTCGGCTCGGTGCCGACCATGCTCCTGTTCATCCTTCTTGTCGTAGCCTACGGCTTCCTGGTCCGACGGCCTCTCGACCGCGTTCTGGCGGAACGCAGGGCCCGCACCAGTGGGGCAGTAGAGAAAGCCCGCGGAGCCATCGCTGAGGCCGAGGCAGAAACCTCTGTTTATGAGGAGAAGTTACGCGCTGCCCGGGCTGAGATGTATGCCCTCCGCGAGGCCAGGCTCAAGCAGTGGAACGCCGAGCGTGATGCCGCCGTCGAGCAGATTCGGCAATCCTCGCAGGAGCGTATCCGCGCCGCCCGTGTCGAGATCGACCACAGCGCTTCCGATGCGCGCCGTCAGATTGAATCGATGAGCGGAGAGCTCAGCTCCCGCGTCCTCACGGCCGTCCTTCCGGCTAGCATCGCCGCAACGGAGGTCGCACAGTGAGCCGGTCCTCTATCAATAAAGTGCCCGCAGGTATCAATAAGCTGTCCGCAGGGCTTTTTCTCGCAGCTCTTCTCCTCGTTCCCTCTGCTCCGCGCCTGGTAGCGCAGGAGCCAGCCGCCGCCGCGCAGTCTGTGGGTGCCGTCAGCACGCCTGAGGTGCAATCGCCGGAGAAGAACCCGCAGCCGGAGGATGAGAACGAGGCCTTCCGCCACTCCGCATCGGTAAGGGCCATCGGCGCAAAGCTCGGGTTGAACCCTGAGCAGGCAGCCACGGCGTTCGCTGTTCTGAACTTCTTAGTATTTGCGATTTTGGTAGGGTGGTTCATCCTCAAGACGCTTCCCAAGGTCTTCCGCGACCGCACGTCTGCCATCCAGAAAGATCTGGTACAAGCGCGCTCCGCTACAGAAGAGGCCAGCGCCCGTCTTTCGAACGTTGAAGCCCGCCTGGCCAAGCTCGATGAGCAGATCGCCGAGATGCGTGCTCAGGCCGAGAAGGCCGCCGCCCTCGACGAGCAGCGCATCAAGGCCTCCGTCGAAGAGGAGAAGAAGAAGATTCTCGCCGCAGCCGAGCAGGAGATCGCTTCGGCGACCACGGAGGCCCATCGCATGCTCAAGCAGTACGCTGCCGACCTCGCCATCGAACAGGCTGCCCGCAAGCTCAGCATCTCCGCCGAGACAGACCGCCTTCTCGTGCAGGACTTTGCCCGCCGCCTCGCCGGCGAGAAAGATGGGCAAAACTAATGTCGGCCATCGCCCTCCGCTACGCCCATGCCTTTGCCGAGGTTGTCGCATCGCAAAAGATCGATGTTCTGGCGACGCAGCAGCAGCTTGCAGGCTTCAATGACGTACTCGCCGAGAGCCAGGCGCTTCGCGAAGTGCTGTCGAATCCTGCGATCCCGTCGGATCAGAAGCTCCGGGTTCTCGATGCCATCGCATCGCGCCTCGGTATATACCCGCAGGTCCGCAACTTCATTGCGGTTATCACGAATCACCAGCGCACCAATCTGCTCAGCGAGATTCTGGAGGAGTACCGGGAGATATCCGACGAGCAGAGCGGCCTCACCGAGGCGGAGATTGTCACTGTCCGCCCCCTCAACGACCAGGACCGTGCTGAACTGGAGGCCCAGGTCGCCAGGCTGGCCGGAGGCAAAGTTCGCGCCTCCTACCGCGAGGACGCCTCGCTTTTGGGCGGAGCGGTTGTCCGCATCGGATCCACGGTCTACGATGGCTCGATCCGAGCCCGGTTACTGGGCTTGAAGCAGAAGCTGATCAACGCATAGCGCTTGGGATACACTCCCGGCGTAGCCATCAAAAGAAAGACCACACAGAGATTGATACGAATCGAGTAGAAGGACGACATGGCACAGATCAACGCAGATGAGATAACAGAGCTGCTTCGTCAGCAGATTGAGAACTACGAGCAGAAGATCCAGGTCGATGAGGTCGGCACCATCATGTCGCTGGGCGACGGTATCGCGCGCATCCACGGCCTCGACAAGGTCATGGCCGGCGAGCTCATCGAGTTCCCTCATGACGTCGCTGGCCTCGCCATGAACCTCGACGAAGACCAGGTTGGCGCCGTGCTGCTCGGTGACTACACCGAGCTCAAGGAAGGCGAGCAGGTCAAGCGCACCGGACGCATCATGTCCGTACCCGTCGGCGAAGCCATGATCGGCCGCGTCGTCAACGCTCTTGGCCAGCCCATCGACGACAAGGGGCCCATCAATACCGACAAGTATCTCCCCGTCGAGCGTCTCGCTCCCGGCGTCATCGCCCGCCAGTCCGTCCGAGAGCCCATGGCTACCGGCATCAAGGCGATCGACACCATGATTCCCATCGGCCGCGGCCAGCGCGAGCTCATCATCGGCGACCGCCAGACCGGCAAGACCGCCATCACGCTTGACACCATCATCAACTCGGCCAAGAACAACCTCATCTGCATCTATTGCGCCATCGGCCAGAAGCGGTCGTCCGTGGCTCAGGTTGTGCAGACTTTGGAAGAGCATGGCGCGATGGCCTACACCATCGTTGTTGCCGCGACTGCGTCTGAGCCCGCGCCGATGCAGTACATCGCTCCATTTGCCGCAACCGCTATGGGCGAGTACTTCCGTGACAGCGGCCGCCACGCCCTCGTTATCTACGACGATCTCTCCAAGCACGCCGCGAGCTACCGCGAAATCTCGCTGCTCCTCCGCCGTCCGCCAGGACGCGAGGCCTACCCCGGCGACGTCTTCTATCTCCATTCCAGGCTCCTGGAGCGAAGCTCCAAACTTTCAGATGAGCTCGGCGGCGGTTCGCTCACCGCGCTTCCCATCATCGAGACCCAGGCCGGCGACGTCTCGGCCTACATTCCGACGAACGTCATCTCCATCACCGATGGACAGATCTTCCTCGAGACCGACCTCTTCAACTCCGGCGTCCGTCCTGCTGTCAACGTTGGTCTCTCTGTATCGCGCGTAGGTTTCTCGGCCGCCATCAAGGCCACCAAGCAGGTCGGCTCCACGCTCAAGCTCGACCTCGCGCAGTATCGCGAGCTCGCAGCCTTCTCGCAGTTCGGCTCGGACCTTGATCCGGTCACGCAGCGCCAGCTCAACCGTGGCCAGCGCCTGACCGAGCTTCTCAAGCAGCCGCAGTTCCAGCCGCTTACCGCTGAAAAACAGGTGGCCATCCTCTTCGCCGGAACCAATGGCCTGCTCGACGATCTCCCTGTCAGCGACCTTCGTGCCTTTGAGGACGGTCTGTACCCATACCTTGAAACTTCGGGCTCCGTCCTGAGCGACATCGCTACAAAGAAGGCCCTCGACGACGACATCAAAGCCCGCCTCACCCAGGCCATCAAGGACTACAAGGCAGACTTCGTGGCTGCGAGGAATGAGAAGAAAGAGGCGGCTGCGGCCAAATAACCATGGCAAACGTACTCGATCTACGGCGGCGCATCCGCAGCGTCAAGAACACGCGGCAGATCACCAAGGCCATGAAGATGATCTCGGCAGCCCGTCTGCGCCGTGCGCAGGAGCGCGCCATACAGGCCCGGCCCTACGCGTTGATGCTCGCGAATGTATTGGAATCGCTCGTCCGCCGTACCGACCGCTACAACGATCAGACCGGCGAAATCCTTCACCCGCTGCTCGAGGAGCGCGAGGAGAAGAATGTCCTCGTCGTCTTCGTCGCCGGCGACAAGGGCTTCGCAGGCGCCTTCAATTCAAACATCGTCAGGGCGGGCCAGCATTTCATCGGGGAACGGATCGCGCAGGGCAAGACAATCGACATGGAGTTGATCGGCCGCAAGGCCGTCGCGCTCGCCGGCAAGAGGTTCCCCATGGCTGTCTACGAGAAGACGACGGAGCACTATGACAACGAGCTGGCGACGCACCATGAGATTGTTCGCCACCGTGCGCAGCCCATCGAGATCGCCGCGACCCACGCGGACCTCCTCCATCACCTCGATTTCGAGAAGGTCAGCGCCATCGCTCACTCCATCATCGATCGCTATTCGCGCCACGAGATCGACTCGGTCTACCTGGTCTACAACGAGTTCAAGTCCGTCATCGCGCAGCGCGTGGTCATCGAAAAGCTCTTGCCTGTCCGCAAGCTTGGCTCGCACGAGATTACTGTGGCCGAGGAGATGACCGAGGAGATGAAAGAAGCTGCCGCGCGCGCAGCTTCCACCTCGGGAGTCGGCCTCTATGGGCCAGAGCAGTCCGTCGTCGAGTCCGAGGCGAAGAAGTTCGGCACCGCCGACGTCGACTACATCTACGACCAGGACCAGACCCAGCTGGTCCGCGACCTGATGCCGCGCTACATCACCATCCAGCTCTTCCACGCCCTGCTCGAAAGCGTGGCCTCCGAGCACGCCGCCCGCATGACCGCAATGGACGCGGCCACCAACAACGCGGGAGATATGATCGACGCCTATACCCTGCAGATGAATCGCGTCCGCCAGGCAGCCATTACGAAAGAAATTATCGAGATTGTGAGCGGAGCAGCAGCGCTCTAAGAAACGAAAGAGACCTATGGCAGAAAACATCGGAAAAGTGATCTCAATCAGCGGGCCGGCCGTTGACATTCAGTTCGAAGAGTCGAAGATGCCGGCCATCTACCAGGCCTTGCGCATTGTCAGTGACGGCTTCGACGTTCCCGCTCCCATGGACGTCGTCGTCGAAGTCCAGCAGCATCTCGGCGAAGGCCGCGCCCGCTGCATCGCCATGGTCGCCACCGAAGGCCTCGTCCGCGGCATGAAGGCTATCGACACCGGCGGCCCCATCACCGTCCCCGTGGGCCGTGAGACGCTCGGCCGTGTGCTGAACGTGCTCGGTGAGCCCGTAGACGAACTTGGCCCTGTCAACGCCAAGGCGCACATGCCCATCCACCGTCAGGCCCCCGCATTCGACGAGCAGTCCACGTCGGAAGAGATGTTCGAGACCGGCATCAAGGTCATCGACCTCATTCAGCCCTTCCTGAAGGGCGGCAAGATCGGCCTCTTCGGCGGCGCCGGTGTCGGCAAGACCGTCGTCATTCAGGAGCTCATCAACAACGTCGCATCCAAGCACGGCGGATTCTCGGTCTTCGCCGGTGTCGGCGAGCGCACCCGCGAAGGCAACGATCTCTGGCACGAGTTCCAGGAGTCCGGCGTTATCAATCCCAAGGACTACACCAAGTCCAAAGCCTCCCTCATCTATGGCCAGATGACCGAGCCGCCGGGGGCGCGTCTCCGCGTCGCCCTCACCGGCCTCACCGTCGCCGAGTACTTCCGCGACCACGAGGGCTCCGATACGCTGCTCTTCATCGACAACATCTTCCGCTTCACGCAGGCCGGCTCCGAGGTCTCCACGCTGCTCGGCCGTATGCCGTCGGCCGTAGGCTACCAGCCCAACCTCGCAACCGAGATGGGCGAACTGCAGGAGCGCATCACCTCCACCAAGAAGGGCTCCGTAACCTCCGTGCAGGCCGTCTACGTTCCCGCCGACGACCTCACCGACCCGGCCCCTGCAACCACCTTCGCTCACCTCGACGCCACAACCGTGCTCTCGCGTCCGCTCTCTGAGCTTGGCATTTACCCGGCCGTCGACCCGCTGGCCTCCACCTCGCGCATCCTCTCCCCGCGCGTCGTCGGCCAGGAGCACTACGATGTCGCCCAGGGCGTCAAGAAGATCCTGCAGCGCTACAAAGACCTGCAGGACATCATTGCCATCCTCGGTATCGACGAGCTCTCCGAAGAGGACAAGATCACCGTCGCCCGCGCCCGCAAGGTGCAGCGCTTCCTCTCCCAGCCCTTCCACGTGGCCGAGATCTTCACCGGCATCCCCGGCGCCTACGTCAAGGTCGAGGACACCATCCGCTCCTTCAAGGAGATCATCGAAGGAAAGCACGACGACATCCCCGAGCAGGCCTTTTACCTCAAGGGAGGCATCGAGGATGTCCTCGCCGCTGCCGAGAAGATGAAGCAGACCGCATAACGTCGTGTTAAGGGCACGGCTTTAGCCGTGCCGCAAAGGATCACGTAAGAAAGGGGCTTTAGCCCCTGAGGTTCCAGATGGCAGATACTAACCAATCCGGCCTGCTCACCGTACGGCTCGTCACGACGGACCGCGTCCTCGTCGACGCGACCGCCGAGGCAGTCGAGCTGCCTTCCATGGCCGGCTATCTCGAAGCGCTCTACGGCAATGCCCCTCTGCTCGCTGAGCTTGGCGCAGGCGAGGTCCGCCTTCACGGCGGCACATCAGGCGACCAGAAGTTCTTCGTCGCCTGGGGCTTCGTCGAGGTCCTCCCTGAGCGGGTCACGATCCTTGCCGAGACGGCTCTCCACCCCAACGAGATCGACGTCAACGAGGCCCGTCAGGAGCTCGCCGAAGGCGAGAAGCTCTGGAACGAAGCCGGAGACGACGGCGAGAAGTACGACGAGGCCAACGCCATCACTCGCAAGGCCGAGGAGAAGATCGCCTCCGCCGAAGGCAGAAGTACCTAGACCCCAAGATCAGTTTTCAGGGGTCTTGCTTCAATGGATTTTGTTCAGGTTCCCTGTTTCACAAACTAGAAAGGCCGCCTCACTGCTGAGGCGGCCATATTTTTCATGGTCAGCGACGTCAGGAAGCCTTCCTGGCCTTAGCCTTTGATGGCACAGCCTTCGCTGTCGAGTCAGCCTTTTTGGCCTGCTCCGCCTTGGCAACAGGAGGAACAGCCTTCGCCGCCGCCGGAGCCTCTGCCGTCGCAACCGCAGCCTCGGCCTGCTGACGCAGCGCATGAATCACCACGCGCAGCATCTCCTCCTCAGGAGCGGGCTTGCCCGTCCATATCTCGAACTGCCGCGCCCCCTGCTGCACAAACATCTCCACCCCGGTGATGATCGGGATGTTCTGCTGGCGCGCCATTCGCAGCAGTGGCGTCTCCAGCGGGTTGTAGACGAGGTCGAAGACCAGCTTTGTGTTCAGGTCCTTCGGCTCGAGAATCGGCGTGCTCTTCTGTCCCGCCATCCCGACCGACGTCGCGTTGATGATGACATCGAAGCTCGTCTTCGCCAGTGCATCCTTCTTGATGGTCTTCGATCCCGATTGCCGCGCAAGCTTCTGCGCCGTCTCCGGCGTGCGGTTCAGAATAAAGACCTCTGCGCCCTTCTCCCGCAGGCCGAACACAGCAGCCCGTGCTGCGCCACCCGCGCCCAGAACCAGCGCCTTTGCTCCGCGCAGCGACATCCGTCTCTCAAGCGGCCCGATGATGCCGGCAACGTCGGTGTTGAAGCCATACAGCTTGCCATCCTGCGCGCGCAGGACCGTGTTACAGGCTCCAATCTTGGCCGATAAGGGATCCGTGTTCTCCAGATGCGCCATGATCTCCTGCTTATGCGGCATCGTGATGCTCAGGCCCTGGATCGGAATCTCGTGCACCAGTTTCAGCAGGTCGCTCACCTTGGTCGCCTGCAGCGCGAGATACACTGCGTTCACGGTCTCGCGCCGGAACGCCGTATTCATCATGATCGGCGAGAGCGAGCTCTTGATCGGATTGCCAGCAACACCGTAGACCTTCGTTGCCGCGTCTACCTGGTCGATCCTGTAGGTCTCGATCAACGTGCGCGCAGCAATCTGCCCTGGCCCCGTCTCTTCTCCCGGAGTCGCCGCTGCAAAGGTAAACGCGCTGCCTGCCCGCAGCCCAAGCACGCGCGAGATAATCCCCGCGTCACCCATGCAGATGCCAATGATGTTGGAGCGATCGTTCATCCGTTCGATGAACCGCATCAGCGTCACGTTGTCATAGAGCGTCTTCGCGGTGGGGACAATCTTGACGAAATCCGGATGAAAATGCTCAATCCTCTTGTAGATCTCGTCAAGGTCCTTGGTCGCATGGAAGTCATGATGGCTGACGATCAGCGCAACTCCAGTCTCGCGGAGCTTCTCAAGCTCCCCCTTCTTGAGCGCCTCAGCCGTCTCCAACTCAACATCGACCAGGTAAAAGCCTGAGGCGGCCGCTTTCGACAGGATCTCCATCTCGGCTGCAATCGTGCCGTCAAATCTGCCGCCATTTGCCTTGCGGCGGCACGTGGCGATGCCAGTGGCGGCTGTGTTCTCTGCAAAGAAACTCTTGAACTTCGGGAGCGCCAGGAGTGGCTTATCCAGGTAGTCGAGTCGGAACTCGAGAAACGGCGTCTCCTTCACGACGGAGCTTGCTTTTTCGAGCATCTCGGAGGCGGTGTTGCCAATGATAGCTACGCAGATTTTTCCAATGCGGGAACGAAGAAGTTGGGGTGATAGGTTAGGCACATTCACTCTCATGTCTACAATCGCGGTATCTTACAGATACCCGCTTTAGGATGCAAATTTTTGCTGAAAATAAAGGAGGTTACGCGCAGCTACCCAGGAAGATCGACATTACAAATTTGTAGACGGATGAGGGTTCAAAAACGGAACCATCGGCGGCCAAACTTCTCTCGATTTTGTTGCTTTAGAATGAATCAATTATGGCTGAGATTGACTTGGTTCGACTGCCCTCATGGGAGTTTGGGTGGCTCCGGCACGGTTTCAGCACGCGACATGGCGGAGAATCAGAGGTTTACGGCGGCCGCACCCTGAATCTGGGATGGACCCGGGAAGATGACCCGGTCAACGTTGCGTCCAACCGGCGGCATTTCCTCGGAGCACTCGCAGGAGAGGCCGGTAGAAGCAGCCCCCGCCTGGTCACGATTCGGCAAGTACACTCGGGGACGGTAAGGGTGATCAGGGCTGGTGATAGCGCTCTCGATGGGGCTCTTGAAACTGCCGACGGCAATGCAATCCTCGAAGGCGACGGTCTGGTGACTGACGTTCCGGGCGTCATGCTCGCCGTGGGAACAGCGGACTGTGTTCCTGTCCTCGTGGTTGATGAGGCAAAGCGCGCCGTCGGGGCCTTCCACGCCGGCTGGCGGGGCACCGCCGCAAAGATCGTCGAAGAGGGACTCGCAACGATGCGGCGCGAGTATGGCTCGCATCCTGAGAATCTTTGGGCCGCCATAGGGCCCAGCGTCAGCGCCTGCTGTTATCTCGTCGGCGACGAAGTGCGCGAGAGCTTCGACTCACAGTTTGCCTATTCATCGGAGCTCTTCCGTCCGGCCACCACGACGCCCGACGGCAGAAGACAGTATTACGTCGACCTCTGGCAATCCAACCGCCGTCAGCTTCTTGATGCCGGAGTCGATTCCAGCCGAATCTCCGTCATCGGAGAATGCACCGCCTGCACGCGCGACGCTGCAGGCAACCGACGCTACTTCTCGCACCGCGCCGAGCACGGTGTAACAGGCCGCATGCTGAACGCTATCGGAGTCGTAGTGTAGCAACTGGGCCTTGCTTCCTTCGTCTCGACTCCATGAAGAACTGGACGCCGCCGCGCCTGCAGTAACAGCAGCGCATCGATGAAGAGAATCGCGATGACGTCGTGATCTTCCGAGACGCATCAAGCCATCGCAATGTGCGCAATACGCGCAGCGAGTGTGTCCTTCAAGAGGACGCAGGCACCAAATCAAAATTGCCACTGATAAGAGACGAGATAAGGCAGAGGTTCAGCGAGGCCCACACCTCCCCTCGTGAGGTACGCGATTCACATCGCGGGAGGATGATGTATATCTACGTTCTCTTCCTTGTCCTTTGCGCTCTTTGCCTTGGAGAGGTCAGGTGGGTTCACCGAGTCGCGCAGTTCCTTCGAAGGCTTGAAGAAGGGAACACGCTTGGCCGGGACCTCGACTTTTGCGCCCGTCTTTGGATTGCGGCCGGTACGCGCATTTCTCTGTCGCGTACGAAAACTGCCGAAGCCACGAATTTCGATTTTGTCACCTGATTTGAGGGCACCGATGACGGAATCAAAGAGGGTATCGACGATAACCTCGCCATCCCGGCGGGTCAGGTCGCCCAGCGCGGTCACTTTGTCGACAAGATCAGCTTTGGTCATGAGTGGGATCCTTTCCTGCTGGGGAGGGCATATGCGTCGTGGCCGATTATCCCTTTGTTATTGATTATAGACGGGATCGGCTGTCTAGGGGAAGGAAAGCGCTCGGCGGAACAAAGTAGTGAACATGTTGGCAATAGATGCAAAAAACTACGTCCGCGTCTCCGCTTCCGATGAAAAAAAAGCCCCGCATGCGGGGCCTTAAAGGTAACTACCTCTGTAATATGCGGCTCTAAAGCCCGGCGTGGCAGAATTTACTTCCACATAAAGTAGAAGCCGGGTGCCCGGTTCAGCAGCTGGCTAGGGTTCGGAAACAGGTCCTCCCCATCATCCGCCAGCACCGCCAGAAGCCCGCGCTTGTTCTTGGGAGGACGAACAATCGTTGGTTCCCCCGAGATCCCCACCTCGCGCGCGGTATCGATCAGCGCCTCCCGGAACCCGCCAATCTTGTCGATGAGGCCCAGCGAGAGCGATTGCTTGCCCGTCCAGACCTGGCCGGTAGCCAGCGGCTTGATCTTGTCCTCGCTCATACGGCGGCCCTCGGCCACGTCGCCAATAAATTGCGAATACATGTTGTCCACCAACGACTGGAAGTAAGCCTGTTCTTTCGGAGTCAGATCGCGGCTCGGATCTCCCGCGTCCTTCAGGTCGCCGGCCGAAATCGTAATGTTCTTCAGCTTGGCCCAGCGCAGAAGGTCGCCGTAGTTGGTCCACTCCATGATCACGCCGATCGAGCCCACCACCGAAGCGTCATTCGCATAGATCTTGTCGCATCCGCTCGCGATGTAGTACGCCCCTGACGCGCCTACCGACTCAACCGAAGCGACAATCTTCTTGTGCTTCTCCTCCCGGATGCGTTTCACCTCGTGATACACCTCCTGTGAGGCCGCCGCTCCACCGCCGGGCGAGTTGATGTGCAGCAGAATCGCCTTCACCGACGAGTCGTCTCCAAACTTCCTCAGCTGCGCATTGATCGCCTCAGGCGACAGAATGACGCCGGTGATGTCGATGACGGCGATCCGGCTCTCATTGAACGCCAGCCCAGAGGAACTACCGTTCACGGAGCGCATCGTCGTCCAGACCATGAGCCACACGAGTAGGCAGACCGCCACAAGCGACCCACCAATGGTCGCAACGTGGAACCACGGCGAACGCTTCGTCGGCGGAGCGCCCGCATACGGTCCCGTGCGGTACATCGGAGGACCATACGCGCTTGGATACCCCGGCGGTGGATACCCCGGTGGTGGATAGCCTGGCGGTGGATAACCCGGCGGTGGATACCCCTGCGCAACATACGGTGGCGCGTACGCTGCAGGGCCTGCGGCTGGCGGAGGAGGAGTGGGCGGAGGTGTCGAAGCGGGCTGAGGTTCAAAGTCTTCCGGCATGCTGTGGAGTTTAGCAGGGCCATTCAGCGGCGAAAAGTCAGAAGGCAGCCTCCCATGCAACGTATCAGGTAGTGGAAATCCCGAAAATGTCCTTTCTTTGAGTCCGAAATTGCCTAGGTTTCGTCAAATGATTGCAGTATGATGAACGGCGGAATTCTCCTCCTGATCACAGTCTGAAACAAACTCCTCCCAGGGAGTCGAAAGGTCTCGCAATAACCATGGCGCACCCGCAGTTAAGCATCGTGATTCCGGCGTATAACGAAAGCAACCGCATCGAAGATGCGCTGGAGCGGGTGACTTCCTGCGTGGTCCAGCAGGGATGGGATGCCGAGGTTCTCGTTGTCGATGATGGTTCGAAGGACGCAACTGCAGCGATCGTTCAAAGATGGATGGTCAACCATCCCCGCCTGCACCTGATCCAAAACCCAGGCAACCGCGGCAAGGGCTACTCGGTGCGCAACGGTCTTCTCCAGGCCGCTGGAGACATCGTCATGTTCACCGACGCCGATCTTTCCGCCCCGATGGAAGAGGCCGAGCGGCTCATCGCAGCCATCAACGACGGCGCTGACGTCGCCATCGGCTCACGCTGGCTCGATCGCTCGCGCCAGACGATTCATCAGCCGCTCTACAGGCAGTTCTTCGGCCGCTGCTTCAACTGGATCACCCGCACTGTCATGGGCCTGCCTTTCAAGGACACGCAGTGCGGCTTCAAAGCATTCCGTCGGCCCGTCGCTCAGGTAATCTTCCGCCTTCAGACCATCGAGCGCTGGGGCTTCGATCCCGAGATTCTCTTCATCGCGCGCAAACTCCGCTACGTCATCCGCGAGGTTCCCGTCACATGGGGCCACGACGAGCGCAGCCGCATCAGCTACCTCCGCGACGGCACAAAGATGCTTGAGGACATGGCCCGCATCCGTTCGAACTCCGTGCGTGGCCGTTACGACGAGGCCATCGCCGCTATGAAGGACACCAGTGCGATGATGACCGCGCGCGTAGAACGCGACACCGACAGCGTAGCGACCCCCGCCAAGGTTGGCGTCCGCCAGTAAACTCTCCGCAACCGGCCAATCTGCTCACAAAGCCACTCCCTGGGAAGTGGCTTTATCTTTGTCCCTCGCGCAGCTTAGCATACCTGGAACAAGGCACCTGCGCTTTGGCTCACTGGTACAAAGCATGAAACAATATCCCTCGGCCTCCTCCAGCCAACCTTGATAGAGGTACTGCTTTTGCTTCGATCGCTCTTTATCTCACTCTCTCAAAACAAACAACTGCGTCGCTTCTCTGAGCGATCCACCTTCGGCCGCCAGATGTCAGGCCGTTTCGTCGCCGGCCTGACCGTCGATGACGTCCTCGCAGCCTGCGAGCGCGTCAACCGCGAAGGCATCGCCGCCACCCTAGACGCTCTCGGTGAGAGCGTCACCGTTGAGTCCGAGGCACGCGCCTCCGCCGACATCTACCACCAGCTCATCGACGCCATCGCCGCACGCGGCCTCAACGCCAACGTAAGCCTCAAGCTCTCGCAGATGGGTATGGACATCGATCCGGCACTCGCCGAGACGATCGTCGGCGAACTGGTCGAGCACGCAGCCTCCGTAAACACCTTCGTGCGTATCGACATGGAGGGCAGCCCCTACACTGAGGCCACACTCGGCATCACCGAGCGCCTCCACGCACGTCCCGGCTGCCAGGGACACGTCGGAACCGTGCTCCAGGCGTACCTCTACCGCACAGCGGGAGACGCGGAGCGTCTCCTCGGGCAGGGAATTCGCATCCGCCTCTGCAAGGGCGCCTACAAGGAGCCGCCCGAAATCGCCTGGCCGCAAAAAGCAGACGTTGATACCAACTACGTCGCCCTCATGAAGCGCCTCTCAACCTCAGGCGTCTTCTGCGGCCTCGCCACGCATGACGAAGCCATCGTCGACCAGATGCTCTCCTTCGTAAAGGAGAAGCGCCTGTCGCCCTCCGCCTTCGAGTTCCAGATGCTCTACGGCATCCGTCGCGATCTCCAGCGCAAGCTCGCCAAACAGGGCTTCGGGGTCCGCGTCTACATCCCCTTCGGCCCTGAGTGGTACCCGTACTTCATGCGCCGCCTCGCTGAGCGGCCCGCCAATGTTATCTTCCTGGTCCGTAACTTCTTCAAGAGCTGATGTGGCTTTTTGGTTGTCATTCCGACCGGAGCGTAGCGGAGTGAAGGAATCTGCTGTTCTCTCCGGTTAGTACAGCTATGCGGGTAGAGCAAGGTTCCTCAAAATCCCAGGAAAATCCTCTGTCAAGCCCCCAAACCACTCAACTCTATAGAAACATTGCATTTACGAGTGGCAGACGAGTTTCCTCAAATTGCTATACTGGAAACAGTGAAAAGCCCCGGATATTTCCGGGGCTTTGCTATTGACCGTATAACCCATTTATTTTGAATATTTTGACTACTAACTCATTTAGATGGAATACTTTACACTGTGGAAATCTGATAAATCGTTGAATATAAAGGATTAAATGATGTACCCGGGGGAGGGGGTACATCCTGGACATGTCAGCGCGAAGCGCTCTGGGTCGAGTCTGGCTCAGAGAGCAGCTTCTGCACCAGCGCCGTCACCTCGCCCTCCAGCTCTTTGTGGCCTTCGGGGTTGGCAGGACCGGCGAATCCGGCATGGACCTCCTTCACCCGGCCGTCGCGGCCCAGGATGAACGAAGTCGGCCAGCAGTTCAGATGTTCGCCCTCCGGAATCTTCTCCTGAAGCTCATCGGGAGTTCCGGCAACCAGTACCGGATAAGTAATTCCGTACCGGGCGATAAAGGCGCGAAGCCGCGTCGGGTCCTTCAACTGATCGTCTTCCTCAAAGCTGAGGCTGACGATCTCAAGGCCCTTCGCGTGGTACTGCTGGTAGAGGCTCTCAAGAAAAGGAGCCTCGTCATGGCAATTCGGGCACCACGAACCACCGATCGCCACGATGACCACCTTACCCTGAAACTGAGGGTCGGTATTGGAAACCTGCTTGCCCGAAAGATCAGGGAAGCTGAAGGCGAACGTCACTGACGGGTCCTTCACGCGCGTCTGCTCGGTCGACGCGGTTGGAGCCGCAAGATTCTCTTTGCGAGCCTCGGCCGGTCGTCGTGCCACCAAGTCGCGTGCCTGAGCCTTCTGCGCGTCGGGCGCCAGAAGGTTCGAGACGAGCAAAGTTCCATCGTCCTTTGGCGTCAGCGTGTAGAGCGCCGCGCCCGCAGCGGTGAAGTGGCTCACCGTATATTCGTGGCCGTCCCAGTTGCCGTAGAGCGAGCCGGTATCGCCGTCGATGCGCTGAATCACCGCGCGGATCTGAGCAGCTTTCTTTGCCGGCTCCACGCGCAGTTGCCACGCAGACTCGCCCTTGGCACTCGAGACCGCGACCTCCCAGTCGCCCGTGACGCTGTGAAGCTCAGGCCCCGCAGCAGGCGTCGCCGCTGCTGTAGCTCGGTGCAGCACGAGACTGTATCGCGAAGCAGCTGCTTTGCCCGAGACCAAACCGAAGCTTCCGGTCAGCGTGCCGTCGTCGAGCTTCGCATCCAGCGAGCGCGCGAAGTAGTTGAAGTTGACCAGCAGATGCCCGTCGCTGAACGTAACGCTCGAGGCCGCGCTCTGCTCCGGCCCGTTCAGCAGCGCAGCCTTCAGGTCTGCGGCTGGCCCACTGATCTGAAGCCGCACAGGAACCTGCTGGCCTCGAACCGTAGCAGCACCCTCCCAGGTGCCTTCGATCGTCTTCAGGTCAGAGGAATGGTTCGGGCTCTGCGCGAATGCAGTCGCCGCGAGCAGGAGAATTCCAGCAAAGAGCTTCATGGAGGGCTCGATTCTTTAGTTATCAGTCAGGAAAGGATGCGACAGGGAAGAAGCGCTGAAGGTCAGCGCGCGCAACAAACCTCTGTCGAGGCCAGCAGAGCGCGGCAACAACAACAGAGATTGTGCGAAGTACGCATGACCTAAGCGTAGGACAGACGGCCTGCGTGGTCAAGTCCTGCCGTTTCAATATGGGAGACTCAAAGCAGACTCGTAGTTCCAAAGTTGTATGGCGAAGGAATCGAGTGGGATGTGCAGTTTCGAATAGCGGGAACAGAATGAAAACACTATGGAGGAAGAAGCCGCTCCGTAGATCGACTCGGACCTGTACGACTCAGCGATCGAATCGCCTCACCCCTGATGGGCTTGATCGTTGTCCGGGCTTCTACCGGGAGCTGGGCCAAAAAGCAAGGCGGTCTTCTTCCATCCATAGCCCTACCCCTCCCTCCGCAAGAAAAATAGCCGCCTTCGGGCGGCTATCTCTCCTTTAGCGACCGTTATGAAGGCGCTACTGTTTGCCGAACTCAGGATTGTCGTTAGGCTTCTGCACCGGAAGATAAGGTTCCACGGCAAGCAGGCTCGAGAGCGCGCCACGCTCCTGGTCGGAGAACTGCCCGCGGAAGCGATCGGAGTTCATGATCGCCTGCCGCTGCGGCTCCGGCATCTCGCGCAAGTCCCGAAAGGCGCGCGCTACCAGGCGGCGACGGTCCATTGGAAGACTACCGAGCTGTCCCAGAGCTCCGCGAACCTGCGAACGCTGCTGCGGAGTCAGGTGTTCCAGTGCTTCGGTGCGCGCCAGCATGCGGCGGCGCTGCTCAGGCGGCATGTTGTTCAGCCGAGTGAGGCTGTCGCGCATTCGCTGCTGGGTCTCAGGCGGAAGATCGCGGAAACCTGGCTCGCTCTCCAACGCCTTTTGCTGGTCTGCGAGTGGCATATTGCTGTGCCGTTCCATCCACTGGCCAAGGTGCTCCTGCTTGGGACCACTCTGTGGTTTCTGCGACTGGCGTCCTTGAACGCGCATTTGGACAGGCGCGAACACTCTCCCGCCAAGGCCTCGAGCAGGAGGCTGCAGGGCGATGGCAGAGGTGGTCGAAAGGAGCGCGAGGGCAGCAACTGCTACAGCTAGAACGCTCTGACGAAATGGAGCAAGAAATCGCATGGACGTCGACGAAGAATGAGGTACAAATCTCAATAACCAGATACTCAAGGAATGCTTAGAGCTTACTGCGTTTGGCCTCCTTTCCGTCACAAAATACTTTAGCTCGCAGGAAGGTCGGTCTGTCCATCGTCGGATGATGCATCGTCGAGAATATCCATTGTTTGCATAGCCTGGTCGTTCTTTTCGAAGATCTGAAGGTCATTGACTGTGGCCGAGGCCTCAACCTTGGACTGATGCAACCCGGAGAAGTTGACGGCAGCACCGCCTCCAATCAGCAGAACCAAAGCGAGCGCGCCTGCAAGAGCAGGACGGAACTGGCGGCCCGTGTTGAATAGCAGCCGGGAGCGCATGCGCTCCAGCCAACCTGCCGGGGCCTTTTCCTGCTCCTCGCGGAGCCGGACAGCCAGCTTCTGGTCAAAGTAAGGTGAAGGCTCCGGAGCCTGCCATGTATCGAGCAGAGCGAAGGTCGCTTCAAGCGAGCGAAGCTCTTCGCGGCAGGCAGCGCAGGAGTCCAGGTGCTCACGGGCGGCTGCGCTCGTGGACCCGGACGGGTCGAGCAGCAGCTCCGGAAGAACGGATTTCAAGTCGCGGCAGATCATGGTGAACCTTTCTTCTCTTTTTCCTGTTTGGACGTGCCGAACAGATTGAAGGCGCGTCCGGTAAGGCCCTTCCGGGCTAAACAAAGTCTTTCAACTTTTCGCGTAACGTTTGGTATGCGCGAAAGAGCAGTGATTTTGTGGCGGATTCACTTAGCTTCAGAACCTCGCCGATCTGTTTGTAGTCCAGCCCTTCGTACTTATGCATCAGCACGGCCATTCGCTGACGATCGGGAAGAGCGAGGACGTGTTGACGAATGGCGTTGAGCCGCTCGTTGCGAAGTAAATTCGACTCGACGGTTGGCGTCCCATCAGCGACGTCCGGCGTTGTGCCGGTTTCGGAATCTGTCTCGTCCAGATAAACGGTTGAGGCGTTGCGCTCGTGCCGCGTATCGCGGACGTAATTCACGCCCAGGTTCGTGGCGATGCGGTAAAGCCATGTGCTGAATCGTGCTTCAGCGCGATAAGTCTCCCGCGAACGGTAAACGCGGAGGAAGACCTCCTGGGCGAGCTCTTCAGCCACCGCTTGGTTGTGCACCATGCGATACATGAAATGAATGATCGGCTTGCGATACTTCTGGATCAGGAAGTCGAATCCAGCCATGTTGCCGGCGCGAAGTTCCAGCATGATGGCTGCGTCGTCCATCTGGCTGAACGTGCCGGACAGAGACTGTCTCTCAGCTTTCTGAAGGTTCTCTAGAAGCCCCGAACTGATCGCGAGGGTGCCCATACCGTTGCTAACCCCATCTTCGTCTCCGGGTTGCGCTTCGTCCTCAAAATCCGGCGGTTTCTCCTCAGTCTCCTCCCCCAGCAGGGAAGTATCATTCTTTGGCTCGTCAGAGGGGTGGGGAGTGAAGGGCATGCTTTGACTGATTGTAACGTGCGAGGCTTCGCCACTTACCCCGGTTTCGGAAGGTTCCAGGGGTTTGAGTGCGGCTGGCAGCGCGCGGCTGACTGATGCTATGCTAGCAAAGCAACGTCGCCAGCGCGGGCCTCCCGTCGCACCTTGAGCGAGGGCGCATAACTCAGCGGTAGAGTGCCACCTTCACACGGTGGAAGTCGTAGGTTCGAATCCTGCTGTGCCCACCAATCCTTTCAACAACTTAGCGGGCTCGACGATCCTTCAGATTTTTGTTGCGTTTGATGCGAAGCATTTGTTCCCAGCGGGGCTAATGTGCCCAGTATGTTCGGAGGATTTTGCGCCTTGCAGTAAATTTGACCTAGGGCTCAGGCGCATTGAGGGTGTCTGGTCGTGGCAATTACACGCACTTTTCGAGCCGATCTCAGCAGAAGAGGTCTATTCCTATTGATGGTTGCTCCCATCCTGACATGGGGACAAACGCTGCAACATCAAAATCGCGCTTCGAATCATGCCATCGCCCCCAGTTCATCATCGTCCTCTGATAATAGCGATGGCGATGCAAGGGATGACCTGAACAACTGCCGTGTGCATCGAGTGACCAGCCTTCCAGGAAGTCACCAGTTCGCCAGTGATTTTATTGAGGCCATAGTCAGCGATCCCGATCCCGGTGCCAAAGATCCTGACGTGATCTGGGGACTCACTGCGGACCTGAGCAATCAGGTCCCGTTCCACGATCGGGCCATGTACATATCGAAATCAACCAATAGCGGCGCGACATGGGCTCAAGTCGCGCGAGTGGATTCCAGATATTTCGATGCGGAAATAGGTGAGGGACTGCGCAACGGTCTCAGCGTGTCTTCCGGTGGAACCTACTTTGTGATCACAACGCAGCTCGGAGCGTTTCAGGTCATCCCTCAGCCGAGTACGTCTGAGACCTTAGTGAAGAAGATTACGGGTCCCCGCGTTCCTTACTCGCCTCCGAAGGTGCCTATTCCGAAGAAGGGAGGTGACCCTGTAAGGGCAAACGTTGTCGAGATGACGGCCGACGGAGAACACCTGATAGTCGGTTATGGATACTTTGACCTCGACCCCCAGATCTTCAGCTATCACAAAGATAAGGACGGCTCATGGATCGAAGATGGCCCTCTCCCTCGTCTTCCGACCGAAATGGATATTCTCTCGATGCAGTTTGATGATCCAGAAGACGTGAACCCAGGCTACCTCTATGTGGGAACGGGCGATCAGGCCTACCTTTTCAACCTCCATACAAGGGAATGGAGTCGCATTCATGGAGTAGGCCCGGATTCTGCGATACATGGAATGAGTGTGGTGGGAGGCCTTCATCTGGCGGCCTGTTGGGGAGTTTATAACCCTTCAGGCCCAGGCATTGTAAGGAGAGTGACCAACGCGAGATTTCTCTTGCATAGAACGACAGATGAGGCAGGTCCTAACCTTCGGGCCTACAGCATAGAGGTCGACCCGCTCAGGCCAAACCGAGAGGTGGTGACCTCAATCACTGGCGTTTACACGAGCGAGGACAGTGGCGAGAGTTGGAGAAGGCTCAATGATCTTCCAGAGGGCGAGTTCCGCTCTGCTCATTTCAATTCGGATGGAACCATCATTGTCTCGGGAATGCCAGGTACGTTCATGGTCAACCCATTTTCAAAGGTTTGCTCGCCTCACGTTAAGATTCGCGAGAAATAGGAGTAGGCGGGAAGTGGCGATGGATGAAGGTAAATTCATCGACTCTCCATCTTTTTTTCATCTCCGCTCAAGAGCATAGCAACTGTCCGCATCAGAACGCTTCAACGGCGGTGGAATCGGCGGGTGATGAGATTTCCGATGCAAACAGGCATACGCCGCTTCAAAGGTACCTTCCTTCCGGTGGCCCTGCTAGGATGCTGGTTCGGCATATTCTGCGGCGGTGTGGCGATAGCAGGTCAGACGATTTCTTCTGCCACAGCGGCGCAGAATACTGATGCCGGTAGAACTCTCGACCCCGAACAGCGTGCCCTGGCCGGGCTGCCGCCTTACAAGCCGCAGGAGGTTGTCTCGGGGACGATCCGGCTGTGGGGGCATGGCGCTCCGATTCTCGACTTCATGGGGATGCTGGTCAAGTCGTGGGAGGAGGGCTTCCAGAAGTTTCAGCCCGGGGTGCGCTTCGAATATGACATGTATGGGACGGCATCGGCGATGGGCGCGCTCTATGCCGGCAAGGGCGACATCGCAATTCTCGGTCAGGAGATATATCCCTTTGAGACGGCCGCATTCGAGCGAGTGAAGCACTATGCGCCTACCGAGATTGAGATCGCTACGGGAAGCGTAGATGTGCGGAACTTCGATTTCGCCATCGGCGTCTTCGTCAATAGAGACAACCCACTCTCGCGGCTTACCCTGCAGCAGATCGACGCGATCTTTGCCTACCACGAGGGAGGCGCGGCGACGAACATCGAAACCTGGGGTCAGTTAGGTCTCACGGGCGACTGGGCCGACAAACCGATCCATCTCTATGGGTGGTATGAAGCGGATATCTTCTCCACTTTCGTGGAGCGGGCCGCATTGCAGGGCAGCCATCGGTGGAGGTGCGGAATGAAGGAGTACAAACACATTCACCGGCCCGACGGATCGATCTATGACAGTGGCCAGCAGATCCTGGACGATCTGGCGAAAGACCGCTACGGCATGGCGCTGTCGAATCTCCGTTACATAAAGGACACCGGAGCAAAGCCGCTGGACCTGGCACGCAGCGCAGCAGGTGCATACTACTCCGCTACCAAAGAAACCCTGATCGACCGGCAGTATCCGTTGGGACGCATTATCCCCGCGGAGATCGATCGCAAGCCGGGGCAGCCCGTAGATCCAGCGGTGAGGGAGTTTCTTCGCTACATCCTTAGCCGGGAGGGACAGGAGGACATTGTGCACAACGGAAAATATCTGCCGATGCAACCCGAGGCGGCGATGAGAGAACGGGAGAAGCTCAATTGAGCCGACGCGATCTGGGATGGGTGAAGTTATATGCCTCCGCTCTTGTCTTAGCAGTGTGCTGCAGCTCGAGCGACGCCCAACAGGCGACATTTGTATCGGGCCAGATTGAGGGCGGGGTGATCCGCAGTTGGGGCAACGACGCTATGGGCGGTGTGATGGCCGCATTGCAGGACGGATTTCGCAGGTATCACCCCGAGGTGACCTTTCAGAACACACTCTACGGCAGCGGCACGGGAATGGCCGGCATCATCACGGGCGTTTCGGATCTCTCGCCGATGGGCAGGCCCGTAACTGCGAATGAAGTGATCGGCTTCGAGTGGGTCCACCGCTACAAGCCGCTTGAGATCCAGGTGATGACAGGGAGCCTGAGAGAGGATGGCAAGACACCGGCGCTCGCGGTTCTGGTCTCGGCAAGGAACCCTGCAACAAAAATCAGCATGGCACAGCTGGCGGCGATTTTTCGCTGCCCGGGTGAGAGGAACAAAGGACCGACGTGGGCCATGGCAGGTGTGCAGGGAGCGTGGGCAGACCATGCCATCCATGCGTACGTCTACGACAACTCGACTGGGACAGGAGCATTTCTGCAACAGACCGTGATGGGCGAGGACGACCGCTGGAACTGGGCCGTCGTTCAAGAGTTCAAGGACATTCCCCGTACGGATGGGACGGTCTACGCAGCAGGGCGTCAGATCGTGGATGCGCTAATGAAGGACCCAAATGGCCTTGCGATATCTACGCTCGGCTACGTGCGGACTGGCGTTAAGGCGCTCGCCTTGTCCGCAGGTGGAGATGCGGTGACGCCCAGCCGCGAGAGCCTGAGCGACGGTAGCTATCCTCTTGCGCGTGGTGTATATATCGACGTGAATCGCAAGCCCGGCACTCCGCTGGACGCTCGGGTGAAAGAGTTCTTGAGCTTCATCCTGAGCAAAGAAGGGCAGGATCTGGTGCGGAGACAGGACGATTACCTTCCGCTGAGTGAGAGTACCGCACAGGAGCAACGGAAGAAACTTGAATGAACATTTTTTTATGTCTCTTTCCAAAGATCTTCATTTCTGCCGCCGATTCTCATGTAGCTTGCTCGATGGCAAATTAATTGCGACACAAAGAGGGGACTAAGAATGGCAGGCCACTACACGTCAGTCGTCGCAGGCACTCTAATGCTTGCTCTGCTCGCCGCCGGAACCGGCATTGCGCAGATGGACGAAAAATATCAGCCGAACGCTGAATCGAAGAAATATCCAGAGGGCTCCGCGATGGAGCGGAGGGCACGGATGGCGGCCATAGCGGCTGCCCCGGCCTACACTCGAAAGTTCGATCTGAGCGGCCTTCCCGATTATGTTCCGGAGACAAAGCCGACGGGCACGCTGCGTCTATGCGGGAACAACTACATCGGTGACTCTCCGCTCGCCGGCTGGTGGAAGGACGCATTTGCGAAGTACCAGCCGGGCATCAAGATTGAGTACGACCTGCAGACGGCTGCGACTGCGATTCCATGCGTCGCGTTTAACTTGGCGGACATCGGCATCACACACGAGCCGAGCTTCTATGATTACCTGTCCTATCAGCGGCTCAAAGGCCATTTGCCGACCGGCATTACAATCCTCACCGGCTCCTATGATGTGGTCGGCTGGCAGAACAACATGGTGATCGTCGTGAATAATGCGAACCCAATTACCAAGGTGAGCATGACGCAGCTCGACGGAATATTTGGCGCACAGCGCGCCGGCGGTTGGGTACGCACGACCTGGCACCCGGAGCTTGCCCGCGGGCCCGAGAAAGACCTGCGCAAGTGGGGGCAGCTCGGCTTGACGGGAGAGTGGGCGGACAAGCCAATCAATACCTATGGCTATAGCTTGCGCTATGCCACCGCGCTCGAATTTTCGGACAAGGTGCTTCATTCGGCCGACAAGTGGAATGAAAATCTTCTCGGGTTCGGCAACTACACCAAGGCGGACGGCAAGACTTATCTGGAAGCCGACCAGATCGTCGACCATGTTCGCGACGATCCGAATGGCATCGCCTACGTCCGCTACCATCCGAAATTCCCGACCGACATAAAGATCCTCGATGTCGGCGCGACCGATGCTGGCCCGTTCGTCCACTATTCGATGGAGAACCTGCAGAACCACAGCTATCCCTTGTGGGGCGGCCAGTCGTTCTGGATTGATATAAAACCTGGCGAAAAGGTGGACCCTAAGATCCGCGAATTTATCCGTTTCGTACTCAGCCGGCAAGGGCAGGAGTTGCTCGAGCGCGACGGCAAATACCTGCCGCTGGATGCGGCGACCGTGCAGGAGGGGTTGAAGAAGCTACAGTAGCCTCTCTCTTTCGCTCACAGCGGTTTGCTCCGAGGCGTTAGGGCGACCATCGCGGCAGGGGAGCCAAGTCACATCAGGTAACACGACGAAGCGAGGCTCTGGAATCAACATGCAAGTTGCTATCGCGGCGAACCTTCCAATAGCGAAGCAGCCCTTTTACAAGACGCTGTACGCGCGTGTGCTTGCCGGTATTCTCGCTGGCGTACTTGTGGGGTTTTTCTTTCCTGCTGTCGCGCAAACGATGAAGCCACTTGGCGACGGATTTATCAAGCTTATCCGCATGATGATCGCGCCGATCATCTTCCTTAGCGTCGTCGTGGGAATCGCAAATATTGGAGATGCTCGCAAATTGGGGCGTGTCGGCCTGAAGGCGCTGTTCTATTTTGAGGTGGTCACGACCCTTGCGCTTGGCATTGGACTCGCCGTCGCCACCATCTTCCAGCCAGGCCGGGGCATGAACGTCGATCCGCACACTCTCGATACCAAAGCCGTTAGCCAGTACGCCGGCGCTGGCAAGGAGCTCGGTGCCGTGGACTTCCTGATGAACATCATCCCGGACACCTTCGGGGGCGCCTTTGCCAAGGGAGAGATCCTGCAGGTCCTGCTGCTCGCTATACTCACGGGCCTCGCACTCGTCAGCCTTGATAAGGAGAAACATCTCATCCGCCTCGCTGATTCCGTCACTCACGTGGCGTTCAAAATTATTGCCTTCATCATGGAGTTGGCTCCGATAGGAGCATTTGGCGCGATGGCGTTCACTATCGGACGTTACGGGCTGGGAACGCTCATCTCACTCGGCAAGCTGCTGCTCTGCGTCTACCTCACCAGCATCCTATTCGTCTTTGTCGTGCTTGGCCTCATTGCCTTTTGCCACGGGTTCAGTATCTTCAAGTTTCTTCGCTACATTCGCGAAGAACTGCTCATCGTGCTTGGCACCTCGTCGTCAGAGTCGGTGCTACCCCGCATGATAGTGAAGATGGAGCGGCTCGGTTGTTCAAAGTCTGTCGTCGGCCTGGTGATCCCATCGGGGTATTCTTTCAATCTGGACGGCACATCCATCTATCTCACGATCGCCGCACTTTTCATCGCGCAAGCGACCAACACTCACCTCACCTTCCGGCAGGAAATGTTCGTCCTCGTTATGCTGATGCTCAATTCCAAGGGTGCAGCCGCGGTAACGGGTGGGGGCTTCATCACGCTGGCCGCGACACTCTCTGCGTTGGGCACGATCCCGGTGGCAGGCATCTCGCTGCTGCTGGGCGTTGATCGCTTCATGTCGGAGATGCGCTCCCTCACGAACCTCGTCGGCAACGGGGTCGCTACGGTCGTCGTCGCAAAGTGGGAGGGAGAGTTCAACGCCACTCAGGCGAGAAGCATGCTCAACGGCGAGCCGTGGCTCGATAACGAATCGGAGGCGGTTGTCAGTGTTTGATCGATCAAGTCCAGCAGGACCACGAACAAGGTCCAGGATCCATAGCACAATCGAGTGGCTGCACTTGTACTCCGGCCTGAGCGCAGCTCCACTGCTTCTGCTGCTGGGCCTCACCGGCAGCTATCTCACGTTTGAGTACCCACTGGACCGCCTTTTGAACCCCGGCCTGAACTATGTCCACCCACGGCCTGCGCGCCTACCGCTCGACCGGCTTGTGGATACGGTACAAGCGGCCCATCCGGAATCGCGCGTTACAAGTGTTGCTCTGTCTCCGTATTCTGCCGCACCAGATATTGCCTACACCTTACAGCTTGCTGGCCCAAACAAATCGAGCAGTACGATCTATATCGACGAGTACACTGGACAAATCCTCGGTCAACATTCGGGATACACGCTAAGCACAGCAATACATAATCTTCATACCAACCTCCTCACGGGCGAAGACGGGTTCGGTGGGATCTTTCTTATGCTTACGGCGGGGCTGCTTATTCTGCTCAGCATTACGGGCATCATTCTGTGGTGGCCGCGAAAGATTGTCAGTGTCAACTGGAGCGCATCGTCGCGCCGCATCGTCTTCGACCTCCACAACACGTTTGGCTTCTTCTCGTTCGGGTTCATGCTGCTCTTTGGTGTGACGGGAGTCATCATCCACTGGCAGTCGGCCATGTTGCCCGCCGCGAACCGTGCGCTTCACATAAGCGACACCGAGCCCGAGTTTCACAGCAAGGCGCCCAGTGCGCTCACCAAGCGACAACCGCTGGAAGGTGTGGTGCGCACCGCGGGCGTTGCCGTTGCAGGAGCACGCGTCACGCAGGTTACTATTCCCAGGGGCACTGGGGTATATCGCGTCTGGATGAAGTACCCCGAAGATGGAACGCCCTTAGGCCGCACCAATCTGCTCATCGATCCCTACACGAGCGCCGTTCTCTGGCAACGGACCTCGCGCACAGCACCCTCTACTACGCGTTTCTTCCGCCAATGGAACCGCGAGCTTCACACTGGCGACATTTTGGGCTGGCCCGGAAAGATTGTGATGTGCGTGATGAGCCTCACACTCCCAGTCCTCGCCGTCACGGGGCCGCTCTTCTGGTTTCGCAAGCGCCGTAAGCCTGTTCTCGCCCACGCGGTGGCGGTGGCTGCGCGTCGATGAAAAGCCTTTTATCTACCTTTCAGATGAAGCTCATCTCAGATTGGCATTGTTCTCACTGAACCGGAGATACAGGAGACGACATGCACAAACGGCTTCTCGCGCTTCTTCTCACGCTCAGTGCTGCAATTGTCAGCATCACGGCACAGGAGCGCAATGGTCTCGATGTTCAGAAGGCGCGCACGGCGCACGTCTCCGGTCGCGCAAAGAAGGTGTATTACACCCATCCGTGGGACCTCTCGGACCTGCCTGTGTACAAGCCCGAACAGCAGGTCTCCGGCACCATTCGCGAGTGGGGCTCAAATTACTTTCAGGACAGCAATCTGAACGACTATTGGGAGGCCGCGTTCCACAAATACCAGCCCGACATCAAATTCGACTACCACATGCGCACAGCCCTGGAGGCAGCGCCAGCGCTTGCTACCGGTGTCGCCGACTTGGCAGCCTGCCGCCTCTTCACCTTCAGCGATGAGGAGCTCTTCGAACGCGCCTTCAACCACGAGCCGCTGCGCATTCTCATCGCGACAGGCTCCTACGATGTTCCGGGCTGGAGCCCGGCGCTAGCGATCGTTGTGAACAAGGAAAACCCGCTTGCAAAACTCACCATGAAGCAGTTGGATGGCATCTTCGGCGCGGAGCGCACCGGCGGCTATCAGGGCACCACTTGGCACCCCGAGGCCGGACGCCCTGCGTCGGAGAACATCCGCACCTGGGGCCAGCTTGGCCTCACTGGTAAGTGGAAAGACGCTCCCATTCACGTCTATGGGTTGAACCTGGAGTACGGAATGGCCCGCGACTTCCAGCAGATGGTCTTCCACGGCGGCGACAAATGGAGTGAGTCGCTGAAGGAATACGCCAACTACGCCGGTCCAGACGGCACTCTCAAGATAGCCGCGGAACAACTCATGATCGATCTTGCCAAGGATCCCTTTGGCATCGGCTATAGCGGCGTGATGTTCCTCAACCCCGGCACCAAGATGCTTTCGATCGCCGAAAAGGAGGGGGCACCCGCCGTCCCTCTCACGATTGAAACCGTGCAGAATCGCACCTATCCCATGCTGCTTGAGGTGTACTACTACCTTGACCGCGAACCCGGCAAACCTGTCGATCCGAAGCTCAAGGAGTTTCTTCGTTTTGCACTCAGCCGCGAAGGACAGGAGGCCATCGCTAAAGATGGGAAGTATCTTCCGCTCACCAGAGCCGCCGTTGACGAGCAGCTAAAAAAGCTTGAATGAGCCTGTGCATTGCCGCGTGATTTGCGCGATGAAGAAATCTTCATGAGGGTTTCAGCAAGATTTTATGGCTGCAACATAAATCTTATCTGCCTTACATTTCTGCCGTTCAAGGAACGTGGGCTACAAACAGATCGCTGTCCAGAGGAAATAAATGACAAACCGTACCCATCGCACATTCCTGGCTGCAACCCTCATCCTAGCGCTCTCCTTCGCCGCTTCCGCCACGGCGCAGATGTTCGACCCCGCGCAGCTTCGCCCCTACCAGCCAAAAGTTAAGATTCAGGGTGCTATCCGTGTCTACGGAAGTGAGCTGAAGGGACAGGTCGTCGAATGGGAGAAGGGCTTCGTCAAGTTCCACCCGGATGCGGTCTTCGCAAATAACTTTACTTCGTCGAGCGAAGGTGCAATCGCAGGCTTGTACGCTCTCGGTGTCGACATCGCACCCGCCGGCGATGACGCGAAGATCACCGACCAGATGCCCTTCTACAACATCAAGCATTATCTGCCGACCGAGCTCTCCGTCGCGACCGGCGGCTATGAAAAGCGCGGTACGCTTTGGGCCATTCAGATCGTCGTGAATAAGGAAAACCCACTCACAAAGCTCTCCATGCACCAGCTCGATCAGATCTTCGGCTCGGAGCGTACTGGTGGTTGGGAAGGCATCTTCTACACGGGGAAATATGCCCGGCCGGCCTCGGACAACATCCGTACCTGGGGCCAACTCGGACTCAAGGGAGAGTGGGCCAACAAGGAGATTCAGACCTACGGCTACATCGCCCCCGGCTTTGCGATCGCCTTCGAGCGCAAAATATTCCACTGGTCCGATAAGTGGAATCCCAACTTCAAGGAGTATGTCGAGGAAAAGGAGATCGTCCCCGGCACCGAAGGTGAGACCGTCGCCAGCGAGCGTATGTTTGAGGCGCTCTCTAAGGACAAGTACGGCATCGCCTGGGGCCCGCTGCTCCATAGCAAAAACTACCCCAACCTGAAGCAGATCGACCTCTCTGTGGAAGACGGCGGACCCGCCATTCCCATGACTGAAGCCAACGTGCAGAACCGCACTTACCCGTTCATCCGCGATGCTTACATGTACATCGATCAGGAGCCCGGCAAGCCTATGGATGATCGGGCCGCCGAGTTCATGCGATACATCCTCAGCCGCGAGGGCCAGACGGATGTTAAGAACTTCGGTGTCTATTATCCCCTGCCTCAGAGCGTAATCGATGAGCAACTGGCGAAGATCAGGTAGGCGGCTTGGCGGAGGGATCTGGTCCCTCCCGCCGCATCCGTCAGAACAAGTCCGCACGGAAGAATTGTCCCGAAGGAAGTGAATGTCCAGGCATCGATACCCAAGCCGCTGGATTCGCTCTAAGCAGCGAGTGCTGTACGTCGTCTTTGCCGCCGCGATATGGTGTGCGCGGGCACCGTCGGCCATCTCACAGTCGGTCGCAGCCGATGCCTCTACGTCAATCCGTATCTGGGGCCATGGCCACGATGGCCAGGACTATATCCAGACCCTGCTCACGGGGTGGCAGGA
Organism: uncultured Acidobacteriaceae bacterium; assembly: GCA_963741395.1. GTDB lineage: Bacteria > Acidobacteriota > Terriglobia > Terriglobales > Acidobacteriaceae > Edaphobacter. The sequence goes on from CAVUHV010000002.1 coordinate 1,002,531, forward strand.
TGGCTTTCTGAAGACGCACCCCGGCGTCCATTTTGAAGACGCGCTCTACGGCAACGCCAGCGCAATTGGCGGCCTCTTCACTGGGGTCGCCGACGTTGCTCTGCTCGACCGCGAGGCCAGCTTCATTGAGGTCGATGCCTACCAGCAGGGAACGGGTTATGATCCCTTCCGCATTCCCGTTGCCCGTGGATCGGTTGCGCTCCGCCATCACGCCCCTACGCTAGTGATCTATGTGAACCGCGCAAACCCTCTCACGCAGCTCACCGTCCAGCAACTCGACGGCATCTTCGACGCCGACCATCGCCGAGGCGACCACACCGACCAGACCTGGGGAGACCTCGGGCTCACAGGCGAATGGGCATCCCAACCCATTCACCTTTACAGCTACGCAATCCAGAGCGCGGAGGTCCAGTTCTTCGAGCGCGCTGCTCTCAAGGGCTCGCAGAAATTCTCCTGCTGCCTCACCCTTTTCAGTTCCAGGCAGGGCCTCTCCGCCGAGCAACAGATCGCGGCAGCACTGGCCAAAGACAAGTACGGCCTTGCGCTCTCCTCAACGCCCGCGCCCGATTTGAAAGCCGTCCCGCTCTCCGCTGGCGGTGGCGCCCCTGCAGTGTTACCCACGCCGCAGACCATTACCTCGGGCGCCTATCCGCTTGCACGCACGGTCTACATCTATGTGAACCGGAAGCCCAAATCGCAGCTCCCGGCCAACGTCAGTGCCTTTCTCAATTACATCGTCAGCCCGGAGGGCCAGGCCATTGTCGGCCGCACTGGTGGCTACCTTCCGCTTGCCCCCGAAGTTGCCGCACAGGCCACGGAGGCGCTCAAGTGAATGTCAAACTCTCCGCTGCCGCGTGCGTCCTGCTCACCAGCCTCGGCGCGTCAGCTCAACTTCCGCAGCATACTGATGTCTCCGGCCTTGAGCCATACAAACCGCAGCAGCAGGTCTCTGGCACCATCCGTGTCTACGGCAACAACTACATTCCGGCCCTGATGAAGCGCTGGCAGGAGGGCTTCCAGAAGTTCCAGCCCGGCGTCACCTTCACCACGAACCTGCCGGGTACGGAGGCGGCCATGTCGGGCATCACCTCCGGCATCGCAGATATCGCATTCATCGGTCGCGAGGGCTATCGCTCGGAGATCCGCGGATTCAAGGGCCGGTTCGGCTACGAGCCGCTCGGTATCGAGATAAGCTCGGGCTCTTTCGGCACTCCGCACAAGACCTTCTCGCTCGAGATATTTACTCACGCCTCCAACCCCATTCAAGGCCTTACCATGGCCCAGGCACAGGCCATCTTCGGCTGTGCCGGGCCCGGTGGCAAAGCCATCCGAACCTGGGGCGATCTTGGCCTTACCGGTGCTATCGCGAGTCACCCCATCCACGTTTACGGATATCAGTTCGACACCGGTATGGCTGGCTACTTCAACCGCGTCGTACTGCACGATGCCGGCACCTGGAACGCAGACTTGAAGGATTTTGACAATGGACATGACGCTCATGGAGAGGTAATCAACGCTGGTGTTTATATCCTCCAGGCATTGGCCAAAGATCCCGATGGCATAGCCTTCGCAAATCTGCAGTACGCCAACCCGCAGGTCAAACCCATTGGTCTCGCCGAACACGCGGGCGATCCGTTCGTACTTGCTACTGCTGAGACCATCTGGGACCGCACTTATCCCATTCACCGTTTCACCACGCTTTACATCAACCGCAAACCCGGCACCGCGGTCGATCCGAAGATCAAGGAGTTCATCCGCTACATCCTCAGCCGTGAAGGCATGCAGGCCGTAGCCGACGACGGCTCCTACACGCCCATCAATGAACAGGTAGCGCAGCAGCAACGCCATAAGCTCGACTGATCCAATCCCCCTGACCGCCCAGATACGAGGAAGCCAACATGAAACTTCGCACAACCTTTACCCTTGCGGCCGCCGTTGCCCTCACGCTTCCCGCGCTCGCGCAGGACCGCGAAGCCCTCGATGTGCAGAAGGCACGCAACGCACACGTACAGGGCCGTCGCGATCTTCACGACTATCCGGCCGACAAATTCAATTTGGATGACCTGCCCACCTACGTTCCTGAGAAGCAGCTTACCGGTGTCATTCGCATGGTCGGGTCCAACTATGTTGCCGACTCGCACGTTGGCGAGCTGTGGGTTGCGGTCTTCAAGAAACTTGAACCCGGCATCACCTTCGAGTTCACGCTCAAGACACCTTCCGCCGCCATCCCCGCTCTTTATCTCGGCGTTGGCGACATCGGACCCAGCCGCAAGATGACCTTCGAGGATCTGCTCGGATACGAGCGCACCATGAACGCTGATCCGGTCGAGATCGAGTACGCTACCGGCTCCTATGACGTTCCTGGCTGGTCTCCGGCCTTCGGCATCTTCGTTAATAAGGCAAACCCGATCGCAAACCTGAACATGGCGCAGCTCGAAGCCATCTTCGGCGCGGAGCGTACCGGCGCCTGGGAAGGTACCTCCTGGCACCCGGAGCGCGCACGCACGCCGGACCAGAATATCCGTACCTGGGGCCAACTCGGCCTCACCGGCGAGTGGAAGGACAAACCCATCCATGTCTACGGCGTCAATCTCCGCTATCACCAGGCGATGCGCTTTGAAGATCAGGTAATGCACGGCTCCAGCAAATGGAACCCAGGGCTTCTCGAATATGCCAACTACGGCAAGGCGGACGGTACACTCGCCATTGGCGCCAGCATGATGGTTGAGGACCTCGCCAAGGACCCCTACGGGATCGCCTACTCCGAGGTCAACTTTACTCAGCCCGGCACCAAGGTCCTCGCTCTTGCGCCCGGCAATACAACCAACTACGTCGAACTCACCCGCGAGAACGTCCAGAACCGCTCCTACCCCCTCTATGACGCGGTCTACATGTACGCCAACGGCTCCCCAGAGCACCCCGTGGACCCGAAGGTCAAGGAGTTCCTGCGCTTCATCCTAAGCAAACAGGGACAGACCGCCATCGCACAGGACGGCAAGTTTCTGCCACTCACCAAAGAAGTCGTTGACCGTCAGCTGAAGAAGCTGCAGTAGCCCGGAAGGTTCACGAAGCCATGCGCACAGCAGCACCGATTGTTCTCGCCGCGCTTCTGCTCGCCCTCCCCATCGCCAACGGCGTGGCCCAGCCGGCAACTGTTTCGGAAGTCCCGAAGCCGGATGCGAATCTCATCCGCGTCTGGGGCTTCGACGGGATGAAGCCGCTACTCCTGCGCTGGGAGGCCGACTACACCAAAAAGCATCCCGAGATCCGCTTTCTCAACACGCTTCACGGACCAGCCTCCGCCATGGCCGGTCTCTACAACGGGGTGGCCGACATCGTCGTCATGGGCAGGGAACTCTGGCCCGTGGAAACGATGGCCTATCGCTGGGTCTTCCAGCGCCAGCCCTTCGGCATCGTCGTGGTCACTGCCGGGCTCAACGCTCCGGCGCAGGCCTTTACGCCCATCGTCATTGTCAATCGTAAGAACCCGCTCGCCTCCATCTCGCTCGCACAGCTGGATGCCATCTACGGCAGCGAACACCGCGCCGCCCCTGCAAACGCTCGCACCTGGGGTGACCTCGGCCTCACCGGCGAATGGGCAGACAGACCCATCCACGTCTATGGATACGGTCCCGAAGATGCGCTCGGCGTCTACTTCCGTCATGACGTGCTGCGCTCGGACTTCAAGCCCAGCCTTGAGAGCCATCTCCTCTCCGACCGCGATCCTGCAGCCCAGCATGAGAACCTCACCGCAGCCGAACGTATCGCGCGCGCCGTGGCTCTCGATCCCGACGCAATCGGATACACCAAGGCGACCACTCTTCGTCCCACGTTGAAAGCGATCGCCATTGAAGGCACAACGCCTCCCGCAATCGATGCCACCCCAGACACCCTCACTGCGCACCGGTATCCCCTCACGCGAACCGTCTTACTCTTCATCAGCCGCGCGCCTGACAAGCCCTTGGCCTCGGCCATTGATGGCTTCCTGCGCTACGTCCTCAGCCCCGAGGCCCAGGCTGAGGTGCAATCTACGGAAGGATTCCTGCCGCTCATTCCGGCGCTCGCGCAGCGCGAACTCCAGCGTCTCGATGCACCTATGCCCCCAGAGGTCAAAGCCGGTCCGGAGGACAGCCAATGAACACCACACCTCTCCGGCTTTCACTCACGCTCGCCCTTCTCGCCATTCCAGCCGTTGCGCAGAACACGCCCTCCGCGCTGCCTGTATATAAGCCCACCCGGCAGGTCTCCGGCACCATCCGCATCTGGGGACACGGCGCCCTTGGCCACGACTACATCGAATCACTCGTCCGCAAGTGGGAAGCCGGCTTCCAGCGGCTTCAGCCTGGCGTCCAGTTCGACAACGAGCTGCATGGCACCGCATCGGCCATTGGTTCGCTCTATACGGGCACCGGCGACATCGCGATCATGGGCCGCGAGATATGGCCTGTGGAGATAGAGGCCTTCGAAGAGGTCTACCACTACCCGCCGCTTTCCATTGACGTCGTGACCGGTAGCCTCGACATTCGCAACAAGGATTTCGCGCTCTGTGTCTTCGTCAACAAAGTCAATCCGCTCGCCCATCTGTCACTCCCGCAGATCGCCCAGGTCTTTGGTGGTGACAATATCTCCGGCGGGAAGCATGCTGCCACCTGGGGAGACCTCGGACTTACAGGGGAGTGGGCCACTCGCCCCATTCACCGCTATGGCTTTGAGATTCATCGAGGCTTCGGCTATTACCTCCAGCAGCGTGTCTTCGGCGGCAGTGCGAAGTGGAACCCCGACCTCGTCGAGCTCGGTGATAAGCCTAGACCCGACGGCACGCTTCTCGACGCCGGCCAGCGGATCGTCGATGCGGTTGGAGACGATCCGAACGCGATCGGCTACTCAAGCCTTCTCTATAAAAACCCAAACGTTCGCGCAGTCCCAATCGGTCCTGCGCATGGTCCATTCCTGCTTCCAACGCACGAGACCATTGCCGACCACAGTTACGCTCTCACTCGTACCATTACCGCCGTCATTAACAGACCGCCCGACAATCCCGCGGACCCCAAGGTCGAAGAATTCCTACGTTTTATCCTCAGCCAGGAGGGTCAACAGGCTGTCACCGAGGACGGCGGCTACACAGCGCTTACTGCTCCACTCGCCCAAACCGGAGTACGTCAACTGACCCGCTAGGTCGTCAGCAAATGATGAGATGAGGAGAAATTATCACTACAGTCTGCAGATAAGGAGTTCGCGCTCATAGATCATCTCTGGGGGAAGGTGGTCGTGGAGAAGAAGAAAGAGCTCTTCGTGACCCATGACCTCCTGCTTCCACTGGTTGCGGTCGACCGTCTGGAGTTCGTCGAAGATGGCTCGGGGAAAGTTCAGGCCCTTCCAGTTGATGTCGTCGAAATGAGGAGTCCATCCGATGGGGGTTTCTTTGCCTTGGGCACGTCCGCGGACGCGGTCAACAATCCACTTGAGCACGCGCATGTTTTCGCTGTAACCGGGCCAGAGGAATTTGCCTTCGGCGTCTTTGCGGAACCAGTTGACGTGGAAGACGCGAGGGGTGGCGGAGAGTGTGCGCTGCATGCGCAGCCAGTGCCGGAAGTAGTCTCCCATGTGGTAGCCGCAAAACGGGAGCATGGCCATCGGGTCGCGGCGCACCTTACCCAAAGCGCCGCCAGCCGCTGCCGTGGTCTCTGAGCCCATAGTGGCGCCGGTGTAGACGCCGCCGGACCAATTGAAGGCCTGATAGACAAGCGGCATGGTGGTCGGACGGCGTCCGCCAAAGATAATTGCCGAGATCGGCACGCCATCTGGGGACTCCCAGTCAGGGTCGATGGTAGGGCACTGGTTGGCGGGTGCGGTAAAACGGCCATTAGGGTGGGCTGCAGGTTGGCCGGTTTGCTTACCGATCTCGGGGGTCCACTTGTTGCCACGCCAATCTAGGCACTCCGCCGGTGGGGTATCGGTCATGCCCTCCCACCAGACCCCGCCGTCGGGCGTGAGAGCCACATTGGTAAAGATGGTGTTTTTAGACAAAGTGGCCATGGCGTTCGGGTTGGTCCTGGCACTGGTACCGGGAGCAACGCCGAAAAAGCCGGCCTCCGGATTGATGGCGCGGAGCTGTCCGGTGGCGTCGGGCTTGATCCAGGCGATATCATCGCCTACAGTCCAAACCTTCCAACCGTCGAAACCTTTAGGCGGAATCATCATCGCGAAGTTGGTCTTGCCGCAAGCCGAAGGGAAGGCGCCGGCGACGTAGGTCTTCTCGTGGATAGGGCTCTCCACCCCCACAATGAGCATGTGCTCGGCCATCCAACCCTCGTCGCGGGCGATGTTGGAAGCGATGCGCAGGGCGAAGCACTTCTTGCCCAGCAGGGCGTTACCGCCGTAGCCGGAGCCGTAGCTCCAGATCTCGCGGGTTTCGGGGAAATGGACGATGTACTTATCGTCATTGCAGGGCCATGGGACGTCCTGCTGGCCGGGAGCGAGCGGCGCACCAACGGTGTGCATGCAAGGGACGACGCGCTTGATGTCCTTGTCGATCTCGGCGAACACTGGTGCTCCGATGCGTGCCATGATTCGCATGTTCACTACGGCATAGGCTGAGTCTGTGAGCTGAACGCCAATCTGCGACATAGGTGAACCGATGGGGCCCATCGAGAAGGGCAGCACGTACATCGTCCGGCCACGCATGCTGCCGCGGAAGAGCTCCTTGAGCTTGCGCCGCATCACGAACGGATCTTCCCAATTGTTCGTGGGTCCCGCATTGTCTTTCGACAGCGAACAAATGAAAGTTCGGTCTTCCACTCGGGCAACGTCGTTAGGCGCAGAGCGAGCGTAGAAACACCCGGGCCAGAGCTTCTGGTTCAGTTTGGTGAAGGTACCTGCCTTGATGAGTTCGTCGCAGAGAAAATCGTACTCGGCCTTTGAGCCGTCGATCCAATGAATTGATGCCGGCTGGCAGAGATCTGCCATCTTCTCAACCCATCGAATCAGGTGCCTGTTTGTTGTCGGGTGTGCTGCGGCAATTGTTGTCATATTCGCGTATTCGTTTCCTCATTTTTACTTGCCGAGGGAAGAAAGTTAGCGGCAATAGCCTTGGCTTCATTGGTAAGAGAGTGTTGAAGCGACGTCCGCAGATATCCTTGTATACCGAAGTAAAGGGCGGTCCCAAACACTACCAAAGCAGTTGCAAGCAGACCGACATACCAGCTGGTGACACGAGCCCGCAAAGAGTTGAGGTTCATAACTCCCCTCCAGCGCGAATCATATAACCGGCACCTCGTATAGTACGGATCAGCTTGCTCTCATGACCGTCGTCCACCTTGGAACGAAGATGGCGAACATAGACATCTACGATGTTCGTAATTCCATCGAAGCTTTGATCCCAGACGTGTTCTATGATCATGTTGCGCGAAAGGACTCGTTCCTGGTTCTGCATCAGGTATTCGAGGAGAGAATATTCCTTCGCCGTCAGGTCGATGCGTCTTCCGCCACGCTTTACCTGCTGACTAAGCCGATCCAGTTCAAGATCTCCGACCATCAACATACTCGATCGATTTACAGGTCCCCTGCGAAGCAGGGCTTTAGTTCGAACCAGAAGCTCCGCGAAAGCGAAAGGCTTAGTCAGGTAATCATCGGCCCCGCTTTCGAACAGCCGAACTTTGTCTTCAATTGAATCTCGAGCCGTCAGCACGAGTACCGGTACACAGGCATCGTGGCGTCGGATCCGCTGCAGTACTTCACTTCCGTCCAGTCGCGGAAGCATCAGATCCAGGATAATTAGGTCGTAGGGATAGGTCTCCGCCATTTCCAGTCCATCGCGCCCATCAGCGATGACATCCACGGCATAACGTTCAGCCGTTAGACCGCGCTCCACAAATCCCGATACCTTCGGTTCATCCTCGACTAGAAGAATGCGCATCTGGACACTTTTGTAGTTGTGGCTGTTCGCCGCTAATTCAAATCGGATGTATCGCAAGATGGGAATCGCCCGCGGCGAGCAATTCCTCTTATTTAGTGTGATGGCATTTACTGGATGCTATAGATCAGCACTTTGGCAACAGCTTGGGTGTCTCCCGGAGAAGCAGCGACGATCAATTTCTTCGAATCTGGCAGCACGATGCCCGTTTTGGCTCCCGGTGCGCTTGGAACCTTTCCGATTAGTTTCACCTGATTTGCATCGGTCGTATCGTACACGCCGATATAACCTTCACCGCCAGGAACGTAAAGCCTATTAGCAGCGGCATCGAAGAGTACATCATCGGCCCGCAGTGGTGCGGGCTGAGTGCTGAGAACCGCACCATCGTCCGAGTTCATCACGACAACCATCCCAGGGGCCCGACAGACGACATAGAGGCGTTTTCGAGCCTCGTCAAGCGCAACCATCGCATTCTGCTTGCAGGGAGGAACCGGCCACTCGGCGATCTCTTTCATCGTTGCTCGGTCGACGACAGCGAGCTTGTTGGTCTGAGTGAGATTAACGAAAAGCCGATTGCCATTTTTCTCAACCGCCATGGCTTCTACGTGGTCGTCATTGAACTTCACTTCGCCAAGCTTTTTCCCCGTATCGGGATTCACCGATTCAATCTCGGCGGTCTTCATGTTCACGTCTTTACCGCCGGTCACGATGTAATAGACGTTTGCCTTGGGGTCATAACCGGCTGAGTCGGCACTCTCGACGAGAGTGATGGAACCCTTTTGTTCGTAGGTGTCCGCATCGAGAATCTTCGTCATCGTCTTGCCGCTGTCGGTCACAATGACTGTGGAAGCATTGGGTCTCACAAGGATGGAATGGGGGGCATCGAAGCCCTTTACCGTACGCAGGTGTTTACCGGAATTCAGGTCGAAGACCTCTAAAGTGCCATGGTCCTCCGCCGCAAGCAGGAGACGTCCACGTTGGTGGTCAACAGCAAAATGATCGAAATCGCCCGTGTAGCCGGGCAGCGACACTGTCTGTATCAATGTTAGGGGAGGGTTTGCCTGTCCGTGCGCGACGGATGAGGTTGCGGCGGCCGCCGCGACAATGATGAGAGTCGCAAAGATCCTGTTCATCGATGAATCTCCTGAATGCTTACCATCCACGGTCAGGCGGCACTTCGTCCTCGCCGGGACCACGCAGATATGTCTTGGGGCAAGCCTCTTACGTTGGGATGACTTACCGCTGAAATGCAAATGAAATTACATTCATCCGCGGAGACTTCTTATTGCCTCTAATAAATGACAGTATTCATAAATCGCCTGTGCCTTATTGCTTCCTTCGAAATGGCTTGTTAATTCGTGGTGTTGGTCGCGCATGGTTTGAGGCAAAGTCCTATCTTGAGGGCAAAATGCGGCGGAGGCGAGATATTCTCGCCTCCGTCGCTTCGCAGAAATACGGCATTTTTATGCTTCCTTTGAGTCAGTCAAAATACGCAAGCACTCCTACGCAGGCCCGAACAAAGCATTGCTCGATGGCAACTGTGCTTTCATCTCGTTGCGAATCTGTTCAGCGATCTTTGTCATCTCTTCTTTGTTGTCGCCTGGCTTATAGTTGAATACCACTCCAAGCGCTCCAATTGTCTTGCCAGATGCATCCAGGAGGATCAACTCATCCTCGAAGTGTTTTCCTGTAGGACTTACCTCCAGATTGCTTTTTCCAGTGCGAATGCACCGAAGATCATCCTCATCCCCAATTTTTCCTATGCGTCCGAAGTTGGAGGCCACAATGACGTTCTTATGCCCCGGTGGTGTTGCATGAATGGCAATCAGGATGACCTCGGGATGTTTTGCCAACGCCTCGTCCACGAGTTTCTGCGCAAATGGAGCGGGCTTCGTGTAGGTGGGGTCCATCTCCTTCGGATCCACTTTTCTCATGCCGGCGACAGCTTGCTCTCTGGTCTCCTGACCCAGAGCCAAAGGAACACTAAGTACGGCGAGCGTGGCCGCACAGATTAGTCGGACTGTTTTTCTCATTGGTTCTCCCAGTCTTTGCTGAATATGGCGTCATGGGTAATTTATCGAAGATCGATCGAAAACCTATCGCCGTCGTCATCATGGTTTCCATGACCTCTTGAAGATTGCTCTCTTAGATGAGGTTCGCCTGAAAGCGAAATGAAATTGCATTCATTCGTCAGAAGGCAGGCTCTATTCGCGAGTTCTGAAGTCCTGTGAGTGAATCGGCGATCGGCAAATGTCAGGGTGTTCTCTTTCGATCCGCGACAGTGGCAACCACGCTGCCACCGTTAGCGATGGCCGCCAGCGACGTGTACCGGTCAAGGCCAGTGTGGCAGTCTCTGCAGAAGGCTCCCCCGGGCATAGCCTGATCATCGTCACACCGTGAACGTTGACGGAGTATGAGGCGGCAGATCCCGACTGCAAGCCTCCCCTATATTCCAAGGATATGCCCCAGCGACCTCTGGGCGTCGCACTTTAAGCAGCAACTCGTTTGTCATTAATGCCTTGGCCACTAAATTCTTCAAATAGAACACCTTGCTAATGCAGTCGAGGCGACGAGCATTCGGCAAATCGGTCCTGAGAGGTCAGCATTTACGCAGGTCGGGAAGCACAAACTTATTGCTTATTGCCAATTCCCATGTGCAACAGATAGACGTCAAGGCAATCGAGGTCAAGACCCGCAAGCAGCAGTTTGACATCGTTAAAACCCCGGTGCTATAACCCTCTTCGCTTTACGCTGTTGCACGATGCGGCGCATTTATCGCCGTAAGCCTGTTGCCCAGCACGCGGAAGTCAATTGATTTTGAACCTTGGTCTATGGCGGGACAGCCCAGAACGACAAAACCGAGTCGGTTCTAGGCGGATCTGCTACCGAATGGCGATCGGTTCCAGGTTATCTGCTTATGCCAAGCTGATCGACTTTAGTTTCCTTTCAACGGCGCAGGGGCACCACGCAAGAAAGACTTCCCGGCTGCACGGGAGGCGCTCATTTCTTTGCTTGCCTATTTTGAAAGGAGACCAGAATCATGAACTCCCCAAAGCTTTTTGGAACATATATACGGCGGTCGCGGAGCCGAGCTTTCACAGTCCTCTTCACAATAGCAATGGCAGCCTTTTCCGCCGCTCCTGCACACGCGCAGTTCCGCGGATCAATTCAAGGTTCCGTCGTCGATCCGGATGGTGCTGTGATCCCCGGCGCCACGGTCACGCTCAAAGACAACGACACAAACAGTGTTCAGACAACGACCTCAAGCGGTACGGGCGTATACAATTTCGGCGCTCTGGGGCCCGATCATTACACCCTCTCCGCCTCAGCGACCGGTTTTCAGCCCAAGGTCATCCAGAATCTGACCATCACACCCGAGCAAGCCAACTCGATCAACCTGACGCTCCAACCCGGCGAGGCGAACATCTCCGTCAACGTCTCTGCCGAAGCAATTCCCGCGCTCGACACTAGTACCGCAAATATCGGCGGCACTGTCACCAGCAACGATATTGAGCACATGCCCTCCATCAACCGCGATGTCTTCACGCTCACCCAGTTGGCGCCGGGTGTTATCAGCGACGGATCACAAGCCGCTGCCGGCGGTGTCTACAACACTCCCGGCAATCAGGGGCCGGGCGGTTCCGGCGCTGGAGGTCAGCCGCCGACGGAAAACGGTCCCCAGGCCAACTCCAATGGCCAGCAGTACGAGACCAACAGCATTTCGATCGACGGAATCAGCACGGTCAGCGCGGTGTGGGGCGGTACTACTGTCATCACGCCTACCCAGGACTCGATCAGCAACGTAAGAATCGTCACGAACGATTACGATGCTGAGAACGGCCGCTTCAGCGGTGCGCAGACGATGGTCACTTCGAAGAGCGGAACCAATCAACTCCATGGGAGTTTCTTCATTGCGATTCACCGGCCAGGTCTGAATGCTTACCAGAAGTTTACCGGAGTGGGGAAACCAATCAAAGATACGGCTCGCTTCAATCAGTGGGGCGGCAGCATTGGCGGCCCTATCCTGAAGAACAGGATCTTCGCCTTCTTTGCTTATGAGACATCGCCGAATGACTCGACCACCATAACCACAGGTTGGTACGAAACGCCGGCCTTCGACGCTTTGGCCCGCACCGGCAGCATCGCCTCGCAGTACCTGACCTTCCCGGGATCAACTGTCAGGAGCACGGGAGTCATTACCGCCGGTGTGACCTGCGCCAATATCGGTCTTGTGGAGAATGTAAACTGCCGCACCATCGCAGGTCAGGGATTGAACATCGGCTCCCCGCTCACGTCTCCTCTGGGCACGCAGGATCCTACAGCAACAGGCACCTCCTCGAATCCGGGAGTGGGGAGTGGTCTGGCGAATGTTGCGGACATCGCTGACTACTCCCTCACCTACCCCACCTCTTCCAATTACAAGCAATACAACGGCCGTCTTGATGCCGACGTCACAAAGAAAGACCACGTCTCCTTCGCCATCTACTGGGTGCCATTTTCGAACACGTTCTACAACGGCGGCGCCCGTGACTACAACCTGTTCAATCACAGTCAGACGAACGACGCCTTTTCTGTCATCTGGAATCGCGTCCTCTCCGCAACCTTCCTCAACGAAGCGCGCGCGAACGCCGCCGGTTGGCGCTGGAATGAGATCGCAGACAACCCCCAGCAGCCGGTTGGATTGCCGCAGGCTCAAGTCAACCAGATCGGCTCTCTCAACCCTAATTTGAACCAGTTCGGCTCCTCCCTGGGGAGCATTCTGAATCAGTGGACGTACACCTACAAGGATGTCGCTACCAAGGTCTTCGGTCCTCACACCGTTAAGTTCGGCGGGGAATATACCAATCTGCATTACCTCAACGATCCCATCGGTCGTCCGAACTATAACTTTTACAACGTCTGGGATTTTCTGAACGACGCCCCATCGGCCGAACAAGGAAACTTCAATACGGTAACCGGATATCCCGGCGGAGTCCGGTCAGACGACCGTGAAAACATATTTGGATTTTTCGTTCAGGATGACTATAAGGTGTTGCCAAATCTGACGATCTTTGCTGGAGTGCGCTACTCCTTTTTTGGTTCCCTCTCCACCAAGCAGAACAACCTGAGCGTAGCCCAGTACGGTTCAGGCTCAAGCGTATTTACAGGCCTTCACATCCGGCAAGGCGGCCATTTGTGGACTTCGCAGGTTGCCAACTTTAGTCCGCAGCTAGGGTTTAACTGGAGCCCAACGCGGCTCAACGGGAAACTCGTGCTGCGTGGCGGATATGGGCTGAATTACAACCAGGAAGAGATCGCCATCTCGGCGAATGCGGGCAGCAATCCTCCAACCCAGGGTTTCTATAACTTTTCGTACGTCAGTCCTACCAATCCTGGTCCGAATGGCAAAAACATCATCTACGCGATTTCGAGCAGCCCGACATCCTTGTATGGCTTCCCGTCGAATCCTCACACCATTACCACCTACAACTCCGCTCTCCTCCCAACCGCAGGCAATGCGTATGTCGCTGCCTTCGGTGGTACTTCGGGCGGACTTCCAACCGCGTATACCCATCATTATTCGCTGGAGGCCCAATATGATCTGGGTCACCAGTTCGTAGGTTCGTTGGGATACCAGGGCAGTTCGTCGCGCCATCTGATTACCCAGCAGAATCAAAATGCTGCCGGCCTGATTCAAGGCCTGCCATTGAACCCGCTTATCACGAACCTGGACCTTTACGCGAATGATGGTTCTTCCAATAACAATCAGTTCCTCGCCGAATTGAAGCACCAGTATGCGCACCACTTCTCCGCCGACGCGCAGTTCTTCTGGGCGAAGAGCATGGATAACGGTTCTGGCCCATATGAGGAAGACCCGTATTATCCCCTCAACCCCTACTATTCCCATGGGCGATCCGACTACAACATCGGAAAGTCGTTCAAGTTTTTTGGTCTCTGGCAGCCGGTGATCTTCCACGGAGACAAAGCTTGGCTTGAGAAGATCGTCGGTGGCTGGTCGGTCAGCGGAATCCTTAACCTTCACACGGGTTTTCCATGGACGCCTACCTACGGGATATCGCAATCCCTCTACTGCTCCAATTGCAATTACTACAATGTGCGAGGTTACTATCTTGGCGGCGCAGGAAACTCGCACGGCAACACCGCCTTCAAGACGGGAAGCAACTTCGCCGGGATCCTGACGGGGCAGGTAGTTCAAACAGCAACTGTCAACGGTACTCCCAACACGCCTGTCGCGTATTCCAACAAATACTTCACCGTTCCGAACTTTGCCGCAGCTATGACAGGCGCCGGCTTCCCGGCGCTCAATATCGCGCCGCCTCCTCCTCCAGGCCTGTCACGCAATACCTTCGATGGGCCGAATTACAGGAATGTGGATGCCTCGCTGACCAAGGCATTCGGGCTGCCGAATACTCGTGTTCTCGGTGAGAGCGCGAAGGTGGAGATCCGTTGTGACTTCATCAACCTGTTCAACATTCTGAACCTCAACCCGCAAAGCGTCTCGAACAACATCAATGCGTCGAACCTTGGACAGGACACTACTGCTCTTGGAGCAAGAACGATCAGCTTCCAGGCCCGCTTCAGCTTCTGACGGTACCGAACTCGAAAGACAGGATGCTCTTCCGGCATCCTGTTCTTTCCCTCTTTCTACTTGTCAAGACCTGCAGCACGCACAAAATGAAACCTGCTGCCTGCAACTCACACAAAACGAATCACTTTCATCCCAAAAATAATGTGGGGCAAAGTGGCATTTCAATTCACCGTGACTCGCTAGAATATAAATAGCAGTAAGACAGGCCCAGCGACACCGCTGGGCCTTATCTATTTTAGATTGAATACTTTACCCGTAAGTCATTTGAATGCAAGACTTTGACTCGGAAGTCGAAAGTTATCTCCTTTTGATGGAATACTTTGCAGCGAAATGGGTGGGGGGTACCCCGACTGAAACCGAGCCGAACGGAAGGAAAGGAAGGGCAAGGTCTATGTTTCGAAGTGGAACAAAACCAGGTGTGATCCTATGCCTTTTGGTGGGAGCCGCATCGCTCTCGTTGGCGCAAGCACCAGTCACCTCCCAGGCGGCGGAGCAAGTTTTGATAGATGCTCATGCGCAGGCCACTTCCTTCCCCCACTTTTGGGAGGAGATGTTTGGCTCAGGGCGCGCCATCCTCACCTTGCGCGAGAGCTACCGCGATGATCTGCGTGCCGTGAAGAAGGTCACTGACTTCCGTTACGTCCGCTTCCATGCGATTCTTCACGACGAGCTTGGCGTTTACAACGAAGACGAACACGGCAATCCCGTCTACAACTTCGCTTATGTCGACCAGGTTTATGATGGCCTCCTGAAGAACGGCGTGAGGCCATTTGTCGAGATCAGCTTCATGCCGAAGAAGCTTGCATTCAACCCTGATGCGCTGCATCCCTTCTGGTACAAGCAAAATGTATCCCCGCCAAAGTCGATGGAGAGGTGGGATGCTCTGATAAAAGCCTTTGCGAAGAATCTTGTGGATCGATACGGAATCGATGAGGTCTCGCAATGGTATTTTGAGGTTTGGAATGAACCTAACATTGACTTCTGGAACGGAATTCCGCGGAGGCAAAGCTATTTTGAACTGTATGACCACACGGCTCGTGCACTAAAGTCCGTAAGTCCGCGCATACGCGTCGGCGGTCCCGCAACCGCGGCTGCGCAGTGGGTAGGAGATTTTCTGAAACACGCGCAGACAGTGAATGCGCCAGTCGATTTTGTTACCAGCCATGGATATGCGGACGACACCGCCGAGAATCTGTTTAGCAGCGATGAAAAAATTCCTATGGATCAACGCGTTTGTCGCGCAATTGCCAAGGTACGAAATGAGATGAAGGGCGCCGGCAAAGGAGACATGCCGCTTTTCTGGACAGAGTGGAATGTCCCCGGGATGAACGGGGTGCGTGATACGACGTTTGTGGGTCCAGCACTCGCGAATACGGTTCGTCAGTGCGATGGGCTGGTAACCATGATGTCCTTCTGGACCTTCTCGGACGTGTTCGAAGAAGGAGGACCAGGATCCCGGCCTTTTGTCGGGCAATTCGGTCTGCGCTCGGAGTTTGGAATCAATAAGCCGAGCTACTACGATTTCGCTCTACTCCATCAACTTGGTGATCAGAGGCTTGCCAATGCTTCTCCAGACGTAATCGTGACGAAAAATACTAATGGCAGCCTGGCAATTGCTGTCTGGAATCTTGTCGGGCCAGAACCCGAGGCACAGGAGCACGCAGTTACGCGGAGCTTGACGATCGCGATACGGGGGATGCCACCCTCTGCGCGCGTAACCGTAGAACGCGTGGATAACGAACATGGAAATGTTCTGCCGGTGTACGCGAAAATGGGTAAACCCGAATATCCGTCACCCGAACAAGTAGAGCAAATGAACCAGCAGACCATGTTGCCAGCTCCAGAGGTGACACATCTGGAGAACGGTGAGCTAAGACTCACGTTGGAGCCGAATGCTCTGGCGCTGGTGAAGGTGAGCAATGGAAATGAGTAAGGACCTCGGGGGGGCAAAAAACCGGCTTGTGTCATCATTGACGCCGGAGAAGTCGCTACATTAGTGGAAGTCATGCGATCGCAATTCCAGTGCGCTATGGGATAGTTCCATCAGCCGGGTAGCCTTCACGTGGATGACGTTATCTTGGTTTTGGAGCAATCCTTCGACCAGAAGAAATTTACTGCGGGTGACTACAAGACGATCACGGTCGTAGAGGTCAGGTGTGACGATTACGTTGGCAATCCCTGTCTCATCTTCCATCGAGATGAAGATGAATCCTTTAGCTGTACCAGGTCGTTGCCGCGCTACAACACAGCCTGCAGTCCGCACAAATTCTCCGTCTCTGCAAGACCGCAGTTCCTCGGCTGACCGGATGTCTTGACGGCGCAATCCGGGACGGCGGTAATACATCGGATGTTTGTCGACAGTAAGCCCTGTTCCCGCGTAATCCGCGACCAGACGCTCCTCGATAGTCATCCGATGGAGGGGCAAAGTCTCGGAACCATCTTTCAACCATTCGCTGTTTTGCTTGAGCAGTGGGCCCTCCATTTTGCCGGCGCGCTCCACCTGCCAGAGAGCATCGCGGCGATGCACGATCCCATTCACTTTGTTAAGAGCCCCGATTCGAGCCAGCAATGTGAGTTCCTTCTTGTCGAGCAATGGAACCCGTAAGGTAAGATCCTCTGCCGAGCGGAACAGTCCTTCGTGTGTGCGGGATCGTACGAGAGCTTTAGCAGACTGCTTTCGCAGCCGCTTGGCATACCCAAGGCCCATTCGCAACGATAACGATCCATCAGGTTCGTGTTCGACTGTGCAGGGCCAGTCGGAAGTTTGAACATCAATGGGCTTTACTCGCAAGCCGTGCCGCTGCGCATCTTTCACCAGCACAGCAGGCGAGTAGAAACCCATTGGTTGATTGTTCAGAATTGCGCAGGTGAAGGCCGCCAGATATTTGACTTTGAAATAGGCTGAAGCATAGGCAATCAGCGCAAAGCTGGCGGCGTGCGATTCGGGAAAGCCGTATAGGGCAAATGAGCTGATGTTCTGCACGATCTTGTCCTGGATGAAAGGATCGATGCCATTGGCAGTCATGCCAGCACGTAGCTTTCCTTCGAGATTCTTCATGCGCTCCCAGGAACGGCGCATGCCTACGGCACGGCGCAACTCGTCTGCCTCCGCACCCGAAAAATTGGCGACCGTCATCGCCATGCGGAGCAATTGCTCTTGAAAGAGTGGTACGCCCAGCGTGCGATACAGCACGGGTACCAGTGAAGGATGCGGGTATGTGATCTCTTCTTTCTTCTGTCGTCGCCGCATGTAAGGGTGCATCATTTGTCCCACGATAGGACCGGGCCTGATAATTGCGACCTGCACGACCAGGTCATAAAATTTCTCGGGCTTGTTGCGAGGCAGCGAAGCCATCTGCGCCCGGCTCTCAATTTGGAACATGCCTACAGTATCGGCCTGTTGTAAAGTTTGATAGACTTCGTGGTCCTCCGGCAATTGTGCGAGGTCCACAACTTGTCCGTAATGTTGAGGGATCAGCTCAAGGCAATCCTTGAGGACAGCCATCATGCCAAGGCCCAGCAAGTCCACCTTGATAATGCCGAGGTCAGCGCAGTCCTCCTTATCCCACTGGACGACCGTGCGACCAGGCATAGAAGCCCGCTCCAATGGCACGATGCTGTTAAGTTGTCCTTGACAGATAACCATGCCGCCCGAGTGCTGCCCGAGATGGCGCGGCAGGTCCTGAATCCGCATGGAGAGCTCAAGGTATTTGGCGATGCGGGGATGTTTGATGTCGAAGCCTGCGTTTTGAAAGGAGTGCGCCATCGTGTCAGTTTTGCCGCGCCACTCCCAGTTGCTGACCAAACTCGAAAGACGACCCAATGATTCCTGATCGAAGCCGAGAGCCTTTCCGGCTTCGCGTGCGGCTGACTTGCCGCGATAAGTGATCACGTTCGCAGTCATAGCGGCACCAAGTTCGCCATAACGCTTGTAGACATATTGAATGGCCTGCTCGCGTTTTTCTTCAGAAGGAAGATCGAGATCAATATCTGGCCACTCGCCCCGGCTTTCGCACAGAAAACGTTCGAAGAGCAGTTCCATGCCGACCGGATCGATGGCAGTGATTTCGAGCGCATAGCAGACAGCAGAGTTCGCAGCACTGCCACGGCCTTGAATCAAAATGTCATTGCTCTTGCAGTATTCAACGATGTCCCAGACGATGAGGAAGTATCCGGCGAAGCCGAGCTTCCCTATGAGTGCGAGCTCGTGTTCGACCTGCCTCTTTGCCCGTTCCAGCAGGTCGCGGTCATTCTTGGGGCCATAGCGGCGCTGGACGCCTTCAGTGACACGCTTCCGCAGAAAGCTGTCCATCGTGTCTCCGTCTGGCACCGGGTAACGCGGAAACTCGTACCCGAGATCACTCAGCTCGAACTTCAGCCGCGAAGAGAGGTCGACGGTATTTTCAATCGCTCCTGGTACATCGCGGAAGAGAGCTGTCATCTCTCGCGCCCGACGAAGATGGCGCTGACTGTTCAAGGCTAGAAGACGGCCGGCATGGTCAAGCTCAGTATGGTGATGAATCGCTGTAAAGAGATCCAGAATCTCGCGGTCATACGCCGTTGCGTAGCGGACACCATTCGTGGCAATCAACGGCAGATTCAAAGAACGAGCGATACGAATTGCGGCTTGGTTGCGCCACTCTTCTTCTCGTTCGCGATGGCGTTGCAGCTCGATATAGACATTCTTTTGGCCAAAGATGCGTATCAGCTCTTCGACTGTCTCGCGTCCCGCGTCTTCGCCGCCCCGCATCAATGCAGCCGACAATAGGCCTTCATCACCGCCCGTCAGACATACCAGGCCGGATGCGTATTGCTGCAAATCATTGGAGGTCGCCGCACCCTCCGTCTTTGTCGTCTCGCGCATCTTGAATTGGGTGATTAGCTGGCAGAGGTTCTGATAGCCCTCCCGCGATTCGCAGAGGAGGGGCAGACGTGCCGGTTCTGACTTATGCTGGTGCGGCAGCCACGCTGGCGGTGTGAGTCGGGGGCCGAAGCTCGAAACGAAGATCTCCGCCCCAATGTGAGCACGAATGCCGTTCCTCTTTGCGCTGGTATGGAAGCGAGCGGAGCCGTAGACGCCATTACGGTCCAGTAGCGCCATTGCCGGCATCTCCAACGCGACTGCTCGTTCGATCAGTTCTTCCGGCTGCGATGCTCCTTCGAGGAAGCTGAATGCACTTGCGGCGTGCAGCTCTACATAGCGTTCAGTCATAGAGCGCCGCCAACTGCCAGCGGTCTTCGATACGATCTCGTATCAGACAACAGCAAAGCAAAGCATTGTCCTGCGCTCGCGCGACAAGATCCCATTGTTCCAGACCCCAAAGCGTCGGATTCCACCAGTTGCCACTTGTTAGCCAGGGTCCATAAGTATGCTCCACAACGTAGTGCTTCTCCCGAAAAACAAATGCCTTCGGACGCTTGTCCTGTAATGCGACTGAGATTTTCTCAGCTGGGCGAAACTTTCGCACAATAGATCGAGATTGGCTGGAGGGAATTACTGACGCTGAACCCGAAGGAACTATGAATGGCTCCATACGGAATCCCTCCGGCTGGTGTGTGTCACTGAGCACGGCACGGCCAACGCATCCCTCGCCGACAATCGCGCGGATACGCGCCAGCGTGACATCAAGCCGCGCTGGCTCAGGCAATTGCGGGGATAACAATCCGAGCTGCACTTCGCTGGTGGTGCCGGGCTCTGCTGTCAGTGAAAGTACAAGGATGGCCGCAGGTGGGGGATGTGCTTCGAGTTCGAGATGGAGCAGTTTGATCCAGGTTTGCTTATCGTTCGTCGGCAGGGCAGGTCGAACACTGCATGAGTGTATTGCGCCACCTTCGAGAGTCAGCGTAATGCTGACGGAAGCCAGTGCAAGCACGCGTGCCTTTGCACGGAGGATAAGCTGGCCGAGCATCATGTTCACCACAAAGAGCAGAGCATCGAGAAGCTCGACAGGCAAGTCCAGCTCCATGCGTTCCTCGAGTGTGAAAGGAGGCTCCAGCGGCTGAAACAAGTGCGGCATCTCTCCGAGCGCCAGCTGGCGAAGTCGCTTGCCCACTTGCCCCATCCTGGCGATCAGTTCTTTTTCGGGCAAAGCCGCCAGCATTCCCAATGTCCGAATGCCCCAAAGGGAGAAGCTCTCTGATTGTTCTTTGGTAAGGTCGAGCACTGTAAGCGGCAGCGATGCTAGTGCTGCACCTTCCTCGCCTGCAGGGATGACCTTCACCGCAGTACGGGAAAACAGCCCTTTAGCAAGCGCACACGCCGCATAAAAATTGCGGCTGACGGCGGCGCACACTGTCACGCCAAGAGATCTCGCTCGTGTGAGAAGGTTCTGCGCCAGTGTTTGGGGTGGTCCGAACAAGTTTTCTGTTCCTGCAATGTCAACGACACACAGGAAAGCGCCGTCTTCGCTTCGATCCTCCACATGCGGAGAGAATGCCCCAGCACATTCGAGCAGGGCCGTTTTCGTCGTAGTCTCTTCGCTCAGGGAGCGTGGCAGTACAGTGACCGAAGGAAACGTGTCGACCTCTACTTGTGTCATGCCATGAATGAGGCCGAGTGTACGCGCCTTCCTGTTGAGCGAGCAGACTTGTTGCAACGGAGGTTGGCCTTCCATCACTACACATGGCTTGCCACGCAGCTCAGATCTCAAACGCAGCATAGCCTGCGCGGGAAACTCTTTTACATAGAGGCAGGCATACAGCTCGGCAGGCTTCTTCATCGTGGACCAGCCCAGGTGGTTCTGCTGCGCCAGCTTGCGGTAGTTACACTTTGCGGAGGCTTACGTAATGGAACAACATTTGTCGGGGTCTGCGAGTAGCGTCGGCGTGTTACTTCCAGGCGGTGCTCGATGCCGGTAAAGACAGTAACTTCATCGCCAAGCGGATTACATAGGTGGAGGCGAAGGAGCAACTCCGCACTGCTCTTCACGCATGGGTGCTGGGTCAGTAAAAGAATGCTTGCCTGTGTCTTTTCAGCTGCAGCGCGGTAGCGAAACCATGTCGCCAATGGTACGCGAGAGGCATATTCGGGTGCGATGCTGCCCATGTCCAGAACAATCGCGCTGAATCCGCCGCCCTGTAAAAGCAGATCGGTTACACGGAGCGCCTGGTCTATTCTGGACCACGGTTTGTTGGATGGAATGAGCTTTCTATTATGCTTCGTGACAGTCTGTTTCGAATGAGCTTCGAAGACTTCCTTTTCAGACCGCACGCGGCGTTGCGGTTCGGCGCATAGTGGCGCGAATGCCGCGGGCTGTAACAAGCCACTAACGGCATCGGAAAGTCCTTTCACTTCGTTGCGTGGGTGCGATCCGAGGCCTCCACCATGTAGTCCTTGCTTGATTGGTTCAGGAAAAAGGTATTTCTCAGGAAGAGAGAAAGCAGGTTGCGAAGAAGGCTGCCTGCGGGACAAGGCATGAACGCCGCAACGCACCCAGAGGAGGCGGGAGAGATCCACGCCTGCTGCTGCCGCCGACTCTGGATTGAGGGCATCAGATACATCAATCCAAGCACAGACCTTTGTCGCTTGTGTCATCCCAGCAAGGAAGGAAATGGCCAGGGAAGTACGCCCGGAGCACTCGGGGCCGACGATTTCGGTGAGGGCCCCAAGAGGCAGACCACCTTCCAACAACTCATCGATATTCTTGATACCGGTAGGTGCTACCGGTCGTATGATTCGTGGCGCAGGCGTCAGCGCAGATGGAATCCGAGTGGCAAGAGATGTTTCGATCTGATTGCGAATTATTGTTGCAGAAGGCATGGCGACGAGTTGATGTGTTCGCCTTATATTCGCCTAAACCAATTAGGTGCTGTCAAATGGCGCTGCATCGGATGCGATGCAATATTCCAGAAAAATCTATGAAAATAAGCCACTTAATTTTTACAAAATCAGATGTGCCGGAGAGTGGCTGTCTGTCACAGGTCATTTAGAAGAGTTTTGGCATTGAGGTGGCGATCTTCGTCGGTTCGAGCGCGCAAGATTGCCGAGGGGTGGAGGGTTGCGATGATTGGAGGTAGGCCTTCCACCTTTTGGACTTTACCGTGCGACTGCGTGATTTTGAATCCAGAGCCAGGAGCCTATTCTTGCGGCGCGTGATAACAAGCACGTCCCGGCACGCAGCGCGCCAGATGCACGTAGTTATCATCTGGGCCAGCGGGACTCATCGTGCGTATGCACCAGTAGCTGGAGGCTGTCTGTACCCCGGGCACCCACGATTCGGTGTTTTGTGGAGTTGTGCCATAGGGATTCTTCGTTCGGAGGCACTGGCAGGGTTGCGGGGTAACATTCGTTGTGCTCATCGTCAGCTCCTAGCCTGCCGCGCTCGGGTCGCGGTCCATCTGTCCGGCAGCCAGCAGAATAGTGCGGTAGATCGCAATGGGGAATAGGTCGACTTTGTAGGCGTTCATCGAAAGCGGCTGCGTACTCTCCATGGCAGCTTTACCCGCAGCACGGGCAGTTGATTCGCTGATGGGCTTGCCTTCGAGCAATGCCTCGGCCTTGTTCGAGCGACAGACGATCGGAGATGCTGCTCCCATCGTGATCACGGCGCGGCGACAGATGTTGCCGTCCATCTCGAGGACGACTCCGGCATCGGCGATAGCCCAGTCGAAGCTTTCTTTTTCGCCGTACTTCTGATATGCGGAGCGTGTGCCAGTCGCAGGTTTCGGAATGGTCACTGACGTCAGGAGTTCGTCCGGCTCGATTACGGTGAACTTTGTGGGATTGGCCTCCGGCTGAACGTAGAAATCCTTGATGGCGACGACTCGTTTGCCTTTCTTTGCAGAGGTCAGTTCGACGCTGGCGTTTAGTCCTAGAAGGGCCACGGCTGCCGAGGAGGGAGCGACGGCAGGGCAGGTAGTGTAATCCATAATGGCGTGATATTGGTTGAGGCCGCCGAAGGCAAAGCAGAATTGCTTGCCTTTCCTCAGGCATTGGAAGTCGGCGGAGCGGTAATACCAGCATTGGACGTGCTGTAGCAGGTTGCCGCCCAAAGTTGCCATGTTGCGAATGTGGGGAGTGGCTGCGTGAGCGCATGCGTCGGAGAGAATCTGGTATTGCTTGCGGATGGTGGGATGTTCGCTGACTTCGGCGAGGGTGGCGAGGGCACCGATGGTGAGGCCCTTATCCGTTTCGTTGATTTCACGCAGGCCGGAGATGTTCCGGATATTCACCAGCTTCGAGGGCTGCTCGATGCCGTTCTTCATCCTGTCGAGGAGGTCGATGCCGCCGGCCTTGACCACTGCGCCATCCTTTAGCTGCGAGAGCGCGGCGTCTACGGTTGTGCAATCTGCAAGTGCGAAGGTGTTCATGCCAACTCCTTCTGTGGCTGGGGTCCGCGCAGCGCGGCCAGCACTACTGCGGGGGTCATGGGCGTCTGACGGATACGTACGCCTATGGCGTTATAGACAGCGTTCCCGACGGCAGCGCCGATGGACACAACTCCGGCCGCTTCTCCAATGCCGGACGCATCAGTGGAGCTTTGACCCAGGTACGCCTCGACGAGTTGCACATTAATTTCAGGGGTCTCACGCGAGCCGGCTATCTTATAGGTCTCCAGGTTAGGGTTCACCATGAGGCCGTAGACTGGATCGAGCAGCCGATTTTCAAAGAGTGTGTAGGAGATCCCCTGAATGATGCCGCCATTGATCTGGCTGGTCACCAGCGAGGGATTCATGGGGCGTCCGCAGTCGTGCACGGAGAGGACGCGCTTTACATGGATGCGTCCGACTTCTGTATCTACCTCGACCTCTGCTACGTCGACGCCACCGTAGGTCAGATACTTGCTGCGATCGTAGTCGGGAACGCGAGTGGATTGCACGGAAATCTGATCAGTCGTCATTTTGGCCGCGGCGCGCTTGAAGCTGACCGGAGACATCTTGCCGGATTTGCTGCGGACCTCGCCGTCGATGAGAACGAGATCGTCTGGCGAGGCACCAAGGGCGGGCGCAATGTTCGCGAGGAACTTTTGCGAGGCTTGCCAGGCTGCGTCGCGAACCACTGGTGTCAGCGAGAGGGTCGTAACGCTTCCTCCGGAGTTCGGTCCGGCGGGATAGCTCGTATCGCCGACTTTGACGGCAACCTGTGCGGGAGGTACGCCGAACTGCTCGGCGAGGACCTGCGCCATCACGGTCTTGATGCCTGAGCCGATGTCCTGTACCGAAGAGAGGACTTCGACGGAGCCGTCCTTGTGCACGCGCACTTCGGCGGACGAATTCATGCTGACGAAGCGGTACCAGACTGATTGCGCCAGGCCTACTCCGCGCTTAACTGGGCCTGGGTCTGCGCCGGCGCGCGGGTTGCGCGACTTCCAGAGATCGCTCTCGCGCACGATCTGGCGCTCGACGCGGCGGACCGGATGTTCATCGGTCTTGTCGCGGAGATCGATGGGATCCATGTTGAGCTTTACGGCGAGCTCGTCGATAGTCTGTTCGAGCGCGAAGGCCCCCGGAGGATGTCCGGGTGCGCGCATTGCGGCTCCGGGGCCGGCGTTGATGAATACGTCGTTCTCTTCGGTGTGCAGCGAGGCGTACTTGTAGAGATTCGTCGCGGGGCCAGCGCATCCAGCGCCTGTGCCGCATCCGGCGGTGCCGTAGCTGACCAGGTGAATCGCTGTGATCTGCCCATCTTTCTTCGCGCCGATGCGCAGCAGTTGATCGGAGCTGGGACGATTGCCTACGGACAGATGCTCCTCTTCACGATCGAGCATCAACCTTACGGGAGCGCCGGTCTTCTTGGAGAGCGCGGCCGCTACGACGCCGTGATTTCCAGCGCCGAACTTTGCGCCGAAGCCGCCGCCCATGAACTCGGTGATCACGCGCACCTGCGACGTGGGGATGTTGAAGAAGGCGGCCAACTCCTCTCGCACGCTTGCTGTGCCTTGCGTGGATGCCCATACAGTAAGCATGTCGGGCTTCCAGTCGGCGACTACTCCGTGGGTCTCTAGAGCTGAATGCGTTTGAACCTGAGTGATGTAATGCCCGTCGACGATGACGTCTGCATCTTTGAAGCCTTGCTCGACATCGCCTTGTTTCTTGATGGAAGGGCCGTGGATGTTTCCGGTCTGCGGGACATTGTGGGGACCGCCGCCACCGCCGGCGGTTCCGGCTTGATCGGCGGCACCGGGAAACACCAAGGCTGCGTTGGTTAGGCGCGCTTTGTCAATGTCGACGACGAACGGCTTGGTTTCGTACTGGACTTTCACCAGTGCTGCGGCTTCTTCGGCGGCATAGGGAGTGACGGCAGCTACAGCGGCGATGGGTTGACCTGCGTAACGAACAACCGGGTACTTCACCTGCTCAAGAGCGGGATCGCGGAGAACGGCACCGCCGAGTACGTGCTGGATGACGTGGACGCCCTTAACTCCGGGATGATGCTCGGCTGCTGATGTGTCGACAGAGATGATATTCGCGTGAGGCACTGAGGCGTTCACGAATTTCGCGTACAGCATGCCGGGCAGTTGGACATCGGCTGTATAGCGGGCGCGGCCAGTGGCTTTGGCTTGGCCATCCCAGCGTTCAACTGATTGCCCGACATACTTGAGGTCTTTGTTGGTTGGCCACACTGGGGGCTCGGTGGTGGGAACCTCACGCTGTTCGTCTCGCAGCGTATACCCGGGCACGCCGACCGGCATCGTCACGGTCTTCTTCGCTGGGCTGCCTGCGTCCTGAAGCAGCGAATCTTCATTTGCATGAGTTGCCATGATGGTCCTCCGCTATGCTTTGTTGATGCTGCCGGCGGCCTCAAGAGTGGCGGCCACTACTCGGGGATAAGTGCCGCAGCGGCAGAGATTACCAGCGATGGCGTTGCGCACATCCTGCTCGGATGGGTGGGAGTTCTTTGCAAGAAGAGCCGAGCAACTCATCACCATGCCCGGTGTACAGAAGCCGCATTGCATCGCATCGTGTTTCACAAATGCAGCCTGGAGGGGATGGGGCTCTCCGTCTGCAGAGATTCCTTCGATGGTCGTCACCTGGTGGCCGATGGCATCTGTGGCGAGGGTCATGCAGCTGTTCACCGGCATTTTGTCGAGCCATACTGTGCAGCCCGAACACGTGCCTCGGTCGCAGATGATTTTGGTCCCGGTCAGACCCATCTGGATACGCAGAGCTTCGGCCAGCGTGGTGCGGGGTTCGATTTGGATGGTGTGCTCTTTGCCGTTGACACTCAGCTTGACGGGAACCGGACCGGGGCCAAGCTCTCTGACGCCGCGATTCGTGGCATCTTTGGCCTCTTGGCCGAATGCCTGGACCCCTTCGAGCAAAGCCGTTCCGGCGGCGGTTAGTCCGGCACCCTTGAGAAAACCACGACGCGTGATGCCATTGTGGACGAGATCACCTGCTTCTCGTTTTTCAGCGGGGTCTTCTTTTTGGGGCGAAACGCTAGAGGAATGCGGTGGGTTCTGAGCGGACATACATTGCTCCTTGCTGCATTTCCCGGGATGGATGTAGACGCGCGATTAGGATGAGTTTGCTCCGCCTGCAAAACATTACTTTGGACAACTTCAGCAGAGCACATCTTTCGACGCCCAAGAATATAACTCTGCCGGCTTTTGCCTTGCAAACCGGATGCCTCAGGCGGGGGTGTAATAATGGTTTCACGCAGCGAAATCGCAGGTTCGAATCCTGCAATACCGCCGAGGAAATCAGCCACTTAGGTCTCTATGCCGCTGAAGCAGTCTATTTTAGAACAACTTCATCGGCGGCTCATTGTCTCCTGCCAGGCGGACAAAGGCGATCCGCTGGACGATATTGGCACGCTCGAGCGGATCGCGGCTTCGGTTCTTCGGGGTGGAGCGGGCGCCCTTCGAGCGGAGGGAAGCGCCGGGGTGAGCGCCTTCCGGGCGATCACGGAGCTGCCCATCATCGGGATGGTTAAGACGAAGGACGCCAACGGTGACGTTTACATCACGCCGACCTTCGCCGCCGCCGAGGTAGTTGGGAGTGCCGGCGCCGATATGATCGCGCTCGATTGCACAAGGCGGCGTCTGTCAGAGAGCGAGCCTTGGCCGGAGCTGATTGGCCGCATCCATAAGGAACTCGAACTCCCTGTGCTGGCGGATGTTGCGAGCATCGAAGATGCTGTGGCGGCGGAGGACGAGGGGGCCGATGCTATTGCAACCACGCTCTACGGCTACACCCCGGACACTGCCGGGATAAGAAGCTTCTCATGGCCGCTGCTCGAGGAGATACTCAAACGAGTAAAGGTACCAGTGTTTGCCGAAGGCCACATCAACCGGCCGGCGGATGTGCAGAAGGCGCTCGAAATGAGAGCGTATGCGGTCGTGGTTGGTTCGGCAATCACTCGTCCTGAGTTCATCACCGCGCACTTCGCTGCCGCAACTCGTTGAACGGATCAGTTATTCGATCGTCGTGGTCGGGATGCGGATGAGAGCGCGGTAGCGGTCACCGCGATACCGCGAGCAGGTTACCTCGATCGGCATCTGTTCGGTGGTGATGATGACGCGCGAAATAGAGAGGACGCTGGCTTTTCTTGGAATGGTCAGCAACTCAGACTCCTCGCGGGTTGCCGGCAGGGCTTCGATGGTCTCATCGGCCCAGGCTACTCTGACGCCGTACTTTTCGCGGAGGGTGTAGTAGAGCGACTGCTCGGCAAAGTTGATCCGCTCCAGGCCTGGAAACTGCCTGAGAGGAATATTCGACTCCTCAAGCGCCATTGGAGTGGCGTCGGCCAGGCGCAAGCGGCGCAGCTTCATAACGGGCATACCCGGCTCAATCTTCAACGTATCTGCCAACTCTTCGCTGGCTTCAACAATGGTTTGTTCGAGAAGGCGGGAGCTTGGCACCATACCGCGCTGCTTCATGTCTTCGGTAAAGCCGCGCAGGTGCATGATGTTTTTTTCGAGCTTCGGCTTCGTGACGAAGGTTCCGCGCCCCTTCTCACTCAGCGCATAGCCTCCGGCTTTCAGACCATGTAGTGCCTGGCGCGCAGTCATTCTGCTGACACGATAGACACGCGCGAGTTCTTCTTCGGAGGCTAATAAGTCGCCCTCGGTCAACTCACCGGAGTGGATCTTCTCCATCAGCACCCGCTGAATCTGGTAGTACAGGGGGATAAAACCGTTCTTGTCGAGAGGGTGTACGGTCGATGTTGATTGGAGATGAACGTTGGCCACACTCTCTCCTGCGTTATTTTCGTGCGATCCACGCAATGTTCGTGTGCTTTTCATTATTCTCGGTTTGTAACGTGCCGATCGATGCGAGTGAAACTGTGGAGGTAAAAGCAACTGTAAATCACGGTGCAACGATTCTGGCATCCCACGAGGTAACAAAGGAAGCGGGTGGGTGAATGCCTATTCTTGTGGGCACTAGTTTGTAACCGAAAGCGGGACCCTTGCCTATACTGGCATGCCGCCAAGGACTCTGTGTGGGACAAAAGACCTAGAAGCCAATACCGGTGAGCACTTCTGATGGTTCAGGGCGAACTCGGAAGTCGGCGTGGGCTTCGGCGAAAGCAATGGTCGTGTCCTGCCGGATGACAAAAACCCCGGGAAGGGGAAGCCGCCAGCTGGTCTCAGTTGCGTTGTGATAGCTTAGACCGGCGTTGGCGAAGGGGATATTGATAAGAATGCTTTGGAAGTAGCGGCGCTGCGGAGCAGTGACGGTGTAGGCGATTCCAAACTGATCACCCACGGCGCACCCGGAGTCTGCCAGAAGCGGAAAAGGCAGCCCGAGTTGTTCGACCGTAAAGGCGTTCTGACGAGGGGTCTGGGGAGAGATGGCTACGAATAGTGCTCCCTGGCGACGAAGTTCGGAGTAAAGGTCTCGCCATCGTTCGAGCTCAGTGACGCAGTAAGGGCACCATCTCCCACGGAAGAAACTGACAACAAGTGGCCCTAGCGCGAGCAGATCAGCCGAGTGGACCGCCTTTCCGGTAGCGTCGGGAAGCGTAAAGGAGGGGGCGATGGAACCGGCTGGCAGAATACGTTCTTCGATCCCGGTAGCAAAAAGCTCGGCGGTGGCCCTCTCTGAGACGGCTAGGCGCTCCGGTTGCACCAGGCGGCGAGTGTTCTGGGTAATGAGGTCGAGCTGATACTGAAGCGAGCTGTTCGGTGAAGCTGTCACCCTTACATTATTGCAGCCAATGCGCTGGTGGTGTGGCAGGAGGGAGATTGGCCTGACGAAGTATTTCTAATGATGCCCTTCGATGATGCTGATTTGTTGAGCGTTGCGTGCGCCGGAGCCTGAAGAGCAGAGAGCTGCTTGGTCAGCCGCGCGAATGCCTCGTCGCGGGCCTTCTTGTTTGCGGGATTCGTGTTGCTTGGGTCTTCTCCGGCTCGCATGAAGCCATGACCCGCGCCGTCGTAAGTAACTGGCTCGTACTTCTTGCCGGCGGCCTTCATGGAATCGATGGTGCCCGGAACCGTCGCTCCGATGCGGGCGTCATTGCCGGCATAAAAGCCGTAGACCGGAGCAGTGATCGTGCTGACATCAGACGGTGGTGGTCCATAGAAGACGAAGGCCGCTGAAAGATCGTGGCGATGGGCGGCAAACGCGAACGACTTGCCACCGCCCCAACAGAAACCTGCGACAGCAATCAAGCCATTGCTTGCTGGAATTTTCTTGGCATAGTCCGCGGCCGCATCAAGGTCGGCATTGACGGTATCAGGATTCAGGCCGGAGACGGCCTTTGTGACCGCATCAGTGCCGGAGAAGGAATCGGTGCCTCCACCATTCGGTCCCATGCCGCTAAGGAGGTCGGGAGCTACGACGATGTAGCCTGCGGCCGCCAACTCATCGGCCATCTCCTTTGCCCAGTCAGAGAGGCCGAAGATCTCGTGGATCAGAATGACGACGGGGACCTTCTGCTTGACCTCGGGATAGACAACAAATGCTTGAAACGAGCGGTCACCATGCTTCAACGTGACGTACTCGCGATGCCGAGGTGACGCATCGAGCCGGGTTTTAGCCCACTCCTGCGCGGAAGACGTGAGTGGAAGCATAAGGGCTGCGGTGAGCAAGAAAATTGTTGTACGTCGCATGCGAGGAAGTCTAGATCGTTACGATCGCAGCGGCAAGCACTTTGCCGGTTTTGTCGCCGGATGCATAGACTGGAACGTATGAGCTTCACTCTGCGAACCGCGACCGATGCTGATGCACCATCGATTGTGGCCCTGATCGCGATGTCGGTGCGTGGCCTTCAGGCAGCAGATTATGCGCCGGCGCAGATAGAGGCTGCGCTCAATACGGTCTTTACGATCGATAGCCAACTTGTTGCGGATGGCACATATTTTGTCGTGTTCGCTGAAGACGGAGAACTGGCTGGGTGTGGCGGGTGGAGCAGGCGCCAGACCCTCTACGGCGGAGACAGGCAGGTTGAGAAGATCGTGCCGGAGTTGCTGGATCCCACCGTGGATGCCGCAAAGATTCGGGCGATCTTTGTGCATCCAAAGTATGCCCGGAAGGGCCTCGGCACTCTGATTCTGGAAACAGCGGAGGCGGCTGCTGCGAAGGAAGGTTTCAAGCGCCTGGAGATGGGAAGCACGTTGACGGGAGTCTCTCTCTACGCACTGAAGGGATACGTGGAGATGGATCGTGTCGCTGTACCGGTGGGACAAGGCGAGACGATCGAAGTGGTGCGAATGATGAAGGAATTGGCTATTGATTGATACAGCTCAGGTGGTCGTTAGTTTGAGTGTGACGCCGATCCCCCCGGTAGGAAGTGGATTTTCCGGGAAGGTTACTTTGAGTCCGGTCGGCTCCTGAGAGAAGCGGAGATTCTGGTTGTATCCGAGAAGCCGGACGCTGGTGATCTTCGGGGGAGTCTGCGGGCTGCTCGTGCCGAGGGCGGCGATAACTGCTGTGTTTGAGGGCCAGCCTTGCAGAAAGGCATAGATAGTGGGGCCTTTGGTGGTGAAGCGGATGTCTTCGGAGGTGAGGTCGGGCTTCTTGGATTCATTGAAGCCTTCTCCCCCGACGACTTTGGTAGAGGGGCCTTCGCCGTATATCTTCCAGGGTCGTGTGGAATAGATTCCCTCGCTGTTGATGGCCATCCATTCGGTGATGCCGGTAAGGGTGAGAAGTTCGTCAGCGTCGAGTTCGCCAGAGTTGGGCAGGGGGAAGTTGAGAAGGAGGTTGCCGTTTTTGCTGACGATGTCGACCAGTAGGTCGACGACCTTTTTGGCGGACTTGTACTTGATGCCGCGCTTGTAGTGCCATTGGCCAATGCAGGTGTCGGTCTGCCAGGGCTTGGGCGAGATATCGTCGAGGACCCCGCGCTCGCGGTCGAGGGCGCAGGTTCCGGTGGCGCAGTCGGAGGCGACTTTGCTGTTGTAGACGGCTTCGACCTTACCGCCGTGCTTTGCAGCCGAGACGTTGTAGACGTTGGCGACTAGGGACACGCCATAGTCGTCGAAGGGGATGCCGCCGTCGGTGTAGAGGAGATCGGGCTGATGCTGGTCGACGAGGTCCTTGATGCGGTTAAAGTACTGGAGCTTCCAGCGGTCGGGGGCGACGCGGCCCATGGCTTTGGCGGTCTGGGCGAAGTCGGTGGGCATGCCGGTGTAGTCGTGGTAGAGGTCAGCGTAGGAGGGGAGGATGCCGTCGTATGGGACGCCAGCGAGTGGGCCGGTGGCATCGGAGGTGTGGGCGGGAGCAAGCCAGTCGAAGGAGTTGGAGAGATGCTCAGAGACGCCGAAGCGTAGACCTCGCTTGCGGGCCGCGGTCTTCCAGAAGCCGACAATGTCGCGTTTGGGGCCAGTGGCTACGGCGTTCCAGCGCGGCTGGTACTTCGAGTTCCACATGTCGAAGTTGTCGTGGTGGACGCCCATGGAGAAGAAATATTGAGCTCCGGCTTTGACGTAGAGGTCCATGAGGTGGTCGGGATCCCAGCGCTCGGCCTTAAACTGAGGTATGAGGTCTTTGTAGCCGACCTTGGAAGGGTGGCCGTAGGTCTTGACGTGGTAGTCGTACTGCGGTGAGCCCTGGATGTACATGTTGCGGGCGTACCAATCGCCGTCTTCGACGGCGGACTGCGGTCCCCAGTGGGACCAGATGCCAAACTTGGCGTCGGCGAACCAGACGGGGACGCTATAGCTGGCGAGGGATTCGCGAGTACCTTTGAAGGGGCCGGAGGCGATGGGGAGATCTTCGGCGTAGGAGTGGCGGAAGGCGAGCGTGGGAGCGGCGGCGGCAAGAAGCTGAAGGATACGTCGGCGAGTCAGGCGCATCATTGGAAGGGCTTTCCTCCGAGATTGTTCGACTGCGCCACTTTATTGGGAGCAGGAGCCGGATGCAAGCAATGCAACAGTCCTGACTCTAGCCAATAAGTGTTAGTCGTATGGCTTCATCGTCCGTTGTCGCGAATACTTTCTATCGATACCCCTCCCAACCGCCACATTTTGTGCAAAGTCTTAAAACCATTGAAGATAGGTCCGGACTTCTGCCTAGCCGTGTTTCTATTCCAATGAGGACAAAAAAGGCCCGGCGAGTTGCCGGGCCTTTCATTTCACTCTGTTTCAATTTTACCGTCTGCATCAATAGGTGTAGATATCCGGCCTGTGGATTTTCTGCTTAGACGAGTTTGAGCAGTAGCAGGATAAGAACGATGGTGAGGATGAGGCTGAGTCCGCCTCCGCCGTAGTAGCCCCAACCGGGGCCCATTCGGTATCCGCCATAGCCAGAAAACAGAATCAAGAGGATCAGAATGAGGATAAGCATTTGGTCTTCGTTCTCCAGTGGCGAGGTATCGCCGTTCGCTTTTTGTGAGATGCCAATTTTCTGGATTTGCGAACGAATGGCCGAAGATAATTTGTTCGATGTTAGAGAAAAAATGCGGTTTATGCAGGCAACCAATATCTGCGAATACTGGTAAAGAAAACGGCACAGTTTTCGCTGTGCCGGGTCGCAGGGCGTTTGGATCTTCCGTCAGTTTGTGAAGAAGTTTGAGGGGAAGAGGATTGAGAGAGCCTGCTCCGCAGCTGGGCTGAGCGGGGATTTGAGGATGGAAGCAAGGACGCGGTACTGCGATGAAGGGGAGGGTGCAGTCCTAGTGACAATAGAGGGAGAGGGCGCGGCGGATTGCGAACGAGAAGACATGATGCTCCTGGCCTCGGGTGGAACGTAATTTTGTGGGGAGTGAGACGAGCGAGCAGGTCTCTTAGAAGGAGAATCTAGATGGATGCCATCGTTTTGTCTCTAGCACTTTGGTGTGACACTTGGTGGCTTGGAGCGATTCACGAGTTCTGGGTGAGAGGTTTGCCGATCTCCCAGTGATGGCCGAAGGGGTCGACGACGCGGCCGAGACGCCACCCGTATTCGTTAGTCATACTCCGGATGATGGAGGCACCGGCTGCGACGGCGCGGTTGAAGACGGCGTCGGGATCTTCGACGGTGAAGACCATGCGGACGGTGCCGCCGTTGAGGGTCTCGGGGCTGAAGTTCTGATGCTCGGGGGATTCGTCGGCAACCCAGAATTCAGCGCCGTCTATGGACAATTGGGCCACTACGGATCCGTCGTCGGCGTCGATGCGGAAGAGCTCGGTGGCTCCGAATGCGGCTTTGTAGAAGTCGATTGCCTTCGCGCCATTTCGGACCGAGAGCATGGGGGCGATTATTGTATGCCGGGTGCTGAAGCTCATGGAACTCCTTCGGACTCTGCGGGAATTATCGAGCGTGCCTCGTAATTCCCGCAGGGAAGAACATTGCATGCTATAGCCACCTCAGGACGATGAGGGGTAGCAACGCCGTCGAGAGGTTCCTTCTCGGGACCAGACGTCAGTTCAGCCCGACCAGGGAAGTGAAACTCATGTTCGCCACGGCAAGCTTTATATGAATGGAAGCTGTCGGGGTTGGGTTCTGTGTTGGCGTAGCGTCATAGTACATGTAGACCATTCCGTTGACTTCGACCATCGAAGGGTCTGCCACCTGACTTTCGTCGTTGTCCTCTGAACCCTCGTCGGGAGTCTCCCTATGCAGCTCGATGAGTTCAGGGGTCCAGGTGAGAAGATCAGTTGAGCGAAACCGGTAGATGTCCGATGCGGAGGTGCCGGCTTGAACACCACATTGGGCCCACATGTAGTAAGTGCCAGCTATCTTGTGGATCTCCGGCCCACCGCAGAACGGAAAGGCGATCACAGGATTGCTTGCATTTTTGGTCCACGTGATGCCATCGGGTGAGGTTGCAAGTCCCAATCGCCAACGATAGTCCCAGCCGAGCGCTTCGTACATGGCGTACCATGTTGAATTCTCCGTCCAAACGAAGATATTTCCGGAGGCCAGTTGTTCCCACGGCGCGCTGCCGACCGTCAACGCCTGTGGGACCGTCAACTTCCAGTTGATACCGTCGGACGATTCATATCGACTCCAGCCGACTCCATTGATATCTGTAGTTGCATAAATGTAGTACGTGTTGCCGAGATGCAGGACGTACGACCGGCCTACCCCGCCGATGACCGGCTGGCCTCCGTTGTATCGAGTAAAGTTGTACCCGTCAGTCGACTCTGCGTAACAGATGTTGGTCCTCGTCCATCCGCAGGTATGCCACATCTTGAAGACCTGAGATTGTCCCCCAAAGATGACTGACGAGCCCTCATATATAACCGTCGGCTCCTGTACGGAATACTGTTCTGCGGCGGTTCCAGCGATGACAGTTCCGTAACGTTGCCATGTGGATTCGGCGGCGAACGGAAGATTCAGATTGAATATGCCGGCACCGCAGCCAAGCAGGCAGAGGAGTGACAAAGAAGCAATCCGAGGTGATCGAAGCCCTGGCATTCGTAACCTTAGTATTGGTGGATGGTATTTCTGATTGGCCGCTGCAGGCTAGGCCAGACTAGCACAAGGGTAGTTGAATGAGTGAGTTCAAATCGGAATCATCCGGCCGCATGCGCCTGCTTATTTTTGTGGATGACATTGGGATCCCCCTCCCCGTCAATTTGGTGCAAAGTATTTAGAAGTAGATACTTTAGGTCCGGACTTTGGTTTGGAACTGCGAGCATAAGAAAAGCCCGGCGGGTCTGCCGGGCTTTCACTCTTCTCTGAATCTAGTTTAACAGGGGTGTCAAGGGTTTCCCTGTGGGAATCCGGTGGCTAGTGATGTGTTGAACGGGCGACCTTGTCTCGCTTGTGGGCTATGCCGGCTTTGAAGTTTCGGGCTATGCGGTGGGATTTTTCGATGACGTTGGCGGCGACGGCGGGCGGGAGGACTTCGTTGGCGGTTTCGGCGAAGAGGGCGAGCCAGCGGGAGAAGTGATCCGGGTCGAGCGGGAGCTGGAGGTGGGTCATCATGGGGTCGCCTTTGTAGCGGCCGGTGGTGAGCAGGACGGTGGACCAGAAGTCCTTGAGGGTGGCGAGGTGATGAGGCCAGTCGCTGACGATAGCGTTGAAGATGGGGCCGATGTCGTCGTCGCGGCGGACTTTGGCGTAAAAGGTGTCGACGAGGGTGCTGATCTCGGATTCGGTTATCTTGTCGGCCATGGATATAGTTTAGGCCTCGGTTGGGTTCGCGCTTCCGCGCGAATGACCCCACCCATGCGATGAAACTGCATGAATGGGCACTCGTTATGGTTCGGTGTTGCGTGGGCCACCCGCCTGCCTGCGAGCAACTTTCAGGGTGAATTGGTGTTCATTCAGGCAGGCCCTAGACGAGTGGATGGGCTGCCGGAGAGGCTGAAGAGTGCCGGATTCCGGTGAGGAGGTTGTTGTGAAGATCTTTCGGTATCTCGCTTTACTTTCGATCCTTTTGATTCCGGCCGCGTATTCGCATGCGCAGGTTTCGGTTGGCGTCGGTGTCGGCCCCTACTATGGAGCTTCGGTCTACGGGCCTCCGGCGTGTGCGTATGGATACTACGGGTACTATCCGTATGCCTGCGCTCCTTACGGGTACTACGGCCCGTCGTGGTTTAGCGGCGGAATCTTTATTGGCGCTGGTCCGTGGTTCCGTGGCGGCTACTATGGGCGCGGTTATGGATACGGCTACCGTGGTGTCTACGGTTATCGCGGCGGGTATGCCTATGGTCGCGGCGGTTACGGCTATGGCCGTGGACCGGTTGCCTATGGTGGCGGAGTTCACGGTAACTACGCGGGTGGTGCACGCGGTGGGTATAGCGGCTTCCATGGTGGCAGCAGCTTCCATGGCGGTGGTGGTGGTTTCCACGGTGGTGGTAGCTTCCATGGTGGTGGCGGCCATCGGTAAGTTGAGTTTGATTGACGAGTCGTGAAGTGATTTCGCCCACCTCAGAGATGAGGTGGGCGTTTTATTTTTGGATTGCCCAGTCTGTGGCGAGGTCACTCGTAAGGAAGGCGGTTCGCGCTTTGCGCGAATGCCCACATCTCAGAATCGAGATATGGGGCACCCGATTTTGAGGCTCAATGCAGATGTGGGCCCACCCCGCCCCACCCGCCCGGATCTGGGCCACCCGGTCCACTGGGAGGCCCCTCCTCCTTTTTTTATTTTTATTTTATTTTTGCTAAATTATTCTGTTTCAGTAACTTGCGCATTTTTTGTAAGCTAAAATATTCCATCCAAAGGGTTTATCATTAAAAATACAGAAAACAAAGGAGTTATTGGACGGGATTTTACGTAGAATCAGTTACTTGCGAGCAGTTTCTTTGTAAAATATTCAATTCAAAGGAGTTCTGTTTCGCAAACGACAAAAGCCCCGAATTCCGGGGCTTTTTGTACTCTTTATTGATTATAGAGAATGGGATGAAACTGATATGCCACGTTTAAGAGATTTATTTCTGCTTTGTTTTGTGTGGCTTGCAGGGTTTTACCCCGATTTGGGGGCTTGACAGTTATTTGTAGCGCAGCGCCAAGGGGCTTCGGTGTCGAAATCGAGTTGTCGTGGACCGAGGATTCAGCGAGGAAAAGCGGATCGCGCATTCGCGCGATTGACCCACATCTGGCGATGAAGCCGCCAGGATATGGGGCACCCGATGTCGTCATAAGGGCTTAGATGTGGGCCACCCAGTCCTATCTCATGTATGGGCCACCCGCCCACCAGACTCTGGGCTTGGTTCAAAATCTGGGCCGCCGGATCATTTTGAGGCGTGTGACGAGGAGGAACAGGAGACAGCCGGTGCTGACGAGTATCGGACTGGACGGCTCAGGAACGGATGCCGTCGTGAGATCGAAGGCGAAATCGAGGGTGTCGTGTCTGCCGTTGATGAATACGGCATCGCCTCTGCTGTTGATGAAGCCTCCGTCGAAAGACCCTGACTCGAGGTAGTCCGTAGTGGGGTTTGGACCGGTCCAGACTCCCTGGATTGCGCCATTCGAGCTGGGAAAGTTAGGGTCGTATTCGCCGTTGAAGATCTCGTGTCCGTTGTTGCAGACGGCGTTAAGAGGAAACATGTTGCTGGAGACGATGGGCGTGCACTTAGACCCGTCGTCGTATTGGAGAGCGGGAGGTGAGGTGTAGACAACCGGCGTCGACTGACCGATGTAGTAGGTCACATAGCAGAGGTCTTCATCAACTCCACAACGACCGTTGACGACGAAATCGCCGTTGGAATCAATCCCATAAAAATTCTCGCTCTGGGTCATTAAAACGACGCCTACCGTATAACTATCGGCAAGGGCCGGGCGGGCGGCGATGAGAAGGAGTGTGATGACGAGGCAGGCAGCGCTGGATAAGGTGCGTCGGGCGAGCACAAGCATGTGGAGGGTCCTCCTTTGCTTGCTATGACAGTTGATGCGGTTGACCTTATTTAAGGTTCGAAAGAAAAGAGCTAATTAACGGGAGGTTAAAGATCGTGGGACTTAGGGTAACGCGTGTGGAGCGTGGCAGTAAAGTCGCCGATGATCTTCGGGGTTCTGATGAGGAGGCCAGGATACGCCGAGGTTGGGGGAGCGGTTCGCGCTTTGCGCGAATGTCCCACCCATGCGATGAGACTGAACAATGAAGCCGCATGAGTGGGGCACCCGAGCTGACGTCGGATGTATGGGCCACCCGTCCGGATGCGTTCAAGAGAGTCGAGGAAGATGTCTTTTGAGGCAGGGGTGTTGAGGTAGGGTTTGCGATGGTAACAACTGAAGGTGATGAAGTGGTCGTCGCCTTCCTGTTGATATCGCTTGAGGCCCAACGGCATGGGTTGATTTTAGAGTATCGGGTTCGCGCGTTGCGCGAATGAGCCCACATCTCAGAATCGAGATGTGGGGCACCCGCACCCGATTGGTGGTGGGTTTTAGATGTGGGCCACCCGTCTCATCCGCTCCACCCAATCCACCCCAAAATCGTATGCAAATCGTGACGGTACTCTTGTACTCTTCTAGCCATGTATGCCGTTTACATTCGCGACATTCCAAAGATAGTTATTTGTGTAGTGATCGGCATTGTTATATTAGTCCCGATCTTTGGATTGCTCGCCACATTTCAGGACTTCACGACGCGATTCCTTGCGACATCATTCGGAAAGGGAGCTTTCTATATAGTCCTTTTTGGGGTCTGCATAGTTAGTTGGTATTTGGGTGGCATAGTCTGGGAACGAATCGAACTGCGAACACAGCGGTTGCGTGAAGAGCGAGATGCGGCAGAAAGAGCTGAAAGAAGGTCGGCTAAGAAACGAGCAGCTAGAGCAGCGAGCAAGGCGGTACATAAATGATTACTATTCAAGCGTAGTCTGGAATTTTTCGTGTAGCGGCCTCGCAAAAACTATTGAATGCTGTTGCTAGTGGCGAGGTGAAATATGAACCCGATTAATGAGGCAATTACGGAACATATCTTCGGATTGAAGCGAATTGAACGCGGACTGTACGAGAGACAAAATGTTCCCGCCGGATTTGCTAGCCCTTGTCCAGATTTTCTTGTCTCTCCATCTCATCAGGCAGAACTGCGCAAAGAGATGCTGACGCGGGGATGGAGCCTGAGCATTAAAATAGATCTCATCAGGCAGAACTGCGCAAAGAGATGCTGACGCGGGGATGGAGCCTGAGCATTAAACATACGCCAGCAGATTTGGATAAGAACGAAGGACAGACATTTACCGCGCGATTTCAAAATCG
Source organism: uncultured Acidobacteriaceae bacterium (assembly GCA_963741395.1). GTDB lineage: Bacteria > Acidobacteriota > Terriglobia > Terriglobales > Acidobacteriaceae > Edaphobacter. The sequence goes on from CAVUHV010000002.1 coordinate 1,041,993, forward strand.
TGATGGAGCGTTCGAAGCCATCGAAACGGACGAGAATCTCGCCGTCTGTATCGCAGCGTTAGCGGTGATTGGCGTGAGCCTACCGTCCGAATTTCTGGCGGCCTTGCATTTGGGACATCAGGCGTTGCTGGGCTTTGATGCCTCCGCCTGAACCCATGGTTTTGAACATCTTTCGCATCTGGGCGTACTGGCGTAGGAGGTTGTTTACGTCCTGCACGGTGGTTCCGCTGCCGCGGGCGATGCGCTTGCGCCGGTTGCCGTTGATGATCTCGTGGTCGGCGCGCTCTTTCCTGGTCATCGAGTTGATGATGGATTCGACGCGGTTGAACTGGCCTTCGTCGACGTTGTCGATGGCCTGCTGCATTCCGGCGAAGGGGCCGACGGAGGGGAGCATCTTGAGGATGGACTTCATGCTGCCCATCTTTTTGATCTGACGGAGCTGCTCGCGGAAGTCTTCGAGGGTGAAGCCGTCGCCGGAGAGGGCCTTTTTGGCGAACTGCTCGGCTTTGCCGCGGTCGAGGCGCTCTTCGGCGCGTTCCAATAATGTCGCAATATCTCCATGCCCCATAATTCGGGAGACGATGCGGTCGGGGTGGAAGGGCTCGAAGGCGTCGGGCTTTTCGCCGGTGCCGAGGAACTTGATGGGGGCTCCGGTGACGTGGCGGATGGAGAGGGCAGCTCCGCCGCGGGCGTCGCCGTCCATCTTGGTGAGGACGGCTCCGGTGATGGCGAGGCGGTCGTTGAAGGCCTTGGCGGAGTTGACGGCGTCCTGGCCGGTCATGGCGTCGGCGATGAAGAGGATCTCGGAGGGGGAGAGGAGCTTTTTGAGGGCGGCCATCTCGTCCATGAGCTCGGCGTCGATGTGGTTGCGGCCGGCGGTGTCGACGATGAGCATGTCGCAGCCGAAGTTGGCGGCCTCGCGGCGCGCTTCTTTGGCGAGGCGGAGGACGGCGTCGGTGCCGGGGTTGGCTTCGGTGACCTTGCCTTCGTAGAGGTTGGCGTTGATGGAGCGGGCTACGATGGCGAGCTGCTCGCGCGCGGCGGGGCGGTAGACGTCGACGGAGACAAGCATGGGGCGGTGGCCGGCTTTCTTGAGCCACTGGGCGAGCTTTCCGCTCGTCGTGGTTTTGCCTGAACCTTGTAGTCCGGCCATGAGGATGACGGATGGGGGCTGCGAGGCTTTCTGAAAGCGGGCGGTGTCGCGGCCGAGGACGTTGGCGAGCTCGTCGTGGACGATCTTGACGATCTGTTCGGCGGGAGAGAGCGCGGTGGCGACCTGGGCGCCGAGGGCGCGGGTGCGGATGTGCTCGATGAGCTCGGTGACGACGGCGAGGTTCACGTCGGATTCGAGCAGGGCGAGGCGGATCTCGCGGATGGCGTCGGAGATGTTCTCCTCGGTGAGGGTGCCCTCGCCGCGGAGGTTCTTGAAGGAGCGCTGGAGTTTATCGGAGAGATTCTCAAACATGCTGATTCAAGTTTATCAGCGCGGAAAGGGTTGTCTGCTAACCGCTCTCTTTGATGAGGGGAAGTGCTGAGGGTGATGCTACCGAGGTGGGTACTCGGTGTTGATGTGGAGATTTTTGAGGGAGTTGCGCGGAGATAATCGGGGAATGCAGGTGACGTCGCAGGCTACGGGGAACGTGCGGGTTGTGCGGGAGTATATGGCTTATCTGCGCGTGGAGAAGGGGCTGAGGCCAGCCAGTTGTGAGGCTTACCAGAGAGACCTGGAGCAGTTTGCCGAGCACGTCGAGGGGCATGACGGGCTGCTGCTGTCGGCGACGCAGGCCGATGTGAGCGGCTTTATGGAGGGGCTGCGGGGGCATGGGGTGGATTCGCGGTCGATTGCGCGGAAGCTGAGTTGTCTGCGGGGTTTCTATCGCTGGCTGCTGATGGATAAGAAGATTGCGCATGATCCTACGGTGAATGTTGAGAGTCCGGCGAGCTGGAAGGTGCTGCCGAAGAGCCTGGCGGAGGGTGAGGTCGGCGAGATGCTGGAGAGGACTGGCGTAGCGGCAGCGGCTGCCGATGCGGATGGGCTGGCGCTTCGGGATCACGCGATTTTGGAGTTGCTGTATGGAGGTGGGCTGCGGGTTGGGGAGATCTGTGCGCTGCGCGAGCAGGATGTGCATCTGGATACGGCGCGGGTACAGGTTAGAGGCAAGGGCGATAAGGAGAGGATTGTTCCGCTGGGTCGGAGCGCGGTGGAGGCTCTGGAGCGGTATCTGAAGATGGGGCGTCCTGGATTGGTGCGGGGCGGCGTGAGGTCAGGTGCGCTGTTTCTTTCGGTAAGGGGGAAGGCGCTGACGCGGCAGTGGGTTTGGGAGATGGTGCGGTCGACGAATCGGCATGCGAGCCCGCATAAGCTTCGGCACAGTTGCGCGACTCATATGGTGGAGCATGGAGCGGATTTGAGGACTGTGCAGGTGTTGCTGGGGCATGCGGATATTGCGACTACGCAGGTGTATACCCATGTGGCGTTGGGGAGATTGAAGGCTGTGCACCGGAAGCATCATCCGCGGGGAAAGACCCGGATGGATGGTAAGGCTCTATGAGAGGAAACGAAGATCGGAAGAAGACCGATGCTGTTTTAGCGTTAGTGATAAGCGGGATTATCACGGGTACCAGCGCACTGCCCTTCTACGAGATTGTTGCGAAGGAAGGGAGCTTGTTGGAGCGATTGCAGGTGATCAGCGCGGCATTTTTCATGCCGGGACTTTTCGTGAGCATGGTTTTGTCGGGCAATATCCATGGTGGAAGTCTCATGGCTGGAGCGGCGATCAACTTCTTTGGATATGCCCTCGTCTTTTACGGCGCGCTCCGATGGAGACGGAGAAGACGTGGTTCGCAGGTCAGGGTCAATGGCTGATTCAACAGTGCAGATACTAGCGGAGCAGTTTCTGGCGATGCTTGCGAATGAGCGCGGGGCTTCGGAGCATACGGTGCGGGCGTATGCGCGCGAGGTGCGGAATTTTGCGGCTTATCTTGAGGACGCTCTGGGCAAAGGAGCAAAGATTAGCAAGGTGGAGCATCTGCATATTCGGGCTTACCTTGCGATTTTGTATGAGCGTGGGTTGACGAAGGCGAGTGCGGCGCGTGCGCTGGCGGCGGTGCGGAGCTGGTTCAAGTGGCTGGCGAAGGAAGGGAAGGTTGAGCAGAATCCTGCTCTGCTGGTGAGCACGCCGAAGCTGCCGAAGCATCTGCCGCGCGTGCCTAGCGTGGAAGAGGTGAACAGGGTGCTGGATTCGCTGGAAGCTCGCCCGGTGAGTCGTGTGAAGACCGAGGAGAGCGACGTTGTTGCGTGGCCGGAGAGGGATCGCGTGATCTTTGAGCTGCTGTATGGGTGCGGGATTCGTAATTCAGAATTGGTGGGTCTGAATATGGAGAGCGTGCGGTGGCGCGACGATGCGATTCTTGTGCGCGGCAAGGGAAGGAAGGAGCGGCTCGTTCCGCTGGGTGATGAGGCGGCGACGGCGCTGAGGGATTATTTGCCGCAGCGCGAGGAGAAGCTGATGGCTGCGGGCAAGGGCGCGCTGGTGCACGATGGTCCGCTGGTGACGAACCTGCGGATGCGTGGGGATTGCAGGCTGACGACGCGGAGTGTGGGGCGAATCGTGAAGGCGATTGCGTTGAGCCGGGGGTTGCCTGCGGACGTGCATCCGCATACGCTGCGCCATGCGTTTGGCACGCACATGCTGGAGGAGGGAGCGGATCTGCGGGCGATCCAGGAGATGCTGGGGCATGAACGGCTGTCGACTACGCAGCGGTACACGCAGCTGACAGTGGGGCAGGTGCAGAAGGTTTATGACGCGACGCATCCGAGAGCGAAGTAATCTAAAGCAGCAAAAGACACAAAGCAAAATCAAAGACGAAATACAGGGGTCTCTACACTACGGCGGCAAAAGCGCCGCCTCCGGTCGAGATGACGTGTGTTGGGTGGCGGGGGTCAGTGGCCTGCGGGGGCCTTGCCGCCGACTTTGAAGTATTTCGTGACGAGCACGAGTGGGGCGGCGATCAGAGTGATGATGCCAATGAGATGGAAGACGTCCATGAAGGCGAGTAGCTGGGTCTGCGCGTGGAGTTGTTCGTAGTAGCGAGCGTAGGCAGCCTTGAGCGCGTCGGATGGGGAGAAGCCGTGAGTCTGCAGATAGGCCGCTGTTTGCTGGACGGACTGTTGCAGGTAGTGTGAGGAGGAGTTGAGGTTTCCTCCGACCGTGGACTGATGAAAGTCCTGACGGCGCTCCGCGATCGTTGTGGCGAAGGCGATGCCGAAGCTGCCGCCCCAGTTGCGGAAGAAGTTTGTGAGAGACGACGCCTTGTTGTTCTGCGCCGGACTGAGTTGCGAGTAGGCGATGACGGAGAGTGGAACAAAGAAGAAGGCGTAGCCAAGTCCCTGCAGGGCGCGCGCGAGCGCGTAGTGGGTGTAGTCGGTGTCGAGATTGAAGTGGCTGTAGTGAAGGAACGAGATTCCGACGACCATGACGGCGCCGAAGAGCAGAATGCGGGGATGGATGATGCTCCGCTGTACGAGCTGTGCTCCGACGGGCGCGAGGAAGGTGATGACGAGCGCGCCGGGCCCGAGGACGAGGCCGGCGTCGATGGCGCGGTATCCGTAGAGGGATTGCAGGATCTGCGGGATCATTGTGGTTGAGGCGAAGAGGCCGAAGCCGAAGATGAAGTAGAAGATGTTCGCGATGGCGAAGTTGCGCACCTTGAGCATGCGGAAGTCGATGACCGGGTCCTTCTGGTTGAGCTCCCAGAAGACTGCTGCGACGAGGCAGCCGACACCGATGACGAACATCCAGGTGATGAAGGAGGAGCCGAACCAGTCTTCGATCTGGCCGCGGTCGAGGAGGACTTCGAGGGCGGCGGATCCGAGTCCGATGAGGGCGATGCCGATGCCGTCGACGCTGAGCTTGCCGTTCCTGCGGACAGTCTTGCGCTCCTCTGCGTAGGACGGGGGGTCGGAGACGAAGCGGTTGGTAAGGAAGAGTGAGAGCAGCCCGATGGGGATGTTGATGAGGAAGACCCAGCGCCAGTTGTAGTTGTCGGTGATCCAGCCGCCGAGGACGGGCCCGATGGCGGGTGCGGTGACGATGGCGACGGTGTAGAGGGCGAAGGCCGACGCGCGTTTGGATGCTGGGAAGGTGTCGACGAGGATGGCTTGTTCGACCGGGGCGAGGCCGCCTCCGCCGATGCCCTGAAGGACGCGGGCGATGAGCATGATGTTGAGGCTGGGTGCGATGCCGCAGAAGAACGAGGTGATGGTGAAGAGCGCGACGCAGGCCATGTAATAGGTCTTGCGACCGAAGACCCGGCTGAGCCACGCGGACATGGGGAGGACGACGGCGTTCGCGACGAGATATGTGGTGAGGATCCAGGTGACTTCGTCGTAGGAGCGGCCGAGGCCGCCGGCAATGTATGGGAGTGAGACGTTGGCGATGGAGGTGTCGAGCAACTCCATGAAGGTGGCCAGCGTGACTGTGAGGGCGATGACCCAAGGGTTGATGACTCGCGCGGCGCGAGCAGGTTTGATGGAAGACGATAGGGCCTGCTGGGGCGTAAGTGTCGCTGTAGCCATAGAAGAAACCTTTCGGTCTCTTCTTTCGATGCAGTGGAATCAAAAAGGAACCGGAAGGTCTCTTTATTTTTTTATGTGTTCTGTCGAAGCAGGTTTGCGCACTTTGAGCTCGAGGTAGCGTTCGAGCCGCGCCCGGGCGTCACCGATCGCGTTGTCGCTTCGCTCGAGGCGGGCTATTACCATACCGCCTTCGAGGTTCGCGATGATGTGGTTTGCGACTTCGGCGGGGTCAGTCTCCGGGTTTACCGTACCTTTTGCGATGCCGTCCTCGAGGATGTTGCGAAGCGTGGACTGCCAGCCGCGCAGGGCTTTGCGGACGCGCTCGCGCAGGACAGGGTTGCCGTCGTCGGCGTCCACGGCGGTGTTGAGGAGCGGACAGCCACCGGGGATTCCGGATCGATAGACGAAGCGGGAGACGTGTTCCTTGAGCCGGTCAACGTGATTTGGGATTGCATCGAGGCCGTTGGTGCGCAGGGCGATCGTGGCCGCCCAGGCGAAGTCAAAGGCTTCGGCGGCGAGTTCTTCCTTGCTTTCGAAGTGGCGGTAGATGCCGCCTTTTTCGAGGCCTGTGGCCTCCATGATGGCGTTGAGGGAGCAGCCCTTGTAGCCGCGCTGATTAAGAGAGGGGCGGCGATCTCGAGAATGCGTTGCCGGGTTGCTTCGCCTTTACTCATGTTGAAACCAGTTGGTCTCTTTTAGACTACCGCGGCGGCCAAAGGTTGCGAAGGCCTGAATTCAGTAGCGAGGCACGGTGGGATCGATGGCGCGGGACCAGTGGTCGATGCCTCCGGCGAGGGACTGGACGTGTTCGAAGCCCTGGTTACGCAGCCACATGGTGACGCTGAGAGAGCGGGCGCCATGATGGCAGACGACGACGATGGGCTGGTCGGGATCAAGCTCCTGGTGGGCACGTGAGGTGACTTCGCCCATAGGCATGAGCAGGGAGTTAGGAAGGCTGGCGGTGTTGAACTCCCAGGGTTCGCGGACGTCAAGAAGAAGAGGTGGATTGGGCTTCCCGCGTTGCTCGGCGAAGGCTTCGGCGGTGATCTCGGGTTCGAGCATATTGTTCCAGCATAAACAAAGCTTCTGGGTTGCCGAAGCTGCAGAATTGCGGAGAAAGGCAAGTTGATGAGTCTCAGCCACTTGCAACTTTTTGTGCAGAGTATGGCGATGACGTCTGGGGTAGCATGCTAAGCGGAGTACAGCGTGTTGCCAAAGAACGCACAGGTTCGCAGTACACTTAAGGATTAGGGCCGCATCCAATTAAATACTGGGAAATCTGGGTCTCGCAAGCGGGAGAGCGATTTTGGAAAAAGTTTTGATCGTTGAAGATGAGCTGCACGCACGAACCGGTCTGACCGAGCTCATTGAAAGCTGGGGGTACAAGGCGGAGGATGCCGTTGACGGCATAGACGGTCTGGAAAAGGCTGTTGCGTGGAATCCTGCGATTGTCGTGACTGACCTGAAGATGCCGCGTATGGACGGCATGGAGTTGCTCAGCCGCCTTGCGGATCTGCCCCAGAGGATTGCCGTGGTCATGCTGACGGCGCAGGGGTCGATTGAGTCTGCGGTGGAGGCGATGAGAATGGGGGCTTACGACTACCTCCCCAAGCCTGTTGATCCGCTGCGACTGAAGACAATTTTGCAGAATGCAAGCCATCAGCACAATGTCGATCAGGATGTGGAACTGGAGGTAACGCGGCGCGAACTGCGCGATACCGGTGTGATGGGGCCGTTGGTCGGGACCTCACCGCAGATGAAGTCGATCTTCTCGTTGATTGAGCGCGTGGCTCCTTCGAATGTGAGCGTTCTGGTGACGGGTGAGAGTGGAACTGGCAAGGAACTGGTGGCGCGGGCGTTGCACGAGCTAAGCTCGCGGCGTCCTCAGCCATTTGTGGCAGTAAACTGCGCGGCGATTCCTGAGACTTTGATCGAGAGCGAGATCTTCGGGCACGAAAAGGGAGCGTTTACGGGCGCGGTGGAGCGCAGGGCCGGATGTTTTGAGCTGGCAGAGGGCGGGACGCTGCTGCTGGATGAGATCGGAGAGATGCCAGCGGCAACTCAGGCTAAGCTGCTGCGTGTGCTTGAGGACCGCAAGCTGCGGCGGCTGGGCAGCAAGATGGAGACGCCGGTAGACGTACGAGTGATCGCGGCGACGAATCGCGACCCGGAACAGGCAGTTGCGGCCGGGGATCTTCGTGGCGACCTGTATTACCGGCTGAATGTGTTCAACATTCAGATGCCTCCGCTGCGCGAGCATATCGAGGACATCGCTGCGATTGCAGAGAAGATGATCGCGGACATGAATGAGCGGCACAACTGCAGCGTGACGGGCCTGAAGGATTCGCTGCTGAAGAGGCTGGAAGCATACTCGTGGCCGGGTAACGTTCGCGAGCTAAGGAACACGATCGAGCGGGCGACGATTATGGCTGGGTCGGGATTGCTGGGGACTGAACATCTTCCGCCGCACTTTGCAGAGCCAGGGTTCGCTCCGGTGATGACCAAGAGCGGTCGGTTCACGGTGCCACAGGAGAGTGGCGAGCATGGGGGCTCGGGCGAGGTACGGCGGTATCTCGAGGACAAGAACACGGTTCGGGTTGAGGTGGGCACGACTGTGGATGAGGCGGAGCGGCAGTTGATCCTGAAGACGCTCATGGCCACGCATAACAACAAGACGAAGGCAGCGGAGATTCTTGGAATCAGCTCAAAGACATTGCAGAATAAGTTGAAGGAATACTCGAACGCCGCTGCTTCCCAGGTGGAATAAGGATGCGCCTGAAGACCAAGCTGGTGGTTGCGGCGACGGGTCTTACGTTTGCGATCGTTGTGGTGTTGTCGTCGCTGTTCGTTGGGGAGTTGCTGCGGCAGAGGATTGAGCAGACGGCGGCAGCGAACGACGTGCTGGTTCATCAGGTCTGGTTGATGACGCGGCAGGCGGTGGAGAGCGGACTGCGTGCGAACCCTCCCGCGGACACGAGCGACGCAGCGCTTCACGCCGCAGTGGCGGATGCGCTGCGAGACTACACTGCGTTGACAGATGTGATGAACGCGATCGTGCGCTACTCGCTGACGGTGCAAGACGTCAGCGTGACGGATGCGCAGGGGATCATTCTGGTGAGCACAGATCCCGACGCAGTGGGACAGAGAGCTGGTCCGCGGCCCAGCCTGGTGAACCTGCAGTCGGGAAGCATCGCGTATCAGACGAGGCAGGTCTTTGGCGCGCCGAAGGTTCTGGATATGTCGCAGGCGTTGGACAGGAATGGGCAGCCGTTTCTTGTCGTGCATATCGGAGTAAGGTCGACGTTCCTGAAAAATTCGTATGAGCCCTGGCTGCGGGCGGCGTTGTTTTTTGCGTTAGCGGCGGCAGTGGCGGCAATGATTGCCGCGGCCTTGCTGGCGAATCTTGCGCTGCGTCCTCTCGAGGAGATCAGCAGCAAGCTTGCGAAGCTGACCATGGCGGCGGGCGAGGCGGCTGCTGCAGAAGAGAAGGCACTGGGTGGCAGCGATACCGTGGTGCGGGTAACCAGGACGATCGATCTTCTGGGTGAGCAGATGCGTACCAAAGAGGCCGGGTACACTGCGCTACAGGCGAATCTGAATCAGATGCTGGATACGCTGCGGGACGGCGTGCTGCTGTTTACAGCGGATCACAGGGCTGTGATGGTGTCGGATGCTGTGGCGTATTTTCTGAACCGGCCGCAGGGTGAGTTGGTGGGCAGGCAACTGGAGGAGATATTCGAGGCGGATACGGCGCTGGGCGACGCCGTGCTGGGGGCGTTTGCGAGCGGCGAAGAGGTGAGCGCGCAGAGTGTCACGCTGGAGGATGGGAGGCAGGTGCAATTTTCGCTCGACCGGATCGATGATGGCTTAGATGGCGGGAATATGGGCACTCTGTTGACGCTGCGGGATACCGAGTCGGCCATGCAACTGGGGCAGGAGTTGGAGGTTGCACGCAGACTGGCGGCGATTGGCAGCCTGACGGCGGGCGTGGGACATGAAGTTAAGAATCCGATCAACGCGATGGTGGTGCATCTGGAGCTGCTGCGCAGCAAGCTTTCGGCAGGTGGGGCTGAGTCCTTTGGGGGGGCCAGCAGGCATGTTGAGATTTTGACCGGGGAGATGCAGAGACTGGACCGGGTGGTGCAGACACTTGCGGATTTCTCCCGTCCCATGGAATTGAAGCTGCGAGAGCATAATCTCCGACAGGTGGTCGAGTCAGTGATAGAGCTGACCGCTGCGGAGATGCAGGAAAACGGCGTGCGGGTTTCTGTTGACGCGGCGCCGTCCGAACCGATCATGGTGCGGGTGGATGCGGAACTGATTCGTCAGGCACTTCTTAATCTGCTGTTGAACGGGATGCAGGCGATGCCAGGCGGTGGCTGGATGCGAGTTGCGTTGCATCGGGAACATCAGTTTGCCGTGATCGAGGTTCAGGACGAGGGAGAAGGTATACCTAAGGAGGTGTTACCGCGTATCTTCGAGTTGTACTTTACGACGAAACCGAAGGGGAGCGGAATCGGCCTGGCAATGACGTACCGCATCCTGCAGTTGCATGGCGGAGCTCTGGATGTGCGATCCAATGCCGATCCCACGGCCGGGGACCGCGGCACGACATTTACGTTGCGTCTGCCGATGGCGGTAGGCGCGGCGGAGGCACGCAAGGGGATTCCTGCGGGAGCCGGTAGAAAAGGAACGGGGGAAGGGGTTTGACTCGGCAGGGCGAAATGATGCAGAGATGGGCATATGCGCTGCTGTGCGCTGGATTGACGTGCGCGCTAAGTGGCTGCAGGCACCGAACGGTGGTGCCGCCGCTGCCTCAGATTCTGGTGCCAGTTGAACTGGTGGATATTCCGGAGCCACCGCTTCCGATGATCGAGGTTCCGCAGATCAAGCTGCCACCGATGCCCGTTGCGTCGGCGGCGGCCCACCCGCGTCGCGAACGGAGAAGAGTGCCGAAGACTGTGGTGACCCAACTGCCGCCGCCGCAACCGGAGACTGAGGCGCCGGAACAGGCTGCGGCGATAGGCGCGCTTTCGACGGGTGGTGACTCCAATCCGCACAGTCAGCAAGAGGCGGCAGATATGATCGCCTCGATCGAGAAGCGCCTGAACGGCCTCTCTGCGCAGAGGGCGGAAGCGCAGAAGTCGCAGATCAGCAAGGTGAGGAACTTTCAGAAGCAGGCGCAGGATGCGCTGGGTTCCGGTGATGTGGAGGGGGCCAAGACCCTGGCTACCAAGGCGAAGTTGCTGCTGGACGATATCGCGCAGTAGGGAAAAGGCCTGCCAAAGCAGGCCTTTTCTGTGAAGCGGGACGGGAGTTTACGCGTTGGCTCCGTGGCACTTTTTGTATTTTTTGCCTGAGCCGCAGAAGCACTCGTCGTTGCGTCCGATCTTTTCGCCGGCTCGACGGGGAGCCGAGGCGCCGTTGCCGGCGGTTGCGGCCCCGGCGGCGCGGGCCTGGGCTAGTTCGCGCTCTTTCTTCTTCTGGAACTCGCGCTCGAGGGCGTCGATGGTGGTCGACGGGGCCTTTGTCGGGACGGGAATGGCCGGATGCTGCGGCTGCTGGGCGGAGACCGGCGTGGAAACCTGCTGTCCGGCGTTGACAGGAAGCGGCGGCGCGTTGGGAGCGGGGCTGAAGGTCGGGCGGCGGGCCTGCTCGACAGTCTCGATGGGGTTGCCGTCCGGGCCGATGATCTGCATGCGGAAGAGGTGCCGGACGGTGTCTTCCTGGAAGCGGAGCATCATCGCTTCGAACATCTCGAAGGATTCTTTCTTGTAGGCGACGAGAGGGTCCTGCTGGGCGTAGCCGCGGAGGCCGATGCCTTCCTTGAGGTGATCCATCTGGAGGAGGTGATCCTTCCAGAGGCCGTCGAGGACGCTGAGCATGACGACGCGTTCGTGATAGCGCATGGTGGGGGCGCCCAGGATCTGCTCCTTGATCTCGTAGCGTCCGCGGAGTTTTTCAAAGATAGCCTCGCCTAGCTCGTGACGGTTGAGCTGGGTGACATCGACCTCTTTTTCGAGGTGGGCACCGAAGAGATCGTAGAGCTGCGAGAAGAGAGCCTCGGTCTTCCACTCGTCGGGGTGGGCCTTCTCGGGTGCGTTCTCGTCGAGGACGTTGGAGAGGATCGTCGAGAGATAGTCGTCGGTGATGAGCTGCTTCTGGTCGACGCCTTCCATGAGCTGGTGACGGAGACCGTAGACCGCCTCGCGCTGCTTGTTCATGACGTCGTCGTACTCGAGGACGTGCTTACGTGACTCGAAGTTCTGCGACTCGACGGCCTTCTGGGCCTTCTCGATGCGATTGGTGATCATGCGCGACTCGATGGGCACGCCCTCTTCCATGCCGAGGCGCTGGAGCAGTGTGGAGACCCACTCCTTGGCGAAGATGCGCATGAGGTCGTCTTCGAGCGAGAGGTAGAAGCGGGATGATCCGGGGTCGCCCTGACGGCCGGCGCGGCCGCGGAGCTGGTTGTCGACGCGGCGCGATTCGTGGCGCTCGGTGCCGAGGATGTGCAGGCCACCGGCAGCGACTACGGCCTCGTGCTCCTTCAGGGCGGCGGCGGAGTGGGCCGCAACGGCGGCGTCCCAGTTCTCCTGCGTGGTTTCGAACTCCTGACCCTGATAGTAGAAGCGGAACATGCCGGGACCGGCGACGGGAGAGATAGTGCCTTCGGCGGCGGAGACGGCGCGGGCCTGGTTTTTGCGGACGAGCTCCTGTCGGGCGATGAAGTCCGGGTTGCCGCCGAGGAGGATGTCGGTACCGCGGCCGGCCATGTTGGTGGCGATCGTGACCATGCCCAACCTTCCGGCCTGGGCTACGATTTCAGCTTCCTTCTCGTGGAACTTTGCGTTGAGGACGACGTGGCGGACGCCTTTGCGCTTGAGGATTTCGGAGAGCAGCTCGGACTTTTCGATGCTGGTGGTTCCGACAAGGACGGGCTGACGGGCTTCGTGGAGCTTCGCGATCTCGTCGGCTACGGCGAAGTATTTTTCCTTCGCGGTGCGGTAGACGACGTCTTGATTTTCAATGCGGAGCATCTTGCGGTTGGTGGGGATGACGACGATGTCGAGCTTGTAGATCTTGTCGAACTCGGCGGCTTCGGTCTCGGCGGTGCCGGTCATGCCGCTGAGCTTTTTGTACATGCGGAAGTAGTTCTGGAAGGTGATGGTGGCGAGGGTCTGGTCCTCTTTGCGGACGGCTACGCCTTCCTTGGCCTCTACTGCCTGATGCAGGCCATCGGACCAGCGGCGGCCGGGCATGAGGCGGCCGGTGAACTCGTCGACGATGATGACTTCGCCGTCTTTGACGACGTACTCGACGTCGCGCTTGTAGAGGGAGTGGGCCTTGATGGCGACTTCGACGTGATGCTTGAGGTCCCAGTTTTCGGGGTCGGCGATGTTACCGATGCCGAGCAGCTTTTCGATCTTCTCCCAGCCCTCGTCGGTGACGGTGACGGCGCGGGTCTTCTCGTCGACGACGTAGTCTCCGGACCATGTTTTGGTTTCGAGGGTCTCGATGAGTTCGCCGGGTTCGAGCTCAGGGATGATGACGTTGACGCGGGTGTACTTGTCGGTGGTCTGGTCGGTGGGGCCGGAGATGATGAGCGGGGTGCGGGCCTCGTCGATGAGGATGGAGTCGACTTCGTCGACGATGCAGTAGTAATGGCTGCGCTGGACCTGGTCGGCGAGCTCGAACTTCATGTTGTCGCGGAGGTAGTCGAAGCCGAACTCGTTGTTGGTGCCGTAGGTGATGTCGGCGGCGTAGGCCTCGCGGCGCTGGCGGTCGTCGAGATCGTGGACGATGACGCCGACGGTGAGGCCGAGAAAGCCGTAGATCTTGCCCATCCACTCGGCGTCGCGTTTAGCGAGGTAGTCGTTGACGGTGACGACGTGGACTCCGCGTCCCGCGAGTGCGTTGAGGTAGCAGGGAAGGGTGGCGACGAGGGTTTTGCCTTCGCCGGTCTTCATTTCGGAGATCTTGCCGGAGTGGAGGACGATGCCGCCGATGAGCTGGACGTCGAAGTGACGCATCTGCACGGTGCGCTTGCCTGCTTCACGGACGACGGCGAAGGCCTCGGGAAGGATGGCGTCGAGGGCGGCCTTTTCGGCGATATTGCGCTCTTCGGGGTCTTCGATACCTTTGATGGCGTCGGCGATGCGCTGGCGGAACTCGCCGGTCTTGGCACGGAGCTGCTCGTCGGTGAGAGACTGCGTGGCCGGTTCGAGCGCGTTAATCTGCTCGACGAGGGGCATCAGGCGCTTGACGGCGCGCTCGTTGCTGGTACCAAAGACTTTCGCTATAGCTTTGTTGAACAAACGGTGTCCTTCGTGGGCATGCTGAGCCCAGTCTCTAGTGTAAATGGTCTGCGCGATGGTTGGGTTACAGCGGCTTATTGCGGTTGAGGTAGACGACCAATGGTGATTTGGCGTTGCGGAGAGCGGTGACGACGGCCTGGGCGTTGAGTTCGGCGCCTGCGGGGCTGGTGTGGGTGTGGTCGATAGGGAAGAGGGCGGCGGTTTTTTCGGGGCCTAGGGCTTCGAGGCGATCGGCTTCTACGGTGGCCATATCAATGAAGGCTATGTGCTCGTCGGAGCCTAGCTGGCGGATGTCGGCGTCGTAGCCCATGTCTCGCTCGACGCGTGGGGTTCCAGTGGCGTCGGGCTTCCAGATGTTGCGGATGGTGAGGGAGAGGAGGATGGGAGTCGCGCCTTTGGCGCGGGTGTCGGCGATGTACTTGCGCATGTACCAGCCGTAGGTGTGGACGGTTTCGGTATAGCCGTTGGGTAGGGTGACCTGTTGGGTTTCGTCGCCGAGTCCCTTGAGCGTGCCGCGGGGTTTGGCGCCGCCGAGGTCTCCGCCGTCGTTGTGGCCCATCTGGAAGAGGACGTAGTCGCCGGGCTTCATTTCGGCGAGGACTTTGTCCCATGAGCCTTCGTTGATGAAGGTGCGGGAGGAGAGGCCGGCGCGCGCGCGGTTGGCGATGTTGATGCGAGAGGTGTCGAAGTAGTGGGCGAAGTGGTCTCCCCAGCCGAGGTCGGCCTGGTTGCGCGCGGTGGAGTCGCCGACGATGAAGAGGGTCGGGAGGGCAGGGTTGAGTGGAGGGTTGGCGGCGACGGAGGTTTGGGCGGGAGTTTCGGGAGGGGTGGTGGGGTTTTGCGCTGAGGCGGTGAGGATGAGGAGGAGTGAGGCTAAGGCAATCGAGCGGATGCGCATGGCGGAAGGCTAGCAGCGGGTGAGGAAAGTTGTCATCGAGAAATAATTTCTCATAGGAAAATGGACTCGGGTCGCTTCGCTCCCCTCGTAAACACAGGGGTTCTTCGCTTCGTTCAGAATGACATTTTCTATTTGGAATCGGGCCGTTGCATTGGCACGGTTTAGTGGCCGCCGAGGGCTTCGGGGTCGGGTTTGGCGGCTTTGTTGGGTAACTTCATAATGAAGGGCAGGGGCGACAGGCAGAAGATGACGCAGGAGAGGATGAAGAAGGCGTTCTTGTAGCTGAGCATGGAGGCCTGACGGAGCATCTCCTGGTAGGCGCGGCCCATGGCCATCTGTGAGGCGGCTGCTGCGGACATGCCGCGGGAAATGAGCATCTCCTGCATGCGGTCCATGTAGAGACGGTAGGGGACGGAGCCGGGGACCGTGTGCGCTGCGAGGTTCGCCTGGTGGACCTGCGAGGCGCGCGCGAGATAGGTGGTGAGGAGCGCGGTTCCGGCGCTGCCTCCGAGGTTTCGGGCGAAGTTGGAGAGTGACGAGATCTGATTCATCTTGTTGGTGGGCACGCCGACGTAGTTGAGCGTGCTGATGGGGATGAAGATGAAGGGCAGACCGATGACCTGGAGCATTCGCCAGAGGGTGACGGTTCCGAAGGCCGTATTGAGGTCGAGATGCGTGAGGTTGTAGATGCCGAGGGCGGTGGCGATATAGCCGAGGCAGACCATGAGGCGAGGGTCTATCTTACCGAGGCTGCGGCCAGCGACAGCCATCATGACCATCATGACGAAGCCTGCGGGAGAGAGGACTTCGCCGGCTCGCTCGGCAGTATAGCCAAGGAGCACCTGGAGGTATTGGGGAATAAGGACAGTTGAACCGAAGAGCACCATGCCGAGGATGAGCTGGAGGAAGACGGCGGTACCGAAGTTCCGATTCTTGAGCAGCTTGAGGTCGACGATGGGGTCTTCGTGGTTCCACTCCCAGATGGCGAAGAAGATGAGGGTCGCAACAGCAAGGAGCGCAAAGGTGACGATCATCGGCGAGCCGAACCAGTCTTTTTCCTGGCCCTTGTCGAGGGTGAACTCGAGACAGCCTACACCGAGGGCGACGAGGCCAAGGCCCATGAAGTCGACTTTGAGGTGCTTGGCCTGTTCGCGGCGCAGCTTGAGGTGAGGTGGGTCTTCGACCATGCGGTTGGAGAGCCAGAGGGAGAGCAGGCCGACGGGGATGTTGATGAAGAAGATCCAGTGCCAGTTGAAGTTGTCGGTGATCCAGCCGCCGAGGGTGGGACCGATGGCGGGCGCGATAACGACGGCCATGCCGTAGACGGCGAAGGCCTGGCCGCGTTTTTCGATGGGGAAGGTGTCGGCCAGGATGGCTTGCTCGCTGGGGGCGAGGCCTCCGCCGCCTGCGCCCTGCAGGATGCGGGCGAGGATGAGGAGCGGGAGGGTGTTGGCGATGCCGCAGAGGAACGAGCAGATGGTGAAGAGGGCGACGCAGGTCATGTAGAAGCGCTTGCGTCCGAAGCGGTCGGAGAGCCAGCCTGAGATGGGGAGGACGATGGCGCTTGAGACCAGATAGCTGGTGAGGACCCAGGTGGCCTCTTCCTGGCTTGCTCCCAGTGAGCCTGCCATGTGTGGCAGGGCGACGTTGGCGATGGAGGTGTCGAGGACCTCCATGAAGGTGGCGAGCGTGACGGTAAGGGCCACCAGCCATGGATTGTGATGCGGCTTCCAGACCGGGGGGGTGAGTGCCGGAGCTGTCGCCGTCGCCGCCATATCAGTCTCCTGATATATTATCAGGAGACTGATATCCATGCGGCCGACGAAGAGACAAAAAGAATGGGACCGGAGGCAGGAGTCCAGGCATGCGCTTCAGCTGATGAAGCGGATCATGATCCATGCGCGTGGACAGATGGATGAGTTGCTGATGCCGCAGGGTGTGACGACGGCGCAACTGGTGATGCTTCGCGCGGTGAGGGATTTGCCGGGGAGTTCCGGGGCGAAGCTTGCACGGGAGTGCTATGTAAGTCCGCAGTCGGCGCAGGCGCTGTTGAAGCAGTTGGAAGAGGGTGGGTTCATTGTTCGCGGGAAGGATCCGGAGAACGACCGGATTGTAACGGCTACGATTTCTGTCGCGGGGGAGCGGCTGCTGGCGAGCGCTGACAAACCGGCGACGATTCTTCTGCGGAGGACCTGGAAGGGTATCTCGGACGAAGAGTTGGAGAGGCTGAATGCGTTGCTTGAGCAGTGCCTGGATAATATCGGCGGCAACGGGGTGCGGGCGGAGTAGAGATCGTCAGAATTTATTGTGGAAGAGGTCCTTGTTGATATCGGGCCAGAACTCTTTGAACACGAAGGTTCCGGCGTCGATGCCGATGTTTACGCCCCACTTCTGAGCGGTGTTCCCGAAGGTACGCTCATGCTCCGGGTAATAGAGGTTGGAGACGCCTGCGGCCATGCCGGCGCCGATGACTTCGCCGGAGTTGAAGGTGGGGCTGCCGTCGTCTTTTCGGGTGATGACGGCGCGGCTGAGAGAGTAGCCGGTGCGTTTCCAGAAGCCACCGTGGCCGAGTGTGTAGTACCGAGTGTCTTCGTGCGCGATTGCGGGCACGATGAATTCTACGAAGTAGTTTTCGCTGGTCTGATCGACGAAGGTGTGCCAGAAGTAGCGGCCATATCCGGCGGCTCCCTGGCCGAACTCGGGGGTTTGTTTGGTCGCCATGTTGTAGCCTGCGAGCAGCCCGGAGAAGATGATGCCGGAGTAATCGAAGCTATCCTGGCTGGCGGTGATGAATTTTTCTTTGACGGTCTGCGGGGGGAGATGGGTGTTTGCGCTTACGGCGCGAAAGTTGGGGATGATGAAGAAGATGCGTTTGGTCTGCCGGCCCTCCTGCTCGACCGGGGGGTCAGGGTTGGGCGGTTGACCTCCGGCTTGTGCTTGCTGCGGGTCAAGACTGGAACTGGAGGCTATCTCGAGTTGTGCGACAACGCCGGGAGACTCAGGAAGCGAGGCCTGAGCGATGGATTGAGCTTGTGTCGCGACGGGAACAAGAGCGCAACCGAGGCAAAACAGAGCAGGGAGCAGCGGACTACAGGACCGAATTCGCATAGATAAGTCGTGTCAAATGCCTCAGAGGTATAACTCATTAGAGTTGATTGGCGGACGGCAGGATTCACGTTCAACAGTTTTTATTGCCAGGTGAGACTCTTGGTGTGCCTTCTCAGAAGGTGCTGCTGTGATGTTCGACGGATGATCAAAGCATTAGGTTTGTACTTAAATGTCGGTATTTACATGATGACACATGTGTGAAGCTAGAATTTCGCAGCGTGGAAGCGGAGGCGGACATAGTCTGCGACCCAGTTGCCGTCGAAGTCGCAGAGGATGGGTTTGAGAAGTGAGACGGTCCGGTCGATAGCTTGAGTGCGATCTGAGGGCGTGAGTTGATCCAGAATTCCGTTGCGAAAGGTCTTGAGCCATGTAGCCATCGGGTTGTCGCCGTCGGGGCCTATGGTAAGCGGGGTTGGGCGTGGAATGAGTTCGATGGATTTCACGGTGAATCCCGCGGACTCCAGCATGCGTTTGTAGATTGCCGGAGCGGGGTAGAAGGAAGCCGCCTGGGTGTCGGCGTCGATGCTGTAGGGTTCGAGCACGGCCTGCAGTGCGGTGCGGATGGCGGCGATGTTTCCGTGGCCACCCATCTCCGCGACGAAGCGTGCGGTGGGAGTAGAGCGGAGCGAGCGATAGATACCGGCGAGCATCTCGGGATGTTTTGCGGCCGGAAGCCAGTGCAGGGCGGCGTTGGAGAAGACGGCGTCGAACTGCTGGTCGAAGCGGAGAGCGTCGGCACTGTGCAGCTCGACTTCGAAGGGAGTTGCCAAATTACGGCTGCGTTTCCGGGCGGCTTCGAGCATGGAGGTGGAGTTGTCGATGCCGGTGACGACTGCTCCGGTGGCTGCGATCTGCTCGGTAAGGGCGCCGTCGCCACAGCCGACGTCGAGGATGCGTTCGCCGGCTTGGGGATCGAGCATCTTGACCACAGCTGAGGCGAGATTAGCGACAAAGCGGCCGTTGGCGGCGTAGCTTTCGGCGTTCCATCTCTGAGCGGTCGGGAGTGGGGTAGGACTGGGCTGCGTCTCTTCCATATACTCATTCTTTCCGGTTGTGGTTGGTTTGTGCCAGCGGAATAAGAAGTTTTTGGGAGCGGATAAGCGATGACGAATGTGGCGGCTGCAGTTGACTTTGCGCGAAAGAACGATACGCGTTTTGTGGAAGAGCTGAAGGACCTGTTACGGATCCCGTCGGTTTCCACTCTGCCGGAGCACTCGGCCGATGTGAGGCGCGCGGCAGAGTTTGTTGCTGCGGAGCTAAAGCGCATCGGAATGGAGAATGTTCGGTTGATCGAAACCACGTCGGCGGAGCATCCCGGGGGGCATCCGCTGGTGTATGCTGATTGGCTGCACGCGGAGCCGGGATCGGCTACGGTCCTTTGCTACGGGCACTACGACGTTCAGCCGGCTGAGCCGCTTGATGAGTGGAAATCACCGCCTTTTGAACCGACCGAGCGGAATGGGAATCTGTTTGCGCGTGGAGCTGTCGACGACAAAGGGCAGATGTGGATGCATGTGAAGGCTCTGGAGTCGTTGTTCGCTGCAGGCGGTGGAAAGCTGCCTGTGAATGTTCGCGTGATCGTTGAAGGTGAAGAAGAGGTCGGAGGTGAGGGAATCGCACGCTTTGTCCGTGAGCATGGTGATGAGCTGAAGGCCGACGTCGCGCTGGTGAGCGACACGGAGATGTTTGCGCCGGAGCTTCCGACGCTTTGTGTCGGGCTGCGCGGAATGATCTATACGGAGATTGAGGCGCGTGGTGCGCGCACAGATCTGCACTCAGGAATGTACGGCGGTGCGGCGCCGAATCCGTTTGTTGCGCTCGCTCAGATCATCGCGAAGCTGAAGGACGAGAACGGCAAGATTCTGATTCCCGGGTTTTATGACAAGGTCTCGAAGCCGACGGCGGATGAGCTGAAGGCGTGGAAGGCTCTGCCCTTTGATGAGGAGCACTATCGCGAGACGGAGGTCGGCTCGAAGGAGTTGACCGGGGAGCCGGGGTACAGCGTTCTCGAGCGCACGTGGGCCAGACCCACTCTGGATGTGCACGGGATGCCGGGTGGCTTTACGGGGGCGGGTGCCAAGACAGTGATTCCAGCGAAGGCGTTGGCGAAGGTGAGTATGCGGCTGGTTCCGGAGATGACTCCAGCGGAGAGCTTTGCGAAGTACAAGGCTTATGTGAAGTCGATTGTGCCGAAAGGAGTGGAGGTTGAGGTGCGGATGATTCACTCGGGAGATCCGATTGTGGTGAGCACGGACAATGAATTTGTGAAAGCTGCGACAGGAGCGATGAGGGAGGTATTCGGTAAGGAGACGGTCTTCGTACGCGGGGGCGGATCGATCCCCATCGTCGGTGACTTCGTGCGTGAGTTGAAGATTCCGACGGTGATGATGGGATTCGGATTGCCGGATGACAACCTGCACGCGCCGAATGAGAAGTTCAACCTGTCGAATTTTCACCGTGGGATTGAGTCGATTGTTCGTTTCCTGAGTGCTGTGGGGGCCTGATGGCCCGGCGGGCGCCTTCGGAGGTTGGCGGATATGTTCTGGCGGGTGGTAAGAGCACTCGCATGGGGCGAGACAAGGCCCTGCTTGAGCTCGGAGGCAAGCCGCTGGCGCTGCATGCAGTCGTCAAGTTGAGGCGGGTCTGCACCGAGGTGCATATTCTGAGCAGCAGGGCAGAGTTGGATGCCTTCGCTCCCCTTGTGGCGGATTTGCATGAAGACTGCGGGCCTTTGGGAGGTATCGAGGCCGCTCTTGTTCACTCGCGGTATGCCTGGAATCTGTTCATGCCGGTGGATATGCCTTTTCTGCCATCCTCGTTTCTTGACCAGTGGATTCGGATGGTCCTTGCGGACGAATGCAGAGGGGCTCGGCTCGCGATGTTTACTGTTGATGAGCATCCGCAACCGGCGCTCTGTCTGTTGCACCATGATGTGACGCCATTTGTGAGGCGAGCGGCTGGGGAAGGCAGGTTCAAGCTGTTCCCTGTACTGGAAGCGGCGGGCGCAGAGCTCGCGGAACGGCAACGGTTGCGACAGGGCAGGGTACTTCTGAATACGACATGGGGAGCAGGAGGAACACTTGCTGTTGTCCCCGGAGAGGGTGAGGGCGAGGGGTGGTGGTCTCCGACGGAGGCCCAGCAGGCAGCGAGGCACCTGTGGTTTGCCAATCTGAATACGCCGGATGAGTTTGCCGAGGCTGAGCGGCATATAGACGCTCTTGATACTTAGCGACAAAGAGGGATGGCCCGTTCGTGAGCGGGGGTAGCTCCGGCTTGCATCAGATGGGAGAATAGCGAGTATGAGGGCAGCCGATGGAAGAGCCGCGCACGGAAGATAAACCGCTGAGCGAGAAGAAGGACAAGCGGAACGTGGTGGAGACGAACGACGGGGAGGGAGCCGAGCACCTCTCTGACGGCTCCATGTCTTCTGCAGTTGCGGACTCTCCGCTGGTTGCGGATGTTTCGGCCGATGTGGCGCCGGCAATAGAGGAGTTCATTGACCAGGCGGCCCAGCAAAACGAAGCGGCTGCTGAGGCTGTGCCAGACGTCAAGAACAAGCCGGGACCTTACATCGCTTTCGAGCATGTCTACAAGTCATTCGGAAGCCTTGTTGTGCTTGACGATGTGAGTTTCTGTGTGCTGCCGGGAGAGACTCTGTGCATCCTGGGACGAAGCGGCGTTGGTAAGTCTGTCTCGCTGCAGATACTGATGGGTTTTTTGAAGGCAGACAAAGGGAGAATCCGAGTCGCCGGAGAGGACATCAGCGGCTTCACGGAGCGGGAGATGCAGGCGATCCGCCGCAAAGTGACGATGGTCTTTCAGAATGGGGCGCTGTTTGATTCGATCACGGTCGGAGAGAACGTGGCGTTTCCTCTGCGGGAACGCGGAGACTTGGCCGAGGATCAGATCTTTCAGGTAGTGAAGGGGCTGCTGGAGATGGTAGGTGTTGCCGGGATGGAGAACCTGTTGCCGTCAGATCTCTCGACTGGGATGAAGCGGTCAGTGGCGATTGCGCGGGCCCTGGCGTCACAGCCCGAGGCCGTGCTCTACGACGAACCTACGACGATGGTTGATCCTCTGATGGCACATCTTCTCGGGAACCTGATCGAACGCTTGAAGCAGCAACTGCATCTCACCAGTATTGTGGTGACTCATGATCTGCGGTTTGCCAGGAAACTAGCCGACCGGGTGGTTTTTCTGCACCAGGGAAAGGCGCACTTCTTCGGCACCATGGAGGAGATGGAGCGCAGCACTGATCCGGTACTGCAGGAGTTTCTTGCTCTCGATGAGTTGGTTATGCCGGTATAGAGCTGTTTAAGAGAGACGGTAGCACCAAAGTTGTATCCAACGTCTTGGGACCGCATAAACACTGGTTGCGGACTGGATTCCTCCGTTTGTTTTTGCGGGAAACCTTGATTTGAGTGGTTGCCATGCCTGGTTTCGGTACGTATCCTACAGATTGTAAAGACAGTTTTTTTCGCTTCGCACGAGTCAGATTTTAATTGAGAAAAGAGAGAGGCTGGTCATGCTCTCCACGCAACTCG
This sequence comes from uncultured Acidobacteriaceae bacterium, assembly GCA_963741395.1. Lineage (GTDB taxonomy): Bacteria > Acidobacteriota > Terriglobia > Terriglobales > Acidobacteriaceae > Edaphobacter. The sequence continues at coordinate 1,064,439 of CAVUHV010000002.1, forward strand.
TGTCTTCTGCCGCTGCAGGTGCTGAACTGAAATTTTTTGATTGGGAGCGACGTTTGAAGTGACTTCAAGCATCGTACCAACTACTAAGCCCGGGAAAATTGGTTGAGAGGCGTTCGCGATGGCGACACCAGACTATCTACAACAGGTCATTATCTCGGGAAGGCGGGCGGCTCAAGCTCGCAATAGCTATTCGTCTCGTTTTGGTATATTCCGGCGCCCCTCGGTAACCAGCCTCGTCTGGGCCTCGCTGGATGTGTTTACGGTGGTCCTGGCGGGAATTCTGGCTCTCAGAGTCCACGCCGCACTTCCTGTCGAAGTTCCTACGCTGTACGTGGTTCCCCATCTAATTCACACCTCGCCACACCTGCTGACGTTTTACTTTGCCGGGTTTGCGCTGTGCCTCATCTTCTTTACTCGATCGTTTGGGCTGTACGGCCCCATACAAAACCGCGGCGGACTGCATGAGCAGCGGATGACTATCCAAGCGTGCATGACGTCAGGGCTGCTTCTTTGCGGAGCCCTTTATTTGTCAAATGGGACCGACATCTCGCGGGAGGTCGTCCTGCTGATGGTAGCGATTTCGACCTTCTTGCTATGCAGTCGCAGGGCGGTATGGCGGGCAGTCTTCTATCGGCGCTGCCGGGCCGGTATCGAGACGCGCAATGTGCTGATTGTGGGGGCCGGACGTGTAGCTCATGCTCTGCGGAATCACATTGACTCGCTGCAGCATCTGGGATTCCGGTTCAAAGGATTTGTCGCATTGACGGAGCGCGAAGCTGAGTCCGGCGATGCCGATGTCATCGGCGACGTGCGTAACTGCCTCTCACTGGCCAGGTCATTATTCGTCGACGAGATATTTTTCTCCGTGCCCGGCGACAAGAAGATGGTCATCGGAATGGTGGAAGAGGCCCGCACAGCAGGCATTGATGTTCGGGTTGTGCCCGACCTCTACGATGGTCTGGCCTGGAACGCGCCGGTGGAATATATCGGGCAGTTTCCAACGATCCCACTGCATCGCCGTGAGTTCCCGATCGGCGCGTTTCTTCTGAAACGGGCGATTGATATCACCATATCCACTCTGGCGCTGGTTCTGCTGTCGCCGCTGATGCTTACGATCGCTATAGCGATCCGGATGGGCTCCGAGGGGCCGATGTTTTACAAGGCGCAACGTATCGGCCGAAAGGGCAGGACATTCTGCTGCTATAAGTTCCGGACGATGGTGCAGAACGCCGACGTGTTGAAGGCACAGCTTGCACACATGAACGAACGTGACAGCGTTCTGTTCAAGATTTCGAACGATCCGCGGATTACGCCGCTCGGCCGTCTCTTACGCAAGTATTCTCTGGACGAGCTTCCGCAGTTTTATAACGTCCTTCTGGGAGATATGAGTCTGGTTGGGCCTCGGCCGCCGATGGCCAACGAAGTGGAGCAATACGACCTCAGCCATCTGCGCCGGTTGGACGTGCTTCCCGGCATCACGGGGCTGTGGCAGGTAGAGGCTCGGCAGGATCCATCCTTTGACAGCTATATTTCGCTTGATACGGCCTACGTGGACAACTGGAGTCTGTTGCTGGACATGAAGATCATGGCCCGCACGGTGGGCGTAGTGTTGGGCGGTACGGGGTCCTAAGCGGTAGACTAAATGCGTGAAGATAGCTCTCGCGCAGATTAATCCAACGGTGGGGGACTTCACCGGAAACAAGGACAAGATTCTTGAGTTTGCAGCCCGGTCAGCGGAACGTGGAGTTGATCTGGTTGTGTTTCCTGAACTCGCGGTGTGCGGTTATCCGCCCGCAGACTTTCTGGAAAAGAGCACCTTCATTAACAAAGCCGTCCACACGGTGGAAGAGTTAGCCGCCTGGACTGCGACAGGGGGTCGCCCGGCAATTCTCTGTGGCACGGTGATGCCCACTAATGCGTCGGTCGGCAAGCAGGTGCGAAACGTAGCGGCGCTTCTTAGTGGAGGGCGGACAGGCTTTATCCAGCAGAAGATGCTCCTGCCTTTCTATGATGTCTTTGATGAGCAACGCTACTTCGAGCCCGCCAGCCAACAGCAACTCATTGAGATTGGGGGCAAGCCACTCGCTGTCACCGTCTGCGAAGACGCCTGGAATGACAAGGACTTCTGGCCGAGAAGGCTCTATCCGGTCGATCCAGTTGAGAGCCTGATGGAGTGGTGGCAGAAGGAGAAGCTCGCAGGGCAGAGAATCATCGTCAATATCTCGGCGTCTCCTTACTGGCATGGCAAGGCGCAGATGCGAGAGAAGATGCTGGCTGCGCTCGCCGAGCGGCACAACGCCTACGTCATTATGGTGAATCAGGTGGGAGGCAACGACAGTCTGGTCTTCGATGGTTCCTCTCTGGTTATAGGGCCGGATGGAAAGGTGGCTGCGAGAGCGGCATCTTTCGTCGAAGATTTGATTGTCTTCGATACGGACGTACCACCCCCCGTTCCTTCTGCATCGCTGTGGGACGAGACTGCTGCGACCTGGTCGGCACTCGTTCTGGGGACGCGTGACTATGTGCGAAAGTGCGGATTTCGCAAAGTGCTGGTCGGTCTGAGCGGCGGAATTGACTCGGCTCTGGTGGCTGCTATCGCCGTTGAGGCCCTGGGTAAAGAAAATGTTGTGGGTGTGGGAATGCCGAGCGAGTACTCATCGCTGGGTTCGATTGCGGATGCCCGGACGTTGGCGAAAAACCTCGGAATTCGCTTTGAGCTGCTGCCGATCCATGAGGTCTTCGCTCAGTACCAGCAGGTGCTGAAACCGTTGTTCGACGGCACGCCATTTGGTCTTGCCGAGGAGAACCTACAGGCGAGAATCAGGGGATCGCTGCTTATGGCGCTCTCTAACAAGTTTGGGGCGCTGGTTCTTACGACGGGTAATAAGAGCGAGATGTCTGTCGGGTATTGCACCCTGTACGGTGACATGGTGGGTGCGCTTGCGGTCATCGGCGATGTCTTCAAGACGCGCGTTTACGACCTAAGCCGCTATGTGAACCGCGAGCGGGAGATCATTCCGCGGGCTACTCTTGAGAAGGCTCCATCTGCTGAGCTGCGGCCTGAGCAGAAAGATAGTGACTCGCTGCCTCATTATGAGGTGCTTGACCCCATCCTTGAAGCGTATGTAGAGCGGTACTGCTCCGCGGAGCAGATTGCTGAAGAACAGGGCGTCGACGTCGGTCTTGTGCGCTCCGTCCAAAAGCTGGTGGAACAGAGCGAATACAAGCGTCAGCAGGCGGCTCCGGTGCTGAAGGTGACCCGTAAGTCCTTCGGAATGGGCAGGCGATTTCCCATTGCGGTCAAGGTTCAGGTGTAATAAAGAAATGCTGCGCGCAGAACGCGTGCAGGCGGAGGAAGGTCTGATTTGAAGATTGTGGATGGAGTATTGGCAGTATGTACGGCTCTCAGCGTCGCTACGCTGGCGGGAGCCCAGACGGGGACAGGAACTGGCGGAGCGCAGCCTCAGGCGCAACAACCTCCCAAGGCGCAACAGCCGGCGCCGTTGCAGTTGGAGACTCTTGACCAGGCGACGCGGCCCGATCCCTTTCCTCCGGTGAACCTGAAGTACTTCACGGCAAACTCCCCGACGGTCGATACCGTCAACGAATTCCTGAAGACTCAGTGGGGGTACGACCCAAACCGCATCTGGCGCGTTGAGGCGATTCAGGCAACTCCTGCGCCGGGCGTCAGCAAGGTAGTTGTCTTCGTGACAGAAAAGACTCCGAATGCCAAAGTGCAGTCGACCGTTTTCTTTGTAACGCCTGATGGTAAGCACGCTATCGCCGACTCCTCCGGAGTGCTTCCTTTCGGCGACAAGCCCTTCGCGGAGGCCCGCAAGAAGCTCCAGGATGGTGCGGATGGAGCGTATCGCGGGTCCTCCAGCAAGGACCTGATGCTGGTCGAATTTGCCGACCTGCAGTGCCCGCATTGCAAGGATGCCCAGACGACGATGGATCAGCTGGCGAAGGATTTTCCGAACGCCCGCATTGTGTTCCAGAGCTTTCCCATCGCGGATCTGCATCCCTTTGCGTTCAAGGCAGCTGCATATGGCTATTGCATTACAAAGCAGAAGAATGATGCCTTCTTTCCCTATGCAACCGCAGTGTTTGATGCTCAGGCGTCACTGACTCCAGAGACAGGCGATCAGACCCTGAAGGATGCCGTGGTCAAGGCAGGTCTCGATCCTGCGGCCATCGATTCATGCGCGGCGACCCAGGCGACCAAGGACGCGGTGGCTGCCTCCATCAAGCTTGGAGAGTCAGTCGGAGTTGACCAGACGCCCGTTTTGGCAGTCAACGGCCGCCTGCTTCCTTTGACACAGGTCTCCTATGAACTGCTGAAAAATATTGTCTCTTTCCAGGCGGTGCAGGATGGCATAAGCACTGGAGGCCCCGGTTCAGGAGCTGGGACAACGAGAACTCCTCCAACGCTCGGCAAGTAGCTGAATTTCACTCTCAATACAGGGCGCATCGGTCTGTCGATGCGCTCTTGTACTTTAGGTGTTCGCAATATAGATAAAGCGAAAAAGGAAGAGGATTGCAAGCAGGTAAAGCATCCATTCCTTACTGAATGTGTGCCGAGCCTTGCCGGTGAGCACGCGAATTAGTGCGTAGCTCGTAAGGCCGAAGCTCAGTCCGTTCGCGATTGACCAGGTAAGAGGAATGGTTGTCACGGTTAGAAATGCCGGAATGGCAATCGACGGATTATCCCACTCGATCTCTCCAAGGCCGGTCAGCATCAATCCACCTACAAGGATGAGCGCCGGTGAGGTGGCGAAGCTGGGAATGGCTCCGACCAGGGGTGCGACGAAGAGTGAGGCAAAGAAGAGCAGACCTGTCACGATCGCCGTTATGCCTGTTCGACCGCCGGCGGATACTCCTGCCGATGACTCGATGTAGCTGGTGACAGTGCTTGTTCCCGCGAGCGACCCGAAGATCGTTGCTGTTGCGTCTGCAAAGAAGATGCGGCTTAGGCGTGGAATCTTGTGGTCAGGCGTGAGGAGATTCGCGCGGTTGGCTACCGCGACGAGCGTTCCGATGTTATCGAAGAGGTCGACGAAGAGGAAGACGAAGACGATCTCAAAGGCGCCGATATGACGCACTCCGCGGAGGTCTAGTTTGAATGCCGTCTGATGAAGGGCAGAGAGGCTGTATCTGGTCGGCTGCCAATGAACCTGATGGAACAGCACACCCGCGAACATCGTACTCAGCACGCCAATCAGCATGGAGGCGCGGACGCGAAGGACCTGGAGGACTGCGATCAGGAGCAGTCCGAAGATCGCGAGTGCAGTCTGCGGCGCTCGAAGGTTACCCAGCGTCACTGTAGTCGCAATGCTGGGAACGATGATGCCCGCGTTACGAAAGCCGATGAAGGCGATGAAGAGTCCGATGCCTCCTCCAACGGCGGCGTGGAGTTGATGTGGAATTGATGCGACGAGAAGCTGACGTATTCCTGTGAAAGTGAGAAACAGGAAGATGATTCCGGAGACGAAGACGGCGCCGAGTGCGGTCTGCCACGGCACTCCCATGCCCTTCACGACCGTATAGGTGAAGTAGGCGTTGAGTCCCATTCCCGGAGCGAGCGCGATTGGGTAGTTAGCGAAGGCTCCCATCAGGATGCTGCCGAAGGCTGCACAAAGGCAGGTCGCGGCGGTAACAGCGGCGATGGGCATGCCCGTTTCGTGCAGGATGGTCGGGTTCACGAAGATGATGTAAGCCATCGTGATGAAGGTAGTGAATCCGGCAAGAATCTCCGTGCGCAAATTGGTGCGATGCGCCGTAAGGCCGAAGTAGCGGTCCAGGTGTCTACGCATTGATGGCAGGCCGATCGGTGAAAATAAATGTAAGGATTGCTTACAGCATAACGTGAGAGGACTCGATGACGGCCGACGAAGTGAAGACATTGCTGGGGCTACGACCGCATCCGCGCGAAGGCGGATGGTTTGTCCGGACATACGAAGCCAAAGAGACGATTTCGGCGAAGGAGTTCGCAGATAGCCGCTACGCGGGCACTCGGCGGACGGGCACGGCGATCTACTATTTGCTTGAGCCGGGAGGCTTCAGCGAGATGCACCGTCTGCAGTCGGATGAGATATTTCATTTTTATGCTGGCGACCCGGTTGAAATGCTGCAGCTCAAATCTGGCCCGGATGGCTTTGGTCGAGTCGTGAGGATTGGCAATGATTTGTCGGCAGAACAGCAGCCGCAGGTGCTGGTAGAGCGTGGAGTGTGGCAGGGGTCGCGATTGGTGCAAGGCGGGAGATGGGCTCTGTTGGGCTGCACCGTCAGTCCAGGCTTCGAATACGAGGACTATGAATCGGCTGACCGCAGCGTTCTGGTTAGGGAATGGCCAGAATATTCCGAACTGATCAGGGATTTGACGCACCGTTGATCACCGCGTGGGTGCGATTGCTGGACCGACGATCAGCATGGAATTTCGTGCCGCCTCCAATCAGGAAGCTGCCAGGCAAAAAGAGGTCATAGTACGTTTCAGCGAGTGTCACGCTGAGCTGGCAGCGGACCTGACGCGTTGTTAACGGCATCGGCCAACTAGAGGGCTTTCTCCCTCGGCGCGGATGGACCAGGTTGTCTCCATCAAAAGCTGTGGCCGCCTCATGAGGCGGCCACAGCTTGTTTCTACGAGCGTTTTTACTAATCGACCGCGCCGATGGCGGGTGGGTTTGGTCTGGTGGTTCCATTGAAGTCTGTGGTGATGCCGGATAGGGGAACCCCGGTGCCGATCGCAGGACTGGATGTACTCAGGTTGAAGTTGAAGTTATCCAGATCAGATTCTCCGACCATGGGTGAAGCCGGCTCACTCACCAATAACGGATCCGTGCACAGCTCTCCAGCGAATCCGGTAGCAGGACAGCCATCGTTTCTCTGATTGAAGAACAAATTATTGTTTCGGGTGATGGTTTCAGAGCCGGTGTTGATATAGAAAGCTCCAGGAAGCTGGCCCGCGTTATAAGCGGGATTGGAATAACCCAGGAGAATATTGTTGCTGACGATGAGGTTCGTCGTAGCGCAGGTTCCGCCAGAGTTTGAACTGCAACTAAAATCGAACGTCGTGGCGGCGTATCCGGTGATGGTATTGAAGGCAATCAGAGTCGTGCCTCCATTGCCCATGCCCGCGGCGATATTGTCTCCGCCGGCGCGGCAAAAGTCCGAGAGATACGTGTTGTAGCTGGTGGGGGCTCCTGAAAACGCAGAGGACATGCGATGACAGTTGCCCACGGTTTCGTTGTTGGTGAAGGTGATATTGGAGCCGTCGTAACCGCTCCACTTCCACTGCTGCCCCATATTGCCATAGGACTGCGAGTTGGTGATGGTCAGCGCGTCGAACAGGATATGGTTCATTCCAAATCCGTCTTTGGTGTTGTAGCGAATAATGCAGTTATTGCAGGTAAAGGAGGCCATCTGACTGGTCTGTCCGCCAGCACCTGTTCCCTGCGCGCTCCAGGCGTCTCCAAAACCACCTGAGGCATCGTCATAGCAGGAGATCGCGGGATTGTTGTCGACAATCGGATATTCCTCGTTGCAACCATTCCACTCCATGGTTACGTTCGTCGCGTTGATCGATGATCCCGGGGCGTCGGGAGTCGCATTGCCGTCATCGAACTCCCAGCCAGCGAATCCGTTGTACGCGACACGAACCCTGTTCATGGTGATGGGACCGCCGATCGGACCAAACAGACCATAGTCTGTCAGACCGTGGATGTTGATGTCCTGGAGCAATATATTGCTGGTTTGGTTGTTGGTATCGATCCCGCCTTCTGCGTAATCATCTAACGGATAACTGGTATTGCAGCCCGCGGGATAAGGGTTAGCCCCAACTTTAGAACATTGAGCATGATCGGTGATATCGATGCACTCCACATCCACATAGGATGCTCCCGACAGGCTCAGAACTCCTCCTACGCCGTAGCCTCCATTGATTTGCGCCTTTGCGCTGGGAGAAGTGCAGCTTGCGTAGTTGAGCCCGAGAATCCGTGTATGTTGTCCCGATGTGCCACTGGGCGGAGCCGGAGCACCGGCAGCATAGGGATTGGCAACCAATCCAAAATAATCTCCACTGTTAGGGCCGCTTTGACCAACTCGGCACCAGGTATTTCCTGTGGGGCAGTCGATCAGGTAGGTGTCGCCGCCTTGCCCAATCCAACCCCATCCGGGAGCGCCCGCATTGGTATCCGTGGTGTAGCTGCCATCCGTCCAAAGGTAGCGAATGTCGTTGAAGGCGCAATGCTGATTGGGTGTGGTGCCGACAGGGGCCGCAGCACTGGTACCGTCGCATAGCCCATTGGGTTGGTTGACAGAGTAGCGCGACCCGCCCGAGCCGTTGACGTACCATGTCGTTCCACTACCGGAGGACTGTTGTGCGGCAGCCACCACAATCGAGGTCGAAGCGGACGTTGTCTGGGCTGGATTGCTGTTGTCGGTTACGGTTGCCGTGAAGTTCGCTGTCCCGCTGGTCGTCGGCGTACCCGAGATCGCGCCGCTGGTAGCCGCCAGGGTCAATCCCGCCGGCAGGCTGCCTGAGGTGATCGACCAGGTGTAACCAGGCGTACCCCCGCTTGCCTGCAGGGCTGTCGAATAGGTCGTGCCCACGGTCGCCGAAGGCAGTGTCGAAGAAGGAATCGTCAGGGCAGCCGGTGCCGCCGTAATCGACATCGCGGCCGACTGGGTCTGGGCGGGATTGCCACTGTCGGTCACGGTCGCCGTGAACTTGGAGGTCCCGCTGGCCGTCGGCGTACCCGAGATCGCGCCGCTGCTGGCCAGGCTCAGACCAGCAGGCAGGCTGCCCGAAGTGATCGACCAGGTGTAACCAGGCGTACCGCCACTGGCGCTCAGCGTGGTCGAGTAAGTCGTGCCAATGGTCGCGGAGGGCAGCGTTGAGGAAGTGATCGCCAGCGTACTCGGTGCACTCGCCGCAATTGCGATCGACATTGCAGCAGACTGCGTCTGGACCGGATTACTCTTATCCTTCACCGTCACCGTGAACTTGGACGTCCCGCTGGACGTCGGCTTACCCGAGATCACGCCGCTGCTGGCCAGGCTCAGACCAGCAGGCAGACTGCCCGAGGCGATCGACCACGTATAAGGGGCAGTTCCGCCACTTGCACTCAGCGTGCTCGAGTAAGTCGTGCCCACAGTTCCGGAGGGTAGCGAAGTCGAACTAATTGCCAACTGGGAAACCGTCTTACTCTTAGCCGCCACCGTTAGGGTGAGAGTGGCATTCGCCGATGATCCTTTACCACTCAGCGTCACGCCAAAAGCGGAGGTTCCACTTGCCGTGGGCGTGCCCGAGATGGTCCCAGTGGATGCCGCCAAAGACAGTCCCGAGGGGAGCTTACCCGAGGTGATGCTCCATTTGTCAGTGGACGTTTTGCCAGTTGCCGCGAGAGTAGTACTGTAATGCACGCCAACGGTGGCGGAAGGCAACTGCGTTGTGGTGATCTTCAGGGTGGCGGTTTGCGCCTCAGCGACAATTAAGCCATAGCCAAAATAAAGGAAACAGAGGGAAACCCCAAGGGTCGCCACAATCGACTTCAAAATTCTCAAAACTCACTCCTCTGGATTTTGTTCAAAACCTGTCCGTGCTGCAATCAATCCCAAGGCGTGGGTCAAAACCAAAAACTTCAGGTGTTGCAGTCACACGAGTTCTAAATTATCGGAAAACTTGGTTACTACGGTCACCCAAGGTCTTCTCTTATCTACCACTTCTTGGGTATCGACGATGTGCCAGGAAACAATTCACATTGTTACTAATTCGTTTTAGACGCAACAATCTCCGCGCTCCAGGAGAACATCCCCTGTCGCCAAAAAATTATCTCTCGCCAGCAACAAACTGCACCGTTAGTTGGTTACGAGAGTAATATTGGTTGGAATGTGAACTATGCCATCATAGAGCCCTACATATCCACCTTCGTTAGCAAGAGTCCGGACAGAGTTTACAGTTTTGTTTCAGAAACACTGTCCGAGGCACGGCTCAGGCTCTGGGTGAGGCCATCATTGATGGGTGCAAATTGAGGGAGTACGTAAAGCATCAAAAATTTACTCGTGCCTGCCTGAGAAAGATTCGCTCGGGTGAGCGGATCTCCTAAGTCATCAGAACCGGCAGAAATAAAGCCACAACCATACGCGAATGGAAACTATTTTCTTTCGCGTAGCAAAGCTTTGCAATAATGCAAAAACTTTAACTTTTATAACATATTCTCTGGAGATGCATTCTTTGATGGGTTCCGAAATTCTGAACCAGTTGCAATGTTAGTCTTCGGCAAAATCTGAAGGGAGATTTTGCATGAAGAAGAAGCGCTTTTCGGTGGAGCAGATTGTGGCCGAGCAGCCAGTCATGTCAGCTGAGTGATTGGCCGTTATACAGCGAAGTCTTCGTCAGCTACCCTCGATTGACAAGGGCTTAACGGGCCGGTCTCCACATCTATCGTTAATCAAGCTCAAGGCTGAACCCGAATAAATATCAAGATTGACCCTATATCATGAATGTGTCTGTCCGATCCCCGACGTCGTTTCATTGTTCTCAGACGAACCGGGAAACGACGTGGATCTTTCATGGGAATGCCAAGCTCGAAGACTGGTTGTGGTGCCGCTCGCCGCCGATTCTGGTTGGCGATGTCGGGGTTTGTCATGGCACTTGCGCTGCTGCCCTTTTCTTACAAAGTCGAACGTCATCTGGAAACAACTGTTCACATCAAGGGCGGAGAATCCGAAGAAGTTGACATGGAACTGGCGCAGCGTTTCCAGTCACCGTACGCCCACCGCCTGGTTCTGGTGATCAGCGGTATTCCCGATCCGGATTCAGCAAAGGGCGCGGATGCCTTGGGGTTCTTAGCCAACTCCTTGCGTGCTGAGCCGGGAGTGTCGGCTGTCGTCTCGAGTCTGGATTGGCCAGATCCCCTGTTTACCGGGGACAATGGCGGCGCCTTGATCATCGTCGGGCTGGACCCACACGATGAAACTGTCGAGGCGTTGGTCCCCAAACTGAGGGCAAGAGCAGACTGGATGGAAGGTCAGCTTAGGTCGCAATACCCCAATATCAAACTGGAGATTACAGGTGAAACGCCCCTGAACTTCGATCTTCGCAAGGTCAGCGCAGATGACGTCAACCACGCTGAAGAACGAGCGATGCCGGTAACCCTCTTGCTTCTGTTGCTGGCTTTCGGCAGTCTTGCGGCCGCCCTATTGCCGCTGGGAGTGGGAGTACTGTCTATCTCGATGGCGCTGGGTGCGGCCGCTCTGCTCGCACATTTTCTGCACCTATCGATTCTGGTGCAGAATCTGGCGACGATGCTCGGCCTTGGTTTGGGTATCGATTACGCGTTGCTGATGGTGAGCCGGTTTCGTGAAGCAATGGCCGAGGGATATGATCCCGGCCCCGCTGCCGACATTGCTGCCGGTCAAGCGGGTCGGACGCTGCTCATCTCGGCCACGACAGTTGCAATCGGATTTTCAGCGCTTCTGACGGTGCCCATCAGCGAACTGCGCTCCATCGGGATAGCTGGCCTTCTGGTAACCGTTTTGAGCGTTATGCTTTGTACATTCATCCTGCCTTGGGTGCTTGGTCTGCTAGGGCACCGCATCGACGCCGCCAGAGTGCGCCTTCCAGCCAGACGAGTCAAACCGCGGCACGACCTATGCGCGGCGAGTGAGCGGTGGGTGCGGTGGGGCAGCATCGTAACCCGCCGCCCTTGGACGGCTCTGCTCGTCGCCGGGATTCCACTGCTGCTCCTTGCGTTCCAGGCGCGCAGAATCTCTTCCGGGCTTCCTGACCGTGGCTCGCTCCCGGCCGCAGCCGAGTCGGTGCAAGCCCTGCACACCCTTCAAGGCATGGGGCGGTCGGGTATTGTGGAGTCCCTCCGAGTGATCCTGGAGCTGCCGCCGCAGTCCCCGCCGCTCTCGCCGGCTGGCTGGCTTGCCGTCAGTCGCTTAACGGAGCACTTCCAGAGCGATCCTAGAGCGCAAGGGGTCCTCTCTCTTCCAACTCTCACTGGAATGGCTGACACTGCGGATGCTGTCAAAGACTTGCCTGAGGCAACCTACAAGAGTTTTCTGCGCAGCGATGCGCAAGCTACCTTGATTGAGTTGCTGCCGAAGGCCACTCTTTCGCCCACCCAACAGATACGATGGGTGCGAGAGGTGCGCTCCTCCGATGTCGCGGCGATAACCGGCGTGCCCGGCGCTGTGCTGCGGGTTGGCGGCATTCCCGCACTCAACGCAGATTACGACTCAGTAGTGAAGGAGCGCTTGCCGAAGGTGGTCCTTGGCGTCGTCTTGGGGAGCTTGCTGGCGCTCCTGATCGGACTACGTTCTTTGTTTGCGGCTGTAAAAGCAATTCTGCTCAACCTGCTCTCAGTTGGCGCCTCATTTGGTGCGTTAGTTCTCGTCTTTCAGGAAGGCCACGGCAGCAGACTGTTTGGGCTCGACGGACCGACCGGCACAGTATTCCCGATCGTGCCGATTCTCGCGTTTGCCATCGTCTTCGGATTAAGCATGGACTATGAGGTCTTCCTGGTCGCCCGAGTCCTCGAAGAACGGCGGCGCGGTTTATCAGAGAGATCAGCGGTGATCGAGGGCCTGGCGCGGACGGCCGGGCTCATCACAAGCGCCGCGGCAATCATGATTGCCGTCTTCGTCGCGTTCACCGTGGGAAGCTTTCTGGTCGTCCAGATGCTGGGCTTTACGCTCGCCGTCGCGGTGTTCATCGACGCTACAGTGGTGCGGGTGGTTGTCGGGCCTGCACTATTGCAACTTGCCGGCGACTGGAATTGGTGGCCCTTTGGCTTATATGGGGCCCCGGCAACGTCTGAAAGGGAGCTTATCCCATGACGGCGAACACCGTGGATGCTCCGGTGACAGCACAGGGCCTCGCAACAGCCGATTGAGCGATTCGATTTATTTCACTTTCTTTCTCTGAGCGCCGAACTGGCTGATATCAAAATCCTTGCGTCCAAGATTCGCCCTTCCCGAGCCGCCTTCGATTACCATTATCGAGGAGCCGGGCTTGCCCTGCAGCTTTGCCTCCACTTGCGTCGCAGACCAACGGCCGCCGACCTGCCGCAGGCCGTAGTAAATGAATTCCTTCTGCTGTCCCGTCCCGCGAAGCTCCTTCACCACATGCACAGGGAACAAAATACCGCGGTCAATCCACGATGTCACCGAATCATAGTGAGTCTGGTCCTGAGGACCGGGCATGCTCTTAAGGACAAAGCAATCCCGTGCGCCGTATTTCTCCGGTGCCAGGAGCTCCTGATTCTTCCAGAAAAACTGGCTCTCCACCATGTCTTCATAGGAGAAGTCTGTTCCCACAAGTGGATCGTTCCAACGAACGAATGGCAACACGCTGGCGGAGCTCTCGTTAGGAAGTACCGTCTCAATGGTTAAGTGCCCGCTCACACTCATATGCAGAAGAAGGCTCGTCTTCGCTGAGGCAGGCCCAGAGATCTCGCATAAAACACGTAGACCATCGGGAAACCAGTGAGCCTTGGCGACAAACTTGTAGTTCGTACGCGTGCCATTGCCTTCCACCCGTGTGAGTCGCCCGGTCACGCGGTAGTCCAATGTCTCAATGCGGTTGCGTGAGCCAGTCAGCACAGTCTCCAGGTCAGGATTCACCGCGAAAGCCCGCGATGGATGTACCAGCGACAACAGCACCAGCAAAGCGACGGACGCTTGAATCGTCCCAGAGGCGCAATTCGTAGTGATCCCCCGCAGCCGCAAGTTTGATCGGTATCCAGAGACCAGACGGGCGGCGCGGCGCAGAAAGGTCATAGCTATGTATACAGCCAAAGTCCATATAGCGCCCACCCGAGGCGACGCGTAGGGATTCTCGAGCTATGATACCCAGCCCATTTCCATTGGGAGACGACCCATGTTGTGGCAAGCCATCCTGAGATGGAGAGTGCGGATTCTTACGGGGTCTCAAAAGAGGTTAATCGATGCGATGGATTTGAGCAGCCTTTCGGAGCCATATTGAGAACAAGCAGACTTTGCCTGCGGACTGGAAGCTCCATTGAGCAGTACCGTCGGGCCTTTCTCTCAAAGAAACTCCGTGACCTCATTCAAGGGACAAGTCCCGTAATCGAGTCTGTTCACTCGGACGAATACATTAACGGTCACGTAGATTGGCTACTCAGTTGAATGCTGGCCCTTCGGGTCGACCCTAAGTTCATCTTTCCGTCCGCCAGTAACGGTTCCTCCCCCGGCGAAGGTCGAGCCCTCAGGATTGCCTTTGGCGACAAATCAGCGCGAATCGGGCTAATGGAGCACGAACGAGGACGAAGCAACTTCTCGCCTAAGTTATTGATTTTCAGGAAAGCCTGGGAGAATTTGGAGGCGCGGGTCGGGATCGAACCGACGCATAAAGGTTTTGCAGACCTCTCCCTTACCACTTGGGTACCGCGCCTCTGGTGGGGCTATTCATTTGGAAGCCCCGCTGGATTGTAGGTGAAGTGTACCGCAGGCAGGGTGTATTTGGAGCGGGAGACCGGGGTCGAACCGGCGACATCTTCCTTGGCAAGGAAGCACTCTACCACTGAGCTACTCCCGCTCGTACAGATACAAGTATAGCGGCCCACCGGCCCGTGGTCAACGCAACGCAATCAGATCTTACCTCAACATTCTGTGGAAGTTCTTCGTGAGGGATCAAGCGGGCCAGTCATTCGGTTTCGGGTAGATTGAGGGCTATGCGTGGACCTGCGATCACGTTCGATCGCCGCCGTACGATGTGGGGAGTAATCAACAACAGTAGTTCGCTGGAGTCTGAGTCGGTTGTCTTGACCGCGGTGGCTGTCTGAAAACCCGGCAGTTCGCCGAGGCCGGGGAGCCCGTTTACCGCGGCCGACTCTTGCTTGGTTAATGAACTGGCCATGAGGGTCGTCTCGCCGTCGCGGACCGTGAGGTCAGAGATGTACTGGGTGTTCGCAAGAACGGGGATGCCGTTCAGCGAAGTTCCGGCCAGAGCTTCAATCTTCAAGTCAAGATGCAGAGCAATCGTTCCGGCCTTCTGCACGGTCGGAGTCGCCTTAAATGTCAGTCCCAGATCCTCATACTGAATCTGCGGAATCGAAACGGTTGTGTTCTGCGAGAGAAGGCTCTGTGCGCTGATGCCGTTGATGGAGACCCCCGCCAGCTGAGAAGCTGTACCGGAGAGTCCGCTCATATATATCCCTGTCGTGACTGGATAGCGGGTTCCCGCCCTGAACGTCCCAGTTTGTCGATCGCCTATCCGCAGCTGAATGTCATCTAATGATCGAGTATCGCTGGAGTTGAGAGCAAGCTGAAAGCTGGTCGCGGGACTCGACGTCAATCCGCTCAGAGTTTGACCGCCGCCAAAGAAGCCGATCGTATTACTCAGCAGCGTGCTTTGCACGAGGCCAGATGAGATCAGCGCGAGTGCAATCGTGATATTACTGGCATTCGCCGGAATCAGTCCTTGGGAGATTGCCTCATTCACAAGCGACTGATTGGCGGTCACAAGGCTCTGCGCCGCGCTCTCCACGTTGTAGACGCCGATCTGTTGTGGAAGCTGGGTCCCGATATTGCGCGTTTTCGATCGATCCACCGAGTACAGCCGAACATCTAACAAAACCTCGGCGCCTCCATCGATCAAGTCGGCCAACGTGAGGTTTACCGCGGTCAATGTCTGTTCAGGAGCGCGGAGAACGAGCGTTCCGGAGCCATTCTGCACCGTCGCCTGCTTGATATCGAAGACGCTGGTGGCGATAGTCTTGAGCTCGTTCATCTGCTCCGTCGTTAAGGCCGGAATGTAGATCGTCTCCTGCAGCATCCTTTCGTAGCGTTGACGATTTTCTAAGGTGTCTTTGATGACCAGCACACTTCGCGCATCCAACGGCACTGCGAACACGTGGGCCATTTCAAACACAATCTTCGACGCCTGTTGATATGGAACATCGTCCAGGTCGAAGCGCAGACTCTGCCGCTCGACGGAGTCGTCGAACACCGGTCTTATCCCATAGGCGGCGACAACCTGCCGTACGACGTCACGCACGTCGCCTCGGGCGTGGATGCTTCTTGGGCCGGCGGCGGGAAGCAGTGTCACCGGGCCGGCGACTGCAGGACTTTGCTGGATCCAGGGTTCGATCTCTGGATGGAATGCCGGTTGTGTGTTTTCAGCAGAGCCTATGTGTTGCCCTACGATATTGTTTTGAGGGTCAAGCATCGCTGCTTCGCTCAATAGAGAGTCAGCCTTCTTGGGCTGTCCCATGAGGCGCGCCTTGCTGGCTTGATGGACCAACTCTGTGACTCGATGCTCCCGCGCGAGACTGGCTGCCAGCGCGTACTCATGGTTCGCAGGGTTCAGAGTAGCGGCCTTGTCGAACTGTGCCTCCGCGCCAGCCAGGTCGTTGCGATCTAACAGACGGGCTCCCGCGAGGTAGGCGGTGTCAGCCGCCTCAATCTGGTGCTTTGTGGGCTTGGAAGCCGGGAGATTGTCCGCCGCAGCTTGTGGCGAGGCAGGTAGGCTCACCGGGGAAGGCCCGATAGCTTGCCCCAAGGCACCCATCGAGGCACCTGACAAGGCAAGCGCGATAAAGCGCGTTACAAGCCTGTAGCGCGGTTTGGGCTTCGTTGACATGCGATGCTGAAGCGTTGGACGAAGCAGAGAGCTAACGGGCGCTTGCGATGCTCTGCACCCGAGGCCGCTCACTGGCGATCGGCCTTCGCATTCCGTTGCGAATCTGAGCAGTATCCAGATCAAGCTCGGCGAGCGTGCGGCTCAGCGTGTTGCGATGCATGCCGAGTTCCTCGGCAGCCTTGCACTGGTTCCCCTTGTGGTGCGCAAGCACCTCCAGGATGTAGCGCTTTTTGAACTGCCGAATGGCATCCGCATACGGAATCCCGGCACTGTGCATCTGGATTATCAGACCATCCAATTCGCGCTTCAAGGGCTTACTCCTCGCTTGTCGTCTCTCTGACGCTTCTTAAATTTTGGCCTTAACTGTGTGGCTTGATCCAGCCGGGTGCATTGTGCTTGAGTTCCACCGCGCCCTCCAGGATTCTTTGCCGCAGGTCGTGAGGTACAACGAAGGATACAGCATGAGCCCCGGTAAGGAAATAGGGTGCAAGCTGTGATTTTCTCACCCAGGCGCTCTCCGGCACAAAAGCTGCTGCTGCCATAAGGATAGCGACCCCCAACAGGCAGCCCCGGATCAAGCCAAATCCGGCTCCCCCAAGACGGTCGAAGAAGCCCAGCCCAATCGCGTCTGCTGTCCTGCGCAATAGTTTGCCCACAATGGCCGAAAGAACCATGATGCCGATCGCGAGGAGCAGAAAAGCGACGATGTTTGCTGTCGCAGGTGTAGAGATAAAGCTGCCCAACTTCTGGGCCAGCCAAGGGTAGTTCCAGCTTGCAAGGAGGATGCCCACGACTAAACCGCCCAGAGTAAAGAGTTCGCGCAGCAGGCCGCGGATGAAGGCGGTTACAGTCGAATACGCGAGCAATGTGACGAGCAGGCAGTCGAATCCGTTCATAGCATAGGTCGGCCAGTAATCAGCCGGTAGGCCTCGAGATACTTCTCTCGCGTCCGGCTGATTACATCGTCGGGCAGCGACGGCGCAGGGGCCTGCTTGTTCCATCGGATGGACTCAAGATAGTCACGGACGTACTGCTTGTCGAAGGATGGCTGCGCTCCGCCCGGAGCGTAACCTTCCGCCGGCCAGTAGCGCGATGAGTCTGGAGTCAGAACCTCGTCGGCCAGAATGATCTCGCCGTCAATCTCGCCAAACTCGAACTTTGTGTCGGCGAGGATCAGGCCTTTGCTCTCGGCACGCCGGGCGGCCTTCTGAAAGATCGCCAGCGTGAGATCTCGCAACTGTGCCGCACGCTCTGCGCTGACGGTCGCCTCCATTGTGGCGAACGAGATGTTTTCATCGTGACCACCGGTGTGGATCTTTGCCGCCGGGGTAAAGATGGGCTCAGGGAGGCGGTCGGACTCTCGGAGACCGGCTGGCAACTTGATACCGCACACCGATCCGTGGGCTTGGTAGTCTTTCCATCCCGAGCCAGAGAGATACGCCCGCACCACGCATTCAACAGGGAACATCCGGGCTCGTTTCACGAGCATGCTGCGGCCTTCAAGTTGGTCGGCGAACGAAAGCAGATGTGCCGGATACTTTTTTATATCTGCGGTGATCAGGTGATTCTTCACCGTGTCCTTGAGGAAGTCGAACCAGAAGAGCGAGAGCTGCGTAAGGATGCGCCCCTTATCCGGAATCCCGCTGCCGAGGACATGGTCGAAGGCCGAGATCCTGTCAGTAGCGACAAAAAGAAGCTGCTCGTCATCGAGCGCGTAGATGTCCCGCACCTTGCCGCGTGCTGTGAGGGGAAGGGAACCAAGGTCGGTCTGAAGAAGCGCAGTCTGCATCATTTTGACGGTAACATCTCCGCTCGCTCTTCGAGCGGGCCTAGTTCAAGGGGAGGACATGCTCAACTGGCGTCTGCCCCTGGCGTGGAGGGCAGTGAAATAATACGTTGCCGGTGCCCCACAGAATCGAAGCCGTGGAGGCCGAGGCCTCGCATTGGTCAGCGTTAAATGCGCTTTGCTGCTTCTGATGACGCAGGAACGGAACGAGCCTGGGCCGGTAGTAGATCGTCAGGCTGAATCCCGGAGTCTCGGCACCGGTCGTATTCCATGGGCTCCTCTCGCAAAGGTATGGTCCGCCAATCTCGAACACCTCATTGTGGCTCCGATGGAATATTTCAGTCAGGGGAAGCAGAAGGGATGCTCCCAACATGGGAACTAACAGGACGACGGCACAGAGTGACGTGAGCCACTGCGGCCGCAGGAGGCTGAACCGAATAAGAATCAACTCGTACCCTGCGAGAGCGATCCAGTGCAGCAGCGCATTTGCTTCATCCGACGTTGTGCTCCACTTAGTCACGATGGAAATGACCGGTAAGGTCGCGCTAAGGGCGGCAAGCACCAGCAGTGCTGTCCGAAGTCGACCTGGTAGGCGCCACCACAAGGAGCGGAGAACGAGCATCGCGCCGGTCAGTAACCCCAGCACAGCGATGGTTATTGGAACATACATGCGCGTAACCAGCTTAGACGCCGCCAGTCACCGTAAGCCATAAAAATCACGCCACTGCCCGACGGGTATCCGCAGCATCACGCCGGTTCAGATTTACGCTGACGATCTTCGAGACACCCGGTTCCTGCATTGTGACGCCATAGATAACATCCGCCTGAGCCATGGTCCGTTTGCTGTGGGTGATGACGACGAACTGCGTGCTCGCGCTCATGTCGGCAATCAGCTTGGCAAAGCGCCCGACGTTCGTCTCGTCCAAAGGAGCGTCCACCTCGTCCAGGATGCAGAACGGAGCCGGCTGGTACTGGAAGATGCCGACGAGCAGCGAAAGGGCTGTCAGGGCCTTTTCGCCGCCCGACAGTAACAGGATATTCTGCAGCTTCTTGCCCGGCGGCGAGGCGACAATGTCGATGCCGCTCTCTGCTGAGTTCTCAGCGTCGGTCAGCTTCATAAATGCCTGCCCACCGCCAAAGAGCTTCGAAAAGGTCACTGAGAAGTTCTCGTTGATCACCTTGAACGCCTCGTCGAACTTCTGCCGCGAGATCTCATCGATCTCCTTGATTGACGCCTGCGTGTTCTCAATCGAATCCAGGAGATCCTTGCGCTGCGTCTCGAGGAAACTATGCCGCTGCGAGGTCTCGTTGTACTCCTCGAGCGCCATCATGTTTACAGGACCCATCGCTTCGAGCTTCTGCTTCAAGGCCCGGGCCTCCTCTTCCTCGGTGTGCAGAGCCTCACCTTCGATGCGCGTAATCGTCGCGTCTTCGCGGAGAGTCGCAGCCTCCACCGCGAGATCGTTCAGGCAGGTCGCCTCGATGTGTTCGATGTCGGAGGCAAGCTTCGCGGCGCGAGCAGTCAATCCGGCGCGCTGTTCGCGCAGAGCCTCCGTCTCGTGCCGTATCGTGCGCAGCTTGTGATCCAGCTCGGCTAAAGATGACCGCAGTGCAGTGGCCTCTTCCGTAAGGCGTGTGCAGGTCGCTAGTGCATTTGCCCTTGTCTCTGCAAGCTGGCTGTGCTCGGCCGCCAGAGTGGCGATCTCCTCTTCGCGGCGCAACTTCTCTGCGCCTGCTGCGGCAAGCTGCTGCTCGAGCTGCTGAATCCGCTGATTCTGCCCGTTGTAGAGTCGCTGTGTCTGATCGAAGTTAGCCTGGGCGTTGCGGCGCCGCTCCTCAAGCCCGGCCAAGGCTGCCGAAGCCTGCGCGGCCTGCTGTTGCAGCTCCTCGCGGCGGCCACGAAGCTCGGCAAGCTTCTCCTGAAGCTCGGCAAGCTGGCTCTCCAGCGTCGTACGCTCCCCTTCTATGCTGGCGGCATCCTGCTGCTTCTTCGCGATCAGATCAGCTTTCTGGCTGCGTGTGTCGCGATTGCGCTCCGTGGCGAGCGACCACTCCTGCAGGCGGCGCTCGATGCGGGCTGTCTCCGATTCCATCTGGCGCAAGGCCGCTCCCGAGTTCGCCGATTCGCGCTCTGCGTCCCGCCGCTCCAGCGTCTTGCCCTCGATGGCAGCGGTGAGGTCCGTAATCTGCCGCTGAAGCTCCGCTGTGCGAATGTCGGCCTGCGTAAGCTCCTCTTCGGCGTGCTCAATCTTCTGCTGGACCTCACTCAGCTCTCGCTTCAGCGCCAGCGGACCCTGCGCTCGTGGTCTGCCACCTGTCACCGTTACGTTGTGAAATGTCTCGCCAGTCGGCGCCAGGAAGAACGAATGAGGATTGGAGAGTGCGAGCGTCCGTGCAGTATAGGAGTCTGGCGCGACATAGCCCTCGCGCAGCTTCGGCAGAATGACCTCAAGCGACTTGCCGAAGCCATCGAGCACGCGCACGCATTCACGCAGAGGCACTACGCCTTCAATGTTGGCTGTGTTGCCCACTGCTTCGCTTGTCATTCCCTCGGCGAAGGCGAAGTTTGCCTGAGCGTCATTGGGGTGCACCAGGAAGGTCGCGCGCCCGGCGACGTCGGTCTGCAGCAGGTGCATCCCTGCGTCGGCAGCGTCCCAGCTCTTGACGACGACATAGTTCAGCTCATCGCGAAGAAATTCGTCGACGACACTTTCATACTTCCCGTCTACCTCTAGAAAATCGGCCAGCGTGCCGACCGGAGCCATGTTGTCGTGGGTCCGTCCTGCGGTCGTCCTGAAGATGTTGCGCACCGTCTCGGTCGAGTAGCTATGGTCACGGATCAACCCTTCAAGCGAATGCCGCCGCCCGTACAGTGAAGCCACTTCGCCGCGCAAGTGGTCCCCTCGCCGCTTGCTTTCCGATTCTTCCTTGCGCTTCGAGTCGAGGTCCTGACGCAGGCCGGAGATCTCAGTCTCAAGCCGCTTCAAACGCTCCGTCACTGACTCAAACGAAAGCTTCACCTGGCCTCGCTCTACGCCCAGAACCTCTAGCTCCTGCCGCGCGCTCTCCGACTCGCGGGTCAAGCGTTCCGCCTCCTGCTCCAGGCTCGCCAGCGAAGCAGCGGCCTGCGCCTCTTCGTTGCGGGTGCGAGAGACACGGTCGACCATCTGCATCATGTTCCGCCGCATCTGTTCTGCCTGCTGCTCGGCTGTGCTCAGCGCACGGATAGCCTCTTGTGCCTCTGCCTGCTGCTGCTGCACAGCCTCGCGCGAGCCTGTCGCCTCAGTCGTTGCGTTCTCGAGGAAGCTGCGGTGCTGCTCCAACTCGCCCGCGAGTCCGGCCAACTGCTCCCGTGTCTGCGTCAACTCGTCAGCCCCGGCGGCGAGACGGGAGGACAGCTCAGCGATGCGGTCAGTATTTGAGGCCGTGCGGGCGGCATTCCGCTCCATCTCTACAGCAGACTGGTTCGCCTGAGCGCCTGCGTCACGAATCTGTTCGTCGAGTGTGTACCCGCGGCGGACGCCTTCCATATGCTCGGAATCCATCTGCTCAACGGTAGCGGACTGCGCGTCAATCTGGGT
Organism: uncultured Acidobacteriaceae bacterium; assembly: GCA_963741395.1. Taxonomy (GTDB): domain Bacteria; phylum Acidobacteriota; class Terriglobia; order Terriglobales; family Acidobacteriaceae; genus Edaphobacter. Next base: position 1,086,415 of record CAVUHV010000002.1, read on the forward strand.
CGCCAATGCAGCGATCTGCTCTGACGTTGCCGCTTGCTCTGCGTCCATCTGTGCCATGCGGCTGGCAAGCACAACGCGAAGCCGCGTACGTAGCTCTTCGCGCAGGGCGCCGTAGCGCTCAGCCTTGGCCGCCTGACGCTTCAGCGTCGCCAACTGCCGGGTGACCTCGTCAAAGATATCGTTCACCCGAGCCAGGTTCTGCTTTGCGGACTCCAGCCGGAGTTCCGCCAGCCGCTTCTTCGTCTTGAAGCGCGTGATTCCCGCTGCCTCTTCGATGATGCCGCGGCGGTCCAGCGGTTTGGAACTCAGCAGTTGCCCGATGCGCTCCTGCCCGATGATGGCGTACGACTCCCCGCCGAGGCCGGTGCCCATAAAGATGTCCTGGATGTCACGCAGGCGGCAGATCTTGCCGTTCAAGAGATACTCTGAATCGCCCGAGCGGAAAAGCCGCCTCGTAATCGTCAACTCGCCTGCCCGCACGGGAGCGCGGTTGAACTTCCGCCGGCGAATCTTCAAGACGACATTCCCGGCAGCCGAGGCGCCTTCAGCAGCAGCCTCTACCTCAGCGGGAGCCTCGCCTTCGATTACGGTACCGGGCTGGGCCTCCGCGACCGCATCCTCGGTCTCCTGGGCCCGTTGCTCACGCAGAGCAGCCTCATTCCAGTCGTTTGCCTCGGCCGGGTGCTCGTCCGCGATAACAACCTCAGGCCCATCGGGAGGCAATGCGCCGTCGTACAACTCCGGGTCCACCAGCGTGAGTGATACCTCCGCCATGCCTGTAGGCTTGCGGTCGCGGGTGCCTGCGAAGATGACGTCCTCCATCTTCACGCCGCGGAGACTCTTGGCTGATTGCTCACCCAGAACCCAGGTAATGGCATCCGAGATATTGGATTTGCCGCATCCGTTCGGCCCGACAATGGCGGCGATGCCTTCGCCGGAGAGCTGAACCTCTGTCCGGTCGCAGAACGATTTGAAGCCGAGGATCTGGACTTTTTTGAGCTTGAGCAAGGGCACCTCTCGAACCCACACCCGAGTAATCTCCGGGAGTGGATACTCTAATTAGAACTCTCCTAACTCTAGCGTCGCCCGAGCACGGAATCAACAGGAGTAACACCATATGTTGTGGATAAGGAGTCCCTAACCCTACCAATGGGTGACTCGGGCGGAAAGCCGCCGTCTAGGACACTTGTGAAATGGATTTCAGCGCGTTTGTACTTATGGTCGCGATGGATGGCACGAATTCGACTCAAGGCGCGCGAGTCGCTGAAATCGGGAACTGGCGGAATGGATAGAGAAAAATAGCTGATCCCGCAGAGAGGGATGCATCAATTTTTGTAAAAGGTCAGTCCAAAACGAACCTTCGCTTGCCATTGAGCAACGTGGTTTCTATAATCCGGATCATCATGCCATGATGCACAGAGCAGGGGACAGGCTGTCTGCAAGGGTGTTCAATGCGGGCAGTAACCGGTGTCGAATGCACTATTTCATGTCGTGTCTGGTTATCTGACCCCGGGACCCACCCGTCGGCAGAATCTGAAGAGAGATCTACTCACTGAGGAGTGTGGAATGAAGAAGGCAGTCGTTGCGTCTCTCCTGGCGGTCGCTAGCGTTGCACCTGTGGCGCGTTTCGCGGTTGCACAATCCCAGGTCAACCTGGGCTCGAATGCGCAGCAGGGCGGTGGCATTCAAATGCCTCCGGCCGAATACAACGATTACAACAACGCGATCACGCAGAGTACGCCGCAGACTAAGGCTCCTGCCCTAGAGGCCTATTTGGCCAAATATCCGCAATCTGCTGTCAAGGCAGATGTTCTCCAGCAGTTGATGCTGTCCTACAGCGCCTTTGATCCGGCCAAGACCATTGATGCCGCCGACCGTCTTCTCCAGGTCGACCCCAACAATCTTCGTGCTCTCACATTCGAGGTATATTTCCGCCGCCAGCTGGCCGATCAACTCACAGATCCGGCCGCAAAGCAGGCCGGCCTCGACAAGGCCGCGGAGTATGCGCAGAAGGGCCTTACAGTGACGAAGCCGCAGGGCATGAGCGAAGCCGACTTTAATACGATTAAGGCAAGCGCGACTCCTATCTTCTACAGTGCAATCGCGACTGCAGCGCTCAATAAAAAGGACACTGCAACCTCAATCGATAACTTCAAGAAAGAGCTTGCCAGCGTGCCAGTCGACCAGACGACGAAGCCCGGTCCGCTGCTGCAGGATACCTACACGCTTGGCACTGCCTACTACCAGTCGACCCCGCCCGATTATGTGAACTGCACGTGGTATGCGACGCGCGCTGCGAACTTCGCTCCCGAGCCTTACAAGTCGCAGATGCTGCCGTTGGCAAAGTTCTGCTACAAGAAGTACCACGGTGCTGACGATGGTTACGATGCCGTCACGGCAGCGGTGGCAACCAACCTGAACCCTCCGTCCGGCTTCACCATCAAGCCCGCTCCGTCTCCGGCCGACATCGTCAAGCAGGTCATCGCGACCACTCCCGATCTCAGCACGCTGGCGATTAGCGACAAGGAATTCATCCTCCAAAACGGCAGCCCTGACGACGTCGGCAAGGTCTGGGATACAGTTAAGGGCAAGTCAGTCCAGATTCCCGATGCAACCGTCGTCGCGGTCTCTGACACGGCCCTTCAGGTCGCAGTCTCCGACGACGCCGTACAGTCCAAGACCGCCGATTTTACCTTCCAGTTAGCGGCTCCACTGAAGACACCACCGGCCGTTGGGGACAAGGTTACCGTTACCGGAACCTATGCTTCCTACACGCCCAACCCGATCATGATCACGATGAGCGATGGAGAACTCGTGGAGCCGAAGAAGACGCCGGCGAAGAAGCCCACACCGGCCCATCACCCCCACAAGTAGTCCCGACTCGGAAGATAACAGTAAGGCAGCCTTCGGGCTGCCTTACTTGTTTTTGATCTCATGTCTCAGCTCACCAGCCAGGTCAGAGCATTGGCGAGAAAACGCCGCTGCAATGCAGGATGAAATTCTGGGACTCTGTGATAGAGGACCTTCGTTACTCCCAATCTTGTGGTAAAGGTGCCCGCGCCGATGTTGCGGTCGTGGTCTCGGCCATAGGCCGCGATGATTTCGACATGCTCTCCGTCGACGAGTAGGCCGTTGGATTGGCGGCCCTTCGCCTGATAGTGAATGCCTAGCACTTGATTGACAGGCAGTCCCGCGTAGATCGCATGCTCGCGCACGAAGTACCAGTTGCCCATCCACGGTGCGCGGAAGTCGCCTACAGTTCCGTTGTAGGTGAAGGCTCCAGCTGCGGCTAGTTGTTTGGCGACTCCTTCTGAGAGCATATCTGCTTGCGGGATGGCAAGCAGTGGAGTGCCCGCGCGGACTGCGTCGAGGACGGCTGGATCGATGTGTCCGAGCTGGGTGGTGGTCTGGACGGCTCCGGTTTCGTGACCTGGTTGGTTCTCGAGGCCGGTGGTATCACCGGAGTTTTGATTTCCAGTGGCACCTTTTGTCACTCCCGCTGAGACGAGTACGTCATACTTGGTGCCTGCCGTAAACTCTTCCACGCTTCCCGGCGAGAGCGATTGAATTTGTCTTCGCAGAGCGGGTGCAATTCCTGAGGCACCAATCCTCAAAGCGCGTAGTGTCTTGTGCGGACGAGCGTTTGTCACCCAGATCTCCTTCGTCTGGGTCGAGAGCGGAGCGGACGAGAGCGCAAATCGAAATCGATAGAGGCCCTCCTCTACCAGTGCAGGAGTCACAAAACCTTCCTTGAGGAGATAGCTGAATTGATCAGGAGACTGCTGTGGTGTAGGAAAGCTGGCGAGTTGCACCAGTTTTTCCGATGGCGTCACCATACTGAACGTGAGCGCGCCGGCGGTGGCCTTTGGCGTGTCGTTCAGCAGATAGAGATCGAAGGTTGCAGCCTGTCCCATCGCGACGGAACTGGAGCGTTGCTTGGCGACGGGGCGGATGGGCGCGAGTGTTCCGGCGATGGGAGCGGGGTCCGACTTGAAGTTGCGAAGGTTATCGACGATGCCGGAATGGTTCTCGATGGCCGTCGACTCCCATCCGCTGATGACGGCGAAGTCGAGGTTGTCGCTTATGCGGGCGTTCTCGAGATAGTTCTGCCACATGTCGTAGCACTTCGATCCGAGTGACAGCCAGAGGGATTCGGTGGAAGGGAAAGCCTTGCGGAAGCCCCAGCGGTCGAGGAATTTGTCGTAGGCGGCGAGGATCTCCTTGTGGTCGGTGAGGTCGTAACTTGTGCCTCCGTACTTTGCGTAGGTGTCGGTGATCTGGTGGATCATCAGCGAGTGGTTGTCTGGTGTTGCGCAGCCCTCCATCTCACCAAACTCGGTGAGGACATCTTTGTACGGGGCCTGGTAGGTGAAGTTGGTGGGGGACTTGTAGAACTCGTCGTACCATTGGTCGCCTGCGCCCTGGTGTTGATTCCACCAGCCTCCCCAAGGCTCTTCGTCGCTGCGGTGCAGCTTCGGGTTCCAGGGTTCGAACCATGCTTGGGCGGCCTTGCGAGGGAGCGCGACGAAGCCGTCGTTGAGGACGATCGAGCGGCTGGGGTCTTCGGCTCGCATCGCTTCGAGGATTGCGATCGTGTCGGGGTTCTTGAGGTCGGCTCCGATCTCGTTTTGCAGCGTGTACTGGATGAGAGACGGGTGCGAGCGGAAGGCTCGGACCATCGCGACGCATTTGGCTTTCATGAAGCGCTGGGCGAACTTGTCGGCCTCGCTGGTGGGCTTCTCCATGACGACGGAGTTGGCGTTGGCGGCGACGCCTGCGGGCAGAACGCCGATGGCGAGCTTGCCTCCGCCGGGCTCCATGTAGCGGAGCAGGCCGAGGCGGTCGTGGGCGCGGAAGACGTCCTCCTTGCCTACGTTGCGGTGGAAGTTGAGGCAGTTGAGGTTGAGCTTCTTGGCCTGCGTTACTTCCTTCTCGGCGAGTTCGGGCGTTGGCCAGAGGCCGTTGAGTCCCCAGAAGCCCCAGGAGATGGCGCTGTAGAGACGGATGCGGCGTCCGTTGAGACGGAAGAGAGCATTCGTGCCGAGGCCTTCGGGAGCGAACCAGCGGAAACCGAAGAGGATGGTGCGGGTGTCGGTCTTACCATTGTGAGTGAGTGTTGCGCGGAGGTGATAGAGCACTGGTGTATCCAGGGTCCACAACTGAGCTCCGGCATATTTCAGTGTGTCTTGAGCAGTTACCACGGTGGGCTGAGTGTCGGGTGCGCCCGGGGTCGATAGAATGTCGAACGCCTGACCCTTTCCCGCGGTCGTTGCTACAATCTTGCCCGTTCGCGGGTCGACGATCTCCATCACGACAAATGGAAGAGCTTCATGGTGCGCTGAGATTTCGGTTTGTACGAATGCCTTGATTTCTGTGGACTCTAGGGAATTGAGAGCCCACATTTGAACGATTCGGGCGGTGCCATCATGCGCGCTGATCGTCATGCCGCGGTCTAGGCCGGCGAAGCCGTGGGAGCGGTAGAGTTTTACGGCTCCCCACTGGGCGTTGAGGCCGTCGACCCAGTCGTAGCGGCCGAAGGGGTTGGTGAGGCGGATGGCGATGAGGTTGAAGCCGCCGGGGTCGGCTGCGTGGGTGAGGTCGCACTCGAAGGGGAGCTCTTCCATGATGGAGTAGCCGACTAGTTTGTGGTTGACGAAGACCTCGGCGCGGAGGCGGGCTCCGCGGATGTGGAGGAAGATGCGCTTGCCGCGCCAGTCGGCGGGAATTTCGATCTCGCGGTGCCACCACGAGACGCCGAGGTAGGCGCCGTTTTGGGGGATGGGGTCGTCGGCGGCGTAGCGGTACTCCTCGGGGGTGTAGGGGCGCGGGGCTCCGTTCTCTCCCGCTCCGTATTTACCCCAGTAGTGCTGCTCGACGGTGGTGGGGAGAACGACTTCTTTGGCGGCGGCGACGGAGAGCGACCCCCAGCCTCCGGTGGGGAGGTTGACGGGCAGGGGCTTGCCTGCGCCGAGGAGGGTGCCGTCGGGGGCGCGGGTGATGTCCTCGGGGAGGAAGAGGGTGTCGTTCTTCCACTCGGCGTGCTCGTCAATCCAGAGGTACCAGCCCTCGTCGGGGATGAGGTTGCCGTTCTCGGGCCAGGATTCGCTGGGCGTTGTCTGCGAGCGGACGACCTTGAGCTGGGTCGCGAGAGTGGCTGCGGCGGTGGCTTCGAGGAAGGCCCTGCGGGTGAGTTTTCGCTGTTTCATGGTCGCGAGTGATTCTAGTGGATTGGTGCGACCACCTGCGATGGGATTCTCTGGCCGGGGTACCCCCTCCCCCCAATATTGCGCAAAGTATTCAATCGATGAGAGATAGATTCAGACTTCGGTTTTGGAAGGCACCTGGCTTCCGCTTCGGTTGTTAAAGAACGAAAGCCCCGACTGACTCGGGGCTTTTGCTTATAGAACCATTTTAGCAAGTTCGGCTGATGTTTCTGCCACTGATAAGTGATTGAATCGTAGATGGTTAGGTGGTTCAGGGGCTTGACAAAGAGATTCTCAGGGATTTTCAGGGATTTTGAGGTTTGAATCCTGCAAGTTATTGTGGAATCTCATCTTGCGGAGTGGAATCGTCGAAGATTTTATGGAAAGGGTCTATGCTGCGACCTGCTACAGAGGCTGAACTGCCTGAGATCGTTGCGATGGTGAATCGGGCCTACCGGGGAACCGGGCCGACGGCCAGTTGGAATACGGAGGCGGAGTTTCTGGAGGGCGACAGGATCAGCGTGCCGGCGCTGCGAGAGGATCTGGCGGCGAATCCCGAGGCGCTGTTGCTGACGTTCCGGGAGGAGGCGGATGGGCCTCTGCTTGGATCGGTGTGGCTGGAGCCGGCGGAGGATGGGGCGTGGTATCTGGGGATGCTGAACGTCGATCCTGGGGAGCAGAAGAAGCAGCTTGGCAGAACTCTGCTCGCTGAGGCGGAAGAGGCTGCGAAAGAGCGGGGAGCGCGGCGGATTCGGATGTCGGTGATCGGCGTTCGGGAGACGTTAATAGCGTGGTATGAGCGGCGTGGGTATGCGCTGACGGGGGAGAGCGAGCCTTTTCCTTATGGGAACGAGCGGTTTGGCAGGCCGAAGCGGGATGATCTGGAGTTTGTGATTTTGGAGAAGGCGGTTTGATTCGGAATTATCGCTGGCTTCTCGAGCCGCCTTCTCAAGACTGACACGACTGGGTCTGGTTACTGCTTAGGACCTCCGCCGATTAAATCGAGATCGGCGATCACTTCGGGAGGAAGTTGAAGCGTTGCAGCTTTTAGATTCTCACGAAGATGTTCGGCGGAAGATGTCCCTGGGATCAGCAGGATATTCGGTGAGCGTTGAAGAAGCCACGCAAGCGCGACCTGCATCGGCGTGCTCTGGAGTGATGCTGCTGCCGCGTCGAGCGCCGCCGACTGTAGCGGAGTGAACCCTCCTAGCGGGAAGAACGGCACATAAGCGATGCCTTGCTCCGCGAGGTCCTCGATGAAGGCATCATCAGTTCGGTGGGCAACGTTATACATGTTCTGAATGCAGACGATCTCCGTAATTGTCTGAGCCTCAGCCAACTGCTCAGGACTGACGTTGCTAAGACCGAGATGACGAATCTTTCCCTGGTGCTTAAGTTCTGCGAGCACAGTCAGGGGTTCTTCGATGGATCCTTCCGATGGCGCCGATAAGCCTCCGACTCGCAGGTTGACGACATCAAGCCTGTCGAGGCCGAGATTTCGGAGGTTGTCATGAACGCCATCGATCAGTTCCTGGCGCGAGAGGGCAGGAATCCAGGACTTGTCTTCACCGCGGCGAGCGCCGAGTTTGGTGACGATCACCAGGTCATCTACGTAGGGATGAAGCGCCTGCTTGATGATCTGATTGGTCACATGGGGACCATAATAGTCGCTGGTATCTATGTGGTTCACGCCGGCAGCAACGGCCTCTCGTAGTACAGCAACCGCGGCGTCAACGTCACGCGGCGGTCCAAACACATGTGGACCTGCGAGTTGCATTGCGCCATAGCCCATGCGGTTCAGAGTCATCGATGTGGTGGGGAGCGTGAAGCTGCCGCCCAGCGTAGCGCTAAGTTCCATCTGTCTCGTCATTCTGTTTCTCCCTTGTCTTTCGTGGCTTGCACGAATCGTGCTTACCTGTGGTTAGATGAAGAAAGCTTCAGGTTAGGAGTTCGCATTTGCCCCAGCGTACCCAAGTGCTCTTAGAGCCCCGTAAATCGCCAGTTCAGGCGCGCTCTGCCGCCAGCGTCGACGCCATTCTCGATGCGACTATTCAGGTTTTGCTTAGTGTGGGGAAGGAGCGGCTGACCACGACAAGGGTGGCGCTGCGAGCCGGTGTGTCTGTCGGGACCTTGTATCAGTACTTTCCAAACAAGAGTGCACTGCTGCAGGCTGCCTTGAAACGTCATGTGGACGAGGTTATGGAGGCAGTGGAGCAAGTATGCCGGGGGCAGAGGGGTAACAGTCTCCAGGATATGGCGACAGCTCTCGTCAACGCATTCCTTGAGGCCAAGATGAGGGATGCGAAGACGAGTGTCGCGCTCTACTCCGTGAGCTCCGATGTGGACGGAGCGAGGTTCGTGCAGCGGATGGGCGTACGGTCCAACAAGTTGATTGTTGAGATGCTGGCGACCGCTCGTGAACCGCTGACGAGAGACCCGCAAGTTGTTGCTTCGATGCTGCAGAGTGCTATGGCGGGAGTGAGCCGGAGATTACTCGAATCCGATGCTCCCGAGAAGCAGTTCGAGGCCTTGCGTCAGGAGCTCATCTTCTTTGTGTGCACGTACCTGGAAGCCTGTTCTGCGCGGCAATTAGCTGTTCGTGCTGGATAACGCTACTCGCCGAGCATGAGGTGCTGGATGGAGTCGGCGCGGCCGGTGGCTCCGTCGCAGATGATGAGGGCGGCGCACATCTTTGGGTTGCCCTTGGCGGGCTCGAACTTGCCGGGCATTCCGGTGAGGAAGCGGTTGAGGACGAGTTCGGTTTCGACGCCGATGACCGAGTCGTAGGGGCCGGACATGCCGACGTCGGTCTGGTAGGCGGTGCCTCCGGGGAGGACGCGGGCGTCGGCGGTGGGGATGTGGGTGTGGGTTCCGAGGACGGTGGTGACGCGGCCGTCGAGATACCAGCCGAGGGCAACTTTTTCGCTGGTGGTCTCGGCGTGGATGTCGACGACGATGACCTTGGCTTTGATCTGGCTGAGGAGTTCGTCGGCCTTGCGGAAGGGATCGTCACAGGAGGACATGAAGACGCGGCCCTGCAAGTTGATGACAGCATAGGCCTGGCCGGTGGGAAGTTCGCCTTCGTAGAGGCCGAAGCCTGGGGTTCCGACGGCGTAGTTGGCGGGACGGAGGATGCGGCGGCCGCGCTCGTGCGAGTGGGCGGGGACGGTCATGTACTCGAAGATCTCTTTTTTGTCCCAGATGTGGTTTCCGGTGGTGATGACGTTGGCTCCGAGGTCGAAGATCTCTTCGGCGATGGATGGGGTGATCCCGAAGCCTCCGGCTGCGTTTTCGCCGTTGATGACGAGGAGGTCGACGGAGTTGGTTTCTACGACGTGAGGCAGGTGTTCACGAACGATGTGGCGGCCGGCGGAGCCGAAGATATCGCCGACGAAAAGAATGTTCACGAAAAAGATGCTATCACCCACAGGATGTGGTGTTGGCGGGTGTGTTAGTTTGCTTGGCATGGCACAGAGCGAGCGATTTCAGTTGAGTCTGCGGATTCTGGTGGTGCTGGCGGGGGAGCCGGAGAAGATGCACACGTCTGCTGCAATCGCTGAGACGCTGAAGGAAAGCGCGGTGATGGTGCGCAGAGCGTTTCTGCTGCTGCACAAGGCCGGACTGATTGTGCAGCGGAAGGGGCCGCACGGGGGAGCGAAGCTGAAGGTTGCGCCGAAGCAGATTGGGTTGGGAGATGTGTTCGAGGCGACCGCGGGGGATTGGCTTGCGTTTGAGGACAAGGCAGTGGCCGGCTTGATGAAGAAGTTGCGTGAGGGTGCGGTGGAGGCGATGAATGAGCACTCGCTGTCGCAGGTGGCGAAGAAGATGCGGAAGGCAAGTTAGTGAGTTGATGATTTCGCAGGGACCGGCTCAGATTGCAATGTGGTTTGGCAGGGTGGCGTTGGCGGCGACGCTTCTGTCTGCGGTGGCGGACAGGTTTGGGTTGTGGGGGCCGCATGGTGCTCCGCATGTTGCGTGGGGTGACTGGGAGCATTTCGTTGCGTATACCGGCGTGCTGAACAGCTATTCGCCTCACGGCTTCGTCGTAGTGCTGGCCTGGGTTTCGACCGCGCTGGAGATTGTGCTGGCGGTGGGGTTGCTGGTGGGGCTTTACCTGGAGTATGTGGCTTATGCGGCGGCTGTGTTGTTTGGACTGTTCGCGTTGGCGATGACGGTGAACCTGGGAGTGAAGGCTCCGTTGGATTATTCGGTGTTTGGGGATGTGGTGGGGGCTTGGTTGCTTGGAGTGTTGGCTGGATGGAAGCGGCGTTCGCAGAGTTGAGGTGGCCCTTTCTTGTGATTATGCGTCGCGCAGGAGCTGCGTGAAGATTCGGAGGCCTTCGGCGACGCGTGACCATTCGGTTTCACCGCCGAGTGCGACGCGGACTGAGCGCGGCACGGGAGCGTCGAAGGCGGTGAACCAGTGCATTCCGGTGATGAGGATTCCGTTGTCTTCACAGAGGCGCTCAGTCTGTTCGGATGTGAGGTTCGGGGGAAGGGTGACGATGAGATGCCAGCTATTGGGGCCGGTGGTCGTCTCGAAGTCTTGGAGCAGGTCGAGGGCTCTGCCGAGGCGTGCGGCGCCTTCGATTCGCTTGCGCTGGATTGTTGCGTCGAGGATGCCATTGTGTGCCATCTCGCAGCCGAGGCTGGCGAGCAGAGTGGAGCTTCCACTGGCCAAGACTCGGAGGGCGAGTTCGACTTGGGAGCTGAGCGATTCGGGCGCGGCGAGGAAGGCGGTGCGGAGGCCGGGTACAACTCGCTTGGAGAGGCTGGCGATGTAGAAGGAGCGCTCGGGGGCGAGGTCGATGTAGCGGGGCGGCTCGTTGTCGACGAGGAAGGCGTAGGCTGCGTCTTCAATCAGGAAGAGGTTGTGCTCGCGTGCTATGGAGACGATCTCGTTGCGGCGGGAGAGTGGGGAGACGACGCCGACGGGGTTGTGATGCGTTGGCATCGTGTAGATGGCGGCGATCGATTCACGCTTGAGGAGATCGCGCAGGGCCTGCGGATCGAGGCCTTCGTTGTCGAGCGGAACGGAGATGAGATGAGCGCCCAGCATTGCAGCCTGACGCAGGAACCACGGATAGGTGATGGCTTCGACGACGATGGTCTTGCCGACAAGATTGGCCGCGAGGAGAGAGGTGACGAGGCCGTGATGGCCTGCGGAGCAGATCCATGTACGCTCAACCGGTGTGCGGAGCCATGTGGCTGCATAAGAGCGGTTGTGCAGGCTGCCACCGAATGAGCCGAGGCGGATGGACTCGGCACCGAAGCGATCGACTGCATTGTGGAGGAGAGCGAGCCACGCGGCGTCCTGTTCGGCGAGGACGGGGTAGTTGCTTTGCAGGTTGATCTTGTCCATTTGGATGAAAGGCGGTTGCTAGTTTGTTTTGACCTGCACGGCATAGTGTAGCGCTGCGCGGGCGAGGAGACGGGTGGAGTCGAGCGTGGGCAGCGGCGAGTTTGAGTCGTTCATGATGAGAGGGATCTCGGTGCAGCCGAGGACGGCAGCATCGGCGCCCTCCGCCTTCATTTTTGCGATGATGCGCTGAAAGGTTGCGACTGCTTCCGGCTTGAAGATGCCGTAGACGAGTTCGTCAAAGATGATGCGGTTGATTTCTTCGCGGTCGTGTGGGATAGGGCGGATGTAGTCTAGCCCCCGGGCGGTGAGCTTTTCGGGGTAGATGTTGCTGTTGACGAGATAGCGGGTTCCGGTGAGGGCGAGGCGACGGAAGCCGCGGTGGGCCGCCTCGGCGGCGACGGTGTCGGCGATGTGCAGCCAGGGGAGGGGGGATTGCAGCTCGATGAGGGGAAGCGCCTGGTGGATGGTGTTGTCGGGGCAGATGAGGAAGTCGGCGCCGGTCTTTGCGAGTTTGTTGGCGGAGGAGAGAATAAGCTCGGCAACGCCCTGCCAGTCGTCGCGGTAGATATGCTTCATGTACTCCCCGAGCGAGTGGGTGTGCATGGAGACTTCGGGGTGATCGTGCGCGCCGAGGAGGTGTGAGCCTTCGATGCAGATGGTTCGATAGCAGAGAGCGGCGCCTTCGGCCGAGCAGGCTACGATTCCTATGTGTTGTGGCATGGGTTGGTGGTGTGAGGTTCCGCTGGTTTCGCGTGTCCGAGAACCAGCGGAGAGATTAGTAGGCTCCGGCCTGATCGACGGGGATGCGGACCTGGAAGCAGGTGGCTCCGGGTTTGGATTCGACGTAGATGTAGCCCGAGTGCTTGCTGACGATGCGCTGAGCGGTGTCGAGTCCTAGTCCGAGTCCGCTGCCTGGAGCCTTGGTGGTGAAGAATGGCTCGAAGATGCGGTCGCGCAGCTCAGGCGGGATGCCGGGACCGGAGTCCCAGATCTCGACGAAGGCCATGCTGCCGCTGAGGTGCGTGGTGAGGCGGAGGGTTCCGCGGGCTGTGCCATTTGTGCTGCCGACGCTCATCGCGTCGAGTGCGTTTTCGATGAGGGCGGTCCAGACCTGGTTGAGCTCGCGGCCATAAGCAGCCACTGGCGGAAGCGCGGGGTCGAAGTCGGTCTCGATCCTGACGTGCTGGAGGCGCGACTTGAACATGACGAGCGTGTTTTCAAGCGACTGCGCGAGGTCCACGTCCTGAATGGGCGCCTGGTCCATGTAGGAGTAGTCCTTGATGGCGCGGATGAGGTCGAAGATGCGCAGGGTAGAGTTGACGACAGTTTCGGCCATGCGTTCGACGCGAAGGGAGCTGGCGACGGTGGAGACGGCTACAGGGAGCGCCTCGGAGGTCATGATGGAGGCGAGGTCGTCGAGCTGCGAACTGAGCAGGCCGGTTTCGGCGAGCGCCGGGGCGATGGCCCAGGGATTGGGAATGTTGTGGGAGTCGAGCCATTGGATGAGGTCGAGTTCACGATCGCTCTCGGCCAGCATGTTATTGGAGTTCGAGGCCTGCACGTCACGCTCGGCCATGTTGGCGCGTGCGTTGGCGACCCAGGCGCGGTATTTCGCGGTGACTGAGTCAGGCAGACAGAGGTTGCCCATGCGGTACTTCTGGTCGCCGTATTGGCGCAGCTCGGAGAAGAGGCTGGAGGCGGAGCGCTGGGCGGCAGAGGCTGGATTGTTGAGCTCGTGGGCGAGGTTGGCTGCGAGCTTGCCGAGGGCGGAGAGCTTCTCGGCCTGCTGCTCGATGCGGGTGACCTCGCGGACGCGGTCGAGAAGCGTCGAGACGCAGCGCTGACCCATGGAGGGGATGGCGGCGAGCATGGCAGGGAAGAGGTCCTGGTGGACGTCAAGCGCCCAGGAGTTGCCGACGGAGAAGCCGTCGCCGCCGTAGGTCTTCATGCGCGAGTAGGGGAGCTTGCCGGTCATCTGGCCGGCGCGGCCGATCCAGAGGAGGACGGAGTTGCCGGTCTTGCGGCGGACCTGGATCTCGCCTTTGAGGATGAAGGTCATGCGGTCGGCGGGGGTGCCGTCCGTGAAGAGCAGCGATCCGTCGCCACCCATGCGCTCGGTGCCGTGGGTGGCGAGCCAGGTGTACTCGCTTTCGGTGAGGCCGTCGAGCGAAGGGATGGTGCGCAGCGCGGCGACGACCTGCGGCAGCGGCGTTGGCGTGGCCGGGGGGGCGATAAAAACCTGCGGGGTCTCCGGTGGGAGAGTGAGTTCGGGGATGTAGTTGTTGAGAGTGCTAATGGTGCACCTCCTGCTGGCGCATGGCCTTACGGGCCGGAGAGCCGGGCTACGGTTCTATTCTTACAGAGAGAGACGAGTACCCGGGGAGCGTGGTTCAGATTTTGTGACGAAGATGAACAAGCATTTGATGCGGATTGCAGCATTTTTGTTACATGGCAGCATGCGATTTTTGGACGGACCAGTTTGGGATGAGAGTGGAAAAGCCCCCTCGGTGAGGGGGCCTCGCTGGTGGGATTGAGGTTTGGTCTCAGGCTTTGACGACGGCTCCGTCGACCACTTTGACGGGATCGAGGAAGGGCATCGACTTGCGCAGGCCGGCGCCGACGGTCTCGATGGGGTGGGCGGCCTCCTGAAGGCGGATGCGGGCGAACTCGTGGCGGCCGGTCTCGTTCTCCTGGATGAACTTCTTGGCGAAGGAGCCGTCCTGGATCTCTTCGAGGAGCTTCTTCATGGCCTTCTTGGTCTCCGGGGTGACGATGCGGGGGCCGGCCATGTAGTCTCCCCACTCGGCGGTGTCGGAGATGGAGTGGCGCATGTAAGCGAGGCCGCCGCGGTACATGAGGTCGACGATGAGCTTGAGCTCGTGGAGGACTTCGAAGTAGGCGAGCTCGGGCTGATAGCCGGCCTCGGTGAGGACTTCGAAGCCTGCCTTGACGAGGGCGGCGGTGCCTCCGCAGAGGACGGCCTGCTCGCCGAAGAGATCGGTTTCGGTCTCCTCGGTGAAGGTGGTCTGGAGGACTCCGGCGCGGGTACAGCCGATGCCCTTGGCGTAGCTGAGTGCGAGTTCGAGGGCTTTGCCGCTGGCGTTCTGCTCGACGGCTACGAGGGCGGGGACGCCGCCGGCTTCGGTGAAGACCTCGCGGACGCGATGGCCGGGGGCCTTGGGGGCGACGAGCGAGACGTCGACGCCGGCGGGCGGGAGGATGGTTCCGAAGCGGATGTTGAAGCCGTGCGCGAACATGAGGGTCTTGCCGGGGGCGAGGTTGGGCTCGACCTCGGCCTTGTGGACCTTGGCGGCGGTCTGGTCGGGGGTGAGGTTCATGATGACGTCGGCCCACTTGGCGACGTTGGCGACGGTGTCGACGACGAGGCCGGCCTTGCGGGCGCGGTCGGCGTTGGGGGAGTCGGGGCGGAGACCTACGCGGACTTCAACGCCGGAGTCCTTGAGGTTGAGGGCGTGGGCGTGGCCCTGCGAGCCGTAGCCGATGATGCCGACTTTCTTGGCTTGGATGAGGGAGAGGTCTGCGTCTTGGTCGTGGTAGGTCTTTGCCATTTTCTTCTTCCTTAGCGAGTCAGCGAGTCAGCAAGTCAGCGAGTCAGCGTGGCTGTTCGATTGAGTTGTTTCGCTGCGGTTTTTGATGCGTTATTGGGTTGATAGAAGTTTAGCAATCTGTGGCCGGTGGAACGAAAGCGGATCGCGCTTTCGCGCGATTGAACCCATGTCTCAGAAGCGAGACATGGGGCACCCAGCACCGGCGCTGCGGACGAAATACAGGGATCTCTCCACTTCGCTGCGCTCCGGTCGAGATGACGTGCTTCTTCCCTAGCCGGATCATTAGGTTTCGTCCTCGGCGAATTGGTTGGGCAGGTCTTCGTGGGGCTCGGGGCGGATGGGGTAGGCGGCGGCGGCCTCTTCGCCGTTGGGAGTGCCTAGGGCTTTTAGGACTCGGCTGGTGTGGTGGCCCCGGCGCATGGCCATGCGGCCGGTGCGGGAGACTTCGAGGACTTCGAAGCTGCTCTCGCGGAGGACCTGCAGGAGGCCTTCGATCTTGCTGGCGGCGCCGGTCATCTCGAGCATGATGGACTCGGGCGCGAGGTCGACGACGCGGGCGCGGAAGACGTTGGCGAGCTCGAAGATCTGCGAGCGGGAGTGCTGGCCGTGCGGCGAGTTGGGTCCGGCGGCGACCTTGATGAGGCAGAGCTCGCGGATGACGGCCTCGGTGCGGCCTAGCTCGTCGACGTCGCGGGTGATCTCGAGCTTGTAGAGCGAGGCGCGGATGCGGTCGGCGGCGTGCTCGGGGGCGTCGCAGACGATGGTCATGCGGGAGATGCCCTCGCGTTCGCTCTCGCCTACGGTGAGGGAGACGATGTTGACGTTGAGACGGCGGAAGAGGGAGGCGACGCGGGTTAGGACTCCGGGCTTGTCGTCTACCAGGGCTACGAAGGTGTGGAGCATGAAGGCCTTTCTTAGCAGGTCAATTAATTGGCTAATTACCGAGGGGAACGAATCGTCGGTGCGGGGATATCGCCGCGTAGCAACGGTCCTTTTGTGTCGAAAATCTGGACGATGCTTCCTGGCCAGCCATAGATCGTGAGACTGTCGTCAGATAACACAAACTCAAGCTCACCTGGACTAGGTCCTTGTGCTGAAATCCGGATATTTTCTCCGGCAGCAATCGTTGCATAATCACCCCAAGGTTCGAGGATGATTTCAATTGGACGATTCCGACTATTCGTAAACGATGCTGAGAAAATTCGGTCGTTCATTCATCCTCCGCAGTCTCAAGCAAGGGATCCTTTTGTGGCCTGCGGACCATTTCGTGCAGGGCGGCTCCGGGGGCGATCATGGGGTAGACGCCGTCTTCTTTTTCGACTGCGAAGTTGATGACGAAGGCGGTGGGGCCGGTGCGGGATTTTGTGACTGTGGGGGTTACATCTTTTCGTTGCGTGACGTGCGCGCCGGGGATGCCGTGGGCTTCGGCGAGTCTGACGAAGTCGGGCGAGAGGATGGGCGAGCAGGCGTAGTTCTTGTCGTAGAAGGCCTCCTGCCACTGGCGGACCATGCCGAGGAAGCCGTTGTTGATGACGGCGACATTGATGTGGATGCACTCCTGCTGGATGGTGGAGAGCTCGGCGGCGGTCATCTGGAAGCCTCCGTCGCCGGCGATGCACCAGACGTCGCAGTCGGGGCGGGCGATCTTGGCTCCGATGGCGGCGGGGAGAGCGAAGCCCATGGTGCCGAGGCCGCCGGAGGTGATGAGGGTGCGGGTGTCCTCGTGCTTGAAGTACTGGGCCTCCCACATCTGGTGCTGGCCTACGTCGGTGGCGATGATGGTCTTGTCGAGACGGCCGGCGGCGCGGGCCTCCTGCCAGATGTCGTTGATGACGTGCGCGGCGTAGAGGTGGCCGTTGTCGGGGAGGTTGATGATGTCGCGGACGGCGGCGTCGCCTTTGATGGCGCGGATTTCACGAAGCCAGTCGGTTGTGTTGTTGCGGTTTGCGGTGGGGCCTCCGGAGGCTTTTGTGGCGGCACCGGCAAACTGCGGGGATTCTTCGCTGCGCTCAGAATGACCGTCGTTTTGTAGCAGTGGCTCGATGAGATTGAGGACCTCTTTGAGGTCGCCGATTAGGGCTACGTCGACTTTTACGTTTTTGTTGATCTCGGCGGGGTCGATCTCGATGTGGATCTTTTTGGCGTTGGGGGCGTAACTGGCGAGGTTGCCGGTGACGCGGTCGTCGAAGCGCATGCCGAAGGCGAGTAATAGATCGGCGTTCTGGATGGCGTTGTTGACCCAGGATTCGCCGTGCATGCCCATCATGCCGAGGGCGAGCGGGTGCGAGGCAGGGAAGGCTCCGAGGCCGAGGAGGGTGGTGGCGACGGGGATCTGGTAGCGCTCGGCGAAGGCGAGGACCTCGCGCTCGGCTCCGGAGTGGATGATGCCGTGGCCGGCGAGGATGACGGGCTTGGTGGAGGCGCGCATGAGCTCGATGGCGCGGTGCATCTCGGCGGATTCGGCGCGGAGCATGGGGTGCGGGCGGTAGGCGGCGGGGGCGGCTTCTTCGAAGTTGAAGAGCGCGGTGCCCTGCTGGGCGTCCTTGGTGATGTCGACGAGCACGGGGCCGGGACGGCCGGACTGCGCGATCTGGAAGGCCTCGCGGAGCATGGGGGCGATGTGCTCGGCGCGGGTGGCGACGAAGTTGTGCTTGGTGATGGGCAGGGTGATGCCGGTGATGTCGATCTCCTGGAAGGCGTCGGTGCCGAGGACTTTGCTGGAGACCTGGCCGGTGATGCAGACGATGGGGATGGAGTCAAGCATGGCGGTGGCGATGCCGGTGACGAGGTTGGTGGCGCCGGGGCCGGAGGTGGCGATGGCGACTCCGACCTTGCCGGAGGCGCGGGCGTAGCCGTCGGCCATGTGCGCGGCGCCCTGCTCGTGGCGTGTGAGCACGTGGTGGATGGGGAACTTGCGCAGAGCGTCGTAGGCGGGGAGGATGGCTCCGCCGGGATAGCCGAAGACCGTCGTGACACCTTCGCCTACTAGCGTGGCCCAGAGGATTTCGGCTCCGGTTAGGGTGGGGTGCTGATTGTTAATTGGGTTCTTCATTGGAGTTCCTTCAGCGGGTTTCTGAAATCGGCTTAGTTGATGTTTCGTAAATTGAGCGTTCAACGCAATACGAGAGCAATGAATCTCCGCATATGAACTGCACGACCGGTACACCGTCGACGAATTGTTCATCTGGAAAGAAGTTAGAGTTCACAGGAGGCATCCCTACTTCGAACCATTGACCGCCTGCTAATACGTCCAAGCCTTCACTTGCTAAGAGATACTCGCGTGGTACCGGTGTCGCTTCGAAGCGTCTAACGATAACTCTGCTCATTGATCTCTTCTCCTGGACGACGATGTGCA
Organism: uncultured Acidobacteriaceae bacterium; assembly: GCA_963741395.1. Taxonomy (GTDB): domain Bacteria; phylum Acidobacteriota; class Terriglobia; order Terriglobales; family Acidobacteriaceae; genus Edaphobacter. The sequence goes on from CAVUHV010000002.1 coordinate 1,104,904, forward strand.
CTGCTAATCTCCATAGAGGACCACGTTGGCAAGTTTCTGAAGAGATGAAATTTGTCCGTGAACATACGTGCATAGAGGTACCCCAAAAAGAAGGCTCGAACGCGTAAGTAGTTCTTCGTCATGTACCGTTGTGGTTAGCCATCCTTTACTCCAGCGTGGAATTGCCTTACTGAGAAAATCTTTGTCACGTGTGGCCATAATGTCTTCTAGCTCGCTCAACCTGAACATGAGGTCTTGGAGTTGGTTGATTAGAACTTCCTGTTCATTGAACGGAAGGCTCAAGATTGCCTTGTCGCTAAATGCGTCGATGATGGAGTATTCCCTTGCATCTGGCGGCTTACCCGCGGCTGCGGAACGTACATGGGCTGCGATGATTGCGACCTTCGTGCGGTAAACAAGAGCATTGATTGCGTCCCTATAGCGGGGAACGCTGGTAATCTGCGCGACCTTCATTGGATCCAGTTCGACGCGCGCAAGAGTCAGCAACTCTGTCGCACTCTCGTCACCACTTAGCAGCTTCTTGGAGGCCGTGCTCATGAAGAATCGCATCATGTTGTCACCGCTCCGTCGCTTGCGCTGCTTACGCTGTTTGCGTACTTGGCGAAGACTCCGCGCTTGAAGCGGGGTTCGGGCTGCCTCACTTCCTTCAGGCGCTTCGCGATCTCTTCGGCTGGGACATCGAGGCGCAGCTGGCGATTCTTGATGTCGAAGGTGATCTTGTCGCCTTCGCGGACGGCGGCGATGGGGCCTCCCATGAAGGCTTCGGGGGCTACGTGGCCGACCATCAGGCCTCGGGTGGCTCCGGAGAAGCGGCCGTCGGTGAGGAGCGCGACGGTCTCGGAGAGTTCGGGGATGCCTTTGATGGCGGCGGTGACGGCGAGCATCTCGCGCATGCCGGGACCTCCGCGGGGGCCTTCGTAGCGGATGACACAGACGTCGTTGGGGTTGATCTTTCCGGCTTCGACGGCTGCGTGGCACTCGTCCTCGGAGTTGAAGACACGGGCGGGGCCGGTGTGGAGGACGCGCTCATGGCCGGCGACCTTGACGACGGAGCCCTCAGGGGCGAGGTTGCCCTTGAGGATGACGAGGCCTCCGGTGGCTTTGAGTGGGTGGTTGGTGGGGTAGATAACCTTCTGGTTCGGCGTCTCGACGGCGTTCTGCGCCTCTTCGGCGAGGGTCTTGCCGGTGACGGTGATCTGGTCACCGTCGATGAGGCTGGCGTCGAGGAGGCGCTTGGCGAGAAGGCGCGAGCCGCCTGCGTCCTGGTAGTCCTTGGCGGCGTACTTGCCGCCGGGGGAGAGGTCGCAGATGTGCGGAGTGCGGTCGCTGATGGCGTTGAAGTCGTCGATGGTAAAGGGGATGTCGTACTCGCGCGCGATGGCGAGAAGGTGAAGCACGGCGTTGGTGCTACCGCCGGAGGCGCAGGCGGAGACGTAGGCGTTCTCGATGGCCTTGCGGGTGACGATCTTGCGCGGGGTGAGGCCGGTGCGGGCGAGCTGCATGACGAGGCGGCCGGCTTCGCGCGAGGCGGCGGCCTTGTCGGGCGACATGGCGGGGACGCCGGTGATGTTGATGGGGGAGATGCCTAGGAACTCGCCGGCCATGGCCATGGTGTTGGCGGTGAACTGTCCACCGCAGGCTCCGGGGCCGGGACAGGCGGCGGCTTCGAGGGCTTCGAGTTCGTCGTCGGTGATCTTGCCGGCGGCGTGGGCGCCCATGCCTTCGAAGACCTGGAGGATGGTGATCTCTTTGACGGTGCCGTCGGGTTGCGGGAGCTTGCCGGGGGCGATGGAGCCGCCGTAGAGCATGAGGCCGGGGATGTCGAGGCGGCCGAGGGCCATGATGGCGGCGGGCATGTTCTTGTCGCAGCCGGCGATGCAGATGAGGCCGTCGAAGGAGTTGGCGCGGGTGACGAGTTCTATGGAATCCGCAATCACTTCTCTGGAAATAAGGCTCGCCTTCATGCCCTGGGTTCCCATGGTGATGCCGTCGTGGATGGTGATGGTGTTGAACTCCATCGGGGTTCCGCCGGCCTCGCGCACGCCCTGCTTGACAGCTTCGGCGACCTGGCGGAGATGGAAGTTGCAGGGGCCGACCTCGGTCCAGGTGTTGGCGATGCCGATGATGGGCTTGTGCAGGTCTTCCTTGCTGAAGCCTACGCTGCGGAAGTAGCTGCGGGCTGCGGCTCGTGATGGGCCTTCGGTTAGGATTTTGGAGTGCTGCTTGGGGTCGACGTTGCTCAATTGCTTACCTCTGTCTCAGGATGCTCAATTCGATTTCGGTGATGTTGACGTGGTAACTGCCTGCAAATAATCGATGATGTTGTCCACGACGTCGTGCTGGTTCTTTTTGCCATTGGAACCGTAGATTGCTTTTGTCTGGCCTGCATCGCCGACCGACCAGAGAATTGTGTTTGTTTTGGGGTCAATGATTCTCAGGCTAATGATCTGAGTTGTATCGATGTTTTGAAGACCGAACTGCAGAATGAGGTCGGCGTCGCTGGGATTGGAAACGATTGTGAATCGGTTGAGTTGCTGGACGCTACGGTAGATCTCATCAAAAATCTTGTCGCTGTCAGCCAAAGGTGCGACTGTGTCGTTCGAAAGGAAGACTGTCTTTGCCGCGATAAGTTGAGACGGTTTGGGTGCTGTGGGGATATACCGTGTTTGGGCCCGAAGCGGGGACATTGTGCAGCCGAAGACAAACAAGAACGCAAGACCTGCGGTAAGACCGAAGCCGGTGAGGACTTTGGAGTGTTGCTTGGGATCGACGTTGCTCAAGAGTGGTATTCCTTCCATTTGTTGCCGAGTGCGACAGGCAGATTGGGAATGATCTCAGCTATGGCTTTGTGAAAGCGCGGCTGGTTTCCGAAGCCGGGATAGGGTGTGCAGTAAGGTTCGAAGAGAATGCCCGCCTCGCCCATTGCCTGAAGAACCATGGGCTTGATCGAGTGCAGCAAGATGACGATGGCTTGAGGCTTGTAGTCCTTCAATCGTTCGACAAACGATGCGACAGACTCACGGCACATGGAGCGGCGGCGCGTGTTGTCGAAATGGTTGACGGGTTCGAGCACGAGGTCGTCGAGATAGAAGCCGTTGCGTTTGAAGTCTTCGAGGAAGTGTCCGTTGCCGTTGAAGGCTTTGCGAACTTCGCGGAAGAGTCCGCTGTCCTGGTTGTAGAAGAATGTGCCGCCGTGCGGTGCAGACTCGCCCACAAAGAGAGTGGTGATGCGTTTCGGGCGATAATTCATTCGTATTTTTTCGAAGGAAGTCATGTAATGTTTGGCGTCGGTGTCGCGGCTGCGTAGGCCTTCAAATATCCATCGGTTTTCTTACATCGCACAATTGTGCCTGGCAGGAACTTCCATTCTTCTTCGCTCTCTTGATAGCCATTCGTGGCAAGGAGCTCGTATTGGTCGCCGGCTATGTGCCGCGCCTCAGTTGGTCTTGACACTTCGGTCCCTTCATTCAAAAGTGGCACGTACACGATTACGATCGGGCAGTTCATAGTGTTACGAAGCTTTCGGTGTGGACCAGAAGTTTTCGTCGTGGCGTTTTTCGAAGTGGTCTAATGCGTGTTCGTGGCGCAGGGTCAGGCCGATGTCGTCGAGGCCGTGGATGAGGCAGTACTTGCGGAACGGGTCGATGTCGAAGTGGGCGTTGAAGCCGAGTTCGTCGGTGACGGTCTGGGCTTCAAGGTTGATGGTGAGCTTGTGGTTGGGTTCGAGGGTGCAGCGCTCGAGGAGGGTTTTGACCTCGTCGTCGGTGAGGCGACAGAGGATGATGCCGTTTTTGCCGGCGTTGGAGAAGAAGATGTCGGCGAAGCTGGGGGCGATGACGGCTCGGAAGCCGTACTGCTGGAGCGCCCAGGCGGCGTGCTCGCGTGAACTGCCGCAGCCGAAGTTCTTTTCGGCGATGAGGATCTGTGCGCCCTTGTGATGTGGCTTGTTGAGGGCGAAGTCGGGGCGCTCTTTGACTATGTCGGGAGTGGCTTTTGATCTAGATGGATCTGCTTGTATTTCATAGCGCCAGTCGAAGAAGAGGAACTCGCCGTAGCCCGTGCGCTCGATGCGCTTGAGGAACTGCTTCGGGATGATCTGGTCCGTGTCGATGTTGGGCAGCGGCAGCGGGACGGCTTTGGAAGTGAGGATATTGATGGGTTCCATAATGGCTCCTTCAGAGACGACCGCGGATGTACGCGGATGAACACGGATTAAAAGAATGAGAGACGGCAGCTTCGGCGTTGATTCATATTTCCTCCAAAATCTAATCCGGGTTCATCCGTGCTGATCCGCGGTCATTTTTGCCTCTTCTAACTTCCATGTGCGGATGTCGGTGAAGTGGCCGGTGATGGCGGCGGCGGCGGCCATCTCGGGGGAGACGAGGTGGGTGCGGCCTCCGCGGCCCTGGCGGCCTTCGAAGTTGCGGTTCGAGGTCGATGCGCAGCGCTCGCCTGGGGAGAGGATGTCGGGATTCATGCCGAGGCACATGCTGCAGCCGGGTTCGCGCCACTCGAAGCCTGCGGACTTGAAGATGGCGTCGAGGCCTTCCTGCTCGGCCTGTCGCTTGACGGCCTGCGAACCGGGGACGACCATCGCGCGCACGGTGGTGGCGATGTGGTGGCCTTTGACGACTTTTGCGGCGGCGCGGAGGTCTTCGATGCGGCCGTTGGTGCAGGAGCCGAGGAAGACGGCGTCGATCTTGATCTCTTCCATCGGAGTGCCGGGCTTGAGGCCCATGTACTCGTAGGCTCGCTGGAAGGACTTGCGGTCGGCCTCGGTGGCGGCGTCTTCGAGCGTGGGTACGCTGGCGGTGATGGTGGTGGTCATGCCGGGGGAGGTTCCCCAGGTGACGGCGGGTGCGAGGGTGGCGGCGTCGATGTGAAGTTCGCGGTCGAAGACGGCGCCTTCGTCGGTGGGCAGAGTCTTCCAGTGTGCGACGGCCTCGTCCCATGCTGCGCCTTTCGGGGCGAAGCGGCGGCCTTTGAGATAGGCGAAGGTGGTCTCGTCGGGGGCGATCATTCCGGCGCGGGCTCCGGCCTCGATGCTCATGTTGCAGATGGTCATGCGGCCTTCCATGGAGAGCGCGCGGATGGCGGAGCCGGCGTACTCGATGACGTGGCCGGTGGCTCCGTCGGTGCCGATCTTGCCGATGATGTCGAGGATGATGTCCTTGGCGGTGACGCCGAAGGGGAGCTCGCCGTCGACGGTGATGCGGAAGGTCTTGGGCTTGGACTGCGGGAGGGTTTGGGTGGCCATGACGTGCTCGACCTCGCTGGTTCCGATGCCGAAGGCGAGTGCTCCGAAGGCTCCGTGAGTGCTGGTGTGGGAGTCGCCGCAGACGATGGTCATGCCGGGCTTGGTGGCTCCGAGCTCGGGGCCGATCATGTGGACGATGCCTTGCGAAGAGTCCTGCACGTCGAAGAACTCGACGCCGAAGTCGGCGCAGTTCTTGCGGAGAGCGTTGACCTGCGCGGCGGAGATCTGGTCGACGATGTGAAGGCGATCGTAGGCGCTGGTGGTGGGGACGTTGTGGTCGACCGTGGCGATAGTGCGGTCGGGGCGGCGGAGCTTGCGGCCGGCCATGCGGAGGCCGTCGAAGGCCTGCGGCGAGGTGACCTCGTGGATGAGGTGGAGGTCGATGTAGAGGATCGTGGGCTCGCCTTCGGGCTCGGCTACGACGTGCTGTTGCCAGACTTTTTCGAAGAGGGTTTTGGGTGCGTGTTCGTGGCTCATGGTTTGGTTCCTATGCTGCTGGAGCTAATGGTTGCGAGTCGTGGAAGCGCGCGACTCCGGTCTGCGATGCGGGAATCTCGTGGGGCTTGCCGTCCGGGTCTACGACAAAGGATCGGGTGACTAAGGGCGGAACTTTGCCTCCATTGAGTGCGGCGGAGAAGATGCCGAGGCTCTTCTGCAAGGGTGGAGGCAGGTGCGGTGTCTGGTCTGTCGAGCCAGGTGCGGTGAGGGCGCGGTCGGGGAAGATCCAGAGAGTGTACTCGGCGTTGTCTTCGTCGGTGGCGTGACCTTCACGGTTCCAGTCGATGGCGGCGAAGACGACGAGGGGATGCGAGCCGGCGGTATCGACGAAGAGCATGCCGCGTGCGGGGCAGAAGTGCGGCACGCAGCCGGTGGCGGTGAAGTAGCGGTTGTCGTCGGCGCGGGCGATGCCGGGGACGCCGAGGAACTCGACGGCGGTGTCGGCGAGGGATTCGCTGCCGTTGCCCCAGAAGGCCTGGGGTGCGGTCAGGTGCTGCTTGAGGAAGAGTTGGAAGTGAGGATCGACAGTCAGACCGTTTTCGTTGCCGTCGGGCGCAGGCTTGGTGTACTGCCAGAGCCAGGAGAAGTCTTCGGGCTCGGGCTTGTCGCGCTTGAGATGGAGTTGCGCGTGTGTCGCCGTGGCTCCTGTGATGATGAGGAGGGTGATGGCGGCGAGTTGGAGTGAGCTGCGCATTATTTTTTGGATAAGGCTGAATTTTTTGCAGCGACGATCATGAGGACGTTGACCAACGGGAACATGATGAGTCCGCTGATGACGAGTGCGACGGTTGGTGCGCCGTGCAACCAGCGGTAGATGATGGCTGCGGCAACGGCGAGGTTCATCAGGATCAGCTTGATTCGCGGGACGATTGACTGGCTCATACTGCGTGCAGGGCCTGTCGGCGGTCGATGGACTCCGTGAGGGCCTGGTGAACGCGTTTGCCCATCTCCCGTGTGGAGATTGTCTGGTTGTTGTCTTTGCCGCGCGCGATGTCGGCGGTGCGATAGCCGGCTTCGAGGACGGTGTGGACGGCCTGCTCGACGGCTCGTGCGTCCTGCTCGAGATTAGCGGAGTGGCGAAGGACCATCGCGGCCGTAAGGATCGCGCCGAGTGGGTTGGCCTTGCCGGTTCCGGCGATGTCGGGCGCGCTGCCGTGGACGGGCTCGTAGAGGTTGACCTGGCCTCCGATCGTGGCCGAGGGCAGCATGCCGAGCGAGCCGGTGATGACGCCGGCCTCGTCGGAGAGGATGTCCCCGAAGAGGTTCTCGGTGAGCACGACATCGAAGTTACGCGGGATGTTCATGATGTGCATCGCCATGGAATCGACGAGCTGATGCTCGAGTGTGACTTCGGGATAGTCTTTGGCGACCTCGGTGACGGTTGCGCGCCAGAGCTGCGAGACCTCGAGGACGTTGGCCTTGTCGACGGAGGTGACTTTCTTACGGCGCTTGGCGGCGAGTTCGAAGGCGATGCGGGCGACACGGACGACCTCGGCCTTGGTGTAGCGCATGGTATTGATGGCCTCTTCGGATTCTTTGTTCCAGAAGCGTGGTGAGCCGAAGTAGAGGCCGCCGAGAAGCTCCCGAATGAAGAGGATGTCGACGTCCTTGGTGACCTCTGGGCGGAGGGGTGAGCTAGACGAGAGCGCAGCGTATGCCACTGCAGGGCGCAGGTTGGCGTAGCCGCCGAGAGCCTGACGGAGTTGCAGGATGCCAGCCTCGGGGCGCTTGTCGGGAGTCAGCGCGTTGAACTTGTTGTCGCCTACGGCGCCGAGGAGAACGGCGTCGGAGTCGAGGGCAATGTCGAGGGTCGCGGTGGGCAGGGGCGATCCGGTCTCGGTGATAGCGACGCCGCCGATTTTGGCTTCAATGAAGGTGAAGTCGTGGCCGCCGAGCTCTGCGACTGCGCGGAGGATGTTGACGGCCTCGCGAGTGACTTCGGGGCCGATGCCGTCTCCGGCGAGGACTGCAATCTTGAGGCGCATGCTGTTCCCTTTGCTCTTTGATTTAGTGGGTGACAACGGATTTGGCGTACTTGTCTTGGGCGAGCAGGCCGATGATGTCCTGGTCGTAGATGGCTTTCTTGCGGTCGGCGAGTTCGGTGAAGCGGTGGTAGACCTCCTCGAGTTGCTCGCGGGTGAGGCCGTAGCCTAATTTTTCGAGACGATCGGCAAGGGCGCGGCGGCCGGAGTGCTTGCCGAGGACGAGGTTAGTACTGGCAACGCCGACCGATGCGGGTGTCATGATCTCGTAGGTGAGCGGGTTGGCGAGGACGCCGTGCTGGTGGATGCCGGACTCGTGCGCGAATGCGTTGGCTCCGACGACGGCCTTGTTGGGCGAGACGCCGAAGCTGATGAACTCGGCCAGCAACTGGCTGGTGGGGTAGAGCTGGTCCATCTTGATGTTGTGGGTGTAGGGGAACTTGTCGCGGCGAACCATGATGGCTGCGGCGATCTCTTCGAGGGCGGCGTTGCCGGCGCGCTCGCCGATGCCGTTAATGGTGCACTCGACCTGGCGGGCTCCGCCCTGGATGGCTGCGAGGGAGTTGGCGACGGCCATGCCGAGATCGTCGTGGCAATGGGAGGAGAGGATGACATCTTCGATGTCGGGGACGCGCTGCTTGACCATGCGGAACACGGCTTCGTACTCGGCGGGCGTGGTGTAGCCGACGGTGTCGGGAATGTTGATGGTGTTGGCTCCGGCCTGGACGGCGACGGTGATCATCCTGATGAGAAAGTCAGGGTCGGTGCGGGTGCCGTCTTCGGTGGAGAACTCGACGTCGTCGGTGAAGGTGCGGGCGAAGCGGACGGACTCGGCGACCTGGTCAAGGGCTTGCTCGCGGCTGATCTTCAGCTTGGCTTCCAGGTGCAGGTCGGAGGAAGCGAGGAAAACATGGATGCGGTTACTGGCGGCGGGGTGAACGGCACGGCCGGCGGCATCGATGTCTTCGCGCTTGCAGCGGGCAAGGGAAGCGATACGGGTGCCTTTGACCTCGCGGGCGATGGTGTGGACGGCGTTGAAGTCGCCGTCGGAGGCGATCGCGAAGCCGGCTTCGAGGATGTCGATGCCAAGGTCACGGAGCTGGTGCGCCATGCGGAGCTTCTCTTCGTGGTGCATGGTGCAGCCGGGGGACTGCTCGCCGTCACGGAGGGTGGTGTCGAAGAAGAAGATCTGGTTTGGGTCACGCATAGTAGGAGTCGCTCCCGATCTGTGCTTATTATAGTGAGCTTATGCTTGGCTTTATTATAACGCGGGCTTATGATGGCTTTCGCGGGTATCATAATTTCTAATCGCCATATAGAAGCCCGTAATCCTTCGGCCGCAGAGGTGAGAACTTGGATCTCGTCCAAATGGAGACTTTTCTGGCGGTCGCCGAGGAACGAAGCTTCTCAAGGGCCGCGGCACGGCTCCATCGTACTCAGCCAGCGGTAAGTCAGGCAATCGCCAAGCTGGAGGGTGAACTGGGTGAGGTGCTGTTCGATCGCTCGTCGCGCGACGGGACGCTGACTGATGCGGGCGAGGTGCTGAAAGAGTATGCCGCTAAGCTGCTGAATTTGCGCGGTGAGGCATCAGGGGCGCTTGCCGAATTGAGATCTCTGCATAGGGGACGGCTGAATCTCGCGGCGAACGAATATACCTGCCTGTACCTGCTGCCGCTGCTGGATGCGTTCCGGCGGCAGAATCCGCGGATCAAGCTGGCAGTGCAGCGGACGCTGGCGAGTCGGATTTCGGACGAAGTGCTGATTCACTCGGTTGAGCTGGGAGTACTGTCGTTCCGGCCGGAGGATGCGCAGCTGAAGTCGACGATGGTGTACCGGGACGAACTCGCGTTTGTGGTCAATCCTCGGCATGCGCTGGCGCGGGAGGAGAAGGTGTCGATCCGGCAGCTTGGAGCGCAGAACTTTATCGCGCATAACGTGGCTTCGCCGCAGCGGCAAAAGGTGATTCAGGCGTTCAAGAAGCATAAGACTCCGCTGCAGATGGGAGTGGAGTTGCCGTCGCTGGAGGCGATCAAGCGGTTCGTGGAGATGGGGAATGGAGTGGCTCTCGTGCCGGGGCTGACGGTTCGGCCGGAACTTGAGAGCGGAGCGCTGGTTCGGGTGAAGGTTCCTGAACTGCAGATTGAGCGGAGGTTACGGCTGGTGTATCGGCGGCAGGCGACCCTGTCGCATGCGGCGCTGGCTTTTTTGAAGGTAGTGGAGGCGTATGCGGCGGAGCATGGCGATCCGTATTGCTTTCAATCCGAACGCGGGATTTAGTCGCGACGCTAAATATTCATCGGAATGCAGAACAATTCGCTTCAGGGCAGCGTCTGTATGGGCAGACTCGCAACTGGCGCCGGAGTTTTGGTCTGGGCGGGATGAGGTGACAGTCTATGACGAAGGAAACGTTTCGCAGAGTTGGTGTACGAGCAGCCGCATTGGCGTTCTCGGGCGCGATGCTGTTCGCTCTGCCAGTGATGGCGCAGGATACGGCTCCCCAGGGACCACCCCCGGGTGGCCACATGGGTCCCCGTGGGGCGGGGATGCAAGAACATCAGTTGGAAATGCTCACGAAGAAGCTGAACCTGACACCGGACCAGGTGACGCAGGTGAAGGCGATCGATGCCGACACCAGGACGCAGTCGCAGGCGGTGTGGTCGGACACATCGTTGTCTCAGTCTGACAAGCGGGCGAAGATGATGGACATCCATAAGGCATCGTCGGACAAGATCCGCGCGCTGCTGACACCGGACCAGCAGACCAAGTACGACGCACTACAGGCCGAGATGAAGGCCAAGGCGCAGGAGCGGATGCAGAACCGCGACGGTGGGTCACCACCACCACCTCCTCCTCCACAGTAATGGCGAAGCCAGGGTAGGTATCTGATCGGATGCGAGACCGAAGAGGGAAGCCTCTTCGGTCTCGTTGTTTGGGACGAGCCCCTTTTCAAACGGCCGGTGCGGTTACAATGAAGAACATGCGACAGTTGCACTGTGGCGGCAGCGACGAGCGCCTCGCCTCGGGACAGCGTTAGGACGTTACGGACGAATTCGAAGGGGTTTAGCGAAGAATGAAGAAGACGATGTTGTTGGGCGCGCTGCTGCTCGTGGCTGCTGCCGGATATGCTCAGGAGAGTCGGCAGGACGTGAGCGTGAGCGCCATGGGCGTATTTGCGCCTCAAACGAATGGCAACGCAGTGTACCTGAATACGACCAGCACGTTGGGCTTTTTGGCCAGTTACCGCTATATGCTGACCCCTCGCAGCGCTCTGGAGCTGAACTACTCCTTTGCGCAGAACTCCTACAAGTACCGCACCAGCTTCCTTCCTAATGGAAGGGTGCATGCCCGGGAGCAGGAGATTACAGGAGCCTATGTGTACAACCTGAACTTCAGGAACTTCAATCCGTTCCTTGAAGGCGGCGTGGGCGGAATTATCTTTTCTCCGATCAGGGACGAGGGGACGAACCTGCTGGATGCGAAGCAGAACACCAACGTTGGAGCGCTGTTTGGCGGCGGCGTGGCGTATGAGTTGAGCCCAAGCTTTGACATTCGCGCGGAATACCGCGGCTTTGTCGTGAAGGCGCCGGATTTCGGATTGACGAACTTCAAGACCAACCGCTATGAAGTTATTTCGTTGCCGGCCATCGGTATCGCATACCACTTCTAACGACAGTAGTGCTGGCTTAAGGGAAGAAGCCCCGGAAGATCCGGGGCTTTTTTGCGTTCCGGGATACTAAAGCTACCTGGACCTGAGAGTCAACGTGTGGGTGGCGGCTGAGCGGATGGCCTCGGTGCTAAACGGCATGGGATAGGTGGTGCCGTTGTACCAGGCAGGCCACTGGTCGAGGAACCATTGGCTGGCGGGGTCGCCGGATTCGCCGAGGACAAGATTGAGGGTAGAGTTGTCGAGGTCGGCGAAGTTAGCGGTGAAGCGCTCGGAGGGGCCAAAGGTACGGTCGACTTGCTTGACAGTGGAGGTGTCGCCGCTCTGCGGCTGGACACCAGTGCCGATGGGCATACCCAAAAGGGCTTTCAGGATGGGAGATTGGGAGAAGACTGGGTGTTCGATGTCGATCGGGTGAGCATTGCCCTGACTCCAGCGGCTTAGATCGCTAGGGGCGTGCGCTGCAGCGAGGCCGCGGGCGACGGCCGCGGTAAGGAGTTCGTTCCAGTTGGCATAGCCCGGGGGCAGCCAGCGAGAGGGGGCGTGCATGATGATCTGCTCGCCGGCGTAGGCTTTCTCTCCCCAGGAATAGAGCTGCCAGAGCGGTTCAACGGTATCTCTTATTGGAGAGGAGGCGGTGGCTGTGTCGAGCTTCGGGCCAAGGATGAGAGGCCAGAGGGCGTTGCGCGCGGCGATGACAATGGGTGCCGCGGGAGTGGCGGCGGTGACGGTGCCGTCCCAGTTGCGGAGGAGGTCGGCGGCCTGACGAAGACGCCGGTCTTTCGTGGTGGAGTGGTCGATCCCGTAGGCGAGGCGCTGAGCGACGTCGTGGTCGAGGTCAGAGTAGACGTCGGTCTGGAGCGCAAGCATATCGGCCGGAGTGAGGTGGTCGCGGCTCGTGAGGATCTTCCAGATGCGTTCGTTGCGGTAGGGGGCGGCCCAGTCGAGGGTGATTGGATAGGGATAGTTGTCTGGGGTGACGCGTGCGTTCGCCGTTGCGAGGACACCGTTGGGCGGGTCGAAGGCCTGAGGGAGCTGGTCGAAGGGTATGTAGCCGGCCCACTCGTGGGATGGGTCATCTGAAACCACGGGGACGGGGCTAAGAGGGCTGGGTTGAGCGACGCTGCCGCGGATTGGAATGAAGCCGACAGCGTGGTAGCCGATGTGGCCCTGGTCGTCGGCGTAGACGACGTTTTGTGCGGGGCCGCCGAAGTTGGAGAAGGCCGTGGTGAAGCTGGCCCAGTCAGTAGCGGAGTTAATGGCGAGTATGGAGGGGCTGAGGCTGGCCGGGTCATAGATTGTCCAGCGGAGGCTGAGGGCTCTCTTTTCGCCGGGAAGAAGAGGCGAGATGATGGGCGTAATGGCGTTGCCGTGCCGCGTGGCAATGACATCTAGTGTGACGTCATGCCCACCGCGGATGTGAATGATTTCAGTCTGATGGAACACGGGTTGCCACGAGCCGTCAGTATTGCGGAACTGCGCCGACTGGCCGGAGCCCTGGATCTGCTCGATGTAGATATCCTGAACGTCGGCTCCGAGGTTCGTGAAGCCCCATGCGATGTGGGCATTGTGGCCGACGACGATGAAGGGAAGGCCAGGAAGCGAGACTCCGGCGACGTGAAACTCTCCGTTATCGGATGGGGCCTGGAGATCGGCCTGGTACCAGATTCCTGGGACATTGTGGGCCAGATGCATGTCATTCGAGAGCAAGGGTTTGCCTGACGCTGTGCGGGAGCCGGAGACGACCCAGTCGTTGGAGCCGGCGGTGCAGCCTTCGCAGAGGGGATTACGAAGTGAGTTTTGTAGCGTGAGGAGGTCGTGGAGGGATACGGAGGGCCGCGTGAGTTTGGTCTGGGACTCGTCGAGGGGGACGTCTGGAATGTTCTCCTGTGGCGCCGTGAGATCGACGACGGCCTGGGTGGGTGGATGGTCGCGCCAGGAGCCTACGGGGTAGAGGTCAGCGACGAGCTCGGGCGGAAGCTGAGCAGCGATGGCCTCGCGGCTGAGTTTCACGGGGAAGCTGTTGGTTAGGTCCTGGAACATGACGAGGCCGATGAGGACCGAGTCGCGCGGTGTCCAGGGCGCGGGCTGGTAACGGAGGACGCGGAACTCAAGAGGTAGATGGGCGCGCTGGATGTCGATAGAGGCGTTAACGCCGCGTGAGTAGACTTCGAGGAAGTGGAGTTGCTCGGCAGGGAGGGCGGCGACGGCTCGGTCCGCGGCGGCGCGGAGCTGAAGGGTGCGCTGGGTTCGGTCGTGGAGGAGCAGCGACTGGCCGAGGACTTCGGCGAGTTCGCCAGAGGCGTGGCGGCGGAGGACATCCATCTGAAAGAGGCGGTCTCCGGCCGTGACGAAGCCCTGCGCAAAGACCAGGTCATCTAGTGACGCAGCGTGAATGTAGGGCACGCCATGGGCGTCACGCTGGATAGTGACGGGCGCGGAGAGGCCTGCGACGTGGAGATCACCGTCGATTTGCGGGAGGGAGTCGCGCATGGCCTGCTGGGCCCAATGGCGAGCGGCGAAAAAGGCCACCAGCGCAAGGATGACCAGCATCGGAAGAGTTATCGCAAGCGCGAAGATGAGGCGCCTGCGGAGTGGGGGATGGCCACCAGGGTGGGGCTCCGGGATGGCGCGGCGCGTGAGAAGAACAGGCTCGGGGGAGAGTGGTTCGCTCGGAGTCATGCTGTTGTCCCAAGGATAAATGGTGCGCAGAGGCTCTGAGGGCATCAACGAGGACTCTGACGGTGGGCAGAGTACGATGGGTTTACTGAAGCAAGTCCGCTGCAAGGAGGGCGAGGTTTGGTAGCGTCAGTGAATCTGCACGCGCTGGAGACGGTCGTTCTGCTGCTGCTAATCATGGTGGCTGCATTTGCGGTGATTGCGCACAAGTTGAAGGTGCCGTATCCGATTGTGCTGGTGCTTGCGGGTCTTGTGTTGAGCTTTGTCCCGCGAATGCCTCGGATTTCACTGAACCCCAATCTTGTATTTGCTATCTTTCTGCCGCCGTTGCTTTATTCGTCGGCATGGACTGTGTCGTGGCGCGACTTCTGCCGCAATATTGTGGTGATCGTGTTGCTTGCCGTAGGGCTGGTGGGCTTCACGGTATGGGGTGTTGCGGAGTTCTCGGATCACTTCATCACGTACCTGGATTGGAAGGCAGGATTTTTGCTGGGCGCGGTGCTCTCAACGACAGATGCGATCGCAGCGACGTCGGTGGCGCGGGCGATTGGGTTGCCACGGCGAATTGTGGACATCCTCGAAGGCGAAAGCCTGCTTAACGACGCGACAGGACTTCTCGCGCTCGAGATTGGGCTGGGATTGCTGGCGAGAGGCGACTTGCCGACGGTTGGCGAAGGCATCAGCCGGCTGGTTTATCTGATTGTGGGTGGAGTAGGCATCGGACTGCTTCTAGGTGTCTTCGTTGGATGGATAGAGCACTTTATCGATGATGGGCCCGTGGAGATTGTGGTGAGTCTCGTCGTTCCGTATGCTGCATATCTGGCGGCAGAGGAAGCGAAGGCTTCGGGTGTGCTGGCAGTAGTTGCCTGCGGTCTGTATGTGAGCAGGAGGAGTGCGACGTTCTTTTCGCCTAGTGTGAGGATTCAGGTAACGGGAGTGTGGGATGCGATGACGTTTGTGCTGAATGGCATCGTCTTCGCGCTGATTGGGTTGCAGATGTCGTATGTGCTGGCAGGGATTCGAGGCGGCTATAGCCTGGCGACGCTGGTGGAGTATGGAGCGGTCTTCAGCGTGATCCTGATCGTGCTGCGGATGGTGTGGGTCGTGCCTGCCGTGACACTGGCCAACTTCATCGCGAAGCTGAGGCACAAGGAGAAGATCGGGGTGCGGGAGACGTTCGTCATTGGCTGGACGGGAATGCGCGGTGTGCTGGCGCTGGCTGCGGCGATTTCTGTACCGGACATGATTAATGGGAAGCCGTTTGGGCCACGAAATCTGATTGTGTTCCTGACCTTTTCGGTCATTCTCGTGACGCTGGTTCTGCAGGGTCTGACACTGCCTTCGGTGATTCGCGCCCTTGGGCTCGGGGGACATCTCGGGATGGAGCCCGAGGAGCGATATGCGCGACGTGTGGCTCTGCAGGAGGCGATCCGGTATCTGGAAGTGGGCAAGGCGGAGTATGGTGAGGAGCACGCACATGCTTTTGACGACCTGCTCGACCGTTATAGGCATCGTCTCGTCGCCATATGTGAAGACAAAAAAACAGACGAGAAGGCCGTTGAGGCCGCAAAGCATATCGTCGAACTGGCGGAGGGCGCGATTCGGCGGGAGCGCGCGGCGGTGATCGGGCTGCGCGATGGAGGCGTGATCAGTGACGATGTGCTTCGAACGGTGGAACGGGAGCTGGATCTGGAAGAGAGCCAGTATCTGTTGAAGAAGCACTAGTCGACGGCAAGAGGGCGGCGTAGGCGTCCTTTGAGCGTACCGTGAGCACGATGACCGCCGCTGCCAGCACAGCGATGAGGATGGCGAGCAGACTGCCTTCGGGGCCAGTGGTTCCTCCGCTAAGCAGCGGCGAGCCTGTCGGATGGGTCGCCAGCAGATGAAATCGGACGGTGATACCGCTGTCGGCGACGCCATAGAGGAAAGACTCGGCCCAGTCCCATGCGGCGTGAAAGCCGATAGCCCACCAGAGCGAGCCGGTGCGCCAGACGCTTAGACAAAATACGAGCGAGATCAATGCAGCGCAAAGCAGACCAATCGGGCTTTCGCCAGGGTTGGAGCCGTGGATGAGGCCAAAGCCGAGGGAGAGCAAAAGAGCTGCGGTCCAGAAGCCGAGAGAAGCGCTGCGGGGGGCCGTGCTGAAACGACCATAGAGACCTGCCAAGCCGCGCGAGAGCGTGTACAGGAGGTAGCCGCGGAAGAGATATTCCTCAAAGAGAGCGATGACGAGGAAGCCTGGTGCCCATGCGGCGGCATAGAGGAGGATGTCGGTGCCGTGAAGCAGGCGGGTGTCGATGACGAGATGTCCCGTTTTGATGAGGGAGAAGACAAGCAAGGACAGGAAGAGAAGACCCCATAGTGCGCCAGTCAGGAGGAAGGCGAGGCGGCGTGGGCCTCCGAGACCGTAAACGGAGACTGGACGGCGTTCGATGCGCGACATAATCCAGGTGACGGCAGCGACGATGAGAAAGAGCAGACCCTCTGAGTAGAAGACGTCGAACGGCGCCGGAGCGGCTGATTGCGAGTGTGGGGAGAGGTGGGTGACGCGAAGGATGAAGCCGAGAGCGCGGGATAACGCTAAGAAGAGCGCGATGGCGGCAAGAATTGCCCATCCGGCGCGGAGGCCGCCGGGGCCGAAGAAAAGAGGCGAGGTTTGCTTAGGAGATTCTGTCACGGTGGTTTCCGGATGCTCTCAACCTTATACGCGAACATACGCGAACGTGGTCACAATCGTTGCGGGCTTGGCTCAGAGACGAAGGGCGGCTATGCTAAACACTTCGGCGTGCACAAGTAGAGACGCCGCAATGGGGGCTTGTTCCTTTGGAGTGCAAGGTTTTTTTTCATAACAAGTGTTTTGACGGAGCGTGCTCCGCTTCCGTGTTTACGCGGTTTCATCGCGAATGCGTGAGGACTGCGTCGCGTTTTTCGTATCACGGGCTGGTGCACCGCGCTGGAGCCTTGTTTGATGAGCGGGATTTTCTTGACACTGTAAATGGTGACGAAAATGCGATTGTGGACTTCAAGTATTCGGCCTCGCCGAAGGTGACCTGGTGGTTTGATCATCATCTGAGCGCATTTCTCACACCGGCGGACCAGGCGGACTTTGAGCGCGGGCAGGAGGATGGCTCACAGGTCATGCGGAAATTCTACGATCCGGAGTATCCGTCTTGCACCAGCTTTATTGCATATATCGGTAAGACGAGGTTCGGTTTCGATGTAGAGCCCCTCGCCGAGCTGATTACGTGGGCCGACATCGTGGACAGCGCACGATACGAGAGCGCAGAGGCAGCAGTGGAGATGGCCGCTCCGGCGATGAAGCTGACGATGGTGATCGAGAGCGCGGCCGATGAGGAGCTGATTCCTCGGCTGATTCCTTTGCTGACGGAGATGCCATTGCAGAACGTTTTGGAGCAGCCGTTTGTGCAGGAACTGCTGACGCCGCTGATGGATCGTCACTGGGCTGCGTTGGAGCTGATCCGGTCGCGCGCCACGGTCGACCGAGGTGTGATTACGTTCGACATCACTGACCAGCCGACGGAAGGGTACAACAAGTTCATCCCCTACTACCTGTTCCCCGAGTCGACGTACAATGTCGGGCTGAGCAAGTCGAGCTTTCGGACGAAGGTGGCTGTAGGGACCAACCCCTGGACGAAGGTCCCTGTGAAGAACCTGGCCAACCTGGCGGCGATCTGCGAGCGCTACGGCGGCGGGGGACATGCCCGAGTCGGAGCGATCAGCTTTCCTCCTGACCGCGAGGACCAGGCGCGAAAGGCGGCAGCCGAAATTGCAGTGGAGCTGAAGGGCCTGAGCAACTGAACCGAGGAGAACAGTCGCACAGAACGGTTACTCTGGGAAAGACGAAGTGGCGAAGAGCGCCGCTGGCGGAGGCGGCGCAGACCAAGCCGCCACTGGCGCAGCGGCGGGTGAGCGGCGGTGACGACGACTAAAGGACAAAAGACGACCGCGGATTACACAGATTGACACGGATAGAACTCTAAGGAACTATCCGCGCCGATATTCATGTAATCCGCGGTCGCTTTGCCTTATGGCTTGAGATGGTTGAAGATGCCGAGCTTGCTGATGTCGTTGAAGATGACCATCACGGCGAAGACCAGGATGCAGACGAAGGCGATCTGGTAGACGCGCTCCTTGAGTTGCTGGTTGAGGTCGCGGCGCAGGACGCTTTCGACGAGCAGAAAGAGGATCATGCCGCCGTCGAGAATCGGAACGGGAAGCAGATTGAAGATGCCGAGGTTCAGCGAGATATACGCCATCAGCCCGATGAGCGGCATCCAGCCGGGCATCGATGCGGCCTGGTGAATCTGCTGGCCAATCCCGATGGGACCGGAGAGGCTGCGCACCGAAACCTGGCGGGTGAACATCCGCTTGAGTACCTCGACGATGAGCATCGAGCCCTTCTTGTTGAACTCCCATGAGGCCACTACAGCCTTGGTGAACGGTAAGCGTTCAACCTTGACTGGAGGCTGGACGGGATGAAAGCCGAGGCGGTAGTCCTTCGTGCCATCGCCTACGTCAGCTAGCTGCGGGGTGACCTCGATGGGTAGGGTCTGGTTGCCGCGTTGGATGACGAGGGAAGCGGGCTTGCCGGCCTGATCCTGCATGTATGCGAGCAAGGCAGGGACGGAGTGGAGTTGGAGGCCGTCGATGGAGACGATCTTGTCTCCGGGCTGAATGCCGGCTCGCGCGGAGGGCATATTCGCTTCAAGTGAGTCGACCTGGACAGGGGCATTCTGCATTTTGGGGATGAGCCCAATGCCGTCCAGCGAAAAGTTCTCAGCGCCGCCCTTGGACTCGACGAAGAGCTTGGTGTTGACGCGCTGACCGTTGTGCACGTAGGAGAATGCAACGCTCTGGTTGATGTTGAGAAGGGAGCGAGTGGCCACCTCGTCCCATGTGGGGTTTTCTACCGTGTCATAGTGGACGATGGTGTCGCCGGGCTGGATGCCGGTGTGTGACGCCGGGGTGTTAGGCGAAACATAGTCGGTGGAAGCTGGGCCGCGGAGGTACTCCTGCACCTCGTTGTGCAGCATCGAGACGCCGGTCATAAGGCCGAGGGCGAGGATGAAGTTGGCAACGGGGCCAGCCAAAGCGACGAGGATTCGCTGCCAGCGGGGATGGGCGTTGAATTCACCGGGGTCGCCGGAGGGGGCTTCGCCGGGATTGTCGCCGGACATCTTGACGTAGCCGCCGAGGGGAAGCACGGAGAGGCGATAATCGGTGTCGCCCTTCTTGAAGCCGAAGAGACGCTTTCCGAAGCCGATGGAGAAGACCTCTACCCGGATTCCGCAGAGTTTTGCGACGGCAAAGTGACCGAACTCATGCACGAGAACCATGATTCCGAGCACGATGCCAAGTTGAATGATTGTGGACATGGGAGAGTTGAGAGACCTCGTAGCCTAAAGATACGGTGCGGGATTCATCGAAGGGCGCCGGTGAACTGGCGGGAAATGACCTCGCCGGCACGCTCACGAGCCATCAGGTCAGCTTCAAGCACTTCTTTGATGGACGCAGGATGACGGCTGGTGGTTTGCATCAGCACCTGCTCTATTGTACGCGGAATGCCTATAAACGGAATGGCTTTGCCATGGTCGGGCGAGAGGAACGCGGCGACCGCGACCTCGTCGGCGGCGTTGAGGGCGATGCAGGCCTCGCCGCCTGTTTCGGCGGCCTCATAGGCGAGGCGCAGACAAGGGAAGCGGGTCAGGTCGGGTTGGGAGAAGTCCAATTGGCTCAATGCGGTGAGGTCAAAGCGCAGGCCGGAGTTCGCTGGGGCGTTAACGCGCTCGGGGTAGGCGAGGGCGTAGAGGATGGGCAGGCGCATGTCGGTGACGGAGATTTGCGCGAGGATGCTACCGTCAACGAACTCGACCAGCGAGTGGACGGTGGATTGCGGATGGATAGTTGTGCGGACGCGGGAGGCAGGCAGAGAGAAGAGGCGGCAAGCTTCGATGACCTCGAAGCCCTTGTTCATCATGGTGGCCGAGTCGATGGTGATGCGCTGGCCCATCACCCAAGTTGGGTGCTTGAGGGCCTGGGCGGGAGTGATGTGCTCGAATTCGGCTAGAGGAGTGTTCCGGAAGGGGCCGCCGGAGGCTGTGAGCCAGATCTGGCGGACTTCGGAGGGAAGACCGCCGCGCATGCACTGGTGGACAGCGTTGTGCTCGGAGTCGATTGGCAGGAGGGCCACGTTGTGCTCTTTAGCGGCGGCCATGATGAGCTCACCGGCAGCGACAAGGCACTCCTTGTTGGCCAGGCCGATCGTCTTTCCGGCCTTAACCGCCGCGTAGGTGGCCTCGAGGCCAGCGACTCCGACGATGGCTGAGACCACGAAGTCTACTTCAGGCAGAGTGGCGACGCGTACCGTACCCGCCGAGCCGTAGATGACCTCGATGCCCGTGATTCCTGCGGCCTTGAGGCGGGATTTGAGGGTGTCAGCGAGTTTCTCAGTTGCCAGTGAGATGACTTTGGGGCGCCAGCGGAGGCATTGGGCGAAGGCGGCGTCGAGGTTCTGGCCTGCGGCGAGGGAGATGGGGCGGTAGCGGTCGGGGAAGGACTCGCAGATAGAGAGGGTGCTGGTTCCGATGGAGCCGGTGGAACCCAGGATGGCTAGCTTTTTCACAGAACTATTTTCGCAGACTCGAAGATGGAGGCGAGGGGAGGGACGCCATTTCTTCGAGTCTGCGAAGGGTTTGGACTGCCAGGTCAGCCTTCGAATACGCCATCCGAGGGCTGGCTTCGTCAATGTGGCGCGTTGACGACGACGTAGGTTGTGGAGCTGCCTGACATTTGAGGCTGGTACCAGGTGCCGTTGCAGTTTTGGTAGGCCAATCCATTGACGATTTGCGTTGCGCAGCCAGCGGGCGGTTGGTTGACGATCGAACCGATGGCTGCAGCCGTCACCGCTACTGCGGCTGTGGTTACGGCAGCCGCGGCGACGGGATGGTAGCAGCAGCCTCCGCCGTAATAGCCTCCACCACCGTAGCCGTTATTTACGTTTACGTTGACGTCGCGGTTCACGTTGACGTTCTGGTTGACGTTGGTGTTTCTATTTACGTTCTGGTTGACGTTGGCATTGCGATTTACGTTCTGGTTAGCGTTGGCGTTGCGATTTGCAGCCTGGTTAGCGTTGGCAGTGCGATTGGCGCCCTGGTTGGCGCTGGCGGTGCGATTGGCGCCCTGGGTCGGAGTCGAGTTGACGCTGGACCGGGCGCTACTGCGGGTACCGCCGCCGGCTGCTGCGCCGCCGCCACCGCCGCGGCCTCCGCGTTGAGCGAAAAGTGTCATTCCGGATACCAGGACTGCGATGGCGAACAGGGTGAAGATCTGAGTTAATCGCTTCATGGCTGTCACCTTATTTCCCTTTCTCGGTGGTGTCGGCGGTTTGCCCTTCGAAGAGGATGCGCTTGGCATCGGGCGGCGGATCGAAGACGAAGGCCGCGTCGTTGAAGGAGGGCGCGAGGTTCCAGGTAAGAGTGATGGTGTGCTGCGGCCTGGCCTCGTCGGTGAGGGTGGTGATGACTAGCCTGCGCGGGAGAGGATAGTCTCCGAGCTGAATCCAGATCTGCCAGTCGACGCCTTCCTGGTGGAAGACATACTGCTCGCAGGTGACGTCCTCAACGGTTGTGGGGCCGGCGTCAATGGCGGTCTTGATCTTATTGATGTCGTCCTCGTTGGTTCCCCATTTGAAGAGGTCAATGAGGGGCAGTTCGATGTCGTACTTTTCCTGGGCTTGCTTAAACAGTTCGCCGATGGTTGGCGGTGCAGGAACGGTTGCGTAGTAGTTGGTCAGCCTTCCCCACGCGGTGAAGTTTTTTCCGTCGTAGAGATAGAGTCTGTGCTTCTCATCGCTGACGACCTCGACGCGCATACGGTCGGGCTTAACTGCAAGCATGTCGACTTTGCTGTTGGATTGAACGATCAGTCCGTCCTCGAGGACATCATCGTGGGTGACGTCTCCGTGCACCTGGAAGACCTTGAGGGAGCGAAGATAGGCGCCCATTTTCTTGACTGCGTCAACCGCGTCAGGGTCGACCGTTGAGGCGGCGTTGGCATCCGCAGCCTGACCCGTCTTTGCCAGCACGTGCCGTCCGGAGTAGCCGAAGAGGCAGACTCCCGCGATGGCAGCGAGTATTGCGAGCCGAGTCATTTGTTTTGCAGAGAGCCAGATTGGTTTTGGAGGTGGCTGGTGGGCCGGTGAAGGTCCTTGAGCCGAGTGGGTGGAAGATCTCTCTTGGAAGCTCATATTTCTTTACCTCGCGAATCATTTCCGGTGAAGCCCTTAACAGGGCGGTTCATGGCCAACCTATGAAAATAGCCTCCCAGCTTCAGAAACGGGCCAATCTGGTGCTGGGGAGCGCCTCCCGAGTGAGCAATTAGACCCTGATCCTATACGGGGTAAGTGGCGGTGCTTCACAACGACAAAAAACGTTCACAGCAGAAGATAGGCTGCGTTGCGTATAAGAGTAGCTCTTGGGCGTCTTTTGCGTAACTAGGGAAAACCCCAGCTTCGAACTGTGAGTCAGAAGCGGGCGAGGCCGAAGTGGTCCATTAGGAGGAGACAGAACCAGAGGACGGGGGCAGCGACGAGGAGGGCGTCGATTCGGTCGAGGATGCCTCCGTGACCGGGAAGCATTGTGCCGGAGTCTTTGACGCCCGCTCCACGCTTGATAGCGGACTCAAGGAGGTCGCCGAGTTGGGCGGCGATGTTGATGATAGCGGCGAGGATGAGCGTTTGCCAAAGAGGCTCAGAGATGTGAAGCAGCGTGTTGCCTCGCTCTGTAAGGGTATTGCTGACAGTCACGAGGACCCCGGCTGCGATTAAGCTGCCTGCGATGGAGGCAATGGAACCCTCCCAGGTCTTGCCGGGGCTGAGGCGGGGGGCGAGCTTGTGTTTGCCAAAGGCGCGGCCGATATAGAGGGCGGCGATGTCTCCGGACCAGACGCAGACCATGAGAAAGAGCAACAGGGCGGGACCGTCCTCCTGCTTCCAGAGGAGTGGAATGAGAGTGAGCGGATAGGCGATCCAGATGAGGCCGAAGATACCCTGTGCCGTGTCGGGGAGCACCTGGATGAGCGGGGCGCGGAAACCGTTCCATGCGAAGAGAACGAGAGTTAGGGCGCTAAGGACCGGAAGCTGAGCCTCGACAGGGAAGTTAGGTAATGTGACCACGAAGGCGAGCGCCGTTCCGAGGGCCATCCACCAGACAGGAATTCGGAGTGTGGCTCCGTGAGCCTCTGCTCCGACTGCGGCGAGCCTGAGGTACTCATAGGCGGCGAGCTCGGCGACAAGTGCGGCGAAGAGTGTAATCATCCACAACTGGCCGAAGAAGATGAGGGCGAAGACGGCGAGGATGAGGATCAGGGCAGTGAGGATTCTTTTCATGCGTCGTTGGTAAGGATATAGGACTTGGGTTGGAGGAAATTAGAAATCGTTGTAGTTATTGGAGATGATGCAAGATCGTAAGGTCGAAGACGCGACGAATTGCAACGCGTCTTGAGCCCTTCGCGATACGAATGAGTGCGTGTGAGCATTCTTCGTCAATGGTCTGATAGCTCGGTGTCGATCTACGAGACGTGCTTCGCGATTGGCCTGTGACGTGAATCACCGAAAATGCTTTACGCGACGGTTCATGCTTAGCCTGAGGGCCAAGTATCAAGGGATTTAAGAGGAGGTTGTTATGAAATCCCGATTCATATTCCATCTCAGCGGACTCGCGAGCATCGCACTTTTGCTAGCGATGGGTTCGGCTCTCGCGAAAGCACAATCGAAAGATTCAGTAGAAATCAACAAACTCTTTGCAGACGCGAAGATGCACGCAGCGCTTGCCGAGTATGACTCCGATACCTTGTACACGTATACGGACTCTCCGATGTCGTGGGAGTCGCATGCGAGCTGAGGGTGATGATGCGGGGGATGTCTTGGGTTGTGGTGGGATCGCTGGGGTCGATGAAGTCGATGTGGAGCTGGCCCTCGACTACGTAGAAGAACTCGGTCCGGCCTGACTCAGTAAGCGTCCGGCCTTGGAGTGCTGAAAGCAAAGATGCCGATTGCGGTAACTAGCGGCGTGTGAGTTCGCGTGGCGGGAGGAGTTCGGTGGTGATCTCGGTTTCGAGCTCGGAGACAGGCTGGAGGGTGTCGATCTTCTCGTCGGAGTTTTCGGAGATGCCTCCGAAACGGCGCTCGCGGCGCTGGTAGTCGGCGATAGCTTCGAGGAGGTGGATGCCGCGGAAGTCAGGCCATAGGCGGTCGGTGATGAAGATCTCCGAGTAGGCGATCTGCCAGAGTAGGAAGTTCGAGATGCGCTGTTCGCCCGAGGTGCGGATGATGAGGTCTGGGTCGGGCATGTCCGCAGTGTAAAGGGCGCGGGAGACTGTTGCCTCGTCGAGGCCATCGAGCGCGCCGGCGCCAAGCAGGTCCTCGACTGAGCAGCCCCGCGTGTGCGCCTCGGTGGTCATGTCGGTGAGGATGCGGCGAAAGGCGTCGACAATTTCAGTGCGGGCGCCGTAGTTGAGGGCCAAGGTCAGAGTTGTGCCGGTGTTCTTGGCGGTCGACTCCATCGCCCACTGCATGGTTTCCTGCACCTCGGCCGGAAGGTCATTGGTGCGGCCGATATAGTTCATGCGGACGTTGTTGTCGTTCATGCGCTTGACGTTACCGATGAGGTAGCTCTTGAGGAGCTTCATAAGGAAGCTGACCTCGGACTTCGGACGGCGCAGATTGTTTTCGAGTGAGAAGGCGTAGAGCGTAAGGTAGGGAAGCCCGATGCGTGAGGAAGTCTCCACGACATATTGAACGGATTCAGCCCCCTGCTGGTGGCCAAGGAACCGCTTGAGGGCGCGTTTACCGGCCCAGCGGCCGTTACCGTCCATAATGATAGCGATGTGCTGTGGCAGGCGTGCGGGATCGAGCTGGCGATAGAGGGTCTGCTCGTCGGGAGGAAGCTCGTGGACGCGGGTGGGCGGAATCGGGGGCAATACTACCTCACAATGCATGACGCTAGCACACCAGTGTGGCGGGCGCAATAAACGCGTTGCAAAGCAAGGAACTAAGGGCGTTGGAGAGTAGCGCACGGCCTGCTGTGAAAGCCGGGCTGTGCGCTACAGAGGAATGGAGGCGAAAGCTGACGCTATGCCGTGCGGCGGCGGCCTGCGGCCAGTTCGCGAACGTGGTTTAGGAAGATGGAGCGCTGTAATGCATCGAGCTGCGAGGTGTAGGCGGCGATCTCCGCGAGGAAGGGGTCCGTCATGAGGACGGCCGTTTCGTCGCGGTGACGGGTGTTGGAGTCGCGCAGCAGGGTGGAGATATCGACCTGGAGCGCCTTGGCCAGACGATCGAGCGAGGACAGAGTAGGCATCGCCTTGCCATTCTCGATTTTAGAGATATAAGTGCGCGGCACATTCATACGGGCGGCCAACTGGCGCTGCGACAGATTGCGCACGTGGCGCAGATCGCGAACGGCAGAGGCTACCTGAAGGCCTTCCGCTGGGGCGGTTGTTTGGGTGACGAGTGATAACGGTGCGGGAGCCGGTACGGGCTCTTCGACCTCGAGGCACTTGTGGCAGCGCCGGCACAACGAGTTTGCTGTGCGGAACTGCACCAAGCTGCAATGGTCGCAACGCAGAACCTCACGTTGCTCGACGGGTGCCATCATGGTTGCCATAACTTTTGTTTACGCGGGCGGACCCAGAGCAAGGACCGCAGCGCACGTCCGATAACGGAACGATGCGATGTGCCTAGAGTGACACTAGGTAACTTTGGAGTCAAGAGAAACCCGGTGCTTCTGACGACAAAAACCGAAAAAAACGGGAAAGGAACCAAAATGGTAACTTGTCTTTATAGCCGGAAGCAGGCTTAGAGAATGGAGGTTCAGCATGGAGGGAAAGTTCGGACGCGGTGAGGCGCTGGCGTTGCTGCAGGAGTGGACGCAGAGTGAGTCGCTGCGCAAGCACGGGATGGCGGTATCGATATGCGCGGAGGCCTACGGCCTCCGTGAGGCGGAACAGAGCGGCTTGACGGGTGATGCCGCCGCTGCCTTTGCTGAGCCTTACGCCTGTGCGGGGCTGTTGCACGATATGGACTACGAGCGGCATCCATCGCTTGAGGAGCATCCATTCGTCGGGGTAGCCCATCTGCGTGAGCTTGGATGGCCGGAGCCCGTGCTGCAGGCGATCCTGGCGCACGCGGACTACTCCGGCGTAGCGCGTGAGTCCCACTTGCAGAAGTCTGTGTTTGCATGCGACGAGCTCGCGGGCTTTCTGACGGCCTGCGCGCTGGTGAAGCCGACAAAGTCGATCCGCGACGTCGAGGTGGCTGGGGTGAAGAAGAAGATGAAGGACAAGGCCTTCGCCCGCGCGGTGAAGCGGGAGGACATCACGGGGGGAGCAGAGCTTTTAGGGATTTCCCTCGAAGAGCACCTGGGGAACTGCCTGAAGTCGATGCAGGAGCGAGCGGAGGAACTGGGGCTGGCAGGCGTGGTAAGCGAGACGGCGGGTTAGCGCTGCGGTAGATCGAAGGTCCGGATCCGGCGGATGCTTGATCTGGCGAAGGCTAGATCGGTGTCGGTGACTGAGCCCGGCAGGGCGACTGGCCGTGAGGCGTCTTCGATAACGAGGCAGTCGAAGCCCAGTGCGTTGCCATCGATCGCGGTGTAACGGACGCAATAGTCGTAGGCCAGACCGCATAGGAAGAGCCGCGTCAGTCCGCGTTCCTGGAGATATCCTCCGAGCCCGGTTGGAGTGTGGTGGTCGTTTTCGAGGAAGGCCGAGTAGCTGTCGATTCCGGAGCGAAATCCTTTTCTTAGTATCAGCTCGGCGTGGGGAATATTCAGGTCCGGATGAAAGGCTGCACCGGGGCTGTGCTGCATGCAGTGATCGGGCCACAGCGTCTGCGGGCCGTAGGGGACCTCTATGATTGCGAACGGCTGCTCCCCGGGGTGGGTGGAGGCGAAGGAGATGTGGCCTTTGGGATGCCAGTCCTGTGTGAGGATGACGTGCTCGAAATGCTTGGCGAGCTGATTGATGACAGGTACGATTTTGTCCCCGTTCGCGACGGCAAGCGGGCCACCGGGGCAGAAGTCGTTCTGCATGTCGATGACGAGAAGCGCGTCGTGAGGGGTGAGGTTGAGGAGCATCGCTGATAGGTGTTACTTGGCGTGGCCGGAGTGCCCTGATCGTCTTGGTTCTAATATCGGAAGTTTTGTAGTCCCTGTCGACGCAGTAGCCGCTTATCTACACCTGCCCGTCGCCGACCATAGCTCCCCGGTAGTTGACGAAGAGATTCTCATACTTCTGTCTCACGATCATATCGGCAACGGAGGGCGTGATGATCTTATCGTAGCTGGCGATGAAGGCCTGTGCCGCCCGGATGTACATGACATTGCTTGTTCCGGGATTGATGGTGATGGGATAGTTCACGAGCGCAGCGACGACGGCGGCGTCGTGTTTCGCGACGGCATGTTGCAGGTCAGAGAATACGCGCTGGAACTTTGCGGGGTCGCCGACGTTGTTCTGAATGGATTGGTCGATCTGGACTCGGCTGTTTTGTGCAGCGGCTGAACAGGGCAGCAGTATGAGAGATGCGACTGAGATGGTGCGCGCAGACTGGATTGAGATCTTCATGGGCTCTCCAAAGATGCAGTGCCGATGCTCATTGAAGATAAGTTTATGTGCCTGCAGTTTAGCCCCGCCGCCGCGAACTACTTTACAAGCACGGCGAGGGACGAAGATGCTATGCTGGCGGGTCTTCGTTGATGATCGGAAGCCGGAGGATGGGAGCTTGGAAGGTGTTTTGGAGACGAAGCTGGATGTAAAGGCAGCGCGGTTTGCTGCCAACCGTGCTGCGCTGCTGGCGCTGCTGGGTGGCATGCGGGAGCAGGAGGCAGCGATTCGGCTGGGCGGCGGAGCGAAGGCCGCGGAGGCGCAGCGGGCCAAAGGGCGGCTGACGGTGCGTGCGCGTCTGGCGCTGCTGCTCGATGAGGGCACAGAGCTGATGGAACTTGGCCTATGGGCTGCGCATGGGATGTACGAAGAGTTCGGCGGCGCGCCTGGAGCAGGCGTGGTGACCGGGCTCGGCAGGGTGAGCGGGCGGCTGTGCATGATCATCGCCAACGATGCGACTGTTAAGGCCGGGGCGTTCTTTCCGATGACAGCGAAGAAGGTGCTGCGTGCGCAGACAATCGCGCTGGAGAACCGAATTCCAACGCTGTATCTGGTGGATTCGGCGGGCGTCTTTCTGCCGCTTCAGGAGGATGTCTTTCCCGACCAGGACGACTTTGGGCGCGTCTTTCGCAATAACGCTGTGATGAGTTCGCTGGGAATCCCGCAGATCACGGCGATCATGGGCATGTGCGTCGCGGGCGGTGCGTACCTGCCGGTAATGACCGATACGGTGCTGATGACGGAGGGCTCGGGGCTGTTTCTTGCGGGGCCGGCGCTGGTGCAGGCGGCGATTGGGCAGAAGACCTCCGCCGAGGAGCTTGGCGGGGCGTCGATGCACGCGGAGATCTCGGGCACGGTGGACTTCAAGGAGCCGAACGACCATCTGTGCATCGCGCGGCTGCGCTCGTTGGTGGGCAAGATCGGGGAGCGGCGGGGTGCGCCGTTCAGTTTCGTTCCGTACGCAAAGAGCGATGCGCCAAAATTCTCGGCCGAGGAGATGTATGGGTTGATTGATCCTGATCCCGCGAAGGCGGCGACTAACGTTTATGACATGCACGAGGTGATTGCCCGCATCGTGGATCGCTCGGAGTTCGATGAGTACAAGGCCGACTTCGGACGCACGGTGTTGTGCGGGTATGCGCGGATTGGCGGGCGGGCCGTGGGAATTGTCGCGAACCAGAAGGTGCATCAGTCGCAGATTGCGCTCGATGGCAGCAAGCGGACGGAGTTCGGGGGGGTGATCTACACGGAGAGCGCTCAGAAGGCGGCGCGGTTCGTCATGGACTGCAACCAGAATCTTGTGCCGCTGATCTTCCTGCATGACGTCAACGGCTTCATGGTGGGTAAGGACGCGGAGTGGAGCGGGATCATCCGCGCCGGGGCGAAGATGGTGAGCGCGGTCTCGACGAGTGTGGTCCCGAAGATTACGGTGATCGTCGGCGGGAGCTTTGGCGCGGGACATTATGCGATGTGCGGGAAGGCGTATGATCCGAGGTTCGTGTTTGCGTGGCCTACGGCTCGGTATGCGGTGATGAGTGGGGCTTCGGCGGCGAATACGCTGGTTGAGGTTCGGGTGAAGCAGCTGGAGAGGTCGGGTAAGGTGCTGGACGAGGCAGGGAAGAAGGCGATCTTTGACGAGATCAAGGCGACGTACGATGCGCAGGCCGATCCACGGTATGGGGCGGCTCGGCTTTGGATCGATGCGATTATTGATCCGGCACAAACGCGGGAGGTGTTGATGACGGCGCTTGAGGCTTGTGCGATGAATCCTGAGGTGGGGAAGTTTAATCCGGGGGTGCTCCAGACGTGAGATGGAGAGGATTAAGTTTGATAGTTTGCGTTGCCTGTTTGTATTGCTATGGTCGCTTTCATTTCTCAAGAAACGAAGTCCTTGGAATCTATGAACAGGAGGGACAAGGTGGTGGATCGACCATTCAAGTTAAGGCCGATGGTAGTTTTTCGCACTTTGATGGAAAGGAATTGCAGGGCGGTACGTGGCATTTGGTAGATGCTCAGTATGTTCTTTACGACACTGGTATTGAGTTTGTTGGTGGATCGGGCTCTTCTGGGTACGCTAATGAGTATCGGCTTACACGACATGGTTTCCGCATCTGTTGGGAGGTGCGCGAGGACGAAGAATACTGGTGTAAGAAGGATGCGAAATGAGTGTAGTGAAGATTATCGAATGTCCGCGTGATGCCTGGCAGGGGCTGCCGCTGCATATACCTGCGGAGGTGAAGGCGGACTATCTGCGTCTGCTGATTGCGGCGGGTTTCAGGCATATCGATGCGGTGAGCTTTGTCTCGCCTGCAGCGGTGCCGCAGATGGCGGACTCGGAGAAGGTGTTGGATTACCTTGACCCTCCTGACGACGTGGAGATCATCGGGATCGTTGTGAATGCGAAGGGCGCGGAGCGGGCGATCAAGACAGAGAGCGTGCAGACGCTGGGGTTTCCTTATTCGATCTCGCCGGGGTTTTTGAAGCGGAACCAGAACCAGACGCCGGAGGAGTCGCTGGAGGCTTTGGAGCAGGTGGGGACGCTGGCGTATAAGGCCGGGCTGGATGTGGTGGCGTATATCTCGATGGCGTTCGGCAATCCGTATGGCGATGCATGGAGCATTGACGAGGTAGTGGATGCATGCGATCTGCTCGTGGACGCCGGGGTGCGGCAGATCTCGCTGGCTGACACGGTAGGCGTCGCGACGCCGAAGCTGGTGGCTGATGTGGTCTCGGATGTGCTGGCTGTGCATGACGAGATTGAGATAGGCGTGCATCTTCACGCGCGGTATGAGGGCGCGCGCGAGGTGGTGAGGGCGGCGTATAGCTCCGGCTGCCGGCGGTTCGACGCAGCGATGGGCGGTTTGGGAGGATGCCCGTTCGCTCAGGATGTACTGGTCGGCAATCTGGCGACGGAGGTTGTGCTGGAGGAACTGAAGGCGTTGGGAGCTGAACTGCCAAAGCTCGCGCCTCTGGACGGGCTGCTGTCGGCAAACGCGGAGATTGGGCGGAAGTACGGTGCAGGAGTTCACTAGGAACAGCAGGTAAGGCAAGGAGCATGGGCCAATGAGCTACAAGACGATTCAGGTTACGGATGAGGATGGCATCGAGACGATCATGCTGAATCGTCCGGATCGCCGTAACGCGATGACTCCGGAGATGCAGCAGGAACTGATTGCCGCGTTTGACGGTGCCGCCGCAGGCCAGGGTCGCGTGGTGTTGCTGACCGGTGCGGGCGACGCATTCTGCGCCGGGCTCGACCTGGTTCATCTGCAGACGATGGCAAGCAAGGCGCAGTCTGAGTATGTAGCTGATGCGGAGCGTATCGCGCGGCTCTTTCGCGCGTTGTACGAACTTCCGAAGCCGACGATCGCGGTGGTGCATGGCGCAGCCATCGCGGGAGGAACGGGACTGGCGACGATATGCGACTTCACGCTCGCGGCCCCGGGAGTGAAGTTCGGATTTACCGAGGTGAAGATCGGCTTTGTGCCGGCTCTGGTGTCTGCGTTTCTCACATTGCAGATTGGTGACAAACGAGCGCGCGACCTGTTGCTGACCGGACGGCTGTTCCAATCCGAAGAGGCCGAGAGGCTGGGCCTCGTCAATGAGGTCGTGCCATTGGATGGTCTCGCAGAGCGTGCTATTTCTCTGGCGAAGGATCTGAAGGCGAACAGCCCACAGTCGATGCGTGCGACGAAGCAGCTTTTGGCGGCGCAGAACAAGGTATGGCTGGACGCCGCGATTCGACATGCGCTCACGGCGAACTCTGAGGCGCGTTCCATGCACGACTTCAACGAGGGCGTATCTGCGTTTCTTGAGAAGCGCAAACCGGTGTGGGGCAAGTAGCTTGCGGCTGATCTAATAGACTGAAGAGATGAGCAAAGCAGGCGAGAAGAGGCCCGTGGTCAGTGAGTCTCGTGTGCGTGTGCGTTACGCGGAGACCGACCAGATGGGCGTGGTGTATCACGCGAACTACCTGGTGTGGTTTGAGGTGGGCAGGGTAGACTTCATCCGCGAACTGGGGATGGATTACAAGGCGATGGAGCGGGAGGATGGTATTGGAATCGCAGTCGTCGATGTCTCGGCGCGCTTCAGGGCTCCGGCGCTGTACGACGATGAGTTGGTGATCGAGACGCGGCTGCTGGCAGCGCGTGGCGCGGTGATCCGGTTTGGTTACAGGGTTGTGAGAGACGCCGACAAGTTGCTGCTGTGCGAAGGCGAGACGATGCATGTGGTGGTGGGTAAGGACATGAAGCGTCGTCCGCTGCCCGAGAAATATGCGGAACGTTTCGCGACAGTTCTCATCTTATAGGAAATACTGAAGGCCCCTGTTTTCTGAATTGATCTGACAACGAGGTGAATACGATGAGCAAGGCAAAGAAGGTTGCGCTTATTTCGGGTGCAAACAAAGGCATTGGCCTGGAGACCGCGCGGCAGTTGGGCAAGCAGGGGATTACGGTTCTTATTGGAGCACGGGTCCTGGCTAAGGGTGAGGCTGCTGCGGCGGAGTTGAAGAAGGAAGGCATTGACGCGCGGGCCGTGAAGCTGGATGTTGTGCATGCGGCGGATATCAAGGCTGTTGCGGAGAAGATCGAGAAGGAGTTTGGGAAGCTGGACATCCTAGTCAACAATGCCGGCGTGATGACGGAGCAGATGGGCGGGAACAGTACCAGCAAGACCTCCGAGCAGACGCTGCGCGATACGTTTGAGACGAACCTGTTTGCGGTAGTTGTTCTGACTCAGGCGTTGCTTCCCCTGCTGAAGAAGAGCGACGGGGGCAGGATCGTGAATGTCTCGAGCATTCTGGGATCGCTGACACTGCATGCGACGCCAGGTTCTCCGATCGACGAGGTAAAGACATTTGCGTACAACGCCTCGAAAGCAGCGCTGAACTCATTTACGATCCACCTGGCACACGAGCTCAAGGGTACAAAGATCAAGGTAAATTCAGCACATCCGGGCTGGGTAAAGACAGACCTGGGTGGCGACGGCGCGCCGATGGAGATCGTGGACGGAGCCAAGACTGAGGTCGAGTTGGCCACGCTGCCGGAGGACGGGCCTACGGGTGGATACTTCCATATGGGGAAGCCGCTGCCCTGGTAAGTAATGAGTGAACGAGTCAGGTGGTCAGAAGACCGCGGGGCTTCACGTTTTCGCGGATGAAGTTAATGGTAGCTTCGAGCGGCGTACCGGGGCCAAAGATGGCCGCCACGCCGCTTTCCTTCAGGCGTGGCCCGTCTTGTTCGGGGATCGTGCCTCCGACGACCAGCAGAATATCTTCGGCGTGCTGCTCTCGGAGGAGCGCGGCAATGCGGGGCACGATGACGTTGTGTGCGCCGGAGAGGATGGAGAGGCCGATGCAGTCGACGTCCTCCTGGATGGCTGCTGTGACGATCATCTCGGGTGTCTGGCGAAGGCCGGTATAAATGACCTCCATTCCGGCATCACGCAGAGCGCGAGCGATGATTTTCGCGCCCCGATCGTGGCCGTCGAGGCCGGGCTTTGCGACGAGGACGCGGATAGGAGGCTTAGCCATGCGGAATCAGAGTATACGTTCGTCAACGGTCTTGTGCATCCCTATTGAGAAACGTCGCTCTAACGATTGCGCGTCGTCTGCCATGCCTTCGCGTACTTCCAGCTTGTGTAGGTGGAGTGATAGCGATGCAGCAGGAAGCCCTCGCGGCCATCAAGGAAGCCGAACCGAAAGACGTAGTTCCAGAGGAACGTGAATGCGGGGACCAACAGGACGTTGTAGTAGAAGCCGAACCATGAGCGGCTAGTCTGTCCTTTGGCGATGATGATCTCCGCGCCGAGCGTGCTGTACCGGTCCATGTGCTCGATGTAGCTTTCGATCGTGGGGTAAGCGTGGTGTATCAAGTCGGAGTGTAGTGTCTCGATTTTGCCTTCGACGGCGATGGTCTCGTGAACGGGACGCTCGGTGAAGCGGGCAGGAGGAGCGAAGTTGGCTGCGTGGCGGCGGAAGAGGCGCAGCTTGGGATCGGGGTAGTAGCCACCGTAGCGAATCCAGCGATTGAGGAAGAGGTTGCGGCGGCGAAGCATGTAGGCGTCGGCGTTGGGATTGCCGCGGAGAAGCGCGCGAATCTCGGTCTGTAGCTCGGGTGTGAGTTCCTCGTCGGCGTCGAGCGATAGCACCCAAGTGCCGGAACACTTTTCGATGGCGAAGTTCTTCTGCGCGGCGAAGCCTCTCCATGGTTGCGAGATGACGACGGCGTTGAAGTCGCGGGCAATCTCGATTGTCCGATCGGTCGATCCGGAGTCTACAACGATGATTTCGTCCGCGAACTGGACACTGGCGAGCGTCCGAGCGATATTTCTTTCTTCATTGAGAGTAATGATGGCGACGGATAGAGTTGGTGGCATGCTCTCGACCCCCCTCCCCGAGGCCATATTTCTCTATGCGATCGTTGCACTGCCTTTGGTCGTCGCTGCAGTCTCGAATGGGGGCTCCCAAACGCTACACTTTGGCTCTCGGCGCTGAAGCTGGCCTTGTTGAGGTTGCATATGTCAGGGTGACATCTCTATTGTACCGGTTGCTGCTGCCTCAGGACGATTGCCATCGTCAGTCTAGCGTGAGCGATGGATCGTTGAGGTGCTCGCGGAGCAGTCGTTGCGTGAGTGGCTTGAGACTTTCTCCAGTCTTCGGGAGCGCGAAGGCATGTGCGGAGTCCGACCATTCCAGCTTGAAGCTGGTTGAGAGGGCAGAGATCCATATCTGCCTCACCGGAGTGTTTGGCGTGAAGACAAACTTGCTCGTGCCATCCTCGAAGAGAATATTGAGGACGCCGTTCTTCTCTTCCGTCTCAAAGACAGCTTCCTCAGATTGCTCCTCGGCACGGATGAGGGATTGCTTGAGTGATTCAAGGGCGTTGTCGGATTCGCGGCGGAAGGTGGCTTCATCGAGCATGAAGATAGTTTAACCGTAGAGTGCTTTGTAGAGATCACTGAACGAGGCAATGCCGGCCCACGAAGGAGCCGGTACGGTATTTGAGGGAAACGCTTAGAAGGGAATGTCGTCGTCAGTGATGCCCTGATCGGCGAAGTCAGGCTGCGAAGCGGGTGTGCGTTGGTCGTAGCTTGCCGTGTTGGAGCGCGAGTAGCCGCCGGTGCTGCTGCCGGCTCCTTCGCCGCGTCCCGGGCCGCCGCCTAGAAGCGTCATTTCGTTGACCAGGATCTCAGTGCGGTACTTCTTTTGGCCGGACTCCTTGTCGTCCCACGAGCGCGTCTGGATCTTGCCTTCGATGAAGAGCTGCGTGCCCTTTTTGACGTAGTCACGGACAATCTCAGCGGTACGGCTGAAGGCGACCAGGTTATGCCACTCGGTCTTGTCCTGCCAGTTGCCTTGTTGATCTTTCTGGCGGTCGGCCGTGGCCAGCGAGAAGGTGGCCACCATGGTGCCGCCGGGAGTGGAACGAACCTCGGGGTCTTTGCCTACATTGCCGAGAAGGATGACTTTGTTGACGCCTCTTGCCATGGAAAATGCTCTGTGTCCGCTAGTAATTTACGCTGTCTGCGGTAATTTGGACTGTCCAGCCGGCGATGCCGACATAATTTCCGGTGTCCAAAACTCTCCCCGGTGGCGGACAGCTGATGCCAAGCGATTCTGCCTCTCCGCAGACCTGCAGCGGCTCCTTTCAAACGATTTCAGTAGATCCTGCCAAGTATAAACCCTGAGGACGCAATTCAAAGCACATTGGCGCGTCGATATCACTTCCTGCTTTTCCTGAAGATCATGACGTCGACTGCGGAATCGTTGAACGCGGATAAACATATCATTCGCGATTCGCCATCACGGGCGCCCTGCGCGCTGTGGCGAGCCCGCCAGGCCACCAGTTCCAATCGCCCGCAATACGAAGGAGCGCAGGACCGATCACAATACGAACGAGTGTCGCGTCAATCAACACGGCGACGGCCAACGTAAATCCGATCATCTTGACCACTAAGAAATCTCCGAAGGTGAATGCCGCAAATACCACGATCATGATCGCGGCGGCGCTCGTAATCAGCCCTGCGGTTCTGGCCAGACCCTCCGGGATCGCATCCATTTCACTCAGCCCGCTCCTTCTGGCTTCGAGAACGCGTGCAACCAGAAATACCTCGTAATCCATGCTTAGTCCGAAGACGATGGCGAAGGCGACGATCGGAACAAGGGGAAACACGCTACCGGTTCCCCCAGGAACTCCCAGGAAGCGGCTTCCGTGTCCGTTTTGGAAGACGAAAACCAAGGCTCCGAAGGACGCCGCGACCGAGAACAGGTTGAGTGCGATGGCCTTCAGGGCGACGAAGACAGATCGGAACCCGCAGAGTAGCGCAATGAGCGTCCCCGCCACTACCAGCGCGGTTACCGACGAAAAGCGGTCTCTGACAATCGTTTCATAATCGGCGTTGAGTGCCGGAATGCCCCCAACGAGAAGCGTTGCGCCTGGCACTCCGGTGAGAGCTGGCGCGCCCGTCTTCCGGAGCTCCCGCACCCAGTTGACCTGGTCGCGCAGGGAGACCGACCCTGCGGGTAACACCTCAAGCAGCGCCGCTCGTCCGTCGCTACTCAGAAAGGTTCGACGCGTCTCCCGCGAGAGGTCACGTAGGGAAGACCGGTTGCTCTCGGCAATCGTAGTGATAGAAATCACACGGGCACAGCGAGGGTCGCGCGCGAGGCGCTTGCTGAGACGATCCAGCGTATCCCACCCCGCGTCGGTTTGGGCTATGGAATCCGTTGGAAGCTCGACAATGACGCGCAATGATTCAACAACGCCGCCTCGATCCATCTGTTCAAGGGTGCGGAGCGCATGGACTGATTCCGCCGACTGCGGAAGCCAATTCCCTCGTGGGAGACTCGTATCCAATCGTCTAACCTGCCATGCGAGCAGAAGCAAAGGAGTGCCTGCCACAAGCAGGGCCAGCCATGGATGCGCGACAATCACCTTTCCCCATCGCCGCCAGCGTTTTCCCGTACGCGCGGCCCGATGCGCATCCAACTTTGGAGTAAAGGGCATTCGGCCAATATTAATCCGCGGACCGAGCAACAATAGCACTGCCGGAACGAGGGTATTTGTAAGCAACACACTCATTCCCGCCACCAAGAATCCCGCGACGCCGATGGAACGGATTTCGCTGATTGGAACCGTCAAGAGGGCTAGAAATCCGATGGCTACCGTTGAGGTTGAAATCAAGAGCGTGCGACCTGCCTGACGTGCCGCGATGACCGAGGCCGCGGGTCCGCCGTGCCCGGCGGAGATCGCTTCCCGGAAGCGGCTGACCATGAGGAGCGCGTAGTCGATTCCCAGGCCCAGGCCAAGCATGGTGGCCAAATTCTGAACCAGAATGGACAAATGCCAGCGCTGGGCCAGGAACCCCGTAATCGCAAGAGTGGTCGCGATGGCAAGCTGGCCAACCGCCAATGGAATCAAGGCGGCGATCAGGCTTCCAAAAGCCACCAGCAGAAGTGCGAGAGTCGCTGGGATCACCAGACTTTCGCCGCGTTGCACGTCGTCGGCGCTCGCTTTCCGAATGTCGAAATTGAGTGGAATCTCGCCTGTGAGTTCGAGCTTCACCGCCGGATAACGGCCCCGCAGTTGATTTTCAAGCGAGGTTGCCAGTTGGTGAAGCTTCGGAACAAGCGACTCCACGGGACCGTCGGTCGACGTGAGTCCCACGAGGACAAACGTTCCCCCTCCCCGCCCCAGAAAGATCGGATCGCGCAACTCGAGATAGGACACCACTCCT
This sequence comes from uncultured Acidobacteriaceae bacterium, assembly GCA_963741395.1. Taxonomy (GTDB): domain Bacteria; phylum Acidobacteriota; class Terriglobia; order Terriglobales; family Acidobacteriaceae; genus Edaphobacter. Next base: position 1,142,402 of record CAVUHV010000002.1, read on the forward strand.
GAAACGCCGGGTTGCTCTTTCAGGCCTGCCACGATGGTTTCTAACGCCTGCGCGCCTTCCTCCGAATCCGCAGGTGGGAGTCCCTGGATCACCAGGACCACGCGGTCTACGAACGGCGACCGAAAACGATTGGCCAGCTCGTCCCGGACAGTTTCAGCCTGGCTCCCTTCTACACGGGTCGCGGTCTCCAGGTGGCGCTCCGCGTGAAAAGAGAATGGAAGAAGTGCAATGGTTGCTGCGAAGACGATCCCTGACACCCAAAAACGGCGCACATACATGGCACTCATCATTTCATACAGATCGTCGCAGCTGAAACTCTCCAGTGGCACCGAAGAACCGCAGAGGCCAAAGAGTTGCTCCGTCCGGAACCGGTTCGTATGTTCGCGCTTCATACGCGACCATACACTTGCGCAGGACTCACCTACATAGCTATCTGAATCTGCTAACCTCTTCCCCATCAGCTTAGGAGGATCAATTCAATTCGTACTTTACTGTTGCTCGGACTGCTTGCCGCCTTCCAACCTGGGGTGGCAGACCCTCGCCTTGGCTCCTGGACGCTCATCTCTGCGCAGTCTAGCCTTGATCCTCCGAACCGGCTCTCCATTACACCTCTGCATGACGGGACGCACGTCGTCATGTCAGGCGAGACCCATCTCGATTTCACTGCGAAGGGGAACGGACACGAATCGCCCGCACCAGGCAATCTCGCGTTCAATCAAATTAAGCTGCGCAGGATCGATAAGAGGCAGGCGGAGGTCAAGGAGGAAAAGGATGGAACTGTTGTGGCGACGGTTCGCGAAAAGCTTTCGAATGATGGGAACGAGCTAACGATCACGACTGCGACCCGGGGCAAAGCCGATCAGATCACCGTGTGGACGCGCAGGGGAGGTGCGAAGGTTGCGAGTGACCTGTTCGCAGGCGAGTGGACAGAGGATCTCAGCAAAACCCGTTTGCGGCAAGGTTTGGTGCTCAAAATCGAGGCGGACGGAAGGGGCGGGATCCGTTTTCTGGGTGACTTCAGCTATACCGCCCGTTTTGACGGAAAGCAATACGATTTAAAGAACTCGCGCAACGATACCGTGACGCTCGAACTTGTCGATTCTCACACGGTGGATGCGATTTACCGGCGGGACGATCAAGTCGCGCAAAGGGATAGGTGGCTGGTTTCGGCGGATGGACAGCAGATGACGCTATCCACCGCTGGCACGTTGGAAACGGGCCAGCGGGTAACGGAGAAGCTCTTGTTTAAGAAGCAGTAGCGGACAATGCATCTGTTGGGTCCAGAAGCTGATCGCTCGGTGACACAGCGTTGACCTCACGAGCCGCGACCGAAATGATCCCCTTGCGATACATGAATTTCAGAATGCCGTTGACCGTATCTTCCAGAGACGGGTCCGCTTTGCCCCATATGGAGGCATCCCGGGCCATTTGATAAGAAGAGTTGTCATAGCGTTTGAACTCCATCGCGGAGATGTTGTCGACAGAACCCACTAGAAAATCCAGCAGCGGAAAGAGAAGATCTTCCTTCCGGCATCTCCGGATCAACTCGGGAACGAAATCGGGAAGGCTGAATGCTTCGAATTGCCGGCCAGTCGCCTGGGTGATAAGCCCGGTAATATCCATCATATTGGAATAATCATCCCGCACGACATGGTAGGTCTTGTTCGCTGTGCCGGGAGTGGTAGAGATCGCCACGATATTGTTCGCCACGATGTCCGCTGGAACAAAGCTGACCTGGTTGAGAGTATCGACGCCAATGCCGTGATTCACCATGAAGGCAACTAAGCGAACGGCGATATCAAAGTTGTTACCTCCGCCCGTGACGGAAGGACTCACGAGAGCCGGCCGGAAAATCCGCGCGGAAAGCCCCCGGCTACGCGCGTCGACGACCACCTGTTCCGCTACCCATTTCGATTGGCTGTACCCAAAATCGAGAAGCTCCATATTTTCGTTCAGGTCGGTCTCATGCAGAACAGATTTGACCGCCCAGCCAAACACGAAGGTGGTCGAGACATAATTGAACTCTTTGGGCCTTCCCTCGAAGGCCAATCTTACGACCTCATTGGTTCCCAGCACGTTTGCGTCACGCATCAGGTCGTAGTTGAACAGGTAGTTCACGGTTGCACCGTTATGGAACACCGTGTCGATTTCACTCGCGAGGAAATCCCACGCGTCCTGCATCAGGCCCAGATTCGGCTGCCCCAGATCGCCGCAGACGGGGATCACGCGGGCCTCGAACATCTTCATCATCTCTGCCCCGCAGGGTCCTATGGACTCCATCGCAGCCCTCAGTCTTTGCTTGCCTTGCTTTTCGTCGGAAGCCCTGACGAGAACATAGATCTTGGCCCGTGTCTGTTCCAGCAGGCTTTGTATGAGGAATGGCCCGATGAAGCCGGTCCCGCCCGTGAGCAGCACATGATTCGGCATCGGTATCTCCGGCACGGACGAAGGCGCCGGAGGCTCGAAGATCAGCTTCCGGTCGTTGTTCATCATTTCCTTCTCAGCGGCCCACTGCTCTTCACGGAAAGCGGCAAGGGAATGACGCAGCTGAACCAGTGCCTCTTCGGGAGCGCGCTCCAGCTGTTCGGCCAGCCCAAACAGCTCGGCTACGCTGACACGCTGAACGACGCCGATATCGACCTGCCTCGCCAGCATCTCTGCGCCTTTATCTTTCAGGAGTTCCTTGAGCTCATGCATGAACACAACAAGATCCAGCGAATCCAGGCCGGCTTCGACGAGGTTGTACGATTCCTGACCGGTCAGGTTGTACCTGGCTTTCAATTCGGCGAAAGAGGAATTCATGTCGGAAATGGACGCGCAGGTCCCGGCGTCCTTCTCCCGCGAAAAGTCGGAAAGAACCTTGAACTCACCCTGCAGCCACATCTGCTTGGTCTTGTGGCGCATGATCTTCCCCGAACTCGTTCTCGGGATCGCACGAGGCGCGATGAGGGAAATCACCGCCACTTCCACGTTGAGATAATTCCGGACCGCGGCTGCAATCTTTCGTGCTTCGGGAAGCGCCCTGGGATTTTTGACCTCGGCGACGATTGCCAGTGCAGGTTCGCTGTCTTCCTGGATCTGGAACGCGGCGACGCAATTGTGCCGGATCAGACTGGATGATTTCTCCACGACGTTCTCAATGTCGTGCGGGTAATAGTTCTGCCCGCGGAGAATAATCATGTCCTTGATGCGGCTGCAGACGTAGAGTTCGCCGTCGTGGAAGAATCCTATGTCGCCCGTCCGAAGGTAGCCGTCTTCATAGGGAGTATCGTCCACGAGCCGCGCGCGAAACTGCTTCAGCGTCAATTCGGGATTATTCCAGTACCCCAGGCACTTACCGCTTCCGGCGACCCAAATTTCGCCGATACGTTCTGGCTGAAGAGCGAAATGCCCTTCCGGATCCACAATCTTAACGTCGAGACCGGGGAGCGGGGTTCCACAACTGACAATCTGCGTAGCCCCGTCGATTTCTGAGACCTCAGTAATCATGCGGGCCTTCCCCAGCGCGAGGGCACGCTTGTTGACGGAAACGATGTTGCGACCGCCGAGTGAGACCGCCAGAGTATTCTCGGCCAGCCCGTAGGCGACATAGAAACTCTCGGACTTGAGTCCATAGGCCTGAAACGCTTCTAGAAACCGGGTGTAGGTGTCCGGCTTTACGGGTTCTGCGGCGCACATCAATACGCGAAGCGAACTGAGATCACAAGCCGCCAGGCTCTCTTTCGAAAGCCTCCCGGCGCGCAGGCAATAGTCGTAGGCGAAGTTGGGGGCAGCTGTCGCGGTGGCGTGGTAGGTCGTTATCGCATCGAACCACAGGATCGGCCGCTGAATGAAATCCATGGGAGCGAACCCGTACGTCGTGCCTCCTTTCAGCGCTGGATACAGGTAACACCCGATCAGTCCCATATCGTGATACTGCGGAAGCCAGGAAACGACGACCGGCGAGGGATGGTCGATCACGAGCGCATATGTATTCAGGATGTTTTCGTGCGTCACGATCACGCCCTTGGGTTCCATCGTCGAACCCGACGTGTACTGGAGAAACAAGATCTTCGAAGGATCAACAGCCGGTCGATCCGAAATCGTATCCACGAAATCCTCTGTGGGGATCCACGGAAGACTGGAGATGTAATCGACGTCAACGCCGGACGCCGAGACCCCACTTCTGGCGAGATTCGTCTTGAGGGATGCGTGGTAGTCTCTGCTCGTTAAGATCCCAGCCGCCTGGCAATCTTTTGCGATGTGGACCATCTTGTATAGGGCGCTCTGGAAGCCACGCGAACTAGGGGGGTAGACCGGCACGGGGATCAATCCGGCGCGCACGCAGCCAAAGAATGCGCAGATCATTTCGAGCCCCGGAGGGTAGGCAAGTAGAAGCCGGTCGCCCGCCGCGAAACGACCGTCTTTCCGCAAATGTCCAGCGATCGCCTGCGCTCGGTGGAGAAACGACGCGTAGGTGTAGCTTTCGATTGGATCGCCGTTTACGTCAAGGTACGAATAAAGGAGTTTGTCCGGGTGCTCATATGCCAGCCTATCCAGCTGGTCTAAAATTGACGCCATCATCAATCAGCGATCCTCCAAGATTGAATAGAACCCAAGTTAGTAAAGGAATCATCCCTCGCCAGCGAGCGAGGTGAAACACGATTGAGTTTCAAAGTGCAGACCCGAAATGTGGGAGGATCTGTGAGAATATACGCGTAATTTTTTCTCAGCATAAGCGTCGCTCGACTCGCTGGGGAACGGATGTTCTCCTCTTTGCCACACACGACGCGAAGGGGACTTGCGAGCTCCGCCGAGCTTCTATGGTTCATGCAGGAGGGCCCGTTCGTTGCGGTTCATTGGTGGTTATATGTTAGCAAAGCATTTGAATAATGCCATGCGTTATCGCTTCCAGGGATGAGACGCGGCACCCAGGCTGTTTCCGTTTGCGAATTTGCTTGATTGTCCTTAAGGGCTCGCACTAAAATCGCGTTGCGAGGGTGTGGGCGGCGCGGCAACAATTTCGCTGCGGGGTCAGGGCCTCGGATGCGACGTATGAAACGCGTCGGGCCCAATTACCATGATCGCGGAGGCGCCGGGTGACGTTTGAAACCGAAGCGGTGATCGCTCAAGAGCCGGGGACGGCGGATCTTGTACCATCGGAAACCTCAGCGTCGCCGATTATCGAGCCGATCAGTCTGTCTTCCTTCCCGAAAGTCTTACGCCGCCGGCTGGATAGTTTTTTTGCCGACCAGAACATCTCCCCCAAAGCGAACCGCACGATGTGGGTCAAGATCGCTATGGGTCTGGCGGTCCTTGTGGGTACCTGGATTGCTCTGTATGCGCTCAGGCCCGGTTCATGGAAGTTTATTGCCCTCTACCTCTTAGGCGGCCTGGCGCAGACATTCCTTTTGCTGAACATCGCTCATGACAGCAATCACAATGCCGTCTCGTCGCGGCCGCTCGTCAACAAAACCCTGAACTACGTCTTCGATCTGTGCGGAATCAGCTCGTACATGTGGCGTATTCTCCATCATCGGGGCCATCACTCCTGCATCAATCTCCACGGCGAAGATGATGCGCTTTCGGGACGCGGCATCTTTCGCTTTACTCCCTATGAACCCCGGGCGCCATGGCACCGCTTCCAGCACTTCTATGCGCTGTTCTTGTACGCGATGTTCTCTCTTGATTATGTGTTTGTCAGGGACTTCCAGTGCTTTTTCTTCCCGACCCACGAATATCTGAAACGTACCAAGCATTCTCCAGGCGACTACGCCATTCTCTTTGGCGGCAAGGGCTTCTACCTCACATACATGCTTGTCTTGCCGGTAGTGGTGCTGGGAAAATCGCCTCTGCTGGTCGCCGGGGCGTTCCTCCTGGTCCATTTGATCGTCGGTCTGTCCGTAACGCTCGTATTCCAGACGACGCACACCATCGACAGCACCTACTTTCCCTCCGGCCGTGGTGAGTTTGATAACGGCGTATATCACATCTTCGCGACAACGGCCGATTATGCGACGGAAAACCCGCTTGTCGGTTGGCTCGCGGGCGGGCTCAACCATCACATCGTCCACCATCTGTGCCCTTTCGTGTGCCATACCCACTATGCTCCGCTGACCAGGATCGTGAAGGAGACCGCCGAAGAGTTTGGGGTTCCCTATCGGCAGCACCCCACCATGACCCGGGCAATCCGGCATCATCTGATACTTTTGAAGCAACTGGGGAACGAAAACTGATTCTGGCGTTTTATCTTTTACCTATGACCCCGCTACAATTTTCCAAAAGTTATATGAAATCTCCTGTGGTTCGACGCAAGTATCTGGATGGCTGGGCATGACCTCATCCACCGCTATCCCCGCTGTCTCCCGATTTCGCAGCTTTGCAGATTCCGCCGCAATGGCCCGCAATCCCGTGCCGGTTTTGTCCAGGTACAACGAAACCTTCGGCGACACCTTCCGGTTCTATCTGGGTGGTATCAAGGAGGCGATCGTTACGATCGATCCCGCTGTCATTCAGCACGTGTTGAAGACCAATGCGGAGAACTACCAAAAATCCGAAATTCAAGTGAAGCGGATGGGCCACTTTCTGGGGAAAGGTCTTCTCACGACCCACGGAGAAGCCTGGCGCACGCAGCGGCGCCTCATCCAGAAGGGCTTCGATCGAAAGCAACTCGATGCGCTTTCCTCGATCATGCAGGACTCCCTTGCCGAGTCGCTGCGGGATTTCGACAGGCAGATCCATGACGGCCCAGTCGATATCTACCCCCAATTGATGAAGATGACATTTGCGATGGTCGCCCGATCGTTATTCGGCGCACGGTTGAAGAACGAAGACATCGATCTTGTCAGCCATACCATCTGCACCGTACAGGAATTCATCGTTCGACAAACCCTTCAGCCCTATCTGAATCCTTGGTTTGCCGCCTCGGGCGAACTGCGCCGGCACGAAGACATGCGCGTCCGCGCCGACAGCATTCTGATGGCTTACATCAAGCAGCGCCGCAACCAGGAGCCCGGCCACGATCTGCTGCAGACCTTGATGGATGCGCGTTACAGCGATGGCGAAGGCATGAGCGATGAACTCATCCTGAGCGAGAGCATGCAACTTCTGGTCGCCGGCCATGAAACATCCTCGAATGCGCTATCGTGGCTTCTCTATCTTTTGAGTTCGCGTCCGGATTGTCTTGAAAGGATGCGGCAGGAGTTTGATTCCGTGCTCGGCGAAGAGCCTCTGAGCCATAGCCACGTTCCAAAATTCGAATTTGCGACTCAGGTGATTCAGGAGGCGCTCCGCCTCTACCCGCCGTTTTGGATGATCGACCGCATGGCTGTCGCGGACGACTGCGTAGGCGACGTCGCCATACCACGCGGATCGATGGTCATTGTGTATGTGTACGGTGCGCACCATGCTCCGCGCTACTGGCAGAATCCGGAGAATTTCGATACGGAGCGTTTCACCAAAGCGAACGAGAAGCTGCGCACGCCCTTCACCTACCTTCCTTTCGGAGGCGGACCGCGAGGCTGTATCGGCGGAAATTACGCGATGCTGCAGATCCTCATGATTTTGAGCGATCTACTCAGAAAATACGATTTTCAGTTGGCTCCGGGCCAAACGATCGAAGCTCGTCCGATGGTCATCCTGCGGCCGAAACACGGAATCCGTATGACGTTCACCAATACCGTCGCGCATGCCCCGTGCATCGCATAAGACGCGATCCGGTCAGATGAAGCTGTGAGTTAGCGGTGGCGATCGGCGTAGAGCTTCATGAGCGCCAGGACCAGCGTCAGAAAGCCGGTCGGCAAACTGCCCATGGCCAGCATCAGGGCCAGCCAGCCAGAGTTGGTGTGCGGTCCCTGACGGCCGATGCCTCCAAAGACTGTGGCAGTCAGGAGCGCGGCGACGACTCCCGTGCCAAAGATGGCCAGGCCGGTGCGAAGGAGCTTGCGAGTGTCAGGCTGCATGGCGTGTTTAGTGAATGGCGGCCTGCATCCAGTAAACGACGACCCCGGTAATAGAGACGTAGAGCCAGATCGGATAGGTGTATCGCGCCAGTCTTCGGTGCGCCGGGAAGCGGCCGGTAAGGGACAGAAAGAACGTAATCAGAATCATTGGGAGCGCCAGCATCGAGAGCACGATGTGCGAGGCCAGCAGCTTCCAGTAGAACGGCCACCATGCGCTGAGCCGGTTGAAGTGCGTTTCGCCGTGCAGCGTGAAGTTGACCAAGTACGAGACCAGAAACATGCTTGAGAAGACGAATGCGGTGAACATGGCCGCGCGGTGCTGCAGAATACGGCGCGCGCGGATGAAGCGATAGCCGAAGAGCAGTGCGATGGTCGAGAGTGCGTTGAGGACAGCGTTGACCAAGGGCAGAGAACGAAGGTGCGTTCCGGAGACGTCTGTGGGGGCGTGGTAGTAAACCAGCCAGCAGATAAAGGCGCTTGCCAGCGCGCTTACAGCGATGATGGCGGCGATGATCGTCGGCGGTGTGCGAAGGTTTGTGGAAGGCAGAGTGGTGGGAGCGGTCGGCATCAGAAGAGCAGGCGTCCTTTCGCGTCGAGCATCATGGCGGCCATGAGAAGTGGAAGATAGATAACAGAGGTTTTGAGCAGATCGCGCGCATACACGCGGGCAATAGGGTCGAGCGGCGCGCGGACGATGCGCGCGAAGCGGATCGTGTACCAGAGATAGGCGAGCGAGAGGATCGTCGCTGCAATAGCGTATGGAATGCCGGTTATGCCGAGCCAAGTGGGCCATAGGCTCACCGGAACCATCAGCACGGCGTAGAAGAGCGACTGGATGGCAGTAGAGCGCGCGGCGAACTGCGCGTCGGGTTGCGTTGGAGTCAGGCGAATCCCAGCAGCGGCATAATCGTCGCGGTACATCCAGCCGATGGCCATGAAGTGTGGAAACTGCCAAACGAAAAGGATGGCGAAGAGGGCAACGGCCGGCCACTCGATAACGCCGCGAACAGCGGTCCAGCCGATGAGCGGTGGCAGCGCCCCGGGGAAGGCCCCAATAAATGTGTTGACGACCGTAATTCGCTTGAGCGGCGTATAGATTCCCACGTAACCGATAGCTGTTAGCAGTGTGAGCGTACCAGTCAGCAGATTGGTCGAATAGGCCAGGTACAGCGACCCGAGAAAGATGGCTGCAAAGCCGAGCAGGAGCCCGTGCGCGAGGGAGATGCGGCCAGCGGCCATGGGGCGGTTTGCTGTCCGATGCATGCAGGCGTCAGTACGTCGCTCCAGCGCCTGGTTCAACGCACTCGATCCGGCGGTGACAACGGCGATTCCCGCCAACGCCTGCAGCAGACCGGCATGAAATGGGCTGATGCCGCTACGGAGCGACCCAAGGTAGAAACCTGCGGCCGCCGTGATGATAACCATTACGGAGACACGCACCTTGAAGAGAGTGGCATAGTCGGACAGCAACGTCGGCGCGGCCTCAACCGGGGTCAGGACGCGATCGGATGTCGTGGAGGTCGCCACATCTCTAGGATAGCGCGTTTGCGCGGGCATCGTTATGAGGTGCGGAATGAGATGCTTATTGTGCATCGTTGGCTCCGGAGTCTCTATTGGCTATCTCATTCGACAAAGTAGATTGGAAGCATGCGCTGAAGACTGCGATCGCTGCCGGCATCTCTCTGGCACTCGCCAGGATACTTCACCTGCGGCAGGGATATTGGGCATGCGTGAGCGCAATTGTCGTGATGCAGTCCGAGACCGAAGCGACGGTGGCTGCATCGTGGGACCGTGTCGTCGGAACTGCGTTCGGAGCGTTGATCGGCTGGATGATGGCGGAGGTGTGGCAGGACCATCTTTTGGCGTATGTTATTGCGATCCTGATGTGCATGGTGATAACGCATGCGATGGGCCTGAAAAATGCAGGACGGTTGGCAGGAGTCACGACGACGATCATCCTGCTGATACCGACTCAGATCGCTTACTGGAGAGCCGCACTGGACCGGTTCATTGAGGTCACTTTCGGAATCCTGGTAGCGCTCGCGGTATCGCATGCTCTCTGGAGAACGACGACATCGGAACCGCCTTCAACGGTAGGTTAGCGAGTAATTCGGCTCAGGCGTAGCGGAAGAGCATCATGAAGCCCATATCCATGTGGTCCTGCTGGTGGCAGTGGAAGAGCGTGTTGCCCGGGTTGTCGGCGGTAAAGTCGACCTCGACTTGTGAGTTTGCCGGGACGAGGACAACATCTTTTATGAGGCCGCTGGATACAGTATTGCCTGGTAGACGCGTGATCTCAAAGCTGTGGCGATGGATATGGACAGGGTGGTCATCGGTGCTGCGGTTATCAAAGCGCAGGCGGTAGCGCTGACCCTCCTTCAGTTGAGGGCTCTCGGTATCGGGATAGGATTTGCCGTTGATGGTCCAGTGGTCGAAGTCGCCGTGGCCAGCGAACCTTGACTCGAAGACAAGCGGGATGGTCGTGACGTGGTCATCGCTCGCGGTGGGTTTGTCAGGAGCGGAGAATTGTTGATAGTCCCAAATGAGGTTATCAGGCTGTTGCCATTGCGGCGGGCCTGTTCGGTCTGCATATTCGATCACGATGCCCATGCCTGCAGCCTGAATGTGTTTGCGAACCTCGCCGAGAACCCATACGCCGGGGTTGTTCATCTCGACGATTGCGTCGACGCGTTCAGCCGGAGCGAGCCGCAGCATTGGGACGGTACGTGGCGAAGGTACGGGGTTGCCATCGAGTGCGACGACTTGGAACTGGTGGCCGGTAAGAGCTAGCCAGTGAACCTCGGTGGGGCCGGAATTGAGAATGCGCAGCAGGACACGCTGGCCACTCTTAACGCGCAAGGGATCACCTGAGCCGAGCATCTTGCCGTTGATAGCAGACTGTACATAGTCCATGTTCATGGATCCATCGTCGCTGGCTATCATGAAGGGATTCCAGTCGTGGAGCGAGAGAAAGAACTCCTGGTCAAAGCGGCCGGGGTCATTTGGTCGTTCGATGAAGAGAAAGCCGTGGAGTCCGGTGTAGGTGCCGCGCTTAAAGTTGTGTCCGGCAGAGACGTGAGTATGGTACCAGCGGAAGCCAGCAGGTCGTGGAGTAAACGTGTAGCGCACCTTGGCTCCTGGGGGAATCATGGGCGTGCCTTCCTCCATTGAGCCGTCGACGTCAACAGGGAGAAAGAGGCCATGCCAATGGACGATTTCGGGGTCTTTGGTCGCATTGTGGACGTCGATCGTGATTGGCTTACCCTCCTTCATGCGAAGCAGCGGGCCAGGCACCTGTCCGTTGTACGCAAGGGTTTTTACGCTGCGTTTGGGTGACAGATCGAGCGTGTAAGGGGCTATCTCGAGCGTGTAGTCAGGGGCCGGCTGTGGCACGGCCGTTTGCAGCGCAAATGACGCAGTGGTGAGCAGGGATGCTTTGAGAAAGTTGCGACGGTCCATCGGGGGCGGGCCTCTTGTTAAAAAGGATACGCGGCCGCGGCGTTGCTCATGGTTTGGGGCGCATCTGCGCGAGAAGCGCCTCCGCGGTGGCTTGAGTGTTCAGCACATCGCCCGCCGTGAGCCACGCACGCCGAAGCTGCGTAATTCCGTAACGCATCTGGTCGAGCTCACTGATGGAGTGAGCGTCAGTATCGACCACGATCTTGCAGCCGTGTTGTTTGGCTACTCGAAGATGAAGGTCGTTGAGATCCGCACGCGCCGGACTCGCGTTGTGCTCGACGGCAACGCCAAGTTCGGCAGCCCGCTTCAGAATCGTGTCGATGTTCAGGGCATAGGGATCGCGCTTCAGAACTTTGCGGCCGGTCGGATGGCCGAGGATCCTGACGTGCGGGTTTTCGATTGCGCGGAGGATGCGGTCGGTCATCTGATCGATGGTCTGGTCGAACCGGCTGTGCACGCTTGCGACGACGATGTCCATCTCGGCTAGCGTTGAGTCATCAAGATCGAGCTCGCCCTCGGCAAGGATGTCGACCTCGATCCCTGCCAATACTCGGATGTGCCCCTTCATCTCGGCATCGACCTCGCGGATGCGCTTGACGTGCGCGAGAGCACGCTTGTCGTCCATGCCATTGGTCATGGCGAGGTTCTTTGAGTGGTCCGTGATGGCGATGAACTTCAGCCCGCGTGCCAGTGCTGCCTCAGCCATCTCGTGGATGGTGTTTGAGCCGTCCGTCTCTGAAGTGTGCATGTGCAGGTCACCGCGAATGTCGGTGAGGGTAATGAGCTGTGGCAACGTGTGCGTGGCCGCAGCCTCCAGCTCTCCGCCATTTTCGCGCAGCTCGGGAGGGATATAGTCGAGGTCGAGTGCCCGGTAGATGTCCTCTTCTCGTGCAGCCGGAACGATCGTGTTGTCCTCGAGCCGCGCGAGCGCATACTCGTTCAGCGTGAGGCCACGCTTGACGGCCCGCTGGCGAAGCGCGACGTTGTGCATCTTGCTTCCGGTGAAATACTGCAGCGCAGCTCCATAACTCGCGCGAGGCAGCAAGCGGACGTCGACCTGCAGGTTGTTGCGCAGGGTGAATGAGACTTTGTTCTGCCCCTTAGCCAGCAGCTTGTCGATCAGAGGCAGCGTGGCGACATGATCGACCGCTGCGCTGACGACATCCGGCTCGCATGCCGGTCCGGTGACGAGCAGGTCGAGGTCGCCCACAGTCTCGCGTCCGCGGCGCAGCGAGCCGGCCGGCGTAATCTCGTCGATGCCGGGAAACGCTCGAATAAGCTCGGAGATGCGATCTGCCTGCTCGCGGGCCTGGTCGATGCGGAAGCGGCTGGAATTTTTGCGGTAGTCTTCTATTCCCTTGAGCAGCTTAGTCGCAAACTTCTCACCCATGCGCGGCAGCTTAGCCAGATGGCCAGCCTTGGCGGCCTCTTCGAGGGCATCGATGTCGGCCACCTGAAGAGCAGACCATAAGAGCGCGACGGTCTTCGGCCCCATGCCCGGCAGCCGCAGCAACTCGAGCATCGTTGGCTTGTACTTGGTCAGAAGTTCTTCGCGCAGGGGCATGGTGCCGGTCGCGACGATGTCCGTGATATTCGCGGCCATGCCCTTGCCGATGCCAGGAATCGCAAGCAGTTGCTTAGGCTCGGCCACCAGAGAAGCGAGCTGCGTCGTCTGCTGCTCGACGGCCTCGGCGGCACGGCGGTAGGAGCGGATGCGGAAGGGATCTGCGGCGTCGATCTCTAGAAGAGCTGCCGTCTCCTCGAGCACGCGAGCGATTGTGATGTTATCCATGGCGACCAACGGGCTGGTCTCAAGTTTGCCAGCCTGTCAGGTCGGGATGCAACGAGGCAGAGACGAAAACAGACACAATTACAGCAGGTGACAAAACCAGAGAGAGGGGTTAGATCGGTTAGCTAGCTACTTCTTTGAGGCGGATCACCTGATCGGCCTGAGGGCCCTTCGTGCCCTGGACGATGTCGAATTCGACCTCATCGCCTTCCTTGAGGCTCTTGTAGCCTTCGCGCTGGATGGAGCTATAGTGAACAAAGACATCGGCGCCATCGTTGCGACCCAGGAAGCCGTATCCCTTTGCATTGTTGAACCACTTTACGGTGCCTTTGTATTGTGCCAAGACCCTTACTCCCTTTCAGTGCATTCAGGTTTCCTCTCCGGCTGCAAAGCGGCGGGAAGGGCAACCTAACTTCATGTGACGCGCAACTTAGCAGAGAGGTTTTCCAGCGGCTTTGTCTTTTTTTAGGGAAGTCAACAGCCCACGTGTATGCAGCACGTTGCGCCGGCAGCTTGGTACAAGGGTTCAGTCAGAGAGTTCCGTGTAAAAAATTACAGTCGGCCGGAGCGTCTGGCAGCGTCGTAAAGCAGCAAGCCGATCAATGTCTTGCCGTCGTGAATCCGGTTACTGGCAGCCAGAGCGAGCGCCTGCGAGAGCGGCACCCGTAAAACCTCAATCTGCTCGTCGTCTTCGGGTTGCGCCTTGCCCTCCCGGATGTCGCGGGCCAGATATATCTGCATCCATTCCCCTAAAAATCCTGGACTGGCGAAGTATTTGGTCAGCAGCGTCCAGCGTTTAGCCCGGTAGCCGGTCTCTTCGATCATCTCCCGCTTGGCGGCGGCAAGGGGAGGCTCGTTGGGCTCCCGGCGGCCGGCGGGAAGCTCCAGAAGAAACTGGCCTGCGGCGTGGCGGTACTGCCGTTCAAAGATGATCTCCGGATCTTGCGGATTCTTCGACTCGTCCACAGCCAGGATCACCACTGAACCGCTGTGGCGGATAACCTCGCGCGTATTGCGAACGCCGGTGGGCTCGATAACCTCGTCCGAATAGACCGAGAAGACCTTGCCCTTATAGACGAGTTTTGAGGATAGAACGCGGGTTTTTACGGCCTTTTTCTTCTTTGTAGCCTTTCCGGCGGCCGGATAAACTTGTTTCTTCATTCTGGAAGCCATACGGCTACGGTATCATCCTGCATCGGGAGTTGTGAGTTAGGCATCCAACGAGATGCACGGAAAAATCTGTCATTAGATCGTCCGCGAACTTCGACAAGGATCGCGGTCTTCAAAGCCAGGAACGAGGAAAAGGCCGCGATGAGCGTCGAATGTTACCCGATTACGATACTGCCGCACATATCGCAGCTCTACCGCGACTACCTGGCAATGGGCGACAGTACACCGGACGCTGCCGTCAGGCGGTGGTATGGTTCCGGCAACAATGGCGGACCGTTCGCAGGGGGCTGGATGCGTGGGCCCCTCCTCCCGGGGGACTCCGAGCGCCTTGCCAACGAGTTGGAGCGGCAGAACGAATCCTTTGGGGCCGGGCCGGCCGCCATGGCGAACGTTGAAAAGCTTCGCACCGGGGCTCGCGCCGTTGTTACCGGCCAGCAGGTTGTCCTGATGGGTGGCCCTCTGCTGACCATCCTCAAGGCGGCGACGGCGGTATCGCGCGCTCGTGTAGCCACCCAGGCCAGCGGCATCGAGCACGTCCCCGTCTTCTGGATGGCAACCGAGGACCACGATCTTGTCGAAGTCGATCAGGTGGCCCTCCTGACGAAGACGTCGGTAGAGATTCTGCGCGCCGGCCTTCGCGTACCTCATGCTGTTCCTGTTGGCGGAGTCGAGCCCGGCCCCGGTATCGAGCCCGTGCTCGAACGCGCCGCGGAGCTTCTCGAATATGCGCCGATCACCGAATTGTTAAGCGAGTGTTACCTGCCGAAGGACGGACGTAAGCCCACGTTGGCCAGCGCATTCGGTCGCCTTATCTCGAATATCTTCGCCGAGCAGGGACTCGTAGTCATCGACGCCTCGTCCCGCGAGTTTCACGCTATGGGCGCTCCGACACTGCGCCACGCCATCGAGCATGCCGACGAGTTGCAGAAGGCGCTGATTGCACGTAGCGAAGAACTGGTGCGCGAGGGCTACCATGCACAAGTCCTGGTCTTAGAAGGAGCGTCGCTGCTCTTCCTGCTCGAGGAGCATACCGGCGAGCGCATCGCTCTGCGCAGAAACTCCGATGGGCAGTGGCGCGCCGGGGGAGACATCTACTCGACCGAGGAACTGCTCGCGATCCTCGATACGACTCCGGATAGGCTCAGCCCCAACGCGCTCCTGCGCCCGGTCTTTCAGGACACACTGCTCCCCACAGCAGCCTACATCGGCGGTCCGGCGGAGATCGCTTACTTTGCCCAAAGCGCCGTTCTCTACGAGCGCATCCTCGGCCGCCTTACGCCGGTGCTGCCCCGCCTGAGCGCAACGCTGATTGAGCCTGCTATTGCGGCCATCATGGATAAGGACGAGGTGCAGCTTCCCGACGCGATGACGACAGCCGATGATCTCGCGCAGCGTCTTGGCGCGCGCTCCATGCCTATTGCGCTCAAAAAGAAGCTGTCCGCTGTAGGCAATGCTCTCGACGAAGAGCTGCGGGCGCTGACGGAATATCTTCGCGGGATGGATGCAAGCCTGGGAGCATCCGCTGAAACGTCAGGGTCCAAGATGCTCTATCAGATGAATCGTCTACGCCGGATGGCTGCGACCTACGAGTTGCAGAAGGAGGCGAGCCTACGCAAGCACGCCGAGGCGATCACTCTTAACGTCTTCCCTGACGGCCATCCGCAGGAACGCCTGCTCGCGGGCGTTTGGTTCCTTGCCCGGTACGGCGAGGGACTTATCGAGCGGCTCGTCAACGTTGCTGGAAACCAGTGCCCCGGCCACGTTGTTGTGCGCCTCTAGCGTGGTCCGTTATCTTTGAATGAGTGACCGGTAAGCCGCGTTCATGCTGTTTCAGCGTCTTCCGCGTCAAAGCTTTATGAGAAGTGAGTTGAATTCAATGACTACAAATCGCCGAGTCCATTGGATCTTGATCTCATTTCTTTTGTTCTTTGGCATCTTCGTCGGCAGCATTACATGCCGCGTCTCAAAGGGAGCACACGTTCCACAGCGAGCTGCCAGCCGGGCAATTGGCGCTAGCGCTAGCCTCATCACTGCGGCGCGGGACTACGGTTCGGGCCCTTCTGTCAGTTTGAGCTTCGTTGCTCTTTCGTTTCTCATCACTCTCTTTGCTTCCCGCTCAATCAGCGTGCCTCGCCAGAATCCAGCGATGCGACGCCGAGTTCTGCCCAGCCTCTGGTTGCCGCCTCAACTCTTCCGCCCTCCACCGATCTCCCCTGTCGCTTAGTCCGCTCATCGCTTTGTCGCGATTCCTGTCATGCGCTCTGCATGATATCCGCCTGATTTCTCAGCGCGAACGGCACGACGTTCAGGAGACCCAAATGCTCACAACATTGGAAGCCCCGTCTCTCCCAGCCCAATCTTCACTGCCCTGCGGAAACACAAATCACATGACGCAGGTGCGACGACATGAACTCACAAATCTGATCCTCAAGGAGAAGAACTATTTTGTTCGCATGGCAAACGCTATTCTGCGGAACGAGCACGATGCGGAAGACGTTGTACACACTTCTTTCTGCGCTGCATGGAAGGCTGCCCCGTCGTTTCGGGGCGAGTCCTCGATCAAGACATGGTTCTCAAGAATTGTTTCGAACCATGCCCTTGAATGCCTCAGAAAGAGGAGGACTGGAACGCTCGTCTTCTTCGAAGACAATCCAGACTATCTTCACAGCGTCGAGCAGAAGCTAAGTTCTGTTGTGGAAGATCCGGAGAAGATCGTTGTTCGCAAGCAGGCGCTCGGCCTGGTAAGTAAACACTTGAGATATCTGCCAACCGAAACTCGAATTGTCTTCATGCTTCACTTTTCCGATCAGTGTTCGGTCGAAAAAATCGCTGAGATGAGAGGCAAGTCTTCCGGCGCTGTCAGCGCTCACCTTCAGCGCGGCAAGGCACTCCTGCGGAAGCGGGTTCGCAAGGCACGAGCTCACGGCTGGTAGTTCATGTGTGGCACGATGCCTCGTCGTGAGGCCCGAACAGGCCTTCCTCAAGCGGCGGCCCTGAGGCTCCCACGTCTCTAATGGTGTCCCCGACTTCGTTCTCTTTACCGCTACCTTCCCGTCCGCTTTAGAATGGTGCGGAGGTAACTGCTATGGGTCTAAGCGACCAGCCGTTCGAAGTGATGTGTCCTGACTGCGGCGCAATGTTGAAGATCGATCCGGTGACGCGGGCCATCATAGCCCACAAATCCGCTCCGAAGAAGAAGATGTTCGAGGACTTCGGCGAAGCCGCCAAGGCATTGCGCGAGGCCGATGCCCGCCGCGATTCCATCTTTCAGCAGTCCGTCGAAGCACAGAAGAACAAAGAAGATGTGTTGGCTAAGAAATTTGCTGAGGCCGTCAAAAAGGCCAAGGAAACGCCCCTCGGTGATCGCCCCTTGCGGGACTTCGATCTTGACTGAGCGGATTCATGTTAGATGCAACCTCGACTAAACTGAGATCATGCCCCCGATCCTGAATGCGCAGGGCCTGTCCAAGGCCTTCGGCGCGTCTCCCCTGTTTCGTGACATCTCCTTTACCGTGTCCGATGGCGACAGAATCGGCCTGATTGGTCCCAACGGAGCAGGGAAGAGCACGCTGCTGAGGATTCTGGCTGGCGAGGAAGATGCGGACGCCGGAGATGTCGCAGTCCGTAAGCGCGCTCGGATTGGCTACGTCAGGCAGGAGTCGCACTTTGCTCCGGGACTGACTGTGCGCGGCGTTCTGGAAGCCGCACTGAAACAGGGCGGCGTCGCAGAGGCCGAGCGTGAGGGCAAGCTGCGCGAGACTGCGGGGCGAATCGGCTTTCCCCTGCTCCACGCTGAGGCTGCGACGCTGAGCGGAGGCTGGCGAAAGCGCCTTGCGATCGCTGAGGCCGTCGTAAGCGGGCCGGATGTATTGCTGCTTGATGAGCCAACGAACCATCTTGATCTCGCTGGCATCGCGTGGCTGGAGGAGCTTCTCAATGCGAGTGATTTTGCTTGTGTTCTTGTCAGCCATGATCGTTATTTTCTTGAGAATGTCGCGACGGAGACGGTAGAACTCAGCCGTGTCTACGCGGATGGTTTGCTCCGCGTTCAGGGAAAGTACTCGAAGTTCATCGAAGAGCGGCAGAGCTACCTCGAAGCTCAGTCGAAGCTGCAGGAGTCGCTTCGGAATCGCGTCCGTACCGAGGTTGAGTGGCTGCGTCGCGGCCCGAAAGCTCGCGCCACTAAGGCGAAGGCACGCATTGATAACGCCTATGCCCTGATCGACCAGCTCAAAGACGTAAGCGGTCGCCTGCAGACGGCTTCGGCTGACATCGAGTTTGCCGCGACCGAGCGGCAGACGAAACGATTAGTTGAGCTCGACAGCGTGAGCATCGAGCTCGGTAAGAGAAAGATCATCGAAGGGCTAAACGTTCTTGTTACGAACGGCATGCGTGTCGGCCTCGTAGGGCCGAATGGAAGCGGCAAGACGACGCTGCTACGTCTGCTTATGGGGGAACTTCAACCAACAGCAGGCGAAGTGAAGAAGGCCGCGTCGCTGCGGATCGTCTACTTCAGTCAGATGCGCGAGTTGGAGGAGGGTGTGACGCTGCGGCGGGCACTGGCTCCTGACTCCGACTCAGTCGTCTACCAGGGGCGCGTAATTCACGTCGCTAGCTATGCCACGAAGTTCCTTTTTACCAGCGAGCAGCTCAATCAGCCGGTTGAGCGGCTTAGCGGCGGCGAGCGGGCCCGCATTCTGATTGCGCGGCTGATGCTGGAGCCGGCTGATCTGCTGCTGCTCGACGAGCCGACTAACGATCTCGACATCGCGACGCTCGAGATTCTCGAGGACAGCTTGCTCGAATACTCGGGCGCGTTGGTACTCGTCACGCACGACCGCTACATGCTCGATCGCGTGTCGACCACGGTGCTGGGGCTCGACGGCAAAGGCGGTGCCGAGACCTTCGCCGACTACTCGCAGTGGGAGCAGTGGTTTCTGCAGCAGGGAACGGAGGCTGAAGAGAAGCCGGTGCCAAAGCCAGCGCAGTCTGTTGGGTCCACGGGGAAGGAGAAGCTGTCGTATCTTGAGGCGCGTGAGTTTGCCGGCATCGAAGAGCGCGTTGAGGCGGCAGATGCTCGTCTTGAGACCGCGAAAGCTCGTGTGAATGATCCTGAGGTCGCGATTGATGCGGCGAAGCTGACCGAGGCGCTGGCTGAGATGGAAGCTTCGCAGGCAGATGTCGATGCGCTCTACGCTCGCTGGGCCGAGTTGACCGAGAAGACTGGATGAGTTGAAGCATCGAGGTATCTGAGTTTCGCGGTATGCTGCTGGCATCATGAAAATGCTTCCTGGCGTTCTGTTTCTGGGACTGGCTGTTAGCGTCTGTTTTGCGCAGGGTTCATCGGCGAAACCTGCTGTAGTGTTGCATGCTGCTCGGATGCTGGATGTTGCCGGCGGCAGGGTTGTCTCTCCGGGAGAGGTTCTGGTTGAGGGCGACAAGATCGCCGCCGCGGGAAGCTCGGTTGCTCGGCCTGCAGGAGCGGAGGTGATCGACCTGGGTGACACCACGCTGATGCCCGGCCTTATTGATGCGCACGTTCATCTCTTCCTGCATCCCGGCGCGGAGGACCTGCAGACCGTTGAGGAGAGCGTCCCACAGCGCACGCTGATGGCGGCGGATGCGGCGAAGGCCGATCTGATGGCCGGCTTCACGGCCGAACGCGATATGGGCACCGAAGGCGCTGGCTGCGCTGATGTTGCAGTGCGCAACGCCATCAACTCAGGATCGATTCCTGGGCCGCGATTGCGCGTGAGTTGCAACGCGGTCGATATTCTCGGCGGGCATGAGGATGCGATTGGGTTCAATCCCGCGCAGAAGGTGCTCTCGAACGCTGACTACGCGGATTCGGCCGAGGAGATCGTGAAGGTGATGCGCGAGCAGCGCAAGGGCGGCGCGGACTTCACCAAAATCTACGAGACCGGGCACGACTCGTTGCGTGGCGATCAGTTTGTTACGCCTTATCAGTACACGACCGAGCAGCTTGCGGCTGCGGTTGCTGAGGCTCAGCGAACTGGCGGCAGCGCGACGTCAGGGCGCGGCGTTGCAGTGCATGCTACGGGCGAGCCGGGAACAGGGTTTGCGGTTGCGGCTGGTGTGGCTTCGGTGGATCATGCTTACTTCCTGAGCGATGCAACGATGAAGGCGATGAAGGAGAAGCAGATTTATGCTGTTCCGACGTTCGCGATTGCAGAGTACTTTGCCGATCATGCGGGAAGTCCTGCAGGAGCAGAGCGGGAGAAGGGGATGCAGGCGTTTCACGCGGCGCAGTTCAAGAGGCAGATGGCTGCCGGTGTTCCGTTTGCTGTGGGCAGCGATGTGGGGCCGTTTCCGCACGGGACGCAGGCGCGGGAACTGGAGTTGATGGTTGAGTATGGGATGAAGCCTGCCGATGTTCTGCGGGCTGATCTTCTGAACGGGGCGAAACTGCTCGGCTGGAGCGGACAGATCGGCGAGTTAAAGGCTGGTTATTTTGCCGATGTGATCGCTGTGCAGGGTGATCCGCTCGCGGACATTTCGGTGCTGCGCAAGGTTTCGTTTGTGATGAAGGGCGGCGTTGTTTATCGACGCCCTTGATTCTCACTTTGGGGGTGCCCACTGCTCGTCGGCGGAGGGGCCGTAGAGCGCGGGGACGGGGATGTCGTTGAGGCGGAGGTAGACTCCTAACTGCGCGGTGTGGTGGATGAGGTGGTCGAAGAACATTCCGCGAAAGGCTTGAGAGCGCGGGCCTTTGGAGATGACCTGCTCGCCCCAGGTGAAGGGCCATATCTTCGCGAGGTGCTCGTCGGAGGCGTTAACGAGAGACTGGCGGCATTTCGTGGCGGCTTCATCAAGGGCCTTGAGAGCGGCTTCGCGGGTGGTGAACTCGAGCGATGCGTGCGGGCGCTTGGGAGCGGCGAGGTCCATGCCCTCGTCCTCGATGATGTAGTGCCCGAAGAGGGGCAGCGTGGCGCAGTGCATGGCGAGTCTGCCCATCGGCATGGACTTGTCGTGACACTTCCAGTCGTTCTTGCCCTCTGGGACGCGCTCGAGGGTGCGGCGAGTGTTGGAGATCTCGGTATCGAAGTCTTGGAGGAGGATTTCTGAGATTTTCATCGGCTACCCTTTCCTGTTGTGTGTCAGCGTTCTAATTCAGCATGAAACATAGCAAACACCTACTGACAGCATCCTGTCAGTAGCGTCCTGGCGATTCAGTTAGTTATTGAAGTACACCCAAAAGCTGTAAAGACCGTCGCAATGCGAGGCCTAATCCTCCGAAAACTACGGTCATCGCCAGAATCAGCGATATCCCTCCAAAGAAACCTAGAAACGGACCGGCATGCGCTGACATGATGAGCATCAGCCCAGGAGCGAGCACAGTTGCAACTCTGTCTGAAATGTGACCAAGGACAAAGGACAAGAACACATTCATGAGGATGAAAAGATAGACAGCGACTCCACCGATAAACCAGACCCACAAACGGGGCTTTCGTTCTTCAATGAAATCGCTATCGAACATGACTGCCTCTCAGTTCCTATAACCCTGTGACGTTGTAGCCGGCGTCTACAAAGGTGACTTCGCCGGTGATGCCGCTGGCGAGGTCACTGGCGAGGAAGAGGGCGGCGTTGCCTACTTCGAGCTGGTCGACGTTGCGGTGGAGCGGGGCGCGTTCGGTGACGGCGTCGAGGATTTTGGTGAAGTCGCCGATGCCTCGGGCGGCGAGGGTCTTGATGGGGCCGGCGGAGATGGCGTTGACGCGGATGTTCTTCGAGCCGAGCGAGGCGGCGAGGTAGCGGACGCAGGCTTCGAGCGAGGCTTTGGCGAGGCCCATGACGTTGTAGTTGGGGAAGACCTTGGTGGAGCCGTAGTAGGTGAGCGTGATGATGGAGCCGCCTTCGGTCATCAAGGGGACGGCGGCGCGGCTGACGGCGATGAGCGAGTAGACGCTGACGTCGTGGGCGATGCGGAAGCCCTCGCGGCTGGTGAAGAGGAAGTCGTTCTTGATCTCGTCGGCGGGGGCGAAGGCGACGGCGTGGACGAGGATGTGGAGCTTGCCGTACTGCTCCTTGAGTTTGTCGAAGAGGGAGTCGATCTCGGCGTCGGAGGAGACGTCGCACTGGAAGGTCTTCGCGGCGGGGAGATCGGCGGCGAGGGCTTCGGCGTCGCGCTGGAGGCGCTCATTCTGGTAGCAGATGGCGAGCGTGGCGCCGGCTTCGGAGAGCTTCTGGGCGATTCCCCAGGCGATGCTGCGCTTGTTGGCGAGTCCGAAGACGACGGCGACTTTGCCTTTGAGATCAATCATTATGTCCTGTTTCGCTCCTGTTTGGATTCCGATGGTCAGGATAGCAGCGTGAGGCGGTTTCGGGTTCGGGGGTCCCCCCCTCCCCCTCTTGTTTTCAGGAAGTTATTTGGTTTCAACAACTTGTCTGTTTTCCACAGGCTAAAGTCTTCCATCTAAATGGTTTATGAGTCAAAATCTTCAAAAGAAAAGGGTTATGAGTTAAATAAAAGAAGCCCCGGATTTACCCGGGACTTTGATCTATTTCTATTTTAGCAAATTGCGAAAACTGGTCTGCCACGCGGAAGTCTTTTGATTGTAAAGGTTTAAGTGGTTCTGGGGCTTGACAAGATTTTCTGTGGAAATCTTTTGCTTCGCTCTCGGTAGAGCGGTTAGCCTCGGTCTTCGTTGGAAGGCTTCAGGAGACGAAGAGTGCGGAGTCAAGGGTGACCGTTTCCTGTTGGGGTCCGTGCAGCAGGATACGGCTACAGTCGCGCCCCGCGCACTTGGCCGCGTAAAGGGCCTTATCGGCCCGGGCGAGTGTGGCTGCGATCGGTTCGCGGGGGACGGCTTCGGTGAGGCCGATGCTCAGGGTGACAGGGAAGTCCCAGCTTACCAAATGGAGCGCCCGTATGGCTTCTGTGATGCGCTCAAGAACATAGGCGGCGTCCGTGATGCTGGTCTGGGGGAGGATGAGGAGGAACTCGTCGCCTCCGTAGCGGCCGAGGCTGTCATAGGCGCGAAGTTGCGAGGATATGGTGGTGGTGACCTGGCAGATAGCGGCATCTCCGGCGGCATGGCCTGCCGAGTCGTTGATGACCTTGAAGTGGTCGACGTCGATGAGTGCGATGGAGAGGTAACCTCCACTTCGCGCGACGCGCTTGGCCTCGACATCGAGGCGACGCTCAATGCCGCGGCGATTCAGGATCTCGGTGAGAGGATCGTGCTCGGACTCGTTGCGGACGAGAGCGAGGACCCTGTTGTTAATCATGCTCATGAAGAACAGGCCGGTGAGACAGAGGTAAAGAAGGTTGATGGCAAGCGGGAGCGACTCGACGGTACCACGTTGCATATAGTTCGCGGGTGCGCCGTGCCATGCAACGAAGAGTGCCCGCCAGACGCTGTTGAGCGCGAAGAAGGCCATCGTCAGGCCGAAGAGACGCATGTGGGCGCGGCCCTGGGCATGTTGGAGAAGCTTGAAGGCGATGAGTCCTCGAGCCAATGCCACCGCGAGTGAGATGGATGCGATGACGAGCACGATGTTGTGGAGCACCTCCCCGAAGATGCAGATGAAGGCGAGGGCGATGGCGTCCACGATGAGGAGAAGAGAGAGGAACTGACTGTCGCCCAGAAACTGAATCACGCCACGATAGAAGAGGGCAAACGAAGAAAGAATGACCAGTCCCGCGACGGTAGTGGATAGAAGATCAGGTACGATGCCGTGCATGTAAAACAGCAGCACGCCGGGGACGGCGAGAAGAAGGCTGAGGGCCACTGAGCCGATGCCGCGGAAGGCGGGGTAGGCGCGCCGCATGCTGAAGAAGAGAATCGAGAAGATAACGGCGAGGATGAACTGGCAGGAGAAGAGCGTCCGATTGTCAAACCAGGACAGAAGTGACATCTAGGGGCCTCGTGCAGCAGTGTAACGACGCTCTCCGGTTACCGGAAAACTACTTTAGTTGTAGTGATCATAGCGTCAAGAGGTGAGCCAGTGGATCAGACGCGTTTGCGTAGTCTGAGTTGGACGATTAAACCTATCGATGTCATCCCAACGAGCATTATCGAAGAGGGCTCGGGCACCGGCACACCGGTAACTTCGAAGAATAGTTGGTCACTCTCGGGGTTCTCGGGTATGAAGATGCTGTCAGGTGGATACGACGGATCGAGCCTTTCCCCCTGGGCGAACTGAGGAGGTCCGACAGTAACACCAGTGTCGAGAATGGTCTCTGCGCTTCCGCCGTTCTCAAGACTATCGGACCAGCCACCACCAAAAGGCGACGTGCTCGCCAGGGTGAGGTAGTAAGTGCCAGATGAAAGATCCAAGCTCGAGAACAGCAAGACGTCCGTAGACCCTGCGGGAAACGTGAAAGATTGCTGCAACGGAGCGCCGAGCGACGGGGACGTAAGGTAGGCTGTGCCTGACGCCGGTATATAACTCCCATCGGCAAACGTGCCGATTAACTGGGCCGAGATATCGACCTGCGTGTAACTTCCCGTTTCCGACCAAGAAGCCTGAAGATACTGGCCGCTGGATACAACTAGACCTCCTAAGCCGGAACTCGCGTTGGATATTGAAACAATGGTAATTGGATCGGCGAGGGCAGCGGATGTGGACAGGAGCGCCAGAAGGCAGATCGCGTAGAAAGATGATCGAAACATGCGTCCTCCAAAGATGGAGTGGCGGATCACTCTATACGATGGCGACGCAAAGAAGATACCGATACAAAAATTAAAAATCAAAGATTCTGCAGGGCGGCTCTCGCTTTGCAGCGGTATCTTACGGCACGGCTGAAGCTATGTCCTTACAAGACATATCTTTTGGTCACTCTCAGAAATGAGGTGGCTCAAGGTTGGGTGAGCCAGTCGTACTGGTCTTCTGTGAGAGGGACGACGGAGAGGCGAAACTGGCGGAACATGATGGAGCCCTGGAAGACGGGGGCTTCGCGGATGTCGGCGAGGGGCTTCTCGCGCTTGAGGCGTTTGACGGGGGCGATGCGGACGATGGGATTTTTGGGGTCGCTGGCGTCGACTGACACGACCTTCGCGGTGCCGATAGCGGCTTTGCCGACGTTGGAGTGGTAGATGACGAGCTTCTCGCCCTTCTTCATGTTGCGGAGGTTCATGAGGGCCTGAGGGTTGGAGATGCCGTCCCAGGTGGTCTCGCCGTCGCGGAGGAGGTCGTCGTAGGAGTATTTGTCGGGTTCGGTCTTGAGCAGGTAGGGCATAAGGGCAGAGTACAGTTGTCGGTTGCTAGTTGTCAGTTGCTTAGTTACTAGCCGCCGAGGTCGAGGAGATGGACTTCGCTGAGTGGCTGACCGAGGAAGGCGGAGCCGAGGCGCTGGAATTTCTCGATGGAGTCGGTGGCGTAGAAGGTGCAGGTGGGCGGGGCGGTGGAGGTGGAGAGTGGAAGGTGTGCGGCTACGGCTTTGGCGGTGGCGTCGGCGGAGTCGATGATTCGCATGGGGTGGTGGAGTTCGTGGAGGGTGGTCTCGATGAGCGGGCGCAGGAGCGGGTAGTGAGTGCAGCCGAGGAGGAGGATGCTGGCGTCGGGGGCTTCGGCGAGGGCCTCGAGGAGGTAGATGCGGAGGACCTCGGCGGTGACGGCGTGGTTGACCCAGCCTTCTTCGATCAACGGGACGAGGAGGGGGCAGGCTTTTTCGGTGGCGCGGAGGCCGAGAGCGGTCAGGGCTCGGGTGTAGGCGTGGGATTGAGTGGTGGCGGTGGTGGCGAGGACGAGGACGTGGCTTCCTTTTGAGGTCTGTGGCGCTTGGGGCGAAATGCGGGGGTTCCTCGGCTCCGCGCTGCGCGCTTCGCTCGGAATGACGTCTCGTTTGTGCTTCGTCACGTTTGGAGAGGTGGAGGTGGCGAGGGCGGCCTGGGCTCCGGGCTCGATGACTCCGATGACGGGGATGGGGAGCGCGGCTTTGATGTCATCGAGTGCGAGGGCTGTGGCGGTGTTGCAGGCGATGACGAGATGCTGAGCGCCCTGGTCGGCGAGGAAGTGCGCGCTGGAGAGAGCGTAGCGTGCGATGGTCTCGCGGGATTTGGAGCCGTAGGGGAGGCGGGCAGTGTCGCCGAGGTAGATGTATTGCGCGCCGACGTGCAGGGGGAGCAGGGCGCGAAGGACTGTGAGGCCGCCGAAGCCGGAGTCGAAGACTCCAATGGTGGTAGGGGATGTGGATGTGTCGTTCATGGCTGTTCTGCTTCTTCGCTGGGTGCGGAGGATTTGACGGCGGTGTCGATAGCTGGGTAGCTGCGGCGAAGGTCGGCGTGGCCGGCGAGGGTGTCGCGGGGCTTGCCGTCGACGAGGAAGCGTACCTGGGTTACCTGGGGCAGAGCGGCGTGGAGGGTGCCGATGATGGACTGAAGGGTGAGGGATTCGACCTCGACGCCGGAGGGGTGGCTGTCGGCGAAGGAGCCGTGGAGGTTGATGACAGCGGTCGGTGCGGAATTGGGTGCGGAGGGATCGGTGAGGAGGAAGACGTCGTCGACGGCGGGGCCGGTCGGGAGTGGATGGGTGGAGTCGGGCTCGGTGTAGCGGGTGAGGAGATCGTTGAGCAGGACGCGGGCGCGGAGGCTGGGGTCTTTCGGGAGGGGGAGCTGCGCCGTGACGGGGGTGATGGTGGCTTCGGCGTCGTTGGCGAGGTAGAGGGTGGCATCTTCGGTGGTGGTGCTGGCAGGGGCGGCGATGGGGGTGGAGTCGTTGAGCGCGGTGAGGCGGCGGTGGGCCTCGTGGCAGCCGCGGATGAGGAAGAGCGCCATGAAGGAGATGCAGGCGACGAGGCTCCAGAAGAGGATGCGCTGGTAGCGAGGGATCATTTTTCGGCACCTGCGGCGAGGGATGAGGGAGTGTTTTGATCGCGGAAGGAGGAGAGCGCGCTGGCGATGGCCTCGGCGGCGTGCTGCTGGTAGCTGCCGTCGGTGACGGGGGTTGGCTGGGCTCCAGTGGGAGCAAGCGGCGCCAACTCGATGATGACGGCGGGGCAGATGAGGTTATCTAAGGGTGGGACAGAGGTGCGCAGGAGCGCAGCGGGAAGCTTGGCTGCCAGAAGGGCTTGGCCGAGATCGTTGGAAAGCCGGAGGCTTTGAGGAACTGTGGCAGCCTGGGCCGTCTGCCAGGGCAGGACGGTGTGGGCGGCGGTGGGGTCGTCGGGTGGCGTGAGGGCCGAGGTGGCGATATGGATTCCGGAGCCGCTGGCGGTGGCATGAAGGATGAGGCAGGCGAGTGGGCGGGCGTGGTTGGCCTGGCTGGCGCGCTGGTCGGTGGTGAGGATGGCAGCGGGGTCGGAGTCGCGGGTAGAGATGACGGCGAATCCGGCGGCGGCCAGCAGGGTGCGGACACGGGCGGAGAAGGAGAGGGTGACGTCCTTTTCGAGGATGCCGTTGGCGAAGTGCGCTCCGGTGTCAGGGCCGCCGTGGGCGGGGTCGATGAGGACGACGTTGCGGTAGAAAGCGGGTGGGGGTTTGGGGGTGGTCGGTTGCGGTTGCGGCTGCGGGGTAGCCGTGGGCGGCGGGGTTGTCTGGGCTGAGCCGAGGGCGGTGACCGTGCTCAGGAAGAGGGCGAAGGTCGCGGCCTTGAGGATGGAGTTCGGGCGTTTGGTCACGGCTTGGGGAAGTCGATTTCGATTGTAACGGAGAGTGGCTTTGAAGCAGGAGAAAGCGGATCTCCGCCGGGATACGGAGCTGCAATAGGATCTTTGGCTGGTTGAAGGTATGCCTTCCCCACCAATCGCGGTGAAGCCGCGATCGATGGGGCACCCGAATATCCTCATATCCCGTAAATCCCAAGTGGCCGACGCAAGGATCGCGGCCGCTCTCATTTAGTCGAGGGCGTAGATGGCGAGGCCGCTGAGGAGTTTGGGGTAGAAGTCGGTGGACTTCTGTGGCATGACGTCTCCGGCGAGGGAGACATCCTTGAGCTGATCGAGCGTGATGGGCTTGATGAGGAAGGCGATGTCGGCTTCGCCGCTCGAGACCATGGAGACAGCCTCATCGGCCTCGCGGATGTAGGCGACGCTGCCGAGACGGGTGATGGTCTCCTGGTCGAGGCCGAGGAGCTTGTCGAGGACGACGCGGTGGAGTTGGACGACATCGAGGTGGCGCTGGCGGGCAGGCAGGTCTTTGAGGACTTCGGCCATGACGTCGGGTTTCGCGGTAAGCAAGTAGTTGCCGTCGCCGGTAGCGGCGATGAAGGCGGTGCCGGGGGTGGTGGCGAGAATGGAGACATCCGGCTCGTCGAGTTCCTTGATGGTGAAGTAAGCGCTGGCCTTAGTGATGAAATCGGGTGAAGAGAAGCCTTCGATGCCGTGGACGACGCGGTGGGTAGGCAGGATGGTGATGCCGGGGGCATCCATGTTGACGAAGGTCATCATCATAGCGGCTTCGGGGAAGGCTGGAGCGGGGAGCGCGGGGCGTGTGTCGCCGTCGGCGTGGACTGAGGGTGAGCTGTCCTCATCGCCAGGAATGGGCTGGTTGAAGGGGAGCTTGAGCTGGGCGCTGCGCTCCTTGGCGTAAGCGACGGAGGTCTCGTAGCGGTGGTGGCCGTCGGCGATGATGAGCTTTTTGTCGGCCATGGCGGTGATGATGAGATTGATAAGGTTGGGGTCGGTCAGTTTCCAGACGCGGTGCTCGACGCCGTACTCGTCGGTGATGGACAGGTCGGGGGCGTTGCTGTCAAAGCCGTTAGGGGTTCTGACTCCGAAGATGAGTTTTTCCGCGGTGAAGGCCGGGTCGGAGTAGAGCATGTAGATCTGCTCGCAGTAGGCTCGGGTGGCCTTGAAGAGGCTCATGCGGTCGGATTTGTGCTTGGGGAAGGTCTGCTCGTGGCGATAGACGACCTTGTCGGCGTAGTCGTAGAGGTGGCCGAGGGCGATGAAGCCGCGGCGCTCGCGAACTTCGTCGGAATGAGGAACCTGGTAGGTCTGGGAGTAGCCGTAGAGGGCAGGCTCGGACTCTTCCTTGAGGATGCCTTCTTTGCGCCAGGCGTGGAGGGTCTCAGCGGCGCGGGTGTAGACGTTCTCCTGGTCGGTATCGTTAGGATATTGCTTGCCGAGGATGACGCGGACCAGGTTGTAATGGCTTGCCTCGTAGTAGTGCTGCTGCATGGCGGGGGTGATCTTGTCGTAGGGCTGGGTGACGACGTCCTCCATTTTGACGCGGGCGGGGTCGTAACGGAGGGCGCGGAAGGGGTAGATACGGGCCATGCGGTGTAGTCGCTCCAAAAGGTGGATATGGAGTCGATTGTACGGGTTCGCTATGGTAGGAGTGTGGATGCGCGATTAGCGGCTATCGCGAAGAAATCTGGCGGGCGGCGTGGCGCGTATTTCGATCATCCTACCGATATTCGGGATTTGTTGCGGTTTGCAAAAGGATGACAAACGAACAGGGCGGTGAGTCTATTATCTTGGGGATATCGGATAGCACCAGGTTTGCAACAGGTGTACTCTAGTGCGTCTGATCGCGGTTGACGGATCGGTCGTGGAGATGACCAGGTCATGTTGGAGAGACGCATAAGGTGGATACGATGTCGAATGCGGGCGACGGGTGCGCTCGCCGTAGCGATGGTCTGGGCCAGTTTGTGGATGGGGCTTACCAGCGGCGTGGGCCTGGCGCAGGAGAATCCGCTGGGCGAGGTGCATACGCCTGCACCGCCGCCGCCGCCGAAGTCGCCTGAGGACTCGAAGCCCGTGATCGAAGGGGCGGACAACGTAGCGGCCGAAGGGACTGCGCACCGCAAGGACGCGCGCATCCGGGTTGATGTGAACCTGGTGCTGGTTCCTGCGACAGTGACGGATCCGATGAATCGCCTTGTGACGGGTCTGGAGAAGGACAACTTTGAGGTCTACGACAACAACGTGGGCCAGGTGATTAAGAGCTTCTCGACTGAAGATGCGCCGGTCACGATCGGGATTGTCTTTGACCTGAGCGGAAGCATGACGTCGAAGTACGCGAGAGCGAGAAAGGCGCTGAGCGAGTTTCTGCGGACGTCGAATCCACAGGACGAGTTTTTTGTGGTGGGGTTCAACGACCGGCCGGCAGTGATCGTGGACTACACGTCGGACGTGGACGATGTGGAAGCTCGCATGGTGATGCTGAAGCCGGAGAACCGGACGGCGCTGATCGATGCGGTGTATCTTGCGGTGAACAAGCTGCGGCAGGCGAAGTATGATCGCAAGGCGTTGCTGATTATCTCAGACGGCGGCGACAATCGAAGCCGGTACACGGAGGGCGAGCTGCGGCGCGTCGTGCGTGAGAGCGATGTGCAGATTTACTCGATCGGCATCTTCGACCAGTATGCGCCGACGCAGGAAGAGCAGCTCGGGCCGATTCTGCTTACGGATGTCTGCGAGATGACGGGTGGACGGATGTTCCGCGTGGGAGACCTGGGTGATCTGAGCGATATTGCCTCGCGTATAAGCGCAGAGCTGCGAAATGAATATGTGCTTGGCTACCGGCCGTCGGATATGAAGCACGATGGCAACTGGCGTAAATTGAAGATACGACTCGTGCCGCCGCCGGGGCTTCCTCCGCTGACGGTGCACAATCGCCAGGGGTACTATGCACCTTCGCAGTAAGCGATGTTGGCCGTGGATGACAGCTGCGGTGATGATGACGGCTGGACTTGGGTGGACGCAACAGCCTGCGGTGAAACCTGCTGCGGGACAGGTCCAGCAGCCATCGCTGACGGTGGACCGTGATCCTGTGCCTTCGCCGGACCCTGAGCCTCCAGCGCCGAAGACGGATAGTGCGCCCCAGGGATTGGCGGCGATTACCAAGGGTGCTGGCGGCAAGTACACGCTGCATGAGGATGCGTACGAGGTTCGGCTGAACGCTACGGTGCTGGACGGAAGCGGGAAGTCGATTCAGGACCTGACGAAAGATGCGTTCCATGTGTATGAGGACGGGGTTCCGCAGACGATTGCATCGTTCCGGCATGAGGACCTGCCGGTTTCGCTGGGGATTCTGATCGACAGCTCTGGTTCGATGTACGACAAGCGACCTTCGGTGGAGAAGGCGGCACTGGATCTGGTGAAGCTCTCAAACCATGAAGATGAAGCGTTTGTGGTGGATTTCTCCTGGGAGGCATTCATCGACCAGGACTTCACGAGTGACATCAACAAGCTGCAGCAGGGCTTGGGCTACATCAAGTCGAGCGGCGGAACGGCGATGTATGACGCGCTGGTGGCCTCGGCCGACTACTTATCAAAGAACGCGAAGCATCCGAAGCAGGTGTTGCTGATCGTTACGGATGGCGAAGACAATGCTTCGAGTGTGTCGCTGGAGCAGTCGATACGGAGGATTCAGGACCTGGACGGGCCGGTGATCTACTGCGTGGGTTTGTTGTTTGGTCAGGACACGGACAAGCGCGAGTCGCGCCATGCCAGGCGCGTGCTGGAGGCGCTGGCAGAACAGACCGGCGGTGAGGCATACTTTCCGCGGTCGATCAATGATGTAGATGAGATTGCCTCGGAGGTCGCAAGGGATATCCGAACGCAGTACACGATCTCCTATCACTCGACGAAGTCACCGACGCTTGGCGGCTATCGGCAGGTGCATGTGGAGGCGAAGGCGAAGAGCTATGGAAGGCTGACGGTGAGGACAAGAAGCGGTTACTATCCGCGGATCAAAGGCAAAGACGCGGAGGCGAGCGGGCAGGCGTCGCTGAACGATGCAGGGACGCGCCCCTGATGAGGACTGCAAGGACGATTATAGATTTGGTGGGGCAGACGCCGATGGTGCGCCTGGAGGCGCTGGAGCCTGCTGGCGGCGCGGAGATCTGGGCAAAGCTCGAGTATCTGAATCCGGGTGGAAGCGTAAAGGACAGGGCTGCGCTAGGGATTGTGCTGGATGCTGAGCGGCGCGGCGTCCTGCGACCGGGATCAACGATTGTGGAGGCGACGGCGGGCAATACTGGAGTTGGGCTGGCGCTGATTGGCGTGAATCGCGGGTACAAGGTGGTGCTGTATGTGCCTGAACAGTTTGCAGAAGAGAAGTGCAAGCTGATGCGCGGGCTGGGCGCTACGGTGATTCGCACGCCTGAGGCTGAGGGAATGGCCGGGGCGATTCGTCGGGCGTTGCACTTTGAGAGCGAGACGGACGGTGCGTTCGCGGCGCTGCAGTTCGAGAATCCTGCGAACCCGGATTTCCATGAGCAGACGACTGCGGTGGAGTTGTGGGAGCAGATGGATGGCCGCGTGGATGCGTGGATCTCCGGTGTGGGGTCGGCGGGGACGTTTACGGGTGTCGCACGGTTTCTGCGGCGTGTGCGGCCGGGGGTGTTGAACGTTGCAGTGGAGACGGAGGGAAGCGTGCTGCAGGGCGGGAAACCGGGTCCGCATCGGGTGGAGGGAATTGGCGCGTCGTTTGTGCCGGCGACGTTTGATCGAAGTGTTTGCGACCGCATCGTGATGGTGTATGACGATCCGGCGTTTGCAATGGTGAGGCGAATGGCGGCGGAGACAGGTGTGTTTGGCGGGTCGAGCGCGGGCGCGGTGGTTTGCGCGGCTGTGGATGTTGCTCGTGAGCTGGGTGAGGGGAAGCGCGTGGTCACTTTGATTCCTGATTCGGCGGAACGGTATCTATCGAAGGGGTTGTTGGATTGAGGGGCTTTGGAGTTGACCTTCGTGGCGCTCCGGGCAAAATACAGGGGTTCCTCGGCTGCGCGCTACGCGCTCCGCTCGGAATGACGTTGAGAGAGGCTGATGATGCAGGAGAAGAAGATGGGGTTTGCAACGCGGGCGATTCATGATGGTCAGGAACCGGATCCATTGACGGGTGCGGTGAATGTTCCGATCTATCTGACGTCGACGTATCAGCAGGAGGCGATCGGGAAGAACAAGGGGCATGAGTATGCCCGGCTGACGAACCCGACGCGCGATGCTCTGGAGGAGAGTCTGTGCTCGCTTGAGGGAGGAACCTCTGCTCACTGTTTCGGCTCGGGAATGGCGGCGATTACGGCGATGTGCACGATGATGAAGTCGGGCGATCATGTGGTTTGCTCGGACAATGTTTACGGCGGGACGCAGCGGGTCTTCGACAAGGTGCTGGCGAATTATGGGCTGACGTTTACTTATGTGGATTCCAGTGTCGCGGAGAATGTGGCGGCGGCGATTCGTCCGGAGACGAAGCTGGTGCATATCGAGACGCCTACGAATCCGATGATGGCGATTACGGATATTCGCGCCGTGGCGGATATCTGCCATGCGCGGGGCGTTGAGTTGAGTGTTGATAATACTTTCTTATCGCCGTATTTGCAGCAGCCTATCGCGCTGGGCGCCGATATCGTGATGCACTCGACGACGAAGTTTCTGAACGGCCACTCTGATGGTTTGGGTGGCGTTCTGGTTTGCACGAAGCCGGAGCAGGCGGAGCGGTTCCGCTTTGTGCAGAAGTGCACGGGCGGGATTCTTTCGCCGTTTGAGAGCTATCTGCTGCTGCGCGGGGTGAAGACGCTGGCGGTGCGGATGAAGCAGCATGATGGGAACGGGCGCGTGGTCGCGGATTTTCTGAAGCAGCATCCGGCGGTGAAGAAGGTGTTTTATCCGGGCCTCAAGGAGCATCCGCAGCATGAGTTGGCGAAGCGGCAGCAGAGCGGGTTTGGGTCGATGATCTCGATTGAGGTTGGGTCGCTGGAGCGGGCGAATCGGTTTGCGCAGCGGCTGAAGCTCGGGTTTCTCGCTGAGTCGCTTGGCGGCGTTGAGACGCTGATCTGTCATCCGGCTACGATGACTCATGCGGCGGTTGGAGCCGAGGGTCGGGCTCGGCTCGGGATTACGGATGGGCTGATGCGGATCTCGGTTGGGATCGAGGATGTGGAGGATATCGTCGCCGATCTTAAGCAGGCTTTGGAGGGGTAGTACCCCTCCCCCATTGTTTTGTGCAAAGTATTCATTTTATTTGGCTTAGCCTCGGACTGAATCGTAAATTATTACATCTAAAGGGGTTAAGTGTCAAACTATTCATAAATAAGGAGTTACGGGTAAAAGAAGGCCCCGGAATGTTCTCCGGGGCTTCTTGTTTTCTGTCTGGTTCTATTTTAGCAATTTGAGAGAAACTGCTCTGCCACGAGGATGTGGCTTGTTTTGTTTGGGTTGGGTGGTTTGGGGGCTTGACAGGATTTTTCTGTGGAAAACTTCCGGATTCGGCCGGACTGGTCGCGCTTCGCGCGATGCCCCCCATGTCGCGGTGAGGCCGCGACATGAACTGGGGCACCCGGCCACCCGTTCATTTCTATTCCTCCAACTTCTGTAGGTTAGGCAACCTCCTTTTGAGGGTTAGGCAACCTCTGCAAGAGATCGTCGGCGGCCCACTCAGAGTCTGACTTGCGGCGCGCAGCGCGGTCGTGAAGGTGCGCGGTGGGAGTACGGTCGATCAGCAGGCTCAGCAATTCCGGCCGGCTGTAGTGACCTCGCGAATCCACCAGATGCTTCCGCTTGTCGATCAGGGTGAAATCGAGGTCGACCGTGACTTCACCCTCGCCCGAGCGAATTGGTTCGCCCAGTATGCTCCCATCAGGTGCGACGATCGCCGTGAAGCACCCGCCGGAGATCGGGCCGATATCGCAGCCGGTGTCCTTCATAATTTGAGCCTGCTGCTCAGCATCCAGCCAGGCCGTAGCGCAAACGACAAAGCACCCGGATTCCATCGCATGCTGCTTCACGTTAATTTCCACCTTCTCGGCAAACGGCTCGCCGAACATGGAGCCGGGGTACATCGCAGAGTGGATCTGCTCGCCATCGGCCATCATCGCGTACCGTGCGAGAGGGTTGTAGTGCTCAAAACATGCCAGCTGACCAATGCGTGCGGCTTTGCTGTCAACAGCGCGCAGACCTGAGCCATCGCCCTGGCCCCAGACGATGCGCTCGTAATGGGTGGGCGTGATCTTGCGTCGTCTTTGAATCAACGTGCCGTCGGCATCAAAGAGAAGCTGCGCGTTGTAAATAGTTCCGCCGTCACGCTCGTTGACGCCGATGGAGACGACGACGCCCGCCTGCCTGCAGGCCTCGCCAATGGCTTCGGTGGCAAGAGATGGCACCGTCACTGCCTGGTCAAGCAGCTTCAGAAACTCACCGCCGCGAAGGATTTGATAGCCGGACTGCACGATCGAAAAGTACGGATAGTAAGGCACCACGGTTTCGGGGAACGTAGCGAACTGCACCCCCTGCCGGCCAAGCTCATGAATCTTGCGCACGACCTTTTCAACTGTCCCCTCGCGGCTGTAGAGGACCGGACTCAGTTGGACCGCACTGGCTTTAACAACTTTCATTTGCGACCTCCTTGCTGGTGGTCGGGCCTACCCGATCGGAGCGGGCACAAAAACTCTAACAGTTTTGAGGCGCGCCTGCGGCTTCGACGCGTCCGGCACTTGCTGTAGCTTTCACGCCTTTCTTTGTACAGCCTCCATTGTGAGTAGACGCGGTTCGAACTTTGCTCGAATGCCCACTCATGCCGCGGTGAGGCTGCGAAGGATGGGGCACCCGGCACCCGTGCATTTGTGGCGCTTTGGGCGAACTACAGGGATTCTTCGCTTCGCTCAGAATGACAGCTTCAAAGGCTGCGCTCAGAATGACAGCTTCAAAGGGGGACCTGGGGGATTGGTGAACTACTCGGCGGATTCTCCGTGGGGCTGGTTCTGCTTTTCGGCGACCTGCTCCGGGGTTCTTTAAGGGGCGCCCGGGTTTTGTGGCGGCTGGAGTGTTGTACTTTCCCACCCTTCGCGGTGAGGCTGCGAAGGATGGGGCACCCGGGCATCTGTGGCGCTTTGGGCGAACTGCAGGGATTCTTCGCTTCGCTCAGAATGACAGCTTCAAAGGCTGCGCTCAGAATGACAGGTTTAAGAGGGGATCTGGGGGATTGGTGAACTACTCGGCGGATTCTCCGTGGGGCTGGTTCTGCTTTTCGGCGACCTGCTCGGGGTTCTTTTGGATGGGGCGCATGAGGGGGAAGAGGATTACGTCGCGGATGGAGCGGGAGTTGGTGAGGAGCATGGTTAGGCGGTCGATGCCTATGCCTTCGCCGGCGGTGGGGGGGAGGCCGTAGCCGAGGGCTCGGACGTAGTCCTCGTCCATCTGGTGAGCTTCGACGTCGCCCTTTTCTTTTTGTTCCAGTTGCTGCTTGAAGCGGTTGTGCTGGTCCTCGGGGTCGTTTAGCTCGGAGAAGGCGTTGCCTAGCTCGAAGCCTCCGATGTAGAACTCGAAGCGCTCGACCCAGTCGGGCTCGTCGGGCTTGATCTTGGAGAGTGGGGAGACGGCGAGGGGGAAGTCGTAGATGATGGTGGGCTGGATGAGGTGGGGTTCGGCGACGGCCTCGAAAACATCGGCGATTGCCTTGCCGACTGGCTCCGGTTGCGTGAGCATCGGACCCTGCACCTCAGGAAGACCGGATGCTTTGAGCAACGCGTTGTAGGCGTCAGTTCGGTCCGCCTGGAGAAGAAGTCGGTGACCGTTGAAAATCGTCCAGAGGCTTCTTCTAAATCGGTGACGTTCAATATCAACTCCTGTCACATCTGCAGTAGGGATTTGTATTTGCGGGTACTCTTGCTGCAGATGTCGAAGTGCATTCCCTAGAAACTCCCCTAGCGCACTCCCCGACGCGAAATCTGCTGGCGTAGGAGGCTCACCGAAACCTTCGGGCCAGAACTTGATGATGGCTTCGCGCATGGAGAGTTTGGTCCACTTGCCGAGGTCGATCTCGTTGCCGTTGAAGTGGGTGATGAGGGAGCCGTTGACTTCCATGGCGACGAACTTGATGAGCTCTTCGGTGAGGTTCATCAGGTCGTGGTAGTTGGCGTAGGCCTGGTAGAACTCGAGCATGGTGAACTCGGGGTTGTGGCGGGTGCTTACGCCTTCGTTGCGGAAGTTGCGGTTGATCTCGTAGACGCGGTCGAGGCCTCCGACGACGAGGCGCTTGAGGTAGAGCTCGGGGGCGATGCGGAGGAAGAGGTCGATGTCTAATTCGTTGTGATGCGTGGTGAAGGGACGCGCGGCGGCTCCTCCGGCGATCTGCTGCATCATGGGGGTTTCGACTTCGAGGTAGCCTCTCCTGTCGAAGAAGGCACGGATGGCGCGGAGGATCGCGGCTCGCTTGACGAAGACTTCGCGGACGTTGCGGGGGGATTCTTCTTCGCTGGTCTCCGGTGGCGTTGGTGGCGCTTCGGGCGAACTGCTGGGATTCTTCGCTTCGCTCAGAATGACCGTTTGATTAGATGGGTCGGAGGGAGCGGACTTGTCGGCTCCCTTGGGGGTTTGGCCGGTGTTCATGAAGAGGTCTACGTAGCGCTGGCGGTAGCGGAGTTCGGTGTCTTCGAGGCCGTGGTACTTGTCGGGCAGGGCGAGCATGGCCTTGGCGAGGAAGGTGAGCGCGGGGTGTTCAGGGGTGTTGATTGCGTGGACGGTGAGCTCGCCGGTGCGGGTGCGCATGAGGTAGCCGCTGACGCCGATGTGGTCGCCGAGGTCGAGGAGCTTGTAGAGGGCAAAGGCGTTCTCGCCGACGTCGTCTTTGCGGACGTAGATCTGGAGGCGCTGGCCGTTCTGCTGGAGCTGCGCGAAGCCGGCCTTGCCCTGGAGGCGGATGGCCATGATGCGTCCGGCGATGCGGACGTTGATGCGGTTGGCTTCGAGTTGCTCGCCGCTGACTGGGGACTCGGGTGAGTCGTACTTCTTCTTCAGGTCGGGGATGAGCGCGGTGAAGTCGAAGGAGTTGGGATAGGCGGAGTAGCCGAGGGCGACGATCTGCTCAAGTTTTTCGCGGCGCTGCTGATAGAGCTTCTGCTCGAAGTCGGAGTCGAAGAACACTTTGTTTCCTTTGGTCGGAGGTGGTCGTTGTTCAGTATAGCGGTGGTGTGGGCGTGGATCGGGTGTGTCGTGGTGTAATGGTGTTCGCTATGCCAGAGGATGAGAAGAAAAAGAGCGGCGGCGCGATGGGCGATCTGGTGAAGGCTGAGTCGATGATTCAGCTGGCGATTGCGCTGCCGGCGGGGTGCGTGATCGGGTGGCTGATCGGCGAGTGGTTGGACAGGCACTTTCATCAGAATTGGATTGGTGTTGTGGGGATCGTGCTGGGCGCTGTCGGCGGGTTCATGCAGATTTTTTTGACGGCGTCGCGATATCTCAAGAGGGACGATTGAGGGGATGAAGGCGCTTGATAGCTACACGGATGAGGACTTTCGCCGCACGGTGATTCGTGCGCTGAAACTGCTGGCTGTGGTGGCGTCGGTGGGGGCGCTGCTGCTGTGGTGGAAGTTGGGGTGGCAGAGCGCGGTGCTGCTGCTGGTTGGCGCGGGGATCTCCGGCGCCGGGTTGTTTGACTGGCTGCGGCTGATGACGGCGGTGATGCAGCGGATGGATGGCGGAGAAAAAGCCCGGCCAATGGGACCGGTTTTGACGGGATTCTTCCTGCGGCTGGGCCTCACGATCGTGCTGCTTTATGTTAGCCTTAAGCTACTGAACGGGTCTGTGTTTGCACTGGCTGGAGGCCTCGCACTGGGAGTGTTCGCGCTCGCGGTGGAGGGGTTGAGGCTGATCAAAGTGTGGACTGTTTAGCCGGCCAAAATTGAGAAAAGACGCTTCTTATCTATGCCCCACCAGCTGTGGTTTACTGAGTTTCTGAATGCCCACTTTGCTGCGCCAGTAACGGCGCTGCTGCAGGCTGTGCACGTGCATCCGCTGCATCCCGAGGCCCCGATTACGAACGCCTTTGCGATGGAGTTTCTGGTTTTTCTGGTGCTGCTGGCTTACTTCGTTGTGGTGCGAGTGTCGCTCAGCGTTGAGAAGCCGAATGCGGTGCAGCATCTCGCCGAGATGACGAATGAATTTGTCTTGGACCAGGGCGAGTCGATCATCGGGCACGGATATGAGCGGTTTGTCAGCTATCTGACGGTGCTGGGGCTGTTCATCCTGCTGGCGAACCTGTTGGGACTGGTGCCGGGGCTGGAGTCACCTACGGCGAACGTCGTGGTGCCGCTGGGATTTGCCATCGTAACCTTCTTCTACTACCACTACCAGGGTATCCGGGCGAACGGGCCGGCTTACATCAAGCAGTTCCTTGGGCCGGTGTGGTGGCTTTACTGGCTGCTGTTTCCGATTGAGCTTATCTCGCACTTTGCGCGTGTGCTTTCGCTGACGGTTCGACTTTACGCGAACATGTTTGCCGGAGATCTGGTGACGCTGGCGTTCTTCTCGCTCATCCCGATTGGAATTCCGCTGATCTTTATGGGGCTGCACTTTGGCGTCGCCGTGGTGCAGGCGTATGTGTTCTTTCTGCTGGCGGCGATCTACCTCTCGCTGGCAGTGGCGCACGAGCATTAGCGCTTCGCGCTGCCCAAGACTAAAGTCTTGGGTTACCTATTTGAGTTTGTTCTGGAGGGACTCCCTCTCTGGAATAGCAACAACGCCGCGAGCGTGAGGGTGCCAGCACGGTGAGCATCAACCACCCACTGGCGGCGTATCTGACGGGAGATGGAGTAACAATGAAGAAGCTGCAATATGTCTTTATGTCGTTGGCCGCGCTGCTGCTCGCAACGCCGGCCTTTGCGCAGGGAGCTGAGGCCAGCATGGTGAACCAGTGGGTTCCCATTGGTGCCGGTCTGGGCATGGCCCTGGCGGCTGGTCTGTGCGGACTTGGTCAGGGTAAGGCGACTGCCTCGGCGGCTGAGGCTCTGGCGCGTAACCCGGGCGCACGTCCTGGAATCTTCACCTTCCTGATTCTTGGCCTTGCGTTCATCGAGTCACTGGCGCTGTTCACCTTCGTCATCATCTTCCTCAAGGTGAAGCCTCTGTAGGGTTGTGCGGTTTGTTGCAAAGGAAGGCCCTCGCTTCGGCGAGGGCTTTTTCTTTTTAGTTGCGCAAAGAGTTCGTCAGCGACTGGCGTTGGTGCTGTCCTGTGAAGGCTGGACGGTGACAGCTGCACTGCGCTGGGCGAGCGAGAGGATGCGGCCCGGAGCAATGCCCAGCAGCAGGGTGGCTACGGCTGTGAAGGTAAGGGCAACGGCGGCCGGGATGCTTACAGGTGAGACGGTGAGTCGGCTGTCTGCCTCGGGCTTTCGGCTGTAGAGGGCTGCGAGCAAGCGCAGGTAGTAGAAGCAGGCGATGCCGCTGTTGAGCAGACCGATGACGGCGAGCCAGACGCGTCCGGCGTGCAAGGCAGCGGTGAAGACGTAGAACTTGCCGAAGAAGCCTCCAGTGAAGGGAATGCCGATGAGGGAGAGCAGGAAGAGGCCGAGGACCGCGGCTAGGACGGGACGCTTGAGCGCGAGGCCGGCGTAGTCGTCGAGGGTGCGGGCGTGCTCGTTGTAGCCGGCGAGCTGTGTGATGACGATGAAGGCGCCCACCTGCATGGCGGAGTAGGCGGCGGTGTAGAAGCAGACGGCGGCGATACCGTCCTGAGGGAAGGCCGTGAACGCCACGAGGATGTAGCCGGCGTGCGCGATGGAGGAGTAGGCCAGCATCCGCTTAACGTCGCGCTGGAGCAGAGCGCCGAGGTTGCCGATCGTCATCGAGAGGACAGCGAGGATCCAGATGAGCGCGGCCCAGCGATGTTCGACGCCGGCATAGTCGGCGAAGGTGATGCGCAGCAGGACCGCGAAGGCAGCGGCTTTGGGCGCGGTGGACATGAGGCCGACGATGGGTGCGGGAGCGCCCTGGTACACGTCGGGGGTCCAGACGTGGAAGGGTGCGGCGGAGACCTTGAAGCCCATGCCGATGAGCATCATGCCAAGGGCGAGGAAGGCGAGCGTTGGCGTGGCGCTGGTGCCGAGAGCCTGGGCAATGGCGTTGATGTTCGTCGAGCCGGTGGCTCCGAAGGCGAGCGCAATGCCGTAGAGGAAGAAGGCGGTGGCAAAGGAGCCGAGCAGGAAGTACTTGATGGAGGACTCGTTGCCTGTGGCGTAGCCTTTGCGGAAGCCGGCCATGATGTAGGTGGAGATGGAGGAGATCTCGAGGCCAATGAAGACCATCAGGAGCTCGACTGAGCAGGTCATGAACATCATGCCCACGGCTCCGAAGAGGACGAGAGCAAAGTACTCGCCGGCGTGGGTGGCGTAGCCCTCAAAGTAGTCGAGCGAGCTGAGCAACGTAACGAGGACGATAGCGGCGATGAGGAGGTGGAAGAAGACGGAGAAGGCGTCGACCTGGACCGTTCCGTAGAAGGCATGAAGCGTGCCGAAGCCAAGTTGATACCAACTGCTGAGGCCGGCGGCGACGGTGGCGAGGATAGCGAGCCAGCCGAGGGGCTTGCGTGAGGAGCCCACGGGCAGCAGCGGCTCGGCGAGCATGATGAGGATGGCCGCGAGAGTGAGGATGTATTCGGGCAGAAGGGCGAGGATGTTGTGCGAGAGGCTGGACATTAGCGCTGGCCTCCCTGAGCCTGTGCGGCTTCGTAGTTCACTGTGATAGCCCCGGTGTTGTTGACGGTGCGGGCGATGCTGGCGCCGGCGGTGTCGATGATGTTCATGAAGATGGGAGATGCGACGCCCATGACGAGGAAGAGGATTACGAGCGGCCAGAGGGCCAGGTGCTCGCGGACGTCGAGGTCGGCGGCGGGGATAGCCTCGCTCTTGATGCCGAGGTCGCCGTAGAAGATGCGCTGGATCATCCAGAGCATGTAGGACGCAGTGAGGATAACGCCGGTCGTGGCGAGGGTGGTCCATCCGATGTGGTGCGAGATGGCCGACTGCATGCCTCCGGAGAGCGAGAGGAACTCGCCGACGAAGCCGTTGAGCATGGGCAGGCCTGTCGTGGAGAGCGCGGTGAGGACGTACATGGTGACCATCCATGGGAGCTTCGCTGCCAGGCCGCCGTACTCACGGATGTCGTAGGTGTGGTAGCGCTCATAGAGCAGGCCAAGGAGCATGAAGAGAGCGGAGCCACCGATGCCCTCGTTCAGGGTCTGGTAGATGCCGCCGTCGACTCCCGAGATGGTGAGGGAGTAGATCCCGAAGATGACCATGCTGACATGGCCCAACGTTGCGAAGGCGGCGAGACGCTTGAGGTCCTTCTGGACGAGAGCGAGCAGTGCGCCGTAGACGATGCCGATGGCTCCGAGGGCGATCATGAAGGGAGCGATGCGGTGCGTCTGCGCGGGGAAGATTCCGAAGGAGAAGCGCAGGATGGAGTAGAGGCCGAGTTTTCCTGCCAGGACCATGACGGCGGCCGTTGGGGCTTCGGAGACAGCGTCGGCGAGCCAGCCGTGCAGCGGGAAGATGGGGACTTTGACTGCAAAGGCTACGAGGAAGCCAAGGGAGGCGAGCCAGAGGGCTGCTGAGTTCGTGGAGATGCTGTGGGTCTCGGCGAGCTGCGCGAGGACAGGCATGTCGAAGGTGCCGGTCTTTGCGTAGAGCCAGAGCATCGCGACCAGCAGGATGGCCGAGGGGATGAAGGTGTAGAGGAAGTACTTGATGGCGGCGCGGCGGCGATGTTCGGTGCGGCCGAAGGTGGCGATCAGGAGCGTCA
The DNA here is from genome assembly GCA_963741395.1 of uncultured Acidobacteriaceae bacterium. Classification (GTDB taxonomy): domain Bacteria; phylum Acidobacteriota; class Terriglobia; order Terriglobales; family Acidobacteriaceae; genus Edaphobacter. Next base: position 1,185,183 of record CAVUHV010000002.1, read on the forward strand.
TGGGGACGAGGGAGAGCTCCCAGAAGGCGTAGTAGAGGAAGAGGTCGAGCGAGACAAAGATGCCGAGCATCGCAACCTGCTGGAGCAGGAAGAGCACGTAGAAGAGGCGGCGGCGGGTGTCGATGACGCGCCATGAGATGAGGACACCGAGTGGGGCGAGGAGACCGGTGAGGACGACGAGCCACGTCGAGAGTCCGTCGACGCCTACGTGATAGTGGATGGAGGGTGAGTCGATCCACTGAAGATTTTGCTCGAACTGGAAGGTGCCGGACGGTGCGCCGTACGTGAAGCGAAATGGCAGATGGAGCGTCAGCAGGAAGGTGAGCAGAGTGACGCCGAGCGCTCCCCACTGCTGGATGCGGTCGCGGTCGGGCAGGAGCGCGAGGAGGATGGCTCCGGCGAGTGGGACGAAGGTGATGATCGTCAGGATGGAGTGATCGAGATTCATCGTTTCCTTGAGTACAGAAGCAGATCCCTAAGGGATGACAACAAAACCTGGGATGACAACAAAACTTAGTGCAACCAGAGTGAACGGCCGAAGATCATGACGAAGATGACGGCGGCGGCTCCGAGTGCGAGCCAGCCGGCGTAGGAACGGATGTTTCCGGACTGAATGCGTCGAGTAAGTCCGCCGAGGCCCTTGGCGGTGGCTCCGGCGGTGGCGGCTGAGCCGTTGATGATGCCTGCATCGACGAGGCCGCCGAGAATGAGGCGCGTGAACATCAGCAGCGGCGTGGCGATGACGGCGGAGTAGATCTCGTCGATGTAGAACTTATTCAGGACGATGCGGTAGAGGGTGGGGAAGCGTTGCGCGTATGAGGCGGCGGTTCCGGGCTTCTTGTAATAGAAGAGCCATGCGATGTAGAAGCCGATAGCTACGACGAGGACGGAGACGGCTGCGAGGCCGAGCTCGGTCGCGTGGCTGACGGCTTCGGCTGCGGGGGCGCCGGTTCCGAAGACGGGATCAAGGAAGCTGCCTATCTCGTCGTGGCCGCCGAGAGCTGCGGGGATGCCGACCCATCCACCGATGATCGAGAGAAGGGCGAGGATCATGAGCGGCACGGTCATGACGAGTGGGGACTCGTGGACGCTGTGTGCGTGTTCGGCGTGATGGTCGTCGTGATCGGCGAGCATCACTGCGTGGGTGCCGGACTGGGAGTGGACGGCAGCTCCGTGTGCGGCGAGGTCGTCGATTGCAACGGATTGTTCGCCGCCCAGCAGAAGCAAAGCCCGTTCTATGTCACCGCGGCTCGCCTCTAACGCTTTTAAGCACTCGGCCATCGGCTTATTGGATCTAGCCCTGAGTTCTTTCACAAGGTCCGCCGTGATGCTTACCGGTTCATTCGTTCCGAAGCGCTCTTCGCCGAAGAAGGTCTTGAACCAGAGCCGGAACATGTAGAAAGAGGTCATTCCGGCGGTGACGAGGCCGATGAGCCATAGGAGCTTGCCGATGGGGTTGTCGCTGGAAAAGGTGCGGAAGAGAATCTCGTCCTTGGAGAAGAAGCCGGCGAGCGGCGGGATGCCGGCGATGGCGAAGACTCCCATCGTCATGGTCCAGAACGTGATGGGGATGCGCTTGCGCAGGCCGCCCATCTTGCGCATGTCCTGTTCGCCGCTCAGAGCGTGTATGACGGAGCCGGCGGCGAGGAAGAGCAGTCCCTTGAAGAAGGCGTGGGTCAGCAGGTGGAAGATTCCGGCGGCGTAGGCTCCGACGCCGCAGCCGAGGAACATGTAGCCGAGCTGCGAGACGGTGGAGTAGGCGAGGACGCGCTTGATGTCGTGCTGCACCATGCCCATGCAGGCGGCGAAGATGGCGGTGGCCGCGCCGATGATGGCGATGACTCCGAGGGCCGTGGTCGAGCGGTCGAAGAGGACGTGTGCGCGAGCGACCATGTAGACGCCGGCGGTGACCATCGTGGCAGCGTGAATGAGAGCGGAGACCGGCGTGGGGCCTTCCATGGCGTCGGGGAGCCAGACGTAGAGTGGGATCTGCGCGGACTTGCCGGTGGCTCCGAGGACGAGAAGCAGCCCGATGGCGGTGAGGAATCCGCCCTGCCACTGAGGATGCCGCGAGATGGATGCGAAGACGGTGGTGAAGTCCAGAGAGCCGAAGTGTGCGATGAGCAGGAACATCGCGAGGAGGAAGCCGAAGTCGCCGATGCGGTTGAAGATGAAGGCTTTTTTTCCTGCGTTGGCGGCGGAGTCCTTTTTGAAGTAGAAGCCGATGAGCAGGTACGAGGCCAGACCGACTCCCTCCCAGCCGACGAAGAGGAGGAGGAAGTTCGCGGCGAGGACGAGCACCAGCATGAAGAACATGAAGAGGTTGAGGTAGGCGAAGAAGCGCCAGTAGCCCTCTTCGTGTGCCATGTAGCCGACGGAGTAGACGTGGATGACGAAGCCTACACCGGTGACGACTCCGAGCATGATGAGCGTGAGGTGGTCGACGGTGAGGGCGAAGTCGGCGTGGAAGCCGGAGATGGAGATCCAAGGGTTGCCGAAGAGCGTTGCGACGGTGTGGATGGACTCAGGTGCGCCCGGAGCCTTCATGCTGAACCAGAGCCAGACCCAGAGCGCGGCGGGGATTGCGGTGAAGAGCAGGGCGACGGCAGAGACGAGAGTGCGCGGCAGACGGCGGCCTACGGTCCCGTTGATGAGGAATCCGGCGAAGGGAAGCAGCGGAATCAACCAGAGATAAGAGGCGGGCATGGTTAGTTACGATCCTTCGAGATCCTTAGAGTTTCAGCAGGTTGACCGAGTCGACGTTGAGCGTCTGGCGCGTACGGAAGATGGCGATGATGATGGCGAGACCTACGGCGGCTTCAGCCGCGGCGACGACCATCACGAAGAAGACGAAGATCTGGCCGGAGACCACGTGCCACATATGTGCGAAGGCGACGAAGGTAAGGTTGACGGCGTTGAGCATCAGCTCGATCGACATGAAGACGGTGATGACGTTGCGCTTAATGAGGAAGCTGGCGACGCCAGTGGAGAAGAGGATGGCGGCGAGAATGAGGTACCAGGAGGTAGGAACGACGGCAGTCATGGGCGCTATTGCTCCTTTCGCGCGAGCACGACGGCTCCGAGGATAGCGACGAGGATGAGGACGCTGGTGACCTCGAAGGGCAGCACGAGTTCATGGAAGAGTACAGTGCTGATCTGGGAGATGTTCGAGATCGCGTTGTTGAGGTAGCCGCCGAGCTTTGCGGCTCCGAGGGCTTTGCCTTCGGAGAGGAAGACGAAGCTCAGCAAACAGAAGATGGCTGCGGCTCCGGGGAAGCCGGCGATGTAGGCGGCGCGGCTGCCGTGGGTGCGCTCTTCTTCACCTGCGTTGAGCAGCATGATGACGAAGACGAAGAGCACCATGATGGCTCCGGAGTAGACGATGACCTGTGCGGCGGCGAGGAACTCGGCCCCGAGCGACCAGTAGAGGACCGCCAGCGACATCATGACGACGACCAGCGAGAGGGCGCTGTTGATGGGATGGCGCTGCAGCAGAAAGTTGATGGCTCCTGCGACCGCCAGCCCGCCAAAGATGAGAAAGAGTGCCAGTTGCATGTTGATCTCGGTTCGATCTTTCTTCAACGAAGCAGATTTATGGCTATCTGCTGATTGTAAAACAGTTTGCGGTTGCGGTTAGCCGCGCACCGCAAGGACGAGGCTGGTAAGGATGATGTTGACGATCGCCAGCGGGAGAAGGAACTTCCAGCCGAATGTCATCAGCTGGTCATAGCGGAAGCGGGGCAGCGTGCCTCGCACCCAGATATAGAGCAGGAGAAACCCGAGGACCTTTACGACGAACCAGAAGACCGGAAGGATGGCCGCGATGATGGGGTTGCCGACTGGGGGGAAGAGGTTGCCGAAGGGGCTCGATGGGCCTCCGAAGAAGAGCAGCGAGGCGACGCAGGCGACGGTGATCATGTTGGCGTACTCGGCCATGAAGAACATGGCGAACTTCATTGAGGAGTACTCGGTGTGGTAGCCGGCGACGAGTTCGGACTCGGCCTCGGGGAGGTCGAAGGGAGCGCGGTTGGTTTCGGCGTAAGCGGCCATGAGGTAGATGAAGAAGGCGAGGGTCTGGAAGCCGCCAAAGACGTTCCATGAGAGCATGCCGTGCGCGGACTGGCTGTTGACGATGTCGCGCAGCGAGAGCGACTGCGCGCGCAGGACGACGCCGACGAGCGAGAGGCCGAGGGCCAGCTCGTAGCTGATCATCTGCGAGGTGGCGCGGAGCGAGCCGAGCAGGGAGAACTTGTTGTTCGACGACCAGCCGGAGAGCGCGATGCCGTAGACGCCGATGGAGGTGATGCCGAGGATGACCAGCAGGCCGATGTTGAGATCGGTGATGCTGAACATGTCGACGCCCTGGATGCGGTGGACCTGGCCGAAGGGCACGACCGAGATGGAGATGAGCGCGCAGGTGAGCGCGATGATGGGCGCCAGGATGAAGAGCGGTCGCTGGGAGGCGACAGGCAGGAGGTCTTCCTTGAGGAAGAGCTTGATGCCATCCGCCATAGGCTGGAACAGGCCGAAGGGACCGACGCGCGAGGGACCCCAGCGATTCTGGATGCGGCCGAGGAGCTTGCGCTCGAGAAGAACGGTGTAGGCCACCGCCATCAGCGTGAGGACGAGCACGACGACGACCTTGAGGATGCTGAGCAGCAGGAATGTCAGAAATTCAGGATTGCTCATGGTTTTGACTCTTGCTCCTGTATGTCAGTCTGCTGCGGTTTGGATCTGGATCAGCGGTTGATTGGCTTGGTATTGCTGCACATCATTGAGCATGGGCGAGAAGCGGCCGAGGGTTCCGGAGGTAAAGAGAGTGTCGTTGGAGGGGAGAACGAGGTCGCGGCGATTGCCGATTTGAACAAGTTGAGAGGCAGCGGGCTCGAGGTGCTGGTCGTTGCCGCTCAGGAGCTGGAGCCGGAGCAGATTGTAGCCGGGAACGAGCCGCTGAATCTCGTCGAGGATTGCGAAGGGATCGAAGGGCGAGAGCTTGGGCTCGAGGTTGTTAGCGGTGAGCCAGACGGCGTGACGGTCGGCCTCGCCGGACTGCGCGCCGCGGCTTTGGCCCATGTCGGCGCGAAGGCCCTTGGCTTGTTGTTGTCCGAAGGGAACGAGCGCAGGGATGTTCGCGCCCATCTTGTCGGCGATGCGGACGATCATCTCGAAGTCGGTGCGGACACCGGCGCGATCGGCGGCCTTCTGGACGAGCTGGAGGTCGCCGTAGCTGTTGGTGACGGAGCCGGCCTTCTCGTAGAGATTTGCAGCGGGCAGGATGACGTCGGCGATCTGCGCGGTCTCCGTCATGAACATCTCCTGGGCGATGACGAAGGTGTTCTTGAGAGTCGCGGGATCGACGCCGTAGCGCGATATGGGGTTTGCGCCGACGACGTAGAGAGCAGAGAGCTCGCCGCGGCCTGCTGCGTCGAAGATCTCGAGCAAGTCGAGACCGGGAGTCGCAGGCGCGTTGTACTCTGCAAATGCGCCGGGGTTCGCGACCGGTGTGTAGCCGGGGAGCATGTCGGGCAGCAGGCCCATGTCGGCGGCTCCGCGCGAGTTGACGTAGTCGGAGACCAGTGCGAACTTCGCGCCGGGAATGGTCAGGCCGAAGTCGATGAGCTTCCTGAGATCGGTTCCCCGGAACTCGGAACCGATAAGGATAAGTAGCTTCTCTTCAGCTTTGACGGCGTCGCGGAAGCTTGAGAGGGCGTTGGAGTCAGAGGCGGCGCTTGAAGCTGCAGCGCTGTCGCCAGCGAGGTAGCTTGCGAGCGCGTTGTAGCCGAAGGGCTCAAGGCGAAGGAAGGTGCGGGCCTGGCGGCGGAGCTTGATCTCTTCGGTGTTTGCGACGTAGATGCGAGCCTTGTTGTGACGGACGTTGGTGCGGAGGTTCCACGCGGTGCCTGGCGCCTGGTTAGTGGGGTCGCCGCCGATGAGGAGGATGGCGGGGAAGCTCTGCGTGTCGCGCCAGGAGGCGGTGCGGCCCTTCTGGCCGGCGAGCGCTTGAGCAAAGGTGACGTAGTCGGCTGTGCGGTGATGGTCGATGTTGTTGGTGCCGATGACTGTGCGGGCGAACTTCTGCAGCAGGTAGGCCTCTTCGTTGGTGAGGCGGTTGCCGCCGATGACGCCGATTGATTTGCCGCCGCGCGTGTCGCGGAGCTCGCGGAGCTTCTTGCCTGCGTGGGTGAAGGCCTCTTCCCAGGAGACGGGTTTGAGGTCGCCGTTGGGCTGGCGGACGAGCGGTTGCGTGATGCGCTCGGTGCTGTTGGCGAAGTCGAAGGCGTAGCGGCCCTTGTTGCAGAGGAAGTCGCCGTTGATGCCGGACTTGTCGCGGTTGTCGCCACGGACGATCTCGGAGCCGTCGGAGGTGGAGCGCACGCCGAGTGTGGTCTTGCAGCCGTCGCCGCAGTGCGTGCAGATGGTGGCGACGTGGTTCATCTCCCACGGGCGGGTTTTGTAGCGATAGGTTCCGCTGGTGAGCGCGCCGACGGGGCAGACGTCGATGCACATGCCGCATTGCTCGCAGTCGACGTGGGCGAGATGATCGGGCGAGAGCTCGGCGGAGATGTTCGGAGCGATGACGGAAGAGGCGCCACGGTTCTGGATGCCGAGCGCGAAGACATCCATGCCTTCGCCGCACATGCTGATGCAGCGGTAGCAGAGGATGCAGCGCGGGCGGTCGTAGTAGACGACGGGCGACCACTTCTGCTCCTCGCGGTGGTTCTTGGGCTCGGCGTAGAAGCTATCGGCGGCACCGTATTTGAAGGTCATGTCCTGCAGTTCGCACTCGCCGCCGGCATCGCAGACGGGGCAGTCGAGCGGATGGTTGCCGAGGAGGAGTTGGATGTTGGATTTGCGGGCCTGGGCGATCTCGGGGGTCTCAGTCTGGACGACCATGCCTTCGGCGACCTGGGTGGTGCAGGCGGTCTGGAGCTTCGGCATCTTCTCGATCCGGACAACGCACATGCGGCAGGCTGCCTTGAGCGAAATGCCGGGATAGTAGCAGAAGGCGGGAACCTCGATGCCGGCGGCTTTGCATGCCTCGATGAGGAGCGTGCCCGCAGGGGCCGTGATTTTTTTCCCGTCTACGGTGAGGGTTACGTCTGGCATGTTTAGTGTGCTCCCACGAGCTGTTCGACCGTAATGATCGGGGTTCCGGCCTTGTTGCCCTCGATGTAGTCCTCGAACTCTTTGCGGAACTTCTTGACGAAGCCGATGGTTGGCATCGCTGCTGCATCGCCGAGCGGGCAGAAGGTGCGGCCCAGCATGTTTTCGGCGAGGTACTGGACGTTGTCGACGTCCTTTTTAGCTCCGCCGCCGTTGTAGACGCGGGTGAGGGTCTTCTTGATCCAGTCGGTGCCCTCGCGGCATGGGATGCACCAGCCGCAGGACTCGTGCTGGTAGAAGGCGATGGTGCGCAGGGCGAACTCTACAATGGAGACGGTCTCGTCGAGGACGACGATGCCGCCTGAGCCGAGCATGGTCCCGGCCTTCGCCATCTGGTCGAAGTCGAGGCCTACGTCGATCTCGTCTGCGGTGAGGACGGGGCAGGAGGCTCCGCCGGGAACGACGGCTTTTAGTTTTTTGCCGTCCTTGATACCTCCGGCTACGTCGTAGATGGCCTTGCGGAGCGAGTAGCCCATGGGCAGTTCGTAGACGCCGGGGCGCTCGACATGGCCGCTGATGCCGAAGAGGCGTGTGCCGCCGTTGCGCTCCGTGCCTAGCTTTGCGTAGGCTTCGCCGCCCATCAGCAGAATGTGAGGCGCGTTGGCGATGGTTTCGGCGTTGTTGATGATAGTTGGGCCGCCGTAGAGGCCGACGACGGCAGGGAAGGGCGGGCGGATGCGCGGGATGCCGCGCTTGCCCTCGAGCGACTCCATCAGGGCGGACTCTTCGCCTACCTCATACGCTCCTGCGCCGGTCTGGGTGATGATGTCGAAGTCGACGCCTTGTTTGCCGAAGATGTTCTTGCCGAGGAAGCCCTTGGCGTATGCGTCGGCGACGGCCTTCTCGACGATCTTGAGGAGGTAGCGGTACTCGCCGCGCAGATAGATGAAGCCCATCTTCGCGCCGACGGAGAGACCGGCGATCATAGTGCCTTCGATGATGGCATGCGGGTCTTCGAGGAAGATGACGTGGTCTTTGCAGGTTCCGGGCTCGGACTCATCGCCGTTGACGAGGACGTACTTGGGCTTGTCAGAGGTCTTGGGTACAAAGGACCACTTCATGCCAGTGGGGAAGCCGGCCCCGCCGCGGCCGCGCAGGCCCGAGGCCTTCATCTCGCTGATGATCCAGTCAGGCCCTTTTTCGATGGCAAGCTGGGTGGCCTTGTAGCCGTCGAGTTCGACGTATTTGTCGATATTCGTAGCGCCCTTACCAAAGCGGCGGGAGAGAACGCGAACTTCGTCGGGATGGGAGACCAGGGTGGGCATCTATCTCACGTCCTTTCCCTGACCTTTGCGGTAGGTTTCGAGGATCTCGTCGACCTTGACCGTGGTGAGGTTGTCGTGGAAGTCGTAGTTAACCTGTATAGCCGGCGCCCAGCAGCAGGCTCCGATGCACTCGACCTCCTCTAAAGAAAAAAGGCCATCTTTGGTTACTTCTTTATGCCCTATTCCGAGTTTTTCTTTGCAGTGACCGAGAATCTCGTAGCCGCCGCGCAGCATGCAGGAGATGTTGGTGCAGACCTGGACGTTGTACTTGCCCGCGGGCCTGGTGCGCAGCATGGAGTAGTAGGAAAGGACGTTGCGCACGTCGAGTTCGAAGAGGTCGAGGCGCTGGGCGATCTCGGTGACGACGGCGTCAGAGACGTAGCCGACCTCGTCCTGCGCGTAGAGGAGCATGGGAACGAGGGCAGAGCGCTTGAGGGGGTAAATCGTCACCAGGTGGTCGAAACGCGCGGCCAGCTCGGGCGAAAAGATTGTGTTGGCGATAGCGCTCATCGTTTGGAATCCTTGGCGGAAGGGTGAAGCAGATTCCTCCGCTCCGCTACGGAATGACAACCAAAACTACTCTCACTCACTTTGCATCATCTCCCGCGCCAGCGATTCGGCGGCCAGGTCCATCTGTTGGGTTAGCCCGTTTAGTTTAACCGTTCCATCCTCTTCGAGCGAAAAAGCAGTGCGGTTACCGTCGCTGTCTTCGACGAGATCGTGGGTGAAGCGAAGCCAACGGCTTGCGACCCGAAGCGTGATCTCATCTGCACCGACCTCGACTACTGCATGGTGCCGGCTGTTAAGTCCGTGGGCAGCGGCGTAAGAACGAAGCAACGATGCCCAGGAGGTCCAAAGTTCGGCTCTGAGGCGTGCATCGAGCATCAGAGGTTAGCGATCGATCTCGCCGAGGACGATATCGATGGAGCCGATGACGGCGACGACATCGGCGAGCAATCCACCTTTGCACATCACTTCAAGGGCCTGCAGTGTTGCGAAGCCCGGGTTACGCATGTGCACGCGGTAGGGCTTGGCGGTGCCGTCGGAGACGACGTAGTAGTTCATCATGCCGTGCGGCGCTTCGACGGAGCTTGTGGCCTCGCCCGCCGGGACACCAAAGCCCTCGGTGACGATCTTGAAGTGATGGATGAGCGACTCCATCTGGGTCTTCATCTGTTCACGGTTGGGCAGTACGATCTTCGGGGCGTCGGCGGTGATGCGGCCCTCGGGCAGACCGTCGAGGGCCTGGAGGCAGATCTTCACGGACTCGCGGAACTCCTGCATGCGTACGACGTACCGCGCCCAGACATCGCCCTCGGTCGAGGTGGGGACGTTGAACTGAAACTTCTCGTAGCTGGAGTAAGGCATGTCGCGACGGACATCGAAGTCGACGCCGGATGCGCGCAGTGGGGGGCCGGTCACACCCAGCGCAATGGCATTTTCAGGCGAGAGATAGCCGATGCCCTTGATGCGATTTATCCAGATGGGGTTGTTATGCAGCAGACCTTCGTACTCGTCGATCTTCGACGGAAACTCTATGAGGAATTCGCGGATCTTGTCGTAAAGATCGAGCGGCGGTTCGAGGCTTAAGCCGCCGATACGGACATAGCTCGTCATCATGCGCTGTCCGCTGACAGCTTCAAAGATGCGCAGCAGCTTCTCGCGCTCGCGGAAGCAGTAGAGGAAGACGGTGAGCGCGCCGATGTCCATGGCGTGTGTCCCGATCCAGACCAGGTGCGACTGGATGCGCGTGAGTTCATTGAAGAGGACGCGGAGCCACTGGGCGCGCTCGGGAATCTCGAGCTCCAGCAACTTCTCTACTGCGAGGCAGTAGGCGAGGTTGTTGGTCATGGGGCAGAGATAGTCGATGCGGTCGGTCATCGGAACGACCTGCTGGTAGAACTTGGCTTCGCAGGTCTTCTCGATGCCGGTGTGAAGATAGCCGATGTCGGGGGCGAGCGAGACGATGGTCTCGCCGTCGATCTCTAACACGAGGCGCAGGACACCATGAGTCGACGGGTGCTGCGGCCCCATGTTGATGACCATGGTCTGGTCGGATACGGGGTCGGTGCCGTGCTTGTGCAGTTCGGCGTCGGCGATAACGTCGTCGATGCCAGGATTGATCTGGTCGGGAGCAGCGACGGGTGCCATTAGCGGTAGCCCTCCACGGGGTAGTCCTTGCGTAAGGGATGGCCGTTCCAGTCCTCGGGCATCATGATGCGGCGAAGGTTGGGATGGTTGCCGAAGTGAACGCCGAAGAGGTCGAAGATCTCGCGCTCGTAAAAGTTCGCCGCGGGCCAGACGCTGGTGATGGAGTCGACTGCCGCATCGTCACTCGCCAGCCGAACAACGAGGCGCAGACGGCGCTTTAGCGAGTGCGAGAGGATGGAATAACTGATCTGAAAGCGAGGTTCGGAGGGGTACCAGTCGACCGCGGTGACGTCTTCGAAGAAGTTGTAGCCGGCTTTTTGCAGCGCCTGGCAGGCGGCGATGATGCTCTCGCGGGCGACGGTGATGGTTAGTTCGTTGCGGTCGTACTTGGCGTCGGTGGCCAGCGCCGACAGGGCTTTTACGGCGGGCTCGTCGGGGAACTTCTCAAAGACCGCCTGGGTGCCTTTGATGGGCGCGTCCATTAGAGATCTCCCTTATCGGCGGACCAATCGAGGATGCCCTTCTTCCAAACGTAGAAGAGGCCGACGGCTACGAAGCCGAGGTAGACGAGCATCTCCCAGAAGCCGAACATGCGTGAACCAGTGATGGCAGGCAGGCGGCGGAAGATGACTGCCCAGGGAAGCATGAAGACGACTTCAACGTCAAACAGGATGAACAGCATCGCGACCATGTAGAAGCGTACTGTGAAGCGTCCGCGGGCGTCGCCGATAGGGTCCATGCCGCACTCATAGGCTGCGGCCTTGGTGCGGGAGTTTTTATGTTTGCCGATGAAGAACGAGGCTCCGACCATGCCACACGCAAGGCCGAGCGCTACAAGGATCTGCAGGACCAGCGGAAGGTAGTTCCAGATGTATGGGTACTGTTGCATGGCCATCTTCGACTCTAAGAGTGTGACTGGCAAGTGTCAAGGGAATGGACAGTGATGCGCGACTATCGCATGAGAACACCGTAGGCCTGAACGATTCTATCTCCGAACTGTGCTGCGAAGAGACCTCCTGCGGCGAGAAAGCTGCCAAAGGCGAGTTTCGATGAGGTACTGGCTTTGCCTTGCACTAACAGTAGAACGCCATAGACGCTGGCTGCGAGCACACCTACGAAAAGAGACAGTATGGCAGGCCAGAAGCCGAGGAAGGCCGCGATCATGGCGATGAGCTTCACGTCGCCGAGGCCCATACCTTCGCGATGCCGGATCGCCGCATAGAGCCAGCGAACCGCGAGCAGGAGAAGGGCAACTCCGCAGACCGCGAGGATACGGCCTCCGATCAGGGCCTCCGGGCCGGTGAGGAATACGTTGCCGTTGTCGGTGACACCGCCGGGGCTTGTAAGCTGCGGGCTTTGGCGCGTCAGGAGGACCTGACCCTGTGTGGGGCCCAGAAAGAAAGCCTGAATGCAGATGAGGAACAGGCCGATCGCTACGCCGGTAAGCGTGAAGGCGTTGGGCAGCACCTGGGTCTGCCAATCCATCACGAGAAGACCGATTAGAAGGAAGCCGAGGATCGTGACGGCGAGATTGATTACGATGCCGGAGACGGCGTCGGAGGTTGTTCCGACGTGATCCGGCGTCCAGAAGTAGAAGTTGAGCAGCGTGTACAGCCTCCCGGCCTGCACGGCAAACCAGATGCCGACGGCGAGTTCGACTAGCGGATAGCGCCACGGGATGGTCTGATGGCAGTTGCGGCAGCGGCCTTTGAGCAGCAGCCAGCTCACCAGGGGAATGTTGTCGTACCAGCGAAGCGACGCACCGCATCCGGGGCAATGGGAGCTGGGATGGACGATCGACTCGTGTCCGGGGAGGCGCGAGATGCACACGTTCAGGAAGCTTCCGAAGAGCAGGCCGAGTACAAAGCCTGCAATTTCGTAGAGGATGCGGGAGGTCACGGATGAAGTATACGGCGCACTAGAAATCTACGTGCATGCGGACGGATTCGACGAGCACGGGTCCGCGATCGCGATTGTAGCCGGGATGGTCGATGAACTGAAGGTCGAGCGCGTAGTAGACGCCGCGCCATGCGTGGAGGTTGTAGTAGCTCTCGAGGATGTCTTCGCGGCCGTAGTTGAGCTTGCCGTCGCCCAGCAGGAAGCCGAGACCGCCGTATCGCAGATAGTTCTGGTGGTCGCGCTTGATGGCATTGGAGACGAAAGTCAATCCAATCTTGTCGCTGGGCCGTGACCAGGCGATGCCGGAGTAATCGGCGCCAAACGAGATGGTCTGGTCGACTTCGGTATAGGCGAAGGACTCATGCTGACCCTCGTTCCAGCCAAGGCGGCTGTATACCCGCAGTTTCGGGGTGATCTCCTGCTCTGCATTGAAGCCGAAGCCGTACTTCACCGCGCTGAACTTTGCTACTGAGGTAATGTCGGGCCGCTCGCCAACTCCGGAGAGGTAGGTCTGCACGGCATCGCGGTAGAGGCCCATGTGCGCATGGTTGACGAAGCTTAGAACGCGAATCGCGCCCTTGCGGTCCGGGCTGACGAGGCTGCCCAGAAGGGAATGGCGCCACTCGAACTCCATGTTCTGGCCGCTGGCGCGGCGAAGGTCCCAGTCGAGATTGATTCCGTTTGCGACCGTAGGCATCAGCGCGACGGCGTATCGGGCTGTCCAGCTGTTGTCGATGTACTGGGCGACGACGCCATACGTATAACCGCGCGTGTCTGCGGCGTAGTCCCATGCGCCATCATTGTCGACGGTCCAGTTGAGGAACTGCAGGTGGCTATCGGTGCCGACGCTGTTGCTGTCGAAGAAGTCCGGAAGGCCCATCTTGCCGACGTTCAACTCCAGCCTGCGCTCAGGCACCTGCGTCGCGAGCGCGAACGGCGTACGACTGGAGTCGACCAGTTTATCCGTGAATCCGATGGTCTGGTGAAGCTGGACGCGAGCGATATAGGGGGCGGAACCAAGGTTCGGGTTACGTACGACGTCGAGGTTGGTGAAGCCGGCCAAGCCCAGGGCCTCGCTGATGCCGCGGCCGCCGGCGGATTCTATATCGAGAATAGCGTCGGTGTTGTAGCGCAGATTGTGGTGAAGCTGGAGGCCAAGAAAGAGGGTGCCGACCAGAGAGGTCTTGTATTCGCCGCTGCCGAGCAGGCTGTTCGGCCCTGAATAGGGGGAATGGAATGGCCCGTGCGCCTGGAAGATAATGTTTGCCTGTCCGATGATGAGATAAGGGGCGTTCTCCGGGTGAGGGAAGATGGTCGGCAGGTCGGCTGAAGCTGCCGGGGCAGGCGCTTCGGGCGCCTTTCCGGGGCGGCCGGGGTCGGCACCGTTCGGGCCGCCTTCCTGCGCGTGCGCGAACAGGGACAGCGCCACAAGAGCGAGAGCTGCCAATACGAGCGTCGAATTCTTAGATTTCCGGGGCAATGGTATTGAGAATGCTGGAACAATGTGAACGTAGCGCAAATAGCCTGCCTTCCCGTAGACCCGAGAGAAGGCAGGCCCTGTTAATCCGGCCTCATCGTCCTGTTCGTCGTCCGTCCCAGGCAGGGCGAACCAGACGCACGCGAGCGGGCAACGTTCATCCGCAGTTTCGACCCACCTGCGGACAACCTTGATTCGCGGATTACGGATAGGTGATTTAGAGTGACGCAGATGCAACATCCGTTGGATCATTGGTTGACTTCTCCTTTCTGTGTGCGAAGGCGTGGGTTCAGTCATCCAGCACACGGGTTGGCACTGGTTATATTATACCCCCATAGGGTATAAAGAAGGAGGGGGAATCGATGTCACACACCGAGAGAGAACGGATTAAGTTACTCAACCGGGTCAAGCGGATCCGTGGTCAGATGGACAGTGTCGAACGGGCGCTGGCGTCTGAGGATCAGGAATGTGCTGATGTGCTGATGCTGCTAGCTGCTGTGCGCGGCGGAATCAATGGACTTATGGCCGAGGTCCTGGAGGATCATATCCGGCTACACCTGCTAAAGGATGGCCGCGCTCCGCTGACGCCTGACCTCGGTGAGGATCTGATCGATCTCGTGCGGGCCTATCTCAAGTAGCGGAAAAACTTCTGTCTTCGAGAGCAGTCCAGAGCAGCTGCCAGCGGATCCGCAGATGGGTGCACAACCTGGATCTCATGCACCCGAGGGATGTGGATCGTCAACTTGATTTCCACGCAGACGAAGGTGTACGTTTGGGCTACACGGGAAAGGAGGATGATCCAGCCTATGAAATCTGACAGTAAGAGTTGCATCAAAACACGTGAGGTGACTGAGGCTTAGAGCATCCTGCTCTAGACCTGGCGCTACAAGGAACACGCCGAGGCCCATCCGAGCAAGGATGCCTCAGGTCAATCTCAACAGTTCACCGGCAAACGGCTCGCTGCTCTTCGACTGAGCGCGGGCCGTTTGCATTTCGGCTTTAGAATAGCGCTATGACACCTCTGGTTATTGCGGGAAGGGCCTTTCAGTCGCGGCTGATCGTCGGCACGGGCAAATACAAGGATGGGCCTGAGACTCAGGCTGCGATCGAGGCCTCCGGGGCCGAGATGGTGACGGTCGCGGTGAGGCGCGTGAACCTCGACCGATCGAGTGAGTCACTGCTGGACTTCATTGACCCGCGGCGGTACTTTCTGCTGCCGAATACAGCCGGCTGTTACACGGCTGACGAGGCGATTCGCGCGGCTCGGCTGGGGCGGGAAGTAGGCCTCTCGGACTGGGTAAAGATCGAGGTCATCGGTGATCAAAAGACTTTGTATCCGGATATCCAAGCGACGCTAGAGGCCACGCGGGTGTTGGTGAAGGAGGGGTTTACGGTTCTGCCGTACACCTCAGATGACATTGTGTTTGCCAAGCGCCTGATCGACGCGGGCGCTGCCGCGGTGATGCCCCTGGGTGCGCCGATTGGCAGCGGTCTGGGCCTGCAGAATACAGCAAATCTGCGGATTCTCCGCGAGATGATTACAGAGGTCCCACTGATCGTCGATGCGGGGGTGGGAACTGCTTCGGACGCTGCAGTAGCGATGGAACTCGGTTTCGATGCTGTGCTGATGAACACAGCGATTGCGCAGGCGCAGGATCCTCTGCTGATGGCCGAGGCGATGCAGCATGCGGTCCTGGCCGGACGGCAAGCGTATCTGGCTGGGCGCATGCCTAAGAAGCTGTATGCGACGGCGAGCTCTCCAGTCGAGGGAATCTCACGGTGAAACAACTTCCAGGGCGGACAGGTCTTGATGAGACTCCGCTGTCGTAAACTCCTTCCATGCGAGTCTTCGGGATTGACTGCGGTACCGAGTTCACCGGCTATGGTGTGGTGGAGCTTGATGAGCAAGCACGAATGCCGCGCCTCGCTCACCTCGCGGCCGGAACGATTCGCCTGAGCAAGAAAGAGAAGACTCCGCAACGGCTCGCACAGGTCTACAACGAACTTACTGCCCTGATGTCACTGCACCAGCCGGAGATCGTCGCTATTGAGGAGGTCTTCTTCTCGGCGAACGCAAAATCTGCCTTGAAGCTGGGGCAGGTGCGCGGCGTGGCGATGCTGGCGGCAGCCACCTGCGGGCTGCCGGTTGCGGAGTACGCTCCACTCTCGATCAAGAACTCGGTGGTTGGCTATGGGCTTGCGGCCAAGGAGCAGGTGCAGTTCATGGTCACGCGTCTGCTTGAACTCGATCATGCCCCGGAGTCGCCGGATGCGGCGGATGCTCTGGCGATCGCAATCTGCCATATCCACACCGCACAGACGCTTGAGTTGCAGGGTATTCGACGATGAGCCTGATGCGAAGATTATCTGCAGCAAGCATCGTGGTGCTGTTTGCAATTGCCGCCGCTCCGGCCTGCCCGCAGGCCGCGAGCGCGTCGACCGGGGCGCAACCTGAGGTTAGCTATCAGTTCGACAGGCCCGGGCTGTCGGTTCCGAGATTCATCCTCTCCGTTCGTGAGGATGGCAACGGGCGTTATCAGGCTGATGAGGCAGCAGTATCCGGCACGAATGCTGCGGGGAAGCACATTGACCGGACCCTGACCCTGAGCCAACCCACAGCGGCGACGATCTTCAAGATGGCACGCGCGCTGGATCACTTCAATACTCCTTGTGCGTCGAGGGCGAAGAATGTAGCCGACACAGGCAAAAAGACGTTGAGTTACGCGGGATCCGATGCGAGCGGTACCTGCACGTATAACTTTTCCGAGAACAAGAACGTTACATCACTCACGGAGATGTTTACCGCAATCGCCTTCACAATGGATGAGGGCCGGCGACTCGAGTATCTTCATCGCTATGACAGATTGGGATTGGACGCGGAGATGGAGACACTTTTGCACGAGTACGAAGCGAAGCGGGCGATGGAACTGCAAACAATCTCGGCGACCCTGATGTCTCTTGCCAACGACGACGCCCTGATGGAGCGCGTGCGGACGCGCGCCGTAAAACTGCTTGAGCTGTCGGGCTATCAGAAATAGACGCTAATCTGTGATCGAGACGAGCGAGCGGTACAGCTTCGCCATCGCCTCCAGGCCGAGTGATTCGGCGCGTGCCTGAAGCGGTATGTCTGCAGGCCATGCTGCGGCCGACTGCTCCGCTGTGTAGCCGGCGGCGCGCAGGTTGTTCTGGAGCGTCTTGCGCTTTTGTGCGAAGGCTTGCTTGAGAAAGGCATCGAATCCCTCTGTATCAACCCCCAGTTCCTCGAAACGCGGCGCGAAGTCGAGGCGGAGAACCGTCGAATAGACTTCGGGCGGTGGTGAGAACGCTGAGGGCGGCAAAGTGAAGAGATTCTCGACCTGCGCGTACATCTGCGTCGTCGCTGAGAGCAGACCGTACTCGCGGCCGCCGGGTGAGGCTGCAACACGGTCTGCGACCTCGCGCTGCATCATCACGACTGCACGCGCCAGTTTTCCTTTGGCTGCCGCGGCGAAGAGGTGAAGCAGAATATTCGATGTGATGTAGTAGGGGAGATTTCCGATGACGTCCGCGGTCTGGCCCGGAGGCACGAGCGCGCCGAGATCAGCCTTGAGGACGTCGATCTCGACGATATCCACGTTGGGCTTGTTTCGGAAGCGTTCCGCGAGGGCGGGGGCGAGTTCCCGGTCAAGCTCAAGCGCAATAAGCCGCTCGCAGCGCGTGGCGAGGATATCGGTGATTGCACCACGCCCAGGGCCAATCTCGATGACCGTGCGATGGCTGATATCGCCCAGAGCGTCGACGATGGCGTGTCGGGCGCGTTCGTCGACTAAGAAGTTTTGTCCAAGTTTTGGCTTATGTTTCATTCCACTGGAGCGTGTCATCCGTTTGCCGCATCTGTTTGTATAGACTAACGTTTTCGGTTGTGGAGACAGAGAGGCGAAGGATGAACATTGTTTTTGCAGCATCGGAGTGCACTCCGTGGGCCAAGACCGGCGGCCTGGCGGATGTTGTCAGCGGTTTGCCGCGAACGCTGGCCAAGATGGGACACAAAGTATCGGTCTACATCCCCTACTACCGGCAGGTAGCGAAGATGGTTCCGAATCCTCCGGTTGTGCTGCAGAGCGTGACTATTCCGTTCTCGTATTACAACCGCTTCGCTCGAATCGTCGACGGAGGCCACGCCAACGGCGTTCAGATGTACTTCGTCGATTGCCCCGAGCTGTTCGATCGGGAGGGCTTCTACGGCACTCCTTCGGGAGATTACCCGGACAACGCCGAACGATTCGGCGCCTTCTGCCGCGCTGTGATTGAGTCCACGAAGGTGCTGGGGATTCCCGATCTCTTCCACGTGCACGATTGGCAGGCGGCGATGATCTCGGTCTTTCTACGGTCGCTCTACTACTTCGATCCAGTGTTTAAACCTGTTCCGTCAGTGCTAACCATTCACAATGCCGGATATCAGGGCTGGTTTCCGCCACGCACAATGGAGACGCTGCTGCTGCCGTGGGATATGTTTACCCTCGATAGGCTCGAGCATTACGACAAGGTGAACTTCCTCAAAGGCGGGATCGTGTACTCCGACGCGATCACGACGGTGAGCCCTAAATACGCTGAGGAGATACAGACTGCCGAGTGCGGCAATGGGCTCGAGGACACTCTGAGGAAGCGTAGCGGCGACCTCTTCGGCATCCTGAACGGCGTCGACTACACGGAGTGGAATCCTGCAAGCGATTCATATATCGCAGCCCACTACACCGCAAACAAGCTGGACGGCAAGAAGGAGTGCCGCCGCGATCTTCTGCACGCCTTTGGCTTCAGTGGCGTCAGCGACGAGACTGCCGTGATCGGTATCGTCTCGCGCTTTGCAACGCAGAAGGGGTTCGACTTCATCGTCGAGATCATGGACCGCCTGGTAGAGCACGATATCGTCCTGGCGATCCTGGGCAACGGAGAGGAGTATTACGAACGGCTGCTTGCCGAAGTCGCTGCGCGCTATCCGTCGAAAGTGAAGGTGCAGATCAAGTTCGACAACGTAATGGCGCACAAGATTGAAGCGGGTTCAGACATGTTCCTGATGCCCTCGCGCTACGAACCGGGCGGCTTGAATCAAATCTATAGCCTGAAGTACGGCACCGTTCCAATCGTTCGCGCGACTGGCGGTCTGGATGACACGATCGACGAGGATCCCAACGTCGGCGATGGATTCAAGTTCGAGGGATATGACGCGTGGGCGCTGATGGCTGCGATCGAGCGAGCTCTGGAAACGTTCAAGAACAAGGCAGCGTGGACCGCAATGATGAAGCGCGGCATGGCGCAGGAGTTCTCCTGGGAAAAGTCGGCGGAGGCATATGTGCGGATATACGAACGCGTGGTCCAGAATCGCAGTTAGTAGCGGACTATTGCGCTCCTCCTGAGGCAAAGGTGTTGCATGCCGAGACGGTTCCCTGGTCGAACCCACGCTTGAACCAGCTCGTTCGCTGCGCCGAACTGCCGTGGGTGAAGGTCTCCGGACTGACCGCACCGCGCGACATCTTCTGCAGATGGTCGTCGCCGACCGCTGCTGCTGCGCTGAGGCCCGCATCGATATCGTCTTCGTGGACGATTCCACGCTCAGCACCGGTGTGTGCCCAGACACCGGCAAGGCAGTCAGCCTGTAGTTCGAGGTCTACGGAGAGCGCGTTGGCCTGCGAGCGGTCCTGGCTGGAGAGCTGGCGCACCTTCTGCTCGATGCCGAGGATGTCCTGTACATGGTGCCCGAGTTCGTGTGCGATCACGTAAGCCTGAGCAAAATCCGCAGTGCTGCCGCCGATCCTGCGGAGTTCATCCCAGAAGCTGAGGTCGATGTAGACCTTCTCGTCGGCAGGACAGTAGAAGGGACCCGTCTGCGACTGCGCGACGCCGCAGCCCGACTGTGTGTAGTCACGGAAGAGTACGAGATGCGCTGGACGATATTGCCGGCCCGTCTGCTCCGGCAGAAGCTTTGTCCATGTCCTTTGCACATCATCGAGCGTCCAGGAGACCAGCTGTGCTGAGCGGTCCTCCGCAGGCGACGAGACGGCTGGACGATTGGTGGATGAAGCCGTTCCACCTCCACCTGCGAGATATGCGCCGATGTAGTTGCGCCCTGTGATCAGGCTGATGACCAGCAGGACGATGATGCCGACGATTCCTAAGCCTCCACCGCCGAAGCCTCCGCCCGAGGAGCCACGCCTGTCTTCTACGTCGCTGCTGAGACCACCTGGTGTCCAATCCATAACTCGCTCCGTGAATCGACTTCGATTCCGTTTTCTGGGAACAAAGAGGGCCGTTTCGTCCGTATGATGCTCCAAGAGTAGGCAAACGACCGAGATGCAGTCAAAAGGGCGCGGCTATGTCCCTTGGCTGCATCGTGCCGATCCCGGAAACCTCTGGAGATGACTGGATGTCGACTGCAACGACAACTATTGTTCGCCCTATCGATCGATCGTTTACGGCTGCCCTTCGACTTGCGCTGGCGTTTGCAGCGATCAAGCTGGCTTTGCACATCGTGATGACGAGGTGGGAGCAGCACGTTGGCTACAGCTACTTTCGCGACGAGTTTTACTACCTGCTCTGCGGACGGCATCCGGCTTGGGGTTACGTGGACCACGGTCCTATCGTCGCGCTTCAGGCGAGACTCGGAGAGCTGATCTTCGGCAGGTCGCTGGTCGGCATTCGGATGTTCTCGGCGATGGCCGGCGCTGCGCGAGTTCTGTTGACGGGCCTGCTGGCGTGGGCCCTTGGCGGGCGTCGGCCGGCGCAGGCGCTGGCGATGATCTGCGTGCTGGTTGCACCGCAGTATCTAGGGACCGATAGCTATCTTTCCATGAACTCCTTTGAGTCGATCTTCTGGATGGGCTGCCTGCTGGCGTTGATCGAGATCGAGCGGGGTGAGAGCGAGCGGCTGTGGTGGATCGTCTTTGGCATTTCTGGCGGAATTGGGCTCCTGAATAAGCCATCGATGACGTTCTTTCTGGTGTCGTTGCTGGTTGGCCTGTTGCTGACGCGGCATAGGCGCCTGTTGTTCAGCAGCTGGGCTGCGGTTGGGGTTGCGTTGTTGATTGTCATCGCGCTGCCGAATCTCTTGTGGCAGATCCACAATCATTGGCCGACGCTGGAGTTTCTGCACAATGGGCAGATTGAGAACAAGAACATCAAGCTTGCTCCCCTGCCGTTTATACGCAAACAGATTCTGAATCTTCAGCCGGCGACGCTTTTGGTGTGGGGAGCAGGTTTGGTGTGGTTGCTGCGCAATCCGGCGGCGAAGAACTGGCGTTGGCTCGGACTGACTTATTTGTTCTTCCTCGCGGTGATGATGGCGCTGCACGCGAAGGACTACTATGTCGCTCCGATCTACCCGATTTTGTTTGCTGCGGGGGGAATCGCTTGGGAGATGCGGTTCGCGAAGCGCGCGTCTGTCCAACAGGATCGCATCTTTGCGTTTCCAGTGATGGAGGTGATTCTGTTGGTTGCTGCGGTTGTAACGCTGCCGATGTCGATTCCGACGCTGCCGCCTCCACAATGGATTGCGTACACGAAGGCTCTGCATCTGTACAACGCCGGCGACAATACAGAGAACGAGTCAAGCGGTCTGCTGCCTCAGTTCTTTGCCGACAGATTCGGCTGGCAGGAGGAGGTCGATGAGGTCACTCGCATCTACCATTCACTGTCGCCGGAGGATCAGAAGAAGGTTGGTATCTACTGCTCGAACTACGGCGAGGCGAGCGCGATTAATTTTCTTGGACAAGGACTTCCTTTCGCAATTAGCGGGCACAACAGCTACTGGCTTTGGGGACCACATGGGTACACGGGCGAGTTGATGATCGTTATCAATGGTGCGACGCCGGAAGAGATGCACAAGTTCTACGATTCCGTCGTCGTCGCGGGACGGATGGACAATCCCTATTCCATGCCTTACGAGCGGCGCAACATCTACCTTGTGCGAGGGAGGCACAAGAACATCGTCGCGGACTGGTCGGAGTTCAAGCATTACATCTAGCTGAGATTGCTGCGGAGTGTGCTACTCTCCGTGCAACCCCATGCAGGAAACCAGGACCGAACTCCCTCGCGTTCTCAACGCATCGCACGCGCTCTCTATCGTCGTTGGCATCATCATCGGCAGCGGAATCTTTCTCGTTCCGCGCGAGATGATGGCCGCTGTCGGCTCGTCCGCGATGGTGTATGCCGTCTGGATCGTGGGTGGCCTGTTGTCTCTATTTGGCGCGATGACTTATGCGGAGATCGCCGCGGCCCGGCCCAAATACGGTGGAGAATACGCCTTCCTGCGCGAGGCCTACGGAGATCTGACTGCGTTCGTCTTCATGTGGACTCAGGTCACGGTCGCCAAGCCTTCCTCCATCGCGTCTATCGCGTCCGGTGTTGTCCGCGTTTTAGGCAATTTCGCTGCCTTCTCCTTTCTGTCGAAACCGTTCCTTCCCCAGGTTGAATACGGCCAGCTTGTCGCCATTGCTTTCGTCTGGCTCATCACTGGGCTCAATATTTTAGGCACACGCAAAGCTGGCAATACGCAACGCGTTCTGATGCTTTTGAAGGTGACTATGGTCCTGGTCGTCGTCGGCCTTTGTGTCGCCGGGGGCCACGGCACCGTCACTAATTTCTCCACGCATTACGCCGGAGCGCGGGGCGGATTCGCTGGCTTTATGGTTGCTCTGATCGCTGCGCTCTGGGCCTACGATGGATGGTCCGATGTCACCCATGCCGCCGGCGAAATCCAAAATCCGCAGCGCAGTCTCCCTTTCGCCCTTGTCGGAGGCGTAACCATCGTTGCGATTCTCTACATGCTTACCAACGCGGCTATTCAGTACGTGCTTCCCGCCAATGTCATCGCCAACGCGGATCGCCCGGCGGTCAGTGCGATACTTCTCTCCGCCGGTCCCACGGCTGCCTTGATATTCTCCATCGGCCTCGCCATCTCCTACGGCTCTACCTTCATCGGCTCCTCACTTACCGGAGCTCGGATTCCTTTTGCTGCCGCGCGAGACGGTCTCTTCTTCAAGGGACTTGCTTACGTCCATCCACGCTTCAAGACGCCCTCGCACGCTCTCGTCCTGCAGGCTGTGCTCTCCTCACTTCTTCTGCTATTGATCAACACCTTCCAGGGGCTTTTCTCGCTCGCGATCTTTTCTGAGTGGCTTTTTTATGGCGCGGTCACTGCTTCGGTCTTTGTCTTTCGCCGCCGCGAAACTCCCGAGCAGCGCGCCAATCGCCCATACACGGTCTGGGGCTACCCGGTCGTTCCTGTTCTCTTTGTCGTCGCCGCGGGAGTATTGCTTGTTTTCTCCATCGCTGATCAGCCTAGAAATTCTTTGATTGGAACCGGGATCATTCTGCTGGGGATTCCGGTGCATCGGGCGTTTCAGCGGCGGGCGGTTCCGGAGCGAGCCATGAGCAGCGAGTCATGAGCGAGAGCTATCTGGGTTCGCCGTAGGGAACGTCTTTTGGGTTGGCTTCGCCTTTGGACTTGGTGAAGGTGGGTTCAGTGCCGTCGGTGGTTTTGATGGTGTTGTCGGTCATGGTCCAGTCGATGGCGTCGGAGATGGTTCCGGCAGTCTGGGCTTCGATGTTGAGGTGGTCTAGCTTGAAATCAGTGAGTGGGGCGTTGGGGTAGGCGCTTACGTTGAAGGCCTGCTTTGCGCCGGTGGCGTGGATGTTCCAGATATGGACGTCGGAGAAGTGGGGCAGGCCTTTGTCGGGCGGGGTGACCGGAGTGGTGAGGGTGATGTAGTAGGGCGGCGGGTTTTTGATGTCGGCCGGGAGGGTGGCGTAGCTGTAGCTGGGGTTCCAGTTCATCGTGATGTGGATGGGGATGGCTACGCCTTCGAGGGTGAGGTCGTGGATGCGGATGTCTCGGGCGTTGCCGCCGCGGGTGTGGGCGGATTTGAAGAGGACTCCAGAGGGGACGCCTGATAGCGCAGTGATGTTGTAGGCCTCGATGTTGCGGAAGCCGCCGGAGGTCTCGGAGCCTATGGTGACGGCGGCGGCTCCGTGGCGGATGATGCTATCGCGGAGAACGATGTTCTCTGTCGGGCGGTTTACGCGGAGTCCGTCGGAGTCGCGGCCGGATTTGAGGCAGAGGGCGTCGTCGTTGACGTCGATGTCGGCGTGCTGGACGAGGATGTCATGCGAGGAGTCGATGTCGATGCCGTCGGTGGAGGGGCCCTTGCCGCCTTCGTTATTGCGGATGGTGACGCCGTCGAGGTTGACGTTGTGGGAATAGAGAATCTGGATGGTCCAGAAGCCGGAGCGCTTGAGGGTGATGCCTCCGCCGACGCGGACGTCAGAGGAGTTCTGGAGGAGCATGAGGCGCGGGCGGCGGGCGTCATAGTCGGAGGCCCAGCGGAGGCCTTTGGGCTCGTACTCTTTGCGGAGATCCCAGTAGGATTTCCACCAGATGGGGCCGTCGCCGTCGATGATGCCCTTGCCGGTGATGGTGACGTCGTGCTGGTCGCGGACGTTGATGAGTGCGGCGGGCCAGGTCATCTCGATGCCGGCGATGCGGGTGGGGAGTTCGGGGTAGTCTTCGAGCTTCTGGGAGCCGATGAGGGTGACGCCTTCGGGGACTTCGAAGGTGATTCCGGATTTGAGGAAGAGGGAGCCGGTGAGATAGGTTCCGGGGGAGAAGGTTACGGTGCCGTGGGCAGCGGCCGCTGCGTCGATGGCCTTCTGGATGGCGGCGGTGTTAAGGGTGGAGTTGTCGGGTTTGGCTCCGTAGGCGTTGGCGGAAAATGTTTTTGGTTGGGCGTTAGCGGCGACGGCCAAGGAGAGGGTTAAGGCGAGGATTGTGATGCGTTCGGTGATGGTGGTCATGCGACAGCCCCTCCCCCGGGGAAAGTATGCAAAGTCTTCGAAGCAGAGACTTTAGGTCTGGACTTCGGTATGCCGTTAAATGATGAAGTCCGGCGCGCGCCGGACTTGTCTGACTGGGTTAAGTGTATCGTGCCGGTCAAGTGGCCGTTGTGGATTGGAAGTTTGATCGCGCCGATTGACATAGATTTCTTTAAGGGTTTTTAGAATGGGTCAACGGGCCTGGTTGTGAGCGGAATTGCGTTGGTTGGGGTGAGCCCATGGTTATTCGGAGTCGTGTTGGTGCGGTTCTAATGGCATTGGTGGGTGGGGTTGGGGTGAGTTGCATGGGGCAGGTTGGAGTACGAGGTGGGGTGGCTTCCAGGAATGTTCGGATTGATGTAGTGGTGACTACGGTAGATGGGCAGTGTGTGCGGGATCTTCAGGAGCGGGACTTCACGGTCTTTGAGGATGACCGGGCTCAGCCGATTACTTCGTTTAGCGTTGGTGTGAGCGGACCTGGAGTACAGAAGAGTCCCAGGCTTATTTATGCTTCGGCACCTGTGAATGGGTGTTTGGAGAATGGTGGGATTTTCCGGTACGAGATGACGTTTGATGTCCCGAGTGATGCTCGGCTGAATGAGTACCGGAGGGTGGCGATTAAGGTGGATCGGCCGCAGTTGGAGGTGCGGGCGAGGCAGGGGTATTACGCGCGGTTTTGAGGGTGGAATGGTGGGTCGATTTCGCCTGTTCTTTGCGTTTATGGTGGCCCTGACGGAATACAGGGATTCTTCGCTGCGCTCAGAATGACCGGTTTGGGGAGATGGCGTCTTTGTTATGCGTCCTGCGAACCCATGTCTCAGAGTCGGGACATGGGGCATCCGGTTCGTGGGCTTCATTGAGTTCCCTCGGTGACGAGGTGGATTTGGCCGAGGATGCCGGAGGGGATGGGCTGGACTTTGTCGAGGTCCTGCATCTGGAAGCGGTCGCCGTATTTGGCGATGAGGGGTTTGTAGTCGTGCGGGGGGTGGGCGGCCCAGGCGTTGATGGCGGTGTTGTAGACGTGGATCTCGATGTGGTTCTCACCCGGCTTGAGGAGCTTGGTGACGTCGAGGCGGTAGGGCGGGTGCCAGAGAGAGCCGGCTCGCTGGCCGTTGATGAAGACGATCGCGGCTTCATGGATTGGCGGGTCATAGTAGGCGTGCATGCCCGGGCCGGGTCGGGTGATGAGGGGGTTGGGCAGGCCGTTGGGGCCGAGTGCGGGGTGCTCGGGTGGGGAGTTGGGGGCTCCGGGGAGCGCGTGGCCTCCGTCTACTTCGAGGAAGGCTGGATTTTTCGGTGCGGAGGCGAGGGTGAAGTCGCGGGCGTAGACGGCTTCGCCGGAGTAATAAAGGGTGCCAGGGTTGACGGTCCAGTCGGTGAGGGTGGGCTCTGTCTCTGTTTCTTTCGTCGAGGTGAACGTGACTTTCCAGTCGGTGCTTAGGTCGGGGAGCGGGGAAGGTTTCGTTACGCTGTACCCGATGGGCTCGCTTCTGTCTGTAAAAAACACAAATATACGCGATTCGTATGGCGCTAGAGAGAGCGGCAATTCGTTAGGGCCGATTAGGCCGATTACTTGAGTTCGATCATTCCCAGTGTCAGGGTTAAGGTCGTAACCGGTGTTATGTCTTGTTTCAAATGTTGCGGTTGTTTGGATCTGACGATTTGTGGTGTTGGCTACGAAGTAGATGTCAGCGTCGGGAAGTTTGCGACGAATAAAGCCGATGGCTTCACGGGTCGCGGGGTCGTCGGTTGAGAGTTTCAGGTCGGGGATTGCTTCGTTATTGAGGGCTTTGCCTAGTTCGTCGGTGTTTGGGACGAGCATGATGGCTTTCGAGAGCTCGGCAATTTCAGGTGAGGCGTTGCCTTCGGAATCCAAGTTGGGTGTGTGGTCGACGGCGATGACTTTGCCGCCTGACTCGGCCCAGGCTTTGATCTTGCGGAGGGTTTCGACTGGGATGCGGTCGGTGGGGGGGATGACCAGAATCTGGTGCGTGCCGAAGCCGACCTTGTTGATGGCTTCGGCGTCGATGAAGTCGACGTTGTAGCCGGCGGAGAGGATCGCGGACATGAGCTGAGGCGTGATGAGGCGCTGCATGGCTCCGGTGACGGTGACGTGCGCGGGGGTGAAGCCGGCCCAGGCGTCGTCGGTGGGGAGGAGGATCGCGACCTGGTTGGCGGGTTCGCCCTGGCGCATGAGGTAGCTGAGGCGCGCGATGTAGCGGGTGACGTCGGGCATGACCGGGTGCCAGGGGTTGTGGTCGTTGAAGACAGCGGCGGCGTAGAGGGACCAGCCGGGCTCGCCAACCTGCGGGGGCGAGTAGGGCCAGCCGTGGCAGATGATCTGGTTCTCGCCCATGATGAAGTCGATGTCGGCCTCGGCCTTCATGTCGAGTGGGGTGGCCCGGAAGACGGGGGAGTGGAGCCAGGTGAAGGTTTCGCCGGAGGAGACGTTGTGGCCGAAGACGTGGTTGGCGGAGGTTGCCCAGCGAAGTGTGGAAAACGCGCGCCACTGTGGACCTTCGCCTTCGGCGAGGCCGGCCAGGTTTTGGCTTGAAAAGCTAACTGCCGGTTCTCCATATGTTTGTGAGCGAAACTTCGTGTGATGCACGATGGCCCAGTTATTGATTTGAGTCAGGTAGTTTTGGTTAACAAGCTCGGTGAGGGTCTGGCCCCAGTCGTGCCTCACCTTCTCGGCTTCGGGGGTGCCTCCGGCGACGAGTTCGGGGAGGTGAGGGATGAGATCGTAGCCGCGGCGCTGCTTAAATTCAGCAGGAAGGTTGGGCGTCCAGTCGGCTCCGTAGGCTTCGAGGGAGTCGGAGAAGATGGCGTAGGGCGGGGTAGTGCCGAAGGCTTTGACGAGGGGTTCGCCGACGGCTTTGAGGTGCGTGGCGACGGCCTGCTGGCTGAAAGGGTCGAGAACGTAGCCTTCGGCTCCGACGGCTGCGCGCTTGACTTGCTGCCTGGTGTGGCTGGCGATGAAGAAGAGGGCAGTGCGGGTAGTGGCGCCGGGTGGAAGGGGATCGTTGGGCTTGAGGGTTTGGGCAGAAGCTGCGTCCCAGTGTTTGGGCTCGCCGTTGACGATGGAGATGGAGATGATGGATTCGCCTTCAGTGAGTTTGATCTGAGGCAGCGTGGTGGCGTTCTGTGGAATGGGAATTTCGGCTACGCGGAGGCGGCCTGCGGCTTGAGAGAGCGGAGTGGCGGGACCTCCGTAGGGCCAGCCGCTGCAGAGGGTGACGTCTACGCGGAGGCCGAGCTTGCGGGCTTCGAACTGGGCGTAGTGAACGTTATCCAGCATGGCGGGGCTGAGAAAGGGCTCGTTGATGAGATGTTTGCCGGGGTCGTCGACGACTTGCGGGTAGACGAAGGCGAGCTCGACTCCGCCGATTCCGTCGGCCTTCATTTGCTGGAGCTCGCGGAGGATCTCGGGCTTCTCGACTGCAACTCCAAACCACCACCAGCGCACCATGGGCTTTGTGTCGTTGGGTGGGTTGAGGAAGCTCTGGCGGAGGGTGGCGATGGAGACGGGGGCGGACTGGGCGAACGCGAGAGCAGTAGCGAGGGGAATCAGTGCCAGGCGGCGAACGATGCGCATTGGGTCGATGTCACTCCTGCTTGGTGGTCATGCTTCTGGTGGCTTCGGGCGTGAGGTCGTCGCCGAGGATGGCGAAGGCAGACGGTTGTTGGGCGAAGAGCGGCAGTTGAGCGATGGAGCCAAATTAGTTCATTGGAGAGAATGTTTCAAGGGTGAATAAAGCGATATGACCATCTCGCATTCGCGTTCCGTGATGTCGGACGGAGGTAGGCCCTGAGCGGTTCGCGTTTACACCGAATCGTGCAGGCATTTGGGGTTGCCTGGGCTTTCGATTTATTTGCGGAAGAGAAGGTCTATGTAGTGTGCATTATTCTGCATGGTCATCGTCAATGTGAGCCGAGAGGGCAGTGCATTCTTTTGCGAGGTAAGCCGCTTGTTTGTCCGGTCCTCGTAGTTTTTCCCGAAAATCGGTGTGCTTTGGCCAACAGAGTGCAAGTGTTTTTATGCACGTCATCCTTCTTGCACGCATCCTATGTTTTTCGGAGGCCCTTTTATGCAGAGACGTCTTCTTGCTGTCTGTGTATTGGCATTTAGCAGTTTCGTTGTCGCTCACGCGACTTCGTTGGCGCCCGGTGGAAGTGTTTCCGCGAGTACGCTTACTTATAGCGGACCGCAACTGGATTTCTATAACGAGAACGGGGTTCCGGGCGGGGGAACGAGCGTGAATTATGCGGTCTCCGTTTATACGGATCCAACGAATGCTTATGGAGCCGGCGATTTGGATTTCGTCTATTCCATCGCGAATGTGGGGAGTGGGTCGTTGACGGACGTGACCGTAAGCTCTTTTTCGGACTTTCTCACCAATGTCGGATATTACAATCCCAACCCCGGAGTAGTTCCGACGACGATTAGCCGAAGCGCCGATGGTTCGCTGATCAACTTCGCGTTTTCGGGAATTAATCCGGGAGCCTTTACGGCGTTTCTTGTGGTTCAGACGGATATAGGTCCGACCGCTTACACTCCCTTCGGCGGTTTTATCGGATTTACTTCCGGAGCCGTCGGCGACTTTCCAGCTCCGCAACCTGTACCCGAGCCGTCCACGCTTATTTTGCTGGGTACTGGATTGGCGGGTTTAGCGGGTGCAGCTAAGAGAAAGTTGTTGGCGTAAAGGCGAGACGCCAAGCTCCTCCCGCGCCGAACGAAAGACAGCATTGACGCCCACCCGAGAGGCTTTGCCGATCGGGTGGGGCGTCTTTGCTTTTGAAAGAAATCCCGGTGGCCTAGAAGCCGGGTGGGGTTTCTGAAGCTACGTTGAAGTGGCGCTCGAGGGCGATGCCAGCCTGCGCGAGTGTGCCTTCGTCGAAGAGGCGGCCGATGAGGGTAACACCGTGGGGGACGCGGCGCGGCGGGTTGAACTTGGGCAGAGGATGGGCTGGGTCGGGCGCCCAGTCGCTGCGGGCCTCGGAGACTTCGACGAAGCCCGCGCGCAGGGTGAGGGATGGGTGGCCGGTGAAGTTGGTGAGGGTGAGCATCTCGTCGCGAAGGCTCGGCACGAGGAGGAGATCAACCTGTGCCATGATGCGAGCCATCTCGAGCGCGACCATGCGGCGGAAGCGGTCTGCCTGAACCATGTCGACGGCGGAAAGAAAGCGCGACTGGCGGAAGGTGTTGGGCCATGCGTCTGGGACTTGGGCTTTGAGTTGATCGACCGCGTGGTTGAGCGTGATCTCTTCGAAGGCGGCGGCGGATTCGGCAAAGAGGATAATGTCGAGTGAGTCGTAGGGCCAGTCAGGGAGCGAGACTTCGACAGGTGTCATGCTGAGTTGTGAGATTGCGGCGAGAGCTGCGCGGTCGACGTCAGTGGCAGGCGATTCTTTCATCCATTTGGGGAAGTAGCCTACGCGGAGGGCTTGCACTGAGGCGGAGGCGTCGAAGTCGAGGTGGCTGGGGACGGACGCGAGGTCGTGGTTGTCAGGGCCGGTGATGGTGTTGAGGACGAGCATGGTGTCCTCGACGGTGCGGGCCATGGGGCCGAGCTTGTCGAGCGACCAGCAGAGGGTCATGGCACCGGTTCGCGGGACGCGGCCATAGGTGGGGCGGAGGCCTGTGATGCCGCAGCGCATGGAGGGCGAGACGATGCTGCCTCCGGTCTCGGAGCCGATGGCGAAGGCCACGAGGCCGGCTGCGGTGGCTGCTCCAGGGCCTGCAGATGAGCCTGAGGAGCCTTCTTCGAGGAGCCAGGGGTTCACGGTCTGGCCGCCGAACCAGATGTCGTTGAGAGCGAGGGCTCCAAGTGAAAGCTTGGCGATGAGGACGGCTCCCGCGTCGTTGAGGCGCTGGGTGACGGTCGCGTCGGCGCTGGGGATGCGGTTGCGGAAGGGCTCGGCGCCCCAGGTGGTGGGGATGCCGGCGGTGTCGAGCAGGTCTTTGGCTCCCCAGGGGATGCCGTGGAGCGGGCCGCGGTAGTGACCGGCGGCGATCTCGGAGTCGGCCTTGCGAGCCTGGGCCAAAGCGTGTTCCCCGGTGAGGGTGATGATGCAGTTGAGTTTTGGGTTGAACTGGCGGATGCGCTCGAGATAGATGCGGGTGAGGCGCTCGCTGGTGAGCTGGCGGGTTTCGATCCAGCGCGAGAGATGAGTGACCGGCGAGTAGGCGATGGCGGAGTCGCTGGAGGGCAATGGGCCGGGGTTCGCTGTCGATCGGACGAAGCGGTCGCGTGTGGGGATCGGCTGTTCGTTGGGGAGCGCGGCCTGCCAGCGGGAGTAGGGAGCGACGTCGGAGGGAATCGTGATCTTGCGTGGGCCGACGCGGCGTTCGTAGAGGGGAGCCATCGCGACGCGCCAGTTGCCGGCGGCCTGGGCGAGGTCGCGCTGGGCCATCTCTACCTGAACGAGCTTTTCGGCTTCGACGAATGTAGTGACGGAGACTTCCGGACCTGCTGCGGGGCCGGTCCCGAAGGCTGGCGGGGCGCCGGGTGTCGCAGGCGCGGGAGCTTGTGAGAGGGCTTCGGTGGTGGTGACGGCGGCGGCGACGAGGCCGAGTGCGGATTGAGACAGAAATTCTCTGCGTGAGTGGGGCATGGACTCCTCTTGTGCTTTGCAGCCGATTGTAGACGGACGAGAGGAGCCTATGCGGATTGAGTGCTAATCGGGGACCGACCAGCCGGCGATGGTCTGGGCGAGGGTGGCGTGATCAGTAGCCTGTCCGCTGGTAGCTTCGGCCAGGTTAGGGAAGGCGGCCTGGATCTCGGCGCCCTTCGCCCAGATCGGTACGTCCTGCATGTTGTAGTGGTAGGTCACCTGGGTCTGAGAAAAGCCGTTGACGACTGTCGGAGGCGTTGAGCTGTCGATGCTCGAGACGAGGCGATGGCCGTAGCAGAAGCGGGGAGCGTATCGGGCGCCGGTGGTGGTAGGAGTGAACCGGCTTACGTGGATGCTGGTCTCTTCGTGGACATCGAGGAGTTGTGCCTTCACCAGGGAGTTCATTCTCTTGATCTCTGCCGGATCGCTGGTCTCGTAGGGGAAGCGGGTGTTGGAGAGGAGGCAGTCGGAGTGCTCGGAGAACCAGGCGTTGAGGGCGGCGGTGAAGTTCTCGGGCGTGGGTTTGGTCTTGGAATTGCATGCAGTACTTGTAAATGAGAGAACCAGTGACAAGAGCGCAAGAGCCGCGGTCCTGGAAACCTTGGTTGGGGTGATGTAAGCGGGTGTCATTGCTTCTCCTTTATTGATTCCCTCGGGTTGGATGCACCGAGGCAAGACAGAGCCCGTTGACGCCGGAGATTGTGACGCAAGGTGGTTATGAGGCACAAGGGACTGAGATTAGAAATCTTACAGGGGGATGGGGTATGATGACGCTTCGGCTATCATGAGCTTCTTCTCCAACGCGAAGGAGACCTCTGACCGCTATGCGACGTACGCGGAGGAGTTTCATGAATTGTTCCAGAATCATGCCTTGAGCTTTGGCAGACCTGAGAATTTACTGCAACTGGGTCCGAAGCTTGAGCACGATGAGCAGTTTCGCGCGGACTTTTCGATGCTGACGAAGTCGGTGGCGCAGCGAGAAGAGGGACGTCTCACACTGACCCGGATGTTGACTATCGTCGCGGTTGCGATCGGTGGTCCTGAGGTGATGAGCTTTCGTACTTCAGGCACCGTTCCGGTGGTGACGTTCCTGAAGGGCATCGGCGGGTGGAGTGAGATTGAGGAGGAGACCGAGCCGGTCACACAGAGTAAGTGGGTGTCGCAGTCTCCCGAAACCCGGAGGCTGTTCGGATCTAACACGAGCCGCGAGCCCGCGGACGGAGAGCTAGCGGCGCGTCAGCATGGGTGGCTGAGTGCGGGACCTCCAGGCGATCATGAAGAGCCAGTGGCGCCGATGACCACCAGGCCTACGCTGATGGATACATTGAGTCGGCTTGAGCGAGCTCTGCAGGCGCATCCCAGTGGCATCGATCGCCAAACTGAGCAGATCGAGCCGCACGTAATCGAGTCGCGCGTCATTGAGTCGCACGTCATTGAGGCGCATTTAGACGACCTCACAGCAAAGATGAACTCTGCGGTTGAGGTCGCCCCAAAATATGGGGAGATCAAGACGGTGGAGTCTTCGTCTTCCGACCCTTTGCCCGAGGTCATTGCGGGTCCGGCAACTGCGGCACCGAAGGCTGCTCCTGCAAACGCCCCTAAAGCACCCGCTAAAGAAGCTAAAGAAGATGAGTCGAAGTTGGCGGGTGCCTCCGCGATGGCGGCACTGACTGAGATTGCGGGCAAAGTGGCCAGGACACGAGACCGGCGACTGCTTTTTCTGCTTGCGATGCTTGCGATTCTGATTCTTACGCTGCCGGGGGTGGTGGGCGTTTTAGTGTATCGGGAATTCGCCGGGAATGCTCCCGAACCGCCCGAGGGGGCAGTCGCGAATACGGCACCTGCGGAGGCTGACGTGGCGAGGGATGCCGGCTCACCCAGTCCGGGAGTTCGGACGGCTGGCGCGAAAAGGGAGAGCCAACCGAGGGTGGGGAACAAGGGAGAGAAGACATTATCGGGTCTAGACAGGCGTGAGAGTGAAGTGGCGGTCCGCCCTGCAAAGTCGAAGACGCCTCCCACGATCGCCGAAACGGTATCGACGATGTCGGCGCCGGTGCCCAAAGGTGCTGTGGAGCTGGGAAGCGGGATGACGATTTTGGGTGGCACGAGGCAAACTCAAATAGTGACCGTACCGACGAATCTGGGGAACGGGATGACAGTTTTGGGGGCCGTGGGACCAAATCAAATGAGGCTCGATCAGGCAGGGGAGATTCCCGTGCTGGTGACCACCGAGCCGGCGAAGATTCACACTGCGAGCGTGGAGCCGCCTCCTACAATCGCAGAAACGGTGTCAGAGATGTCAGCAGCTACGCCACAAAGTGAATTGGAGCGGAGAAGCTGGATGACGTTAGGGGACACAGAGCGACGTCAAATCGTGCTCCAGGAGGCAGGGGTGATTCCGTGGCTCGAGACCACACCAGCGAGGATCCACCCTGCGAGACCAGAGCCGCCGCCTACGATCGCTGAAACGGTATCGGCGATGTCTACAGGGATGCCCGAATTTGGAAACACGAGACAAATTCAAGTCCGAGAGATTCCGTGGCTCGAGACCACACCCCCGAAGATTCAGCCTTACAAGCCGGAGACGCCTCCAACCGTTTTTGGATTAGAACCCGCGATGCGGGAAGACATGCCCGCGTCGGTAACGACTGCTAGGGCGGCTCCAGTGAGTGTGGCCGGGGGGGCAAGCCCTGGAGGGGGTGTAGTGCGTTCGAAGCCTCCGGTGCTGCACCCGACCGTCAAGGTTTCAGCTGGCTCACTGAGCACGTACTTAGTTAAGTCTCGGCTGCCGTCGTATCCCAAGGCGGCTCGCAAGCATAAGCTGCAGGGAGATGTGCTCGTTCGGGTGCTGATCTCAGAGAAAGGAAAGATCGAGAGAGCGGTGGCACTCAACGGCCCACCAAGTCTGCGTGGAGCGGTCGAGAAAGCAGTGCGCCACTGGCGGTACAAGCCGTTCGTGCTGAATGGAAGGGCAGTCGAGGTTCAGACGTGGGTAACTTTTCACTTTACGCTTGAGTCATCTTGACGATGTGGGCTCATCTATTCAAATTCTAGAACTTCATCTTGCCTCGGATTCGTGTCTCCGCGCGCATGATGCGCTGTGAAGGAGATATCAGGCGCCGCCAGGAGCGCCCTGCTGGGCGGGGGCCGTCTCATCTATGTCGCTGAGGATCTCTGAGGGGTCTTCCGTGGTTGGCATGACAGCGAGCACTTTGAGCTGCGACTCCACGGCTGCCCACTTGCGTTCGTTCTTCTTTGTTGTGATGGGGGCGGAGGGGTCCGAGTAGTAGTCGAGGATGTCGCGCTTGAGGCTGAAAGGAATCGGATGCGCGGGAGGGCGAGTGAGAGTGGCCAGGAGCTTCGCGTATGTCTCATCGGTGAGACGGTAACCGCCTGGCCGGACCTTCGCGCCGGTATCGAGGTCGCGATTCGGAATATTGGTCGGGATGGTGCGGTAGCTGGTCAGGAGGAGGCGCAGGGAGGCCATCGAGTCATTGAGGCTCTCGATGTACATTGCTTCGGTTTGCGTTTCTGGACCGCGAATGGCGAGCATAGAGAGAGGGCCGACTTTAGGAAGGATAAAGATGAACCCCGCGAAGACGTGTGTCTTGAATCCTGGCGTCTTCCGGTACTGTTCCCAGCCGTTGTCTGTGGCGGTCTGGATAAGTTCGGTGCGCAGTTGGTCGAACGCATCGCTGGGGATGTCGGCCGGAAAGCTCTTCTGGTGAAGAACAGCTTCCGCACGGGCGACGTCGGGGATCAGACTGCGTACGGACTTGCGATAGCTGCGTAGCACGGTCTGTTTGTCGCCAAGCATCTTTCGGGAGTCGAGTCCGTAGGTCTCCCAGACGGCTTTCTGGATGAGCTTTGCGGATACCTCGAGGCCGACGTGTTCCAGATATGCGGCGGGAGCAAGGCGACGCTTGCTCAACTGGTTGATGTCGAAGGCAAATTCCGTGCGGACGTGCTGGTGTTCGCCTTCGGCGTAGTTGACGACTGGGCCGTATTTTTTTTCGAGACCGGGGAACTCGATGGGAACGGACTCGTTGACGGCTCTGGAATGTCCGATGCTGTCGCCGACGTAGTGCGAGAGTGCTCCGATGGCAAAGGCCAGTTCGTTGGCATTGTGCGCGTTTCGCAGAAGACTGGAGACGAAGTCTCCAGCGCGGACATAGTGGGTGAGATCGCTGAAGAATGCGTTGCCAAAGGGATAGTACCCGAGGTCTTGTATGACGCAGCCGCCGTAGGCGTAGGCATGTGCTTCGCGGAGCTGGGCCTCGGTGAGGTGAGGGTAGTGACGAAGCAGGATGGGACGGATGGACTGGTTCCAGGCGGCGTCAATCAACTCCTCATGGGTGAGGACAGAGTATGGTCTGCCCTGTATGGGGACGAAGAGTGCAATCAGCGCCAGGGCCCGGAGAAAGAAGTTTTTGCGTGACCGGTTGATGGAAGTTCCTCGCGCGTTTCTTGCGTGTTCTCACGCTAACTGCATTTTGGATGCAGCGGGGGGGAGAAAGGAGGGATGCGTCGCCGGTATGATCTTCCAGAGATGGCGGGCGCGGCGAGAGTCTCGGGCAGACAGAGTTGGGGGATTTACGTTGTGCTCGCAGCTGCGGTCGTCTTGATGGTTGGAGTGAGCAAGCGGGGTGGAGGGCAGCCGGGAGGGATCACGCCGGCGGCCGAGAGGAGGACGATGCCGCCGCTGGTGCTCCAGTTGCTGGACGGAGGGACTTGGCGGCTGGACGATCATCGCGGGCAAGTGGTGGTCGTGAACTACTGGGCGAGTTGGTGCGGCCCGTGCTGGGAGGAGACTCCAGGATTGGTACGGCTGGCGCGCGAGGATCGGCCGAAGGGGCTCGCTGTGGTGGGAGTCTCGGTAGACGAGGGCGGGCTGGACAAGGTGCGAGGGTTTGTTCAGCGGCTTGGTGTTGTGTATCCGATCGCGTTGAGCCAGCCGATGTCGCAGATGGCTTATGGGCTGGGTGGGGTTCCGACGACGTTCCTCGTGGATCGGCAGGGGAGGGTGGCGAAGAGTTATTCGGGTGCGGTGAAGGAGCGGGATCTTCGCGCGGATGCTGAAGCGCTGTTGGAAGAACAGTGATGGCTAGAAGCCGGTCTGGCCTACTTTCATGACGTTGGTCTTTAGCAGGATTGGAGTGGGCGGCAATGAGAAGGTACCGATGGGATCGGGGTGGGCGGGATCGAAGTCGGGGACGGCGGGGTCGAGATATTTGGCGATGGGAAGGTGTGCTTCGCGAATGCCGTGGACGACGCAGCGGGCGAGTTCGTAGGCTCCGTAGCTGTTGAAGTGGGTGTCGTCGTTGATCGGCTCGGTCTGGTTGGAGTAGGCGTTGGCGGGATAGTGCATGAAGGTTTTTTTCGACTCTTCGGGGCCGAGGGTTTCGAAGAGGGTTTTGCTCATGGCGTTGAGATCGATGAGGGCTACGTGCTGAGTTGAGGCGACCTCGCGCATCGCGTCGGGATAAGGGCCGAAGGAGTTGGTGATGTGACCCGAGTCGTCGAAGGTGCGGCGATTCATGCTGGTGACGAGTACGGGAGTGGCGCCTTTGGCGCGGGTCCGGGCGATGTAGTCGGCGAGGAGCTTCTTGTATTCGTCGAGGGGCACGGCTCCGGGCTTCATGTCGTTATGGGCGAACTGGATGAAGAGGTAGTCGCCGGGTTTGATGAGCGACATGATCTTTTCGAGGCGGTGCTCGGCGATGAAGCTTTTGGTGGTCTCGCCGGATTCGGCGTGGTTGGCGATGACGACGCCGGAGGTGAAGAAGCGTGGGAGCATTTGACCCCAGGCGGCCCATGGCTCGTAGTACTGGTCGACGACGGTGGAGTCGCCGGCGAGGTAGATGGTGGCTTCGTGAGTGGCTTCGATGATGGGAGCGATGGAGATGGAGCGGATACTGGGGTGATCGCCGTTGAATTCGAGGGTGAGTTTGTGGTCCCAGTCGAGGATGCCTTGTTCGCGGGGCTTGAGGCGGACAGTGTTGTTGGAGCTGCCGTTAATTTCCGGGTAACGGACGTTGACGTCGAAGGTGCGGGCGACGGATGCGTTGGGTTCGGTGGCGATCTTTTCCAGCATGAGGCGGCGGCCTTCTGCGCGGACGGTGGTGACAGAGGATGTTGGGCCTCCCAGGGTCACGACGACGTGGTAGCTGCCTTCAGGAATTGCGACGGAGAAGAAGAAGGGTTTGTCGCTGGTGCAGGAGCCGTTGGCGACCGAGGGCGAGTCGACGAGATCGAAGCCGGCGTTGTCGCCGGTAAAGCGCGTGGTGGGCGAGAGCGCTGCGAAGAGACGATTGGCGGGGCCGCAGGCGTACTTCATGAGGCTGGGGTTTTGTGGGGTTTGAGCGGCGAGGGTTGTGGATAAATAAAGTCCGGCGGCGAGCCAAAGATACGGATTGACGATATTGTGGATTGCAGCCCGAGAGTGTCTTGTCCGCTGATCCATCGAGGTCCCCTCCCCTATCTGGAGATTCAAAGTATTCAAAATAAATGATATAGGTGCGGACTTCCGGTGCACGTCCTATGCCATTCTGCTGTAAAGCAGGAAGCCCGGCTGGCGGGCCGGGCTTCTCTTTCTCCTCTTAAGGATAGCAACGGTGTCAAAGGGTTGGATGTGGAAAAAGCTGAACCGTGTTGACTGAGACAAACAGCAGGTTCCCGCAACTCCCCCTCGGCTTCGCTCGGGAGTGACAGTGCGAACTGCTGCCTAAAGGGGCGGGATATCCGGACGCACTCGTTCCTGAGGTCCAAATCTCACGACCCTTCGCACTATCGAGGTCCACGCCGCCTCATAATAACGAGAGAAGTGTTTGAGATCCCAAAGCACATCCTATGACACAGCCACGCACAGTTCTCAATATCGATGAATACCTGCGGGAGCGGCTAATGCCTGTGGAAGGGGCGATTCCGCACCTTCCGGGTATCGAGATGTTCGGGAATTCGATTCCTGCCGAGACTGTCGGTGGCGACCTTTTTGAGTACATCAATTTTCAACAGCGTTACGACATTGACGCACGCATTCAGCAGGCCCAACGGCTGTCGAAAGAGTTTCTTGAACCGCTTCCTCCAGGAGCTTCGTTGCGCAATCTGGTCGACGATCAGGTGCAGTGGCTGAAAACAACGCCCGGCTACAGGCCCGAGATGGAAGGAGAGTATCGATTCGCGAGGAGCTCCGAGCAGGTGCGGGTTGCGGAAGAGTTGCGTGATCTTTATTCGACGGCGGGTGTTCTGGTGGTAGATGCACAAGGGCACGGAATCATCTCAGCCAAGATTGCCTCTACAGTGCATGACACATTCCATGCCTTGATGCTCAGCGAACTGGATCGATACGGCAGAGCAACGCCCATGCTGCTGGGAAACATCAACCTGCGACTAGCGCAGTCAGTGACCGCCCGCAATGCATTGGGGATCGCTGAGAAGGAAGGCGCACGCGAAATCGCAACAATGATCTATGGCGAGGTCCGCCCGGGCGGTTACTTTCGCTTCGCGAATTTCGGGCACCCTCCACCGCTGGTGTTCTCGGCGGAGTTTCGCAAGTTCATGAACATCAATGAAAGCCGTATGGTGCAATTTCTCGCGCTCGGTTTGCAGATCCCCGCAGATTATCCGGATCGTAAGAGGTACTACTCCGTGAACTTCCGGCAAACAGAGTTCGACACTTCGGATCTCGGTGAGATCACACTGATGAGTCCGGGAGATATTCTTGTTCTCTATACCGATGGAGTTTACGACGGCGGCGACCAACAAGAGCGCGAGCTATTGGAAGCGGTCATGCGCGAATACTATCGACAGCCGGCCAAGGACATCTGCAATGCGCTGCTGGATCATGCAGTAAAGCGAGATGAGCAGCTCCGTCAAAACGGCGATGTGGATTTAATTGACGACAAAACCGTGTTTATCGTCAAACGAACTTAATCGGATGGAGGGTTTTGCGGACTCGCGAGCGTGGATGCCGAATCAGCGATCGCTTTTGTCAGATTCGGTCGCAACGAGCCGGGTCACAATTGCAAACATGAAACCCGCGGAGAGCCCGCACATCAGCACACCCGTAACACTTTCCACCGGGCCCATCAGTCGCCACGTTTGTTGGAGAACAACATCTCCATAGCCGACCGTCGAATAGCTGGTCGCCGAAAAGTAGAAGGCAGATTCCCATGTTGCGAGACATTTCCAGCGAAAAAACGATGCCCACAACAGAATCTCCAACATGTGCAGGCAGACAATCAAAGTCACGAATCGCACCATAAGTACAATGGAGCTCAATGAGCCGAGCCGGTAAATGCCCCTGGCTAAGTGATCTCTTATCCAGTAGATGAGAAGGGCCGTGCCCGCGCTATGCATGATAAGTGTGAGCATTACGAGAATGGTTGCTGCACAGGCTTGATAGAGGAAAACCATAGGCTATGATCACTCTCATTCCACGGACCAGACGGTTTCAGGCGGGCCCTCATCACTTTCCGCGAGACTACTGAGGTGCTGCACAGTGAAACGGCAAAGCTATACGGTGCATAGCGGCTATGGCGCGACGACCTCCAGAGGGTCTTGAGAGAAGATCAGCATCGGGCCATCACCTGGCCGGCGACGTTGCGACGTCACGGGTTGATTGCCAGGCAATCTGTTGCCAGTGCCCATTGCGCCGCTCATAGACGGTCAGAATGAAGATGTTGATGTCGAATGGAGTGGGTTGTACTCGGGAGTCGGTCACCCGCACTGCGTATTCGCCGTCGATCACCGCGCCGTCTCCCATGACGCGGACTTTCAGGTTCTTCGGCTGCCATGAGATGTAGTGAAGCTGGCCGGAGCGAATCGCGTCCAGATAGCTCTTCTTCGTATCTACTTTGCCGCTGGCGTGGATGTAAGTGACATCGTCCGCCATGATCTTCTCGAGCTCTGCTACATCGGAGCGATCCAACGCAGCGGTGCGGGCCTCTTCGGTGGCCATGACCTCTTTCGCGGCGTGGCTGGTTCCGGACGGCATCTGTGCGGCCTGCAATGTGCAGGTTCCTAAGACAAGGCACCCCAAGAGCCAGGATTTCCTCATGAGTTCCTCTGCGCTTCCTGAGCGTCTCCCTGGATGGTTGTCATGGTTGTCCGGGGCAGGCTCGACTCCGCCAAACATATTACACGTGTCAGTTTCGGGTAGAGACAACCGGGAGGGGATCGTTGCTTCGAGGAACCGCGTGGCGTTGGGACAGTTTAGAAGGCTCCTTTGCGCAGGTTGATGTTGTATTCGAGGAAGGCTTTGAGGGCACAGAGCATCTGGGTCCAGCCCATGCAGTTGCCGTAGGAGCCGTTGAGGCCTTGCTGGGTTTCGCGCCAGCCGGACTCGGAGATTTTGACGAGGGTGCTGTTCGGGTCGAGGGACTCGAAGGTCATCTCGACGGTGGTCTTGTAGCCGGGGATGGAGCCTTTTTCTCCGGGGTTGGCCGGTGGTTCGTAGGCGTCCCACTGGAAGACGATTTGCTTGTTGGGGACGACTTTTGTGACGGTGACTGGAGCGTCGCCTGGGTAGTCGGCGAAGCGCCAGATGACGGTGGTGCCTTCGATGAGGGGAGTGCTGGCTCCGCCGGTGGTGAAGTAGGCGCTGAGTTTTGTGGGATTGTAGACGGCGTCGAAGACCTCGGCGATAGGCTTCTGGATCTTGATGTGGACTTGAAATTTGAGTTGCAT
Organism: uncultured Acidobacteriaceae bacterium; assembly: GCA_963741395.1. Lineage (GTDB taxonomy): Bacteria > Acidobacteriota > Terriglobia > Terriglobales > Acidobacteriaceae > Edaphobacter. Next base: position 1,226,283 of record CAVUHV010000002.1, read on the forward strand.
GAGGTGGTTCTCCTGGTGGGGGAATGCTAAAGGCGTTCTGCTTGATCTTTATATGTTGTATTTTTATAACATGTCAAGGCGGGACAGGCAGGGGGCAGTTTTCAGGGCTCTGGCAGACGACCGGCGGCGGGAGATTCTTGATCTGTTGCGGGATGGGCCGAGGACGACGGGGCATGTTTGTGCGCACTTCAAGGTGCTGGATCGGTGTACGGTGATGCAGCACCTGGGGGTGCTGGAGTCGGCGGGACTGGTGATTGCGAAGCGGGAAGGGCGGGTGCGGTGGAATTATCTGAACGTGGTTCCGGTGCAGGAGATTTATGACAGGTGGATCAGCCGGTATGCCAGGCCTTCGGTGGAGTTGCTGGCGCGGTTGAAGCGGGATCTGGAGGGCGGGGATTAGGTTTTACGAAATGGCAACTGGAAATAAAACCGCAGGCTCTTCGACAGGCTTAGAACAGGCTCTTCGACTGCGCTCTCGCGATGAGACCGCGAGAGGTTTCGCTTAGAGTGACACCTTTTCTTAATACTCAGGCACCTACCGGCTGCTAAAGCCGAAAATATACAGTCGGCAGGCGGTTTGTTGAACAAGTATGTGCCGTTGGCTCGTATCATGTGGGCAAACGTCTTTTCGGAGGACTTATGTCTTCGGCCACGAAACCGGGTGTCCTTGTTTCGACTGCTGGAACGGCTACGCAGGTCAAGGCTCGCAGCGCTTCGGTTCCCTGGTACGTGTGGGTGGGGGTGCTCGCGGTTACGTCTTCGTCGATCGGCGGCGCGTGGGATGTGGCATGGCACCGGTCGATCGGGAGGGACACGTTCTGGACGCCGGCGCATATGGCGATCTATGCGTGCGGTGTGCTGGCGGGAATTGTGGGGCTGTGGCTGACGGCGCAATGCACGTTCGGCAAAGACCAGAGGATGCGGGATGCTTCGGTGAGCATCTTCGGATTGCGGGCTCCGCTGGGGGTGTTTCTGGCGGGGTGGGGCGGGCTGGCGATGCTAACGTCGGCTCCGTTCGATAACTGGTGGCATAACGCATATGGGCTGGATGTGAAGATCGTGAGTCCGCCGCATACGCTTTTGATTCTCGGCATCCGCGCGGTCGCGGTGGGGATGCTGTTCCTCATCCTGGCGGCGATGAATCGGGCCGTTGAGACGGGGGCTGCGAACTTCAAGCGGCTGCAGATTCTTTTTCTGTATCTGGGCGGGTTGATGGTCGGGGGCCAGATGTTCTTTCTGCAGGAGTACACCTCGGACCCGAATCTGCACCGGGTGGTGCCTTATATCGCTCTCGCGATTGGAGTGCCGGTGCTTTTTGCGGCGCTCTCGCAGGCATCCAGGTTTCGCTGGGCGGCTACGGCGACGGCGGTGGTGTATTCGATTTTTGTGATTGGCGAGATTCTGATTCTGCCGCTGGTGCCTGCGCAGCCGAAGCTCGGACCGGTGTACTTTCCGGTGACGCACCTCATTCCGGCGAAGTTTCCGATTCTGATTATCGTTCCGGCGCTGGCGCTCGATTTGCTGTGGCAGCGCGCGCGCAACTGGAAGGTGTGGCAGATCGCGCTGGCGTCAGGGGTGGTTTTTGTTGCGGTTCTGGTCGCGGTTGAGTGGCCTTTTGCAAACTTCCTGATGTCAAAGGCGAGCGCGAACCGGTTCTTCGGGACGATCTACTTTGATTACAACTCGCGGCCCTCGAGTTTCGACCGGCTGCGCAAGTTCTACTATCCTGATTACGGGTGGTCGCTTCGGCTGGGTTTGCTGCGGGCGGCGGTGTATGCGGCGATCTCGACGTGGATAGGACTGACGTTTGGCCGGTGGATGCGGGGCGTGCAGCGATGAGGTTTGTCGGCCGGATATTTGCTTTTCTGCTGCTGGCGTTTAGTGCTTCCGTGACCGCGTGGGCGCATGTGGGAAGCAAGGATGTGTTTGAGCACGTGAATGCGGGGCCTTACAAGCTCTTTGTTACGGTGCGGATGCCGAATGTGATTCCGGGTGTGGCGACGATTGAGGTGCGGGCTTCGGGGCCTAAGGTTAAGGCGATCAGCATCACGCCGGTGCCGCTGACCGGTGAGGCGTCGAAGCATCCGCCGACTGCGGATGAGACGAAAGCGTCGGCTGCTGATCCGCAGTTCTTTACAGGATCGCTTTGGCTGATGGCGGCGGGGTCATGGCAGGTTCGGTTTGAGGTGGATGGAGAGGCCGGCCATGCGGCCGCAGGTGTTCCGGTGGCGGCGATTCCGATTTCGATTCTGCCGATGCAGCGTTCGATGGGGATTATGCTGGGCCTGCTGGGATTGATTCTGGTGGTGGGAATGGCCGGGATTGTGGGCGGGGCTGTGCGGGAGTCGCGGCTGCCGCCAGGCGCTGTGCCTACACCTAGCAGGCGGCGAAGGGCTTTGCTTGCGAGCGTCGCGACGCTGGTTGTGGTTGGGCTGATGGTCTACGAGGGGGATCGGTGGTGGAAGGTCGAGGCTGCGAGCTATGCGGCGGAGATTTATCGTCCGCTGGAGCTTAAGCCGATGCTCAGTGGGAATGTACTGGATTTGAGTTTTGAAGGGTACAGCGAGAGGCGTGGAAGATGGCAGGCTGAGTCAACGCTTGATCTGGTGCCGGACCATGGGCATCTGATGCATCTGTATGCGATTCGCTGGCCGGAGATGGATGCGGTGTTTCATTTGCATCCTGAGCCTGTGGCGGATGAGCGGATGAGGCTGACGCTGCCCTCCATGCCACCGGGGGAGTACAGGCTCTATGCGGATATTGTGCATGCGAACGGGTTTCCGGAGACGCTGACGGCGAAGTTGAGCGTGCCCGCGGGCGTCTCTGCGGCGCCGCTGGGACCGGAGGATGCTGCGGCGTTGCCGCCGGCGATCTCGCAGGGAGAGTTGGGGACGGCGTACAAGCTGCCGGATGGATACACGATGGTGTGGGATCGTCCAGTGGAGCTGACGGAGGATACTGCTTATGCGTTTCGGTTCCTTCTGCTGGGACCGGATGGAAAGGCTGCTACTGACATGCAGCCGTATCTGGGGATGGCCGGGCATGCGGCGTTTGTGAAGACGGATGGGACGGTGTTTGCGCATACGCATCCGGCTGGCTCGGCTGCGATGGCAGCGATGATGCTGGCCAATGGTGAGGGGATGGACTCGATGCCGGGGATGGAGATGCCGAGTGAGCCGGTGTCGCCGGTGGTTGAGTTTCCTTATGGATTTCCGTCAGCCGGGCGGTACCGGATCTTTATCCAGATGAAGCATGGTGAGGTAGTGGAGACCGGTGTGTTCGATGCCGATGTTCGCTAGAGTTACGGAAAGATCTTGGTCACGGCGATCCGGCAGGTGGGACTACGCAGTTCGGATGAAGGACTGCAAGGAGGCGGCGGCTGAATGATCGACTCTAGAAATCGGACGGTTGGATTGATTGGAGTGCTGGCGTTGGCGGCGGCCGGGTGGTCGCAGTCGACTCCGCGGGTGTCGCTGTTAGTGCTCTCCAAGACCGATCACATGCTGGCGATCGTGGATCCGACGACGCTTAGGGTGGTGGCTCGTGTGCCGGTAGGTGACGATCCTCATGAGGTGGTGGCGTCAATAGACGGAAAGATGGCGTATGTGTCGAACTATGGATTCGGCGCGTTTCACACCCTGACTCCGATTGATCTTGTGGGGCAAAAGGAGTTGGCGGCGATTGACCTGGGGCCGCTTCGTGGGCCGCATGGGCTGCAGTTCGAAGGCGGTAAGGTGTGGTTCACGGCGGAGGCAGCAAAGGCGATCGGACGATACGATCCGGCGGCTGGCAAAGTCGACTGGGTGATGGGGACGGGACAGAACCGGACGCACATGCTGTATGTCTGGAGCGACGAGAAGCGGATTGTGACGACGAATGTGAGTTCTGCGACGGTGACGATTCTGGAGAAGACAGAGGGGCGGCAGGGAGGAATGCCTTCGGGGCCACCGCCGGGCGTGCCATCGGGGCAGACGGGGATGCGGCCGATGGGACCGCCGCCGATGCCTCCGGGTGGCGATTGGAATGAGACGGTGGTGCCGGTGGGCAGAGGTTCGGAAGGGTTCGATGTGTCGCCGGACGGACGAGAGATGTGGGTGGCGAATGCGCAGGACGGTACCGTTTCGATCATCGACGTGGCGGGCAAGAAGGTGACGGAGACGCTGAACGTCGACGTGCGCGGCGCGAACCGTCTGAAGTTCACTCCGGACGGGAAGCGGGTGCTGATTTCGGGAATGCCGGATGTTGCGGTGCTGGATGCGGTCACTCACAAGGTAGTGAAGCGGATTCCGGTAGGGCATGGTGGCGGAGGGATTCAGATGCAGCCGGATGGTGCGCGAGCATATGTTGCCTGTTCGCCTGATGGCTACGTCGTGGTGATTGATCTGAATTCGCTGGAGGTCGTGGGGAAGATCGACGCAGGAGGCAATCCAGACGGCCTGGCGTGGGCGGTGGAGTAGACGGGAAGGCCGGACGCGGCGGAGTCAGGTCCTGGCGTTGAAGCTGGGACCGAAGTAGTGGCACTCGACGGCCATGCAGAAGATGTGTTCGAGGGCGAGGTGGCACTCCTGGATGTTCATGGTGACGTCTGAGGGGATGATGATGTTGTGATCGCAGAGGTCGCGCATCTTGCCGCCGCCGTTGCCAGAGAAGCCGATGGTGATGATTTGCATCTTGCGGGCCTGTTCGAAGGCGCGGAGGATGTTGGGCGAGTTGCCGGAGGTGGAGATTCCGAGGAAGATGTCGCCGGGTTGGCCCAGGGCCTCGATCTGGCGGGCGAAGATCTGATCGAAGCCGAAGTCGTTGGCGCAGGCGGTGAGGATCGAGGTGTCGGTGGTGAGGGCGATGGCGCGGAGGGCGGGGCGGTTGTCGGTGAGGCGGACGACGAACTCGGCGACGAGGTGCTGAGCGTCGGCGGCGGAGCCTCCGTTGCCGGCGACGAGGAGTTTGCGGCCGGCCTGCATGGCGTTGGCGGTGAGTTCGGCGATGGTGACGACTGTGTCGGCGATGTGCAGATCGGCCAGCGTGGCTTGCATGGTTTGGATGGATTGCGCGAGCTGCTTGCGGACGAGGTCCTTCATTGAATCTCCCTGCGTAGAAGATTAAGGGATTGAAGGAAGGAAAGCTATGCGCCTTCAGGGGGAGCTGGGCGTCTTGCGGTGAGGAGAGTACGTCATTCCGTTAGGATTGCAGCGCGAGCTAAAGCGACGCGAGTTTTGAAGGAGGGTGGAGTGCGGATTTTTCTGAGTGCGATTGTGTTGGTCATGACCGGGACGATGTGTGGCCAGCAGCCTGCGGCTGTGCCGCCGCCAGCTCCGTCCACGGCATCGACGGTGTCGCAGGGCGGGGAAGGGAAGACGATTCTGTTGTGGCCTTCGGGAGCTCCTGGGGCACAGGGAGATGAGGATATCGATAAGCCGACGCTGACGATCTTTTTGCCGAACGCGCCGAATGCGACCAGGACGGGAGTGGTGGTGGCTCCGGGAGGGGGATATCAGCACCTGGCGACGGAGAAGGAGGGGTATGCGATTGCGCGGTGGCTGAATGAGCGCGGAGTGGCGGCGTTTGTGCTGAAGTACAGGCTCGGGCCGAAGTATCACCATCCGATTGAGTTGGGAGATGCGCAGCGGGCGATTCGCATGGTGCGGGCGCATGCGGCGGAGTATGGCGTGGCCGAGGATCATATTGGGATGTGGGGATTTTCTGCAGGCGGACATCTGGCAGCTACGGCGGGAACGCATTTTGATGCGGATAATTCCTCTGCGAGCGATCCGATTGAGCAGAAGTCGAGCAGGCCGGACTTTTTGATTCTGGCGTATCCAGTGATCACGATGGTGCAACCTTGGGTACATTCGGGATCGCTGAAGTATTTGCTGGGAGACAATCCTGATCCTGCGTTGCAGCAGTCTCTCTCGGCGGAGACGCAGGTGACGAAGGACACGCCGCCGACGTTCTTGTTTGCGACGACCGATGACAAGACGGTGCCGGTAATGAACAGCGTGATGTTTTATGAGGCGCTGGTGAAGGCGGGCGTTCCGGCAGAGATGCACTTGTTTCAGCATGGGGCGCACGGGGCGGGACTGGCGGCGGCGAATCCGCAACTGAGCGTGTGGCCGGAGTTGTTGGCGAAGTGGATGAGGGAGCGCGGCTACATGGCGGCTTCGGTTGCTGCGCCGTGAGGAGGGGTGCGATGACGGTTGAGGAGTTTGAAGCAGCCGATGCGAAGGAGTTCACAGGCGCTCTGCTGGCGCTTTGGTGGGATCGCAAAGGCGATTGGGACAAGGCCCATGGGGTCGCGCAGGACGTTCCGGGCAGGGATGGGGCGTGGGTGCATGGGTATCTGCATCGTAAGGACGGTGACCTGGGGAACGCCGCGTATTGGTACCGGCAGGCAGGGCAGCCTGTGGAACGAGGCGATCTGCGCGCGGAGTGGGAGAGGATCGTCAGGGAGCTTCTTGCGCGACGCTGACTGAATGGGTCGTCATCGAGTTTGCGGTGAGATGAATTTCCTGCTTTGTGATGCGTGCTCTGTTGTGTAGATTAGAGTCATCAACGAAAACAAGAATCTTCGCTCCCATGCTGCAGCGAAGTGACATAGTGTTGGTCCCTCGCATTTTGACCGAGACAATCGAAGTCCATCTTTGATTCATGCGCAGTTCTTCACGATTTTCTATAGCTTACGAAATCTCTAAAAACAGGTGATGGGTACATGCGTGTTGCCGTAGTGAAGGTGTTTCTGGCTTTTCTGTTGGCGCTGCTCGTGGGTGGGCCGATAGTGATGGGATCGCGGGCGATGGCTCAGACGGCTGCGACGTCCGAGACGGACAGGATTGCGGCGCTGGAGAAGCAGGCGAGCGATCAGACAGCCGCGATTGCGGCGGCGCAGACCTCGGGCGATAACGCCTGGATGCTGGTTTCGGCGGCGCTGGTTCTGATGATGAGCGGGCCGGGGCTGGCGCTGTTCTACGGCGGCCTGGTTCGGAAGAAGAACGTTCTGGGCACGATGATGCAGACCTTCGCGATGATGGCGCTGATCACGGTGCTTTGGGCGTTAGTGACGTATTCGCTGGCGTTTGGAAGCGGCAATGCTTTTATCGGCGGATTGCACAATGCGTTTCTGCACGGCGTGGGGCTGACGCCGGATAAGGATTATGCGGGAACGATTCCAGCGCAGACGTTCATGGTGTATCAGCTGATGTTTGCGATCATCACGCCGGCGCTGATTGCGGGTGCGTTTGCCGAGCGGATGAAGTTTTCGGCGATGCTGCTGTTCATGACGCTGTGGGCATTCATCGTCTATAGCCCGATGGCGCATATGGTGTGGGGCAAGGGCGGGTTCCTGAATGCGTCTCTGGGTGGGAAGTTGCCTTGCCTGGACTTCGCGGGCGGGACGGTGGTGCACGTGACTTCGGGTGTCTCGGCGCTGATGACGGCGCTATATCTTGGCAAGCGGCTGGGGTATCCGAAGGAGGCGATGCCTCCGCACTCGGTTGTGCTGAGCTTTATCGGAGCGTGTTTGCTGTGGGTGGGCTGGTTCGGGTTCAACGCGGGATCGGCGCTTTCGGCTGGCACGCTGGCGACCTCGGCGTTTGTGGCGACTCACTTTGCCACGGCGACTGCGGCAATCGGTTGGAGCGTGGCGGAGTGGATCCGGCAGGGCAAGCCCTCGGCGCTGGGAGCGATCTCGGGCGCGGTGGCTGGACTGGTGGCGATTACTCCGGCGTCCGGTTTTGTGACGCCGATGTCGGCGCTATGGATTGGGCTGATTGCCGGAGTCCTCTGCTACCTGATGGTGGTGAAGGTGAAGGCGTGGTTCGGCTACGACGACTCGCTGGATGCGTTTGGCGTGCACGGCGCGGGTGGGACGATTGGGGCCTTGCTGACTGGCGTGTTTGCGAACAGCGCGATCAATCCTATTTTTGGCGCGGGCAAGCCGACGGGACTGCTGGAGGGCAACCGTGCGCAGTTGCTGCATCAGGCCGGGGGGGTAGCGATCGCCTGGACTATTTCGATTGTGGGTACGCTCATCATTTTGTTCATCGTGGATAAGACGATCGGTCTTAGGGTGAGTGAGGAAGACGAGCGCACCGGTCTGGACCTGTCGCAGCATGGCGAAGAAGGGTACGATTGGGCACACTAAAGCAACGCAGCATGTCGAGAGGACGAGACGAATATGCAGAAGATTGAGGCGGTGATTCAGCCGTCGAAGCTGGACGCTGTGAAGGACGCGCTGGTGGAGATCGGAGTGGATGGCATGACGATCTTTGAGGCGCGAGGCCATGGGCGTCAGAAGGGACACACCGAGATTTACCGCGGCCGCGAGTACTCTGTGGACCTGCTGCCGAAGGTGAAGCTGGAGGTCGTGGTTCGGGACGAGATGGTCGATAAGACGGTGCAGGCGATCATCGAGGCGGCGCGAACGGGAACGATCGGCGACGGAAAGATCTTTATCTCGAAGATCGACGAGGCGATCCGCATCCGTAACGATGAGCGGGGCGAGATCGCTCTCTAAGCCAGCCATTGCCGCAGGCTTGGACCGATATGAGAAGGGGCTGAAGGCACTGTATGCTGAAGGCTCCGGGCGGAAACGGGCATGCAGGCAAACGAAACCACAGCCAAAGATTTACGCGCGCGATACCAGCGGAGGATGTTGGAGACTCGTGGCGCGTTTGAGGCGGGCACATCCGGGGCGGCGACCCTGGGTGCACGCTCAGCGGCGGTGGATGAGTTGGTGACTGGGCTGTGGCAGCAAGCTGTCGAGCGCGACAAGCGCCTTTCATCCGGCATTGCGGTGCTCGCTGTGGGTGGCTACGGTCGGCAGGAGTTGTTTCCGTACTCGGATGTCGACATTCTCTACCTGCTTGATGTGAAGATGTCGGAACGCGACGTGAAGGACGCGTTGCGGCGCATCAGCCAGGAGCTTTGGGATAGCGCGATACGTGTCTCAGCGACGACGCGAAAGCTGAGCGAGTGCGAGCGATTTGCGGAGGAGAACGCTGAGTTCACGCTATCGCTGATGGATCACCGGCTGCTGATCGGTGATGAGGCGCTTTACGAGCGACTGGCCGAAGAGACCGTTCCGAGGCTGCTGGAGAAAGAGAACAAGGCTGTCGTTGCGCGGCTGATGCAGTTGACGCGTGAGCGCCATGCCAAGTACGGGGATACGCTCTTTCATCTCGAGCCGAACATCAAAGACTGTCCCGGGGGGCTGCGCGACGTTCACGTCTGCGCATGGCTGGAGAGACTGCAGCGTTGCCCGGTTGGGTCGACAGCGGCAGGGAACGGCGCGGGCGCGCTGGAGAACGGCGAGTTTCGCCAGGCCGTGGAGTTTTTGAAGCTGGTGCGATGCTTCCTTCATTACCGGCACGAACGCGACGATAATACGCTTGACTGGCAGGCGCAGGACGCGGCGGCCGAGGCAGGCGTGGGGTTCAGCGGCAACAGGCCGCCTCACGTGGACGCAGCGTACTGGATGCGGTTTTATTTTCGGCACGCGCGCAGCGTGGAGCGATGTGTGAAGCAGCGGATGGAAGATGCAGCGACGGTTAAGACGACGTCGAAGGTGCTGGGCTTTCGGCGCGTGCGAAAGCAAGAGCTGGAGTCGGAGGGATTCCGCGTAGAGCGGGGGCGTATTGTGCTGGATCCGGCGACGAGCGCGGCTGGACGAGCGAATGGGTTGTATTCCGATCCGGCAAATGATCCGGGGGTCGTGCTTCCGGTCTTCACGGCGATGGCGCAGACGGGCGCGGCGCTCAGCAGCGAGACGGAGGAGCGGCTTTCGCAGGCTCTGCCTTTACTTTCCGCCAATCTGGAAGAGGGGCCGACGCTTTGGCATCATCTGCAGCAGATTTTGACGGGGAGGTACGCCGGGAAGGCGCTGCGGGCGATGCATGCGCTGGGGATTCTGGAGCTGTTGATTCCGGAGTTTCATGGCATCGACGCGTTGGTGGTGCGGGACGCCTACCATCGCTACACGGTGGACGAGCACACTTTTGTGCTGATCGATACGCTGCACGGGCTCGAGTCCTTGCAGACAGGAAGCACCGCAGAGTGGACCACGAGGTTTGCTTCGCTGCTAAGGGAGCTTCCGCATGCCGCGGTGCTGTATCTTGCGGCCCTGATGCATGACACCGGCAAGGGCCGGAGCACGGGGAACCATGCGCAGGAGAGTATGCGCATGGCGCAGAACGTGGTCTCGCGGCTGGAGCTCGATACCTACGAGAGCGGCCTCGTGATGGAACTGATCGCGAACCATCTGGAGATGTCGGCGGCGCTGCGGCGGGACATCTTCGATGCAGAGACGGTCCAGGCCTTCGCGGGCAAAGTGCAGACGCCTGAGGCCCTGCGCATGCTGACCCTGTTCACGTACGCGGACATTAATGCAGTGCATCCGGATGCCCTGACACCCTGGAAGGCGGAGAATCTCTGGCGGCTGTACATGGCGACGGCGAACTTTCTGGACCGCAGCGTTGATGACGAGCGTATGGGCGGGCAGGAAGAGAGTGAACTGGTTCACCGGGTTGCGGCACTGCTGCCGGGCAGGAAGGCGGATGTCGCGCGGTATCTGGAGGGATTTCCTGAAAGGTACGTGAGGACGCGGTCTCCGGAGCAGGTGAGGACGCACTTCCTGATGGCCGATCGGCTGGGCGAGGACAAGGTCCAGCTTGATTTTCGCTATACGCCGGCCGTGAGTGAGCTTACGGTGGTGATTCCGGATCGCGCGCTGCTGTTTGCCAATATGACCGGCGCGCTGGCCGCGTGGGGGATGAACATTGTGACGGCGGACGCCTTTTCGAACAAGCAGGGCGTGGTCGTGGATAGCTTCCGCTTCACAGATACATTTCGCACGCTGGAGATGAATGAGAGCGAGCATGAGGCGTTTACGCGAAGCGTTCACGATGTGATGACAGAAGCTGTTTCGGTGGAAAAGCTGCTCAGCGGGCGACGGAGGGGGAGGCGCAAGGCTCCATTGGTGACCGTGGAGACCCGGATTGAGTTCGATGATGAGGCCTCGTCGCACAGCACTCTGCTGGAGGTGATCGCGCAGGACACGCCAGGATTGTTGCGTGCACTGAGCCTTGCGATCGCAGGGGAGCAATGCAATATCGAGGTGGCGCTTATCGACACCGAGGGGGAGACGGCGATCGACGTGTTTTACCTGACGCGCGAGGGCGCGAAGCTTGAGAAGAAGGAGCAGGAGAAGCTGGGCAAGGCGCTGCTGGCGGCGATGGAGGAGAATGCCCGCTAGGAGTTGGGTTCGATCGGCTATGCTGGCGGCGATGTTTGCCGGAATGGCGTTGCGCATGGAGGCGGCCAATCAGGGACAGAGCGCTTGCCTTGAGGAGGTGTTTGAGGGCGAGGTGCGTGCCGGACAGGGCTTTCAAAGCCTGATTGGCAATGGGCTGGAGGTCATTCTGGAGGCAAGGACCTCCGGATGGATACTTCGCGTGCTTCCTGCGAATGGCCCGAGGCCGGTGGACGACTATGCCGAGTTGGCCACGCCGCCCTATCAGTCGGTGAGCCCGCTTTTGCTCTCGACCGACTTTGGTTTTCGGGCCCAGGACGCGGTTGGCTGGAATCCGCGACGCTTTCACTTTGCTTCTGATGCTGAAGCTTATAGGAGACTCCTGAAGGCGTATGAGGCTTACCGTTCGACGCAGCCTCCGTCGGCCGCAGCTCAGGCGGAGCTGGTGAAGGTGGTGGGCCAGATGTCAGAGGGTGAGTTGCAGATTGTGGATGCGCGCATAACTCCGGGGACTGCAGACCAGACTCCCGCTGCCGCCGCTGTCGCATCGCACTTTCTTGAGACGGCCCACAGGCTCGACCAACCTCAGGATGGCAAGGCAACGCCGCTGGGACGGCTGAACTCGGTACGTTTTCGCATACGGCTCGAGCTACCGGCGTCGTTTCCAGTGGAGCGTGGTGTTTTGGCGCATCGGCATCCCTGCGAGCCGTTTTAACGAATTTTTCGTATAGAAGGCATCCAGACATTGACCTTCACAACTTAGTTGAATTCGGTCTTGAATTAACGTTCGTGCGCGGCCGAATAGGTTCTATTATTGGTTTATGAGCACAGGATCGGCTGAAAACACAAACAATGGACGTCCTACCGCCGTTCCCCAAAAGAACGATCGGTATTTGTTTGGCAGCCTCGATAGCTTTGGGAAGAACCAGGAGAAGCTGCGCGAGGTGAGCTGGGGATACGATCAGCCAGAGGGGATTGTGCTGGCGTCACTGGATGCGGCCATTAATTGGGTCAGGAAGAACTCGATATGGCCGATGACGTTTGGGCTGGCATGCTGCGCCATTGAGATGATGTCGATGGGAGGATCTCGCTACGACATTGCACGGTTTGGAGCGGAGGTCTTTCGACCGTCTCCGCGGCAGAGCGACCTGATGATCATCGCCGGGCGAGTATCGCAGAAGATGGCTCCGGTGATTCGGCGACTTTACGAGCAGATGCCTGAGCCTAAATGGGTTATTTCGATGGGCGCATGTGCGACCTCGGGTGGGGTCTTCAACAACTATGCGTTGTTGCAGGGGGTAAATCAGGTGATCCCGGTCGACATTTATGTACCCGGATGCCCCCCCCGGCCTGAGCAACTTTTATATGCAATTACGCTGTTGCAGGAGAAAATTCAGCACGAACGTGGCACTCTGCGTCGAACCCTGAATCTGGCTTAGGGGCAAAAAAATCGGGTTACTGGGTAGGTTCTTCGTTCTTCTTCGGCTTCGAACTGGTTGTAAGCTATTGAAAAGAGAGTTGCCACGGTGTACTTTTTACCGGTACCCTTAGCAACTGGGTTTGGTTATCCGGAATCAAAGCAAACATCATCGAAACCTTGAGCTGAATTGATAGCTCGATAAAACTGGAAGAATTTTGAGCGGAGGATGTCGAATGGTTTACAGCCCGTTACGTATTTTTGGCCGGTTTGCACTGGCTGCATGTGCAGTCAGCCTTGGAGTCGCAAGTCTGGGTGCACAGACTCCCAGTTCAACCGCCCCCGTGGGCATTAACCCATCCCGCGTTGACGCGTTTTTCGGTTACTCGTACTTCGGCGCGCATGGCCAGTTGAAACCGGCGGGAATCAGCTACTCGTCGATCAATGCCGGAGCTATCGGTAGCGGCGCTTACTACTTTAATAAGTATTTCGGTGGTGAATTTATCGTCGCCGTGCATCCGGATGGCAATAATGACGGCCTGTCCACCTACTCTGCAGGACCCATCTTCCGGGCTCCGATGCAGAACTTCACGCTGTTTGCTCACGGTCTTGCCGGCGGCGGACGTCTCGGCGGACCGAACAGCGATACTCGCGGCTACCACAACCCTTATCAGTGGGGACCCGCGCTGACTGCCGGCGGTGGCATGGACTATGACCTGCCGTTCATGGATCACCGGTTTTCGTTACGTCTCTTTCAGGCCGACTATCGCTACATTCACGCCAACTACGGACCGTACACGGCGCCGCCGACTGGTGGCGCGGTGGGCGGACGGGCGAACCTAAGTGGCGCTGAGCTGAGCACGGGTATCGTCGCTCATTTCGGCCACATCATTCCGCCACCACCGGTCACTTACTCCTGCTCGGCCTCGCCATCGACGGTCTTCCCCGGCGATCCTGTCACCGTGACGGGTACGGCTCTGAACCTCAACCCCAAGAAGACAGCGAGCTATACGTGGTCATCTGATGGCGGCACGGTATCCGGAACCTCCAGCACCGCCAACGTTGCCACCACGAATCTGAACCCCGGAACCTATACGGTGAAGGGACATGTCTCGGAGGGCAACAAGCCCGGCGAGATGGCGGATTGCTCAGCTCAGTTCACCGTTCGTCAGTTTGAGCCTCCGACCGTCACCTGCTCGGCGAATCCGTCCACAGTCAACCCCGGCGATTCGGCGACGATCACTGCGGTCGGCACCAGCCCGCAGAACCGTCCTCTGACATACAGCTACAGTTCGTCGGCTGGAACGGTCAGCGGAAGCACCTCTACGGCAACGCTGAGCACTACCGGCGCTGCACCTGGCACGATTACGGTCACCTGCAACGTGGTTGACGACAAGGGTCAGACCGCATCGGCAACGACGTCGGTCACGGTTGCGGCTCCGCCGCCACCGCCCGCGGCGAAGACCAGCGACCTGTGCTCGATCACCTTCGATCGCGACAAGCGTCGTCCGACTCGTGTGGACAACGAAGCCAAGGCCTGCCTTGACGATGTTGCCCTCAACCTGCAGCGTTCTTCGGATGCGAAGCTCGCTGTGACGGGTAATGAGACGGCGAAGGAGAAGGCCGCCTTCGAGAAGAGCAAGAGCAAGCGCAAGGTCGATCCCGCGGCAGCTCGTGCGGTCAACACGAAGGACTACCTAGTGACGGAGAAGGGCATCGACGCCAGCCGTATCTCGGTTTATACCGGGACACAGGACAGCACGTCTGTGACGTCGACGTTGATCCCGGCCGGCGCTACGCTGGATACCACTGGCCTAACCCCAGTGGACGAGAGCGCAGTGAAGGTCGTACCCCGTACGCCACCTGCACACCACAAGAAGTAAATTGACGCCGTAATGAACCACAAAGGCTGACTGGGAGACCAGTCAGCCTTTGTGTTGGCGGCCCCCATGATCTGGCGTTGCGGGTATGCTTGAAGCAGTCCCCAACGAAGGATGACTTTGAAAAGACAGTCAAGTTTGACCACGCTGTTCGTTTTGGTTTTGTCCGTTGTCTGCTTTCCTGCCAACGCTGTGAACTGGCTCCCGTTCGGGCCTTTTGGTGGGGATGCGCGGTCGCTTGTGGCTGACCCGCATGAGCGCTCTCACCTTTATCTGGGAACGGCTAGTGGGTGGATCTACGAGTCCTACAACGGCGGACAGGAGTGGAAACGCCTCGCCCGAATCGATAACCGCGACGATCTCGTGATCGATTCGATCGTGGTGGATGCTGCGAATCCGAAACGCCTTCTAGTAGGAACCTGGGTGCTGGGCAGTCCCGATGGCGGCCTGTTTATCAGTGAGGACGGCGGCGTCACTTGGAAGAGCCAGCCAGACATGGCTGGCCAGAGCATTCGCGCGCTGGCCGCTGCGTCCTCTGACCCGAAGACTCTTGTGGCGGGGACCTTGAAAGGGGTTTACCGCTCCAATGACGGTGGGGTCCATTGGCAACTTATCAGTCCGGAGGGCAGCAAAGAGTTACATGAGGTGGAGTCGGTTGCGATCGATCCCAAGGACCCGCGCACGATCTACGCCGGGACGTGGCACCTGCCCTGGAAGACGACAAACGGGGGAGAGAACTGGTCCAACATCAAGCAGGGGGTCATCGACGACTCGGACGTGTTTTCGATCATTGTGGATCCGATGCAGCCCAACGTTGTGTATGCGAGCGCCTGCTCGGGAATCTATAAAAGCGAGAATGGCGGCGAAAAGTTCGACAAGATACAGGGGATACCTTCTACGGCCCGCAGGACCAGGGTTCTGATGCAGGATCCACAGCAGTTGAACGTCGTTTTTGCCGGCACGACGGAAGGCCTGTTTCGAACTTCGGACTCGGGGAAAACATGGCTGCGGACGACTGGACCTGAGCTGATCGTCAACGACGTCTATATCGACCCGCATGACTCCAACCACGTCATATTGGCGACGGACCGCGGGGGTGTACTGTCGAGCAATGACGGCGGGTTTACGTTTTATCCTTCGAACAGTGGGTTTTCTTCGCGTCAGATCACGTCGCTTGTGGTGGATTCGCGGCAGCCGGCGATTCTCTATGTAGGCGTGGTCAACGACAAGGCATGGGGAGGCGTCTTCCGGAGCGACAATGGGGGCCTCACATGGTCGCAGGACAGCGCGGGCCTGGATGGACTCGATGTCTTCAGCCTCGAACAGGCGTCCGACGGTACGCTTCTGGCCGGCACAGGTCACGGTATTTACCGGTTTTCCGAAGGGGTCTGGACGCGTGTGGACAACATGAGCGAGGGGTCGCAGCCGCTCCCGCGCAAAGTTGTCATTTCCGGCAAGCGGACCTCAGCGCGAACGTCCTCGGTACCGGCGGCGAAACCGAAGTCGATTCGCTTCGATGGCGCTGTCTTCGCCTTGTCTCGTACGGGAGACTTTGTCTATGCGGCCACTTCTACCGGCGTTCTGAGGAGCGCGACCGCTGGCGAAAGCTGGAGTCTGCTTGGAAGTGTCGAGAGAACGGAATGGCGATTTGTGGCCGCGCAACGATCATATGTGTTCGTGGCTACATTGCACTCGGCGAGCCTCTCGACGGACGGCGGAGCGAACTGGAAGGAGATTGGTTTGCCGGGCGCTCTCACGCAGCTTGCAGCGATTGCCGTGGACGGCACAGGGGGGCTGTGGGTCGGAGGGCGAGAAGGCGTGTTCCATTCGGAGGACAGAGGAGCGACGTGGCAGAGTCTCAGGAACTTCTCGATCCACGATGTCAACAGCGTTTACTACGACGGAGCATCGCAGCGCGTTCTGATAACCGCAAACAACAAGAACACAATCGCTTTCTCGGTACACGTACCCGACGGGACCGTTCAGTACTGGAGCACCGGGTGGCACCTGCGTATGGTGCGTCCGGTGGGAGACCACCTGATTGGAGCGACGCTGTTTGACGGCGTGGTCATTCAGCCGCGAATGGTAGTCTCGGCCGAGGCTTCGAGCCGTTAGGCTGCGGCGAGCGCGGCCGGCTAGTGAGTTGAAGGAAGAGCTGGCCAGAGGGATACAATCGTTCTATGAGTTTCGAATCGTCCAGCGTCCGTGTCCGCCACTCTTTCCAGACTAACGATGCCGTTCTTCATCCGATCGCGGAGAAGGTGCTGGCGGGTCAGCGGCTGAGTTTCGAGGACGGTGTGGCTCTCTATCGGAGTGGCGACATCCTGGCCGTAGGCTGGCTGGCGAACTTTGTTCGTGAGAAGCTGCATGGGAACACTGCTTATTTCAACGTCAACCGGCATATTAATCCCACGAATGTCTGCGTCGCGTCATGCCGTCTCTGCGCCTTCGGACGCAAGAAAGGCGAAGCCGGGACCTACACGATGGCTCTTGAGGAGGCATGGGAGACGGCGGGCTCTGGCTACACGGAGGCTATTACGGAGTTCCACATCGTCGGGGGCCTGCACCCTGACCTTCCGTTTGAATATTTCATGGACCTGGTGAGCGGGCTGAAGGAGCGTTTCCCCAAGGTCCATATCAAGGCTTTCACGATGGTCGAGGTAGCCTACCTGGCCAAGCGCGGGAAGATGACCATTGCCGAGACGCTCCAGCGAATGAAGGACGCGGGGGTGGATTCGATGCCGGGCGGCGGTGCAGAGATCTTTGCCGATCGCATACGCCACATCATCTGCGACCACAAGATTGACGGGAGCGAATGGCTTGAGACCGCCAGGGCAGCTCATAAGATCGGGCTGCGCTCAAACGCCACGATGCTTTACGGACATGTTGAGAACGATGAGGACCGCGTCGATCACCTGGTAAGGCTGCGAGCGTTGCAGGATGAGACCGAAGGTTTCCAGACCTTTATCCCGCTGGCCTTCCATCCAGACAACACGGCGCTGGCGCACATTCCGCGGACTACGGGGATGCTTGACATCAAGCAGATCGCGATTGGCCGTCTGATGCTCAACAACTTTCCACACATCAAAAGCTACTGGCAGATGGTGACGCCAAAGATAGCGCAAATATCCCTGCGGTTTGGGGCTGACGACATCGATGGCACGGTGGTTGAGGAGAAGATCTATCACGACGCCGGCGCCACGACTCCGCAGGGCTTGCGGCGCAAGGACCTCGTCCGGCTGATCACTGAAGCGGGACGTGACCCATTCGAGCGGGACACAATGTACCGGGCGGTGACCCGCAGCGAAGACACGTTCACTGTTGCGGTGTAGTACCTTTCCATCTGTAACTCACTCAGATTACCTTCCCCGATGATCCGACGCTAAGTACCATAGGCGCGTCATTTGTATGTATTTCCCTTGCACTGGTGAGGGAAAAGTTTTGCCACCGGCGTGGGAAAACAAAGGGAATCCTGATGCTCTTTTCCTGCACATAATTGAGATTTTCTTTGAAAAATCCATAAATCTCCTCAAAACCACAGTGCATTCAAGAATGGTTGCCGAGTTGCATTAGTCATGGCGTATCAGCAAATAGGAAATGCACTGGATACCTCTTCCCGGCAACGATGTTGACGGCTCAGAGGTAACCGAAACCGCTACCACGGTTCCGCAGGTGAAGCTGTGCCCGAAGAGAGTCGATTCGAAGGCAGATCACTTAGACAGATTGCACTGGCATCTGGCGGATACCTTCACAAAGCAGTTGGGAGACCCCGCACCATGAAGAAAATTGCTTATCTTGCTCCAGTTTTCTGCCTTGCTGCTCTCGCTGGATATGCCAAAGCCGACACGCTGACCCTCAACGGCTCGAGTAATGGCGACATCGGGCCGTATCAGTTGACCCTGGATGGCAGCACGTCGGTAAACCTGTTCTGCCTGGACGATTTCCGGACCATCTACGTTGGCGAAACGTGGAACGTAGACGTCGTCAACGGTTCCGACTATCTGACCTCGAACAAGCACACGGACGACTTCCTTTATGAGGAAGAGGCTTACATCTACAGCGAGCTCGGCGCTTCAAACGGGCATGGCCACACCTACACGGATACGGATGTTCAGGAAGCTCTCTGGAACATCTTCGACAACGGCGCATACACAAACCAGTATGCGAATGCTTTGGAAGCGGCTGCATACAGCTTCAATTACACGAGCTCGTTCCTGTCGGGCTTTGATTTCTACATCCCGACCCAGAGCGGTCAGGGTTGGGACGACTGGAACGACTGCAATTTGCCGCAGGAGATGATCGGTTCGACCGATCCGACCCCCGCTCCGGAGCCATCGAGCCTGCTCTTGATGGGCTCAGGGCTCGCCGGTTTAGCAGGTCTCGTGCGACGCAAGTTTGCGAATGTCTAGTTTCGTGGTGGCTCGTGGGGGTTGCCAGCGCTGCCTCCGCGAGCCGCCAGAAGTACCAGCGGTTGCAGTTTTCAATTTCAGGGGAGGGAAATCATGTACGTCTTCTTTTCACCAGCTTTTCTTGCCGTGGTTGTCATTGGTGCCATCACGATCCGGGACCAGTTCCGGTTCTCGACCCAATAAGGTCGTCCATGGCCTTGGCAGCAGGGTCTGCCTGCTGCCAAGGTGATCATGGTCTTGCCACTTGTGAATGACCCTGAACTCGATCAGCGCGTCTGCAGGATTGCAACGCCGTAGCGATCGAGCGCAATTGAACTGACATCTTTATCATCGAGCACGCTGTGCATCTGCTTCGGTAGCGTCATTGTCTGCGCACTGGCGCTGAAATTGACCAGGATGAAGATCGTCTTTCCGCCGCCTTCGCGGGGATAGACGTCAACACCTTCCGGAACAGGACCGAAGGCCGCCGTAACACCGCTGGTTTCTGCCATCCACTTCGCCGCCGTCAGCATGGTCTTCTCATCCATCCAGGCGCCGATGTAGGTGATGCGGCCTTTGCCCACCTTACGGGTAATGACCGCGGGCTGATTGTCGAGCCAACCATTGCTCTTGCCGTAGCGCATCAACACTTCCGTATCGGGAGCCGATGTGCTGAGCTGCTCAGCCCATATCTTTGAAGAGGTGCTGCCCCAGGTGCCTGAGAGCGGGACGGTGTCTTCCGGTTTGTCGTCGATTGCGTAGTACTGTTCTACGCGACCACCGAGCAGCTTCGTCAGGGGACCCGGACCGCGCTCCACTGCGAGAGAGTTGTCGTTGTCTTTTACTCCGGCGCGCTGTCCCAGTACAAGATGCCCGCCGCTTTCAACGTAGGCCATCAAATTTTTCGCTGCTTCGTCGGATAGCACAGCGAGACCAGGCGCGACTACGAGCTTGTAGTTGCTGAGCGGAGCTGTTGGGGCGACGATGTCGATGGACTGCGTGACTTCACGCAGCGGTTTGTAGTAGCTCACGATCTGTGCGATCGGGTCGAAGTTCTGGTTGTGCCGCTGCCAGTTGATCGACCAGCGGCTGTCGTAGGAGTGAAGGATGGCGACCTGCGAGTGGACGCTGGTTCCCGCAAGCGCCGGACCGGCCTTGGCGAACTCGCGGCCGAGCTGCGCGACCTCGCTGTAGAGCGGGACCGGTGTGCCATCAGGTCCGACGAGCGTGCCGTGATACTCCTCTTGTCCATTGAGGGCGGAGCGCCATTGCCAGTAGCTGACCGCGTCGGCGCCGTGGCCGATGTCGTGCCAAGCCATGGCCCGGACTTCGCCCTTGTCGAGTGCGGTGTTGACGGGAGCCCAGTTGACGAAGCCGGGTTGGGTCTCCATCACCCAGAAGTTCTTGCGGAGAAATCCGCGGGTAAGGTCGTGGGCGGCGCCGTTGCGGTAGGGATCGAGGTGGCCCCGGCCGACGTAATCGTCCCATGAGGCGAGATCGAGGTCCTGTGAGACGGTGTAGTGGTCGTATCCGTCGAACCAGCCCATCATGTTCGTCGTGATGAATTGACGGCGGTCACTGTTTGCGCGGATGACGTCGAGCTGGTTCTTCTGATACCTGCGCCATGTATCGGAGATGAAGCGCTTCCACGAAAGAAGAAGGCCTGGATTGCCGTACTTTTCCTGAATGGGAATCTGTGACCAGTCGGTGTAGGCCTCGGACCAATATGCAGTGGTCCATCGTGCGTTGAGGTTGTCGAGGGTCTTGTAGTGCTCCCTGAGCCAGTCCTGAAACTGCTTTTTGTCGTCGGGACCGTATGAGGCGTGCGCGTACTCGTTGTCGATCTGCCAGCCGATGACGTTGGGGTTATGGCCATAGCGCTGGGCCATCTTTTCGGCCATGCCGCGACAGAGCTCCCGGTATTTTGCGTTGGCGAAGTCGAACTGTTGCCGATTGCCGTGCTGATCCTGCTGGCCATCTTCCTTGATGCGGAGGGTCTCGGGGTATTTCTGGGTGAGCCATGCCGGAGGTGCAGCGGTAGGAGTTCCGAGGACGACGAAGATATGGTGCCGCGCAGCAGCATCGATAGCGTGATCCAGCCACTCGAAGCGATAGTTGCCTTCGGTGGGCTCCATGTTGGACCACGCGAACTCGGTGATGCGGACAAAGCGGATACCTGCCTGTTGCATTAGTGTCAGGTCGGCGTCCCATCGCGATTCCGGCCATTGTTCCGGATACCAGGCCGTCCCGAGGAAGAGTGGTGGAGGGGTATCCGATGTCGTCTGTGCCCCAGCGGCTTGAGTAATGGGCATGAAGAATAACGAAAAGGCGAGCAGACAGAAGATAGGCTTCCAGTGACGAATGGCCATGTGCGGGGATTACTCCAGTAGAAAGCAGTTTGCAGTCGCGCAGATTCGCGCAGCCCATCCATAGTACTTGAAGGTCCCGGACTGGCTAGGTGGCTTGCGGAGTCGAATCGGAGATTCCGGAGGCGGGTTTGACTGCGACGATTCGAGAGACTACCAGGAGCATGAGAGCTCCGACGGTTGGAACGACGAGTCCAATGCGGAGACTGTGAAAGCGCGTCGAGAAGACGCCTGTTAGCCAGGGCAGGATTCCTCCCCCAAGCGATGCGGAGGCGAACAGGACGCCAAGCCGCGGATGGCTTCCCGTCCTAGCCAGCAGAGATGCGACAAGGATCGGATAGAGAGGAGCAATAGCGAGTCCGCAGAGGATCGTGAGTGTAGTGATCTGGCCCGCGCTCAGCGTTCGAACGAAGACCAACAGCGAGACCGACGAGATAAGCAGAACGAGGGACACGCGATACAGCGCGGATTCTCCCAGCCATTGCACTACCGTAGCCATCAGCAATCGTCCGACTAGTTCCGCAAGCCAGTAGTACAGCGAGATTGACGAGGCAAGCAGAAGAGCGCTGCTTCGGACCGCATAACTGGGCAGCCAGCCGCCGAGCGCGTTCTCGATCCCGATGTACAGCAAAAGAGCCATGGCAAAGACGAGAAAGGGAACGATTGGCAGGGGAAGTGGTCTCGTCGTTCGAGCGAGAGGCGGTTTGGGCGGCAATGGCAGGGTAGATGCGGTGAACGCAGCGACGATGAGGATGACGGCTGTGATGATGAAGAAGAGTCGAACTCCAGATGCTCGGATGAGAGTGGGGCACGCGATTGCGCCGATGCTCCATCCGACGTTGAGAATTGCCAGGAGCCGGGCGCGCCCGGAGGTGACGGAGGTTCCGGCGATGATATTTCCTGCGGTCAGTCCTGCGCCCAGGCCGAATCCGATACTGAAGAGGGCGATGTGGGCGACGTGGAAGTCAGCCCACAGCATCGCGAGACAGCCGCAGGCCGTGACCACTGCCCCGTAGACAATGCTCGCGCGAAGGTTTTTCGCCGCGACGTATGCCCCACTCAGTTGGCCGGTAAAGAACGATGTGAAGAGTATCCCGGCCTGAGCATCCTGGATATGCCATCGGGCGATGAGTCCAGGCAGGAGCGGCCCAAGCATGACGGTCGCGATTCCAGCTCCGGCGAAGTAGAAGAACAGCGGGCCGAGTATGCGAAACGGAATTGCCCGCAAGCTTTCGGAGAGGCCTACTGTCGATGCGCTCGTCTCTAGTGGTTTCAAGCTAACGTCTCGTCCGCCTGGACATGAGGTTGGGAACAGAGTGAACTCCAGCGGTGGATTCACGCACGACGAGTTCAGGCTCAAACCAGACTTCATCCTGATAAGAGGCGTTGGGATTCTGAATTCGCTTCAGCAGGACCTCAGCGGCGGTGGTTCCCATCTTGTACAGTGGCTGCCGCACGGTTGTGAGTCGCGGAGTGAGGTACTCCGCAACGATGATGTCGTCGAAGCCGATGACGGAGATGTCTCTCGGACAGTTGAGGCCAGCATCCTCAATGGCGCGGATTGCGCCTATGGCCGCCGTATCGTTGAAGCAGAAGATCGCAGTGAAATCGTGTGTGCGCGCTAACAGCTCACGCACGGGTGGATAGCCAAGATCGGGAGACCAGGAGTTTTTCTCGAGATGGATACAGAGCTCCGGGCGGACTGTGATGCCAATCTCCTGCGCGATGCTGACGATGGCATCCCAGCGGGTCTCTGAGTCGCTGACGAACCGGTTTCCTTTCATAAAGGCGATGCGGCGATGACCCAGATCGTAAAGGTGGCGTAAAGCCACTTTGGCTGCGCGGTCATGATCAAGAACGATGTTAGTAACGCCTGGAATTTTGGCATGCGAGGAGATGCTGACAACGGGCAGAGGCACTTTGTGCCGGAGCTCAGTGTTGACCGTCAGAAAGCCATCGACCGAGCGCTTCATCAGGAGATCGGGGTATTCCTCCATGAGGTCGGGCCGGCAAAGATGGCTGACAGTGAGGTAGAGGTAGCCCTCCTGCAGGAGATACTGCTCGACGCCGAGCATCACACCCGTGAAATAGCCTTCGCTCACTTCGGGTACGATGACGCCAATGGTGTTCGTGAGGCGCGTCCGGAGCATCCTGGCATGAAGATTGGGACGGTACTCAAATTTCTTTGCCGCTGCATGGACGCGCTGCCGCGTCGCCAAGGAGATGGATTTAGCCACAGGCGAGTTGTTCAGCACAATGGAAACGGTCGCAGGGGAGAGGTCGAGGTATTCGGCCAAAATCTTGAGCGTTATGGGCTTGGCTGCGTCAGGCTTAGGTTTCTTCCCGGTCATCTTGCTCCCGCAAAAAGGATTCGATTGGATGCAACAGTTGTACACCTTTCGTCGAGCATGTCGAAACCGTTACTGGTAGTCGTGTGCTTTTGCATAAAAGAGACAATCTTCTTACTTGTGGATGACAACGAATAGCGAGAAACCACCTATCTTACGCTGAGTTCAGATACAAAAGAGCGGTTTTATTGCTGAGCCCCGGTTTCTCATCGGATTTGGGCTGCGGTTAGCTGAAGTTCTTGAATTATGAGAAACAGATTGACACAGCTTTCATCTCGTGGAAACTTAAGGACTATCCAGTCATCGGCGATATTCCTGTCTGCTCGTTGAGTTGCCGGACGCGATTCGCAGTTGAAGAGCTGTGGTCGACTTTTCTTTTGGAGTCGCCTTAATTCTTTTCTAACCGGATGACGATCTCTATTCGGATACGTCTGTTGTTACACACAAAGCACAAAAAAATCAGCTGTAAACGGTTGGCAGTTTCTTTTCAGGAGGCATCAGGTGAAGCTATCAAGAAAGCTATTCGGGTTGGTTGCATCAGCCGTTTTTGTGTTGTTGTGCGCGCCTTCGCTTTTCGGGCAGTCGACAGCCACGTTGTCTGGAACGGTGACGGACCCCACTGGAGCCGTTGTTCCGAGCGCGACGGTGTTGATCCACTCTGTTGCAACCGGCCTGGACCGCAACACGGTAAGCGATGCGGCTGGATCTTACACAGCGCCGGCGCTCCAGCCTGGCGACTACACTGTCACAGTCACTGCCCCTGGATTTGCCAGATGGGTTGCTCAGAAAGTAACCCTGCCAGTGGATGGTTATGTCAATATCAACGCCAAGCTGGCCCTCGCGAGCACGGGCGAAACGGTGCAGGTCGAAGGCACAACTCAGTCCATCGAGACGCAAACAATTACCGTCGGACAGGTCATCGACAAGACTACAGTCCAGCAGATTCCTCTCAATGGAAGACACTTTCTGGATCTGACAGTACTGACACCGGGAGGTGTTGTTGCAGACACTGCAGGCAGCTTGACGGCCTCCAGCCGAGGGTTGGGCGCGAACTCGTTCATCACTGCCGGCAATCGTGAAGACTCAGTCAACTTCCAGATCAACGGCGTCAACCTGAACGACATGAGCCAGAACCAGATCACGTTCCAGCCGTCGATCAGCACGACCTCCGAGTTCAAGATCGACAACCAGACCTTCAGTGCTGAGTACGGCAGGAGCTCCGGTTCCATCGTCAACGTGAGCACACGCTCCGGCACCAACCAGTTCCACGGCGAGGTCTTCGACTACTTCCGCAACGAGGCCCTCGATGCCCGCAATTACTTCAACCGGAACTTTAATGTGACGACCGGCGCCCCGCTCGGTGTTCCCGGCGACAAGGCCCCGCTGAAGCGCAACAACTTCGGAGTCTCGGTCGGCGGTCCCATCTGGCGTGATCACACCTACTTCTTTTTCAGCTATGAAGGTCTTCGCCAGCACCAGGGTATTCTCCAGAACAGTCCTGTCTTCAACTCCGCCCAGCGGTCGTATATTACTAGCCTTGGCAACCCGACAGCCATCGCTCTGCTTGGAGTTATCCCTTCACCCAACAGCGGCAGCAACTATGTTTCGTTCACACCCGGCCCTGTGAGCATTGACCAATACACCGGCGATGTCCTCCAGATCCTCGGAAAGAACGACCAGTTACACGGATTCTATGCCTTTCAGAGTGACGTCCGTACTGAGCCCGCTCTGCAGGGCGACACCATCCCCGGTTTTGGCGATCATCGCAACGCGCACCGGCAGATCCTCACTCTGAATGAAATCCACATCTTCAGCCCAACCTTCACCAACGAAGCGCGACTTGGCTTTAACCGCATTTCAATCGCCTTTACCCCGAACACGCTGAGCAACCCCGCCAGCTTCGGTCTCGGCACGGGCACAACCGGCAATGTCGGTTTGCCGCAAACCACATTCGTCGATCTAGGACTGGTGATCGGCGGTCCCTCCGGCTTCCCTCAGGGGCGCGACGATACCTTGGGAATCTTCTCAGACACCGCGACACTCGTGAAGGGCAAGAACACGATCAAGTTCGGTGGTGAGTTCCGCAGGTTCCTCGAAGCCAGCTTCGCCAACGACCCCGGCATCCTCCAGTTTGCCACCAGCACTGGGATCACCCCCGGCCAGGCGAAAAGCGCCAACATCTTCGCCAATGGCCTCGCAAGCGTGTTTAGCCAAACCCCCAACGATATCGTCGCTCGCGTCTACATCAACGCGCTGGGCCTCTTCGTGCAGGACAACTACAAGCTGAGCCCGAACCTTACCATTGAGGGAGGGCTTCGCTTCGAGTGGAACGGCACGCCAGTCGAGGGTGAGAACCGCTTTATCCTCTTCGTCCCCTCGGGGCCGTCGCTGATCCGGGTCAACACCAACGGATATAACTCTCCGTATAAGCAGAACTACAACGCTGAGCCGCGTGTCGGTTTCGCCTATGACATCTTCGGCACCGGAAGAACCGTTGTCCGTGGCGGGTATGGGTTCCTGGTCGATCAGCCGGTGGAGACAGTTGTCGGCGGCCTCACTTCCAACCCTCCTATCAGCCAGAAGGTCTCCTTCAACGGTTCGTCTACTACCACTATTCCCGTCGCGAGCCTCTACGGGTCCGCGCTGGCCGCCGCTCTCAGTGTCTCGAGCGTGAATCCCAACTTTCGCAATGCCTACACCCAAACCTTCAACTTCAACGTGCAGCAAGCGCTGCCCGCTGGCCTCGTCGCCTCACTCGGCTACTACGGCTCAGTGGGTCGTCACCTGCGCATCGCTACGAACCAGAACCAGCCGGTCGGCCCGGCCGGCGCAACCAGCGCCACGCAGGTGCGTCCTTACCTGACGCTGTCTTCTTCCAGTCCCATCGATCCCGGCAAGTCCATCAACTCCAACATCAGCGAAGCTAACAGCACCGCTTATTCCAACTACAACGCTATGTGGGCCACGCTCAGCAAGAACTTTAGCAAGGGCCTCCAGTTCAGCATGAACTACGAGTGGGCGAAATCGATGGATATCAATTCGCTCGGGTCACAGGGCGGTCTCAATCTGCAGGACAGCAATAACCCAGCCGGCAACTATGGTCTTTCGGACTTCGACGTGCGCCAGCATTACGCCGCAACCGCGATTTACGCGCTGCCGTTCAAAGGAAACCGGCTGGTCTCGGGCTATCAGTTGTCCACGATCGTCCAGTATCAGACGGGCAACCCGGTCAACATCCTGGCTAGCAGCTCCAGCTTCAATGGTATTGCCGGCGTTGTACGTCCCAATCTGGTCGGGCATGTTGTCCGGTCGAAACAACAATTGCCAGGAGTGGCGAACGTCACCCTGATTCAGAACCCCGGTGGTCTGACTATTGGCGGCAACGTGTGCGACATCACGACCTACACGCCGGCCTGCGTCTTTGAGATTCAGGGAACACAGCCCACCAGTCCGGCACCGACCTCCACGTCGCCTACTGTTTACACCGGCGTGGGTACGATTCAGCGCAACTCGGTAAGCGGGCCGGGCTTCGCGGACATCGATCTCTCGGGACAGAAGGAGACGAAGATCTTCGAGAGTCTCTCGTTCACGATCCGTGCCGACGCGTTCGACATCCTCAACCATCCCAACTTCGGCCAGCCATCTGGCAACGTGCAGTCCGCTACGTTCGGGCAGATCACCGGAACTCGCTTTGCTACCAGCGATGGCGGCTCGTCGAGACAGTTGCAGATCAGCGGAAAGTTCACCTTCTAGGCCACAAAAGCAAATGCGCCTCGCCGAGAGTTTCAGCGAGGCGCATTTTTTTGTGCTGCAGAATTACCTTTTACCGAAGACGTCTCCCATGCGGCGGATCTGGGCTCCCACTCCGCGCAGTTTTTCTTCGATGCGCTCGTAGCCGCGGTCGATGTGGTAGACGCGGTCCAGGATGGTCTCGCCGTCGGCTACCAGGGCTGAGAGGACGAGCGACGCGGAGGCTCGGAGGTCGGAACACATGACGGCTGCGGACTGGAGCGGTGTCTTGCCGCGGACGGTGGCGGTGCGTCCCTGCACGGTGATGTTTGCTCCCATGCGGTTGAGCTCCTGGACGTGCATGAAGCGGTTTTCGAAGATGTTCTCTGTGACAATGCTGGTACCGTCGGCCTGAGTGGCGAGGGCCATGTACTGGGCCTGCATGTCGGTGGGGAAGCCCGGGTACTCTTCGGTGGAGATGTCGACGGCTTTGAGCTCGCCGCTGCCCGATCGGACGCGGATCTGGTCCTTGCCTACGTCTAGCTTTACGCCGCACTGCTCGAGCTTGTTGATGAGTGCGCCGAGGTGGGCGGGTTCGCAGGAGTCGATGTTCAGGTCGCCGCCAGTGATGGCTCCTGCGACGAGGAAGGTTCCGGCTTCGATCCGGTCGGGGTTGATGCGGTGGCGCGCGCCGTGGAGGCGCGAGACTCCCTGGATGCGGATCGTGGCGGTTCCGGCACCTTCGATTTTGGCTCCCATGGCGTTGAGAAGGGCAGCGAGGTCGGTGACTTCGGGTTCGCGGGCGCAGTTTTCGAAGAGGCTCTCACCTTCGGCGAGGGCCGCGGCCATGAGGAGGTCTTCGGTGCCAGTGACGGTGATCTTGTCGAAGACGATGTGTGCGCCCTTGAGGCGGTCGGCCTTGGCTTCGAGGTAGCCGTGGTCGTAGGTGATGGTGGCACCCATGGACTCGAGGCCTTTGATGTGGAGGTCGATGGGGCGGCCTCCGATGGCGCAGCCTCCGGGCATCGCGACGCGAGCTAATCCAGTGCGCGCGATCAGCGGCCCCAGCACCAGCGCGCTGGCGCGCATGGTCTTGACGATCTCGTATTTGGCGACGGGATCGGAGAGGATGCCGCACTTGATGCGGGTGCGATGCTGGGCGCGGCCGTAGCCTAGTTCTACCTCGGCTCCCATGCTGGCGAGGAGCTTGCGCTCGGTCTCGATGTCGTGGACCTGGGGAATGTTTTCGAGGATGACTTCGTCCTCGGTGAGGATGGCGGCGGCCATGCAGGGGAGGGCGGAGTTCTTGGCTCCGGAGACTTTGATGGTGCCGAGAAGCGGGTTTCCGCCGCGTACTACGAACTTGTCCATTTTGAGAGTTTACGGGTGTTTGGCGTGGAAATGGATGGCTTGGCTGGTTCTGGCATATGGCATATAACGTGCGACCTCCCCCCTGTTTTTTGTGCAAACTCTTCATTTTATTTAGCTTAGATTTGGATGTGTAGTGTAAAGTCTTCAAAATAAATGGTTTACTCGTAAAGTATTGTTATCAGGTGACTTGCAGCTTATTCTTGCACTTAAATTGAAAGGCCCCGGTTCTGGCCGAGGCTGATTTCTACTGTTTTCTTTTATTCTAGCAGCATTGCGATATTGCTCTGCCACTTACAAGTTGTTCCGTTTGTGGTGGTTAGGTGGATTTGGGCCTTGACAGGATTTTCTGTGGAAAAGTGGGTGGCAGATTCGGATGTTTGGGTATATTGACCCGGCAGATGTTTGTTTCAGGTTTCAGGTAGCAGGTAGCAGGTAGCAGCTGCAAAAAAGCACCCACGTCTCGAAGAGAGGCGTGGGTGCTTTTTTATCCGGTGGATGGGCTAGAGGCCGGATGGCGGGGCGGTCTGTGACTGCCCGTGCCAGTGTCCGTTGTGGTGGCCGTGGAGGGACTTCATCTGCTGGATCTGATCGGGAGTGAGGATCGATTCGAGCTGCTGCTTGGTGCTCTGGTGGATGGCGTGGAACTGCTCCTTCTTCTGGTCCTGGGACAAGGAAGTGTCACTCCAGAGGGCCTTCATCTTCTGGTCCTGGTCAGCGAAAACAGGTTCAAGTTTGGCCTCCTGGTCGGCGGAGAGGTTGAGCTTCTTGGTCAGGAAGGCAGCCTGCTGCTGGGGCGAGGGATGGTGATGGTGGCCGTAGTGGCCCTTGTTCGTTGGCCCGGGGGAAGAGTCAGGCGGGTTGGCGGTTTGAGCGATGGCCACGGCGCCAGTGAGGGCAAGCAAGAGGGGTGCGACGAGAAGGATGCGCTTCATAGGCTGGGAGCTCCTTTTAGCGGCTGCGGATCACCGCTATATGGGAGAGTAGACGAGATTTTGTGAGGATTGTTGCAGTTGGGGTTATTTTTCTGATGCTCGTCTGACGGAGTAGTGCGCTGTTAGGTTCTTTGGATTGCTTGTCTGGTATCGGGTGGCAGGTCTTGGGTACTCCCACCCTTCGCAAAAGCGCGAAGGATGGGGAATAGCGAAAGAGAGGGCTACTCAATTGCGAAGACTGCGTAGATGGAGACGTTGTATTTCCACCATGCGAGAATTAATCGCGAGTGGCTGGGTGCCACCCTGGCCCATGCCTAGCGCGCCGATAGGCCCTCACATAGGGGAGGCGATAACGCATCGTTTCCCACTCATGCCGCGATGAGACTGCGGCATGAATGGGGCACCCAGAGTGTTTGGAGGCTCGGAAGAGAAAGCAGATTCCTCGCTGCGCTGTGGAATGACCACAAAAGACGTGTAGAAAAGATCTGCTCTTAGAGTTCGAGGCGGGAGTCTTCGATGGCGAGGCGGACGTTGCCGTCGGACTTGGTGAGGCGGCGGACGGCTTCCATCTTGTCGACGTTGGCCTTGAGCATGACGACGGCGATGGGGATGGACTTGCCTGCGGACTTGATGGTCCGGATGGCGGTCTCGCGGTCGATGTTGCAGACCTTCATGAGGACGCGGATGCCGCGCTCGACGAGCTTCGCGTTCTTCATGTGCACGTTGACCATGAGGTTGTCGTAGACGTAGCCGAGACGAGTCATGGCGCCAGTGGTGATCATGTTGAGGATCATCTTCTGGGCGCTTGCGGACTTCATGCGCGTGGAGCCGGAGATGACCTCGGGGCCGACCTCGGCGATGATGGTGGTGTCGGCGACATCAGCGAGGGGAGTGCCTAAGTTGCAGGTGACGGCGGCAGTCTTGGCTCCGCGGGCACGGGCGTACTCGACGGCTCCGACGACGTAGGGAGTGCGGCCAGACGCGGAGATGCCGATAACGATGTCTTTGCGGGTCGGTCTGCGGCGGGCGATGTCGCGCTGGCCGATCTCGGGGGAGTCCTCGTTAACGTCGGATGCGGAGGCGAGAGCTTTGGGTCCGCCGGCCATGATGTACTGGACTTGAGCGGGAGCGGTGGAGTAGGTGGGCGGACACTCGGAGGCGTCGAGCGAAGCGATGCGGCCTGAGGAGCCGGCGCCTACGTAGATGAGGCGGCCACCGTCGCGGAGGGAGCGGGCGACAGTGTCGATGACGACAGCGATCTCAGGGAGCGCCTTCTTGACGGCGGCGGCTACCTTCGCGTCTTCGTGGTTGATGATGCGGGCAATTTCGAGGGCGGATTTGGTATCCAGCCCTTCGGAGGCTGTGTTGGAGGTCTCGGTTGTCAGCCTCTCGAGAAGGTCTTCAAGATTGCTATTTGAGGATCTTGGCGTATGCGCCGGCTCGAGCATGGTTAGGGTTGCCATAGAAGTCCTGCTTGCGTTGCCAGTCGAAATTCTGCGTTAACTGCATTTTACAGATCATCGCGGGCACTCTGTTCACATTCTAGTCCTATTGCCGTTGGATGCGTAGAGAAAGCGATTCGTTTTATGGGAGATACGTCCGAGGTCCCTGACTGTATATAGCAGGAGCGGGTCTGTAATACCAGCGCAATTTCTGCTGCGTTACGTCGAAGGTTCTCGGTAGTATGCGAAGTATGGGACATAACTCAACGGGCCGGCTTATCGCAGCGGCCGTAATTGTGCTTGTGATGCTGAGCACCTTGATGGCGGCTCCAGTATGGGGTCAGGCCGCGCCCCCACATACAGACGGACGGCCGGTGGAAGGGATAGTGGGTGGGGTCATCGATCAGGGGCTGGAGAGTGAACTCGAGGCGATGGCGGCTGCGTACCACGGGCGTGTCGCGCTGTACGCCAGGCAGCTGAACACGGGCAAGATGGTGTCGATCGATGCCGACAAGCCGGTCCAGACGGCCTCGGTGATCAAGCTGACGATCCTGTTTGAGGCGATGGAACAGGTTCGCGCGGGGAAGGCCCGGTGGGACGAGAAGATAACCCTGGCCAAGGGGGATGGAGTGAGCGGGTCCGGGGTGCTGAGTTTTATGGATGCTCCGGTGACGCTGACCCTGAAGGACGTATTGACCCTGATGGTGATTATGAGCGATAACACAGCTACGAACCTGGCGATCGACCGGTTCGGGGTGGATGCGGTGAACGCGCGGATTGCCTGGATGGGCCTGAAAGATACGCATCTGTACAAGAAGATCGGCAAGCCGGCGACGGAGCCGATGCCAGCGGACCAGCCGAAGTTTGGGCTGGGCAAGACGACGGCGCGGGAGATGGAGATGGTGATGGAGCGTATTGGCCGGTGCGAACTCGCGGGCCCGGGCGAGAGTGCGCAGCCGGGGGACGCGGCGATATGCCAGGTGGCGATTACGATGCTGCGGAACCAGTTTTACCGGGATACGATTCCGCGATATCTGGAGAAACTGGACGCGAGCGAGACGGGGTCGGGGATTGCCAGCAAGACGGGCAGCCTGAATGCGGTGAGGAACGACGTGGCGATTGTGGCGGGGAAGACGGGACCAATGGTAGTTTCGATCTTTACCTATGAGAATCAGGATAAGAGCTGGACAGCGGATAATGAAGGGGAAGTGCTGATTGGGAAGATGGCGAAGGCGATCGTGGAGGCGTGGTCGCCGGAAGGGCTGGATGGGAAGACTCTCGTGCCCGGATTAGGGCTGGAGGCCGCACCAAAAGGGGAGGCTGCTGCGTCTAAATGAATGAAGTGAACGAAACGAAAGAACCGATAAACGAACAGGGAAGCGGGCAGGTCCCCGCTCCGGAGGGGGAGCAGAAAGCTACCTCCAAGCGCAGTGGCGTGCACTCTTGGGTGCGCGACCTGGTGATTTCGATTGCGGTGTCGACGTTCATTATCATCTTTCTATACCAGCCTGTGAGGGTGGAGGGCACGAGCATGTTGCCGATGCTCGAGGACCAGGACAGACTGTTCATCAACAAGCTGGCCTATCGGGTGGGTGAGATTCATCGCGGGGACGTGGTGGTGTTCCTGTATCCGCATGACCATGAGAAGAGCTATATCAAGCGCGTGATCGCGCTGCCGGGAGACGATCTGCGGATCGACCATGGGCGCGTGTACGTGAACGGCAAGCTGCTGGAGGAGAAGTATGTGCCCCGGCAGTTTGAAGACGAGCGGTCGCAGCCGGAGATGGCGATCCCGGCGAATGAGTATTTCGTGATGGGAGACCACAGGTCGATCTCGAGCGATAGCCGGGACTTTGGACCGGTGGACCGGGATCTGATCTATGGGAAGGCTGCGTTTGTTTATTGGCCGATGGAGCAGGTGGGAGTGGTTCGGTAAAGAGTGAACAGGGAACAGAAAACTGCCGCGTGGATTTTGTCCACGCGGCTTTTGCTTTGGGTTCACTGTTTGGGTGTGGAGGTGGCGTTAATGATGATCTGGGAGAAGGATGTGGGGTCGAGGCTGGCTCCGCCGACGAGAGCGCCGTCGATGTCGTCGAGGCAGCAAAGGGCCTGGGCGTTGTCGGGTTTGACGGAGCCGCCGTAGAGGATGCGAGTGCTGGTTGCGATGTCAGAGCCGGCGATGCGTGAGATTTCGGCGCGGATGAGTTTGTGGGCGGCGTCTGCGATCTCAGGAGTGGCGGTACGGCCGGTGCCGATGGCCCAGACGGGTTCGTAGGCGATGACGAGGGGCTTGAGAGAGGCGGGGGCGATGCCTTCAAGCGCGACGGAGACCTGGAGCCTGAGGACCTCGGCGGTGAGGTTGGATTCGCGTTCGTCGAGAGACTCGCCAACGCAGACGATAGGGGTGATGCCGTGGGCGAGGGCGGATTTGAGCTTGAGGTTAACCGTGGTGTCGGTCTCGTTGAAGTACTGGCGGCGTTCAGAGTGGCCGATGAGGACGTGGGTGGCTCCGATGGCGGTGAGCATGGTGGGCGAGGTTTCGCCGGTGTAGGCGCCCTCGTTGAGCCAGTGCATGGTCTGGGAGCCAATGAAGACGGATTTTCCGCGGGCAGCGTCGACGAGCGCGGGGAGCGAGGTCATGGAGGGGCAGAGGAGGATCTCGGCTTCGCAATGATTCTTGATGAGCGGATAAAAGCTGGTGAGGAAGGCAGTGGATTCGGTGGGGGTCTTGTACATCTTCCAGTTGGCGGCGATGAGAGGTTTACGCATGTCGGGATCAGTATTCCATTTCGGTGTTTTCAATGGAAGAGATGACTCTGACTGCTAGCCTCCTTCGGAAGCTCTGCGGGTCAATTCGATATCGGTATCGGTGTTGAACCAGAGAGTAGTCTCCTTGCCGTCCTGACCAACAACGGTCATCTTGTCAAAGGAGTGTCCTCCCTGCTTGACCAGAGCCTGAGACTTCGGCGACAGGCCAAGTTGCCGGAGGACGAAGTATTCCTCCGTGGTGCTTACGGTGAACCACGCCGTGTCGGCGGTCTTGCCATCCCCGGAGGTCAGGATGGACTGCAGGATTTTATCCACGATCAGTTTTTCGTGAGCTGCTTCGTTCGGTTTTTCCAGATGTTTCAGCGCAACGAATGCGAGGAAGTGTCCATCGCCGTTTGCGACGTCGTGCTGGATAATCTCCTGCGCTTTGAGAAGCGCCTTGTTGTAATCACCTGCATTGAATGCGGCGACGCCTGCGCTGTTTGCCTCGTGCCAGTCGAATGAACCGACGACGTCGGCAACGACAGCATCCAGCCGTAGTTCACGCCAATCGATGTTGAGGTCTCCGCTCAATACCTTTGCCTTCAACGCGTCGTATTTCGCCTGCGCGACCTGGGCGCTATCAAGACCAAACAGAGGACGCGCGAGTCCGAAGAAGAGCAAAGATGCAGCGAGCAGCAGCGATTTGTAGCTATGGGATCTCATTAGAGGTGGACGCGGTGGTCTTGTACATCTTCCAGTTGGCGGCGATGAGGGGTTTGCGCATGTTCCTGCTTTAGGACTCAATTCAGTTTGTTATCTATACGTATTGAGACCGGGCATCCCTCGGCTTCACGATCAGAGATGAAGTCGACAAGATCGGACACAAAACGCTTGACTTCCTGATTCGCTGATTTCATGCTCTTGATGCTGATCGTATATGGAACCTCGATGGTATTGATGCTGCCGGTGACGATGCTATCGTTGAGCGCATGAAAGTTCTTTCCATGCCATGTGGGAGCACCCAAAGCGGCAAAGATCGATTCGTAGACGTCGTCAGTATTTTTCCAAGTGGCAGCGTCGAGCTGTAGATGAGGGACATTTGTCAACATGGCGACGGGTCTTCTGAAGGCAATCGTATTGCCCCATGTAGCTCTTGCCGGAACAAAGCCGAACTCCTGAACTCCGGCTCGAAGATGTTCGGAGTTTTCGACGCCGATGAGGTTCAGTTTCGCCATACGTGAATGGTGCAGGTCGACTGTGTCGAGGATATTCAAACAGTTCTGCTCACGGGCATCCAAATTTGTTGCACGGAATGTTGTACAAGCTGCTTCCGGAAGCCACAATTCGCCAGCAGCATGTCGAGCCTTCGCCGCATAAACCCGGTTCGGGGGAGTGTCGACGATCCACAGCGGCATATACGTAGCGAGCGAATCTACCTTCGAATCGCCACAATCAGGATCCACAATCACAGCTATCTCCCATGCCATCGGCGTGTGCCTATTTGTCCGTCAGTGCAGTGACTCCGGGTAGTGTTTTGCCTTCGAGGAATTCGAGCGAGGCTCCTCCGCCGGTGGAGATGTGGGTGATCTTGTCGGCTACGCCGGATTGCTGAATGGCGGCGACGGAGTCTCCTCCGCCTACGATGCTGGTGGCGTCGTGGTTGGCGGCTATGGCCTTGGCGATGGCGTTTGTGCCCTTAGCGAATACGGGCATCTCGAAGACGCCCATCGGGCCGTTCCAGACGATGGTGATGGCGTCGGCGATCTCTTTCTTG
Organism: uncultured Acidobacteriaceae bacterium; assembly: GCA_963741395.1. Taxonomy (GTDB): domain Bacteria; phylum Acidobacteriota; class Terriglobia; order Terriglobales; family Acidobacteriaceae; genus Edaphobacter. The sequence goes on from CAVUHV010000002.1 coordinate 1,261,923, forward strand.
AAGAGATCGATGGAGGCGGGACCTATGTCGAGGGCCATCGAGTCGGCGGGGAAGGCTCCTTTGCCGGAGAAGACCTGGGTTTTGGCGTCGGCGGAGAACTTGTCTGCGAGGACGTGGTCGATGGGCAGCAGCAGGTTGACGCCGTTCTTCTTTGCCTTGGCGAGCGCGGCCTTTGCGACGTCGATCTTGTCGGTCTCGACGAGGGACTTGCCGGTGGATTGGCCCTGCGCGTTGAGGAAGGTGTAGGCCATGCCTCCGCCGATGATGAGTGAGGTGACACGGTCGAGAAGGTTGTCGATGACGCCGATCTTGTCGGAGACCTTGGCTCCCCCGATGATGGCGACGAAGGGCTTGATAGGATCGGAGACGGCTTTGCCGAGGTAGACGAGCTCCTTTTCCATGAGCAGGCCTGCGGCAGAGACGGGGACGAAGTGTGTGATTCCTTCGGTGGAGGCGTGGGCGCGGTGAGCGCTCCCGAAGGCGTCGTTGACGTAGATATCGCAGAGCGAGGCGAGTTTTTTGGCGAATTTCGGGTCGTTCTTTTCCTCTTCGGCGTGGAAACGGAGGTTCTCGAGGAGAAGGGGCTGGCCGGGCTCGAGGTTCGAGACCATCTCGTTGGCGATGTCGCCAACGCAGTCGGGGGAGAAGGCGACGTTTTCGTCCTCGGTCATCACGTGGTCGAGGAGTTCGCGGAGGCGATCGACGACAGGGCGGAGGCTCATGGAGGGAACGACCTTGCCCTTGGGGCGGCCGAGGTGCGAACAGAGGATGACGCGGGCCTTGCGGCGAAGAGCGTACTCGATGGTGGGAATCGTCTCGCGGATGCGCGTGTCGTCGGTGATGCGGGGCGCACTGTCGGGGCCATCAGAAGAAAGAGGTACGTTGAAGTCGACACGGATGAGTACGCGCTTGTTGGTCAGATCTAGATCGCGGATAGACAACTTCGCCATTCGAGTTCCTTCTCGGTTCAGGTTGCTTACAGGAGTGAATCTGGTCTGCAAGGCAATGATATCGGTTTGGAGGGAGGCGTGGGGAAATGCCGGATTGGAAATTAGTTAGCGGGCGATATGTAGCGGCGGGCGATGAGAGCGACCGGGATACCGATGCAGACGATGAGCGCGGCCACTCCGTTGATGAGGGGGATGAGTGGAGGCATGTGGCGAGGGCCAATACGTGAGAGTGGGAGAACGATGGTGTTCATCACGACGTAGACGGCGATGCCGTAGAGTGCGCCGAAGAGAAACGGATGGCGAGAGAGCTGGAGGCGGCGGCTCGCGAGGATGTAGATGGTGGCGACGGTGGTTGCGATGAAGTAGTGAAGGAGCAGGCCGAGGATGGCGGAGGGCACGCCACGGGTGAAGGCGACGCGGCCGAGGAGGCCTGAGGCGATGTTCTGCAGGAGGCGGATGGGAGGGACTCCGCGGAGACCGTAGAAGATGAGGGCGTCGGAGATGTCGAGCGTGCCGGCGATGAGGCAGGAGAGCGCGATCGCCTTGAGGTACCGGGGTCGGCTGTTGGCGGCGGTCGGCATAGGACGGGATGATTCTACCGGGATGCCGCCTTGGCGAAGCGCGAATTTGTGATGAGGCGTAATTACTCGGGGATGAAGGCGTCGGCTTCGATCTCGATGCGCCAGTCGGGATTGAGCAGCTCTTTGACGACGACCATGGTCGCGGCGGGACGGACGACGGAGAAGAATTTGCCGTGGACGCGGCCGGCGGCCTCCCAGTCTGCGGTGCGGGTCAGGAACATGCGGGTGCGGTAGACGTGCTCGATGGAGGAGCCAGCGTTTTTGAGTGCCGTGGCGATGAGCATGAGGCACTGCTCGGTTTGCTCGGCTACGCCGAGGGTGTCGGCTCCAACGGGGCCTGTGCCGGAGACATGGACATGGTTGCCGATGCGGACAGCGCGGGAGAAACCGATGAGGGGTTCGTAGGGGGATGTGCCGGGGATGTTGGTGCGGGTCATGAGTGGAATTGTACCGGCCGAAGCGATGACATCCGCCGAACTCGGGGCAGGCAGATCGCCGGCAGTGGTGAACAGTAGCGGAGCGGACCGAGAGGACCGTCTACTGATGGATCGGGAGTGGATCAGGCGGCTTCACCCTCGACGAGGAGCGCTGCCTTCGCCGGTGCCTCTCGAAGAGATGCGCGATGCGCCTGGATTCGTGATGTCTTCGGCGACACCGTACCAGCGCGTGATTCTGCCGTCCTCGCTTCGCCGCGCTCTGGCGCGCGAGCGAATCCAGCGCCAGCGCCCATCCCGGTCACGGACACGGTACTCAACGTCGATGGGTTCTCCGCTGCGCAGCGACGCTTGAATGACCGGGGTGATCGCGACGAGGTCCTTGGGGTGTACGACTGTGTTCCATCCGAGGTTCCGTACCTCCTCGGGGGGCTGGCCGGTGAGCTCTTCCCAGCCCTGGCTTACCTCGGTGTTCATGCCGTCGGCGTCCATGACCCAGGGAATATGGGGCGAGAGCTGGACCATGTGACGGTAATGATCCTCGCTCTCACGAAGGGCGTCCTCGGCGTTCTTGCGCTCGGTGATGTCCACCACCATCACCGAGACGCCGACGACCTCACCGGCCTCGTCACGCGCTGGCTGGTAGGAGAGCAGCTGCGTGAGATAGCCGGGTCTGCCGTTGGGCGCGGGGCGCCTGAGCTCGACGCCGCCGAATGCTTCTCCGCTAAGGGCGCGAAGGAGGTATGGCTCGACGCTCGCGAAGACGTCGGGTGCAAGGATATCGGAGACCTTGCGGCCAAGAAGAGCGCTGATGGGGAGTCCGTTCATCTCGGCGAGCCGCTGGTTGGCGTTGACGTAACGCAGGTCGGCATCGACGAAGCAGATGCCAGCGGGCGCGCCGTCGTAGATGGCCTGGCACTGCGCCAGGCGCTGAACGGGAAGCGGTTCGATCGAGGCGCACAGGTCAGATGCCGGTGCGGCTGCCTCGACGCCGCCAGCTGCCGGCATCTCAGAGCGCAGCAGGCTCTGGAGGCTCCGCTCGGGAACCGCCTTGCCGTAAAGCCATCCCTGGCCGAGATCGCAGCCGAGCCAGAGCAGCATGGCCGCCTGGCTCTCGTTCTCGACTCCCTCGGCGACAGTCTCCAACTTGAGGCTGTGGCCGAGACCGACGACGGCCGAGACGATTTTGCGGCTCTCGCGGTTGTCGATCATTGAGCTGACGAAGCTGCGATCGACCTTGAGTTTGTCAAAGGGCAGGGATTGCAGATTGCGCAGGCTGGAGTAGCCGGTGCCGAAGTCGTCCAGGGAGAGCAGGACGCCGAGCCGCTTGAGTTTCCGCGCGATGGAGGCGGCCTGTTCGAGATTGTCGACCAGGGCGCTCTCGGTGATCTCGATGGTGAGCCGCTCGAGCGGGAAGCCGCGCTGTTCAGCGGCGCGGCGGATCTGTTCGGGAAGCGAAGGATCGCGCAGTTGGAGGGGAGAGACGTTGACGGCGATTTGGAGGTTCTGGGGAAGGTTCGCGGTAGCGGCGAACGCCTGGAGCAGGATCGATTCGGTGAGCTTCCCGATGAGTCCGGTCCGCTCGGCGACGGGGATGAACTCGTCGGGAGGGACCATGCCTCGCGTGGGATGAGGCCAGCGAGAGAGCACTTCGAAGCCGGCTAGCTTGCCTGTACGGATTTGGACCAGGGGTTGAAAGTAGGGGACGATCTCCCGGTTATGAAGGGCTTTGCGGAGCTGCGTCCCGAGGAGGTTCTGGCGCATGCGCTTGAAAGATTCACTCCTGGTTTGTGCCGTTTGGCTGGTGCTCTTCATTAAGCGGTCGGACTGAATCCTTTTTGGGGTACGCAGAATCAATCTTATCCTCAGCTGGCTATGGCGGGGTAACCATACAACTATCAGGGGATAATCGACGTTGCACCAGGAAGTGAGACGTCTACTTTTCGATCTTGACGAGGAGAGCGCTGGCGGCGGGTACTTTGAGTCGGAGAGTTTGATGCTGCGATGCGATGGGTTGCCAGGTTCCGTTCCATTGACCGTCGTCGCTGATGGTCGCGTTGCCGAGTGTGACTCCCGAGGTGGAAGTTAGTGACGGCGCGGTGAGCGTGAGGGTTGATGTGTGGCTGTAGTTTGTTGGGAGGGTCACGTCGACGGTTGCTGGAGGCTGGGCGGTCTCTATCTGTTTGTTGATGAGTGTGAGGTAGATGGTTTGAGCGGAGTCGCGGGTGGCGTAGATCTTCAGAGTTTCTGGTGCGTTGGTTACCTGGGGCGAGAGCAGAGCGCCGTGGGCGGCGAGGTCGAAGGCCTTCATCGCGTAGGCGATGGGGTGGAGGTCGAGGGTGCCGTTGGGGTGTGTCCAAAAGGTGGCGTACCAGCAGGGGGTTTGGTGGTCGGCGGCGGCTACGGTGTCTCCGGTGTGGAAGTTGACGCCTGAGGCGCCGTGGCTGAGCCAGAAGTAGAGGTAGTCGAGCGCCCATAGCCCGCTGGCGAAGGTGTTGCTTACGTCTTTGGCGCCGCCGTTGTAGAAGCTGTTGGTCTCCTCGATGCGGTAGTTGATGTGCGCGGCCTGAGCGGCGGGGACGAAGGCGTTGTAGTAATGGAGATATCGCTGGTCAAACTCGGGAGAGAGTAACTCGCGGATTCCGGTTGCGGGATCGGGGACCTTTCCGCCAGCTCCGCCGGGATAGGCGTGCTGGGTGAGCCAGAGGAGTTGTGGGGATTGACCGAACTCCTTGATGTAGCCGTTGGCCCGGGGGGCGGTGCCGGAGATGTTGGTGGCCGGTCCGCAGAAACGGGCTTTGGGAGCTATGGCGAGGATTGCGGGAGTGTAGGCGCGGATGTCAGAGGCGTATTTGGAGAACTCTTTTTCGTAGATGTTGGGCTCGTTGCCGATGGCGAGGCAGTCGATTTGGGCGGCGTGGTGATCCATGAGGTACTTTGCGGCTTCGGCTACTTTGGGGATCGAGGACTCGCGGAGGCGGAGGGTGTAGATGACCTTGGCGTCGGCGAGTTGAGCAAACTGGAAGAGTTGGTCGATCTCGGATTCTGTGGGGATGGGGATTGAGGGCGTGTCCGCGGTGTTGCCTCCGATGCGGAGGCTGTGGATGCCGAGGGTGCGGAAGAGTTGGATGAGTGGGCGATTGTCGGGTGTGAAGTAGGCGGGGGTGCCGTCGGTGTGGGGGAGGAGGGTTAGGGTTTCGAAGCTTAGGCCGAGGAAGTCTGGAGGGATCGGGGTTGTGGGACTTCCGGAATCTAGCTGGATGTGGACGATTGGAGGCTGCTGGGAATGGGCAGTGTTGCTGATGAGGCCGAGAACAAATAGGAGTGAGAGGGCTCGACGCATGACTTCAAAAGTATGTCACGGAAGGAAAGCGGAGATCACGGATGTTCACTGGCCCTTCACGACCCGCTGGCGATGTCGAATTGCCTCCACATCTGCAAGGTCCTGTGGGCGAGCGGAGGCTAGCTTATTGGTGATCAGGTCCCCTGCGGAGATGCAGCGCGCGGGAAGGTCGCCATCAATCAGCAACACTTCGCTGTTTGCGTAGACCGTGGCAAAATCGACGCCGGCAATTTGCTGGAGGATGTCAAAACAGTACGGAGGATTACCGAATCGGGCGCAGAGTGTTGGAGTATGGAAGTCTTCGACGGTGAACTCATAAAGCGGGGCGCCGAACTCGGCAAGTGCGTTGTAGATGGCGCGGGCGTTGGTTGGGCTCGACTCGATGAAGACATCCAGATCTTTTGTCATTCGTGGCTGTGCGTGAACGAAGACGGCATAGCCGCCAATGATGACGTACTTAACGCCGTGCTTGTTCAATGCGAACAGCAACTCTCTTAAGTTCTGCTCCATCGGCGGAATAGCCATACGATCGATAGCCCTCGACGCTGAATTGGTGGCCAGCCGCAAAGCGCTCAGCTGGTGTCAGGCTTGCCCAATAGCGATATTCTTCGTCCTTCATTTCGTCGAAGCTGTTGAACTTGCGAATGGTTTTATCCATGCGACCGCCTGTCTCCATTATAGCGGGAGTGGCGGTCGGCCCTTCGGGCGATGCCCACATCTCAGAATCGAGATATCGGGCAGCCGGCATCACCGAATGATAGAGTCAGCAAATCAAACAGAGGAGTTCCTGAATGACCAAGATAATGGCTCTACTTGTCTTTGCAGGCCTATCTGCAGCCGCACAGACACCGTCCCCGGACGCGATAGCAGTCTCATTGAAAACGATGAACAAGACGCTCGCCTCTTGTAAGGTGACCTACACGCGTGTTCTGCCAGGGCACAAAGATCCCATGTTCCAGGAATTACTTGGCAAGGAAAACTACAGCAAGGATGTTTCTAGCCTCGACCATGCTCTCAAGTTCGGCGAATTTCTAATCTCTAACCCGGGCAAAATCTCAGGTGGACTGCTAGTTATGATTATGTCGACCTCGGACGATTTCGCGGTCGGCCTTCAGTCCACCCAAACCGAGATATTGCGGAATGTCATCGTAGGAGGCAAGCCCCACGCCAGCACCGAATCTATTCTCGTCGCACTCGATTCACTGAGCGACTGTCAGCATAGGCTGTTCGACGCCGGAGATGATTACGTTGATTTAGTGACGAAATATATTGAGGCAGAGGACCGAGCACTTGGCAAGTACACGGTCCCCGCGCCCGACTGAGTGTTAGGGAACTATAGGCCTTTGGCAACGAGGAAGAGGATCAGGTCCTTGACGCGGGAGGAGTAGCCCCACTCGTTGTCGTACCAGCTGATTACCTTGCCCGTGTTGCCGATGACCTTGGTCAGCTTGGAGTCGACGATGGAGGAAAGCGGGTTGCCCTTGAAGTCGGAGCTGACGAGCTCTTCGTCGGTGTAGCCGAGGATGCCCTTGAGCTCGCCGTCGGCAGCGGCCTTGAGGGCGGCGTTGACGCTCTTGACGTCGATGGGCTTCGAGGTGACGAAGGTGAGGTCGACGACGGAGACGTTGGGGGTGGGGACGCGGATCGCAAAGCCGTCGAGCTTGCCGTCCATCTCTGGGATGACGAGCTTGAGGGCCTTGGCGGCGCCGGTGCTCGATGGGATCATGCTGAGCGCGGCGGCGCGGGCGCGGCGGAGATCCTTGTGCGGCGTGTCGAGGATGACCTGGTCGTTCGTGTAGCTGTGGATGGTGGTCATGATGCCGGACTGGATGCCGAAGGCGTCATTGATGACCTTGACGACGGGGGCGAGGCAGTTTGTCGTGCAGGAGGCGTTGGAGATGACGTTGTGCTTCGCGGGGTCGTATTTGCCTTCGTTGACGCCGAGGACGACGGTGATGTCCTCGTTGGTGGCGGGGGCGGAGATGATGACCTTCTTGACGGTGGAACCGAGGTGGGACTTGGCCTTTTCGGCGTCGGTGAAGAAGCCGGTAGATTCGACGACGATCTGGGCTCCTACGCTGGCCCAGTCGAGCTTGGCGGGGTCTTTCTCGGCGAAGACTTTGATCTTCTTGCCGTCGACGGCGATGAAGTCTGCTCCGTGGGTGATCTCGTTGGGAAGGTTGCCGAGGATGGAGTCGTACTTCAGCAGGTGGGCGAGCGTGGCCGGCGTGGTGAGATCGTTGACTGCGACGAATTCGATGTCTGGATTGCCGAGAGCGCTACGGAAGACGTTACGTCCGATACGGCCGAAGCCGTTGATACCTACCTTTACAGCCATGATTACGGTTGCTCCTGTCGTTAATGCGAAGGGTGAATAAGCGTTTAACTCATTGTAAACGGGGAGAACGGTCCAGAGGTTGTCGGGCGGGATGTTAATACCGTGGTTTGTGAGCGCAAGCCCGCCGATGCAGGTGCGGCGACAGGAAAGCTGGAGTGTTCAGAGATTCGCGTGTCATGACTGGCGGCAAAAGAGCCAGAGGCGGTCTAGAAGTTGAAGAACTTCTCCCGCAGGGCGTCCTCGTAAGCCTCCTTTGCATCTTTTGCTTTGCTGCGAGCGGTCTCTTCGTCGAAGCCGGCCTGCTCCCACTTGTCGATCTCGGCGACGGAGTGTTCGCAGGACGCGAGGGCTTCTTCGGCGCGGATGGCGGCGATCCACTCCTCGACGGTGGCTTTGTAGTCGGCTTGCAGCTGGTCCAGAGTTTCGATTTCCATCGGCATGGTGCACCTCTTTCAGCGGCGACGCTACCTAATTTAGATGAACGTACGATGTATTCCGCAAAGAAGAATGGCGGCCAGCATTTGCGGGGGGCTTTCGCGCTATGTTACAAGCGAGTCATGCGCGATTTGCGCGATTGGATGCGCGATAAGATGAGACGACGGCCTAGACGTGGACCAAACGACTCGGAGTCCACGGGGAAGAGCGGACAGGAACTGCCCGCCAACCAACCTGCTCCACTGAGACCAGCCTATCCTGATGCGGCTCCGGCACGTGCGGAAGAGCCTGAGCCCCAGCCCGTAGCAACACCAGAGGCCGCTGCGCCTGAACCTCCGGCAGAGCCGAGGATGGTGATGGAGACACAGCCTGAATCGCTGGCCACTCCCCCGGCTGAGCAGACGGCGGTGAAGTCGCCCAAGGGCTATGTGGTGCTGGCGATTGGGTTGCCAGGGTCAGGCAAGACGACCTGGTACAAGCGGCGCGGGGTGACGCCTCTATCGAGCGACCTGCTGCGGACGATTCTGTTCGACGATATTACGGAGCAGCGATACCAGGGGCTGGTGTTTTCGACGCTGCGGAGCCTGCTGCGGGCGAGGCTGATTGCCAAGATGCCCTGGAACTACGTAGACGCGACGAATCTTTCTCCGCACGAGCGGCGGCAGTGGATCAAGATGGCCAAGAGCTTCGGGTACGAGGTGCAGGCGGTGTTCTTCGATGTGCCGCTGGCGGTTTGCATGGAGCGAAACCGCAAGCGCGACCGCGCCGTCACCGATGAGGTGATGCAGAAGATGGCCGAGCGGCTGAAGCCTCCGACGTTCAAGGAAGGGTTCGAGAAGATCACCGTGGTGCGCGTGAAGGGGCAGCCGGGCACGGAGCCAGTGGCTCCTGTTGCGGTGGTCGACGGCTCTGAACCGGTGGATTAGCAGAAGCCATAGTTTTACGAAGCGGGGAACATGCTCAAGGGTGACGTTGAGTTCGCGAAGGTGAGCTACACGTTTGCCGGAGGGCATGTTTTATTGCGCGATATCTCGCTGAAGCTTGAGGCGGGAACGACGACTGCGCTGCTGGGACGGAGCGGCTCTGGGAAGACGACTCTGCTGCGGATGGTGAATGGGCTGGCGCCGCCGACGGTGGGACAGGTGCTGGTGGACGGGGTGGATGTGGCCGGGTCCGATGCGGTGGGGCTGCGGCGGCGGATCGGGTATGTGATCCAGGAGACGGGGCTGTTTCCTCACATGACAGTGGAGCGGAATGCGGGGTTGGCGCTGGAGTTGGCCGGGCGTTCGAGAGGGGAGATTTCGTCTCGGGCGGCAGAGGTATTGGGTCTGGTCGGGCTGGATTTTGCGGAGTATCACGCGCGATATCCGTGGCAGCTGTCGGGTGGTCAGCGGCAGAGGGTGGGGCTGGCGCGGGCGCTGGCGAACGATCCAGAGGTGCTGCTGATGGATGAGCCTTTCGGGGCGCTGGATCCGCTGACCCGGACCGAGATGCAGACGATGCTGAAGGGTCTGCTCGATCGAGTCGGCAAGACGGTGGTGCTGGTGACGCATGACTTGAATGAAGCGCTCTACCTAGCGGACCGGGTCGTGTTCCTGGAGCGTGGGCAGGTGGTGGCGGACCTGGCTGCGGGAGGGGTTCTGGACTCAGATATTTCTTATGTAAAAGATTATGTTTATGCTGTAAATCATGGATTAGTCGAATGATGTCATTTCTTGATGCTCATGGATGGGAGATAGGCAGACTGACGTTCGAGCATCTTTGGCTGACGGTGAGCGCGATGCTTTTTGCGGTGGGGATTGGGTTGCCCCTGGGGATTCTGCTGACCCGCAGGCAGCGGTTGGCTGGGCCAGTGATCGGGTTTGCGAACGTGGTGCAGACGGTGCCGAGCCTGGCTCTGTTTGGATTGCTGTTGCCGGTTCCGTGGCTGGGGGAGAACGCGGCTCGACTCGCTATTGTGGCACTGACGGGATACGCGTTGCTGCCGATCTTGCGGAATACGTATGCGGGAATCGGGAGTGTGGATGCTGCGCTGGTTGACGTTGCCGATGCGATGGGGATGACGGGATGGCAGCGGCTGGTGAAGGTGGAGCTGCCGATGGCGGCGAGCGTCATTCTGGCGGGGGTGCGGACTGCTACGGTGACCTGCGTGGGAGTTGCGACGATTGCGGCGGCGATTGGAGCGGGTGGGCTGGGAGAGCTTATCTTTCGCGGAGTAGCGAGTGTCGATAACGGACTGGTGCTGGCGGGGGCGATTCCGGCGGCTCTGCTTGCGCTGGGTGCGGATGCGGGGTTGGGGTGGGTAGAGAAGATGCTGGCTGTGAGGCGGGTGTGAGGGGCCAAGAGATTTCCGGGGGGGCAAAGAGAGGCACACCCCAGGGGCTAAAGCCCGGAATATCTGGGAGGATTGAGAGACCCAAGGCTAAAGCCTTGGGCTATCTAGAAGCAAAGCCCCGGAACGTTGAGCGTGGCCGTGTATTTTCCGAGTTGCTATTTCAGGTAGTCGCACTTTTCGTTTGTACAGCGTTGGTGGCTTGTGCGCCGCCGCGATCTATGCGGGTGGTGATTGGGGCGAAGAATTTTACCGAGCAGGTGGTGTTAGGGGAGCTGCTGGCCCAGGAGATCGAGGCGGTCAGTGGGGAGCCGGTGGAGCGGAGATTTTATCTGGCGGGGAGCTATCTCTGTCAGCAGGCTTTGGTGAGCGGGCGGATTGATGCGTATGTGGAGTACACGGGGACGGCGCTTACGGCGATTCTGAAGCAGCCGCTGCCGCCGATCGGACAGCGCGATGCGGCGCGGGTGTTTGCGACGGTGCAGCGGTTGTATGCGGAGCGTTATGGTGTGCGGGTGGAGCGTGGACTCGGGTTTGAGAACACGTTTGCGATGGTGGTGCGTGGGGATGATGCGCGGCGGTGGGGATTGCGGACGATCTCGGATGCGGTGCCTCGTGCCGGCGAGATGCGGCTTGGGGTGGGGTATGAGTTTGAGCAACGGCCGGATGGGTTGCGTGGGCTTGAGGCTGCGTATGGCTTGAAGTTTGCGGGGCCTCCGCGGACGATGGATCTGGGGCTGCTGTATCGGGCGCTCACCTCGGGGCAGGTGGATATGGTGGCGGGTAACTCGACGGATGGGCCGATACGGGCGTTTGGGCTTGCGGTGCTGGAGGACGATAAGCACTACTTTCCTCCGTATGAGGCTGTTCCGCTGGTGAGGGAGGACTCACTGCAGCGGCATCCGGGAATTCAGGTGGCGATGGATCGGTTGGCGGGGAAGGTGTCGGCGGACGAGGTGCGGGCGATGAATGATGCGGTTGACGGGCAGCACAGGGATGTGGGGGATGTGGTGCGGGAGTTCCGGAGGAGCAAGGGGCTTTGAACTGCCGCGAGTTTGGTTGAATATGGTGCGTGACATCGAAGCGGGGTGTTTCGACTTTCGCGTGGAGCGGATGGAGGTTTGTTGAATGAAGAAGCAGAAAGTTGAGCCCTGGCTTAGAGGAACCCGGACTGAGGTGGACGCGGTGAGGCGAGGAGTGATCCATGCGCTCGAGTTGGCGGCGGAGGATGTTGCGCATTGGAGCGAAGGTTTGAGCGATGAAGAGTTGGAGGCACGGCCGGTCGGCCTGCCTTCAGTGGGATTTCATCTGCGGCACATCGCGCGGTCGCTCGACAGGCTGCTGACGTATGCGGAGGGGCAGCAGTTGAGCGAGCGGCAGATGAAGGCGCTGAAGTCAGAGATGGAGCCCGGGAAGAGCAGGGAAGCGACGCTGATGGAGTTCGCTGAAGGGATTGAGGTCGCTGTGACTCGAATCTTGAAGATCACGCCGAAGAGCTACGGAGAGGCGCGCGGCGTAGGCAGGAATATGCTTCCGACGACCGTGGGAGGCTTGCTGGTTCACTGCGCAGATCATACGCAGAGGCACGTTGGGCAGATGGTGACTACGACGAAGTGCGTGGCGGGGAGATCTACTTCGATTTGACGGTTGCCAGCAGATCCAACTCGCGGTTTACGATCTCCTTGGGAAGAGGCATGTAGGCGAGAGCGGCACATTCTTTCTGTCCGCTGGTCAGCATCCAGCCGAGGAAATCGGCGACGGCGGATTTCGTGGCGGGATCGGGTATGGACTCGGGGACGAGAAGCCAGGTGAGACTGGTGATGGGATAAGCGTCTCGGGCGGAGGAGTTAGTGAGTGGAGCGTAGGGATCGCCGGTATCTTTGCGGAAGCTGCTCGCTGCCGCGCCGAGACTGAACAGGTTTGCCTGTACAAAGTTGCCGGAGCTGTTGCGGACAGTACCGTAGCTCAACTCGCGCTGGATGGCGTAGCTGAGCTCCGCGTAGCCGATCGAATTTGGCGTAGCCGCGACCGTCGATGCAACACCGTCGTTGCCTTCCGCTTCTTTGCCGACGGGCCAATTTACCGCGAACCCACTGCCGATGGAGGTCTTCCAAGCGGAGTTTGTTTTGCTGAGATAGTCGGTCCAGGCGAAGGTTGTGCCGCTGCCATCGGAGCGATGGACTACGACGATCTCCTGATCTGGCAACGCGACGTGGTGATTGATCGCAACGATTTCAGGATCGTTCCAGCGGCGGATTGTACCCATATAGATTCCGGCGAGCACGTCGGGAGTGAAGTTGAGGTCGCGGCCGACGCGGGGAAGGTTATAGACGGGAACGACGGCACCGAGGACGCTCGCGAACTGCAGCACCTTGAAGGGCATCCCAGCCATTTGGGCGGAAGAGAGAGGGACGTCGGAGGCGGCAAAGGTGAGTTTGCCCTCCCGGAGTTGTTGGATGCCGGCCTCAGAGCCGATGGAGCCATAGGTGATCACGATGCCGGGATGATGTTGCTGGAAGGAATCGAACCACGCCTGGTAAAGAGGCGCGGGAAAACTGGCTCCGGCGACTTTGAGAGTGAGAGTGGAGTGCTGCGCGGCCTGGGTGGCAGACGGTTGCGTCGTGGAGTCATGAAGGTCAGCCACCATCCGCTTCACCAGTTGGTGGGCGAGGTCTTCTCGTATGCCGGAGGAAGAGTATTTGCCGGGGGTTACGAGATAGGACCAGAGGGTTTCGCCGTCTTTGCCGCTGATCTGCGCTGAAAGGAAGCCGCCATACACAGGATATTGATTGCTGGAGCTTGCGCGCGGGTTCACAGAGACATAGCCGCGGACCCAATTCTCTCCTGTGCCTTTCAGGATGGCGTCGGCCTGAGTGGGATCGGGAACGACCTGGAGTCCGGCGGCGTCCTTGCGAAGGTCGTTGATCATTTGCTGCTGCAGTTCGGGGCCGCCGAGTTTTCCAGTGAAGGAATCGACGTAGATTCGCTTGATTTGATTGAGGGCGGTGGCCGTTTGCGCCGGTATGGGTGTGGCAAAGAGCAAGAACGCGATAAGGCTGACGGTAGTCGCGGTGCAGCGGATGAGGGCGCGGAGCGTCATGGCGGTTCGTTCAGGGAGAAAGGGTACCACCTGGCCCTCTCGGCTATGTGAAGATACGAGTGAGGCGGAACTAGTTGTGGCGACCAAACAGCCCACCGAGGGCATTTGTAAGCTGATCGGTGTTGTTGCCAGAGGGTTTGGTGACGCCCTTTGCGGCGTTACCGGCTCCTCCGAGGAGGCCCGCCATGTTGGGCGCGAAGGTTGGATTGGAGGTGGTGCCTCCGATGGCAACTGGAATGCCATTGCGGAGAGCCGAGGTTGCTAATCCACCGATCGCTCCTGCCGTGCCGCCGGAAGGGATCATTCCCATAAGCTGTCCAGCGATGCCGCCTGCACCTGCAGTGGAACCGCCACTGCTGCCTCCTCCGACGAGTCCGGTGAGCTTGAGGATGAGGTTGTAGTTAAGCGCGCCGGCGGCACTGATGGTACCTGCTCCGGTGGCTGTTCCGAGGGCAGGGACGACGAGCGAGAGGTTGTCTGTGCGAACGTTGCCGCCGTTGATGGCGACGTTTGTGCTGAGAGACTTGATTGCGGTCACGGATCCGGTCTTCGCGCCTGTCAGTGCTGTCACAGCTGAGAGCTTGGAGCCGAGATCGAAGCCAGCGAGGTTCGTGTTATCGAGCCGAATAGGACCGCTGATGATTGGAGCGGCGGTTGAGCCTGTAATGTTGAGCGACGTAGTGAGGGTTCCACCCTGGAGGCGCGAGCCGCTGGGCAAGTGCACGCCAACAGAGGGAAGAAAGGCTTCGAGTTCGTCGATGGGTACGGATTGGCCGCTAACTTTAAGATTGATCGCGGTGGTTGGTCCGCTTGTCTGGTAGGTACCTGCGACGTTGATCACTGCGTGTCCGATGGTGATCACGGCCTTCTGGAGTTGACCGGTTAGGGCCTGAACATCCTGAACGACGCTGAGCTGTACATCGACTGGCTTGGGCGACGGGGAACCGTTTTTCGCCACTCGAAGGCCCTGAACGTTGGCGGAGATGTTGGCGCTGAGTGTCTTGCCGTCGGAGAGAGCTTTGAGGTCTACGTTGGCGACGCCGGCGAGGCCAGCGTCAGGAGCGACCACTCCGCTGGATGCGAGGTCGAGGTGGTTGAGTGCGGCATGAGCGCTGAGTGGCGTGGCGTCTGAGTTTGCCTGGTTGATCGGGCCGAAGGTGCCGTCAGATGTGAGGGAGCCACCTCCGGGAATCTGAGCGGTCAGCTTGAACGGTGAGGAGGTTGTGGGTGAGACGTTCGTGACCTCTGCGTTCAGCTTCTGGTAGACCGCTGGCGTCGCCTGCCCGGGAGTGGTGATTGTGATTGCGCCATCTTTGATCTGGAGATGGTCAGCGATCAGGGTGCTGAGCATGTTGTTGCTGCTGGGAGCGGATGGAGACGTGGTCTTAGGGGTATTGGTGCGGACGATCGTGAGTTTTGGGGTGTCGATGAGGAGGTTGGCGACGTGTAGCTGTTGGCCGTTCCAGGTAGCCTGAACGTCAATGGCGTTGATGAGGCCGGTGATGCCAGCGGTGTTGTCGACGAAGCCGGCGGCGAGGGGATCGAGGTGTTTCGCCACGAGGTGAGCGGCGAACGGCGTGAGAGAGGCGTCGCGGGAGTTGATTGGACCGGCATTGCCGCTGATAGAAACGGTGCCGTCACCGGGGAGATGAGCGGAGGCGGTGAAGGGGAAGGATTTCTGGAAGGAAAATTTCTTCGCCTCAAGGTTGAGCTGGTCGTAGGTGCGGCGAGGTGTGGCCGGTGAGCCGGATGCGGGCTCTATGCCGACCGTCATCTGGCCGTTGGTGACGGAGACACGGCCAACGGTGAGGTTGGGGATCACGTCGCTGGATTCTTTGTTGGCAGAGGAGTTCTGTTGAGCTTTCCCGATGCTGGAGTAGTTCCAGATGCCGTTGGCTGCGCGGAGCAGGTTGATCTTCGGGGAGTCCAGGTCGAAGCTGGTGATGTGTATCTGGTGGCTGAAGATCAGCGGAATCATCTCGATGCCGATCTTGAGCCGGGAGGCCTGAAGGAAGGGCTGGGTGCCGAAGGCGGGGTCGTCGGCGAGGGTGGCGTTTTCAGCGACGAGGCTGCCGGAGAAGACGGAGAGATCGAGCTTGCCGAGGGTGACTTTTCGCCCGAGGGATGCGGTGAGTGCGGACTCGATTTTGGTGCGGAAGTTGTCTGCGTTGAGGAAAAGAGGGATGCAGAGGACAACGAGAAGGATAAGGGCAACGGTGCTGCCGAGGGCGATCAGGAGGGTGCGGCGGGGGAGTGCCATACGGAACCTCTCATCTGATAAATGCTGCAGGCGAGAAGTTTACTCTGAATCTTCGAAGGAAGGTATCGTGCTCAGCTGACGAGGTGGCCCATCTTTTCGCGCTTGGTCTGGAGGTAACGCTCGTTGGTGGGCTCGGTGGGGACCTCTGCGGAGATACGCTCGGCGACCTTGATGCCTGCGAGTTCGAGGGCCTCGACCTTTGCTGGATTGTTGGTGATGAGTCGGACGGCTTTCACGCCGAGCTGTTTGAGAATCTCGGCGGGGAGCTCGAACTCGCGGCAGTCGGCCTTGTAGCCGAGTTCGAGGTTCGCTTCGATGGTGTCGAGGCCCTGGTCCTGGAGTTCGTAGGCGCGGAGTTTGGCCATCAGGCCGATTCCGCGGCCTTCCTGCTGCTCATAGAGGAGGATTCCGGAGCCGCGCTCGGCGATGGTTGCGAGGGCTAGCTCAAGTTGCTGGCGGCAGTCGCAGCGCAGGGAGTGGAAGACGTCTCCGGTGAGGCACTGGGAGTGGATGCGCACGATAGGGGGCTCGCTGTGGATGTCGCCCATGACGAGGGCCACAGCCCCTTCGATGCGCCGGGCGGGGACGGGAACCGTGTCGTTGCAGGGCTCGGGGTTGTCGATAACGCCCTCGAAGCCGAGAATGCGGAAGTGTCCCCAGCGGGTCGGAAAATCTGCATCGGCTACCTTGCGGACGGACGAGAACGGCATGGCGACATTATACGTTTCTGTGCTCACAAATATTGGATTCTGCTGGGCATGAGTTCGATGCAAGCCGGCCGGATGACGCGTAAAGTAGGGGTGTGAACCATATCCCACAATCGCTGATTCTGATCACGCTGCTGGTGGAACTGGGTGTGGCGGCGGCGGTGTCGAGTTCGCTGGCGCGGTCAAAGACCTTCAAAAACCTGCTTCTGACGCCACATCGGACGCCGAAGCAGACAATGGCGCTGGTGGCGATGATCTGTGCTCCGCTGACGCTGGGCGTGTTGGTCCGGACAATGGTGTCGAACTTTCTGGCGGCAGATCTCTCATTTGAGACGACGATTTTGCTGGGAATTCTGGTGGGGCCGTTGTCTGCGATGGCCGGCGGAGCGGTGCTCGCGGTTCCTGCGCTGCTGCATCACGAGTACTGGACGTTGCCGGTGAACCTGGCGGTGGCCGCGGTTGCGGGAGCTTTTGGACGATTTGCCGATCCGGAGGACGTGTGGTCGTTCTCGCCGATGATCGACTTAAGCATTTACCGGTGGGTGACGAGGAATCTGCGAAGGCCGCATTTTGACCGGCAGATTTTGCTGCTGGTGCTGATCGCTGGGATGCAACTTTGCACGAGCATGCTGGCGCAGTTCTATCCGAGGCACTACTTCGATCTCCACTCTGATGAGTGGTGGGTGCAGTTGCTGATCTGCGCGAGCGCGCCGATTGTAGTGGGAATCCCGCTGAAGATATGGAATGCGGTTCGTGTAGAGAGAAAGCTGGAGGAGCAGGGAAGGCTGCTGCTGGAGGCGAGGCTGGACGCGCTGCAGCGGCAGATCAATCCGCACTTCCTGTTCAATACGCTGAACTCAATTACTTCACTTGTTCGATCTCGGCCGGAGTTGGCGAGGGAGATGATTGTGAAGCTGGCGAACATCCTGCGTGTACTGTTGAAAGATCGCGATGCGTTCGTGCCGTTTCGTGAGGAGCTGGCGTTTACGGATGACTATCTCGATATCGAGGTGGTGAGGTTTGGCGAGAAGCTGAAGGTGGTCAAAGAGATTGCGCCGGAGACGCTGGACATCGTTGTGCCGGGCATGTTGTTGCAGCCGTTGATCGAAAACAGCATCAAGCATGGGCTGGAGCCGAGGATCAGCGGAGGGACGGTTACGCTGCGGAGCAGGATTACGAGCGAAGGCATGCTGCTGGTGGAGGTGGAAGACGATGGGGTGGGAATGTCGCATGAACAGCATCAGATAACGGCGGTGAGCGGTGAGGCGCCGGTGGGCACTGGAATAGGGATGCGCAATGTGCGGGAGCGCATGCAGGTGCAGTATGGCGATCTGGCGACGGTAGAGGTGAACAGCAGGCCTGGACGCGGAACGAAGGTCACGTTGCGGATGCCGATTCTGGATGCATCAGCAGAGACGTGGCCTCACGGTGATCAGGTTTTTGAGGCCGCGACAAATATGGTGGGAAGTGTTGTTCGGCGCGTGGCTGGTGTTGGGCAGGGCAGATCGTAGCGGCGAATTACGCTGCGGGCTGGGTGCGAGCGATGACGCGGCGGTAGTAATCCTCGTAGAGCGGAATGATGCGAGTGGAGCAGAAGCGGTCCTGCGCGGTCTTGCGGGCGGCGGTGGCGAGTTGCTTGAGCCTGGCTTCGTTGTGGAGAAGAGAGATAGCGGCGGATGCCATGGCGTCGACGTCGCCGACTTCGAAGAGCAGGCCATTGATGCCATTGTCGATGAGTTCGGGAACGCCGCCGACGCGGGTGGCGATGGCAGGGACACTGCAGGCCATGGCTTCGAGTGCAGCGAGACCGAAGGACTCCATCTCGCTGGGCATCAGCATGAGGTCCGCTAGAGGAAGAAGCTCGTTGACGTTGTCCTGTTTGCCGAGGAAGTGGATGCGGTCCTGGATGTTGTAGCGCAAGGCAAGCTGCTCGGCGAGGCTGCGGTCGGGGCCGTCGCCGATAAGCATGAGACGCGCTGGCAGTTCGCGCGAGACTCGTGTGAAGATCTCGACTACGTCCTGGACCCGTTTGACGGGGCGGAAGTTGGAGAGGTGAACGAAGAGGTGTTCGCCGGGTTGCGCGAAGCGAGGGCGCATGGCGGCGACGAGCTCCGGCTTGCGGATGTAGACGTCGCAGTTGACGAAGTTGGGGATGACCTCGATCTCAGAGGAGATATTGAAGGCCTCGCGGGTGCGATCGCGCAGATGGCTAGAGATGCTGGTGACGCCGTCGGAGCGAATGATGCCGAAACGGGTGATGGGGAGGTAGGAGGGATCGAGGCCGACGAGAGTGATGTCGGTTCCATGCAGGGTAGTGATGATGGGGAGGGTGCGGTTGCGGTCGGCGAGCATTTGCTTGGCGAGCAGCGCGCTGACGGAGTGTGGGATGGCGTAGTGGACGTGGAGGAGATCGAGCGAGTAGAACTCAGCGACTTCGGCCATGCGCGTGGCGAGCGCGAGGTCGTAGGGCGGGTGCTCGAAGAGCGGGTAGTTGGTGACCGTGACCTCGTGAAAGTGGATGTTTGCCTCGCGGCCGGTGAGGCGAAAGGGCTGCGAGTAGGTGATGAAGTGGATCCGATGGCCGCGCGCGGCGAGTTCGATGCCGAGCTCGGTTGCGACGACTCCGCTGCCGCCGTAAGTGGGATAGCAGGTGATACCGATCTTCATGGAACTCCTGGCGGCTTGCGGTCAGAGATGGTCTTCGGTGTGCTGCGGCACTCCGAGGTTACCGTAATGGATGAGTTCGGGAGGATTTGGTTGCGAGAGCCGCGCTGGAATAGCGGAGGTGAGGGCTTGCATCTCGATCTCGCGGTGCGCTCGCAGGCGGGTTGTGACGCGATCGAGTTCGGCATCGTTGTAGCCTGGATGGCAGACGAGTTCGAAGGTGCCTGAACCAGGGAGAGCTGTGAGGATCTGCGAAAGGGTCGCTGGAATAAGGTTGCCTGTGGCCGAGATGCCCAGCGTACCGTCGGTAGTTACGATGTGAGAATCACGAAGCTGGTTGTGCTGCTCGAATGCTGGTCGCAGCCGGTTGAGAAGCGACAGCTGCAGACGGCGTTTGAGTCCGGCATGCGAGAGATTTTGTGCGAAGGCAGGCTCAAACGGGTTGCGGATGGAAGGGATGGAGGCGGGTTCGAGAATGCGAAGCAGAGGACGCGCTACGGCAGGGAAGAGATGAGCGTGTTTGTGCGTGTCTACGTGCGTGATGTTGATGCCGGCATGCTGGAGCTTCTGAATCTGAGCGAAGGCTTCGCGCTCTATGTCTTCTTCTCGGATTGTGCCGCGGAGCAGGGCCTGGAGGAAATCGATGAGAGAAGGGCGGAAGGTCCTCCCGTCGGCTCCGAGAAGCGTGGGAATGGTCTTAGGATGCGAGACCGGGATGCCATCCGTTAGGACGATATGGCAGCCGACGCCGAGAGATGGATTGGCGCGGGAGATGGCGACGGCATCGTCGAAGGCAGCGCCAGTCGCCATGAGGGTTGCGGACGTGAGGACGTGTGCCTTGTGAAGCTGCTCAATGGCTCGATTGATGCCGGAGGTGAGGCCGAAGTCGTCCGCATTAATGATGAGGCGGCATGCCATGGGATAAGGGACGATCGGTTGAGGCCGCATGAGAGCAAAGAGCGGAGTGGTGGGCAGTGAGGGACTCGAACCCCCGACATCCTGCTTGTAAGGCAGGCGCTCTAACCAACTGAGCTAACCGCCCATTCCATCGCTTTACGGGCTTCCGCTAGTGTATGAGAGCGGCGAACGAGATGCAATGCGCGGGGGTGTTTCATGAAGCTGATGAGCGGGGTTTGCGATTTGACCGCGTGGCGCAGAGTCGATACACTCGAAAGAGTTGCGTGTGAGTAAGTTCTCGCAGGCAACGTCCAGAAGAGTACCTCTTTTGGGGACGTAGCTCAGTTGGTTAGAGCGCTGCCCTGTCACGGCAGAGGTCGCGGGTTCGAGCCCCGTCGTCCCCGCCAT
>CAVUHV010000003.1:0-459614 GCA_963741395.1 uncultured Acidobacteriaceae bacterium
CTCGCTCCACCAACTGCCTCAAAGTCTCCCCGGGCTTCACGCTGTAGATTCCGGCTGAGACAACTCTCCCTCTAACCGCACAAACTTCGTCTGCTGCTCTTGTGGAACGCGAATATCTGCCTTGGAGAAAATGGTCACTACGTCTCCAGGCAGCAGCTAAGATTCTGCGTCTGGTCGTTCTCAAGCACAGCTCGTCCTAGATTGAACGGCAGCAACGAGGTCGTCAAATTCTCCTTACTTTGCCTTTCGATAACGGCATAGTTCCAATCGATATCCGGCTCGCTCAACTTGACGTCGTTTCTCGGTTTAAACTGGCCCGCGGTCGCAATAGAAACGGTCGCTCCAACACTCGCGCTCGCTGAACTCATCCGGTTGGAAGGGGATCTGTCATCAGGGACTAGTTGCAGCACCTTGCTGAGAGGGCGGTGCAGGATTGCTGGTGCTGGCCTGCTGCGCCCCTGTGTAGAGGTCGTTCTGACCGGCGGCCGAAGTTGACGACTCGGGTATGTTGCCGCAGTCCAACCCACCGTCTGTTGGCATTGTGTTGTCAGGAGTCTGGCTAGAAGCCCCCTCGGTATTCCCAAACGGCAACCCAGTAAGATAAGGATTTCTGGTCGAGGAATAACGCCAGTTGGGATTTTCCCCTTCCTCACCCACAGGAATGCCGTACCGCAGATTCGGAACGCCATAGGGTGTCCGAGGCGGACACGTCGGAATGTAACTTAACATCGGCTGGCCAAGCTGGCTTTGTCTAAGCCAGTAATCCCGAGTTACCAGGGCCTCTCTGTTCGGGATGAGATCGAGTAGGTGCATACCCGGTTTCCATGCGTAACGGCCGGGATTTGCAACATTGCCACGGAGCGTCACGGCATCTTTGTATTGGTTTACGACGGCAACGAGTTCAAGCAGATCGCCATCGTGCAGTACCGTTCCCCTTCCCGTCGTGTCCAGTGGAATCAGGGTGATACTGCGCATGCGCCGGTCGTCCACCCGCTCCAGGCGAACATTCTCATTCGAGGCGACGCTCGTGAGACCAGCCGCGAGCTCCAGTACATCTCCCACCGTCGTGCTGTCCGCCGACTTCAATTCGTAGATCGCTGGCGAGTTTACGCTTCCTGCCACCGCCACCTGTGGCCCGACTGGAGGTATGTAGATAACGTCCCCAGGCAGCAGCGGTTCATCCTTCGACTTGTCGCCGTACTCCAATAGAGCGTAAAGGTCAAAATCAACGATCAGCTTACCCCCACGCTTCAGCTGTATGTGTCGAAGGCTCCCTTCCGGTTTCGGTCCGCCGGTCGCGAAGATCGCATTGACGAGCGTACTCAGAGAGCTGATCGTGTAGCTGCCAGGCCTGCGAGCCTGCCCCACGACAAAGACTTGGATCGACCGCAATTGCCCCATGTTCACGTTCAGGTCGAAATTGCGAAAAACTCTCCCCATCTGCGACTTTAGATAATCCTGAACTTGCGCGTAGTGCAGCCCAGCAACATGTACACTGCCGAGCTGCGGAATATAGATATCGCCCGCACGGTCGACCGTATAGCGACCATTCATTGTCACCTGTCCCCAGGCCTGCACTCGCAGTTCGTCCCCAGGTCCAATCACGTAATCCGGCGTGACAGGAACCTGGTTGACTGGCGCGAATGTCGAAGGGGGGTTCCGAAATAAGCTTGCTCCGTAGATCGGCAACATCTTGCCAATCGAGTTGGCTATCGCCTGCTGAAACTCGGTCGGCGAGTCAAGAGGCAAACGTAGATTTTGTCCTTGCTGCAGTGACTGATTGGCAAGCGGCAGAAGGTTAGGATTAATCTCTTCGCCTGGCTGGATGACAATTCCCTGAGTATTGGGTGTCGATGGCTGTTGCTGGGTATTCTGTTGGTAAGGGTTATTGACTCGGAGTTGCTGGTTATACATCTGGCAAGCCGTATCGTTGGGATTGCAGAGAGCCTGCGCTGCACCGCCGAGTGTTTGATCTAGCTGCTGCTGCGAATGGAGTCTCGGAACTGCGCCCGCCACCAGCACCGAAAATAAGAAAACACGAACAACCCTGACTGTCTTCGGGGAACCGCCGAACTGCATCTGCTGTTGACCTCGCAAGCCTCTTACCCTTTACCCCGCGTCGTACGCGATAAAACTCAGAAATGACCACACTGGGCCACACTCCAGCGATCGAACAACCGAACCGCTCCTTCAAGCATACCCGAATGGATTCAATTACCGGCAACGAAGGGATTTGGCGCCGCTCTGTCGCTACCTCTTGGTAACTAAGAACCACTCGCTTTCTTATCGGAACCCCATGCCCTTATCCTGCCTCTTGACGCATCTCTACAGCATGCGCCACCCTCAATAGGGTTCCTTCGTCAAAGTGTTTTCCCAATATCTGTACCCCGATGGGCAACCCATCCCTGGTGTCTCCGCAAGGGACGCTGACTCCGCAGATTCCGGCGAGGCTCGCTGCGACTGAATAAATGTCCTCGAGATACATCTTCACGGGATCGTCGGTCTTCTCTCCAAGCTTGAAAGCCGGCGTCGGAGTTACAGGAGCCACCATCACATCTACTTCGGCAAAGGCCGCCAAAAAATCTCTCGTCAGCAGCGTACGTACCTGCTGCGCCTTCTTGTAATAAGCGTCGTAGTACCCGGCGCTTAGCGAGTATGTTCCTAGCAGAATGCGCCGCTTCACTTCGGCGCCAAATCCAGCATCCCTCGTCTTCCGGAACATGTCAGACAGGGTCTTTGCATCCCCATCTCTCAAGCCGAACCGCACCCCGTCAAACCGCGACAGGTTGGCCGAAGCCTCTGCAGTAGCAATCACGTAGTATGTCGGGATCGCGTACTTCGTGTGTGGTAGGCTGATCGGTTTGATTACACATTTGTCTGCTTTCAAGCCGTCAAGAACCCTCTCAATGGCAGTTCGAATCTCAGGATCCAGCCCTTCGCCGAAGTATTCTTCCGGTACACCAATGGTTAGCCGCTCCACCGGATTTTCAAGGTCGACAACGTAGTCTCCAACCGGACGGTCCGACGAGGTCGCGTCGAAGGAATCCTTTCCTGCAAGCACTTTCAACACGGTTGCGGCGTCCCGGGTGTTCTTTGTCAACGGCCCTACCCGATCAAGCGACGACGCAAAAGCAATCAGTCCATACCTGCTCACTCGCCCGTAAGTCGGCAGCACTCCCACAACCCCACAGAATGCGGCAGGCTGCCGGATCGACCCTCCGGTGTCCGTTCCCAACGTTGCGACAGCAAAGTTTGCCGCAACAGCAGCTGCAGATCCTCCGCTCGATCCACCCGGAACCCTGTCCACAGCCCGAGGATTGTGTACCGGGCCATACGCTGAGTTTTCGTTCGAGCTCCCCATGGCGAACTCGTCGCAGTTCAATTTGCCGAGCAGAACAGCTCCTGCTGCCTCCAGCCGTGCCACTGCGGTAGCATCATAAGGCGGTCTATAGTCCTTCAGGATCAACGATCCGGCGGTTGCCGGAGCCCCTCGCATGACCAGAACATCCTTGATCCCAAAGGGAACCCCAGCGAGAGGCGGCAGAGCATCTCCCCTAGCCGCCATGGCATCGATCTTCTCCGCCTGCGCCAGCGCCCGCTCCCGGCTCAGCGACAAGTAACTGTGGATGTCGCCATCCTTCGCTTCAATCTGCTTGTAGTATCGGTTCGCCAGGCTGGTCGCCGTCACATCCCCTGCGGCCACAGCGCTTCGAACACGATCAATTGTCCAATTCGCAAGACTCAAACCCATTCGTCTCCCAGACACATTTCTTAGTTCTGCGCATCAACCGGACTAGGCTATCGCTCAATGACCTTCGGAACTTTGAAAAACCGGCCATCCGTTTCGGGAGCAGACGCCATGACTGCAGCCCTGTCAATCGATGGCCGAACCACGTCTGCTCGTAGCATCTCGCCATTTGCTGCTACGGGGCCACCCAGCATCTCACTTACTTGCGCCATCGGCGCGACTCCACTCGTGTCGAGTTCGTTCAACTGAGCAATGTAGCCCAGGATAGCGTTGAGGTCCCGTTGCATGAGCGGCTCTTCCGCAATGGTAAGCTCCAGATTCGCTAACTCCGCCACTCTGCGAACGTCGTCCACCGTCACGGTGGCATGTTTGCTCATTGCACTTTCCTCATCCTGGCGAATCAAAATTTCTTCAGTTCAAAGTGTATCGCGGCAACCTCGACCTCTGCGATTCGCGCGATCTCTGTTCTCAACTGAGAAGCAATGGTCATGAACTGCTCCAGCCATGCGGAATCTGATACTTCCACCTGTACGATGCCATCCGCAAAACCGACCACGGCACTCCGCTCCGACAGCGCCCGGCCGCTGGCAACCTTCCATGCCGCAGCAATCCGGTCCTCTGCCGTCAGCCCGTGCAGGGTCTTCCCTACGGAACCTCTAAGAAGGTCTCTCATGCCTTCCATTGTCGTCGAACTCTCCGCCGCACCGATGAAACGCCGTAAAAGCATCTGGCCGGTTCTAAGATCAGTGCAAAACAATTTACAGCCCGAAACCCCTGCTAACCATGCGGGTATCGTGACCGGAAAACAACCTGAATAGTGAAAGAATCACGCAAGACGGATAAGGATCACTCACGTCTGCTAGAACGCCCCTTCCTGTCGGATCACGCTTGAAAAGGTCTTCAGCAGAATCACGGCATCCCTGCGCAACGACCATCGCTGGACATAGTCGCAGTCAAGAGCAACCCGTTCGCGATAATCCAAACCACTCCGGCCCGAGACCTGCCAAAGCCCCGTCAAACCTGGCTTGACGCGGCAATAGCAGCTAAATTCCTCGGCATATTTTTCAACTTCGGCCGCGACGATTGGCCGAGGCCCTACGAGGCTCATCTGACCCACTAATACGTTCCAGAACTGCGGAACCTCGTCTAGGCTGTACCTGCGCAGAAACGAGCCGATCGGCGTGATTCTGGGATCCTCACGAAGTTTGTGTGTCTGGTTCCACTCGGCTCGAGCCTTCGGATTGCTTACTAGATAATCTTCCAGAACCTCAGCCGAATTAACGCGCATTGTTCGGAACTCCACATTGAGAAGAACGCGCCGTTCTTCCGTATCCTTCTGTGCGAATAGAAGATAGGCCCCGGCGAACTCAGCACCACAATCGCTGCTACCATCGCAACCGCAAGCACAATCAGCGGAGACGCGGCTAGCACCAGGGTCACGTCTAGGCAACGCTTTAAAACCCTATAGCGAAAGGTTGCGGCGGGTGCCACCTCGCCCCGGTTATACCGATCCGCGACTCTGCCTCCAACCTCTGGGTACGAATAAGAATCTTCTAAGGTCGCCGCTCGCGACTGGGGAGATTGATATTCCTGCATTGCAGTCCTGTATCTGTATGACACGCACCTCGCTTTATCGAACGGGTGTCGTTCATACCGGTTGTTCGTGCCGTTTCTTTGGTTGCGAGCCTGACTTCCTTTCGCTCCGTAAACTTCCTGGGGGAGCCTCAGCGATCAAGTTCACTCTTTATATCTCGCCTAGGTGCTGTTACTTCTTTCAAGCCTGGGCCTTCAATCGATGCATCGACAACCGGGAAAACCTTCAGTTCTACAGCTAGAGGCCAGTGTATCCTTTTCCGCTACCGTCTTCAGTTTACTAGTCTTGCACTTTTGTGACGACCTAAGGATGGCGTGCTTCGCTTTTTATTCGTTCCATTTCGGGCTTGAGCCTCCAAATGCCTTCGTATCTTAGGACTGCCACCGAATACACTGCATAAATGCAGGTCTTCGATACCCCCCTTCGGGATGTCAAACTCTTTCAACCCCGACGATTCGGAGATAGTCGCGGTTGGTTTGCTGAAGTCTTCAACGAAAACGCCTTCGCCTCCGCCGGACTCCCCTCCAAGTTTGTCCAGGACAACCAATCCTACTCCGTAAAAGGAGTGCTCCGCGGCCTTCATTATCAACTTGGCAAACCCCAGGGAAAGCTTATTCGGGTCCTTTCCGGCCATATCTGGGACGTCGCCGTCGACCTCAGGCGCAGCTCTCCCGACTTCGGCAAGTGGGCTGGCTTCCACCTCAGGCCATTCAACAGCTCCGGTGAACTCGAAATGCTGTGGATCCCTGATGGCTTCGCGCATGGCTTTCTTGTTCTATCTGATATAGCCGAAGTACTTTACAAAACCACCGATTTCTATTACCCAGCCGGAGAGCGCGCTATCCTCTGGAACGACCCAACCCTCAAGATCGACTGGCCCCTCACCGCCCTCGGCAGCTTGCTTCTTCCGTCCGTCAGCCCCAAAGACGCTCAAGGGAGCCTCCTCGCCGAAGCGGAGCTGCCACCCGAGTGATCCTTCACCCCTGCTGCCTCAGCCAGCGCTCAATCTCTGCCAGCGATTCCACCGTGAGGAACTCCCCCTCACACTCGGCGTCCTCGGTACCCTTCACCAGAAACGCCTGTCGGAGCCCCGCTCTGTTCGCGGCCGCGATATCCGAGCAGCGGTCCCCCACCAGAACGCTCTCAGCGAGCTCCACCCCAAATTCTGTCACCGCCCGGCGCAGCATTCCCGTGCCGGGCTTCCGATCCTCGTGTTCGCGCCGGTACTGCCCCACGCCATGCTCGGGATGATACGGACAGTGATAAACGGCATCAAACTCCACTCCCTCACGCCGCAACTCGGCCCGCATCCACTCCATCAGCGTAAGGAAGTCGTCTTCGGTATAAAAGCCCCGTGCAATTCCCGCCTGGTTGGTCACGACAACCAGCCTGTAGCCCAAGCCCATCGCCGTTTGGCAGAGCGAGACGATTCCAGGAACAAACTGCACATCCCCGATGCGGTGAAGATAACCAACCTCGACGTTCACTACGCCATCACGATCGAGGAATAATGCCCGTCGCTTCATAGCTCCGACATTACCTCACGCAGCGAGTCGCGCCAGTCCATCATCCTCCAGCCGAACGTCTCTCCGAGCTTCGCGCAATTCATGCGCGAGTTGGCTGGCCTCTTCGCCGGAGTCGGATACTCTGCCGTCGAGATCGCCTCCACGTTGGCAAACCTCGTGCCGGGTTCTCGCTCACTGGCCAGCCGGATCGCCTCTACGGCGAACCCGTACCATGTCGTCTCTCCGGCACCTGCAGCATGATAGATCCCATTCCACCAAACGGAAGCCTCGCTAAGTCTCTGTCCCGCCGACTCGGCTTCCACCTGCGCGATCAAATGTGCGGCCATTCTCGCCAAGTCCCGGCTCCACGTCGGCGCACCACGTTGATCCGCCACTACGCGCACGACCTCGCGCTCCCGTGCCAGGCGCAGGATCGTGCGCAGAAAGTTCTTGCCCGTAGCCCCATACACCCAACTCGTCCGGAACGTCGCGTGCGCGGCGCCACTGGCGGCCAGCACCTGCTCCCCAGCGAGCTTACTCGCCCCATAAACACTGACCGGCCCCGTCGCATCTTCTTCGATATAAGGTCTACTCTTCGTTCCGTCAAAAACGTAGTCAGTCGAAAAGTGAATCACTCCCGCGCCAATCTCGTGCGCCTCTTCTCCGATAGCCTTCACCAAACCGCAGTTGATCACATAAGCCAGGTCCCGCTCGCTTTCAGCCTTGTCAACAGCCGTGTACGCGGCTGGGTTCACAATCCAACGGGGACGAAGAGAACGGACGACATCGCGAACAGACAACGTGTCAGCGAGATCCAGCTCAGCCCGCGAAGGTGCCACGACCTCTCCCAGCGGAGCCAAGGTCTTCAACAATTCGCCGCCAACCTGCCCTGAACTACCTGTTAACAGAATCACAGCCATCGCTCAGAACACCGTCTCTTCCAGCAGACGCAGAAGATATTGCCCATACGTGCTCTTAGCAATCCTGCCCGCGAGCGCTCGCAACTGGTTCGCATCGATGTAACCGAGCCGGTAGACGATCTCCTCCGGGCACGCGACCTTCAGCCCCTGCCGCTTCTCGATGGTCTGGATAAACGTCCCGGCTTCAATCAGCGAATCGTGCGTGCCCGTATCGAGCCATGCGATGCCACGGCCCAGAACCTCGGTCCTCAGTTGTCCGCGCTCAAGATACCAGCGGTTGACGTCCGTGATCTCAAGTTCACCGCGCGGCGAGGGCTTCAGCTTCTCAGCAATACGTACCACCTGCGAGTCATAGAAATAGACTCCCGTCACCGCATACCGCGACTTCGGCTTCGCCGGCTTCTCTTCAATCGAGATGGCCCGCCGCTGCGCATCGAACTCCACAACACCATAGCGTTCCGGGTCGAGCACAGGGTAGGCGAAAACCGTGGCTCCATCGCGCTGTGCTGCCGCCTCGCGCAGCGTCTTCGCCATGTCGTGTCCGTAAAAGATGTTGTCACCCAGCACCAGGCAACACGGGTCTTCAGCCAGGAACTCCCTGCCGATGAGAAATGCCTGCGCCAACCCATCCGGCGATTCCTGCACTGCATATTGCAAAGTGATTCCCCACTGCTCTCCCGTCCCCAGCAGTTGCCGGAACCGCGGCGTGTCCTCGGGGGTCGAGATGATCAGAATCTCCCTTATCCCCGCCAGCAGCAACACCGACAGGGGGTAGTAGACCATCGGCTTGTCATACACCGGCAGCAGTTGCTTCGATACAGCCTGCGTCACAGGGTGCAGCCTCGTCCCTGATCCTCCAGCGAGAATGATTCCCTTCATCTTGCAACCTCGCCTGTACCCACCGTCTGCCGCCCGGCATAGTTCCGCTCAAGCCAGTGCTGGTACGCTCCGCTGGTCACGCTTTCCACCCACGATGCGTTCGCGAGATACCACTCGACAGTCTTGCGCAATCCAGTCTCGAAGCTCTCCTGCGCACGCCATCCCAACTCGCCCTCGATCTTCCGCGCGTCGATGGCATACCTGCGATCGTGCCCCAGCCTGTCCTCAACGAAGGTCACAAGCTGCGAGTGAGGGCAGAACTTCGATTGAGGAACAAGTTCGTCCAGCAGAGCACACAGCGTCTTTACTACCTCGAGATTACTGCGCTGATTTCCTCCGCCAACGTTGTAGGTTTCTCCCACGCGTCCCTTCTCCAACACCGCCTGAAGTGCCGAGCAGTGATCTCGCACATACAGCCAGTCGCGCTCCTGCTGGCCATCGCCATACACCGGAAGAGGCTTGCCCTTGAGGGCGTTCGCTATCATCAGCGGAATCAGCTTCTCCGGAAACTGGTAAGGGCCATAGTTGTTCGAGCAGTTCGTAACAATCGCCGGTAGACCATACGTATGCACCCACGCGCGGACAAGATGGTCGCTAGCCGCCTTCGACGCCGCATACGGCGAGTTGGGGGCGTACGGCGTCTCTTCGTGAAACGCGGGATCATCTGGCTCGAGCGTGCCGTACACCTCATCGGTGGAAACATGCAGGAAGCGGAAGCACTCCTTCTCTTTTCCTGCGAGCGCCTCGTAGTACGCCCGCGCGGTCTTCAGAAGAGTGAAGGTGCCATCGATGTTGGTGCGCAGAAAGGCCTCCGGCCCCAGAATCGACCGGTCGACATGACTCTCGGCCGCGAAGTGAACCAAGGCTCTAGGCCGGTGCGTCTCAAGTAACCGAGCCAGCAATGCCCCGTCACAGATATCTCCATGAACAAACACATACTCCGGGTGCGCAGCCACGCCCTCGAGGTTCTCGAGGTTCCCTGCATAGGTCAGCTTGTCGAGATTCACGACAGGCCCGGCTCCTCCCTCAAGCCATTGCAGCAAGAAGTTGGACCCAATGAACCCGGCCCCGCCGGTCACCAAAATCGGGGCACGCCCACCCGCTATCTCTTCTGACATCGGTTTCAAATTCATCCTTCCGAACCGCCTCCTTCAAGCGTTGGTTCAGTCGCCAGCACAAGGCCTCTAACAGACTACCGGACTCCGCTAGGCAACCGCGAGCGCAAGCATATCCCTCCAAAGAAGCCGGACCGTCGTGGAGAACCGGCCCAGAAGGAGAAGCAGATGGCTCCCAACCGATTGAAAGAAAACGAGCAGGAGAAGACTCCCTCACCAATCCACCCTCCAGGCCTGCATGAGGCGGCAGCACAGCCATCCGGACCACGCGGAGACAATCCCTCAACCGCGGGTCTCGGCCACACCGGCGTCCGGTCCCATACCCCGGAAAATGCCGCTGACCACATCAACCCCTCAGCCCCTGAGGACACCAACACCACCCCCGGCACCGCCGCCAAAAAATGGCACCTACCGCTTGCCACAGAGCGCTCCCCGAGCGCACCATAATCCCGCATACCGCGGGCCCTGACAAAAAACATCATCTGCCCGGCACGCCATACAGGAGCTTGCGCCTATCGCGCAGGCCTCCTCCTCGCCGAAGGCGGACAAGGAGCCAATATGGCAACCGCCGTTTCAACCCCAACATTCGACGAATCGAAACTCAACGCATTCATGGGCCAGGCCGTCCAGGACATGGGCGCCGCCCTCCACGCCGCACTCGTCATCGTCGGCGACAAGCTAGGCCTCTACAAAGCAATGGCTGCAGCAGGCCCCCTGACCTCTGCTGCCGTTGCCGCCAAAGCCGGCACTGACGAGCGCTACACCCGCGAGTGGCTCAACGCCAACGCGGCCAGCGGGTATCTCACGTACGACGCCACAACCAAGACCTACACCCTGCCTCCCGAGCAAGCCCTCGCGCTTGCCCAGGACGACAGTCCTGCCTTCATCCCCGGAGCGTTCCAGATCATTGGCGCCCTGATGCGCGATGAGCCCAAGATCACAGCCGCCTTCCGCACAGGTGATGGCGTTGGCTGGCACGAGCACGATCCCCAGATGTTCGAGGGCACCGAGCGCTTCTTCCGCCCCAACTATGCCGCCAACCTCATCTCAAACTGGCTCCCATCGCTTACCGGCGTCGTCGCCAAACTCGAAAAGGGTGCACGCGTGGCCGACATCGGGTGCGGTCACGGCTCCTCCACTATCCTCATGGCGAAGGCCTACCCCAACTCCACCTTTTACGGTTTCGACTACCACCCAGCCTCCATCGACTGGGCCCGCAAAGCCGCAAAGCAGGCCGGCGTCGGTGACCGCATCACCTTCGAGGTCGCCTCCGCAAAGGAGTTCCCCGGCAAGGATTACGATCTCGTCACCTTCTTCGACTGCCTGCACGACATGGGCGACCCGGTCGGAGCCTCCGCCCACGTCCTCTCCACCCTCACACCTGGCGGAAGCTGGATGATCGTCGAGCCCTTCGCGAACGACAACGTCGAGGACAACCTAAACCCCGTCGGTCGCGTGTTCTACTCCGCCTCAACGATGATCTGCACGCCCGCCTCGCGTTCGCAGGAGGTCGGACTCGCTCTCGGCGCACAGGCGGGCGAGGCCCGTATGCGTGATGTTGTGAAGAGTGGAGGGTTCGCTCAGTTTCGGCGTGCTGCTCAAACTCCGTTCAATCTGGTATTCGAAGCGCGGCGTTGAGAAAGCCCCCTTATGAACCCAGTGTCGCCCGGTTCGCGAACAGGCCCGGTGCGTTGTGTAGGATGTTTGCCATGCGATTCGGTCTCCGTCATTCCTGGCTGGCGATGCTCTTTGCGTGCGTCATTCTTGCATCGGTTTCAGCGGTGGCCGCGCCGAAGCTGAAGGGATTCTATGCCGGCAGCGGAGGCATGACACCCGAGGTTCATCGCGTGGTCCTCATCGAGTTCGCCACGGACGGCACTGCAGTTGTGCAGCAGCAGTGGCACGCAAAAGACCTGCAAACCTGGCGTACTCACTGGACTCAGGACGGCAAACAGGTAAAGATCGTCTTCGATCCGGGCAAGGACGGGACAACGCCGAAGCCATTGCTTTTCGATTTCAAGAACGGCACGCTTACGCCAACAGACTGGGACGCTGCCGCCCTCGGCATCCTTGGGCCCACCTAAGCTCACTCCTTTCGGTGGAAAAAACCGACAGCCCGGAACAGCCACTCCCTGTGTGAGCATCAATGCGCATGACCCAAGCCAGAACTGCGTCACATGGGATTCGCGCCGATAAATTGGCCTACCGTTGCCGCCTGCATTCGTTACACTAAAGGGGTGCCCACGGCCTGTAATCAACGGTTAGAGCAGGGGACTCATAATTCGCTTACTTACGGTAAACTTGTCTCAATTACGCTTCTGTACGCTCGATTACTTGTCGCGCAAAGATCGTAAGGGCCTATAGCTCAATTGGTTAGAGCAGAGTGCTCATAACGCTTTGGTTCCAGGTTCAAGTCCTGGTGGGCCCACCAAATATTCATCAACTTCGATCCTACATACCGAACCCAATATATGATAATGCTGTACTGGACAAGTTCATCGGGAATAGTGCAACCGGACCATAAGAGGGTTGGAGTACATTTTAAGTCCGTCATCCACAATTAACCGTCTTGTGGCGAAGCAGAACGAGACGTCCTGCGCATCGATGTATAATTGACTTCGACACAATATCTTGATTTGTTTATTCTTTTCGATACCCTAAGAGAGTCACGAACTCTCCGTGCAGGAACAGCCATGCAATGTCGTGTGGTAATTGCATGATCGAGCCAGCCATGCGGAGAATTCGGCAGTTGCTACTTCCCCGAGACCCAGCAAGCTTGGATGACCACACCCGCGGGGCCGAGAGGAATCGCCGTGCTGTGATTACCGGCAGTGCAACGACGCTTGCGCGCGCCGTACAGGTCGGCACCTCTCTCATTACTGTCCCCCTTACACTGAAGTATCTCGGCAATGAGCGGTTCGGGCTGTGGATGACTATCAGCTCTGTGCTAGCGATGGCCACATTTGCAGACTTTGGCGTGGGCAATGGCGTGCTCAACGCCGTTGCCAAGGCCTTCGGAAGAGATGATATGGAGGGGGTTCGCAAGGCCATCTCCAGTGGTTTCGCCATCCTCAACTCCATCGCCGTTCTCCTATTGTTGTCTTTTTTTGCGATCTACCGGTTTATCAACTGGGGAAATTTTTTTCGTGTAGTTTCACCTCAGGCAAGATCGGAGGCTGGGCCCGCTCTTGCGGTCTTCGCCATCTGCTTCGCCCTCAACATCTCCATGGATGTGGTGCAGCGGGTTCAACTCGGCCTGCAGCAGGGATACCGCTATGGGCTATGGCAGGTGTGCGGCAGCATAATGGGATTCATCGGTGTACTGACCGGCATATGGCTTCATGTAAGCCTTCCTATATTAGTTATTGCCATCGCCGGCGCGCCGATCTTTGCCATCACGCTGAACGCTATTCATTTCTTTGGTTTTGTGCGTCCGGATCTTCTCCCAACACGAAAGTTTGTGACGAGCAATGTGATATCCGAAATTGCCAAGCTTGGCGGTCTGTTCTTTGTCCTTCAGGTGGCTGTAGCTATTTCTTTTTCTGCCGACAACTTCATCATCGCCCGAACGCTGGGAGCGATAAACGTCCCGGAGTATTCAATCCCTCAACGCATGTTCGCGCTCATCACGATGATGTCGGGAATGCTGGTTGCCCCTCTTTGGCCGGCATACAGCGAAGCTATCACTCGCGGTCACATTGCATGGGTGCGCCACACCCTGGGCCGTTCCCTACTCATCGTGCTGGTCTTGACTTCGACTGCTTCAATCACATTGTTGCTCATGACTCACAGGCTTATCCACTGGTGGGTAGGCTCAAGCATTCATCCTCCGATCCTGCTACTGGCCGGCTTAGCGATCTGGACCGTCACGGCTTGTTGCGGAGATGCTCTCGCGATGTTTCTGAACGGTGGCGAGCTGATGCAATTTCAGGTAGTCATCGCCACCATCTTCGGAATAGTCTGCGTCATAGCGAAGGTATTCTTAGTACGTCGCCTTGGAATCATAGGTGTGCCTTGGGCTACCTTCATTTCGTATAGCTTTTTGATTGCGCTTCCGTGTGCTGTCTACGTTCCTCGCTTTTTTCGCCGGTTGGACTGCAGAGCGGTGGCAGCGCGGTAAGTCTGTCGCAGGCGAGAATCCTAATCAGCCTTGAAGGAATTAAGCCAATGTCAGTTGGACTTCTATTGTTCAGTCGCTTGCCCACTCTGGCAGTTCGTGCTGTTCTGAGAATCGCGGTGCGGAGGACCTGCGATGGGACGAGCGTTCATCCAATTAGCAATATTTTAGTTTTGCGCTTCGATAATATGGGCGACGTTGTTATGTCGACCCCGATCTTCAGGGAGATTAAGCAGCACTATCCGGAAGCGGACCTTACCGTTGTAGTGCAAGATAGATGCCGCCAGCTAGTCGAAACGAATCCATTTGTCGACAAGGTATTAGGAATTGCGCCAATAGCACAATTTCCTTTTCTTGTTAATTTTCTGGCACTCTTATCGACTATCGCGTTTTATTGTCGTCATCTGCGCACACATAACTTTGACATCGTGCTTCATCCCCGGTTAGGGGGGGACGTCATGAATGAGTCACTTTTGATTGCGCTCATTAATCCTCCATTATCGATAGGGTACAGCGACGACACACCAAAATGGCTCGAGCGCTCGGAACGAAATCGTGTCCTTAAGCGTGTCTTGCAACGACCTGAGCCACAGAATGAGGTACTTTCTAATGTGGGAATAGTGTCTGCACTAACTCAAGTTAGCTTCTTTCCCAAGACGGAAATATTCCTAAGTAATGACGAGTTAGCTTTTGCTGCAAAAAAACTCGCGCCTTTCTCTGCAGATTCTCTTGTGATTGCCTTAGGATTCGGGGCTATGCTTGGACGCAGGCAATGGCCATCGTCGAGGTGGATTGAGACGCTAGACATGCTCGCTCGCAAATATCGGATATCCGTCCTAATCCTTGCTGCGCAAGCTGACGGCAAGGACGCGGAGCACATATCTTCTGATTTGCAGATAAATGCTGAGGTACTTATCGGTGCATCCATTCGTGAGGTAGCTGCTTGTATCGAAAAATCGCACATGTTTGTTGGAGTAGATAGTGGATTGGCACATATCGCAGCCGCAGTAGATGTTCCCGTGGTTGTCGTATCACCGCATCCGAAGAATGGAGATCCGACGCATTACAATAGTCCCATGCGTTTCGCTCCTTTTGGCGATAGAGTTGCGGTCGTTAGTCCATCTTTGGCAATACCACCATGTTCAGGATGCTGTGATATGCAAACAGCACACTGTATTCTCCAAGTAACTCCTCAAGAGGTTGTCGAAGCATGTGTTGGGATGTTGAAGACTTTAGATAAATCGTCGTTTATTCGTTGATAAAAACTTGTTTCGCTGAGGACCATAGAAATTACACAATACTGCACTCATGTTGATATCACTTAATGGCTGGGGGTAATGACTAACCATTTTGGAGAACCCTGTCCAATCCATTATCCCCTTTCCACGAAAGGCCGTTTGCTGGCCGGAGCGATAATAGCATCCGTGTTCTCGCGTAATTGTTGGTAATCTTTTTCCAAAAGACTTGTGTGAGGACACATTATATTCACAAGTTGGGCCAATTGGTATCGAGTGGCAATGTTATATAGGAGACGCGACCGCGGACTCTTAGTGAAAAGGTGGTATGAGCCGGCAGACAGTAGTGTTCTTCCAAAGCGAGCAGCAAGCAGACGGAGTGACTCTACCGTATAGAAGGATATATGCTGACCACTCATTGGGGTGTAATACCACCAGTCAGTGAGTTTGGGCGCTGGTTGCGGTAGAATGCAAGTCGAAACAAAGACATTTTCCGATAAGCTCATCAACTTTGACAGGTCGGAAATTGGATCCACAAAATGTTCAAGCACTTCAAATGCAGTAAGAAAATCAAAGGTTGCACCTTCTGAACATTCAAAACCCCTGGCGTAGTCGTTTGTTGCATGGCGATCGGACCAAAAGAAATTAAATCCCCTGTCTCTCGTTAACCGGACTAACACTCCATGGCCTGCTCCAAAATCGACTCCACTGACAATCTTTGGAAACAGCAGGTTGATAACAGCTGAGGTCACCTGACAATTGATAAGATTGCGTTGCATGATGCCGACATCTTGGCTGGCAATCGCGGATGAATACGCCTCTTCCAACCAATAAGGAGCTTCAGTCTGAATGAAACCACATTGTTTGCAGCGAAAGTATTGAACCTGATGCTTCCTTAGGATCTCCATCTCTCCAAAGAATGCCAATGGTCCTTCGCATACCTTACATTTGACCGGCAATAAGTTCGCACTAGTCACCACCAAGCTAAGTGCTCCTCGCGAAAATCCCTTGGTTCCGATTCAGCCCTCATGCTCATAGCTCGTATCATAATATCAGCCTTTCATCCTTAGAAGGCCAGCAGACTTCAGGCGGAACCCTTTCATTCATAGTCGGTTGCGGAGTCTAGTATAAATCCCGAATGGCGCAATCCGGTGCAGCCATTGTCATTTCCCTCGATATCGCCACTACTACGATTGACACCTGCATAACACCTTAGATTACCTAGCTAACGCCTTAATTTCATAACTAAATAGAATGGGGCTCGGCCGATGATAAGAACTCGTAGTTACTTTGTTCCAGAAGTGTTTGTTCATCGTAAACACCTTAAGTAAAAACATTTTGACTTTTCTCTTAAAAAAGAAACTCCTTCGACACAATAAGGATCAACAAACTCAACTTCTTTAAACCCGCCTGCCAATAACACGAAGTACAGGCTGCCGGTTGTAAACAAAGTCGAGTGGGTAAAGTCTTCATAAGCCCAATAACAATCCGTATTGGACTGTGCATTAGGAACCATCACCATGAATCGGCCGTTCTCCTTAAGCATGGATTTAATCGCTTTCACATAAGGAATAATCAAAGTTTTCTCAATATGCTCAAGGACATGGCTCATCAAAATAAAGTCATATGCTTGCCGATTCTCCTCCATATAGCTCGCGAGATCGGTAACCATTTCCACCCTGAGGCCCGAATCGCGACAATGCCGAACTGCTTCATCCGAAATATCCACTCCATGGATATTGGTATATCCCATTACTGATAAAGCTCGGAGGGTTTGTCCAAAGCCACATCCAATATCCAATATTTTCGCGGATTTACTTCGCGGTAATACTTTAATTAAATACGCTGGAAGGTTATACCCGGAATAATAGTCCGGCGATATTTTTCGTAGAGAAAAGTACTGTTGTTCCTCAACCACACCCATGTTTCATACCCCAGATTTACAGCAAAGAGTTAGTAAAGAACATCCTATTAAAAATGCCATTCCGACACTGGCACCCTGTTATTAATCTTACCCCATTCACATCCGCAGGGGAATCTCGCTGAGCTTCGAATTGACGGGCGCGAAGGAAGCAGGTAAGTGGCCATGAGAGCTCCCAGTTCATCGTCGATGCAATTCACATACGATCGACAAACCGCAGCGCTTCCCTGAAGTATTCAGACTCGTGCAGACACCCCGAGGGCCGTTCCTTCCCCTCGAAGATCCGAGTCTCTAGCTGCGGCTAATAAAGGTTACAATGGATTTGATCAGCAGAAAGATGCCGCCATGCCGCCGTATTCCGGAACACGGTACCAAGCAATCCAAGCCTATGCTAGGCTTAAGGGGAGGGCTGGCAGTACCATCTGAATGCTCTCGCTTAGTAATCGAAGTTCGACGAGAACATGCCTCCATCACATTTTGCCGCAATGACTGGCGCATATATTCCAAGTGCAATAGCGGTACACTCATCAGCTTTTCCCTGTTTCGATAGATTGCTCTAAGCCACGGTCGCTAAGCTACTTAGGGCTACACTCAATTACGCCAGCATGTCTTTTAGTTTCATAGACTTACATCGTTGATGTCAAAAGTCATAAATCCCTTGGCTGGGGTTCAAATCCCTCCGGGCCCACAAAAATACCTTCGGCAAGATGAGTCTGCTAACAGTCTTTAGAACGAATCGCTTACATCAGATCCAACGGGTCCAAGGCGATTTTTCCATGATCACTCTGCCCAATAATCCCCCACTGCGAAGATGATTTGCTATAGACGTTGCTCCGTCCCGAGCCATTTCTTTCCAAACGGTTCGCAAGTCCTTCGTGGTTGAACAGAATCCCTCAGGTCGACACCCGCGCAACTTGATACGGACATCGATAGGATCGTGAAGTAAGAACAGATTCTGCACTGGTCTACGGACCGCACGAATCCTGCGAGAGTCAAAGCTCAGAACTACTTGAGCCAGAAGCTCCGAGCCATCAACCTTGGCGCATGCAAGTATCGCAGTAAGCGCTCCAATGCCCAACGGCGCATTTGCCATGACCTCGGACGCCTCCGCCAATCAGGAGTGGGCTGGCCTTGCATACGATGCATCGCCGCAGGGCCGGGCGATCTGCGTGCCAAGCGTGTTGATGCCTATATGCGGGAGTGCATGGCGCTGGAGGTGGTCAATAGATTCGCCAACCGACGGATGAACAGTGTTTTGGACGAGCTCATTGCGGAGCGCGGAGCGCCGCGGTCGATTCGCTGCGACAACGGCCCGGAACTGACCAGCCGGGATTTCCTGGCCTGGTCGATCGAGCGGCGTGGTGGCGGAAGTGGCGAGGACGCAGCAGTTTGCGAGGTCGAAGTTATCGCTTGAACCGCAGAGGTTTGTGGATATGGCGCGATACTTTCTACGCGAAAGTTCTGAACAGAGGGTTTTGCAAATCTTCTGTTTAGAACCCTTGACGCATCATCGCGAGCCGGGTTTTCATACCCCGCCATTTGCATATTAACCAAGCTGGAGGCAAATGCGTCCAGCCGTAGTTTCTCTTGATGACCTGAAAAAACTCACAAACGTTCGCTTTTGTGTGGGCATCGGAAAGACCGCCGCCCTGATGGGAAGCTACCACCTGATCGAAGATCTCAATGCGGGCTCCGCTGCGCGCAAGCCGTTGGTTCGCGTCGAAGTCAGCAAATACCCGATAGTTCACGTCGTAAAACGGAAAACCCTCTCTCTTATAGAACGTTCCTTGGTGGTGCAAGGTGTTCTTGAGTCGTAACGCGATTCCATGCCCAGGACGAAACTCCTGTTTGCCATCGACCGAGACACGGAACGCCACAACACCTGTACTACTCGACGCGGCAGCCTCAAGCTCCCGAAACGGAATATGCAGGAGTCTATCACCAGCGTTAAGATGAAACAGAAAGGTACCTTGAGCTACCGCGATGCCCTTGTTCATTGCATCATAGATACCCTTGTCTGGCTCACTGGCCCAGTAATCGATGACGGAATCGTACCGGCTTAGAAGCTCGCAGGTCCCATCTTCGGATCCGCCATCAATTACGATGAACTCAACATTGTCCTTCTTGAGGCGAGCAACGCTCTCGATCAGGTCTGGAAGATCTTCTCGAGCGTGAAAGACAACGGTGATGATCGAAACGAGAGGCTTAACTGCTGACGGCAGTTCACGTCGTCGATGATCCTCTACTCTCGATATCATCTATACAAGTATAAAGGAGAACACTTGCTGGACATATTTGATCAAGATCCTTGCTTCTCATCCGCCTTCGCAGTCGGGCTGTGGAAGGAAGACGAATGCTAGATATTCTGAGCGCAATCGGCCTGGACGCGAATCAATTCGCGGCTCTCTTCGTGATTTCCACGATTGTCTTGATTCTCGCTTATCGGCCGTTTGTAATCGGTATTCTCGACCCGTTGAATATATTTATCGTCGCAATGATTGCGGATGTTGTTTTGATGTTCGGCCTGGACTGGGATTCAAGTGCCAAGATCGAGTTCACATTTTTTATTGTATTTTTTTGGATTGGATTCGCTTTCGTAGGGAAGATACCAACAGACAATCCAACTATGCAATTTAACGATGACGCCTTGTTAAAACTAGAGATTGTCCTTCTTCTCGCTTTTGTAATTATCTCCATAGCAAATCTCTATCTCGGTTTTACTGCGGGGTTTCCATTATTATCCGGTAGACCTAGTGAGGCAAAAGTCGAGACTTATACAGGAGGGCTGGGCATGATTCGACACTTGGATCAGGGCCCTTATGTATTCCTTTGTTGCGGTTGTATCTTGTTGATTGCCATCGGTCGAAGGCCGACGCTGCCGATGATGATGCTCGTCATCAGTTCCGCTTTTGTGGCACTCTCTGGCTCCAAGGGAGCTCTCCTGCCGATCCTTTTTGTGATGGCCTTTGTTATCAATCACAAAGGTCTAGGGCAAAGCCAGAAATATTCGCGCAAGCTTAAGAAGCTTGCGATACCTTCTTTTGGAGCAGCTCTCGCAGTTGCCACAATGGTATTGATAAAAGAAAACGGAGGGATTGCACAGGGTTTTGTGGCCCTCACGAGAAGGATACTTCTCTTCGGTGATGTCATTCTGTTTTATTACCCTCGGCGTGGCGCGATACCAGAGTTAATGAACGCTGGCCCTTGGGATTATGTCCATTATTTGGTGGATCCTTTTCTGGCGATGTTCAGGATAGTGGACTATGCGTCCATTCACCCCGCGCTTGGATCGATTATTAGCAATATGGAAAGTGGATTCGGTCCAAATGCGCAATATTTTGTTCGCGCCGACATATTTTTTGGTCCTATTGGGGGCTGTATCTATTGTCTTGCAATTGGCTACCTGACTGGCTTGTTTCGTAGGCAGTTCTTCACCTTCCATACAAGAAGTGCCATGTCGTTAACCTTCTCGCTGTTGCTCGCAGTATCTGCTCTGACCGTGCCATTTGAGTCGTCTCTGTTCGGCTCAATAGTTGTGGACACAGCCATCTTCCTTTTTCCGTTATGGTGCTTCGCGCATGTAGCTACTTTGGCTACAAAGGCCTCTCACAACCTACATGAGCCAGCGACCTAGACTTACGCGAACGACTTCAGTGCGAGAGTCTTCCGGGCCATTGAAGAAGAACCCGTTATTCGATACGCTTGACCCTTCATTGTTGCGTTACTAACGCACATCTTTTAGCATTTCATAAATGAATATCACTTGGAAAATGAGGGCTCGCATTTTGGCCAGGGACTCGTCCGCGTTGAGCCTGTTAATGGGGGCGGGCTCAACCGGTCGATGCAACACTGGCTTGCAGTTTACTGGCCGGCGTTTCAAAGCCCAAAGTTTGTCGCGGGCGTTGATTGAGGCGCAGAGCTACCTTGTTGAGATCGGCTTGAGTGTAACCGGACAAGTCGGTTTTCTTAGGGAAGTACTGTCTTAGCAGGCCATTGGTGTTTTTGACCTGCTCCCCTAGATCCGCACATATGCAAGTATGATTTCGGATTTGAGGGAGGATTGGCATGAGCAGGAGCAAGCACAGTGAGGCGCAGATCATTGCTGCGCTGAAGCAGGTGGAAGCCGGGCGGACGGCGGACGACGTGGCTCGGGAGTGCGGTGTATCCAAGCACACGATTTACGCCTGGAAGGCGAAGTTCGGCGGCATGGACGCCAGCGAAGCGCAGAAGCTGAGGGCGCTGGAAGATGAGAACGGACGGCTCAAGCGGCTGGTGGCCGACCTGAGCCTGGACCGCGAGATGCTGAAGGCGGTGATCGCAAAAAACGGCCTGAGCTCGTAGACCGAAGGACGGACGCCCACTGGCTGGAGGAACAGTTCCAAGCCAGTCAGCGCCGGGTGTGCGGGCTGATGTCGATCGCGGTGAGCAGCTTTCGCTATGAGGCGAGGCGCTCGGACGAGCGATTACGGGACCGGTTGGTGGAGTTGGCCAGGGAGAAGCCGCGCTATGGCTACCGGAGGTTACAAGTGTTGATGGAGCGGGAGGGCGAGCGGGTGAACCACAAGCGTCTCTACCGGGTATACCGCGAGGCGGGGCTTTGTCTGAAGCGGAAGAAGCGTAAACACTGCGCCCGCGTTGGATCTCCGCGGGTGCAGTTGACCGCGGCCAACCAGGAGTGGGCGCTGGACTTCGCTCATGATGTGGTCGCGGCAGGACGCACAATTCGGGTGCTGAGCGTGGTCGATGCCTTCACCCGCGAGTGCCTTGCTCTTGAAGTGGATACCGGTTTTGCCAGCCGGCGCGTGACCCGCGTGCTGAATGAAGTGATCGGTCAACGTGGCCTGCCGCAGGCGATTCGCTGCGACAACGGCCCCGAACTGACCAGCCGACACTTCCTCGCCTGGGGATTGGAGTGGAAGATCGAGCTGCGCCACATCCAGCCAGGTCGTCCGATGCAGAACGGGCACGTCGAGAGCTTCCACGGACGGTTGCGCGAGGAGTGCCTGCGGGCCAACTGGTTCAGCAACCTTTTTGATGCACGCTCAAAAATCACAGGCTGGAGAAAGGAGTACAACGAAGTTCGGCCTCACAGCAGCCTCAATTACAGAACTCCCAACGAGTTCGCGCAGGCACTCAAGAAGGCGAGCTATGGAAAAGACGCAGGCTACGCCTGCTTGGAAAACGCCGCTGGCGTTTCCCACTTTGCCACAGCTCCCACGACGGGATAAATTCGTAAGATCAAACGTGCGGAATTTGGGGGCAGGTCATTTTCATTGGTGCCGCGCTGCCAGGGGCTCTGCGGATCGCAGAAGTAGACTTTCACATTCGTGTCCACCGTGAAGCTCTTGTGTTTAGCCATCTCGTGCCCCCTGTCCCACGTCAACGAGCGCCGCAGGGTCGCGGGCAGTTTACGCACGTGCTTGCTCAGCGCGGCGACGACCGTCGTTGTGTCTTTGCTGGGCACTTTCACCAGCATGGTGAAACGCGAATGTCGTTCCACCAGGGTTGCGATGTGACTGTTCCTGCTGCCGCTAAGCAGGTCGCCCTCCCAATGGCCGGGAATAGCGCGGTCTTCAACCTCCGCAGGTCTTTCCCTAATAGAGATGGCATCGACGATCTGCCCGCGGGACTGCCCGTCAGCCCGCGCATGTCGTGAGCGACGGATAAGCCGCTTGGACCTGAGGTGCTGAATCAGCTCTTTTTTCAGCACTCCCCGGGCCTGGATGAATAAGCTGCGGTAGATGGTTTCGTGGGACACACGCATGCTCTCGTTGCTGGGATAGTGGACCTTCAACCATGCTGAAATCTGTTCCGGCGACCAGTCCAGGATCAGTTTACTGGCCACGATCGTCCGCAGCTTCTCGTCGATGGCAAGAAGGCACACCTTGGGTCGCAGAGCCGACTCCCAGGCCCGACGATCGGCTTCACTGGCTCGATACAGTGGACGCCCGCCGTGACGCGACACCTCCCGGCTCACCGTCGACACAGGCCGCTGCAACCCGCTAGCGATCTCACGAATCGA
Source organism: uncultured Acidobacteriaceae bacterium (assembly GCA_963741395.1). Classification (GTDB taxonomy): domain Bacteria; phylum Acidobacteriota; class Terriglobia; order Terriglobales; family Acidobacteriaceae; genus Edaphobacter. The sequence goes on from CAVUHV010000003.1 coordinate 23,057, forward strand.
CGAACCGGAAGCAATTCCTCGTGAGATGTCTTCCCGTTCGGCCAGCGTCAGCGTTCGCGGCGAACGCCGACGAGCAGCAGGAACTATCCCGCCGCGCTGCGTCAACAAGAACCGGATGGAACCATGGCCCTTACCAAAGGCGCGGCCAATCTCATGCAACGACTCTCCCGCCTTCCAACGGCGCCACATGTCGATCCGCTGTTCCGTGGAAAGCCTGCCCCGTTTTCCTTGTGCCATAAACACCACCTTTAGAGTAAGCGTCTTGTGTCGGCCGGGTGTACATGGCATGGTTGAGCGCGGATGATGTGTGGATGGTTGAGGTTGAGCTAAGTGGTGGTGTGGGGGCGGGGCCTCGTCGGCGTCGGAGTGCAGCGGAGCGTCGCGGGGTGGTGGAGGAGACGCTGGAGTCTGGGGCTTCGGTGGCGAAGGTTGCCTTGAAGTATGGGGTCAACGCGAACCAGGTCTTTCAGTGGCGGCGGTTGTATCGCGAGGGCAAGTTGGGTGTGTTGTCGCAGAGTCCCGTGAAGTTGTTGCCGGTGAGCGTAGCCGATGACGGAGGGTATGCGAAGTCTGAGCCTGTTGAAGTGGTTCCACCGAGTTCCGGCGCGATTCATATCGAGTTGCCGGGAGAGATCAGGATCAGTCTCGAAGGCAGTGTCGATCAGGATCTGGTGCGTACTGTGCTCAAGAGTCTTCGCGCGTGATCTCGCTCCCGGCAGGAACACGGATCTGGATCGCGGCGGGCGTGACGGACATGCGGCGCGGCTTTCACGGGCTCAGTGCCCAGGTGCAGACGGTGCTTGAACAGCAGCCGTTGTCGGGTCATGTGTTCGTCTTTCGTGGCCGGCGCGGTGACATTTTGAAGGTCCTCTGGTTTGATGGCGACGGACTGTGTCTGCTTGCGAAGCGTCTTGAACGAGGACGCTTCATATGGCCGCAGGCGTCGAGTGGAACAGTTTCTCTGAGCCGCGCCCAGCTCTCGATGTTGCTCGAAGGCATCGACTGGAGAGCGCCTCTCCGGACGGCGGAACAGGTGATGGGTGTGTGATGTTTCACCAGTATTCATAGGGTTTTTTCTGCTATTAAGTCTTCGCGATGTATGCCATACTGCGTGCATGGTTGCCGCTCCGCTACCTGATCTCGACGCGCTTGATCTTGCAGCCGCCAAGGCGTTGTTGATCGAGCAGCATCAGAGGTACACGGCGACTCTGACCTCGCGTACCAGCGAGATCGAACGCCTGGTGCTGCTGGTCGAGAAGCTGCAGCGGATGCTCTTCGGCGCAAAGAGTGAGAAGGTGCTGCGCCAGATCGATCAGCTTGAGCTGCAGCTTGAAGAGCTGCAGGCGGCCAACGCGATCGAAGAGTCGAAGGCCGCCGCTCGAGCAGAGCGCCCAGCGCTGGCGAGGCCCTTCCGCCGCCCTCTGCCTGAGCATCTGCCACGCGAAGTACACACCCATATGCCAGGACACGATGCCTGTCCCGACTGCGGCGGCAGGCTGCGCGAACTTGGTGAGGACGCTGCCGAGATGCTGGAGTATGTACGAGCAAGCTTCAAGGTTCTTCGCTATGTGCGGCCGAAGCTGAGCTGCGATGCGTGCGACCGGATCGTGCAGACACCGGCACCTTCTCGGCCGATCGATCGCGGACTAGCAGGTCCGGGACTGCTTGCGCATGTGCTGGTGTCGAAGTACGCCGACCACATGCCGCTCTACCGGCAGTCGGAGATCTATGCTCGTGAAGGCGTCGACCTCGACCGCTCTACATTGGCAGGATGGGTCGGTGCAACGAGTGAGTTGTTGGCACCACTGGTCGAAGCAGTTCGCGACCACGTCATGTCGGCAAGCAAGCTGCACGCCGACGACACGCCGGTTCCGGTGCTCGCTCCAGGCAACGGAAGAACCAAGACCGGAAGGCTCTGGACCTACGTTCGCGACGACCGCCCCTCCGGAGACACGACCGCGCCTGCCGTGTGGTTCGCCTATTCGCCTGACCGCAAGGGAGAGCGTCCACGTCAGCACCTGAAGCTCTACAAGGGTGCGCTTCAGGCTGATGCGTACGCTGGCTTCCAACAGCTCTATGAAGATGGAACGATCATCGAAGTCGCGTGTTGGGCGCATACTCGGCGCAAGTTCCACGAGATCCACATCGCCCATCCCTCACCCATCACGAACGAAGCGATCGAGCGCATCGCCGCGCTCTACGCCATCGAAGCCGAGATCCGCGGCAGCACGCCGGAGATCAGGAAGACCATCCGTCAGGCCAGGGCAAGACCTCTGCTCGATAGCATGAACGCCTGGCTCGAAGCCACGCTCGCGAAGCTCTCACGCAAGTCCGATACGGCTGCGGCGATCCGCTACGCCCTCTCGCGATGGCCCGCGCTCACGCGCTACGTCGACGACGGACAGCTCGAGATCGACAACAACGCCGCTGAACGAGCGTTGCGCGTCGTCGCCCTTGGACGGAAGAACTTCCTCTTCGCGGGATCGAACGCGGGCGGAGAACGCGCCGCCGCCATCTACTCCCTGCTCGGATCGGCCAAGCTCAACGGCCTCGACCCAGAACTCTTTCTCCACCACGTCCTGGCTCAGATCGCAGACCATCCGATCTCCAGGATCAACGACCTGCTGCCATGGAACGTCTCGCTCTCAAGCCAGACTGTACCCGCTTAGTTATGTATCCACATTGCGCTATGTGGATACATAACTCTGACACCCAAACATAACAACGGCCAAGACCAAACGCTTACCCTTTAGAAAATGAATTCATATCAGATGGTGTTGCATCGACCGGTTGAGCCCGCCGGGGATAAGGGCCAGAAGGCAACAAAAGGCATGGGAAACAGGAGGACGATTTGGGCCTCCCCACATCATCAAACAGCGAATGTTGCTGGATCATGCCAAAAGCTTTAATACAGATATTCTAGTAGAGACTGGAACCTTCCTCGGGGATATGATCTCCGCGATGAAAGACCACTTTAAGGAAATCTATTCCATCGAGTTAAGTGAGGAGTTGCACGAAAGGGCAAAGTCGTCATTTAGGAAGTACCCACATATTCATCTTGTTGCCGGTGATAGCGCAACTGCACTCGAGAGTGTCTTTGGGCGGCATCAAAGAGCGTTGCCTGTTTTGGCTCGATGGCCATTACTCCGGGGGGATTACCGCTTTGGGAGATGCTCGGTGTCCGATTCGTGCAGAGATTGAAGCGATTCTCCGGCATCCGATCAAGGACCACGTTCTTCTCATTGATGACGCCATTTGCTTATTTGCTTCGACGGAAATCATGGATATCCAACTTTGTTCGAACTGCACGATATCGTTGTGAGTCGTTTCCCAGGGTACGAAATGTGGGTTTTTGATAATGTGATCCAAATCCGCCCTACTCGGTAACCAGACTTCGTCGAGTTGCTCTTCTGGAACACTACTTGGCATTAGGTTCGCATAACCCCTATACAAAGTCCTTCCTTACCAAGTGGTTACAATAAATATAGGAAGATGCCGTCGCGCTCTTGTCGAACGGATCAGCTCTTGTGCTTTTCGAAATGAGGATCAACCTCGGCTACTCTTCCCTACCGGTGCTCTGCCAGGGCCTTTAATCACTCGCTTGTCGCTGCTTAAATGAAATTCCGCCAGTTTGAGCCAGTACCGTAGCCTGACCGCCTGCCTGACCAAGAACTTTATCAAAGGGTTCGAACTGAAGTAATCGTAGTGATCGCTAAAATCAATAAACCCCTGGTGTTGCATCCGGATACCCGCGAGTGCTCTTTGATTTACGCTCTGACTACCGTAGTGAACAATCTCCGCCGAGGGCGTGTAGTAGATTCTAAAGCCTTTCATCTTCAGCATATAGCAGTAGGCAAGGTCTACTTGATACATTGGAAAACGCTCATCGAGCATACCGGCCTGTTCCCAGGTCATCCGGCGGATCACAAACGCGGTGGTCCCTAACGCCTCGATCACCTGCTCGTGGGAATGATCGAAGTTTGCGGCATAGTACTCGGTACTAACGACTCCCTTGGGAAAAAATTTGTGCCAGTTCAGGCCTTGAAGGATAAGTGTTCCTAGCCGGGCGAATCGCCGGACGCATATCTGGGTGCTACCGTCGGGATTTAGCAGTTTGGGCGTACAGGCTGCCGCGTCCTGATGGCTATCCATGAACTCGACCAGCGCTTGAAAGGCATTCGCAATCAACTTTGTGTCGCTGTTCAAAAGACACGCATAACGTGCACGAGACATTCTCATTCCAAGATTGTTATTTTTTGCATACATCTGACCAGATGTGTTGCGAACCAAAATTACCTTAGGAAACTCTGCTGCAACCATGTCGGCACTGCCGTCAGACGAATTGTCGTCAATGCAGATAACTTCAAACTCGATGCCATGCGTGTGCTCGTAAACAGAGGCGAGACACTGGCGGAGAAGTTCCCGTGTGTTGTAGTTCGGGATAATGATTGTTATATCTAGCAGTGTGCCCATGTTGGCTACTTACCTCTTGAAATTCCTATAGTGTCTAAACTAGTTGCGTTCTGCTTGTTCGTTTTCGATTATCGTTTCGTCGCAGGAATGGCTTCTCAATCAGGTTCCATGATGTGAAGCTCAATGTCGCTACGGATAACAGGATTAACCCAAGGGCAAGTTCCGGATGGCTTTTAACCAAGCCCAACGCAATGAAGGTTTGGATCAGAGGGAAATGATAGACATAAGTTCCATATGAGAAGTCGCCATACTTCGCCGGCTGCCCAAGTGGAGGAAGCAGAAGGCCAAAGCAAACTACACCAAGAGAAACTCCGATAGCTCGGAAAGCGATCCAGTTTGAAAATACGGATACGAGATAGCAACTGATAGCGATAATCCACACCCACCGCGCATTCCGCTTGCACCAAGCGAGATAGTAATATGCCAAAGTTCCAACCATAAAGAAGCACAATTGGCCAGGTAATTGAGATGCGAGCGTCGGATGAAATCGCCGCATTGTGATCTGGTAGGCAATAGAGATCAGAAACAGACTGCCGAGAATCTGCAATTTCCCGAGTCTCCGACATAGCCAGACGATTGCAGGAACACTCAGATAAAACATCACTTCGAGCTTAATTGTCCAGAGCGAGCCGTTCACACTGGACATCACTGGATTGCGCTCGAACAGTCCCGGAAGGCTGGGATGGAGAAAGTTGGCGAAACAAAAATTCGCGCCCGCATACTTCCAGGTGGAGATCGAGGTTAAGAAAGCGCTGAGCGGCAAAGTGGAAAAAAACATTCCGAGGATAAGAGTGAAGATCAGTGCGGTCCAGTATGCTGGCAGAATCCTCCGTCCGCGTTTACTGAGATAAGCACGAAGTGTGGAACTGCTTTCATAGCTGCCCACGATCAAGAACCCGCTCATTGCGAAGAACCCTTGCACCGCCAGATCGGCACTGGCGACGCGTGAAATCCAGAAGTACGCGGGACTAAAACTGAGGTCGTAGCAGTGATAGAGCACTACAATCGACGCAAAGAGAAGTCGCAACAAGTCAAAATTGTTACGGCGATGCGCATCATTTGGCTCTGAAATTTGTTTCATATTCGCACGGTGAGTGCCGTTTATTAACCGGTCTCGATTGGCAGTTTTCAGATCACACGCTTTCGTGTAGTAACCCAAGTCCCTTCAATTCCTGAAGAGATCGCTCGTAGTTATTTTCATTGAAAGTGCCCTCGCTGGCCCATTCCAAAAAATGGCGTAAACCATCGCCAAATCGGTATCGCGCTGTGAAACCGAGCAGCGATTGGGCCAAACTCAGGTCCGCCTCCCCATGACGAATATCGCCTTCCCGAAAATCCCCTGTAATCATAACTTCGGAGCGCCCCCCATAGAACGCATTAGTCCGCTGAGCTACTTCCAGCACAGTTGTTCGCTCTCCAGAGCCAACATTGACCGCGTGAACTCCGCGAACGTTCTTTTCAGTGATAGAAGCGACAATAGCACGCACAACGTCATCGATATAGACAAAGTCCCGACTCTCCAACCCATCCTCAAAAACATGGATAGGACGACCGGCTCTGGCTAGATTCGAGAAGATTGCCAATATTCCTGTGTATGGATTTTGAAGGGATTGTCCTGGACCATAGACGTTCTGAAAACGCAAAGCAATAGTAGGAATCTCCAGAACATGGCCGAACATAAGCGCCATCTGTTCTTGCATCTGTTTTGTTAGTCCGTAAAACGAGGACGGCTGGTAAGGTGCTGTCTCCGGTGTTGGCACAGTCTCGCAAGCGCTGCCGCATCGAGGGCAGAAGGGATCGAATTGACCGGTTCGCTTTTCTTCGACCGACCTTGAGGTTGGATAGACCACGCCATCACGCTCGCAGCGATATGCTCCTTCGCCATAGATTGCCCTCGAGGAGGCAATGACCATACGCCCTATTTGGCTGCGTTTCTCCTTCGAAAGGAACTCGTACAGCAGCGCCGTTCCCGCAATGTTAGTGCGCTCGTAGCGGGAAACCTCGTACATAGATTGACCAGTTCCTGTCTCTGCTGCTAAATGAACAATGCAGTCCTGCCCTTCCATGGCGAGCCGAAGCGAAGCGGGGTCCGCAACATCACCCACGACTAGTCTTACGCGCTTGTCGAGATCACCTGGCAGTACACGATTGCCTGCGTGTACCTGATCCAGGAAGTTGTCCAAGATGGTGATCTCATGATGGAGTGCGAGCAGGTGACGTGTGAGGTGCTGCCCAATGAATCCTGCACCTCCGGTGATCAATATCTTCATTTTCGCTAGTATAGCTAACTATCTACCGATTGGCTTGGACACAAATTATTGACCACGGATGGAATACTCCCTTCACGATTGGGGAAAATTCTGTTGACCTTGCCTCAAAACGATAGGCTGGTCTCCCGGTGCCTGGAGGGAATTGCTGCATCGCAACGTTGCCCACTTCCTCCACTCGGCAATACGTTTCTGTCTTGGCGTGAACAGGCGCCGCTTCAACTCTGATAGAGTCGGCTTCCAAAAGCCGGATTCTCTGGAACGAGAAAAGTCTTTGCAAGCTCTACCTGCGAATCGGATGATTCGTTCAAATCTTGCGATCGGACCCATATAGATATCCCAGAATGCGCAATCATCCAGAAGGGATTCTTTGTATCGCTCAATGCCCATTCGAACATGCTTATTCAGTAGCGCGAAGTCATGGTCTACCAAGACATCACCAGCAATAAAAACGCTCCTGCCGGCGCCGTGAAGACGATGGAAAAGATTGGTGTCACTGAGATCGAGCGGGAACATAGGGTCGTAGCCACCAATCTCTCGTAATGTGCGCACTCGTAATGTAGACCCAGAATTCGCTGCGTATGCCGCTCGCTTTGAGATGCCTACAAATCCTCGGCCGAACCAACGAGGCACACCCAATACAAACCGAAAAGGGGAGATGATGCGGCCGTCTGAAATAACCTGAGGAACAATCGCTCCGATCGTCTTATCCGGGCTCAGTTTGCGTGCAGAGTCTGCAATTTTTGCCAGGAAATCCACTGGCAGGAAGGAATCTTGGTCAAGCGTCAGTAGCCATTCGTATCCCTCAGCTTCAGCCTGTTCCAAAGCTTGATTGTAAGCCTGCGCCAAGCCCGGGTTATGTGGCGCCGATTTGTACGATATTCCGCTAGGTAGCTCCCCGATGTCTTGACGGCCCGGCGTGTTGTCCCAAACTAGTATTTTTAGATCGAGGTTGCCTGGGGAAGTGTTTTCAACTGAAGCGAGAAGCGTTTGCAATGTCGAAGAATCAAGAGGTTGCATCTTGTGAATGACGATCACGGCAAGCAGTCTGGTGATTACCTGAGACGAGCTGCTTCTATCCGCACTATCCATTCCCATATGTTTTTGTAATATCGACACTCTTACCTGCCTACAAGCGAACGTGAAGAATCGTGCTCACTTGATCCAATATGGCCGCAGACGTATGATTCTCCCGCATTCGCATAAGGGCCTTGCTCCAAAGAGCCCAAAAACAGGCGAGGCAAAATCCAACTAGGCCAAAACCCAAAGTAATCAACATGCGAGGTGGGCCCGACTTCTTGTCTGGAGGTACGGCGTGGTCGATTACCTGGATGATTGGTGCCGATTTTGCCTCATCGATGCGAGCGGCTTCGTATTGCTTTGACAGCAAATCGAAGAGCGTCTGATGGTACCGGACCTCTCTCAATTTCCTGGCATACTCCATACCCTCTTGCGGGACCCGCCCGGCAGGCACCTGAGTATCTCCAGGGAGCATGTTCTTCTGGGTATTCTCCAAAGCAGATAGTTGTTGGCGAAGGGTGTCAATCTGAATTCGCAGTCTCTCGAGATCGGGATTCTCGTCGGTTGCGTAGGCTCGCATGGCCTGCAATTCAACTTCGCGGCTTCTCAACTCAGCACCGGTTTCCGCGATGGTACGGATGGCCATTGCTGATTGCCCGCTCAGCTCTATGAGGCCGGTTTTCTCCTGAGTTGTTCGAAGATCGTTTTCAGCAGCCGTGAGAGCGTTCTTTTCTTCCTCTAATTGCCGATCGAAAAATAACCGCCTCTGGCCCGCTTCAGTGACTGCCAAGCTTGAATTCATCTGATACAGCTCATCCACAAATGCATTTGCCATATCGCTGGCTAACTTGGGGTTTGGATCTTTCACAGTGATGACGATCAACCCGTTCTTGGTGGCTTCGAACTGCGCGTGTTTCACCAGTGCTTTGCGCGTATCCTCCAGCTTTTTCTGTTTCCACAGAGACTCAAGTTGGAATCGATTGATGATGTGGTCCGTGATCGTCCGGCTTTCGAGCATTGCCACGTAAATATCGCCCGGGTTCTTCAGCAAACCTCCAACCCCACTTGGCCCTAGTCCCGCCAGGGAACCCAGTTGTCCCATCAGGAGTGACGAGGTGGACTGCGGGGCCTGGGGAGGGAGAATTGTCGCGGTCGCGGTAAAGGTGACTTTCAACAAAAATGCAATGGCTGCCCCGATGAGAAGCGAAACGAAGGTGATGACCGCAATGCGTCGTCGGTTTTGAAGCAGAATCAAAAAGATCCTCAGATAGCGGAAATCCTCGCTCCCTGAATAGAGCTCACCGTTGGCCAGCGGTTCTAGTGTTTGCACAGCTTTCATTTCCTACAGAATGATATCGCATCCAGTCCCGACTGACGCCAGCAATTAGATTGTTGGAGCGGATACCTGGTTGGCAGAGTCCAGCACATCACCCTGGATGGATCACGCCTATAGCCGACCGATATAGTTGATTCGTTAGCGTCATTGGTCAATACGGGATTAAGGGCTAACGCTGTAAAGCTTGCTTTGATTACTGGAGAAGACGGCGATGAATCTGACGTAGCATCTTTTGCGCAAAGGATATGAGATTCATGGGGTCGAACGATGCGGTTCGCGGCTCAATATAGATTGCATCAATCGCATTTACAATGGATTGCCCGATGTTTTGTGCCAGTGAGAAGTTAGTGTAACGCAGTTATTGAAGGGCCTAGTTTTCCTGTACCAAGAGCAGTGTTAGTCCCGGCCGGTTTAGGTTGCAGCCAGATCGCGGCTAGCCGCGATCTGGCTGGCGAATTCGCTTGGTGTCCTGTCATCAAGAGATGCGTAAAGACGGCTCTCATTATATTCCCGCCTCTAGGCCTCGATGAGCTGCCTTGCCTCTTTCAGATCCAGGAACCAGTGCGTGTCCAGGCACTCGCAGCGGAACGTCCCGTTGAAGCTCTCCACGAACGCGTTGTCAGTCGGTTTGCCGGTCGGGAGAAGGCGATCTTCACACCATTCCGATAGGCCCATAGATCCATCGCTTGGCTGGTGAACTCACTGCCGTTGTCACAGAACAGCACCTTTGGAACGGCGCGTTCGAGCTTCACTCGATTCAACACTCGTGCTACATCGTCTCCTTTCATGCTTTGTCCCGCTTCGATTGCCACCGCCTCTCTGGTATAGACATCGACGATAGTCAGCGAGCGGAACTTTGTACCATCCTGCAGTTGATCGGCGCCGAAGTCCATACTCCAGGCGTGATCCGGGCCGGTTGCCTTCAACCGTTCTTCGCGATGTCGCGCTGCTTTGCGCTTGCCGGCTGGCTTCATCCGCTTCAGAGTCAGGCCTTCTTCCACGTACAACCGATACACTAAACACTTACCCACTTCCCAGCCTTCGCGGTTCAACAGTACGCGGATCTTGCGGTATCCATAACGCACTCTTTGCCTGAGCGATCTCGCGGATACGCATCCGCAGCTCAGTTCGTGGATCGAGGCAGCTTCGATAGCGGTAGGTCGCTCTTGGTACGCACAGAACACGGCAGGCACGCCTCTCGCTCACCGGATAGCTTTCCACCAGACGCTCCACCCTCGGTCCACGCCGCGCAGACTTCACCATTTTTTTGAGAGAACATCCTGCTGCATCGTCTTATCCAGCGTCAGTTCCACCACCAGCTGCTTCAGTCGCAGGTTCTCTTCCTGCAGCTGAGTCATTTGACGGACCTGATCCACTTCCAGACCAGCGTACTTCGCCTTCCAGCGGTAGAACGTCTGCTCGCTGATCCCCGCCTTCCGGATCACCTCCGCTACCGCCAATCCAACCTCCGCCTGCTTCAACACTCCGATCATCTGCTCCACACTGAATCGCTTCTTCCGCATCCAAATCCCTCCGCCTTCTCAGGCTAATTTGGGCGGAAACTAACATCTCTCTAGGCTCAGAATTACCGGGGCCCATTGCCAGCTGAAAACTAACCTTAACTTGGTACAGCTTTTTCGGGCTGTTCACGGTAAGCGTGTGGTCTCGACCGTAGCTCTGAGTGGGTGACAGAGTTATGTATCCACATAGCGTTACGTGGATACATATTTAGGAGTGATCGTATTTGCGGGGGAGCGATATGTTCCATGCCAACAGGTCGTTGATCCTGTTGATGGGATGTTCGGCCATGCGTCCCAGGACGTGGTGGAGAGAGATCTCCGGGTCGAGACCGTTGAGCTTGGCTGATCCGAGCAAGGAGTAGATGGCGGCGGCGCGATCTCCTCCAGCGTTTGATCCCGCGAAGAGGAAGTTCTTGCGTCCCATGGCGACGACGCGCAACGCGCGTTCGGCGGCGTTGTTGTCATCTCCAGAGCGCCGTCGTCAACATAGCGGGTCAGTGCGGGCCAACGCGAGAGGGCGTAGCGGATCGCAGCTGCCGTGTCCGACTTGCGCGATAACTTCGCAAGCGGGGCTTCGAGCCAGGTGTGCATGCTATCGAGAAGAGGTTTGCTCTGGCCTAACGGACCGTCTTGCGGACCTCAGCCGTGCTGTTTTGCGCCTCGTGTGAGCCCAGCAGGCGACTTCGACGATCGTTCCACTTTCGTAGAGATGCTGGAAGCCAGCATAGGCATCGGCCTGGAGCGCACCGTGGTAGAGCTTCAGGTGCTGGCGTGGGTTCTCGCCCTTGCGATCGGCGAGTAGGCGAACCATACGGCGGGCGCGGTTGTATCGCCCGATGGCCGATCATCGCGAACATAAGTCCAGAGCCGCCCGATCTTCGTTCGTCCGTTGCCTGGCGCGAGCACGGGGACAGGTGTGTCGTCGGCATGAAGCTTGCTTGCGGACATGACATGATCGCGAATAGCTTCAACCAGAGGAGCAAGCAGTTCAGCTCGTCGCCTTCGCGGGCATAAATCTCCGACTGCCGGTAAAGCGGCGTGTGGTCGGCATACTTCGAGACCAGCACATGAGCGAGCAGCCCAGGCCCAGCGAGTCCTCGATTCGATAGGCCGCGATGTGCGGGAGCTTGAACGACCTGTCGCAGGCGTCGCAGCTCAGCTTCGGGCGCACCTGGCGGATGACCCTTGAAGCAGACTCGTACGTACTCCAGCATCTCGGCAACATCCACGCCCAACTCGCGCAGTCTGCCGCCGCAGTCGGGGCAGGCTTCATGGGAGGGCATGTGCGTGTGGATCTCGCGCGGAAGATGCTCAGGCAGTGGACGGCGGAAGGGTTTCGCGGCCACTGGGTGTTCTGCTGGAGCAATAACCTGCAAGTCTTCGATCGCATTGGCTGCCTGCAGCTCTTCCAGTTGCAACTCGAGTTGCTCGATCTGGCGGAGGACCTTCTCGCTCTTCGTCCCGAAGAGCATGCGCTGCAACTTCTCGACCAAGAGCACCAAGGACTCGATCTCGCTGGTTCGTGACGTGAGCGCTGGTGTATCTCTTATGCTGAGCGATCAGCAGCGCCTTGGCGGCTTCAAGATCAAGCGAGTCGAGATCTGGAAGCGCAGCGGCGAACATGAGCGAAGTATGCCATCAATCGTGCTCACTTAAAGGAAGAAAAAGCCGCATGAACACTGAAGAAAACGCCTAAACACTCATCATCGGTTCCGAGGTCCTGATGGGCGCTCTCCAGTCGATGCCTTCGAGCAGCATCGATAACTGGGCACGGGTCAGAGCCACGCTTCCGCTGGTGGCCTGCGGCCAGGTGAAGCGTCCTCGCTCCAGGCGCTTGGCCAGCAGACAAAGGCCGTCGCCGTCCCACCACAGCGCCTTGATCAGATCGCCAGATACAACAACATCCTGCATACCGATCTAAGCTCCTCGTAATCGAGTATCCATGGCATCCATTACATGGAAAGCAAGTCCGGCTAATCCGTCGGAGCGGACGACACTTCAAGCCGGAGTTTTGCGTTGAGGTGCTGGAGGGATTATGTCGCGACCTGCCGACTTGGATGTTCGATGCTTCGCCATGCGCCGCGATGGTGCGTGGCCGACCTCAGGTCTGCGTGGAAGCCCTAAAGGAACCCCGAGTGATTTTGAACAGCCGCCAGGGTGATTCAATTGGATCATGGAAGTGCCTGCAGAAGGAGGGCACGTTCGATGACACGACTAGTCAGAATCGCTCGGGCGCAACTGCAACTTCCGCTGGAGACAGTAAGGGTGTTTCCACATCCCCTCCAGCAAACACGTCGGGAAGCAGTCGAAGCACTGGCAGATCTTCTTCTCGAAGCGCTGGGAACAGGCGCAGTCGAGCCAAACGGGGAAGAGGAGGTCTGCGATGAACCCAAAGATCACGCCTGAACATCTTGGTCGTGGAGCCGTTGTTTACATCCGCCAATCAACCCTCGGGCAGGTCGTCGAGAATACAGAAAGCCAGCGGCGTCAGTATGCTTTGGCCGAGTCGGCCAGCGTCATGGGATTTGACGCGGTCGTAACGATCGATGATGACTTGGGCCGATTAGGGTCCGGGAGTGGTGTCGCGTCCCGGGTTTCAGAAGCTGGTCGCCAGCGTATGCAGTGGATCCGTCGGGGCAGTGTTTTGCATAGAAGCTTCGCGCCACGCGCGAAATGGACGCGACTGGCATCATCTGGTCGATCTCTGTGACGTAGTTGGCGTCTTGGTCATCGATCCTGACCGTGTCTACGATCCTCGCCTGGTCAATGACCGCCTTCTTCTGGGCTTAAAGGGGACGATGTCTGAATACGAGTTGAATCTGTTACGACAGCGCGGACCCACCGCGCGCGATTCGAAGGCAAAGCGCGGAGAGCTACGGTTCGCGCTACCAGCGGGCTACTGCTGGAACGACCTTGACGAAATAGATCCGGACGAGCGTGTCACCGATACGATCAAGCTGATGTTCCGGAAGTTCCGCGAGCTTGGAAGCGCCCGCCAACTGTTCTTATGGGCCAGAGATGCCAGGATCAACATCCCGGTGGTTCGGCAGAACGCGAAGCAACAGAAGATCGTCTGGCAGCTACCCGCCTATCACAATCTGGTTGAGATGATGCAGAATCCTATCTATGCTGGCGCATATGTGTTCTGCCGGCGGACTCAACGCACGCAACTGGTGGACGGGCGGGCGAGGAAGACCATAGGGCACCGCAAGACCCATGAACGCTTGGAATGTCCTGATACGTGATCATCAAGTGGCTATATAAGCTGGGACGATTTCGAGGAGAACCGCAAGATGCTGTCTGAGAATGCTTACATGCAGCAGCGTGCTTCCCGCAAGGCTGCCCGCGGTGGCAGAGCGTTACTTACTGGTCTTGTACGTTGCGGACGTTGTGGCCGGATCATGCACGTCTTCTATGGCATGAGATCTGGCCACGCGCACCGCTATCGAGATCCTCGTCCCTCCCGGAAGTGCGATCACGAGCGCAGGCTCTTGAGCACAGCACAAGATCGACGCTGCCTTCAAGGCTGATCCGAACTTCACCGGGAAGTTCAATGTGAATCGCGCCGGAACTTGAAGAAGCCAGTTCGGTTGGCTCAGGCCTCAGAAGCTCTTCGTCATCAGTTACGCTGACCGGAAGCAACTTCATCGCGCTCTCAGGAGTTGCTCCGAGCTTGCCGTCCGATATAAACGCCGCCACTGAAACACCTGGTTCGCGTTGACACCATACTTCAACGCCACTCGAGCCACTGAAGCACCCGCCTTCAGCGTCTCCCCCACAACCCGACGACGCTCATCCGCACTGCGACGTCTGCGACGTCCTGCCCCGAACCCTCCGCTCAACCCAACGTCAACCATCCAAACATCATCATCACAAAACAAAACCCATGTACACGCGGCTGACCTGCCCCCAAATTCCGCACGTTTGATCTTACGAATTTATCCCGTCGTGGGAGCTGTGGCAAAGTGGGAAACGCCAGCGGCGTTTTCCAAGCAGACGTAGCCTGCGTCTTTTCCATAGCTCGCCTTCTTGAGTGCCTGCGCGAACTCGTTGGGAGTTCTGTAATTGAGGCTGCTGTGAGGCCGAACTTCGTTGTACTCCTTTCTCCAGCCTGTGATTTTTGAGCGTGCATCAAAAAGGTTGCTGAACCAGTTGGCCCGCAGGCACTCCTCGCGCAACCGTCCGTGGAAGCTCTCGACGTGCCCGTTCTGCATCGTAAGCGTCTTGTGTCGGCCGGGTGTACATGGCATGGTTGAGCGCGGATGATGTGTGGATGGTTGAGGTTGAGCTAAGTGGTGGTGTGGGGGCGGGGCCTCGTCGGCGTCGGAGTGCAGCGGAGCGTCGCGGGGTGGTGGAGGAGACGCTGGAGTCTGGGGCTTCGGTGGCGAAGGTTGCCTTGAAGTATGGGGTCAACGCGAACCAGGTCTTTCAGTGGCGGCGGTTGTATCGCGAGGGCAAGTTGGGTGTGTTGTCGCAGAGTCCCGTGAAGTTGTTGCCGGTGAGCGTAGCCGATGACGGAGGGTATGCGAAGTCTGAGCCTGTTGAAGTGGTTCCACCGAGTTCCGGCGCGATTCATATCGAGTTGCCGGGAGAGATCAGGATCAGTCTCGAAGGCAGTGTCGATCAGGATCTGGTGCGTACTGTGCTCAAGAGTCTTCGCGCGTGATCTCGCTCCCGGCAGGAACACGGATCTGGATCGCGGCGGGCGTGACGGACATGCGGCGCGGCTTTCACGGGCTCAGTGCCCAGGTGCAGACGGTGCTTGAACAGCAGCCGTTGTCGGGTCATGTGTTCGTCTTTCGTGGCCGGCGCGGTGACATTTTGAAGGTCCTCTGGTTTGATGGCGACGGACTGTGTCTGCTTGCGAAGCGTCTTGAACGAGGACGCTTCATATGGCCGCAGGCGTCGAGTGGAACAGTTTCTCTGAGCCGCGCCCAGCTCTCGATGTTGCTCGAAGGCATCGACTGGAGAGCGCCTCTCCGGACGGCGGAACAGGTGATGGGTGTGTGATGTTTCACCAGTATTCATAGGGTTTTTTCTGCTATTAAGTCTTCGCGATGTATGCCATACTGCGTGCATGGTTGCCGCTCCGCTACCTGATCTCGACGCGCTTGATCTTGCAGCCGCCAAGGCGTTGTTGATCGAGCAGCATCAGAGGTACACGGCGACTCTGACCTCGCGTACCAGCGAGATCGAACGCCTGGTGCTGCTGGTCGAGAAGCTGCAGCGGATGCTCTTCGGCGCAAAGAGTGAGAAGGTGCTGCGCCAGATCGATCAGCTTGAGCTGCAGCTTGAAGAGCTGCAGGCGGCCAACGCGATCGAAGAGTCGAAGGCCGCCGCTCGAGCAGAGCGCCCAGCGCTGGCGAGGCCCTTCCGCCGCCCTCTGCCTGAGCATCTGCCACGCGAAGTACACACCCATATGCCAGGACACGATGCCTGTCCCGACTGCGGCGGCAGGCTGCGCGAACTTGGTGAGGACGCTGCCGAGATGCTGGAGTATGTACGAGCAAGCTTCAAGGTTCTTCGCTATGTGCGGCCGAAGCTGAGCTGCGATGCGTGCGACCGGATCGTGCAGACACCGGCACCTTCTCGGCCGATCGATCGCGGACTAGCAGGTCCGGGACTGCTTGCGCATGTGCTGGTGTCGAAGTACGCCGACCACATGCCGCTCTACCGGCAGTCGGAGATCTATGCTCGTGAAGGCGTCGACCTCGACCGCTCTACATTGGCAGGATGGGTCGGTGCAACGAGTGAGTTGTTGGCACCACTGGTCGAAGCAGTTCGCGACCACGTCATGTCGGCAAGCAAGCTGCACGCCGACGACACGCCGGTTCCGGTGCTCGCTCCAGGCAACGGAAGAACCAAGACCGGAAGGCTCTGGACCTACGTTCGCGACGACCGCCCCTCCGGAGACACGACCGCGCCTGCCGTGTGGTTCGCCTATTCGCCTGACCGCAAGGGAGAGCGTCCACGTCAGCACCTGAAGCTCTACAAGGGTGCGCTTCAGGCTGATGCGTACGCTGGCTTCCAACAGCTCTATGAAGATGGAACGATCATCGAAGTCGCGTGTTGGGCGCATACTCGGCGCAAGTTCCACGAGATCCACATCGCCCATCCCTCACCCATCACGAACGAAGCGATCGAGCGCATCGCCGCGCTCTACGCCATCGAAGCCGAGATCCGCGGCAGCACGCCGGAGATCAGGAAGACCATCCGTCAGGCCAGGGCAAGACCTCTGCTCGATAGCATGAACGCCTGGCTCGAAGCCACGCTCGCGAAGCTCTCACGCAAGTCCGATACGGCTGCGGCGATCCGCTACGCCCTCTCGCGATGGCCCGCGCTCACGCGCTACGTCGACGACGGACAGCTCGAGATCGACAACAACGCCGCTGAACGAGCGTTGCGCGTCGTCGCCCTTGGACGGAAGAACTTCCTCTTCGCGGGATCGAACGCGGGCGGAGAACGCGCCGCCGCCATCTACTCCCTGCTCGGATCGGCCAAGCTCAACGGCCTCGACCCAGAACTCTTTCTCCACCACGTCCTGGCTCAGATCGCAGACCATCCGATCTCCAGGATCAACGACCTGCTGCCATGGAACGTCTCGCTCTCAAGCCAGACTGTACCCGCTTAGTTATGTATCCACATTGCGCTATGTGGATACATAACTCTGACACCCAAACATAACAACGGCCAAGACCAAACGCTTACTCTGCATCGGACGACCTGGCTGGATGTGGCGCAGCTCGATCTTCCACTCCAATCCCCAGGCGAGGAAGTGTCGGCTGGTCAGTTCGGGGCCGTTGTCGCAGCGAATCGCCTGCGGCAGGCCACGTTGACCGATCACTTCATTCAGCACGCGGGTCACGCGCCGGCTGGCAAAACCGGTATCCACTTCAAGAGCAAGGCACTCGCGGGTGAAGGCATCGACCACGCTCAGCACCCGAATTGTGCGTCCTGCCGCGACCACATCATGAGCGAAGTCCAGCGCCCACTCCTGGTTGGCCGCGGTCAACTGCACCCGCGGAGATCCAACGCGGGCGCAGTGTTTACGCTTCTTCCGCTTCAGACAAAGCCCCGCCTCGCGGTATACCCGGTAGAGACGCTTGTGGTTCACCCGCTCGCCCTCCCGCTCCATCAACACTTGTAACCTCCGGTAGCCATAGCGCGGCTTCTCCCTGGCCAACTCCACCAACCGGTCCCGTAATCGCTCGTCCGAGCGCCTCGCCTCATAGCGAAAGCTGCTCACCGCGATCGACATCAGCCCGCACACCCGGCGCTGACTGGCTTGGAACTGTTCCTCCAGCCAGTGGGCGTCCGTCCTTCGGTCTACGAGCTCAGGCCGTTTTTTGCGATCACCGCCTTCAGCATCTCGCGGTCCAGGCTCAGGTCGGCCACCAGCCGCTTGAGCCGTCCGTTCTCATCTTCCAGCGCCCTCAGCTTCTGCGCTTCGCTGGCGTCCATGCCGCCGAACTTCGCCTTCCAGGCGTAAATCGTGTGCTTGGATACACCGCACTCCCGAGCCACGTCGTCCGCCGTCCGCCCGGCTTCCACCTGCTTCAGCGCAGCAATGATCTGCGCCTCACTGTGCTTGCTCCTGCTCATGCCAATCCTCCCTCAAATCCGAAATCATACTTGCATATGTGCGGATCTAGGGGAGCAGGTCACGGCCAAGACTCGACGCTCACCATTCACGCGTCCAGTCTCTATGATTTCAACTGGCACAAAACAAGCCGGGCACACCGCCACTTCTTCAGGGACTATCTTTAGTGGGCAGTCCTTTTGCCGGGTGTAGTTAACGCGGCGGTTTGGACCAGCGACGTTTAGCTTGAACAGAATGTGTTTATGGAATATTGCTTAATGCAGTCCAGGTTCCAGGGGTTCCTGAAGCCGTACATACCCACCCCATAGGCTGACCGCTTGCAGGGGCGTTGTTGTAAATAATGTCTCCAACTTTCCACGTACCAGAAGTAGGGCGGGTGGTTCCCCACTTAACAACATGATCCTGACCGATCAGTGTGTTGCGCATCTGTTGAGAGGTGATGTTGGAGTTAATCTGTGTCGTGATTGTGCCAGAGCCAAGAAAATTATTTCCAATTACACTATAGCCCGTCGTATCTGTGTCATCAGAGCAAATACCGCAATAAAGTGCAGCCGAAGAATTGTTGGTTATCGTATTTCCAGAAAGATGAACTGATGGAGTTTGAATAGTATCAATAGTCTCGATAGCTCGAGAATTACCCCACACTGCTGTGTAGGTAGCATCCCAATATAAGTGATTATCAGTAATATCTACATCTTTGGCATTGGAAACGGTGATACCTTTTACATTATGTGTCATATCAGGGTTGTACAAAGTGTTCTTTGATATTAGAACACTTCTGGCATTCGACACCCAAACAGGACCACCAAGCTCAGTACCAGCAAGAAACAAATGAGAGAAGCTATTACTCTCAATTCTTACATTAGCTAATTGTCCAGTAGAACCATAACCCCAATAAATTGCCGGACCAGTAAAAGCATCTCCACCGGTAAAACCGCAACCCATACACGAGGAGTGAGTAAATTCTAGATTAACAGAATTCAAAGACACGGAACGAAGTGCACCATTTGACGCCGCAAAAATCTCTGCATCTGAAATCACAACGCTCCCAGAAGCATTACCCTGAGAAAGTAGAAACCATCTACCACTATCCATCTCAGCATGTTCGATGGTAAGCGACCCATTGAAATCATGGCCAGCATAAACTGGGACATTCGATACTGTCGTAACAATAGGTGTATCAATCGTCACTGTATAAGACTGACCAGAAGGACGAGGGGTCGGAGGATCAGGAACGCCCGATATGATGTTCGCCGTAAGGTTAGTCCTTGCGGTTCCAGCTCCAACGATAATAATTTGATTACATGGTTGCTTGAGAGCAGCGGCGAATTTTGCGGTACAGAATGTAGAACCATCTTCCAAAGTAACCGTTGTGGTGCCAGCCGTAGCCGTGCCTGCAGTCGAAGTAATAAACCCGAACCCAAATCCTGATCCTGCTATGCCTTCTAACATCAGATGGTCCCAACGATTATCGCTATGAACATTGCCAGCATTCAAATATTGAATGACCGGAGGAACTGTTACAGCGCCGGGATCATATGATCCTCGTATTTGAATGTGATCAAAATAAGAATTTCCATTGCCATAATTGATCAGCATACCATCGGGCGTATATCCATCAGCGCTAATCTTCAAAACGTTAATGGCGGGATTGCATTGTGCAAAAGCTCCACCAACATTTGTGCTGCTTTGCTCAGCCTGCATTACTGTGGAAGCAAAAACTAAAACAGGAGTGCTACAGACAGGATAGTTCCCTTTAGGAAGATAAAGAAGGGATGGACCGTATTCGGCTCGATTGTCATAGAAGTTAGCTAGATGGTCACTTCCTCTAACTGAGGCCGTCCAAGCATTGAGTGCTGCAGAATCATCTTCTGTATAAATTGGCGCTCGCATCACAGTTGTTGAGGGAGCAGGAGAAACATTGAATGAATTGCTAGTAACTGTGCTGGTAACTGTCGCTATCAAATTTGTGCCTCCAGGACCGGCACCAACAAGCGTTACCGCATCTCCAACGACAAAATTAAGTGTTGCCAAAGGGAGAGCTAATGTAATGAGAGGATTTCCTGCAGTAGAGGCGAACCCCGCAGCTTTACCATTGCCCGTTGCTCCGAACCACTGAGGGAGCACCTTTACCGTGGAAGATCCGCCATAGAAGTAAACTGAACCGGCCCCGTAAAAGACTTTCTTCAAGAGTGCATCAAAGGGCCCGGCGATAATCAAGCTTTGGCCGGAAGAAACATTGAATGCTCCCGAACCCACTATTTGTAGGGAAACATTACTGGGAATGGTTACCGTCGAAGTTATCGGGAGGGAGATGTTCACGACCAAACTAGCACTGGCTGGTCCAATCGCCGTTAAAGCATTGGTAAGACAGGTTTGACTAGGGGAAGACGTGCACCATTCCGCCAGATAGTAGGTGTTATTCAGAAATCGGTTGTTAAGTGCTCTCCCGCCTGTCTGAGAATCCACAGTGGGAGTCTGCACGACAGCCGTTCCCTCGATCTGCCGAGGATTAATCTGCTGAGCAAACAGGGCGGATGGAATGAACAACAAGAGGCTAACTAAAAATGATCGCATTGAGCACGTCTCCGGGTTGCGGCGTCATAGCCAGGGTGAGCGTCTTTCTTGTACATCGATATTGTTTCTTGCTTGGAGCTATCTCCTCAATCTCCCAATGCCTCTCAAATAATTAGCGCTTTGCCGCAATCTCACCATGCATCTGACCTACTGGGGCCAGAGCCGCGTTCAGAAGGTAGTTTGCAGCGCCATCGATAGCAGTGCCAAGTTTCGAATATTGTTATTTCTCTTATCCGAAGTTGTTCGTATAGCTTCCGCGCATCCGACAACGCATCATCGCAAAGCAATTCAATACGCGCTTCCGTGCATAACCCCGCTAGGAATTGCCGGATTGGGATATCAAACAGGATTGGGGAGTTCTGAGCGATAACGTCTTCGGAACTCATGGCCAGTCTTGAGGGGTGATGCGCCACCGGATATCACGTGCGCCAGCAAATCTTAGACCTCATTTCTGCTCCCGCGATACGAATGGAGTGTGATGCTCCAATGGAGATTGGAAGCGTCCGGTCAAGTGAGGGTTGCTGCCAATCCGCCCGCATCAAGGAACAATCGAGGAACAATCAGCGTTCCTTCATGTTCCTTTGATTGGTTCTTGCGGGTTTCGCGTTTCCTGTAAAGTATTGAACATGAACGAAGTATAGAACTAACGCGGTGGAAGTCGTAGGCTCGAATCCTGCCATGCCCACGATAGAAATCAATCATTTAGGGAAACTCAATTGTCGCTCCCCACACACGGGGGCGTGGATTGAAACTCTCTAAGTTTGCTCATGCTTCACCGCCCCGAAAGCCAGATCGGCTCCGAGGCGAAGCTCTTTGATGGAGTAGAAGATCTCTCCGTTGAGAAACTCATCCCGCAGCTTCGAGTTGAAGTTCTTGCAGTAGCCGTTCTCCCAGGGAGAGCCGGGTTCGATATACAGTGTCTTTGCTCCTTTGTTCGCCAGCTATTTGCGCAGGTCTTTTGGCCACGAACTCAGGACCCATTGTCAGAACGTATGTGCTCGGGAACTCCCTTCCAGACCATGACGTTAGCTGATCCCCGCCCTCCGAACCGGACATGCACCTTTCGTTATGCATCCGGCTCTCCGGGAACACAGATATATGCAGGAGTCCGCATCCATTCTCTGCGGAAGCGTTCAACGCAGCATGGAGAGAAGGACTGCTCGACTTTGCCTTCACGCCATAGCTTGCGAGTAGGAAGAAGAAGACTCTGTAGTCGCACCAGCCGGGTCCTTCTGCGAAGGAGTTTCTTATGCTTCTTCATCAACCAACGCCAGATACAGTCCCCGACATAGAAGTCGAGCGCTGCGAACTGACGGCTCGCGCCGGTGCAGAAGCGATAGTAGTTCCCCATCCCCGCAGAACAGGATTGAGTTTCTGGATAAGCTCAGACAGAGACCAGAGCGTCGTAGCGCCCTTGGTCATCTGCTTCACCATGTACCGAAGGTCCGCCCGTTTGCTGGTCGGTATCTCGATCCTCGGCATGTAGCCGAATCGGGGATGCCACTTGTAGCGCACCCGCTGACTGAGAAACTGGAAGCCCACAGTCAGATCGGAGACTCGCGTCTTCTCGATAGATAGCTCCAACCTCATAATCTCCTGCAGATATCTCGCACGCTCAGCCTTTTCCTGCTCGGCTTGCTCGCGTGTACCCGCTACGAGAACCACGAAGTCATCGGCATATCGAATCGGGAAGAAGGCCGCCGTCCGGCTTTCCGATCCGTCATGCGCGCCCACAGCCGCTGTCGTAGCATCACTCTTGCGACGAGCCTGGATCTTCTGACGATGATGCGTCCACCGCTCATATCGTTCCTCGATGACACCGAGGGCGATGTTTGGCGAGCAGTGGGGAGATCACCCCGCCCTGAGGAGTACCTTGGTCCGTCGGCAGCAAGAAGCCATCTGACAAGACTCCGGCTTTCAAGAACTGTGCGATCAACTTCGTCACCTTACCATCTGCGACGCGGGTGCGAAGACGACAGCGCAGGCGTGCAAGGACGTGGAGATCGTGGAGCAGACGTACTTCCGTTGGCGCAAGGAGTATGGCGGTCTGCAGGTGGACCAGGCGAAGCGGCTGAAGGAACTTGAGCAGGAGAACGCGAAGCTGAAACGGTTGGTAGCGGAGCTGAGCCTGGACAAGCTTGTGTTGAAGGACATCGCCTCGGGAAACTTCTAAGCCCTGAACGACGGCGCAGTGCGGTCAACCATGCCTGCGAGCATGGAGTCAGTGAGCGGCATGCGTGGAACCCAGGGGCACGCAGCGCTACCGGCCGACACAGCGTGAAGACGAAGATGCTCTGACTCAGGCCATCGTTACCCTTGCCAGCCAGTATGGCCGCTCTGGTTATCGCCGGATCACAGCGCTGCTCAAGCGAGCCGGTTGGCAGGTAGGCAAGGACCGAGTCGAACGGATCTGGCGTCGCGAAGGGCTGAGGGTACCAAAGAAGCAGAAGGCGAGAGGGCGGTTATGGCTCAACGACGGCTCGTGTTGCGACTTAGGCCGACACACTCGAACCATGTCTGGAGCATGGACTTGGGCGCGCCATGTTGGCGAGGAGGATGAGATGAGTTAATGATCGAACCTTTTTCGCCTGCTGGCTCTTGACCGGCTGCTGTGATGCGGCTCGACTCAGGAAGGAGCCTGAGTTGAAGGGGTCTGTCCAAGCGCATCGTGTTCCGACGAGGCATGGGAAAGCTGACAGACTGAACTGTACCGGGCATCGCCATCATCGATGTGGCGGGCTACCAAACGTCTGGTGAGACAACGAAGCATATGTTGGAAGCCTCTGTCTTGAATAGCTCAATGCTCCCGCAATAGGTCAGATGGGACCGGGAGTTATGCGATCTGAGTTGGTAGGGCTTGAAGTTCTCCACTGACGGGTCTGGATATCGGACTCAGCGACGGCGATCTCCTCGCAGGTTGTCGCTCCGCATCGCCAAGGGTAAAGTATGCCACCTACGAGATGAAGGTCGAGAACTGGAACATGGGAACCCTGATTCGCCGCCCGGCGACGGAGTCGGCCTAGCCACGGAGGCTGGAGATGGTCAATCGAGGGGGCGGAGCCTGCATAGTAGTCCGAACACGGCAAAGCCGTGTACATGGCGAAGCCAGGCAAGAAACCGACAGAGTTGCGAAGACGGATGAACTATCCATGGACTTGGGTGATCAGGCTGATGAATCCTGGCTCCTCAGCGTGCAACGCAAGCTCTATCAATGGAGCAGGACACATCCTGAAGACAGTACCGTGACGTGTGGAACTGGATTACAGATATCCGCAACTTGCGGTGCGCCTGGCGGAAAATCGCTCTGAACAAAGGGCGTCGTACCGCCGATTCGACGGGATGATAGTAGCGGGAATCGGTGTGGCGATGGGTATGGAGTTGTTCCTGGAACAACTCCATGGCGACCTGAAGAGTGTCCGGTACAAGCCGAGCCCCTCACGACGGAAGATGATCCCAAGCCGCGCCCGCCGGGGAAGTTCCGACCCCTCGGTATCCCGACCGTGCGTGATCGCGTGGTTCAGTGCGCGGTCAAGAACATCCTGGAGCCGATCTTCGAGGCTGGCTTCTGGCATGTGTCGTACGGGTTTCGACCCAGACGAGGCTGCCACGGTGCCTTGGAGCATATCCGCATGAGCATGCGTCCGCGAGCGAAGGCAGAAGACGGCCGACGTCAGCGGACACCTACCAATGGGTCATCGAGGGAGATATCAAGGGCTGTTTCGATAACATCGATCACCACCAACTGATGGAGCGGGTTCCCGTTCGCCACTTCAATCTGACGCAGCAAGTTCACTACCTGCTCCGGCTGATACCTCTTGCCTCGCGCCATATGCTCTCCTCGTTCCAGTGTGTCTGTTGTCATTGGTACAAAGGAAGCCGGGCACCCGACAAGCGGCCGGTTGTACTGAGGTATGATGGCAAGGACAACAGGCAGATGCTCCGCAGGCATCACGATATTGCGACCATATACTGTGGCAACCACTATGTGATTCGTACCGAGCTTCTTTGCGATTGGCTTCGCGATCCGTCCTGCCATACGTCCAAATGCACCACGAAGAGCGCTGGAGTGGACCGTGAGTCTCTCCACCCTCAACATTAGATCATTAGATCGAAGGTGGACTGTGCAGCATAAGAAGGAGTGCGTTTCACTATGATCGTTCCTTTGGGACGGTAAGGTAAGGGCGCATGACCAGTATCATGAACGGGCTTGAACCCAAATTCGACAAAGAGTTCGGCCCTGGACATGCGGATTCGTGGATGCCGCTATGCCCTCAGTTTATCCGAAGTTTTCTCTCTGAACAGGTTTCGGAAGGACCCCTGAGAAGGATTATCGCTTGTCCGCCTGGCCGAGGGTCGGATGATGCACGCTGCGACAGATGAGGTTTTTATGCCGACGTGGTGCTAGGCTTACGGTAGCGGACGCTACCAAGGATAGCGATGACAGAGCAACGTAGAATTCTTATATTGCAGGCACACAACTTAGGGGATGCGGTGATCAGCACTGCATTGATTGAAACGATTGCGCGTGGCATTCCTACAGCACAGATCGATGTTCTGACCAAGCCGGAGATTGTTCAGATATTCTCCCATAACCCTTCTATTAATTGTGTCTTTTCGGGCCGTTTCCCGATGGGTTCTGTTCACGACTTTGGACTGAGGGAGATGTTCGCTCTCCCTTGTTTGATGGGTAAGTTGCGCCTCCGAGGATACACCGATGTTGTCAATCTAGCGGGGGATTTTCGAGAGGAATTTCTGGGAAAATTGATTTCGCACAGGCATAATTGGAGTCCCGCGTGGTCAGCTGATCACGCGTGCGGTAAAGTGATTCGGCGCTCAGCCATCCCCCTAGCCAATCGACCGATATTCATACCTGCAAACAAGCCAAACATCTATGACGCAGCATCGATCGTGGGAACAGAGGTGAGCGGTGCGGAAGGGCAGAGATCTGCCCTTTACACGCCCGCGAAGAAAAAGATCACCTGGAATCCTCTAGAGAACGTTGTAGGCATTCATCCTATGGCAAGTCAGCCTTGGAGAAGATGGGAGATGGAGAAATGGCAATCTCTTGCTCGACACTTGGTCGCGCGAGACATGGATGTGCACGTATTCGGCTCCCCTTCGGAGAAGGAAGAGCTAGTTAGATACTTCGGCGCCTTGGATAGTTTGAGAATAAGAATAGTGACAGGTAGTCTTTCGGACTGTTTCGTAGCAATCTCGAGACTGCGCATGTTGCTTTGCCATGATAGTTTTGCCTCGCACGTAGCCTACGCTCTGGGCGTTCCTACAATCCTTTTGAATGGAGCCAACGATGCAGCAGCCTGGGCTCCGCCCGGAGCCGTGGTTCTCGCTGCTGGACCGAGCCTGACATGCTACCCATGCTACAACCGCCCCACGTGTTTCGGCGGGTCCAATGAGTATGCTTGTATTCGGCACATTGAAATCGTTTCAGTAATTGAGGCAGTTTGGGACCTACTGAGAGTTACTTCCAGTGATCGGCACATTGTTCCCCTACTCCAGGTGTGAGGCTGCGAAAGATGCCGTAGATGGCGTGCAGCAGTTTTCGTGCGATGGCGATGAGCGTTTGGAGTTTGGCCTTGTGGCAGCTCTGCAGCAGCTCGTAGAAGGCCTTCATGTGCCTGTCGCGTTGTACGGCCACCAGCGCGGGCATGTAGAGCGCGCTGCGCAGATAGAGGTGGCCCCGGCGCGGCTGATCCGCGAACGGCCAGTGAATGGAGCTGTCCGACACCTCGTGGGCCGGATCCAGCCCGCTATGCGCCACCCACTGCCGCACCGACATCTCCTCCGACTGCGGAGCCAGCTCGCCGAGCAACTGAAGCGCGCTGATCTCGGCGATACCAGGCATGCTGGTTAGCAGCTCGAACCGCTGGCATCCTCGCCAACAACACAGACCCGCCGACCTCATCCGCGACAACCTCGTCATACAGAGCAACGTCATTGAAGCCTCGTACAAAACGGGCATAAACCGCCTTCTCTTCCTTGGCTCCTCCTGCAGCTACCCCAGGTTTATCCAGCCCATGCCCGAGTCTTCTCTTTTCTCCGGCCCTCTCGAGCTCACCAACAGCCCTACGCCATCGCCAAGATCGCCGGCATCGAGATGTGTTGGAGCTACAACCGCCAGTATGGAACAAAGTACCTCGCCGCCATGCCCACGAACCTCTAAGGCCCGGGCGATAACTTCGACCTCCCGAACTCTCACGTCCTCCCCGCCTCATCCGCAAGACCGCCGAAGCCAAAGCGGCAGGGAGACACGAAGGCGTCGTGTGGGGCACCGGCACCCCCGCCGCGCGAGTTACTCTGCTCCTCCGAAGACCTCGATGACGCCTGCGTCTTCCTCCTCAACCTCGACGACTCCACCTACCCTCTTCACAGAGACCGCCCCCCTCATCAACATCGGCACCGGCGAAGACGTCACCATCGGCGAACTCGCCGAAACCATCTCTTGCGTTCTGGGCTTTGATGGCGCGTTCACCTTCGACCACACCAAACCCGACGGCACACCTCGCCAGCTGGGTTGGCAATCACACCACCAGCTTGGAGGAGGGAATCCGACAGAACTGTGATCTATGAAACTCCAGTTCACCGCCTAGACATTCTCTCCGTCCCCGGAGCTCCCGGTCTGCGCCTCGGAGCACCGTGCGGGTCGACCCTGCGGCTCTCGCCCAGTAATCGAGTTCGACAGAGCTAATTTGGATGTAAAGTTTCGTCCTTCCGAACGCCTTACGGATGAAAGTACATTCCTGTGATCGAAGAGAATATGCCTCCATCGCATTTTGCCGCAATGACTGGCGGATATTCCAAGTGCAATAGCGGTACACTCATCAGCTTTGCCCTGTTTCGAGAAATTGCTCTAAATTACGGTCGCTCAGCTACTTAGGGTTACGCTAAGCTACGCCAGCGTTTCGTTTATTTTCATAGACTTACATCGATAGGGCCAAACTCATAATCCCTTGGTTGGGGGTTCAAATCCCTCCGGGCCCACCATAAATCCACCTCACCGCCCAACGGACGGCCACGGCGCATTCGATCCCTTCCGAACATAAACCCTGTACCCATCCGGCCACACCTGCCGACTCCACCAATGGTCTGGGCGACTCGGTCTCCAATCCTTTTCCAACGAGTAGTTCGTCGAAAGGAATTCCGCGAACTCCGGCCACCTCTCCAGCTTCTTGTAATCTCCCGGCCCATCAATATGCAGCCAGCCGCTGACAACAATCACCTGCGGCGGAGCACTCACCATCGCATCGCTGAACTGCGCCCGCGTGGCGCGAACAACCGGCGTAGTCTCCGGTCCAAAGAGCAGAAAGTCCGAGAGCACTCCCGTCGACTGCACCAGGCGCATCTTGTACAGAGTCGTGCCGCAATCCGAGATCGAATCAACGCACTGCACGTGCCCTGAAAGCTGCTGCCCACCAAGTGCCTCAAGACTTTCTTCCAGAGAAGAGATAAAGTCCGCATGGGTTTCATAGCGATGAATCAGAACAGCGGAGACAGGCGCGATGATCAAGCCTCCCGTAACCAACCCGGCAACCGCCAAGGCCCTCGCCGCCATCGCGAATCCGCGCGTCGAAGATCGCAACGCCATACTGAAGTCAATCGCCATCAGGGGAAGCAGAAACACGAGCAGCGGATAGCGGTAATAGGGAAAGCCGCGCTGCTGCGCAACGTAGGAAACCAGACCGAAGACCACCCCCAGAAACAGCGCCGCGCGCTCCCACGTTAGCCTCGGCCTCTGAACTCCAAGCAGCACTATCCAGACGATGACAAGGGGCAGCAGCGGCGAAATGCTGTGCAGAAGCAGAAACCCGAGCGGGCGATGCCCAAGGCTCGCATAATAAGGAACGATTCCTGAAAAGCCATCGATAAACGCGCGCACGGCGTCAAGGCGCCACAGAAAAACAAACGCCGCCACCGGCCCGCAGAAGAACGCCGCAGATGCAGCAATCGCATGCGCTCGAACCCCTAGCCCGCGTCTCCGTAAGGTAAGCACCGCAAGCACCAGTAACACCGCTCCAAACGGAAGTATGGTGGGCTTGATCGTCGCCGCAATCCCGGCCCACAACCCAAACGCCGCGGTAGACCACACGCGATTCCTCCGCACTCCATCAAAGAGAAACGCAATCGATACCAGAAGGCAGATCGCCATCGTCAGGTCTCGTTGCCCTGCCTGCCCCAGGCCGTCCCTGCCATGCGCGAGGATGAAGAGCGCTCCGGCAAAGAATCCGGCAAACCAGTCATATGGCAGAGTAATGGCGAAGATCGCAGTTGCCGCAACAACCATCAGAGCGAAGTCAAAGATCCGCCACGCAGCTTCGCCTCCTCCCAGTGTGTGCATCACCGTCCACTCAACGATGTAGGCGCCGGGCATGTTCATATCGCCCAGATCGCGGTACGGAGCCATCCCGTGATCCATCAGAAAGCAGATGTAATGAATCAGAGACGCATCACCGACCAGCGGCCAATGACGGCTCCAGAAGAAGTACAGCAAAACGCACAACCCCAGACTGCAACACAGCAGCGTCTTAAGTGCGCGTTCCATCGACAGCACGACTAGTTGTACTCGAGTTCATGTGGTGCAGGATACGTCAGAGTCCCATCCTTCTTTTCGTACCACATAAACAGCTTGTGGTCGCCGTTCACCCGCACCGCCACAATAATGCCTGTCCCAAACGCGCCGGTTCCATCTGTCTTCGAGATGTCCACATGATGCGATGTGATTGGCGCATTCACCGGACTCTCCGTCGTCCAGTCTTCGGTGAAGCGCTTCAGCGTGTAGTCATACTTCTGCGGATGCTGCTGCCAGTCCGGATCATTCATCCAGATTGCATAAGCGTTCGAATAATCCTTCGCCTCCAGCGCATTGAAGAACGAGTTGACGCGATGCTCCGCACGCAGATTCGTGAAGAACCACCCGTGCCCCAGAAGATAACCGCCAACCCCGATCACTGCGGACAGCAACAGCAGGGCGCCCGCCCCGATAAGCAGACCCGTTCGCCTTCGCTCACTCCGCTCGTCATACTCCGGCGCATTCAGCAGCATTCTCGTTCCTCCGTCCTTCTTCGGCCATAGCTCACATCCGCCGTCTTATATTAGACGCCATCGACGCACCGGACGGTCGCGCCAGCGCCCGTTGGCACCCAAGCCTTCAGGGCTCTCATGTGGTGCTCCATGTGCGCGATGTAATCCTCAATCAGAAACCCCAGCGTGATCCTTCCGCCGGCCACAACGCCCTCGTTGCCCAGGCGCTCCTTCTCCACATGCCGGATCGTCCACACAATATGTTCGTTCAGTGCAAACCATAGCCCCAGCACACCCGCCCACTCGCGCTCACAATAGTGCTGACGCTCCACCCAGGCGATCTGGTCGTATCCCGGAAGCTGTAGCGGCTCCGCCACCTGCATCCTCACAATCCGCCCCAAGTTGTTCACCGCCGAGTCGGTCAGATGCCCGATGACCTCCTTCGCCGACCACTTCCCCTCCCGCTCCGGCACGCTCGCATCTGCATCTGAAAGCGTCACCAGCCACGAGACCGCCGCCCGAATCACATTATCCAGTCGTTTGCTCAGTTCCACCGGATCCAACCGCGCCAGCTCCGTGCCCTGCGTATAGATCACGCCCATCGAAACGCCCCCTTCTGCACCTCAAACTCACAACAGGCCGGCTGCAAGTATACCGACACCACATCGAACCGAACCGGAACCTCTCGCCGCGCCCGCTCCGGAAATCCCCGCAGATACGCCCGCGCCATCTTCCGCAGCATCTCCTGCTTCTCCTGATCGACCGCGGCCTCCGCAGTCACGACGCCCCGCGAGCTCCGCGTCTTTACCTCAACGAAGCACAGCCACTCGCCGTCCCATGCAATCAGATCGACATCGCCACGCAGCTTCGGCGTCTTCCACCTTCTGGCCACCACGATGTAACCCAGCCCACGCAGATGAAGCAGCGCCTCGCGCTCACCAACCATCCCGGTCGCCAGATGCGCCGTCATCGACGGGCGCCGTAGCCGCGCCGCCCACGAGTCCATTTGCCGCAGCATCCGCGCCTGGGCGCCGATCCATCCCTTCCTGCCCGCAATCATACGTTCTGCTTCACCTTCCCCGGATAGAATACGACTCTGAGATGCCGAGTCTCGCCGCCACATATGAAACATATGAAACTTTGACCGCTCCGCCCGCTCTGAAGAAGACCGTAAGCCAGGCTCATACCGGTCCATAGGTTAGAACTGCATTCCATTTTAGGTTGACTTTCGCCTGCTGTTGAAGATTTCGACATATGAAATATAATCTGTTTTTTCTTTGACGTTTTTACAGCGCGGCGCATAGACTTACCCTGCGGTCGGAAGATTTTCTGCGCAACTGAATACGTTTACATACGTGTCGATGAGCGGTTGTGCCGTGAGGTTTACAGGTTGAAAAACGTACAAGTGACTCCGCAGATGGGCAGCGCTCTGATGACTCGCCGTGCGTGGCTGGGGCAGGTTCCGGTGGCAGGCGCGGCCGTGGGATTGGGGCTGCTCAGCGAGACAGGATTGGCTGCGCCAGCGAAGGCGAAGGCTGATGCCGACCTCGGCGCACGTGTGTATAACATTCGGGCGTTTGGTGCGAAGGGCGACAGGACTACGCTCGATACGGCGGCGTTGCAGGCGGCGATCGATGCCTGCACAGGCGACGGTGGCGGAACGGTGCTGGTTCCTGCGGGGACGTTCGTCATCGGCACGGTGGAACTGAAGAGCAATGTGACGCTACACATTGCTGCTGCAGGCAAGCTGCTGGGAAGTGCGGACGGAAAGCAGTATCACGCTGTCGATGCGATTCCGCTGCATGGCGATACAACGCTGAACGATGGCAACTGGGCGCTGCTGTTTGCAGTGGATGCGCAGAGGGTCGCAATCGAGGGTCCGGGGACGATCGATGGACAGGGTGCGCAGTTTCACTCGGCGGTGCGAGGAACGCCGCCGCCGAGCGGACTTGGCGGGCTGAAGCGGCCGTATCACGTGCTCGCGTACCGATGCGAGGACTTCCGCGTTCGCAATATCTCGATGCTGGACTGCGCGTACCACAGCATTCGCGTGATTCAGAGCAAGCGCGTGCATATGGATGGGATTTATATCCACAACCGTGTGAACGGGAACAATGATGGCTTCCACTTCATCAGCGTTGAGCATGCGACGGTGAGCAACTGCACGATCAAGTCGCAGGACGACGCCTGCGCGATGTTCGGGAGCTGCAAGAACATTACAATCACGAACTCGACGTTCAGTACACGGTGGTCGGTGTTTCGCTTTGGCGGCGGGACGGTGGAGAACATCGCGGTTTCGAACTGTGTGCTCTATGAGGTGGATGGTTGCCCGATCAAGATCCAGGGCGATCCGGGATCGCATTTTGAGAATCTCTCCTTCTCGAATCTGATCTTCAAGGATGTGACCGGGCCGATCAGCATCAGCGTTGGCGGCAGACTGCCGGCGCCGGATGACAAACAGCCGGTGGTGGTGCGCAATGTTTCGTTTAGCAATATTCACGGTACGGTGACGACCGATCCTCCGCAGTTATCGGAGGCGAGTGTGACAAGCACGGAGCAGCCGGGCGAGAAGCACTCTTGCATTGTGTTGAACAACGTGAATGACTCGGTGCTCGAGAACATTTCGTTCGACAACATCCATCTCGTCTTCGGCGGCGGCGGCACGGCCGAGGATGCGGCGCGGCGGCAGCTGCCGGAGATCTTCGGCGAGTACTTCCGGCTGGGACCGATGCCTGCGTACGGGCTGTATGCGCGGCGGGCGCGCGGGGTGACGCTGACCAACGTGCGGTTCCAGGTGGCGTCGGCTGATTTGCGGCCAGCGGTTATCTTCGACCACGTGGAGGATGCGGCGATCAACGGCTTCAGCGTCGAGGGCAATCCGGCGGCGGAGTCGGTGCTGCGGTTTATTGATACGAAGGACGTTCTGATGAGCGCTACGAGGGTGCTGAATGCTTCGCCCGCTTTTCTGCAACTGGAGGGTTCGGCGAATGAGCGGATCACGATCGATGGCGGCGACCTTTCGAAGGCGGCGGCGCCGGTGAAGGCTGCGAACGGAGCGAGTGAGGCGGCGGTGAAGGTTCGGGGGTAGGGTACCCCCCTCCCCCCATCTTCTTTGTTAAGTCTTTCTTTTGAGGTAGATGCGAGTTTTCAACAGGGCAAAGTATTCCATCTAAATGGTTTAGGGGTCAAAATCTAGAAAACAAAAGGGATGAGGCCGGGCGCAATCTCACGTCCGGCCTCTGACTTTTGTTCTCTGGTCCTATTTTTAATGGATCAACTGTAACTGCTCTGCCACTTGTTCGGGGTTTATTTTTGTTTCGTAAGTGGCTTGGTTTCTTTTGTTTAATGGATTAATACCTGTCCGGGTGTTGTTTCTGGGGCTTGACAGGGCCTTTTTCGGCGATTTTTGCGCAGGTGCGAACACATCAACGAAGTTGATGTCTGTTGGCTAATGCGATTCTCTCTACGGCTAGAGATCTAATCCACTTTAGACAGCCCTACACTCGGCTCAGCGAATGATTCTGTATGGGTTGCGGGGATTGTGATGAAGTTGAGGTTTTTGATCTTTTCTCTTTGTGTTGTGTCTGCGTTTGGCAGTCTGCGCGCGCAGAAGCCTGTGTGGCAGCCTTCGCCGGGACATACGCAAATGCCGATATGGCCGGGGACGGCGCCTGATCCGCAACCTGTCAAAGGACCGGAATACTCAGAGACGTCGGGAAAAGATTTTCTTCCTGGGGGTAGGCCGGCGGTGGGGGTGAGCAACGTGACGCGGCCTACGATGACGGTCTATTCGCCGACGGGAAAGAATACGGGCGCAGCGGTCGTCGTCTTCCCGGGTGGGGGCTATCAGGTTCTGGCCATCGATCTGGAAGGCTCGGAGGTCTGTGACTGGTTCGTACCCAGGGGGATCACGTGTGTGCTGTTGAAGTACCGCGTGACGGATGTTGGGCCGTACCCCAAATCAGGGCCGTATCCGGAATCACCGATGGCGCTCGAAGATGCGCAGAGGACGGTAGGGTTGGTGCGCTTTCACGCGGCGGAGTGGGGTATCGATCCGCACAAGATCGGAGTGCTAGGGTTTTCGGCGGGCGGGCATCTGGCGGCGGCGATGAGCACGCATTTTGTGAAGCGTTTGTATCCGGAGGTGGATGCGGCTGACAAGGAGAGCTGCCGTCCGGATTTTGCGGTGGCGATTTATCCGGGACATCTGTCGCTATCGGCGGCGGAGTGGGACGCTAAGCAAGGCACGAAGAAGTTTGTGGTTCCTCATGCTGCGAATGCCGATAAGGATCTTGCGTTGAATCCTGAGGTTCCTGTGACGCGCGAGACGCCGCCGACGTTTTTGCTGCAGGCGGAGGATGACCACGTGGACAGCGTGTACGACGCGCTGGCTTACTTCATTGCGCTGAAGAAGGCCGGGGTCCCAGTGGAGATGCATTTGTATGCGCAGGGCAACCATGCGTTCGGGCTGCGACGCACGAAATTTCCTATAACCGCATGGCCTGAGTTGGTGGAGACGTGGCTGGGGACGATCGGGATGATTTCGCAGTAGGTGAGTTGGGATCGCATATGACAAAGCGAACTCTACCCGCAAGGTTCGATGAGCGCAAAATCGCGTGCTCTCTCAAAG
Source organism: uncultured Acidobacteriaceae bacterium (assembly GCA_963741395.1). Classification (GTDB taxonomy): domain Bacteria; phylum Acidobacteriota; class Terriglobia; order Terriglobales; family Acidobacteriaceae; genus Edaphobacter. The sequence continues at coordinate 57,516 of CAVUHV010000003.1, forward strand.
ACGCTGCGATCAAGAGACGAACGCTAACGACGCCGAGGGTTCGCGAATGACGAAGAGGATGCCGAAGGGCGGTTCCCTGTTTGGAGGGTGGGCTGTAGCCTTGGAGTGTATGGGTAAGAGTTTCAGGGTTTCGTTGCTTCGTGGGAGAGTGTTCGGATTTGTCTGCCTTGTTCTGGTTTTCTGCTGTGGCCCCGTTCTTCGTGCCGCCACTTCGATGGAGAGGACTAGAGCTGTGATTGCGTATGTGTTTCCGCAGGACCGGGTGATCGATGCGAGTGAGGTGGACGCGCGCAAGGTGACGCGGATCAATTATGCGTTTGCGAACGTGAAGGGTGGCAGGGTGGTCCCGGGATTCTCGCACGATACAGAGAACCTGGCGGTGCTGACCTCGCTGAAGCGGGACAATCCGGCGTTGACGGTTGTGGTTTCGGTGGGTGGGTGGACCTGGTCAGGGAACTTCTCGGATATTGCGCTGACGCGGGAGTCGCGGAGCCGGTTTATTGAGAGTGCGGTGCAGTTTGTGGAGCGCTATCACCTGGATGGCCTGGATATTGACTGGGAGTATCCGGGGATGGTGGGCAATGGGAACAAGTTCCGGGCGGTGGACAGGCAGAATTACACGCTGCTGCTGAGGGAGCTGCGGGAACGGTTTGACAGGGAGGAGCTTCGGCTGGGACGGCATCTGGTGACGTCAATTGCTACTGGGGCCTCGACGCACTTTCTGGAGAACACGGAGATGGGGAAGGTTCAGCGGTATGTCGATACGGTGAACGTGATGACGTATGACTACAATCTTCCGGGCATCGACAAGCTGACGGGACACGATGCTCCGCTGATGGGGAGTGCAGAAGACCCGAAGCGGGTTTCGGCGGACAGGACAGTGAGGGAGTATCTGGAGGCCGGCGTTCCGGCTGAGAAGATTGTGCTTGGCGTGCCGTTCTATGGGCGAAGCTGGGGCGGGGTTTCGAGCGAGAATCATGGGCTCTACCAGGAGGGTAAACCTGCGCATGGGTTCCACTTCACGCTGGCGGATGTTCCGGCGCTGCTGGAGAGCGGTTATGTGCGGTACTGGGACGCGGAGGCTGCGGTGCCGTATCTGTACAACGAAGAGGCGCAGATCTTTGTGTCGTATGAGGACGCGGAATCGCTCGGAATGAAGTGCCGGTATGTGATGGATCACAGTCTGGGTGGAGTGATGTTCTGGGAGTACTTCAACGATCCTTCGGGCGTTCTATTGGACACGATCGAGACGGGGCTGGATCGCGATGTGGCTCTGCGGGCTGAGGCTCGGCGGTAGCGAACGAAGAGGTTGACGCCGAGGGTGAGACGGTAGAGACTCAAACTTCCAGCACAAAACAAAGTATGTGAATGAGGGCCGAGGTGTATCGACGGCCAAGGGCGCAAATCATCTCCGAGGTGGAGTGGAGTGGACGGCTTTTCGGAAGTGCTGGTTGCGGGGACGAAGGAGGCGGAGCCTGCATATGGGCTGCGGCAGCATGTGCTGTCTCCGCTGGAGACGCTGGCGCAGTCGGTGTCGACGATTGCGCCGAGCACGTCGCCGGCACTGACGATTCCGCTGGTGTTTGCGCTTGCCGGGCAGGGCACCGTTGTGGCGTATGGAATCGCCATGGCGATTATGGTGCTGATGTCGTTGTGCATCGCGACGTTTGCGCGGGACTCGGCGTCGCCGGGGTCGTTGTATGTGTATGTGAGGTCGACGATGCCGCCGGTGTGCAGCGTGGTAGCGGCGTGGGCACTGTTCTTTGCTTATGTGATGACGGCCGCTTCGGTGATTGGCGGGTTCATCAACTATGCGTATGTGTTTCTGGGGGCGCAGGGACGGTATGTGCCTCCTGTTGCGCTGGCGGCTTTGGCGGCGGGAAGCGCGGTGTGGGTAGCGTATCGGGACGTGAAGATCTCGGCGCGGCTGATGCTTTGGATCGAGGCGGCGTCGGTGTTGCTGATTGCGGTTGTGGTTGGGGCGACGATCTGGAGGCACGGGCTGCATGTCGATGCGAGCCAGTTCAGGTTGAGTGGGATGTCGGCGACGTCGATACGGCTGGGAGTAGTGCTGGCGATCTTCAGCTTTGTGGGGTTTGAGAGCGCGACGACCCTAGGGGCGGAGGCGAAGAATCCGCTGCGGACGATTCCGCGGGCGGTGGTTCAGAGTGCGCTGCTGGGGGGGGTATTCTTCGTTGTGTGCTCGTATGGCGAGGTGCTTGGGTTTGCGGGGGCGAAGCCGGGGCTGGGGGAGAGCACGGCTCCGATGCGATACCTGGCGGGGCGGGCGGGAGTGGGGATCCTTGGGCCGGTGATTGATGCGGGTGTGCTGGTGAGCATGTTCGCGGCGACGCTGGCGTGTGTGATTGCGGCGGCGAGAGTGCTGATGCTGATGGCGCATCATGGCCTCGCGAGCCGGCACCTTAGCAGGACGCATAAGAGAAATGAGACTCCGGCGCTCGCGAGTTTGCTGGCGGCGGTGCTGGCGTTTGTGCCAGTGGCAGTGATGGTTGAGCGCGGCGTTAGCGGCGCGGACGTGTATGGGTGGATGGGTGCGCTGGCGGTGTTCGGGTTTCTGACGGCATATGGGTTGGCGGCGGTGGCGATGATGGTCCACCTGCGGCAGCGGGGACGGCTGAGATTGGGGAGCGTGGTGCTCTCGGTGGTGGCAACGTTGGCGATGCTGGCGGTGCTGCTGGGGACGCTCCTTCCGGTTCCGCCTGCGCCTTATAGGGCATTTCCGTTTTTCTACGCGGGATATCTTGTCGCTGGGTTGGTTTGGTACTTCGTGAGTCGCCGCAGGGGTTTGCGTGTTGGGACGTCTCAAGGAGTGTAGGTGCGCAACAAACCACAGGTTTCTTCCCGGTTTGGCTCAGGTCTTGTGACTATTCCGATCTGGTCGGCGCTCCAGGGAAAAATACAGGGGGTTCTTCGCTCCGCTCAGAATGACAGCGAAAAACATGGAGGCGCGAGAGGACTCTAGACCGATGGGGGTTCGCCGATGTCTTCGTTCCAGATGTCGGGGTGCTGGCGGATATAGGTGGCGAGGAGGTCGACGCAGACGGGAGAGTCGAGGTCGATGATCTCGATGCCTGCGGAGCGGAGCCAGTCGAGGCCTCCGGCGAAGTTGCGGGACTCGCCGACGACGAGAGTGCGGAAGCCGAATTGACGGACGAGGCCGCTGCAGTACCAGCAGGGGGCGAGGGTGGTGACCATGATGAGGTCGCGGTAGGAGCGCTGGCGTCCGGCGCGGCGGAAGGCGTCGGTCTCGCCGTGGATTGCGGGGTCATTCTGCTGCACGCGGCGGTTGTGGCCGCGGCTGATGAGGCGGCCGGCGCAGTCGAAGATGGCGGCGCCGATGGGGATGCCGCCTTCGGAGAGGCCGATGCGGGCTTCGTCGAGCGCGACCTCGAGCATGGCGGTGTAATCGGCGGCAGATGAGGGAGTTGGCGGCATATTCAGCAGCATAGACGAGCGGGACGAATTCGCTGCTTTGGAGTGTTAACTTTTGATTGACATTGACGGTGTTTGGGCTATCCTCAGTCCATCACACTCAATTCGACCTGAGGCTGGAATTCGTAGAGAATCCGCCGTCGGGTCTATCCCGTAAGCGACCCGCGAAGCTCGCTTTTTCTGACAGATTCAAATGCTTAATCGCCCTGAGATGAATCGGCGATTCGCATTTGTGTCTCCAGTCGAATGTTCTGATTATTATCCGTTACCGGTTGTCCGGAGACGAATTGCCACAACATCCGAGAGATGTTGGTTTAGCCGTTTCTGCTGCTTTCTTTCAGGAGGATTAGTCCGGTGTGTCCAAAATTCAGATTTGCCTTCTTCCTATCTCTCGTTGTGGTCGTGTGTCTGGTGGTCTCCAGCGCTCATGCTCAGCAGACACTGGGAGCGATTGTCGGAACGGTCACCGATCCCCAGGGGGGCGTGCTGCCGGGGGTGGCAGTGAAGGCGGTGGAAGAGGACACCCACCTGACGAGGACGGCTGAGACGAACGCTGAGGGGAGCTATGCGCTTCAGGATTTGCCGATTGGCAAATATACGATCACGTTTTCGCGAGAGGGCTTTGGGGCGATGCGGTTTCCCGGGATTGTGGTGCAGGCAAATCGCACGGTGACTCTGCCGGCGCAGATGTCGGTGGGATCGGTGACGGAGGCGGTGACGGTGGAGGCGAATCCTCTGCTGAACGCGACGGACACGACGAACGGCTACGTGCTGGACAAGGCGCAGATCGAGTCGATCCCGCTGCCGACGGGAAGCTTTACGGGAGTGGCGATTCTTTCGCCGGGCGTGAATGCGGAGCTGCCGGGTGGCACAGGGGCTAACTCGGGTTTGGGGAATGCTCCGATCTGGGCGAATGGACAGCGCGACACGAGCAACAGCTTTTCGCTGAATGGCGTAGATGGAAGCAACCTGTTCAACGGTAAGAGCACGAGCCAGGTGGCGTCTGCGCGTGTGGTGAACAACACCGGTGTCGGCAATACGGGAGCCGGAGGCGTGGTCCAGAGCAGTGCGTCGGTCTATCTATCGATCGGGAATGCGTTGCCGACTCCCGCGCCGGAGATGGTCGAAGAGGTGCGGGTGAATGCATCGATGTACGATGCGCAGCAGGGGTCCACGTCGGGTGCGCATATTGACCTGAGCACGTCTTCGGGTACCAACCAGTACCACGGCAGCGCTTACCTGCACCGAGGCACAGACTGGCTGAATGCAGCTCCCTTCTTTTTCAAGCAGGATGACAACATTCCGGCAAATATGAAGGTTCCGCAGTTGCACCGATACGTCGCCGGTGGAACGTTTGGCGGTCCGATTATTAAGGACAAGCTCTTTGGGTTTGTCGCCTATCAGCATATGCATGTGAGCGATCAGGAGATCGGCGATTCGTTCCTGAGCGTACCGCAGGGTCTCTCGAACGATCGCAGCGCGTCAGCTCTGGCTGCTTTGTCGAACGATGGCTGGGGCACGACCCTGGCTCCGTCGGACATCAATAACGTTGCTCTGGCGCTGTTCAACTCTCCCGCGGCACCGGGACAGCCTGGGAAGTACCTGATCCCGAACTCGTCGGGCAACCTGCCGACGTATGCGCATCCGGACAATGCGTTTATTCCGGGGACGGCGTATTTCATTGCCGACCAGGCTGTGGCGGACCTCGATTACAACGCGACCGCGAAGGATACCGTGGCGTTGAAGTACTACTACCAGCACGATCCGACGACGGCGCCGTATGCCTATTCGAATGTTCCCGGGTTTACACAGCACCTCGACGCGGGGAGCCAGGTGGCGTCGATCAGCAACACGTGGCTCATCAAGCCGAATTTGAGCACGGTAGAGACGCTCGGTATTCTGCGCGAGAAACTCTACAGCAAGAACGACCAGCTCTTCGGGCCGGGTTCGATTCCTACACTGAACGGAGTTCCAACGGCGAGCATAAATGCATTCGGTTCGACGTATTTTCCGGGCGTGACGATCGTCGATGCGCTTGGCAGCTACCATCCTGAGGGTTCTCCACTGGCTACTCTGAATATCGGGCCGGGAGCGGCGACGCAAGGGCCGAATACGGGTGTCTTTCAGAATCGCATCCAGCCTTCAGGCAATGCTCTTTGGACGCTGGGCAAGCACACGGTCGGCTTCGGCGGCAGCTATCAGTACACGCAACTGAACACGATTGACCGCCGTACTGGAACGGGCACGATTGCGACTGCGGACTTTTCGCAGTATGCACAGGGTCTTGTGACGAACAACTACGATTTCAACACGACCACTTTTCTGCAGGGCAATGCCAATCGTTACTACCGCGCGAACCAGGTGGGTCTCTACGCGCAGGATAAGTTCCAGGTGATGAGCAACCTTACTCTGATGGCGGGGCTTCGGTGGGACTGGGATGGCGGCCTGACGGAGAAGTATGGGCGCATCTTCAACTTCGATCCGAGCCGCTATGGCTATACTCCCGTTGCGGGTGAGATGCCGGGGGATATCGGTACCACCGCGAACGGCTTTATCATCGCGGGTAACAATGTGAACGGAACTTCGGGGGTGAGCAAGACGACGCTCACGGGGCGGCAGTGGGGCTTCGGTCCGCGCGTCGGTCTGGCCTACGCGCCGAAGAAGTATGACGGCAAGATTGTGGTGAGGGCTGGAACCGGCATCTACTATGATCGCGGCGAGTTGTTCACCTACTTCTCTCCCGGTTATGCAATCGGGGACGTTACAGGCGGACCGTTCGGCGTGAACCAGGCGCCTCCGTTCGTGAACGCGCAGATCTGCACGGCGCTTGGGTCGTACTATTTCGGCTACATTCCGACATGCGATCCTACGCAGCCAAATGGCGGTTCGCTGAACAATCCGTGGGGGAACACTTTGGGTGCTCCTCCGACCGGAAAAGCATCGGATCTCACGAACTATCTGCCGAACGCGGCTGCCATCGCTCAAGGTGCGGCTCCTGTGTCTCTCGGAACGTATGACCGGGCGAACAAGCTGCCTTACTCGATCAACTACACGCTGGATCTGCAGTGGCAGCCGCTCAAGGGCCTTGCGGTCGAGCTGGGATACGTCGGCACGGTAAGCCGGCATCAGGTGATTCCGGTACCGTTCAACCAGGCGCTGATCGCGACGCCAACTGCTCCTGTACACGGTCAACAGTACTCTTATGGCTACACTGTGCTCGACCCGAATACTTTCAATCCCATCAATCTTCCGAACGGCCAGCCGTTCCTTGCGACAAATGAGGGCGGCAACGTGGATCTGCGTGTCCCCTATACGGGATACGCGTCGGAGTCGATCGACTACAAGGCTGCGGGCGTGGCTGCATATAACGCACTGACAGCACATGTTGAGAAGCGGATGAGTCACGGGTTATATGTGGGTGCGTCATATACCTACTCGCATGCTCTCGATGAACAGAGCGGCCTGGGATTGTTCTACAACGGCAACAATCCATTGAATCTGCGGGACGGCTATGCGTCTTCGGACTTCGACCGGACGCATGTGCTGAACTTCAACTATGTTTACCGCCTACCAGAGTTTAGGGGTAAGAACACGCTCATGGGCCGGGTGGTCGATGGCTGGTCGGTTGTTGGGCTTACGATTCTCCAGAGCGGTCAACCATACAGCGTGATCGACTATACGGGCGCTGTCGGCAGCATCTATTACAGCGTCTTCAACGGGATTACCAACCCAATCGTTCCGCTGGCTCCTGGTTGCACGCCTCAGAACGCGAAGACGGGATTTTCCGGCGCGTTTTCCGCCGTGGCATCGAGCGGACCCGCTCTCAAAGCGACTTGCTTTACTGTCCCGTTGCTCTCTCCGGGTGCTTTGAATGGAGCGGTGCCGGCGGGCGATACGTTTGAGACGAGCTTCACGACTGGGCAGCGCAATATCTTCCGGCAGGCGTCCCAGAAGCGCGCCGATATGTCGATTGTGAAGGAGACCGCGATCACTGAACGGTTCAACCTGAAATACACGTTCGATATCTACAACCTCACGAATACGACGAGTTTCGATATTCCAATCGACAACGTTTCGCAGAACCAGGGCTACAATAACTTTCCCGTGGAGGGGACGACGCCTCTGCCGACTGGATGCACGTCGACCGGAAGCCAGACGAACTCCAGCTTCTATAACTGCCCCGGCGGCCTTGGCATCACAAACAAGGCAATTGGAAGCTCGCGGCAGATACAGATGTCGCTGCATCTGCTGTTCTAGATGGCATGCCAGGAACTGTGGCCGGGGGTTAGCCTCCGGCCATTGATTTTTAAGGGGATGCTGCGACAGCCTGCGAATAAGGGCTGACGAAGGGCCTGATTCCTATATATTTGTGCGTGCAGCGGTTTTGATGCAGAGGAATCCTTCCGATGGAATTCAGTGAAGCGCTTGTGGCCCAGCAGCAGGTGGTACGCCTGCAGGCGCTGCTTGAGGCAAGCCGTCAGATCCACTCGACCATTCAGCTCGAAGAGGTACTCCATATCGCACTGCAGATAGTGGTGCGTGAGCTGGAACTAACGGGGGCGTTCTTCACCACGTTTCCGTATACGTACGGTGAGGTTCCAGCCGCTCTGCAGGCGGCTGCGGGATCCGAACATGCGCGGGAGCTGGCCTCGTATTATGCGACATTGCGTTTTCCTCTGCGCGACAAAGCAGGCAATCAGTTTACGGAGTTGATCGTTCTTCTTTCCCCTGACAGAGCCCTCAATCTTGATGAGACAGATTTTCTGGAGTCGCTTGCGGTGCAGGCCGCGGTCGCGATTGAGAATGCCCGATTTCACGAGCGTGCGCTGCAGTGGCAGCGGGTGGAGAGCGATCTGGCGGCTGCGCGGCGGGTGCAGTTGAGCCTGATTCCACAGCAGATGCCTGAGATTCCGGAGTACGAGATCGCAGCGCGGTCATCGACCTGCTACGAGGTCGGCGGAGACTACCTGGATATCGTGTCGATGCCGTCAGGCGAGGTAATCATCGTCGTGGGAGATGTTGCGGGCAAGGGGCTGGCTTCGGCGCTTGTGGGCACGTCGTTCCGGTCGGCGTTCCGCGCGATGGTTCACGCGAACCTGAGCCTGTTTGAGATTGCCACGAAGATGAACCTGTTGCATTTCAACGAAGGAGCGGAGGCGCAGCGCCGCTATGTGACGGCGATTCTTATGCGGCTCGATCCGGCGAGCCATACGCTGGAGGTCGTGAATGCGGGCCACAATCCTGCGTTTCTGATTCCGAAGGAGGGAGGGGTGACGAAGATGGCCGCGACAGGAACTCCGATTGGGATGCTGCCCTTTTCCAGCTATGTATCACAGAAGTTCACCCTTGGTCCTGCGGCGCGGCTTTTGGTCTACACTGACGGCATGACGGAGGTCTTCTGCGACCGGGAAGAGTTTGGCGAGAAGCGGTTGATGGAGACCTTTGTCGCTTGCACGGAGCGAACCCCTGAGAGCACACTAAGTTCCATCTGGAACACTTTAGAGGGATTCTCGAAGGGAAGCGAGCAGTCCGATGATATGACCGCATTGGTACTGTTCCGAAACGGATAGATGGAGACCACGATTGATGGATGAGCACCGCAGCAGCATCGAGCTCCGTCTCCCCTCCCGCCTGGGCTTTGAAAAAGTGGCTATGAATACAGCGGCGAGCGTAGCCCAGTTGATGGGGTTTGACGACGACCGCGTCGAAGACCTGAAGACGGCGGTCGCTGAGGCGTGTATTAACGCGATGGAGCATGGCAACAAGCTCGATGAGGCCCTGAGCGTCGGCGTGGTCATGTCGATGAGCCCGAACTCGCTCGAGGTGAAAGTGGTGGATAACGGCCAAGGGCCGCAGGGACGCGCTACGGTCCCGGATATCGACAAGAAGATGCACGAGGAAGAGGAGCCGCGCGGGATGGGGATGTTTCTGATCGAGGCTCTCGTCGACGAGGTCGAATGGGTTAGTTCGCCTCCCGCAGGAAGCTACGCCCGCATGGTGATCCGCCTTGATCCGACTAAAGACTGACGAGGAGGACAAAGGGAGAAGCGATGCCGGAAAAAGTCACACAAGTAAGGATGGAAGAGGTGCAGTGCGGCCTGGATGCCCCGGTGATCGTTCTCCGGTTTGCGGGCGACATCACGAGCGCCTCGAAGGCTGCAGTGCTGGGTACGTATCAGGGGATTCCTGAGAGTGCGAAGCGCATCCTTCTGGACTTTACGAAGGTGGAGTACATCAACTCGAGCGGGATCGCGCTCGTGATCCAGATGATGATCGCGGCCAACAAGGCGGGCCAGACGATCCAGACCTTCGGCTTGACGCCGCACTTCCAGAAGGTCTTTACGATGGTGGGAATTACGAAATATACGAAGCTGCATCCTGACGAACAGAGTGCGTGCGCTAGCTTTTCGGCGTAGGGTGGCTACGACCGCAAGCTACAGTCTGAGCGGGATCTAGTCGGCGGCGATATGCGAGGCGGACTGCGTGCCGATTGTCACTCCGACCTCGCGTACGACGCGTAGCACGAGGATGTCGTCCTGCTGGCCGAATTGTTGAGCCGCCTGGGCGATGTCTGCGGCTGTTACCTGCTTCTGAAGCAGATCGTTGACGCGGTCGAAGCCGAAGAGCTTTCCGCGGGCGTCCTGAGCCTCGGCGATGCCGTCTGACATGAGAATGAGGGAGTCGCCGGGATCAAGCTGAAAGGTGACGATGGGGAAGTCCATCTCGGGGATGATTCCGAGGGGCAATGCGCCTTCGATCTCCATCTCTTTGCCATTGAGGTAGGGAGGGAGTTGTCCGGCGTTGGCCATGGCAACCGTTCCGTCGGGGTCGATTCGGAGGATCATGCAGGTTGAGCTGGCGTGCTCGCGTTCGCAGAGTTGTTCGTTGACAAGGCTCATGATGCGCGAGGGGTCAGAGGTGTTCTGCACCGCGGTGCGAATGGACCCTACGATGAGTGCTACGAGCATTCCTGCCTGGAGACCCTTGCCGGTGACATCGCCGACGACGATGAGAGCGGAGCCCTCCAATTGGCCGGGGAGAATCTGGAAGTAGTCGCCGCCGACCTCGCGTGCAGGTCGATACTCGCTTTCGATGCTGAGGCCTTTCACGACAGGAAGTTGTTCAGGAATGAGGACCTGCTGGACCTGCCGGGCCTGCTGAATCTCGAGCTTCCACTGCTCCTTTTTGCGCTGCGCGTAGATGAATCTGCGGAGCAACATGATGGTGATGATGAGTAGCGACAGGATGGTCGACACGGTGCCGAAGTACACGCTGAAGCCCAGAATAGAGGTGCTGGTCTGGACATGGATGAGGCGAAGTTCACGCTGGTAGTTCGAGATGGCGGCCAGTAGAACGGCGGCCGCGGCGAGTCCGCCTTCGGTCTTCTGCTGTTTGAATCCGCGATACGCCACAGCGAGAAGAAGAACGCCCAGGCCGAGCTTAATTGCCAAGAGAATCGGGACGAGATAGCTGGAGGCTTCGACGGGAACGTACTGCCCGTAGAGCGGGGGGCGGAGCATCGCGGTGCCGATGGCGAGGAGGGTGACCTGGGTCCATACGATGATGTGGAGCCGTCGCATGCGCCGCAGATGAAACCAGTAGGCCCAGAAGAGGACCCAGAGGCCGATTCTCATGGGCCTGAGAATGACGTCTGCGAGGATGACCTGTGCCGTTTGGCCGATCACTGTAGTGAAGTTAGCCAGCAGCACGACGCCGTTGCCCAGAATCGTGACGATGCAAACGACAGCGAGCCAAAGGTACGACTCTTCCTGTTTGTCGAGCCAGGAGAGTGTAAGCGCCATGAGCAGCGCCATGATGAGAATCAGCATCTCCAGGAAACCGAAGCCGTTAGCGTGAGCGTCGTCGTCCCAGTCAAGGCGCATCTGCGCAGCAATTACGGAGGCATAGCCGAGGACGGGAGGCCCATGGAGTCCGCCGGCGTCGGGGCTGTTGAAGGGGGTTGCGCTATCCATCCACATGCGGATCGCGATGGTGATGGTGCCGAACTGCGCGCCCTGGGGCAGGCGAAAGGCTCTGGGCAGCGTGAGGTATGCCGTCACATGACGGGTACCAAAATCGCCGAACTCTCCGATCTTTACCCCGTTGACGAAAACCTGATAGGCATCATCGGCGTTCGCGGGCATCTTAAGCGCCAGCGGGCGGTCGGCGCCTTCCACATTCAGTTTGAGCCGATACCATGCATAACCTGAGTATTTGGGGTATCCCCGAGCCGTCCAGCCAGGAATGTATCCGCTTGTTCCGAGGCTTGCATCGGCGGAGCCCGGTGGCGGGGTGAGGTCCATCTCGCCCCACGAGGAGTCGTCGAAGCTCTGCAGGGCCCAGAGCATGTTATCGCCGGTGTGGAACTTCCATGGGCCGGCGAGTTCCACGGCGGATTCGCCCAGCTTTACGTGTACCTCATTCGTGGAGAGCGTGGCCGATGGATCTTTGCTGCCTTCGGAACTGGCCGACGCAAGGCGCGGTGCACTCCACAGAGTGAGCAGCAGCAAGAATATCGGTCCGGCACGACGCATAGGTACTCTTCTTGCAACCAGATTGGCGGATAAGAAAGAGTACAACGAGGCCATCATCTGCGTGCAAGTTTCGTGTCCGCTGGAAAAAGCGGTCGTTACGCCCTGGAATGGTTGCACTGGTGACGAGGCGTAACGACCTTCAGAAATTTAGAGCCGCGTGGAGTTCGTCGCGAATCTGCGCGCTCTGAATGCGAGAAAGCCAAGCATCGCGAGGCCGGTGGAGAACAGGATCATTGAACCTGGCTCTGGGACAGGGTTTGCTACTCCAGTGCCCGTACCGAACGCCGCGGGCGTGGGGCCAGTCTCCGTGATGAAGAAGAATGCTCCTGGCGCGATTCCCGTGCCGCCGAAGAAATCGAGGGTGTAGAAGGTCTGGTCGGGAGAGAGCGAACAGGTTGCGCTGCCGAAGAGGCTGGCGGCGGGTGTTGTGTCGCAGTCCACAGGCTGACCGTTCAGAAAGTTGGTCTGGTCGGTGGGGTCGTCCGAGGTGCTGTTAGCGAAGACAAGATCCAGGGTCGTAAACGTTGTGTCGGTCGTCTCGTTGTATCCCACGAAGCATCCGTCGGCGGTGATATTCGCAGGGCAGGTGGTGAAGACGACCGAAAAGGGCGTGTTGCCATCGACAGGCGTGTACACAGGCAATGGATCAGGATCGAGGACGCTGGTCTTAAAGTCGAGCGGGTCGGCGCTCATAAAATGGGTTGCGCTAAAGATAAGAACAAAGGCAAAGAGACAACGAGAGAGCTTCATGTGGATACTCCTATGACGGATCGGTCGGGCCAGAATGGGTCGTCGCTTCCAGTGGTTATTGCACGTGGAGTGCCTAACTAGATTCGAAGAATCAGGGATTTTCAGCGGGCGGAGGAAGCTTGCTGCGCAGAAGATTGCATAGATTAAGTAAATTTCGTCCTTATTTCCGCTATCGACTGATCGATCAGCCACCGCGGACGGTCTGGATGAGGAGCCAGATATTGAGTCCTGCGATCAGAAAGGCGACGGCGTAGCTCAAGTATTTGAGCCATGGCCGGTTGGCGAACTCGCCCATTCTGACGCGGTCGCTGGTGAAGGCGACGAGCGGGAAGACGGCGAAGCTGAGTTGCATGCTGAGGATCACCTGGCTGAGGATGAGCAGGTTGGCAGTGCCGCGGGCGCCGTAGAAGAAGGTAACGATTACGGTGGGGATGATGGCGAGTGATCGGGTAATGAGGCGGCGCAGCCATGGGGTCAGGCGGATGTCGATGAAGCCTTCCATCACGACTTGGCCTGCGAGGGTGCCGGTGATGGTGGAGTTCTGGCCGGAGGCCAACAGGGCGAGGGCGAACATTGTGCTGGCGCCGGTGAAGCCCAACATCGGTGTAAGGAGCTTGTAGGCATCCCCGATCTCTGCGACTTCGAAGTGCCCTCCGCGGTGAAAGACGGCGGCGGCGAGAATGAGGATGGCCGCGTTGACGAAGAGCGCGAGCATCAGGGCGGTCGCAGAGTCAATGTTCGCAAAGCGGATCGCCTCGCGTTTGCCCTCGGTGGTGCGTGGGTAGTCGCGGGTCTGCACGATGGAGGAGTGCAGGTAGAGATTGTGCGGCATGACGGTGGCCCCGAGGATGCCGATTGCGATATAGAGCATCTCTGGGTTGGTGATGATGGCGCGCGACGGGATCAGGAGACTTCGTGTGAGCAAGCCCCACTCCGGGTGCGACAGGACAATCTCGATGCCGAAGAGAACGGCGATGGTGCCGATGAGCGTGATAACCAGCGCCTCGAGATAACGGAAGCCGCGGTTCTGCAGCAGGAGGATGAGGAGAACATCCGTGCCGGTGAGGATGACTCCGAGCAGCAGGGGGATCCCGAAGAGAAGGTTGAGGGCGATGGCTGAGCCAACGACTTCGGCCAGGTCGCAGGCTCCGATTGCAATCTCGGCGAAGATCCACAGGAAGATCGTCACGGGGCGGCTGTAGGACTCGCGGCAGGCCTGGGCGAGGTCTCTTTCGCTCGCTACGCCGAGTTTGAGCGCGAGGCTTTGCAGCAGAATCGCCATTAGGTTGGAGAGCATGATGACGAAGAGCAGGGTGTATCCGTAACGCGAGCCTCCGGCAATGTCCGTCGCCCAATTGCCAGGGTCCATGTAGCCGACAGAGATGAGGAAGCCAGGGCCGACGAACCCGAGGACGCGCCTCCAGAAGCTTCGCGACGACGTGAGGTGGACAGAGGAGAACACGTCTGGTAAAGACGGCCTCTGTTGCCGGTCGAGTTCCTGGACTGGTGTCATACGTGGCGTCGCGCTTACATCCCTTAGATGTAGTATGCCACGAGCAGTTAACTGCGGTTACTTCTTTTTGCGATGCTTTGGTTCATTAGCGGTCCCATGTCGAACCCAGACGCGGCTGGCCGCGGATTTGCCGAGAGTCACAGGGCCCTTTGGGGTTATCACCTGGATCGTCTCGTCGTAATTGCGGCTGACGATACGAACGGGGACACGGGGTCCGATGCCGAGAGAATGCAGAAACTCGAGAAGCCGGGCATCGCGCTCGTACAGGCTGGCAACGATGAGGTCAATTCCCTCGGGTGCATCGGAGAGGGCCTGCAAGCCGCGCTTGCGGATTTCGGCCGGCGTCTCGGGGAGTACCCGATTGCCGTGGGGGCAGTCGCCTTCGATGCCGAGCTTCTCGATGAGCTTGGCCTGGAAGGCTGGGGAGATGACGTGCTCAAGGCGCTCGGCCTCGGCGTGGACCTGATGCCACTCCATGCCGAAGATCTCCGAGAGCATGCGTTCGACCAGGTGGTGCCGCAAGGCAGTTCGATGCGCGGCTTCGCGGCCCTTCGGCGCGAGCTTCAGACCGCCCTCTTTTGTGGAATCAATATAGCCGTCCAGTTTGAGGCGTTTGACGGCCTTTGTGACGGCTGGAGCTGACACGTCGAGCCATTGCGCCAACAGGGCAGGAATGACGTGGTGGCCTTCGCTCTCGGCTTCAATGATTGCCTTGAGGTAGTCTTCCTTCGAAACCGTGATCTCTTCGGACATCAGTGCAAGTTAACCACGGTGAAGCCGATTTTGTCGAAGAAATATAGCGCCGCAGTTTCAGGGGCTTAGCCGCGCGAAGCTCTCGACGTCAATGGAAACATCCTTGTTCACGCGGAGCACGAAGGTGCTGGGGTCCTTGAGGCCCCATTGTACGTACGGAATATCGAAGTGGGTGTCGAGAGCGACGCCGCTGGATTTCGGATGCGCTGTCACCTGCATCTTCATAGGGTGATCCTGGCCGTGGAGGTTGATGACTCCATCAACCGTGAAGGTGGCCTGAGCGGCGCGGTCGAACTTGCCCTCGACGTGAGCGGGCCGGAAGGTGATGGTCTGGAAGCGCGGGCTGTCGAGGACATTTTTGTGCATCCTCTCGTCGCGGGCGGGGCTTCCGCTCTCTCCACTGGTTGCGTCGATCTCGATGATGCCGGTGGCGTTGCCGGAGACAGGATCGTAGTGGATGACGCCCTGCTTCAGTCGGAATGTTCCGTGTACTGTGTGGAGGACGTCGACGAGCGTCCAGTGTACGACCGTGGCGGAGGGGTCAAGAGTGATGTCGATATTGTGCGGAACCTGGGCGAGGGCAATGGTCACAAAGACGAGAACGAAGACAGCCCTGAGCAGAAACCGTGCGGTGCTGCGGACGACTGCACGCTTGCGTTGCATCGATTGCCTCCTCATCCAGGATAGGTTTGGGTCAACAGCTTCCAGCCGAGTTTGGGCCCGCCCAGCATGGCGAATTCGAGCAGACCCTTCGCTCCAAGATGGACTGAGAGTAGCTCGCGAAACAGTTGCGGGTTGGAAGAGAGTGCTTTCATCGCCCGCACCTCTAGAGCTGGCCAGCGGTCCATCGTGAGCATGAGTGAGCCCATGGTGTGGGGTAGCCTTCCGATGCGTTCATGGGCGCGGCGGTAGGGTTCCAGTGAGCCGGCCTGAATTGCCTCGGCAAGCGCGAGGGCCTGACGGAAGGACATTGCCAATCCTTCGCCGGTGATTGCGTCGGTCGAGCCGGAGGCGTCGCCGATGAGGGCGACGGTTTCGGCGGCTACGAGGTAGAGCTTGCGGGTTGCTGAGACGGCGCCTCGTTGTTGCGAGAGGATGGGCACGCCACGGAGACGGCTAGCAACTTCAGGAAACCCAGCGAGGATATCGCTGCGGTCACGCTTCAGGTCGGCAGTAACAAAGACTACACAGAGGCAATCTGACGAGACGGGCGTGATATAGAGTTGGCCGCAGCGGCTCCAGTGGACCTCGACGAACTCGCTCCAGGGCTTGATCTGGTAGTGGCGGCGGAAGCCGTAGCGCAGGCGCTTCTTTCGTGTGCGATCGAGTCCTGCCCAACGCCGGACGGTTGAACCCTGTCCGTCGGCACCGATCAGCCAGCGAAAGTTGATTTGAACGCCGTTGATGGAGGCGGCATGATGATTAATGAGCTTGATGCGGCTGTTCCAGAGGATGTTTACGCCGGCGCTGGCCGCGTGTTCCGCGAGCCGTTGATGCAGCCTGACGCGTCGTACACCGATGCCGTGGCCCTCTGGAAAGAGCGCGTCGACTTGATGCGCCGCGTTGGCGAAGCGAATCCCTTGAAAGGGGTATCCATCGTCTTCTGTGATGGGAACGCCGAGAGACTGAAGCGCGCTTAAGGCATCGGGCATGAGACCTTCGCCGCAGGCTTTATCGATTGTGGGAGACATCGCCTCTGCGACGACACAATCGACGCCTTTTTTTCTCAGTGCGACGGCGGCGGCTAATCCTGCGGGGCCGCCTCCAACGATAAGTGCATCAGTGGATGTTTGCATCAAGTGAGTTCCGTTCAAGTCTTCCTTGGGTAGACG
This sequence comes from uncultured Acidobacteriaceae bacterium, assembly GCA_963741395.1. Taxonomy (GTDB): domain Bacteria; phylum Acidobacteriota; class Terriglobia; order Terriglobales; family Acidobacteriaceae; genus Edaphobacter. The sequence continues at coordinate 74,351 of CAVUHV010000003.1, forward strand.
GGGCCGCGTCGGAATCGTCTCCACTCAGCTCGTCATATTTGTGTCGCAACTTCTTCTCGGCTTGCTAGACGCGAATGGCTCTGCGCCCGATGTCCAGAGCGTCAGACCATACTGCTGTTGAGGAATGTAGCGTTTCGACGACGGAGGTAATGGCGTCAACATATCTGTCGATCTGAGTCTCCGTGACGACGAGGGGCGGGGCCACCTTTAGAACCATGAAGTTATTTCCGCAGATTTGAGAGAGTATTTGGTGCTCGTGGAAGAGGCGCCGGACGAGCATCTGGCCGAACATGCCGGGATGGATCGCGCGGAAGGCCTCGAACGAGATGCGGAGTGCGAGTTGTCTCGGTGCATCGAAGACGATGCCGTTCATGAGGCCCATGCCGCGTACTTCGCGAATCATCTCGTATGGCTCAAGGGCGTTGCGCAGCCTTTGGCGGAGTTCCGTGCCCAGGGAGTCGGCTCGCTCGGCCAGCCGCTCGCGGTCGAGGACGGTTAGGGTTGCGAGGGCGGCACGCATGGCGAGGCCATTCTCGCTGTAGGTTGAGGTGTGGACGATCGCGCGGCGCAGAGAGCCGTACACCGCCTCGTAGATGTCTTCGGTCATGAGTACAGCGGCGCAGGGAATGAGGCCTCCGCTGAGGGCCTTGGCCATGACGATCATGTCCGGGGAGACGCCGTAGTGCTGCGCCGCGAGAAAGCGTCCGGTGCGTCCGACCCCGGTCTGCACTTCGTCGAGCACGAAGAGCGCGCGGTATTTGCGGCAGAGAGCTTCGACGGCTGCGAGATAGCCGGGCTCGGGGAGCACAATGCCGGCCTCACCCTGGATCGGCTCGAGGATGACGGCGCCGATCTTCTCTTTGGCGAGAACGACCTCCAAGGCATCGGCGTCGTTGAAGGGGACTTCGAAGGTTTGGGGCAGCATAGGGCCAAAGCCTTCGCGCCAGAAGTCGCTGCCCATCAGCGAGAGCGCGCCGCATGTGAGGCCGTGGAAGGCTCCGCGCGCGTAGACGATGCCTGTGCGCCGTGTACGCGCACGAGCGAATTTAATGACGGCCTCGACTCCCTCGCTGCCTGAGCTGCAGAAGAAGGCTTTGGTGAGACGTCCACAGGCCCGGGCGCAGAGTTGCTGCGCGAGTTCGCCTGCGATGTCGGCCACGTGACTTTGCAGCATTGCTGGTCCGCAGGCCTGAAGCTCGTTACGCAGGGCCTCAACGATACAGGGATGATTGTGGCCGGCGTTGTGCACGCAATAACCGGAGAGAAAGTCGAGGAAGATGCGCCCGTCTTCGGCGTGCAGTTCTGTACCGAGGCAACGTCGGTAGCGCACGTTCATTCCCAGTAGGTCGAGGAGTCTCACCCACTCGGGATTGACGTAATCGGCATAGGCTGACGGGGAGATGGAAGAGAGTTCGTGCGTAGTAGAGAGCGTGGATTGTGGCATCGTCGAAGCCTCCTGGCGGCAACTTCCGCGGGCAAGTCTTAAGACGATAAGACTCGTAAAAGGTAATTCTTATTGATTTAAGACTTAAATGCAACTGGTGCTATACTGTGCTCGTTTCGAAACGGAATGGAGTCGACTGTGCCTCTCAAGACGAAAGCGCAACTTCCGACGAGTTCCGAGCTTCGTATTCTCAACGTGCTGTGGCAATTGGGTGAAGCCACGGTGGATGAGGTCGTAAGCTCCTTCCCTGCTCGCAAGCGACCTAACTATAAAACGACCCAAGCTTTCCTGCGAATCATGGAACAAAAGGGATTCGTCAGTCATACTGCGCGGGGACGTGTTTTTGTCTTTCAGCCACTCATCAGCAAGGAAAAAGTGGATCAGCAGTCCGTGCAAACCCTGCTGAGGCAGAACTTTGGAGGCTCTGCCCGGGGATTGCTCGTCAATTTGTTAGCGACAAATGCGGTCGAGGCTTCCGACCTGGATGTTCTCGAGGGGATGATTCAGGAATACAAAAAGCGGAAGCTGGAGGAGCCTGCTACAGAGGCCTGATACGGTGCGACAATTGAGTGAGAGTAGATGATGGGACTGCAGGCAGCGTCGGGGTTGATCTCTTTCCTTCTGCAGACGGCAGTGGAATGGTGCATTTGCGTTCTCGTTGTCCGGATCATTCGCTCTCCGCGGGTGCGCTTTCGCATCTGGCTTGCGATGTTCTGTGCCTATTTTGTGCAATGGATATCGATGTGGGTTGGCATCTTTGGGAGCGGCTCACTCAGAAATGTTCGTGCTGTCTCTGAGGGAAATGCGGTTGTACCCGCTGGGCAGAGCCTGGCACTTAGTTCGTTATGGGTTGATAAGATCTCCTGGGTCCTTCCGCTGCTTGCGGTAGGCTACGGCGTGGTGTTGTTCTGGATATTGGTTCGAGCGGCTTTGACGCGAGTTCGTTTGGCCAGGGCGCTGCAATATAAGGCGGCGCCGTCTGAACGGCTCTCGCGGATATTCCACAGCGTCAGGCTTCGGTTCCCGTTGTATGGCTGCAAGGTTTGGATACTTCCCGGTGTTGCCTCGCCGGCGACACTCGGCTGGTGGCGGCCGCAGATCGTTATTCCTGCCGTTTGCGAAACACACGAAGATGCAGACCTGGAGACGGTTTTCCTGCATGAGTTGATCCACGTCCAGCGCAGAGATGCGTTATGGAACGCCCTGGTGAGAGGATGCCGCAATCTGCTTTGGTTTCATCCGTGCGTCCATCATGCGTTTTCGGCGATTGGAGCTGAGCGGGAGCTGGCATGCGATGCAGCCGTTGTCGAAGAACACGCGCAGAGCCGCGACGCGTATGCGACCTGTCTGGTTCGCTTCGCACGCCTGAGTTCATCCGCTGAGACAGCGAACCCGTGCATTGAGCTGACCTCAGCGGCCGCTTTCCTGAACTTGCGGGTGAGGTCGATCCTCGCCGATCCGCCCGAAGCGACCCGTGGATCGTCTTTTTTCCGTGGAGCAGTCAGCGTGCTGCTTCTGGGCGTGATGGCGGCCCTGTTTCCTCATCTGCGTATTCTGCTCACGATGGCGCGGCCGAGTTTCGTTGCGGTCTCCTCGATCTTGCACGAACCATCTGCGGCAGCGGCAAACGGCGAGAGACAGCGACTCAGGACCAAAGAGAGGAGTCTTCCAGCCGCCGTGCCCTCATCAGGCGCTTCCTCTGCTGGAGGCACGATTGCTCCGACAATCTCCCTGCCGGACCCGCAGCTTGCTGCCGCGCATCGTGCCGGGATGGAAGTTCTTACGCAATACACTGAGGAAAGCGATGGTGCTCCGGAGCGTCAGGCTGGCACGAGTGTGATTGACCCTTCCTCACCCGCAGGCCATTCTTCGGCAGGTCAACCATCGTGGACCACAGTAGCGGTGGGTGCAGCAGAGAAGCTGGGATCCATCGACTTCGATCACGATCATGACCGACATTAGCTCTGACAATCAAGCTAGGGCTGGAGTGTGGGCATGTCCACGACTGCGAAACTGCCATCGGGAAGCCTGGTGAGCGTCGGAGCGTAGGCCCCAAGGAATTGGCGCTGCCACCAGACGCCGGCAGTATGCTTTTGTTCCAAGGTGCTGAACCAGTATTGCCAAAGCACGGCGCGGACCAGCCGTGGAGGCGCATTGGGAAAGGGATTGCCGGCGAAAAGCCCGAGCACGTCACGATCGTTTTCGAGGAGAAGCTCTTCAGTTTGCGGAACCAGTGGGTTTTGTCGCCAGGAGCCGAGGGAGGCGAACCAGAGATTCCAGTCGAAGCGCGGCTGATAGGGGGCGTAGATGCGCGGCCGCTCACTCAACCCCTGTGGCTTATAGCGGAAGGGGTATGCAACCCAATGCTCTCCGTCGTTTGATCCCTGAAACTCGATCTCATAACGATGTGGGGTCATGACGGCGAACAGGCCGTACTGATTCGCAATGCGAAAGGGTTCGAGTCCGACGACGGGGCCTACGGGAAGTGGAGCTTCGCGCCAGAACATCTGTACCAGGGGAAGGGCGGTCGCGTAGAAGATCCAGGTCAGCACAAAAGCGGATACTGCCGAGCGAGCGGTCGTCAGCAGGTGCGATTTCGTTTGAGTCTTTTCTTCCTCGGTAGCGGGGGGTGATTCTTCGGGCTTTGCGCTGAGAGCGTCTTGATTTAGATTGGTTCGCCAGCGCGAAGGAAAGAAGCGTTGGAGAAACGCATCGTCCAGCAAGAAGATGGCAAGTGCAAGGACGAGGTAGTTGAGGAAGGTATAGTTCGCGCTGGCGATGACGCCGATCTGCCACGCCGTAACGATGAAAAAGCAGGCGATTTTCCAAGGCCGCGGCAGAAAGGCGAGCCAGACGAGGACGAGCTCCATCAGGAGCGTGGCAGCGGCAGTCGCGATGTGAAACCAATGCGGCAGGTGCTGGAGATACCAGCCGATCCAAGTGGGCAGGGGGCCGTTCTGATAGTACTCGTACATCGCCGTCAGGTTTCGCCAGGTCGGATCCCCACTTTTGAGCTTGACCACACCCGATTCAAAGTAGATTCGAAACCACTCCCACAGCAGGAGAAATATGGGGGCTCGTGCGGGCGGCTGCTTTATTTCCAGGCCAGGGAAGATACCCCCGGGCGCCAGAAACAGGGAGAGAAATCCGGCTTCCAACAGCATGCCGTCCGATTGGTAGCCAGAGAAGTCCTGCGCCGCGCTGACGAACGAAAGGAAGCAGAGAAGGCAGACGAGCAGCATGACGCGGGGCAAGATGTTCGCAACGAGAATCAACGAGGCAATCACGCCGATCCAGCAGAGAGCCATCAGCATGCGGTCGCTGTTTGACAACCAGAGGAGGGTAGGGGCGTACCAGAAACGTAGAGCCCCCAGGGTACGTACAGCCTGCAAGTAGTTGGCGGCGGGAAGAATGCCTTGCGATCCAATAAGGCCGCGTATCTGGAAGAGAAGCGCGAAAAATGCTGAGAAGTAGATGAGGCCGAGCGCACGCAGGAAGAGCCAGCGCGCGAGAAAACGATTCGCTGAACCGCGCGCAGGATCGAACAGATAGCGGTAGATCTTTTCGATCTTATACATCGCAAACCATCTCGAAACTTTTCTGATGCGTAGGTGACGGTCGGGGCCCATCGCCGCCTGATATTTCATGGCAGACAACGAATAATCGTAGCTGCGAAATGCGCCTGTTGCTACAGAAGCCGTATTCGTGCAGCGGTCGAGTCAGCTGCTAGTGGGCAATTGCGGGTACTCTGGTGATCGTGCATCTCATCAAGCCGATGCTATCGAATTATCAGCATCGGGCCTCTCTCTTTTATGGAAACGGCAACTATCATCGGCTCCGGCCCCAATGGCCTTTCGGCTGCGATCGTGCTTGCCTCCGCGGGGCTTTCCAGCAAGGTTATCGAGCGCAACCGGCAGATCGGTGGCGCCTGCTCTACTGCCGAGACCACGCTCCTGGGGTACCGACACGATCTGGGCTCCTCAGTATTCCCGATGGGCATCGCAAGCCCCTTCTTTCGCTCTCTTCCAATTGAAATACCCTGGATTGAGCCGGGTGCTCCGTGCGCTCATCCGCTCGACGATGGCACTGCCGTACTGCTTGAACATTCCATCGAAGACACTGTCGCCAATCTCGATGCGTCCGACGGCCGCGCGTATCGCTCGCTGCTCGAGCCAGTGGTCCACCATTTCTCCGAGCTTGTCGCAGAGCTTCTGGGACCCATGCTGCATATTCCGCAGCATCCGCTCTTGCTTGCCCGCTTCGGTGTCTCGGGACTTCTGCCTGCAGCGTGGCTTGCCCGATCGCGTTTTTCGGGCGTCAGGGCTCGCGCGCTGTTCGGGGGGATAGCTGCTCACTCGGTACTGTCGCTGGAAGCCCCGGGCTCCGCTGCAGTTGGTCTTCTACTTATGGCCGCGGGACATGCCTGCGGCTGGCCGATTGTCCGCGGGGGCGCCCAAACGCTTACTGATGCCTTGGCTCGGCATCTCGAGTCTCTCGGCGCCAGTATTGAAACCGGCTGCGAGGTAACGCAGTTGCCAGACACAGGTGTGATTCTTGCCGACATAACTCCGCGTCAGCTTCTCCGCATCGCCGGATCCGCACTGCCAAGAGTATATCGTCGACAACTCGAGCGCTTTCGTTACGGCGCGGGCACGTTCAAGATCGACTACGCTCTGAGTTCACCTATCCCGTGGACCGCAAGCGAGTGTTCGCGTGCCGCCACCGTCCACCTCGGGGGAACGCTAGAGGAGATCGTCACCTCCGAGCGCCAGTTTACCTCTGACGCTCCGTTCGTTCTGCTCGTACAGCCCTCTCTCTTTGACTCCAGTCGCGCTCCCGCGGGCTGCCACACTGCGTGGGCGTACTGCCATGTTCCAAACGGAAGTTCAGTTGATCATCTCGAGCGGATCGAACGCCAGATCGAATGCTTTGCTCCCGGCTTCAGGGATTGCATCCTCGCCCGAACCGTCTCACCTCCCATGACGCTCGAGCGCTGGAATCCTAATCTGGTCGGCGGTGATCTCTCCGCCGGTGCCATGAATCTAAAGCAGCTACTTTTTCGCCCAACGGCGTCGCTCTATTGCACGCCTGTGGATGGCTTCTTCCTTTGCGGGGCGTCTACGCCTCCAGGTGGGGGCGTCCACGGAATGGCTGGCTTTCACGCCGCACAAGCGGCTCTCCGCTATCTAGCTCGCTGAACTTTAAGTTATTCCTATAGAGCGAGATTGACCGGAAGACATGCTGGCGATTAAGTAATCCTGCCTTGTAAATAATGGGAAAACCCTGATAGCCTCTCTTGCCATGGAACTTCAGATCAGTATGATTCCGTCGCCAGAGGACCCCCCGTTGAGAAGCGATGACTACCAATCTGAGCTTCGCAACTTCGGATCAACGCTCAGAGCAAAGGGTTTGGACGTTCGCGATGTGTGCGTGCACGGCGTCCGCGAGGGGTGTCCTCCTCCGATCCTTGGTGAGTGGAGGATCAAGCTCAGCGCTACGGTTGCGCCGATACTGGGGACTCCGGTTGGCTCCTGGTTACAGGCTCGGCACGGTCGCACAGCTCGGCTGAAGATTGGAGAGATTGAAGCCGACATACGAACAGTCGAGGAGTTGGTAACCGTCATTCAAATCGCCAACCGCTATCAGGACGCCATGGAGACTGACGAGTAGTCTTTTCCGTTCCCACTGCTCCCTTATTAGTGGAGCAGTGCAACTGTCCGCTCCAGCCTCGTCAGGAAGATGTTCGGAGCGCAGCCGAGAACCACAATGCTCAATGCCACCAGGCATATAGCGACCTGGCTCACGATTGGGGTTCGGATGGGGCCTGCTTCGTTTGGCACATCGGCAACATACATGCGTTTGAGGACTTGCAGGTAGTAGTAAAGTGACACGGCGCTCGTCGTGATCGCGAGGATCACGAGCCAGAGCAGGCCGAGTGTTCGCGGTTCGGCGGCCAGCGTTGCGGCGAATAAATAGAATTTGCCGAAGAATCCGGCCAAGGGTGGAATTCCTGCGAGCGACAGCAGAAAGATCAGCATGCAAAAAGACAACACTGGAGCACGCCGGCTGAGCCCGGCGAAATCGGAGAGTCTATCTCCACCGATTTTGTCCTCTACAACAGCCACGACGCCAAACGCGCCGATAACCGTTAGCGCGTAGGTCAAGGCGTAGTAGAGTAGTGCGTCAAAGCTCTGTTGCGTATGCGAGATGAGTCCCAGGAGAATGTACCCTCCCTGCGCGATTGCGGAATAGGCGAGTAGCCGTCGCACGCTGGTCTGCATAATGGCTACGAGGTTTCCCAGGACCATCGACAGAGCGGCCACGATTGCAATGACCGGCACCCAGCCCGGGATGTAGCTCTTCCAAGCGCCGCTGCCTTCTGCTCCCGCAAAGCCGATGACCATCACCTGATAGAGGATGAAAAAGCTTGCAACTTTTGAGCCGGAGGCGATCAGCGCAGCACTGGTTGCTGGTGCGCCTTCGTAAACATCCGGCGCCCAGAAATGAAATGGGGCCGCCGCGACTTTGAATCCGAATCCGATGACAACCATCACTATCGCCACAGCTAGAAGAGGGTCCAGGGGTTGACCTTTGATGGAACTCGCGATTCGCGTGAGGTTGGTTGAGTTGGACAAACCGTAGACCAGACTGAGGCCAAACAGCATGAACGCAGCCGACATTCCGCCGAAGAGAAAATACTTTAAGGCCGCCTGAGCCGATTTGTCACTGCGCTTGTTGAAGGCCGCGAGGATGTAAAGCGACAGGCTCAAGAGTTCCAGCGAGATGAAGATCAAGAGGATGTTTTCGGAGCTGACCAGAAACATCATGCTTGTTGTCGCGAAGAGAATCAGGGCCAGATACTCACCGACGTGCTCGGTGAAGGTCGAATCTATCGACAGCACAATCACAAGGATGGTCAAGCCCAGCAGAGCAACTTGAACCAGTTGCGTCTGCGGGCCGACCACCAGCGTTCCATCGAAGACGTTTGCTCGCTGCGGCGCGATCAGCATCCGGACAATGGCACCCACACAGCCGATGCAAGAGATGATCGCCCCGATGATGAGCCTGGCCCGCGTTCGTGCGCTGTGCATCAACAGGGAGTCTGCTGCCAGCACAATCAGCGCCGTGACGATGACGATTACTTGCGGCAGGGCGAGCTGGAACAACTGGGAATACGTGACCGCAGTCATCGCCAGTCTCCTTTCCGAAGGCCGTCGAACAGCGGCGAATTCAGGGCCGGAATGATAAGGTTCAAGATCAACTGAGGATAGAGTCCGATGATCAAACTCACCCCTATCAAAAGGGCCGCACCGATACGCTCGGGGAGCGAGATCGGCGGCAACGGAGGATGTGCATGGGAAGCTTCGGCTTCTCCGATAAACGCCTTCTGCATTGCGCGCCACGTATAGGCCACGCCGACGGCGATTCCAATTCCCGCGCCGACCGCATAAATCGGAAACGCGCGCCATGCTCCGATAAGCACTTGAAGTTCGGCCACAAAGCCGCTGAAACCGGGCAGGCCGATGGACGCCATACTCGCGATGACGAACGTGACTGCCGCGAAAGGAATGGTTTTGTAGAGATTCATCTTCTCGAGCGTGGCGAGATCGCGGGTGTGAGTCCGGTCATAAACCATTCGCCCGACGACAGCAAACAACAGGCTTGCCAGAATGCCGTGGGAAAACATCTGCAGCACTGCTCCACTAAGCCCAATCTGACTCAGCGTCATCAGACCCAGCAGCACAAAGCCCATATGGCTCACGCTCGAATAACCTACGACGAACTTGAAGTCTTTCTGTACGAGTGCAACCATCGCGCCGTACACGATCCCGATGAGTGCGAGCAGGCTGAATACGTCGCGCCACGAGCCGAAGCCGAGCACATGAAATCCCCATGCATCGAGTCCGCGCGGGAATAGGGTCATGGCCACTCGCAAGCATCCGTATGCGCCCAACTTCATTACTACGCCGGCGAGCAGCATGGAAGCCGCAGTTGGCGCGGCGACGTGGCCGGTCGGAGCCCAGGTGTGGAATGGCCATAGGCCAGCCAAAATCCCGAAGCCAATAAACACCAGGGGAAATGCCCACATCTGAAAATGAACAGGAAACGGAAACCGCGCAAGGTCGATAAGGTTCATCGTCTTTCCGCCCGCGACCACGTACGCAGCGATCAGCCCGATGAGCACCATCGCGCTGCCGACGAATGAGTAGAGCACGAGCTTCATTGCTGCATATTCGCGTCGCGTCGATCCCCAGATGGCAATCAAGAAGTACTTCGGGATGATGGCAATCTCGTAGAAGACCAGAAGGAGAAATAAATCGACGCTCAGAAACACGCCATAGACGCCACCGATGAGCGCAAGGTAAAACGCGAAAAAATCGTTCGTGCGATGTTCGATGTTCCACGAGAAGAGAACGCCGGCGATCGCTACAATGCCGGTCAGTAGCAGCAATGTCATGCTAATGCCGTCTGCCGCGAGATGGTATTCGATACCAAGGGATGGAACCCATGGGACGCGCACAATCGTCACCATGGTGCCGGTTCTTTGTTGGAGGAATCCCGCAAATGCCACCGTAAATCCACCAACGGCTGTCAGCATGGCGATCGTGCGCGCGGCCCGCACGTTTACCTTCGGCAACAGCAGCGCCAGCACCCCGAGGAACGAAATGTAGATAGTCCAAGCGAGCATTGGCGGCTAATACCTCAGGTGTTGCACCATCTTCATGACAGTACTGTTGATCATGCCGAGCACCAGTTGCGGATATAAACCCAGCGCGAACATCATTGCGATTGGAGGCAGCAGCGCGAGGCGCTCCGTGGTCGTCAAGTCCGGCATCTCCGACCACTTCTCGTTGAGTGGCCCGGAGAATACCCGTTGAAGGATCGTCAGAATAAAAAGCGCCGTTATTAGCAAGCCGATGACCGCAAGCGCAGCGACCCAGGTTTCAAGCGGAAAGACACCTCTGAAGATCAGGAATTCACCGATGAAGCCGTTCAGCCCCGGCAGGCCTAGCGACGAAAACAGGGCGATACCCATCAATCCGCAGAAGACCGGCGCTACTTTGCGCAGGCCCCCGAAATCATTGAGTCCGCGTAGGCCGCCGCTGCGTTTCTCCAGCAGAGCTACGAACCAAAATAGCGCTGCCGCAGTGAGGCCATGATTGAACATTTGCAAGATCACGCCGTTGAGCGCTGCGATCTTGGCAGTTGCGAATGCGGCATCATCCCCGGTGAATCTTGCGGCTGCAAAGATCCCGATCATGCAATAGCCGAGGTGGTTGATGGAGGAGTACGCGAGGATGCGCTTCAGATCCCTTTGGGCGAGGGCGGCGTAGGCGGAGAGGACGACCGTTGCTACTGCGAACCACAAGAGCGGCGTAAGAATAGAGCGCATTTCACCGGCAAAGATTGGGAGCAGTATTCGCAGAAAGCCGTAGACGCCCATCTTCGACATGATGCCGGTGAGCAGCATGGTGACGGCGGTTGGAGCTTCGGCGTAGGTCGAAGGCAACCATGTGTGAAATGGAACCAGCGGGACCTTCACGGCGAATCCGAGGAACGCTCCGCAGAAGACAATCAGCGCAATCTGTTCGGCACCCAAATTGTGCCAGCCGAGTCTGCTGCCCAGCGCAGGTATGAGCTTGCCTTTCTGGGCCAGATCGGAAAGGCTAACGAAATCGAATGTTCCGGTCCATTGAAAGATAGCAAGGAAGGCCAGCAACAACGCGATGCTTCCGACCATGGTGTAGACGAAGAATTGAGTGGCCGCCTGTGCGCGTCGAGTACCGCCCCACAGTCGGATTAAGAAGAACGCCGGGATGAGACTCAGTTCCCAAAAGATAAACCAGTGAAAGAAGTTCAGCGCGGTGAACCCTCCGAAAAGTCCAGCCTGAAGGAAGAGGATGAGAGAGAAGTAGAGGCGCGGTCTCACCTGGATTTGCGGGGACGCGACGATCGACATGGGCACGACGATGGCCGAGAGCAGCAACATCGCCAGCCCAAGTCCGTCGATGCCTACGTGATACTGCACGCCAATCGCTGGGATCCAGGCATGCAGTTCCTGGAACTGAAGGTTACCTGACGCGGAGTCAAATTTATGCCACAAGATCAGCGTCAACGCGAGCGCGACGAAGCTGGAGCCGAGTGCAAGGCCGCGCGCGAGTCTATTGCTTTGTGCGCCCAGGCTTAGAATTGCGAATGCACCTATCAGCGGCACGGCAGTCAGGACTGTGATCAACGGAAATGCGTTCATCCGCGCTTGCCCCAAATGAGGAGTAAGACGAGTGCGGCAAACGCGATCCCAATGATGCGGAGGTAACTTTGTGTTCGACCATTCTGGAGGCGCGAGAGAATCTGTCCGTTACGCGCTACGGCATCGCAGCTTCGATCAAAGCCTGAATTCACGACGAACACGTCCAGCGACCGGTTCAACCAGGAAAGGCCCAACACCAGGTAGGACACAAGCCGAACGGCTCCATCCCAGACCCATCTATCCAGCCAGTCGCTGGTGTGCGAGCACCAAGTTGTGAAGCGGACGATGGAGTGGCTGTAAAGCTCGTCTACAAAGAATCCGTTACGCAGCACTCTGAAGATTTGCGGCTGAAACCGTTCCACCGCATCCATAGCTGTCGCACTTTCGATTGGTTCGCGTCCGTAGAACGACCATCCGAGGCCCAAGCCGAGAAAGACGATGATCGTTGACGAAAGCATCACCGGCAAGACGCCATTCTCAGCCAATCCTCTGAGGTCCAAGCTCGCTTGCTGACCATTGAGAAACGAACTGAACCATGGCCATACAGGCGTGCCAATCAGCCCTAGCAGCATCGAAAAGGCTGCGAGAATCACCAATGGAAATGTCATAACCGCAGGGCTTTCATGCGGAGTAGTTGCGGCACGATGCGCCGCATCCGCGTGATGTGATGCGGGCCCGACAGTACCGACAGCGCGCGACCCGCCAAAGAAGACGTAGCAGACTTGACGGGTCATATAGAAGGCCGTCAACAACACTCCTACGGTGCCCAGATAGAAGGGCATTCGCGAAACGCTCCATAGGGAAGCAGCGTGCAGGATGGCGTCCTTGCTCCAGAAGCCGGAGAAGAAGAGCGGAAAGCCACACAATGCCAGCATGCCTACTGCGTAAGTGGCAAAAGTGATGGGCATGAGTTTTCGCAAACCGCCCATCCGCCGGATGTCCTGCTCCTCATGGCAGCCATGAATGACGGATCCTGCGCCCATGAACAGCAAGGCCTTGAAGAAGGCGTGTGTGATCAGATGGAACATGCCCACAGCCACGCCGCCGACTCCAAGACCTATCATCATGTAGCCGAGTTGGGAGACGGTCGAGTAGGCGAGGATTCGTTTGATGTCATCTTGTGCGATCGCAATGCTCGCTGCGAAGACAGCAGTGATGGCACCGACCCAAGTGACAACCTTCAGTGCTGTCGTCGGTTCGAGTGATATATCTATTCCGCCATGAATGCTCATCAACGGATAGACTCGCGCGACAAGGAATACGCCGGCGGCGACCATCGTCGCAGCGTGAATGAGCGCGCTAACGGGCGTGGGGCCTTCCATGGCATCAGGTAGCCAGACATGCAGTGGAACCTGGCCCGATTTTCCGATCACGCCGCAGAAGATCAGGAGTGCGATACCGGTGGAAGCTGCCATGCCAATGCTTGTCGTCTCAGCGACAAGTCTGATGAGGGCAGAATGCTCCAGACAGCCAGCGCCACCGTCGTAGAAGAGTAGGGTGCCGGCTTGCGAATACAGCCAAACCATGCCAAGCAAAAAGGCCAGGTCGCCGATTCGTGTGGTGATGAATGCCTTTTTTGCGGCGGCCGCTGCGCTTGGTTTCTGGTACCAGAAGCCGATGAGCAAATAGGACGTAAGACCGACGATCTCCCAGCAAATGAAGAGCAGCAACAGGCTGTTCGCGATAACGACGCCGAGCATCGCTCCGGCAAATAGTGACAGGAAACAAAAGAAGCGCGAGAAGTTCTCGTCGTGGGCCATGTAGCCGACGCTGTAGATGAAAATAAGCAGGCCGACGAACGTGACCATAACCAGCATCACCGCCGAAAGGGGGTCGAGCATCCAGCCGAGTTTGAGCCACTCGTTGCCCATCTGGAACCATGGAAAATTGAAGAACTCTTTCGCTCCACCGCCGAATCGCACCAGGTGAGCGAATGCACAAAGGGAGAGCAACAACGACGAGGCCATCGAAGCGATGGCAACAGACGCGGCGAACCTGCGGTGTCGCCTACGGGCAAATGCGCTCATGCCTGCGGCCAGAAGCGGCATTGAGGGAATCAGCCAGAGATTTCGGACAATCCAGGTCATTCGCGGTTCATCCCCTCATCGAATCTATCTGGTTAAGATCGGTAGTTTTGTAATGCCGGTAGACAGCGATGATGAGGGCCAAACCAACAGCGGCTTCCGCTGCCGCAATGCCGATCGAGAAGATCGCGAACATAACTCCAGTCAATGCTTCCGGATTTAGGCCATAACGCCAAAATGCTATGAAATTCAGGTTCGCCGCGTTAAGCATTAGTTCGATCCCGACGAGAACGAGAATAGCGTTACGGCGAGTGAGGGCTCCCGCGAGACCGATGGCGAAGAGGAGCGCCGAGATGAGCAGGTAATTCTCCAGCGGAGTCATTTCGCCGCCCGCTTCTCGCGCATGGCGATCGTTACCGCTCCTACAAGCGCGGCCGTTAGCAGCAGGCCAATGACCTCGAGCGGTAACGCAAATCTTGACATCAGGGCGTCGCCGATCTGTTTAACGGTTACTTCGGGTTGCGGTGGCAGGACATGTCCAGATGCCAGGCTGGAATGAATCGTCCATGCCAGAACTGCAAAGACAGCGGCGGCGATAACGGTGCCCGTAGTCCACGTGGAGGAAATAGCTAACTGCGAAATCGGTTCGGTGCTGCGCGTAAGTAGCATGGCGAAGACGATGAGAATTGCCACGGCCCCAACGTAAACCAGTATTTGAGCGAAACCGACGAATTGGGCACCAAGCTGCAGATACAGCCCAGCCAGACCAACAAAAGCCAGCGCAAGTGCGAGAACGCTATGCACAAGGTTGCGCAGCGTCAACGCCGCCGCCGCTCCGGCAATCGTCAGCGCACCGAGAATAGTAAATGGCAACGTCACTTCTCCAGGCAGGTCCTCGTCAGTGGTCTAATTTTCGTCTCGTCGCATTCACTTGGCATTGTATTCACGAGTTGACGCTCGTCCAGCAACAAAATCTCCTCTTCAGTACACAGCTGGACCACGAATGATATGCACTGCCCTCCTAATCGGCGAATCGATAGATGCGCCTTTCCAGTTTCTTGGACCGCATCAGGCCGTGACCTAGCAGAAGGTAAGGGACGGCGACCAGGATGACGCAAACGAGCCATCGTGCCGGTCCAGGTGGCATAAAGTGCCAGACACCGGCGGTGACAAGGTTGATCAGGGCCATCGGGAGCATAAACTTCCAGGCAAAGTTCATGAGCTGGTCCATACGAAGTCGTGGAAGAGTGCTACGAATCCAGATAAACACAGCAATCAGGGCGAGAAGCTTCGCAAAAAACCAGAGGTAGGATGGGATCCAGTTCAGGAATGAAAGCGGCGCGGACCATCCGCCAAGGAACAGCGTGATGGCCAATCCACTGATTGCAAACATGCCAATATATTCGCCGAGGAAGAACAGCGCGAACTTGAAGCCGGAATACTCGATGTAGTAGCCAGCGATAATTTCCGATTCGCCCTCGGGCAGGTCGAACGGCGAGCGGTTGGATTCGGCTGTCGCCGCAATCATGAAAAGCACAAACCCGGCGAATCCCCATGGAGTGAACACAAACCAGTGGGGAACGATTCCTGTATAGCCCGCCTGTCTTTCCACGATGGAAACGGTCGAGAGAGAGCCGGCTGTCATGATGACCGTAATCGCCGCAAGAATCAGTGGAACTTCGTAGCTGATCATTTGCGCAATAGCGCGCATTGCGCCTAGCATTGAGTACTTGTTTTTGCTGGACCATCCAGCCATAAAGATCGTGAGTTCGATAACGGAACCTGCGGCAAAGAAATACAGCACACCGGCGTCCAGGTTGACCGCTACCATATTGCGGCCAACAGGCAGAACTGCGTAGCCCAGAAATGCAGCGGTTACAAGAATGATCGGAGCCAGAAGATGTACTACCGCGTCGGCGGAGTGGGGAACGATGTCTTCCTTGGTCAACGACTTTATGCCGTCTGCAAGAGGTTGAAGGAGCCCATAGGGGCCGACGCGATTTGGGCCGTAGCGGTTCTGGAAGCGGCCCAGTCCCTTTCGCTCAAGGATCGTCGTCACTGCAAACAATGTTGCAAACACTATGAGGATTGATACGGCGGCAAGCACAGCAGCAAAGAGAGGTTGCAACCAAACCGGTAAGTAGGCAAGGAGCCAGTGCTTCAGTATGACGAAGATTTGATCCATCGTTTCAGCCATTGGCGTTATCTCGTGGTAGTAGGTCCAGTAGCTTGAGGAAGGGCCGCAGTCGAATGGCTGGAATCTGTAGCGGGCTTCGCCTTGGCCTCTGCCTTGGCCTTTGCTTCAGCGAGCCGTTCATCTACTTCAGCAGCTCCGACCGGATGGATTTGGTGAAAGTAATCGTTCGACTTTGCCAGTTGCGCTTTGTGCCACAGTAGTCCTTCGAAGCGGTCGCATGTACTCAGTTCAAATGCAGTGTCCATCTCGATGGCGTCGAACGGGCAGACTTCCACGCAGATCTGGCAACTCATGCAGACGGAGACATCAATGTTGAAGATCGCCGGGTAAAACTGGGGCTTGCTCAGGTAGTCGGGCTTTTTGTCCTTGCTCTTTTCGATGAAGATGCATTTTGGCGGGCATTCCTTTTCGCAGATCTGGCAGGCCACGCAGCGCAAGCCCGCTTGCGGATCAGCGCCGTCGTAGACGAGGAATGGAAAATTGCGTGCCGCTTCGGCCTGAGGCAGACGCTCCTCAGGAAACTGTACAGTGGTCAATCGGTCTTTGCTGACGTAGCTGCCAAAGAAATTTCTGGCTGTTTCCGCAAGACCTTGAAGGATTCCTTCACCAAGCATGGCCCAATCCCCTCACACAATGAATCTGACTTGTCTTACTTGTATTGGTCGCTTTAACGGTCCACCTCACCCAGAACAATGTCTATCGTGCCAAAGATCACAATCGTGTCCGCCACACTGTGGCCACGACACATATCCTCGAGTACGGTCAGGTTTATCAAGCTAGGTGGACGCACGCGATAACGATACGGATTGGGCGACCCGTCGCTGATCAGGTAAAAGCCAAGCTCCCCCTTCGGTGATTCGATCCGGCCGTATGCCTCTCCAGCCTTCGGGCGAAATCCGCGTATCTTTGCTTTGGCATCCATAATCGGACCGGGTGGAATATCGCGTAGCGCCTGATTCAAAATCTTCAGCGACTCGCGCATCTCCAGGATGCGGATCATGTAACGGTCGTAGACATCACCGTGCTCGCCCAGTGGGATCTTGAAGTCAAAACGCTCATAAATGCCGTATTTGTCGACCTTGCGGATGTCGTAATTGACGCCCGAAGCGCGAAGGATTGGTCCGGTGATACCGGCATTGATCGCGAGTTCTTTCTTCAGCACGCCAACACCTTGCGCGCGTGCCATGAAGATCTCATTTCCTGTCAGCAGCTTTTCGAACTCATCCAGAAAGCGCGGAAAGGCGTCAACTACCTTCTTCGTCTGCTCAAGCCAACCGGAAGGCAACTCCACACGACAGCCGCCAAAGCGCATGTAATTGCACATCATTCGCGAACCGGTAAGCGATTCGAAGAGGTCAAGTATCTTTTCGCGCTCGCGGAATGCGTACATGAGGGGCGTGCCGCTTGCACCCATCTCCTGGGTCAGAAACCCTATCGATGAGGAGTGATTTACCAGGCGAGTAAGCTCTGCAGTGATCACGCGGATGTATTCGGCGCGTTCTGGCACCTGCAGGCCGGCGAGTTTCTCAACCGAGAGCGCGTAAGCCCAGTTGTTCGTGAGTGAGCAGATGTAGTCGAGCCGATCGGTGTACGGCATCGAAGAGAGGTAGGTCGCCGTTTCGGCAATCTTTTCGTGATTACGATGCAGGTAGCCGAACACCGGCTTGAGTTTCATCACTCGCTCGCCATCCAGCACCACGTCCATGCGGAAGACGCCGTGAGTCGATGGGTGATGCGGTCCCAATGCGATTTCCAGGAACTCGCTTTCGCTGCCTCCGTCAGTGAAACCCGGGGGAACCTCTTCGTCTACCGGCGCTGTCGTTTCACTCATCATGCTTTTACGACCTTCGAAGCTAGTGCCGCTTCGCCTTTAGCAGAACATCCTCGTGTGCCGTCGGCTCGTATTCATAGTCGTCCGGCTCAACATAGTCTTTTCGCATCGGATGATCTTCGAATTCGTCCCACATCAATATACGGCGCAAATCGGGGTGACCATCAAAGATGATTCCGTAGAGGTCGAAGATCTCGCGTTCCTGAAATTCGGCACTGCGCCACACTGACGTCACCGAAGGCAAGTGAACTTTGTCGGTGCGGTTTTCCGTGCGCACTCGCAGCACGACAGGCCCATGTTTCTTTTCCATCGAATACAGGTGATACACGGCTTCAAGGTGTCCCAGAGATTGGCGCTTCCTGACCTCTTCGATCTCCTGTTCCGCGCCATCGACAAGCGTCCGGACCTTCACCGTTTCAGAGATCTCCGTGCCCGGCCAGTCAACGCCGGTGACATTCGAACAGTAGTCAAGACTGAGTTCGGGGTCATCGTGCAGATACCTTGCCACTTCTAATACATGCTCAGCCTCAAGCAGCAGCGAATGCTGACCTGATGGGCTACCGTTGTGGATGATTTCGAGGCGGCAGCCCGGGATAGCAGCTTCGACATCCGCTTTAATCTTCTCGAGCATCGTCCCCACCTGGGTTGCAGGAATCGTTATTGAGAATGCGCCATACGCCGGGGTTATTTGGCGGCTCCAGATCATGCGCGCCGAATCGGGGGACGGTGAATTCGCTGGGTGCGGAAGCATCGAGATGCCGTGGCCTGGTGGCGCCAGTCAAAGCCTGCTCGTCAATCTTCTTCTGCAAGGTCATGAACGCGTCGAGGAGGGCCTCAGGACGAGGCGGGCATCCGGGAATATGCACGTCTACCGGAATATAGCGATCGATACCCTTCAAGACGTTGTAACCCTGCTTGAATGGGCCACCGGAAATCGCGCAGGCTCCCATCGCGATGACGTACTTCGGCTCCGCCATCTGGTTATAGAGGCGAACCACCTGGGGAGCCATCTTCTTTGTCACGGTGCCGGAGACGATCATCAGGTCTGCCTGGCGGGGCGAGGGCCTGAAAACCTCCGCGCCGAATCTCGCCAGGTCATATCGTGCCATCGACGTTGCAATCATTTCGATGGCGCAACAGGCCAGGCCAAAGGTCATCGGCCAGACGGAATTCTTCCGGCCCCAGTTGTAGAGCTCTTCAAGGGTCGTTGTCACGATTCCCTGTTTGCTCAATTCGATCTTCAGCTTCTGGTCCATCAGGAAACCATTCTGCTTTCCGCGTCCAATATCCGGAGTGCTGGCCAGCCCATCTTGCACCGCCTGACTGTCACACCCAGGTCAACACACCCTTTTGCCATGCCCACACCAATCCTTCAACCAGCAATAGCAGAAAGACCATCATTGCGATAGACGCTCCTATTGTTAAACCGGTGAATGCCACGGCGAAGGGCAGTAAGAAGATTGCTTCTACATCGAAGATTAGAAAGATGATTGCATACAGGTAATATTCCGGCCGGAACTGAATCAGCACGTCCTTCGACTCCAGCCCACACTCGTACGTTGCGTTCTTATATGGCCCGGGCTTGCGCGGAGAAAACCGCTTTGCCCAAAGCCAGGCCAGAGCAAGCGGGGCGATGGCAAAACCGGCCGCGGCGATCGCCAAGACGACGATGGGCAAGTACGGGCCGAAAACCGGATGATTCATAAATACCTGAGATAGCGGATTTTATCGGCCAAGCCGATAATTCGATGTGTCAAACAAACTCAGTTCTTTCTCCAGCATTTACGACAGACCACCTTACCAACTGAACCGCGGAAGGTCAAAAACATTTCTTCTGACAGTTATGCAACTACGCAAGCCCAGCGGCTTCGTCAAAAGAAATGGGAGCAGGAGCATCTCGCGAGTCTGGCTTGCATGTTGGTCAGTGTCTTCGACCGAATGGCGGGACGAATATGCTATCGTGGCTTGTTCACGGAACTCCAAGTTTCGCTGAAGGGGAGAACAATTCATGGCGACAGAAAACGTCGCGCGGGCAGATGGGGCCGAAAGCGGCTCCTTGAGCAAGCCGGAAACGCAGCCGCAGCCTCCGCAAGGAAACATCGTCAACGACTTCAGCATTCAGATCGCCACTGTGAATGGATCGGGATCGCAGTCAGCGAACTCAGTCTTGCTTAGGTCGATCTTCCGGATGGGTATTCCCGTCAGTGGTAAAAACCTATTTCCTTCCAACATCGCTGGCCTGCCGACGTGGTACACCATCCGCGCCAGCAAGCATGGCTATGTTGCTCGTAAGAAGGAGATCGACATCCTGATTGCGATGAACCCGGAGACCTGGAAAGAGGACATGCTGTCGCTGCCCACCGGTGCTGCGGCCATCTACGAGGAGTCCGCGGACCTGCGCCAGTTCCGAGACGATGTGGCCTGTTATCCCGTGCCGTTCGACAAACTGACAGCCGCGGTTTGTCCTGAGGCGAAGCTGCGGAAGCTGGTCAAAAATATGGTGTACGTGGGTGTCGCGGCCCAGCTTCTGAAGATGGATCTAACGGCGGTCGAAGCCGCATTGCGCAAGCAATTCGCCAAAAAGGTGAAAGCGGCGGATCTGAACTGGGCGGCGGTGCAGGCGGGTTACGACTACGCCTCGGCAAACTTCACAAAACACGATTCCTTCAGGCTTGAAGCGATGAATGCGACCGCGGGCAAGATCATTATCGATGGAAACGCGGCCGCGGCTCTCGGCTGCATCTTTGCTGGCTGCACGGTCGCGATGTGGTATCCGATTACGCCATCGTCTTCGCTGGTGGAGAACTTCATTGACTATGCAAAGCGTTACCGCGTCGAAGAAGACGGCAGAGCGACCTTCGCTATCGTGCAGGCAGAAGACGAGTTGGCTGCAATCGGAGCGGTGCTGGGAGCGAGTTGGGCAGGAGCGCGTGCGATGACGGCCACGTCGGGCCCGGGAATCTCCCTCATGGCAGAGTTCTCGGGCCTTGGATACTATGCCGAGATACCGGCAGTGATCTTCGACGTGCAGCGTACGGGCCCGTCGACCGGCATGCCGACTCGCAATCAGCAGGGCGATTTGCTATCTGTTGCCTTCCTGTCGCATGGAGATACAAAGCAGGTCATGCTGATCCCTGGCAGCGTCAAGGAATGCTACGAGATGGCGCAGGCCGCATTCGATCTGGCCGAGCAGCTGCAGACACCGATCTTTGTCATGTCCGACCTCGACCTGGGTATGAACAACTGGATGTCGGAGCCATTTGCCTATCCCGACAAGCCATTGAATCGAGGCAAGGTGTTGAGTGCTGAGGAGCTGACGAAGCTCGGCGGATTCGCCCGCTATAAGGATGTCGATGGCGATGGCATTGGCTATCGAACATTGCCGGGCACGGACCATCCTCTGGCCGCCTACTTCACACGCGGCTCCGGCCACAATGAGAAGGCGCAGTACACCGAGCGGCCGGATGACTACTTCAACAATATGGAGCGCCTGGCGAAGAAGTTTGAAACCGCTCGCTCGCTTGTGCCGCGGCCGGATGTCGTGCAGAGTGGCAAAGCAAAGATCGGTTTGATTGCGTTTGGCTCATCTGACTTTGCGACGAGAGAAAGCCGTGATCAGTTGATGGCGGAATACGGGCTTGACACGGATTACCTCCGGCTCCGCGCGTATCCTTTCTCTCGCGAGGTGCACGAGTTTGTCGCTTCTCACGAGCGCGTATATGTGATCGAGCAGAACCGCGACGCGCAGATGTTGAGTCTTCTGAAGCTGGATCTGCAGCCAGAAGAGATCGTGAAGCTGCGCAGCATCCGCCACTTCAACGGGCTGCCGATTGACGCGCGCTCAGTTACCGATGACCTTGTCACTCAGGAAGGAATCTAAATGGCAACGACGCCTGCATCTGTTACTGCGGAAGCATCTAAACCGGCTGCCAAGACGAACCGGATCGGTCTCCAGGTTCTCGACTATCGCGGTGGCAAAACAACACTTTGCGCAGGTTGTGGCCACAACGCAATCTCTGAGCGCATCATCGACGCTTTCTATGAGATGGGCGTTCAGCCTGAACGTGTGATGAAGCTCTCGGGCATTGGTTGTTCCTCCAAGAGTCCGGCCTACTTCATGAGCCGCTCGCACTCGTTCAATAGCGTGCATGGGCGCATGCCTTCCGTGGCGACGGGCGCGCTACTGGCGAACCACACCATGAAGGCGCTCGGCGTCAGCGGCGACGGCGATACCGCCTCGATCGGCATGGGGCAATTTGTCCACCTGTTGCGGCGTAACCTCCCGATGATCTACATCATCGAGGACAACGGCGTGTATGGACTTACCAAAGGGCAGTTCTCTGCAACTGCGGACATTGGCTCCAAGCTGAAGACGGGTGTGATTAACGATCTTCCTGCGATTGATATCTGCTCGCTTGCAATCCAGCTGGGCGCAACCTTCGTGGGACGCTCTTTCTCTGGCGACAAGAGGCAATTACTTACCATGCTGAAGGCGGCCATTGCCCACAACGGCACCGTTGTGCTCGACGTTATCTCGCCCTGCGTTACGTTCAACGATCACGAAGGATCGACAAAGAGCTACAAATACATGCAGGAGCACGAGGAGGCCATCTCCGAGGTTGGTTTTGTGCCCTACTTCCAGGAGATCGACGTCGAGTACGACGCGGGCACGACGGTTGATGTAAAGATGCATGACGGGAGCCACCTGCGCCTGCGCAAGCTGCATGAGGACTTCGATCCAACCAATCGTGTAGCGGCAATTTCAGCTCTGATGGCGGCGCATGCAGATAATGAAGTTCTGACTGGCGTGTTCTACGTCGATACCACGAAGCCTAGTTTCACCGAACTGCTGAATCTGGTAGACAAGCCTCTTGGTACTCTGCCCGATGAACGAGTGAGGCCGAGCAAGGCAGTGCTGGATGAAGTGATGCATCGGCTCATGTAGTCCCCGCACGGGCGATCAACAGCATCAGAGAATCGGATCGGATTGCAGCTACTTGCCGCTATGTTCGGCTTCAGCATCGAGGCCGGGGAAGTCCGTGTCGTTGTCTTTCAGCATTTCATCCTGATCGCGGTGGCCTAGCTGGCCAGTGAAGGAGCCGTGCTGGGGACGGAGCTTGGTGTCGGGATGAAGAGAGTCGTCTTCTACAGCGCCCTTTCGCATCCCTTCGTCCGGACGAGTTGTCACTGGCTGGGTCATGGCAGTTCTCCTGGGGGGCCCGCGATGGGAGGTTAGATAGTAGCACGCTGCGCTATGGGTTGGCCGCGCGTCATCAGCAGACGACCCTTAGCTTTTTCCTGCGGCCAGCCCTTGGTCAAATTGGGCGACAGTGAGAGTCGCTTTCAACGAGCGGCATCTCAAGTCTCGACTAGAATGTACTGCGATGGCATTCAAGTTTCAAGGCGTTGATTTCATCCAATTTGACACCCTTCTCTCAGATGACGAGCTCCTCGTCCGTGCCAACACGCGCGCGTTTGTTGAAGACAACCTCATCCCCATCATCGAGCAGTGCAACCGCGATGGCCGCTTCCCTCGCGAGTTGGTGCGTCCCATGGGGGAGCTGGGCTTCTACGGGGCTACGATCGATGGCTATGGCTGCGCCGGCATGAACAATGTCGAATACGGATTGCTTATGCAGGAGCTCGAACGCGGAGATTCAGGCATCCGCAGCTTCGTAAGTGTGCAGTCCGCGCTCGTCATGTATCCCATCCATGCCTTTGGTTCCGATCAGCAGAAGGATCTCTGGTTGCCGAAGATGGCGTCCGGAGAAAAGCTCGGCTGCTTCGGCCTCACCGAACCGGACTTCGGCTCCAATCCCGGGGGAATGCGGACCCGCGCCCGAAAGGACGGCGATCACTATGTTCTCAACGGAGAAAAGATGTGGATCACCTCGGGCAGCATCGCAGACGTCGCTGTGATTTGGGCGAAGGTCGAAGAGCCAGGTGTTTCTCCAGACGATTGGCGCATCCGCGGCTTCCTTGTCGAGACCGATCGACCCGGCTTCTCCGCGCGCGACGTGCACGGCAAGTGGTCTCTTCGAGCGTCGGTCACGTCCGGGCTCGCCATGCAGGATGTGCGTATCCCGGCGGAAAATCTGCTGTCAAAATCAGACGGCCTGAAGTCTCCGCTGATGTGTCTTAGCCAGGCCCGCTACGGGATCAGTTGGGGCGCAATCGGAGCGGCTATGGCCTGCTACGACACCGCTCTGCAGTACGCGAAGCAGCGCAAGCAATTTCACGATCAGCCCATTGCAAGCCATCAGCTTGTGCAGGAAAAGCTCACCTGGATGATCACTGAGATCACGAAGGCGCAACTGCTGTCGCTACAGCTTGGTCGCCTTAAGGATCAGGGAAAGGCAGCTTTCCAGCACATCTCCATGGCGAAGAAGAACAACGTGTGGATGGCTCTTGAGTGCGCGCGTATGGCTCGCGACATCCTCGGCGCGAACGGCATTGCGGACGACTACCCGATCATGCGCCACATGATGAATCTCGAGTCAGTCAAGACTTACGAGGGCACCCACGATATACACACCCTCATCGTCGGGCAAAGTGTTACCGGCATAGCAGCCTATTGACTTCACTTCGGAAAGCCGGCTGCAGCCTCCACACCCAGCGGAAGCTTAGGCACCAAAGGCAGGGGATTGTTCCTGCAGGGTTGTCAGGGGTGTCGCCTGGGCGATTCGGTTGCGGTAGCTGGCGGCTACAAAGTCGCGGAAGATGGGGTGCGGCTCGAGCGGCTTGGACTTGAACTCGGGGTGGAACTGGCAACCCAGGAAGAAGGGGTGGCCGGGGATCTCGACGATCTCGACGTAGGTGGAGTCGGGGGTGGTTCCGGTAAGGCGGAGGCCTCCGCCGGTGAGGATGGGCTCGTACTCGCGGTTGAACTCGTAGCGATGGCGGTGGCGTTCACTGATCTCTGTTGTCCCGTAGGCTTTGGCCGCGAGTGAGCCAGGTTCGAGGACGCAGGGCCACGCTCCGAGGCGCATGGTGCCGCCCATCTCTTCGACTCCGGTGAGCTCGCGGAGCTTGTAGATGACGCGGTGCGGAGTGGCGGGGTCGAACTCGGAGGAGTTGGCGTCCTTGAGACCGCAGACGTTGCGGGCGAACTCAATGCAGGCGGTCTGCATGCCGAGGCAGATGCCAAAGTAGGGGGTTCCGGTCTCGCGCGCGTAGCGGATAGCGTTGAGCATGCCCTCAATGCCCCGCTTGCCGAAGCCTCCGGGGACGAGGATGCCGTCGAAGCCCTGAAGCTGGGCGATGTAGTCGTTATTAGGGCGGCCATTGGCATCGGTGGTTTCGAGGCCCTCGGCTTCGATCCAGGTGACGCGGAGCTTGAGGTTGTGGGCGAGGGCTCCGTGGACGAGAGCTTCCTTCAAGGATTTGTAGGAGTCTTCGTACTCGACGTACTTGCCGACGATGCCGATGGAGACCTCATCCTTGGGGTTGTAGGCGCGGTAGACGATGTCCTGCCACTTGCTGAGGTCGGGAGCAGCGGCTTCGATGCGGAGGTACTTAAGGGCGAGGGCGTCGACGCCTTCCTGGGCGAAGTTCAGCGGAACCTCGTAGATGCTGGCGACGTCGCGGGCGGCGATGACGGCCT
Source organism: uncultured Acidobacteriaceae bacterium (assembly GCA_963741395.1). Lineage (GTDB taxonomy): Bacteria > Acidobacteriota > Terriglobia > Terriglobales > Acidobacteriaceae > Edaphobacter. Next base: position 99,702 of record CAVUHV010000003.1, read on the forward strand.
GCTCCTCGACGTTGCAGAAGAGGGCGATCTTCGAGCGCATCTCGCGGGGGACAGCGCGGTCGGTGCGGCAGAGAAGGATGTCGGGCTGGATTCCGATGGAGAGCATCTCCTTGACGGAGTGCTGGGTGGGCTTGGTCTTGAGCTCCTGCGCGGCGGCGATCCAGGGGATGAGAGTGACGTGGACGAAGACGGTGTTGTCGCGGCCGAGGTCCTGGCGCATCTGGCGTATGGCTTCGAGGAAGGGGAGAGATTCGATGTCGCCTACGGTGCCGCCTATCTCGACGATGGTAACGTCGCAGTCGGCCGAGACCTTGCGCATGGCGTTTTTGATCTCGTTGGTAACGTGGGGGATGACCTGGACGGTCTTGCCGAGATAGTCGCCGCGGCGTTCCTTGGTGATGATCTGCTCGTAGATGCGACCGGTCGTGAGATTGTTGTCGCGGGAGAGGCGGGCGTGGGTGAAGCGTTCGTAGTGGCCGAGATCGAGGTCGGTCTCGGCTCCATCGTCGGTGACAAAGACCTCGCCGTGCTGGAAGGGCGACATGGTCCCGGGGTCGACATTTAAATAGGGGTCGAACTTCATCAAGTTGACGCGGAGTCCGCGGGCCTCAAGCAGGCAGCCGATGGAGGCTGCGGCGAGACCTTTTCCCAACGAAGACACAACGCCGCCCGTTACGAAGATGTACTTTGCAGACATTTCCGCGACCTCTTTGAATGGGTTGGAAGTTTGTGCGTGGTGTGCACGATTAAGTATCGCAGGGTTGGCGGCTGGAGGCAAATGGGGAGCTTGCGGGGTTGACGCGACTCTGCGAATATCTTCGCCCTCTTGAGATGACCAAACGATCGCCTGGTGGACCGTTAGCTACCAGCGATGACCCTCAACCAGCTTCGGAGCTCTGCGGTTATGCGTCGCCTGCTCATACGCATACGCGTATCCCAACAGATCGCCGTCCTTCCACCGCACACCCGAAATCTCAAGACCGAACGGCAGCCCATTGGCGTAGAAACCTCCCGGCAAAGACACCGCAGGAACCCCAATCCGGTTCACCCAACCGGTCTCGCTGTAAGGCCCCGCCTTCGACGCACTCGGCAAGGTCTCGTCGTAAGTCGGAATCTGCAAAGCGGGATAAACAAAGCCATCGAGCCGCCACTTCTTCCGCGTCTCCTCGTAGATCGCCAACGCCTCGCGTTGCGGCCCGTAGAAGTTCGCCTCAGCCTCCGGATCGTCCTCGATCCGCCGCTGTGTCACCTCACCGCCGGAGTCCTTCCCCGGGCGAACGCCGCCAACCATAAACTCCGGAAACGCCTCGCCCGTCGCTGCTTCATACTCCGCAACCGAGTGATACTGCGGCGGCCCGAAGTCGCGTAAAAAATTATCCACGCCCTCGCGCCGATAAGGACGAGTATTCACGCTGCGAACAACCGCAAAGAAGCTCTCCGGAAGAATGTCCTTGTCAATGATCACCGTCGCTCCCGCAGCGCGCATCTGCTCAATCGCCTTCATAAACGCAGCCCGCGTCTCCGGAACGACACCACCGCCAAGCGGAGGAGCATCCGGCCCCGTTCCATAAACGTCCGGCGAGCCCTCAAGCACAAACCACGGAACCCCAAACCGCTTGCCCTTCAATGCATCCTTCTTCAAATACTTCGTGTAAGGCCCTTGCTCAACCTTTGCGCTCGCGCCCTTCGTCCACGCATCCAGCGAATCCTCCGCCTGCATCACCTCAAGCGCAAGCGCAGCAGTCGTCACATCGCGCGCCAGTGGCCCGGTGTTGTCCCGCAGCCAGTCCAGCGGATGAATCCCCGCGATGCTCGTCACACCACGCGTCGGCAGAAAGCCAACAAGACTGTTATTCGCCGCAGGCTGACGAATCGAGTTCGCAGTATCCGTCCCGGTTCCAAACACTGCGTAGTTCGCCGCAATTCCAGTCGCCGTTCCGCCTGACGATCCGCCCGGCGAAAAGCGCACATCATACGCATCGCCCGTTCGTCCGCCTGCAGTGCTCACATTCGTATCGCTCGCCGCGAAGTCAGGCATGTTTGTCTGACCCAGCAACACAGCGCCTGCAGCCTTCAACCGCTCCACAACCATCGCGTCACGCGGAGACACCAGCTCTTTGCCCGGAATCGTGTAGCCTTTCCACCCAGCACTCGTTACCCAGCCCTTCACGCTGGTGTTGGCCTTCACCAGAATCGGCACGCCCCAGAGCGCTCCGTGTCGCGCACTGGCTGGCTCGGCATCCTCTTCAGCCGCTCGCCGCAGCGCGCCGGCAGAGTCCAGATACAACAGCGCGCGATAGGTTCCGTCGTATCGTTCAATGCGATCGAGATACCACTTCGTCACCTGTGTCACGGTATATCGATGCTGTTCATACAGCCGCTCGAGTTGCGGTACCGAGATCTCCATCAGATCGCGGTCCATCGCACTCTGCGTCTGTGCCACGCACGAGCACGCAGCGGTAATCATCAGAACTGCAAATCGCATCAAAACGCTTCGCATCCGGAAATGTCCCCTTCAGACTGTCCTATCAAGCCAGCCTAACAGGCCCTTCCAACGCGTCGAAGCAGAATGAGGACTATTCGAGCCCCTTCGCTTTTGTCCTCACGCTGTACAGAGAGCTACGCGCAAGAATGAACAGAGTCCGCCCATCCTTACCGCCGAAGACGAGATCCGTGGGCCGCTCCGGAACATCAATTGTGTCGATCAGCTTGCCCGCAACGTTGTAGACATAGATCTGCCCCGCCGCGATGTAGACATTGCCGTCCGCATCCTGCGTCACGCTCTCGCCGCCGCGCTCGGCAAAGAGCTTCGCGTCTGTTAGCGTTCCATCATCGGCAACCTTCGCGACATAAGTTTTCTGCTCCGATTCATCCGAAACATAGAAGGGCTTGCCCGCAACCGCGCGTCCAAGCCCGAACGCTCGCAGTACGTCCGCCATCTTCGTCCCGTAATAGAGCTGCCCGCTGACGAAGTCCTCACCAGCCGGAATGAATGTGCTCCCATCCGGCGAGACGAACTGATACGGCCTCCTCGCCGGAACCGCTTTGAGAAAGTCGTTCTCGTTCCGCCAGTAGTTAACAGGCAACACAGCCGTCGCACCCGGACGCGGCGCAGTTGCTTGCGCCTTCAGCAACGTAATCTCGTCATCAAGCGCTTCCGGCTTGAACCAGTAGACGGTTCCATTGCCGGCGTAAGACACGACGAGCAGATCACCCGACTTGTCGAATGAAAGCTGCACAGGATCAAGCGGGTTATCGCGAACAATGGCAAGCCTCTTCTCCTCCGACAGCCAGCGATAGATCCGCTGCCAGTGCGCATCGACGAAATAGAGATTTCCGCTATTGTCGACAGCCGCGCCAGAGACGTTATAGAAGCCACCGCGCAGCCGCTCCACGGAAGCACCGGCAGCAAGCTCTGGCGACACGCTGTGCGTTGACAATGGTTTGGGATCGCCCATCACAGTCATCGACGCAAACTCACGGCTGCGAATCTGCAACGGAGTCACTCCATCGACGATCACGGAATTGTCGAAAGATACCTTGTTATCGCCGTACACATGAATGTTGCGAAACCGAATGTCGTGCGAGTTCGACACATGAATCGCATTCAGAAACGGCTGATAGCTGCTAACGACGCGATAGCTGTGATAGTTCGCAACTGTAATGTTGCTCGAGTTGTCGATCGTCAGCGGCAACGCGAACGGCCCTTCACCGCGCTCTTCCTCGGTCTGCAGCGCATAGATTTGCCAGTTGAAGGCGTGGTCCACCTTCACCTCGTTGCGCACGTGATGCTCACTCGAAAGCTCATACACTCTGCCCGAAGTCGAAGTATTCGTGATCGCCATACCCGCTTGAGCAAAGGTGCTCGGCGTCCAGATACTCGCAAAGGTTCCACCGCCTCCGTCTGTCACCCACAGGCTGGGATACTGGCTATCCCAGCGCCGATTGATGTCGGTGTCGGCGGTATGCGTGTTGTTGTAGATCGTCGCAAACGAAACGCCGGGAAGCGTCGTCCCATGTCCGCCAAGGAAGCGAACGTCGTCCATTAACGAGTGCTCTCCTGCCATCCATTTCGCGCCAACCGCACGTGAGTTGATGCCGTTGGTATAGAGCCCAATACCGGTCACGATGTTCGTGCCACCTTTGGGCGCTTCGAGCAGCGCTTTTGGCGATCCCGGCCCTTGAAACGCCGGAGTTGAATCGGGTATGTCGAACTGCGTCGTCGTTGGATTCAGCCCTATCAGCACCGTATCCGGCTTCAGTTCAATCGTGTCAGTCACGATGTAACGTCCCGACGGAATATAGATGGCGCGGTGTTCAGCAATCGCCTTTCGAATCGCGGCAGTATCGTCTGTAGCACCATCACCCTTCGCCCCAAGGGTCTGCAGATTCACCCACGTGTCCTGCGCCGGCAGCGCGGGGATGTCCGAAGCCACCGGCTCGGGAAGTGAGTTCGTTGGGCTGGCATCGAAGCTGGTCGTGATCTCAGGGGCCGCCTCTGGCGTCGCGAACGTCAGTCCATGCGTGAAGGCCTTCACGCTATACATCTCTCCTTTGCCGTCCACTCTCTTCCCGCTCTCGCGAAAGCTCGCAAACAAAGGAGTCTTCCGACAGACAAGGTTCTCGAGATTGATCTCCGTTCGCGGATTGTTCTCGTTGCTGATGATCACGGCCGGTCCGCTGATCTCATCAAAGCGCGAATCCTTCACCCAAAGCTCGTCGGCATAGCCCGGATCGATTTCGATTGCCGTCGGTACGTTATGAATCTGCGCCCGGATGAGCGTAAGCCCGGCCTCGTGCTCCTTAATTGCGGCCTTGCTCTGACCCTCGAAGGTCGCGTCCAGCAGCGTGAACTGCCATCCCGGCGACGGCTTGCGAGTCATGATGGCGTATTGCCCACCATAGAAGTGGAGGTCCTCAGCCTCGTTGCCGACGTCGTGCAAGGCAGCAAGCCCCGCGCCGATGTGGAAGTCCATGTGCGCGAGATAGCAATGTTGCGCGTAGTGGAGACGAATTCCAATCGCTGCGGGATTCCCGTCCTCTATTTCAAAGTCAATGTTGCTCATCGCCGAGTAGAAGGTTCCGGGATTGGCGTCGATCACTGGCGTATTCGCTGGCACAACGCCCTCCATCGGGCGCACAGGTCTCCGCTGCGGTCCTCTTGCCGCTGGATTTGGCCGGCCACCGGTGAACATCACCATATAGCCGATGCCTTCCTGGTACCCGGGAGTATTCTTGCCCAGCACGAAGACTGGCCGCGTCTTGCCATAGCCGATCAACCGGATTCCGGGCCACACGAGAATCGTCTTCGACAGACGGTAGCGCCCCTCCGGGATAAAGACGATTCCCTGCACCGTCGTCTCCTGCACCTTATTGATCGCCTGCTGAATCGCGTCGGTGTCGTCGCCCACACCGTCTCCGTGCAAAGCAACGCCATCACGCGTCAAGTACACCGCCTTTGGATCTTCAAGGCGTAGTGGATAGTACGGCGTCGACGCCGCATGCGCAGATCCTGCGACGCTCACGAAGGCAATACCAAGCGCCAACCACAGCAATTGCTTCCGGATCATTTCCTCGTCCTCGTTGAACTCGCACTACCAGACATAGGTTCCAACTGCTCCCGCAACTAGCGAAGTTGCGAAGGACTCTCCGTGATAACGCACGCTGAAATTCAGCGACTCGGAACCAGGATTCGCGACGATAAGTACGATCGTGCCTTGTGGCGTCTTGAAAGCCACATTTGGCAATGCGTCGGAGGTGTTGGAGTCGACACGCACCGAACCCATCGGAACGAACTTCGAAGCGTGGGCGATCGTGTAGTAGGCAAGATTGCGAGTGTAGTTGTTGCCATCAATCGTGATCGCGCCCTGGCATCCGGTGCAGCCGCCATCGTTGGTGTGCGGCCCAAACTGCGAATCGGCTGCAAGGTTCCACAGCAACACGTTCTTGCTCCAGTTGCGGCTAACCCCAATCACAATTCTCGCTTCAGGCCGCGCAATATTCAGGGTCGTCCCGCCATTGCGACGGTCCGTTACCGACTGCTCGGTGAAGTAAAGATTCTTCTTCGGAAACGCATCATGTACCTGGGTCATCGCATCGACGGTTCCCCCGTAGAGATGAAATCCAGTGCCATCGACATACTTGCTTGCCTTGTGTTCTTTCAGAATGGATAGGGGATACGCCGGATGATCAAGATTGTGGTCGTAGAGAACGATCTTCGTCTTGATGCCGGCCTTTTGAAACGCAGGCCCGAGATGTTTCTCGATAAAGTCTGCCTGTTCTGACTCAAGCATCAGCATACTTGGCGTGTTCTTTTCGTTCAGCGGCTCGTTCTGCACGGTGAGTGTGTCGATCGTGATGCCTTCGGCCTTCATCGCCTCGACGTACTTCACAAAATACTTCGCGTACGCGTCGAAGTATTCTGGCTTCAACACGCCGCCTCTTGCGACTCCGGTAGTCTTCATCCAAAGAGGAGCAGACCACGGAGAGGCCAAAATCTTGATCTTTGGATTGATCGCAAGAATCTCCTTCAGAACCGGAATCACATCCGCGCGATCAGGCTCGATGCTGAACTTTGCCATATCGACATCAGTCTCTCCCTGGGGAAGATCGTCGTAAGAGTAGACATGATCGTTCATGTCCGACGAGCCAACACTGACTCGCAGATAGCTGACACCAATCCCGTTGCCGTCGGTCGTGAATAGTTCATGCAGCAGAGCCGCGCGCTTGTCCGCCTCCATATGGATGATCAGCTGTGCGCTTCCGCCGGTGAGTGCGAACCCAAAGCCATCCATCGTCTGATAAGTCTTCGCGTCGTTGATGTCGATGACGAGGCCGGCCGGAGCGCTCTTCGTAAAAGGTAACGGCGGCGTCTGCACCTGCAACAGAGAAGAACGATCAGGTGTGGTCAACCAGAGAGTAGCGTCCTTTTGCGCCAGCGAGGGGAGCGGGATCAACGCCAGGGTCAGCAGAAAGGACAATTTCATTTGAATCTCCTGATTCGAGTTCGATCTTGTGCCAGTGCTTGCGCTACTGAGCCACCGAGACAGGCTTCAGTCCAAGCGCCGTCAGATATCCATCATTTGCCTGGCAGTGCGCGAGCTTGATGTTCTCGATAAATCCTGCAAAGGCGTGGTCGATAGTCTCCTGATCGGGCCTTGCCTTCAGACGCTCTTGCACTTGCCCCATCCCGCGTGGCAGTTTGGCAAACGCAACAATCTGGTCCCAACCCTCCGGCGGAGTAATGGTCACAACAGCCGAGGCCTTCTGCATCTTTTTGTATGGCCAGAACGCCCAGCCGATGTTGTTCTTCTCAAGCAGCGTTCGGAAGTTCGTAATCCACTCATCCGTGTTCTCGCCCGATTCGCCGAGCCAGATCGGTACCTGATACTTGTCACGGAAGTCGATATACTCCTTGATCGCCTTATCCTCGACCGGCATCCAGTACTTGTGGAACGTGTACGCCGTGTTGCTGTCGAACGGTGGCCCGAAGACCGAAAAATTCGAGTCCCACTGAGCGCCGCCGAGGAAGAAGATGTGGTGCGTATCAACCTGCCTGATCGCCGTCGCCAGCTTCTTGTAGACCGGCTCCAGTTTGGGATTGAGCAGTCGCAGCGCAGGATAATGAGGGATCGGCTCGTTCAGCAGATCGTAGCCAAGCACCGTGGCATTCTTGCCGTAGCGCCTCGCAATCCTCTGCCAAATTGCGATCAGGTGTTCCTGCTCTTTGGGGCTGTCATAGAGCCACGGATATCCGTAGCTGTCATCGATGTTCGTGCCCGTCTGTCCGCCCGGGGCGGCGTGCATGTCCAGGATGACGTAGAGACCTTCCTCTCGGCTCCACTCGATCACGTGATCGAGCAGCTTGAATCCTTCCGAGTCATCAGACTCGAAAAACTTGTAGTGCATTGGGATTCGAATTGAGTTGAAGCCGGCTTCGCGAAGAAGATGAATATCTGCTCGCGTCACGTAGTTCTCGCGGTACTGCTGCCAGAAGGCCTCGGCTTTGTCCGGCCCCAATAGTTCCGTCACCAACGCTTCAATCTCGCGCGCCGACTGCGGCCCCCCGTCGAAGAGCCACATATAGCCCTCTGGTACCAGCCAGTTACCCAGGCTCGTGCCGCGCAGCAGAATCGGCTTCCCGGTGCCGTCTACGATCTCTGTCTTCTGAATATGGGCAAACTGCGCACTTAAAGGCAGCGGCGCAAGCAGCGCTGCGGCGACGACAACTCTGACGATTCTGCGAAGCAACATCTCTTCTCTCCTCTACATTCACAGCTACGGCACGACCTTGAAGGTTGCATGCTCCTTCGCGGTCGAGTCCGTTCCGACCCACACATCGAAGTCGCCCGGTTCAATCGACCAGTGGCGGGTCTGCGGACTCCAAAAACCAAGATCTTTCGTATCGAGCGTCAACTCTACCGTTTTGCTCTCACCCGGCTTCAACGTCACACGCTCAAATCCCTTCAGTTCTCGCACCGGGCGTGATGCGCTGCCCGAACGCTGATGCGTATACAGCTGAACAACCTCATCCCCGATCGTCTTACCAGTGTTGCGAACCTCGACCGAAACGGTCATGGAACCGCCGCACTTTACTTTTTGCGTGCTTGTCTTCAAACCCCCAACCGCGAAGCTCGTATAGCTAAGGCCATAGCCGAAGGGATAGAGCGGTGCGCTCGACTCGTCCCAATACATCGTGTCGCGGTCGTGCGGAATCTGCGTAAGATTGTGCGCATAGTACAGCGGAACCTGACCAACATCGCGCGGCCAGGTGACAGGAAGTTTGCCTCCGGGATTCGCGTCGCCCGCCAACAGAGCAGCGACGGCATTGCCGCCCTCGGTCCCCGGATACCACACGTCAAGGATCGCCGGCACATGCTCCGCGGCCCACGTGATATTGAGCGGTCGTGCATTCATCAGCACCAGCACCACCGGCTTGCCGGTCGCGACTGCAGCCTCGAGCAACTGCTCCTGCTTTCCCGGCAACGTAAGCGAAGAACGCGACGCTCGCTCGCCGCTCATCGACTGGAGCTCGCCCAGCACCAGCACCGCAACGTCAGACTTCTTCACGAGGTCGATCGCGTGATTGAACTCCGCTACACGCTCTGCATCTGTCTTGAGAGTCGGCTTAGGGCTCGAGAACTGCTCGTCGAAGATCGAGGGCTGCTCGCGCTCGATCTCCACGCCTTTCGTAGCATTTATCGTTGCGTTGGCTCCAAAACGCCCGCGAATCCCTTCGAGCACCGTTACGGTGTCCTCCCGATGACCGGCAAGGCTCCACGAGCCCATCGTATCCGGCTTCGAATCCGCCAGAGGCCCAATGACTGCGATCGACTTCACTTCTTTACCGAATGGCAACAGACCGCCCTCGTCACGCAGGAGCACAGCGCTGCGCTCTGCCGCGATCTTCGCCGCCTCACGCTGCTCCTGCGAGACAAGCTCGCGCGCCGAGCGCTCGGGCGATACATAAGGATCGCGGAACAGTCCCAGTCTGTACTTCATCATCAGGATGTCACGAACGGCATCGTCGATGGTCGACTCTTTCACAAGACCGTCCTTCACCGCCGCCGCCAGATTGTCCCGAAAAGTCCCGCTGGTCATCTCCATCTCGACACCGGCGTTCACTGCACGCACTGCGGCGTCTGCCGGCCCGGAGGCAAAGCCATGCGTCGTCAGGTTCTTCACCGACTCCCAGTCGCTTACGACAAAGCCCTTGAAGCCCCACTGCTCCCGAAGCACATCGTGCAGCAGCCAGCGATTTCCCGTCGCCGGCACGCCGTTCAGGTCCATATACGCGCTCATCACCGAGCCAACACCGGCACGAACGGCTGCTTCGAATGGCGGAAGATACACGTTCCAAAGTTGCTCGTCTGAGATGTTCGCTGAATCGTAGTCCCTGCCCCCGTCCGCCGCGCCATATCCGGCAAAGTGCTTCACGCAAGCAAGAATATGGTCCGGACTGCCGATCTCGGGTCCCTGAAATCCGCGGACCTCAGCCTCTGCCATTCGAGAGCCGAGATATGGGTCCTCGCCCGCGCCCTCCATGATGCGTCCCCAGCGCGGATCACGTGCAATATCGACCATCGGCGCGAAGGCCCACCTTATTCCCACCGAACTGGCCTCGCGCGCTGCCATGCTCTCCACGCGCTCCACCTCGGCTGGGTCCCAGGAAGCCGCAAGGGCCAGCGGAACCGGATAGATGGTCCGAAATCCATGTACCACGTCAAATCCGAAGAGCAGCGGGATATGCAGCCTGCTGCGTTCCATGGCAAGGTGCTGCAGGCGGTCGATCTCCTTGGCGTCGGTGACGAACAGAAACGAGCCCACCTCCCCCTTCAGAACACGCTCGTCGCGGGTCGCGCCGTCAGGCGTGTTCAGAGCCACCTGGCTCATCTGCCCCACTTTTTCATCGAGCGTCATCTTCTTCAGCAGGTCGTCGACAAATCGCCCGGCCTCTGCGTCATTCCCTCCCCTTCCATCATGACCGTCTCGTGACTGGGCTGGCGCCGCGGCAACAGCCACCCCACAGAGCAGCATCAACAACAGCCCGCTCTCGATTGCGAGGCGGATCGACATATGGCGCAGCAAAAAGCGAAAAGACATCAGTCGCACTCCATCTCGCCGGTTTCCAAAATAAACCGCGAGCGCAAAAGAGAAGAACTCAAAGCAACCTCGGACTGCATAGAACACGCAGAGCCGGGCGGCGGAAACACAGCGCGACAAGTTTAGACAAACGTTTGTCTTTTGTCCAAGCAATTTCTCGCGTTTAGATACCCTCCCCCCAACGGAATCCGGTGCCGGACGCGATACCGCCCCCTCCGGCCGGACTCTCTGAACTTCTCGCCGCTGATGCCGTATATCTGGTTGATACTCTAAAGACGAGGCTTTTGTTTTACCGTCCATCGTAGCCGATGCCAAAACCACATCCGACTCCGCCCCGTGAATGCCGTGTCAGCCTCAAGATGCTGGCTGAGTATCTGGACCTGAGCCCTTCAACGATCTCTTTTGTCCTCAACAACACCCCCGGCCGCTCCATCCCCGAGGCTACACGCGCCCGCATCAAAGCTGCGGCGGCCAAGTTCAACTACCAGCCCAGCATGATCGCCCGCACCCTGCAGGGCAAGCGCATGCAGACGATCGGGGTACTGCTTCCCGAACTCGGGGAAGGCTACCACTCCCAGGTCCTCAGCGGAGTTGGCGAACTTCTGATGCAGAAGGACTACTTTTACTTCACGGTCCACCACCGGCATCGCAAGGACCTCATCGCGGCCTACCCCAGCCTGCTGCAGTCGCGCGGTGTCGACGGCATCGTGGCCATCGACACCCACCTCGACGCACCACTGCCCCTTCCCTCCGTGCTCGTCGCCGGCCACACCAGCATTCCCGGCGTCAGCAACGTCATCCTCGACCATCACCTGGCTGCGCGGCTCGCCCTCCGTCATCTCCAGCAACTCGGCCATCGCAAAATCGCGTTCATGCACGGCCAGCCCTTCAGCTCCGACTCCGACACGCGTTGGGCCTCCATCCTTTCCACAGCAGGCGAACTCGGGGTTGAGATCCACGAAGAGCTGATGATCTACCTCTCCAAAGACTCCCACTCTCCGGAGATCAGTTACCCGGGAATCCGCGACCTCATACGCAGCCGCCGCACGTTTACCGCAGTGCTCTGCTTCAACGACGTCTCGGCCATGGGAAGCATCAGAGCTCTGCACGAGGCTGGCCTGCGCGTCCCTGAAGATGTCTCCATTCTTGGCTTTGACGATATCCAGTCGGCAGCCTACCAGGTCCCCAGCCTCACAACCATCCGGCAGCCCTTGCAGAAGATGGGCCGCACTGCCGCGCAGCTTTTGCTCAAAAAGCTGGCTGGCGAGACGACGACTGACCTCGTCTACGTGGAACCGGAGCTGATTGTCCGAGAGTCAACCGCACCGCCGCCACCCGGACACAAAGCCGCGAAAAAGAGGGCCACCTCGAGCCGTACCTAGTACCTCTCTATCCGTGGCTTAAAGTGCCTTCTCACCGAGACGTCAGCGAGCCGGTCGCGATGCCGGCTCGATTTACCGAATCAATGACTCCGTACCCTAGTGAGAAGTGTCCGTGGGCTTTGGCTGGTTGTCGCCTTTGTTGTCTTCGCGGTTGTTGGTAATGTCCTGGCCGTTGTAGATAATGCGCGCCGTGGCACGGAACTGCTTGTAATCCGTGTACTTGACGATGTTGCGCATGTGGACGTCCCCTCCCCCCTCCATCGAGAAATGAAGGACTCCCTCGGCCTTCGTATAGGTGGGAAACCAGTACTTGCCGTCGACCTGTTCGTAGTAAGTGGTAAAGGGCGGTTGGAGATCCTCGTGGCCCTTACGCAGGTCCTGGGGCACGGTGCTGCCGTTGATGAGCACGATCTGATAGTCCTTCTGGTCGACCCAGACCCTGCCTTTGAAGTAGTGCTTACCCTTTTCGAGAGTCCTGGGGCCGGCGTCGAAGACGTAGGTATCAAGTTCATCGACCCGCTGACGCCCCAGGTACTTAATGTCGTACTGCGGCAGGTCTTCGGTTGTGAGGACGAAGGGCAGACGATGCTCGATCTCGTCGAAGTCGACTGGGCTCATCATGACACGCTCGAGCGTGTTCTGCGGCGCAAAGACAACGCGCTCCTCCCGCTTTCCTTCCTTGTTGAAGGTAATGTCGGTCACCTGAAGGTACTCTCCATCCGGCTTGCCCGTGTCGTCCGAGATGGTGTCGACCTTTACCGTCTGGCGGAAGATATAATTCTGGCGGGCTCGATTGAACTCCGACTCCCGGGCGCCAAACTTCTGAATAATCTGATCCGGCGTAAGTCCAGCCGGAGCAGTGGGATCGAGTGGCCCGAAGCCGGCAGGCTCCTGCTCTCCCGCGGCGTCTGGATTTGCGACAGCCACGAAGGCTCGACCCGGTACGGCCGATACCCACACAAGAGACAAAACGAGAAGACTCGCAGCGGGCATCACAGAAGATACATTCATCGGTGAGAGACTCCCACGGGCACGCGCTACCGCGCCCCCTTACAAGAATAGACGTTATTGGCAGAGGTTTGGTGATGTTTGCGCTAAGTGAGGCATGGAGAGCCGTCGAGCAGCACCCGGTCTTCGCCGGCACCACGGCAGGGATGGCGGCATGGCTGGCCGTCGTCTGGCAACAGGCGAAGGGACACGCACACGAACGGCGCCGCGAGATACGTGTGCGCGAGGAAGTCGAGGCCTACGCGTATCTTGACGCCCGGCTGGGCCCTCGTCAGGACCTGGCCACCCTCAGCCGGCGTGTCTGCCTTCTCATTACCGAACGAAGCCTATTTCAAAGAGTGGCTATGATGGCGCGGAATCCGGAGGACCGGCTCTGCGTCACCAGCTCCGCCGCGATGGATGACGCTTTAGTGGAAACCCTTAACCTCTGGGCGGGACAGATCACCGAGCCCGTCCATGGCGTAACCGGCGCCAGCATCGACCTGCGGGACACACTCGGCCGCGGAATCCACGTTGGCAGAAGGAGTCTTGCTCTCGTGCTCGGGGAGGTCGGCCGCATCATCGTCATCCCCATCACCACCACCGGGGAACGACGCCTGTTGGGGGCTATCGTCATCTGCGTTACTCGCATGCATAACGTGCGAAGGCAGTTGGTGGACGAAGCGATCGGCCCCCTCGAGACACTGGCCGTTAAGCTTGGCCGCGCCATGGAAAATGCTGCGCTGGCCGAGCGCCTTATGCGCGCCGAAAAGCTCGCCGGTCTCGGCCTGCTGGCCGGTGGCGTGGCCCATGCGCTCAACAATCCTCTCACTGCCGTGCTGGGCTTCGCCGAACTCATCGCCGACACAGCCGAGCAGCCCCACGTCCAGGAAGACGCCGAGACCATCAAGCGCGAGGCCCAGCGCATGCGCGACACCGTCGAGACCCTGCTCAACCTATGGCGCCCGTCGATCCATCGCGACGAAGCCGTTCCAATGAGCAGCCTCGTCCACGAGCTCGCAACCGACTGTGCAGCGAAACTAGCGTCTCGCGGCGTGCGCCTCATCGTACAGGCCGGCGACGGCGTCCCCCCGGTTCGCGGCAACCCCGACCGCCTGCGCCAGGTGATGGAACACCTCCTTAACAACGCCGCCCAGGCAATCGCGACGAAGCCGGCACGCGACCACTCCATTCGCATCACGCTGAGTCACAACGCCCGAGCCGTGCAGTTCATCGTGAGCGACACAGGCCCCGGCTTCAGCGAGCCCGGCCGCGTCTTTGACCCCTTCTACACCACGCGCGAGCCAGGCGAGGGAGCAGGGCTCGGCCTCAGCATCTGCTATGGCATCGTCCGCGAGCACAACGGCGATATCACCGCCTTCAACCTCCATCCGCACGGGGCCGCCGTAATGGTCGAGCTCCCCATCGGACAGCCGGTGTCGGCTGCTCCTGAGGCTTTCATTCGAGACGTGGCGTAATTCGTGCGCTAGTGACGAGCGCAAAGCCGTTGGGTAGACTGGCGCGATGAGAAGACTGACTGGTTTGTTGGCCGCCGTAGCCGTGTGTGGGGTCGCCTTCGGACAGGACGGAAGCTCTGCCTCCACCGGGCGCCCCATGACCTTCGCCGATCTGCAGGCGATCAAGCGCATAAGCGACCCCCAGATATCACCCAGTGGCAGATGGGTGATGTTTTCTGCCGTGGAAGTCGACCTCGCCGCGAACACAAAAACCTCGCATCTGTGGGTTGTGCCTCTGGACGGTCAACTTCCCGAACATCGATTGACCTTCTGGAAGGGTGGCGAATCCAGCGGCCGCTTTTCACCGGACGGCCAACATGTGCTTTTCACGGCAACGGAAGGCGCAACCGGCAAGTCCCAGATATTCCTCGCCAATTGGAACGAAAACGAAGGCAAGGTGGGCACGCCACGACAGTTAACACACGTCAGCACAGAGGCCGACGGAGGAATATGGTCCCCCGACTCAACGAAGATTCTCTTTGTATCGCGCGTTTATCCCGAGTGCAGCGACGAGGACTCCTGGCTCGACGAAGACACCTGCAACAAGAGAAAAGACGATGCCGCCGCGAAGAGCCAGGTCAAGGCGGTGGTCTTCGACCATCTCTTGTACCGCCACTGGGACCACTACATCGGCCCGAAGCGCAGCCACGTCCTCGTCGTGAGCGCCGCGGACGGCAATGCCATCCGCGACCTCACTCCCAAGCGTGACATCGGCGACGCCGAAGCCCCCGTCTTCTCCCTGGGTGGCCCCATCGACTACGCGTGGGCTCCCGATTCGCAGGAGATTGCCTACGTTACGAATCTCGATCCGGTCCCTGCTGCCTCCACGAACAATGATGTCTTCACGCTGCGCCTGGATGACGCGCAGGCACGTCCCGCGAAGATCTCCGACTCACCGGGAAGCGACGATGCTCCCGCATATTCGCCCGATGGCAGGTGGCTGGCCTTTCGCTCGCAGGCGCGTGCAGGATATGAATCAGACCGCTTCCGGCTTATGGTCTTCGACCGTATCACGCCCTCGACCCACGAGGTTCTCCCAACGTTCGACCGGTGGGTCGATGAGTTCATCTGGGCGCCCGACTCCAAGACCCTCTACTTCGCCAGCGGAGAGTTGGGCGACGAGAACGTTCTCTCTACCCAGGTCGATCTCCCCGAAGCCACCGCTATAGCCAACAAGGCCGAGTACAGCGAGCTGCAGATCTCCCGCGACGGACGCACGATCGTCACCTCGCTGATGACGGTGCGAAGTCCAACCGCCATCGCTGCCATTCCGCTCGACGCCGAGGGGCACGGCGGCGCTCCCGTCGTTCGGCTAACTCATTTGAACGACGACCTGCTCTCAACGCTCGATCTTCCCCGCATGGAGAGCTTCATATTTGCTGGAGCAGGAAACACCTCTGTGCAAGGCTTCATCATCCAGCCTCCGAACTTCGATCCCGAAAAAAAATACCCGCTGAAGTTTCTCATCCACGGCGGCCCTGAAGGAGCGTGGGGCAACGCGTGGAGCTACCGTTGGAACCCGGAGCTGATGGCTGCCAGCGGCTACGTCGTCGTCATGATTAATCCACGCGGCTCCACCGGCTACGGCCAGGCCTTCATCGACGGCGTCAACGGCGACTGGGGAGGCAAGCCCTACATCGACCTCATGCGCGGCCTCGACTACGCCGAACAGAACTATCCCTTCATCGACAAGACCCGCGAGTGCGCCCTCGGAGCCAGCTACGGAGGGTACATGGCAGACTGGATCCTCACCCACACCAACCGCTTTGCCTGCATCGTCACCCACGACGGCATGTTCAACCCGCAATCCGCCTACGGAACTACCGAGGAACTCTGGTTCAACGAATGGGAGTTCCGCGCTCCCGGCGACAAAGAGCCCGGCCAGCCCTGGCGCTACTTCGACCGTCCCGCCGCCACCGACCCCTTCCGCAAATGGTCCCCGATGCTCTCCATCAAAAACGCGAAGACGCCAACGCTGGTGATTCACTCGCAGCGCGACTACCGCCTCGACGTCAGCGAAGGCTTCCAGCTCTTTACCGCGCTGCAGCGGCTCGGCGTCCCATCAAAGATGCTCTACTTCCCCGACGAGGGCCACTGGATACTGAAGCCACAGAACTCACAGCTCTGGTACGACTCCGTCGGCGACTGGTGCGACCGCTGGACTCGCACCGGCACCTACACCGGGTTGGCAAACTGATGGCTTGCCCCCAACATCAACAAGAGATTTACTGAAGAACGCGGCGTCGGATCACGCCCAAAGCAACCAACATGCCCGTCCCTGAAAGAATGATGCCGCGCGGCTCCGGAATATCCGTAGTCGTATCCAGGGCGAGGTACCAATAGTCCGTGAAAACGTCGTCGAATACGACATCACCCTCGCCGTTCATGTAAATAAAGCTATCCCCGCCAGGTGCCAGGAAACTGATATCTGGGTCTGAGCCAACGTACACAGACGGACGGAGCGGACCAGATGACACATACCCTGTGAACGCAGAGAGGCCGTTGTTGCATACACCATGTATTACCGAACCACCGGGAGGTACGGCAGGAGTGCAGGGAGTTCCATCGTTGTACACCAGATCAGGGGGCGTAGGCGAAAGACCGCCAACGTTTACCCCATCGACGTAAGTGCGGTAGCAGGATTGAGGACAAAATGGGCTGAAGTTCAGAACCACCGTACCGGAATCGTCCATTCCGTAAAACTGGACGTCATCACTATAAAGAGTGAATATCTGGTAAGTATCGGCCCGCACCGATTTCGTAGCTGCAAAAAGCAATGCTGCGACCAGAAAACTTGCGAGAAGCCAGGATTTGAGAGTAGAGCTTTTCATAGGGTCCCCCTTTTGCACAGATGGCTTAGCAACGTACGCTCTAGGTGCCCTTGCCCGTAAAAGAGACAGTACGCCCACATACAGCCCATCGCAACTCAAGACCCGGGCTGACCTGCCCGCCTCAAACGAAAACGCATTTTATGATCGCTATGCCATTAGTTTGCAACGAAGAGCGGATCCATCATGATTCGCTTAGGATGATAGGCGGTTGTGCAGGAGAATCATGGACCGGAGTACGTGACGTTCACCAGACCCAGGAAACGAGTTTCCCTCGACGAGTCAGCCCTGTTCGAATACGCCGTCGCCACGCTCGCGCGGAAGATGCGCACAGTACGCGACCTCAAGCGCCTGATGCGAACCCGCGCGGACGAAGGCGAGGCTGGCGAGCGAGCGATGGACCGTATCGTCGCACGTCTGAAGGAGCTGAAATATCTTTCCGACACGCGCTTCGCCGCCGACTACACCCGCCTGCGCAAAGAAAACGAGAAATACGGCCGCCGCCGTGTCCACCAGGACCTCATGCAGAAGGGCGTCCACAAAGACCTCATCGCCGCCACACTGACGAAGGCCTACGAAGACGTTGACGAAGTCGCCCTTGCCCGCGAATACATCGCCCGCAAACGCATGAAGCAACCGTCGGGAGCTAACGCAAAGAAAGAAACCACCCGCGTTATGGGACGGCTCCTTCGCGCAGGCTTCTCCGCCGGGACAATATATAAAGTCCTCCGCGATTGGAACGTAGAACTCGACGAAACCGACCTCGACACCCAACTCGAAGAAACGTCGGACGAGACTTAACCAAGGGCCAAAGGCACCAAGGGCCAAAGGCACCAAGGGCCAAAGGCACCAAGGGCCAAAGGCCCGTCCCTATACCAGCCTGGGGCGAAGCCCCGGGGTCTGAAACGGAGGAGGCCGCAAAGCGCTGAAGGCCCGCTCTATGCTCTATAGGGATTGGGAAAACATACTCACAACGCACATCACCCAACAATCCAATCACTTACAAAAACATCCCTCGAAAATCCCGGCAAAACTCATGTCAAGCCCGCAATCCCACGCCCAACTCCATGGCAAACTCACAACCTCAACAAACAAAACCTCTTACCAGCAAGAAATATTTCCGGCCAAAGTGGCAGAGCAGTTTCACGCAATTTCGTAAAATAGAACCATAAGCAAAAAGCCCCGGCCAAAACCCGGGCTTTCTCGTCTTCAGCTGACAACCTGTAACTAGTAATCTGCAAGTTATTTATTTTCTATATTTTGACCCCTAACCCCTTTGAATGGAATATTTTACCTCGCACAAATTGCGCAAGTAACACATTCAAAATAATTTACGAAAATAAAGGGGGCAGAAAAAATCAGCTCGCTAGATCGCCCGAAGCACCCGACCCGGCAGCCGGAACAGCGCCGCAATAAAGTCGAACGTGCCTCCAACCACAACCCCCACCAGCCGAAACGGCAGCAGCAATAGCCAGACCAGCGGATAAAGAATCACCGCCGCCAAAGCCAGCGGCCAGCAAACAACCAGAAGGATGCAGAACAGCAGCAGCTTGAGCATCGAATCTCCTCCCGTGGAGAATACGCTCGGAAAGGGCAAAAGTTCCGTAAGTAGCATAGTGGATGGAATGCCGAATAAAGGGCCGCGGCGCGTAGTAGGTATCGACTGGTCAGGCGACAAGGGCTCCGGGCAGCGGAAGAAAATCTGGGCCGGCGTGTGGACCGCTCCCGACTGCAAATCTTCGCAGGCTCGCGTACAACTTGAGACCGGCAGAACCCGCGAAGAGCTGATCGAGTGGCTCGTTGAACTCGCCCGCGAAACACCGCGCATGGTCGTGGGCTTCGACTTCTCCTTCAGCTATCCCGCATGGTTCCTCACAGAACACGGCATCACATCCGCGCCCGAGTTCTGGCAGCGCGTCGCCGACGGCCAGGGAGAAAAGTGGCTGCATGAAGAGTGTGCAGACGCGCGCTTCTGGGGCAAGGCTGGCAAGTTGCGCAACGGCAAAAAGCCCGCGGAGTTCTCCGGCGAGCACGCCCACCGCATGCTGCGCCGCGCCGAAACTGCGCTCAAGGTCAGAGCCGTCATCACCGACCCCATACAGGCAGCAAGAATCGCCGGAATCGCCCCCAAGTCAGTCTTCCAGATCGGAGGAGCCGGAGCCGTAGGCACAGCCTCGCTGCGAGGCATGCCACATCTTCTGCACTTGCAGAAGGCAGGCTTTCGCATCTGGCCGTACGACCAGCCCGACCTCGCGCATCCAACAGTCGTCGAAATCTACACGCGCCTCATGACCGGCCCCGTGACCAAAAGCTCCGGTTCCGCGCGCACCGCATACCTCAAAACGAAACGAAAGGAGAACCCATTGTTCACCAGGCTACCCCGCAGCATCGTCGCCAAAGCCCAAGGCTCCGAAGACGCCTTCGATGCGCTAGTGACCACGCTCGTCATGGCAGAGTACCGCCACGAGTTCGCACATCTGAAGAAAACAGAAGATAAGGTGTTCATGATGGAAGGCCAGACCTGGGTTCCGGGCGTAGGAGCAAGATGACGCTGAAGAAGATTCAGGTAGCGACGACATGGACCATGGTTACGCTGCGCGTTGTGCTCTGCCCACTGATCGTGTGGGGAGCGCACACGGGCTGGGATCGGCGCTGGCTCGGAACAATCGTGCTGATCGCGCTCGTCGACGACATATTCGACGGTGTGCTGGCGCGCAGATGGGGATGCGATACGCCTGCGCTGCGTTTGTCGGACACGTTGGCAGACACAATCTTCTATCTTGGCGTCGCGGCAGCCCTATGGATAAGGGAGCCGGATGTGCTGCGCGAAAACTGGGTTCTGCTCGCGAACTTGTTCGTAACCGAGGGAGCAAGGTACGGCTTCGATATCTGGAAGTTCGGCAAGGGATCGAGTTATCACACCTACCTCGCAAAAAGTTGGGGACTGGTGATGGGGGTGGCAGTGATCGGAACCCTGAGCTTTGGTGGCCTTCATTGGCTGCTGACCATTTCAATCGTCCTCGGAATCGTGTGCAACGCCGAAGGGCTCGCCATGAGCCTATTGCTGCCGCGCTGGCAGAATGACGTGAAGACACTCGCAGCAGCTTGGCGATTGCGGAAGCAAATGCTCTCTGAGCAGCCCATCCCGCGCTGATAAACTTAAACCTTATGAACTATAGGTCGGGAAGCCAGATTCGGGAAGATTTTCTGCGTTTTTTTGAAGGCAAGGGACACCGCCGCGTCCACTCATCCTCGCTCGTGCCGGCGAACGACCCCACGCTGCTCTTCACCAACGCCGGAATGAACCAGTTCAAGGACGTCTTCCTCGGCCTCGAGAAGCGCGACTACTCCCGCGCCGCCACCTCGCAGAAGTGCGTCCGCGCCGGCGGCAAGCACAACGACCTCGAAAACGTCGGCTTCACCCGCCGCCACCACACCTTCTTCGAGATGCTCGGCAACTTCAGCTTCGGCGACTACTTCAAGAAGGACGCCATCGCCTACGCCTGGGAGCTCCTCACCTCGAAAGACTGGTTTGGCATCGACCCCACCAAACTCTACGTCACCATCTTCGAAGGCGACGACATCGTCCCGCGCGACGCCGAAGCCTACCAGCACTGGCTCGAAGTCGGCGTCCCCGCCGAACGCATCTTCGAGCTCGGCGCCAAGGACAACTTCTGGCAGATGGGCGACACCGGCCCCTGCGGCCCCTGCAGCGAGATCTACTACGACCTCGGCGTCGAGGCCGGCGAAGACCCCGCTATCGACAAGCCCTTCGGCGAAGACGACGCGCGCTACGTTGAGATCTGGAACCTCGTCTTCATGCAGTTCGACCGCACCGTCACCGCCAGCGGCCCGCTGCTCACCCCACTCCCCAAGCCCTCCATCGACACCGGCATGGGCCTCGAGCGCATCGCCTGCGTGCTGCAGGGCGTCCTCTCCAACTTCGAGACCGACCTCTTCACCCCGCTCATCAACCGCGCCGAGCAACTCACGCACCACAAGCTCGAACCCGACCACGAGATCGACCCTCGCTCACAGGCCAGCCTCCGCATCATCGCCGACCACGCGAGGGCCGCAACCTTCCTCATCTCCGACGGAGTTCTTCCCTCGAACGAAGGCCGCGGCTACGTCCTCCGCAAGATCATGCGGCGCGGAATCCGCCACGGCCGCCTGCTCGGCCAGGAAAAACCTTTCATGCACGAGATGGTCTACGCAGTCCGCGACGAGATGGCCGCCGCATACCCCGAGCTGAAAGAATCCGCCGACCGCGTCGCGAAGGTTGTTCTCGCTGAAGAGCAACAGTTCGATCGTGTGCTATCGATAGCATCGAAACATCTTCAGAATGTGATCATTGCTGCAAAGACTTCGGCGTTAGAAGAGATTTTTCGACAGGTAGACAGGTTTGAATATTTCATTCATGCCGCTAATATCACAGCCGCTGCCGAGCGTTTTGCGACTATTGAATATCTGACGTCAGAAGATATTAATGTGTTCGCGAGAAGATGGTTTGGAGACCACGCGAAGATATTTCTCGATGCTATGCCGACAGGCTCCTACGGTGTCTTAGCCGGCGACGTCGCTTTCCGGTTGTACGAAACCTATGGCCTTCCTCTCGATTTCATGGTCGACGCCGCCCGTGACGCCGGAATCGCCTTCGACATGGCAGGCTTCGAGCGAGCCAAAGAAGAAGAACAAGCCCGCGCCCGAGCCTCCTGGAAGGGCGGCTCACAAAAATCTGCAGCCCCTGTCTACCGCGAACTCGCCAAGACAGAATTCGAAGGCTACTCCGCTCTGCGAACAGACGGCGCAAAGATCCTCGCCCTCGTAAAAGACGGCGTAGGCGTCCCCGAACTCAAAGCCGGCGAGCAGGGCGAAGCCGTCCTCGACGCCACCAGCTTCTACGCCGACTCCGGCGGCCAGGTCGGCGACATCGGCTGGCTCTACTCCGACGACCACAACACCGTCGTCGCCGACGTCCACGGCGCAACCAAGCCCGTACAAGGTGTCTTCGCCCACAAGATCACCGCGCGCCAGACCCTCGCCGTCAACAACACCGTCGACACCGTCGTCGACGCCGAAAACCGCCGCGCCACCGAGCGCAACCACACCGGCACGCACCTGCTCCACGCCGCGCTGCGCGAGGTCCTCGGCAAGCACGTCAAGCAGGCCGGCTCGCTCGTCAACGCCTCGCGCCTGCGCTTCGACTTCTCCCACTTCACCGGAGTCGCCGAAGAGGAGCAGCAGCAGATCGAAGACCTCGTCAACCACGAAGTCCTCGCCAACACGCCGGTGCAAACCCTCGTCGATGTCCCCATCGACGTCGCCGTCAACGAGCTCGGCGCAATGGCGCTCTTCGGCGAAAAGTACGGCGAGCGCGTCCGCGTCGTCAAGATCGGCGACTTCTCCACCGAGCTCTGCGGCGGAACCCATACCGCTGCCACGGGCGAGATCGGCCTCGTCAAGCTCGTCGGCGAAGGCTCCGTCTCAAGCGGAGTCCGCCGCGTCGAAGCCGTCAGCGGCACCGGCGCACTCCACGAGTTCCGCCGCGACTACGACGTAACCCGTGTCGTCACCCAGGTAGTCGGCGCATCCGACGCCTCGCCTGCCGAAGCACTCCGCCAAAAGATCGCCGCGCAGGAAGAGGAGATGAAGCGCCTCCGCCGCGAGCTCGATCAGCTGCGCATGAAGTCCGCCTCAGCCTCAACCGCTGATGCAGCCTCATCCGCAGTTGAAGTCAAAGGCATTAAGGTCCTCGCGCAGCGTGTCGACGGCCTCGACAAAGGCCAGATGCGCACGCTCGTCGACACCCTTCGCACAAAACTCGGCTCCGGCATCGTCGTGCTCGGCGCAGCAGCAGAAGACAAAGTCTCGCTCATCGTCGGAGTCACCAAAGACCTCACCGCCCGCATTCAAGCCGGCAAAGTCGTCGGCCAACTCGCCGCGCTCGTCGGAGGCAAAGGCGGAGGCCGCCCCGATCTGGCCGAAGCCGGAGGCAGCGACGTCGCCGCACTCGATGCAGCCCTCAGCAAAACACCGTCGGTCGTCGAAGGCTTGCTCTAGAACGGCTGGGTCGCAAAAAATCACTTCCCCATCCGTGGGGGTATCGCGGTGAGTACCCGGAGGCTTTTCACCACCGGCAGCATCGCCGTGGCCTCTTAAACTGACTCTGCATGTCTTTATGCAGAAAAATGCGGGCCCCTTCGGTTAACCGGCTGAACTGGTTGAGGTATGCCTCCACAGCGGTTCTCGCCGTAACGTGCTGCGGAATCGCCACAGCAACGAGTCCCACCAGACCCCATACCACCACCCAGCGACGCACGCCCGAGCTCTCGCCATGGGAAAAGGCCACGCAAGGCCGCCAAACCCTCGAAGCAATCCCCGAAACAAATCGAACGAAGGCCGACTACACCACAGCACTCGACGGCTTCCGCGCCATCTATCACGAGAATCCGCAGAGCCCCTACGCGGCGCCCGCCATCACCGCCGTAGCCGAGCTCCTCACCGAAGAAGGCCGCACCCTCAACGATCCCAAAAGCCTCAAGGCGGCCATCGGCCAGTACGAGTTCCTGCGGACCCAATATCCCGGCAGCTCTCTTCGCATCCCTGCCCTGCTCACCGAAGCGCAGATCTACGAGAACGACCTCCACGACATCGCAGCCGCGCACGACCGCTACACTCTCTTTCTCAAGCAGTACCCCCATAGCTCGCTCGCCGAAGAGGCGCAGGCCGGACTCGACTCTCTGAAGCCCGGAGCCTTGCACCGCGAGGTACCCGCAGCCGCCAGCGCGACCACCTCAACTCCGGCACATCCCGTAGCGAGTTCTCCCGCTGCCACGCCCCCTCCTGACACCTCCGAACGCCGAGGCACCGCAGCCTCGGTAGACGCCGCACTCGATGACACCGAGCACACGCAACCCGAGGCCACCGGCCTCTCGCACATCGCGAAGACCTCCGCCAAACGCCACGGCCTAGCGCAGGTCAGCGGAATCCGTCACTGGTCCACCCCCAACTACACGCGCGTCGCGATCGATCTCGGTGACGACGTCACCTACGAGGCCGCGCGCGTCCCGAACCCAGACCGAATCTACTTCGACCTCCACGGCACGCGGCTCGCGCAGGAATTAGTCGGCCGCAGCTTCACCGTTACCGACGATGGCTTCCTCAAGCGCATCCGCGCAGCGCAGTTCTCCAACGACATGACCCGCGTCGTGCTCGACGTCAACGACGTCACCGAGTACTCTGCCTTCCTTCTACCCAACCCCTACCGCCTCATCATCGACATCCACGGCGCCCAGCCAATCCAGACCACCAGCAGTAACTCGCAGCCCGCCGCGGCGCCCGCAGACGTTCCCGCACCACACGTAGAGACGACTCCTAAGGTCTCCCCCGGGCGTCCCGTCCCGAACACCGTAGCCACGCGCAACGCCAACGCCACAACCGAGCTCGCATCCCTCAGCGATCAGCCCGGCAAGGTCGACGCAACACAGTTGCCCACCTCGCAGCCTATCGCCGCAGTCGTCCCTGGCAACACAGTCGCATCCTCAACCGCAACGACCCCGAAGCCCACGACTCGCCGCAACAAGCGAGGCGAGCCCGCACAACCGGCTCGCCCCGCCAGCCCCACCGCCGACGGTCAGACCTCGCTCGTCCGCGCCCTCGGCCTCAAGATCGGCCGCATTGTCATCGACGCCGGCCACGGCGGTCACGACTCCGGCACCATCGGCGTCGATGGCATCGAAGAAAAAGACGTCGTCCTCGACGTCGCGCTCCGCCTCGGCAAGATCCTCCACGATCGCCTCGGCGCCGAGATCATCTACACCCGCTCCGACGACACCTTCATCCCCCTCGAGACCCGAACCGCCATCGCCAACAAGGCGGAGGCCGATCTCTTCCTCAGCATCCACGCCAACTCATCGCCCGATGCAAGCGCGCGCGGCGTCGAGACCTACTACCTCAACTTCACATCGCAGCCCGATGCCCTCGAAGTTGCCGCCCGCGAGAACGCAGTCTCCGACCAGTCCATCCACCAACTCAGCGACCTCGTAAAAAAGATCGCCCTCAAGGACAAGATCGACGAGTCGCGCGAGTTTGCGAGCGATGTCGAATCCAGCCTCTACGCGGGCCTGCAAAAGGGTAACGGCAGCCTGAAGAATCGCGGCGTCAAAAAGGCTCCCTTTGTCGTCCTCATCGGCGCCAACATGCCGTCGATCCTGGCCGAAATCTCCTTCGTCACCAACCCCCGAGACGCAAACCAGCTTCAACAGCCCGAGTACCGTCAGCGCGTCGCCGAAAGCCTTTACAAAGGCGTCGCCAAATACGCCGGCGGACTCAGTGCAACGAAAGCCCCCACCGAACGCGCCAGCACGCGTATTGCTCAATCAACTCCGCTTCAGTGAACTTCTTTGAAGTCGAAGTAAGCAAGGTTCATCTGACCCTGCGTCAGAATGTGCACCGTCAACACGCTCTTTCCCGCAGGCAACCGAACCTTCACCAATCCCTTCGCAAGATTCCAGTGATGCCACTGCCGCCATGCAATTGGATCGGCCGCATCATAAGTTGACTCGATCGTCAGCGGTCCGGTCGCATCCTTACCGTTCACATCCATCGAGATCGACCCGCCACGATTCGACGTGTAGAGCAGATCGGCGCTGTACACGCCCGCGTGAGCGACATCCACAGTAATGCGGAACCACTCCCCCGGCTCGGTCCATCCCACATAAAGCTGGTCCGCAGGCGGCTGAACCTTGTCGTAGGGATTGTCATCGAACAGATCCGGTGTCCTGTGGAATTTCGTGTAAGACGTATCCACACCCTCGTCTATCCGGAACTCATTGAGATAACTCCCGTCGGCCGGATTCAGCTCCCCGCTGCCATGATTCTTCGCGTCTGTATCGTGATAGGCCACACCTTCGCCGCCGCGATCATAGTAAGCGCACTCCACCCGCCCCGGAATGCTCTGCGCCCCACCCTTATGCCTGCTGTCCTCGTATGGAGTGCCCTTGTAGCCACTCTGGATATGCGAGCTCTGTGAAAAGAGAGTCGCAGCCGAAATCATCACCGGCACAAAAGCAAGAAGTCCCGACGTTCTTCTGAACAAAAGCAGCCTCCAAAATCTCACGACGCAGATCGAATCCGTATCAAAGCCCTCACGATATTAAGTGATTCGCAACGCGCCGCGGCACTCCTGCGCTAAGATTCTTTGCGGTAAGAAAATCCGCCACACAAGGTAGCTAGAAATCCCGCATGAAGAACAATAACAACATCCGCAACCAGGGCCGACGCAACTTCCTCAAGACTGGCGGCGGCGCCATCGCAGCTACAGTAGCTGGGGCAACCCTTCCCGCAAGCGCCCGCGCCGAATCGCCCTCATCCACACTTCTCTCCGCCGCAGCCGGTCAGGCCGTGCAGGAGATGATGCCCACGCGAAACCTCGGCCGCACCGGCTTCCGCGCCGGAATCTTCGGCCTCGGCGGACAAAGCGCTCTCGAAAAACACAACAACGAAGCCGAAGCTCTCGCCGTCATCCAGCGCGCCCTCGAACTCGGCGTCAACTACTTCGACACGTCCGCCATCTACGGTGGCTCCGAGCGTTGGAGCGAGCAGTACCTTGGCAAAGGCCTCACAGGCCATCGCGACCACGTCTACATCGCCACCAAAACCAAGGAGCGCACCCGCGACGCCGCCCTCAAAAATCTCGAGGTCTCCCTCAAGCTCCTCAACACCGACCACGTTGACTGCTGGCAGCTCCACGACGTCGGCATTCAGGAAGACATCGATCAGATCTTCGGCAAGGGCGGAGCCATCGAAGCCCTCACCCAGGCCCGCGACCAGAAGATGGTCCGTTTCCTCGGCATCACCGGCCGCTTCCGTCCCGAGGCCCTCATGGAAGGTATCCGCCGCTTCCAGTTCGACACCGTCCTCATGGGCCTCAACGCTGCCGACAAGTACCACTACCCCTTCGCCAAGGACCTGCTCCCTATGGCCGTCGAAAAGCAGATGGGCATCATCGGCATGAAGGTCATGGCCCGCGGCCGCATTCTCTCCAGTTGGACCCCACCCCCAGTTGACGTGCAGAAGAAATCCTGGGAGGGCACCGGAGCCATCGCCACCTCGCCCGGAACCCTCACCAAGCAGGAGACGATGTTCTACACCCTCTCGCTCCCCATCAGCACAGCCATCATCGGCTGCGACTCCGTCGCTCAGGTCGAGGAGTGCGCACAAATGGCATGCGACTTCACCCCACTCAGCGACCGCCAGATGACCGAACTCGCCAACAAGACGCAACCCATCGCGGAGCAGGCACTCTTCTTCCGCCTAATGCCGCGCTGATCATAAGTGTTGACCCATCAATCCGGGTCGAGTTCCTCGAGCCGCCACCTTCGCGCACAAGCTCGCCCCTGGTGTAATCTGGCCAAGCAGGGCAGGTGTTTCATGGTCCACGGCAGATTCAGCTTTCGGGTGCTTACCCACGGTCTCTTATCGCTGAGCTTGATGAGCGCAGCGACCTTCGCCTTCGCGCAGGATGCAAAGACCACTCTCGTCGAGCCGCCTACTCCCCTTCTTCCGGAGAAGTTCGGCCCCTGGCAGGCTCAGGCCGCATCTTCTTCCTTTGACTCCTTCCAGCCTCAAGGCGAAACCGCAGCAGTCTTCAAAGAGGACGGCCTCAAGCGCGCCAGCCAACAGACCTACCACCAGTCTGCCTCCGAAACCATGGCCGTCGAGGCCTATCAGTTTGTCGATGCCACCGGAGCCTACAGCGCCTTCACCTACCTCCGCGGCCCCGGAACGAAGCCCCTTCCCAACGGTAAGGCCTCAGGGGCCGAAACCGTCGCAAAGCCAGGCGGTGAGTTCCTCGTATGGCGGGGCACCACCGTCGTAAAGGCCACCGTGAACCGCGTCCGGCCGACTACAACCGACGACCTCCGTCAGCTCGCTGTCACGCTTCCCAAGGTCGGCGGCCCCAAGGGCCTGCCTCCATCGCTCCCCACCTATCTTCCGGAGAAGAGCCTCGAGCAGGACTCCGTTCGCTACTCCCTGGGTCCGGTCGGCTACAAGGCTATGGGAGGATCGCTCTCTGGCGACCACCTCGGTTTTGACAAAGCCGCCGAAGTCCTCTCAGCGAAGTACACCGGCCAGGGCGTGCTCACGCTGCTCATGTTCCCCACGCCGCAGATCGCCGGCGACCGCGGCCGCGCCATCGCCGCCGACCTCACGCAGCAGGGAGCCGCCGCCGGGACCGTCAAACTCCGCCGCGAAGGTCCACTCCTTCTGCTCACAACAGGCCCTTGGAGCCCCTCCGACGCGCAGACCGTGGTCAACAGCATCCATCTCCGTAACGAGGTCACCTGGAACAAACCCGTTCCCCCCGGGTTCCACGCCGAAGTGCAAAAGACCGTGAGCCTTCTCACCGGCATCCTCCTCTTCTGCGGACTCGGAGCACTCGCCGCCATTGTTCTGGGCCTCTTCTTCGGTGGGGGCCGAGCCGCCATTCGCGTCCTTCAGGGCAAGCCCGCAGCAACGGAGCCTGAGTTCCTTCGTATCGACCTCAGCGGCAGACCCAAACCCATTCACCCTGAATAATCTGCCTCTGCCGGTGCAGCTCCAAAAACGGCCTTTCGGGCTGCACCGGTCACGGTGCAGCAACGGAGCTAAGCCTCTGATTCAATAGCGTTTTGAAATTTTCCACAGCCGCCAAAAGCGAAGCGTTGGCGAAGAAAAAGGCGGGGGTTGTACATTGAGTAACACAGGTAACTCGATGGAAAATAAAGGGTTAACTATCCCCCCTTAAGCCTTGACACGTCATTTCGCCAAACTTAGTATTTCGCCAGAAAGTTCTGATGGCTTTGCCTCCGTTGGAACTGTTCTCCCTAGAAGAGGCTGCCCTGTTGCCGGGCGGCCTCTTCCCGTCTACGACAAAAGTTGCAGGCCTTCCAAAAATCCCGACGCAGACAATCTCGTTTCATCTGTGTCTTCCGTTTTGTTGTGGGTTGTCTTCCGTCGCTAAAATTAACAATCGGTAGCGGAGCTGCAGAGCATGCAACAAACAAGCTTGCTCTTCGCCCCACAGAGTTCTACCATCAATCTCCTCCCGACCAATACGCCGAAGCCGAGTTCCCACCGGCATCGAGGCGAGTCATTGAGGGCCATCTGATTCCGCCTCCAACTTAACGTCAAGGTGGTTCACGATGAGCCCGTATTGCACGAATTCTCCCAGTCAACCTGCCTTTGCTTCCATACGACGAAACGCCTTGAAACGGATACGCCTCGTCGCGACGTTCATCTTGGCCGCACTAATGTTTGCCTTCACGACCACGGTTGCTTTCGCAGATGACATCTTGATCGGTGTGACCTATGTCTGCAACGGCGAGCGTATGTTCGCCGACAGCTGCAACATACGCGACACCTCCGATACATCCAAGTGCATGATCGGTCATCCCGACCACATCCTACCGAATGGGCTGATGCAATACACGTACATGACGCGCGGCGAGTTGAAGAAGCTCTTCCCCACGTGCAAGCAACCCTCCGCGCAGGAAGTTGCCAAAGCGCAGGCCTTCCAAAAGAGACAGCAGGATCTCTACAATGCCAACGTAGCGAAAGCGAAGCAGCAGATGCAGCCCGCCGCTGCACCGGCTCAGTCCGGAGGCGGAAGCTACGGGATGCCGGTGCCTCCGAAGACGCCCGAGGAGCGCGAGATGCGCCGCTGCGTCAGCTCCGGCAGACTTCCGGCCAGCTGCACGGGCAACCAACTCCTGGGAGCCTTTGGGCAGATGCTCAACTCGGTCGTTCAAATTACGAAGGGCCCGCCACCTCCCGGACCCAATATGGCCGGTGTGTTCGTGGGTGCCGGCAACTGGCGCATCGACTTCATTGACGAAGGCGTCCTCGTCAACTGCTCCTTCCTCTCTCCCAATCAAGAGAACTACACCATCGACTTCAAAAACAATCACGCCATCATCACCATCGACACTACACCGACACCCCTTGTCCTCACCCTCCGTTCCAATGACACATTAGTCGGCCCTCAGGGCCCGGTGGTCATCGACGGAGTGGTTGCCGGTGGTTCTAGTGGTGGCAGCTACACTGCCGGCCATACCGAGACCCACCAGACCACGACAACAGAGCGAATCAACTCATATGAGGCCCCGTCCCGCGTAAACTCGGGCGATACCGTCACCAGTGCGGGCGGGGGTATGTATGATGCCACCCACACCACCACGACCAGCACCTACGTGCCCGGCACATCCACCCCTTCCTACACCACCTTCGTACCCAAACGCGCCACCTGCCCCGCAATGAACCTCTCCACGAAGGGAGCCACCGTCGGCATACAGACGATGCAGACCGATCTCCTCAAGAGCATGTTCGGAGGAGACAAAGGCCCACCCACGCCTCCCGGCATCCGCATGCACGGAATCTTCGCAGCCTCCTCCGGCTTCAGCCTCGAATTCTTCCCCGAGTCTGTGATCGTCGGCTGCGGACCCGACGCCGCACGTGCCTACCCCTACACCATCGTGGCCGATGGAACGAAGACAGCCCTCGAGATCAACGCGCCCGATCATCCACTCACATTCGCCTTCAAGTCCGACGGCTCGCTCGACCCCGGATCCTCCAGCGCATATCAAGTACACGGACGAGTCGTCACCGGCGAGGACAATAACGACAACTACACTTTCGTTCCCATGGAACGCGCCTGCAACCTCGCCGTTCTCACCCCGAGCAAAACAATCCCCTCGGGCGGAGGTACCGCCGCAACGATGGTTGCATCCACAGGAACTCACGGAGGCGCGACAGCCGCTGGCGGCCTCTCAACTCCTCAAGCGCCCCTGGGCAACGCCACTCTCTCGATCGTCTCGGGCTTTCCCGCACAACAGGGAGTTCCGAATCCTCTCGCCGGGCATCCCTACGTTCTCCTCCGCGACAGCTACGGAGATGCACTCGCGAAAGGTGGCATCACCGTCCCACCAGGAGTATCGCCGTACAAATTCGTCGGCATGGCCTGTGGCAACAGAACGCCCGACTGTCAAAAGAGCGTGGACGCCATCAAGGCAAATGCTGCCTCAGCCGCTCGCGCCGATGCCAACGGCAGCGCAACCCTCCCTGGCGTCCCGCCAGGAACCTACTACCTGATGATCTCAACTCGCTACAACAATCAGCCGCTCGTCTGGGGCCAGGCCATACAGATCAAACCCGGCTCGAACTCAATCACGCTCGATCAGCGTAATGCGACTCCGCTGAACTGATTGGAGAAAGGATCGGGTCAATCGGAGGCCCTGCGTTCGCCTCTTCCGCATCCAGATCGACCTGCCCTGCTATCACGCACGGCGCAACCACCATCGCCACAAAAGACAGCGCAATCAGCGCTTGTGTCATAGACCGCCTCTTTCTCCGGAGAGCATGCCCGCCTCTCCGGATACTCCCTCCATCGGTCTCCGCGCCTCGGATCATGACGCTTGTCTTCCTTCCGAACAGCTCTCCCTTCCCGTAATGGGAGACTCCATGACCGCTGCACCTCGCCTGTGGTAGTTTGGCTGTGAAACCCCAGAGGTCGGACCAATGCTCTTGCGTCAACTGTCAACGGTGTCGATTCTTTCTCTCGCACTAACCCTCCCGGCCGCAGCCCAGGACACCCGGCAGGTCACCGAGCCCAGAATCCCCTCATCCTGCACAAAGCTCGAAGCCCGGCTTCACGCCATCGACAACAAGCTCGCCGAGGCCGACGAGCAAAAGCTCGACACCGAGCGCATCCAGAAGGCCATCGACTCCTGCAAGCCCGGAATGGCCGTTGAACTCGCCCCCTCCAAGGCAGACAACGCCTTCCTCACCGCCCCCCTCGACATCCGCACCGGAGTCACCCTGCTCATCGACAAGGGCGTCACCCTCTACGGCTCCCGTGACGCCAGGCTCTACGACATTGTCGGCGAAGGCGTCACTCCCGGCCTCTGCGGGACCATCGCCTCCGGAACACCCCCGCCAACCTTCCCCGCCCCGCAACGTCCCGCGCGCGGAGGCTGCCGTCCACTCATCAGCATCTCGAACGCCACCAACGCCGCCATCATGGGCGACGGAGTCATCGACGGCCGCGGCTACGCCACTATCCTCGGCAGGGACTACTCCTGGTGGCAGATGGCCCGCAAAGCCGAGCCGCAAAACGAGCGCTACTACTCCACGCGCCTCATCCTCGCCAACCACGCGGACGGCCTCATCCTCTATCGCATCACGCTGCACAACTCGCCGAACTTCCATGTCAGCGTCAACCAGACCAACGGCTTCACCGCCTGGGGCGTGCATCTCCAAACCCCCACCGACAAATCCCTCGACGCCCGCAACACCGACGGCATCGACCCCGGCTCCTCCACCAACGTCACCGTCGCGCATAGCTGGATCGACAACGGCGACGACAACATCGCCATCAAGACAGGCGTCTCCCACATGAGCGTCCTCGACAACCACTTCTACTCAGGCCACGGCATGTCCATCGGCAGCGAGACCTACACCGGCCAGACCTTCCTCCTCGTCGACGGCCTCACCGAAGACCACACCACCTCCGGCATCCGCATCAAGAGCAACGTCACCCGAGGCGGCTCGGTCCACGACCTCACCTACCAGAACATCTGCATGCGCGGCGTCAAGAACCCCCTCGCCATCAGCCCCTACTACACCAACCAGACCACCGAGCCCTACGAAGATCCGCACTACACCGGCACGCGAATCCCCGACTACAAAGCCATCACCATCCGCAACGTCACCAGCACGACTCCCGGCGACGTCCTCATCGCAGGCCTCAACGACCAGCACCGCACCGAACTCACGCTCGACAACGTCCACATCGAAAGCATCACACCATCACAGGTTCACGGACACTTCGCAACCATCACCATCGGCCCCGGTGGAACCAACATCGACTTCAGCAAAACCGACTTGAAGATCATCCCCGCAACCGGCGAAAAAACTGCACCATACTCCTGTGAAGGAAAGTTCCTGCCGATGCAGTAGGAATTTGGAGATACACGCATCGAACCGCTAAAATACACAAGTACGCCGACGTAGCTCAGTTGGTAGAGTAGCTGATTCGTAATCAGCAGGTCATCGGTTCAAGTCCGATCGTCGGCTCCATTTCTTTCAATAACTTACCGTGATCTTCTTCCTTCACTTCACAGCCGTGTGACGTGAACTGTGACGTGACAGAATGGATCGGTAATTTTCCGTTCACAACCGTACGTATCGTCTCAAGGCTGGGATGCTGGTAGATCATCGCCGTCTGTGCGTTGGTATGGCCCATAGCAGTCATGACGAGCGGTAGATTACCGGTGGCTCCCATGATCCTTGTCGCGAACGTATGGCGGGCACTGTAAAGAACTATGTCCTCTGAGAGCCCGACGAAGGCTCTCGCGTCTGCGAAAGCCTTGGCAACGGTTGTGATGTGGCCGGTTGCGGAATCAGATGGAAAGACCCAGCCCTCCGTCTTGCCATTCCGACGAATGAGTAGAGCCTCTACGACTCGATCACTCATAGGAACGGACCGTCTGGATCGCTTTGTCTTGCCACGTGGGATGAAGATCATTCCCGTATCCCAATTGATGTCTTCCCAACGCATCTGGAAGACTTCACCTGGGCGCATCCCTGTATGGAGCATGAGCACCAAAACATCTCGCAATGGCTGTTTCACCACTGCTAGAAGTTTGCGCTCTTCCGCATCAATCGTTGCGGACCGTCCCTCTTCTTTGCAGAGCTTGATTCGGGGCGCTGCCGCGATCAATCCCCATTCTGCCGCTTTATGCAACATCCTACTGAGTGTGCGTAACGCGCAATTCCCATTCGCAGGCGAATGGCTGAACCGGAGCGCTTCCGCTTCGTCCGTAGTGATGTGCGCAAGTCTCATCCCGGCGATTGGGGTCTTAGCCAACATCTTCCATCCTGTGCCGTAATACCGTTTCGTTCTGGCTTCTAACCGCGTTGTCCTAACGTAGTCGAGAAACCTTTTTGAGAACTCAGCGAGCGTTTGCGTTCTGCGCTGAACAGTCAGCTTTCGCTGCTTTGCCTCGTTCATTAACTTGGCTTCGATCATGCGGGCCTTCGAAGCAACCTTCTCCTTCGTTGTCCCGCGATAACGTCTGCCATCCAAAGTGAAGTCGTAGTGAAAGACCCCACCCCGTTTATAAAGAGCCATTGCGTTCCTCCATGTATGCCCGCACGGAAGGAATGCGACGATTGCTCTCGACGTAGGCTTCTACGTCGCGAACATCATACCGGATGGAGCCCTCCAGCTTGTGCCAAACCGGTCCAAGTCCAACATTGCGCCAATAACGTAGGGTTCCCTCTGGAATCCCAAGTATGAGAGAAAGCTGTTTTGCTGTCAGTAATTTCATTTGCTCTGTCTCCGGTTTTCCTTTGTTCTAAGGTTTCACGAATGGATTGATTGCCTTGGTGATTCGGGTACAGACTTCCCCGCTCCACTCTGGAAAAGAGACGGAGTTCTCGAGTTCGAATGGTTCATAAGGAAGGACCAATTCGTCTTCACAAAAGGTCTCGATATATCCCTGAAGTTTCTCCAAATCTTCAAGCAGAGCTTTTTGCTCGGCACCAGATAGCCGGTGTCATTTTACGTTTCCGGTTGCAGGAAATTCTCCGACCTCCAACATCGCCGATAGACGTTCTCTACCGGCAGCTCCCCGGATGAAGTACTGTGTCCCGCAAGATTCGCAGACAAAGTACGGTTTGTTGTTTTTGTCGGCTCGCTTGTCGAGCGAACGACCGCAGAGAGCACAGGGTATGGTTTCACTTCGTTGTTTCATGGTTTTCCTTTCAGTTTGTTGTTTCATTCGTCTTCCTTTCTCCCAACGTACGTAACGTTGTGTTCGTTACGTGACATGCGTTATGCAACGTTTGCGAGCACGGTGAACGCGGAGAGCGATCCCTCGGTTTCGCAAAACGTTTCAGTAGCAACCGCGGCGAAGCGACGCCGCAGAAGCTCGATAGGTGCTTTCAGCAATTTCCAAACAGCGTCTTTCTTTGGCTTCTCAAAGAGGCGAATGTTGCGGGATGTTGTGACGCGGCGCGAACCCTTCGGAGCGGACATCAAAAGGTCTTTGCTTAGGTATTTCGATACGTATCCGACGATTCGGCGAATCGTAATCATCTTGATCCAAACGTTCCATCCACCTCCTACGGCTTGCCACTCTGCGCGGAGCCATTTAATGTCGATGAACTGATTCAGAAGCAGGTGAAAATGAGCGTTACCGTTCTGTTGGTATTCCAGAACGCGGATATAGCTCAGGGCCTTGCCGTACCTTCTATGCAAGACGCTTCTAAACTTCGCAAACGTCCGGTTCAGATACTTCGTCGAGTCCTCACCATTGAGCTTCTTGGGGTCTAACGTAAGGGTCACGAATCGGTTCAATTGAAGCTTCTCTGCCCAGGCAGCAATCGCATGCTTGCAACGCTTGGCCCGCCTAGGACCGCAATACCGGCATTCCCAGCACTTGCAGTTGAGGCGGATGAACTTTTGCTGCTGTGCATCGAAAGCTGTGCCCCGGATCGTCCATGTCCCACAGCCTTTTTTGCGGCCTCGCTTGTCGTGGCTGTCGGTAAATTCCTTGAATTTTTCGAGTACATCGCACTCCAACGCGCACTCTCTGTCTTCGGGGGAGAGATCGGCTATAGAGGATTCCTCGTCTGTGGGGGAGTCATCGACTGTGACGATTAGTCTCTTATCGATAAAACAAGTTAGAGGCACAGCGCCTTCGGCGCTGATGGGGCTCTGCCCCAAACCCCGCCCCGTTTTTTTCTGGGAAGGAGAGGGCAAACAGGCCGCTGATTTTCGATCAGCCGTTGGTAGGGGTGTTGGCTCGCTTCCCAGCACCGGACTGGACGGGTGAACCAGTTCCCCGGATTGATTACGAACCGCACTCTGCCTGTTTGCCATCTCTCAGACAAGGTGCAGGAGTTCAGTTGCCACAAATAGGGGGTATAAGTGGCATTCTTTTGCCAAAATAGGTAGGTGGTCTCAATGGGTCGACGCAACACTCAGCTCAGACCCACATTCATTGAAAACAAAATCTAAAAAGCGCTGGCTAGGGTTAGATCAGCCGGAACCTTACCCTAGCTAGGTTTGGCCACATCAGCCAAACAGATCGATTCTTCAGGGTAAGCATTTTGTGAATCAGTTGGTTAGATAGTGTTGCATTGACCGGTTGAGCTGGCAGTAGGGTTTTGGCAAGTACATGATTTCAGAAGAGACAGTCGAAGCATTTATTGGGGCAGTTGAGACAGCAGCAAAGGATGTCGGGGTTGATGATCCTTACGCACTCGGAGCAAGGGCATTCCAATGGCTTGAAAGCAACCTGGCCTTTTTCGGAGCAATGCGCTCACGGGAAGCACTTAGAGAGTTTGTAAAGAGCTTTCCTGCCGAAGTCGAGGCGTACCTGCCCATCGCCGCCGGACTCATTCAAGCTTTGCCAATCATCGCCGGGCAGGAAACCGTCAAGATATTGCATAAAGTTGCTGACGCGCACCCGCTGGAGGCTTCTCCGGGCCGTCCAGTAGTCTTAGACAACCAGACCAAGCGCAAGATTTGCGCGGATATTTTGGAACTCATCGGGCTTGGAGTACCGACTCTCGCCGCACAGGAGCGCATAGCTGACCGATACGGCAAAACGCTTCGGTCCGTCCAGCGTACATGGAGACAACGACACACGCTCCCGAAAGAACCAACTAGCTTCGCTGAAATTTTCGAAGCCATCTCAAAACTCGGAGAGACTACAAAATAAGAACGCCCCGTCTCCGGGGCGCTCAAAGGTCGCTCAATGAGCGGAGCCTTACGACGAAAGCTTACTAAGAATAGCCGGGCAATCGCCGCTCAAGTACACTGCTATACTTGTAATCCTTTGTACGACTTAGCGTCAAGGTGATTATTTGATGTCTTCTGCCACGGAAGTATCTCAGAAGTATGTACTGGGTCTCGATCTCGGTTCGGCGTCCCTCGGTTGGGCTCTCATAGCATTGGATGAGTCTGACAACCCTGCATCGTTAATTCACGCTGGCGTTCGTATCTTTGAACCCGGCGTGGACGGCACCTCGTTGGAAATTCAGGAAGGCAAGGACCGGTCCAAAGCGGTGGACCGGCGAACAGCCCGTCTGCACCGCCGTCAACTTCGTAGACGTGCTGCCCGCCAACGCGATCTATTCCGATTGCTTCAGAAACACTCTTTACTGCCAACGTGCGAGACGTGTGGCGAATCGTCCGAGAAACAAAGGCACCTGATTCTCAACAAACTCGATGGACAACTGAGGCAGAAATGGCAATCAGTAATTCCCAACAGCAACTTCGCCCAACTTCCCCTTTACTTCCTCCGCAAGAGAGCACTGGACGAAGCATTGGAACCGCACGAACTGGGGCGCATCTTCTTTCATCTCGTCCAGAGACGGGGCTTTCTTTCAAATCGTCGTGAAGGGAAAAAGAATCGAGACCAGGAAAAGGAATTAGGGCAGGTAAAAGCCGATATTCATAGCCTCGAACAGGAAATGCAGAATGCTGGAGCACGCACTCTTGGCGAATACTTTGCAGGATTAGACCCTCACTCCCAAAAGGTGCGCCGCCGCTGGACAGCGCGGAGGATGTACAAAATCGAGTTCGAAAAAATCTGGGAATCACAATCGAGTCATCACCCGGACCTTTTGACATCGGATCTTCGTGACAAGATCGCCCACTTACTCTTCTTTCAGCGTCCTATTGCTGCGCAAGCCCACTTGATCGGAAAATGCGAGCTCGAACCTGGCAAACAGCGAGCAGCGTGGGCGGCGATGGATGCGCAGAGATTCCGCATTCTGCAAAAGGTTAACGATTTGAAGTTGCTCAATCCAGGTAGTTTGGTTTCCGCTCCGCTAACCGAAGAAGAACGTGCACAGATGTACACCCTTCTCGACCGGGAGGGCGATCAAACGTTCAAAGCGATCAAGAAACACTTGTCATTTCCTGCTCAGGTGCAATTCAACCTCGAAAAGGGAGATGAAAAGCGCCTTCGCGGAAATCGTACACAGGCTGCTGTGCGGAAAGCATTCGGTGATGCTTGGGACAGCATTACTCCTGGCAAGCAATATCAGATTGTCGAAAATTGGAGAAACAGCGAATCAAATGAGGACCTGATTCGCGAAGCTGTTGAGCACTGGGGACTGGATGAGACATCGGCGAAGCTGTTGGCAGAACAGATTCCCGAGGACGGCTACTGCGCTCTCTCACTGACTGCGCTTTCCAAGTTGCTGCCTCTAATGCAAGCTGGCAAGCCCTTCAAGGAAGCAGAGAAGGAAATTTACGGCACGCGCTTTTCTGGCGGAACAGTTTTTGACATGTTGCCGGAGGTACGTAAGCACCTCTCGTCCTTGCGGAACCCTGCCGTGGAGCGCTCTCTTACAGAGATGCGCAAGGTTGTAAACGCCATCGTGCGCCAATATGGGAAGCCTCATGAGATACGGATTGAACTTGCGCGTGAGCTGAAAAAGCCACGGCAAGAGCGCGTCGAGGCAACCAAGAAAAACAGAGGCAAACAAAGAGAGCGCGAAGAAATCGCGGCCAGAATCCTGCGCGAATGCGGCCTCTCAAACCCATCTCGAAAAGACATCGAAAAGGCTCTACTCCACGAAGAGTGCGGCGGCTATTGCCCGTATACGGGTAAGTACATCTCGTTCTCGAACCTATTTCATGATTCGGAGTTCGATGTCGAACACATCATTCCGCGCAGCCGTTACCCGGATGATTCTTTCCAAAACAAGACTCTTTGCTATCTCCCCGAAAACCGCGAAGTGAAGAAGGGACAGACTCCGTGGGAAGCGTACGGCAAAGACGAGCAGCGCTGGACAGAGATCGTCACCCGGGTTTCAGGTTGGAAGAACAGAGGCAAACTGACGCGATTTTGCATCCAGTCGGAAGACGAGCTTGGCGATTTTAGCGCACGCCAGTTGAATGACACTCGCTATACGAGTGTTCTGGCGAGCCGTCTACTGGAGGCTCTTTACGGCGGACGCGACATCGCCAACGGTAGCGGAAATCGTCAGGCAGTCTTTGCGTCAAGTGGCGCAGTAACAGCAACACTTCGCAGGTCGTGGGGACTAGAGACAATCTTGCACGAACTCGTACCGGCAGCACCCGGAGAGTCTCAAGGCAAACCGCGAACAGACCACCGTCACCATGCAATTGATGCCGTCACGATTGCGCTTACTCGCTCAACGGTCATTCAGGCAATGGCACGGGCTGCTTCCTCAGAGCCCTGGCAGCGGGATGCCCGCGCTTGGCGCAAAATTGAATCACCGTGGCCAGAATTTGTGGATTCGATTCGGCCTCACATAGAGAATATGTTGGTGTCGCATAGACCTGAGCACAAGATGTCGGGCGCTCTCCATGACGAAACCAACTACGGAAAACCCTATGCTGCCGGAAAGAAGACATTCGTCAATATTCGTAAGCCGATCTCATCGCTTTCAGCGAAAGACATCGAAAATATCGTCGATCCTGCGATCCGTGGTGCGGTCACAGCAAAAGCTGAAGCTCTTAACGGTGACCTCGCACGATGCGAAATTAAGAAGGACTGGCCTTGTCTGCAAACTAACAATGGGCAAGTCGTCCCGATAAAAAAAGTGCGATTAAAGAAGGTGCTTGAAGTAACGCCGATTGCTTCCGGACCGCGTCAGCGGTTTGTTGCTGAAAGCAACAATCATCACATAGCCATCTTTGCTCAAATTGACAGTCACGGGAAGGAAAAGCGCTGGGAGGGGGTAGTCGTTTCACTGCTGGAAGCTTATGAGCGAAAGAGACAGAAGCAGCCCGTCATTCAGAAGACTTATCAAGGTGCGGAGGATTACGTCTTCAAATTCGATTTGATGGGAGGAGACACTGTGGAACTGCACAAACAATGCGACCACAAAGCTGGGAAATGCGTACCTGAAATCTATAGGCTCCGCACCATCGCCGCAAATGGCCAGCTTTCGTTTGTCAAGATTTCCGACGCAAGACTGAAGGACGGTATCAAGAAAGCAAAAGAGTGGTGGTCGCCTATGCCTGATGCCCTGCGCAAACTCAATTGTCGCAAGGTCAGTGTTCTCCCTACAGGGAGAGTGCAATATCTAGATCAAACGGGGCCGGTCCAATGATTGATCGCATTGTTGAGATTGCCAATCCTGCACGACTCAGCATCCGCGATGCACAACTGGTAATTGAAAAACCGGAGTCAGGACAACTTTCTCTTCCATTCACAACGCCTGTCAGCGAAATAGCAGTTCTCCTTTTGGCCCATCCGCAAATCGTCTTGTCGCAATCTGTTCTCTCTCGTATTGCAGAGGCAGGAGGTTCAGTCGTTACCATCGACGGCAAATTCCTTCCGGCTTCCATGCAACTGCCGGTGCAAGCGCATTTTCTGCAAACAGAACGCTTCGCCAGTCAGATGCAACTCTCTCTTCCAACTCGTAAAAGATTGTGGCAGCAGATCGTGCGAGCCAAAATCAGAGCACAAGGAGAGTTGCTGAACGAACTGCGCGGTACAGATGCGGGATTGATCGCCATGTCAGCGCGAGTGCGTTCGGATGATGCCGGTCACTTGGAGTCACAAGCAGCAAGACGGTATTGGGCAGAGGTATTCGGCGATCCAAAGTTTCGCCGAGGCTCTGAAGAGCCGAACCAAAACCGGCATCTCGATTATGGGTACACCGTGCTGCGGGCTGTCGTGGCACGCGCCCTTTGTGCTGCGGGGCTGCACCCTTCGATTGGATTGCGTCATAAGAATCGCTATGATGCTTTCTGCTTGGCAGCCGATGTGATGGAACCATTTCGCCCCCTTGTTGATCGTCGCGTAGCTCAATGGATTACCGACCACGATCCTGCGGGCCCGTTGCATTCGACCGCAAAAGCCTGGATGATTGGTGCTACGACCTCACGCTATTTCTACGAGCGAGAAGAGCGCTCTTTATTTGACATTGTGCTTCGCACTGCGAATTCATTGGCAAAATGTGTTACCGGAGAACTGCGAGAGATGGCATTCCCCTCTTTGATGCAACCATGTCTTGATACTGGGGCAGGAAAACGAGGGGTTCAGAGTGTAAAGATTCAATCTCATGTCGAGGCTGTTGGATGACCTGAGAGATTCAGTTGATGGCTTTGGAAGTAACGCGTGATCGCTCATGAAAGGATTGCTTCTTTCCGCGTATCGGTCATTGTGGCTCATCGCCATGTTCGACCTGCCAGTGGAGACACTGGAAAACAAGCGCGATTACACGCGTTTCCGCAAAGCCCTGCTAAAAGATGGCTTCATGATGCTTCAGTTTTCCGTCTATGCGCGCTATCTTCCGAGTGAGGAAGCCGCAGACGCCCATCGAAACACCATTCGGGCTGTAATACCACCTCTGGGTCAGGTCAGGCTAATGACAGTGACGGACCATCAGTTTGGAAAGATGGAGGTCTTTTATGGAAGAAAACCGCGAGAGCCTGAAGAAATACCAGACCAAATTCTGCTTTTCTGATGAGAAAGACCGCGTCAACCTACCGCTTTTCAGCAGGTTCGGCGCGGCCAAAGTGTACTTGAGCGGTGAATCCCGGCCATCCCTAGCCTGGATTACCTTCAGCCACCCCATCAGTGTACTTGAGCGGTGAATCCCGGCCATCCCTAGCGTGGGAACGGTGGTGCCTGCGACGGCGCCGAGTGTACTTGAGCGGTGAATCCCGGCCATCCCTAGCCAAGACTTATAAACTGCGCGACCTACCCGGAGTGTACTTGAGCGGTGAATCCCGGCCATCCCTAGCCATTCCCCATCGTGGGCGCGATCGCTCTCAGTGTACTTGAGCGGTGAATCCCGGCCATCCCTAGCGTATGGGCCCTATCAATTGGATATTCATCAAGTGTACTTGAGCGGTGAATCCCGGCCATCCCTAGCTATAAGGTTGCTGAGGGTATGTGGGATTCCAGTGTACTTGAGCGGTGAATCCCGGCCATCCCTAGCCACCGCCGCCGGCGTCTGCAGCAGCAGCGGAGTGTACTTGAGCGGTGAATCCCGGCCATCCCTAGCGTACCGCAACCAGTTGCACAGCCGGGAACGAGTGTACTTGAGCGGTGAATCCCGGCCATCCCTAGCCTCGCATTCACCTTCCAGCCAACCCCATTCAGTGTACTTGAGCGGTGAATCCCGGCCATCCCTAGCCACCGCCGCCGGCGTCTGCAGCAGCAGCGGAGTGTACTTGAGCGGTGAATCCCGGCCATCCCTAGCGTACCGCAACCAGTTGCACAGCCGGGAACGAGTGTACTTGAGCGGTGAATCCCGGCCATCCCTAGCCTTTGGCGCTCTCTTCGTCATGCGACTCGGAGTGTACTTGAGCGGTGAATCCCGGCCATCCCTAGCGCAACGTCCACGGTCGTATCGTGCGTTGTAGTGTACTTGAGCGGTGAATCCCGGCCATCCCTAGCCTTGCGGGTGCCATCGCTAACGCCGAAGGTAGTGTACTTGAGCGGTGAATCCCGGCCATCCCTAGCATGTGACTGGAGTTACTCCTGCAAGGAGTGAGTGTACTTGAGCGGTGAATCCCGGCCATCCCTAGCAGCCGCAGTGCCGATATATGGCTGCGGGTAAGTGTACTTGAGCGGTGAATCCCGGCCATCCCTAGCACCTAACTCCCTTAAGATCACTTACTTGCAGTGTACTTGAGCGGTGAATCCCGGCCATCCCTAGCGTGACCACCAAGGTCCCTATGGCCTGCCCGAGTGTACTTGAGCGGTGAATCCCGGCCATCCCTAGCAAAGCCGTTGAAGGGGAACCATGGGACGCCAGTGTACTTGAGCGGTGAATCCCGGCCATCCCTAGCAAAGCCGTTGAAGGGGAACCATGGGACGCCAGTGTACTTGAGCGGTGAATCCCGGCCATCCCTAGCTAACACGGTATGAGGCATTTTTGTTTTGCGAGTGTACTTGAGCGGTGAATCCCGGCCATCCCTAGCAAGAGCTACAGACTCAATCTCACTGCCTCCAGTGTACTTGAGCGGTGAATCCCGGCCATCCCTAGCAAAGCGCCGCGTTCGTAAGGGTAGTTTTTAGTGTACTTGAGCGGTGAATCCCGGCCATCCCTAGCAAGTGGCCGAGAGGATGGGCACGGCTCGGAAGTGTACTTGAGCGGTGAATCCCGGCCATCCCTAG
This sequence comes from uncultured Acidobacteriaceae bacterium, assembly GCA_963741395.1. Lineage (GTDB taxonomy): Bacteria > Acidobacteriota > Terriglobia > Terriglobales > Acidobacteriaceae > Edaphobacter. Next base: position 143,183 of record CAVUHV010000003.1, read on the forward strand.
CTCAACCAGTAAGAGTAAGAGCAGAGTAAAAGTGTACTTGAGCGGTGAATCCCGGCCATCCCTAGCCACAAGGGTCATTGGTCATGACCAACTCGAAGTGTACTTGAGCGGTGAATCCCGGCCATCCCTAGCAAAAATGGGTCGTTGGTCTGTGAACCGTTAAGTGTACTTGAGCGGTGAATCCCGGCCATCCCTAGCGGTATCTTCATAAAGGAGCACTACGATGTCAGTGTACTTGAGCGGTGAATCCCGGCCATCCCTAGCGAAGCTGGCAAAGGGCAAAGGCTGTCACCCAGTGTACTTGAGCGGTGAATCCCGGCCATCCCTAGCTTCGAAGATAATCGATCACTCGCACCAGGGAGTGTACTTGAGCGGTGAATCCCGGCCATCCCTAGCCGAACGCCATACGTAGCAAACAGCCTGATAGTGTACTTGAGCGGTGAATCCCGGCCATCCCTAGCCGAACGCCATACGTAGCAAACAGCCTGATAGTGTACTTGAGCGGTGAATCCCGGCCATCCCTAGCATCTGCAACACAGGTCCAATGTAAGTCAGAAGTGTACTTGAGCGGTGAATCCCGGCCATCCCTAGCGGTGAATCCAAGCCCATCCGGGAAAGCGAGGATGGGCTTGGATTCACCGCTTAGGATCAAAAACACCGGGCCGAAAAAATTGTGACGCAAATTGTGACATATCGGTTCAATTAGCCCCTGCAAAACCCAACAAATTCAGCGGTGGTGCATTTCTCTTCCGTGCGGGCGGGTTGTGGTGTTTCCCCTTTGTTTACGAGCAGAAGAGTCGCTTCGACGCTTCGCTTCTGCTCAAATTCGTAATCAGCAGGTCATCGGTTCAAGTCCGATCGTCGGCTCCACTCCTTTTGCCGCCCCCTCACAACAAATTGAACGCATAACATCCATCTGCGCCTTAGATATGCGACTATTTTCGGCATGACCACTCTGGGTCGGGCTTGGTGGCTACTGATTGCGCTGGCACTCGCCACCCTTAGCAAAACGGCAGCCGCACAAGACCTCGAGCCGCGCGCCTACTCGGCCTCTCCCGTCGGTACCACCTTCGCCTTAGTCGGCTTCGCCCGCTCTTCCGGCGACATCACCTTCGACCCATCGATCCCCATCACCAATGTCGAGGGCACCTTTCACATCCCGATCATCGGTGTCGGCCAGACCTTCCCGCTTTTTGGCCGTCAGGCACTCATGACGGCCGCGCTTCCCTACGCTTGGGGAACCGTCACCGGCAACGTCGGCGAGCAGTCCGGAAGCGTCTATCGCTCGGGCCTCGGGAACGTCAAAGCGAAGTTCTCAATTAATCTGCGCGGCAACCCGGCTATGTCTCCTAGGGAGTTCGCCAACAGGGAGCACCGCAGCTTCATCATCGGCGCCAGCCTCACCCTCGACGCCCCCGCCGGCCAATACTCCGGAACGAAGCTCATCAATCTCGGCACCAACCGCTGGGCATTCAAGCCCGAGGTCGGAGTCTCCTGGCCCGTCAAAAAGTTCTACCTCGACCTCTACGCCGGCGCATGGTTCTACACTGCAAACTCCAACTTCTACCCCGGCGGAGGCTACCGCACGCAAGATACGCTCACTGCGCTCCAGGGGCACGTCAGCTATAACCTCCGGCGCAACCTCTGGCTCGCAATCGACGGAACTTGGTACGGCGGCGGAGCCTCAACAGTAAACGGCGGCGCCCCCACCCCACGCCAGTCCAACACGCGACTCGGCGCAACCCTTTCATTGCCTCTGCCGAAGCGCCAGTCCCTCAAGATCGCCTATAGCTCAGGCGTGACCGGAACCATAGGCGCGGACTTCAACACCGTCTCGATAGGCTGGCAGCACGTCTGGTTCGATCACCACTAACCGAGCCTCCCATCGTGTTGGAGTGTTTCATCGCATCTGTTCTGATGCGTCTAAGCCTCATTTACTTTGAATATCCCCATCACGAGCGCACAGAACCTGATTTGGTACCAGATATCCACTGAAATTTAACGAGCAGCCTTCAAATTCGCTTGATTGGCGCGGCCTCGACACGCATACTCCAGAAAGAGTTCGCGGAGCACCTCCCAAACGAAACACCACACACGGATTCGGATTTGTATGACGGTTGCTAACAGAGATACCGACCTGACTCGATATCGCCGTGAAGATGTACTTCGGATCCTGCATCTGCACAACCGCCAGCTTCAAGCGTGGGAGCGGGCAGGACTCATCTCCTCTAAAGACATCTACTCCTTCGAAGATCTCAGCCAGCTTCGCACGCTGCGCGATCTCCAGTCCCAAACCCGCATCTCCGCAAAAAGCATTCGAGCATCAGTCGACGCCATGCAGCGCGTCGCCGGCATGCTCAACCCACTGCTCGAAAGCAGTGCCGTGCGTCGCGGTTCGCGACTCGCCTTCCGCCACGCCGGCGCTCTCGTCGACCCCATCACCCAGCAGCTCGCCTTCGACTTCGAGACCTCGCCCGAACGCCAGCTCAGCATCGTCAACGCGGCGAAGCCCATCCCGTTCCAGAAGATCGCCGAAGTGCAGGATATGTTCCTCCGCGCCGTTCAGTTCGAAGAGCAGTCTGCCACGCTCCCCGACGCCGTCATCCTCTACGAGAACATCCTCTCCCTGCGACCCAGCCACGCACCAGCGCTCATCAATCTCGGGACCATCCACTACAACATGCGGCAGTTCGAGAAGGCCGAGGCCCTCTACCGCCGCGCCACGATCGCGGACCCCGACTACGCCCTCGCCTTCTTCGACCTCGGCAACGTCCTCGACGAGATGCAGCAGCTCACCGAAGCCACACAGGCCTATCAGCGCGCCGTGGCTCTCGTCCCGCAGTACGCCGACGCTCACTACAACCTCGCCCTCGCCTACGAGCGCCAGGGCCACAAACGTCGCGCCCTGCGCCACTGGCTCACCTACGTCCGCCTCGATCCCACCGGCCCCTGGTCCAATCACGCCCGCGAACAGGCCCGCAAGATCCTCAAGTCCGAAAAGCTCTCCATCGTCAGCCGCCGAGGCCGCCTCGTCAAAGCCGCCGGATAAAAATCTACATCCCAGTCCGCTCCTCTAAAGCTAAAGATACAAAGCAAAATCCTCTGCACACCGCGCCACGACCATTCGTGTCTTTGGTGGAACTTCTCCGCAAAAACCAACGTAAGACATCTCCATAGCTCGGCAGGCTAGTCCGCGCCGCGATCTCTCGTCATCGCATGCGCACTGCCGAAATTCGAGGTGCCACCATGAGGTTGTTTGTTGGCGCTGCAGCCATCGCAGCGCTCGCGATCCCGCACGCCCTGGCTCAGACGGCCTGCCACGGCGCAGCCATTAACGGCTACGTCCGCGACAGTACGCTCGCGCTCATTCCCGGAGCCACCCTCACACTCGATGGGGCCCAAAGCCAGACCAGCGGCTCCGATGGACAGTTCCGCTTCTCCTGCGTCTCTACCGGCTCCCACCATCTCTCTGCCTCCGCGCAAGGCTTCGCCAGGCAGGACATGTCCTTCACAACGCCACACTCAGGCCAGCTCAATATCGTCCTCCACCCCGAAGAGGTCGAGACCCAGGTCGATGTCAACGACGATGAGCAATCCGGCGCGGCGACCAGCGCAGCATCCAGCGGTCCCACCCAAACTATCTCCGGCAACCGCCTGCAATCACTCGCCGACGACCCGGACGATCTCCTCCGCGAGCTCCAGCAGCTAGCTGCCGCAGGCGGAGGCAACCCATCCAACACCACCATCGCCGTCGACGGCTTCCAGGACTCGAGCCATCTCCCGCCTAAGAACTCCATCGCCTACATCAAGGTCAACCCCGACCAGTTCTCCGCCGAGTACCGCGAGCCCCCATTCGACGGCGGCCGCGTCGAGGTCTACACCAAGCCCGGCCAGAAAGCCTTTCACGGAGCTCTCTTCGCCACCAACGGCAGCCCATGGATGAACGCGCGCGATCCCTTCTCCACCAGCAAAGCCGCAATCGGCAAACAGCGCTACGGCTTCGAACTCAGCGGTCCCATCCGCAAACAGGGCAGCGACTTCACCATGACCCTCGAGCATCGCAGCATCGACAACTTCGCCGTCGTCAACGCCGTCACGCTCGACAGTAATGGCAACCAGCAGAACACCATCGCCAACGTAGCCACACCGCAGCGTCTCTGGGTCGGCACCGCACGCGTCGACTGGCAGATTGGCCCGAAGAACACCTTCATCGCCAGCTACAGTGCCAACGTGAATCACCTCGAAAACGTCGGCGTCGGCGGAACCGCCCTCGCCGAAACCGGCTACGACTCCCAGCAGTACGAGCACATCCTGCGCCTCAGCAATATCACCACCGCCTCCGCTCATCTCATGCACGAGGCACGCCTCAGCTTCAAGTGGGATGGCGAGACCGACACACCCGTCTCTACGGCACCGCAGCTTCAGGTCGCCGGAGCCTTCACCGGCGGCGGAGCTACCATCGGCCTTCAGCGCCTCCGCGAACTCGCCATTGAGTACGACGACGACGCCATCCTCACTACCAAAAAACACACCCTCAAATTCGGCACGCAGATCTGGTTCTACAACGAGCACCAGCAGCTCACCACCAACTTCAACGGCACTTACACCTTCGGCGGAGGCTCCGCGCCCGTCCTCGACGCCAACGGCAACCCCATCCCCGGCCAAACCGAAACCATCACCGGAATCGAGCAGTATCGGCGCGCCCTCCTTCAGCTCCCCGGCGGAACACCCACCGCATACAGCAACGTTGCCGGAACCCCCAATGTCGACTTCAACCTCGTTCAGGACGCCGTCTTCATCCAGGACGACTACAACGTCGGCCACGGCGTCCACATCGCAGCCGGCCTCCGCTACTACCTCCAGAACAACCCAACCGTCCTCAACTCCATCACCCCGCGAGCGGGCATCCTGTGGTCACCCACAAAGAAAGGCACCTGGACCCTCCACGCCCACGGCGGCATGTTCTCCGGCCGCTACGGCAAAGGCGATTATGCCGAGGTGATGCGCATGGACGGCACGGACCGCGTCACCAGCACCATCTACAACCCCAACTACAGCGACCCATTCGCCAACGCGACGCCCATCCACAGCATCCGCGAGTTCTCGCCGCACATCTCCAACCTCACCTGGGGCGCATGGAACATAGGCGGCACGCGCGCTCTGCCCAAGGGCTGGAACTTCTCCGCCGACTACTACAACGGCCGCATCTGGAACTTCACTCGCTCCAACAACATCAATTCGCCGCTCAACGACAATCCCTACGGCCCGCGTCCCGGCCCCGCCAATCTCAACATCCTCCAGATGCAGAACAGCGGACAGGGCCGCGTCAACGCCGAGTTCGCCGGCATCGAGCAGCACACGCTCAAGCACGTGCAGCTCTTCTTCGGTGGCGTCCGCGTCAACCTACTCGACGACACCGACGACAACGAGTTCTCCACCCCGCAAAGCTCCACCTCTAACGCGGGTGAGCTCGCGTACCGCAGCAACCAGAACGTCTGGAACATCTTTGGCAACGCCACCTTCAAGCTTCCCGCCGCGCTTCAGCTCAGCGCCAACTTCCACGGCGGTGGCGAGCGCCACTACAACATCACCACCGGCTTCGATAACAACGGCGACGGCAACTTCAACGACCGCCCGCAGTACGCTACACCCGGTCAGCCCGGAGCCATCCAGACCCCCTACGGCCTGCTCGTCGCCAGCGGAGGCACTGGCGTCTTTCCCCGCAACAAAGGCGTGATGCCCTGGACCTTCTACCTCGACACCAACCTGCAACGCGCCTTCAAGCTGACGCACAACTCCAAGGCCGAGCACCAGCAGACCCTCACCGTAAACCTGCGCTCCGCCAACATACTCAACCACACCAACGTCACAGCCGTAGGCGGCGTGCTCGGTTCGCCACTCTTCGGCATCCCTTATGCCGCCGACAACGGCCGCCGCGTCGAAGCCGGCCTGCGCTACAGCTTCTAGACCGCTTGATCACAGGTGAATCACTATTCGGCCCGCAAGATACTCATGTCCGAAAAGCTCTCCATCGTCAGCCGACGCGGACGCCTCGTCAAAGCCGGCCGGCTAAATCACAGCCTGCATCGACGAGATGAATTCTCCCGCTCATTCATCTCGCAATGTCTTTGCCGGATCGATCCCCGCGATTCGCAGCGTGGGAACAGTCGTCGCAATCACCGCCACCAATCCAAGCACCAACACGACCGCAAGGATCGTAGGCGCGTCATAGACGGCTACTCCATACAGAACGCTGCGCATAGCCCGCAATACTCCTGCGCACAGAATCAACCCAAAAATGAGGCCCAGTCCCGAAGCTCGTACCCCCGGCGCCCCAATATGGACCATGGCCTGACGAATCGAGGACCCCAGGGCGATGCGGATGCCGATCTCACGAGTCTTCTGCGCCACGATATTCGCCACCAACGCGAAGATTCCGACAGCGCTCAGCAGCAAAGCCAGAGCCGCCATCGCGATCAGCAGAGCCACTTCGACACGCTGCATCACCAGAGTCTTCGCCAGCAGATCGCGCATGCTGTAAAAGCCCGAGAAGGGCAAATTAGGATCGACGCTCGCCAGCGCGCGCTGCATCTGCGCCGTCAACCCCTCCACCGGAGCGGCCGTCCGAACAATCCAGCTCGGCTGGAACCACACGTGAAGCAGCGAAAGCTGCCGGCCCTCCATCTGCGCAGCAGGAACATACATCGTCTCTTCACCGGCAAGAGGCGCTGTGACATCCAACCCCGGCGCCATGGCCACACCTCCCACCACTCCAATAATCATCGTGTCCTTGTCCACGTAATGGCCAATCGGACTCGCCCCATGGAAAAACTTGCGTGCAAACGTCTCGTTGACTATAGCCACATGCTCCGAATCCGGCCCGTCCGCTTCAGTAAAGGAGCGCCCTGCCAGGACCGGGATCTGCAATGCGCCAAAGTAATCAGGCGTTATGTACACCTCACCCGTCATGATCATCTGCCCCGCATCTTTTCCATCGCTTAGCTTCAATCCGGTATTCAGCGCGCGCTCGTAGGGCAAACTCAAACCGGCAGCGACGTACTGCACGCCGGGAATCTGTCGCATCGCCAGCGTGCTCTCATTCAGCAGCTTTCGAAAAGCTGCTGCGTCGTGATACCGCGCGTCGTCCAGTGATGCCCTCGCGGTCATCACTCCAGTCGCGTTGAATCCCGGCGGCAGATTTTGCAGGTGAATCAGAGTGCGGATAAGTAGACCCGACGCTGCCAGCAACACAACGGTCAGGGCAACTTCGCCCGCAATCAGCGCCTGCCGCAGCCGCAGACGATCGCCGCCAATCGCGGCACGGCTCGCAAGGGCAGAGCGCAGATCGAACCTTCGCGCCGCAAGAGCAGGAAGCATACCAAACAGCACGCTGGTCAGCAGCGAGATCAGAAGCGTGAACGCCAGCACACGGCCGTCGAGCGATACGCTGGCCACAGGCAAAAAGTGCTCCGGCAGAAGCACAAGCAACCCGCGAAGCGCGGCGAAACCCACGGCCACGCCAGCCGCTCCTCCCAAAAACGCCAACAGAAGATTCTCCACCCACAGTTGCCTCTGAATCTGCCAGCGGGAGGCGCCGAGCGCCAGTCTCGTCGCAACCTCAGCCGTGCGCCGCAGCATTCGGACCAGCGTAAGACCCGCAAGATTCGCGCACGCGATCAATAGAATGAGTCCGGCCGACAGCATCAGCGCAAGAACCTGCGGTCGCAGCGTAGCCGTCTCACCCTTCTGCAGCGGCACGGAGTAGTAAGTCACCTGCGCGCCGGGGTTGTTCATTAACTCAAAGGGCACGGAACGTTGAGACCACGCGCGGTTGATCTCGGCATCCGCCTGCTGCCAGGTCGCTCCATCGCGCAGCCGGGTAATGACAGTAAAGTTCGTCCCCGTTCCTTCGCCCTTGCGGCTCGGCTGGAGCGCAGTATAGAGATCGGCATTCGCCGGCACCGTGGCGTCCTGCGGCAACACGCCAACCACCGTATACGGTGCGCCCTTGAGCAGGATGTTCCTCCCGATGATGTCCCCGTTCGCCCCGAAGACATTGCGCCACAGGCTATAGCTGAGAATCGCGGCACTGGGCCCACCCGGACGATCCTCATCCTCCGAGAAATTGCGGCCGATCACGGGCTGGATCGCCAGCACATCAAAGTAGTGTGACGAGACCCGCCCGCCATGCACATACTGGACGTGAGAACCCGCCTGGAGATTCAGACCCGACGTCATCCCCGAAACTGCCGATATCAACGCAGACACATTGTCACGCAGCAACTCCCATTGTTCTCCATTCAGATGGTGTCGCTCATCCGACGACCTCACGCCGGTAACCCGGGTAAAGATCGTACCCATCCTCTCGGGATGCGAATAGGGCAGGCTCTTCAGCATGAGCGCATTCACAATCGAAAAGATCGCAGTGTTCGCGCCGATGGAAAGCGCCAGCGTAAGGATCACGGTCACCGTGAAACCAGGATTGCGCCACAGCTGCCGCACCGCAAATTTAACATTTTGCCCTAAAGCGTCCATTGACGATCCCTCGGCGAAACAGCAAAAGATTTTCTGCGGGAAATACTATCTGCATTTACGTTGGCATCCCGCTGAAGTTCCCGCCGGGAACAGACAAAAGCCGGACTGAATCCCTATTCATTCGCCTTCGCGCAATGCTAGACTCACCTTTTCCCACGCCGATGAGGTGAGTTGATGTCCGAATTAAAGTCTCCCGCGCTCACGCAACTAAGCTCCGACGAGCGCATGTTCCGCGACACTGTCCGTCGCTTCGCATCCGAGCAGATCGCCCCCCTCGTCCGCCACATGGACGAGTCCCAGCACATGGACTCCACCCTCATCCGCCAGCTCTTCGACCTCGGCCTCATGGGCATCGAGATTCCCGAGCAGTACGGCGGCTCCGCCGGAACCTTCTTCGAAGCCATCCTCGGGGTCGAGGAAATCTCTGCCGTCGATCCCTCCGTTGGCGTCCTCGTCGACGTGCAGAACACCCTCTGCATCAACGCCCTCGTCCGCTGGGCCAACGCCGACCAGAAGAAAAAGTACCTGACAAAACTAGCCGCCGACACCATCGGAGCCTACGCCCTCAGCGAAGCCGCCTCCGGCTCCGACGCCTTCGCCCTGCAAACCCGCGCCACGAAGAAGGACGACGGCTACATCCTCAACGGCCAGAAGCTATGGATCACCAACGCCAAAGAAGCCGGCCTCTTCATCGTCTTCGCCACCATCGACCCCGCCGCCGGCTACAAAGGCATCACCGCCTTCCTCGTCGAAAAGGACACCCCCGGCTTCACCCTCGGCAAGAAAGAAGACAAATTGGGCATCCGCGCCTCCAGCACCTGCGAACTCGTCTTTCGAGATTGCCGCGTCCCCACCTCCAACGTCCTCGGCGAACCCGGCAAAGGCTACAAGATCGCCATCGAGACCCTCAACGAGGGCCGCATCGGCATCGGAGCCCAGATGCTCGGCCTCGCCCAGGGCGCCTGGAACCACGCCGCCCGTTGGGCCAAAGAGCGCAAGCAGTTCGGCAAGCCCATCGTCGACTTCCAGGCCATGCAGTTCCAGCTCGCCGAGATGGCCACCGACATCGAGGCCGCCCGCCTCCTCGTCTACAACGCCGCCCGCCTCAAAGACGCCAGACTCGACTTCCTCAAGGAGGCCGCGATGTGCAAGTACTTCGCCTCCCAGGTCGCCGAGCGCGTCGCCTCCCTCGCCGTCGAGGTCTACGGCGGCTCCGGCTTCGTCAAGGACTACCCCGTCGAAAAGCTCTACCGCGACGCCAAGATCGGCAAAATCTACGAGGGAACCTCCTTCATGCAGCTCGCCACGATTGCAAAGCTGACACTAAACCTGAAGTAGGTGTAAATTGGACCGACCACTCGGCCCTCGCAGACCTAAGGCCTTACACTTTAAGTAAGACCCACACGCATGACGACCAGGAAGACAAGTTCAAAGCCGGAGCACCCCAAGACACCCCTTCCTTTTCTTGGACTTGCCTGCGCCGTCGGCGTCTCCACCATGTACTACAACCAGCCCCTCCTCGAGGAGATGGGCCAAACCTACGGAGCCTCGGCCGGTCATACCGGCTTCGTCGCCGTCGCCACACAGGTAGGCTACGCCGTCGGCCTGCTGTGCTTCGTCCCCCTCGGAGACATCCTCGAGCGCCGCGCCCTCATGATGCGCATGTACGCCGCCGTCGCCGTCGCCCTGCTCCTCACCGCACTCTCGCCCACCCTCGCCTGGCTGATCGCCGCCAGCGTCGTCATCGGCCTGCTCGCCTCCGTCACTCATGTGGTGCTGCCCATCGCGCCCGACCTCGTCAGCCACGAGGAGCGCGGCCGCGCCATCGGCACCGTCATGACTGGCCTTCTGCTCGGAATCCTATTGGCCCGCACCTTCGCCGGCTGGGTCAGCCACATCCACGGATGGCGCTACGTCTTCGTCGTCGCCGCGGTCATGAACGCCATCTTCGTCCCTCTGCTCTACCGCGTCATGCCGAAGCTCCCGCCCAAGCAGGACCTCCGCTACGCCGACGCCATGCGCTCCCTCTGGACACTCTTCCGCGGGCAACCTCTGCTCCGCGAGTCCAGCATCATCGGAGCCCTCGTCTTCGCCTCGTTCAGCTGCTTCTGGACCACTCTCGCCTTTCTCCTGAACAGCCACTACGGTCTCGGAGCCGGAGTCGCCGGAACCTTCGGCCTCGTCGGAGCCGCCGGCGCTCTCGTCGCTCCCCTCGCCGGCCGCCTCGCCGACCGCCATGGCTCCCGCTGGGTCATCACGGTCGGCATGTCTCTGCTCGCCGGGTCCTATCTCCTTCTCTGGGGTCAGGAAAAGGCCCACGCCTCCACCCTGCTCCACGTCCTCGCTCTCGCCGTCGGAGTCATCATTCTCGACGTCGGTGCCCAGATGACCCAGGTCGCCAACCAGACCCGCATCTTCGGCCTCGTTCCCTCCGCGCGCAGCCGCCTCAACACCGTCTACATGACCATCTACTTCACCGGAGCAGCCGCCGGCTCAGCCCTCGCCACCATCGCCTGGGTCCACTGGAAGTGGGACGGAGTCTGCGCCCTCGCCATCAGCCTCATCGCATTAGCTGGCATCTTCCACGCCACCGGCCACCGCATCGACGACAAACACCAATGCCACCCTACCGTCGAAGACGAACTCATGGAAGCCTAGCCACTTTGGTTGCCACGAACTGGGTGCCCCATCTTCGCGACGGCTTTATCGTCGCTAAGGTGGGCAATCGCGCGAAGGGCGATCCGTTTTCTCTAAGAGCATCGAGAACTCAACTCAAAAGCTACACCGTCTCACAATGAGCATCTGGATCCGCATGTTGCTGCGCCATCCACCGGTCCATCAGAGTCCCCGCACACCGCGCCCCGCAAAGGTGCTTCACCCCATGCGTATGCGCATGCTCCACCTGCCAGCGCGTCAGCTTAATCAGCGGCTGATCCAACTCAGGCTTCGACCCCGGAAAGCAATCGATCCAGGCCAGCCACCAGTCGCCCCCCACACCCTTCTTGTCGCCGCAAACATCGCACGTAAAACTCTCTGTGTAAGACATCACGCTCTCCTGCCGCTGACAATATCACACCGGTCAACTCGCGTGGTATATTACATGATATATCTCATCCCGGGAGGAAAGCGTGGCGCCATCTAAACCCTCTAAAGCCAAGGTATTTATGAGCGGACGCAGCCAGGCCATCCGCATCCCGGCCGAGTTCCGTTTCGCAACCAAGGAAGTCTTTATCCGCCGCACATCCGGCGGCGACGTCATACTCTCCACCAAACCGGAGAAGAAAACCTTGAAAGAAGTCTTTGCCATGCTGGATGACGCCGGTGTCCCCAATGACTTTCTCACGGACCGCGACCTGCGCCCAGCCGAGGAGAGAGACAATCTGTGAGTCCTCTCTATCTCCTGGACACCAACACCGTCTCCTACATCATCAGCGGACACTCACACGCCACACGCCTCAACCTTGAGGCTAATCTCGCTGAGTCCGCCATCTCCGCCGTCACCGAAGGCGAACTGCGTTACGGATTAGCGAAGAAGCCCGGAGCAATCAAACTCCGAAAAGCAGTTGAGGTCCTCCTCACCGTGGTCAACGTACTCCCTTGGGACTCGGAAGCCGCGAAGGCCTACGGAATCATGCGCGCAAAGATGACCGCCGAGGGAAAAGCGTTATCAACACTGGATATGATGATCGCTGCTCACGCTGCCTCGCTGAATGCCGTCCTCGTCACCAACGACAAAGCCTTCAGGCACGCAGCAGGACTACACTCAACAGTCAATTGGGCAACCGACCTCTAAAACTGCGACGTAAAAACCAACGGCGGCCTAAGCCGCCGGTTCCGAGTGCTCAAAGTAGAGATACTTCCGCCACGCTGCATCACCGCTTCCGATCATCCGCATAATATGCCGCGAAGTATGCAGCGAAAACGGCCTCGGCTCTCTCTGCAGCCGCATCTCCGTCAGCTCATGCAACATCTGGTTGCCCTTCCTCCGATTGCAGCTATGGCAACAAGCGACAAGGTTCTCCCAGGTCGACTGCCCACCCCGCGACCGCGGAACCACATGATCCAGCGTCAACTCTGCCGCCGTCAGCGACACACTGCAGTACTGACACGTATTGCGATCCCTCAACAAAATATTCTTCCTCGAAAGCGCCCGCGTCTGGTGCGGAATTCTCCGATACTCCAGCAGCCGGATCACGCTCGGCATCGCCATCCGCATCCGCGCAGCATGCAACTCCTCGCCCTGAGCCTCCTCCGTGCGCGCCACTCCCTTCAGCACCAGCACCAGGGCCCTCCGCGCTCCACAAATATTGATCGGCTCATACGACGCATTCAACACCAGCACCGGAGTCTGCATCACTGAGTTCCGGCCATTGCTCTCCGCCTTGCGCTCCCCATGCGGCACCGAGCGGCCCGTGCTCCCCGCGTGCGCATGCCTCTTGCCCATTAACCCTTGCTTCCTCATCGTCCCCGAATGCATCGATCCCGTCCTCCGACTCCAATTCCAGTTAGATCAACAAGGCCTCCCGGCACGAAAACAGCCTTACGTCCCGTCCCGAGCACTCCACAGCGTCACCATCTCCTTCTGCGCCCGAGCCAGCGTCGCAAACCACACCTTGCCCGCACCCGCCATGCGCAGCACACGAGCGCACTCGCGCGCCGTCGCTCCCGTCGTGTAAATGTCATCCAGCAGCAGAACCTCGCGCCCGGCAATCGCCTCCGCACCCCTTACCTCGAATGCCCCGCGAAGATTCCTTCTTCGTCCCTGCGCAGTCAGCCCAAACTGGCTCTCCGTATCCTTCACCCGCCGCAAAACCCGATGCGCCGCGCGCAGCCTCCACTCCGGCTTCGTCCTTCGCAGCTCTGCGATCGCCTCGTCCGCCAGCAGCACCGTCTGGTTGTACCCGCGACGTCGCTCCTTCGACGGAAACAACGGAACCGCCACCACCGTCAGCTCTCTCCCCGCCTGCCCATCCAGCATCTCAGCGGCTCGAGCCAGCAACCTGCCGAGCGGCCTCGCCACGCCGCGCATCCCCTCATACTTCAGCAGGTGAACCATCTGCCGCAGCTCGTCTTCGTAAAGCCCATAAGCCACGGCGCGCGCAAACTCCGGCGGAACGACCCGGCAAGGCGCACACAACAGCCCCTCTGCCGGATACTGCCCGGCAAACCGCACACCATCCACATCCAGAGCCTCGCCGCAACAGACGCACAGCGCCGTCGACTGCTCTCGCAGCCCGCTCAAACATTCATCGCATAGAGGAGAAGAACCAGCACGAAGCAACGGGCCCCCACAAGCCTTGCAATCTGCCGGAAAGAACGTTGTTACCAGATCATCGAAAACCGTCCGAGCCACCCCGCCCGTACTTCGCAGCACGCGGGAGACCGCGCGCCACTCCTCGACCCCGCTACTTCGACCCGGCGGAGCTCCCTGAGGAAATCCGAGCGAATTGTCGTTCAGGCATTGGCTGAAGACGCACCTCACTCGTTGTCACAGAACATTTCTGTGCTAATGCCTGCAGTATAGCCCCATCCCACAGCCCCCAGTCAACAAATCCGCACCAATCCTGGTGCGCTGTGCTACACCTGAACCATGCTCAAAGCCGTCACCTGGTGCGCAAAGTGCCTCTTCATCTACCTCGTTGTAGTCATCCTTGCCATCCGCTTCGCCTGGGTCTTCACCCTCCCCGTCCTTAGCATCGCTACCCGCTTTCACTGGACCAGGATGAGCGGCCTCGCCTTCTCCCTCAGCTACTTCCTTCCCATCTTCGCCGCCGCCGGCTTCCTCATCGGACTCATCCCCTTCCACCGTCTGGGCCGCGCCTACGCGGCCCTGGTGCCCCGGTCCACGACGCCCGAACCTAAGACCGGCTTAGACGACGTACCCGCCATCCTCTGGGCGTGGCTCCCCGTCACCATAGCCTTTCTCATCCGCTACTTCACCTGGCACTCCCGCAACACCAGCGTCATCGACCCCCACGCGATCACCACTGGCCGTTTCGCCCGCTTCTTTGGAACGCTCAACATGCAGAATCCCAGCCTCTTCGATCCCAGGTGGGGCAGCGACCGCTTCATCTTCACCGGCCCGATGCTCTTCCTTATGGCCTGCGCGCTCGCCGCCCTGATCCGTTACCGCATCACCGGTCGCCCCACAAGACCTCAAACCCTCTCGGAAGTTGAACCCAGCTAAGTTCAATCGTCCCGTAACCCAGCCTCACGCCGCCACTTTCTCCGGCTCCACAAATCTCTTCCCGCCGTCCTTTGGCTGGCTCTCAATCTCCGTCAGGATCTCCGGCGGATGCGTCAGGGTGTTGTGCAGAATGCACTTCGCCACTGCCTTCTCCAGCCCCTCGCGATCTGCGCCCATCACCTCCGCCGGCGGCCGCACATGGAGCGTCACCACCCCCAGCCGGGCCGGATTCTTCACCTTCTCCGCATGCGCCTCCACCTTCGTACCCTCGTACTCCAGCCCTCTCCGCTTCAGGTAATCCACCGCGTAGTAGGCCGCGCACGCTCCCAGCGCGCCCAGAAAGATCTCCGGCGGCGTCATCGCCTCGTCATAGCCTCCGTTCTCCTCTGGCTGGTCCGAGTAGATCACGTGACCCCGTGTGCCCATCGAAAACTGTACGTCCCCTAAATGTTCAACCTCGACCTTCACAGCTCCTCCTTGTGGAACAACACCGCATCCATCCCCTCGCGGACAATCTTCCTCGCCCGGTGCAACCGCGACTTCATCGCCGCCACCGAGATCCCCAGCCTCTCAGCCGTCTCCTCCCCGCTCATCTCCTCCATATCGCGCATCACGTAAACCTCCCTGAACTCCTCCGGCAACGCCTCGATCGTCCGCTTCACCGCACTCCGTAACTCCGAGGCCACCATCTGCTCGTGCGGACCCTTCGCCTCATCCTCCGCCAGCTCCATTCCCTGCTCGCCTAACTCCGTCAGCGAGAGCGCTCCGCGAATCTTCTCCCGCGACCGCAGGTGGAAGCACATCCTCCTCGCAATCGCCGTCAGCCAGGCCCCGAAGGCTTCACGTTCCTTGAGCGTCTCGATCCTCCGGTACGCCGCCAGCAAAGCATCCGTCAACACATCCTCAGCGTCCTCCCGGTTGCCGCACATCCGCAGCATCTCCCGGTACACCTGGTCGCGATGCGAGTTGGCCAGCTCCGTGAACCCCTCCTTCGTCGACTGCTCCGAAAACTCGCTCATCCACACGACCGTACGCGGTTCCACGGAGCCCTAGCAAGCAACCTGCCCATCAAGCAGATATCCGTAAGCCCGGCAAAGGTCAGCCCTGCGCCCACAAACCCCGTCAGTCCCAGCCACCCTCGGCCCCAGGCTAGCGCAGCCAGCGTCCCGCCCAGCACCAGAAGCCCTGCCCCCAGCCGCACCTGCCGCTCCAGCGACCACCGCGTCCGCGTCACCGTCACCGTCCCCAGTCCGGTCCGTCTCCATCCCTCAATGCCGCCATCGATGACAACTGTCTCCACCCCGTGTGCCGCGAGCCTCTCCTGCGCCAAGCACGCACGCGTCCCGCCCTTGCACAGCAAGGCCACCTTCGCCACCCGCTCCAGCATCGGCACACAGGATTCAACCTTTTCAAGAGGAATATGCAACGCTCCCGCAATATGCTCCGCAGCAAACTCCGAGTCCGACCGCACATCCACGACCGTCCATCCGCCCTTCACAACCTCCGCCGCCGCGATCTGCGTCTTCACCATCTGCATCCCGAGACCTCCAAAAATCCCTTCCTCTCCCAAGAGGGCTCCAAAGGCCAAAAGGATTCAAACGTACCTCGCGGAGACGCCCACCACACCTCCCCGCTGATACACTCCATCGAAGCCGAAAACATCCAGCACAACCCAGCGGGAGAAGCACCACCATGGCAACAACCACACCCCCCAAGCCCACCTTTCAACCCTTTGTTGGCTCCCACGAGGCCCGCCCCGAGTTCACCGCCCGAGCCCTCATCCTCGGAGCCTTCTTCGGGATCCTCTTCGGAGCCGTCACCGTCTACGTCGGCCTCCGCGCCGGACTCACCGTCGCCGCCTCCATCCCCATCTCCGTCCTCTCCATCTCCATCCTCCGAGCATTCGGCCGCGCCAGCATCCTCGAGAACAACATCGTCCAGACTACCGGCAACGCCGGCCAGTCCATCGCCTCCGGAGTCATCTTCACCCTCCCGGCCCTCATCTTCCTCGGCTTCGACCTCGAATCCACCCGAATCTTCGCCCTCGCCCTCTTCGGAGGCTGGCTCGGCGTCCTCTTCATGATCCCCCTCCGCCGCCAGCTGATCGTCGAAGAGCACGGCACCCTCACCTACCCTGAAGGGACCGCCTGCGCCGACGTCCTCATGGCCGGCGAGCGCGGAGGCTCCTTCGCTTCCCGCGTATTCCTCGGCCTCGGCCTCGGCGGCCTCTACACCCTCTTCCAGAATGAGAACCTCTTCGGCCTCTTCCCCGGAACCCCCAACTACTCCTTCGACCTCGGCGACCAGCACCTCCTCAAGGGCGGAGCAATCCGCGCCGACGTCACCGCCGAATACCTTGGCGTCGGATACATCATCGGCATGCGCGTCGCCGCCGTCATGCTCGCCGGAGGAGTCTTCTCCTGGCTAGTCCTCATGCCGGCCATCTACTTCTTCGGCTCACATCTCAGCGGCCCGCTCTACCCGGGAACCGTCCCCATCCACGACATGTCCCCCTCCGACCTGTGGCGAACCTACGTCCGGCCCATGGGCGCAGGAGCCGTGGCCTGCAGCGGCCTCATCACCCTGCTCCGCACCGCCCCCACCATCCTCAGCGCCCTCTCCGAAGGCTTCAAATCCATCGGCAAGAACAAAGGTGAAGGGCGCAACACGTCCTCCGAAATACCCCGCACCGAGCACGACCTCCCCTGGTCCGTAGTCATCGGAGGCTCCATCCTCCTCGTCATCCTCCTCTGGTTCTTCCTGGAATTCAAACCCGTCCCCGGAGCCCAGGTAACCGCCTTCGCCAACTTCGCCGCCGCCATCCTCGTCGTCATCTTCGGCTTCCTCTTTGTCACCGTCTCGGCCCGCATCGTCGGCATCGTGGGCTCCTCCGCATCGCCAGTCTCCGGCATGACCATCGCGACCCTCATGGCCACCGCCGCGATCTTCCTCGTCAAAGGCTGGACCGCACCCGCCTTCGGAGCCCTCGCCATCACCATCGGAGGCATCGTCTGCATCGCCGCCTCCAACGCCGGAGACACGGCGCAGGACCTCAAGACCGGCTACCTCATCGGAGCGACACCCTGGAAGCAGCAGCTCGCCATCATGATCGGCGTCATCATCTCGGTCTTCTCCATCGGCACCACCCTCAACGCGATGAACAAGGGCCTCGAGACCTTCCAGCGCATGCCGCACCCCATCGCCATCTCACTCGACCAACTCCCCGACGGCGTCCAGAACAACGGCAACTTCACCCGCGACCGCATCTCCCTCACCGACACCTCCAACCCCTCCGCGACCCACTCCGAACTCACCAACACCCGCCAGTACATCCTGCTCAACGCCATCGGCTCCACCACCCTCGCCGACGGTAAATACCTCTACAACCCGGCCACCGGCCAGATCGAAGTCCAATGGGTGCCGGGCATCGGTAGCGAAAAAGCCGCCGCACCGCAAGGCCGCCTCATGGCCACCGTCATCAACGGAATCCTCAGCCGCAAGCTCCCCTGGTCGCTCGTGCTCCTCGGCGTCGCCCTCGTCATCATGGTCGAGCTTCTGGGCGTCCGTTCCCTCACCCTGGCCGTAGGAGCCTACCTCTCCATCGGCACCACCCTCGCCATCTTCGTCGGAGGAGTCATGCGATGGATGGTCGACCGCGCCATGGCCAAACAAGGCCTCGCATCCGAGACCGAATCCGAGATCTCCCCCGGCAGCCTCTACGCCTCAGGCCTCATCGCAGCCGGCGGAATCGTCGGTCTGCTGGGCGTCGCCGTCAAGCTCTACGAATCGGCGATGGAAAGCGCAAGCACCCCATGGATGCAGCGATTGCCGAAGACCCTCCCGCGCTTCACCGACCACAACCCACTTCACTACGACCTGGTCAGCGTCATCATGTTCGGCCTGCTCGCCTTCTCGCTCTACTACTTCGCCCGCAAACCTCTGGACACCACGAAGTGAAACCTGCACTCCGTCATGACCAAAGACGACATTCAACTTCTTTACAAATACGACCGCTGGGCGAACAACAAAGTCCTCGGGGCAGTCTCCGCGCTCAGCGACGAGCAGTTCACGCGTGACTTGGGCGGCAGCTTTCGTTCCGTGCGAGACACGCTCATGCACATCATCGCTGGCGAGTGGGGTTGGCTTCAGTATTGGAAGGAACCGTCCCCTGACGCCGCCTTCCTGGCAGATCTGTGGGACCGGCGTGTCGCGATATTCAATCCCGATAAATTTCCCAACGTCACTGCCGTGAAGCAGAAATGGGCGGAAGTAGAGAAAGAACAACGCGAGTTCGTAAATCAGTTGACCAGCGAAGCCCTCAGTAAAATGCTTCCTTTTCGCAAAACGCAGGCCAAGCTGACGCACCTGATGCAACATCTCGCGAACCATTCCACGTACCATCGAGGTCAAATCGCCCTGATGATGCGGCAGCTTGGCAGCAAGCCGGTAGCCACGGACTTTCATGAATTTCTGCTGGAAAGCCACGAGGCTGCGCCCGCACGTTGAAGGTTCTGGTTTCGGAGCAGAACAGTGAAGCAACACCTCTTCGTCTACGGAACACTACATCCAGACCGCGCACCCACAAGCATCAGAGACGTCGTAAAAAGGATGGCACCAATCGGCTCAGGTACCATCGCCGGAGTCCTTCACGATCTCGGCGAATACCCAGCGGTCACGTTGGACGGGCAGAAGAACCAACGAGTGAAGGGAGAAGTCTTCGCTCTCCCCGACGATCCCGAGATGATGCAACAGCTCGACGACTACGAGGGCTATCTTCCCGATGATCCCTCTAACAGCCTCTTCATCCGCACGAAACATCTCGTCACCCTGGACGATGGCACGAGACGCTTCTGCTGGGTCTACACCTACAACAGCAATCTACCCAACCAATAACCTCAGAATCTACTTCGCCACCGCCTGCAGCGGCAGACAAAAAGTAAACACCGACCCCTGCCCAGCCTGGCTAGTCACCTCAATCGTCCCGCCATGCGCCTCAACAATCGCCTTGGCAATAGCCAGACCCATCCCGGTCCCCTGCACCCGGTACCGCTGCCCCTGACCGCGGTAAAACTTGTCGAAGATCATCATCCGCTCAAAGTCATCGACGCCCGAACCGCGATCAGCCACGCTCGTGCAGAGCCTGCCCTTCGCAACCTCAGCGCTTACAAAGATCGGGCTGCTGTCCGCCGAGTACTTCGCCGCGTTCTCCAGCAGATGCTGCAGCACCTTCGCGATTCGATCCAGGTCCATCTCCACCTTCGGCAGCGAATCTGACAACCGCACATCTACCGGATGCGTCTTCAGCGGCCCTTCCAACTCGGCCATCGCAGCATCGACAGCCTCTCGCATCGAATGCGGCTGAAGATCAAGGTGAATCGCATGCGCATCCAGCTCTGCCATCTCCATCGCCTGCCCAACAAGCCGATCGAGCCGCGCCGCCTCCTGCTCGATCACCTCCATCATCTCCTTGCGCTGCGCCTCATCAAGCGGAGCCGTCTGCAGGCTCGTAATCGCCGCCGTGATCGCCGTCAGCGGAGTTCGCAGCTCGTGCGCCACCGAATCCAGCAGCGCATTGCGCAGCCTCTCGCTCTCGCGCGACGCCTCCACGCGCGTCAGCGTCTCCACCGCGCCCGCTCGCTCGATGGCAATCGCCGCAAGCCCGCACACCGCATCCAGCGCCTCGTGCGAAATACCTGTGCCTGTGATGCCGAGCGAACCGATCGGCCGCGTCCCAAGCAGAATCGGCACCAGCGTCACATTGCGCTCCTCCTCGCGGCGATGGTCACGCGAGAACGCCGCATCGCGCAACTCCGCCGCCGAGACATCCATGTAGTTCGGACTCGATCGGTAAACCCTGTCCTTCTCCCGCAGATACATTGCTGCGCCGGAGAAGTTGAAGGTTCCGGCAATCATCGCCGGCAGCGAGTTCACCAGATCGACCACGTTGCCCTTCACCAGCATCTGTTGGCAGAAGTCGTACAGCCGCTCCGCCTCGCGCTGCCGCCGCCGCGAGATCGCCGCCTCCCGCCGCGCACGCTCCGCAAGCTGGCTCGCCACAATCGCTGTCACCAGAAACGTCCCCAGCGCCACCCAGTTGCGAGCGTCTCGTATCGTAAACGTGAGTATCGGAGGCAGGAAGAAGAAGTTGAACGCCGCGGAGCACAGAAACGAGAGATACACTGCATGCCGCAGGCCCCAGTTCGCCGAGACCAGCAAGATCACCATCAGCAGCGTCAACGCCACCGTCATCTCGTTCACATGCGGTGAGCGGAAATACACGGCTACAATGGCAGCAACCGTAGCTGTCGAGACACAATAACGAAAGAAGCTCCACTTCACAGAACGTCGCACGGATTTATCTTAGCCTCATGCCCACCCGCGAACCGGCCAGCCCGCCAGTAAAGAGCCCCGAAGAGTGGCTCGAGAAGGTCGCGCCCGAAAAGACCCGCGGAACCTTCAAGCTCTTCCTTGGCTACGCTCCCGGAGTCGGCAAGACGTACAACATGCTGAGCGAGGCCATTCGCCGCCATGCACGCGGCGAGGACGTCGTCATCGGCGTCGTCGAAACACACGGCCGCCCCAAGACCGCCGAACTCGCCGCCCAACTCGAGCAGATCCCTAAAAAGAAGATCGAGTACAAAGGCGTCCCGTTCGAGGAGATGGACCTCGACGCAATCCTCGCCCGCAAGCCGCAGATCGTGCTCATCGACGAGCTCGCCCACACCAACATCGAAGGCAGCAGGCACCGCAAGCGCTACGAGGACGTACTCGACATCCTCGCCGCCAACATCGACGTCCTCGCTACGATGAACGTCCAACACATCGAGAGCGTAGCTCCCACTGTGCAGAGCGTCACCGGCATCCAAATCCGGGAAACGGTCCCCGACTGGTTCCTGCAGCGCGCCGATGAGATCGTAATGGCCGACCTCACCCCCGAGGCCCTCCAGACCCGCATGCGCCGCGGCGACATCTACGGGCAAGACCGCGCAGAAAAGGCCCTTGCAAACTTCTTCCGGCGCGGCAATCTCATAGCCCTGCGCGAACTCGCCCTGCAGCACGTCACCAAAGCCGTAGACCGCAACCTCACGGCCTACATGGACGCCAAGCGCATCCGCGAAAACTGGGCCGTGCGCGAGCGTGTGCTCGTCTGCATCAGTTCCAGCAGCGCCTCGCAGATGCTCATCGCACGCGGAGCACGCGTGGCTGAGGGCGTTGGCGGCGAGCTCTACGTCCTCCACATCGAGACCGACCGCGACCGCGACAAGGACGAGCAGAGCACGCTCGAAGCGAACCTCCAATTTGCACGCAACCTGAACGCTCAGGTCTACACCGTCAAGGGCAAGAACATCGCCCACGCCACCGCAACCTTCGTTCGCGAAAAGCGAATCACCCACGTCATCTTCGGCCGCTCTGCCGTCAGCGGCCTTCGTAAGTATCTTTACTACTGGGCCATTCAGCACTTCCTTAACGAGTCGCCCAACGTCGACGTCCACATCGTCACACAGCACTCGGAGCGCGAATGATCCAGAAAGACTCTGCTCAGCACGCGAAGATCCTGATCGTCGACGATGAACCGCAGATCACCCGCGTGCTCCGCACCGCACTCTCCACCCAGGGATACTCGCTGCGCATCGCCACCAACGGCGTCGAAGGCCTGGAGGCTGCGCACGAGTGGAAACCTGACCTTGTCATCACCGACGTCTCCATGCCCGAGATGAACGGCGTCGACTTCTGCCGCGAACTCCGTGCCGTCTCTCAGGTCCCTATCATCATCCTCTCCGTCCGCAGCCAGGAGCGCATGAAGATCGAGGCCCTCGATGCAGGCGCTGACGACTACGTCACCAAGCCCTTCAGCATCCAGGAGCTCGGAGCCCGCGTCCGCTCTCAGCTTCGCCGTCAGTCCGCTGCCTCCGAGGAAAAGCCGGTCCTCTCGCTCGGTGACTTTGTCGTCGATATCCCACAGCACCGCGTCGTCGTCCGCGGCCAGGAAGTTCACCTCACCCCCAAGCAGTTCGATCTCCTCGTCGTCCTCGCACGGCATCCCGGGCAGGTCCTCACGCATCGCGCGCTGCTTCACGCCGTTTGGGGGACGAATGCCGACCAACCCGAATATCTCCGCGTCAACATTGGTCAGCTGCGCAAAAAAATCGAGACCACCGAAGAGCCGCGCTACATCCTCACCGAACCCTGGATCGGCTACCGCTTCCGCCCCACAGGCAACGACGATCTATGATCCATCTTTACGAAATCTTTATAACTTTCCTACCCACTCTTTACGCCCACCCCTTTCAGATAAGAAATGGCGCGTTTCGCACGATTGCGCGTCTGAAGATTAGGAGCGTAACTACATGTGGGACCTCGGGTGCCTTATCGCGAGCGTGGCCTTCTTTCTTATCGCCATCGCTTACATCGCAGGCTGTGACCGCCTGGCTGCAAAGGAGACACGCTGATGCTTGAAATCGCTCTGCTCTCCGCCGTCACCGTCGCTCTGCTCGTATACCTTGTTTACGCGCTGCTGCGACCTGAAAAATTCTAGTCAAGTTCCAAGCAACTAGCAAAGAGAGTTTCTAACAAAAATGACCGCCAATGGCTGGTTTCAAATCTGTCTTTTTTTCCTCCTGATTCTTGTCTGCGCCAAGCCGCTCGGCACATACATGGCCCGCGTCTTCGAGCGCCAGCGCACCTTCGCCGATCCTGTCTTCCGCCCCATCGAGCGGCTCATCTACCGGCTCACCGGCATCGACGAGAACCACGAGATGCGCTGGACCGAGTACGGCATCCTCATGCTGCTCTTCAGCCTCGTCACGATGCTCGTGACCTACGCGATCGAGCGCCTGCAGCAATTCCTGCCGCTCAATCCGCAACATCTCGCCGGTGTGGCTCCCGACCTCGCGCTCAACACTGCGGCCTCCTTCACGACGAACACCAACTGGCAGGCCTACGTCCCCGAGACGACGATGAGCTATCTCACCCAGATGCTCACCCTCGCCTATCACAACTTCTTTTCCGCCGCCGTCGGCATCGCGCTCGCCATCGCGTTCATCCGCGGCATCTCACGCCGCGAATCGAAGACGCTCGGCAACTTCTGGGTCGACACCACTCGCGCCTCGCTCTGGGTTCTCCTCCCCACCTGCTTCATCTACGCTCTGCTGCTCGTCTCGCAGGGAGTCATCCAGAACTTCCGCCCCTACGACACGGCCAGGCTCGTCCAGCCTCAATCTGTGACCACCACAGGCGCAGATGGCAAGACGACAACGCAGACCGTCAACACTCAGACCATCGCCCAGGGCCCGGTCGCGTCGCAGGAAGCCATCAAGATGCTCGGCACCAACGGCGGAGGCTTCTTCAACGCCAACAGCTCGCATCCGTTCGAGAACCCCACGCCGCTCTCGAACTTCCTCGAGATTTTCTCCATCTTCCTCATCCCCGCGGCCCTTTGCGTCACCCTTGGCCACATGACGCGCTCGCCCGCGCACGGATGGGCCGTCTACGCCGCCATGGCCGCTCTCTGCTTCGCCGGAGTCTTCGTCGCCTATTGGGCCGAGTCGCAGCCCAACCCACTGCTGCACTCGCAGACGATGCACATCGACCAGCACGCCTCGCCGCTGCAGTCCGGTGGAAACATGGAGGGCAAAGAAGTCCGCTTCGGAATCGCCGACTCCGCCCTCTTCGCCACAGTCACCACGGACGCGAGTTGCGGCGCGGTGAACAGCATGCACGACTCCTTCATGCCACTCGGCGGACTCGTCCCCATGGTCAACATCATGCTCGGCGAGATCATCTTCGGAGGCGTCGGCGCCGGCATGTACGGCATGCTCGTCTTCGTCATTCTCTCCGTCTTCATCGCCGGCCTCATGGTCGGCCGCACGCCCGAGTACCTCGGCAAGAAGATCGAGTCCTACGACGTCAAGATGGCCATGCTCTACGTGCTCATCTTTCCGCTCTC
Source organism: uncultured Acidobacteriaceae bacterium (assembly GCA_963741395.1). GTDB lineage: Bacteria > Acidobacteriota > Terriglobia > Terriglobales > Acidobacteriaceae > Edaphobacter. Next base: position 167,851 of record CAVUHV010000003.1, read on the forward strand.
CATCCTCGGCTTCACCGCCATCTCGCTCATGACGCCGAACCTCGGGCTCCCTGGCATTACGAATTCAGGCCCGCACGGCCTCTCGCAGATCCTCTACGCCTATACCTCGGCCACCGGTAATAACGGCTCGGCCTTCGCCGGCATCAACTCCAATACGCACTGGTACAACTTGTCGCTCGCTACGGCCATGCTCGTCGGACGCTTCTGCATGATCGTCCCGATGCTCGCCGTCGCCGGCAATCTCGCAAAGAAGAAGCTCATTCCTCCGTCGCCCGGAACCTTCCCCGTGCACACGCCGCTCTTCACCGTGTTGCTCGTCGGAGTCATTCTCATCGTCGGCGCGCTGACCTTCTTCCCCGCGCTCTCGCTCGGCCCAATCCTTGAGCACCTGCTGCTTCACGCAGGCAAGACCTTCTAAGTAGAAAGCAAAAAAAGAAACCGAAACGGAAAGTTTGGATCAACACTCATGTCCACGTCACGCAAACGCTCACTCTGGGATGCAACGATCGTTCGTCGCGCCGCGATCGACGCGATCACTAAGCTTAATCCGCGCAAGATGATGAAGAACCCGGTCATGTTCGTCGTCGAGATCGGCAGCGTCATCACGTCCATCTATCTCTTCCGGGATCTCGCCGCGCACCACAACACGCTCAGCTTCGACCTCCAGATCACGCTCTGGCTCTGGTTCACGGTCCTCTTCGCCAACTTTGCCGAGGCCATGGCCGAAGGCCGAGGCAAAGCCCAGGCGGACGCGCTCCGTCGCGCCAAGTCCGAGACTACTGCCGTCCGCCTGCTCCCAGACGGCACCACCGAGCAGTGCCCAAGCTCTGCCCTTCGCGCCGGCGACCGCTGCATCGTCGTCGCCGGCCACATGATCCCCGGCGATGGCGAGATCTACGAAGGCGTCGCCTCCGTCGACGAGTCCGCCATCACCGGCGAGTCCGCCCCCGTCATCCGCGAAGCCGGCGGCGATCGCTCCGCCGTCACCGGAGGCACGCGGGTCCTCTCCGACGAGATCAAGGTCCTCATTACCTCCAACCCCGGCGAGACCTTCCTCGACCGTATGATCGCCCTCGTCGAAGGCGCCGAGCGCCAGAAGACTCCCAACGAGATCGCATTGAATATTCTCCTGGCCGGGCTCACCATCATCTTCCTGCTCGCCGTCGTCACGCTGCAGCCCATCGCCATTTACTCCACCGCGCCGCAGACGGTCTTCGTTCTCATCTCGCTGCTCGTCTGCTTGATCCCGACGACCATCGGCGGACTTCTCTCCGCCATCGGCATCGCAGGCATGGACCGCCTCGTGCAGCACAACGTCCTCGCCATGTCGGGCCGCGCCGTCGAGGCAGCGGGTGACGTCAACACCCTGCTGCTCGACAAGACCGGCACGATCACCCTCGGCAACCGCCAGGCCTCCGAGTTCATCCCCGCCCCCGGCGTCAGCAAAGACCAGCTCGCCGACGCCGCGCAGCTCTCCTCCCTCCCCGACGAAACCCCCGAAGGCCGATCGATCGTCGTCCTCGCGAAAGAGCTCTACGGCCTCCGCGGCCGCGAACTGCACGAACTCAACGCCGAGTTTGTCCCCTTCTCCGCCAACACGCGCATGTCCGGCGTCAACCTCGACGGCAGAGTCATACGCAAAGGCTCCACCGACGCCATCGCAAAGTTCCTCAACGAGAACGGCGGCAAGCTCCCAGACGAGGTCCGCACCACTGTCGAGAGCGTCTCCCGCCACGGAGGCACCCCACTTGTCGTCGCCGAGAACCGCAAAGCCCTCGGCGTCATCCACCTCAAAGACATCGTCAAGGGCGGCATGAAAGAGCGCTTCGCCCAACTCCGCGCCATGGGCATTAAGACCATCATGATCACCGGCGACAATCCCCTGACTGCCGCAGCCATCGCACGCGAGGCCGGCGTCGACGACTTCCTCGCCGAGGCCAAGCCCAAGGACAAGATGGACCTCATCAAGCGCGAGCAGGCCGAGGGCAAACTCGTCGCCATGACCGGCGACGGCACGAACGACGCCCCCGCGCTCGCCCAGGCCGACGTAGGCGTCGCCATGAACACCGGCACGCAGGCCGCAAAAGAGGCCGGGAACATGGTCGACCTCGACTCCAACCCCACCAAGCTCATCGAGATCGTCGAGATCGGCAAGCAGCTCCTCATGACACGCGGAGCGCTCACCACCTTCTCCATCGCGAACGACGTCGCCAAGTACTTCGCCATCATCCCGGCGATGTTCGCCGCGACCTTCCCCGTCCTCAGCGCGCTCAACATCATGCATCTCAAGACGCCGCAGTCAGCCATCCTCTCTGCCGTCATCTTCAACGCGCTCATTATCATCGCGCTCATCCCGCTCGCACTGCGCGGCGTGAGCTACAAAGCCATGTCCGCCGAAGCGCTCCTGCAACGCAACCTCATCATCTACGGAGTCGGCGGCATCATCGCCCCCTTCGTCGGCATCAAGCTCATTGACATGATCATCACCGCGATCCACCTGGCATAAGGAAGACACATGCGCCGCCACATCATCACCGCCATCCTCTACACCATCGTCACCACCGTGATCTTCGGCGTGCTCTATCCCTTCGCCGTCACCGGAGCCGCACAGCTTCTCTTCCGCGACAAGGCGAACGGCCAGCTCATTCACACCAGTGGCCCTGATGGCCAGCCCGGCCAGATTGTTGGCTCGCGCATCATCGGCCAGCCCTTCAGCGCGCCGGGATACTTCCACTCACGCCCATCCGCGGCAGGCAACGGCTACGACGCCGCTAACTCCTCCGGCTTCAACTACGCCCCCACCAACAAGAAGCTCATCGACCGTGTCGCCGGCGATGCCGCAGCCCTCCAGCCCGATAACCCCAACACCGAGATTCCCGTGGACTTGGTGACCGCCTCCGCCTCCGGACTCGACCCGCACATCACTCCAGCCGCAGCCGACTTCCAGGTGCCGCGCATCGCCCGCGAGCGTAACCTTTCCGAGAACATCGTCCGCCAGCTCATTGATCGCCACACCGAGGGCCGCCAGCTAGGCTTCCTCGGCGAACCCCGCGTCAACGTGCTCGAGCTTAACCTCGATCTCGACCGCACCGCGCCATTGCCCGCCAGGCAGTAAAAGGTCGCCCACTCGCTCCAGTAAAGAAGCTTTATCTATTGACAATTTACTTTTCTCCGCAATAATCCTCTTTCTGGTCCTACCTCTTCTCTGCTAGCATGGCGGGGCCATGAACTCCATCAACTCCGCCCGTCGCGAACTCCTGAAGCTCAGCGGCATGGGGCTGGCCGCCGCTGCAGCCTCCGCCGTGCCCACCTATGCCGCCCCCAAGCCCTCCGCTGTCGTTCCAGCCTCTGCCTTCTTTGACATCCGCACCTACGGCGCCGTCGGAGACGGCAAGACTGTCGACTCTCCAGCCATCAATAAAGCCATCGAGGCCGCAGCCGCCGCGGGCGGTGGCACCGTCTTCTTCCCCGCCGGAACCTGGCTCTCTTTCTCCATCCGCCTCAAAAGCCATGTCAGCCTCTACCTCTCGCAGGGCTGCACCCTTCTCGCCGCAGACTCTCCCAAGCCCGGCGAGACCACCGGCTACAACGGCGGAACCTACGACGCCGCCGAGCCCAAGACCGAATGGGACGCCTACCAGGACTACGGCCACAACCACTGGCACAACTCCCTCATCTGGGGCGAGGGCATCAACGACGTCTCCATCACCGGCCCCGGCCTCATCTTCGGCAAAGGTCTAAGCTATGGCGCAGGTCCCGGACGCCCACCCGGAGCTCCACCACCTCCTCCACGTCCCGCAGGAGCCCCGCCGTTCGTCCGCGTTCCTCGCGGTAGCTATACGATGTTCCAGGCCGAGCAGCCCGGCGTCGGCAACAAGGCCATCGCGCTCAAAAACTGCCGCAACGTTATCTTCCGCGACTTCTCCATCCTCAAAGGCGGCCACTTCGGCCTTCTGCTCACCGGCGTCGACAACCTCACCATCGACAACCTCACCATCGACACCGACCGCGACGGCATGGACATCGACTGCTGCAAGAACGTCCGCGTCTCCAACTGCTTCGTCAACTCGCCCTGGGACGACGCCATCTGCCCCAAGTCCAGCTACGCTCTCGGCTACAACCGCCCCACCGAGAACATGACCATCACCAACTGCTACGTCTCCGGCTACTACGAGCTGGGCACCGTTCTCGACGGCACCTTCAAGAAGTTCCCCGACGAGACGCGCCTCGCCCGCAACGGGCGCATCAAGTGCGGCACCGAATCCAACGGCGGCTTCAAAAACATCAGCATCTCCAACTGCGTCTTCGAGGGCTGCATGGGCCTCGCGCTCGAGAGCGAAGACGGCGCTCTCTGCGAGGACATCGCCATCTCCAACATCACCATGCGCGACGTCGTCAGCGCTCCGCTCTTCTGGCGTCTCGGCGCCCGCCTTCGCGGCCCAAGGGAGAGCACGAAGGTCGGCACGCTGCAACGCGTCGTCGTCGACAACCTCGTCAGCTACAACACCCGGCCGAAAATCTCCTCCATCCTCAGCGGAATCGCCGGCTCCGCCATCCGCGACGTCAAAATCTCCAACGTCTTTATCCAGCATCAAGGCGGAGGCTCAGCGGACGACGCGAAGATCGTCATGCCCGAGAACGCCGACAAGTACCCCGACCCCGGCATGTTCGGCCCAACGACACCGTCGCAGGGCTTCTTTCTTCGCCACGTCAACAATCTCGAGATGAGCCACGTCGAGGTTCAGCCCGCGCAGCCCGACCAGCGCCCCAGCTTCTACCTCGAAGGCATCAACCGCGCAGACTTCATCGCCGTCACGGCACCCACCACACCGCCCGCATTTTCACTCAACAAGGTCACCGATCTGCGCATCCTGATAAGCCGCGCGGCCAAAGACACACAACTGGCCACGGCAGACAATCAATCGCTCTAATCAACCCAGGGGAGATGATGCGCCTCGCCGCAGCACGAAGTACATCATCTCCTGCACGCTCCCAGATGGAGTGCGATGGCTCTCCCGCTGCGACGCCGTAATCGCAAACCTCCCGCCGGCCGCCTCCATCATTGCGTCCTCGTTATACCGTGAGACGCTCAATCCACTGCACCGCTCCGGCCCATCAAGAGCGAACGTCGCGACGATCAGCGTTCCCTCGGGGCGCAGAATCCGGCTCACCTGATCGAAGTATCTCTCGCGCTCCGCAGCATCATTCAGAAAGTGGAAGACCGCCCGGTCGTGGCAGATGTCGTACCGCTGCTCCTCCAGCGGAGCGGTAAGGAAGTCCGCCGTCATCCAGCGGACCCTCTTCGCCGTGTCTCCCAACCGCAGCCGCGCAACATCCAGCGCTCGCTCCGCAACATCGAGCACAGAAACATCCTCGAACCCCGCAGCCAGCAGATCATCCACAAGCGTCGAAGCACCACCGCCGATATCCAGAATCGCCGCGCTCTTCGACCTCGCCGCCCACTCAATTAACTCGAGCGATACCTCAAGGTGCGGCCGATACCAGCTCACTGCATTCGCAGCCTTGCTGCGATAGACATTCTCCCAGTGTGTTCTGCGATCCATAGAACCGGGCACTCCCGCTGAAACGAAACTCTACCGCACCATCAGCACCCGAGTCTCATAAGGCTTCAACTCCAACCGCACCGACATCTCATTCGTCTCTCTTCGCGCTGCCACAGACGATACCTTTCCCGTCGCTGGATCCCACTCCTCCACCAACTGCCCATCGCCATGCAGAGTTACCTCGCGCGAGATCGCCTGCTCCCCCTCGTTGAAGAACAGAAACACATCCGAATCCGCGATTCGCCGCTTCATATATCGCAGCGAGGTCTCCGTCCCATCCACCGTAATATCCGGATGCCCCACCACCTCGCGCACCGCAACGTCAATCGCCGCCGGAACCACCTGCGCCGCAGGAGGAGCCGCCGGTGGCTGGGCTGGAGGAGTCGGTGTCGCCTCAAGCTGCGCACTCACCTCCACCTTCCCCCACGCAAAGTCCGCAGGCGCTGCGGCTCGCGCATCTAGATACGTCCGTCCCGATATCATCGTCGGCAGATGCCCCAGAAACAGCACCCTGCCGCCGCCCACTGCAAATTCCCGCAGCCGATCCAAAGCAGCCTGCGACAACACCACCTCACCCGGCAGAATCACCACGCGATACTCGCTCCCGCTCATCGTCTCAAAAGTCCCGTGACCCGCCTTCAAATCCCGAGCCAGCGCATCCTCGCTCACGATGTCGAAGTCGACCTGCCGCTCCGACAACATCCGCTCCGTCGATACAAACGCCGTGTCCGCCGCATCATCTCCCAACCACATCGCGCTCGAAGGCAGATACAGCGCCACCGACGCCGCAGGCCGCCCCATCGACATCAGATAACTCATCCGCCGCACATACTCGAGCAGGGCCGGATACCCCGGCTCCTTCATGTACGGCGATCCACCACGTCCGCCCGTCGTCGCCGGAAAGTACATCGTCTCCACAAGATTCACGCCCCGCACAAACTGCTCATTCAGGATGTACCGCGCCATATCCACATCCGGCTCAGGCCTGTACGCCGCAAAGCTCTCCGTAAACGAGCGCGGCTTCCCGTACACATGCGACACCGATGACGCCAACCGCGGATAATCCGACACGGTGTCCTTCCATATCTGGTGCCAGATCGCATCGATCCCCGGAACCTGCACGTATCGCATATCGCGGAAGAAATCTCCCTCGCTGCGAGTCAGCTGCATCTCCATCTCTTCATGGTTCAGGTGCACCTGGTACTCCAGATGATTCGCCGCGCACCAATCCCCCTGCACCTTGAAGAAGCCATCCCGAAACATCTGCGAGAACACATCGTAGTAATCCGCCTTCGCGCGCCGGTCCGTCTCCGTCATCTCAGCAGGTTTCGCAAAGAAGCCCGCCAGATACGGCCGCACGTCATATCCCTTCACCTGCTCAAACCGCGCAAAGAACTTCGGAGTCCACGGCAGCCCACGAATCGAGTAGTCCGGCTCATCCCCGCGAAACCCCATAATCGTCTTGCCGAACTCATCCCCGACATACTTCTTGTACTGCTCATGCGTGAACGCAACATACTGTTCCGTCGCCGCAGGATCCAGATAATCCTCCAGCGACTGCGTCTCATCCTTCACACGCTTCGGATTCGTATCGCTCCGCGTAGGCGAAGTTCGAAACCGGTGCTCGACCACCATCAACTTCCAGCTACCCGCCGGAGCAGTCCACGAAATCGCGCCATTCACCACCGGCACCGCAACCGACCTCCCATTCGCATCGACTGCCGTCACCGCCACCGTCTCCGGTGACACCGTCCGCGACACCACATCTCCGCCATTCACCGCAATCGAATCCGCCAGTTCCAGAGCCTGCATCCGCAGTTCCGGCTTCTCGGCCGAAAACTTCCCTCCCGCAAACCCGCTCGGATAGCCTGCGTCATCCACTATCCAAACCCGTATGTCCCGCTTCTTCGCCTCTTCCACAAACGTCCGGAAGAACTTGAAGTACTCCGGCGACAGATAGGCGAACGGCGCCCCAAACCCATACTGCACCGTCACCGCGCCGTAACCCATCGACTTCATCGTATCCAGATCGCGCCGGATAACCGTCTCATCCACCGCACCATTCAGCCCGTAGTAAGGCTCGGGCCCATATTCTGACGGCGGATTCACCCACTGTTTCGCCACCTCGGCCGCAGTCGGCATCTGCATCTTTTGCCACGGTTCCTGCGAGGCGGCACTCACGGCGAAAGTCAACAGCAGGGCACCAATCGTTCCCTTCAACGCTCTCCTCCTTGAATGACCCGCTCGCGTTATAACGTTAACGGCCATTCGTTGGAAATAGTTTCTGATTAGAAATACCACCTAGAGCCAGGCCACTCCCTGGACAAAAATGATTTGGCCACCTGACCCGCTCCATGTTTTCATCGGTCTTGCACCTTACAGGAGCCAAAATGCCCTACCAGATCTCGCGTGACGGCCAGCTCTACGGCCCCTACACCCTCGAAGACCTCCAGCGCTACCTCGCCTCAGGCAATATCCTTCCCACCGACCTTGCCAAAAGCGAGGAGATGCCCGACTGGCTCCCCGTCTCCCAAATCGTCTCCCAGGCCGTCTCCCATGCTGCGGCAGCCCCAGCCGCACCACCCACTGGAATGCCCACCCAGCCTGCGAGCCCCGGCATCGCCACGCAGCCTTACTACGCGCCTCCCGCATACACCGGCACGCCCTCCGGAGCCCCATACCCAGACCCGCCCAACCTGCATTGGGGACTCGTCCTTCTCATCGGTGTCTTAACCTGCGGAATCTTCTTTGTCATCTGGGATCTCGTTCAGGTGCTCTGGGCCAGGCGCGTCGAGCCCCAGACCAAGGCTCTGATGTACTTCATCATCTACGTCGTGCTCTCGTTAGGCAACGCCGGAGGTTCCTTTGGCCGCGCCGCAGTCATAATGCAGGGGGGGACGCCGCGGACCTCTCCTTTCGCCATCCTGATTTCGATCCTGGCCTTCGCCTTCGTCATCGTCTACCGCTTCTCCCTGAAGGCCACTCTCGAACAGCACTTCAACGGCCCTGAACCTATCGGTCTCCGCCTCGGTCCCATCATGACCTTCTTCTTCGGTGGCCTCTACTTCCAATACCACTTCAACAAGATCAACCAGATGAAGCAGGCGTACCGTTATCGGAGCTATTGATCGTGACCGGACACTCCCGCATCGCGACGGCATCCCGCGCAGTCGCGCCTATCGCCGGTCTCTCTCTCACATTCGCTGTACTGCGGCGTTTTCCTCCCCAGCAGTACAGCTTCTATCCTCGGTGCCCCATCTTCGCCCTCTTCCACTTGCAGTGTCCCGGCTGCGGAGCCACACGTGCCCTCGCCGCGCTCCTCGACGGCCACTTGCGCGAAGCGCTTCACCTCAACGCGCTCTTTACCGTCGCACTTCCTCTGGGCTTCCTCTGGGCAGCAAACTGCTATCGTGGTTATCTCGCGCGCAAACCCATTCGATGGCCTCAGCCGCCACAAGCGGCCATCTACGCCGCGCTTTCCATCACTGCCGTCTTCGCCATCGCACGCAACCTTTAGCAGCAAGTTAGCCGCGCTCAAACACAAAGCGGCCCCGGCATATTTGCCGAGGCCAGCTCTTCTTTTTCGCGCGCGACATCTCTTGCCTGACGCGCAGGCTCGCAGTCGATCCTGCTATTAAGCCTCGACTGCTACTGGCTCGGCGACAGGCTGCGCCGATCCGCCCTTCAGGTCCGTGCCGCCGGGCTTGCGGATGTCGATGCCGCCCTTGAAGAACGCACCATCTTCAATCGAGATGCGTGCAGCAATCACGTCGCCCGTCAGCGAACCTTCGCTGCGGATATCCACACGATCGCTGGCCTGGCAGTTGCCCCGCACCTTGCCCAGAACAACAATCTCGCGCGCTACGATGTTTGCAGCGACCTGGCCATTGCGTCCTACCGTCACGCGGTTACCCGGCAGATTGATCGCGCCTTCCACCTTGCCGTCGATGTACAGCGACTCTGATCCGGTCAGCTCGCCCTTAACCACCAGCGACTTGCCGATCGTCGCCTGTTCGCCTGTCGGCACAGCCGCGCCGGGAGTGCTGATCGGCGCCGCAGGACGCGAAGGCTCAAAGCTCGCCACCGGAGGCGTCGGCCGCGACGGTTCAGGAGTTGGAGGGGTGTTGCTTCCCGGTTGATTCGGTTTCCACATATTCGTCTGTATCCTTTCGTAACTGCTCAGATATCCCCGTTGCGGGCTGTCGATAAAAGACGCGCACCACAACGGCTCACGCGCTCTTTTCACGATACTACTCTGCGATTCGCCGCGCTTGGCGCGCGATTATCAATCTATTCCACACTCTTTGAACCTTCTTCAACACCCCCGGAATCCCTTTCCATGGTTCAAGTAATTTCTTCCGCTCGTAACCCCTTTTATTCCACTCGGTGCAAGAATCCACTCCCACTCAAGTAGCATGTCCCCACTTAATTATTTTTTTCCGGACGCGCGAAAAGTTCCGCCGCCCGCAGTCTCCACGCTTGTTTTCACGTACAGGCCCAACCTCCCCGGTGAACAAGTCCTTTGAACATCCGACGCATTCTTCCTCTGCTGAGCCTCTTCGCCTCCACCCTTCAACCCATCTTCGCCGCGGCCCCAAAGGTCCACACCGTCTCGCTCGGAGCCGTCCGCCGCGTCCCCTACACGCAGCCCGACGCGAAGCCTGAAGAGAAATCCGACGAAACCTCCACCCTCAAGATCCGTCCACTCTTCGTCGACGATCGTCAGAAAGAGTGGACCACCGGGGAGGTCCACGACATCACTGACCGCACCTTCGCGGTCCGCCGCGCCCTCCACATCAACGACGCGCTTCCCACCGACTCCGCCCCGCACTGGATCTGGCAGCCCGGCCCCTGGATCACCGTCGACCGCGTCACCGGCCACATCACCGCGCTCCATCTGCCCGACTTCGATCCCGTCGTCTCCAACGCAGTCTGGTTCCGCGACTACGCCGCCTACTGCGGCACCGCGACCACCGCCAGGGGCGGCAGCCTCTACGTCATCGTCGCTCAGCTCGGGGCCCGTCGCGCCGTCGTGCAAAAGCCCATCGGCAAATGGCCCGAACCGAACCACTTCATCCCAGTCTGCCAGCCCGCAAAATGGGAGCGGCTCCCGCTACGCGTGACCATCCAGCCGACCGGAGGCGAAGCCACAACCTACGACGTCGTGGGAACCGCTTCCATCATCGAAGAAGGCGACACCTCCGACAACACCAACTGAGGGGCAAGCCTTGACGGCCGTTACTACCGAATTGGCGACGACACAACCAGAGTTCGCCAAATCGTCTGATTGACTTCTAGACTGGTGTGAATACTGAAGTATAGTTGGAGCCTGTCTCATGCGCGTTACGTCATTGCTGCTCTCGTTGTTCATTATTGCGGGGTCGAGAATGGCTCCGGCAGCCACTGCCCCCGATCAGGCGGTCTTCAACGTCATTCGCCAAATCGATCCAACCCTTGTCAGTGACAAGATTATTTATCGGCATGAAGTGGCTCCCGATCTCGATCTGGTGATCGCAATAGGGAGCACAGAGGAATGGAGGCAGGATACTGTTTCTCCGACGTTCTATTGGACAGAGAACCGAAAGCTCGGTCTGTTCCTGCAGGAGAACTCTCGTCCGGATCAGGTGTACGCGCTCGCCCTCGCTGCTGGGACTTTCGATTGCAATGCCCGCATCGAGCGCGCTACCTCCACGGACACCGTCATCTCTTGCATGGGTGAGAAGTCGTACCAGGGAATGAACCAAAAGTTCGTGTATGACGTTCGGGCCAAAGCGTTGGTTCGCTACTTCGCATATCAGCCCTTTGCGATGATGCGGGTTTTGAACGATTCTGGCCGCACAGTATTTGTAGGGATTGACGGGGCAAGGCTAGTGGCTGTGGAATTCCGGCCGGGTGAATCTCCTGAGTTTGGGATTCTGACTGAGCGCGAAGCCGCGCCATGGCTGGCTCGCGTAAGGACAAGTCGGGGCACCGAAGGTATGGAGCAGAGGCAGGTTCTCTATCTTGTGCCGGAGAATCCCGCGCCGATTCGCTTCGGAGGAGCAGACGCGTTTACATTCACCCAAGGGTACACGGACGTCCATGGAAAGGAGTACCCATCATCTATTGTGGACAGCCATGGGAAAAAGTATCCATTGCATCAGTCCACATATGACGATTTCGCGAAGGCTCGCCCGGAGGCTGTAAAGGCCGGTCTCGTCCGCGAGGGCACGACTATCGAGGAAACCATCGGTCCTGTGCAGCCTGAGGGCGGCAAACTCTGGTTCGGCAAGACATTTTACGATGGGGAAGGAAACTCCGGGGTTGGTGGCTTCGGCTACTTTGATACGGCCGATGGTCAGTATTACCTGTTCACTCCGCCCGAAGTGGTCGATTGCGCCATTTCGGCCATCCGTGTAGAACCCGATGCGGTCTGGATTAGTATTTTTCATGCTGGCGAATGGGGCGACTCGCCAGCAGGCGTATTTCGTTATGACCGCAAGACGCACGCTGTACGCAAATATGACTTGCCGGACGACGTGAATGGATTCGTCGCATCTGGGAACCGCCTACTGGCGTACACGAGGTCGGGTATTGCGATAATCGAAGACGATCAGACAACTCGATATTTCGTCGATCGCACCACCGACGGTCGCCTGCGAATTGCACAAGCGACTCGTTGAAATCGAATCCATCGAATCCGCGGACTCGTCTTCCCACCTCAGCTCCCAAACGGAATTCCCATGGTCTTCAAAGTTCAATTGTGGGTGTATTACCGGCTATCCGGAAGCTAACGGAGCCATCACCTCTCGCAACGCGCCGTTGACATCCATAACCCCAAATCCACCCTTTCCTCAAACTCAGTATCGTCGCGCTGCCCCGGCATCTGCTAAAAAGAAGACAAGCAAAAGGGTAAGCACGTGAGACTCCTCATCGCTTTCATCTTTCCCTGGTTCACCTTCTTCACCATCGGCCGCCCAGTCGCGGGCCTGCTCTGTCTCGCCTTACAGGTCACGATCCTGGGCTGGATTCCAGCCACCATCTGGGCGGTCTACGCCCTAAGCCAATACGACACCGATCAGAAGATTCAAAAGGCAATGCACCAACGCTGAAACCAATCGAACTTCAGCTAGCGAACCAGAGGCAACCATGAGAGCGATGCGCCTTGCAGATTCCAGCGAGTCCCCGAAGTTAGTCGAAGCGACCCTCCCCCAACCGCAACCAGGCCCAGGTGAAGTCCTCGTCCGCGTCTCTGCCGCCGGCACCATTCGAACCGAGCTCGGCTGGTACCCCCACACCCACGACAAATCCGGAGCCGCACGCCAGAACGCGATCCCATCGCATGAGTTTGCCGGAACTGTCGCCGCCATTGGTGAAGGCGTCACCGACTTCTCCATCGGCCAGCACATCTACGGCATGAACGACTGGTTCGCCGAAGGCGCGCTCGCCGAGTACTGCCTCACGACCCCCTCCGCTATCGCGCCCGCGCCCCTCACCCTCTCTCCCACACAAGCCGCCACAGTTCCCATCAGCGCCCTCACCGCCTGGCAGGGACTCTTCATCCACGGACACCTTCATCCTGGCGACCGCGTCCTCGTCCACGGCGGCGCCGGATCCGTCGGTCTCTTCGCCGTCCAGATCGCGCACCTCCACGGAGCCCACGTCATCGCCACCGCCTCCGGCCGCGACACCACCTTCGCCACCCAGCTCGGCGCCGACGTCGTCCTCGACTACCACACCACAAAATTCGAAGACGTCCTCCAGCCAAACTTCGACATCGTCTTCGACACCGTAGGCGGCGACATGCTGCTCCGCTCACTTCCTCTGATTAGACACGGCCGGTTCGCCGTCGCCGTCTCCTCCACCAACGAGAACGACGCTGACGAGCGCGTCAAAAGAGCCTTCTTCATCGTCGAGACCAATCAGCGCCAGCTCATGGAGGTCGCCGCCCTCATCGACACCTGCAAGCTCCGCACCTGGGTCAAGGCCGAAATCCCTCTCGCTCAAGCCAACGATGCCTACACCGGCAAAATCACCGGCCACGGCAAGACCGTCGTCATCATCCAGTAGGCCTTTGGAAACCTCACCCCACGAGGCAACGCCCTACTCTGCATGACACTCTCACTCAACAGACGTTAACACGCTATTAACAATTGAGAGGACGCTTAGTGGGTAAGAAGGCGCAGAAGGCTGCCAAATCATGATGGATCTGCTCGCCCGATTCTTCATCGGAGGCATCATCGTTACCCTCTTCGCCGTCCTCGGCGACATCTTCCACCCCAGGTCTTTCGCCGGCCTCTTCGGTGGAGCACCCTCTGTCGCGCTCGCCACCCTTAGCCTCACCATCACAAAAGACGGTCACGCCTACGCTGCCACCGAGGCCCGCTCCATGATCGTGGGAGCCATCGCCTTCGTCCTCTACGCCCGCGTCGTCAGCTTCGTCCTCATCCGCTATTATCCACGCACGCCCGTCGCCACTCTCGGAGTCATGCCACTCTGGTTCGGCGCTGCATTCGCCATCTGGGCTGTACTCCTCCGGTGACCGCATGAACATTGACGTCGATCTCTCTTCGGCCAAGACAATCAAACCTCACGAATATCTCGTGCGTTTCGTTGCCGGAGGATCGATCACCGCCGCCGCAGGCCTCATCGCTCACCGTTTCGGCCCAACTATCGGCGGACTCTTCCTCGCGTTTCCGGCAATCCTCTCCGCCAGCACAACGCTCATCGCCACTCACGAAAAAATCCGCAAGAGACAGGCGGGCTTCGATGGCACTCGCCGCGGCCGAGCCGCAGCAGCCATTGACGCTGCAGGTGCCTCGCTGGGAGCGCTCGCACTTTGCATCTTTGGTCTGGTCGTCTGGCGATTGCTGCCAAATCACAGCGCCATGCTCACCCTCACCCTCGCAACCGCAGCCTGGCTACTCACCGCCGTCACTCTCTGGCATCTCGGCCGCAGATTCTAACCTCTATCAAGCAAGGCAACGGCTGGAAACCTGCTAACCACGACAGGGAGCGATCTCCTCCGTCCTCCAGAGAAGTGTCATGCCAGCGTGTGCTCTCGCAAATGCGAGAGGCACACGCGATGCATTGCTTCCGCTCTGACAGAATTACGTCTGCTTGTGCAGACTCCTGCGCTACTGAGCCACTTCGATTCTGAGGATCTGCCCCACGGCTCCCGGCGCCGCGCCTAGATTTGACACATACAGCGCACTATCCGGCCCGAAGGTTATTCCAGTCGGCACCGCGAGGCCTGTCACCACATCCTCAATCTGGCCCGAGTATTTCCCCGCACGACCTTGCCCTTCCCAGGCGTCGGACCCTGCGCCGCGAAATCCGAGAGCTCCAGCACGTACAGCAGCCCATCCGGTCCGATCTTCATCTCACAATCGTCGTAAACTCTGCCTTCGAGCTCACAATATTCCACTGTCCATAGCCGCCCAGCAGGTTGCCGAATCCGGCAGCGGATTCGGAGCATACACGTTATTCGCAATGGTCATCACCTTCGCCCACTGCGGATCGATGGGAAAGAGATTCAGATTGCCAACGTAAAGGACGCCCTGCGTGAACACCAGCGACGTCGGGACGATGTGGCCCTGCGATGCGGAGATGTCAATCACCTGCTGCACCTGGCCCCACGGTGATACCGAGAACACCTGCCTGTGGTTCGGTTCCACCGTATAGAGAGAACTCTGATAGCTTGAAGGGCCTAGTTTTCCTGTACCAAGTTCAGCGTTAGTCTGCGACCTATTTAGGTTACAGCCAGATCCGGCTAGCCGCGATCTGGCTGGCGTCTCGCTAGGCGTCCTGTCACCGAGAGATCGGTGAGAACGACTCTCATTGTATTCCTGCCGCCAGGCTTCGATCAGCTGCTTGGCTTCCTTCAGGTCAGCGAACCAGTGCGTGTCCAGGCACTCGGCCCGGAAGGTTCCATTGAACGATTCCACGAAGGCATTGTCGGTCGGCTTACCGGGACGAGAGAAGTCGATCTTGGCGCCATTGCGATACGCCCACAGGTCCATCGCCTGGCTGGTGAACTCGCTGCCGTTGTCACAGAACAGCACCTTTGGTACACCACGTTCGAGCCTCAACCGGTTCAGGGTTCGCACCACATCATCTCCTTTCAAGCTCTGGCCGGCTTCGATCACCACGGCCTCCCTCGTATAGACATCGACGATCGTCAGCGAGCGGAACCGCGTGCCATCCTGCAGTTGATCCGCAACGAAGTCCATGCTCCAGGCCTGATCCGGCCCCGTCGCTTTGAACCGCTCCTCCCGGTGGCGTACTGCTTTGCGCTTGCCCGCAGGTTTCATTCTTTTCAGCGTTAGCCCTTCTTCTTTGTACAGCCGGTACACCAGATACTTGCCCACTTCCCAGCCTTCACGGTTCAACAGCACGCGGATCTTCCTATATCCGTAGCGCACTCTTGCCTGAGCGATCTCGCGGATCCGCATCCGCAACTCAGTCGTGGATCGAGGTAGCTTCGATAGCGGTAGGTAGCCCTCGGCACACGCAGAACACGGCATGCCGCTGTTCGCTGACCAAATAGCTTCCAACTAGACGTTCCACCATCGGTCTACGCCGTGAAGGCTTCACCATTTTTTTGCCAGCACGTCCTGCAGCATCGTTTTGTCCAGCGTCAGCTCCGCCACCAACTGCTTCAACCGCAGGTTCTCTTCCTGCAACTGCGCCATCTGCCGAACCTGGTCCACCTCAAGGCCAGCGTACTTCGCCTTCCACCGATAAAAGGTCTGCTCGCTGATCCCAGCCTTCCGGATCACCTCCGCCACCGGAACACCTACCTCCGCCTGCTTCAGTACCCCGATCATCTGCTCTACACTGAACCGTTTCTTCCGCATCCAAATCCTCCATCCTTCTCAGGTCAGATTTGGTCGAAGACTAACATTTCTCCTGGCTCAGAATTACCGGGGCCGATCAGCTGATCATCCCGTACCACGTCCCATCCGGCTCATAGTCGTCCGAGCTCGTGTACTTCGCCGGGAAGGTCAACAATGCCTGGCTCATATTCGCCACGCTCGTCCAGTTCCCAGTCTTCACGTTTACCCTGATCACTGCGTTCGGGAAGGCGGTGTTTCCATGCGAACATCCTCCCCCAGCCAGGACCGCATACAGATCCCCGCCCAGAAACGCTACGTCCGCGACACCTAAAACAGCCGCCATACCATTCACTGCCGAAGGCAGCCCCGAGGTCAGGGTCGTTACATTTCCTTTGGTGTCGATCTTCGAGATACGTGCGGTCAGCCCGCCCTTGTAAGGCCAACCGGCGCGGGCGTCTGCTGGCAGGTGCCGACAGTCGAGGTGGTCCCGCCAAGCCCGGCCTCCGCCACATACAGGGTGCCATCCGATCCGAAGGCCATCCCCTCGGACCCTCCAGCCCTGAGGCATATACCGTCGCGTTGGCTGGCAGTTGCGCCAGCATCTGAACTCCCGACGCGCCGCTTGCAAGAACAGCGGCACACAAAAACGACGAAGCGAATCTCGCTCTATTCATTGCATCTCTCCTCGGATGAAAATCACAAATAGAAGGCCGGAGTCAGGCCAGCTTTCATGCCTGACGTCATACCGTGACAAGTAGTGGGCCTGCGAGAGGTGCGCTCTGCCAAGCCCTGGCATCTGCGCTTCAAGACCTAGATGGTCCAAATGGTCTGAGTTTGAGACCCGCCCCTCAGCGGCACAATACTATACCTCGTCTGTTCTCCTGTCATCGACGACGGCGACCACGTCCTCGGGGCCCGACATTGATTTACGGACGTAACCAGGACGAGTCTATCTTTCGTTAGAAGAGAACATCAGCGGGAGAATGTTTCGCCTGAACCCCTACAGGCCTCATCGCTCACCGTTTCGGCCCAACTATCGGCGGACTCTTCCTCGCGTTTCCGGCAATCCTCTCCGCCAGCACAACGCTCATCGCCACTCACGAAAAAATCCGCAAGAGACAGGCGGGCTTCGATGGCACTCGCCGCGGCCGAGCCGCAGCAGCCATTGACGCTGCAGGTGCCTCGCTGGGAGCGCTCGCACTTTGCATCTTTGGTCTGGTCGTCTGGCGATTGCTGCCAAATCACAGCGCCATGCTCACCCTCACCCTCGCAACCGCAGCCTGGCTACTCACCGCCGTCACTCTCTGGCATCTCCGCCGCAGCCTCGCGTAAAGACCTCACACGCGACGCAGCAGCGGAGTCAACAGCGACTGCAGTCCGTTCCACGCAATCTGCACGCCAATACAAAGCAGGATGAACGCGATCACCCGCACAATTCCTTGCACCGTCGACGGCGATATCTTCTGCGTAATCTGCGGAGCATACGCGTAGCACAGGTACACCACCACGGCCACCAGAAGCACCGACAACATCAGTCCCACGCGCGCCAGCACATCCTCCGTCAGGCTCCTTCCCGAAGCATGCGCGCTCAACGTCAGCATCACTACCAGGCTCCCCGGCCCCGCAGTAACCGGAAACATCAGTGGATAAAACGTCTTCGACGCCCAATCGCTTTCAACCTCGTCCCCGCCCTTTCGAGCCGCGTCGCCCGCATCCCTCTTCATCCCGGACTCGCCTTCGTTCAACAGCGACCACCCAATCGCAGCTACTACAATTCCTCCTGCCAACTGCACGATAGAGAGCGAAATGCCAAAGAACGAAAGCAGGTAAGCCCCCACAAGCTCAATCACGGCAAAAAACAAAATCATGTTGAGGGTGATCTGCCACGCCAGCGACTTATACACCTTCGGAGGCTGCACCCCCACCAACCCCAGAAACACCAGCGCCGACCCCAGTGGATTGACTATCGGCAGCAGCGCGCTGAACCCCAGTGCAAGGTGCTTCGACAAGATCCCCAACGAATCCTCCGGAAAACTCGCCCACGGCCCGTTACAACGCCCACCCGCTCACAACGATATCATCACACTATGCAGTCCTTTGACGAACTCCTCCGCGAAGCCGAACTCGCCCACGGCCACCTCTGCGCCGGCCAGATCCTCGGAGTCCGTCTCGCCATGCTCGGCTGCCGCATCCTCGGCATCGACGATCCCCGCGGAGCCGACCGCAAGCGCCTCGTCACCTTCATCGAGATCGACCGCTGCGCCACCGACGCCATCGGCGTCGTCACCGGATGCCGCCTCGGCAAGCGCGCCCTGAAGTTCCGCGACTGGGGAAAGATGGCCGCAACCTTCGTCGATTTGGCTGCTCCTATCACAGCTCTGAACGCCCCGCTCGAACCCGTTGACGAAACTCCCACCTACAAAGGCATCCGCATCGCCGCGCTCGAATCCTCCAAGCAACGCGCCCGCGATCTCTACCCCCAAATCGAAAACAAAAACCAGCAGCAGATGCTCGCCTACCGCGAACTTCCCGACTCCGACCTCTTCAGCCAGCAGTGGGTTCGTGTCCCGATCCACCCGCGCGAGATGCCCGGCTACAAATCCCCCCGCATCGCCTGCTCCCTCTGCGGCGAAGGCATCAACTACGACCGCGAAGCCAGCACCGCCGGCCCCATCCTCTGCCAGGCCTGTGCCTCACCGGAGGCACGCTACTACCAACCCCTCGAACCCTGAAAAAAACTCTCTAAATCCGAGCGCTCTTGCGCATCCACACACCCCATGTGACCGGACCGGCCTCATCATCGCTGATGGGGTGTCCAGCCAACTTGAGCGCCAACTTCACCTGACCATGATGGTAGCCCTCGTGCCAGATCATGTGCTGCAGCAGCAGGATCGGATGGTCGTAGTGAAGGTCCATTCCCCGGCCTGCCTCCACCCTGCCCTTAACCGCACCCCGCACCACCTTGGCACTCTCGTTCAGCATCTCCGCAATGCGACCACGATCACGCTCGCCCACCCACTCTTCCTCAGGTACCTCTCCGCCAAACTCAGGCGCGTCCTCGGAGACAAATACCAGCCGAACGTAGTGAATATGCATGAACAGCTCCGCGACCGACGGGCCGCCCTCCATCGCCCTCGCCTCCAACCCACCCTCCGGCAAAATGCCGAGCAGGTTCACCAGGATGGAATTGTTCCGGTCCCATGAGTCCAGCAATACCCCAAGCAGCCCTTGCTCTGGTGCATCCGGCATAGATCCACACCTCGTTCGTGGGATGCAAAATTCTGACGACTCTTACAATGTTGCGTCAACGACGCTCGTCCCGTGCGGTTCCACATTTTTCCAATCAATAAAAAATGGCCGGCGAGGAGACATCCCACGCCGGCCAACTTGACCTTGTTCATTCCGTCTATTTCTTGACTTACCAGCCGCGACGATAGCAGTGAGGACGAGCATAGTAGCCACGTCCGTAGTACGCCGGCCCATAGTACCGCGGCCCGTAGTACGCCGGTCCATAGAACCCTGGCCTGTAAGCTGGCCGGTACGCCACCACCGGAGGCCCAACCCTTACGCCGAACGCCACCTGAGCCTCAGCCTTCTGCGGAGCAGCCAGAGCAACCGTACCAGCAGCCAATCCAACAACCATCATCGCCTTCGCAGCCATCGCCCTTACATTCGTGAACTTCATAACAACCTCCAACCAACACCTCAATGAACCCCCGTTCACCCAAGCGTGTTGCGAGCAACTTTTTCCCCGCGCTGTGTTCGAATCCCATCGCCTCATGTACACTAGCCCCACCATGACGGTCTTCGGACAACCCGCGCCGCTGCACCTCATGTGTTGTTGTTGTCGCTAGCCCCACCCTCTCATTCCCCAAAATCCACCTATAGCCGCAGCGATCCCATCGCCGCAGCCTCATCTCCACAGGAGAACCCTCAATGTCCACCCGCCCCCACATCCCGCTTGACCTCTGGGCCGTAGCTCTCTCGCTCACCCTCGCCCTTATCATCCGCCTAGGTCTCATCAAGTCCATCCCCTGGTAACCGACTCCCGGCAAGCAAGGAGAACATCCATGGCCACTTCTGCCACCACACAAAACCTGCGCTCCCGTCCCTCCCGCCTTACCGCCGAGCCCGCATCCCTCCCCGAACTGCTCCCAGGCATCGCCCTCCTCGCCGCCGTCGGCTACGCCGGCAAGTTCGTCGAGCACTTCCTCAACACCTGGACCAAGGCCCATCACATCACCTTCCCCAACATCGAGTACGTCCTCTGGGCCATCCTCTTCGGAATCCTCATCGCCAACACCGTCGGAGTCGCCCGCATCTTCCGCCCGGGCGTCGCCACCTACGAGTTCTGGCTCAAGGCCGGCATCATCCTCCTCGGAGCACGCTTCATCCTCGGCGACATCCTCAAGCTCGGCGGAATCTCCCTCATCCTCGTCTTCATCGCCATCTCGCTCTCCATCGCCTTCATGACCTGGCTCGGCCGCCGCTTCTCCCTCTCGCCCGCACTTACCACCCTGCTCGCCGTCGGCTCCTCCATCTGCGGAGTCTCCGCCATCATCGCCACCCAAGGTGCCATCGACGCCGACGAAGAGGACTCCTCCACCGCCATCGCCGCAATCCTCGCCCTCGGAGCCATCTCATTGTTTGCCTTCCCCGTCATCGGTCACGCCCTCCACATGTCCGATCACGCCTACGGCCTCTGGGCCGGCCTAGCCGTCGACAACACCGCCGAAGCCACCGCCTCCGGAGCCCTCTACTCCGACGCCGCCGGCAAATACGCCGTCCTCGCCAAGACCTGCCGCAACGCCCTCATCGGCTTCGTCGTCCTCGCCTACGCCATCCAGTGGTCGCGCCGCGGCCTCGCCAGCGCCGCCACCGAGCAGCAGCTCCAGAACAAGCGCCGTTTCCTCTGGCAGAAGTTCCCGAAGTTCGTCCTCGGCTTCCTCTTCATCTCACTGCTGGCCACCCTCGGAGCCAGTTCCAACCCGGCCATAGCTCATCTCGGTTTCACCAAAGCGCAACTCCTCGCCCTCGGAAACCTCAGCCGCTGGGCCTTCCTTCTCACATTCGCCGGAGTCGGCCTGCGCACCAACCTCCGCGACCTCTTCAAACAGGGAGCCCGCCCCTTCATCGTCAGCGCCCTCGGAGAGATTGCCATCGCCGTCATCACCCTCGGCCTCATCCTCGGCGCCGATCGCATCTACCACCTCTAGCCAAAGACGCGGGCGGCGCCCACGTCGCCCGCTCTCCAGCGCAAGCATTACTCACAGCTCTTAATCAATAAAATTTCTCTTTCCGTCCCCCCTGCGCGCTGCTATCCTCCGCTGGACACCCGTAGAGCAATATCCATGTCCACCAATCTTCCCAGCTTCGACCGGGCAGAATACGCGCTCGCCCCACCTTCCACCTCGACCTCAGACCAATGCTCGCGCTGCCAGCAGCCCGGCGCCGACAGCATTTGTTCCGCATGGTCACTTACCTCGAGAACAGACTGCGGCGGCCCATTCAGCAACCAGTCTGGCCCGGCACCCGCACTCTAATGCAAGACGCGGAACTCACCCTCAATCCGCCAGCCATCACCACCTGTCGAGACTGCAGCACCGATCTCACCGCAGGCACTCTCGCCTGTCCCCAGTGCTATGCCCTCGTCTACAGCAATCATCTCGACCAGATATCCAAAACCGCGCGCAACCTCGAAGACACCAATAACCTCGCCCAGGCCAAGGAACTCTGGCTCTCCGCGCTCCCATGGCTCCCTCGCGGCTCGCGTCAATCCGAGTGGATCCGTGAGCACATCCTTGTCCTCGATGCCCGTATCAACAGCACACAACCGCCGCCCCAACCGTCAAAATGGGCCAAACGCCTCGGCCCGCTGGCTCCCATCGGCGTCTTTCTCGCCAAGGCCAAATCCGTACTCCTCTTTCTCCTCAAGCTCAAATTCCTCCTCAGCTTCGCAGCCTTCTTCGGAGTCTATTGGGCCCTCTTCGGCATCTGGTTCGGAGCCGGCTTCGCCCTGTCCATCCTCCTCCACGAGCTCGGTCACGTCGCTGCCGTCAAGCGCCGCGGCCTCCGCTGCGACCTTCCCGTCTTCCTGCCGGGCTTCGGAGCCTACGTCCGCTGGCAGGGCTTCGCCATCTCTCTCGCCGCCCGCGCCGAGATCGCTCTCGCTGGCCCGCTCGCCGGTCTCATCGCCGCCGCAGCCTGCCTCGCGATATACGTCGCCACTGGCCGTCCTGTCTTCGCTGCCCTCGCGCACACCGGAGCGTGGCTCAACGTCCTCAACCTCATACCCATCTGGATGCTCGACGGCGGTCTGGCCGCCCACGCCCTCAGCCGTCTCCAGCGCGCCCTTCTTGTCCTGACCTGCGTTGTCTTGCTGTGGCTAACCGGGCAGCCCATCTTCCTTCTCGTGGCCGCGGGCATGACCTACCGCCTCTTCACGAAAGACCTACCCGCTGAGCCCAGCACCCGAACCATGATCTTCTACACAGCCCTGCTCTTCGCCCTCGGAGCCCTCCTGAAGATCACCCCCGTCCAACGATTCCACCGCTTCTAGCTCCCCCGACCCGACGGCCAAAATTTCCACAGAAAATCTTGTCAAGCCCCCAAATGCCTCAACCAACACAAAATAAACAACATCGCAGTGGCAGAGCAGTTTCCCTCAATCCGGTAAAATAGAACCAGATCAAAAAGAAAGCCCTCGGAGCAGACCCGGGGCTTTTCTCTTTGCCCGCAACATATTTATTTTCAATATTTTGACCATTAAACCCTTTAGATAGAATACTTTACGCGGGAAGTACAAGCCTAAATCAAATAGAATGAATATTTTGCACAAAACAGGGGGATAATTATTTCACAGCAACAGGAGTCAACGAGCGGCCCTCCTTCAACCGGTAGAACCGGTCGGCGGCGACGTCCTTAAACGTCTGCACCGCGCCGTCCGGCCAATGCACCTCAACCGAGTCGATCTTCGCCGCGCCTCCCAGCCCGAAGTGCAGCCGCACATCGCTCTGTGACAGGTAGCTTCCACCGCTGCGAACCTCGTCCATCTGCCGCATCGAGCCGGACTGAGTGGTTGTCGTCACGTAGACACGAGCATTCAGCGCGAGCCGGTTCGAAGGCCCGCCTTCGAGCTCGAAGCTCACCCAATGATTCTGCGGAGGGCTCTTCGCCTCAAGAATCATCGGCCCGCCCGTCAGGTTCTCGATCACAAGATCGAGCCGACCGCGGTTGAACAGATCGCCAACCGCCAGCCCGCGGCTCACCTGCGGAATCGCGAGCGCCGCGCCTGCCTGCGCGCTGACGTCCTTGAAGGTTCCGTCGCGCTGGTTCTGAAACACCAGCTTCGGCTCCTTGTAAGCCGTACCCAGTTTTGCGTTATCCACCTGCGGATACACGTGCCCGTTCACCAGCACCAGGTCGAGCCAGCCTGAGTTATCAAGGTCAACAAAGGCGTCGCCCCAACCAACAAACGGAACCGTCGTCCGCGCGATGCCCGCCGCATGCGACACGTCGGAGAAGTTCATCGCCCCGTCGTTGCGGTACAACGTCGCATACTCATCGCTGAAGTGCGAGATGAAGACGCTCATGAGGCCCGTGTGCATGTAGTCGCCCAGCGCGACTCCCATATTGGCCTGCTCCACCCCGTCCTCGCTCACCGCGATGCCGGAGTCATAGCCCATATCCTTGAACGTGCCATCGCCGTTGTTCTTGTAAAGATAGTTCGGCTCGCCGTCGTTAGCCACAAACAGATCGAGCTTGCCGTCGTTGTCGAAGTCAGACCAGACCGAAGTGAGCCCGAAGAATCTCTTCGAGTCATCGACGCCCGCCTGCTTCGCCACCTCGGTGAACGTGCCATCGCCGTTGTTGTGGTAAAGCGTGTCAGGATAACCCTTCAAACCGCGCGGCCCGCACTGCACCGGGACCTCATGATACTGACAAGTCTTGCTCGAACCGAACGTCGGCAGGTCCTTCAGGTCGAGGTCAACATAATGAGGCACAAACAGATCGACAAAACCATCGCCGTCATAATCACCAAACGCCACTCCGGTCGCCCAGCCCGTGTCTTTGTCGAGACCCGAAGCCTTCGTCACATCGGTGAACGTTCCATCGCCGTTGTTGCGATACAGCACAACGCCGCCGAAGCAGCTCACGATCAGATCAGGCTTCCCGTCGTTGTTGTAATCACCTACAGCAGCGCCCATCGCCCAGCACGGATAACCAACGCCTGCCTTGTCGGTCACATCGGTGAACGTGCCGTCATGGTTATTGTGGTAGAGCGCGCCGCGTGCCTTCTTGCCCTCAAGCGCCATCGCAACGCTGGGAGCATTGGTGAAGTAGATGTCGAGCCAGCCATCGCCGTCATAGTCCAGAAGGGCCACGCCGCCGCCCATCGACTCGACGATGTACCTCTGCTCCGGACTCGAGAGATGTTCAAACCGGATGCCAGTCGAAGCCGTGATATCCACCAGTTGCGGCACGTGCAACGCCGAGATGGAAGAGACAGATTCGGAGCCCTGTGCCTTGGAAGAACTCTTCGCGCCACTACCCATCCCCTGGCCAGAAGCGCACGTCGGCAACAGAAATGATGAAGAAGTCAATGAAAGGAGAAATAAGAAAATAGCATGCCGCGGCTCTCTTGATAACTTGCGCAGCCATCCCCTCTCCGCTGAAGCCACTGCAGCCACTTATTTCTTTACCTCGTCGCCCTTCAGATCTTCAGCACGAAGATCCTTGTAGATTTGACGCAGCTTCTCCTTCATCGCCTTCAGTTGCTGGTAAGCCTCAAGCTCACGCTTCGCATCTTCAGGCCGATTCAGCTTACGATAGACGGCACTCAAGCGATAATGAGCCAGCTCGTTCGAGGGATCGTTCTGAATTACCTGCTGGAGCAGAGGCAGCGCGGCATTCGGATCGTTCTTCTCTGTATACACGCGCGCGAGCCCGATCGACGCATCAGCGTTACCCGGAGCCATAGCGAGAGCCTGCTTGTAATATGTCGAAGCAGCGTCGAGATCGCCCTTCTCCACGGCGAGATCTCCAAGTCGCGTTATCGCCTTATCGTCTGAACTGTTGGCGGCAACTGCAAGCTTGTACTCTTGCTCCGCCTCGGCACGGATCTTCAGGTCGTCTGACGCATGCAGCGCCTCGGCCAGCTCGTAGTGGATTCCCGGAAGATTCGGGTCCGCCGCAATGGCCTTGCGGTAGTCTGCAATCGCGCCCGGAATGTCTCGCTGACGCGACAGCTCATGAGCCATCGCCTGGTACATCTGCCCCGACTCAGGCGCAGCGACCGAGAGACTCAACATCGCTTCGCCGGCAAGATCCGTGTAGATCCGATAAGCGGCGTAGAGAATCCTGGGATTTGCCGGATCCTTCTGCCGCAAGGTCTCAACAACATTCGCGGCCTTTGCCAGTTCCTGCGAGGCTGTATAAATCTCAATCAGCTCCAGCCCGACCTCGAGACGAACATTAGCATCATCGAGCGTACCAACCACTGCTTCGAGGTCAGTGCGGGCGGCTTCGGTCTTCCCGAGACGATGCTCGCACATGCCTAGCAGCGCGCGAATCTTAGTCAGATCAGGCTTCTGCCCAATCGCCGCGCGAAGATGAGGCTCTGCCGCCACATAGTTTTTCTGGAAGAAGAGAAGCACGCCAAGATTGGCCTGAGCATCCAGATTGCCGGGATCGAGCGCAACGACGGCAGCAAACTCGTTGACCGCAAGCTCGGGCTTCTTCTCGTTCAGAAGCTGATGCGCCCGCTGTTCGTGGGTCTGAATCTGCGAGGCAGCAGAACCTCCTCCGGACTGCGCCAATAGATCAGCGCCGCCTAGAGCGAACAGCAACAGAAAAGAAAACAACTTCATGAAGGACCGTCCGACCCGAACGGATCGTATGAATTAAAAAGAATCGGGATGGCGGAATAAAACCGCCATCCCGAGGGAGTTTATCAGAAGGAGACTCGAGCGCCGAGCTGCATCGTTCGGCCTCCGACTGTTGTTCCTGTGATAGTTGAGGTTCCGGTCGCCACTGTACCTGCGGAAGTGAGCGACAGCGATCCGCTTGGCAAGTTGAAACTCGGATGATTGAAGATGTTGTTCGCATCCGCGCGGATTTGCAGGTGGACATCCTCCCAGATGGCAAACGACTTGCCAAGGGATAAGGTGACGTTCGAAAGGTCAGGGCCGTTAATACTGTTGCGGTGAGAGTTGCCAAAGGTTCCAGGAGTAGGCGCAGCGAATGCAGCTTCGTTGAACCACTGCTTCGTACCATGGTATGCGCCACGGGTGAGAGCCGGACTCCCAATGACGTTCGGGAACCAGCTGCCAGCCTGTGCATATGAGTTGTTCGTCTTCATCGTCACAGAGAACGGCTGCCCGCTCTGCACCACCAGCGTGCTCGAAGCCTGCCAGCCGCCGACGATTTCATCGAGCAGCCAGTTGTTGTTCAGGAACTGCCTTCCCTTGCCGAAGGGCAGCTCGTAGAGGATGCTCCCCTTGAAGGCATTCCCCACATTGAAGTTCGAGTTTCCGTAGTTGGCATGTGGATCGTATGACCGCTGGTACGTCTGGGCACCGGCCCGGCTTCCCCAACCTGAAGAATCGATGTCATCCAGGAAGTGCGCCCAGACGTAGTTGAAGTTGAAGTTCAACCCGTGTGTCAGACGCTTCTGAATCGACGCCTGCAGTGAGTTGTAGTTTGAGATTGCGTTGTTCGTGCTCTCGGCAATGCCTTGATACTGTGGGGTGGGACGATAGCCCAAAGCCACATCGTTTGAAGCGAGTTTGCTCTCTGGAATCTGGTTGATGTCGACAGGGAAGGGTAAGTCGTGACCGTGGCTGGCTACATACGCCAACTCCACTACCATGTCATTGCCGATCTGTCGCTGCGCTGCAAGGTTCCATTGATACGATCCGCCTACAGGTGTGTGGTACATGTTGCTGCTGACACCCTGACCATTGAATCCGCTTGGGCTTGTTGTCGCTGAAAGGTACGGCAGATTCGACCCGGATCCGGACTGAATAACGACGGGCGTTACACCGTTGCTCTGGTCCGTGGAGTTACCCTGCTGGCCAAAGGCCGATCCCATACCGGCGCCATAGGTATCAAGGCTCCAGTTGTACGCGTAGAGACCGAACCCGCCGCGGATTGTGGTATTCGGCATCGCCAGCCATGCGAATCCGACTCTTGGCAGGAACGTGTTGTACACAGGTGCCTGCAGTGTGCTTCGGCCATTCGCTTTGGTGGATCCGTACCACATTGCACCCAGCGTGCCGGTCGCAGGATTCTGCACCGTGGGATCGAAGACCCGCATGTTGCCCTTCACCTCGCCCCAGCCCGACTGGATTTGGTAGCGAAGCCCAAGGTTGAGAGTCAGATTCGGAGTCAGCTTGTAGTCGTCCTGCACAAACAACTGGGGAAGTTTGATCCTGCCCCCGAACTCCGGTGTTACACCGGCGCTCCAGTTCTGCACCTGGCCTAGCAGGAAGTCAGCGTAGGAAACACCGGTCGCACTGTTGCCCTGGGTCGCTTCACTATAAACACCCGTATAACCCATCGTGCCGCCGTTGGTGTTGCCCCACGACGTCGAGTTATCCCGGAAGAACAGGAACTCGCCGCCGAAGTGGAGGATGTGCTTGCCACGAATCAAAGTCACCACGTCTGAAGGATCGTAGACGTGCTCTTTGTAGACTGCGTTGATGGCCGAGGTAAGGCCATAGAATCCGGTGACGTTGACGATTGGGAAGACGTCCGCCTTCGCGAACTGCCATCCTAATTTCGCGGGGAAACCTTCGCCCAGCGATGCCGGAACGAAGAAATTGAGCTGGTTCGTATAACCCAGACGAAGCTCATTGATCACATTCGGGCTGATCGTCCACACGTCAGTGATCTGTGCGTTCACTCGGCTGACATCCTGCGACTGGCAGTTAACAGGGCAGAAACCCTGCCCGTTTGAATATGCTGGGTTGTCGCTCTCCGTATCAGAGATCGTCAGTCGGTTATTGTCTCTAATGTTGTAATCCAATCTGCCAAAGTACTTCGTAAACGGGGCCGAATTGGGGACGTTATAGAAGAAATTATTCGACGTGAGGCCGTTCGACGCTATCGTTCCTGGTGTGTTCGCCAGAGGATAGTACGCTTGAATGGCTTTCGAGACTGGATCGAACCTGCTGGCAGGAATCTTGTTGCCGTTACCGTATTCAGCGGCAAAGGATGTTCTCTGCACAACTCCGCCGACGACCGTGGTCGTTGCCGGATCATAAATCGTAGGCAAACCGGTGAAATCGCCGGTCAGCATCGCCGCGGTAGGAACGGTAGTTGTTCCGGTTGAAGCAGCGCCATGATTAATGATCTTGTCGTAGTCAAAGAAGAAAAAGAGCTTCTTCTTCAGAATGGGGCCACCGACGGAAAACCCGAAGTTATTGTAACGAAGTGGAGAAACTGCCTGCTTTCTTGTCTTGGTCGCAAAAGCATAGCTTGCCGCATTGAGCGCGTCGTTCTGGAAGTATTCGTACGCGCTTCCATGGAAGCGGTCGGTGCCGCCCTTGCTGATCTGGTTGAACATGATGCCGCCGACACCGTACTGTGCCGAGAAGGCAGACGCACTTACTCTAACTTCCTGCACCGTCTCAAGAACCATCACATCGGCATTGGCGCTCGACGGCAGCGTCACAGCGGCACCGTCCGCGAGGACCGTGCTGAACGGAAGGTTTCCATTAATTGATGCTACTTGCTGAGGGTTTGCCGCGCCCTGCGATCCACCTGGAGCGCCCGAAGATCCGGCCAGCAAAATAGTAAAGTTCTGCCAGTCCTGTCCTACCTGTGGAAGTTGTGACAATGTCTTCGCTTCAAGTGTTGTCGACTGCTCTGCGTTTTCGGTCTCCAGCAGCGGAACGTCAGTCGTGACGACAACCTGCTCCGTCACCGCACCAATCTTCATCTGCGCGTTGACGGTCCAGTTGCCAACATCAATCGTGATGTTTGAACGGACAAACTTGGAAAAACCCTGCTTCGTAAACGTAAGCTCATAAGTTCCGGCGACAATCGAAGACGTGTCGTAGAGACCATCCGAGTTCGTGTTGTAGTCCTTGGATACGCCGGTGTTTTTGTTCAGAACCGTCACAGTGACATCGGGCAAGGCGGCTCCGCTTGAATCAGTAACGATGCCTCGTATATCGCCGGCGTTCATACTCTGCGCAAACCCTGCTGCGCTCGCGCATCCAGCCCACAAAGCAACCGTGAGCATCCATCCAAACCATCTCCAATTGCCGTTCATGATGTTGCCTCCAAATCCTGCAAATACTGCCCACATCTCTGCCAAGAGTCCTCGTTTACGAGGACTGCTCTCATTTGAGACAAACGTTTGTCTATAGAAGGACAAACGTTTGTCTTTAACGTCCATATAAGTGCGCCTGCCATTAAGCATGACCGTTGCAAGATTCGTCAAGCATTTAATTCACACGGCCGAGGCGCACGACCGGGAGTTGCAAATACAGGCAAAGTGGTACGACAACTTCGCCGGTTGCAGAGACCATATATGTCATTTCGGAGGGTATTGGTTGAACTGAGCTCTTCGTCAGGTCGGTTACGTGCGAACTCCTGAACGATTTGCAGGACAGGGCAGCTTGGTTCTGACAAGAAATTCAAAGCGCATAATAGTGGATGCAACATTCTCCGAGGCGCGATAACGATCTATGCGACTAAGGATTCGAGTAGGTAGTCAAGCCGCGGCTCTGCTCATCGCCCTACTGTTCGCCAGCGGGCAGAGTTCTGCGCAGACGCCTGATGAGACTGTGCTAATCGATGCAAAGGGTCAGGCCACAACTTTTCCACATTTCTGGGAGCAGATCTTTGGTTCAGGCCGCGCCATTCTCTCCTTGCGAGAGAGCTATCGTGACGATCTTCGTGCTACCAAAAAGATCACTGACTTTCAGGCCGTCCGTTTCCATGGAATCTTCATGGACGACGTGGGACTCTACGATCCTGACCGCAAGACCCAGAATCCTGGACAGACGGCGGTAGCGGCGAACGATGCTTCGGTCTACGACTTCTCTTACATCGACCAGATCTATGACGGTCTGCTGGCCAACGGCGTCCGGCCTTTTGTCGAGTTTAGCTTTATGCCGAAGAAGATGGCATCGGATCCGGCAGCGTTGCACGCGTTCTGGTACAAGCAGAATGTTTCGCCGCCCAAGGACTATGCCGTTTGGGATTCTATGATCACGGCGTTTGTTGAACACTTGGTCGAGCGCTACGGCATCGACGAGGTTTCGCAGTGGTACTTCGAGGTATGGAATGAACCGAACCTCGATTTCTGGGCCGGCAAGCCTGCTCAGCCGACTTACTTCGAACTGTACGACCACACGGTGCGCGCGATAAAGAAAGTCAGCGATAAGCTTCTCGTTGGCGGCCCTTCAACAGCGCAGGCAGCCTGGGTACCGGACTTCCTGCAGCACTGTCACGATCAGAATGTTCCCGTTGACTTCGTCTCCACGCACGTCTACGCAAACGATACCGCGAAGGACGTCTTCCATACCGAAGAGGTGATCCCTCGCGACCGCATGGTATGCCGCTCGGTGCGAAAAGTGCACGATGAGATAACGGCGTCCCCATCGCCTCAGACTCCACTCATCTTCAGCGAATACAACGCGAGCTATGCCAACGAACCCGACGTGACCGATTCGGTTTACATGGGCCCGTGGCTCGCCACGACTATCAGCCAATGCGATGGGCTCACGGAGGCGATGAGCTACTGGACTTTCTCTGATGTCTTCGAGGAGCAGGGTGTCGTAAGGACGCCCTTCTATGGCGGATTCGGGCTCTTCGCCGAAGACGACATTCCCAAGCCGTCATTTAATGCGTTTGCGATGCTGCATCAGCTAGGCGATCGGCGACTGAAGGTCAATTCGGACTCGGTGCTCGCGACCCGGCGCTCCGACGGCTCGCTCGCAATTGCGCTTTGGAACTACGCTCCTCCATCTGGGACTGGCGCCATATATACGCCGCCTTCCACCACACCCGGTCCCGCGAAGACGTTCACACTGAAGCTCACTGGAGTGCCCGCAAATGCCCACGCTCATCTTTGGCGTCTCGATGCTGATCACGGCAACGTCCTCAAGGCTTACGACGCCATGGGGCGCCCGGCCTTTCCTTCTCGTGATCAGATCAAGAAGCTTCGTGAGGCTGGAAAGCCCACACCTGCACAGTTGGAGACGCTGAACCACGGCTCTTTGACGATTCAAATTCCCCCCCAAGGCCTTGTACTCGTTACGATCGACGGTAGTGCGGCATTACACTAGTCTCAGGAGACACCCGTATTCATCATGAAGTACGGTCCGAGCGGGATCACCCGCCGTAGTGCCGCAAAGCTGCTCGCTGGATCACTCCTCTGCCGATACACAGAGCCGACGCTCGCCCATGCCCTTTCGTTTGCCGGCGCACCAAAGCAGACCAACGCGCTGAGCCCGGAGGACGATGCGTTTCTCGACGACCTGGAATGTAGCGCCTGTCTTTACTTCTACGAGCAGGCCGATCAGGGAACCGGACAGGTTCTTGACCGGGCGATCAACAAGACTTCAACCGGCGAGCGCGACCGGCGATTCGTCTCAAGCATTGCTGCGACGGGCTTCGGACTCACTGCGCTCTGTATTGCGGACTCCCGAAAATATCTGCCAGCAGATCACATTCGGCAGCGTGTACTGACGACTCTGCAATTTCACGTGAGGCCGATGCCCAATGAGCATGGCTTCTTCTATCACTTTAACGACGTCAAGACCGGCCTACCGCTTCTGTACAGCGAGGTCTCCCCGATCGACACGGCACTCCTGATGTGTGGCATCCTCACTTGCCGCGCCTATTTCAACGATCCAAAGATCAGTGATCTGGCGACGACCATCTACGACCGCATCGACTGGCCTTGGATGCTCAACGGTGGCCAGACTTTTTCACTGGCATGGCTCCCTGCCACGGGATTTATGATTCCGCGCTGGGACCATTATGCCGAGATGATGATGCTCTACCTGCTCGCCATTGGAGCGCGGAAGAACGCCATTAATCCTTCCATCTGGAATAACTTTTCGCGTCCGCAAATGCGCTACGGTCCATATCGATACATCAGCGGACACGATCCGCTCTTTGTCCATCAGTACTCGCATGCATGGTTTGACTTTTCGCATAAACGTGACGCCTACGCGGACTACTTCCAGAACTCGGTGACGGCGACCCGCGCTCACAAGGCATTCCTGCTCAGCCTGAACAAGGGCTACACAGACGACTATTGGGGAGTCAGCGCCTCGGATTGGGAGCACGGCTATACGGCTTGGGGAGGGCCTCCACTGATGGGACCGGTCGACGGCACGGTTGTTCCGTGTGCGACCGCAGGGTCGCTTCCGTTCCTGCCGCGAGAGTGCCTACGAGTTCTGCGCTCACTCAAGAGCAACTACGGTAAAGATGCGTGGGGGCGTTATGGTCCGTGCGACGCCTTTCATCCAAGCCTTTTCTGGTACGACCCCGACGTGCTCGGCATTGACCTGGGCATCGGCCTTCTGATGGCAGAGAATCTGCGCTCGGGCTTTGTCTGGAAGACGTTCATGCAAAACCCGGAAGTCGTCAACGCCATGAATTTATGCGGTTTCCACCCTCACTGAGGGTTTCACATACTACGCATGAAGTTGGGAGGTGCGGATCGTGCTCTCTTCGTCTTCAGCATCCTCCGTTTCGTCCTCCTGCTTGGCCTCCTTCGCAAGGAGATTGACTGCGTCTTTGCTGAGCGGCTTTTCGTGCAGCAGGAGCTCTGCGGCGTGAACGATGGGGTTCGCATGGAACCACCGCTGAAAGACGTTGTCCTCTAGCAGGTTCGTGATCGCAAGCAGGCTCATGCCCTGGTGATGTGCCATCCATGAACGCACGAGCTGAGGGCTGGCCGTGGTCGTGTAATCTGCCGCTTCATAGAAGCCGTACTCTCCCGTCCACTTTAGCTGCGCCATGCGTCGCAGGTTCGCGATGGCCTCCTGCCGCAACACAGGAAGCGCGAGGAAGGTCGAGTAGGGAGAGATGACTGGACCGTCCTCCGCACCGTATTTGAGCGCGAGTTCGGGGATTCCCCATGCCTGGTAGGAATACCGGCCCAGCTCATCGGTCTTTGCGAAGCCCGATTCGGAGATTCCCCACGGGATCTCGCGTAGGTACTCGCGCTGAATTCTCACCGCAGTGTCCAGCGACTTTGTGATCAGTGTGTCCGGATAGAGGCGCATCCATAACGCTGGCATCATGTACTCGAACATCGTTCCGGTCCACGACATCAGACATGCCCGCCCGTGAGCAAGTACATGGGTGCGGTCGAGCTTGAACCACGATTCTTGTGAGATGTCTCCCTTGGCCACAGCAAGGAATACGGCAAGGCGCGCCTCAGAGGCGAGAAGATCATAGCAGGCCGAGTGCAGCTTCTTCGCGGCGCCATCGTAGCCAATCGAGAGCAGTTGCCTTGATTCAACGAGCATGAATCGATAGTCCATCACAGAGGCGTGACGCTCGGCCTCGTCTGCAATGTGGTGGATTTGTTGTTTCAATTGCGTGAGACGTTGCCGGGCAAGAGGCAGCATCGCCAGGAGCTCGCGGGCGAGCGCACCTGTGTCCTTCAAACCATTCTCAAGGCCAGCAACATATTCCGCCGCATTCTCCAGCGTTGGTTCTTCTTGTGCCTCACCAGGCTTTTCCTCAAAGAGCGCATCAAAGCGCGGAAGCATCCATGGCAGGTATTCTTCGATCAATTTCATTGTGTTCTTACGGCAGCGAGCCAGCTCTTCGCCGGCCCATCCCTCAGAGCCCCTATTCGCCGCAGCCTTCCTGGAATCGTCTTCATGGCGGGACATCCTGGCAAGACAGTCGAGCGAGTGAGCGTTGACCAACGGCCGCTTCAACATATCTAAGGCACCGGCGTGCAAGGCATAGAGCGAAGCAGCAAGATTTCCGCTATCGACCGCCGAGATTGTGAAAGGAGGAACCGGCTTCAGAGATTCAATGTCGTACCAGTTATAGATGTGGCCGTTTACCTTCTCCAGCTTCTCGTAAGTTTGTAACGTGCCAGTAGTGGCCTCCACGAACTCAGGCAGCGTCATAAAGCCAAGCTCATATGCTGCCTGCCGTGCATTCAGCAGCATGCCAAGGTTTGTCGGCGAGAGCTTGCGGATTTGCAGCCAACCGCGTTCCTCCACGTTGTCCGGGATGAGCCAGTGATTCTCAGCGCCTCCAAACTCTAAGAAGTAGCGCCACGTCTGGAGCGCCTGCCGCCGAAGGAAGATCTCGTCGGCCTCGTTGATTGGCCCCTCCGTACGCTGCGGCGACGAGTTAAGCCACGACACGATCACGGGCGCTATCACCCAAAGCATGAGGACCGGCCCTGCCGCAAGCAGCGCATGAGGGTGAATGAAAGCGAGCAAGATAGCCAGGACTAGCGCAATCACCGGAGAGAGCTTCAGATAAAAGTCGAGCGGACCCGCGAGGGTACCGGCCTCAGATTGTGCCGCTGTCTCCCAGTCAAGCAGATTTCTTCCCGAGATCAAGGTCCGGTTCAGCGAACGCACAATCGCATCGATCGACAGCAACATATGATGCGGGAGGAAGATCAGGTTCAGCATCGTAAGCCCGAAGGATGTGGCAAAGGTCTTCGGTGCGGCGAGTGCGCTCGACACACTCAGGCTAAGAACCGCCCGACTGAGATTAAACCCTAGTTCAACGATGCTCGGCAGCAACAACAACAGCAGAACCGTCGCGGTCCAGTAAAGCGCTCCGCCGGGCAGGAAGAACCATCCAAAGACGAACAACAGAAAAGTGATGGGCTCGATCAGGCTTCTGCGGAGATTGTCGAGAATCTTCCAGCGCGAGATCGTGCTGATGGGGTTGACCACCATCCGGCCGGCCTCATCCGGTACGGGGCTGAAGAGCCAGCGGGTTATCTGCCAGTCGCCCCGCACCCAGCGATGTTTGCGCCGCGTGTGCGCGGAGTAGTGCGAAGGATAGTCGTCGATTACTTCAATATCACTGACGAGCCCGGCACGAGCGTAGGCCCCTTCGATGAGATCGTGTGAGAGAAGAGCATTGCGAGGAAACCGACGATCCAACACCTTCTGGAATGCATCGACATCGTAGATCCCCTTGCCGGTAAAGCTGCCTTCGCCGAAAAGATCCTGGTAGGCATCGGAGACTGCGCGCGTGTAGATATCCCATCCGGTTTCGCCCGAATAGAGCGATGCCATCCTGGAGACCGCGACCGACGCAACGCTGACTCCAACCCGCGGCTGCAGGATTCCGTAACCCTGTGTCACGATACGCAGACGAGGATCAATGATCGCCTGATTCAAAGGATGCGCCATCGTGCCAATCAGCCTCGCAGCCGTGCCGTACGGAAGCTGTGTATCTGAGTCCAGCGTAATAACGTAGCGGATGCGATGAAGCACTTGGAGCGGACCCGTCTTGTAGGGGAAGCTGTCGTACTCACCAAGCAGAAGTTTATTCAGATCGAGCAGTTTTCCGCGCTTCCTCTCCCAACCCATCCACACGCCCTGCCGCCCGTTGAAGATACGATGGCGGTGTAACAGAAAGAACGCTCCACCGCCATGGCCCGCATACTTTGCGTTCAAACCATCGATAGCCTGCCGCGCGTATTCGACGAGTGGACCATTGTCCGGCGACGGAGGAGCTAGTCTCGAATCCGGAAGGTCTGAGAGCAGCGCGAAGTGAATGTTGGGGTCCTTGTTGCACAGATAACGAGCCTCAAGATCGAACAAAAGCTCTTCGACCTGCCGTTGATTCAGGAACAGCGTTGGGACGACCACGAGCGTTGCCGATTCTGAGGGCACACCCTTGGAGAAGTCGAGCTTCGGCAATGCCTCTGTGGGCATGAGTCCAGAGACTATTCCATTTACCAGATCGACGGCTCCTTGTGTCGCCGGCACCGATGCAAGCAGAAGAGCCGCCATTACGGCCCAGAAATCATGGTGTGGAACGAGAGGAAGAAGAATCGCCGTGATCAGCAGCAGCGAAAGCGTGAACGTTCCTAATATGTATAGATCTTCATTTCTCTTCCGAATAACATTTCGCAGTTGCTCCAGCAGAGGCGGTCTGTATCCAATGCGCTCTTCAAGTGCCTCTCGACCCTCCGCAAGCAGGTAGCACCCGATGTGCGACTTCCTTTTCGCCATCCGGATGTCGGCATATGTCTCTCCGGCAGGCTCTCGCGCAAGTTCGAGTGCCATCTCCGCAACCTGCACCTCATCACATGCTGCATGGAGCGCGAGATCTTCTACACACAGTCGATAATCCTGGCGCGTTGCGTCCTCCATCGAGGCATACGTATTCGTGGGGTCCTGCCTGAGAATCTTTTCGAACGGGACAAGGGGTTCCAATATTTCGCGCCATTCTGCTTGGTTCATGCGCCGCAGACTGTGGATTGGAGCTGAGAATGGTGACCTCTCGATCGGCGGCATCTCGCCGGCGGCAAACACAGCCTCCGCCCTGTCGAGTAGAAACTCCATCTGCGCAATACGCAGAGCGGGAACAAGCGTGTCGATCTCACGTCGAAGCAGAGCAGAATGGCTCTGCACTTGTTGGACGTAGATCGCGAGCGACTTCGCGGACCAGATGCCATCTGCAGCGTTGATATAACCACGCGTCACACTGAGAATGCGCGGCTGCTCTCCCTCTGGCTCTACACGTAGCTGCGGCAGGTTACGAAATATCTCTTCGGCCTTTCCCGTCGGCGGCAGGGCGGCCTCAAACATGCGAGAGCTCTCCACAAGCTCAAGCTGCGGAGTAAGCACGTCACGCTTTATGCCGTTGCTCCACGTGCGCGTGTCCCGTTCAAGCCGCGCTTTCAACTGGCTTATACGACGCAGAAATGGCTCCTGCGATGCATTCGCAGGGCTGGGGAGCCAGCGTCCGACCAGAGCATCCGCCTGCTGCTTCAACTCTATCTCGCTGATACGAGGCTCTTCGGGCAGACCTGCCGAAGGCAGATCCGGAACAGGAGCCGTCGGCGGAGCCGCATACGCAGACGAGATGTCTTCAGAAAATGATGCCATCAATAACAGTTCCTTTGCCCGTCTGGGGCCTGCATCCGCAGGGACCCGACGTAATCTCTCTCCCGAAGCAGTCAGTTAGCGATAGCTCGCGGCCTGCATCTCGAACATGCCCGCATAGACACCGCCTCTCGACATCAACTGCTCATGCGTACCCTCTTCTATGAGATGCCCTTTTGAGAGAACCACGATCCTGTCTGCCATGCGGACGGTTGAAAAGCGATGTGAGATCAAGAGAGCCATCTTTCCTTCAGTCAACTCTGCAAAACGTTCAAAGACTTCAAACTCGCTTCGAGCGTCGAGGGCTGCCGTCGGCTCATCCAGAATCAACAACTGTGCGTCGCGCAGATAAGCTCTTGCCAAAGCGATCTTTTGCCACTCTCCGCCGGAGAGTTCAACGCCCCCTTCGAAGCGCCGGCCCAACATCTGGTCGTAACCACCTTCCAGTTTGTCGACTACGGTGTCCGCAAGGCTCTTATGAGCAGCGTCTTCCAACTCGGCCTGGCTGTGCTCTTTTTCAGTTCGCCCAATCTCAATGTTCTCCCGCGCTGTCATCTCGAAGCGCACGAAGTCCTGGAAGATAACTCCGATATTTTTGTGAATATCTTCAAGCGAGTATTCCCTCAGATCAATTCCCTCGAGAAGAATGCTCCCTTCTGTTGGATCGTAAAGTCGCGTGATCAATTTGACGACGGTTGTCTTCCCTTCACCGTTCTCGCCAATCAACGCGATGCGTTGCCCCGGTCCCAGCGTTAGATTGAAGTTCTTTAGTACTGCTCGGGTCGTGCCCGGATAAGCAAATGACACATCGCGAAACTCAAATCCGCGGCGAATGATAGATGGAAACGGCAGTCCTTGCGGATTTGAATTCACTGTCGGCTCCATCTCAAAAAATGCCAGAAGATCGGTGAGGAAGAGTGCCTGATCCGCAATGCCAGACGCTGTAGAGAAGACCTGCTGCAGGTTCGAGCTCGCCTGTTGGATTGCCGCTGTCAAGAAGGTGAAGTAGCCAATGTCATACGCGCCATGCAGCGTGCGCCAGATCACATACACATATGCGCCGTAATACCCCAGCGTTCCGATGACACCGAGGAGCCCTCCCACAATCAGCCTCGACCGCGAGAGCGCCACATCCTCCCGATAGATTTGCGCTGCAAGGGCCTTGAATCTGTTCAGGAAAAAATCGTGAAGCCCGAATAGCTTTACCTCTTTGGCGCCTTCACGACTCCCGGCTACCTGCCGCAGGTAATCCATCTGACGCTTGGCGGGCGTCTGCCTGAAGTTTTTCGCGTAGCCGAGGAACGCGTAGTGCGTCTCCCCCATAAACGATGGCAGCACCCCAAAAGTCAGCAGGAGCACAAGCCAAGGCGATGCCCATGCCAGCGCCGCGGAGAACGTCACCGTCGTAACAACTTGCTGTATCAGCCGGCCCATCTGCTGAATCATCGCCAGCCGGTCTGTCGCCTGGACGCGGGCTCTCTCCAGCCGGTCGTAGTACGCGGGATTCTCATACGTAGTCAGATCAAGCCGCGCTGCCTGCTCCATCACCCTCACGCTCACGTATTGGGTGTAACGGTTTGCCAACAGCGAATCGCTATAGTCGATCGCTCTCAACAGCAGACCGACGGCGACGTTCAGACTCACTTCGGCTACGACGAGACTCCAGAAGCCTGGAGCAAGCGGCCTTCCTCGAAGTACGTCCGCGATATCGGTAATGATGTACTGCGCGACCTTCGCAATTGCGAACGGAAGAACGGCAACCAGTATGCGCAGTACGAGACCCCACGTCACGACTG
Organism: uncultured Acidobacteriaceae bacterium; assembly: GCA_963741395.1. GTDB lineage: Bacteria > Acidobacteriota > Terriglobia > Terriglobales > Acidobacteriaceae > Edaphobacter. The sequence continues at coordinate 207,105 of CAVUHV010000003.1, forward strand.
CTGGGCCGGACTCCCACAGAAAGCGCAACACAGGAGGGACGTTGCGTAGAGCACGAAGGCGTTCGAGCCATGGGCTTTCGGCCCGGATGGAAGTGCTGGAATCGTTCATATCGGACTACTGGCAACTGGGCTTCCCACCGGCTACAGATTGTGGGATGCTCTGTCGCCGCCCCGCGTTGGTCGACACAAAAATCCTACCCCTCTTGTGTGCGAGGGTGCGGACCGGCCCCACTCTCGTCGGTCCTGGCATTCTACCGACCCAGTTGCTGTTACTTCTGCGTTACGCGCAACGCAATACGCCGATTCAGTGCACGGCCCTCTTCCGTGGAGTTATCCGCAACGGGGTGCTGGTCTCCGTAACCCTGTGACGTCAACCGCGACGCATCAATACCCTGAGCTACAAGAGCATCCATGACGTTCTTCGCGCGGGCGTCCGACAGAGCCATATTGGCCTGTGGATCGCCTGTGTTGTCGGTATAGCCACCGATCTTCACGTTCACATTCGGGTACGCCTTCAGGATCATCGCGATATTCGTCAATTGTTCCTGCGATGAAGGCTGCAGGGTAGCCTGGCCGGTATCGAAGAGCAGACGGTCGAAGTTGAACCACGTCGTGTCGTCTACCGGCTTCGACGGATCGGTGATGAACATGATCAGTTTGTTTTCGATGCCGTTCTGGGGGATGTTCAACTCCACGCCATTGGGCAGCTTGGTCTTGAAGAAGTCGCCCAGCGCCGCAGCAGTGTTCGTTGCCGTGGTGGAGATAGCATTACCTACATTGTTCATCGCTTCGCCCGCCGGCTGCTTCGCTCGATTGAAGAACCAGAGTGCTGCAAGTAGTAGCGCCGCCAGCAAAACCACTGGCCACAGCCAGCGGTTTGTCGCTCCGGCAGCGGCCGTAGTAGTACTCGACACCGCCCCCGTTGCTCCGGCCAATATGGAACCCAACCCCACGGGAAGAAATCGCTGCAAGCTTCCCGCCTCACTCTTCAGAGTACTGGCAAGGCCGCTGGCGGTGAGATTGTTCTCGCGCACGTGTTGCCCCAGCGCCCCCAGCACCAATGGTGCCGCGAGACTCAGCAAAGTGCTCGCCTTGCCGCTGCCGAGGCCAGAAGTCTGGCCGATTGCATCCGTGACAGCAGACAGGCGCGAACCGAAGACGGTCGAAAGGAAGCGGCCGCCCATCTCCATAAGTGGAGAACCAGTGACACCAGAGGCCGCCGACCCCAAATTCGAAGTGAGGCTTGATAATGCGCTGGGTGTATTTGCGGGATTCGTAATCATCCCGAAGATTTGACTGAGAAATCCTGGCTCTTCGGCCTTTGCGGCGAGCCCTGAGAGAATTGCTGCCGAACCACCCTGCAAACCGCGCTGTACCGTATCGGCGGATACTCCCAGTTGGGAGGCCAGAGGCCCAAGCACCTGCGGCCCCATCAAACTCGTTACGCTGTCGATGATCGAATTCGCCATACCGCTCCTCCTGTCTCTATTGCATTCGTCTCCTTGTCCAGGTGGCCGTTGAGCGCCATCTCCTAACGAGTAGAGAGCTGCTAACTGGCAGAGGGCAATACTCACCGAGGTCGAGCCGTCGCTTGGTTCGCTCAGTGCAAACGCCGGTGGAGGTAACAATGGGCTCGGATGCCCCCGGCGAGACCGTAGTTGCTCCAAATCTCTCAAATAGCGAGTTCTGCGGTGCACAATTTACCGCATCTTTACTCATCTTCCTCGTGCAGTGGCCTCTTAGCGGTGGCGAGTATCTTCTCGGAAAGAAGCTGTGGAACCACATCGTAGTGGTCCATCTCCATCCGGAAACTCCCTCGCCCTTGCGTCATCGCGGTCAGCGTCGCACCGTAGGTCAGCATCTCAGCCATGGGAACCTCGGCCCGAATGATCGTCACTGTCCCCGAGCCGTCCATCCCCTGCACACGGCCTCGCCGCCCGTTCAGATCGGCGATCAACGCGCCTGCAAAGTCTTCAGGCGCCTCAATCTCCACTCGCATCACCGGCTCTAGAAGTGCGGGCTTCGCCTGCTCCATGCATTTGCGAAATGCGAGCCTCGCCGCCAGCTTAAACGACATCTCGCTCGAGTCGACTTCGTGGTAGCTGCCGTCAAAAACTGTCACCTTGATATCCACGACTGGATAACCAGCAAGAAATCCTCTTCCGGCTGACTCCTGAATCCCCTTCTCGACCGCTGGCACAAACTGACGCGGTATCGCTCCACCAAAGATATCGTTCTCGAAGACGACTCCACTCCCACGAGGCAGTGGCTCCATTCTTATCTTGCAGTCACCGAACTGCCCATGGCCGCCTGTCTGTTTCTTGTGCCTCCCCTGCGCCTCCGCTTTGCCGCGGATCGTCTCGCGATACGGAACCTTCGGAGCCTTGAGCGTCACCTCCGTGTGGTAGCGCCGCTTCAGCTTTGAGACGACTGCCTCGATGTGCTGCTGACCGGCGCCGGAGACGAGAAACTCATTCGTCTGCTGGTCGCGATAAAACCGCACCATCTGGTCCTCTTCCATTAGCTTATGGAGCGCGGGCGCGAGCTTGTCTTCGTCGGCCCGCGTCTTGGGTTCAATGGCATACGTCATCGCCGGGTCAGGCATCGCGACGGGCTCCAGAAACACCTCGTGCGCCTTGTCTCCCAGAGTGTCTCCCGTCAGCGTGGAGCGCAGCTTCGGCACCGCACCCAGGTCTCCCGCGTGCAACTCCGGAACCTCGACGGCCTTTCTGCCTTGCGCGATCGAGAGGTGGCAGAGCTTCTCCGTCTCATGGCGCGAAAAGTTCTCCACCGTCATATCGTTCTTCGCGACGCCGCTCACAACCTTGATAAAGGAGATCCTTCCTGCGAACGGATCCGACATTGTCTTGTAGACGTACAAAGCCAGCGGCTCCTTGTCGTCCACCTTCCGCATCACAATCTCTTCCTGCACGGGCAACGCGGTTCCGTTGCCGTTGCTGTGAAGTCCCTGCGCGGCGACCGGCTCGCGCTCCACCGGAGATGGCGCATACACCTTGAGAAAGTCCAGTACGTGATCCGTTCCCACATTGCGCAGACCGCTCGCATACAGCACCGGAAAGATCCTGTCCTCGCGAATCGCCTCGTGCAGCGCACCGACCAGGTGATCTTCAGGAATCGTCCCCACCGCAAAGAACTCCTCCATCAGCTCGTCTTTGCCCTCGGCCACAAGCTCTACCAAAGCCTCATGGGCGGCCTTTGCATCCGCCTCCATCACATGGGGAATCGGACCTCCCTCTCCGCGTCCGGTGCCATCGGGCTCATACAGAAATGCCTTCATCGTCACCAGATCTACGACTCCGTGGAAGCCGTGCTGATCCACGATCGGCAATTGGACCGGCACAACCTGACGCCCCCACAACTCCTGGAGATCTTCAAGCATCTGCCGGCGGCCCACCCTGGTGTCAGCCTTCGGGTGGTCGACCTGGTTGATCAGCACAACCCGCGGCAGATTCACCTCCGCGGCATACTTCCATACACGATCGGTCATCGCTTCGACACCGCAACGTGCATTCACCACGACTAGCGCGGTCTCTACCGGCATCATCGCCGCGTGCGCCTCATGAGCGAACATATGAAATCCGGGCGTGTCGACAAAGTTCATCTTCACGCCGTCCCACTCTGCGAAGGCCACAGCATTTGCCATCGTCGTCTGCCGGGCAACATCTTCTTCGTCGTACGCCGTCACCGCCGAACCATCTTCGACGCGCCCCAGAGATGGAGTCATCTTCGCGGCGTGAAGAAAGGCTGCGATCAGGCTGGTCTTTCCACAGTGCGCGTGCCCCACTACGGCGACGTTGCGAATATCGCTTCCCGAATACACCCTCATACAGAAGTCCTCCAATTGGCCGCGACAAACGGCCCCCTCCTTCAGCACCCATAGGCAGGGACTTCCTGAGGGGACTGGATGCTACCACCACAGGCCGTCCCCTCTCAATAGGTCTGGCCAATACATCGCACCCGGAACCATCGAACCTGGTCGGCGCCACTGAGCTCAGGGCAATACGCGGGTGATAGACTGCGCATCAGTCGTCGGCGTGTCCAGTCTCTTTCGTCAGACGGAACAGCGTCCGACAGGGTCCGTCCATGGGAACCAACGAATCCCCAGTTCGTCTCGTTATCCGCGAGGGCGCAAGCTCCCGAACCGTCAAGATTGACACGGTGCCCTTTACCATTGGCCGCCAGCCGGATAGTAACCTCTTTCTTCCCCACACCCAGGTCTCCCGGCAACACGCCGTCATCCATCGCGACGACGATGGTTACTTTCTTCAGGATCTCGGCAGCCGACACGGCACCCTCGTCAATGGCATCCGCCGTGAAACGATACGTCTTCAATCGGGCGATCGGATTCAGCTTGGCCAATCCAATGTCACTCTTCTGTTCCTCGCCACGCGCGAGCAACCCTCGGCCACCACGCTCAACCTGCTCAGCCGGCTCTCGACCGATTCGTCCGGTACGGAGCTCGAAAAGCTTTCGCTCTTCCTCCAGGCGGCACAAAGCTTCAATAATACTCACGTTCTGGAGGACATCCTTGGCACCATGGCCGAGTACACGCTGCGCCTCACAGGTGCCGAGCGCGCCTTCGTCTTCCTTGGGGACAACCCCGCCCACCTCACCCTCGAGACCGGCCTCAACTCCGACGGCCAGGTCCTCGTCGACGACTCCAAAATCTCGCGCTCCATCCTCCAGGACGCCGCCCAGTCCGGCCAGGAGTTTCTCATCGGAGATGTCAGTGGCGACGGTCAGCCCATCGGCCGTGAGAGCATGGTCGCCCACGAGCTTCGCAGCGTCATCGCGATCCCCTTCCGCGGCCGCGGCTCAACCAACCTGCTCGGAGTCCTTTACCTCGATAGCCACATTCGCGCCAGTACCCTCAACCGCGTCGGCCGCGACATCCTTCACGCCATCGCTACGGAGGCAGCCACTCTCGTCGAAAACGCGCGTATGGTCCAGGCCCAGCGCGCCGCAGACCTGCTGCGCAACGAGTTGGAGATAGCCGCCTCGATTCAGCAGAGCATCATCCCGCGGGAGCTGCCCGTCTTCCCCTACGCAAACCTTATGGCTCGCACAGTGCAGACCACTGAGGTCGGGGGCGATTTCTACGACGTCATCCCCGTCGGCTCAAGCAGCGATGGCAGTTCGGGCTTTGTCGCCATCGTCGCCGACGTCTCCGGCAAGGGCATGCCCGCTGCTCTGCTCGCCTGCATCATTCACGGGATGATGTACGCGCAGGTCAAAAGCTGCGCCTCTCTCGTCGATGCCGTCTCCACCGTTAACGAATTTCTCTGCAGCCGTGTCTCTGGCAAGAGATACGTCACCCTTATCGCCCTTCATTACAAACCCTCGGGTCAGATCGAATTCATCAACGGCGGTCATGTCCCCCCGTTTCTCGTTCGCGAAGACGGTACAGCTGAGGCCATCCGCGACGGAGATCTTCCCGTCGGCCTTCTTCCAAACGCAACATTTCACTCCATCACGCTTACTCTGCCCCCAAAAGCGAGGCTTGTGCTGCTGAGCGATGGGATCACTGAGACGGAGGACCCTCATGGAGTGCAATTCGGCACAACCGGGCTGGAAAGCGAACTGGCAACCACCGATCCTGTTCACGCCATCTTCACTGCCATGCACGGCTTTAGTAATGGCGCGCCGCTGCGCGATGACTGTACTCTGCTAGTCATAGACAGAACCGAGTAACGCAGCTTCCGGCCAAGGGCGTGTCATGAAACTCCTCCTGAAATTCAACCTCCTCTCCATCACCCTCGTAGCGATCGGCCTTGCCGTCGTCTCCTGGGTGGCCCGCTCTTTTCTCATTGAAAATGCCCGAAATCAGGTCCTTCAGGAAGCCAAGCTCATGATGGAGAGCGCCAGCTCTACCCGGAAGTACACCACGGAAGAACTCAAGCCCTTGCTCGTCACCTCGCCTCTCAACCAGCACGAGTTCCTTCCCCAGACGGTTCCTGCTTACGGAGCCACTGTCACCTTTGCTCGCCTCCGCCAAAAGTTTCCCGACTATATGTACAAGGAAGCCACCCTCAACCCCACCAATCTTCAGGATCGCGCCGCTGACTGGGAGGCCGACGTCATCGAGGCGTTTCGCAACAAGGCCGATCTTACGGAGGTCGTCGGTGAGCGCGAGACCGCCATGGGAACCTCACTCTATCTCGCCCATCCCATCGTGGCGGAGCAGAGTTGCCTCGAGTGCCACTCCATTCCTTCTGCCGCGCCCAAGGTCATGATCGACAAATACGGGTCGGCCAATGGCTTCGGCTGGAAGCTCAACGAGATCATCGGCGCCCAGATCGTCTCGGTTCCTATGGCCGTGCCCATCCGAATAGCCAACCGAGCCTTCAGCACCTTGATGTGGTCGCTGATCGGGACGTTCGCCGCTATCCTCCTCATCGTCAACCTTGTGCTCTACTTCCTCATCATTCTTCCTGTGCGCCGGCTCTCCACCGTGGCCGATCGCGTAAGCCTCGGCCAGCTCGACAACGCCGAACTTCCCGTTCGCGGCAAGGATGAGATGGCCCAGCTCACCGCATCGTTCAACCGCCTCGTCGTCACAGTCGCCAAGGCACTGCGCATGCTCGGCTAATTGGGGAAGAATCCGCTGCTGCGAAGCTGGCCCTGTACAGACGCCAGAAACTTCTTTCGGCCGTCTTCGGATTCGATCTCTCCCGCTACCTGCTCCACCAGCGCCTTAAGGTCATGCGTGCTGCTCGAAGCCCGCTTCACAAGGATGCTCGCTATCGGACCAACATAGGTCGCAAGCTTCAGCGTGATCTGGCTCAACTGCTCGGGCCCGTACGCCTTACTCGCTGGCGCAGCTCCCTTGGTAGCCTCAGCCGCAGCCGGCAACGTATAAACCCGCATCTGCGAAGCCTGTCCCAACTCAGATCGCTCGAGCGCCGCAAGAAACTCTCTCGCCGTCTGCCAACGCTTCTGCCTGTCCTTCTCAAGCGCCTTCATGACCACGGCAGAGAACTCCGGCGGAATCTGCGGATTGATGGCGCTCGGCGAGACAAGGCTGTGCCGCAGATGCGCCGCGATCACCTGCGGATAATTCGCGCCATCGATCGGAAGCCTGCCTGTGATCATCTCGTATAGCGTCACGCCCACACCGTACAGGTCTGAACGGCCGTCGCTCTCCTCACCCGATATCTGCTCCGGAGCGATATAGTGCATTGACCCGAGCAACGCCCCCGTCATCGTCAGCCGCGGATCCGGCATCGCCAGCGCCAGCCCGAAGTCCAGCAGCTTGATCCGCCCATCCGGCATCACCATGATGTTCGACGGCTTGATGTCCCGGTGGATGACGCTGCGCGAGTGCGCATACTCAAGCGCCATCAGTATCTGTCGCGCATACGCCACCGCCTCGTCCAGGGTGATCCCATCAAACAGTCTCCTCCTCAGATCCATCCCCTCGACATATTCCATAATCATCACAACCTGACCGCCGTGATGAAATGCCGTATACAGAGCGGCGATATTCGGATGATTCAGACCGGCCAAAACCCGAATCTCGCGAGTAAACCTGTCCAGCATGTCCTGATTGGCCGACGACGCGGAAAGCAGCACCTTCATCGCCTCAATGCGATCCGAGATCAGGTGGCGCACTCGAAACACCTGACCCATTCCTCCATCGCCAAGCACATCGACGATCTCGTATGACCCAACGCGCGTTCCCGCAACCCATGCCATGACCTGAGCCTACGCCTCCTCTTCACAAAAAACATCGCACTTCACCCCGGAAGCCCATCTCCCCTATCGCTTCACTCCTGCAAATAGTTACATTGAGATGTACGACCTTCGGGAGACTTCATGCGCCATACCGTCCTCGCCCTTGTACTCGCACTCGCTACCGCAGCCTCTGCGCAGACTCCCACCCCCGATCAATCTCCCCTTACGCTGAATCACATCGAAAAGGCTACCCCGATGCCCAACGGCGTAGCCGTCACCATCAACGGCGCTGCCATGCAGATTACGGCGCTCCGGCCTGACGTCATCCGCGTCCGCATCGGCCGCAACGGCAAGCTCCCTGAGGACGCCTCATGGGCCGTCCTTCCCGCTGCCCGTACTGCCACCAGCCCTGTCCAGCCCGACTCCAGCCGCGATGCCGTCGGCTTCCACACCGATGTCCTTCGCGTCTCGCTCGATCGCCACAGTGGCGCGTTGCGGGTCACCGATCTCGCTGGACATTTGCTTCAACAAGACATCCGTCCCGTCGAATACCACGGCTCCAGCTTCCGCCTGTATAAAGTGATGCAGCCCGACGAGCACTTCTTCGGCTTAGGCGACAAGGTTGGCCCGCTCGACCGCCGCAACCACGCCTTCACCGACTGGAACACCGACTACTTCGGCTACCAGGAGTCCAGTGACCCCATCTACAAGAGCATCCCCTTCTTCATCAGCTTCAACGAAGGCCGCGCTCTCGGCGTTCTCTTCGACAACACGTTTCGCTCCAGCTTCGACTTCGGCAAAGAGTTCTCCAACGCTTACTCCTTCGGAGCGCCGGACGGACCGATCGACTACTACCTCTTCTATGGACCCACGCCGCGAAAAGTCGTTGAGACCTACGCCTGGCTCACCGGCCCCTCGCCGATGCCTCCGTTATGGTCCCTCGGCTTCCAGCAGTCGCGCTATAGCTACTATCCTGAGTCGCGCGTCCTCGAGATCGCCAACAAGCTCCGCGAAGAGAAGATTCCCGCCGATGCTCTATACCTTGACATCGACTATCAACAGAACAACCGCCCCTTCACCGTCGACCCCGTCAAGTTCCCACACTTTCCGCAGATGATCCAGCAACTCGCAGCGGAGCACTTCCACGTCGTCGCGATCACCGACCTGCACATCGCGAACCTACCCAACCAGAACTACGCCCCCTACGACACCGGCATCGCGGGCGACCACTTCGTCAAGAACCCGGACGGCTCAGTTTACACAGCTACGGTCTGGCCGGGCCCGGCTGTCTTTCCGGACTTCACGCAGTCCTCGACACGTGAATGGTGGGGAACCCTCTATACCGATTTCTACAAGGAAGGGATCGCGGGCTTCTGGAACGACATGAACGAGCCAGCCATCTTCAACGTGCCCACGAAGACGATGCCAGACGATGTTCAGCATCGCATCGCCGAACCGGGCTTCGCTCCGCGCACCGCAACCCATCTCGAAATCCACAACGTCTTCGGCATGGAGAACACACGCGCTACCTACGAGGGCCTGCTCAGGCTCAAGCCCAACGAGCGTCCCTTCGTCCTTACGCGCGCCAGCTACGCCGGAGGCCAGCGCTACGCCGCGACATGGACCGGAGACAACAGTTCCACCTGGAACCACCTGCGCCTCACCACGCCGATGCTGTTGAACCTGGGCCTCAGCGGATTCGGCATGAGCGGCGCTGACGTCGGCGGCTTCGCCGGCACTCCACAGCCCGACCTCCTCACCAAATGGCTCGAACTCGGAACCTTCCAGCCCATCGACCGCGACCATACTGCCAAGGGAACCGGCGACCAGGAGCCGTGGGTCCATGGCATCGCGCAGGAGGCCATTCGCCGCCGTTACATCGAAGAGCGCTACCGCCTCATGCCCTACCTCTACTCCCTCGCCGAAGAGATGTCCCGCACCGGCGTCCCCATTATCCGCCCGCTCTTCCTCGAATTTCCCAACGCCACCTCCGACGGCCACCCTCTCGATCTCGATGCAGGCGGCGAGTTCCTCTTCGGCCCCGACATCCTCGTCGCCCCCGCACCCTACCCCGACGAACTCGACCCCTACGAGCTCAAACTCCCGCCCGGCGACTGGTACGACTACTGGACCGGCGACTTTGTAGCCAACGTGACCGCAACCTCCACACGCGACCAGGAGCAGCCCGTCACTGCCATCGCCACCACCCCCGAACCAACGCAGCACGTCGTAAATCGACCAAGCACGCCCCACATCCACGAACCCATCAAAATCACCCCCACACTCGACACCCTGCCGGTTTACGTGCGTGGCGGCTCGATCCTTCCTATACAACCGCTCGTCCAAAGTACGGACGAAACGCCGCAAGGGCCTCTCACCCTGCGCGTCTACACTCCGAACGGGCCCGGCGAGAACTGCCAAGGAACCATCTACCAGGATGACGGAATCTCCTTCGCCTTCCGTCAGGGCGCGTACCTCCGCATGGATTCGACTTGCAGCCTGGACGGCGGACAGCTTCACATTCACGTCGGCGCGCATCAGGGCACATTCCATCCGTGGTGGAAGCAGCTTCGGATCGAGGTATACGGCTGGCAGTCGCCCTCAATCTCCGCCACCGTCAATAGCAACTCCACTCCGGTGACCCAAATCTCAGGGGAGACAGCGCTGACGATCGACGATACCGGCACAGGTCTCGATATCACGCTAAAGTAGCGCTAGCTGCGTCGGCGAATATACCTGCGGCCATCGATGACGTAATCACCGCTGATAACGCGTGCGATTCCCTCGGGATAGGCGACGTGCTCCTGTTCGAGGATGCGCGCCGAGAGGGTCTCCGTGGTGTCATCGTCGTGAACCGGAACCGTCCGTTGCACAATCACGACGCCGTGGTCGACCGACTCGTCCACAAAGTGGACGGTGCAGCCAGTGAATTTGGATCCGTATTCGAAGGCCTGGTGCTGGGCGTCGAGCCCGGGGAACGCCGGCAGCAGTGACGGGTGAATATTAATGATGCGGTCCGGAAAAATATGAACGAACGCCGGCGTGATGATGCGTAGATAGCCCGCGAGACACACCAGATCGACGTTGTAGTCGGTGAGTGCGGCGATCATCTGCGTATCGTGCGCGGCGCGGGCATCAGGACCCTTGCCCTGCACGGGAATAGCGAAGGCAGGAAGGCCGAGTTGCTTCGCCGTATCGAGACCGGGGGCCTCGGGCTTGTTCGAAAGGACAACGGCGATCTCGGCATCGAGGCGCCCTTCTGCAATGGCGCGGTGAATGGCGAGGAAGTTGGAGCCGCGCCCGGAGATGAGGATGCCTAATTTATTCATGTGTGATTCACGGGCCTATCTTTCATTATGCAGCCGGACAACCACTCAATTCAGTGGCCAGCCGTATGCAGATGGGGCGTCAGCTTGCGGACGACGAACTCCTGAAAGACATTCGCCGCCGCGCTGCCGGCGATCCCGAGGCCCGCATCCCTGAAGGTCAGGCCGACTCCGTCGCGGTTGGCAGGCGGATAGTAGAGGTTGGAGATACCACCCGCGGCCAGGCTGCCAAGAATGCTGGAGTAGGCCGGTTGCCACCTGCCGTTGTCGCCCTTGCAGATAACGGCATTGGCAATGGCGTAGAGAAGGCGAGAGCGTGTGCTCCCCGTGCCCTTATAGAAGTACCGGGGATCCTGCTTGAAAAGGACAGGCAGCACAGCGTTGCCAAGCAACGAGCCAGTGAGGAACGTGCCGTAGGAGGCCGCATAGCGCTTCGCGTAGCCTCCAGCACCTTGTCCGAAGTCCGGGAATTCGTTCTGGGCCTGCTGCGCCCCGGCGATCGCTGCGGTCAACCCAAAGCTAACAGGATCGAACGAACTCTTCCAGGCCAGTTCGAACTTCTGCCTGGCGTCGAGTGGCACGGGATTAGGCTCGTAACTGACATAAAAGTTCGGGATGAAGCCGAGAACGCGCTGCTTCTCCTCGACCCGAATCTGCTCCTCGGCCAACTCGGTCTGCGAAATGGCATCTACCTCGATGGCAGTCGCGACGGGCAGCGCGATGGCGGGCGCTTCGTAGTTCTGGCCTGCCTGAAGCTGTGCTGAAATCTGCCGCGTTGAGAACCCATGCGCCGAGACCGTCAATCTGAACGGCCCGGGCGTGATGACAAAGAAGCCGAAGCGGCCATCGGAGTCCACAACCGCCGTTCGCACCCCCGGTTGCACGTCGCTCCCCAGGGAGAGTGTCACCTGAGCGCCGGGGATGACGGCCCCATCCTGATCGGTAACGGTTCCGGTAATGCTTCCAGACATCTGAGGGACTGGGGTTTCCGGGAGTTGAAGGAGTTCTTCGGGGAGTTCGGTCCGCTGCTGCGCCCCCGCACGCATGCACTGCCCACATATCAGGCAAAGTGCAAGCGCAAGCGGCCACCCGAGTCGATGCGGATGGACAGACAAAGCGCGAATGTGCCTCGGTACGTTCAGATGAAATGGCCTTTTCGTCTAAACCGTCAACGCCCGGTTGCAGTGAAACAGATATTTTTCCCGAACGCTATACGACTGACAGGTTAGTTGTAGTTGACCTTGCGCTCACCCCGGACGATCCGTCCGATAATATGGTGCCGCTCGTTAGCCCGGTTGAGGATAGCCTTGGCCTTTTTTACCTTTTCGGCCGGTACGACCACGATGAGACCGATTCCCATGTTGAACGTGCGGAGCATCTCGTCCTGCTCGACGTTGCCCAGCTTCTGAAGATGCTCGAAGAGGGGTGGCACCGTCCAGGAGGCAAGATCGACATGGCCCCCCATCCCCTTGGGGATAATACGGGGAAGGTTCTCCGTGATGCCGCCGCCGGTGATGTGCGCCATTCCGCTCACGACCTCGCCGCCTGTCAGCTTTTTGATGATGGCGAGGTAGCTGCGGTGGACGCGCATGAGGGCGGCGCCCGTCTTGTCCTTCAGCTCATTGACGTACTGGTCCGGGCCGTACTTCGCGATCTCGAAAAAGAGCTTGCGCGCAAGCGAATACCCATTAGTGTGTAGACCATTGGAGGGTAACCCAATCAGGACGTCGCCAACCTGGATGGTCTCGCCGGTGATGATCTTGTCCCGGGGCACGGCCCCGATAATCGTGCCGGCGAGGTCGTACTCGCCGTCAGCATAGAAGCCGGGCATCTGGGCGGTCTCACCGCCGATGAGGGCGCAGCCGTTGGCGCGGCAGGCGTCGGAAAGCCCCTGAACGACCGTCTCGACGATGGAGTTTTCAAGTCGCCCGGTCGCGAGGTAATCAAGGAAGAAGAGTGGTGTCGCGCCCTGGACGGCAATGTCGTTGACGCAGTGATTGACCAAATCCTGGCCAATGGTATGGTGAATTCCGAGCTCGAAAGCGACCTTCAGCTTCGTGCCAACGCCATCACACGACGAGACAAGGACGGGATTGGGAAACTTCTCAACATCAAGGCTGAATAGCCCCCCGAAGCCGCCGATCTCGCTGAGAACCTGTTTGTTGAAGGTCTTGCGGGCGAGCATCTTGATGCGGTGCTTGCTGCGGTCGGCAGCGGAGATGTCAACCCCAGCGTCCGCATAACTGATTGATTTCTTTGACGCCGTCGTCGCCTTCGTAGGTGTCTTTGCCTTTCCGGTCGAGATCGCATCAGGCTTAGTCGCGTTAGAAGATGGATTTTCGGCAGTGGCGTCGGGGGTGGGGAAGTTCTCCGGCAAGGTGCTCTCCAGGAAATTTGCTCAAACGAGGAAATTAAAGTTTAGCAGGGCACCCGCCGCCAACCGTCACGACGTTGTAAAACAAGCGGTTTTCCAGAAACCGCTAGTCAAACCCGACCATGCGCGAACGCACGCCAGGATCGGGAATCGGACACTTCTCGTAGCGGCCAAAGAGTCGGTACCGCAACCGCGCGACGATGCCATAGCCGAGCTCGCGCAGAGGCCGCGGGACGGCGTTTAGGAGCCTGCCAAGACTGCTAAGACTGCTCCATCGGTCGCCAAGCACAAGCAGCGCGCGGCTAACTGCCTCGCTGCGATGGTAGATCTGCTGGCCATGCGAAAGTGTGTCGGTGATGAGAACAACTCCCTCGCGGGTATCGGTCGAGCCTGCGAGCAACTCCCTCGCGAGAGAGCTTTCGAGGGGCGCGAAGCGAAAGACCCTGCCCGTGTCATGCCTGAGCACAAAGCGAACCACGCCATTGCAGAGAACGCAGACTCCGTCGTACAGCAGGAGCGGATGCGACGCGATAAGTCTGCGTTCAGCTTCGGTCATCGCTAAGGCTCCCTCCACAGGACTTTTATACTGAAACAGATGCCACTTACTCTCGATCGCTCCCGCCAAATGCAACGACGCGCTGAACAGCTTCTCCCCGGAGGAGTCGACTCTCCCGTAAGGGCATTCCGCTCAGTAGGCGGAGATCCGCCGTTCGTGAAGCAGGCAATGGGAGCTTATCTCTTCGACGAGGATAACAACCGCTACCTCGACTACTTCGGCTCCTGGGGCCCGATGATCCTCGGCCACGCCTTCCCTGCCGTGGTTGAGGCTATCCGCGAGGCCGCAGCGAAAGGTGCGAGCTTTGGGGCATCGACGGCGGCCGAGGGCGACCTCGCCGAACTCGTGCGGCATTGCTTCCCTTCAGTCGAAAAGCTGCGGTTTGTCAGCTCCGGTACCGAAGCCTGTATGTCCGCAATACGGCTCGCGCGGGGTTTCACCGGGCGAAAATTTGTCATCAAGTTCGAGGGCTGCTACCACGGACACTCCGACGCGATGCTCGTCAAAGCAGGCTCGGGTGTAGCGACGCTGGGGATTCCCGGCTCTGCCGGCGTGCCCGAGGAGACCGCGCAGCACACGCTGGCGCTGCCCTTCAACAATCTTGAAGCCGTGAAAGCGACCTTTGCGGCGAGACCAGCGGAGATTGCCTGCGTCATCGTCGAACCGGTCGTGGGAAACGCCGGAACGATTCCTCCAGCGCCCGGATATCTCGAAGGGCTCCGCGCGCTGACCCAGGAACACGGCGCGCTGCTGATTCTGGATGAGGTCATGACGGGCTTCCGCGTGGCGCTGGGCGGAGCGCAACAACGCTACGGAATCACGCCCGATCTGACCACGCTCGGAAAGATTCTGGGCGGAGGTTTGCCCTGCGGGGCCTTCGGTGGCCGTGCCGATGTGATGGAGTATCTCGCGCCACTGGGGCCGGTCTATCAGGCAGGAACGCTCAGCGGGAATCCGCTGGCCATGGCCGCAGGAATCGCAACGCTCAAAGAGCTCATTACCCGGCAGGGCGAGATCTATCTCCAATTGGAAAAGACGACCGCAGCGATCGCCGATGGGGTTGCTGCAGTGGCACGCGAAGGCGGCGTGCCGTTAACGACGAACCGCGTGGGATCGATGTTTACGTGGTTCTTCACCAACGAGCCGGTGACCGACTTTGCGAGCGCCGCGAAGTCGGACACAAAAGCCTTCGGGACGTTTCACCGCGCGATGCTCGAGGCAGGAATATGGCTCCCACCCAGCCAGTTTGAGGCGGCGTTCGTCTCGACGGCCCATGGAGCGGTGGAGGCAGAAGCCACCGTCGCCGCCGCCCGCAAGGCTCTGCAAGGCTAGCGGGCCCAGGCGTCGACCGTAACGTAACGGAATTGACCAGGCGGGTGATTCTGGAGGGTCCGCTCACTAGCTTCGACAGTGGCGAGGCGAGGGGCCGTGGGTGTGTGCTGGCCCCCGTCGTGAAGCACGATGTTAGAGGCCCGGTTGCCGCGTTGATTGCGGACGATGCCTCGCGCGGCTCGCTCAGAGATGACGTCGGCCCCAATGGGATTCCAATCGCCGCAGATGATATTCCACTGCACTGGCACAAGGCCGAGCTCTCGGGCTGTCCTCAACACATACGGCCGGCGTGCGCCGTGAGGTGCACGGAAATAGCGGACCTGAGTGCCGAGGGTATCTTCAAGCGCAGCATTGCACCCTTTGAGTTCCTCGCGAATGCGAGCATTCGAGACGAAAGGTAGCCACGGGTGCGTCATCGAATGATTGCCGATGAGATGTCCCGCTGCGGCAATCGCCCGAACAAGGTCGACCTGCGGACGAACGTAGCGGCCAATGAGGAAGAAGGTAGCGCGGACGTTGTGCCGCGCAAGGACGTCCAGAAGCTGCGGCGTCGCCGCGGGGTTTGGCCCATCATCATAAGTGAGCGCGATCTCTCCAGGATTGGCGGGGGCGACAAGCGTAGCGCCGAATATCTGCGCTTGAGGAGCCAGCGCAGCGTAAGCCCACGCGCCGGCAGTAGCGGTGGCAACAGTAGTGACGGCGGCCAATGCTGGAAGGGAGGACATGTCTTTCAACCAGTCTAATTAGGTAATCGCTCCGGGTGAGGCTGTGGCTTCGCGGCCAGCCGTTCGACTTGCTGAAGATGATTGATGTCGTGTCCCGCCATGGTTTCGACGATCGTCCAAAAGGTCATGGTGCCTCGCTCCGGATGCGTCACAGGACGATGACGGTCGTCCTCATTAATTGTGGTGAGAAGGCGAAGATTCCAGGTCCGCGCTGCGTTGAATAGCGCCATCGCTTGTTCGATGTTGTAGGCGTCGTAGCGCCGGGACCAGCGTTCCTGATCGAACGGCTGGATGATGTGGTGATCCTCGGCGAGGGTCTGGCGCAGGCGATAACTGAAGACTAGTTCGCAGTCGGCCAGGTGCGCGACGATGTGGCAGATGCTCCACTTGCCAGGGGCTGGCGGGCGATTGATCTCAGCAGCAGAGAGTGGGGCAATCAGGGCACGGAGACGCTCAACCGTTGTGGTAAGGACGGATAGGGGCTCGGCGTCTCCCAGGAATCTTGCATAGGGATTAAGCTCCATGGCCTGAAATTATCACGGGATGCTCTCGCCTGTCGCCGGACTTCGTCACTTGGAGGACGTAGACCATGGATCGCAGCTGCCGACGTTCCAGAGGTGACCTTCAAGATCGCGGCAGGTGAATGCACGGCCGCCGTACTCCATATCGCGGATATCCATGACCATCTCGGCACCCGCTGCTTTTGCGGTGGCATAAACGGCATCGGCGTCGGGGACGACAACGTAAATTCCCTTGGTTTCGCGGAAGTCAATCTCGTCCGGCTGGACCATCAGCTTCGCATAATCGCCTTCCTTGGAAACTGAGCCGAGCATGACCATCCCGCTGCCGAAGGTGAGCTCGGCATGGGCGACGGTATCGTTCGGCCCGAGGTAAACAGCCTTCTTCTCGAAGCCGAAGGCGCGAACAAGCCAGTCGATCCCAGCGAGTGCGTTGCGGTAGCGGAGGCTGGGGATGAGGGTGGATCCTTTTTGATCTTTCATGAACACAATCTGGTAGCGCGGCATCCAATGCGGAGCGGGTGACGCCGCGATACTGCGATTGTAGGACAATAGAAGAACCGGGATAAAAGGACGATTGATGGCTGAAGAGCGTGTTGTTGGGATTGACCTTGGAACGACGAACTCCCTCGTGGCTTACATGCAGGGAGACACGCCCACGGTGATTCCGGGCGAGGACGGTGACCGGCTCGTGCCGTCGGTGGTGGCGGTGACGCCGGGCGGCGTCGTGGTCGGAAATGCAGCGCGTGGAACTCTGCTGGAGGATGCTGCAAGCGTGGTGTACTCGGCTAAGCGCCTCATGGGACGCGGCTTGGAGGACGTGCAGGAAGAGCTGAAACTCTTCCCCTTCAAGCTCGCGGAGGGGCTGAAGGCCGATGAGGTGTTGAAGCTGAAGGTCGGCGGCCTGACCCTGACCCCTCCCGAGATCTCAGCCTACGTGCTGACGCAGTTGAAGCGGAATGCGGAGCGGTTCTTTGGGGCTCAAGTCACAAAGGCCGTGATCACCGTTCCCGCCTACTTCAACGACGCGCAGCGACAGGCGACGAAGGACGCTGGCCGCATCGCCGGACTTGAGGTACTGCGTCTGGTGAACGAGCCGACCGCAGCGGCATTAGCCTACGGGCTGGACAAGAACAAGGACGGGCTGATCGCTGTCTACGACTTCGGCGGCGGCACGTTCGACATCTCTATCCTCAAGCTGCACGAGGGCATCTTCGAAGTCATCGCAACCGGCGGCGACACCCACCTCGGCGGCGACGACATCGACAACTTGCTGATCGCGATTGCACTGGACGACATCGCCGGCGACCTCGGCGAAGACGTTCGCGCGAACGGCGAAGCAGTTCAATCGATCCGCAAGGCGGTCATCGAGGCGAAGATCGCGCTCTCGTTGCATGAGATCGCCCGCCTTGATGTGACATTGCCCAGCGGAAAGCGCTACTCCCGCGAGATCACTCGCCAGCAGTTCGAGGAGCTTATCGCCCGAGTAATCGCCCGCACCGCCGGCCCGTGCAAGCAAGCCCTGAAGGACGCCGGCATCGATCCGTCGCAGATCGACGAGGTTGTACTCGTGGGCGGCTCTACCCGTATTCCCGCAGTTCGGGCGCTTGTCGATCAGGTCTTCGGCTTGAGCGCGCGCGGCAAGAAGCCCCACACCGAGCTGAATCCGGACGAGGTCGTTGCACTGGGAGCCGCAGTGCAGGCGCAGATTCTCGGCGGAGGCTCGAAGGCAACCGAAGACCTGCTGCTGCTCGACGTAACTCCTCTCTCGTTGGGGATCGAGGCGCTCGGCGGTGTCGTCGCGAAGATCATCCAACGGAACTCCACCATCCCCGCGAGCGCGACCGAACACTTCACGACGGGCGTAGACGGACAGACGAACGTCGCGATTCACGTCGTGCAGGGCGAGCGCGAACTGGCGAAGGACTGCCGCTCCCTTGCGCGCTTCGATCTGAAAGGCATCCCACCGATGATGGCTGGCCTGCCGCGCATCGAGGTGAAGTTTCTCATCGACGCAAACGGAATCCTGCACGTCAGTGCGCGCGAGCAGCGAAGCGGGAAAGAGGCTGAGGTCGAGGTGAAGCCCACCTACGGACTCACGGACGAGCAGGTGGAGGATATGATTCTCTCTTCGTTCGACAACGCCGAGGAAGACATCCGCGCGCGCCAGGTCATCGAGGCGAAAAATGAGGCCGAGACGATTCTTTCTGCCGTCGAAAAAGGAAAGAGCCACGCCGCCTGGCAGCAACTCAGCTTCGATGAGATTGAAAAAATCAAACAGGGCGAGGATGAGGTGAGAGCCTCAGTGATCGGCGGAGACCATAAGGTAATCCGTGCAGCGATCGACCGCCTCGACCAGGCGACGCGGCGCTTCGCCGAGCTGATGATGGACTCAGCGGTGTCCGGCGCCATCGGCGGCAAGACGATGCAGGCCGCAGGTGAGAGCATAGGACAAGGCCCCACCGCGCCCCATCCCTTTGCCAGGGCGCAGGTGCTCAGCACGGATGCTGAGGCCGCTGCAATTGAAAAGTCAGTACATCAAGAGGCTACGGCCGGAGAATCGACGGAAGATTAATTTATGAGCGAGATCGATAAGGACCAGGTTGTGGATCTGTCAAAGCCCGCAGGCGAAGACATGGTACGGGTAACGTTTGAGCCAGAAGGACGAACCGTCGAGTTTGAGTTTGGCTCCCTGCCTTACGAAGGACACGGAGAGCCGATGTCCTTCCTCGACGTCGCCGAGAACTTCGATGTCTTTCTCGACCACGCCTGCGGAGGTGTCTGCGCCTGCACGACCTGCCATCTCTGGGTGAAAGAGGGCGCGAACGGCATCAGCGAACCCGAAGACAAAGAGCTCGACCGCATGGAGACGGCAGCTGACGTACAACTGAACTCGCGCCTCGGCTGTCAGGCCATCATCGAGAAGCCAGGAACGTACGTGGTAGAGGTTCCCAAGTGGAACCGGAACTACGTGCAGGAGGGTAAGCCTGCCGCGGTCGTCAAAAATGACTGAGGCAAAGTTTAACCCTCCGTGTTTTCAACGAGGAATGGCGAATTGGAGATGTCTCTCGCCGCGCAGGATGACTCAACCCTGTCGCGCGCAAGAACAATCTGCTTCCTCAGCGAGCCGTCTCTATATGAGGATTTTTGTCTCTTTGACCTGAAATGCCGGATAATCGAGACGAAAAGAGCGGTGTCAGTTGGGCTCCCGGAAATGGTTGTTTTACTTTAGCGCTTTAAGGGCTCTCACTCATCAAGCATGGAGTCCGGATGAACGTCGCCTACCTCCCCGATCTCGCGGCTCTGACGCTCCTGGTCGTCATCCTGTTTTTGCTGCGACAGAGACACCGCCATGAGCAGGCGGACATGTGGTTGCTAGGCCTGTTCCTGACGCTGGCAGAAGCTGTCGCACATACCTTCTACCCATCGAGCGGGCTCCCCGGCAAAATACCGCAAGTGATCGTGCTGGATTGTTACCTCCTGGCGGGAGTTGTCTTTCTTTGGGCCTCCGGCGATCAAGGCGACGTCCGATGGAAGAGGCTCCTCTACATCTCGCTGAACGCGTTCCCGCTGCTCCTGATGAACACAACGTATGGCCTTCATCTCCACACGCGCCAGGCCTACTTTCCTTCGATCGCCTTGGGGGTGTTCATCAGCGCAGCGACCGCGCTTTATCTGCGCAGGAGCTGGCTGCTCGCGGTACTCCAGCTCTGCGGCTGGCTGGCGGTGGGCTATCTGGTCCACAACGCGCAGTATCTCGAGGCTGTGTACTGGAGCCTGTGTGGTATCTATACCCTCACAGCCTTAAATTTTGCACAGCGCCTGCCAAACAAGAGCACGGGAAGGCTCGCCATTCTGACTGGCTTTGTCATCTGGGCGCTGTGCTTTCTGGTGCATCCGTGGATCGCGCCGTCCTACTTCGATGTCGCCTCACACATCTGGAACCTGCAGAAGCTGCTCATATCAATCGGCATGATCCTCGTGGTGCTCGAGGAACAGGTCTCCAGCAATCAGTGGCTCGCGCTGCATGACGAGCTGACCGGCCTGGCGAACCGGCGCTCTTTTGAGGAACGTCTCGCAGCTGCTCTCGATGGATCGCGGCGAGAGTGCCGCTCCCTTGCCGTATTCATGCTTGACCTCAACGGCTTCAAGCAAATCAATGACTCGCTCGGGCACCATGCCGGAGACCAGGTGTTATGCGAAGTATCGAAGAACCTTCGCACAACCGGGCACCGCTTCGATACTCTTGCCAGGCTGGGCGGGGACGAGTTCGCCATGATCGCTCGCGACGTCCGCGAAGAGGCTGAGCTCAAAGAGCTTGCCAAGGTGATCCAGACCGCCGTGGAAGAGCCAGTTGTGATCGACGGCCGCCTCATGACGATTACAGCGAGCCTGGGAATCGCTGTGTATCCCAGCGATGCACAGGACGCAACTCGACTCCTGTGTGTTGCCGACCAGAGAATGTACGGCTTCAAGAAGCCAGCGCAGTCCGAGATGACGCGCGGGCTGGCATCGACTGGCTCCCTATAGCCATCCAGCTTTCGCACCGTAAAATGAAGCCTGGAGGGCAGACAAATGCCGCGCGAGATCAACTGGACCGATGCTGAAGAGATCGGAATTTTGTTGCAGGAAAAGTATCCCGAGCTCGATCCATATACCGTGCGGTTTACCGATCTGCACCGTTATGTAACAGAGCTGCCCGGATTTGTAGGAGACCCTGCCAAGTCGAACGAAGGCATCCTGGAAGCGATCCAGACTGCGTGGCACGAAGAGTACGAAGACGCGAAGTAGGCAAAGAAACTCAGGCAGGCTTTTGCGCCTTCAGAACCATGCTCTTCCACAGATAGGGGACCCGGCCGGATCCCGCAAACTCGATATTTGTGAAACCGGCTTCGGTCAGAGCCTGCTCGATCGTGTCGCGCGACCAGAATTTGATATGCCCGTGGTCCCACAGCACGGTAAAGTGCTGGTCCATCTTCCCCGTAATCGCAAGCAGCAGATTCTTGAGATAGCCGTGATAGGGGGTGGTGAGCACCAGCACTCCACCCGGCTTCAGCAGTTCGTAACAATTGCGAAGGAGGCCGCGAGGATCATAGAGGTGCTCGATCACCTCCGTCGAAATAACGACATCGACCGGTCCCACCGTCTTGAGAAAATCCCCATAAAGCGTTTGGCCATCGGCTAGAAAGAAATCAATGCCGGGAAATGTCTTGCGCGCAATCTCGATCCCGGTGGGCGAAAGGTCGGAACCGTGGAGTTTCCATCTCCGGTCCTGAAAGAGCGAGATAAAGGAGCCGTTGCCGCAACCGATATCCATTACCGTCGCGCCAGGAGGCACGTCCTTCAAAAATTTCGCGACAACAGGATATTCATACCGATGACTCAACTCTGGATTGGAGGCCCTGTATTCGTACGAAATACCATTCATCAGTCGATTCACCGAGGGTAACGGAAAGGACTTGCCGCCGGACAGGTCGGGAGTATTCTTATTCCCGTGAAATGCCCGAAGTGCAATTGTAAAGAACTGAAGAGAAGCCGCCGACGGACGCTAGGCGAACACCTGTTAGCTATCTTCAGGTGGTACCCCTTCCGTTGCTCGGCTTGTGACCACCGATTCTTTTCCAGAAAGCCGTAACATCTCACACAGTAACGGCCGCATTTTATTTTGTCCACTAGGCCGTTCTTACGCTCAGAGAAGACATCAAATCTCCTACGATGCTTACACTCCAAACCTAGGGAGGTACTATCCTGAGCAAACTCAAGGTGTTGCTTGCCTGGTTGGCCGTCTCCCTCGCTTCAGTTTTCTCTATCGTCCGTGGCCCGCTTCGAGCCAACAGTGGTTTCAATGATCTTGCAGCGCCTTATGTCTCTACTCGCCTCTGGCTCCGCCATCAAAACCCGTACGATGCAGTCGCTTTTATTCCCGCATGGTACGCCGCGGGAGGTCCTCAGATTAATCTCAAGGCTGAATCCTCTAGCCGCCGTCCGGTCTACCCGCCACCCTGCCTGATCATACTTACACCCCTCGCTGCTCTATCTTGGAAGACCGCCGTTTGGACGCTCACCGTGGTAGGCTTTTCCGCCTATGTGATGACTGTACATCTGTTTTGCAGATTGATTCCCGGCACTTGGCGCGACCCGATGAAACCACTCTTTCTGGCATTTGCCTTGGCGCTTGCTCCAGCGCAGTCGGCGATACATGTCTCCAATATTGCCTGCCTTTCTGCCAGCCTTCTTCTCATCGGCCTCTATCGCTTACTCACCAGAACTCACGATCCGGAGGTTGTCGCCGCACTGTGCATTGCGCTCTCTGCGTGCATCAAGCCTACGCTTGGCTTGCTGATTCTCCCGTACTTGCTGATCGTACGTGCATGGCGCACGCTTGCGATCACGCTGGCAGCGTGCGTTCTTCTCACCGGCCTTTCTCTTGTCCGGCTGGCTCCACTCGGCACTCAATGGATCACCAGCCTCAACGAGAACATCGACGTCGTCTTCCAAAACGGGGGGGCGGCCGACGTCACTGAGCAAAACCTAGCTCGTGTTGATCGTATTGATCTCCAGGTCCCGTTGTACTCTCTCACTCATAGTCCTATGGCAGCGACGCTCTTGGCATTGTCAGTCACAGTAATTTTATTAGGCCTCTGGTTACGCCCTTCCTTATTCCTGAGTGACAGTCTCGACGGGCGATTGCTGATTGCTTCCACGCTACTCCTTCTTGGCCTTTTGCCTTTTTCTCAGCGCTATTACTCAGCGATTCTTTTGCTGCCCATAATTCTGTGGTCATTTCGTAATCTTTCATCCGCAACTGCACGCCTGATTCTTGCATTCTGCACCGTCTTCCTGGTCAATACCGAAGCGCTGTTGCAAAGAGGCCAATCCTACTTCCTCTTCAGCCAGCATTCGCCTGGCCTGGCAAATGCGGTTTTAGGTCCGCACTTATGCTGGCTGCTACTTGGGATCGCTTGTACGGCGCTCTTTGCATTGCGAAATCAAGCCGGGCGTAAACGATATCCAGGATTGCCTATCTTTAGCGACTCATAACCGACCTTGCGAGATCAATGATTGGGATCAGACACGGGAGCGGATTTGCTGCAGAAGCCTCGACCCGGTCAGGTGAAGCACGATCAGCGCGAGCAAAGCCCAGATCGTAGTACCGCCCGCAATCACAGCGACGTCGTTAAGATGGCTGTGCGCGATGGGCACACGGTGCGCTAAGGCGTAAGTGCCTGCAAGACTAATGCCCGCAGCCAGCAGGGCCCGCACCAGTTCTCCGCCCTCTAACCCCGAGAGTCCTGCCAAACCCTTACGATGCAGCAGCAGGGCGAGCGTCAGCGTCTGGACGATAATCCCCACATTCGAAGCAACGGTAAGTCCTGTGATTCCAGCGCTGTGAAACAGAACACTGTAGACGGGGATCGAGAGCAAAGTGACGGCCCAACCAGCGGTCGCAGGAGTGACTGTATCTCCCGCGGCGTAGAACGAACGCGCGTAGATGCCCTGTGCAGCCCAGAAGGCAATCGAGAGACTAAAGATGGTGAAGTAAAGCGCAGTAGCCTGGGCGTCAGCCCGAGTGAAAGACCCTCCACGAAAAAGATCCACAATCGGCGAGGCCAATGCAATCATCCACGCTCCAAGAAGAAATGACGCAGCAAGAACGCGCGAGACGGCGCGGTTGACTGCGGCAGCGAATTCAGGGAGTCGGTGCTGGCTGAAGAGCGCGGAAAAGAACGGCAGTGACGCGGCTCCAGCAGCCTGGCCAAGGATTCCCATCGGAGCGTTGAAGAGCGTCTTCGCTACCGTGAGACGCGAGATGCCGCCCGCGTCGTTCGAGGCGAAGTAAGCAAGGATCCACTTGTCAGCCGTAACGAGGGAGACGCCAACCATCAGCGGGAAGGTAAGACGAAGCCACTCCAGGAACGCCGGATGGCGAAGATTGAGGATCGGCTGGTAACGCAGGCCTTCGCGAAACGCTCCAACTGCCGTGAGAGCAGCAGGGCCAAGGACAACTCCTGCAAGTACACCGATGGCAAGCGAGTAGATCCCGAAGCGTTGATGCAGGAAAACAGCGCCCAGGATAATGCCGAGGTTGTAGATGAGCGGCGTAATCGCCTGGTAGAGAAATATCTTCCGAACAAGCAGCCGCGAACCAATGACGCCGCCGATGAAAAAGAAGAGCTGCGCTGGGAGCAGGAGCCGCGTCAACGAAGTACAGAGAGCCGCCTGTTGCGCATCGAAGCCTCGGAAAGCGATCCTCGTGTAGTAGGGCGCGAAGATCTCTGCCAGCAAGATGCCCGCGCCGAGCACAACGATCATCGCGTTGAGGACGATAGACAGCGCGCGGTCGCCGCCAGCCTCGTCACCCTCTGCGCGATAACGATTGAGAATCGTCACCAGCGAGATCGATGCGACTCCTCCGACGAGAAAATAGGCGAGCATGTCCGGAAGCTGGAATGCTGCGTTGTATGCGTCGGTCTGCGGCCCGGCCCCGAAGATGTAGTTGATGTACTTCTGCCGGATGAGGCCAAGAACGCCGGAGAGGAGCGTCGACAGCATCAGAAGCAGCGTCGCCGAAAACGCACTATGCGACGCCGAAGGGTGAAGAAACGCCAGAAGACCGCGCCGGGACTTCAGCTCGCTGGCGACCGGAGCCTGCAACGGGGCTTCAACTGGCCCAAGGGTCGGGTTGGAATCGTCGTTTGCGCTCACTGGATTGCAGGCTTGAGATGATTCTATCGGGCTCAGCACCGCGGAGACTTATGCTGTGGGTAGCGCTGATGGTTCGCGCCCAGGAGACGATGTGGAGAACTTCCGTCTGAAGGTATTTCGTACGGTCGCGGAGCAGATGAGCTTCCGCAAGGCTGCCGAATCCCTCCATCTCAGCCAGCCCGCGGTGAGCCAGCAGATTCACGCTCTCGAAGAGGAAGCTGGTATGCGTCTCTTCGACCGCGCCGGCGGCGAGGGCCACGGAACACAGATCGCACTCACAGAAGCTGGCCGTGTCTTGTTGGAGTATGCCACTCGTGCCGCGCAGACCATGGCCGAGGCCCAGCGCGCACTCGCGGCACTCAACCACGAAGTCACCGGTGAGCTTCGCCTCGGCGCCTCAACCACGGTTGCCCAATACGTCCTGCCTCGCATCCTTGGCACGTTTTTGCGGCAGTATCCTCATGTCCGGCTGTCGCTGACGAGCGGAAATACCGAGCGAATCGTCGAAGCCGTCGCCGAAGAGCAGATTGCCCTCGGCATCATCGAGGGGCCCGCGATGCGGCGTGACGTCAAGACCGAGCGCATGGCACAGGACGAGATGGTCCTCATCGTAAATCCCAATCATCCGTGGGCAGTAAGCAAGACGAGCATTACTGCGGAAGACCTCCTAAGCGTGCCTCTCCTCTTGCGTGAGCGCGGCTCAGGCTCGCGCCGGGTCGTCGAGCGCGCTCTCAAGCAGGCCGGCCTTCCGCTCAAGTCACTGAATGTTGCGATAGAGCTGGACTCAACCGAGGCCATCATCTCCGGCGTGGAGGCAGACCTGGGTGCAGGATTCGTCTCACGCTGGGCTGTCGGCAAAGTTTTGCGCCTCGGTACCGTGAAGGTCATCAAGGTGCAGGATCTGCGCATCGTCCGCGACTTCAGCTTCGTCCGCCTCGCCGGGACCGAGGCTGCCGGAGCCGCAGGAGCCTTTCAGCGTTTTGCGCTCGCCGTGGTCGCAACCCCGCCAAAATCAACCTCATAAGTACTGCTTATCGGCTATTCAAAACTCCGTCTCGACGCAGGCCGCTATCGGAGCCATGCTTGAGATGCGATGACAAAGAACCTCTTCTTTATCGGACTCATTCTCGCCGCAAGCGGCCTTATCGGGCCGCCGCTCGCTCTGGCGCTTGGCCTGGTCTTCGGACTCAGCTTCATCCACCCGTTCCACATCGAGAGCCGGCATCTCTCGAGGTTTCTGCTCCAGGCCTCGGTCGTGTGCCTCGGCTTCGGCATGAATCTCACTCAAGTCGTCCATGCAGGCCGCTCCGGATTCTTCTATACAGCCATCAGCATTGTCTTCGCGATGAGCCTCGGTGTGCTTCTCGGCAAACTGCTGCTGGTCGGCAAGCGGCAGTCGCTGCTCATCAGCGTGGGCACGGCGATCTGCGGAGGCAGCGCCATCGCTGCGATGGGCCCAGTGCTGGAGGCGAACGAAGAAGAGATGGCTGTCTCCCTCGGAACGGTCTTCGTGCTGAACTCAGTCGCGCTGCTGCTCTTCCCCTTCATAGGCTGGGCGCTGCATCTCACTCAGACCCAGTTCGGGCTCTGGTCGGCACTGGCGATCCACGACACCAGCTCAGTTGTCGGCGCAGGAGCCAAGTACGGCCCGACGGCCCTCGCCGTGGGAACAACCGTAAAACTCGCGCGCGCACTTTGGATCGTGCCGCTCGCCATCGCCACCGCGATGCTCAGAAAGAGCAAGGCGAAGGTTCAACTGCCCTGGTTCATTCTCTACTTTTGCGTCGCTGCAGTTCTCGCAAGCTATCTGCCGCACTGGCTGCCACAGTCGGGCGCGCTGTTCGGCTCGCTGAACCGGCTGGGAAGAGCCGGGCTCACGGTGGTTCTCTTCCTCATCGGAACAGGAATCTCACGACAGACGCTGCGACAAGTCGGCGCTCGGCCAATGATTCAGGGCATTGCGCTCTGGATTGTGGTGGCGACCGCCTCGCTCTGGGCGATCCACGCTGGGCTCATCTCTCTCTGATCAGGACTTCGATTTGTCGGTAGAGTCCTCGGCGGAATTCGCGGGATTCGCGGAATTCGATGAGCGGTGCACATCAAACAACTTCTCCGTCGAGACGCGCCGCGGCCCGCCACTCTGCCGCGGCGCACGAAGGGTGTGCACCGATGGCTTTGCCGGAGGCTTTGAGAGGATCGCCAGCAGTTCGCGAAGATCTCTCTGAATCTTGCGAATCTGCGGCGCGCTCATGCCCGTATCGATGCCGAGCGATAGTTGCGGCGCCTTCTGCTTCGCTTCTGATTTGATGACCTGGCGCGCCCCAGGGATGGTGTAGCCCTCCTGATACAGAAGGCTCTTGATGTGCAGCGCTGTCTCAACGTCGCGGCGCCGATACAGACGCTGACCGGTGCCGCCCTTGTGCGGCTTGAGTTGCGGAAACTCGCTCTCCCAAAAACGAAGAACATACGCCGGCACATCGCACAGACGAGCCACTTCGCCGATGCGGAAATATAGCTTGTCCGGAATCTCCGATCCGGTTGAGGGAGGTTCTCTTCGAATTGGCTGGTGCTGCGCCATGCCAAGTCTCCAGATGCCGGAATCCGGCTTGCTGACAAGTATAGGACAGTCGCGCCTCGTCGTCGCGGAACTATCACGAAGAAAGTGGCGTATCGTTCTGCAGTAGGAGGAAGCGATGCAGCTACAGCAGAGAGTTGTTCTGGTCACGGTAATAGCGGGAATGATGACCATGGTGACCGGATGCCGGTTTGACTCCAGTAAGCAAAATGGCGCGGAGAACGTGAAGATCGCAACTCCATTCGGTGGGCTGCAGGTGAAGACCGATGACGCAAGTGTCGAACAGGGTCTGGGCCTCCCCATCTATCCCGGAGCTGAGTTAGTCAAGAAGAAAGACAAGGACAGCGGCGCAGCCGATGTGAACCTCAGCTTCGGCAAGTTTCAGCTTCGCGTAAAGGCCGCCAGCTACCGCACGCCGGATCCTCCTGACAACGTCCATGCCTTCTATATGAACGCTCTCAAGCGTTACGGCACCGTCATTCAATGCAGCAACGACAGGCCAGTGGGCAACCCCACGCGCACGGACGAGGGCCTCACCTGCGACAACGATAAAGGGAAGGCACAGGTGAACGTAGATTCGAATACATCAGGGAAGGTTGAACTGAAGGCCGGCTCAAAACAGCATCAGCACATCGTCGCCATCGATCCCGAGGGCTCCGGCACCAAGTTCGGCGTAGTAGCTCTCGATCTTCCTGGAAACATCACGGTCGACGAGGATGACCGGCAGTAGCCTTGACGTTGTTGAGCCAGTCGCACATTGAGAATAAGGCGCCGGTACTAGGTGAGCTTCTCAACAGATGTAGGCTCTCGGCTAACGGATCTGGACTAATTCTGGCTCCTGCTTGTGGGAGCCGTTCGGCGTAACCGAGGAGTTCTGCGGAGCCCGCCAGTGGTCGATGTAGCTCACCTGGTGAACGCACGATATCGTGCAGCTCGGCGCACAACTCTTCTGCGTAAGGAACTCGCGCTTCACGTCTTCCGTGGTGTAGCCCGACAGCGGAACCCCGGGGAAGCCTCGTTGCTGGCTGCAGTAGTGGACCAGGCCGTTCTCGCAGATATACAGGTAGCGTCCACCCGCACGGCAGCGCCAGTCGTTCGTCGCGCCGTTGGCGATCGCCTCCTGGAAGTGGTTGAAGCGGGAGTAGCTGCGCCGGGTCAGACGACGAACCTGATCCCAGACAGCGCGCTCGGCCTCACCCAGAGGCTTGAGCTGTCCCGACCCATCATGGATGATCCCGATAGTTGAGCTGAAGCCCAGTTCGAGGGCGCGCTTCGACACCGTGAGGGCATCCTGCGGATTTGCGATTCCCCCGCCAACGACCGAGTTGATGTTCACGTGAAAGTCGGCATGCTCGGCAAGCATCTGCAGCTTCTTGTCGAGCACCTTCAGGCTCTTCTTCGATACATCGTCTGGCATCACATTGTCGATCGAGATCTGCATGTGATCGAGCCCTGCCCGGTTGAGCCGCTGGATGCGGTCCGGCATCAGCAGATAACCGTTGGTGATCATCCCGGCGATGGCGCCAGTGTTGCGAATGCGCGTGATGATCTCGTCCAGGTTCGGGTGCAGAAGAGGCTCGCCACCTGAAATGGTAATGACCGACGTGCGAAGCCGGCCCAGGTCGTCGATGCGGCGAAACATCTCGTCCAGCGGCACCGGGTCGGAGAAGTCGTCGAACTCGTTGCAGTAGGTGCAGGCGAGGTTACACCGCCTCATCGGCACAATATGCGCCATGTAGGGGTGATCGGTGTGCCCGATGGCGTCTCCGATGGAACGGATCTCGCGGGCCTTGCGGGTAGCCGCCAGCCACCGCCGCCTTAAGGGCATGGAGCGCTTGACCGGCGGGGTAACAACGGTAGGGGTCGTGGACATACTCTTCTCTTTATTTAACCACAACCGTCGTGTGACTTCCCTCTGGCTCAGGTCTCAATGCGCCGCCGGAGTCTCTACCGGCTTCACAGATCCGCAGTCCGAACTCTTGAAGACGTACGAGGAGTTCGACGTCCACTCAACCATCTTTGTATCCATTAAGACCTGCATCGTGCCGGTAAAGTGGACCGTCGTCGCGGTGTGATCAGCATCTGTCCACGACGCATCGAGCACCCCTTTACCATCCATCCTTCCCGTGCAGACCATTTCAGCGGTAGCGCCGTTCGGCTTCTTCACAATATTGGTCACCTGGCAACCGGCCGACTGCGGTGTGATGGCCCCGTATTTATCGAGTTGCTCTTTGGTGACGCATACCAGGGTGGTGTGCGGCGATCCCTCAGTGGCAGAGGCTGCTGGAAAGCCATGGTCGTCGTCACCTCCCACAGGCCCGGCTTCTTCGTCTGCGAAGATGCGTCCGCTGAGATAACCATGAGGCCGCAGGCGAGCGAGGTGCGAAGCGCAAATATGCGCATAATTTCCCCCGTTTGACGCGCAAGAGCATTCGCGTGCGCCTTAACTCTATGTCAGTGGATTCGACGACAAAACGAAAATCCCGGCCATCTCAGCCGATTCTTTGCTGATCGGCTAGTCCATCCCGCACTTGGAAGCCATTGCGAGCTGCCGTTGCATCGCCACAGCGGCGATATGCAGTTGAAGCCGAGTCTGCTCGAACAACTCAGGATCGACTGCGTGGGCCTCGACCTGGTCGATCATCTGCTGCATCTCCGGAGACACCGTGCGAGTCCGGACTCCATCGGCAATCTGGTTGAACATGGGCTCAAGCTGAGCGAGCGTTGCGCGCGTCTGCTGCGCCGCGTCATCAAAGCCGAAGAACTCCTCAAAATCCATCCCAGGCTCGATCGACGAACGCTTCTTCGAATCCGGAGTCAGCGTGAGTGTCTGCTCCTTCTTATCGCGCAGGACGATAATGTTGACCTGTTTGCCGCGATTCTCGTGAACCGTCTTCACCCAGTCCGTGCCGCTGGCGACGGGTACAGAATTGACCTTGACGACCACATCACCAGCCTTCAGGCCAGCCTGTGCCGCTGGGCTCTTGGGATCGACGCTGCGGACCAGCAGGCCAGTGCTTCCCTGCGCGCCAAAGAACTCGGCCAGCTGCGGCCCCATCACTTCAAGCTTCGCTCCCGTGTACGCCGAACTCACAATCATGCTGGTACCCAGCAGACTATGCGTACCCTTCAGTGCTCCCGTCGGCGCCGACGAGGGAGACGACTTGAAGAAGCCACTGCCCGCATGCACATAAGCCGAGGACGATCCCGACTCCTGCGGCTCTGGAACGATGTAGTGCTGCTCCCATGCCTTCCGCTCCACCTCTTCGCGGTTGGCCAGTTGAGTAACGATCGTGCGCGGCTGCCCGTCACGGCTGACCACAAGTGTCACCTGGCGCCCTGCAGGCGTCTCCCGCAGCATCCGCCGAAGCTGCTCTTCACCCTCGATGACGGTGCCGTTCATCTGCAGAATGACATCGTGGACCTGCAGTCCTGCCTTGCAGGCTGGCCCATCGTGATCGACAGATGTGACCTCGGCCCCGCGGGCCTCTTTGAGCTTCAGCACGCTCATCTGTTCATCGCTGACGTCGCGGAGATCCACTCCCAGGTAGCCTTGCGTGCTCCTGCTTGCAGCAAGGCACGGAAGGCCATATCCCAGCACCATCAGCATCATCAGAACTCCAATCGAGATGCGGGCCTTCATCAATGTCTTTCTCATGCCGTGTCCTTGCGTTGAGCTTCGCATGGCGTTACTGAATGGAGTCGCTACCCTGCAGCGCGTTGTACGACGCGGTGCGGATATACGGATTCTCGTCCTGTGTCGAGGCGGTGCGAAGCACCTGCCGGACACTCGAATCCTGCTGGACAGGCTCAAGCAGGCCGATAGCCGCCGCACGCACCTGCGCATTCGGGTCGCGAGCCAGCGACTCCAGTACCGCGTCCCGGACGCGGTTGTCTTCTCCAACGTACGGCTGCAGCCCTTCGAGTGCCTTCAGCCTCACTCCTGGATCCTTGTCGTACCGTAGCGACACCAGCAGCGCACTCCGAATCCCCTTGCCGTCTTCCCCTGACGTGCACGAATGCCCAGCCTTGCACTCGCTCGCGAGCAGTCCCACCGAGTGGACACGCACTCCATCCGTCGCGGCAGTCGTGCCCTTGAGGATCAGGCCTCGGATATCCGGCGAGTCAAGCGAACCCTCCACAGTCTCCGGGACGATGCGGTTGTAGTGCACCTGCACCAGCTCAGTGTTCGGAATCTGCTCGATTCCCGTGACATTGGAGATAACGCCCTGAGTAGGGCTGCTCACCACGACCCCGCCAACGGGCTTCGGTGGCTGGTGGGAAGCTTCGTAGTGATTCACAAAGTTGCCGCCGAGGAAGCCGACGCCAACCAGAAGCGTCGCCAGCGCCGGAGCACTCCGCAGATGGCCCACCCAGGCGAAGAAGTTCGACTGGAGCCGGGTGAACATGCCATGCGGAGGAATCATGTCCAGCGCTTCGTCGAGCCGCATGCGGCTCTGTGCCACGAAGTTCGGCGAAGGCTCCGCCACTGGCAGCAGTGCCATTCGCTCATCGAGCGAACGCATCGCGCTCAGCTCAGTGCGGCACTCCTCGCAATCGGCGACATGTTGTTCAAGTGAGCCGGCCAGCTCATCTGCGAGCTCGCCGTAGTATGCCAGGATGATGTGATCTCGCGCTGCTTCACACTTCATTGCTCTCTACCTCAACCAGCCTCAAAAGAACCTCGGTTGTCGGGTCTGCGCCCGTTGTCTTCATTCCTGCCTCTAGGAGGCGCCTCTCATCTCCGCAAGATTGGCCCGCAGCTTTCGCGTAGCGCGAAACAGCGTGTTTTTGGCCGTTTCCTCGGTGGTGCTCAACATCTCTCCAATCGTGCGTAACTTCAGACCCTGGTAATGCTTCAACTCAAAGACCGCCCGCTCGCGCGGGGTAAGCTTGCCCAAAGCTTCGTTAATGCGCTCGGCCATTACCTTGCGTTCCAGCTCCCGGCCGGGGTTCGACATCGCCCGCTCGTCCGAGATATTCGCCAGCAGATCCATCTCATCGCCGCTGGCATCGAGCACCGTCGCCGGTTCCTCTCGCCGGCTCTTCCGCCGCCGAAGTTGGTCCAGGCACAGATTCGTAACAATCCTGTACAGCCATGTATAAAAGCTGCACTCGAACCGGAAATTCCCCAGGTGGCGGTAAGCCTTGATGAAGGCCTCCTGGTGCACGTCCTGGGCGTCCTGCTCATTGCCCAGCATGTGCAGCGCCAGCCGCAAGACACTCTGGTCATAACGCCGGACGAGAGTGTCAAAGGCCGCACGATGGCCCTTCTGCGCCTCGCGGATGAGCTCGTCGTCCTCGATGCGCTGCTGCGCACGGGCCTCGAGCTGCTCCTGCGTCAGCTTGCTATTGCGAGCCCCGGGTTGAGTCGCTGCCTTGGCCATGCCTGGCAACGATTTTACCGTTCCCGCTGTACTGCCGCTGTATCCGAGAGCAAAAGGACTCGGACGTCGTCCCCGAGGAGCCACTGCACGCGGAGACACCTGTTCCCCGCTAATGTCTATCCCGATTACTTCTTCCATGTTCTGACTCCGGAGTCAGGTACTGCTTTTCTGTTTCTATAGACCTTTGAGGCCCATCAAAGGTAAGCAGCCTTGTCAGCAAACTGTCCGTTCGGCGTCACGGGATCGTCTCCGGGGCACCCTGGTAGTGGGTCGGTTTGACCCACTGCCCACTCCGGGGCTCGTCCCACAAAGGTGGTAGACCAGCGTGTAAACTAACGGTTTGGCCGCTTGGCCGAAACCGATTCCATGCGCGCCCTGATTCTTTCCGACATCCATGCCAACCTGGAGGCCCTCAGCGCGGTACTCGAAGCGGCAGCCCCCTTCGACGTCCTGTGGAACCTGGGCGACGTCGTCGGATACGGAGGCAGCCCCAACGAAGTCATCGAGATCCTCCGCGCCAGGGCCCAGTTCAACGTCCGGGGCAACCACGACCGCGTCTGCTGCGGCCTGACCTCCGCGCTCGGCTTCAACCCTGTCGCCCGGGCAGCGGCCACCTGGACCTACAACGAGATGACCAGGGAGAACCGTGAATGGCTGGCCGCCGTTCCCCAGGGACCCCTCGACCTGCAGAAAGAGGCAGACATCGCCGGCGTCACCCTGGCGCACGGCTCACCCCTCAACGAAGACCAGTACATCATCACGATGCGCGACGCCTGGGCTCCCCTGCAGCAGATGACCACAGCGGTCACCTTCATCGGCCACACCCACCTGCAGGGCGGCTTCTCTCAGAAGGAACACAACTGGCACGAGATTCGTCCTCGCTACGCGAACCGCAACGAAGCCGTCTGCTGGAAGCTCTCGATTCCACCCGGCACGCGGCACCTCATCAACCCAGGCTCCATTGGCCAGCCCCGCGACAACGACTGGCGCGCCGCCTTCGCCATCTACGACACCGACGCCCTGGAGGTCACCTACCACCGTGTCCCCTACGACGTAACCACGGCACAGGGCCGCATCCTGCTCGCCGGCCTCCCCGAGCGCCTCGCCGAACGCCTGCGCGTCGGCCGCTAGCAATGCCCATTCCCCTTTCCAAGGAGATGTTCACCTCCCTTGAAGGGTCATTCTGAGCGCAGCGAAGAATCCCGGTAGTTTTCCAAGAGCGCCACCGATGTCGGGTAAAGCCGCCAATAAATCAATGATTTACAAAAATGATCCCCCGAAATCCCGGCAGAATCCCCTGTCAAGGCCAAAAACCACCCATCCACCACAAAACGAAAGCCTTACAAGTGGCAGAGCAATTCCCCTCAATTCGCTAAAATAGAAATAAGAAGAAAAGCCCGGCAACCAAGCCGGGCATTATCTCTTCTAGAATCAATATTTTTATACTTAAACCAT
Source organism: uncultured Acidobacteriaceae bacterium (assembly GCA_963741395.1). Lineage (GTDB taxonomy): Bacteria > Acidobacteriota > Terriglobia > Terriglobales > Acidobacteriaceae > Edaphobacter. Next base: position 241,754 of record CAVUHV010000003.1, read on the forward strand.
CTGAATTCAAGACTTTAGCCTGTTGAAATCTGCTATGTCACTGTAATCAGGAAACTTACAAAATCCACGGGGGGGGAGGGGGTACCACTAAGCCGTCTGCTGCTCCTCAATGGTGAGGGACAGCTCCTCCCACTCGGCAAGCAATGAGGTCCGCTTCTCCCGTAACCCATCGAGCTCCGCCGCATCCTTCTGCGACTGCTCCGCCGAGACGAAGTTGCCCAGCCGCTCCTCGGCCGCAGCAATCGCCGACTCCAGCCGAGGAATCTCCTCCTCGGCAAACCGAAGCCGATCCTCAAGCTGCTTCCGTTTGATCGGATTCAGCCGCTTCACCGCAACCGCCGCAGCCTCGGTCTCCGGCGCAGCGACAACCGCAACAGGCGCAGGCGCAGGAACCGCAAGCGACTGAGAGATCTCCTCAGTGATCTTCTCCGGACCACCCTGCTTACGCCACAAGTAGTCCTCGTAGTTGCCGGGATAGATATGCACGCGCCGGTCCTCGACCTCGAAGACCCGCGTAGCAAGTCCATCGATGAAGTACCGGTCGTGCGAGACAAACAGCACCGTTCCCGTGAAGTTCTTGATCGCATCGAGCAGCACGTCCTTCGCGCGCAGATCAAGATGGTTCGTAGGCTCGTCCAGCAGCAGCATGTTCGAAGGCGAAACCAGCATCTTCGCCATCGCATAGCGATTGCGCTCGCCGCCAGAGAGCACGCCAAGCTTCTTGAACACGTCGTCGCCCGAGAACATGAAGCACCCAAGCAGCGAACGCAGCTCAACCACCGGAACCTTCGGAGCAGCAGCTGCGATATCGTCGAGCATTACAGCATTCGGATCAAGCACCTTGTACTGATCCTGCGCAAAGAAGTCGACCAGAGCATTATGACCAAGCCGAACCGCGCCGCTCGTCGGCTCCTCCTGCCCGCTGAGCAGCCGGATAAGCGTCGATTTGCCCGCGCCATTCGCTCCAACCAGCGCGATGCGGTCGCCGCGCTCGATCGTGAAGCTCACATCCTCAAGAACGCGCTTCTCGCCGCCGTTCGGCGAAGGATAGACCTTCGTGAGGTTCTGAGCCTCAATCACCGTGCGCCCCGAAGCCGGAGGCTGCGGAATCGTGAAGTGGATCGTTCCCTCTTCCTCGGGAATCTCAATCCGCTCGATCTTTTCGAGCTCCTTGATGCGCGACTGCACCTGCTTCGCCTTCGTCGCCTGATAGCGGAACCGGTTGATAAACGCCTCAAGCGCATCGATGCGGTCGCGCTGGTTCTTGTACGCAGCCATCAGTTGCGTTCGCCGCTCTTCTTTTTGAGCGACGTACTTCTCGTAGTTGCCGTGATAGACCTGCATCCGCTTATTCCATATCTCGATCGTCTTGTTGACGGTCACATCAAGGAAGTAGCGGTCGTGCGAGATGAGGATGAAGGCGTTTGGATAGTCGTGCAGATATGTCTCAAGCCAGTTGCGCGACTCAAGATCGAGGTGGTTCGTCGGCTCGTCCAGCAGCAGCAGCGACGGCTTCTGCAACAGCAGCTTCGCCAGCGCGATGCGCATCTGCCAGCCGCCGGAGAACTCCTCCGTCTTGCGGCTCCAGTCTTCCTTCGAGAAGCCGAGCCCGCCCAGCACCGCGCCTACCTGCGCGTCGAGCGTGTAGATGTCGTGCACATGAAGGTGGTCCGCAATATCGGAGTACCGCTCCGCCGCAGCGATGTATTCCTTCGATTTCGGATCAGTCTCGGAAAGCGTATGCGTCAGCTCAAGCGACTCCGCCTCAAGCGCATGGAGATGATCGAAGACCGAGAGGCACTCCTCAAAGACGGTGCGTCCGCGCAGAGCCAAACCATCCTGCGGCAGATAACCGAGCGTCATGCCTTTCACGCGCGTAAGCTGACCGTAGTCCAGCGACTCGACGCCCGCAAGTATCTTGAGCAGTGTAGACTTGCCGGTGCCGTTGCCGCCGACAAGTCCGGTGCGCTCATCGGGAGTGATGAGCCAGTTGGCGTCTTCAAAGAGGAGTTTGGGGCCGAATCGCTTGCCGGCCGAGATGAGCTGAAGCATTCCTCTTCTATTCTCGCATTACGGAACCCGCCGGACACTTTGGTGGAAGAGACAATGACAAAGCGCCTCTGCTACTGTCAAACATGGGAGCTTGATGTCAGGTCAGCCACAACTCTTCCCGGATTCCAACCCCGCGGTGTTGCCACCCGAGCAACCGAACGGCGGCGACACGAAACGAATGGCTCCCGTCTGGCTGCAGCGGCTGTCGCTCTTTGTCCTCGTGCTCTTCTGCATTTACCTGGGCGTGCTGGTGATGGTGCTGCCGTGGTGGACGCGCGTGTGGGACCACAACATGTTTATCCTCTCGCGCCCTTGGCTCAGCGCGATCCTGCACAACGGCGCGGTGCGCGGTATTATCTCTGGCCTCGGCCTGCTCGATATCTGGATCGGCATCTCAGAGGCCGTGCACTATCGCGACTATCGCGGATAACGATTGGAGACGAACGCCTAACATGTCCGATCAGACCCCTGAAGCGCTTCCACAAGCGCCGCTCGCTTATGAAAACGCCGACTTCATTAACTCCGCCGACGGACGCCTGCTGCGCATCATCGCCGAGTACCAGGAGCCGATGGCGCGCTTTCGCCGCGAACGAATCCAGGACACTGTCGTCTTCTTCGGCTCTGCACGCTTCCGCGCTCTCGACGTCGCCCGCGCACAGTTTGAGTTGCTGGAAAACACCGGCTCGACGCAACCTGCTCCTGTCGAAGAGCAGCCCATCAATATCGAGGAGGTCGAAGGCAGCGAGGTCAGTGGGCAGAAGCTGCTCCGAGCCGGAGCGGCAATCGAGATGGCCGCCTACTACGAAGACGCCCGAAAGCTCGCCCACATGGTGGCCACTTGGGCCAAAACCCTGTCCGGCTCGCGCCATCGCTTCGTCGTCACCTCAGGTGGAGGCCCCGGAATCATGGAGGCCGCCAACCGTGGAGCCTATGAGGCCGGAGCCAAGACCATCGGCCTCAATATCAAACTGCCCTTCGAGCAGGAGCCCAACCCGTACATCACCCCGGCGCTGAACTTCGACTTCCACTACTTCTTCATGCGCAAGTATTGGTTCGCCTATCTCTCCAAGGCGCTGGTCGTCTTTCCCGGAGGTTTCGGCACGCTCGACGAAATGTTCGAGGTGCTCACGCTCGTCCAGACCAGAAAACTCGCAAAAAAGATTACCGTCGTTATCTACGGCTCCAGCTACTGGAAGAGCGTCATCAACCTGGATGTCCTGGCCGAAAAGGGGGCCATTGCTATCTCAGATCTCGATCTCTTCCACTACGCCGACACACCGGAACATGCCTTCGAGATCCTGAAAAAGGGCCTCACGGAAAACCATCTGGAATCAGATTTTGAGCGTCAACAGCAGGCACGCCAAAAGGCTCTCGATACCTCTCAGCCTGTACCCAGTGTTGAAGAACTGCTCGGTCCGGATATCGCGAAGACAAGGTAGTACAACCAAAGAGTGATGCCTGTAACCTTCTGAGTTACTGGGACTTCAAAATATTGAAGCCCCATTGTTGGTGCAGTCATACGCGCTTCACAATGAATTCTTCATACTGGCCTCGAAGAAAGGACCTGCACGGAGGCCAGATGAGCCAGTCGATCTCGTACCTGTGGCGCGAACCGCAAGCCGCTAAGGGCTTTACATCCGGAGTATCGCTGCACAGTCACACAAACCAGTCCAAGGAGACACTCGACTTCATCGCCGAGCTCTCGACCGACTGGAAGTTTTTGCAGCCGGTCATGCGCTGGGCCGAGCGCCGCAGCCACCGAACTTCCGGCATCCGGCCCGACTACGCCCAAAGCTACTGGACTCCGCCGCTGACGCCACGCCTTGCCTTCGATCTTGAGCGCAACCAGATCGAGAACAGCCTCCAGATTCCCGGGCTCGTCTCCTTGACTGACCACGACGACATTAACGCTCCTCTGCTGCTGCGCTCCGTCGCCTCCGCGCGGCACATTCCGGTTTCTGTGGAATGGACTGTTCCATTCCACGAGACAGCCTTTCATCTGGGAATCCACAATCTTCCGAGCGCCTCCGGTGTCGAATGGATGGATCGGCTCAAGGCGTTCACCGCCTCCGCCGAGCAGCGCACCCCTGAGAGTCTGCGGGCCATCCTCGCCGAACTCGACGAAATTCCCGGCGTCCTGATCATCTTCAATCACCCGTTGTGGGATCTCTACCGCGTGGGCAAGGAACGCCACGAGGTCCTGGTCAACGAGTTCATGGCCGTCTACGGGCAGTACGTCCACGCCCTGGAGTTGAACGGCCTGCGCGACTGGAAGGAGAACCGCGAGACCACGACTCTGGCCGGCAAGTGGAACCAGCTCGTCATCAGCGGCGGCGACCGTCACGGTATTGAGCCGAACGCCAACGTGAATATGACGCACGCAAGCAGCTTCACCGAGTTCGTGAACGAGATTCGCCGCGAGCGCCAGAGCCACGTGCTCTTCATGCCGCAGTATGCCGAGCCCTGGAAGCACAGGATCCTCCAGTCGACGCTCGACGCCATCCGCGATTATCCCCACTTCCCCGAAGGCTCGCGCCGCTGGGACGAGCGCGTCTATCACCCCGACGTAAACGGAGCGGTCCGGCCGATCTGCGAGCTATGGGATCGAGGGCATGCGCCTCTCTATGTGCGCACCATCCTCAGCGCAGTCCGGTTGATGGGGGCGGCGCCACTCTCCAGCGGTCTCCGGCTCGCCTGGACCAACACCGGCGAGATGCGCGCGACGCTGGCCCGCCTGGACGCCTAGGGCTTCGAGTAGCGAAACATGAGTTGAGCCTCTCGTGGAACGGAGGATACTCTGGAGCGGATGCAAGTGCCGCGTGTTGCCTACTTTCCGGACTCCTTCCACGAGATCAACGGCGTGGCACACACGAGCCGCAACTTCGTTGCTTATGCGCAGAGGCACGATCTCCCATTTCTCTGCGTGCGCGCGGGTGGCCGAACAGATGCCTTCGAACAGGCGAGCGAACTGCGCACACTCGAACTGGACCGTAGCCGCGCCTCTGTCCGCATCGAAAAGGACCTCGAGTTCGACTCGCTCTTCTGGCGCCACACCAACGCCATCCGGCGCGAGCTGGACCGATTCCGGCCCGACATCATCCACATCACAGGTCCAAGCGAGCTCGGAATCTTCGGTGCTTACTTCGCGTGGGAGATGGGCCTTCCGCTCGCCGCCTCCTGGCACACCAACGTCCACGAGTACGCCGCCCGCCGCATGGCGTGGCTGACCAATCGGCTGGAGAAGCAACGCGGCGCCTCCATCGAACAAAACGTAGAGGCCGGCGCGCTATGGGCGACTGCACGTTTCTATCGTCTGGCCAAGGTGCTCTACGCTCCCAATGAGGAGCTCTGCGTCATGCTGGAGCGTGCAACCCAAAGGGCGTGTTACCTGATGCAGCGCGGCGTCGAAACCGACCTCTTCTCACCCGCGTTTCGTACGCGTCCGCCAGGCGACAGGACGATTATGCTGGGTTACGTCGGGAGGCTCTCGATCGAAAAAAACGTGGCGCTGCTCGCCACGATCGAACGACAGCTTGAGGCGATAGGAATCACGGATGTGCGTTTCCTCATCGTCGGCCACGGCAGCGAAGAGGCTGCGATGCGCACTACGCTCAAGAAAGCCGATTTCGCTGGCGTACTGCGCGGCGCGGACCTCTCGCGCGCCTATGCCAACATGGACATCCTCGTCTTCCCCTCACACACCGACACCTTCGGTAACGTCGTCCTCGAAGCTTTCGCGAGCGGCGTTCCAGCGGTCGTTACTCCTGACGGCGGCCCGAAGTACATCGCGCGCGAGGGCGTCACAGGATTCATAAGGCCCGACGAAGGCTTCGCCGAAGCCATCGCTACCCTGGTCCGCGACCGTGGACTGCTCGCGCAGATGCGCGCCAATGCCCGCGAGTACGCCCTGGGATGCAGTTGGGACGCTGTCTTCGGTCGCGTCTATGCGGGGTACCAGACAGCTCTCCCCGTCACAAGCACTACACTCGCTACATCGAAGGCTTAGAAGCGAAGCTCGCCGATATACGCGGTGTATGGCGCGATCGTCATCCCGTCGAGATGCATAGCGCCCATTCCGGCATCCGATCGCAGCACGGTCCTGAGAAAGCTTCCCCGCAGATGCAGCCGTTCCATGTCCGCCTTCAGCGAAAGATGCACCGGATCTCCGGAGAGATTGCAGACGACAACAATCGCCGGAGACTGCGGAGAGACTACCTGCGGCTTGCGCACCCACACGAGCACATTCTGGTCGTCGTGATTGAGCATGATCTGCGCGCCGGTGAGAATCGTACGGTTCGCGTGGTGCAGAGCGTTGAGTTGGCGATACCAGTTCAGAAGCGAGGCTGCATCGGCGTCCTCGACGGCGGCATTGGGGCCGTTGGCCGGAGGCGCCGGCGCCGCTCCGGGCTTCGGTTTCGGCGGAGCGTCCCAGTGGATCTCCGGCGGCGCTGCGTCCTTCTCTGCAGCAGCAAGACCGAGTTCCTGACCGAAGTACAGAAGCGTCTCCGCGTGCGAGGCGAAGAGTACCGTCGCCAATGTCTTCGCGATCCCGGTGTCGTGTTTGCCGTCGCCGTAGCGGCTGAAGCTGCGCATGTACGCAGGACCATCGCTGAGCAACAATGTCACGGCGCGTCCGGACTGCATAAGATCCTGCGACGCCTCAAGCGCCGCTCGCACCGAGGCAGCCGTAAGCTGCGGCACGGTTCCGGGGCGAGCGTCGGTCAGCATCTGCGGAGCGTCCTGTCCTGCCTGATGGGAATCAGAGCCGCTCGCGTCGCCGAGGAGAATGCGCTGCCCGACGAAGGTGTTGAGGGTCTTTCGCAGATCCGTTAGCTGCGCGGCCTGCGCTCCTGGAGCGTAAAAGCCGGCGATGCCGTGATTCAGCCAGAAGCGTGCGACCGAAGAGCTCTGATGATCCGAATCCAGGGTCATCAGCACGCGGATGTTCCGATTGCTGGCCTCATGGACGAGGTCGTCGACGCCATCCACGTCTCCTGCGGCGGGATCAGCCAACTGTTTGCCTGCGAGCAGGACTGCATCGGCACCGAGCGATCGGATGTAGTCGAGCCGCACAGCGATGCCGTGAGCTCCCTCTGTGCTGAACCCGGCTGGATCGACCTGGTAGATGACAGTGTGTCTCCACCAGACGTCCGCGCTTGTGCCGAAGCCCGCCCAACCCGGCCGGGCAAGCGTTTGGGCACGAGCGCCGGAGACGAAGAAGATCAGGCTGAGTAAAGCCAGACGGCGAAGAGTCGGCATCAGTGAGGTCATCGCGCTCGATATCTGAGATGCTAACGGATTTCTCCGCCAGCCGCGGTATCGAGAACCAGCATGTATTCTGCCCGCCGGCTGCGTTCAGGAGTCTTCTAAGCTAATCCTCCCCGCGCCATCGCAACCGCATACGGCTATACTGCCGCTTGCCGAGAGGATTTACATGAGTGCTCCAGACACGGATAAAGGACTCTACGAAATCGTGAGTAAGGCGCCGCCTCAAACCATCGATGACGTCGTCTCGATGATGACGCTGATCGACCAGACGCTGGCTGACTCAGACGGCTTGAAGTGGTTCAACCGGCTCTACCTGATGGTGACCGAACAGGTCGATCTCCATCCTCCAGAGAGCGGATGGAAGGACGCCGCGTGGCTCCTCACCTTGGACGTGGTATTCGCGAAGCTCTACTTCGCCGCCCTGGCCGACTACGTCAGCGGCTCGCCGCAGATGCCAAGCGCCTGGCACGCCCTGATGGAATCAAGGTTCCTCCCCGGCATCGATCGCATTCAGTTCGCTCTTGCCGGGATGAACGCGCACATAAACCATGACCTCTCGCTGGCACTCCTCGAGACAGACAAAGTAAAGAACATCGTCCCAGGCCTCGACAGCCCGCAGCACCAGGACTATGAGGCGATAAACGGTCTGCTCGCGACGGTGATGCCGGAAGCCTTGCAGGTGCTGGCGACGGGCCTGCTTGGACAGGCGGCCCAGGACAGCGGCAAGATTGGGCGGTTGCTCGCCTTCTGGGACATCTGTAAGGCAAGGGACCTGGCATGGAGCTTCGCGGACCACCTTCGCGGACTGGATCCGCTCGCTCAAACGGCAGCATTGGCCGTTCAGGACCAAATTACGGGCGCACTCGGCCGCGCAATCCTGGTCTGCGCCTGATCTCCGGACTCTCGGAGATCGCCTGAATACGGAACTGCCGACAGTCTTTGCCTGGTCTGCGCCTGATCTCCGGACTCTCGGAGATCTCACCTTCCGCTATCATCTCTATATTCAATACTTAGCGAAATATTCCGAGAGCTTTTTTCTCAATTGCAGGCTCTGGTCCTCTCCTGCCTATAGCAAAATCTCAAAAGCTGCGACGGTAAACAGTCGGTATACCTTGTGTTTTTAACCAAAAAAAGATACTTTGCCACTATCACCTTTTCAAAAAGCTACACGGAGACTGTGCGTCGACGCAGACGCATCAGGAACCTTTCCACAGCTCTATCCGCCGTGTATTCGGGGACTGTGCGTCGACGTAGACGCACCTGAGGAACCCTTCCACAGCTCTAGCCGCCGTGTATTCATAGTCGAGCGCTCAGCTCAATCCCCTCGTTTTCCGCAAAACGTGTACAGGAGAGCACTACCATGAAGTCGCTTTTGAGGCACATCTCTCTTTTCCTTTCGGTACTGGCGTTTGCTGTTACCTCATCACTCACGGCGCAGACCTTCCGCGGAGGCATCGCAGGAACCGTCCAGGACTCTACCGGGGCTGTCGTCGCCGACGCAAAGATTACGGCTACCGCGGTTGACACGGGATTGACCCACGAGACCATTTCGACCAGCGGAGGCGACTACACCTTCCAGGATCTCCCGCTCGGCAAGTACAGCGTCACCGTCCAGGCTAAGGGATTCTCTCCGACCAAGATTGACGGCATCTCGGTTCAGACCGGACAGATCTATTCGCTTGCCATTAAGGTGTCCGTAGCTGCCACCACCGAGCAGATCGAGGTGAACGCTGCAGCCGTGTCTCTCGACACCGTCTCGTCCACAAACAATGCGGTCGTTGGCGAAAAGGCAGTGGACAATATCCCGCTGAATGGCCGCGACTTTACCCAGCTCGTCAAGATCGTCCCCGGCTATAACGGAGCCGGCTCGCTGAACGGAACGCGCACCAACCAGAACAACTGGCAGATCGACGGCGCGGACAACAACGACATCTGGCAGAACGCGGCAGCCGCCAACCAGGGCGGCGTCGGATCCATCGCCGGCGTGACCATTCCGATCGACTCCATCGACCAGTTCTCCGTGCAGTCGGAGGGCAACGCTGAAGTGGGACGCAACGGCGGCGGTCTGATCTCATTGGCCATCAAGTCAGGAACCAACAGCATTCACGGCACAGCGTACTACTTCAACCGCAACGAGTTCTTCGCGGCCAAGAGCCCATTTCTCCTTTCCACACAGCGCAAACCGAAGCTTCGCAACCAGCAGTTCGGCGGCTCCGTGGGCGGTCCGGTCATCAAGGACAAGCTCTTCTACTTCGTGAACTACGAGCGGCAGATGTACCTCATCCAAAACACCGGTACCGCAACCGAGCCGACTCAGGCCTACATCCAGGAGGCGACTGCACTTCTTACCAAACACGGCGTCCCGGTCAATCCACTGTCGACCAGCGTGCTCACGCTGTGGCCTGAGGCGAACCAACCAGTTGGACCTGCGGCGTCCGGCAACTATCTCGACCCGACTCCGCAGAAGGGATACAGCGACAACGCAATCGGCAAGATTGACTGGACTCTGACGCCGAAGCAGACGCTCTCGGCGCGCGCCTTCATCGGAACCGGTCGCCAGTTCGCCGCTGTAGGAACGAACATCTATGACTACTACCAGGAAGCTCCTGATATCACGCAGAACTTCACGGTAGTTCACAACTGGGCGATCACAGACCACGTCTCGAACCAGCTGCTCGCCGCGGTCGGCGTATTCAACCAGACCTTCAACGACACAAACCACAGCTTCAACATGCCGGCTCTCGGTCTGAATACAGGCGTGACCAATCCTTCGTTGTTTGGGGCGCCGACTATCTCGATCACCGGTCTCGACACGGTGGGTGAGACGCAGGCGCTGGGCCGCAAAGACTACACGGGTCACATTACCGACACAGCCAACTACATCTTCGGCAAGCACACCTTCCGCTTCGGCGGTGAGTTCCGCCGCAATTACATGGATCTGCAATACCAGCGCAACACTCGCGGAACCTTCAGCTTTACGGGTACAGCATCAGCGAACGTCACTTTGCCAGCTGGCGCGACGTCCTACGCTACCGACACAACCGTTGGCTCCGACGTTCGCGCATTGGCCGACTATCTCGCCGGATTTGTCTCTTCTTCTTCATTTACCGAGGGCGTGCTGCGGCGCAGCATCTACGAGAACACGTTCAGTCTGTTTGCTCAGGATCAGTTCCAGATGGCTCCGAATCTGACGCTGAACTACGGCCTGCGCTATGACTACAACGCCCCGTTCAATTCGCCCGGCGTTCTCTCTGACTTCCGTCCGGGCAACTCTGGAGCCGACCCATACGGCCTTGTGCAACCGGGCAACGGAATCGGCTCTATCTATCCCGGCAATCACACAAACCTCGCGCCACGGTTCGGCTTCTCGTACCAGCCCCAGCAAAAGCTGGTCCTGCGTGGAACCTATGGCATCTTCTTCGACGCGATCAACTTCAACGGCTTCTTCGACAACCGTCCGGGCAATGGTGGCGCCGTAGGCGTCCAGGCAAACCCGACGGGCGCGACCCCCGTCATCAACGTCAGCCGGCCAAACTACGAGTGGATTACCGGAGTGAACCCATTCATTGGCGCTTCGGTTCCCCCGGCGTTCGGTCTTGCCTCCATCAGTCCGAACTTCCGCACGGCGTACATCCAGAACTTCAATGGAAACGCCCAGTATGAGGTAAGCCGAAACACGATCCTGCAGGTCGCCTATGTAGGCTCTCTCGGACGGCGGCTTTTCAACCTCGTCGACATCAATCAGGCGCGTCCCGGTGCAGGCACCAGCACGGCTGCCCTTCAGCCGCGCCGTCCGTACTACACCAACACCTCCATCGCGAACGCGAAGATCATCGCTGCGGTCAACGAGGTCGACAGCGAGGGAACTTCCAACTACAACTCGGCACAGGTCATGTTGCGCACGAGCAACTATCACGGGCTGACGGCGCAGGCCTCGTATACCTATGGTCATGCGCTCGACGTCGTCTCAGGCACCCGCGGCTTCGCACCTCAGGATTCGACGAATATTGCGGGCGAATATGGCAACTCGGACTTCGACGTCAAGCACACATTCAACGGATACATCGTGTATGAAGCTCCGCAGATCGGTCACAGCTTGCCGCTGCTGACAAAGGGATGGCAGGGCAATACCTTCATCACAGCGTTTACTGGAACACCCTTCTCGGTGAAGCTCGGCAGCGTGGACAACAGCGGCACCGGCGAGTTCCAGGATCGCGCCAACCAGAGCGGCGCCCCGGCTGCTGGGCTGACTCGCCAGTTGTTCACGCCTACCTCGGGCTCGCCGTATGTGCAATGGGTTACGGGCGCGGCGTTTTCCGCAGCTCCGCAAGGCAGCTTCGGAACGTCTCACCGCAACGCCTATCGAGGCCCTGGGTTCGCGACGGTGGACGCCTCTCTCGTGAAGAACACGCCGATTCACGAGAGGGTCACGCTCCAGCTTCGAGCCGAGATGTTCAACATCTTCAACCGCACAAACCTGGCCAATCCCGGCGCAGGCACCCTGTCTTCGTCCACCTTCGGGCGCAGCACCAGCACACGCAACAACGGCGGCGCTCCCGGTATTGGATCGGGCGAGCCCTTCAACGTCCAGTTCGCGGGTAAGATCATCTTCTGATCCGCGCACTTCGACAAAACCGCACAGGCTGAGAGCATCTCGTTCTCAGCCTGTGCTTCTTGTGAGACTGTCTTCTACATCACCTTTTTTATATCTACAAAGGAACAAAATGAGCATGACGCGATTGACCGCTTTGATGACCAGCGTTGCGTTGCTGGCCGCGCTGCCTGTGTTTGGACAGATGGGCGCTCCCGGCGAGCGAACTCCTGCGATGCCTGCCGCTCCGGGTCCGCTAGCCGCGAAGTACAAGGCTGACGCCGACAAGATCCTCGCAGCCGCCGCAAACGACAACGACGGCTACGCCGCGCTGGCCTACCTATGTGACCATATTGGCAAGCGAGTGAGCGGCAGCCCGCAGCTCAACACCGCCGTCGACTGGGGAGCCGAGCTGATGCGCAAAGCCGGGCTCCAGAATGTCCGCGTGCAGCCCGTGATGGTTCCCCACTGGGTGCGCGGCAACGAGTCAGGGGAACTGCTCTACAAGGGCGAGGCCGGCCCAATCACTAAGCCACTGCACATGCTCGGGCTGGGCATGAGCGTCGGAACGCCGAAAGAGGGCATCACCGCTCCTGTCGTCTTCGTGCACGACTTCGCGGAGCTCAGCGCCTTGCCGGAGTCCGCCGTCAAAGGCAAGATCGTCGTCTACAACCCCGGCTGGCACGGTTACGGGGTGAACTCCGTCTATCGCACCGCCGGGCCTTCGCGCGCAGCGGAGAAGGGTGCTGTCGCCGTGTTGGTGCGCTCTGCGACAGGACTCGCCATGCAGATTCCACATACGGGCACGCTGCGCTATGACCAGAAGGATCCCAAGGTTCCAGCGGCGGCGATCTCGGTCGAAGACGCGCTGTTGATCGAGCGGCTCGCGAAGGAGGGACCTGTCTCAGTCCACTTGCAGATGGACGCACACATGGAGCCCGACGTGCAGGCCGGCAACGTCATCGGCGAGATCGTCGGCTCAGAGCATCCGGAGCAGGTCGTCGTCCTCGGCGGCCACATCGACTCGTGGGACGTCGGCCAGGGCGCGCAGGATGACGGTTCGGGCATCATGGCGACGTTCGAGGCGGTTTCGCTCATCCACAAGCTTGGCTTGAAGCCAAAGCGCACCATCCGCATCGTCTTCTGGGTGAACGAGGAGAACGGCGGCGCAGGCGGACGAGCGTATCGCGAGATGATCGGCGACAAGATCGGAGACCAGGTCGCTGCGATCGAGATGGACGGCGGCGCTGAGAAGCCGCTGGGCATCGGTTACGGCGGCTTCGGCGGCCCGCGCCGCGCAACTCCACCGGCTCCGGGAGCGCCAATGGTAGCTCCGCGCAACGGCTTTGACATGAACACGCTCACACCGGAAGAGAAGCAGTCGTTCGCGTATCTGCAAGACATCGCATCGTTACTGACCTCTATCGGCACAGACTCCGTCTCACCAGGCGGCGGTGGGTCGGACATCGCGCCGATTACAGCGGATGGCGTTCCGGCGCTGGCTCCGCGCACTGTCGGCGAACACTACTTCGACTGGCATCACACCGAAGCCGACACGCTGGACAAGGTTGATGCCGACTCGTTCCGCAAGAACACAGCGATGCTCTCAGTCTTCGCCTACGTTCTGGCCGATATGGATGGCAGGCTCGCAGGCCGGAAGTCGACGTTCCGCGAGTAAGCAGCGAGCGAAGACAGGCCGCTTCGAGGGGAATCAACCTCGGGGCGGCCTTTCTTCTTGCCATTCGTTCGCACAGTTTTGGGGTTACAGTGGTCGCGTCTGCTTTTCTGCACGCTCCGGGTCCTGCTCTGCATTCTCTACGGAGGGCACGCGATGATCACGACCATTGTTGGTTTTGCGATCAGCATGCTGTTTCTCTTCCTGATGTTGAGCGCCGCTTGCTCGGCGATTCAGGAGATCGTCGCGAACCTGCTGCTGTGGCGCTCAAAGACGCTCGAGCAGGGGCTTTGCGGTCTCTTCCTTAGCGAAGAGTTCAAGGATGCGTTGTACGCCGTGCCAATTCTGAAGGGTCTCCACAGTCCAGACAGACATGGAAACCTGACCCGCAAGCCTTCGTATATTCCCTCGGCTTCGTTGGCTCTTGCGGTGCTCGACCTGGCGAAGCAGGAAGGGATGGAGCTTACGGAAGCGGCTGCGAGCGCTCCTGCGGCTGCTCCGCGTGTGGTGAAGGCCGCTTATACCGAGACAGAGAAGCTGCTGCAATCGATCGTGCGCGGAGCCACGACGGTTGACGAGCAGAAGGAGCGGCTGGAGAACTGGTACAACGACTCAATGAGCCGCGTCTCCGGCTGGTACAAGCGGAAGTCGCACGCATCGATCTGGGTCTTCGCGATTTTGTTGTGCATCGCTCTGAACGCTGATTCCATTACGCTGAGCGAGAAGTTCTGGAACGATCAGACGCTGCGCGACGCGGTGGTGAAGGAGGCGACGGACTACGTTGAGAATCCGGCGAACAAGCCTCATAGCGATACGGACAACACATCTGTGGCCAACAGAGCGACGAGCTCTGAGTCGACGAAAACCCAGTTCGACGACTCGATCGCTCGCCTCGAAGAGGTGCAGACGAAGCTGCCCGGAGTTCCGATGGGTTGGTGCTTCGCGAAGCATCCGAGCGATAACGTTGCGACCTGCTGGCCGAATCTTAATCAGCCGCTTTCGCTTGATCACGGGATTCCGGTTTCACCGAAGGATCCGAGGCGCGTCGACGGCCGGTTTATGAGCTGGTGGTTCTGGAAGGTGCTCGGTATTCTTTTGACCGCGCTTGCGATCTCGCAGGGCGCTCCGTTCTGGTTTGACATGCTGCAGAAGGCGGTTAACTTGCGGCTGGCTGGAACTCCGCCCGACAAGAAATAACCTCGTTAGTCGATGTCGAAGGTGACTCCCTGAGCGAGCGGCAGTTCGGTGCCGAAGTTGATGGTGTTGGTGGCGCGGCGCATGTACTGTTTCCAGGCGTCGGAGCCGGATTCGCGGCCTCCGCCTGTCTCCTTCTCGCCGCCGAAGGCTCCGCCGATCTCTGCGCCTGAGGTCCCAATGTTGACGTTGGCGATGCCGCAGTCTGAGCCGGTCGCAGAGAGGAATGCTTCAGCTTCCCGGAGGTTCAGCGTGAAGATCGCCGAGGAGAGTCCTTGCGGGACGTCGTTGTGGAGCGCGATTGCCTCGTCGAACTCGCTGTATTTGAGGACATAGAGGATCGGCGCGAAGGTTTCGCGGCGGACGATGTCGTTCTGCTGGGCGATCTCGACCAGCGCAGGACGGACGTAAAAGGCGTTGGCTGCTCCGCTCTGCGGGACGCGCTCGCCTCCGGTGATGGTTGCGCCGACGTTGCGCGCGGCTTCAAGCGCCTGCTGCATGGCGCGGAAGGCGCGCTCGTCGATGAGCGGGCCGACAAGAGTTTCGGGCTCGCGCGGGTCGCCGATCGCAACGGTCGAGTAGACCTTCTTGAGCTTCGGCAGCAGCGTGTCATAGACGGACTCGTGCACGATGAGGCGGCGCAGCGAAGTGCAGCGCTGGCCTGCGGTTCCCATAGCGGCGAAGGCGACGGCGCGCAGAGTGAGGTCGAGGTCGGCTGTCGGGCTGACGATCGCGGCGTTGTTGCCTCCGAGCTCGAGGATCGCTCGGGCGAAGCGGGCGGCTAATTTTGGACCGACTGCGCGTCCCATTGCCGTCGAGCCGGTTGCGGAGACGACGGGGACGAGCGGTGAGTCGACGAGTTGCTCGCCGATTTTTGCGTCGCCGAGAAGCAGCGTGGAGAGATTCGCCGGCACGCTGCCAAACTGGGATTCGAATTTCGCCGCCGCGCGCTCGAAGATGGCTTGGGTCGCGAGCGCGGTGAGCGGAGTTTTTTCCGATGGCTTCCAGATGACGGAGTTGCCGCAGACCAGCGCGAGGGCCGCGTTCCACGCCCAGACGGCGACGGGGAAATTGAAGGCGGAGATGACGCCGACGACGCCGAGCGGGTGCCAGGTCTCCATCATGCGGTGCGCGGGCCGCTCGGAGGGGATGGTGAGACCGGCGAGCTGGCGCGAGAGGCCGGTGGCGAAGCCGCAGATATCGATCATCTCCTGCACCTCGCCGGTGCCTTCGGAGAGGATCTTTCCGGCCTCGATGGTGACGAGGCGGCCGAGAGATTCGCGCTCGGCGCGGAGCTCTTCGCCGAGGAGACGGACCAGCTCGCCGCGCCGGGGGGCGGGAACGGTGCGCCACTCGAGGAAGGCCTTGTGGGCGGCGGCGATGGTCTCCGCGGGATTCTTCGGCACGGCGACCTGCGCGATGGTCTTGCCGGTGATGGGCGTCGTCACCGGGAGCGTGCCCCCTGTGTATGCTTCGGCGGGGACGCCTAGTTGAATCAGCAGGTCAGTGGTCTCTTGCTGGATGGTCATGCTCTTCCATGCTACTTGCTTTCGGTGAATTCCTTTGAGGGTCCCCCCACCCCCTCCCCCGGTCTATTTTGTAAGTTGCCTGTTTATAGCGATATAGCGTTTTTGCACAGGATAAAATATTGCATTCAAAGGGTTTATAGGTCAAAATATTGATTTTGAATGAGATAACGTCGGGCATATGTGTGCCCGGCCTTTCTTTTATCTCTCTCTGGCTTTTATTTTACGGAATCGGGTGGAACTGCTCTGCCACGCGGAAATTGTTTGTTTTGTGGTGGATGAGTGGTTTTGAGGCTTGACAAGCCATTTTGCTGGGTTTTCTATGCGTATTTTCGTAAACAATTGATGAATAAGGCGGTAGTAGGTCAGTTTGACACTATAGGATGGAGTTTTCGTAACCGTCTCGATTGTTTCCGAATAGCCCGTGACTCGGGCGTAATCTCCAGAGTGACGGGGCGAACTACATATCCTGTCTTGCCGACCTCAGCTGTCTCGGCTCCCAACCGCACCCACTGCGTTTTCCGAACCCGCTCGAGATGACGGGCCCACCCCAACAGTTGCAACAAAAACCTATATTCCCCCTAAATGGCTAGCTTGCTCGCTGGCAGATCTAACAGTTGCCGCGACCACGATGCGAGGAGTAGCGTCACCTGCACCCGCCTAATTCCGGCTTTCGAAGGTGACAGGAAGAGAGTTTCTGGGGACATCATGGCGAAAGGCAAAGAGAAGCAGACCGGCAAGAAAGACAAAATCACGAAAGCCCCTGTCAGCGCCGTGTCGGGCACGGCTGCGGCAGCCGCCACGGCCAACTACGCCGATGGAACGCCTCTTGATCGAGTGCAATATCTGGAAGCCAAGCTCATCTTGAAACCCGACCGCTTCAATTCGGTACAGAGTTTCCGCGACTTTGGGAAGATCGTGCAGCGTACAGCGAAGAATCTTGGTGTTGGTTTCATAGAAGACCGTGAGGCTGGGCTAAGACCAGAAATCCGGGAGATCATTTTTGGCGACACTCCCGACTTCCGCCTTTACAACAACGCATTCATTCTGCGCAGGCGCGTCTCCTATGTGGACGGCTTTCCTGTGGGCGATCCGGAGATCGTGTTCAAGTTTCGTCACCCAGACGAGCAGCAGGCAACGGCCATGGACGTGCGGCCCAAGATCGCGGGCAAGTATCGCATCAAATTCAAAGCCGAGGCCCTCCCTCTAAAGGACCAGATCGGCGGATATCGCATCCTTTATTCGCACAACTGCCAGTTCGGATTGAGCCAGATGCATGAGGCAGATCGAACCTCGATGACTACCCTCATGAAAGTGTTCCCGGCGCTCGCTTCCCTCAAGAAAGTCGATAACGAGAAGGTAAGCCTGGTGAACGAAGGCATTGTGGAAGAGGTACTGCTTCCGCTTGGTCAATTGGATTTCGGCAAAGGCATGGTTGCCAAGTGCGATATTTCACTGTGGCGTACGCGCGGCGAGCATAAGTCGCTGGTGGGAGAGTTCGCCTTTCAGGTCAAGTTTGATCGCAGAGAGGACGTGGCGGAAAAGCAGAAGAAACTGGCATCGCAGTTCTATATAACGTTGCAACAGGACGTGGAGGATTGGCTCGCGCTCGGCGTAACCAAGACGGGTATGGTTTATCGCCTCAAGGGAAACGAGCCTCAAAGCCATGAGTGACGCGGCTGTCAAACCCTCCGTCAAAGTTGCAGCCAGCGCAGCTCCAGTCGCAGCTTACGTCACAATTGGCCAGATATTCCTCGAGTTCCTAATCATCGGAGCCACCAGCTTCGGCGGTGTCGTGCCTTACCTCCGCGGCAGCCTCGTGACCAAGCGGCATTGGGTCGATGACAAGGAATTCGTCGAGATGCTTTCCATCAGCCAAAGCCTTCCTGGCTTGAACGCCACCAACATGGCCGTTCTCGTAGGTGAAAAGTTGCGCGGCGCGCTCGGTTCCGTCGCCGCAATCATCGGCATCTGCTTGCCGGGCGCTGTCCTCATGTACATCGTTGGCATGTTCTACCGCATCCACGGTGATCACATCTGGATCACGGCCGCGCTGAAGGGAGTGGCCGCGGCAGCGGTCGGCCTGATCCTGTCTACGGTTGTAAGCATGAGTAAGAAGTCGCTCTCCGGCAAATTTGACTTTGTCTTTATCGCGCTGACCGTGATTGCCGTCAACCGCTTGCACCTGGGAGTTCCACGTACGCTCGTGGCGGTCGGTCTCCTGGCAATTCTCTTCCATCGGCCTCGCAAGCAGCAGAAAGAGCGTGCAGCCCAATGAACCAGATCCCGGCGCTTATTCGCGTGTTTGCCTATTTATCACTCCTCACCGTCGGCGGTGGCATGGCCGCGTTTCCGGAGATGAAGATTTTGACCGTCGAGGTCCACAAGTGGCTCACCTTTCCTCAGTTGATCCACCTCTATAGCGTAGGCCAGATGGCCCCCGGGCCCAACATGATGATGATTGTTGCCATCGGACAATGGGCGGGTGGAATACTCGGCGCTGTTGCAGTACTGATAGCCTTTTTCGGGCCTACTGCGCTACTCGCGTTCGCTGTCGCTCGCGTATGGAAGAAGCTCGAGAAATGGCCGTGGAGAACTTCCATCCAGCAGGGACTTGCGCCTGTCTCGATCGGTCTCCTGCTGGCCGGTTGCTTCACCATGGCTAAAGGTGCAATCTTCGGCTTGGAAACTGCCGCGATTGCCGTTGGCGTCCTGCTGATCTTGCTGCAGTACAAGATCAACCCTGCGCTGCTGGTTCTGGGTGGAGCGGTGCTCGGAGTGATCTCGTTCATGCCTAAATGACGGAGTTTCTGGGCCGTGCACGCAAAACGAGGTGGTCTCAATGGGTCGACGTAACACTCAGCTCAGACCCACATTCATTGAAAACAAAATCTAAAAAGCGCTGGCTAGGGTTAGATCAGCCGGAACCTTACCCTAGCTAGGTTTGGCCACATCAGCCAAACAGATCGATTCTTCAGGGTAAGCATTTTGTGAATCAGTTGGTTAGATAGTGTTGCATTGACCGGTTGAGCTGGCAGAGGTTTTCGGAAACTTTGGTTGCCGCCCTGGATCGTTGTCAGGGCGCAGAAGGGATTTTCAGATCCACGCAACCAGCTCTGTGAGAGACTCATCCGAACCTGCCACTACCGTTCGATTCTGTTTCGAAAACGGAGAGTCTCATGCCTGAACAAGCAGCTCCGCGCTCCCTTCGTCTAGAAATTGAGGAAACTGACAGCGTCGCCGTCGTGCGATGTCATGGGCACGTGATCTCCGGACTGACCGATCTTCTCCACTCCAAGGTCCGGCCGTTGATTCCGCACAAGAAACGAATCGTGCTGGATCTGGCAGGCGTTGTCTGGATGGATAGCATGGGGCTCGGTACGCTTGTCGGACTCTACACGTCAGCAAAGGGGGCTGGCTGCGAGCTGCAGCTCCGCCACATCGGCAAGCGCGTACGTGAACTTCTCGGGATGACCAATCTTATGGACGTCTTCGTTATCATCGCCGAACGCGGGATCAGGATGTGAAACCAGCTGAGGGGAGCGGTACGGCGTAGATTTGCACAATGACGACGTGCGGCTAACTGCTATCTCGCATGGAGAAAGCCGACTTTCCCACAGGAGAGCGATTATTTCCACATAAATCGTGCTTGAAAAGCCCTTGATTCACGCAGGTTCGAGAGTAATATCCAACTCACCGGAAGAGTGATCTTCCAGAAGGAGAGAGTGAACGAGGAGCTATCGACGAGGACCGGCAACGGGACTCACCGGGCACTCAGGAGACTGGGTATCTGGAGATGAAACCGAGAGAGCTCTTACAACGAATGTGATATCGGGAATGATCGGGGAACGCGGGGCTTCGGCCCTGAAGGAACCGGACAGAATCGAGATGACAGGCGTTTGTGATCTGGGCACCGAACCAGATCTTCGAAAAATCGGAAAGTAGGGGGCGAGGTCTCGAAAGAGATTTCGCCCCTTCGCTTTTTTGTCTGACTTCGGACTACGGCTCACTTTACGGGGAAACAATCGAGGTCGTTGGCGAATGTGAGTGGGCCTGAATATCGACGCCTTATTTCGGCCTGGGTTTCGTTTTCTTTTTCCGGACCCAACGTCCGCAGCATGCGATGAGACAGCACCAGTTGTTTGACGTGGGCGTTCGCGGCTGTGGTTCCGATGACGGATGGCGGCATGTGGAGGCGCCTTTCGACTCCGGTGGCGCCCTCGGGCACGGCGTTATGAGCGACGAATAAGTCTGCGTTCTGTGCAAGCTGGGTGAGGCCTTCGCCTTCTCCGTTGGTATCTCCGCTGAAGACGATGCGCTTGCCGCCGATCTCTACGCGCCATGCCAGCGCGGGGAATGCACCGTGAACGACGCTGACTGCGTACAGCGTCATGTCGGCGTTTCGAACGACGAGGACCGGCGTTGCGGTGGGGGCGACATTGTGGGGCTGGAGTTTATAGCTTCCTTCGGATTTCGGATCGACGAGGTCGCTGAGATAGCGCCAAGAACCGTGCGGGTCACTGAAGAGGTCGTGCACAAACTCGGTGGTGGAAGGCATGTATTCGTTTCCGGAGGGGCCGTAGATGGGCAAAGGGCGATTGCGGTCTTCGAACCAGGAGGAAAAGATGATGGCGGGAAAGTCGCTGCTGTGATCGACGTGAAAGTGGCTGAAGAGGAAGGCGTCGACCTGGGACATCTGTGCTCCGCTCTCGCCAAAGCGGAGAGCGCTGCCTCCTCCTGCGTCGAGGATCACGCGCGCCTTGCCGTTCTGCCATATGAGGTAGCTGGTGGAGGCGCGCTTGTCCTGCGTCTCCGGGCCGCCGGAGCCGAGTACCTGCACGGCTATGCCTGTCGCGCCACAGGATTGGGCGGTTGCAGGGGAGGGGTCGCAGAGAGATACGACGGACGCGAGAATAAGCAGGGCTCTTAGTGATGGTCTTCGCAGTTTTGGCGAGTACATATTGGAACCTCAAGTACTCTTGCTTTGTCCGTTGCGTTCCTATGACGACTCGTCCCAGCTTATCTCGTCTGCCGCCCATGCCAATGCTTGTTGCACAAAGCTGATATGGTTGCGGCCAAGGTGCTCCAATCCAACGATCAGCTGCGCGAGTGCTGAATCACTGTGAGTCGTTATGAATTTTTTGGTGCATAACTCCACACGGAAAGTTTCTTCGTAAATCTCCGGCAGATGCAACGCAAACTTGTCTATGTAGTCTTGGAGCGTTCTAAGGCCGGTATCCTCGGAAAATGGATTCTGGGGCCTAAAGTGAACCCAGTGGGGCGAAGATTCCAGTTGTTCTCTGAGTCTTTTCCGAAGAATTCGTTCACGATGTATGTCGGTGCTAACGATATCGAATCTAGGCCTTTTCGATGAAACAGCCTCTAACGCGGGGACCTCCTTCATCACCAGTAAGTAATCAAGATAGAGCTGCGACACGGAGATCAGGACGTCGAAGAAATAACGCTGCCACTGTCTGAGGTCTAAGGAATCTGCAGAGAAGATCCTGTCCACAATCTTGCGGTAACTGACCAGATCTGATGAGAGCTTTTCCAGTTCGTACATTTGTCCCGCCAAGTCAGGATTGATTAGGTTGCGCGAGGACTTCGGCGAGGTGTTTTGGGCGGGCGGCGGTGTTCTGGGTGATCTGCTCGCAGCAGCTAAAGCCGTCGCTGACGATGATGGCTTCTTTGTTGTTCCGGACCGCGGGCAGGAGGACGCGCTCGCCTAATGTTTGGGAGACGTCGTACTTGTCGTACTCGAAGCCGAAGGGGCCGGCCATGCCGCAGCAGCCGGAGTCGAGGAGTTCCACCTGGGCTCCGGTGGCGCGGAGGAGCTTGAGCTCGTCCTGCATGCCCATGAGCGAGCGCTGGTGGCAGTGGCCGTGGACGATGATCTTCTGGGTGAGCTTTGGCGGCTGGTAGTCGGGGGCGAATTTGACGAGGAACTCGCTGAGGAGGAAGGTCTGGTCGCGGAGCTTTTGGGCGCGCGGGTCGTTGGGGAGGAGGTTGGTGAGTTCGTCGCGGAAGACGGAGGCGCAGCTTGGCTCGAGGACGACGATAGGGATTTCGTCGACGAGCTGCGGAGTGAGTTCGTCGAGGACTTTGAGGAGGTACTTCTTTGCCGTGTCGAGCATGCCGAAGTCGTAGAGCGGGCGGCCGCAGCAGAGATGGTGGTTGGAGACGAGGACGCGGAAGCCGGCAGAGGTGAGGACCTTGTGGGCGGCGCGCATGGTCGCGGGGTGGAAGTAGTTGTTGAAGGTGTCGGACCAGAGGAAGACGTCGGGGGCCTCATTGGGAAGAGGCACGCGGCGGTCGCGGCGGCGCTGCGGGTCGGTGGCGAGGCGGCGATCGGGCGTGAAGGGTTTGGCGAAGCGCGGGAAGCGGCGCCTGGGGTGGATGTGGAGGAGCGATTTCATGAGGCCGCCAAGGATGGGAGCGTTGTTGATGACGTTGACGAGGCCCGGCGCGTAGGAGGCGAGTTTGGCCCAGCGGTCGATGCGTCCGAAGGCGTAGTGAGAGAGCGGGCGCCGGGCGCCTTCATAGTGGTGGGCGAGGAACTCGGACTTGTAGGTGGCCATGTCGACCGAGACCGGGCACTCGGACTTGCAGGCCTTGCAGGAGAGACAGAGGTCGAGGGCCTCGCGGACGTGCTCATTCTTCCACTTATCTGGCAGGACTTCTTCCTGCATCAGCTCCCAGAGGAGATGGGCGCGGCCGCGGGTGGAGTGGAGCTCTTCGTTGGTGGCCATGTAGCTGGGACACATGGTTCCGGCGTCTTTTTTACGGCAGGCTCCGACGCCTACGCAGCGAAGAGTGGCGCGGGCGAAGGAGCCGTCGTCTTCGGCGAAGGCGAAGTGAGTCTTGGGCTGCCAGGGGTCGTAGTCGGCGCCGAGGCGGAGGTCTTCGTGGGGCTGGTGCGCGTCGATGAGCTTGTTGGGGTTCATGCGGCCGGCGGGGTCCCAGATGCGCTTGAAGGCACGGAAGGCGTCCATCAATTCAGCCCCGAACATCTTGGGAAGGAGCGCGCCACGGGCCTGGCCGTCACCGTGCTCGCCGGAGATGGAGCCCCCGTGTGCGATGGCGATGTCGGTGGCTCGGTCCATGAACTCGCGGAAGCGGAGGATGCCGTGCTCGGTTTCGAGGTCGAAGCTGAGACGCATGTGCACGCAGCCCTGGCCGAAGTGGCCGTACATGGGGCTGTGGTAGCCGAACTCATCCATGAGGGCGTAGATGGCGCGCAGGTAGGAGCCGAGCTGCTCGGGCGCGACGGCGGCGTCTTCCCAGCCCTCCCATCCGGTCTTGATGCCGGGAACGAAGGCCGTGGCTCCGAGGCCGGATTCGCGGACGGCCCAGACGCGTGCGGCCTCGGCCTTGTTGTAGATGCGGGGGTTGGCGACGCTCTTGATGGCTTGCGCGAAGCTGCTGGCGCGGTCGTCGGCCTCCTGCTGGGTGTCGCCGCCGAATTCGGCGAGGAGGAAGCCGTTGCCTTCAGGGAGGAGCGCGATGTCGTCGAGCGCCTTGTGTTTGCGGCGGAGGGAGTCGAGGAGAAGGTTGTCCACGCCTTCGAGGCCGATGGGCTTGTGCGTGAGGATGAGCGGGACGTTGTCGGCCGCGATGAAGATGTCTGGGAAGCCGACACCGACGAGCGTGCGGAACTGCGGGCTCTTGACGAGGTTGAGGGTGGCGCTCAGGATGACGGCGCAGGTGCCTTCGCTGCCGACGAGCGCGCGGGCTACGTTGAAGTTGTTTTCCTCGAGGAGCTCGTCGAGGTTGTAGCCGGAGACGCGGCGGGGGATGTTGGGGAACTTTGCGCGGACCTGGTCGGAGTAAACGTCGCGGATGCGCTTGAGCTCGGCATAGATGGCGCCGATGCGGCCTCCGGCGGCGATCTTTGCGGCGAGTTCTTCGTCTGTCGTCGGGCCTACGGTGAGGCGGGTGCCGTCGTAGAGGAGGAGGTCGAGGGAGTGGATGTTGTCGACGGTCTTGCCGCCCATGAGGGCGTGGATGCCGCAGGAGTTGTTGCCGATCATGCCGCCGATGGTGCAGCGGCTGTGCGTGGCGGGATCGGGTGCGTAGGTGAGGGCGAACTTTTCGGCGGCCTCGCGGACGCGGTCGAGGACGATGCCCGGCTGTACGCGGACGGTGCGCGTCGCGGGATCGATGGGGCCCATTTTGTTCATGTACTTCGAGAAGTCGAGAATGACGGCGAAGTTGCAGCCCTGGCCGGCGAGCGAGGTGCCTCCGCCACGCGAGAGCAGAGGGGCGTCGTGGCGGCGGCAGATCTCGACGGTGGCGATGACGTCCTCCTCGTCGAGCGGGATGACGACTCCGATGGGGATGTGGCGGTAGTTGGAGGCGTCAGTGGCGTAGAGGGCGCGGGAGGTCTCGTCGAAGCGGACTTCGCCGCGGATGCGCTGCCGGAGCTCCTGCTCGATTTGGGGCGATGCGGGGAAGGTTTCGGTGTAGCGGGCGTGCGAGCTCGGAAGAAGAACAAATGGGGATGTCACAGTAGACATAGATTGAGCGTACTCTCCGGAGTTGGGGTACATCATCTTCAATTGAAAGCGAATCTGTAAATGGGAATCAAGATGTCGACCGCTGGGGCGCTATTTCTTTTACGCGGCGCATGCCTCGGACGGAGTTGCAGAGGTAGATGGCGTCGGCGGATTGGAGATCGTCAATGGTGAGGATGCGTTCTTCGGCGACGGGGTTGGTTTCGAGGATGTGGCGGCGGTAGATGCCGGGGAGAACTCCGCAGGCGAGTGGCGGAGCGAGAAGACGGCCGTCGCGCTCGATGAAGAGATTGCTGATTGCGCCTTCGGTAAGCTCGCCGCGCTGGTTGAGGAAGAGAACTTCGTCGTAGCCGGCGGCGTGCGCCTCGGCAAAGTGGCGATCATAGAACTGGCGGTGGGTGGTCTTGTGGCGGAGGAAGACGTCTGCGGAATGAGTGCGTTCGGATGCGAGGCGGATCGTGATGGGAGCGTCGCTGGGCTCGAACGCAGTTGGTGTGATTTCGGTGTGGCCTGTGAACGAGAGGAGCAGGCGGATGCGGAAGGTCCTGTTGGCGGGGAGTTGTTGGGTGGTTTGTGCGAGCTTAGCTTCGATAGCGGAGCGGTCGCAGGAAAAGTCGAAGTAGCGGGCTGAGGCTTCGAGGCGATCGAGGTGGAGATGCAGCAGAGGGATGCCGGCGCTATCCCAGAGCATGGTTTCGATGAGCTGAAAGTCGTGGCGCCTGCGAGTGAGGAAGCTGGCTTTGAGGAGGCACTCGCGGTACTCGTCGGAGGCGTTGGAGTCAGCAACGATGCCGCCGCCTACGCCCATGTGGGCGGTGTCGTCTTTGAGCACGAGGGTGCGGATCGCTACGTTGAATGTGGCGGAGGCGTCGGGGGCGATGTGGCCGATGCAGCCGGTGTAGACGCCGCGTGGGCCACGCTCGAGCTCGCGGATGATTTGCATGGTGCGGATCTTCGGCGCGCCGGTGATGGAGCCCGAGGGGAAGAGCGCGCGGAAGATCTCGTAGTAGGTGAGGCCGGGGTGCAGGCTGCCGGAGACGGCGGAGGTCATCTGGAGGAGGGTGGCGTAGCGCTCGACGGAGAAGATGTCGTTGACGTGGACGCTGCCGGGGGAGCAGATGCGCCCGAGATCGTTGCGGAGGAGGTCGACGATCATGACGTGCTCGGCGCGATTTTTCTCGTCGCTTTGGAGGCGTGCTGATTGCTGCTCGTCTTCATTGAGCTCGAGGCCTCGGGGCATGGTGCCCTTCATGGGACGCGTAGTGATGCGGCCGTTCCTGATGCGGAAGAAGAGCTCCGGCGAAAGCGAGAGGATGTGATGGCCTGCGACGTTGAGCAGCGCACTATAGGAGACGGGTTGGGATGCGGACAGCGCAGCGAAGGCCTGCGCGGGCGAGTGCGGAGTATGTGCGGTTACGGAGTCGGTGAAGTTGACCTGGTAGGTGTCACCGGCCTCGATGTAGTTTTTGACGCGCTCGATCTTGGCGCTGTGCTCGTCTTCGCCGATGCCGAGCTCCGCGTTTGTGGCGAAAGCTTCGGGGATCGCTTGTGGCTCCGGAATGTTAGAGAGGTCAGGCGCGGGGCCTTCGAAGCTGCCTTTTGCGTGATCGAAGATGACGGGCCTGGTGTAGACGCCGAACCATGCGAGCGGAAGTTGCGGCAGCAGCGCAGGTTCGTTGAATCGCTCGAAGTGATAGCCACATTCGTAGCTGAGATAGCCGGCGACGTGATGGCCCTGCGCGAGAGCGAGTTCGATGCGGCGAAAGAGGTCGGGGATGTCGTCGAGCTGATATGCGGCGATGATTGTGATTGGATTGAGGAATAAGTAGCTGCGGTGGTTTTCTTCATCGAAGCGCGAGGTTTCGAGCAGGACCGAATGAGGAGTTGAGGCGGCCAGGACCTCGACTTGTCTTGGAAGCTGAATCCATCGCGACATAATTTCCAGTCTAGATGTATTGTCGATTGATGCTATTTCCCTGTGTGATTTTAGAAAGGGGTTCGCGCTTCGAGCGAATGCTCACCCATGCCGCGATGAAGCTGCGGCATGAACGGGAAACCCGCTAGACGCGCTCGGGAGGACGGCGGAGAGGACGATCTCGACGGTTTGGGAGCCTAGGTGTGGGTGGGTTGCGGTGAGGCGCGCGGTGCCGGCTTGTTCCTTTGCGCGAATCCATACTGCTCCGGTGCCTCCCATGAGGGCGAAAGGGTTGTCGCCGATGAGATCGGCGGGGCCTTCGAGTTTGAGCGTGATGGCGTCGTTAGAGTGAGTACGCACGGCACCGAATTCGTCGGTGACGCGCATGACGACGCGCGTGGTGTCGGCTCCATCGGCGACGAGTTTGGTGTCGTCCGCGATGAGGGCGAACTTGCGGTCGGCTCCGCTGCCGGAGAGCGATTTCGAGATGACGAGCTTTCCGTTGAGATAGCCGTCGATGCGGAGGTCTCCCCACGCGCGATGCTCGCCGGTGTCGTGCTTGCGGCGGTCGTAGATAAAGGGCGGATATTTGAGGTGTTCGAACTCGGTGCGGTCGGGGTCGAGCTCGATGAGCGGTAGCCAGGGATTGCTCTCGAGGCTCTTCTCGCGGACGAAGAGTTTGAGGTGATCGCAGTTGGAGCAGATGACGGCTTGCGTGAATTGCGTTGACTCGTCGCTGTTGGCCCAGTGGAAGGCGGGCTCGAGGACGATCTCTTTTTCAGGGTCGCACTGCGATTTGTAGAAGCCTGCCGCGGGTTTGGGCTCGCGGAAGATATCGATGACACCGTGATAGCAGATGCGGTCCCCCGCGCCGAAGTCGGAGTGGGTGTTGTAGTCGAAGGCGCACCAGCCGATGCCGCCGGCGTATTGCGGGTCGGAGGCGAGCTGGTTGTGGATGCGCGCGTGGCGGAGAGTGTGCTCGCGCTGGCGCTCGTCGTCGTCGGTGGTTTTGGTGGGGTAGGTGTGGCCGACGAACTCAGTGTTGAGGTAGCGCGGGTGGTTGGGTTTGCGGAGAGGGAAGCCGAAGTCGTTCATGGTGAAGACGTCTTCGAGGAACTCGGAGTCGTAGAGGTAGCGGATGCCTCCGGTCTGGCGTGTGGGGTCGAGCAGGTGAGCGAGCGCGTTGGTGCGGGTGTAGAAGTCATGGTCGTCGTGCGACTCGTTGATACGAACTCCCCATAGGACGATGGAGGGGTGGTTCCAATCGCGGCGAATCATTCGGCCGACATTGTCGATGGAGATCTGCTTCCATGGCTCGTTGCCGATGTGCTGCCAGCCGGGGATCTCCTCGAGGACGAGCAGGCCGATCTCGTCGCAGCAATCAAGGAAGTGGCGCGACTGGGGATAGTGTGAAGTGCGGACGATGTTGCAGTGCAGGTCTTCGCGCAGAATCCTCGCGTCTTTGCGCTGGACGCGTGCAGGCATCGCCTGGCCGACGAAGGGGAATGTCTGGTGGCGGTCGAGACCGCGCAACTTGATGATCTTTCCGTTGAGCGAGAAGCCGCCGGGGGTGAAGACGGCCTCGCGGAAGCCGATGCGGCGCGCGTCTTCGTCGACGACGCGGCCGGATTCGAGCAGGCGCACTTGAACGGTGTAGAGGTGTGGGGTGTCGAGGTCCCAGAGCTTGATGTTGTCGAGGCCTTCGAGGGGGATGGTCTGGCGCGCTGGGTCGGTCTTGGTTTCGGGGCTGCTGTAGACAGGAGCTGAGGTTGTGGGGTTCGCCGATGCGTTGGGATCTTCGGCGTTTGTGTGGGTGACGGCGCGTGATGTCTTTGCCACGGTGCGGTCGCCATCGCGGAGTTCGATTTCGATTGAGAGCGAGGATGACGGCGCGCCGGCGAGGAAGCAGTCGACGTCGAGTGCGGGCTTGCCGCTGAGCACGTCGCGCGCGTGCGCGAAGATGTTGTCGATGTAGGTCGCGGGAACGATGCGGAGCGAGACTTCGCGGTAGATACCGCCGAAGGTGAGGTAGTCGATCTGGTAGCCGAATGGCGGGATGTCGTTGCGTTCGGTGGAATCGAGCTGGACGACGAGGACATTGTCGCCGCTGGCGTTGAGGTGAGGCGTGAGCTCGAAGGAGAACGGCGTGAAGCCGCCCTTGTATTCGCCGAGCGAGACGCCGTTAATCCACACGGTGGAGGCGGTCATGGCGCCTTCGAAATCGACGAAGACGCGGCGCCCTTGTGCCTCGGGAGGGGTCTTGAAGCGACGGCGGTAGGTCGAGACGAACTCGTAGGTCTTGTCGTCGAAGTTGTGCCAGGGCAGCTTGACGTTGGTGTGTGGGATCACGATTTGCTCAAAGGCGCCGTCATTGAAGTCAGCGGCCTGCGCCCCTTCTACCTTCGACGGGTGATAGCGCCAATCGCGGTTGAACGGGAGGACCGTGCGGCCTGCGGCTGCGCTGGGTGCTGCGAGGGCAGGGACGGCGGGAAGCGCGCTCGCCGCCAGAAGGGTGGATGTGGTCTTAAGGAAGTCGCGTCGATCCATTGTATCCATTGTGGGTTCAGGGTCTTGAAGTGTCCCGTCCATCGTATGCGGAGAGTCGACGCTTTGTCATTGCTTTCGATGAGGCGTGCTAACGTAGTCGAGCGGAGGCGGCGGCGGTGTTGCTGGCTGGGTGGATTGAATCGCGAACCGTGCGCTTGCTCTGTGCTGTGGTGGCGATTGTGTTGCCTGGTGCTTGCGGGTCAGGCCAGACCTTCCCCAGCGAGCTTGCAACACAGCACTTTATCGTGACGGTGAATGGGCGGCCTGTTGCGGTGGCGCATGCTGCGGCGAACTACTACCTTGCGAATTTTGATCTCGGCAAACGCGCCAAGGTGACAATTACAGCAGAGAGCGATGACTACTGGGCGCGTGGTGTTGAGGTGCAGCCGTGGCGTCTGGGAATACGGCCGACGGTGAAGGGCCGAACCATCTCCTTTCGACTGGAGAGCGCGGCGAAGATTTCGATCACGCGGCCTAACGATTTTCTTGCGGGCGCGCAGATGTTGTTTCTGTTTGCGAATGAGCCGGAAAAGAATGCGCCTGCCGGGCCCGCACCGGGGCTTCGTTATTTCGGGACCGGCGTGTATCGCGAGAACATCAACGCGAAGAGCGGCGACACGATCTATCTTGCGCCGGGAGCTGTGGTGTTGGGCAGTCTGAATCTGTGGAGTGTGGAAAATGTGCGGGTCTTTGGGCGTGGGATCGTCGTTTACGATGGGCAGCAGAATCCGCGTAATGACGAGGGGTGGATGCACAAGCCCAACTGGCACGCGATTGTGATGGATCATGCGCACCATGTGTCGATTGAAGGCATCACGTGTGTTGTGCGCAGCCGCACGTGGATGATTCAGATGAAGGACTCGCGCGACATCCACTTCGACAACATCAAAGTGATTGGCGCCAGCGAGGGCAACGCGAACCAGGACGGCATGGACTGGCTCGGCGGCGGCGATACCGTGGTGAGCAACAGCTTCTTCCGTGCGGCTGACGACGTGTTTGCGATGCAGGGCAGCTGGGAGGGCTATAGTCCGGAGGCGATGTCGATTCCGGGTCACGAGGTGAGCAACATCGTGGTAGAGAACAGTGTGGTGTCGACGAGCATCTCGAATATTGTGCGCGCGGCGTGGCCGCACAAGAGCTTCGACGGGCACAACTTCACGATGCGCAATGTTGATGTATTGCATGCGGGACTCGGTGCGTGCGTTGTGCCGTTTGCGTTGCTTGAGATTTGGAGCGAGCCGGATGGGAAGGGCGAGATCTCGGGATTTCACCTTGAGAATATTCGCCTGGAGGATTGGTATTCGCTGGTGCAGCTGCGGGAGCCTGCGCCGTCGGTGCGAGATGTTCAGCTGCGGGATGTAACGGCTTTTGAGTCGCCGTCGCTTGTGCCTTCTGTTTTAGGGGGAGGTGTGTCGGAGGTAACCTTTGATAACGTGTCGATCGCGAACATGCTGGTAACGAAGGATCATGATGTTCCTCTGCAGCGTCTGGCAGGTGCTGCAGAGGTTAAATACAACGAGGGTACGAAGGCGCCGCACGCTGCTTTCACATATTCAAGAGGGATGATCACACCGCATCGCAAGGTTCAATTCGATGCCGGTGCCACTCGGGCGGGGGATGCGAAGATCGTCGACTATCGCTGGACATTTGGTGACGGAGCGAGCGGGACAGGACGCACGGTGAAGCATCGATTCGGAGATGCCGAGGGCACGTTGCGGGATCAATCCGGAAGGTTCAGGGTTTTGCTGGAGGTTGTGGATGCGAGTGCGCGTACGAGTTGGGCGTATGAACCGGTTGTGGTTACGAAGTCTGAGCGGGAGGCTGTGGCGAGTGGGACGGTGGAGGCTGGGCTGAGCTATCGCTACTTTGAGGGCGCTGGGCTTATCTCTGATGATTTGGCTCGGCGTGGCGAGACGAGTTCGGGGGTCAGCGCGGGGATCGATCCAGGTGTGCGGCGTCGCGGTGAGGACTATGGGATTGTGTTCGAGGGGTTTGTGGATGTGCCGGCAGATGGTGGGTATACCTTTACGCTGCTGGCAAACGATGGTGGCAGTATCGAGATCGACTCTGCGCCGGTTGTTTCCAGCCCAAGGCCGTGGTCGCAGGTCTGCGGTTCGGCGGGCAATGCGGTGCAACGGGCGACGGGAAGCGTGGGGTTGCGCGCGGGCAGGCACAGCATTCGCGTGGCGATGACGCATGGTGCGGGCGAAGACGGCTTTGCAGTGATGTGGCAGGGGCCGGGAATCGAGCTTTCGCCGATTCCGGCCTCTGCGCTTTCGCACAGTGTTGAGGCAGCGCAGTGAGTGGTTCCGCTTCGGAATTTACTTTGCCGGGCAGATCGATTCGCCGATGTCTGACTTGCCGAACGGCGCCATGATGGCAGCGACGGACTGCAGGTTGCCGTTTTTCGCGACGCATTCGACGCGCGTGACATCGTTGATGTTCTTCAGCGGGTCGCCGGCCACGATGATGAGGTCGGCGAGGCGGCCGGGCTCAAGCGTGCCCAGGTCTTTCTCGAGGCCATAGGTCCTGGCCGCCATGCTGGTTGCGGTCTCGAGGGCCTGCCAGGGTTGGAGGCCGTACTTCACCTGCGCGCGGAGATTGAGATGCAGGCTGGTGGCTGGTATATCGAGGGGTGAATCGGTTCCGGCGAGGATGATGCCACCGTTGCGAAAGACGGTGTCGACGGTCTCCTCTTCGTCTTTGAGGCGCGGCCACATCGCGGACATGTCAGCGTGGATTGCGGTCTCGACTGCGGTGCGGAGGCGTTTGTTCTCCCATGGCGGAGCGACCTGCTGGCGTGGATCGGTGGCCATGCCGGGGTCGTCGGCATAGGGGGCCTGCGAGAAGGTGGTGGTGATGGTCCACATGCCGGACTCGGCGAGGAGCTTGTCGACGTCAGAGTAAGAGACTCCGGTGAGTGAGCGGGAGTAGGCCCAACCGGTGCGGGCGGTGGCTGAGATGTGGCTCATGCCGTCTTCGCCGAGGGCGACTGCGGGAAGAAGGTAGTGCGATGCGGTCTCGACTCCCATCTGCGTGTGGGCGTAGTCGATGCCCTCTTTGGCCCAGGCGTAGGGCAGGCGGACGTAGAGCTTGATGAAGTCGAAGTCTAGGGCGTGGAGGCGATCGAACTCGCGGTGGAGCTGCGCCTCGGAGGTGGTGGCGATCATCATGGGGTAGTAGACGCGCTCGCCGTCGACCGCTTCGCCGGTGTTGAAGACGCGGGGTCCGGTGGCTGCTCCGGCGAGGTACGACTCCTTGTGTTCGACGGCGCGGTAAGCGTTGTCGGCGATGCCGCGGAGTTCGGTGATGCCGTAGACGAGCCAGAGGCGGCCCATGCGATCACCGTAGTAGATGCCGTTGTCGGAGTCGGCGTGGACGTGGTTTTCGAAGAGGCCGGGGAGCACGGTCGAGTCGGGAGCCTCGACCGTGCGGGTGACTCCTGCGGGCGGAGTCGCCGAGTGGGGAGTCACACTGGTGATGCGATTGTCGGTAACGAGAATGTCGACATCCGTCAGCTCTTGTGAGCCTGCGCCCTTCCAGAAACGTGCGGCGTGGATGAGGAGCTTCTGTTGCGGTTTGGCTTGGGTGTAAGTGAGGTCGACGGGGACTGGTGTGATCTTCCTGGTCGTGCGATCGATGAGGCGCAACTTGCCGTTTGAGAGGTAGAGGAGGTGCGATGAGTCGCCGGACCATGTGGGCGCGTCGGTTGTCTCGTCGTTCAACTTGACGGCAGGGCCCGAGGGGCGGCCGTCAGAATCGACCGGCATGGTGTAAAGCAGGTCGTCCATGACGAAGGCGATCTCTTTGCCGTTGGGCGCGTAGATGGGGCCGTCTTCGGTGCGGGTTGTGACGGACTCGTAGGGCGCCGGCGGGTAGAACTTTGTCTTCCTGGTCGCGAGATCAACGATGAGGATGTCGCTGGTGCCTTCGCGGAAGCGCTTGGTGTAAGGATCGATGGTGGCGATGGCAACAGTCTTTCCGTTGGGAGCAAAGGCGGGGCGGCCTGGGAAGAAGGTGCTCGGTGCAAGTGGACTGATCTTGCCGGTGGCGACGTCAGCGAGGAGAGTCGCGCCGGTCTGGTCCTGGAAGGCGATGAGCTTGCAGTCAGGCGACCATGCGGGCATAATCTGTGCGCTCTGGCTGGGTGCTATGCGCTTGTCGGTTGAGTCGTCCGCGCTCGACATGTCGTGGACGTAGATGTTCTCGATGCCGTCGCGGTCGGAGATGTAGGCGAGTTGCTTGCCGTCAGGCGACCACATGGGGCCCTGTTTGTAGAAGCTGTCGTGCGTGAGGGCGACCGGGGATTTGCCGATGGTCATGACGTAGAGCTGGTTGAGCGCGACGAAGGCGACTTGCTTGCCATCGGGCGAGAGCGCGGGAGCGTAGATTCCTTTGACCTGGTGGGGCGCGGTTTCGTCGAAGTCGTAGTGCTTGTGCGTGTATTGCGGGCGGATGTTGGGGATCGCTGCGCTGAAGCTGATGGGCGTTTCGGTCGCGCTGTCGAGGTTGGTCTGAAGAATCTTGCCTTCGGCGGTGTAGAGCAGCTCGGAGTTTGAGAGCCAGAAGGCGGGGAATGGGAAGGCGTCGCTGGCTTTGCCGGTGTAGATCGTGGCTCCGCCGGGGACTGCTTTGCTGACCACAAGTTCGGAGGTGTTGACGAACATGCCTGCGCCGGAGAAGCGTGCATAGGACAGGCTCGCGCCGTCGGGTGAGATGCTCGGTGCCTCGAGTCTGCCCTTGGCGGGGTCGACGGACGCGAGCGTCTCCTGCTTGCCTGTGGCGAGGTCGATGGACTCGATCGACTTGCCCTGGATTCCGGTGCCTGAAACGAAGACGATGTGCTTGCCATCGGGTGTCCAGGTTGGCTCGAACTCGTCTGCGTCGCTGCTGGTGATCTGCTTGAGGCCGGTGCCGTCGGTCTTGACGGTCCAGATGTCGTAGGACTTCTTGAAGGCGCGGTCTGAGGCGAAGGCGATCGTTGTGCCGTCGGGCGAGAGGCGCGGCTCGCGGTCGTCGCCGTGTCCTGTGGTGACTTGCTTGAGGCCGGTGCCGTCGGGCTTCATTGTCCAGATGTGGAAGGTGCCGCCGGCGTAACACTGCAGCGCGACGAGGCCACCCTTGGCCGACCAGTCAGGGTGCGAGGCCTCCTGGAGCACGGTGGTCAACTGCTTCCCTGCTCCGCCGTTGAAGGGGATGGCGAAGATGAGGCCCTGAATGTCGGCGAGGATGGTCTTGCGGTCGGGCGAGACGGTGACCGCCATGTCGGTTCCTTCGGTGACGGTGATGGTCTTCGGCTTCACTCCGTCTGCCGCGATGAGGGTTGCGGCGGATGAGAACAAGGCGAGCGCGGCGCAGAGATTCAGGCGGCGTGATGCAAGATGCATGGAGAGCCCTCAGGCCGACGCGCAGTGCGGGAGGCACCGCGCGCCGGTGGTTCGGTTAGACGACGTTCTAAAACTCGAAGCGTGCCAGGAACTGCAGTGATCGCGCACGCCATTCTACCGGGACGCCTGTCGCGGCAGAAGTTGTCTGCAGCGGGGTTCCGTAGGCAGCCGAGGTCACCGTACTGTTGTAGTTTCCGTAGTTGGAGTGATTGAAGAGATTGAATGCCTCGACAGCAACAACTCCGGCGTAACGATCGCCGAACTTGTGGCGCTCCTGCAGGCGGCTATCTACGCGGTAGACATTGCGACCGTAGAGCACGTCGCGCTTTGTAATCCAGTAACCGGTTGCGCTGTCGAGGTAGTTGTTCGCAGCGGGATTGTAGACCCTCACGCACGTCGTCGAGCCGGTCGGGCAGGTCGCCGAAGTGACGGGTGTGCCTGCAGCCGTGTAAGGCACTGGCGTAACACCAGCGCCGAAGGTGCGGTTGTAGCTGGGAGCGTAACCTGTCGGCTGCAGAGTTCCCACTGCCGTTGGAAACGCATTGCCGGAGCCGTAGTGGAAGAGACCGGAGAGTGAGAGTCCGTACTTCCACTCGTAGTTGCCATTCACTGTCAGGGTCTGGCGCTGGTCGTCCTGCGCGTTGGCCCACTCATCGTGCAGGCCGTTCAGGAACGGCTTGTTCGGGTAGTAGAACGGCGATTCGGTGTCGTCTTTGTAACGCGAATAGGTGTAAGCCACACCTCCCACGACACCGTGAGAGAGCGAGTGCCGGATACCGAGCTGCAGGGCATCGTAGATGGAGCCTGCGCCGCTCGGCGTGAAGAACTGGTTGACGTTGGTGAAGGCCTGGGCGCAGACGTTGAAGCTGCTGGTGGTGAAGGTTGTATCCGGTGCCACGCCGTTGTTGGGGCAGACGATCGGAGTTCCCGCTGTGTATTTCGTGCTCGGGCTCAGATTGAACTCCGGATTGTTTGGGTTCTGCAGGAGGTTGGAGTTCAAGCGAACCCAATCGCTATAGACGCGGGTGTGAATATAGTCCGCTGTGAGGACGGTCTTGCGGTCGAGCTCCTGCTGCACGCCGGCGGTCATCTGCAACGACCACGGAGTCACGACATTCGGCCCCAGAGGCTGCACCGCCTGACGGGGCGCCGTGATGTTCGGAGGGAATGGGTTCTGCAGGTTGAGCGGACTGGTCGTGGTACCGGTGACCGAGTTCTGCAGCGAGGTGACGCCGTTGAAGATCTGCATGTCTATGGTCTGGTTGGCTGCGATATCGGCGAAGTAGATGCCGGCGCCGCCGCGAATGACGGTCCGTCCGGTACCAAAGATGTCGTAGTTGAAGCCCACGCGCGGAGCGAAGTTGTTGTTGTCGCCACTCTTCGGAGTCAGCAGGCCATTGTTGAGCTTGAGGCCGGGATCGAAGGCGCCGAGATCGTTGTCGTAACGAACGCCCAGGTTGAGGGTGAGCTTTGTCAGCAGCTTCCAGTCGTCCTGCACCCAGAAGCCGATCTGATTGCGCGGAATGTCGACGTTGAAGTTACCGGAGCCTTGAGTGAGCGTAGCAAACTGGCAGGCCTGATCGATTACCGTGTAGTTCCAGGTGCTGGGACTAGTGGTGCCATTCGGGAAGGCTGCGTTGTAGTTCACAACACCGCAGTTGGCTGAGCCTACCGTTCCGCGTACGTTCTGCTGGAAGTAGCCGGTATGGGCGGTATGCATGTACTCGACACCGGCCTTGATGGAGTGCTTGCCCGTAAGGTAATAGATGTCGTCGCGGTACTGCTGCACGTTTTGGTAGAAGATCTGCGGATAGTTGTACGGGCCGCCTACCGTTGCCGTGCCTGCAGATGTACCACTTGGAGTGATGACGCCGGCGAAGGTGATGGCAAGCGTCGAGAACTCAGGCAGATTTTGCCACTGGAAGTGACTGAACCCGATGTGGAGATCGTTCACCATCTTCGGTGAGATCTGACGGTCCCAGTCGCCGAGAATCCCGTAGTTCATGCGCGTGGCGTAGTAAAAGCTCGATGGATCGGTCGAACCGGAGGCCACCACGTTGTTGTTCTTGAAGGTGAATCCACTGCCGCGGAGGAATATGTGATCCTTGCCTGTTGGCTGCCAGTCGCCGCGACCGAGATACTCGTTTACCGTGATGACCTGTGGGACAACGATGGTCGTGTTCGTCGCCACCGGAGTGTCGGGAACACTGCTTGACTGATGCTCGCCCTCATAGGAGCCGAAGTACCAGAGCTTGTCCTTCTTGATGGGGCCGCCGAACGTACCGCCGTACTGCTGGTCTGAGAGCGGCGTCACGACATGGGCGATTGGGTCGGCTGCGTTGAAGGCGTCGTTGCGGAAGTAGCCAAAGACCGAGCCGTGGATCTGATTGGTGCCAGTCTTGGACTGTACGTTGACGTAGATGCCGGAGGAGCGGCCCAGCGTGGCGTCGAAGCGGTTGGTGATGATCTGAAACTGCGAGATGGCGTCGGGCGAAAAGCGCGGCTGGCCGAAGCTGGCGTCGGCGGTGTCCTGTGTGACCTGCAGGCCGTCGAGGCTGATCTGGAACTTGCCGGAGTTGGCTCCTCCCAGCGGAGTATCGTTGGTGATCGCGTTCACGCGCACGCCGGGGACGAGGGTCGCGAGCTCCATGTAGTTGCGGCCGTTGATCGGGATGTCCTTTACGTCGTCGGGTGTGATGTTGCCGGCGACGGTCGAAGAGGTGGTGTCGACTGCGACGTCATCAGCCCGAACGACGACGCTCTCGTTGGTGCTCGCAAGAGGAAGGACGGTCTCGACGTTGGGCGTCTGGCCGATAAGCATCGTCACCTTGGTCTGCACCGTCGTGAAGCCGGGCGAGGAGACGGTAACGATATAGTCGCCGGCGGTGAGCGAGGGAACCAGGTAGGTGCCAGCGTCGTTTGTCCTGGTGGAGAAGGTGGCTCCGCCAGCCTGCTTCACATCGACCGAGGCGTTGGCGATGACCGCGCCTTGCGAGTCGGTGACACGGCCGGAGATGCCTGTCTGCTGAGCCCAGGCAACAGAGACTGTGAGAAGGAGTGCAAGGAGAGTGCGAATAGCTGTCTTCATTTGCAACAAGACCTCGATCGGAAGAGTCCGCTGGTAACGGGTGTGTGGCGTAAAGACACGTCACCCGTGGGTTGAAAAGAAGTGGATTGTCATGTATTTCCGGGAGCGAGCTTCGCGGGTCGCCACCGTTGCAGCCATTCGAGCGCGGCTGACTTTAGGGAGGAATGACAGCGTTCTGCGGGAGAGAAAGATATCCCGGCAAAGAGATCGGCGGAGCGTACTGCCGTTTGTGTACGGCGAACGCCAGCGCTGGATACTGCTCTACATGTTTTTGCGCATGGATTGAATACCCTTGAGCCTAGAGGCATTCCAGGGGTGTGTCTAATCGAAAGATTTTCGCTCGTGATAGAAATTGCCGTTCGAAAAGACGCGGGCCGCGTGCGGTTTTCGTTGACAAATTGAAAGCAGTCTTTAATATGTGATTACCGCGGCGTTAAAAGACCACGATGTCTTGAGCCGCAGCCCTCATTCTCCACAATCACATAGCATCGTTTCTTGCTTGTCTTGCTTGTCATCAGCCCGCAGCAGAGCACAGGTTTCTGTATACCCGAGGCCCTCATGTTGGACTTTCGAATCAGGCAATTACAGTGTTTTTTAACGCTGTCGGATCTCCTTAATTACGGCAAGACGGCCCGTGCCCTCTACATGAGCCAGCCTACGATCACGTTCCAGATCAAGTCGCTGGAGGAGGCCTTCGGGGTCAAGCTGTTTGAGCGGGACCGCCAGCAGGTGCGGCTGACCGACGCCGGTTTCGCCTTCCGCGAGTACGCCCAGAGCATTATGGATACGGTCGACGCTGCGCAGGAGTGTTTGAGCGGCCTGCACACGCGCCTGCGCCTGCGGATCAGTTGCGGCCCTGTAGGGCAGTTCATTCTTCTGCCTGCGGTCATTCGCGCTCTCGCCGCTGACTATCCTGAGTTCGATCTCGAGGTCACGGAACTTACGACTGAGCAGATGATGGGGCGGCTTCCCGAAGGCAAGGTGGACGCTCTGCTGATGATTGGCTCGTTGCCGGTGAAAGGTATGCGCTTCGATCCCATCTGCCAGGAGCCGCTGGTCGCCATCGTGTCACGGGAGAGCGAACTCGCCTCGCGGCGCACTCTGTCAGTCGAGGATCTGCGCGACACTCCGCTCATCGCCTCGCGCCTGAAGGACTGCCGCTTCCATCAGCCGTATCTGCACAGCCTGCTGGCGCCGTTCGGCATCACGCCACGCATCATCGAGTCGCCACAGTCCTGCTCGGTGCAGTTTGCCTATGCTGCCGCGGGCGAGGGGATCGCTCTCTCCACAGCATCGATGGCTGCGTGTGCGTTCCCGCATGTCGTGGTGTTGCCCTTTGCTGAGCGCCTGCCGGAGCTGCAACTAGGACTCGCCGCGATGGAGAGCAACGACTCCGCTGCGATCAAGGTCTTCCGCAAGGTTGTGATGGACTGCGCGCTCTCAACGCTGGGACGCAAGGAAAAAACCGGCTACTTCCCTGCTGTTGCCGGGGCGCCGCCGGCGGCGCTTGCCTTCGTCAATCGTCGCGAGGCGAGCTAGCTAGGTACGCGTTCCTAGTTGTCCCTGCTGGTCCTTGGCGTCGCCGAGCTTCACTGGAACGTCCATCCGGCGCCGTCCGCGGAAGATCGTAATCGTTACGGTGTCGCCTGCGCGGTGCGCATTCATCGCGGCCGCGAGGTCCTGTGGGCTGGTAATGTCCTGACCATCCATTCCCACAATCAGGTCGCCGCCGAGCATGACAGGCACGTTGCCCTGGTAGGCCCGCTGCGTACCGCCATGGAGGCCGGCCTTCTCGGCTGCTCCACCGGGCAGAACGCGCTCGATGAGAATGCCGTAGTCGGCGGGCAGGCCGATCTGTTCGGCGATGTCCGGGCCGATGGGCAGAGTGACGACATCGAGCGAGGGACGGCGAACGTAGCCGTACTTCGCGAAGTCGTCGAGCACGGCTTTGGCAGTGTTGATGGGAATGGCGAAGCCGATGCCGGAACTCTGGTCGGCGCCATTGTTGGCGATCAGCGTGGTGATTCCGATGACTTCGCCCTTGGAGTTGAGCAGCGGGCCGCCGGAGTTGCCGGGGTTCACCGCCGCGTCGGTCTGGATCGCGTCCTCGATGGGGTTGTTCTGCGGCCCGCGGATCGAGCGGATGGCCGAGATGATGCCGCGCGTCATCGTGCCTGACAGGCCGAACGGATTGCCGATGGCGTAGACGCGCTGACCTACGATCAGATTCTGCGAGTCGGAGAGTGTCGCCGGGACGAGGTTCGGCGCCGTGATCTTCAAGAGCGCCAGGTCGTGGTTCTTGTCGACGCCGAGCACCTGCGCTTTGTACTTGTGCTTGTCCGAGAGTGTCACCTCGACGCGCTGCGCGTTGTCGATGACGTGATTGTTGGTCAGGATGAGACCGTCTTTGTTAAGGATGAAGCCCGAGCCTTGCCCCTGCTGTGGGACTGGCCCGTAGAAGAAGTCGAACGCTACTGCGGTGGAGGTGATGTTGACCACCGAAGGCAGCGCCTTCTTGTAGACGGCGATGTTCTGCTGCTCCTCCGCGTCATACGCGGGAGCTGCGTGGGCCTCGGTCAGCTCGAAGCTCCCCATCGGCCCACTGATCGAAGAGGTCGTGGTGCCGGTCGTGCTCGTGCCACCGATTGTGTTGTGCAGCCACGGAGCCAGAGAGCCCGTCACCGAGACGTGGGTCGTCAGGTAGTAGAAGCCAGTGAGAAGAAGCAAAACAAGTAGAACAGGGCGCAGTTTCATGACGAACTGAAAGCTCCTCCGTCGCACGCAAGCGCCTGAGGTGCCGCGCGCGATATCGTCTTAATTGTATCGGGATTGGTGCGGAGTTTGCGCTTCAGAGCCGGCCTACCTCTGCCGCAAACCGCAGAACGGGCCATAACTGGTCTATTTGCAACTTAAGATCCTCCACCGGGCCGTCGTTTTCGAGCACGAAATCTGCAAGCGGAATCTTCTTCTCGTCGGGAATCTGCCGGGCGAGCCGCCGCCGCGCCTCGGCCTTCAGCTCAGCACGCTTCTCCGGTGTGAGCGCGCCTCCGGACGAGATACGCTGCACGTAGCGCTCAATCTTTACCGCCTCCGATGCGACGAGCAGGATCACGCAGTCGAACCGGCTGCGCCATGGCTCCCTCTCGTGACCCGCTTCGCCATATTTTGTTTCGAAGATCAGCGCCGATTCCACCATCACCACGGCCGCAGGGTCCTTGGCGCCGATCGCCTGAGCGATTTCGGCCTGCCGCGCGATGACCGCCGGATGCACAATCGCATTCAACTCCTCGACTCGGCCGTCTTCAAAGGCAATTCGAGCCAGTGCGGCGCGGTCCAGTTCTCCACCTGGAGCAATCACTCCAGGCCCGAAGTGCGCCACAATGGCCTTGTAGACCGCCTCGCCCGGCTGCATCATCTCGCGGCCGATCGTGTCAGCTTCGATCAGATGCGCTCCCCGCGCAGCGAACAGTTTTGCTGCGGTCGACTTGCCGCTGCCCAGCCCTCCCGTCAGACCGACGCGTAGCATGACCCCTAGTCCCCCGTCGTGATGCCGCGGCGCAGCTTTGCCGCCTTCACGGTGTTGTGCATCAACATGGCGATGGTCAGCGCGCCAACTCCACCCGGCACAGGCGTATAGGCGCCGGCAAGCTCAAAGGCCTTCGGGTGGATGTCTCCTACGACGACTGAGCCGCGCTTGGCGAAGGTCGTTGCGCGTGCGGGATCATCGCCGAAGAACTCCTTCACCTCGGCGGCATCGGTTACACGATTGATGCCTACGTCGATCAACGTCGCTCCGGGCTTGACCATCTCTGGGGTTACAAAGCCGGCGCGGCCGATCGCCGCCACGAGCAAATCGGCCTCGCGGGTGAACCCCGGGAGGTCGCGGGTCTTGCTGTGGCACACCGTCACGGTCGCCGAGTGATTGAGCAGCATCATTGCGGCAGGCTTGCCCACGATGTCCGAACGCCCGACGACGACGGCGTTCTGGCCAGCGATGGGGAGATGGCTGCGCTTGAGAATCTCGATGATACCCGCAGGCGTGCACGGAGCGAGTCCTGGCTGGCCGGCCTGCAGCCTTCCCGCGTTCACCGGGTGGAAGCCGTCGACATCTTTCTCGGGAGACACTGCTTCGAGGAGGCGCTTCGTGTCTACGTGCTTCGGCAGGGGAAGCTGGATGAGGATGCCGTCGATCTCAGGCCGCGCGTTCAGCTCGGCGACCAGCGCCAGCATCTCCTCGGTGGTGATGCTCTCGGGAGGAGTGAGCATCTCGCTGTAGATTCCCAGCTCACCGCAGGTCTTCACCTTGCTGCGAACATAAATCTCCGACGCAGGCACATGCCCCACTAGAATCACGGCAAGCCCGGGCACAATGCCCATGCCCGCCAGCTCCTTTACCTCTTCCGCAACCTCAGCCTTGATCGCCGAAGCGATCGCTATACCATCTAAAACTCTTGGAGAACTCATACCATCTCCCATGGTATCGTGCCGCCGCTCTTTGTCTCGCCTGTGTCACGAGCGTGTCGCGATTCTGCGTGCCGTAGCATAGACAGATGGCGCAGCGCAGTCTGACTCCCGAAGATCTCAGCCGCCTTGTGTGCCCGGTCTGCCACGAGGCCTTGCGGCTTGACTCGGACCACGTGGTATGCACCGGATGCGCGCGTCGATATCCGATTCATGATGGCGTTCCTGTTCTGCTGGCCGAGCGCGCAAGCTAACTGCGGCAATAGTGGAACTTTGCTCAGATGCTGACATAAACCATGCTGCAGGCCGTTTTGATGCGGTTGAATCCAACTGCCTCGGGCGACGCGTTTTGTTAACAGAACCGCAACCTGACGCTTTGATCTGCGTCTAATAAACAGG
Source organism: uncultured Acidobacteriaceae bacterium (assembly GCA_963741395.1). Classification (GTDB taxonomy): domain Bacteria; phylum Acidobacteriota; class Terriglobia; order Terriglobales; family Acidobacteriaceae; genus Edaphobacter. The sequence continues at coordinate 284,370 of CAVUHV010000003.1, forward strand.
CGGTTATTAGAACGGAGGCAGGCCATGATGCAAAGCAAGGCAATTGAGATTGAGAAGTTTCCCGAGGCGGACCTGACGGGTCTGCGCGAGGAGCTTCTGCACTCCGGCCTGGATTCGTGGCAGGCCGCTGATCTTATCCGGATCTATCTCTCGGGCCGCGGTTACGGCGTCTCCAACCACGCCGCGCGCCACACGGCGACTCGACTGGAGTCGGCGGGCTACAACGTGCAGCGCATGCAGGAGGAGCTCGAAAAGATCGCCCTCGTGATGTGAGCGCGAACCTGCGCACAACAAGAGGAGTTGATAGGGGCACGGCTTCGGCCGTGCCTCTCGCGTCTTCCGGCCTCCATTACGCAGTCCAGGCGAAAGGCGCAGCAGCTCGAAACGCCACACGCAAGGCATAATCAAAGAATGCCGTCTCTCTGGTCTCCAGCAAACTGGCAGCAGCGTCTTGCTGAACTTCAAGCTCCCACCGGCGAGTTAAAGGAAGCCCCTCTGCGCCGTGACGTCCGCTCGCTCGGCATGCTGCTGGGCGAGGTGCTGCGCGAGCAGTCCGGCGATGCCCTTTACTCGGCGGTCGAAGAGTTGCGCCGCACGGCTATTGCGCGGCGCGAGGCCGGTTCCCGTGATGACGACGCTACAGAGAGAAAGCTTCTCGACGAGGCACTCGCACAGGTCCACCAGCACTCCAACGACCTCACGACGGCGTATCGGCTCGCGCGCGCATTCAGCTTTTACTTCGAGCTCATCAACCTGGCCGAGACCAACCACCGGAAACGCCGGCGGCTCTCCACGCAGCTCAACCAGCACGGGACGCCGCAGCGCGGTGAACTGCGCGGGACGCTGCGGCGACTCCGCGAGGCCGGCTTCGATGCGATGGAGGCCCATGATCTGCTGCGCAGCGTCTGCATTACGCCCGTCTTCACAGCGCATCCAACAGAGGTCGCGCGTCGCAGCGTGATGTTCAAACGGCGCCGCATCTCCGATATCCTGGAGCAGCTCGACCTCATTCCTGTTCCCGAACCTCATCTCGAGGACCTTCAGCGCGAGCTCACGGCCGAGATCACCGGCCTGTGGCAGACCGACGACGTGCGCAGCGCGCGCCCCACCGTCCGCGACGAGATCCGCATGGCGCTCGATTACTACGAGGCCAGCCTCTTCGACACGCTTCCGGTGCTCTACACCGAGGTGGCGGCTGCGCTGCACGCGGAGTACCCGGCCACACACAATCCCTCCATCGCAGACCTGCCGCAGCTCGTCTCGTTCGGCTCGTGGATAGGCGGCGACCGCGACGGCAACCCCTTCGTGACTCCGCAAGCCACGCGCGATGCCCTCGCGATGGCCCATTCGCTGCTGCTGACCCACTATCGGCGGCGGCTGCAGAACCTCTTTGAACAGCTCGGCACCTCGACCCAGCAGGTTCCGGTATCGGCCGCGGTGCGCGCCCTGCTCGACCAGTACCTTACGCAGCTACGCACGGCCGGGCAGACGGCGCTGGAGGAACGCTTCCACTTCGAACACCTGCGGCTGCTGATCGCCTGCATCATGATGCGGCTTGGAGCGACTCCGCAGAGCGCGGTGCCTTTGCCCCCGAACCCCGCTCTGGCGCCCTACACCCGCGCTGCCGACCTGCTCAGCGACCTCGCCACACTGCGGGCGAGCCTCATCGAAAACCGCGGGCAGCGTCTCGATGAGCTGCTGATCGATCCGCTGCTCATCGAGGTGCGGACGTATGGGCTGCATCTGCAGACACTCGACATTCGGCAGCATGCGCGCGTGCATGCAACGGCAGTGGCGGAGATTGCCGGATGCGTTGAGCGGACAGGCGACTCTGCGAAACTCTGGCTTCCTGCCGCCCTCTCGGCCCAGACCACTGAGGTACTGGAGACATTTCGCACAATCGCGGAGTTGAAGCAGACTTATCCGCCCGAGGCGATCCGCCAGTACGTCATCAGCGGAGCGACCAGCGCGCAGGACGTGCTCGACGTGCTGTGGCTTGCGCGGCTTGGCGGCGTTCGCGTCGAAGCGACACCCGCGAGCGATACCAATGCAGCCGAGTTGGCCGCAGATCCTGGTCTTATGCCGGTTCCCCTGTTTGAATCTATCGAGGATCTGCAGAACGCGCCTGGGATCATGCGTCAGCTCTGGTCCTCAGAAGCCTATCGGCCGCTGCTGAACAGCTGGGACTTCCGGCAGGAGGTCATGCTCGGGTACTCCGACTCCAACAAAGATGGTGGCATGATGACCAGCACGTGGGAGATATGGAAGGCGCACCGCGCTCTGCACGAAGTCGCGCGCGACTGTGGCGTGCACCTGCGCCTCTTCCATGGCCGCGGAGGCACCGTAGGCCGCGGCGGCGGCCCCACGCACCGCGCCATCATCGCCCAACCGGTCGACAGCTTTACAGGCGAGCTGCGCCTTACCGAGCAGGGCGAGGTGCTGAACTGGAAGTACTCCGACGTGATTCTCGCTGAGCGCAACCTGGAGCTGATGATCGCGGCTTCGCTGGATGCATTGGCCCGTCCTGATTCCGTCCTTCAGCACAAGGAAGGCGTAACTACCCCACGCCTCACCGGCGAGATCACTCCGGCGTGGGAGTTCGCGATGGAGCAGCTTTCCAGTTGCTCTTATGCGTTCTACCGCCGCCACATCGTCGACAATCCCGACACTTTCACTTACTTCGAGCAGGCCACTCCCGTTGCCGAGCTTGAGCACGCGCGCATCGGCTCTCGCCCGGCGAAGCGCACCGGCAAGAAGACGATGGCCGACCTCCGCGCCATCCCCTGGGTCTTCGGCTGGATGCAGTCGCGCCAGCTTGTGCCTGCGTGGTTCGGCGTCGGCCATGCGCTGGATACGTTTGCGAAGGGCACTCCTGATGGTCTCGCGCAACTTCAGTCGATGGCCTGCGGGTTTCCTCTGTTCATCGATATCCTCCGCAACGTCGAGATGGCGCTGGCAAAGTCGGACTTTGGCATCGCGCGGCTGTATGCTTCGCTGGTTGAAGACACCGCGCTGCGCGATCGTGTCTTCTCCACTCTCGAGGCGGAGTTCGACCTCACGCGCCGCATGCTGCTCGCCATCACCAGGCAGAAGACGCTGCTCGAGACCAACCCAGTGCTGGAGCGCTCGATTCGCCTGCGCAACCCCTACGTCGACCCGATGTCGCTTATCCAGGTAGAACTCATCCGCCGCAAACGAGCCGCCATCGCCCAGGGCCAACCCGACTCCCCCGAACTCAACCGCGCCATCAGCGCCACCATCAACGGCATCAGCGCAGGACTGCGTAACACCGGCTGATGAGTCACCGCGCTCATCATTTCTTTCCCCAGATGGGGTAATCCAGACCGGCCATCCTGTTGATCACGAACGCCTGTACCGTCAGCAGAATCACAGCCACTTCAATCACCACCAGATACTCCACTTTCGTCAGAATCCCAAGCGACACAATCATCGTCGTTGCCCCGGCAGGCGGATGACTCACCCGTAACAGCACCATCAACGCACCAGTGAATGCCAGCGACAGCGCCGCTGCCAGAACCTCAGGCCAGTAAGCCTCCCGTAGCGCATTCCCTCCAAAACCATGTGACCCCGTCGCGATGTATGCCCCATACCCGCAAATCAGCCCCACCGCATGTCCGAGCACCGCATTCCGTGGACTCGACGACTCCCCCAGCGGCGTAAAGAAAAATAGATAAGCCGTCGGCCCCAGCGACGGAAATACAAATGGAGTTCTTGTCGCTACTGCCAGCAAGGCCAGCAACGCAATCGTCATGAACCCATTGATAAACAGATAGGCCGCCCACACCAGACGCGGCGGCAGATGCTTCAACAGCCAAGCCAGCCGCAGCCGTTCCATTAGTTCCAGAACGTGTGTCGCCTGCTCTTCGACCCCGAACCGCTGACCACCCATCCCACACCTCGCTAGATATTCGGCAGCAGGTCGAAGTACTCATCATCCTCGTTCTTTCCGCCCTCACCCTTCCCCAGCAGCGTCTCCGACTCCACAAAGTCGATCCGCTCAATCCACTTCACCATCTTGTAACCAAGCTGATTCTCCACCCGTAGCCTCAGCGGCGCCCCATAAACCGCCGTCAGCGGCGCTCCATTCATCGCAAACGCCAGCATACACTGCGGCTTCATAGCATTCTCGATGCTCTGCGTGTCGTAGTACTCGCCTCCATACAGCGCAGGGCCGAACGAATAGAACGCGACCACCCGCACCCCCGCCTTCGGCCGCACATGTTCAATCAGCCTCCTCAGACTCAGCCCCTCCCACTCCGCGATCCCCGACCAACCTTGGATGCAGTGATGCATCGTAATCGTGTTCTCTCCTCCAAGAGCGCGCATGTCTTCAAGCGAAAGCTCGACCGGATTCTCCACCAGCCCACCCACCTTCAGCCGGTAGTCCTTGAAACCATGCGCCTCCATCCGCTTCCAGTCCTCCCGCACCGGAAGGATTCCGTTCGGCCACATCCGCGGCGAAATCTGCTCCCGCGTATACGTCTGCTGCGGAATCAGCCGATCCAGCGTCACTAGCTTCACCGGCTCCGTGATCGCCTTCTGAGCGTGCTGCAGTCCTCGCGGAAAGTACCACGAGACGTAATGCGCCGCCACCCACGAAAGCACCACGACTCCAATCCCAATCAGCCCAAGTATCAGCCCTGTCGGCCCCGTGTCATCCAGCCCCAGCACAATGTGATTCATATTCCGCTGCAGGCCGGTCAACGTAATCAGTGTTATATGCACTACCACAAACCCGCAGAACCCCACCAGCATGATGAAATGAATTGACCGCGCGCACTGCCGGCCGCCGAACATCCGCGCATACGCCGGCCACCGGTTTACCAGCGCCGGCGACATCGCCAGTCCCGTCATAATCGATAGCGGCGCCATCACAAACACCGTAGAAAAATAGGCCAGCTGCTGCAGCGCGTTATACCCATAGAACCCATTCGGCTCCGGTGGGAAGTGAAAATTCGCATAGTGTACGAACGTGCTCCAGGCGTCCACGAAGACGCCCGTCGAGGTCGGCACCAGACGCATCCACTGATCACTCGTCAACAGCCCCGTCACGAAGAACACACCTGTCAATACAAAGCCGTACACCGTGATGAAATGCCACGCCCGCGCCAGTCCAATCGTATGCTTGTACCCCGGCAGAGCCACGACCGGTGAGATATACCGCGCATCATCCTTCGCCGTCCACAGCCTGTCCGTTGGCACCTTCAGCGGAGTGAACCGCAGCCACTCCGTCCCCGGCGTACAGTCGTCATTCAGATAGAGCCGGGGATGATCCATCAGGATCGATAGTCCGCTTCGTATCAGCATGAACAGGAAAAACATGTTGAAGAAGTGTGTCCACCGTATCCATACCGGGAATCCATGCGGTCCCGTCATCGTGCCCTCAACGGACGCAGGCGAAGGAGCAATATATGGCAGACCAAACACCGCCCGCTGCACCCAAGCCAATACCAGCGGTACAAATACCACCAGCAGAATCACCACCCAGGCCCCAGGTCTCAACCAGACACGGAACCGGCGATCTGCCGGATAGTGGACCTTCCGGTGGGCTTCATCGAATGCAATCATCGCTCAACCTCATTGCGAGAGCCCTGAAGACTGAAACTTCGACATAAGCAATGTACACCCGGTTCGACGCAAGGAGTGTCTCATAGACTGCTCGCCGCCAGCCGCATGCTTCCAGTCATCTATCCTTAAAGAGGATGACCCCACTCCCTACAACAGAACCCGAGATCGACGCCTTCCTGCGCGCCTTCGAGGACTGCACGCTCCCCAAATCCCGCGGGACGCACAGCGCGCATCTCTTCACCGGAGCCTGCTAGGTCCAATCCCACGGCCCTGAGCCGGCAATCACAAAGTTATAATTCTTGCTCGTGAGCGAAGCGCTTTAGTCATTTTCCTGATTGGGAAAGCGGCTGAGAGGAATCTACGAATGAGCGAGGAGAAGGGCCGGCAATCTGCCACTCAAGCTATCGCCAACCGTCCCGCGATTCTTTTGATGCAGCCGTTTCTTCCATCGATCGAAGGCAGGTTCGACGATGCGTACACAGTCCACCGCTTGTACCGGGCGCAAGACCTGGAGGCATTTCTTGCCGAGGTCGCCCCGAGCGTGCGCGGCGTTGTGACAGGGGGCGCTCGCGGCATCAGCCGGGCCATGATGGACGCTTTGCCAGCGCTGGAGATCGTCGCGCTCAACGGCATCGGGACGGACGCGGTCGATCTCGATCGCGCACGGCAGCGCGGCATTCGCGTGACCACCACGCCCGGCGTCTTGACCGATGATGTCGCTGATCTGGCAATGGGCCTGCTGCTCGCGGTTTCGCGGAGGATTTGCGCAAACGACCGTTTCGTGAGGGCAGGACAATGGCCGACCGGCGGGGTTCCTCTGGCCCACAAGGTTACAGGAAAGCGGCTTGGCATCCTTGGGCTTGGCCGCGTTGGCCGGGCCGTTGTACGCCGCGCCCAGGCCTTCGACATGCCGATCGCCTACACCAGCGCTCATAGGCATGAAGATGTGTCGTTTCGATTCGTGCCGTCGCTCGAAGACCTTGCCAGGGACTCGGATGTTTTGGTGGTCACTCTCTCCGGTGGCCCGGCCACGCAGGGGATCATCAACGCGGATGTCCTCACTGCACTTGGACCCGATGGCATCTTGATCAATGTTGCCCGGGGCAGCGTTGTGGATGAAGCCGCGCTAGTCGCCTCCCTCGTCGAAGGGCGGCTTGGCGGCGCGGGTCTTGACGTCTTCGTCAACGAACCGCAGATACCCGAGGCTCTTTGGAAGCTGGACAACGTAGTGCTGCAACCGCATCAGGGGAGCGCGACCGCCGAGACCCGCTTGGCTATGGGCGAGCTGATTCTTGCTAATCTCGCTGCACACTTTGCCGGTGAGCCCTTGCTCACGCCGGTCGTATGATCGCGAACCCCGAAAGAACCCGAACCCGTTATTTCGTGCTTTTCATGCTATTTGCCGTGTCGGTGGTGAACTACGCCGACCGATCGACGCTCTCGATTGCAGGCACGCAGGTGGCGAAAGACTTCACGCTCAGCCCGGTTGCCATGGGCTTTGTCTTTTCGGCGTTCGGTTGGACCTATGCCGTTGGACAGATTCCGGGAGGCTGGCTTCTCGACCGTTACGGATCGAAGCTGGTCTATGGACTCAGTCTGTTCGGCTGGTCGCTTATCACCTTTCTGCAAGGTTCTTCGGGGATCTTTGGCATTGGTCTGGCCGTCTATGTGTTGTTCACCTTGCGCTTCTTTCTGGGACTGGTGGAATCGCCGGCTTTTCCTGCCAACGGGCGCATCGTTGCGGCATGGTTCCCTACCGCTGAGCGTGGTATGGCGACTGCCGTTTTCAACTCGGCACAATATTTCGCGACCGTGCTGTTCGCTCCCATCATGGGCTGGATCGTCGAAAGATTCGGCTGGCGTTATGTCTTCTACTTCATGGGAGCGATCGGCTTTCTTGTGACCATCGTCTGGTTCAAGGTCATCCACAGCCCCAGGAGGAACCCACGCGTCAGCCCAACCGAACTCGACTACATTCAGCGCGGCGGAGCGTTGGTCGATATCGATGACACGAAGACCGCGAAAGACAGCAGCGGTCCGCGCTGGTCCGATTTCAAAGATCTGCTGACGAACCGGATGCTATGCGGCATCTATATTGGCCAATACTGCATTACCGCATTGACGTATTTTTTTATCACCTGGTTTCCCATCTATCTGGTCAAAGCGCGTGGCATGTCGATCCTCCAGGTGGGATTTGTCGCCACAATTCCGGCGATTTGCGGCTTCGCGGGAGGCATCCTGGGTGGAGTGGTCTCCGACATCCTCCTGAGGCGCGGCTACTCGGTGACAATGGCGCGCAAGACGCCCTTCGTCATCGGCATGGTCCTTGCCACCTCTGTCATTGCCTGCAACTTCGTTAATTCGTCGCCCATCATCGTCGCTATCATGGCCCTGGCTTTTTTCGGCAAGGGGCTGGCGGCAATCGGTTGGGCCGTTATCGCAGATGCATCGCCGAGACAGATCATCGGCCTTACGGGCGGGGTGTTCAATGCCATCGGGAATATCGCCGGGATCGTGACTCCGATCATCATCGGCTATGCAGTAGCAATCACTGGCAACTTTAGCGGAGCTCTCGTATTCGTCGCTCTGCATCCTTTATTTGCCGTGTTCTCTTATCTCGTCATCGTCGGCGAGATTCGCCGGGTCGAGCTTAGGTCACCGTCGAATTAATTTACCTTCTATAGATGCATCCTCTTCCCACAACAGAACCCGATATCGACGCCTTCCTGCGCGCCTTCGAGGACTGCACGCTCCCCAAATCCCGCTGGACGCACAGCGCGCATCTCTTCACCGGGGCCTGCTACGTCCACGCCCATGGTCCCGCGCTCGCCACCGACTACATGCGCGAGCGCATCCGCCGCTACAACGTCGCCGTCGGCGGCCAGAACACCCCCACCAGCGGCTACCACGAGACCATCACCGTCGCCTGGATCAAGCTCCTCGCCCGCCTCCACCGCGACTCCGCGCCCATCACACGCGCCGACTTCGCCGCACTCGCCGTCGAGCGCTTCGCCCACGACCGAAACATCTTCCGCCAGTATTACGACTTCGACCTCGTACACTCCACCGAGGCCCGCGCGCGCTGGGTCCCGCCGAACCTCCGCGACTTCGACTGATCTCATTCTGCAACAGGAACGCTAAACGACCGCGGATCGACACGGAGGCTCACGGATTTCAAACAATTGTGTTTGGTCTTATCCGTGCACATCGGCGATCATCCGTGGTCGCCCCTCCGCTGCTGCAGACCAATTCGAACTTTATAATCCTCCTCATGGCGGCCACGCCCGAACAACAGATCAACTCCCTTCGCGACGAGGTGCGCCACCACGAGCATCTCTACTACGTCCTCGACTCGCCCTCGATCAGCGACACTGAGTACGACCGCCTGATGAACCGCCTCAAGGCGCTCGAGGCCGAGCACCCCGCGCTCATCACGCCCGACTCGCCCACGCAGCGCGTCGGCGGCAAGCCCCGCGAGGGTTTCGCGAAGGTCGCGCACTCGCGCCCCATGCTCTCGCTCGACAACGCCTACAACGAGGAGGAGCTGCGCGCCTGGGACAAGCGTGTCCGCGAGGCCCTTCCGGCGAGCGACCCGCCGCGCTACGTCTGCGAACTCAAGCTTGATGGCCTCTCGCTCGCGTTGCACTATGCGCCCGGCGCCCACGGAGCCACATTTCTCGAGCGCGGCCTCACCCGCGGCGACGGAACCATCGGCGAAGACGTTACCACCAACGTCCGCACCATCCGCAGCGTGCCCTTAAGCATTCCCGCGGCGAAACTCAAAGCCGCGCACATCCCCGCAATCTTCGAGTTACGCGGCGAGGTCATCCTCCCGCAGGCCGCCTTCGTCAAGATGAACGAAGACCGCGTGGCCCAGGGACTCGCGCCCGCGGTCAACCCGCGCAACGCCGCCGCCGGAACGATTCGCACGCTCGAGCCCAACATCGTCGCGCAGCGGCGCCTGGACTTCTACGCCTACTTCCTCCTCCGCGACGGCGAGCCGCTGCTGCCGCACCACTCCCAGACGCTCAAGGCGCTCGCCGACATCGGTCTCCGCGTGAACCAACACTGGCGCACCGCCGACACCATCGACGAAGTCCTCGACTTCATCAACAAAGCCGAGCCCCTCCGCGACACCCTCGGCTACGAGATCGACGGCGTCGTCATCAAAGTCGACTCCGCCGCGCAGCAGCGTCGCCTCGGCTTCACCGGAAAGGCCCCGCGCTGGGCCATCGCGTACAAGTTCGCCGCGCGAGCCGCAACCACGCGCCTCGAAGATGTCCTCTTCCAGGTGGGCCGCACCGGCAAGGTCACGCCCGTCGCCGCGCTCGCTCCCGTCTTCGTCGGAGGCACCACCGTCACGCGCGCCACCCTCCACAACGCAGACGAGATTGAGCGCCTCGGCGTCCGCATCGGCGATCTCGTCGAGGTCGAGCGCGGCGGCGACGTCATCCCCAAGATCACCCGTGTCGTAGAAGAGCCCCATTCAAAGACCCCGCGCCGCAACATCACCTTCCCAACACACTGCCCGCGCTGCAAGACCGAACTCGTCCGCGAAGAGGGCGAAGTCGACTGGCGCTGCATCAACGCGAGCTGCCCCGCGCGCCTCGAAGAGGAGCTGCGCCACTTCGCCTCGCGCTCCGTCATGAACATCGAAGGCCTTGGCGAAGTCCTCGTCGCACAACTCCTCGGCCACAGCATCGCCGAACACGAGGCCGACATATCCGCAGGAGAGAATGATGACGCGCCCACGGAAGCACCAACGCGCAAAGCCCTCGTCCACTCCATCGCCGACATCTACCACCTCAAAAAAGGAGACCTCCTCACGCTCGAACGCATCGGCGAAAAATCCGCCGACTCGCTCCTCGAGCAGATCGAAAACTCAAAGAAGCAGCCGCTCAACCGAGTCCTTCTCGGCCTCGGCATCCGTCACGTAGGTGAGCGCACCGCGCAGGCCCTCGCAGAAGAGTTCGGCAGCATGGACGCGCTCATCGCCGCGACCGCAGATGACCTCACCCGCATCAACGACGTCGGCCCCAAGGTCGCCGAGGCCATCCGCGAGTTCTTCTCCAACAAGCGAAACCTCGACCTCGTCGAGCGTCTCCGCAAAGCCGGCCTCACCTTTACGGCAGAGAAGCGCGTTCGCGGCACGAAGCTCGAAGGCCTCACCTTCGTTCTCACCGGCACGCTCCCCACGCTCACTCGCGAGGAGGCCAAAGAGAAGATCGAAGCCGCCGGAGGCAAAGTCTCAGGCAGCGTCAGCAAGAAGACCGACTACGTCGTAGCCGGAGAAGAGGCCGGCTCCAAGCTCGACAAAGCCAACTCTCTTGGCGTCAAGATTCTTGACGAAGCCGCGCTGCTCGAACTCCTCGGCTGAGCCATCCGCAATAGCGTGTAAAGTTGTAAGGCTCTTCCCTCAAAGGAGCACAGTCGCCCTGACTGGCCCATAGACTGACCGGACACTAACCAGGAGATAAGGATGAAGATTCGTTTTAATTTGCGTTGCTCGATCGTTCTGCTCGCGCTCGCCGGCCAAGCTCTGATCCCGCTGAGAGCCCAGACAGGCGACGCTACGATCGCCTCTAAATACGCCACGGTCGACGGAATAAAGCTGCACTATCTCACGGCCGGTCACGGCCCCACGGTGATTCTGCTGCACGGCTACGCCGAGACATCGCGCATGTGGCGTCCCGCCATCCCGATCCTCGCGCAGAAGTTCACCGTCATCGCGCCCGACCTTCCCGGCATCGGCGACTCCGACATCCCCACCGGCGACGTCACCATGAAGTGGGCCGCCGTTCGCATCCACGATCTCGCGAAGTCGCTCGGAGTCCAGAAGGCGCGCGTCGTCGGCCACGACATCGGCCTGATGGTCGCCTACGCCTACGCCGCGCAGTTTCCGTCTGAGACAGAAAAGCTCGTCCTCATGGATGCCTTTCTTCCCGGCGTCGGCCCCTGGGAGGCCTACTATAACAATCCCAACCTCTGGCACTTCCGCTTCAACGGCCCCACGCCCGAGGCCCTCGTAAGCGGACGCGAACGCATCTACTTCACCTACTTCTGGAACGACTTCGCCGCCGACAAGAACCACTCCATCCCCGCAGCCGACCGCGAAGCCTACATCGCAGCCTACTCGCGCCCCGGACGCATGCGCGCCGGATGGGCTTACTTCGTCTCGTTCCCCCAGACGGCAAAAGACTTCGCAGAGCTCTCGCGGACAAAGCTCACGATGCCGCTGCTGGTCATCGCTGGCGAAAAGGCAAGCGCCGCAACCTTAAGCGCGCAGGGGCCGCTGGTATCCGACGACGCAAAGGTCGCAGTCTTAAAAAACACAGGCCACTGGGTGATGGAAGAGAACCGCGAGGAGACGATAGACGCCCTCCTCGCATTCCTGTGATGTGCCGACAGAAATAAGCTCGGGTGTGGGTGGCTCGGTCAGAAGTGGCCATCCGCACCATATAAGTGGGTCTCTAGTAGGCTATTTTTGATATGGCTAATCGAAAGTCTCAGCCTCCCTCCATTCCTCCATCCCTAAGCCCTGCTCACGCGATCGAACTGATCCGAAGACAAATTGATCGAAGCGAAGAGCTGCGCAAGAACAACTATTCTTCGGCTGAAATCGCGGCCTGGAGGTCAACTACAGAAACGATTCTGGACCGAGCGTTTGGTAAACCAAACGGCGAATCCGACCGCAGAACGCAAAATTTCCTATCTGCGACCGGTGGGTCATTTCAGAGGGGTAAATCCCGCCTCTGCCCGCGCGTACCAAGCAAGAACGCTTGAGAAACGAGTGGCCCTTTTGAACGCCTATGCGGAAGAGCTTAGAGATTTTGCTGCGCCCATAGGGACGCCGAACACCAATCAATACTTGTTCCATGAGGCAATCACAACTGTAAGCGGAAGCCTATTTGATGACGGGCACTACAAACAGGCGGCGCTGGAGGCCTTTATCTGTGTCATTGAGCACGTAAAGCATAAGTCTGGAAGGCATGACTTGGATGGAGATAGCCTTATGAACCATGCCTTTGGTTGTGACAATCGGACCCCCATTTTACGGTTCAATTCGCTGCAAACAGATGCGGAAAGGGATGAGCAGAAAGGGATAATGTTCCTGTTCAAAGGAGTTGTCGGCCTACGCAACGCAAAAGCTCATAGCAACACTTTGTTCAACAGCCGGGAACGGGCGCATGAATATCTAGCTGTTGCCAGTTTATTGATGCGTCTTTTAGAAATCTCACAGCCTTGATAGACAGAACTTCGGGATTGGCTGTGTTGTCACGTCTGGCTCTGTGCCACTGTCGGGTGCCCCATCTTCGGCGCGGTTTATTGTGGCCATGGTGGGCCATTTTCGCGGCAGCGAAAATCCTGACCCCGACAAAATCCACCTCATACCATTGCTCCCGAAACCTCAGATCACCAATGGGTTTTCCACAGAAAACCCTGTCAAGCCTCAAAACCATTCAACTCCATCAAAACAAGGCACTTCCGCGTGGCAGAGTAGTTCCCCGAACTTGCTACAATAAGAGATAGAAGAAATAAAACCAAACCCCGGCCATCCGGGGCTTTTCTTTTGACTGACAACCCGCTACTAGCAACCATTAACCTGTTTATTTTGAATAATTTGCAGGTAAACCCTTTGAATGGAGGACTTTACACGGCAAGGCCGGGTCTAAAGCCAATGCAATGAATACTTTGCGAAAAAGTAAGGGAGGGGTACCCTGCTACCGCCGGCCTCCAGCTGCGGTCGTGATCATGCGGTCGCGGCGCTTACGGATCGAGGACTCGTTCGCCGTCGAGTGGGTAGAGCGGTGATACCCGGAGTGACGCTGCAGCACCAGTGCCGCCGCTCCACGCAGGCGTGAGAGCTCGCCGTCGGACGTAATCATCAACCGCGGCGGGGTTCCGGCTAGCATGTGGCCGTCGAGCTCCGCCTGCACGATCGGGCCGAACCGCTCCCACGAGGAGGTCAGGTCGCCGGTAAACAGAATCACGTCGGGCGAGAGAGCCGCCGTGATGAGTCGCAACCCCTGGCCCAGGTACGCGGCCTGCTTGCTCAGCGCGCTGATGGCGTTGGCGTCTCCGTCTTCGGCCATGTTGAGGAGGTCCTGGATGGTGGCGACCGGCGAGTCTGGCACTAACTCGCTGTAGTAGCGAAGTGCGGCGCGGGATGAGGCGAACATCTCCCAGCAGCCCTTTCGACCGCAGCCGCAGACCGGGCCAGTGGGGTCGATGGGGACGTGACCGAACTCGCCCGCAAGGCCGGAGCGTCCGGCGATCATCTGGCCGTTGGCAAGGATTGCCGAACCGATGCCCTCTGAGATCGTCACGAGCACGGCGTTGCGCACGCCGTCCATGCGGCCAAACCAGAGCTCGGAGAGCAGGCAGGCGTTGGCCGCGTTGTCGAGCTCAACCTGCAGCGGAATTCTGCGTTCGATCGCCTGCTTGATGTCGTAATCCGTCCACTTGAGGTTCGGAGCCATAAGCAGCCGCTGCGAGCCCGGGTCGACGCGCCCGGGCAGGCTGACGCCGATGCCCTCGAAAGACTTCTCCGGATGCCGCGCCTGCAGACGCAGCATGCAGTCGATGACGTTGCTGACGCCACGCTCCGGATCGGTGACCAGCGGAATCGACTCGCGGGAGAGGAAGCGCCCGTTGAGATCGACCACGGCGACGATGGCCTGCTTGGGCCGAATGTCAGTGACGAGGATGACGAGATCGTCGTTGAGCGAGAGCAGCGTAGGCCTGCGCCCGCGAGGCCTGCGCGCTGCCGCACCCTCAACGATCCACTTCTCGCGGATAAGCTGCTCGGCGATGAGCGAGACGGTGCTGGGCTGCAGGCCGGAGAGTCGCGAGAGATCGGCGCGCGCGATGGGCTGCTTCGTGCGGATGAGTTCGAGGACAACGTCGCGATTGATGTCGCGTGCGACCTCGCTTGAAGCCAGTTCGACGTAGGCCAGATCGATTCGCCGTATGCCGCGCCCTGCCTTCGCTGCTGTCTTGCTCATAGAGTGTCCTTACTGGTTTACACCACTGGCCAGTTGTCCGCCATCGACAACGATAATCTGCCCGCTGGTGTAGGAGGCCTCATCTGAGGCCAGATAGACCGCCGCGCCGACAACCTCCCCAGCCCGGCCGAACCTGCCCATCGGTGTGCGCATCAGCAGCTCGTGACCTCGCGGCGAATCGAGCAGCTCGCGGTTCAGGGCGGTGGGGATGATTCCCGGCGCAATGGCGTTAACGCAAACCCCGGAGGAGGACCACTCGACGGCGAGCGAGCGCGTGAGCGCGCCGACCGCGGCCTTGCTTGCGCCGTAAGCTGCAACTTCGTAAAAGGCGACCATCGTCGCCATCGAGGCGATGTTGATGATGCGGCCGTAGCGCCGCGCGAGCATCGAGCGCCCAAACACCTGGCAGGCGCGCAGGGTGCCCGTCAGGTTGACGTTCATGATGTTGTTCCAGACATCCTCGGGACAGGCGAGCGTCGGAATGCGGCGCGTGATACCGGCTGAGTTCACCAGAATGTCGACCTTCCCGAAGCGGTCGAGCACAGCGCTGTGCAGCGCTTCGAGAGAATCACGATCGGCTACGTCGGAGACAACCCGCATCGTTCGGCTGCCAAGAGTCTCGATCTCCGCCGCTGTTTTGTCCACTGTGGCCCGCGAGCGTGAGCTTGCTACAACGTCTGCGCCCGCGGCGGCAAGACCGAGTGCGATCGCCCGGCCGATGCCCAGCGTTCCGCCAACAACAACTGCGGTCTTCGCCTCAAGTGGTCGTGTTGTTGTCACAATATTTTTGTTTCCCTGGATTTCTCCAGCCACTCACTCCAGAACGAATGGCAAAATTTGCAATTTCAAGTTGTACTACAAGAAATTCAGCATGTCACGATGCGCGGGCATACGCCGGGACCAGAGCGGACGTTATATGCAGGGTAAATTACTTATTTAAAGTGAGTTACATGGATAAAGATTTTACTGCCTCAATCACTAAGCTCACCTGTCCTTCGGCGAAGCGCGAAGAGAGACGAGCCTTATTATTCGCAATGCCAATAATAAGGACGACCAGTTTCGCGGCTACCAAACGGAAGCCCTGATGGCGATCATCGGATGCATGATCGCCATCAAGGCGGAGGGAGGAGTTGGTCTCAGTGAGAATTACTGATCGTCGTCGTCTTCGCCACCGAGAGCGGCAGTGTCGGCACCCTTGGGAAGGTTACGAGGATCGGGTTTGATGGTGACGGGGTGCGTGTACGTCTGACCATCGACTGTCAGGCGTACCGTGTATGGCCCGGGCGTCAGACCTGCCGCTCCACGACGGGGACGGGCCTGCGGACCTCCCCCGGGAGAAGCAGGGGGCTGCGATCCCTGAGGATTGCAGGCGTCCACCGGCGGCGGTGCCTGACGACGGCCGAAGCCGAAGCGTGGCGCCGGAATGTTGAGCGCGATGCGATGCATTCCGGCTGTCGCAGAAGGAGGGGGCGTGGGTTGCTCCCATACCGCCTGGACGTTGATGGTCTCGGTGTCGACGGGATGGACGGGCGTGTCGCTGGCGACGCAGGCCTTGACGGCACCGCTGCTGTCGACCAGCTCAAGCTTCACGGGTTGAGAGGGCGCGCTCTTGAGCCAGTAGTAGGCGAGGACACCGGGGGGCGGGTTCTGCTCCTGCGGCTCCTCGTGCGGCAGCGGCGTTCCGTTCATGCTGCCTGCTCGAACCGCGAAGGTTTCGCCGGGCACGAAGAGATAGGCGTTCGCCGAGGCGATCTCGCTGCCCTTGGCGGCGATCTGGCGGAGCGCTGACATCTGGTCCATCACCCAGAAGCCCCGGCCGTGGGTCGCGATGGCGAGGTCGTCGCCATGAACGACGATGTCGCGCACGGAGGTGACGGGCATGTTGTTCTGAAGCGGCTGCCACTGCTCGCCATCGTTGAACGAGATATAGACGCGCAGCTCAGTTGCGGCGTAGAGAAGGCCCTTGGTCTGCGGGTCTTCCTTGACGGAGTTGACGTACGCGCCTTCGGGGATACCGGCGGTGATGTTGGTCCACGTCTTGCCGCCGTCGTGCGTGCGGTAGATGTAGGGCTTGTCGTCGGCGAGGCGGTGGCGATCGACCGATGCGTAGGCCGTGCCGGGGTCGAAGTGCCCGGCCTCGATCTGCGAGACCTTGCTCCAGGCAGTCATCGTCGGGGGAGTGACGTCCTGCCAGGTCTTGCCGTCGTCGCGGGTGACGTGGATGAGGCCGTCATCGGTGCCGACCCAGACGACCGTCGCCTGAAGGGGCGAAGGGCTGATGGTGTAGACGACACCGAAGCGATCGGTCATCGGCTGGTCGATGTCTTTGGCGGTCACGGGGTCGAGGTTTTTCGGCACTTCAGGGTTCAGCCGGGTGAGATCGGGGCTTATCTTCTCCCAGGTCTTGCCCCGGTCGCGCGAACGCATCACGAACTGGTTGGAGTAGTAAAGAGCCTCGTCGGCGGACGAGAAGACCTGCGGAAGCGTCCACGTCTTGCGGTTGGGGTCGTTGGGGTCGGCTGGGGGCAGCTCACCACCCGAGGGAACCGGCAGGTTGAGCGCCTGGTCGCAGCGCTGATCGCCGTCGCCGTAGAGGATGTCGCCATCCTTGGGATCGGGGATGACGGTGCTGCTCTCGCCTGCGAGGCAGGTGGGCTCCCAGTTGCGGAAGCTGAGGACTCCCATGCGCGACCATGTGCTGACGCCGACCCCGCCGCTATCCTGCTGCGCGCCGTAAAGCCAGTAGGGGAAGCGGTTGTCGGCGGCGAGGTGGTAGATCTCGGCAGTGGGCTGGTTATACCAGGTGCTCCAGCTCTTGCCTCCGTCAACGGAGACGACGGTTCCCTGGTCACTGCTGAGGACCATACGGTTGCCGTCCTTCGGGTTGACCCAGAGCTGGTGGTAGTCGTCGCCGCCGGGAGCACCCTTGATGGGAACCCAAGTCTTGCCGGCGTCGGTGGTCATGTAGGTGGCGGTGTCGATCACATAGGCGCGATCGGGGTTCGTTGGATCGACAGTTACAGAGGAGAAGTACCAGCCGCGGCCCCAGAGGCGAGTCTCAGAGTTGACGAGCTTCCAGGTGGCCCCGGCGTCGTCTGATATGTAGACTCCGCCGCCGGTGGGCTTCTGATTTGCCGCCGCCGCTGCAGCACCGCGTAGAGGCTTCGCGACGCTGCTACCGATGTCATCGACGACAGCCCAGAGACGGTTGGGGTTGCTGGGAGCGATCGCGATGCCGATCTTGCCGACGAACTGGTCGGTCGGCAGGCCTCCGCTGAGTTGCTTCCAGGTGTCGCCGCCGTCAGTGGACTTATAGAGTCCGCTGCCGGGCATGTACGAGGGAGCGTAGACAGCCCAAGGTGGACGGCGTGTCGCCCAGAGTGAGGCGTAGAGCACGCGGGGGTTCTTCATATCGATGGCGACTTCGACCGCGCCTACGTTGTCCGGGTCGTCGGTCTTGGAGAGAACCTTCTTCCAGTGCGCTCCTCCGTCGGTGGAGCGATAGAGGCCGCGGTCGGGATTTGGGCCGTATGCGCTGCCGAGCGCGGCGACGTAGACGCGGTTGGGGTTCGCGGGGTCTACGACAATGCGGCCGATGTGCTGGGTCTTCTCGAGGCCGATGTGGGTCCACGTCTTGCCGCCATCAGTGGACTTGAAGACTCCGATGCCGTAGGAGTGCTGACTGCGGATGTCGGGCTCGCCGGTACCGACGTAGATGATGTCGGCGTTGGATGGCGCGACGGCGATGGCTCCGATGGAGCCGATGGGGATCCCCTGGTCGGCGATGGGGAACCAGGTGCGGCCGGCGTTCTCGGTCTTCCAGACACCTCCACCGACCGAGCCGAAGTAGAAGGTATCGGGCTGGGTGGGGCTGCCGGCGACGCCGTAGCTGCGGCCTCCGCGCATGGGGCCGACGTCGCGCCATTCGAGGCCGGCGAGCAGGCTGGCGGGATACTGCCCTGATCCTCCGTTCGCTGCCAGGCCCCGGGAGACTGGCAGAACCAGGAAGCAGAGGCACGCAAACAAGACTCGCAGACGGCGTCGAAGGACCATGACGATGCTCCTGAGGGATTGGAATGTCTGAAAAGGACTGGCTTGCAGAATACAGCAGAGTCCCGGGAGGAACACGCTGGCTACGTCGCCGGCAGGTACCGAGACTCAAAACCGCAAACTATGCCGTGAGGAAGGAGACGAGCGAAGGCGCGCAAAGGACGCAGATGAGAAGCGCGATGAACCGTGAATCAGAATGCGATTTTTCCGGAGAACTGGAGCATGCGCGCGGGCAATTGGTTTGTTACGCCGGCCAGGGGCGAGCCGAAGCCTGCTCCTGGAGCAGCTCCGTTGCCGTAGGTTCCGCTGTAGCCGACGAAGTTCGCGTGATTGAAGACGTTGAATGCCTCGACCCGGAGATCGACGCGGACCCGGTCGCCGTAGATGGGAAACGTGCGGCTCACGAAGGGGTCGATTGCATAGATGGCTGCTCCCCGCCCCGTGTCTCTGCCGACGACGACACCGTTGATGACGGGGCGATCCGTCGTCGCGCCGGTGTTGCCGCTGTTGGTGACGCCGGTGACGTAGTTGTAGGGGAGACCACCGGCGAGTGTAGCGACGCCTCCGATGCGAATCTTCAGCAGCGCCTCGTAGACTCCGCTGAGTACGAAGCGGTTGCGTTGGTCGTAGATGGCGTTGCCGTACTCCTGGTAGCCGGTAAAGTTGGTGTCGTTGGGATTCTGGCTTGTTGTGTCGGGGTCAACGTTATCGAGCGTGTGCGACCAGGTATAGCTGGCCAGCATAGAGAAGTGATGGGTGAAGTTGTGGGTGAGATTTACGTCGAGCGCGTCGTAGTGGAGGAAGCCGTCATTCACATCACTTTGGATTACGCTGTAGGGGGGCTGGGGATTGGTCGGCGTCGTCGTGCTGCAGGTCGTGTGGTTCTGGCTATACCAGTAGATCCAGTAGGGACGCGTGCAGTTGGCTGCCTGCGCAGAACGCACCTGGCCTGGAACGGTGCGGATGTAAGGTGAGGGCCCATCGACGTCGAGCGGGCGGACGATCCGCAGTGTGTGCGTGCCGACGTAATCGACGCTCAGGACCCATGCGTTGGCGAGTTGATGTTGCAGGCTGAGGGTCCACTGTTCGGAGTAGGGGTTGAAGAGCTTGTCGGGGTAGCCGACCAGTGTTGAGGTCGGGAAGAACTGATTGAGATAGGCGCTCTGACCTGGACGGATGTAGAGACTGCGCACGGGTGCCACGGCGTTTGGAGGAAACGCTGGAAGCGGAGCGGCTGCGATGCTGCTGGGGAAGCCAACCTGTCCGGGAGTCGCGGTGTAGTTGAAGACTCCTGTCGGGCCACCGAGGGCGTAGTTTGCCGCCGAGTTGTCGACGATCTGCGAGTGATAGATGCCGAAGCCGCCGCGCACGACGGTGGTTCCATTGCCGGTGACGTCGAAGACGAAGCCTGCGCGCGGCGCGAAGTCCAGACGCGAGTCGGTGAAGGTCTGCTGCTCGTAGCGCAGGCCGAAGTTCAGCGTGAGCTGCTCGCTGACGCGGTAGTCGTCCTGCGCGTAGAGCGACCAGATGGTGTCGTCTACAGTGTAGTTCGCGTTGCCGTAGCTCTGCTGGTAGTTGGCCACGTTGGTGATGTTGTTGAGGTACGCTTCGCTCTCGCAGTAGGCGACCGACTGAGTGCAGGTGTTGTAGGTGAACTTGCCGAGATAGATGGGCCCGCCGAACTCCTTGCTGTTACCGCCGTTGTGGGCGTAGATGGCTCCGCCGCCGAGGGTGAGCTGATGGCGTCCGCGCGTGATCGCGAGGTTGTCGTTGATCTGATATTGGCGGTTCATCAGCAGCGCAGACTGCGAGGTGCCTGAGGTGAAGGTGCCGACAGCAGAGATGGGCACAACGAACTGCGTGCCGAAGATGACGGGGTCAAACTCGGTGATGGGCGAGGCGAGTTGGAACTGGAGCCGGAGGTTGTTAAGAATGTTTGGGCTCAGAACCGCCGTCTCGCCGAGCTCACCCGAATAGGTGCGGCGGCGGAAGGTTCGCGCCACGCTGGGGAGGGTATTGCCTCCCACGGTGCCGTTGGGGTTGGTGTCGTAGAAGTCGTCGAAGTTCGCCCGGAGGAATGCATTGTTGTTCGTGTTGAGCTGGCGGTCGAGGCGCAGGAAGCCCAGCCAGTCCCGATAGTGCCCCACGAAGCTGCCTGGCGCGACCGGAGATGTGACGGGTGAAGCGCGGTCCTGGCGGCTGAACTCACCGGCAAGAAAGAAGTGGGTCTTTTCGTCGTGCCCCAGGCGACCTCCGAGCGCGGCCGCTGTCTGCCCCAGCGTGTCGCTGGTGATGTCGTTACCGCTCGTCGCGTTGCCGGGAGTGAATCCCGAGAGCGACGCCTCGGGGCCTGCCGGTCTCCAGAGCTCAAGCAGTTGACCGTGGAGGTCGTTGCCTCCGCTACGGGTCACGAGGTTTACGACAGAGCCTGTACCGGCGCCGTACTGCACGGAGAAGGCGTTGGTCAGGACGGTCATCTCCTCAACAGCCATCAGAGGTATGTTGGTGAAGATGGTTTGGCGTCCCCAGCTATCGTTGCCTGTGCTTCCGTCAATCTCGAACCATGTCTGCCGGCGACCTGCGCCGTTGGTCGTGAAGAGATTCTGGTTCATGAAGATGTCGCCCTGGTTGATCGCGGGGCGATTGGCGGCGTTCAACAGCGGCAGGTACGTGATGCGCCGGTTGAGCAGCGGCGTCTCTTCCATCTGCAGCTGGCTGAGACGATTGCCAAGCTGAGGTTGATCGATGCGAACGTCGCCTGCGGCACCGGTAACAGTCACCTCGGAGGAGTCTGCGGAGACACTCATCTGCACACTGATGTTGGCGGTATTGCCTGCGGCTAGAGCGAGATGGTCGATCTCTTTTTCAGAGAAGCCGGCCTTCGAGATCACGAGCTTGTAGTCGCCCGCGACAGGCAGGCCCGCGAGTATGAAGTCACCGGATCCGTTGGTGAGCGTGATCCGGTTGAGCCCTGTAAGGGCGTTGGTCACCTGGATCTGGACTCCGGGGATGACAGCGTCGGTGCTATCTGTGACTCTCCCCCTCAGCATAGCTGTATCGGGCGTCTGCGCAGCAGCGACGACGCAACAGAAGAGCCATGCAAAAAGGAAACGACGTGCTGGCATACGCCTCCGACGCGAGCAACGAATTATCGAAACCCTAAGGTTAGGGTAGAGCAGTGTGATTGCTAGCACCAGCATTGGTCGCCTGGCTTCAAGCTAAGGCGTGCCCATCTCCGCGGCAATCGAGTTTACGTAGACGGCTTCGTCGTCAATCGCCTTGGTGAGAATGACAAGTTGCTCGGCAGCCTCCTGATAGCGTCCGTCTTCGAGCGCCTCACGAACGCCCGGCATCGTCTTCGCTCCGTAGCCTGTGTACCAGCCCGGAGCGTAAAGAACATTCTCTACCCACGGACGTCGTGGTAGTCCCTGCGCGCTCAGGAACTTCCGCTCCGCAGTCGCAAGCTGCATGTTGATTGCATCCAGCTTCGCGGAAGCAAGGGCGCCAGGCTGCTGCTGCACCTGATGAAATTTCACGGCCGCGGCATCAAGCGAGGCGATGGCGTTGTCCAGAGGTGTGAAGTCCAGGTCAGGAGGACTCGCGAGCGGCTTCGGCATCTCCGTCATGTTCTCCGGCCCAGCCGCCAGCTTGTAGGCGCCCATCTTGATGTACCGGTTCTGAACCGCTGCATTGTGCTGCAGTTGTTTCTCGAGAGCCTTCAACTCAGCGGTGTACCCCTTCAGCGTCTTTGAGAGGTCGCGGAAGTCATACGGCATGACATCGGCGTCAGCAAAGCGCATGACGAGCGTGCCCGCAGTGTCCGCCAGTGCTTTGCCGTAAAGCGACTCCTTGTCGCCGAAGTGCTCGATAAACCAGGGCGTGTCATACGCAGAGTGGTAGGTGCCGCCGCGATCCTCTCCGCCGAAGCCAAGCTCCATCGAGGCGATCCCAAGGTGGTCGACGAAGGCTGCGAAGTCCGAGCCGCTTCCTGGCGCGCCAATCGGAATAAGATCGCCGTCCGCATCGACGGGACGAGAGCCCGGCCTGCCGCCACGTACCAGCCGTGCCGCCTGCTGCCGCTGCCACACCGTCGCTTTGGTCTCCGGATCGATGACATCGCGGGCAACGTCGTTGATCAGACGCTCGAGCGAGTGTGAGCCGCTGGCGTTGAGAAAGCCACGATTGCTCTCGTCGCTGTTGACGTAGAGCGCAGCGTGCTTGGTTAGATCGTCGGCGTGGGTCTCGGCCCACTCGGTCGAGCCAAGCAGTCCGGGCTCTTCGCCGTCCCAGGCGGTGTAAATCAGCGTCCGCTTCGGCTTCCATCCCTGTTTGGCTAATTCGCCCAACGCACGGGCCTCTTCAAGCAGGCCTGACTGCCCGGAGATCGGATCGTCTGCACCGTTCACCCAGCCGTCGTAATGATTGCCGCGGACGATCCAGACATCGGGTTCTGTCGAGCCTTTCATGGTTGCCACCACATCCAGCACCGGTTTGGTGTCCCCGTTGAAGGCGAGCTTCAGGTGGACCTTCGCTGGCCCGGGGCCGAAGTGATACGTGAGAGGCAGGCCTCCGCGCCAGCTCGGGGGAACCGTCTTGCCCTCGAGCGCCGCCAGAAATGGTTGAGCGTCTCCGTATCCGATGGGCAATACCGGGATCTTCATAATAGCCGGAGCATCCTTAATCTCCAGCCGCTTCGCACCCGGAACCGAACCGACTCCTGGCGTGAGAGGATCGCCGGCGTAGAGCGACGTATCGGAGACGCTGCCGCGCTGCACGCCCTGCGGAGGCCGCATCGGCCCCTTCGGCAGCACATCGTTCTGCACGTAGCCGTCGTCCGCAGGGTCGGAGTAGATGATGCAACCGATTGCTCCGTGCTCATAGGCGAGCTTGGGTTTCAGACCGCGCCAGCCGCCGCCATAGCGCGTGATGACAATCGCGCCTTTCACCGAGATGCCGTTACGCTCCAGTTCGGCGTAGTCGTCCAGCATGCCGTAGTTGGCGTATACGAGTGGGCCGGTAACATCTCCATCGGCCGAGTAGATGTTGTATCCGGGAAGTTGTGTCTTTGTCTCGTGAGTGTAAGGGTCTTCCGCCAGGGGAGTTTCGGTGAGCTTCGCCTTGTATGTGGTGGGGCCGACGAGTTCGAGTTCCATTGTCTTCGGCGTCGGGGAGAGCACGTCGAACTGCTCGATATGCGCGTCCCAGCCCCACTCCTTGTACTTCGCGAGAATCCACTCTGCGTTCTTGCGTTGGGCCTCGGAGCCTACATTGTGAGGATTTGCCGCGAGAAATAGCATGTTCTCGTGGGCACGCTTCGCGTCGGGAATCTCACGGAAGCGTCGCTCCCAGTCAAGCTCCGTCTTCGAGGAGGCATCGGTATATCCTGCAAGCCGGGTTTCACCCTGCGGAGCAGACTGCTGGGCAAAGCCGCCAAACGAAAGCGTGTAAAGCAGCGAATAGGCAATAAGACGACGCACGAAGCCCCCTTGCATGCTGTATCGGTTGTGTTCAGGAAACGTAGAGCAGAGAAAAGCTCTCCTTCCTATATAAAACACTTTCTCGTCGCCGTGTGAATCATCCGACGTCGCCTACGACTTTTCAGACACATTTGCTGAAACTCGGTCTGGTTTCGCTTCGTATATCGTCCAAGCATTAATGTCGAAAACGGATGACGACCCTCGATCTCTGTGCATACCTCGGGCTTGGAGCCGTCGGCTTCGTCACGGTCAACATTTTGATCGGGCTGCTCATCGCGTTGCGATACAGTCCCGTTGCCCGATGGCCGCACCGCCACATCAACCTCTTCGCGCTGCATCAGTGGACGGCGTACGGAAGCATCTCGCTCACGCTGGCTCACCCGGTCGTCCTGCTGTTCTTAAAGAGTCCACGTTTCCGTATGATCGATGTCGTGTTTCCCGCGTTTTCCCCTCTGCAACCAAAGCTGAATCTCGCAGGGGCTGCGGCGCTCTACCTTGTCGTACTCGTCTTCGTATCGTCGCTGCTTCGCACGAGGATTGGCCGTCCTGTGTGGCGGCGGCTGCACTATCTCGTCTTTCCCGCGGCGGTATTGTTGTTTGTGCACAGTATCCTGACCGACCCCGCGCTAAAGGACGGCCATCCCGATCTGCTCGACGGAGGAAAGGTCTTTGTGGAGATCGCCACTGCGGTCAGCCTCATCGCCACGTGGTTCCGCTATCGCCTGCGCGGCAAGGGGCTGCGCAGACAGATGGTCTCGATCCCGATCGAGCAAGAACATGAGAGTTACTCTCCGTAGGGAACCCAGATATTTTTGATCTGTGTGGCGTGCCGCATGAAGAAGCGGCCATCGCATTGTTTGGAGTCGAACCAGTCGATGTCGTACTTGTCGTTGGTCCAGACCTGCTTGAGATTGCCTATCGAGGCTGCCTTTACCAGGGTTGCGTCTTCGGAATTCCGGAAGCACCAGATGGCATCGATGTCATCGTGTTCGGCCAGCGTCTTCGCGAGCTCTGCTGGTTTTCCGGCGACGATATTGACCACACCGCCCGGCAGATCACTCGTATCGAAGACCTGGTAGAGATCGCTGATGATGGTCGCGTACTTCTCCGATGGAACCGCAACGACGACGTTGCCTGCCGCGATGGCCGGCAGCACGAGCGATAAGAAACCGAGCAATGGAGCATCCGTAGGACAGATGATGCCGACCGCGCCGATGGCCTCGTTCATCGCAAGCGTTACGTTGCGCATGGGCGGGTTGTGGACCTGGCCGTCGTACTTGTCGGCCCAAGCGGCGTAGGTAAAGATGCGGTCGATGCTCTGCTCGACCTCGGCGGTGGCCTGTTCCTTGCCTACCATGCGGGTGAGTTTCGCGGTAATCTCTTCGCGGCGCTGGATGAGGTTCTCAGCGATGTAGTAGAGAACCTGGGCGCGATTGTGGGCAGTCGCCTTCGCCCACTTCTCCGCCTTGTGCGCGGCTTCGACGGCGTTGCGGATGTCTTTGCGATTGCCCAGCGGCGCCTCACCAATGAGCGAGCCGTCGAGCGCGTAGACCGGAAAGCTGTAGCCGGAGTCCGGTCGCGCCTGCTTGCCGCCGATGTACTGCTTCACCGTGCGGTCGATTCCGTCTGACGTACTCGCACCCGCCTTCGCGGTAGTGACTTTAGTGGCGCGCTTCTGCTTTGGCTTTTCGTGCGCCCATACTGGCTCAAGGTACTCGTACATGCCCTCGCGGCCACCTTCGCGACCGTAGCCGCTTTCGCGGTAGCCTCCGAAGCCGCAAGATGCGTCGAAGAGATTGGTGCTGTTAACCCACACAACCCCGGCCTTGATCTGCGAGGCGACATCGAGCGCGACGTTGATACTCTCGCTCCACACGCTCGCGGCCAGACCATAGGTAGTGTTATTCGCGAGCTCCACCGCCTCGGTTGGCGTGCGGAACGTCATGGCCGCAAGCACCGGGCCGAATATCTCTTCTTGCGCAACGGTCGCCGTCGGATGGACGTTCGTCAGCAGCGTCGGAGGAAAGTAGAGGCCATTCTGCGGCATCGGCGACTCCGGCTGCCAGCACGTTGCGCCTTCAGCGACACCCTGGTCAACAAGTGAGCGTATGCGCTCAAGCTGTACCGGTGCGACGATGGCTCCGATGTCGATGGACTTGTCGAGCGGCGAACCGATGCGCAGCGTCTTCATGCGGACGCGGAGTTTTTCGTAGAGGCTTTCAGCGACACGCTCCTGGACCAGTAGGCGGGAGCCCGCGCAGCAAACCTGTCCCTGGTTGAACCAGATGCCGTCAACCAGGCCTTCAATGGCGGAGTCGAGGTCGGCGTCGTCGAAGACGATGAACGGCGACTTGCCTCCGAGTTCGAGCGAGAGCTTCTTGCTCGATGCCGCCGTGGCCTTGCGGATGATGCGGCCCACTTCGGTCGAACCGGTGAAAGCGATCTTGTCGATGCCTTCGTGCTCGACCAACAATGCTCCTGTGTGGCCGTCACCGTTGATGACGTTGAGAACACCGGGAGGCAGTCCGATCTCCTCGGCCAGTTCAGCGAAGGCGAGCGCCGTCAGCGGCGTGTACTCGGCTGGCTTGATGACGACGGTGTTTCCTGCGGCCAGCGCAGGAGCTACTTTCCATGCGAACATCAGCAGCGGGAAGTTCCACGGAATCACCTGCCCGACGACGCCGCAGGCGGTGTAGCCGGGGAACTCGTTCTCCAGCAGTTGCGCCCATCCTGCGTGATGGTAGAAATGACGCGCTACAAGCGGAATGTCGATATCGCGGCTCTCGCGAATGGGCTTGCCGTTATCGATGGTCTCAAGGACCGCGAGGCGTCGCGAGTGCTTCTGCACCTGCCGCGCGAGAGCATACAGATAGCGCGCTCGCTGATGACCGCTTAGGGCCTGCCACGCCGGCAGAGCCTTGCGCGCAGCCTTCACCGCGGCATCGACATCGGCGGCATCAGCCTGGGCTACATCGGCAATCTTGTCGCCGTTGGCGGGATTGTTCGTCGCGAAGTACTCGCCAGACGCCGGTTTCGTCCATGTTCCATTGATGTAGTTGCCGAAGGTGCGCTTGTGGCCGTCGAGCCAGCGCTCCACCTCCTTCGGGTCTTCGGGCGCCGGGCCGTACTCCATCGCGTAGAACTCTTCCACTATCAGGTTGCTCACTGCAATCTCCTTATGCAATCGGGTGACGGTAGGCGGCGGAGTAGCGGCCGGTGGCGAAGTGTTCGAGTTGGCGCTCGATGTCGGCCAGCATGCTGCTCGCGCCGAAGCGGAAGAGGCTTGGCTCGAGCCATGGCCGGCCGAGCTCATCCTTCATCACGTAGAGCCACTGCAGGGCCTGCTTTGCGGTCTTGATTCCGCCTGCGGGCTTGAAGCCAACGTACATCCCTGTTCTCTCGGCATAGTCGCGTATGGCGCGCACCATTACCAGCGACACGGGAATCGTCGCATTGACTGCTTCCTTGCCTGTTGAAGTCTTGATGAAGTCAGCACCGGCCATCATGGCAACTACGCTGGCGCGCGCGACGTTGCGCAGCGTCAGCAGATCGCCCGTGCCGAGGATCGCCTTCATATGTGCAGGTCCGCATGCGTCCTTGAATGCGGCGACCTCGTCATAGAGGGCCTGCCACTCGCCGTTGAAGACGTGCGAGCGCGTGATGACGATGTCGATCTCCTGCGCTCCGGCTTCAACTGAGCGGCGAATCTCCTGCACGCGCTCAGCCAGCGGCGAGAGACCTGCGGGAAAGCCGGTGGATACGGCGGCTACGGGAATCTTTGTTCCTTCGAGGGCCTTCACGGCCGTCTCCACAAATGCGTGGTAGACGCAGACCGCTCCGACCGTCAGGCCAAGCTCTTCGATGCCGAGCTTCTTTATAAGGTGCGGCTGCAGAGGATTACGTGCCTTGGCGCACAGACGCTTAACGCGCTCCACACTATCGTCTCCGCTTAGCGTCGTGAGGTCCATGCACGCTATCGCGCGCAGTAGCCATGCTGCCTGCCACTCCTTCTTCACAGAGCGTCGTGTGTCAATTGTGCTGGCTCGACGCTCCACCGCGCTCGTGTTGACGCGAATCTCCTCGACCCACTCAAGGTTCAAGGGGATGCGACGATTGGCTTCCAGCAACCTGCCGTTGAGTTCAACCGGCACCGAATGTAAAGGGATTGTGTGTTCCTGCTGCTTGACCGTCATAAGCCTGTCTCCGCCCAACTCCTGCGAGGGCTGCTGCCTCGGAATCCATGCCGGATTCCTGTAACCTGATCCGGCGAATCGGCGTTGCCGTATTCTCGTCAGAGCGGCCCCGAGGCAGAGATTCGATGATAGCACCGGCGACTGCAATAGTAGCTGCTACTGAGCTGGTAGAAGGTGGAGGATGTGAGTGCCTGTTACTGTACGTTTGCTTGAGACCGACGGTACTCTGCAAGAGTATCGGCCTTCCGGGAGGTCCCTTGCTGTTCCGGCCTCGGTCCGGTTCTCGTCGCGAGTGGCCTATGCGGCAGCGCATGTCGTTCTCGATCCTCTGCGGACGTCGGACCCGATCTTCGCACCGGTCATCGATTGGGATGCCACGCTTCGGTTTCGAGAGCATCTCTGGTCGCTTGGTCTGCACGTCGCAGAGGCGATGGACACCTCGCAGCGCGGTATGGGATTTGACTGGAAACTCGCCAAAGAGCTGATTGAGCGCAGCGCCAAGGCGGCGAAGGCGGCCGGAGGCGGGATCGCCAGCGGCGCAGGCACAGATCATTTGGATCTGGCACAGAGTCTCACGCTCGCCGATGTCCTGCGCGCATACGAAGACCAGTGCGCAGCAGTGGAAGCGGCAGGCAGCCGCGTCATTCTAATGGCGAGCCGCGCCCTCACAAAGATCGCCAGGAGCTCCGAAGACTACGAATACGTCTACGGACGCATTCTGGGGCAGGCAAAGGAGCCGATGATTCTGCACTGGCTGGGACCCATGTTCGATCCGGCATTGAAGGGCTACTGGGGGAGTGATGACCTGCACACGGCGATGAATACCTGCGTCAACGTCATACGGCAGCACGCGCACAAAGTAGACGGCGTCAAGATATCCCTGCTCGATGCGAATCTTGAGATTGCGATGCGCCGCGAACTGCCGGAAGGCGTGCGGATGTACACGGGCGACGACTTCAACTACGACACTCTGATCCTGGGCGATAAAAAAGGGCACAGCGACGCGCTGCTCGGAATCTTCGATCCGATTGCTCCAGCAGCAGCACTTGCACTGCAAGCCCTGGATAAAGGTGATCAGCATCGGTACCACGAACTCCTGGCGCCAACTATGCCGCTCTCGCGACACATCTTCGAGGGCCCAACCTTCTACTACAAGACCGGAATTGTCTTTCTGGCGTGGCTCAACGGCTTTCAGTCGCACTTCCGCATGGTGAGCGGACACGAGAGCGCGCGTTCGGTGGCTCATCTCTGCAAGCTCTTTCGGCTCGCTGACGGCGCGGGTTTGCTGCGAGATCCGGAGCTTGCGGCGCAACGCATGCGGCTCACGATGGCGATGGCGGGTGTGGTATGAGCGTCGAGCGCATGAGCTTCAACCAGATCACGCTCGACCCGTGGTCTCTCGAGAAGAGCGTACGCGAGTGCCAGCGGCTGGGAATCCCGTATATCGCAGCGTGGCGACATAAGCTGGGCGACTGCAGGGATTCCGCGAAGCTGATTCGAGATGCCGGGCTGCGGCTCTCGAGTCTCTGCCGGGGAGGATGGTTCTCTGCACCCACGCAGGCCGAACGCAAGGAAAAGATCGAGGACAACCGGAGGGCGATCGACGAAGCCGCAGAGCTCGGCTCACCACTCTTAGTGATTGTGACGGGCCCGGCCAACGGGCAGACGCTCGACGATGCGCGGCAACTGGTTGCTGATGCCCTCGAAGAGCTTGCGCCTTACGCTGCGAGCGCCGGTGTCAAGCTTGGAATTGAACCGCTGCATCCCATGTACGCAGCTGACCGCTCCCTTGTCGTCACTCTCAAACAGGCGAACGACATCGCCGAAAAGATTGCTCATCCGGCTATCGGCATCGTCGTCGACGCCTTTCACGTCTGGTGGGACCCGGAGGTCTACACCGAGATCGCGCGCGCCGGAAAGAACATCCTCGGCTACCACGTCTCGGACTGGGCGGTGCCGTTGCCCGGAATCCTGATGGGCCGTTCGATGATGGGCGACGGCGTCATCGAACTGCGGCGCCTGCGCGAAGCCGTTGAGCAGGCCGGATACAGCGGGCCAATCGAGGTTGAGATCTTCAACGAAGAGATTTGGAAGAACGCAGACAACGGCATGCTCGAACTCATCTGCGAGCGATACCGTCAACACGTCCTATAGAGAGCTAACTGCCACCGTAAGTCCGGCTTCGGCCAGTTCCACAAACTCGACCATCACTTTGGCGATAAAGTCCAGCATCTCCTTCGTCAATCCGGGATACACTCCGATCCAAAAGGCACGGTTCATGACAAAGTCTGTGTTCTTCAGATCACCGACGACCCGGTGTTCGTACCCTTCATAAGCAGGCTGGCGCAGTAAGTTGCCGGCAAACACAAGTCGCGTACCGATCTTGTTCGCTTCAAGATGGCGAGTCAGTTGATCGCGCGTGAAAGGCGCGTCCTCTTTCACAGCGATGGGAAATCCAAACCAGCTCGGATCCGAGTCTTCGCCCGGCGCTGGCAGCAAAAGATAGTTCTCCAACGGCTGAAGCAGCTTCTTCAGGTACTGGAAGTTTTCCTTCCGGCGTTCGATGAAATGCGGCAGCTTGGCAATCTGCGAGAGCCCCAGCGCCGCCTGCATATCGGTTGCCTTCAGGTTGTAGCCCACGTGCGAGTACGTATATTTGTGGTCGTATCCGCAAGGGAGCGAGCCCAACTGCCACTCAAATCGCTTGCCGCACGTGTTGTCCTTACCAGGTTCGCACCAGCAGTCACGCCCCCAGTCCCTGAAGCTCTCAATAAGCACCTTGAGAGCGGGCTTGTCGGTCATCACGGCTCCGCCTTCACCCATCGTGATGTGGTGCGCGGGGTAAAAACTTACGGTGGCGATGTCACCGAAGGTGCCGACTTTTTTCCCTTTATAGGTCGAGCCAAGGGCATCGCAGCAGTCCTCGACGAGCCAAAGGTCATGCTTCTTACAGAAGGCGGTGATCGCATCGAGATTGAAGACGTTCCCCAGAGTGTGGGCGATCATGACGGCCTTCATCTTTGGAGAGTAGGCCTCCTCCAGCCGAGACACATCGATCTCATACGTCGGCAAAGTGACATCGAGAAACACCGGAACAAGCCGGCTTTGAATGATCGGATTGACGGTGGTGGGGAATCCAGCAGCAACTGTAATGACTTCGTCGCCAGGCTTCAGGCGCCGGTCGCCGAGTTTGGGTGAGGTCAGCGCACTGAGCGCCACAAGATTTGCGGACGACCCAGAGTTGACGAGCGATGCCGACCGTACCCCTACAAACTGGGCCAGCTTGCGCTCAAACTCCTTCGCGAAACGCCCCGTTGTGAACCAGGCATCGAGCGCTGAATCAACCACTGAACAGATATCTTCCGGGCCGATTACCTTACCGGAGACCGGAACCGCGGAACTACCCGGAACGAACTGCCTGTTCGGAAACGCTTCTGCATGGTATTGAGCGGTTAGATCAAGGATCTGCTGCCGCAACTGATCCGCTTTTTCACTCATCCTAGCTAAAGAATACACAAGTACGGGCCCGCTGAATGACGGGGATTCCAGTCAACGCGTTTTGGATTTAGTTCCTTGTAGGATAGTTTTGTCGCGAACCGTTATAGGCGTTCAACGATTCCACGAAGTTTCAAAACCTTTTGACCAGATTTGAAGGGAAAGAGTAAACGATGAAAGCCGTAATCCTCGCAGGCGGCCTCGGAACGCGTCTCTCAGAAGAAACGACTGTCCGGCCGAAGCCTATGGTAGAGATCGGCGGCCGGCCGATTCTTTGGCACATCCTGAAGATCTACTCCCAGCACGGCATCAACGACTTCATCATCTGCTGCGGGTACAAGGGCTACATCATCAAGGAGTACTTCGCCAACTACTTTCTCCACACCTCCGACGTTACCTTCGACATGACGGCAAACAAGATGAGCGTCCACAACTCGGTTGCAGAGCCGTGGCATGTCACACTTGTCGACACTGGTGATTCAAGCGGGACCGGTGGGCGTATACGCCGCGTAAGACAGCATTTGAACCCCGACGAGCCCTTCTGCATGACCTACGGAGACGGTGTCGCGGACGTTGACATTACGGCCGCCATCGCATTCCACAAGGCACATGGCAAACTCGTCACGCTTACCAGTGTCCAGCCGATGGCTCGGTTCGGCGCCCTGGGCCTCAAAGACACGCAGATCTACTCCTTTCAGGAGAAGCCCTCCGATGAAGGCGGCTGGATCAACGGCGGTTTTTTTGTCCTCGATCCAAAATCGATCGACGCTGTCACGGACGATTCGCAGATGTTTGAGCGCGAGCCCATCGAGGCTCTCGTCGCACAAGGCGAGGTTCAGGCCTTCTTCCACAAGGGCTTTTGGCAGGCCATGGACACGCTACGGGATAAGTATCAGCTCGAAGAGCTCTGGAACACGGGAAAGGCGCCATGGAAGACCTGGTAAACAAGAGTTCAAGAGACAGCGTCTGGAAAGGACGCCGCGTCTTCCTTACAGGGCATACTGGTTTCAAGGGTGGTTGGACGGCCCTGTGGCTCTCTCATCTCGGAGCCGACGTTCGAGGCTACGCTCTCGATCCGTGGACGCAGCCGAATCTCTTCACGGTCGCACGCATCGGCGACGTCATCGAAGACGTCCGCGGCGATATCCGTGATGCGAGCAAGTTGGATGCATCGATGCGTGAGTTTCGGCCCGAGGTTGTCCTTCATCTCGCCGCGCAGCCTCTCGTCCGCCAGTCCTATGAAGACCCGATAGGAACGTACGAGACCAACGTCATCGGCACGGCGCGAGTTCTCGATGCTGTGCGCCGAACTCCTTCAGTGCGCGCTGTCGTTTCAGTGACGACCGACAAATGCTATGAGAACAAGGAGTGGGTATGGCCCTATCGCGAGATCGATCCGCTGGGTGGCTATGATCCTTACTCCAGTTCCAAGGCGTGCGCCGAGATCGTCTCTGCTGCTTTTCGGCAGTCATACTTTCCCGTTGATAAGTTGGCTGAGCACGGAGTTGCCCTCGCGACGGCCCGCGCCGGCAATGTCATCGGAGGGGGCGACTGGTCGACCGACCGCCTTATTCCCGACCTTATCCGCGGCTTTCTCTCAGGCGAGCCGGTGCGAATTCGCCGTCCGCACGCCATTCGCCCGTGGCAGCACGTACTCGAGCCTGTGCACGGCTACCTTCGTCTCGCTGAAGAGCTGCTCGCCGGTGCGCCTTCGGCGGCTCGCTTCGCCACCGCATATAACTTCGGCCCCAGCGAAGAAGACGCGCGGCCGGTCTCATGGATTGCCGAGCGCATGACCAGCTTCTGGGGCGACGGAGCATCCTGGGTTCTCGATGACGATCACGGTCCGCACGAAGCAGGCTACCTGAGGCTCGATGCCAGCCGCGCGCGCCACGATCTGGCGTGGGCGCCGCGGCTTCGACTTGAGACTGCGTTGGAATGGCTGGTCCAGTGGTACAAGGCATGGCAGATGACTAGCAACCCCCGGAAGGCCGCTAGCGATGATATGCAGGCGCTCACGCTTCGCCAAATCATTGCATACACGGAGCTTCTGACCAAATCATCCTGACAGCTCCGCTCGCGGCTGGCTGTAGACTCCTCCCTCGTCCTGCTACGATGGAGTTCAGAAAGCACGATTGAAATGCCCAACATCTTGCCGCTAACTTTCGCAGCAATTTGCCTTGGGTCAGACCTGTGAACTGTCGGTTTCAGAAGGAGACCCTGGCATTAAACTTCCTGATTACGTTCTAGCTCGGCTTCGCGATTGGCGCGTGCGCCATGTCTTCCTCGTTACTGGCGGAGGCGCGATGCACCTCAACGATTCCGTGGGCACCTCGGGACTCCAGTATGTATGTACCCATCACGAACAGGCAGCCGCGATGGCCGCTGAAGGGTACGCTCGCATCACCAACTCTCCCTCAGTACTCAATGTTACGACCGGCCCCGGCGGCGTTAACGCTCTGAACGGAGTGTTTGGTGCATGGACCGATTCGATTCCGATGCTCATTCTCTCCGGCCAGGTGAAGCGAGAGACGTCCATGGCAACCTACGGGCTTACCAACCTGCGGCAGCTCGGCGATCAGGAAGTCGACATCATCCGCATGGTGAGCGGGATCACGAAGTACTCAATCTGGGTGAACGATCCGGACACCATCGCCTACCATCTCGAGCGCGCATGGCATCTTGCTCAGACGGGACGTCCCGGTCCATGCTGGTTGGACATTCCCGTAGATGTCCAGTCAACCCAGATCGATCCCGACAACCTCCGCCGCTACGACCCGTCAGAGGACGACCTCACGTTTGTGCCCGAGCAGGTAGCACGACAGGTTGCCGACACGCTCGAGCGCATTCGCTGCGCTCAACGTCCTGTCCTCTTTGCCGGAACCGGTGTACGCCTCGCTAATGCTCTCCCTGAGTTCACCGAGGTCGCACGCCGGCTCCGTATTCCTGTCGTCACAGCGTGGACACATGATCTCATCGCTTCGGATGACGAATTGTTCTGCGGACGCCCCGGAACGATCGGTGAACGCGCCGGCAACTTCACCGTTCAGAACTCAGACGTGCTGCTCGTCCTTGGCTCCCGGTTGAACATCCGGCAGACGAGCTATAACTGGCAGTCGTTTGCGCGCTTTGCCACCAAAATTCAAGTCGACATCGACCCCGCTGAGTTCACCAAGCCAACGATCAGGCCGGATATCGGCATCCATTGTGATGTCAAACTTTTTCTGACCGAGATGCTTCACCAACTTGAACAAAGTGCCACTTGCACTCAGAACCCGACCCATGAAGAATGGCTCCGCTGGTGCAAAGAGCGGCAGGCAAAGTTCCCGGTCGTGCTCGAGAAACAGAAGCAGCCTGGCCCTCCGCTGAACCCCTACCACTTCATCGATCGCCTCTTCGATATCCTGGGGCCGAATGACGCCGTAGTCTGCGGGAACGCTACCGCCTGCATCGTTCCTTATCAGGCTGGCAAGCTCAAGCTGGGACAGCGCCTCATCTCAAACTCCGGATCGGCCTCTATGGGTTACGACCTGCCCGCGGCCATCGGCGTCGCGCTTGCCAAAAATAGCCGTGTCATCTGCCTTGCGGGCGATGGCAGCATCCAGATGAATATCCAGGAGCTCGAGACCATCGTCCACAACAATCTTCCTGTGAAGATTTTTGTTCTCAACAATGGCGGCTACCTCTCGATACGTCAGACCCAGACAGGCTTTTTTCAGGGCCGCCTCATCGGCACCGGCACTACCAGCGGCGTCAGCTTTCCCGACATGGTCAAGATCGGCAATGCCTACGGCATCCGTTCTTTTCCGATAACAAAAATCGACGACCTCAATCTCATCCAGCAAGAGCTGGACAAACCCGGACCGGCCTTATTCGATGTCTTTCTCGACGTCGCACAAGAGTTTGAGCCGCGGCTTCGTTCCCGCATTCTCCCCGACGGAAAGATTCAGACTCCGAATCTCGAAGACATGTATCCATTCTTAACCCCTGAAGAGCTTGCCGCTAACATGCTCGTCAAGGAAGACGCGTAGAGCCGTGCACTATGCCCGAGTCAACCTCACATCTCCCGCAGGCCATTTTCTTCGACCTTGACGGCACCCTGCTCGATTCCTTACCCGGAATCGCGTTCTCGATCGAGCAGGCCTTCGACGCCTGCGGCTTGCCCATGCGGCCCATTGATCTTGTTCAAACCATCGGACCTCCGATTCGCACGATCCTTGCGCTCGCGGCGACTCAGGCGAGCGACTCCGATCTCGACCTTCTGGAACGGGCGTTTCGCAGCAGCTACGACTCCGTTGGTTGGCAGAAGACCCTGCTATTCCCGGGTTCAAACCTGATGCTCCAGGAAGCTCACGGATTAGGCATCCAACTTTTTGTGGTCTCGAACAAGCCTCGTCACATCTCGGTTAAGATTCTTGAACGCGAGGGGATGCTACCTCTCTTCAATGCAATTCTCACACGTGATTCAACCGATCCCCCCTACACCGGCAAAGCGCAGATGATCGAGCGCCTCCTGGACGTTTTTCAACTTGATGCCTCACGTTGCATCATGGTTGGAGATACAACGGAAGATGCAAACGCTGCCGCAGACATGCAGGTACCCTTTGCATGGATCGCTCATGGTTACGGGAAGCTGCCGCCTTCTCAGGCAGCTACGCTCCGCATTAATTCATTCCCGGTGTTTTTACCGATGTTAGTCAAGGAGTTTGCTTAGTGATTGACAATGACATATTCGAAGATTTGTTTGTCTTAGAGCTGGCCAATAACCACCTGGGCAGCGTCGAGCGCGGGCTCAAGATCATCCAGGAATTTTCCCAGGTGGTCCGCTTCAACAACGTCCGCGCGATAATTAAGCTCCAGTTCCGCGACGTGGAACACTTCGTCCATAAGGACTTCGTCAATCGCTCCGACCTTCGTTACGTCAAGAAGACGCTGGATACCCGCCTCTCCGACGACCAGTACGCTACGCTCGTCAAGGCCATTCGCAACGCAGGCTGCATCCCCTCCGCAACACCTTTTGACGAGCGCTCCGTGGATCTTTGCGTCGAACTCGGAATTCCGATCATCAAGATCGCAAGCTCTGACCTCAACGACTGGATGCTGATCGAAAGGATCGCGAAGACCAAGAGGCCCGCCATCGTGTCAACCGGAGGCTCGTCCCTCAAAGACATGGATGACATCGTTACGTTCTTTTCGAACCGCAATATTCCACTGGCGATCAACCACTGCGTCTCCATCTATCCCGCCGAAGACTACGAACTTGAGATCAATCAGATCGACTTCCTGAAAAACCGCTACCCTCACAACACTATCGGGTACTCGACCCACGAGTTCACCGACTGGTCCAATTCCATGCTCATCGCATACGCCAAAGGAGCACGTACCTTCGAGCGTCACATCGATATCGACTCGGATGGGGTTAAGGTCAGTCCTTACTGCAGCCTGCCCCATCAGGTCGATCAGTGGTTCCGCGCATTCAAGAAGGCGAAGGAGATGTGTGGCGCACCGGGGATTCAAAAGCGCCAGCCGCCAAAAAAAGAGATCGAGTACCTCGACGCCCTGGTGCGTGGCGTCTACGCTAAGACCGACCTACCGGTCGGCCACTCACTCGCCGACGACGACGTTTATTTGGCCATTCCGCTGCAGAAAGGACAGCTCTCCTGCCGCGAACTCATGCGTGGTGAGATTCTCACAAAACCTCTCCAGAAAGACGCTCCCATCTACATCGATGACATCGATAGCCCGTACGCGCAGATTCCATCTCTACGCGAAAGAATCTACACCCGTGGCCTCGACGCTACGTTGAAGACCTAATTCGAGAAACTTCACGCGAGGTGTCCACATTTGAGTGGCGTTGAGAATCGAATCAAGAGGATTTTGCGGCGGATCATCTCCCACGACTTCGCCAACAGACAAAAGGGGCTGATCTGGCGCAGACAAGCTCGCGCGGCCGGTCTTCGTCTACGGGCAAGCGACCTGTACTTTGATCTCGAGAAAGACAACAGGGTCTTGCGGATACGATCCTCCCATGCAATCTATCTTCCCCACATGATTGAGAACTTCGACTACTACATGGATTCCGTTATCCCGATAGTGGACGGGGAAAAACAAGTGGTAGACATGAGCGGGCCACGATATCACCGCCTAAGAGGATTTGGCGATGTGCCGTTTCTATTCCCTTCACATACTGAGCCCTACAGAACGACCCAGGAATACCTTGAGTTCGCCGGCTTAAGAGACGGCCAGATCGTGCTCGATATCGGTGCATATTCAGCGGTGACGTCGATTATCTTCGCCCAGCTTGTAGGTCCACGCGGGCATGTATACGCCTTCGAGGCAGATGAGACGAACTATAACTGCGCCACGACCAACGTGGAGATGGCAGAGAGCGTCATGGGATTGAACAACATAACGCTTTTCCATAAGGCCATCTGGTCACACAGCAATGGAGTCCTCTTTTCGCACGAAGGATCGATGGGATCAAGCGCCGTAGACATCACAGGCGGCGGTCGAGGCAAGGAGCGGATTGTGCCCAGTACGACGCTGGAGGACTTCTGTTCCGAGATAGGGTTAAAGCGCATTGACTTCGTAAAAGTGGATATTGAAGGCGGTGAGATTGAACTTCTAAAAAATTCAGCGGAAACGTTCAGACGTGTTCATGCGAAGCTGATTGTGGAACCGCATAGAGTCAATGGTGAAATGACCACTGAGCAATGCTGCAACTTGCTGGAAGCTGCGGGATTCGCTGTCCATGTGAGAGGCAAAGTGGGAGAGTCGGAACCCTTGATCGAAGCCGTACCGATTGGAAGCGCCCAGCAGGCATCCGCAGAACCGTAACCCAGCGCTTTTTCCATTAACCTAACCACTGCTTGGGACGAGCGAAACATGTGGTCATGTTCTATCGCTATCTGCCAGAATAGTCAGACGAAACTATGGCCCTCCCGCCTTTGCCAATAGACGATCTCAATTACATCCTCGCTGAGACGAAATCGCTCTGGAACGAAATGCGCCATCAGCGCATCTTCATCACTGGTGGCACCGGCTTTTTCGGCTGCTGGCTGCTCGAAAGTTTTTGCCATATCAATCGTCAGCTTAAATCTGAATGCGCATGCAACGATCCTGACACGTGATCCGCAAGCCTTCGCGAAGAAGTGCCCCCACCTGGCCGCCGATCCGTGCCTTACCTTTCTCGCCGGAGATGTTCGCAGTTTTTCCTTCCCCGCCGGCGAGTTCCCCTACGTCATCCACGCAGCGACGGAGGCCAGCGCGAAACAAGCTGCGGAGCGGCCCTCGGAGATGCTCACAACCATCATCGATGGAACATCGCACACGCTGAACTTCGCCAAAGCCCACGGGACCCGCAAACTCCTTCTCACCAGTTCGGGCGCGGTTTACGGCAGACAACCGAGCCAACTCACACATGTCCCTGAGGATTACCTCGGCGGACCTGATCCTCTCGACCCCGCAAGCGTCTACGGCGAGGGAAAGCGCATCTCAGAGCAGATGGGCGCTCTTGTAGCGATGCATAGTTCCATCGAGATCAAGGTCGCTCGCTGTTTTGCGTTTGTAGGTCCCCGCTTGCCCTTAAACGCACATTTCGCTATCGGCAATTTCATCGGAGATGTCCTCGCGAACAACCCGATTCAGATTGGCGGAGATGGCACTCCGCGCCGCTCCTATCTATACGCAGCCGATCTGGCGATTTGGTTGTGGACAATGCTCTTCCAGGCTCCGAGTCTCGTCCCCATCAACGTGGGCTCAGACCAGGACCTTAGTATTCTGGAACTGGCCCAGGAAGTAGCTCGTAGCCTCAACGCATCAACTGATATTCAAGTCGCGAAAGAGGCTGTTCCAGGAGCGCCTGTAGCGCGATATGTTCCGTCGGTCGATCGTGCAAGAGAGATGCTCGGCCTCAAACAGACCGTGAGTCTGCAGGAAGCCATTTGCCGTACGGCCGCGTGGCATACTGGAGGAGAAGACGAAATATGAAGCTGATCAGCATCGTCAGTCCCTGCTACAACGAAGAAGGAAATGTCGAAGTTCTGACTGATCGTGTGCGCGAAATCTTCGCTGGCCTCCCTCAGTATCGCTATGAACACATCATTATTGATAATCATTCCACCGACGGCACCGTGGAAATTCTGCGCGATATTGCGAGGAGAGATTCCAACGTTAAGGTCATCCTGAACGCCCGAAACTTCGGGCACATTCGTTCACCGCAACATGCCTTCCTCGATGCCTCGGGCGATGCCGTCATCGTCCTGCTGTCCGACCTGCAGGATCCACCCGACATGATCGTCGATTTTCTCCGCGAGTGGGAGGCAGGCTACCCGATCGTCGTCGCCATCAAGAGCACCAGCGACGAGAACAGTCTCATGTATCGCATACGGTCTGTGTACTACAAGACGGTGGCGCGACTCACAGATGTGAAGGTGCTTGAGCACTTCACCGGCTTCGGACTCTACGATCGTCGTGTTGTCGACATCCTGAAGCGCGATTTTCGGGATCCCCAGCCCTACTTTCGCGGCCAGATCGCAGAGATCGGCCTGCCACACAAGGAACTCCATTACAACCAGAATCGCCGCATGCGCGGCATTACAAAGAACAACTTCTACACCCTGTACGACATGGCGATGCTTGGCATCACCAATCTCTCCAAAGTCCCGCTCCGCCTTGTCATCTTTGGTGGCTTTGTCTTCGCTTTGCTTAGCCTGATAGTTGGCATCCTCTACCTCATCGCCAAACTTATCTTTTGGAACCAGTTCCAACTCGGCCTTGCGCCAACCATGATCGGCCTCTTTTTTCTCGGATCGGTGCAGTTGGTTGCGATCGGAATCATCGGCGAATACGTCGGGTCGATTCACACCATCGTTCAGAACCGTCCCTTGGTCACCGAGAAGGAACGCATCAACTTTTAGAGACCTGAAAGCAGGCACTTTGTTCAAGCGACTCTTTGCTCATCTGCCACGCGGCCAACTACTGCGCTATTTAATTGTTGGCGCGTGGAACACGCTCTTCGGATACGCCTGCTATTTCCTCGTGGTCAGATTCCTTCTGCATATTCTGTCCATATCACCTTCACTGGTTGCAAGCATCGCCGTGGCTGTGGCTGCCGTCATTAACGTGACGGTCTCCTTCCTCGGCTACAAGTGGTTTGTCTTTCGCACCCGAGGGAGATATTGGCAGGAATACGTGCGCAGCATGATGGTCTACCTACCCGGCTTGGCCACAAATGCAGTGCTCGTCGCGCCGCTCACTGCGATGCTGCGCCTCATTCGCCCGATCAGGGAACAGGCGCCTTATGTGGCAGGCGCGCTGTTGACCGGCGTCACCTTCATCGCCAGCTTCTTCGGACACAAACACATCTCTTTCAAACGTCCATCTGACGTGGAAAGAACTTCGATCGATTCCCGATCGACATAATTTCTTCTGCCACCTGTTATTCCGCTCATCAAAGCGCATGAGTCGTATCACTATAATCAACGCACTCCCCGTTCAAGAGGTCTTACATTCGTGACCGTTTCCGGCGAACCCACTGATAGAACGCTCTCCCCCATCAGCAACGTGTACCCCGCTCATCTGCGTACGACTCTCATCTTTCTTTCTTGCACGGCCATCGTGTTCTTTGTGATACGCACTTACCACTGGCCGCTGATGTGGGATGGGCAGATGTTTCACTACATCAATTTCCTGATGGCGCATGGCATGGCTCCGTACCGCGAGATCTACGACCTCAATTTCCCGGGAATCTATCTGGTCGATGGCTGGCAGATGCACCTCTTCGGTCCCGGCGATCTGGCATGGAGGTTCTACGATTTCTTCCTGCTCGGCTGCCTCATCATCGCAATGATCGTGATTGCGTTGCCGTACGATGCGCTCGCAGGTCTCATCGCCGGAGTTCTCTTTACACTCTTTCATGCGGCCGAAGGTCCAGGTAACTCTGCCCAGCGCGACGAGATCATGACGGTTTTGCTCCTGCTTGGATACGCTTTCTTATTCCAGGCCGTGCGCCGCAGATATTCGCCTCTGCTGCTGCCTTTTGGTTTGTGTATCGGGTTGGCCATCTCCATCAAACCAACTGCTTTGCCTCTGGCTGTGGTGGTAATGTTGATGGCCCTCTGGGAACTCAGAAAGAAGGAGCCTCTTCGTGGCTACATCATCTACGCGACAATCGGCGTACTCCTCCCTGCCGGAATCGTTTTGGGATTCCTCGTTCACAACCATGCCTTGGGAGCATTCATCGAAACGTCGAGGCGAGTGGTCCCGTATTACGCAAGCCTGATGCATCCTCCTATGGGGCAGATTCTGAGGGCCTGTCTCCCAATTTCGATGTTCGCTCTGCTGCCTTTGGGTCTTGCTGTCGCGCTGCTCAACCGAGATCGAACCAACTGGGAGCGCTGGGCTGTCTTGGTCGGCGTTGCCTTTGGCTTGGCGTCCTATTGCATCCAGATGAAAGGCTATAAGTATCACCGGTATCCCTTTTTAGCATTCCTGCTGCTTTGGTTCTGTTTGGAATTCGTCCAGGCGATTCGCAGACAAGGATGGTCGAGGAAGCTTGGGTTTGCTGGCCTTCTATTTCTGGGCTTTTTCGTGCTGCCATTCAACATCTTCCACCTGTATGTCATCCATGTGCCCAATGAATATGCGGAACAGCTCGAAGCCGACTTGGCGAGCATGGGACCTGCCCAGCTTCAGCACCAGGTGCAGTGCCTCGATATGCTTGATGGCTGCTTCAATGCTCTTTACCATCTCGGCTTGGTACAAAACACTGGCTTCCTTGGCGACCTGCTCTTTTTCGCACCCAACGATGGTCCAGTTGTCGATTACTACCGTGGAATCTTCTGGAATGGATTGCAAACTCATCCGCCGAAGGTCATCGTTCTTTCAGACGAGTGGTTCAACGGGCCAGGGGGATTCGACAAGATCAACCATTGGCCTGAATTCGCCAGCTTTCTGAATAGCAATTACACCTTGTCGGAGACGCGTACATTTCACGACTCTTCCTACCGGATCTATCTGCTCAAGGAAAAGCCCGCATCTCTCTGACTGGGCCATCCCGCCTCTTCTAAGCGGTGTCCTCATCAGACTGGAAAGAACTGATCCGCACTTATCGTGCAGCTTGTCTGTGCTATCGTCCAAAGTTGGGAGGTTGCAATGGAAATGGATCAGTTGTCGGGAGTTTCTTTCGTTGGAGAGCGGCGCGGCTCCCGGACCGCGAAGATCTTTCACGCTCAGAACCCCGCGACCGGCAAACCGCTGGAGCCCCCATTCCATACTGCTTCTACGGAAGAGATTGAGCAGGCTGTACAGGCCGCTAAAGCTGCGGCGCCTGTCTTGGCGCGTCTCGATGGCAAGAGCCGCGGAGCTCTGTTACGAGCCATCGCGAACGAGTTGACCAGCGTTGGGGATCCGCTGGTCAACCGCGCGCACCAGGAAACCGGCCTGCCCTTGCCTCGACTGCAAGGTGAACTCGCTCGCACGACAGGTCAACTGCGGCTCTTCGCCGACGTTGTTGAAGAGGGATCATGGATCGATGCGCGGATAGACGAGGCGCTTCCCGAACGTAAGCCTCTGCCGCGATCGGACATCCGCTCCATGCTCCGTCCAATTGGCCCGGTCGTCGTCTTTGGCGCCAGCAACTTTCCGCTCGCATTCTCCGTCGCCGGCGGAGACACCGCGTCCGCTCTGGCGGCCGGAAACCCGGTCATCGTCAAGGCGCACCCTG
This sequence comes from uncultured Acidobacteriaceae bacterium, assembly GCA_963741395.1. Classification (GTDB taxonomy): domain Bacteria; phylum Acidobacteriota; class Terriglobia; order Terriglobales; family Acidobacteriaceae; genus Edaphobacter. The sequence goes on from CAVUHV010000003.1 coordinate 327,904, forward strand.
CTCATCCAGGGACCAGCGAGATTGCTGGAGCCGCCATTCAGAAGGCCATTCCCGCACAAGGACTGCCCGCTGGCATCTTCTCTCTGCTCTTTGACGCTGAGATCGAGGTTGGTCGTGCGCTCGTTCAGCATCCTCTGGTGAAGGCCGTAGCATTTACAGGCTCATCGGCAGGCGGACAAGCATTGATGAAACTCGCCGCAGCTCGCCCTCAGCCGATCCCTTGCTTCACCGAGATGGGAAGCACCAATCCACTCTTCATTCTTCCCGGAGCCTTGCGCGAGCGTGCCACCGCGCTTGCCCAGGGACTGCAGGCATCATTCACGCTTGGCTCGGGACAATTCTGCACTAAGCCCGGCCTCGTCTTCGTGCCAGGCTCCGGCGACACTGGGTTTGCCGATACGCTCTCCACGAACGTCAAAGCGCTCGACAGTCAGGGGATGCTCACCCAGGGCATTGCCGGGCGCTACAGCGCTTCCATCGAGGAGCGCTCAAGCCACGGCTTGGCCCCACTCGTTACCGGGAAGGCCGCTAATGATTCTGCATCAGCAACCGGAAGCGTCAGTGTCTTCAGCGTGACGCTCGACGACTTTCTTGGGACCCCGGCGCTGGAAGAAGAGATCTTCGGACCGACAACTCTGCTCATCCACTATGGCCAGTCCGGCGATCTCGTCGCAGTCGCAGAGAAACTGCATGGCCACCTCACAGCGACACTGCATGGCACCGAGGAAGACCTCCGCGATGCCTCAGAACTCATTGCCGTGCTCGAGCGCAAGGTCGGCCGAATCCTCGTCAACGGTTACCCAACCGGTGTCGAGGTCTGCCCCGCGATGGTGCATGGCGGGCCCTTCCCCGCCACATCCGACAGCCGTTTCACGTCAGTCGGCACTCGAGCCATGCTGCGTTTTGCGCGTCCCGTGTGCTACCAGGACTTTCCAGACGCCGCTCTTCCCGCGGAGCTGCAGCGCGGCAATCCGCGCGGCATTCTGCGCATGATCAACGGCACTATCGCGCGCGCCTGAAGCACACCATCACGCTACCGTATTTTCTAGCGCCCCGATGCCCTCAATCGCGATTCGTATCCGATCACCCGAGGCAAGCGTAAAGTCGTCTGCTGGAACGATGCCAGTGCCGGTCATCAACATGGCTCCATCGGGAAAGCTATTGTCGCGGAACAGATACGTGACTAACTCCTTCGGGTCGCGCTTCAACTCAGCCAGAGTCGTATTCCCGCTGAAGACTTCTCTGCCGTCCCGTTCGATCTGCAAAGTGATGGCGGTACTCTTGGGCAGAGGTCTATCGGCCAGCAAAATGCACGGCCCCAGCGCGCAGCTGCCGTCATAGACTTTGGCCTGCGGAAGATAGAGAGGATTTTCTCCCTCGATGTCGCGGGAGCTCATATCGTTGCCGATGGTATAGCCGACGATCTCTCCGACGGGATTAATCACCAGCGTCAATTCAGGCTCTGGCACTGACCATCGCGCATCCGAGCGGATTCGGACGTTTCCTCCAGGTCCAACAACGCGGCGGCCCGTTGCCTTGAAGAACAGCTCCGGCCGCGTCGCGGAATAGACCCGGTCGTAGAAGTCACCGCCGCCCGAGTCCTTCGACTCCTCGATGCGCGCACTCCTGCTTCTGAAGTAAGTCACTCCAGCCGCCCACACCTCCTGGCTTATCACAGGCGGCAGAACACTTGATGGATCCAATGCGCTCACAGGATTGTTTCCCACGCTTGCTCGAACGCTCGCAAGCAGATTGGGATCCCGCATCAACTCATCCCATCCCTCTGCCTGAACGGCAAAGTACCTTCCGTCCTCTTCTACGCAGATGCCCTGCGAAGTTCGATAGAGTTTCACGCTCTCTTCTCCTCTACAAGCTGTGCGGCTTCGCTGCCGAGCGCCCCTCGCGAGAGCTGCGCGACGATCGCGTTGGCATCGTAAACGCATCCGCCCCACACGCCGCCACTGGCCTGCACCAGGGCCGCCCACAGCTTCGTGTCATCTGGAAGCGCCGGATGCGGTGCAAGATCGCCGCGCGGCTCTCTCAAAGCCAAACGCCGAGCGCCCTCTTCTGCCGTAAAGCGCTCCTCGCCTTCTCCAACGAAATGTACCGTGCCATGCAGCGACTCGCGATCGATCACAATATCAATCCAATCACCATCACGGACCTTCCCTATGGGTCCGCCAGCCAAAGCCTCCGGTGAAACATGACCTACGCAAGCCCCGGTAGAAACTCCGCTGAAGCGAGCATCCGTCAGCACCGCTACATGCTTGCAGAAGGGAAGATTCTTCAGCGCCGAGGTCACCTGATAGATCTCCTGCATTCCGGCCCCCAGGGGTCCGCCGCAGATCAGCACAATGACGTCACCATGCGACACTGCGCCACGCTTGATAGCTTCGATCGCCGCAGCCTCAGTGACAAATACTTTGGCCGGTCCGGCGTGGCGATACGTATTGTCGGCATCGATCAGCGAAGGATCGATGGCCGTGCTCTTGATCACACTACCCTCCGGGGCAAGATTCCCCACAGGAAAGCAAGCCGTAGCAGCGAGCCCGCGCTCCCTCGCCCGCTGCGGCGACAGAATGACCTCGGCCGGGTCCACGCCATCGAGTTGCTGCAATCTTCGCCGCACTGTCTGCCGTCTCTCGCTGCCCTCCCACCAATCCAGGTTTTCTCCCAAGGTCTCTCCCGTAACCGTTCGTACATTGGTATCAAGCAGACCCATGCGACGTAGGTGCAACATCACCTCTGGAACTCCGCCGGCTAAAAAGACCTGTACCGTTGCAAAGTTCTTAGGGCCATTCGGCAGAGCATCCACGAGCCGAGGCACCGCGCGATTTACTTGCGTCCAGTCCTGTACCGTTGGGCGTCTCAGCCCCGCCGCATGCGCGATCGCGGGGATATGCAGCAGCAGGTTGGTCGATCCGCCAAACGCTGAGTGAAGCACCATCGCGTTGTGCACTGCAGCATCGGTCAGCACGTCCCTGGCCCCGAGATTCATCTGCATCAGTCGCATCGTCGCACGGGCAGATCGGGCCGCGGCGTCAAGCCACACTGGCTGCCCCGACGGCGCAAGTGCCGAGTGAGGCAAAGCCATTCCGAGCGCCTCCGCTACAACCTGCGACGTCGCCGCCGTGCCAAGGAACTGACATCCTCCGCCAGGCGTGGCGCACGCTCGACAACCCACCTCGGCGGCGTATTCGCGCGTAATCTCGCCGTGCGCAAAACGTGCGCCAATCGTCTGTACCTTGCCGGCATCTTCGCCATCTTCCGGCAACAGAGTCACTCCGCCGGGAACCAGAACAGCAGGAACGTGTCCTGATGACGCCAATGCCATCATCATCGCAGGCAGCCCCTTGTCGCATGTAGCAATGCCGATCACGGCGCGTCGCGTCGGCAGCGATCGCATCAGCCTGCGCAGCACCATCGCCGCATCGTTGCGATAGGGCAGGGAGTCCAGCATTCCCTCCGTGCCCTGCGTCCTTCCGTCGCACGGATCGGTGCAAGCTCCGGCAAACGGAGTTGCATGCAGGTTCCGCAACTCGCGCGCGGCCTCTGCGACCAGCAGCCCCACCTCCCAGTGGCCGGTATGGAAGCCAAGAGCGATCGGTGTTCCGTCAGCTGCACGTACTCCGCCATGCGTGCTCAGAATCAACACCTCAGGTTGGAGTAGCCGCGAGGGCTCCCACCCCATCGCCGCGTCCTGCGACAATCCAAAGAGATTTCCCGACGGAGCAGTACGCAGCATCTCAGCCGTAATCGGAAGCATTCCTTCCGGCCCTCTGGCGTGAGTGGACACCGCTTCCAGCAGCGCCCGCTCGCTTTCGAGAACCTGCGTCGCCGCGATCGCTCCGCCTCTCGCGTCACTCATTGCCTTGCAACCTCCAGAGCTTGCTTGCGATCTGGCTCCGGCAACTCGCGGACCAACAATAACGCCGAACAAAGAAGACCAACAGACATCAGAAGGTATCCCGCGCGCGAGTTTCCCGTAATCGCCTGCAGCAAGCCCACCGAATAGCTGCCAACAAATGAACCCAACGCCCCAAAGCTGTTCACCATGGCCATCACCTCTCCGGTTGCGTGCTTCGGAATTCGCTCCGGAATCATCGCAAAGAATGGGCCATACGGAGCATACATGCAACCTCCAGCGACGACTAAGCACAGGAAAGCCGCGGCGAAACTCCGCTCCGCAAAGACAAACGAACCCAGCAGCGCAATTCCTGCCATCACCAGAAAAGGCCAGACAATCTGGCGTCGCCGCAATGACTTATCAGAAAGCTGGGACGCTACAAGCATCAGCACAATCGCCGCCACATACGGAATCGCCGACAGCAGACCTGTACGCGTCATCGACAATCCGCTACCCCGCCGCACAATAGTCGGCAGCCAGATCACAAAGCCATAGACTCCCATACTCCACAAAAAGTATTGCAATGAAAGCAGTAAAACATCTTTGCGCAGAAGGATATCTCGCACGTTCGTCGAGATTCGATTTGCTGCGAATGCACGCTGCTCGATTTCGATCTGCGTCTCCAGATCGGCCGCCGTCTTCGCATCCATCCACTTCGCCTCCGACGGACGATCGCGCATGAGCGAAATCCACACAACGGCCCACAGAATAGAAGGCAAGCCCTCAAGGATGAACGTCCTCTGCCAGCCGAGCCGCTCGATCAAGTAGCCCGTTGCAGCCGACATCCACAACACGGTAACCGGATTACCAAGAATCAGAAACGTATTAGCCCGTGAACGCTCCGCCCGCGTAAACCAGTGCGTGAGCAGCATGAGCATCGCTGGAAAAATGGCGCTCTCCGCGACACCGAGCAGAAACCGGATCGCCGCCAGCATCCAGAACTGGCGTACCACACCGGTGAGCGCGGCAAAAACTCCCCAAACAATCAGCGAAACGAAGACCACGCGCGTCGAGCTGAACCGCCGGGCAAGCATCGAACACGGAATCTGAAAGACAAAGTACCCAAGGAAAAACAGACCACCCAACAGTGCATTTCTGCGTTCCGTGATGTGCAGCGTCGCTGCCATCCCTGCCGCTGCGCCGAACCCGTAGTTTGCCCTGTCCAGGTAGGCGAGACTATAGGTAATAAAGACCAGGAAAAGAAGATGGCCGCGTCGCATCATAGCCGCAGGTCACACCACACCAGCTGGCCATCTTGACTCAGGCTTTTACACGTGCGTCTGCACTTTCGTCTCCCTAGCGAGCGGGTTGTTATGCTTCGCCGCATTGCAGGAAAGTATACATACCGGCTTGCAAACCAGGGTGTGCGCTAACCGGCCCATCTCGTCGCCTGATAAAGATGTTTATCGTTGTACGGTATAGTTTTGTGAAATCGAATTTTCATGCATGGGTGTAGCGATGTCGAAGATGAGTCCGTCTGACCTGGCAACGAAGATAGGCGAAGGCCTTCTCTCCTTCCCAGTCACGCATTTCACAAAACAGCTTCAGTTCGACGAAGCACCATACCGCGAGCATATCTCCTGGCTGCTGGAACACAAGCCTGCTGGACTGTTTGCCGCGGGTGGAACCGGTGAGTTTTTCTCGCTGACTTTGAGCGAGTTCTCCGCGGTCGTAAGCGCAGCCGTACGCGAGACTGGCGGGCGAGTCCCTGTGCTGGCTGGCTGCGGATACGGCACAGCGATGGCGAAAGAGTTCGCCAAAGCGGCAGAAGATGCGGGCGCCGACGGCATTCTGTTGCTTCCCCCTTACCTTGTGAACTCTGAGGCCGCCGGGCTGGCGGCACACGCTGAAGCGGTCTGTGCGTCAACTACATTGGGCGTCATCTTCTACAACCGCGACAACGCCATCATGGATGACGCGACACTCGCGCGCCTGTGCGATCGCTGCCCGAACCTCATCGGCTTCAAAGATGGCTACGGTGACATTGAATTGATGACCCGCATCTACGCCAGGCTCGGCGACCGGCTCACCTACATCGGCGGCCTTCCGACAGCCGAAACCTTTGCGCTGCCATACCTTGAGATGGGCGTGACAACGTATTCCTCCGCGATCTTCAACTTCCTTCCGAAGTTCGCGCAAGACTTCTATGCCGCAGTGCGGCGACGAGACCGCGAGCGCGTATACGCGGACCTGCGGGACTTCGTCCTGCCTTACATCGGGATTCGAAACCGGCGAAAGGGCTATGCCGTCTCGATCGTAAAAGCGGGCATGACGGCGATCGGACGTCCTGCGGGCCCGGTTCGCTCGCCGCTCGTCGACCTGAACCCGGAGGAGCTGGCCGATCTGAAAAAACTCATCGGGGACCGCACCTGATGGCGTCTCGTCCTGGCGCTACGTTGGCTCCTGAGCAGAAGCAAACGCACGTCCGCTACCTGGTCGTGCTGATGCTCTTCATCGCGAGTTGTTTCAGCTATGGCGACCGCGTCGCCCTCTCCGTCGCCGGGACCGCGATGCAGAAGCAACTCGCACTCGATCCTGTGCGCTTCGGCTTCCTGCTCTCCGGCTTCAGTTGGGCCTACGTAGCCGGCCAGCTTCCGTCAGGAGGCCTGCTCGATCGCTTCGGCTCCAAGCGCGTCTACGGCATCAGTATTCTCGCGTGGACCATCTGCGCCGTCCTCGTAGGATTCACCGGCTATCTCCCGGCCGCGTATATCTTCAGCGCCATCTTCGCCCTGCGTCTTCTCTCCGGCCTCGCGCAATCGCCCGTCTTCCCCGGCAACGGACGCATCGTAGCCGCCTGGTTCCCCACCGCCGAGCGCGGCACTGCCTCCGCCATCTTCAACTCCGCGCAATACTTCGCTCTCGTCGCGTTCGCGCCCATCTTTGGCTGGCTGACGCACAGCTACGGCTGGCAATGGACGTTCTGGTTCATGGGCTTCGTCGGTCTGGTGCTCGTCTTCGCCTGGTGGAAGACGATCTACAACGTCCCCGACCATCCGCTTATCTCGCAGGCCGAGATCGATCACATCGAACGCGGAGGCGGCCTCGTCAATATCGACCGCGCAGCGGGAGCAAAGTCCACCGGCCGCGCTCTCACCTGGAGCGGCGTCGCCCAGTTGCTCCAGCAACGAATGCTAGTCGGAATCTACATCGGCCAGTTCTGCATCACCACGCTCACGTACTTCTTCATCACGTGGTTCCCCGTCTACCTCGTGCAGGCACGCCACATGTCTGTGCTTCGCGGAGGCTTCGCCGTAGCGCTCCCCGCTCTCTGCGGCTCAGTCGGCGGCGTGCTTGGCGGCATCTGGTCGGATTCTTTGCTCCGCACCGGCCACTCCCTCACCTTCGCCCGCAAGCTCCCCATCATCGCCGGAATGCTCCTCTCCACCACGATGATCGCCTGCAACTACACCAGCGTGCAGTCTGTGGTCATCTTCCTCATGTCGCTGGCCTTCTTCGGCAAAGGCGTCGGAGCGCTCGGCTGGACCGTCATCGCCGACACCTCTCCCAAAGAACTCATCGGACTCAACGGCGGTCTCTTCAATCTCTTCGGCAACGCCGCCGGAATCACCACGCCCATCATCATCGGCTTCATCATCCAGAAGACCGGCTCCTTCAACGGAGCGCTAGTCTTCGTCGCCATAGCCGCCCTCATGGCCATCTTCAGCTACCTCGTCATCGTAGGCGAAATCAAGCGCCTCGAACTGAACCCGACAGGACAATGAAAAAGATACGTGGCGTCGTCACTTTTTTCGCCTGTCATTCTGAGCGCAGCGAAGAATCCCTGCATTTTGCCCGGCGTGCCAATGTCTTCAATGGAAGAAGGGAAAATCCCAAGCGAAGTGTCATCCCGACCGAACCCTGAGCAAGCGGAGCGCGTCGAAGGGGAAGTGGAGGGACCTGCTGTTCGTCCCACTCGTCACAAATCTAAAGGATCACAAATGCAGGCAACCCCCACCATCACCCAAATGCGAGTCATCCCCGTAGCCGGACACGACTCCATGCTCCTCAACCTCAGCGGAGCCCACGCTCCCTTCTTCACCCGCAACCTCGTCATCCTCACCGACACTACCGGCCACACCGGAGCAGGCGAAGTCCCCGGCGGCGAAAAGATCCGCAGCGTCCTCGAAGAATCCATCCCCCTCGTCGTCGGTCAGTCTGTCGCTGCCTACAACGCCGTTCTTGAAACCATGCGCGTGCGCTTCGCCGACCGCGACACCGAAGGCCGCGGCCTCCAGACCTTCGACCAGCGCACCACCATCCACGCCCTCACCGCCGTCGAGTCCGCCATGCTCGACCTCCTCGGCCAGTTCCTCAACCTCCCCGTAGCCGCGCTCCTCGGCGAAGGCCTGCAGCGCACCTCCGTCCCCGTCCTCGGCTACCTCTTCTACATCGGAGACCGCAACAAAACCGATCTCCCCTACCGCAGCGAGCCCAACGCATCCGACGATTGGTTCCGCCTCCGCCACGAAGAGGCCCTCACCACCGATGCAATCCTCAAACTCGCCGAAGCCGCCCACGCGCGGTACGGATTTCGCGACTTCAAACTCAAAGGCGGCGTTCTCTCTGGTGCGCAGGAGATGGAGACAATCGCCGCGCTCGCCGAGCGCTTCCCGCATGCGCGCATCACCCTCGATCCCAACGGAGCATGGTCGCTCGAAGAGGCGATCAGGCTCTGCACGGGCAAGCAGAACATTCTCGCCTATGCGGAAGATCCCTGCGGCGCCGAGCAAGGCTTCTCCGGCCGCGAGATTATGGCCGAGTTTCGCCGCGCAACCAGAATCCCCACCGCCACCAATATGGTCGCGACAGATTGGCGTCAGCTCAGGTTCGCCGCCGAGTTGCACGCAGTCGACATCCCGCTGGCCGATCCCCACTTCTGGACCATGCAGGGTTCAGTCCGCGTCGCACAGTTCTGCCGCGAGTGGGGCCTCACGTGGGGATCGCACTCGAACAACCACTTCGACGTGTCGCTCGCCATGTTCACTCACGTCGCCGCAGCAGCACCGGGAAAAATAACCGCCATCGATACTCATTGGATCTGGCAGGATGGACAGCGCCTCACTAAAGATCCACTGAAGATCGTCAACGGAAAACTGGCCGTGCCCAACAAGCCAGGATTAGGCATCGTGCTCGACATGGCCGAGGTAGAAGCCGCGCATCGCCTCTACCTTCAGCATGGGCTCGGCTCTCGCGACGACGCGATGGCAATGCAGTACCTCAAGCCAAACTGGAAGTTCAACCCAAAACGCCCCTGCCTCTGCTGATTCCCGCCGCAGAATCAAACTAGAGGTAAGAGCTACTCCGGTAAAGGCTGACGGTAGCGGCTATCAGTGCAACGACCAGACCGGCGGGTACTCCCCCAAATCAGGCTAGGAATCGGCTCAACTGGACGGCGGGAATAAGCGAACGCCAAAACCGCATAAATATTGAAAGCTACATACGCTATAACGAATGCAAGAGATGCCGTCTATTAGAGCTTTCAACAGTCGTTGATTCATTTTCCGTATATTCTCACGAAGGTCATTCTGAGCGGAGCGAAGAATCCCCGCAGTTCGCCCAGAGAGCCACGACCCAACGCGGGTGCCCCATCCATGCCGCAGCACCATCGCGGCATGAGTGGGAAAGAATCCTCTACCCCCGCCGCATCGTCGTAGCAGTCACACTGGCTTTTTGCAGGTGCCTGAGGGTGCTGAAAAAACTCTGCGTCTTTCCGGAGGGAGCGCAGGGCTTCAGCCCTGCGAAAATCATTACGTATAAGGGGCTTTAGCCCGGGCCTTTCGTCGTTCCAGCCTCAGCATCCCCTTTGCGCCCCCGGTCTCTTAGGACCACTCCTCGAAATCCTTGATACAGAGAACAAGCGATCAACTCGGGTATCGGCCAATAACCCACCTAAAATAAATAACTTGCAAAAATTTTCCTTCAAAAACCTCAGCAAAATCTGTTGTCAAGCCCCAAAAGCACTCATCTATAACAAAACAATAAACTTCCAGGTGGCAGAGCAGTTTCACTAATCCACTAGAATTGAACCATAGGGAAAAACTAGCTGGAAGCTGAAAGCTGGCGCCTAAGGCGTTTAGTTTCAATATTTTGACCCATAAACCCTTTAGATGGAATATTTTACCCGGCATAAATCGCTTATATCATTGAAAATAAACAATAAACCCCACTACATAGGGGGAGAAAAAATGGGGTGGGAGATCAGGTGATTGGCGCCGGATTAAATAGAGCAAACTCGTTATGCAGACCCCAATGGTCCGCACAGGTCTCCTTGCGGCCACTCGCGACGTCGAGGATGAGCCGGAAGATCGCTTCACCCACCTGCTCAATGCTTGCATGACCGGTTGCAATCGTGCCAGCGTCGATATCAATCAGATCGGACCATCGCTCCGCCAGGCTCGTCCGCGACGAAACCTTAATAACCGGCGCCATCGCCAAGCCATACGGAGTTCCGCGGCCCGTAGTGAAGACATGCATATTCATCGAAGCCGCAAGCTGCAGCGTCCCGCATACAAAGTCGCTCGCCGGAGTCGCTGCAAACACCAGACCCTTGCGGGTGACACGTTCCCCCGGACCGAAGACTCCGCTAATGGAACTGGTGCCTGCCTTCGCAATCGAGCCCATCGCCTTCTCGACGATGTTCGTCAAACCGCCGCTCTTGTTGCCCGGAGTTGGATTCGCACTACGATCCACCGCGCCCCGCTGAAGATAATCGTCATACCATGCCATCTCGCGGACGAGCCCATCCGCAACCTCCGACGATGCCGCCCGCGCAGTGAGTAAATGGATCGCGTCCCGAACCTCCGTCACCTCAGAGAACATCACCGTCGCGCCCGCCCGAACCAGCAGGTCGGCCGCATACCCAACCGCAGGATTCGCAGTGACCCCCGAGAACGCATCGCTACCACCACATTGCAAGCCAACCACAAGATCGGAAGCCGGACGCGTCTGACGGCGACGCGCATTCAATTGCACGAGACGCTCCTCCGCCATCGTCATGATCGCCTGCACCATATCGCCGAAACTGTGGTGCTCCTCATCCTGCAAACGCACAACATAAGGCTTCTCGGAGAGGACCGGCAGCGTACTGCTTGGAAGCATTCGCGCGGGCTGCAGCTTCTCGCAGCCAAGGCTGACAACCAGCGGAGCCCCGCCAAGATTGGGATTGAGGCTCAGATTGCGTAGCGTGCGAATGGGAATCTCCGCGCCCGGAGCGTCTATCGCCACACCACAGCCGTAAAGATGAGTAATCGCAATCACGTCGTCGACGTTCGGATACTTTGGCAGCAGCTCTGCTTTGATCTTCTTGACCGCATACTCGACCGTCGCCGAGACGCACTGCACCGTCGTACTAATACCAAGGATGTTCTTCGTCCCGACAGTACCGTCGTCGTTTACATAGCCCTCGAACGTAAAACCCTCAAGCGGTTCGAGCGAAGCCGCTGCGCCCGCATGAAACGAAAGCCGATCGAGCGCAGGCGGCTCCGGAAGGTTCAGAATTCCTTCGTGAACCCAGCTGCCGGGAGCGATCTCTCGCCGGGCATAGCCAATGGGCACGCCATAGCGAAGGACGGGCGCTCCCTCTGGAATCGTCGTTAGCGCCACCTTGTGCGCCTCGGGCACCAGCTCCAGCAGCACCAAACCGGAATCAAACCGCGCCCCCGCGGGCAAGCCTCCCTCGTTCACGACGATCGCAACGTTATCAGACGGGTGTATCTGGATGTAGTGCGGTTGCATCTTCATCGACCCTAATTGGACATCCATTCCACTGTATAAGCTGGGAGCGCATCTGCGAAGTGCGAGCTTCCTTTACCGCCGAAGACAATCGATATCCCCGTGCTCTATCATCAGGATGCTTGCCTTCGACAACCTTTACTGCCGTCCTCGCTTCCATTGCGGGAGCCTATGTAATTGCGACCATTACGCTTGGTCATCTTGCGAGTAGACGAATCAAGACATCGTCTCAGTTTCTGCATGCTCGTAGCGCTCTGCCCGTTTCGATTACCGCAATCGCCTTTCTGGCGGCGAACTGTGGCGCCTTGGAGATCGTCGGCATCGTAGCGGCAAGCGCCAAATATGGCGCGCTTGCTCTGCACTTCTACTGGCTGGGCGCCATTCCCGCGATGATCTTCCTGGCCTTGTTCATGATGCCCATTTACGCCCGCAGCGGAGCCCTTACCGTCCCGGATTTCCTGAGAGTTCGCTTTGGACCGAAGACACAAATCCTGAGCGCGCTCTCATTAGCTTTGATGATGACGTTCGTCTCCGGCATTAGCCTTTATGCAATCGCCTCTGTTCTGAAGATGTTCTTTGGATGGAGCTTCTTTCATATAGTCGTCGCCACATCCATCCTTGTTCTCTGCTATTCGCTCGTCGGTGGTCTGCAAGGAACTGTTTATAACGAAATCCTGCAGCTAGCCATCACCGTCGCCGGCCTTATCCCCTTAGCGTACCTGGTTGTCCGGAGCTTTCATGGCATCCGAGGCCTTGCGCACGATCTTCCCGGCAACATGATTCATACCTGGACTACGCTGCCCGCCGTGCAGCCCCACTATGCAACGATGGACATCCTCGGCCTGGTGATTGGCCTCGGATTCATTCTAAGCTTCGGCTACTGGTGCACAGACTTTGGCCTCATCCAAAGAGCGCTCGCGGCAAGGGACATTCAGGGCTCGATCAACACGCCTCTTCTGGCAGCGGGCGCGAAGCTCTTCTTTCCAGTTCTGGTGATCATTCCCGGAATGGCTGCTGCCACGTTCTTCCGTAAAAGTGACTTCGCCCGATACGACCAGGCCCTTCCATTTCTCATGCGGCACTACTATGGCGACGCCCTGCTCGGCCTGGGAGTGGCCGCAATTCTCGCCAGCCTGATGACGGGCCTGGCAGGCAATATCAGGGCTCTTTCCACCATCTGGACTCATGACTTGTATCGCATGCACCTGAGGCAGCGGCAAAGCGATGCTCATTATCTTTTGATCGGCCGAATCTCTACAGCGGCGGCCTGCATTCTCAGCATACTGACCGCATACGTCGCATTGCGATACACCAATCTGATGGATTACCTGCAACTGTTGTTCGCGCTCTTCAATGCGCCTCTCTTCGCAGTATTTCTCCTCGGCATGTTCAGCACATGGGCGACTCCGGCAGCAGGCTTTTGGGGGTTACTGTGCGGCGTTCTTGCTGCAGCGGGCCACAATCTGGCTGCTCGCTACGGCGTAATCTCCTATGGCAGCCAGATGCTCGCCGACTTCTATGGAGCTATCGTCGGCTGGAGCGTCTGTCTGGTGGCGGCAACGTTGATCAGCCGCTTCACCAGGAGCAAGTCCCGCGAAGAGCTACACGGCATCACTTATTTCACCCAGGACCACACGCTGGCATCTATTCCAAAACAGTCGTGGATATTTGCTGCGGTGCTTCTGTTGGCCTGTATCAGCCTGAACTTAATCTTTCGCTGAGGTTTTGCGTCTCTTATTTAGGTTTCTCGCCGGCCCGGTTGACTTGCGCACAACAAGCGACGTCTTCACGGTAAACTGCTTTCCGACTGCATGCGGATCGCGTGCAGAGGATTCGAGCGCAGAGACAAACGTCTCAGCTAGCTCATGGCGAGGCAACCGCAACGTAGTCAGCGGTGGGTAGACGATATCGCTCAATTCGATGTCATCGAAGCCGACGATGGAAAAATCTTCAGGCACCGAGAGTCCTTCCCTGTGGATGACCCGCAGTGCGCCGATGGCCGTCAGATCGTTCGCAGTCACAATCGCCGTCGGTCGATCGTTCAGCGCCAGCAACTCTGCCATAGCGCTCTCGCCGCCACTAATGCGATAGTTCCCTACGCGAACGAACCGCGGGTCCACCTTGAGTCCCACTCGTTCAACCGCCTTTGCAAAAGCGTGCAGTCTGTGGTCAGAGATCGTACGGCCCGCTGATCCGCCAATGTAGCCAATCTTCTGATGTCGAAGCTCTCTCAGATGCGCTACGGCTTCATTCATGCCGCTGGCGTAGTTGATGGAGACATCACTCAAACCGCGGCCAACGAGTCTGCGATCCATCGTTACCAAAGGGACACGGTTGTGAATCAGCGTCTCGATCGGCTCAGTCTCAATCTCTGAGGCAAGCAGGGCCACCCCATCCACCTGACGAACCAGCATCCTATGGATCGTCTGCTGCATTCTGGAGGCATGAAGATCGGTGGTCGCCATCAGCATGTCCTGATTCTTTGTTACGAGAATCGACTCGAAGCTGCGAATGAACTCAGGAAAGAACGGGTTCGTAATATCGGGAATAATGAGTCCATAGCTGCTGCTTTTTCCGTACTTCAGCGTGGTGGCGCTGCCATTTGGGACGAACTTCAGTTCCTGGATGACGCGGCGGACCCGTTCCGCTGTCGCCGGCCTGACGAGATTGGAGTTGTTGATGACGCGCGATACCGTCGCACTGGAGACTCCGGCGATCTTCGCGATATCACGCATGTCCATGGATCGTCTTCCCCCGTAAGCCCAAACGAACTGTGCAAAGCACTATCTTACGTTGAACAAGGTGAGATTTTGTTTGATGGTTGTATACGCTTACATTTACTGTGTTGTGAAGTGTATTAGCGATCCCCTTCAAGGATGAACGAGCAACTGCGCAAAACCGGAAATTAGCCTGCTCAGGCTTTCGCGCAGCGCCTCAGTTCAGGCTAAGGAGCACGGTCTCCAGGTTGTTATTACCCTGACTCAACTGCTGAATCGCCGCCTTATATTTCGGATCGTGATACACGTTCTCGGCGCGCTGTAACTGGTGCAGCAAAGCGTCGCCGTGAAAGCCGCCGATTTGCTGGTAGTTCCATTGCTTCGTGCCCAGGGCGTAGGGCAACAGAAAATCGAGAGCAGCACGAATGCACCTGCCATCCGGCGTTTGAAAGTTCCACAGATCAACCCCAACCTGCTGCCCGAGCCATGCAAGCTGCATCAATCCGTCCAGATTTCCGATGCTGTAGCTGAAGGCATTTGTCCTGGCGAGTTCCAGCGGCTGCCGTCCATCGGGCTCGATCTGCACGGCGATACGTCTGGTCTTCACCCGATTGAGCGTATCGATCGCCAGTTGCTTGTCGCCGAGAAACATCGCGTAGTCCGTAACCTGCAGGTCGTACCAGGTGCCGTGATTATTCTTCGCGGCGTCCTCATCCTTGCCTTTGCTGCTGGTACGCATCCATTGAAGAAACGCGCTCAGCCACGCCCTGATACCTTCCTGGTCTGACTGACTCCAGGCCTTTGATCCAGCCAGTAGTCCCACTGCGTCCATGGCAGGGATCAGTGACCGTGTCTCGATCAACCCAATGCCACGGCCTGTATTGATGCCGGGAATGCCCTGCCCAAACTCCAGGTTCGGATTCATCCGTGTCGCAGGATCGAGAAACCACATGCGCAGCAGCAGCGCAGCGCGCTCAGCATAAGCATGATTGCCGGTCAGGTAGTATGCCAGCGCCAGATTGCGCGAGTCCTCGCCGACGCGCCCAAGGTTGTCATGATCGGAGATCTTCTTGAGTTCAGGATTCCGTTCACCATCGCGCCGGATATAAGGAAGCCCGTTGGGCTTCGTCGGATCGGCCCAGAAGTAGGGCGCCTGACTCATGTAGTCATGCTTGTCTCCGCTTGGCGGCACGACGGCCTTCTGCATGACGGAAAATGGCCCTTCATGCATCTCCTTGTCCGCGACCGAGGTCACGGCACTGGTGAGCCTTTCTCTGCGCGGATCGTTCGAGCTTGCGGCCTTGATCTCCGACAGCATCTTCGCATCCAGTAGAAAGACCCGCGGTGCGGCGGTACCTTTGACCGCTGTCCCAGCGGCAGTCTGTGCTCCAGCAAAGGCAGCAAGCGAAAGAACAAGCAACGATGGGAAGAAATAAATGCCGCGCTTAGCTAACATCGAAAAACACTCAACTCTCTATTTCAGAAATCCTTCTGGTCAACCTTATCTTCCCTGACATCTTTGACAGCAAGGCTCCCAAACACCCGGAAGTCTTTCACGTCCTTCAGTCTGAAGGTAGGCGCACTGCGGTTCGTACCTGTCTTCACGCGAAAGAAATCAGCTCCATCAACGCCATTGAGCCAGAAGGACGGTCGATCATCTGGCTTCTCCGTGGCTATCTCGACATTTCCAAACTCAAGGTTCTTCACATGCCGAATAAAGAAGCCGCTCGCAGGCAGTGTCCCGAACATCCTCGGTTCCGGATAGGCGTCCGCCTTTTCTTCGGGCTGTAGAGCCGCCATCTCCTTCGTGCCTCCGCCTACCTGATGCAGGTAGACGTTATCGACCTTGATGTCTTCAATCATGTGACCGGGCACACCGCTGATGATCGAAGGCAGCTCCATCACCGCGCCATAACAAGTAATGTCGCTCATGATGATGCGCTTCAGTGTGCCGACAGGAACGCCTTCTGGCCCGCGCATCCGTGAACCAAGACGAAGAAAGATCGGCGAGTTGCGGATATCCCGCATAGTGATCCCGGTGAAAGTAACGTCTTCCAGCAGCGCGCCATCCACTGACTCTAACGCAAAGCCGCGACAGCTCTCGAAGACGCAGTTCGAGATGGTGATGTTCTTGAACCCGCCATTTGATTCAGTGCCGCACTTGATTCGGCCGGTCGGCACAACTCTGAACTCCGGCCCCCACCGCTTGAAGGTGCCATCCAGCAGAGTGCCTAGTTGATAGCCTCCGGTCACATAGCAGTTTGTAATCGTCACGTTCTCCGTGGCGCGCGCATATCCCAGCGCAAACGAGCTCTTCGGACATATCCCATCGTCCCACGGCGAGTTCACGCTGCAGTTCGAGACGCGGACATTCTTACAGCAATCAATATCCATTCCGTCCCGGTTGGTGTCGATCTTCAGATTGTCAATCGTCAGGTTGTCCACGCCGGTCGCAAGAATGCCAAAGTGACCGCCCTCGAGAATCGAGAAGTCGCGGAGGATCACGTTGTAGCAGAGCTTCAGGGCGATGGCCTTGTTGCCCGCTCCCGCCGTCTCGGCACGAGGCTTGTTCTTATCGGAGGTGACCCGGCTCAGCCCCTTACCCCAGATCAGGCCCGGGCCAAGAATGGCAATGTTGTGGATGCCCTCGCCCCAGATCAGACTGTTGTGCCAATGGTTGTGCCCGTAGTCCTGATAAGCCTCCCACGGCTGTTTGGGCTCTGCAGGATCGTAACCATGGTCAGTCCCATCCAGCGGCGTGTCCGCCGCAAGAATCGTGCACCCTTGATCAAGATACAAAGCCACGTTGCCCTTCAGCCGAATCGAGTAACTCGCATAAACACCGGCCGGAAAGCGGACCGTGCCTCCACCTGCTGCAGCCGCTGCTTCAATCGCCTTATTGATCGCAGGCGAATCGATCGTCTTTCCATCGCCGACTGCGCCAAAGGCTCTCACATCGTACACGCCGCCCGCGGCATTCTTGTCAGCCCTCACTTGGGCAGTTGCAACAGCCGAGGTAGCAACGCCGGCCAGTCCGGCACCGGCAAACTTCAGCAAGTCTCTACGACGTGTATCCATGGATTCGGAGATCCTTCTTTAGGTTTGAACTGCGTTGAGGAAGATGGCTATTCAGACACTCGCAAAAACAGCACCCCATGGCCCGGTATCTTAGTCGTCAAAGGAGTACTGATCGTCCCCATATCCTTCGCCTGCCAGAGATCCTTCGCCTTTACCGGGCGCGTAAATCCGAGCTTGCTGAAGTCAACTGTTGTGGTCATGGCGGAAGGATGTCTGTTGAAGATTCCGACCGCCTTTGATCCATCTGCCAGCGCACGCGCCCAGATTTCGATCGGGCCCTCAGCGCTCACGCGGTCACCCTGCTTTCCCGCCGGGTCCTGATCCACGGCAATCACATCGTGATTGGTCAGCAGCGCGATCGTCTCGGGAGTCATCTTCGAAAGGTCGTTACCCGCGAGCAGCGGAGCCGCGAGGATGGCCCACAGACTCATGTGAGTGCGGTATTCCTCATTCGTCATTCCACCATTGCCCACTTCGAGCATGTCAGGGTCGTTCCAGTGTCCCGGCCCGGCGAAGCGCGCCAGTCCAGCCTGGCTAAACCCAATCTCCGCCATGCGGGCGTATTTATCATTGATGTCCCCGGTAGTACGCCAAAGATTACCGCCCACCTCGGGCCCCCACTGCCACACCGCATCCTCTCCGTACTGGCAAAGGCTATAAACGATCGGCCGGCCTGTACTGCGGAGCGCATCGCGCATCTTCACGTAGGCGTCCACCATGATCTTGTGTGCCGCCTCAGGCGTGGGTGCCGCGCGCATCTCCGTGCGAAGCCCGCAGAGATCGTACTTCAGATAATCGATTCCCCACGCCGCATAAGTCTGCGCATCCTGAAGCTCATGTCCCAGGCTTCCTTCATACTTCGCGCACGTCTTCGCTCCCGGCGAGGAATAGATACCCAGTTTGAGACCCTTGCTGTGCACGAAGTCAGCCAGCGCCTTCATGTCCGGAAACTTGCTGTTGGATTGAATCCTCCCATTCGCATCTCTCTCGCCTTCCCACGTGTCGTCGATGTTGATGTACACATAGCCCGCATCGCGCATGCCGCTGGAGACCATCGCCTCGGCCTGAGCACGAACCGAAGCATCATCGACCTTGTCGCGGAAGTGGTTCCAACTGTTCCACCCCATGGGAGGAACTGCCGCAAGTTGTTCCTTCTGGGCTGACGCCAGGCATGGTGAAAGCAGCCAGATCGTCGCGGATAAAAAGCAAATCAAGCGCATCATTGAAACTCGCATTCGTGGAACCCCTAAAAATGAAACTGAGTGGATTTGACCTGATAAGTGACCTGAGTTGCGAGTCTAATCGAGGTAGACAGACCGAGCACAGATATCCATATCCCTATCCGTGCTCGGCACGAGCCATGATGGTACTCCTGTCTTCTCAAAAACTGACGCGTAAAGCCAATTGCAACTGCCGTGGGTTGAGGGTGCCGCTCATTCGCCCGAACGTGCCATCCAGTTGGGGCGGTGCTGAAGATGACGTAGCAGCAGTAGCGAAAGTCGCAGTGTTGTTTACGGCATTGAACTCCGCATGGTTGAACGTGTTGTATGTCTCCAGCCGGAACTGCACAATCACCTTGTTTTCAATTGGGACATTCTTGAACAGGGCCGTATCGAAGTTCGTGTCGCCGGGCAGGAAGTAGTTCACCTTCCGGGCGTTCCCAGCCTGCCCGGGCGTGTATCCGCTGGTTGCGCTGGTAGCAGGGATTCCCGCCATCGGAACGCTAACCACACCGGTGTTGAACCATTGATTGAAGGTGTGCGGCGCCCCGTGCATCGGATCGCCAGATAGAACGACCCGGGCTCCGTCGCCACCACCGGTAATGTTCGCGCTATTGTTCGTCTTCAGGCTTATTCCACCGGGCGCACCGCTGACGTAGGAAGCAATCCCGGATATCTGCCAGTCATCCAACACTGCGCGAGTCAGGAAATTGCCCCAGAGACGGCTCCCTTTCGGCAAGCTCCACAGATAGTTCACGACTAAATTGTGCTTGATATCCCAGCCGGCCGGCCCATAGTTCCAGGCGCGCAGGTTTTGATACATGGCAACGGTAACGTTGTAGCTATCCGAGCAAGGTGTCGAGGAACACGAGCCAAAGTCCATTGACCTGGACCAGGTGTAAGCAGCACCAAATTCGAGCCCCTTCGAGAAGCGCCGAGTCAGTCGAGCCTGCAAAGAGTTGTAGTTCGATGTCAGGTTGAAATACTGCATGTTGACCGTACCGAATCCAGGATAAGGACGGAAGAAGTTGTCCGGCAGAATTCCGCCGGCTGGATTGTGGCTCGTCCACAGAAATTCCGCGTTATACGGAACCTCATTGATCGGAGTGTAGTTACTCAGGTGCCTGCCGAACGTGCCGACATACGCCACATCCAGAACCATGCCTCCGGCCAGCATCTGCTGGACACCCAGACTCGCATTCATCGTTGACACCACAGGAGAGTGCAATGGAATGGCGTGACTTACGCCAAAGGGCCCATTCAGTCCGCCCGCGCTCTGGAAAGTACTGACATTGCCATAAAACTGCTCCGGGGAATTCGTCGTAGGGGCGTTGTTTGTCAGGTCACCTTCCTGTCCCGAGCGCGCACGGACGTTATAGAAGATACCGTAGCCTCCGCGGATGACCGTCTTCCCCGTGCCAATAGGATCATAGGCAAAGCCAACGCGCGGCGCATAAATTACGCCGTTGCCATAAACCGTTCCCTGCGGATAGCCCGGCGTATTGACATTCAGCACGCCGTTCTGGAGATTTCCCGTATTCGGCACAAACAGGCCTGCATATGCCCCTGGTACATACTTTCCTGTCGTTGGGTCCTGGGCTTGTGCGACACCGTTCGAGTCCTTCACAGTCGTCGGAACGTAAAGAACCGGCGCAGCAGAGGAGCTATATAGACTCGGAGCAAAGTTATTGCCGGCAGACAGCTTTTGCGCCATAGCCCAGGAGAAGCGCATGCCATAGTCGAGCGTCAATTGCTTGTTTACCTTCCAACCATCCTGCGCGTACCACTCCAGCGCATTCGTACGCGGCTTGTAGTTGACCAATGCCGTCACTTCGCTCATCGTATCGAAGTTTCCCAGCAGGGTATTGGAATAGGCATAGTTGCTATCGCTGATGTTTTTCGTATCAGTCGCGTACGAAAAGCTCCCGACTCTGTTGTGGTTTACCTGCAGGTAGGAGTCCGTCTGCGCATCGACACCAAACTTCAAAGTGTGCGAGCCTATGATCTTGGTCACATTGTCCGTGGCGCTGTACGACCTCACCTGGTCAGCCATTGGAAAGCGACTGTCCCAGCCGAAGTTCGCAGAATCTGTCAGGCCAAAGCTCACGCCGGGAAGCAGGTTCAGAGGATTCACTCCGGCATACAACGCAGGAATGTTGTATCCGTCGGGATTCAACTGGGCCTTGGCCAGATCCGAGGCGTTGTATAGTTGCGTCTCGCTCCAGCCGGCCGTGCCCAGATTGAGTTCGTTCACCAGCGTCGGGCTGAACGTATAGACCACGTTGAACACAAAATTGGGATTCGTGGTTTTGTAGTTCACTTTCATCAGCCAGGGCAAATTGTTGGCAGGAGAACTGTAGTCATTATCATTGACCGTCTCCAGGTCTCCACGACCGAACATATGCAACTTCTCAGTTGGATAGTAGTCGATGCGGAATATCTCCTGATTTACCGGCTTATCCGCTGAGTAGTTCGTGATGTAGTTGTAATTGCCGGCGCTGATCGCACGGTTGGTGAAGGCAGAATTGGGGTTCAATCCAATCGTGTTGTCATAGATGATCTTCAGGAGTGCCTGCGTCTGCGGATTGATCTGGCCTGCCGGAATCACGTTCCCGGCGTAGCAGCCAGGTCCGGGAGTCCCCGTAGCAGCACAGCTGCTCGTTGGCTGCCCCGGCCTTTTGATATTTCTCAAGACTTGATTTACGTTCCCTTGCGCGTACGTTTGCGAAAAATCGCCTGATATCTCCAACGGCGTCGGTACCGTGTAGTACTTCAACCCGTCCGGAGACTTGATCGGCGAATTCTCCAGGGACACGAAGAAGAACAGCTTGTTCTTAGCAACATTGAAGTGTCCAGGCCAGTAGATCGGCCCGCCAATCGTGCCGCCGATCGTGTTGTACCGGTAACGCGGACGCGCGATGCCGCCGTTGAACTTGTTGAAGTAAGTGTTGGCGTTCAGGTCTTCATTGCGGAAGTAGTAATAGACTCCGCCATGAAACTGCTGCGTGCCGTTTTTTGTGACAATGTTGATGTTTGAGCCCGCAGTCTTACCGTATTCCGCCTGGTAGTTCGCGGCCATTACAGTAATCTCCTTGATGGCATCAAGATTCAGCGGCGTATCCAGCGTGGAAAGACCGCGCGTATTTCCTGTAACGCCATCGATCGTGGCGGAGTTGTATTCGCTGTTCACACCGTTGATGGTGGGCGTCGAAGAAGTGCCCAGGCTCTGCCCGCCCTCACCTCCTACGACCCCCGGCATCACACGAACAAGAGCCATCGCATCGCGCCCAATTGCCAGCAGGTTATCCAACTGCTTGTCATCCAGCACATCCGATCGCTCAGAGCTGCTGTTCTGGATCGGCGTGATGTCCGCTGAGACGGTGACCGATTGAGTGAGCTCTCCAATCTGCAAAATAAGTGTCCCCGCAGAGAGACTCTGCGACGCGCTCAGGACCAGATTCACCTTGCGCAACGCCTTATATCCTGGCGCCGTGACAGTCACAGTGAAGGTGCCCGGCTGCACGTCCGCGAAGATAAAGTCTCCGTTCGGGCGAACCTGCGTCGTCACAACAACGCCGGTTTGCTGATTGATCAGCCTCACCTCGGCTCCAGCTGCTACAGCGTTGGTCTGGTCGACAACGTGGCCGCTGATCGTTCCGCTGGATGTTTGGCTGCGGCCCTCCATGGTGAAACAAGTGACTGCGACGAGAACTGCGATTAGCCTCACGAAGCGTTTCATAAATTTCGAACTTCCTACTCCAGTCATCGTTCTCTCCGGAATCTTGTTAGGTGATAGTTGAAATGCAAACGTATACATTTTGAAACAGAAAACTGGTATCGGACTCCGAAATGGGCTCATGCGGAATCAGTCTTGGTAAATATCTCCGTGGCTATCCATACCGCTCACACTCCCGGCATTCGCAGCGCGATTGCGCCCTGAAGTCCTGAGCAAATCGGAACTTCTGGCTTTCGGAAGGGTATGGAAATCGATGGACTTTCTCACGGCAGACATTTTTATAAGCAATCAGGTATCGTCGTCAATAAAAAAATAGTTGACATCGGTATTGCTCCTTATGCTTCTATTTCCTCTCAGAGGTTCTGACATGCCAAACGAGACCGAACAAATAAATCGACGCTGCTTTTTGCGGCTCACCGGGACGACCACGGCCGTTGCCGCCGTCGGCTCGTTGCTCCCACACTCCATGTTCGGGCAAGAAAAAGAGTCGCCGCTCACTGACCGAGCCACCCCCCAGGACCCCGTCCTGCTGCGCTCCTCGCAACTGGAACTCATTCTGGATCGGAAAGATGGCGTGCCCTTCTCCTACCGCCTTCTCTCCAACGGAGCGACGCTGCGGGGAGAAGACCTCGGAAGACAGGTCTCCGTAATTCTCTGCCGGAAGACGCCGTGGAAGTTCATCGAGTCTCCCGTTGCAGCCGCACACGCCGATATCACAGGCAGCACCGCTGTATTTAAATTCGAGGCCCTCGATAACGACTCCAAGGCGGCATCATTCGCCTTGCGCTATGAGCTGCGTGACACCACCGTCACTGCAACGCTTGAAGATATTGCTGAATCACCGGGGTATGAGCTGATCTCCGTCGAACTCCCGCGAATGGTGACCGTCCGCGAGAGCGACCACGGAGCATGGCTCGTGCACGGAGACACCGGCGGCAGCTTCGTCACGTTGCAGGACGCCAAGCCAGGTGAACTACCCCCAAACCAGTTCTGGGGAAAGACCATGGGCACTCTGCCGATCGTCATGCTCGGCACCTCATCCGCCATGTGCGTGCAGGAGACGACCGCGTACATGGACGGCACATCCCTGAAGGTCATCGGCGAGAGTGGAAATCGGCGAGCCTCCATAGGAACCTCGAAGGTGCATCGCGTAAATGGCGGAGATTGTTACGACCTGAACCTACCCAAAGGCATGCCACGAAACTGCGGCACTTCGAATACGCCAAATCTACTGGTCGAGCAGAAATCGTCGTGCCGGCTCGATTTCCTGCCTGTATCCGGCAACGTAAAAGATGCGTGGCTCACAGGAGCAACGCTCGTGCGCAGCCGCATGCCGGCGATGCCCTCTAAGCTGTACCACCATGAATACACCTACGGCATACGCTGCGATGAGCCGCTGTTTCCCAAGCCAACTGCAACCTTTGCCGACTGCGAAAAGCTCGTCAGCGACGTAAGCGAACTCACTGACGGCGCCCCGCAGATCGTCCACCTGTGGGGCTGGCAGTTCAAAGGCAAGGACACAGGCTACCCGGCGGTGAATGTCGTGAACGAGCGCATCGGCGGCTACGACGGCATGATGCGCCTCATGGATTTAGGCCGGACGAAGAATGCAATCGTAACGCTCTCTGACAACTACGACGACGCCTACCGCAGTAGTCCCGCATGGAACGACGATCTCATTGCGCGCCGCCCCGATGGCGAACTCTGGAAGAGCCGTTCATGGACCGGCGAAGAGTCGTACATCCTCGGTCTTGCAAAGTACATGGAAGGCCCCGGAGTCGATCGCGTTCGCTATACCTGCGAGCGATACAAGCTGCATCAGACGACCCACGTCGATGTGCTCTCCTACTACGCCATCCGCAATGACTGGGATCCGAAGAAGCCCGCCAGCGGCATCCGAAATCTTGAGGCCGGCCGCTACCGTGTCCTGGAAGAGTTCGCAAAACATGGCGTTGACGTCAGCTCCGAGGCGCTGCGCTACCCCATGATTGGGAAGATCAGCAGCTTCTGGTACGCACAAGCGTCAGGCACCTGTCCATTCGGCGGTAGCGCCATCCCGCTCCTCCCAATCATCTACCGCAACAGCGCCGTTTGGGGCTACTCCGGAGGATCCCGCGCCGACCACTCCCTTGAACGTCACAATCAGCTCTTTTACGGAGCATGCCCGCACAGCATTCTTCGCGGAGATATCGACCGCACCCAGATCACCGACACCTGGTATCTTGGCCTCCTTCCATGGTTCCATCTGCATAAACTCCAGATCGAGTCCTTCCAGCGAGATGGAGATCGCGTCACCATCGGAATGGAGAACAACTCGCACGCCACGATCGACTGGGCAAACAGAACCTACGCCGTAGTGTTAAACGGAACGGAGATCGCCAGGCACGACAGCGTGTTCTGCCCCATTGGGGAGGATCGGATCGCGTTCTATTCCCTTACTCCTCAGACTCTCCGCGCGCCGCTCCCTGCCCAATGGAACGCCCACGAGCTAGCGGCCGTGGCGCTGTCTGTCGGAACCCGGAGCACCGCCGATTTCCATATCTCGAACGGAGCCATCGAGGTCTCGACGAAGGCACAGCAGCCTGTCATCGTCTATCGCGACAAGTCCCTCTCCCGGTTGAATTGAAAACCTTAGCAGGGCATCGCTCCGAGGTTGCTTTGCCCTGAACGCATTTCATTCTGTAAATAAGCTCTTTTATTCTTGACAGCTGTATACGTATTCATCTAGCGTCTTGCTGATTTGGAATGAAGACGCCAGATCAGCCGCGTTGAAGGGCTCAAAACCACATCATGCGAGGAGGGATTATGCGTTCCTCTCGGTTCCTTCTGCTGTATCTTCTGGGGGCTTTACTGGCGGTCGGCGCAAAGAATCTCACCGCGCAGAACGCTTCAGCGATCGTCAACGGAACCATCAGTGATCCAACCGGCGATGTCGTCGCAGGCGCCGCTGTGACGCTAGCCAACCAGGACACCGGCGTCACCCGCCACACCAACACCAACAATAGCGGATACTTCATCTTCCTCGACATCACACCCGGCCCTTACAACCTCACCATCTCCAAACCCGGCTTCCGTAGCATCGAACTTCCCAACCTGAACCTCGTCGTCAACCAGACTCTCACGGAGAATCAGGCTCTCTCCGTCGGCGAAGTCAGCGAAACAGTCAAAGTCTCCGCCGACCAGGAAGGCGTCATGCTGCAGAACTCTTCCTCCGATCTCGGCAGCGTCATCCAGACCAAGGAGATCGAGCAGCTTCCGCTCAACGGCAGAAACTTCACCTCGCTGCTCATCCTCTCGCCCGGCGTGAATCCCGTCTCCACCGCGCAGGGTTCCGGAATCAGCACGACGGACGCAGGAATCAGCGCCATCCCCGGCACCGCCTTCTTCAAGGTCTCCTTCTTCGGCCAGCAGAACCGCGAGACTCTCTACTACATGGACGGCATCATCAACACCGACCTTCGCGGCGCCATCTACGGCTTCCTTCCCATCATCGACACCATGCAGGAGTTCAAGGTTCAGTCCCACATCGACAGCGCGGAGTTCGGTGTCGTCACTGGCGGCATCGTCAACATGCTCTCCAAATCCGGAACCAACCGCTTCCACGGCTCCGTCTGGGAGTTCGTCCGCAACAACATCTTCGACGCCCGCAACTCTTACACCGACTTCTGCAACACTGTGCGCTGCGGCCCCAACAGCAACTCCAACACTCCCGCCGCTCCGCTTCACTACACACAGAACCAGTTCGGCGGCGCCGCTGGCGGTCCCATCCTCCGCGACAAGCTCTTTTTCTACGGCGGCTATGAAGGCTGGCGCTACTCCAAACCAAGTCTTCCCCAAACCCTCGTCCCTACCACACAGGAGCTCTCCGGTGACTTCTCCAGCTCCGCCTACTCCTACTACCAGCACAAGTTCTACAACCCCTATTCGACAGTGTGCAGCGGCGGAAGCTGCACCGTGCAGCAGTTCAAGTGCGATACCAACGGCAATCCAATCGCCCCGGTAAACAACCTGCAACCCACCGGCACACCCTGCCTCAAGGTCCCGGCGTCCATGATCAACCCGGTCATGCTCTCCTACATCAAGGCCTACTACGCGCCCGCAAACTCCGTTGCTAACGAGCCCGCTGGCTACAACTTCGTCGACACTCGACCTCAAATCGACAACAACAACTCCTACCAGGTCCGCATCGACTTTCATAAGAGCGAGAAGAACTTCGGCTTCGGCCGCATCTCGCAGATGTGGGTCTACGACACCAGCCCCATCGCCGGAACCATCGGTTCCAACGTCTCCAACTACCACGCATACAACTTCGGCGGCGGCTATACCCACGTCTTCACGTCCAATCTTCTCCTCGATGTCCGCGGCGGAGCGATGCTCAAACCCTATGTCTTTACCCAGGCCTTCTCCCCCATCGGGTCCACCGGCGCCACCAACGCCGGCTTCACTAACGTCGACCAATACGGCGGCATGTACGTCAACCTCGCCTCTCCTTACACCACTAGCAACAGCGGCAGCGAAGGCAACCTCTATCGCGGCAATCCTGTCGTCAACGTCGGTGGTAGCATCTCCTACTTGCTCGGCCGCCACTCGCTCAAGGCCGGAGCCGACTACATCTATCAAAATCGTCTCCAGCGAAATCTCTATCAGCAGTTCACCTTCTCCGACGCGGTCACCAGCAATATCAATGCATCCAACACCGGCAACTCGCTCGTCTCCTCCCTCCTCGGCTTCCCCGCCACCTTCACCGCCCAGCAGCCTGACCTCGCCGAAGACTACTTCAGCATGACGCTTTGGGGTGGATACATCACCGACTCCTGGAAGGCCAAGCCCAACCTCACCCTAAACTTCGGCCTCCGCTACGAGTACCTCCCCGGCATCAACATGCTGAACAACCGC
The DNA here is from genome assembly GCA_963741395.1 of uncultured Acidobacteriaceae bacterium. Taxonomy (GTDB): domain Bacteria; phylum Acidobacteriota; class Terriglobia; order Terriglobales; family Acidobacteriaceae; genus Edaphobacter. The sequence continues at coordinate 355,192 of CAVUHV010000003.1, forward strand.
CTCGCCAACGGCTTCGACATACCCAACGCCAACTACATCATCGCCGCCTCCAGCGTGGCCGCCTGCGGCTCGACCTTCACCAATCCCTGCATCCCCGGCGGTATCTCCGCTGTTCCCTTCAACACCCACATCACCTTCTCGCCCGGACAAAAAGTAGGCCCCGCCATCAGCGACAACGTCGGTCCGCGCTTCGGCTTCGCCTACCAGCCTCACCCCAACACCGTCGTCAACGGCGGCATCGGCATGTTCTTCGACACCATCACCGCCCGGAGCCAATGGGTTCAGAACAATATCGAAGGCCCCACCTGGCCATGGACCATCGGCATCTCCAACCAGCAAACCAACAACGCAGTCAGTGGCTTCTGGCCCGGAGCCTCCCAGAATCCTCTCGTTCCCATCACCAGCCTCGAAGGCAACTTTCCCAACCCTGTCGTAGCCTCCAGTCCATGGCTCACCACCGGCGGCGGATACGTCCAGCAACCCGGCTACAGCGACCAGCGCTCCGTCGAATGGAACCTCCAGGTCCAGCAGCAATTGGCAAACACGCAACTCTTCACCGTCGGTTACGCCGGCTCCAAGAGCACGCGCCTCAACTTCACCGGCTTCGCCAACGCCGCGCAACATCCATCTCCTAACGGAACGCCCCTCGCCACCATCGACACCTACAAATACATCCCCTGGGCAACCAACGGATGGCACTACTCGACCGACAATGGCTATGGCAACTACAACGCGCTCCTCGTCGAATATCAAAAGCGCTTCTCCAACAACTGGAACACCATCGCCTCCTACACCTGGGCCAAAGCCCTCGACAACAGCAGCGGTTGGTTCAACGCCGAAAACGGTACTGGAGGAGGTTCCGTCGTCCAGAGCTTCTTCCTGCCGCGCAATGCCTACGGCAACTCCTCCTACGACATCCGTCACCTCTTCACTTGGAGCACCGTCTACGCCCTCCCATTCGGCCCCAACCAGCGCTGGGCCACCAGCGGATGGACCTCCTACCTCGCCGGCGGATGGAAAGTTAACTATCTCTTCCAGATCCGCACCGGCCAGCCCTACAACCTCAACGTAGGCGGCGACCCCGCCAATATCTCCGGCGACAACGGAACCGTCTCCAGCTACTCCCGCCCCAACATCAACGGAAATCCGCTGCAGGGCTCCTGCGGCAGCACGCTCGTCGGCTCTCGAGGCACCACCGGATCCTGCCTCTTCAACCCCTCCGTCTTCTCCCTGCCCGTCGCCTCCTTCGGCAACATGGGCAAGATGATCCTCCGCCAGCCCAACTTCAACAACCTCGACTTCTCCGTCGTCAAAGAGACTCCGCTCCACGAAAGCGTCAGCCTCGAACTCCGCGCCGAAGCCTTCAACATCTACAACGTAGTTCTCCCCGGCGCCCCTGGCACCACCATCGGAACTTCGTCAGCCGGCCTCTCAACCTCGCAAGGAACCACACCCAGAGAACTGCAATTCGGCGCAAAGATTATCTTCTGAAGCGTTACTCGTCGTCGCCTATCACGATTTGGTCCTCCACATCGTGATCGATCTTGCTCGTATCGATCCGAAGCAAAGGCAGATGCTCGCGCTCGAGGCTCGAATTCAGCGCCTTCACCTCAGTCTGCTTGACTTGCTCCCACTGTTGAAGCAGCTCCGCCAGCGGCTTGCCGGCAATCTGGTATGCCTCTACCTGCCCTGCGGTAGGAGCCTCATCGGCGTTCTGAATCTCATGCTCGATACGCGCCAGCTGCGTGCGCACCGACCGCAGCGTCGGCGGCCCACCGGACCCTCCGCGGCCACCGCGCTCTCCTCGCTCTGAACCGGCAATCTTGTCCAGCTTCGCCTCCAGCGAATCGCCTCCGGTAACCTGCCTCTGCCTGGCCTGCAGTTGATCGCGCAGCACCGTGATCTCGTGAATCGCCGCCGTCGAATGCATCAGGTCGTCATAGATCGCCTTCGAGATCTTAAACTGCGCTTCGAGGTCCGCCGGCGAGGTCTTCACTCGCGGATCCATGACAATCTTCAGAGGCTCTGACATCGTCTTGCCCCCTGCAGTCAGCCGCACCGTATACTCTCCCGGCAGCACCCACGGCGCCGTCGAAACCTGCGGAGTGTTGTGCGGCACCGCCTGGTCGGCATCAGGCTCCGTCGACATCCCCGGCACCTGCGGATACTGCATGTCCCACAAAAAGCGATGATGCCCCGGAGCAGCCGAGAGCACGCGCGGAGGCCTCGCCCACAACGTCGGGTCAGGATAGCGAGGATCGAGCGGCGGCACTGGATCGCTGCTCTTGATCCGCGCGATCACCGCACCCTTGCTATCCACAACTTCGAGCGTCACCTCGCCGGCAAACTTCGGCCCAAGATAGTAGTCGATGATCGCGCCATCCGGCGGATTGTCCCCCGTCGCCATATCAGCCGGCCACGGCGTCGGAGGATTCATATCCCCCCGAATCCGCATCGCCGTCTGCGGCACATAAAGATGCGCATTCTCCTCTGCTATCCCCGCCGCGATCTGCCGCAGCGGAGTCAAATTGTCCAGAATGAGAAACCCGCGCCCGTGCGTGCCCGCAATCAGATCATCGTCCTTCACCTCCAGATCGCGCACCGAGCTCGCCGGCATATTCAGCCGCAGCGACTGCCAGTGGTCGCCGTCATCGAATGACACATACACCTGCGTCTCCGTACCCGCATACAGCAGCCCTTTGCGCTTCGGATCTTCTCGAATCGTGCTGGTAGCCGCACCATCCGGAAGACCATTGTCGATCTCCTTCCAGGTCTTTCCGCCATCATGCGTGCGGAAGAGATGCGGCCGCATATCATCCAGCCGCATCGTGTTGATAGCCGCGTAGGCTGTCTGCGAATCAAAGTGACCCGCATCCATATTGAAGACCTTCCAGAAAGGCTTCAACTCCGGCGGAGTCACGTTCTTCCAGTTCGCTCCACCATCGATCGTAGTCCAGATAAGTCCATCATCCGTGCCCGCCCATAGCCGGTTGCCGTCCAGCGGCGAAAGACCCAGCGCATAGATCACGCCGCGGCGGATCGGCTTTGCCGTCGGCGCGTCCTTATAGAGGGCCAGCGTCGCAGGCAGCTCATAGCTCTCGCGGCTCAGGTCTGGACTCACCTCTTTCCAGTTCTTCCCTCCGTCCGTCGTAAGCCAAAGCGTATTGGTCGCGAAATAAAGTTTGTGCGGATCAACCGGAGAAAACATCAGCGGCTCCGTACGCAGCACGCGATAGCTGCGCAACGGCTTCGGTTCAACATTCTGAATCTGGCCGGTGCGCCGGTCATACCGCGTCACCTTGCCGCCATAGACGATGTCCGGATCAAGCGGGTCCGGAGCCGCATAGCCGTACTCTTCAATACCTGCCGGGTGCCAGTCATGAAACGTAATGCGGCCATCATCGCTTCGGCTCGGCACGCACGCGCTTCCGCTGTCCTGTTGCCCACCGCACACGCGATATGGAAAAGCGTTGTCCGCCGTAACGTGATACACCTGCGCCGTCGGCTGGTTATACCATTGCGTCCAGGTCTCGCCGCCGTTCTGCGAGATGATCACTCCCTGGTCGCTCGCCAGCGCAATAATCTTCGTATCGTTCGGATTGACGAAGACATTCTGGTAGTCGTCGCCTCCAGGCGAACCGCGCAGACCAGACCAGGTCTTGCCGGCATCGGTCGACTTCCACGTCACCACGGTCGCAACATACAGCGTGTCCGGGTCTTTCGGATCTACCTTCGGCACCGGCAAATCCCCGCCGCCAATCCGCGCCTCCGGTCGCGAATCATCCACCGGAGCATGCACCCAACTCACACCCTCGTCCTCCGAGCGATAGATTCCCACCGCACCAGGCGAAGCAATCGCCGCATACACTCGCCGCGAATCCGACGGCGACACCGTCACATTCACCTGAATAATTCCGTCAGGTAATCCATGGCCAGTCAGCTTCGTCCACGTGTCGCCTCCATCTGTCGAGCGGTAGAACCCACCATCCGGCCCGGACCAGGCCCCGTTCTCCCACGGCCCCTCCTGACGCTGCCACATCCCCGCGTAAACAATATTCGGGTGCTGCGGATCAATCTGCACCTCCGAAGCACCTGTATGGTCATTGATGAAGAGCACCCTCTTGAACGTCTTGCCACCATCCGTCGTGCGGTACAGGCCGCGCTCCTCATTCGGACCATAAGGATGTCCCGTAACCGCGACGAAAACTTTGTTCGCGTCCTTAGGATCGATGGCAATCTGCCCAATCTGCTGTCCCTCCCTCAAGCCCAGGTGCTGCCACGTCTTGCCTGCGTCGGTCGACTTATAAACGCCGTCTCCGGTCGAAAGGTCAGGCCGCGCCAGACCCTCGCCGCTGGCCACATACACAACGTTCGGGTCGCTCTCCGCCACGGCAATCGAACCGATCGATCCCGTCGGCTGATCGTCCCACACGCTGTACCACGTCGCGCCGGCATCCGTCGTCTTCCACACTCCGCCATTCACCGCGCCGAAGTAAAACGTAGCCGGCTGACTGGGAACACCTACCAGCGCACGAGTGCGCCCCGCACGCATCGGCCCGATCTCACGCCAGCGCATGTCGGAGTAGAGCTTCGAATCAACCGTTCCGGTCTGCGAAAGACCAGCCGCAGCAGTTAGTCCAAGAGACGCGATGAGAGCGAACACAGCACGGCAGCGGATCGTCATAAATTCTCCTGATACGCGCCCGTCGGCTGGTCTCAAAGCCCAGCATGCGTACCGTCCGATCAGACGCACTTCAAGAGAACAGACTACTCGCTCCTGAACACAAAACTCGACGTGGTCTTGTCTCACCTTCGTCGAATTCAACGGCCCGAGACCAGGATGTTGACCATCCGGACCAGCTGATTTGTCATGCGCATGTCAGGGCTTCACGCGATCTTTGTCTGCTGGCAGAGTTTGACAACTTCAAGACAACACCGTGACAAATCGCCTTTTGCGGCTTCCTATACTCGACCTCATTCCACGGCGCTGAAGCTGCTGTTCAGCCGGGAAACGCTCGACATCAACGAGAACGGAAGGGCTTCGTGCTACGGAGAAACCATAAACAGGCAGCACGAGTTGCGTCGGTGTTCAGCCTTTGGCTGGCACTCACTTGCGCCGCCGCAGCGCAGGATGCTCAGGGCACAAGCACTCCCGAGACTCACGCGGGCTTCGTGCCCGTAATCGCAGGAGGCGCAGGCTACATCCACAACGTGAACGGCGGCGTCACCAGCCTGATACCACAGATCAATCCTGCCCTGCTGGTTCCCTTCGGCTCCCACGTACTGCTCGAATCCCGCACCGACTTCACCGGCTTCTTCCAGCGGCAGGACCAGACGACAGGCCCCTTCAAAGGCAAGGTCTTCAAGACGGTCGACTACGCGCAGGTTGACTGGCTTGCAAATACGCATGTCATCGCCAGCGCCGGCAAATATCTGCTCCCATTCGGCCTTTACAACGAGCGCCTCGTACCCGTCTGGATCCGCAACCTGCAAGACTCTCCCATCACCGCTGCCATCGGCACGCGCAACAGCGGCGCAGGCGACGGCATCATGCTGCGCGGGAACGTCGTGCAGAATGATGCTTACTCCATCCAGTATTCAAGCTACTTTTCGGCGAGCAGCAATATAAATCAGCTTGAGGCAGCGAGAACCGCAGGCGGCGACGCCAGCATCTATTTCACCCGCCTTCGCCTGGAAGCGGGAACGTCATACCAGCGATTTCTGCAGCAGCACCATATCAACAGCGTCGCAACCTACGTCTCCTGGCAGCCGCGTACCGTTTCCCTCGATATCAAGGCCGAGGGCGACTACAGCTACAACGGCCGCGGCTATTGGATTGAAGCCGCTTATCTCTTTCAGCAGTTGCCTGTCCCGCAATTCCTTCGCCGCACGCAGATCGTAGGCAGAATGCAGCAGTTCTTTCCGTTGAATGGCGGAGGCAACAGCTTGCCTCACGTCGAGACGACGAGGTTTGACTTCGGTCTTAATTACTACTTTCGCGACGATCTCCGTCTTGTCTCCAGCTACGGGCGCAGCTTCAGCTCACAACAGAATGCCAACGTGTGGAACGTCGGCCTCACCTATCGGTTCATGTTTCCGTTATGGCCAGGGAGGAAAAAATGAAGCGCCTCGTACTCAGCGTAGTCGTGTGTTTTTCTCTGGTGGCTCTAGCCTCTATCGCGCTGGCGTCGCAGACCGCACCATCTGCCGACGGAGCAAAGCAGCCGGCGACGACGCAAAACCATGGTGCACAGCCTACCGGAGAAGAGGTCTTCAACAACAACTGCGCCCGCTGCCACACGCCTCCCATGGCCATCTCTCCACGGATCACCGGAACCGTTGTCATGCACATGCGTGCCAGAGCCAAACTCTCCCGTGAGGATGAAAAGCTCCTGCTCAAGTATTTGGCGCCCTGACGTCGGCGATCTGCAATACCAACTCACAAAAGCAACCGGAGGATCCAACGAGTGAAGCACACCACACGAACACGGAACGCGCTACTGATGCTCTGTCTCTTCATCCCAGCGTTGTCCGCAGCTCGCGCGGAAGAACCTTCGCGCACCATCGAGATTCACGTGCACCGCTTCGCCTTCGTCCCATCGGAGATCACACTGAAGCCAGGCGAGACCGTCACATTGCACCTCATCTCCGACGATGTCCCCCATAGCCTTCTCATCCCGGGGCTGAAGATCAATCAGGAGGTCACCAAGGGACATCCGGTCGATGTCTCCGTCACGCCCGGCAGCGTCGGCGACTTTCGCGGCCAGTGCGGACGCTTCTGCGGAAGCGGTCACGGATCGATGCTCTTTGTCGTCCACGTGAAGGAGTAGCCATGCGCCATTGGCTCGTTGGCGTTCTCAGCATCGCCACTTCACTTGTCCTACTCGGCTGCAAAGCCACTCCGCCCAGCCGCGCCGAGACAGCCGTGGTCGAGTGGACCAAGCACAACGTCACCGTGAAGGGCACGCATGACAAAAATCCGATTCCAGCTACGGCAGACAAGATCGAAAGCGGCAAGCAGACCTTCGCCTTCTACTGCATCGTCTGTCATGGCCGGGATGCGCAGAACACCGGCGTTCCCTTTGCGAAGACCATATCGCCTCCCGTTCCATCGCTCGCCTCTCCAGAGGTGCAGAGCTACACCGACGGGCAGCTCAAGTGGATCATCGAGAACGGCCTCTTCCCATCCGGCATGCCCGGCTCCAAAGGCATCCTCAGCGACGACGACATGTGGACCATCGTGGTCTATCTGCGACACCTTCCTCCCGCAGGCAGCCTCGGAGAACCGCGCACCTACACTGGCGACGAATATGCAAAGTAGACCGCGTCTCCATACGCCACAACCAGCAGCCGCTGTACACCCTTACCCCCGGAGAACCAGATGATACCGATGCCCTATACCACCGCAGAGCAACTCATCCCAACCGAGAGCGACGCAATCTTGGCCTTCGCTCCCATGCCGCTTCGCGAAACTTTCTTTCCCCTCGGCTTTCCGGTGGAGATCGTGACCAACTCCTTCGCTGTGCTCGAAGCGGCCTCGCAAAGCTGGTCGATGTTCCGCCCGCGATTCGATCATCCTCCGTTGAAACTCAGGCTCGGCGTCACCCGGGACTTCGATGAAACGGCCTCTCTTCCCGCGCCGGTATGCCGCGTTCAGCAACATCTTCTGTCGAACATCGCCGACCCATATAACTTCGTGCACTGCGATCTGAACGCAGGCTTCGCATTCGGCTGGGTCACGCAGCGGACGGCCGAGTCAGCCCTGTACCTGCGATATCACATCATCGAAGCCGCCGTCCTCGCCATGATAGCCACTCTGAGAGCGGCGCCTCTGCACGCAGCCTGCGTCACCTCGATCGGACATGGCATGCTTCTGTGCGGAGACTCCGGCGCAGGAAAGTCATCGCTCGCCTTCGCCGGAGCACGCGCCGGATGGACGTTCACCTGCGATGACGCCAGCTATCTGCCGTTCGATCGAGCAGACCGCATGGTCTTAGGTAACTGCCATCAGTTCCGGCTCCGTGACTCGGGCGCGCAGCTCTTTCCGGAGCTTGAGGGTCGCTCCATCACGCCGCGAGTCGCTGGCAAGCCATCGATCGAGGTCCCAACGGCAGAACTTGAGGACCTCGTTACATCAGAATCAGCCATCGTCCAGTCCATCGTCTTCCTCAACCGCCACGACGTGTCGGAGCATGAACTCGTGCCCTCTTCACGTGAGGTCGCACGTGCCTGGTTTGGCCAGTTCCCTTTTTCGAATACCGCGTCTTTTGATGAGCAGCAGGCCGCGATCGATCACCTGCTCGATGTGCCCGTCTTCGAGCTGCGCTACACCGATCTGGACTGGGCCATCGAGCGGCTCAACAAGCTCGCGCAACAGGGAAGCTGACTCGATGCACGAACAATTGCCCGAGAACGGCATGCGCTCACCACGAATTCCGAGCGAGGTCGCGGCCCTGCTCGCGGCGCTGCAGGTGAACGAGCGCAACCTCGAGCCCCTGAGAACGCTCTCCAACGACGAGTGGCATAGCCTCCTGAGATTTTGCAGCCTCTCGAATCTCACACTTCCACTCGCGCAACTCCCCATGGAGGGCCTTCCACGCTGGGTCGTGGATCGTCTCACGACTAACCTCGCCGACAACGCTCTTCGCTTCGAACGAATCAAGACGATCTACACCGAGGCCGCCGAAGCGCTCGATCGCGCAGGCGTCGACCACCTCGTCATCAAAGGCTTCGCCCAGGCACCCGACTATGTCGCCGATCCACGGCTGCGTTCACAGTCCGATCTGGACCTCTACTGTCCGCCAGAAATGATCCAGAGCGCCCGAGAAGCTCTGCAGGCGATTGGCTACGTGTCGGAAGATAAGACCGACATTACCAATGCAGATCACGGACACAGCCTGGTTCGGCTCGGCGATTGGGAATGGAAGGGCAACGCCTTCGATCCGGAGATGCCGCTCGGGATCGAACTGCACTTTTGCCTCTGGAATGAACGCATCTCGCGCCTGTCCATTCCAGATGTCGAGTCCTTCTGGGAGCGACGCACGGAACGACAAATAGGCGGCCTGTCGTTTCGATGCCTCAGCCCCATCGATCACCTCGGTCACCTCACGCTTCACATCCTTCGCAATCTCTTTCTTCGCGAATGGATCGTGCATCACGTTCGCGAGTTGGCAGTATTTCTCCACTCTCACGCCGACGATGATGCCTTTTGGCAGAGTTGGAGCGAGATCCACCCTCCGTCTCTTCGTGCCATCGAGGCAATCGCCTTTTACTATGCGCAGGCGTGGTTTCGTTGTCGTCTTCACCCGCAGGTCGAGCGCGAGATCGCAGGCCTTCCTGCAGAGCAACTGAGCTGGCTCCAACGCTTCTCCGGATCCGCACTCGAAGTCATGTTCCGTCAAAACAAGGACTCACTCTGGTTACACCTTGAACTTCTCTCCTCCGGCAACGACAAACGGAATATCCTGCGGCGAACACTCATCCCCTCACGCATCGGCTCCGTCCGCTCGCCCGTCGTGTACGTGCGCAACAAGCGAGCAGTGCATTCGGGTCGCAAACACCCGTTGCTGGAGTACCTCTCGTATCTCGTCTCACGATCGGCCTCTCACGGCAAAGCCAGCATTGCCACGACCTTCAGCGGCGTCCGCTGGCGGATCGCGCAGCATCGCCTCTCTCCGCAGTTCTGGACCTTTCTTGCTGCGTCGTTCTTCTTCGATCTCGGCCTTTCGATCTATTACTTCCTGCTCAATCTCTTCCTCGTCGGCCACGGCTATACAGAGAAAAATATTGGCCTCTTTACAAGCGCCGCGGCTGTCGGCAATCTCGTCGGAGCGCTCCCTTCCGGCAGGCTCGCGCAAAGGTTGGGCCTGCGTCCCGTCTTGCTCGCATGCTTCGTACTTGCAATCACGCTCTCGTCCGCACGAGCGCTGCTACTCTCTTTCCCATCGCAACTCATACTGGCCTTTCTTGCCGGAGTCACTCTCTCCGCCTGGGCCGTGTGCCTCTCGCCCACGGTGGCGCAGCTCACAAACGAAAAGCAGCGCCCGGTCGCCTTCAGCCTGCTCCTCTCGCTCGGGATCGGTCTCGGCGCGCTCGGTGGACTCGCCGGCAGCAGACTTCCCCCACTCGTGAGTCGTCATCTGCGCGTAGGCAATCTCGATCCCCAGCAAATCGTTCTGTTGCTCTCCTGCGGCATCGTCGTATTCGGCATCTGGCCGGCGGCAAAACTCACTCTCACTCGTCCCCGCGTCGTAGAAAAGCCACGCCCGCTCGTCTCACCCTTCCTGCTCCGCTTTCTGCCCGCCATCGCCGTGTGGAGTCTCGTCACCGGCTCATTCTCTCCGCTCGCAAGCGTCTACCTCGCGAGACATGTGCACCTCTCGCTGCTGCAGATCGGTAACGCGTTCTCACTCTCGCAGATCGCTCAGGTAGGCGCTGTCCTGCTTGCACCATTTCTCTTCCGTCGATGGGGTCTGGTCAAGGGCATCGTCTTCACGCAAGTCGCAGCGGCAGCCCTGCTGCTCGCACTGAGCTCTATCGGTAGTCCTCTCGCGGCAACTGCGGCCTACGTTGGCTTCTCCGCCTTTCAGTGGATGAACGAGCCCGGACTCTACAGCCTGCTGATGAACATGGTCGCCGTCGATGACCGGGGCGGAGCGTCAGCCTCCAACAGCCTCGTCATGTCAGCGTCGCAGGCCGTCGCAGCGACGCTTGCCGGAGCAGCCTTTCTTCGCTACGGATACCCGCCCGTGCTTCGAGCAATCGCCTTGATTGCGCTGCTTGCCGCCACACTCTTCGCGAATCTCCAGCATCGTCCCCAAACCGAATCCTCGCCGATTCTGGATGACGTCCCCGGCTAATAGACCGAAGCCGGCGGCGGTGGCCGATAGTCCTCACCAAACTTATTCTTGTGGCCGGCCAGAAGGCTTGCCTCGCTCTCCATGTCAATCTCTCCAAGATTCGTTGCAGCCCCCGAGACCTGCACATTGCGCGGAAAGCTCGACGGATTCGCAACTCTGGCCTGCTCGCTCCACACCTCCAGCCGGTAAGCTCCCGGAGGAACCCCATGGATGGCAACCTCGCCGTTCCCGCCGGAGACGGCGTAGAAAGGCGTGCTCAAAGCCAGCACTACAGCTCCCATCTCAGGGTGAATATTGCAAAAAATATAGGACACACCCTCGCGATCAAACTTCACTGACCGGCTCGTCCCTGACTCATACAGGCCAAGATCGAATCGTTTGCCATTGAAGAGGGAAAAAACGTTGTGAAAGAAGGGGTCCGCATTCGGAAACTCGACATTGGTTCCCGTCGGCACAACCAGCAGATGCGGCGTAAATTGCTTGTCCTTCTGCAATAACCTGTATGGCGCGTGAGGCTGGGCCGCGGGCTTTGTTGTCAACGGCTGCAACGGTGTCAACCACACAACGACATCCGACGCCCCCGGATTCTTCTTCGCATCCGCTGACCGCCGTCCGCCATGAACAACGATCTTCGCCGACACATCGACCCCCTGTCCCCGCGCAACAGGACTCATCGCCGCGAGGCTGAAGCCGAAGATCCCGAGAATCCCGAGGATCCCGAAGATCATCCAACAAAATTTGCAGCGCGCCATGCTGTTCCTAAAACTCATATCCAACCGAAAGAGTGAAGATATCCGCCGTACTACGCTCGCCGGTAATGGGCCACGTCCAGATTCTGCGATACTCCGGCGAAAAGATGAGGTACGTCTTCGGCCGGTAGATCACATTCCCAACCACCATCCGGTTACGCGCACGCAACTGCGTTGCGCTCGCCGTCGGCGGCAGCACGACCAAATGAAAGTCGCTCGCAAAACCATCGTCCAGACCGATGGAAGCGTTTGCCTCCAGCGATCTCCCAAATCTCGATTTCAACTGTGTCCATCCGCCGATATCGTTGAGCCCTCGAAGCACAGCAGCGCCTGAGACTGGATCCGTGCCATACAAGACATCCTTGTAAACACCGCCACCAAAGCCTCCAAGAGACCGCCCACGGTAACCTTCACCGCTGACCTCAAACCTGCGAGCAAACGGAATGCGCCAATCCGTCGTAAAGGCCCACGAGTCGTTGCCTTGAGAATAGTAGGAGCTGCTGTCGGTGTCCGTTACAGCATAGCTTTGACGGCTGTAGTACCCACTCAACCCGATCTGCAAACCCCGTTCTGCGTCGCTCGAACCGTAAGAAACCCGCCCCTCGTAGCCCGGTTGGCTCGCTCGCTCACCTGGACTCGGAGCACGCAGGACGTCCGTTGAGTTGTATCCCGCGGCGGGCGGGTCCCACAGTCCAAACTCAACTTGCACGTGGTCCTCGCTTGCTCCCACAAATTGATGCGCGTAACGCAACTGAGGCGCCCACGTCCACAGATTGCCGGCCCACGCCATCCCGGGCTCTGCAACCGTAGCGTAAGACGTCGGCGATAGTGGCGAAATGAGCGGTGTCTCCATTCCGCCCTCCAGCGAATCGCGCTCCCAATCCAGATGAACACCGGCCGTTCTCATACGCACGAGCCCGGCAACCGTTCCATAGTTGCTGTAAGGGATGCCCCCGTAAAAGTCGAAACTAACATCCGCCGAGGTTCGCGCGCCGGCGATGCGAGGACCGAAGGCCTGAACGCCGAGGATCGTCTGTCGCAAGCCCGCCCCAACGCTTCCGTTAGTTCCAGTAGGCGACTGCACGGCGATGGACGGGAGATCGATATTGTCGACCGCTCCGCGATTGATAAAGCCGTTGAGCAGCACAAGGCCGTTCACGCGCACCGAATACTTGGAACTGCTCTCTACCTTTGTTTGGTCCTGCAGCTTCACCTGCGCTTCAAGCGCCTCCACGCGATCCCGCAGATCATCGTCCTTCGCGACCTGTGAGTCCTGACCGTCAGAGGTTGCCGCCGGAGGCGTCGCTGAAGCATGCAACTGCTTCCGAACCTGAGCGAGCTCTTCCTGCAACTGCTGTATCTGTTGCTGCGATTGCTCCAACTGCTGACGCGTTGCGCTCAGAGCAGCGGAGATTGTCTCCACCTTCTGCTCCAGTTGAAGGGAACCGCCGCCCTCCGAAGCCCCGGAAGATGACGACTCACCGGTCGTCTGCGGGCCGCTCTGACCTCGCAGAGCGTGTGGCATCGAGCACACCAGAAGGCATACGAAGAATCTGCGCGCATAGTCTCTCATCTTCAACCTCGATAGGTAGGAGCTTGCGGCCGCTCCACCTTCTTCTCGATCTCGTCGCTCGCCATCCGTTCCAGGTCTATCGGCAGAGCAATCACGAAGACAGTTTGGCCATCGACGGTCTCGCTCAGTTCAATATCGCCGCCGTGCTCCTGAGCGATCTGCTGTGCCAGGGTCAGACCGAGACCTACACCGCTCTCCCGGCCTTCGCTTACAAACGGAAGAAAAATCTTCCGGCGAATGGACTCGGGTATTCCAGGCCCATTGTCCGAGATCTCAATCCGGATAGAGCTCTCCCCTTCGAGGAGAGTGAGCGTCACCGTCGGCGGATCTCCGCCCCGTCTCGCCGCCTGGCAGGCGTTGAGCAGGATGTTATAGACAGCCCTGCCCAGCTTCCTTCCATCAACCCATGCCATCAATGGAACAAGCCCGTTCAGCACCATCTTCACATCGCGGGACGCGGGATGCGAACGAACCATATTCGCAGCGTTCTCCACAATCGTGTCCAGCGACTGATACTCCTGATGCAGAGCGCGCCCCGTCTGGGTGAACAAAAGCAGCGAGTCCAGCAGATCGGTCATGCCCTGCACCGCCGTGCGCACCTCTTCCAGAAGATCCTCGCGCTCCGACTGAGGAATCCTTCCGTCGCTCATGAACTCCGCATTCGCATACATCGCCGACAAGTAGTGCCTGAGGTCGTGCGAGATCGAACTCGCCATTCTCCCGATCGTCGCGAGCCGCTCCGAGTCGATCAGTTCAGCCTGCGTGCGGCGAAGCTCCACCCGCATCCGCTCAAACGCGCGGCTCAGCTCTCGAATCTCCTCAACCCCGCCTTCGCTCAGCCTGTAGTCGAAGTTCCCTTTCGCCAGTGCTCGCGTGCCCTCCACCAGCACCTCAAGCGGGTGGCTTAATGTACGCGAAACCGAGACAAACATCGCCGTACCGATCAGAAGAGTAAGCAGCCCCAGCATGACCACCCATCGGTTGACCTGCCCCACCAACTGGGTCGCCTGCGCAAAAGACTTCAGGACCACCAGCCTCGGTTCCGCAGCTGGGCTCTCTTCAGCCTGCGTGCTCGACAGACTCGCCGACGCAACCAGATACTCCTCACCACCAAGCGCGATCTTTTGATTCGCGTCAGAAGAACGCAGGGAGTTCCCGACCCGCTCCACCAATGATTGCTGCAAATCCGGCGCAAGAGTACTCGCAATCACCTTGCCGTTTACAACAAAGGCGACATCAGCCGCAGAGGCCTCGCTTACCTCGCGCGCCACCTGAGCATCGATCGCGTACCCCACCGCAACGGAGCCGAGCTGCGTTCCGCCCTCCTGGTTTCCAAACCACAACGGCCTCGTTGCTACCTCATACAGGCGGTCGCCCAGCGTAAGCAGCAGCGGCTCTTCCGGCCTGCGCGGAGAGCGCTCCAGCTCCTGCTCCACTCGTGCGCGGTCAAGCTCAGGCCCTCGAGCGTACAGGGCAACCAGCTTGCCGCTCTGGTTCAGCAAAGCAAAGAAGTCGCTCCCGCTAAGCTGCCAGAACTCGATGCCTCCATCTTCGATCGTGCGGGCGTCAGCAGTCGTCATCAGGGCCTTCAGCGGAGGCAGGTCCGCTAAAAGCGAAGATTCGCGCGAAAGAAGCTCTCTGCGCTGACGTTGCAGGTTCTGGTAAGTCCTCACCGAATGCTGCAGGTCTGAGGCAAGGCTCGCTCGGATCTGCCGCTCTACGATCGTGCGAATCACCAGCAGGCTTACGACGCAGCAGCTAAACGACAGCAAAACAAGGGGAATGAGCAGCGTCGTCCTCATTCGCAGCCTGTCCATCAGCCTTGTCCTCTTTCCGCTTCGATTGTCCTCTTTAGTCGCCGCGTACGAACTTATAGCCGATCCCATGCATCGTGCGGAAGTAGATAGGTTTCGCCGGATCAGGCTCCAGCTTCTGCCGCAGCTTCATGACGTGGTTATCGACCGTCCGTGTCGTGGGATACGACGTATACTTCCACACGTCGTTCAGCAGCTCTTCCCGCGTTATCACGCGCTCCGGATTCTCGACGAAGTGCTGCAGCAATTTGATTTCGTGCGCGGTCAGCACCACCGGAACTCCGTCCCTCGTGACTTCCATTCCTACAAAATCGGCCGTGATATTGCCGAAGCTCACCCGCGTATTCGTCACCGGTCTCTGCGACCTTCGGATCGCCGCCTGCACACGCGCCATCAGCTCTCGCGGACTGAAGGGCTTCGTCACGTAGTCATCCGCGCCCATCTCCAGCAGCAGCACCTTGTCCGCTACCTCCGAGACAGCGCTCAGCACAACCACCGGAGTATTCGCCGACCAGCTCTTAATACCCTTACAAACCTCCAGCCCCGACATCACCGGCAACATCAGGTCGAGGACCACCCCCGCCGGCTTGAGGCTCTTGCAACTTGCCAGCCCCTGCTCACCGTCCGACGCCAGGCACACCTCGTAACCCTCGGTGGTGAACTGGCGATGCAGTGCCTTTTGTATCCTTGGATCGTCCTCAATCACCAGAATTGTGCTCACAACTTCTAACCCCTTCGCCGGAGCTCCGCATCAAGCCAGGCCAGCCCGTCATATCTCTACTTTTTATATACCCGGCGTATTCAAATCGAGATCAAATGGCGAGACTTAGCCAGGCCTATGACATCAAATGACAAAGCGCTGACAAATTAGAGACATCGTGCGCAACGAGAAGCTCCTGCCAGGTACCCGCCAAACCCATAAGTGACATGGAACCGGCACAGCTGCGATACTTGAAAGCGTCTATTTGGTTGAAAAGATGGCTCTCGCGCAGGTACCCAAGCCGAGTTCGTTCGACCGCACGCTCGCCACCGCGCGATCGACCATGATGTTCAGCGAGATCGTCCGTCTCGCCATCGACAGCTTCGTCGCCAGCAAAGTCCGATTCCTCCTCACCATGCTCGGCATGATCATCGGTTCGGCCTCCATCATTCTCGTCGTCACCTTGGGGCTCACCGGAAAGGAGTACGCTCACAACCTCATCTCCTCCATCGGTCCCAACATGATCGAGATGGAATACAACGGCGGCAGCGTTGCCGGACCCGACAACACCACCACCCCCGACTTCATGACCCGCGACGACATGCAGGCCGTCATCGAACAGGTTCCTGGCATCATCGCCTCCTCACCCATGCTCGAGGACCACGACCGCGTCAGCATCGGCGGAGGCGTCGTCAAGGAGACCATGATCCTCGGCGTCTCCCCGCAATATAAGCAGGTCCGCAACCTGGTTATCCTCAGCGGCCGGTTCTTCGATGATCAGGACGCCCGCGAGCATACCAAGGTCGCCGTCATCGTCGAGACCTTCGCCAAGGAACTCTTCGGCAGCACCAAAGCCGCCGTCGGGCGCTCCATCAGCATCCACGGCATTCCCTTCGTCATCATTGGAGTCTTCAGAGAGAGCATAGAAACCTTCGGCGAGTCGGAGATCAGCGACCAGACCATCATCATTCCCTATGAGGTCGCGCGCTACTTCACCGGAACCAACACCGTCAAGGAGATCTTCTTCACCATGAAGGACTCGAGGCTCGTCCTTCCGGCCTCGGCCCAGATCCTTGAGATCATCAAGAGCCGTCATCGCCCGACCTCGGTCTATGTCGCCTTCAACCTCACTCAGGTCCTCAGCGTCATGGACCGGATCGCCAACATGCTTACCGTCGTGCTCACCCTCGCCGCCGCTATCACCCTCATCGTCAGCGGAGTCGGCATCATGAACAGCATGCTCGCCAACGTCTCCGCACGCATCCGCGAGATCGGCATCCGCAAGGCCATCGGAGCCACCAGCCGCGAGATCCGCCTCCAGTTCCTCACCGAAGCCGTCTTCCTCTCACTCAGCGGAGGCATCGTCGGAACCATCCTTGGCCTCGCGATCCCCCTCTCCATCAGCTTCCTCACCCCATTCAAAATCCCCGTCTCCGCATGGTCCGCCGTCATCGCGCTCGGCACCTCGGTCCTCGTCGGAGTCCTCTTCGGAACCATCCCCGCCAACCGCGCCGCACGCCTCGACCCCGTCCAGACCCTCAAGTACGAGTAATCCCCGCTGCCCTGCATCATCGGTGTTTTTTTCATACGGAATGGCGTGTTCTGCATCTCATGCTCAACGCTGACCATCTAAGGTGGAGACCTATGTACAACGCAAAAGCCTACTCCGCTGCCAGCGCAACATCGCCGCTTGCTTCCACCACGATCGCGCGGCGCGATCCAACCGAGAGCGACGTCCAGATCGAAATCCTCTTCTGCGGCATCTGCCACTCCGATCTCCACCAGGCCCGCAACGAGTGGAGCGGAGTCATGCCCACCGTCTACCCCTGCGTCCCCGGCCACGAGATCGTCGGCCGCGTCACCAAGGTCGGCTCCGCGGTCACCAAATTCAAGCCCGGCGACCTCGCCGCCGTCGGCTGCATGGTCGACTCCGACGGCACCTGCCCCGAGTGCAAGGCCGGCCTCGAGCAGTTCTGCCCCAACTTCACCCTCACCTACAACTTCCCCGACAAGCATTCCGGCGGCGTCACCTACGGCGGCTACTCCGACAGCATCGTCGTCGACCGAGCGCTTCGTCCTGCGCGTTCCCTCCAACCTCGATCTCGCCGGAGCCGCGCCTCTGCTCTGCGCCGGAATCACCACCTACTCGCCCATGCGCCACTGGGGCGTGACCAAGGGCAAGAAGGTCGGCGTCGTCGGCCTCGGCGGACTCGGCCACATGGGCGTCAAGTTCGCGCACGCCCTCGGAGCCCACACCGTCGTCTTCACCACTTCGCCCAACAAGAAGGACGACGCGCTCCGCCTCGGCGCCGACGAAGTCGTCATCTCGAAGAACGCCGACGAGATGGCAAAGCACGCCGGCAGCTTCGACTTCATCCTCGACGCCGTCTCCGCCGACCACGACATCAACGCCTACATCGGCCTGCTGCGCCGCGACGGCAACCTCACCCTCGTCGGCGCGCCTGAAAAGCCCACTGCCCGTTATCCGTCTTCGATCTCATCTTCGGCCGCCGCAGCCTCTCCGGCTCGCTCATCGGCGGCATCGCCGAAACCCAGGAGATGCTCGACTTCTGCGGCAAGCACAACATCACCTCCGACGTCGAAGTCATCCCCATCCAGAAGGTCAACGAAGCCTACGAGCGGCTGCTCAAGTCCGACGTGAAGTACCGCTTCTCCATCGACATGGCATCTCTCAAATCCGAATAACAACGATGGAAAGCCAGCACTTCCGCATCCCGCTTCACACCAGATGAAACGAGCAGGGAGTTCGTCTTCTGCGGTCCCCGCCGCACCAGACTTCCCCCCTGCTCTCATCTCAGACGTGCACCCTACCTCGGCAGATGGCTCATAAACACCGCGGCCAAAACAAACGGAAACGCCGCTCCAAGAAGAATCAAAGCCAGTACAACCCAGGACCACGGATGACCGAAGTTCAGCGTGTACCCAATACCAAAGCGCTTCGGCACCAGCAGCGCCCGGTCATCCCGATTGGAATAAAAAACGCCATTCCAATTGTCATCCGGCGGCCGTTGCCCCTTCGGGGCCAGAACGAGCAGAAGAATCGAGAACACCACGAGGAACAGAACCGCGCCAAGAATGATCCAGACCGGAACGACGGCCAATCCGTGCTGCATAGAGGCTCACCAACTGCCGCAATTGTAGCCGCAGGACAGCCGTCGGGTGCCCCATTCATGCGACCTCATCTACTGGATCCAATGACTCGCAAGATGCATCGCAAAATGCACTGCAAGCATCGACGCCGGAATCAGAACCCCCACTGCCATCGGCCTTCTCTTACGCCACTGCGCCACCGCGAACGCAACGAAGATCGTCTCCGGCAAGACAATCATGATCAACCACGCCACCCACGGCACACGCCCGACAATCATCCAGGGAAAGAAATAAAAACACACTCGCATCAGCCCATAAGCGCAAACCGCCACTCCCAGCGCCAGCAGAATCCCCCACGCCACCTGCGCCGACTTCTCTCCCGCGTCCTTCATGCCCAAAAAACCTACTCAGCCGGAGCATCACCGTCAACCGAATCCATAAAACGGTAGCGGATCAGTTTGGAGTGAATGACTGAAGTTGCCGAAAAATGGGATGAGCAGGTCTCTCGGATCGGAGAGACTATTGCCCATGAAGAAGCCATCGAAACACCTCATCGCGGAAGCTCCACGCAGCGTCGCCAAGGCTAGGATGACGATCGGGATCGATCTTGGGGACGTCTGGAGCCATTACTGCACGCTCAACGAAGATGGAGAAGTGGTTGATCGGGGACGGTTTCGAACGACGCCCTCGGGAGTCGAGAAGTGGTTTAACATGTGCCCAGAGCACGGGTCGCGATGGAGACGGGAACCCACTCGATCTGGGTCAGCGAACAGCTGCTGGAGATGGGCCACGAGGTGATTGTGGCTAACGTGCGCGAGCTGCGGGCGATCTCGCACAGTAATCGGAAGAGCGATACAGTGGATGCGGAGAAGATCGCTCGCTACGCCCGGGTCGATCCGGAGATTTTGCGACCGGTCTCTCATCGCACGGTTGCCCAACAGGAAGCTCTGACCCTGATTCGTGCCCGCAACCTGATCGTTCGTCTGCGGACAGCGGCGGTGAACTCAGTGCGCGGCCTGGCGAAGCCCTGCGGCTATCGGCTTCCAGCTTCGTCCACCTTATGCTTCGCCAAGCGATGCATGGCTGTGCTGCCGCCAGGTCTGGCTCAGGCGCTTGGTCCAGTGCTCGAGCAGATCGCTGCGATGACGGTGAAGATCCAGCAGTACGATCGCACCATCAAGCAACTCACGGAGACGGAATATTCGGAGACGCAGGCGTTGCTTCAGGTCTACGGCGTCGGACAGCTCACAGCGTTAACCTATGTTCTGACGCTGGGCAGCAAGGAACGCTTCAAGCGAAGCCGGGATGTGGGCTGCTATCTCGGCCTGCGGCCGAGACGCAGTCAGTCCGGGGACCGCGACCCGCAACTCGGCATCACCAAGGCTGGAAACATCTACCTCAGATCTCTCCTGGTTGAGTGCGCCAACCATGTGCTTGGGCCGCGTGGAAGAGACTCGACATTACGTCAGTGGGGCCTGCACCTGGCCTCGCGCGGAGGCAGGCAGTCCCACAACCGGGCCATTGTTGCCGTCGCTCGCAAGCTTGCAGTACTGCTTCATCGCATCTGGATCACGCAAGAGCCGTACATCCCGTTCTACGCAGTAGCTGCCTGAGGCTCCGAACCATGTTCGTCGTTGCTAAACCCCGCGTCCCGGTGACTGCGTGTCGCGTTGGGCCTTCACAAGGCCGGCCGAAAACTGGCAGCATCGACTTCTCCGTCTGACCCCAACCCGTCACAGAGCCACGAACGGCTCACCCAAAAGTGCGAATAGAAACACGGTGGAGAGGCAGCGACGCGGATCAACCTTAACGAACGACAGCAAAGGCAAAAGCACTAATGAAGGAAAGACAAAAATCAAAAACCGCTTGACAGCAGTGACCTGCTCATAGAAACGCGACTTTACGGGAGTTCTCTCCGCGCTCTCAACTTCTAGGGCTATGACGGTCGGATGACTGCTTTATGCGTAAAGCTAAGAACGCAAAGACACCGGAAACACTGTAGGCGAAAACCTGAAGGAAAGCGTGCAGAGTGAGACGGTGACTCTCAAGATTCGGTGTACTCCACCACAGGCCGTACAAGGGGCCGATTGCGACAGGGAGGGCTAAGCCGAACCGCAAAAGGGCCTTAGACCACCGAAATCGTCTCGCCTGAACTTTGCGTTGAATGAACTCAGCTGTGATTCCCAGACTTAGAGGCACTATAAGGCTTCCAAAGGCGAGGGAAACGAAAATCCAGAAAAGACCTAATACAGGGGAATCGTCTTTATCGCCTACTGTTGCCAGAACGGAAAGGAAGCCCAGCAGGATCGAAATCAACGACGCAACGAATGCTGTCAGCAAATACCGCGTGATGGTGATGAACCAGAAAGTCACAACGAAAAGAATAGCAAGGACCGCAAAACGGGGCGGGCTCAACCGGTCGATGCAACACCATCTGATATGAATTCATTTTCTAAAGGTGGTGTTTATGGCACAAGGAAAACGGGGCAGGCTTTCCACGGAACAGCGGATCGACATGTGGCGCCGTTGGAAGGCGGGAGAGTCGTTGCATGAGATTGGCCGCGCCTTTGGTAAGGGCCATGGTTCCATCCGGTTCCTGTTGACGCAGCGCGGCGGGATAGTTCCTGCTGCTCGTCGGCGTTCACCGCGAACGCTGACGCTGGCCGAACGGGAAGACATCTCACGAGGAATTGCTTCCGGTTCGTCGATTCGTGAGATCGCTAGCGGGTTGCAGCGGCCTGTGTCGACGGTAAGCCGGGAGGTGTCGCGTCACGGCGGGCGTCCACTGTATCGAGCCAGTGAAGCCGATCGTCGGGCCTGGGAGTCGGCTCTGCGACCCAAGGTGTGTCTTCTTGCCATCGACGAGAAGCTGCGGACGATCGTGGCCAGTAAACTGATCCTGGACTGGTCGCCGGAACAGATTTCAGCATGGTTGAAGGTCCACTATCC
The DNA here is from genome assembly GCA_963741395.1 of uncultured Acidobacteriaceae bacterium. Lineage (GTDB taxonomy): Bacteria > Acidobacteriota > Terriglobia > Terriglobales > Acidobacteriaceae > Edaphobacter. Next base: position 376,947 of record CAVUHV010000003.1, read on the forward strand.
CAGCAACGAGAGCATGCGTGTGTCCCACGAAACCATCTACCGCAGCTTATTCATCCAGGCCCGGGGAGTGCTGAAAAAAGAGCTGATTCAGCACCTCAGGTCCAAGCGGTTTATCCGTCGCTCACGACATGCGCGGGCTGACGGGCAGTCCCGCGGGCAGATCGTCGATGCCATCTCTATTAGGGAAAGACCTGCGGAGGTTGAAGACCGCGCTATTCCCGGCCATTGGGAGGGCGACCTGCTTCGCGGCAGCAGGAACAGTCATATCGCAACCCTGGTGGAACGACATTCGCGTTTCGCCATGCTGGTGAAAGTGCCCAGCAAAGACACAACGACGGTCGTCGCCGCGCTGAGCAAGCACGTGCGTAAACTGCCTGCGACCCTGCGGCGCTCGTTGACGTGGGATAGGGGGCACGAGATGGCTAAACACAAGAGCTTCACGGTAGACACGAATGTGCAAGTCTACTTCTGTGATCCGCAGAGCCCATGGCAGCGCGGCACCAATGAAAACACCAATGGCCTGCTAAGACAGTACTTCCCTAAGAAAACGGACTTGTCCGTTTACACTCAAGCCGATCTCAACAAGATAGCTCTGCGCCTCAATCAACGCCCGCGACAAACTTTGGGCTTTCAAACGCCGGCCAGTAAACTGCAAGCTAGTGTTGCATCGACCGGTTGAGCCCGCCAGGGGTTTTCGGAAACTACGGTTGGAGTCGAGGCCTAAAGGGACACTCGTATGCAGTCGAAGGGTAGGTCTAGCCCGGGAAAGTTCGAAAATCGTCCACCAGGGCCGACCACTGTTCAAATCAATAAATTATAGGGATTCCAGTCGATGCCGATTTTCCCGCGCCGTTTACGGCAGAGCTGACTCAACGAGAGGTTGCATGACCGCAAAGCCCGCTGACGAAGGGTGTACCCCGTAGTTTGTCAACCCTTCGGCGTAGTGAAGTCCCTCGGCGTCCGTGAGCGCGGCGTGATAGTCAACAAGGGTAACACCCTCCTCAGCCGCGAAAGTCTTTAGCCACGCATTGAGCTGCGCGATTCGGTCTAGCGTGCTGATGTTTCGTCGGCGACAGATAACCCGCAGATGGGGTTGTCGTCGCATCCCCATGGTGGGATTGTTCCGATTACCACTTTTAATCCATAGTACTTGGCCTTCTCCACCATAGATCGCATGTTGGAGCATGTATCCCGACTACCTTTGCAGAGTACCCAACCTGGATAAACATCATTCGTTCCGGCAATGATGTGCACGGTGCCGGGATGAAGCGATAAGACGTCATTGTCAAATCTGGCGGCGATGGCACTCGAAGTTTGCCCTGAGATGCCTTTGTTGATCCAGTTTTTATGAGCTTGAAAAGCCGCCTGCTCACCCCAAAGTTGGGTTATTGAGTCGCCTATAAAAACAACATCGTTGGTAAGGGGTAGAGCACGTATTCCGCTGCCACACGCTTGCAGGAGGAGCAAAGGTAGAAGAAAGACGATGCGTTTCATGTGTTCCCGCAAAATTGGTCAACTGATTTTTAGTTTATCTATGACGCGCTCCCATGAACTTGGCGTCTTGCTTCACACAAACGGGGTTTTGAGAAACTTCGTCGACCGCGGTTTGAACTTGCCGATGACCCGCCCGACTTCGAGGAACTAGCCCAGCCGAATCGTGGTGATGCAGTTTGGAAGTTAGTCGAGCATCTGACGGCTATTCCATAGCCATACGAGCAGCACACTTCCTATTATACCAATATCGGCCCGGCTATTAGCCCAAACGGGCCATCTCCAGCCGGTTTAACCAGACCTGCAACAACCAGACAGTCGTTAACCAACCCGAACGCGCCACCAAGTACGCAAGCGCACCAATGCCCCAGCCACATGCCGCAGGAAATTTCTCATGCCAGCCATCCTCTCAGGATGTCAGCGGTGCAGCAAGGGACGCTATATGGCGTTCCGGCGTACCTTGACCTTCGTCACTTCATGTAAAACGGCGTTATAGATAACTTGGTTGCCCCGAGTTCAAACTGGCCCACTACCATAAAACCCCGGCCAAAATTTTCTCCCTAGCCAAACAAAATCCACTTTTCCCGTCACACGCACATGCGACCAGCAAAAGTCCTTCCTCTCCTGTTGTCCCTTTGCATAGCCTGCCTCGCACAGACGCAGCTACCGGACACGCCCGCCGCGCACCAGTACACAGCATGGCTTCAGGCCTTCAACAGCGGCAATAGCGATGCCTACCGCGCCTTCCTTGAGAAGAACCTGCCGGCACGCGCAAAGAACATCGACCAGGAGATGAGCTTTCGCCGGATGACCGGCGGCTTCGACCTCAAAAAAATTGAGGACGCCTCCACCCCCACAAAACTGGTCGCACTCTTGCAGGAGCGCAATTCCGACCAGATGGGGCGCCTCACCATCGAAGTCGCGCCCGCCGACCCTCACGCCGTCACATCGCTCGGCATGCGAGCCATCCCTCGCCCCGCGGAGTTCCCTTTGCCTCACCTGAGCCAGAGTGAGTTGACCGCCGCCCTGCAAAAGAAGCTCCAGCAGGAGTCAGCCGCCGGCACCTTCTCCGGTGCTGTCCTCGTAGCCAGCAAAGGCAAGCCCATCTTCTCTGAAGCGTACGGCCTCGCCGACGCGAGCACAACACTCCCAACACCCTCAACACACGCTTCCGCATGGGCTCCATGAACAAGATGTTCACCGCCGTCGCCATAGTCCAGCTCGTCCAGAAAGGCAAGATCCACCTCGACGACCCGCTCATCAAATATCTCCCCGACTACCCGAACAAAGACCTCGCCACCAAGGTCACCATCCAGCACCTCCTCACCCACACCGGGGGCACCGGAGACTTCTTCGGCCCCGAGTTCGACGCCCACCGCCTCGAGCTCCGCACCTCCCAGGACTACGTCAAGCTCTACGGCAGCCGCCCGCTCCGCTTCGAGCCCGGCACCAAATATGAGTACAGTAACTACGGCTTCCTCCTCCTCGGCCTCGTCATCGAAAAAGCCAGTGGCCAGCCCTACTACGACTACGTCCGCGACCACATCTACAAGCCCGCCGGCATGACCTCAACCGGCTCCAAACCCGAAGACCAGCCCATCACCAACCGCAGCACCGGATACACCTCCATGGGCTCGGCCAACGGCGACCCGTCCCAACACCGACACTCTCCCCTACCGCGGAACCTCCGCCGGCGGAGGCTACTCCACCGTAGAAGACCTCCTCCATTTCGCCAACGCACTTCAGCAGAACCAACTCCTCAACGCCCACTACACCGAGCTCCTCACCACCGGCAAACCCGGAACCCCGGACAACGGCTACGCCTTCGGCTTCGAAGACCGCAAGGTCAACGGGACCCGCTGTTTCGGCCACGGCGGCGGAGCCGCCGGAATGAACGGCACCTTCGTCATCTGCCCCGCCCCCGGCTACGTGGTAGCCGTCCTCTCCAACCTCGACCCTCCCGCCGCCTCACGCATCGCCGACTTCACCGCAAACCGGCTCCCCGAACATTAAAGCGGCAGCCGGCCTCATGCATCATAATGGGAGTTCCTGCGATTCGAGACGAGGTCTCCACCCGCCGCCTCAGCTCCCTTCGAATCGTTAATTGTTCGCGTTCGGCAACAGGATTCTGAACTCCCGGCTAGGAATCTCCATCGATGGCAGTGCAGCTCTCGGCAACAGATCGAGCAAACCCAGTGAAGCCGCGGCTCTATAAGAGCCTCTGGTTCCAGGTCCTGGTCGCAATCATCGTCGCCGTTGTGCTGGGATGCCTCAGCCCCAACACCGCCGCCGCGATGAAACCCCTCGGGGACGCATTCATACGGCTCATCACCATGGTGATCACCCTCGTGATCTTTTGCACCGTGGTGTCAGGCATCGCCGGCATGCAGGACCTGAAGAAGGTCGGCCGCGTAGGAGGCAAGGCGCTCCTGTACTTCGAAGGAATCTCTACGTTGGCTCTCCTGATCGGGCTGCTCGTGGGAAACATCGTCGTCCTGGAGCAGGATTCAACGTCGACGCGGCCACCTTGGACGCGAAGAGTGTCTCGGCCTACGCTGGCCAGGCGCATTTCCAAACCGCAGGTGACTTCCTGCTGCACATCATCCCGAACACCGTCGTGGACGCCTTTGCAAAAGGAGACATTCTTCAAGTCCTGTTTGTCGCGATTCTCTTTGGGTTCGCGCTCACCATCGCAGGCCCGCGCTGCCAGCCGATCAAGCACTTCATTGACGCAATGACGCTCGCAGTATTTACCGTCGTAAACATCCTTATGCGGTTCGCCCCCATCGGCGCATTTGGCGCGATGGCGTTCACCATCGGCAAATATGGCATCTCATCGCTCGGGCCTCTCGCCAAACTGATCATCATCTTCTACCTGACCTGCATCTTCTTCGTCCTCGTGGTCCTGGGAGGCATGGCCCGCATCGCGGGCTTCCGAATCACCCAGTTCCTCTCCTACATCAAGGAGGAGATTCTGCTGGTCCTGGCAACCAGCTCGTCTGAAACCGCGCTCCCCACATGATGGAAAAACTGGAAGGGCTTGGTTGCTCGCAGTCGCTGGTTGGGCTTGTCGTCCCCACCGGATACACCTTCAACACGGATGGCACCAGCCTCTACATGACTCTCGCCGCCCTGTTCGTAGCTCAGGCCACAAACACCCACCTCACCCTGAGACAACAGTTAACGATCTTCGCGGTAGCTGTTAAACATCAAAAGGGGCGAGCGGAATTCAAGGCGCGGCATTTGTCGCCCTCGTCGGCACTCTGATGGTCGTCCCCACAATCCCCGTGGCTGGCATGGCATTAATTCTGGGCATCGATCGCTTCATGAGCATGTTTCGCGCGCTGGTCAATATGATCGGCAACGGTGTCGCAACGATTGTTGTGGCCCGATGGGAAAAAGAATTGGACCCCGCAAAACTGGAGCAGAACCTCGCACTGCCGCCGCCCGATTTGTAACCCAGACCGATACATGTGCTGATCGCCTGAAATCTTCCAACAATCGAAGAAGGAGCAAATCGTGAAGCGTTACAGAATTGCAGTGATTGAAGGCGACGGCATCGGCCGCGAAGTCGTTCCCGAGGGCCTGCGTGTGCTCGAAGCGGTGGGACGGAAGTTCGACCTACACTTCGACTGGACACACTTTGATTGGAGTTGCGAGACATACACCAGGACAGGGCGGATGATGCCCGAAGACGGCCTCGACCAGTTGCGCAAATTCGACTCGATCTACCTTGGTGCGGTCGGATACCCCGGAGTTCCTGATCACATCTCGCTGTGGGGCCTCTTATCCAATCCGCCGGGCGTTTCAGCAATATGTGAACCTCAGGCCGGTTCGTCTTCTCGAAGGTGTAGAAACCCCTTTGAAGAAGCACCTCCCCGGCGACATCGACTTCTGCACCGTGCGCGAAAACAACGAAGGCGAGTACTCAGAAGTAGGCGGCCGCCTCTACCGGAATACCGAGGCCGAGCTGGCAATTCAGGAGACCATCTTCACGCGACGCGGCTGTGACCGCACCATGCGCTTTGCCTTTGAGCTCGCGCGCAAGCGGAAGCGGCATGTAACCTCCGCGACCAAATCCAACGGAATCGTCTACACCATGCCTTTCTGGGACGAACGGTTCGCCGCAGTCGCGCAGCAGTTTCCCGATTGCCGGACAGATCAATATCACATCGACATTCTCGCAGCGCACTTCGTCGCTCATCCCGATTGGTTCGACGTAGTCGTCGGCTCAAATCTCTTTGGAGACATCCTTTCCGATCTCGGCGCAGCCGTCGTAGGCTCGATCGGCCTGGCGCCATCAGCCAACCTGAATCCCGAACGCGAATATCCATCGATGTTCGAACCGGTCCACGGCTCCGCTCCAGACATCGCAGGAAGAGGAATTGCCAATCCCATCGCTCAAATCTGGTCAGGCGTAATGACGCTCGATCACTGGATCAACCCGAAGCCGCGCAAGCCGTCGAACGAGCCTTCTGCTCCGCACTGGCAGGCAACGGTCCACGCACTCCCGACCTTGGCGGAAACGCATCCACTCGTGAGGTGGGTGAAGCGATAGCCGCGGAGATTTAGCGAGCCACTTCGCCACCCGGTATCTCTTGTACCCAGACCGTCCCGCTGTACGGTGGCAGCCATGTGCGGTAACTGACAGGCGGGTATGTCGACGGAGCCAGGCACCACTTCTTCCCGAAGGCAACCGTATACCTTGGATGGATCGCGGGAGTATACGGAGCAAAATCCAACCCGCACTCACGCGGGACACGCGGCAAATCCGTACTCCGACGATACGCACCGGCCGGAACCTCGATTGACGTGTCATTGATATATCCGGCCGCCTCAATCTGCGTCCACCCGTCGTATTCAAATCCTCCCTGGATCTCCGTTCGGGGCACGCCTGACGCACGGATCTCATCGATCGCTCTCAATTGAGCACGATGCCATGCGAACCAGTCGTGTGTGCCTAGAATTCCCAACAGGGCAAAGGCCCCCAGTACAACGAACGAAATCGCCGGCAGCCTCTCTGCGACCCATTGCTGATAGAGCCTCACCAGGCAAACGATTGCGACCAGCACCATCGGCAACAGGTATCTATCAAAGATCACAGCATGAGAGGCACGGGGCGCCAGCAGAACAAGGTAGCTCACACTAAACGGGCCCAGAAGCCACAATATCTCCTGCCGCGAGCCACCCGGAACCGTCGTGCTCTTTATCAGCGGCCACTTGCTTCGCACCTGCCTGATAAACACCGAGATCGCCACAATCACCAACAGCGAAATCGCCTCTCGCACCCACATCGGCAGAGAAATAGGATCCACCGAGAACATCTTCCCGTTTTTCTCCGCAAGGAACTCTGAGTTAATCACGTGGAACAGCCAGGGCATCGTCCATCCCGTCATCCACTGCACAAAACCAAATGCCACCGCGTTTATGGCGACTTTCGCCCGGTCTGCGCGATCGAGCCTGCGCAACTCCGGCAGCCACGCGACCAGTATCGGAAACACCACCAGCGGCAGACACAGTGCTGCACCTATAAATTGATGGAGAAACCAAGGTATTAGAATGCCAACGCCTAAGCCGGTGTCTACGATGATGTGCTCCGGCACCGAGTATGGCTGCCGGGCAAACCACCGCAGGCAGGCAACCACGCACGCCGCACTGCTCACCCACAACAACGATGACGCCAACAGCACACCGCGCCGGCTCCGCAGCAACCACCCCACCGAGGGCACCATCACCAACGCCCCCAGCCACGCAATCTGCCGCGCCGTTCCGCCCACCACATTTGTCGCCGCCGCGAGACACAACCAGCCGATCGTCGCCTTGTCGCTGCCCGCCCCTACCGCCCGCTGGCACAGATAGAGACACAGCACAATTGCGAACAACCCCGGCACCTCCGTCATGAAGCTGACAGCCATCGGCATGAAGAGCGGCGACAACCCCAGCGTCAGCGTACCCAGCACCGCATTCCGCGCGTTCACCCCGAAGCGCACAAGCACCGCATGAAACAAAACAATCACCGCCATGGCGACAAACAGCGTCGAGAGCCGCACTACGGTAAACGAGAAACCGAATAGCTTGATGAACAGAGCGCCCCACACCACCTGCCAGCCCAGCATCGCGGTTGCCCAGCCGTTGTAGACAAAATGGCCAGTCTGCGCGAACACCTGCGCCGTCTTCACATACGACCAGTCGTCAATAAATCCGATCTCCGCCACCGGATAGGTCGCCCACAGACAGCCAGCAACAACCAGGGCACACATCAGGCCATTACTCAGGCCATTGCTCAGGCCATTGCGGATTCCATTGCGAATTCCATCCGACCGCTCACTCATCTCCCCTCACAGCCAGTTACATGGGTGCCCCATATCTGGCGGTTTCATCGCCAGATGTGGGTTTCGCAGGATGCTTGGGTGTCCTTCGCGCACCTTGGCGTTCGTCTTCCGTTACCCACCCCAGCTACTTCCGAATAACTCGCGATGCATCAATAAATTACAAGTAAGCCCACCAAAAACCCTAGGAAAATCCCCTGTCAAGCCCCAGGGTCAACTAACTCACTCAAATCCAATAACTTCCGAGTGGCAGAGCAGCTTCCCCACGTCCGCTAAAATAGAACAACCAAGAGAGAAAAAAAAAAAAAAAAAAAAAAAAACAGAGAAAAAAGAAAAAGCCCCGGACACCAACCGGGGCTTTCGCTTTTGACCAGACAAACTGCAACTTTCGACCCGCAACTATTTTGCTTTCAATATTTTGATACTTAAAAAAAAAAAAAAAAAAAAAAAAAAAAAAAAAAAAAAAAAAAAAAAAAAAAAAAAAAAAAAAAAAAAAAAAAAAAAAAAAAAAAAAAAAAAAAGGGGGAGGAGGAAAACAGCAAACAACGATTGGAGGAGAAAAGAAACAAGACGGGAATGGAGATTGCCAACAAAATTTGATTGGCGGTAACAACAACACCAACGATTGCGTACCTCAACTACTCAAGATTACTGATTCTCAAGACGATAAAGCAGGAAATGCACAGACGGTAAACACTTTAGATGGTTGCAAAAGACTTTGATTTTACGGGGGGCGGCAAGTCAAAAGCTAAACCTATATTTATGAATATTTGCGCAAAAATACCGAAGAAAGCAACCAGTATAGATTGGTAACGACTGGACGGGAAGGGAAGCTAAAATCCGGTATATTTATGAAAATGTTTGCGAGCAAAAAGGGGCGGGATGCTATAGATAGCGCTGAAAAAAGCGGGAATAACGAAAGAATCAATTAAGCGAGTTGAATTGCTAACGCGCATCGCAACACTAATTATCAACATCAGGAAAAAGTAGTTATGAGACAAGAATAACAAGAAGGAAAGAAACTTAATTCTCTTGGAGAGCGAAGGGGAGGGAGTAGACCATGGCAGACAGAAAAACGCACCCGGCTCCACAGGCCAGGGGCCTGCGAACCGGGTGCATCTTGTCTCGAAGAACCGAGAAACTTACTCTGCTGCGGCGGCGCTGGTGACGGCCTCAGCCTCAGGCTGATCGCCCTTCACCGTAACCTTCACGTGGCTCGTCACCTCGCGGTGCAGCTTGACGGGAACGTGGTACTCGCCGATCGACTTTAGCGGATCGTCCAGCGCGATCTTGCGGCGATCGACCGTGAAGCCCTTCGCCTCAAGTGCGTGCGCGATGTCGCTCGAGGTCACCGAGCCAAACAGGTGGTCATGCTCGCCCACCTTGCGCTCGAAGACCAGCTCGATCGCATCAAGCTGCTGCGACAGCGCCTCGGCGTCGATCTTCTCCTTCGCCGACTTGCGAACCGCAGAAGCCTTCATCTGCTCGATGACAGCTCTGTTCGCCGCAGTCGCCTCAATCGCGAGCCTCTCCGGCAGCAGGTAGTTGCGCCCGTAACCGTCGGCGACCTTCACCACATCGCCGCGATGCCCGAGCTTCAGTACGTCTTCCTTAAGAATCACTTCCATTGCAATCTCTCCGGTCTCTGACTCGCCCGCAGGCGAGTCATCAAAAAGTTAGAAGCGCGCTGCAAACGCAAGCAGAGCGATGTTGCGCGACTGCTTGATCGCCTGGCTCAGGCGGCGCTGGTGACGTGTGCAAACGCCCGTCAAACGGCGCGGAACAATCTTGCCCCGCTCAGCCACAAACTGCTGCAGCAGGCGAACGTCGCGGTAGGAGATCGCATCGATCTTCTCCGTGCAGAACTTGCAAACCTTCTTGCGGCGGAAGAACTTCCGTCCGCCAGGACCACCGCCGGGGCCGCCAGGGCCGCCCCCAGGACGCGGTCCACGCGGGCCCGCAGGCCTCGCCGCCGCCGGTGCGCTCTGCTCAGTCGATTGCGTGCTGTTAATCTCGTCAGCCATTTTTCGTTTTCCTCTCAAACTACGTTGTGCCTACTCGCGCTCCAGACATGCTGTGATGTCTCTGAACACTCGATGCCCTCAAAGAGAGCCCGAGCGGAAGCGCCGTACAGCGGATCATGTTGCCTCATGCAATGCCGGCAAACCGGCAATGCAAAACTCAGAATCCTACAGAATCCCTAGACGGCAGCAGCTTCGGCCGAAACGGCAGCAGCGACCGGAGCAACCTCTGCGACGGCCTCAGCCACCGGAGCCGGTGCTGAAGGCTGCGCAACGCTGCGCTTCACCTTCGTATCGCGGATCGCCTTCACCTTCGCCAGACGCTTCTCTTCCTCGTCGATGCGCACGGTGATGAACTTGATCACCTGCTCCGACACGCGAAGACGGCGCTCGATCTCAGCGATCAGCGAACCGCCCGCGACGATCGTCAACAGGACGTAGAAGCCATCATTGAACTTGCGAACCGTGTAGGCCAGCCGGCGGCGGCCCATCTTCTCGGTCGACTTCACCTCGCCGCCACCATCGGTGACGTTCTTCTGAAAGCCTTCGATCAGCTTGTCGAGGTCTGCCTCTTCAACGTCCGGACGGACGATGAACATAACTTCGTAAGTGCGACTCATGCGTTTCACTTCTTTCTGCGAAGTTCTGCTTCGCACCGCAACTGCGCTTGTTCTGCCGCTGCGGTATGGAATCTACAACGTTGTACTGAGTTACCTGAACTGCTTTTCTGCTTACTTCTTCTTTACTTCTCCTTCGACTCCTCAGAGCCAGGCTCTTCGGGTCTCCGGTTGAACTCATTCATCGCGGCGCTAACGCCCTTCGTCAATATCACCTCGGCCGCACTCTTCACGCGATCGAGAACCTCATCCAGCACCGCAAGCTCCTGCTTGCGCATCGGCGTCAGCAGATAATCTCTGCCTCCAGCCTTAATCTCACGTCCATCGTCCAGCGCGGGCTTGCCGACGCCAATCCGAATCCTCAACCACTCCTCGGTCCCAAGCGCTCCCGAGACCGACTTCACACCGTTATGCCCGTTCGCCGAGCCACGCTGGCTGATGCGAAATCTGCCCAGCGGAAACGCCAACTCGTCGTACAGCACAATCACGTCCTCGCGGACGTTCTCAATCCCAAGCTCCTGAACCAGCGCGGCCACCGAAAGCCCACTCAGATTCATGTACGTCTCCGGCTTCGCCAGCAGAACATCCTGTCCTGCCAGCCTCGCCTTCGCCGTCAGCGCTCTCGATCGCCGGTTCGTGACCGAGACACCGCAATCATCCGCGATGCGATCAATCGCCAGAAAGCCGGCGTTGTGCGGAGTGAACTGATATTCGATCCCTGGATTTCCCAGCCCGACAATCAACTTCACGCCAGCGCTTCCTTCCCAACAAAACAGCAAGCGGCAGTGCTGAGATTCATTCTCAGCACCGCCACCGAATTACTTCTTCGCAGCCTTAGCATCCGCCGCCGGAGCAGCAGTCTCAGCCGTCTCCGTCTTACCCTTCTTCGCAACCTCAGGCTCGGTCGGCGCAACCTCGGCAACTTCAGCCGGAGCCTCTTCCTTGACGATTCCGACGTGAGCCACAGTCGCATTCTCATCCTCAAGGAACTTGATGCTGCCTGAGTGCGGCAGATCAGAGACGTGAATCAAACCATGCAGCTCCATGCCCGACACGTCGACGTCAAGGTGGCTCGGAATGTCGCCCGGAAGGCACTCAATCTCGACCTCGCGCAGAACATGCTCGAGGATTCCGCCCTGCGACTTCACACCCACAGGAATGCCGACCAACTGGATCGGCACCGAAACACGCATCAGCTTGTCCATCGCGATCCGCTTCAGGTCGATGTGCAGCAGCTTGCCCTTGATCGGCTCATGCTGCCAATCCACAATCATCGCCTTCGTGCCAGCTCCACCCTCGATCGCCAGATCGAAGATCGTATTGTGGCCCGACTCCGAGTGCAGAATCTTCGTAATCACCTTGGGATCGACCGCAACCGCCACAGGCTCCTGGCCCGCGCCATAAACCACCGCGGGAATCTTGCCCGAGACGCGAACGCGGCGCGCCGCATTCTTGTTGAACTTGCCCTCGCGAGGAGTCGCGACCACTGTCTCTACTGCCGTTGATGCTGCCATTGCACTTCATCCTTTCGGGCACGAAGTTTGATCTTCGCTCCCTTTACTGAAACTTAGTCAAAGAGCCTGCTTACGCTGGTCTCCATATGAATGCTCTCAATCGCCCTGCCCAGAAGCCCGGCGATGGATAGCACCTTAATCTTGTCCACCTTCGCTGCGTCTTCCCGCAGCGGGATGGTATTCGTCACGACCACCTGCTCCAGCCGTGAGTTCACAATGCGCTCGACCGCCGGCCCCGAGAGCACCGGATGCGTTGCGCACGCATAAACCTTTTCCGCGCCCTGATCCAGCAGCGCATCCGCCGTCTTCACCAGCGTTCCCGCGGTGTCGATAATGTCGTCGAGGATCAAACACGTCCGGCCCTCAACATCGCCGATGACGTTCATCACCTCGGTCACATTCATGTCGGTCCGCCGCTTATCCACGATGGCCAACGGTACATCCAGCTTCTTAGCGAAGAATCTCGCTCGCTCCACGCCGCCGGCATCCGGCGAAACCACCGTCAGGTTCGGAAGGTTCATCTCCCGGAAGTAGCTCACCAGCACCGGGCTGGCGAACAAATGATCCACCGGGATATTGAAGAACCCCTGAATCTGCGCCGCATGCAGGTCCACCAGCAGAGCCCGGTTCGCACCGGCCGTCTGCAGCAGATCGGCAACCAGCTTCGATGTGATCGCCACTCTTGGCCGGTCCTTGCGGTCCTGCCTCGCGTAGCCGTAGTACGGAATCACAACCGTGATGCGTCCGGCCGATGCGCGCTTCAGCGCGTCCATCATGATCAGCAGCTCAACAAGATGCTGATCAACCGGGAAACACGTAGGCTGCACGACAAAAACATCCGCGCCGCGGACGTTCTCGAGCAGCTGAAAATGTACTTCGCCGTCGGAGAATCTCTGCAGCCGGGTCTCGCCCAGCTCCACACCGACGAACTTGCAGATCTCCTCAGCCAGCGGCTTGTTGGAAGACCCGCAGAAAATCTTGAAGCGCTTCGGCTCGGGAATTCGTCCCGCGCGCTTTGCGCTTGCTTTGGCCTGTCCGCCGGGCTGACCCTGCGCGGAGCTCGCCGTCACAGACTGGGAGCCGTTTTCGGTCTCCTCAATCTGCGCTGAAATAGGGGAAAGAACTGCAGTCGTGTCTTGTTGGCTCACGTTTGAAACCTCCAGGCTGGTTGACCTTGAATAGTTCCTGCTGCTTTATCGTCTCGCGGAGCCTTGTTGCGACCCCGTTCTTACTTCTCTCAAAAATCCTTGTTGCGAATCTTGCGAAAAACCTAAGACTTCTCTTCCTTCAAACACTCCGACTCTTTGTTCCCGGCTGGGTCTATTTTTTATTGTCTGCAGCCGGCAGAACCTTCGTCATCTAACCTCTGCGGCAAGTTGCTGCCGCCTAAGAACCCTAAACCTTGCTCCTCGCATCGGCGAACGACTTTGGCTGGGCGACTAGGATTCGAACCTAGACAAAGTGCGTCAAAGGCACTTGACCTACCGTTAGTCGATCGCCCAGTAATCGGCTGGCATCTGTTTTAGGCCAGCCGGGTCACCCTGCGAACATTCTCGTCCAGTAATCCCGGCGGGGCAAGGTCTTCGTTATAAGAGCCTTGGTCCCTGCCTCCTGGACGCGCCGTTGAGCCGCTCTTGCATCCGCCTCGGACCGGTAAAGTCCAAACAGAGCCGAACCCGAACCCGAGAGCGCAGCGTAAAGCGCAGCTCCCGAACCGGTACCCATCAATTGACGCTTGATTTCACGCAGAGAGGGATAAGCAGGAAAGACGACCTGTTCAAAGTCGTTTTCAACCCCGGTGCGGACAAGCGAGAGAAGGGTATTCTCCGCCAGATCATCCACTTGGCCGCTCTGATGCTTATCAGAGCCTCCCTGCTCATTTCCAGGGTTCGAGCCACGGATGATACCGGAAGTGCCTGGCTCCGCATACAACGATGCGTAAGCGAGACTCAACTCTTTTAGTCTATCGGGTTTACCCGCATCGGTCAACCTGGACGCTCCGGTCGCCACAACTCCGGGCCCCCCACTAAAGCCGGGTGCCCCATATCTGGCGGCTTCATCGCCAGATGTGGGCTTCGCAGGATGCCCAGGTCCCCCCATTACGGATCCCCGGGGTGCATCACCCTTAGCGGTCTCACCGCGAAGGAGCGGGTCTGCAGAAGTTGCCTTCTGTCTTGCTAAGGGCACGGCTTCAGCCGTGCCGCTACCATCCCCATCAAAGGAAGGGGCTTTAGCCCCTGAGGTACCAGCCACCAACGCATCCCAATCCCGAAACGCCTGCGGTGTACTCACCCCCACGTCCGGAACCGCCACGACACAGAAAACACAAGGCATATCCGGCAGAGGAACCACCATCTCCCCCCGCCCCAACCCCAGCACCGCGCCGCCCAGCAGAAACAGCGGCACATCCGACCCCACCTCACCCGCCAGCTTCAGTCTTTCAGCCCCGGGCAGAGCAACCCCCAACTCCCGCTCCAGCCCAATCAGCGCCGCCGCCGCATTCGCACTCCCTGCGCCCATCCCACCCTGCACCGGCAACCGCTTCTCTATATAGATAGAGACCTCAGCCGCCACCCCCAGCCGCTCCAACCCCCGCTCGACCATCTTCCAGCAGGTATTCCGCCCATCCGTAGGAACCCGCTCGTCGTTCGTCGTCAAAACAATCTTCGTAGCAGGAGCCCGCCGAGCCTCCACCGCCACCACGTCATACAGCTCCAGCGTCTGGTAGACGGTCGTCAACCCATGGAACCCATCCGGCCGCACCGGCCCAATCGCCAACCCCAGGTTGACCTTCGAATACGAACGAACACGCGTAGACATGCCTTCCGATTCTACCCGCACAATAAGACAGCATCCGCCCCGTCTCTATAAGGCATCTCTCCTGACGCGGGTCATGCAGTTGCCTGTTCTTTCTGCGCCCAATCCAAGCTATCCTTATCCACAAGCACCCCACTCAACCCAGCTCCTGGAGCAAGCCTTGCGCCTGATAGCCCCCCGTATCTCTGCATCCCGCATCACTGCAATCACAGCCGGCATCTCTCTTGTCGCCGTCTCCGCACTTGCCCAGCAGCCCAACGTCGAACCAACCCGCGCCCCGCACGCCATGGTCGTCACCGTCGAGCACAACGCGACTGACGCTGGCGTCGAGATCCTCAAGCAGGGCGGCAACGCCGTCGACGCCGCCGTCGCCGTGCACTTCGCCCTCGCCGTCGTCTACCCCTTCGCCGGCAACCTCGGCGGAGGCGGCTTCATGCTCATCCGCGACAAGCACGGCAAATCCCACTTCCTTGACTACCGCGAGAAGGCCCCCGCCGCGGCTACCCGCGACATGTATCTCGACGCCAAAGGCAACGTCATCCCTCGCATGTCGATCCTCGGCTACAAGGCCAGCGGAGTCCCCGGCTCCGTCGCCGGCCTTGCCTACGCGCAGAAGCACTTCGGCAAGCTCACCCTCGCCGAGGACATGGCCCCCGCCATCCGCCTCGCCACCCAGGGCTTCGTCCTCTCCGACGCCGAGGCGCGGATGCTGCAGAGCAAGAACATGACCGTCTTTCCCGCCTCCGCACACATCTACCAGCGCGACGGCAACTTCTACAAGGCGGGCGACACCTTCAAGCAGCCCGAACTCGCCGCCACACTCACCCGCATCGCCAAAGACCCCGACGAGTTCTACCACGGCGCGATGGCCCACCAGATCGCCGACTTCGAAAAAGCCGGCGGAGGCCTCATCACCGCCGAAGACCTCGCCGCCTACCAGGTCAAGGATCGCGAGCCCATCAAAGGACGCTACCGCGGTTACGACATCATCACCGCTCCGCCCCCATCCTCCGGCGGCATCGTCCTCGTCGAGATCCTCAACATCCTCTCCGGCTACGACCTGCACAAGCTCGGCCCCGACCGCAGCGCCGCACAGGTTCACATCATCACCGAAGCCTTCCGCCGCGCCTACATGGACCGCGGCGACTACCTCGGCGACCCCGACTTCAACACCCTCCCACTGAAGCAGATGGCCAACATGAAGTACGCCGCTGCCTGGCGCGCCTCCATCGACCCCAGCAAACCCACACCAAGCAAAGACCTTGTGCGCCCCGCAGGCTTCATGCCGCCTCCGCCATCAGCAACGCAGACAAAAGAATCCACCCAGACCACGCACTTCTCCATCGTCGATAAAGACGGCAACTCCGTCTCCAGCACCACCACGCTTAACGGCGGCTTCGGCTCCGGAGTCACCATCGAAGGCCTCGGCTTCCTCATGAACAACCAGATGGACGACTTCACGTCCAAGGTCGGCGTGCCCAACATGTACGGCCTCATCCAGAGCTCGGCCAACTCCATCGCCCCCGGCAAGCGCCCGCTCTCGGCGATGACGCCCACCATCATCACCACGCA
Organism: uncultured Acidobacteriaceae bacterium; assembly: GCA_963741395.1. Taxonomy (GTDB): domain Bacteria; phylum Acidobacteriota; class Terriglobia; order Terriglobales; family Acidobacteriaceae; genus Edaphobacter. The sequence goes on from CAVUHV010000003.1 coordinate 393,308, forward strand.
CGGAAGCTTCTTCCACCGCGCCAAACTCGCCTACGTCATGGGAACCCCCGGCGGCTCGACCATCATCACTACGGTCGCCAACGACGTCATCAGCGCCATCGACAACGGCCTCAACATTCAAGCCGTCGCCGACGCCCCGCGCTTCCACCACCAGTACCTTCCCGACGTCCTCAACTTCGAGAAGAGCTTTCCCAACGATATTGCCGATCAGCTCAAGGCCATGGGCTACGCCACCAATCGAACCCAGGCCGCCGACGAGAGAAGCCCCGGCACCTGGGGCGACAGCGAACTCATAGCAGTAGACCCCAAAACCCACGAACTCCTCAGCGGCCACGACAGTCGCAGAGCCTACGGCAAAGCCGCAGGTTACTGAGGCACGTCGCAGAGTCGACCTCCAGTTAGAACCGCCTGAAGTTCACCTCGAACTTTACTCGCACCGCCACTGGCTCCCCATTCCTCAGAGCAGGAGTAAACCTGTACTGTTTCACAGTGTTCGTTGCTCTCTGATCGAAGTCGGTGCCAAGAGACTTCACGACGTCAACCTGCTGCGGCACCCCATCCGCACCCACGACGACAGAGACCACACATGTACCGTTGAACCCTCCCGTATATCCCGGCGGGAAATCCGGCAGCACCGAAGAGATCACCTTCGGAGCTGAAACATCTCCCCCAACCCGGTAGATCCGATCCGCGCCAACTGGAGCCACCGCATCCGAAACCCGCACAGCCATCCACGGCTTCATATTCTTCGGCCTCTCCGGATCAGCCGAATCAAACTGCGCCTTGTCCGGCCCCATCAGAGTCATCGTCCACTCATCGAGGTTCTTGTCCGCACCCTGCACCACAATGTGAAGCACGCTTCCCGCAAAAAAGCTCCTCACAACCTGCGACTTCCCGGGATAAGCGCCTGCCTCCGTCATGTTGCCGTCATCATCGTTGCGAAAATACCCATTCGTCATATAGCCGGTGAAGTGATCTCCGGTGGGAACAAGCACCATCGTCACAAACGGCTTGTCCTTGAACATCCACTGCCAGCTCCCCGCAAAGGGCTTCAACTCTTCAGCCGCAATCACCGACGGCTGAAAATGAAAAGCCGATGCGATAACACAACAAGACCCGAAGAACACGCAGCACAGTGCAACAACAACCGCAGCTGCCCTGCGGCCGAACCGCCGCGTGCGATCCACCAGGTTCATAATTCGTCCCTCCAGATCTCCGCCTTCGAAGATTCCCAGCGCATGAATCGAAGCCCTTCTCTCTCCTGAAAGCGACTTTGCAATCTGCAGCAAAGACCGCGCATATCCCGGAGCATCCTCCAGCCGATTCGCCGCCAGTTCATCGCACACCAGCTCTCGCGAACCCGTGATCTGCGATCGCAACAAAATCGTCGCAGGATGGTAGATCAGCGGAACCGCAAGAATCTCGTAAAGCACATTCAACAGAAAATCGCTGCGATAGATGTGCGCCGACTCGTGCTCAAATATCGCTGCATACTCAGCCTCCGTCGTCTGCCACAGCAAGCACGACGGCAACAAGACCACAGGCCTGCTCACTCCAACTACCGCCGGCGCAGCCATCTCATCCGAGACAAGCAATCTCGTCTTCCTCAAACCAAAGTGCGCTTGCGATATCTCCCACGCCCGCATCGCCGCCGCAGGCAACGCAGCAACCCTCCCATCCCGAACCAGCACTCGCGTCCGTCGCCACGCCCACACCAGGCAAGCCACGCGATAAAGAACAAATCCCAGCCACACCAGCAACAGAACGCTCCCCAGGCTCAGCCCCAGAAAATGCACCCCCGCGCTCGCGCCAGCCAAACGAACCCCGTCCGGACCGCCATCCAGCCGCAGCGTAATCGCAGAGCTGCTCTTCTCCCGCCACGAACCGAAGACCCCTCCAAACATCGCGTCATACCAGCCACTCGAACTCGCCAGCGGCAGCAGAACGCTCGCAAAAAGCGCCCCAACCCAAAGCCTGTGCCGCGCAAGCGCGCCGGCTCTGCGTAAGACCAGATCGCACAGCACGGCAATCAACACAATCAACGGAACCTGCCACACAGAGTCCAGCAAGAAGCCAAGCAACAAACGCCGAAGTTCAATCATCGCGGCTCTCCTTTCGCTCTTCGTGCCTCTTCGCTCTCGAGCCGCCGCGCAATCTCTGCAAGCCTCTTCGGATCGAGCTGCCGGCTCTTCACAAGATTCATCAGCAGGCCATCCACGGACCCACCGAACATGCGGTCCAGCATGTCCTTCACCGCATGCCCGCTCGCCACCTCATGCGTCACAATCGCCTGATATTCATACGCCCGCCCGCGCAGCTTCCGCCGCACCTTCTTCTTGCGATGCAGCACGTTCAGCATCGTCTGCACCGTCGTATACGCAAGCGGCGGATCACCCTCTAACTCATCCTGCACAGCCTGCACGTTGCTCGCCCCCCGGGCCCACAGCACCTGCATAATCTCGAGCTCCAACGGTGTAAGCACATCCGGTGTCTTCTTCCGTCCAGCCATATCATCTCCTAACGAATTAGGAGATTAGCCCTCGAGAGACAGCCTGTCAACTAAAAACTTAGGAGTTAATCCCGCGAAAATTGCGCGCCCCAAATCCCCATGCAAATTACTGCTGAGCAGACGGCGCCGAAGCAGGAGCAGCCGCAGCCGGTTGAGTCTCCAGCTTCACCGGCACATTCTTTCCATGCTCCGGATCGTAGTCATGCTTCACCATCCACGCCTTGAACTGCGCTGGCGGCTCAGAACCCATCTTGCCGTCGTGCGTGACGTACGCATAGTCCTTCACGTCCGTCTTGAAATTGCACGTGAAGTAGGAACCCGCCTTCCCGAAGACCGGCATCAAAACCACCAGCTCCTGGTTTGGCTTCTTCCACTTCGCCGGATACGTCTCATATCCGAAAGACACCTTCACCTTCTCCGAGCAGTCATAGGTGAAGTCCACCCCACGAACATCACCATTCGCAAACAGGTTCGCGCGCCCCTCGCCCTTCGACTCCTCAGCATTCCGCATGTGGTAAAAGGTCGTCTGATTATGGGTGAAGATGTGGACGCGAAGCGGATAGTCAGCCGGGTTCTTGCTTTCGGCATGGACCGTCGCAGTTGCAATCAAAAGACAGCAGCTAATCAAGTGGCTGACACGCATGGATGGCGGCGCTCCCAATACCGGCAATCTATCTGAACCCCTGTCCCGTGACAAGACTTAGTCTTGGGACTTTCTGCACCGCCTTAGCCAGCGGAATCATCGCCGTGTACGATTGCATGTCGACCGAGCATCACTGCCTGCGCTTCCGGAGGTCTCCCGGCATGCATGACTCCACCCGTCGCGAATTTCTTCTCACCGCAAGCGCCGCGCTAGCCGCCGCCACACTGCGCAGCACCCCCGCCTTCGCAGCACCTCGCGCCACTCCGGCCCCGCCGCCCGATCAGGTCCTCCGCATGCTGCTCGAAGGCAACCAGCGCTTCACCGCAGGAGCCATCACTCACCCACGCCGCAGTCCCGCCGACTTCAAACCACTCGCCACTGGTCAGGCCCCCATCGCCTGCGTCATCGCCTGCTCCGACTCCCGCGTCACCCCTGAGATTCTCTTCGACGTCGGCATCGGCGACCTCTTCATCGTGCGAGTCGCAGGCAACTACGTCAACGGAGCCGGAACTTCCGTCAAGGGCTCGGTCGAGTACGCCGTGGCGGAACTAGGCGTCTCCCTCGTCATGATCCTCGGACACTCCCAGTGCGGTGCCGTCAAGGCTGCCATCGAGCACCTCCACGACCAGAACGCCCTTCCTGGAGCCATCAACGACCTCGTCAACGCCATCAAGCCCGCCGTCCTCGACGCCCAGAAGCAGCCCGGCGACCTTCTCGAGAACTCCATCCGCGCCAACGTCCGTCGCGGTGTCGACCGCCTCGACGACTTCGAGCCCATCATTGCCCCCGCCGTAAAATCCGGAAAGATAAAGGTCGTCGGAGGCGTATACGACCTCGCCGCCGGCAAAGTTCAGATGCTCTAAATTCATTGCGCGGGCACTCGTCACCTCGCGCGCTAAGCTGATTGAGCGTGAACGCCAGCCACAACCTATCTGCGCAGGCGCGATGGCCGAACGACCGCCCGTGGCCGCTCCTCCTTTTCGCCGCCGCGCTCTATCTCTTCCTCAATCTCTTCGCCGCGCCCACAACGCCCTGCCTGCTCGGCGGCGACCAGACCTTCTTCTGGCTCGGCGGCCAGCGCATGTTCTACGGCGAGCGCGTCTATCTCGACTTCCTGCGCTTCACTCCCCCGGCACCGATCTCCTCTACTGCACGCTGTTCAAGCTCTTTGGCCTGCGCATCTGGGTCACCAATCTCTTGGTTTTCGCGGTAGGCCTTGCCTTCACGTGGCAGTGCTTCTCGATCGCGAGCAAAATCATGCCGCGCGCAGCCACAACCCTCGACCTCCACTGCCCGCCAAACCAACATTGCGAAGACTACCTTTCGCCACTCCGCGACTACATCGAGATGTCATACACTCCCATACAAACCTTCTCCGACGGCGACACGCTGTGGCAGAGACGCAACTGACCACGCTCGGATGAAATCTCCTGGAGCACCAACGCATTGAATCGCGCCCTCGTCCTCACGAACACTCTCCTCATGGCATCGCTCCTGCCCGCACAGAGCTTCACCAACACCCTCCTCCCTCAGCCCGCGCACCTCACCGCATCCGACGGCCGCCTCCCCTGGACCTCCGCCCTCACCATCAGCATCCCGCACCACCGCGACGCCCGCCTCGATGCAGCCCTTGACCGGACCCTGCAGCAAACCCAGCAGCAGACCGGCATCTCTAAACCCACTGCCACAACTGGCGAAGCCACCCTCATCATCGACACCGAAGGCCCCGGCCAAGCCATCCAATCTCTCGACGAGGACGAGTCCTACACCCTCGACATCACTCCCACCGGCGCTCACATCCACGCTGCCACCACCGTCGGATCCATCCGCGCCCTCGCCACGCTCCAGCAACTCCTCCAGCAAAACCCCACTGACAAAACCTGGTTCCTGCCCGCCGTCCAAATCGAAGACTCCCCCCGCTTCCGCTGGCGCGGCCTCATGATCGACACCGGCCGCCACTTCGAGCCCGTCGAAGTCATCAAGCGCAACCTCGACGCCATGGCCGCAGTGAAGCTCAACGTCTTCCACTGGCACCTCACCGAAGACCAGGGCTTCCGCATCGAGAGCAAAGTCTTTCCCCGGCTCACCGGCAGCGGCTCCGACGGCCTCTTCTACACCCAGGACCAGGCCCGCGACATCATCGCCTACGCCCGAGCCCGCGGAATCCGCGTCGTCCCCGAGTTCGACATGCCGGGCCACACCCGCTCCTGGTTCGTCGGCTACCCGCAACTCGCCAGCGCGCACGGCCCTTACACCATCCGCCGCGAGTTCGGCGTCGACGACGCTGCCATGGACCCCACCCGCGAATCCACCTACGTCTTCCTCGACAAGTTCCTCGGCGAGATGGCCGCCCTCTTCCCCGACCCCTACATGCACGTCGGCGGCGACGAGACCACCGGCAAGCAGTGGAAGTCGAACCCCCGCATCCGCGCCTTCATGCGCGCCCACCACCTCGCCGACACTGCCGCCCTCCAGACATACTTCTCGCAGCGCGTCCTCACCATCGTCACCAAACACCACAAACACATGGTCGGCTGGGACGAGATCCTCAACCCGCAGCTCCCCAAGGATGCCATCATCCAGTCCTGGCGCGGCCCCGAGGGCCTCTACGCCGCTGTCCGCGACGGCCACCAGGCCATCCTCTCGCAGCCCTACTATCTCGACGGCATGAAGTCCGCCAAGGAGCACTACCAGTCTGACCCCATCCCGCCGAACTCCGGCCTCACCCCCGAACAACAAGCCCTCATCCTCGGCGGCGAGACCTGCATGTGGGGCGAGCACGTCAACTCACTCTCCATCGACTCCCGCATCTGGCCCCGCACCGCCGCCATCGCCGAACGACTCTGGTCCCCGCAGTCCGTCGACAACGTCGACGACATGTACCGCCGCCTCTGGATCGAGTCAGCGCGCCTCCAGTTCCTCGGCCTCACCCACATCTCCCACACCGACACTGCCCTCCGCATCCTCGTCGCCGACCACTCCGCCCTCACCGAACCCCTCACCGTCCCCGCCGGAACGAAGCACGCCATCCACGCCACCAACACCGGCCTTAGCGAGAGCGCCCAGGCCGTCGCCACGCAGATGCCGCCCGCCTCGAAGATCGACACAACCTCGGTCACCGCCGCACAGCTCGCTACTCTCCGCACCTTCGCCGAGGCCCTCGAACCCGTTCCCTTCTCCGACCGCTACCACGCCCAGCGCACCGACCAGCTCACCCCACTCAACAACTTCGTCGACGCCATCGCACCCGATCCCTACGCGCGGCACCAGATGGCAAAGCTCACCCGCGAGTTTCTCACCAACCCGACAACCGCAGCCGATCAACGAGCCCAACTCGCCGACACCTACCGCGCATGGATCGCCGTCGTCCCCCAGGTCGAAGCCCTCATGAACAACTCCCCACGCCTCGCCGAAGCCCGCCCCCGCGCCGAGCAGCTAGCCGCCCTCGCCAACACCGGCCTCGAAGCGCTCAACTATCTCTCCAGCGGAACCAACCCGCCCGCCAACTGGAAGCAAACCAAACTAGCCCAGATCGAAGCCGCTCAAAAACCGCAGGCAATCGTCCGCTTCACCTTCCTGCCCGCACTCACCGACCTCGTCAACGCCGTTCCGCAAAACTGACACAAACCATCCAATGCCTCATCCGCAAATCTCCCTCGCCGCGCCCCGTTGTCTCTGCGAACTCCGCCCCACAACAAGCATCATCGCCGCAGCCGCAAAGCTCGGAATCGTCAGCGTCAACAAACCGTGCTGATATCCGCCGGTCCACTCCCTCGCCACGCCCATCCAGTAGGGACCGATAAATCCGCCGAGCATCCCAATCATATTGATCGCTGCAATCCCCGCCGCCATCGATCGTCCCTTGAGAAAAATCGGTAGCACGGACAACAGCGGCCCCTGCAGTGCGCTATGGCTGATCACGACCGCAGCCAGTGCCGGAACCGCAAGCCACGGCAACGTCGAAGTGCCTCCGATGAAGTAGCCCACAGTGATCACCAGAAATGGAATGGTCACGTGCCAATAGCGCTCGCGTGCGCGATCCGAGTGGATGGCGTTCAGGATCATCCCCGCGGCAGCAGCCAGGTTCATCGCAGCGACCAGGAAGCCGACATTCGTAACGCTGAACCCGGTCAGCTTCATCAGAATCGCAGGCGCTGAAAAGTTATACGCATAGGCGCACCCAAGCATGCACAGTGACAGCAATCCAAGCTGCCACACAACCGGATCGAGCAGCGCCCGGCCGACATTCTCCGTGTGTCCTCCCGCCGCCGCATCCTCCCGAATCTGCCTGAGCAGCCACTCCCGCTCCTCTGCCTCGAGCCATGCGGCGTCTGCCGGAGTATCCGGCAGGCAAAACAGAAAGACCATACCCAGCGCAATCGCAGGCAGGCCCTCCACCAGGAAGAGCCACTGCCATCCCGCCAGACCCAGCCGTCCCTGCAGATTCAGCAGTGCGCCCGCAAGCAGACCCATCACCACCGAGCTCAACGGCAGCGAAACATAAAAGCGGCTCACCGCCCGCGCCCGCATATCCGGCGGAAACCACTGCATCAGATAGAAGACCACTCCCGGAAAAAACCCCGCCTCCGCCATCCCCAGAAAGAATCGCACCACGTAGAACTGCACCGGCGTTCTCACGAACATCATCGCAACAGCCAGTGCTCCCCACGTCACCATGATGCGAGCCAGCCAGCGCCGCGCTCCGAACCGCAGCAGCAGCAGGTTCGACGGAATCTCGCAAGCCGCATAGCTCACAAAGAAGAGTCCCGCGCCAAGCCCATAAACCACCGGGCTGAAATGCAGGTCGCGGTTCATCTGCAGCGAAGCAAAGCTGATGTTGACCCGGTCCATGTACGCCATGCCGTACCCGAGCGCGATCAGAGGAAGCAACCGCCAGCTTGCCTTGCGCACCGCAGACCTGCCCAAAGATTGATCCGCTGCGAGCAGCGTGGACGACCCGGCAACCGTATGCGTGATCATCGGGTATGGCCTCTCCCTGCTCGCCAGATCGGCTGGTCGATGCGGAGTTCCAATTGCAAAGGGTGCCCCAGCATAGCACGGCAGGTTGCCCCACCTGTCGCGGCATACGTGACGGTAGCTCACAGGGCTACCTGGCTGGGTTGCCACGTCTGGCCCCCCCAAACCGGGTGCCCCATATCTGGCAGCCTCATCGCCAGATGTGGGCAATCGCGCGAAGGCGCGATCCGTACTGCTTGAGGACACCGCTTCAGCCGTGCCACTGTCGCTCCGCGTATAGGTAAGCCAAGGCTTTAAAAGCCTTGGCCCTCCAGCAAGCCCGCCGCGAAGCGGCCGACCTCTCTGCCTCAGGCCGGAGCGAAGTCCGAAGGACGAAGCGACGGATCTACAATGCTGCAAAATCCAGCAAATTCAATAAGTTATAACTGATCTCTCCCGAAAAACCCAACCAAAACCCTTGTCAAGCCCCAAACTCCTACAACTAACACAAACTAAACCACATCCCCGTGGCAGAGCAGTTTCACTCACCTTGCTAAAATAGAACCAGGAAGAAAGCGAAGGCCTCGGCACAAACCGAGGCCTTCGCTTTTTCAACTGACAACTGACAACCAGCAACCAGCAACCAGCAACCCATTTATTTTGAATACTTTGATACTTAAACCATTTAGATAGAAGACTTTGCAGTCGAAGTCCAGACCTAAACCAAATAGAATGAAGACTTTGCACAAAGACCGGGGGGAGGGGGGCCACACCTATCGATACTCAATCTCCTGAGTAAACAGGCTCTCGAAGTGCGCCCGGCAAGCATAGATCAGGAAGATCTCCAGCACCGCCGAAACCAGCCCCGGCCCGATTCCGGGAGGATCGAAAGTAAGGTGGTACAGCAGGATGACGACGATGTTCGGCCCCAGCACCACCAGCGCGATCGGCACAAACCGCCCGATCAGCAGCAGGATTGCGCTGAGAATATACAGCACGCCAAAGAACGTGAACCATCCATGCTTGAACATCAGCCCAAACAGCGCCCCGCCGTCCGGCGGCGGCGTCGGCATCGTTAGAAAATGCAAAAAGTTATTCAGACCGAAGACGAGAAATATCAGTCCGAGCAGAATCCGCGCAATCAGAACAGCAATCTTCATAGACACTCTCCTCGCAGATCATGAAATCGCAATCAGCTCGCGCAGTTGCACAAAGCGCAGCCTGTATTTACGGTCGAGTAAGTATATGTCCAGTCCAGCCAATCAATCCGTGCCGCTCTCCCTGCCCGGCCGGGTCGCCCTCATCACCGGAGGCTCCCGCGGCATCGGAGCCGCCGCCGTACGCCTCTTCTGCCAGGCCGGAGCCAAAGTCGCCTTCAGCTACCGCTCCACCGTGGCCGAAGCCAGCGCCCTCGTCGCTGAGTGCGACGCTCGGTCTGGCGACGATCACGGCTGCGTCGCCATCCGGCAGGAGCTGGACACCCCCGAGCACGGCCACTCTCTCGTCGCCGCCACCGTCCGAGCCTTCGGCCGCCTCGACTGCCTCATCGTCAACCACGGCATCTGGCCGCCGCACGACCAGCCCATCGCCTCGATGCCCCTCCACCAGTGGCGCACAACGCTCGGCATCAACCTCGACAGCGTCTTCGGCCTCGTCCAGTCCGCCGTCGCCCAGATGCAGCAACAACCACAGCTCGAAGGCAGCGCCCGCGGCCACATCGTCTTAGTAAGCTCCACCGCTGGCCAGCGCGGCGAGGCCTTCCACGCCGACTACGCCGCCAGCAAAGGAGCTCTCATCTCCCTCACCAAGAGCCTCTCCAGCGAACTCGGCCCCCAGGGCATCCTCGCCAACTGCGTCGCTCCCGGCTGGGTCCGCACCGACATGTCCGCCGCTGCCTTCAACAACCCCGAGACGTCCAAGAAGGTGCTGGCCACCATCCCCCTCGGCCGCCCCGCGCGCCCCGAGGAGATCGCTGGCCCCATCCTGTTCCTCTGCACCCCCCTCGCAGGCTTCATCTCCGGCGAGATCTTCAACGTCAACGGAGGAGCGGTGCTGGTAGGCTGAAATTGCCTGATGAGGATGATTTGGATGTCGCTATCTTTAGATGAAGAACTCAGACGGGTGCGGGTGCCCCACATCTCGATTCTGAGATGTGGGATTTGCAGGATGCTCGCATGCGCGATTCTTACCCTCGGCGCACTCGCCCTCCCTCCGCGAGCCCACGCCCAGGCCGAAAGCATCCCGAGCGCCCAGCCCGCGCAGCCCGCAGGCACCGAAGAGCAGCGTGGCCGCGCCCTCCTCAACCAGATGGTGGAGGCCCTCGGCGGCCAGGCCTGGCTCGACCGTCACGACATGCAGGCCACCGGACGCACCGCAGCCTTCTTCCACAACCAGCCCAACGGCATCATCGTCGACTTCGACTACTGGCGCCGCTATCCCGGCTCCGGCCAGCCCGAGGCCGAGCGCCTCGGCTTCCTCACCGATAAAAGCATGATCTTCCCCGGCAAAAAGATCGACGTCATCCAGATATGGACCCCAACCGCAGGCTACGAGGTCACCTACAAAGGCAAGATCGAACTGCCCAAAGACCAGGTCGACGAATACGAGCGCCGCAAGAACCACTCCATCGAAGCCGTCATGAGCACCTGGCTCAAGACGCCTGGAGTCATGGTCATCTCGGAAGGCACCTCGATGGTGATGCGCCGCATCGCCGAAAAAGTCACCGTCCTCAGCCCCAACAACGACGCCGTCACCATCGAGATCGACGCGACCAGCCACCTGCCGCTGCGCCGCACCTACCAGTGGCGCAATCAAACCTTCAAGGACTACGACGAAGAGGTCGAGGAGTACGACGACTACCACACCGTAGATGGACTTCCGACCGCCTACACCCTCACCCGCTACCACAACGGCGACATGGTCAACCAGCGCTTCTATACAAAGGTCCAGTACAACCTCGGCATCCCCAACGACATGTTCGACCCGGACCACCTCCCCGTAAAGAAAAAATAGCAACTTCAGCGGTTTATACTCAGGTCTGCCATGAGTGAATCGCCCACAACCCTCGCACCCGTGCCGGAAGCCGCGACCGAGCCAGCGAAGAAGACGATGGACATCCTCGAGATCATGTCCATCCTGCCGCATCGCTATCCGTTCCTGCTCATCGACCGCGTCGTCGAGATGGATCGCAAGCAGCGCATCGTCGCCATCAAGAACGTCACCTTCAACGAGCCCCACTTTCAGGGCCACTTCCCGGACTTTCCCATCATGCCCGGCGTCCTGATGGTCGAAGCCATCGCGCAGACCGGCGGTGCGTTGCTGCTCACCGAGATCCCCGACCGCGACTCGAAGCTGATGGTCTTCACAAAGATCGAAAACGCCAGCTTCCGCCGCCCCGTAACTCCCGGCGACCAGTTGCGCATCGAGGTCACCGTGCTCAACTGGCGCACCCGCGCCGTGCGCATGCAGGGAAACATCACCGTCGACGGCAAGCTCGTCTGCGACGCCATCGTGATGTGCCAGGTCGTCCCGCGCGTCCCGCCGAAGTCTCCCTCCGAGGCTGTTCCCGAGTGAGCATTCACCCCACCGCGCGCGCGCGCATTCACCCTACAGCAATTGTCGCGCCCGGCGCGCAAATCCCCGCAAGCTGCAGCATCGGCCCCTACTGCACCATCGGCCCCGACGTCATCCTCGGCGAGGAGTGCGAGCTCGTCTCGCACGTCGTCCTCGACGGCCACCTGACGATGGGAAGCAAAAACCGCGTCTTCTCCTTCGCCTGCCTCGGCATCGCCCCGCAGGACCTCAAGTACAAAGGCGAGCCAACGAAGCTCGTCATCGGCGACAAGAACGACATCCGCGAATACGTCACCATCTCGCGTGGAACCGCAGGTGGAGGAGGCACAACGCGCATCGGCTCCGCCTGCCTCATCATGGCCTACACGCACATCGGCCACGACTCGGTCATCGGAGACGGCGTCATCCTCGCCAACGCCGCCACCCTCGCCGGGCACGTCACCGTCGAAGACTACGCCGTCGTCGGAGCCCTCAACCCCGTCCACCAGTTCTGCACGATAGGCAAATACGCCTACATCGGCGGAGGCACCACCATCACGCAGGACGTCCTCCCCTACTCGCTGACCAGCATCGAGCGCAACAACCACGCCTACGGCATCAACAAGGTCGGCCTCGAGCGCCGCGGCTTCACTCCCGAAGAGATCAAGCAACTCCGCACCGCCTACCGCCTCCTGCAGCACTCCAAGCTCAACACCACAGAAGCCCTCGCCGCCATCCGCGAAAAAATCGCCACCGGCGAGTTCGGCGAAAAGGTAGCCTACCTAGCCGACTTCATCGCCAAGAGCGAGCGCGGTGTGATCAAGTAGTACGACCCCATGCCACTGCTTGAGGATCATGCTATCTTCTATAACACCCAGTGTTATGATTAAGGATTGAGAGCGGCCCCCTGATTCGGATACTCAAGACCAAAGCTTTTGCTCGATTCGCCCGTAAAAATCTCATAAGCGACACCGAACTTTGTGGAGTAGTAGATGACCTCATAGCTAGCCAAATCGATGTCGATCTCGGATCAGCAGTCTACAAACAGAGAGTGGCGCGACAAGGAGGAGGCAAATCCGGAGGATTCCGCACGATCATCGTCTTCCGCTACGCCTCGGCTGCATTTTTTGTACATGGCTTTGCAAAGAAGGATGTAGGGAATATCAGCTCAGAAGAGCTTCAGCAACTCAAGAAACTTGCGAGGTCACTCCTGACCCTCACCGATTCGGCGATCAACCATGCGGTGGAAGAAGGAAAGCTTATCGAGGTGAACCGTGACGAAGAAATATAGGAGCGAGGTATCAGCGTCAATCCATGAAACGGCGGAAGATCTATATTCCATCGGACTTCTCAGCAAAAAAACGATGAGAGAGTTCGACGAGATGTGCCTGACGCCAGTAAAGCCTCTCACTCCGCGTCAGATTGCTGCGATTCGGGAGCGTGAGCATGCCAGTCAGGCTGTCTTTGCCCGTTACCTCGGCGTCTCCGTGAACTTAATCTCGCAATGGGAGCGCGGGGAAAAGAAGCCTCAGGGCGCTTCTCTCAAGCTCTTGACGCTCGTAAAAAAGAACGGTCTTGCCTCGGTTGCTTAACGTGAATTTGGCTCAAGCACCTTCGAACGATCGACTCGGCCTGATCGCCGGCAACGGCCGCTTCCCATTCCTCCTCCTCGACGCCGCGCGCGCCCACAATCTCACCGTAGTCGTCGCCGCCATAAAAGAAGAAACCGAACCCGAGATCAACTCCCGCGCCGCAGCCGACCCCAACATCCACGTCCACTGGCTCTCGCTCGGCGAACTCTCGCGGCTCATCGAAACCTTCCAGGCCGAGGGTGTCACCCGCGCCGTCATGGCCGGACAAGTCAAGCACAAGCAGATCTTCTCCTCCATCCGCCCCGACTGGCGCCTCGCGAAGCTGCTCATGAACCTGCGCACTCGCAACACCGACATGCTCCTCGGCGCCGTCGCGAAGGTTCTTGCGGATGAAGGCATCGAACTCATCAGCTCAACGCAGTATCTCGAGCCGCTGCTCGCGAAGCCCGGCGTTCTGACGAAGCGCGCGCCAGACGAAGAGGAGCAGAAGGACATAGCGTACGGCCGCACCGTCGCTCGCGCCATCGCCGCCTACGACCTCGGCCAGACCGTCGTCATCGCCGCGCAGGCCTGTGTCGCGGTTGAAGCGATGGAAGGAACAGACGCCACCATCGAGCGTGCCGGCGCACTTTTCCGCACGATTGAAACAGGCGACACCACCCTCCGCCGTCATCTCACCGTCGTCAAAGTCGCCAAGCCAAATCAGGACATGCGTTTCGACGTGCCTGTGATCGGTGTGAAGACGATCGAGATGATGCGCGCAGCCGGAGCAACGTGTCTGTCGATCGAGACTGGACGCACGCTGCTCTTCGATCCCGAGGCAATCGTCTCCGCCGCAAACGAAGCAAACATCGCCATCATCTCTGAGCCATAGCGCCAAACCAAAGGCTCGACCGCGGATTTCGCGGATAGACACGGATTCAAAACGGCAATGATTGTCTAAACCGTGCCAATCCGTGTGATCCGTGGTCGCTTCAAACTTTGCCGCGAATCTTCGCCGCCCACCAGCGCGAGCCTACAAGCAGAAACCGCCAGTCTTTCAAGAACTCCGGCGGTTTGCCTTCAATCGCGTGGCCGATGAACTGCAGCGCCCATCCGATGACGAACAGCGCGACCGCATACCAGAGCACGCTGTGCCAGACGATCGCCGCAACGAACATCACGAGCGAAACGATAATCATCGGGATTCCGAAGGTATGCGTAAGCCGATTCAGCGGATGCTGATGACTCTGTGAATACTCGGCTATCCAACTGTCCCAACTGCGTCCTGCTAGCATGCGCGGAATACTAAACCTCCCCTGTTGCGCCGCGCTACTAAAAACCACCCGGACTCTCTCCCATCCAGGATCTTAAGAAGATTGATACGAATTCCGAGTCCACAATATATGCATATACATCTAAATCGCTAACACATAGGAGTGGCCGATGGTGCCAACCCTTCCATGCATGTGCGCCGGCCTCCGCCGAGCCTCCCGCGCGCTGACGCAGCATTACGAGGACGCGCTTCGACCAACCGGACTGCGGTCCTCGCAATTCACCATCCTGCAGGTGCTTACGCTTGCCGGCGACGTCACGCAGGGGCAGCTCGCCGAAATGCTCGCGATGGACAGCACAACACTCACGCGAACTCTCGCCATCATGAGCCGGCGGGGCTGGGTAAAAAAGCGCCGCGGAGCCGACCGGCGCGAATGGCGTATCGGAATCTCCTCGGAAGGCAAGGCCCTGTTCAAACGCGCGCTTCCCCGCTGGGAGCGCGTACAAACCCAACTGCACAAACAACTCGGCTCCACGCAGTGGGAGCAACTCATGGCTCTCACCGACACGGTCACGAAGGTAGCAACAGCACCGCAAACGCACTAGCGCAAGGAGATCCACCATGACGAATACGAACTACGGCAAACTCACGGCCTGGCTCATCGCGGGCTGGTTCACCTTCTCACTCGTGGCATCGGCGTTTCACCTGTTCCAGACCAACCCGGATCAGCCGCCGCTTCCCTTGCTTCTGGCGGTGCTGATTCCCATCTCGGTGTTCTCAGCCTGGTATCTCAGGTCGAAGCCATTCCGCGAGTTCATCCTCTCGCTCGACCCGCGAACTCTCACCCTTGTTCAGTCATGGCGAATCGCAGGCTACGCCTTCGTCGTTCTCTACGCTTACAGGATTCTGCCAGGGATCTTCGCTCTGCCCGCGGGCTGGGGAGACATCTTCATCGGAGCTACCGCACTTCCGATAGCTGCGAGGCTCGCAGCGCAGCGTCGCCGGACAAGCTTCATCCTGTGGCAGATATTGGGAATGACCGACCTCGTCACGGCAGTCTCGACCGGAGCCCTCGCCCGCTTCATCGCGCCGCAGGAGATATCGACGCAGCCGATGACCATGCTGCCTCTCAGTCTCATCCCCACCTTTGCCGTGCCTCTGTTCTTCATCCTGCACATCATCTGCATCGCGCAGGCAAGACGCTGGCCCGGACGCACTTACAGTGGCGTCGAGAAGCAGCCCGGCCTGTCAGCTGCGTGAACCCTGCTGCATTAAACAAAGAAGGCGGAGCCTGTCCCCTTGCCAGGATAGACAGACTCCACCTCTCTGCACTGATGGCCTGTTACAGCTCTGCTTTAGCCAGCAGCAATCCGGAGAAGGCCTTTCGGACTCCGAAGAAGACCGCCAGCCACAAAATCGTTGCAAACAGCGCCATCGGGAGACCTTCCGGCGCCATCGTCGAGTGGAAGAGCACGATGTTCACCACCACCGGCCCCAGCAGAACGAGCGCGAGCGGAACATAGCGGTTCGCCAGCAGCAACAGTCCGCCGACGATCTGTAGCAGGAACACCGTTACCAGGTAGTGCGAAAGAAACAACGCGCCCAGGTACTGCCCGGCGAGCTGCCCAGTGGGCGGGGCCATCTTGAGGAAGTGGAAGAATCCGTTGAGGCCGAAGACGGTAAACAGCAGACCCAGCAGGATTCGTGCGATTGTCACAGTGATTTTCATTGGTCGTATCTCCAAAGAGCGGCGTCGCGGCTTATGCAGCCAGCGCCCGCACCTGCTCCAGAGTTGGTTTCAGGAAGGCCTCGCGGTCGACGCCACCCATCATGATCTGGGCTACGCCCGCGGCCGCAACGAACTTCACATCGGTGATGCCGAGGAAGCCCAGCACCGTCTGCAGATAGGGGTCAACGAAGTTGTAAGACGCCGCCGCACTTCCCGCCTCGTAGACGCCGCCCGAAGCAACCAGAATGGTCGCCTTCTTGCCCTTCAACAGCCCCTGCGGACCGTTTTCGCCGTAAGCGAAGGTCTTGCCGCTGCGGGCAACCTGGTCGATCCAGAGCTTGAGCGTCGACGGAACGCTGAAGTTGTGCATGGCAACGCCGATCACAATCTCGTCGGCCTTCTCCAACTCCGCGATCAGTGCATCGGAGTTAGCCAGAATCGCCTTCTGCTCCTCCGTGCGGCCGCCCTCAGGCGTGTATGCAGCGCCAATCCATGCCTGATCGACTGGCTTGGACGGATTCGCCGCCAGGTCGCGGTCAATCACGGTTCCTTTGGGGTTCTTAGCCTTCCACGTCTTAACAAACTCGCCCGTCAGCTCGCGGCTGATCGAGCTCTGCAACGGACTCGAATTGATATGAAGCAGGGTAGCCATAATGAAAATCTCCTTTTCCGACATTAACCGTCTAAACGACGTCTGTCGTCATTCTAATAGACGACGAATGTCGGTTTAACGATTCTTTTTTCTTCTGGTAGCCTCTAATGTCTAGAAGCCATGCCTATCTCAGACTGCGAAGTTCGTGACCCACGCATCAGGCGCACCCGCCAGCTCCTTCAGGGGGCTCTGCGGAACCTTATGCAAACCAAGAACTTTGACGAGATCTCGGTGCAGGACATCACTGAGGCCGCCACGGTGAACCGCGCCACCTTCTACGACCACTACACCGACAAGTTCGCTCTGCTGGACGCCATGGTCGCAGGCGGCTTCCACCAGTTGCTGCATGATCGGAACGTCCACTTTGACGGCACCTGCCCATCCGCAGCCAGCGCCATCATCCTCGCCACCTGCGACTACCTGGTCCAGACCCGCTGCGGCGAGGACTGCACCCGCCACAACGCCTTTGAGCCGCTCATCGACGCCGCAATCGTCGCCGCAATTCGGCGGACAGTCCTTAAGGGCCTTGAAGGCAAAACGATTGAAGAAGCCGCTCTCACCCCGGAGATTCTCGCCACCACTGCGAGTTGGGCGATCTACGGCGCGGTCAAACAGTGGTTCCAGACCCCAAACCACGTGCCGGCCAACCACATCGTGCAGCCCATCCTGAAGCTCGTCGTGCCGATCCTGCAGGTTGCGGAGCCTGTGCTCGAGTCTGTAGGTCAGCCAGTCAACTAGCAGATGGTCTGACCTGGTTTTACTCTTACGACTAAGAGGCTTCAAAATGGCAGTCGATCGAGCGAAGTCACAAAGTGAATTCCTTTTACAGTTAATTTCGTAAGATCCCGATCGTTTGTCACGAACAATTCAACGCCCGCCGCCGCCGCGCAACTCAGTTGAATTGCATCTGGAGCCCTAACCGCCACATTCTCACGAAGTTCCGCATAGATATTTGCCGCAGCTATATCAAATGGAACAATAGTGCACGTTTGTTCAATGGCCTTCCGATACATCTCCGATAGAGAATGATTTTTTACTCGGCGAGGACCTACTTGGACCTCGCCGAGTGTCATCGCTGAGGTAACCAGTTCATCCCGCCTCTCCAGCATTCGCTTCCGCAACGAAATTGTCTGCTGCGAAAATTGAGAGTTCTTCTCAAACAGATAGATGAACAAATTTGTATCCCAAAAGATTCGACTCATCGATCCCAACCTTCTCTCAGGCTGGCAACAAACTCATCTGCATGAGTGTCTTTCCATATCTCCGCGCCGCTTCCGACAAGGACTAAAAGAGGATCCTCCTCGGCAGAGCGTATCGGCCGGTTCCAGTCTTCATACCACTGTTCCAGATACTTGTACCTCTGTGGAAGAACACTCCATTGCGGATGCGTCGGTGCGCCTTCTCTTTCAGGGTCGCTTCGGTCTCCCTCGCGAAACAACCGGCGTACTCCCTTGCCCAACGCATATAGCATGCGCGACCGGTTCGGCTGTGGTTTGCGATTGGCGACGGAGTGCTGATTCACGTGCTGCCAAATCGTCTTTTGCCCCCCTCGCGTTAAGTGCAGCGACTGCACTCGACTCACGATATCCTCCGTCGAGAACCCCTTCGCATCTGGATGCTCCTCATGCAAGAGGGCGGTAGCAATCCATACCGCGTCCGCAACGATAAGGTTCTCATTTTCGGTTGATCCGTCCTCGCCGTTTGCTACTTCAAGAGTCGAATTCATTGAATCTCCATTCCATCGCGTCCATAGGACAAAGTTTTTGCGATAAATGCGCTCTTTGAAAAACGGTAGCAACGCACACATAAGTCGTGCTTGCGATCTCTTCTCACTCGTCTATCAATTTTCCGTAGAGATACAGCTCGGTGATTTTCACACTGTCTGCACTCATGTCGATGCGGCATCTTGGTCCCTCTCAAACCAGAGCATAAGAGAATATATCGATTGGTGTAAATACTAAATATATAAAAATACCAAGCTATAAATTGCTAGATCGTGTGGGACAACTCCCAGCCTTCGCAAAATGCCGCGTGGAGGGGTTGTTGGTTCCTCAAGTGAAAGTAACCTATTAAAATCAATAGTTTTAGCATTTGAACCATAATCAATCTGTGGCTTAACTCACTGAATATGAATACCTTACCCAAATTGAAACTAGGGCGAGGAGCATCGACAAGACCATAATGAATCTTTATCTTGATATCAAGCATCTTTATATCAAGCTATGTTGAGGATTGAACAAAGCGAACCCGATATCAGCGGAATTCACCTCTGGCTCGTGCTCTGGAAGGCCACGCGCAGCGTCGAGGCCCACTCGAGCCGCAGCATTGCGCGATTCGATATGGGGACGACGGATTTCGGTGTCCTCGAGGCGCTGCTGCACAAGGGGTCACTGACGGTGAAGCAGTTGGGCGAGAAGGTATTGCTGACCAGCGGGTCGATGACCGCGGCGATTGATAGGCTCGTCGCCCGTGGCATGGTGACGCGCTGCGACGACGAGAAGGATCGCCGTGCGCGAATCATCAAGCTCACGCCCGAGGGCCGCGAACTCATCGAGAGCGCCTTCGCCGAGCATCGCGAGGCGATGGAGAAGGCCGTAGCCGGATTCAGCGAAGAAGACCGTGCCGCTCTTCTGCCGCTGCTGCGACGGCTCGGCCGCACGGCACAACAGAATTTTTGACAGTAGTCGACTGCTCAAAGGAGCAGCCGGAAGGAGAAACACAAATGGCAACCGCAACGACAACCGCAACACAAACTACAACCAAGAAGGTCCTCGGTGTTCATCGTCCGGGCTCCAACCACTGGGTCGGAGACGGCTTCCCCGTTCGCAATCTCTTTCCGTCGAACGGTCTCCAGCAGGAGGTCAACCCATTCCTGATGCTGGACTACGCCGGCCCGCAGTACTTCAAGCCGGCCCCCGAGCCACGCGGAGTAGGCGAGCATCCGCACCGCGGCTTTGAGACCGTGACCATCGCCTACCAGGGCTCGGTGGCCCACAAGGATTCCGCCGGAAACTCCGGCGTCATCTATCCGGGCGACGTCCAGTGGATGACCGCCGCCTCCGGCGTTCTGCACGAGGAGATGCACGAGGCCGACTTCACGAAGAACGGCGGCACCTTCGAGATGATTCAGCTGTGGGTGAACCTGCCCGCGGCGCAGAAGATGTCGAAGCCTCGCTACCAGGGGCTGACGAAGGCCGAGATTCCGGTCGTGAACTTCGCCAACGGAGGCTATGCCCGCATCATCGCCGGCGAGCTGAACGGCACGAAGGGTCCGGCGAAGACCTTCACGCCCATCAACCTGTGGGACGTGGAGCTGAAGGCCGGAGAACGCGTTGAGCTTCCCCTGCCCGAGGGGCACAACTCCTCGGTCGTGCTGCGCAAGGGCGACGTGAAGATCAACGGCAGCGCCGTCAAAGGCGAGGTCTTGATCGCGACGTTGAGCCCCGAGGGCACGAGCATCGTCCTTGAGGCGAACGCCGATACGTCGCTGGTCATCCTCACTGGCGAGCCGATCAACGAGCCGGTCGCCAGCTATGGTCCCTTCGTGATGAACACCCGCGAGGAGATCATCCAGGCCGTCGAGGACTTCAAGTCGGGCCGCTTCGGTCAACTCAACTAAAACCGTCGCGTCTGAAGACCAGGGGACAGGTTCCAACCGGAGCCTGTCCCTTTTTTCGCTCCAACTGCGCTATGTGCTATGTGAGGTCGCGGCAGGCTTCACCTCGCCGATGTCCATGCGTTCGATAAGGCCATCGCGGAAGGAGTAGACATGTTGAACTACCTGATCAACGAGAACCCTCCCAGTCAGATCCCGCACCACCTGGTGGACATTGACCTCGGTTCGCCCGCCTTCATCGCTGAACCCAACAGGTTCTACATGCGGATCAAGCACCTCAAACTGCCGCCGCCAGTATTCGCGCACGTTATCGTGTCCGATCTCACGACGGTCATCCATTGCATTCGGCCAGTCGACGTCCGGTTGCATCAGAGCAAAAACTGCATCAATATTGCGAGCATTGAAGGCTTTGTAAGCGGCCGTAAGAAGCTCCCGGTTGGATCGCATCATGATCACCTCGCACCGTACAGCGTAGCGCGATCTGCCTCTGAAGCCATAACCCACCGCGTTACTCTTCAGTCAACGCGACTTGCATGTAACCGCTTCTCGGCGTACTCTCTACAACACTTCACAGTCTGTGCGCCTTTTCTTCCCCTTGGATATTTCCGGCCCCTGCGCACGGACGCACTACGGGGGCATCCCATGGCACGTCTTGCCAAGTTCGTTCTTCCCGACGGCAGCTCCATCGTCGCTGAGGTCGACGACGAGTCCTTGGAGCCTTCGCGCGTGATGCGCGGCGGCGCCGGCAGCATGCCGGAGCTCGTCATCAAGGCCAACGACTCTTTTGAGACCGCCCTCGACCGCATCCGCACCGCCGCCGAGTCCATGCTCAACCGGTTGACCACGCTTGCCCAGCCGCCAGACCAGCTCGCCATCGAGTTCGGCGTGAAGCTCAACGCCGAGACGGGAGCCGTCATCGCGAAGGCCGCCACCGAGGCGAACTTCAAGATCAATCTCACATGGTCTCGCGCCAAGGCCCCGCCGGGCAGCGGTGGAACGAAGGAGTGAACCATGACCGCGCGAATCTACGACGACTGCGAGCTCGTCATTCAGTCCTCGGGCGAGCGCTATGTCGTGCAGATTCTCAACATCCACGCCGGTGAGGCCTCGGGCGAGTTCGTCCTGCCGTTCACCCAGGTGGAACTCTCGAACTTCTACAGCCGCATCGGCCAGGCGCATCGAGCAACGCGACGCGCCGACTCACCTGACGTCGAGGCCGCCAAGCGATTTGGCGATCAGCTCTTCCGTTGCGTCTTTAGCGGGGAGCTGCTGAGCCAGCTTCGCGCCAGCGTCGACCACGCTCACGAACGCGGCCACGGCCTGCGCCTGCGACTCCGCCTCAAGAACGTACCCGACCTCGGCGAGCTGCCGTGGGAGTTTCTCTACGACAGCGAGCAGGACCACTTCCTCGCGACCTCGACGCTCACGCCGATGGTGCGATACCTCGACCTGCCGCAGAGCGTCTCGACGCTTCGCGTGCGTGCGCCGTTGCGAATCCTGGTCGTGCTTGCCGGACCGCCCAATCTAGCGCGCCTCGATGCCGAAGGTGAGTGGCAGAGGCTGCAGAAGTCGCTTGCTCCGCTGGAGACAAGCGGAGCGATTGTGCTTGAACGGCTATGCGACGGAACACTTGCGTCGCTGCGGCGTCGAGCGCGCGGCGAGTCGTTCCACATTCTCCACTTCGTTGGGCACGGCGGGTTCGACCAGGTTGCGGGCGACGGCGTGCTTCACTTCGAGAGCACGACGGGGCTCTCTGACCCGATCCCCGGCCAGATGCTCGGCAACATTCTGCGCGATCACGACACGCTGCGGCTGGCTGTGCTGAATGCGTGCGAGGGAGCGCGGCAGTCTAACCAGAACCCGTTCTCGGGCGTAGCGCAGAGCCTGTGCCAGCAGCGGCTGCCGGCGGTGATCGCGATGCAGTTTGAGATCTCCGACGACGCGGCGAAGACGTTCGCCGAGGAGTTCTACGGAGCCATCGCGGATGGGTTGCCGGTCGACGCGGCGGTGTCGGAGTCGCGCAAGGCCCTCTACAGCGGACGCTTCGGGCAGGAGTGGGCGACGCCTGTGCTCTACATGCGGTCGCCAAGCGGCGCGCTCTTCGACATTCAACGCCGGGCGAAGCCCGCGGCGCAGCAGCAGGAACCCGCGGCAAAGGCCGTTCAGCAGCCCGCACCCCCCGCGCAACAGCCACCGCCGCAACAGCCACCTCCGCAGCAGCAACAACCGGCACAACAGCAACCGGTTCCTCCACCCCCTCCTCCGCCGAAGCCGGCCTTCGATATCGAAGCGGAGCGCCGCAAGCTTGATGCCGAGCGCGCCCGCCTCGAAGAAGAACGCCGCCAGCGTGAGCAGGCCGCAGCCGATGCCGAGGCCCGCCGCCGCAACGAAGAAGAACGCCTCAAAGGGGAGCGCCTTCGCTTCGAACAGGAGCAGGCGCAGGCGCGCATTGCTGCCGAGGCTCAACGCAAACGTGAAGAGCAGGCGAGAAAAGAAGACCAGCTTCGCCGCGAGCGCGAAGATCAGGCTCGCCAGCAGGCCGAAGCGCAGCGGCGTGCCGAGCAGGAGCGCGTCCACGCCGAAGAGGCAAAGCGGAAGGCCGAGCAGGCCCGTCAGCAGAAGGAGCGTGCAGAGCGCGAGGCGCGCGTGTCTCCGCCGCCGCCACCTCCGGTTCAGCCGAGAGGCTTTGCAGGGGACATGGCGCAGCCGAAGAAATCGCATCGAGTGGGCAAAGTCATCCTATGGATTCTCGGGATTATCTTTCTCATCTTCGTCATCCTCATGATCATTGGCTTGGTTGCCGAATCCAACGACAGGAAGCAGCGCAGAGCCACGCATCTTGAAGACGGCGACAAGGCCTTCGCGGCGCGTGACTTCGACCAGGCCATCACCGAGTACAAGGCCGCCATCGAAAACCATCCGGACCTCGCCGTCGCTCACGCGCGTCTGTGCAACGCCATTGCATTCAAGGGTGAGAACTCCGCCAACCTGAAGGGCGACTACGATGCCGCGGTAAGTGAATGCGAGAAGGCGGCGCAACTGAATCCCGATCTCGCCGAGGCCCACAGCAATCTCTGCAACGCCCTGAACGACCAGGCTTACTCTACGCTCGACATCAAGGCCGACTACACGCGCGCCATCGGTGAGTGCCGCAAAGCTGTGCATCTCGACTCCACCTCCGCCGAGGCCTACAACAACCTGTGCAACGTCGTGGGCACTCGCGCCGAGCAGGCCATCGCGAAGCCTAACGATCACAAAGAGGCCCTCGAGGCATGCAAGCAGGCTCTCCGCCTGAATCCCAACCTCGCGGCAGCCCACAAGAACACCGGCGATCTCTACCGCGACGAGGGCAAGTACAACGAGGCTGCTGCGGAGTATCGGCAGGCCGTGATGCTCGATCCCCACTACGAGCGCGCCCAGGCCGAACTCGGAGTGATGTTTTACAGAAGCAGCAAGTTCGCGCCCGCGATTGCTGAACTGCAGAAGGCGATCGCTCTCCAGCCGAATGATTACTATCCACACTTCTGGCTTGCTAACGTCTACTACTTCGGCACAAAAGAGATCGACAAAGCCATCGCTGAGTTCCGCCACACGATAGAGTTCAATCCCAGCCTGGCATCTGCCGAGTTTTACCTTTCGGAAGCTCTGCGTGGCCAGGGCAATGCGGCCGAGGCCAATGAACATCTCACCCGCGCCTATGCGCTCGACAGCAACGACAACGGCATCTCGGCCGACTACAAAAAATACATCACGTCGGGCTCGAGTCTCCCCAACAACGGCTCGACGGCGCAGGCGGACCAGACTCGGCAGGCCGATCTCACGCAGAAGGTCGTGACCCCTTCTGCAGCACCGCCTCCCGCGACTGAGGGACAAGTCCTGACGGGATGGTACACAGGGATAACCCGCAATACGACCTACCAGAAGGAATCCAGGGCAGCCATCTTTCTTGAGCAGAACGGACGGGAGCTTCGAGGATGTCTTCTGGTGTATCCACCCCTGGGAGGCAGCGGACCTTTCACCGGCACCGTTGATTCGTCCGCGGTCCTCCTCCGGGCGAAAGGCTCAGACTACACAATCATGTTTAATGGGCGTGTGCCAGGTGGGAAGATGGTCGGAAGCTATGTAGTTCATTGGCCTCAACTCCAATCTGAATTCGGCAACATGTCGTTGACGAAGACCAGCACGACCATCCTCTCCACCATCAATGTGAATCATTGCCCATCCGACGCCGAAAAGAGAGCGTGGGCAGGCATGTAATCCACCTGCTATCTTCGCACTCTCTACGCTCAACCGCACGCCCTCCGCATAGGAAGTCTTCTTCACGCTACCCAGCAGCTTCGTCAAGGCAGTGTCATCCATAAGAACCGGCGTCGTCTGCAGGTAATGCATCTCGACCAGTTCCTTCATAAACGGTTGAAACAGCCCGAGGAGCCGCACGCCGGTCTTTCCCACGACGCGAAGCTTCGGCTTGCGTCCCGTCACGGCGAACGCCATCTCGGCCATCTCCCGCTGCGTCGTCGCTCCGGAACCGGCAAAGTTCCACCAGCGACCGTAGGCCTCCGATTTTTCGGCGAGCGCGAGCACGACCGGACCCACATCCGGCACAAAGACAAACTCGTGCTGCGTATCAATCGGCCCGATCATGTTTGCCGTGCCGCCATTCGCGGCGGCCTTGAATGCCTCGTGGAGGAAGCTGCTCTCCACGCCCGGACCGTAGAAGTCCGGCAGCCTCAACTCTGTCGCCTGAATCTTTCCCGCTGCATGCGCCGCGAACAAGATGTCTTCCTGTTCCTTGCGCATCTTCCCTTTGAACGTCGTTGGATTTCGCGGATGTTCCTCCGTCACCTTTGCGGTCACCGGCAAGCCGTACGGATACACCGTCCCGATCAGCACAAAGCGTTTCACGCCCTCGGCGATCGCGCCGTCGAGTGTCTTGCGCATCAACTGCGGATGAAGCTCAAAGTGGTTATACGGCACTCCGACCAGATAGACCAAGGTATCGACCCCATGCGCGGCGGCGCGCACCGACGCTGCATCGTCGGGGTCCCACGTGACGATCTCCGCCTTTGGATCACGCCCGAATGCCTCCTCCAACCTGCGCCTGTCGCGTCCGACGACGCGATACGGCTCGCCCTTCTGCTGCAAAGCGTCCGCGAGACTCTTGCCGATGGCTCCGGCAGCTCCGAATAAAGCAATCTTTCCCATGCCTCCATGTTAGCCACGTCACAACGTATCGCAAACAGGGATAGCGATCAGGCGTGCGGCTGGCTCTACTCCGTAGTACCCGTCTCAAAGGTCTGCTCTGACTTCGCCGCAATCACGCGATACAGCGCGAACTGTCGCGAACTCTGCCCGCGGAGCTCAAACAGCAGGCTCGCCCTGTTGCTCGCTTCGGCGTCCACTGCATCGATAAACCGCAGGCGCGGCGTGAGGTCGAGATGCCCGGCGTCGGTGACGCTCGCCAGGGCCACCTTCAGATCGCCCAGTCCGCCGCCAATACCATTCGCCTGCGCTACGACGGTCACGTAGCGCACCGCTGGACCCACGCCATCCGTGTGCGCCATATACACAAACGTCGGATCGCCGCCATAGCTCAGCGTGTAGCCTCGCAGGTCTTCGTCGAGCAGCGCCGTCTGAGCCGGAGCCGCCGCGACCTTCTGGTCGTTCTGCTGCTTCTGGTTGTCGTCTTCGTTGCCGTCTTCGTCGCTTGTGTCGCGGCTGAAGGCGCGGGCTGCGCCTGGTCTTGATGTACCGGCGGCGGCTGAGTCGGAACTCCGCGCTTCAGCGTCGGGGCCCCAGGGTCCTGCTCAGCCTTCGCGTACACGGCGGAAGTATCGGGGGCCGGGGCCCCCTGAGGAGCTGTAGCAGACGATGTGCTCGGCGACGATGATGAAGATGAAGACGCAATGGATACCGCCGGAACCAGCGGAGCCTTATACGCCGCAAGCTGTGCCCGCGCGAAGGCCTGCATCTTCGCGAGCACCACGGCGTGCTCTGTATCGTCTTCCCACGCCCGCGCGAAGACGTGGGTGTCCCGGTTCGCCGCGTCCGACACAGCGACCATCTGGTGCATGTCCGCCGGCATCCCGCGCAGCTCCGCAGCTCCTTTGTTCGCTGCATCACTTTCGCTGTGATGCAGCCTCGGACGGTCGGGATCGTCGTTGAGGGCCAGCCCCCCTCCGGAGACGGACACCGATGCCTTTTGCGCCTTCTTCATCTCCTCGGGCGAACGGCGCTTCAGCGTTGGGCGATCCGGATCGTCGTCTGATGTCGTGCCGCTGTCACTCGAGTCTCCGGTGTCCGTCTTGCGCGTCATCGTGGGCCGGTCTGGGTCGTTCGCGGGAGCTGTGCTGCTCGCGCTTCCCGACGAAGCCGTACCTCCACTGTTCGTCGTCGAGCCTGTGTTGGAGCCCGAACTGTCGCTGCCCGAGTCGCGCCGCTTCATCGTCGGCCTGTCGGGATCGTCGGAGGCTCCTGACCCGCTGCCAGTGCTCGCGCTGGAGTTCGGTTTGCTGGAGGAATCGCTCTTATCGGTGAGATGTGGCTTTCCGGAGTCTCCCGAAGCCGTAATCACCGGCAGCGTCTTCGATGGCCTCAGCCTTGCCACCGACGCCGTCAACGGGGGCGCATGGTATGTACCGTAGCCCAGCCATCCATCGTCGAAGAGCGAGTCGCCCTCCGCGTCGGTCGCACGCAGGTGCTGCGCAGCCGAGAGCTCCACCGTCCCCTTTGGCAGTCCGCTGTCTTCGAGCTCATAGATATTCCCCGGAGTCAGTGCGAACGGAATCGGCCGGGCGACGTACACGCCCCCATCCTGAAACTCGTCGTCGATAAAAACCGAAACCGGAATGAACCGGCTCGCCTTCGGCTTGGCAAGATCACCTGTCCATTCATAAACCCCGACAGCGCGCACCACCTTCTGGGGCTTGGCGACCTTATGCATCTGTCCAAACCCAGGCAACGCGGCCAGAACCGCCGTTACCACCATCGCGCCAAGTATCCGGTCCCTAATCATTCCGTACCAGATTAGACGCTATCCTGCCTCTAAAGTCCTCCCGGACGCAAACCACCACGCAAGGAAGCCCTACTCGGCCCGCAAGGCCTCCATCGGGTCGACACTGGCTGCCCGCCTCGCCGGAAGATACGCCGCCGCTAACCCGCTTGCCAGCAACAGCGTGCTCACGGCCGCCATGGTCAACGCATCGTGCTGACTCACACCATATAGAAAGCTCGCCACGAACCGGCTCGTCACATCGGCCAGCCCCAACCCCACGACAGACCCTGCCACCAGCATCCAGCCTGCCTGACGCGTCACCAGCCATATCACATGTCCCCGACGGGCGCCGAGAGCGATCCTCACACCGAGTTCCCGCGTCCGCTGCGTCACCAGATAGGCGAGCAGCCCGTACAACCCCGCAAGGCAGAGCAGCAGCGCCGAGCCGCCGAAGACCATCAACAGCCGCGCTGCAATCTGCTGATTGCCGTACGAGTCCTCGACGATCTGATCCATCGTCGTAAACTTTGCGTTTGCCAGCTCCGGGCTCGCCGTGCGCATCTGCTCACGCAACTCAGGCACGACCGACGATGGACTCCGCTCGGTACGGACGGCAAGGTCCATCGCCATCCCCTCGGAGAGCCTGTAGAAGGCGCTATTTGGCGTCAGTTGAGGCAGGCAGACCTCGATCTCCGGCTGCGACTGCTGCGCCACCGAGACCTGCCGCTCATCGTCGAGCACACCCACCACAATCGCCGGCTTGCCCTTCTCCAGACTCACCATCCTCTGCCCTATGATCTTTTCGGGATCGTTGCTCTCGGAGAACTCCTTGACGAATGCGCGATTAACGACTACGACTGCCTGCGATCCCGGCGTGTCGCCCTCATTGAAGAACCGGCCCTTCAGCATTTTGAAGCCGAAGACCTTTTGCGTCTCCGGCCCGACGGCACGAAACTGTGCCCTGAAGTCGCGCCGCTTCACAGCATCCGCGCTATTGCGCTCCACGCCAAACGAGAACACCATGTTGAACGTGTGGCCCAGCGGCACCTCTGTCATGAGCGACGCGCTCTGTACACCGGGAAGCGTTTTTACCCGCTCCAGCAAGGGCTGATACAACTCCGTAGTCATGTCCTGCCCGGCGAACCGGTATGCCGGAATCGTCATGTTTGCGACGATGACATGGTCCGTCCTGAACCCCAGTGGGGCGTGACGCAATGCATAAATCGTCCGCAACAGCAGCCCGCACGAGACAAGCAACATCAGGGACATCGCTATCTGGGTGACGACAAGCATCGCTCTTACCCGGTGGTGGGCACGGCTCTGGCCGATCTGCGCTCCACCCTGTCGCAGCGCGGGCTCAAGCGAGGCCCGCGCCGACACTACGGCCGGCCACAACGAAGACAGAACCGCGCTGCCGATCGTCAGGCCTAGCAGCACCGCTATTGCTCTGCCATCCGGCATCGCCCCTTTCACTTGCAATTGCGTCGTGAGCCCGTGGGCAAAGATCTTCAGCAACCCTATCGCCAGCGCGAGCCCCAGGACAGAGGCCGCGGCGCTCAGCATCAATCCCTCCAGCAGAAGCTGCTGCACGATGCGCACGCGGCTCGCCCCCAATGCGCCGCGCACCGCAATCTCCCGCTGTCGTGCAGTGCCACGCGCCAGCAGCAGGCCGGTCACATTGACGCATGCAATCAGCCACAGCACTCCCGACGCACCGAACAATGCCAGCAGCGACCGCTTTACGTCCGCCGCGACCAGCGAATCGCTGTATCGCTGCACCCTCGCCGAGGTCACTAGATCTCTCGCGTACAGGTCGGTGTACTGTTTCGCCACGTCCGCCTGGATCACTTTCATCTCGGCCTCGGCATCGGACACCCTCACGCTGTTCTTCAGCCGCCCCACCACCCTGAACATCGGCGTCAAATTTGTCCTTGTCTTGTCCACACTCTTCAATGACACCGGCGTCCAGGCCTGCGGAAGCGGCCCACCCCTCGGATACCCAAACCCCTGCGGCATCACACCCACCACCGTGTAGCTGTGTCCGCTGATCATCACCACCCTGCCCAGAATCTTCCTGTCCGCGCCAAACGAATCCCGCCACACTGCATCGCTCAGCACCACCGTGTTCTCATCGCCAGTCTCGGCAAAACCCGCACCCTTATCGTCGGCAAACCCGTGCCCCATCGCAGGCGTCACCCCAGAGCACATGAAACAGGTTCGTACTCATCGAAATCAGGCTCACCTGTTCCGAAGCCGCATCGCCATCAAGAAAGGCAATCGAGCGGCTCTCGCTGGCGAACCCGAACTCCTGAATCGTGCGGCTTCGGGAGCGCCACTCCTGCAAATCGAGAAACGGCACTGCAGAATAAAACACACCTTTCCTGCCTGACTCTTCGATCACTACCAGGCGCCGCGGATCCTTATAGGGCATCGTTTCAAACAGGACGCGGTTTACTACCGTAAACATCGCCGCCGTCGCGCCCAACCCCACAGCTAGCGTGACAATCACTGTCAACGGAAACCCGGGCGATCGCCATAACTGCCGCCATGCGTAACGCAGGTCCTGCCCCACACGATCCATCCACTCCCAGCCCCACATGCGCCGCGTCGCCTCGCGAACCATCAGCACATTGCCGAATTCACGCATCGCCGCCCGCCGCGCCTCGCCCGGCGACTCGCCCTGTTCCACCCGCGCCTCCATCGCCATACGCAGATGCGTCGCAATCTCCTCATCCACATCATGAACACGCCGTCGAGTCATCCGCTGCCAAAGCCCCATCACTCACCTCAGTCGCGCTTTCTACTCCCTGTTCCTACTCCCTGCATGACTGCTGCGATCGCGCTCACCATCTGGCGCCAGCGATCATGGTCGGAGGCAAACTGCTTCTTTCCCGCAGCCGTAGTGCGGTAGTACCGCGCCCGCTGATTGCTCTCAGTCTGCTTCCACTCCGACTGCACCCACCCTTGCCGCTCCAGCCGGTGCAGAGCCGGGTAGAGCGATCCCGTCTCCACCCGCAACACCTCGCCCGAACTGGCGTGCAGGGCCTGCACGATGCCGTAGCCATGCTGCGGTCCCCACTGCAGCGTCTGCAAGATCAGCATGTCCAGCGTTCCCTGCACAAGTTCAATCCGGTTCCGATGCTCACTCTTACGTGCCATGAAAAGCTTGCTCCGTTGAAGATTTAGACAATCTACTACTTAGGGGTAGAACGTCTACTACCTTCTTTCGCTTGAACACGAATTGAACATAAGCCCCTTTATGGCATACATTCAAACTATGGGTTCCGAGCCTTTGCTCGAAGTGAATAACCTCAGAATCGCGTTCGGCGAGACGCCCGCCGTCGACGGCATCTCCTTCCGCATCAACGAAGGCGAGACGCTCGGCCTGGTCGGCGAGTCCGGCTCGGGCAAGTCCGCAACGTCACTTGCCCTCCTTCGGCTGCTCCCTCCCACCGCGACCATCAACGGCTCCATCGTCTTCGCGGGATCCAATCTGCTCACGCTCCCCGAAGACGCCATGCGCCGCCGCCGCGGCCGCGACATCGCCATGATCTTCCAGGAGCCGATGACCGCACTCAACCCGGTAATGCGCGTCGGCGAGCAGATCGCCGAAGCGGTGCGGGCCCACCACCCCGAGCTCTCGCGCAGGAACATCCGCGACCGCGTCGTCGAGGCCCTGCGCGAGGTTTCGCTGCCCGAGCCGGAACGCCGCGCGCGCGATTATCCCCACCAGTTCTCCGGCGGCCAGCGCCAGCGCATCCTCATCGCCATGGCCATCGTCAACCGCCCGCGCCTGCTCATTGCGGACGAGCCCACCACCGCCCTGGACGTAACCGTTCAAGCCCAGATTCTGGCGCTGCTCGGACGCTGCGCCGCACCCACGGCTTGTCGATGCTCTTTATCTCGCACGACCTGGCGGTGGTGGCGCAGGCCTGCGACCGCCCGGCGACCACATCGCCGTCATGCAGCAGGGCGCCATCGTGGAGCACGCGCCCGCGCTCGAACTCTTCCGCTCGCCGCAGCACCCCTACACGCGCAGGCTGCTCGCCTCCGCCCCCACCATGACCACCGACCGCACCAAACCCCTCGCAACTCTCGCCTGAACGAATGAGCCGTCATCTCACCGCAGCGGTGTCGAAGAATCCCTGTATTCCGCCCAGAGCGGCAAGGATGCCAGCCCTCGTCGCAAACGCCGGGCTATCTTTCAAACAATTAACGAGGTGAATAACGATGACGGCGGGCTTTAGCCTCTCCTCAGCAGTCAAGGTATACCCATGCCCAAACTGACAAAGAGCAATTAACCCTCAATGGAGCAATGTAGTTTCTGCTTTGCCAGATCGATCATTCCGTGCGGATGCGGCCGCTGAGGCTTTCGCAATGTAGGTCAGGCCTGCACGATAGTTATTTGAAGATTGGCTGGTTCCGCGTTGACTTTCTTCTTCCTGAGATTTGTTCCATAGCAAGTTGAGTCGCCATCGTAGGCTTCATGTTCCTCGTAGTTGCGCTACCAGCATGGTGTCCGTTGGTTGATCGGATTGGGTTGGTCAAGGGATGATCCCGATTTCGCGCGCACAAAGAGAACAGCGCTGGCCGTAGGGACAGGCGCAATCCGTTGCTTCTTCTTATCGCAATTAAAACTCTGTGATTTAGTTAGTCCCAGCCCATGGAGTTCCGCTTGACACGAGCAAGCGAGAACCATTCCCTCTAAGCGCCCAACAACCGGGCAGACTTTCTTTCCTCACGTCATGTCGCCTCCAAGACTTATGAGGGGAGTGGAACGCCTATACCCCAAATCCTTCTCCCTATACCCTAGAAAAATGCCCCACCGCACCACCGCCCCATCCCTCTTCGCCGAAGCACCGCAACCCGCTA
Organism: uncultured Acidobacteriaceae bacterium; assembly: GCA_963741395.1. GTDB lineage: Bacteria > Acidobacteriota > Terriglobia > Terriglobales > Acidobacteriaceae > Edaphobacter. Next base: position 425,678 of record CAVUHV010000003.1, read on the forward strand.
ACACATGGATCACCGCCCACTGCGACGGCGGCGCGCGCGGCAATCCCGGCCCCGCAGGCTACGGAGCCGTCATCACCGGCCCGAACGGCGAGCCCATCGCCGAACTCAGCGAGTTCCTCGGCTTCCGCACCAACAACTACGCCGAGTACTCCGGCCTGCTCGCCTGCCTGCAGTACGCGCTCGACCACAATCACCCGCGCCTCCGCGTCGTCTCCGACTCCGAGCTGATGGTCAAGCAGATTCAGGGCAGGTACAAGGTCAACTCCCCCGACCTCAAACCCCTCTGGCAGGAAGCAAAATCCCGCATCGCCCGCCTCAAAGCCTTCGAGATCTCCCACGCCCTGCGCCACAAAAACAAGGACGCCGACCGCCTCGCCAACCAAGCGATGGACCGCGGCACCAAGCGGCCCATCACACCCGGCCAGCCAGCCCCCGCCCCGCTCAAAGCCACACCCTACCCAAAGAAATCCGAAGCCCCACCTAACCCGCGACCAACCCGGCGTGATGTTACGCGGTTTCACGCGAGACGGAGTCATCCACATCCTCGGCGGCCACACCCTCCCCGACGGAGTCTTCGTCAAGATCATCCGCGAGTAGGCGCAGCCGCCCCGGAACTGCCATCCGCCAGGCGTCACATCAAAACGCTTCTTTGATGAAGTGCGCAGTCTTCTGCCCGGCCTTTTCGGTGTAGTAAACGGTCACGTGCACGCTCTTGTCCGTGCCGGCGACAACGTCCTTGCCCGTGTCCTTCGCAGCGTCTCCGGTCAGGCGGAAGGTCTCTTCCGTACCGTCGGCCGTCTTCACCGAAATCTTCTTCGCCGCCATGTCGACGTGAGAGACCGTACCCTTGGTCGCCTTCATACCGTCGTCGCCAATCTTGTCGAACTCGACTGCGGTATCTTTGCCGCCTCGCTCCGAATAGTGCACCGCCACCTGGCTTCCTTCTTTCAGTCCGTGCAGCGTGTCTTTCGAGCCCGTTGCAACATCGTCTCCGCCATGAACCGCCACATTGTCGGCGTAGTGGAAGGTATGTTCTGTGCCATCCGCAGACTTGACGACCACCGTCTTTGAGCCCGCATCGATCTTCTTGACTGTCCCATCAACCGCACTTACGACGTCCTGCGCAAAAGCGACTGACGCGCAAAACGCGACGCCGCTCATCACTACCATCCACTTCATCTTCATGATCGTTCTTCTCCATGTCGCTTCAAAATTCGTGTTGCGATCGACTGTCATTTTGCGCTAACCGATCGACTGAACTAAGAGTAAACGATAAATTTGTGCAGCACATACAGTGGCGCGACACGCTCGACCGCGTGGTGCTACAAAGAGCCACGTGGCTCCGACACGTCGCTCTCTCAGAGATGCCTTTACAACTCGAGCTGCATCAGCGTCACATCCACCCAACGGCCGAACTTGAACCCTACGCCGCGCAGCACGCCGACATCGACGAACCCCTGGCTGCGATGCATTGCCATCGAAGCCAGATTCTCGCCTCCGATCACGCCAACCATCTGGTGGCACCCCGCTGCCTTCGCCGCTGCAATAAGCTCGCCGAGCAGCCGTCTCCCCAGCCCTTTGCCCGCGAACTCCGGCCGCAGGTAGACAGAGTCCTCCACCTTGAACCGGTACCCAGGCCTCGGACGAAACGCACCGGCATAGGCATATCCGGCTACGAAACCGTCCGCCTCTGCAATGAGATGAGGCATCCCTCGCGCCATCACATCGGCCATGCGGCGCGTAATCTCCGCGGCATCCGGAGGCTCGAGCTCCAGTGTTGCGTCGCTCGTCAGAACAAAGTGGGAATAGATGGAGGCGATTGCGGGCGCATCCGCAGCGGTGGCAGATCGAATCTCAGGGGGCATCCCTCCACTCTATTGCCATACGTTGCCAGCGCAAAAGCGCCGCACCGCTAGACAGCCTTCCGGCTGAGAGTATTGCTCACACGCGTCAACTCACCGACCGCCCGAAATGTCGCCGCCGGATTGCGATCCCGTTGCCCCCCGTGGGCTGGTCGAGCCCCATTCGCCGCAGCCAGTGGCTGCTGCAGCGTCACAATCACCGCAGTCGCCGGAGCATCGCCGCTGCACGCGTAGCTATGAATCGTCGTTGCGTCGAAGTACACCGAATCGCCGGCCTCGAGCTTGTATGTCGCCTCGCCGTGACGCACATCCAGCGCACCCGACAGCACGTACAGAAACTCACATCCGGTATGCTGGTGCGCTTTACGCTCGCATCCGTCCTTGCCCGGCAGAAACTCCGCATAATACGGGTCGAGCTGGCGGTCCGGCACCAGGTATCCGAGACTCTCGAAAAAGTACGTCGGATCGTCCGTGCCGGTCTGCGGCAGTCGCACACGATCTTTGCGCCGGTGCAACCGGAAGAGCGTCTGTGGCTCCGGCTCAAAGAAGTAGTTCAGGTCCTTGGAGAAGACCATCGCGATGCGAGCCAGGTTGCGCAACGTCGGGACCACGCGGCCCGTCTCCAGTTGGGACAGAAAGCTCGCCGAGAGGCCCGTATGCTTTCCCATCTCCACCAGGCCCATCGACTTCTTCAAACGGAGAGCCTTAATGCGCTCACCGATGCGCTTCTCCGCAATCAGGTCTTCGACTACTTCGCCGTCGACCTGCTGGTTTCGTCCATCGTGCGAGGTCTCCCCCGCCGTCGAACTTCGCGCTATAGATGACATCTCGGAACCGCGATCAATCGTGGTCAAAATACCTGTGGAAGACATAAATCATGCCTCGGGGAGGAATTTCACAACATAAAAAATAATTCCGATTCAATCCAAAAGATGCCTGAGGGCTATCGCTGGTTGGCCAGCGTCTTTCGTTGGACCGTGTTGGCTCCTGCTCGAAAAAATCTTTCAAAACGCCCTCTTCGTTGGTTGATCTTTGAGAGGCTTCCGGTTGCCTGACAATCCGAATATTGCGTGGAACAGCGCCTGCACCTCGGTCGGTGCTACGCTCGAAGTGTATGAAGATATTGGTCATTGGTGGTGGGGGTCGCGAACATGCCCTGGTCTGGGCGCTTCTGAAATCTGAGAGAGTTACCGAGGTTGTCTGCGCGCCCGGCAACGGAGGAATCGCCTCCATCGCACGTATCGCCCCCTGTGACGCCAACAATCTCGCCGCAATGATTGATCTGGTGGAAGTGGAAGATCCCGCCTTGACAGTCATCGGCCCTGAGGTCCCGCTCTCTCTCGGCCTCGTCGACGAGTTGCAGCGCCGTCGTCGCCGCGTCTTTGGCCCAACTCAGTCCGCCGCACAGCTCGAGTCCAGCAAGGCCTTCGCCAAGGAGTTCATGCAGCGCCACGGCATCCCGACGGCGGCGCACGCTCTCTGCACCACGCTCGACGAGATTCGCGAGCAGCTCTCGCGCTTCTCCGTGCCAGTCGTCGTGAAGGCCTCGGGCCTCGCCGCCGGCAAGGGAGTCGTCATCTGCAACACGCACCTCGACGCCGAAGCCACTGCTGCGGAGATGTTCTCCGGAGTCCTGCTCGGCCAGCCCGAGACCGAGATCGTCCTCGAAGAGTTCCTTACCGGCGAAGAGATCTCCTTCTTCGCGCTCTGCGATGGCAAACATGCTGTGCCCATCGCCACCGCGCAGGACCACAAACGCGTCGCCGAAGGCGACAAAGGCCCCAACACCGGAGGCATGGGAGCGTACTCGACCGACGGCCTGCTAACACCCGCAATGCAGCAGTGGGTCACAAAGAATATCGCGCAGAAGACCGTCGATGGCATGCGCTCCGAAGGAAATCCGTTCAAGGGAATCCTCTTCATCGGCCTCATGATGACGCCGCGCGGCCCCATGGTCCTCGAGTTCAACACGCGCTGGGGAGACCCCGAGACCGAGGCGATCGTCCTGCGTCTCCAGAGCGACATCCTCGATCTCTTCAACGCCTCCATCGACGGCAACGCACAGGGCCTGCCCATCCGCCTCAAGCCCGGAGCCAGCGCCACCGTCATCGCCGCCAGCGGAGGCTACCCCGGAAAATACGTCTCCGGAAAACCAATCAGCGGAGTGAGCAACGAGCCCGACGACGACGACGCCATCATCTTCCACGCCGGAACGGCAATCAAAGACGGCCAGCTCGTCACAGCAGGAGGCCGTGTCCTCGCCGTCTCAGCCGCAGCACCCGATCTCAAGACCGCGCTCGACCGAATCTACGCCCGCCTCGAAACCATCTCATTCGAAGGCATGCATTACCGCCGCGACATCGGCCACCGCGCCCTCAAAGGCTAACCGCAAACCCGATTCATCAATCTGACGACACGACGACACGAGGAGCAGCTTCATGGGCGATCCAACGCACACTCTGACGGCAATTCTCCCCTGCACAAACCTCGACGCCTCTGAGTCCTTTTACAACCGCCTCGGCTTCACTCGCCCCACCGAAGACCGCCCCAGGGACGGGAGAGACGACACCTATCGCATGCTCTCGGACGGCAAAGGTGGAACGATTCACCTCACCTCCGCCGTCGACGGCTGGCTCATCCCCGGCCGCAATCCCTTTATGCTCTACCTCTACACCGAAGACGTCGATCAACTAGCCGCGGAGTTCGTCCACGAGATCGCCGGAAAAGCTGCACCAGAAGACAAGCCGTGGGGCATGTATGAATTCGCCATAAGCGACCCCGACCAGACCCTCGTACGCATCGGCTGGCCAACCCGCCTCAGAGGCAATCGGCGCTGAATCGTCGACAACGAGCATCCAGACCTAAATCGTCACGAAAGGAAGCTGACCATGAGCGAACCCGTCCTCACCGCACAAGACGTTCTCGGCTGGTACGAAACAACCTCCGACAACTGGCGCAAGTTTCTCGGCGAGCATCCCGATATCCTCGCCATCTCATGTGACATCGCCGGCGGCAGCACCGTCGCCCAGCTCATGCAGCACATCGTCGCTGTCGAGCTGCGCTGGGCCGAGCGCCTCGCCCGCACGCCCGAGACATCCTACGAGCAAATCCCCTGCGACTCCGTCGACGCGCTCTACGCCACCCACGACCAAGCCACCGCAATCATCAAACAGGTTCTCGCCGCCGATACCGACTGGGACCAGATCATCGACTTCCAGACCCGCACCTACGGCCCCGCCAGCGCCTCGCTCAAGACCATCCTCTTTCACGATCTGCTGCACAGCCTCCGCCACTACGCGCAACTAGGCACGCTCGTCCGCCAGCATGGCTATAAGCCAACCTGGCAAGGCGATTACCTCTTCATGGGAATCCAGCTCGTCTGAAGTAGCCGCGGAAATTACCGTCTTGCTTAAGGGCACGGCTGGTAGCCCAAGGCTTCAGCCTTGGGTCTCCGTGCCGGAAAGTGTTGGCTTGAAAAAGGGCTTTAGCCCCTGAGGTATATCATCCTCAGGAGCGGTACCTGCCAAAAACCTGTCAAGCCCCCAAACCTGTGCAAAACCTCCCGCCACACACGCAACCCGCACAAACAAAGATCGTTACCACCCGAAAATATCTCGCGCCCAGGTGGCAGAGCAGTTTCACCCACCTTGCTAAAATAGAACCAGAAAGAAAAACAAAAGCCCCGGCAAAAAAACCGAGGCATTTTGCTTTCCAACGATCAACCAACAACGAACAACCAACAACCAACAACTCGTTTATTTTCTATATTTTGATACTTAAGCCCACGAAATCAACAATTTACGGCCATCGCTCTTCATTACCGGCGTAAGTGATTGATTTCACGTAGCCTTCTTTCAATAACTCGTTTCTTTTCTATATTTGACCAATAAACACTTTAGCGGAATATTTTGCGTCGACAAAATTAAGCAAGGGCAAAAACATACTTGTTTCATCAGGGGGTGCTGAATGAATAGCACTCTCACCCACAATATCAACCACCGTTGGTATGTTCAGGCTATAAATGATGGCACCATGAAGCAAGTCCATCTTTATGACTACTATGTGCTTGGCAAGGCGTTGGAACCATTGTTTCAGGTGAAGTCTGAGACGTTGGTAAACGATGCCGGATTCGACGCTGTGGCGGCCTATAAGCAGCTAAAGCAGGTTATACGGGAGGACTCCGTATTCTTGCCGGGAACGCGCAGGGTTGAGGCTTTCAGTCTGCTAGGGATTGCGTACAGTGCTATTACCCAGGTGATGAAGGCAACCGAATCCCAGCCTTACGCGGCGAAGGCGCTAAACTGATTGCATGAAATTACTTAGGGTGATTGATCAGGACGGAAATAAGCAGGCCTATGAAACAGAGTTTGTGCCTCGTATTGGGGAGCGGATACAACTGGAGTACAGAACCGGGCCTGAACCAATGAGGTTGCATTATTTCCGGGTAAAGGACGTAATGTACCGCTTGCAAACCAGCCCGTTATAAGTGCATTTCTTAGAGGAACATGAGAGCAATTGGCTGGATAACATGAGCGTTAGGTGGCATATGGCTAGCGTCGATTGGGTTCGTCGTTTTTACGGTCTGGAAGGTGTTGCCCGTGCCCCGCTCTGAGATTAAGAAGCGAGAAGAGGAGTACCAGCGTGAGTCTAAGGCTAACCCCAAGCGACGAGGGCCGAAGCCCCGCGCGAAGAAACGACCGAAGCCGTGAGCAGGTTTCGAGACGCCATAAGGCGTGTGTCCCTCACGCATATTTTGCTGTTTGCCGTTGCGGTATTCATTCCTGTGCCTGATTTGGTTAGAACTCAGGAAGGTCAACCATAGTCTTATCTCGATATCCTGCAATCTGCCCGGAAACCCTTGCTCTGGTCCGTTCTTTTAGGGCACAATCAGGGCAATTAGAAAACCCCGCCAGCCACGGCGAGGTCTCTGAATATATGGATTTCACCGTCAAACGTACGCTTGGAGTATGTTCGATAATTCAAGTAGAGAATGAATCACTGAAAGAAGCTAAAAATCGGGTCCGGGAAGCGTTGCGCTATCGACCAAGCGCTGAACGACTCGACGCCAATCACCTGCTGGATAACTTCGATCGGGGGCTACGACTATTGCGTCCGTTATCGGAGCGAATAGTGCTTGAACATCTGGAGAAATTTCCGCTTGAGCTAAAGCGAAGTGAGGCTCCCACTATTACCCGAACAGAGCAGTGAGAACTATTTTCTTTGCAAAGGAAACCAAGTATAACTGTTCAACAGTATCGAATAATTCCTCAATGATCTCTTGATGCTCATCCATGGCGAATCCCTCCCCAGAAGATTCGCCACCCACTATACGCGCCGTTTACCACGGTTCTGCCGACGAATCTTGCCTCGCTTCCGCCGTCTTTCCAGTGAGTTCGGCATAGGTGAGCCGTTTGCCAACGACCTGTGCAACGATTTTGGAGAAGCGGTCGGCGTCTTTCTTGTTCTGGCGGTTGTTGAATCGGAAGACCTGTTCATCCAAATAACGGTCTAATTGGAACGGCTGGATAGCAACGTATGTGCCGCTTAGATTACCCGCTTCAACAGACTCCAGAAGTTTTCCAGGCTGTTTGTATGTACCTGCCCGTTTACGTAAGCCTCAGCGTGGTTTACGGTGTCATGGACGTACTTGCGGCGCAGGTTGTCGTAAGGCACAGCCTGATCGGTGTAGACCGTAGAGCCGTATTTCACATTGCTCAGAATCTCTTTCTGTAGCGTCTCACGGCGGACATTCTTGATGACCTTGGCTCGCACTTGGCGGGATTCGCGGTCAAACATACCTAAGACTGCTGTTTTGTTATCCCAGCGAGTCTCGTAGCCTTCGAGACGGTCAGCGGGGATGTTGGCGCGGATCGCATTGGCCTTGCTGCGGTGCATGTTCATCATCTAACTGCCACAAAAGCCTCGTCAATAATTTACAGGCCTACCGTCAACTCCCCGCGCATGGTTCCATCTGGGTTAGCTTTCATAGCCAAACGAATCCGGTGGAGCATGAACCAAGCCGACTTCTGGGTAATGCCCAGAGCACGGGCAATCTCGTAGCTGGAGACTCCATTCCGTAAGTTGTTGATCATTCACATAGCCATCAACAGCTTTTCAAAGCAATAGGTGATTCCTCGAAGATGGTTCCAACCTTTACGGAGAACTGGCATTTGGCATGACGTGTCTTGCACTGCCATAGCCGCCGCGCAGGGACATAGGACACGTCAGTACGTCCGCAGGTAGGGCAAGAGACGCCGGAAGGCCAGCGACGCGCTACGAGGTAGCTGACGCAGTTATCGGGGTCGGAGAAATAGACGACAGCCTCTTGAAGAGTCTTTGGTTCGCTCATTGTAAAGCGATTATGAAGAGGGAAAACAGGAAGTCAATGGGGCGGACTAAGGCGTTTCTTTTCTATATAGCGAAGAATTCCATTCGGCCTGAAAATGGGGCAGGTGAACCGTATGGATGAATCTTTGAAGCCCGATTGGATCAGACGCAGGATGTCCGAGACCTCGCTATCGGACGCAAAAAGCGAAGCTGCAAAGCAGAGGAAGATTGCCACAATGCTGAAAACCAAGTCGGAAGGGCCGGAATTCTGGCGTCAGCTTTATCTGGAAGTTGGGATAAACGTAAACGCTCTACCGGATGTGGGCGCTCGTGGCCGGATATCAAGTTTTGGCAACCCCGAAGGGAGAGAGCAACGATATCGGATTGATGTCGCCCAACAAGGCAGTATTCCCGGCATGACATATACAGATTTGTTCTATACCCCCGGCGATGCGGCAATCCGATCCCGGACGCTGGAAAACGAGGTGGTCACCTTCGATTTTTGTGTCCTGCCTGATGGCAAGATTGCGGTAGTACCGGACGATGAGTTTGTTCCTGTCAGCGCGAAGAAGATGGCAGAAATGCTTGTCGAGCGAGCAGTCAATAGAGTTTGACGAGATTGCATAAAGCTCTTTAGATGACTCAGGAATATTTATGCGTGATAAATGCAAGTAGCAGAAAATAAACAACTAAACGCGAACGGGGGCAAGGTAGAAATTTTTCGCCCTATCGCACCGCCTCTGCCGGCAGAATCTCCGACACATCCACCCACTGGGTCGGATAGTCGCCCGTATAGCAGGCCGTGCAGAAGTCGCCCGGCGCGAGCCCGCCCACCGGCTCGCCTGTCGTGCAGGCATGCGTCAGCCCGACGAGCGAGAGATACGCCAGCGAGTCAGCCTCGATGTACTGACGAATCTCTTCGACCGAGTGATTCGCCGCGATCAAATCCTTCTTGCTCGGCGTATCGACGCCGTAGAAGCAAGGCGAGATCGTCGGCGGGCACGAGATGCGCAGATGCACCTCCTTCGCTCCCGCCGCACGCACCATGCGCACGATCTTGCGCGAAGTCGTGCCGCGAATGATCGAGTCGTCGATCAGGATCACGCGCTTGCCCTCAAGCAGCGAGCGCACCGGATTCAGCTTCATCCTCACGCCGAAGTCGCGCACACGCTGCTCCGGCTGAATGAACGTGCGGCCAACATAGTGATTGCGGATCAACCCGAGGTTGAACGGAATCCCTGACTCCGCCGCGTAGCCCAGCGCTGCGGTCACGCCGGAGTCCGGAACCGGAACAACGAGGTCGGCCGGGACAGGTGACTCGCGAGCAAGCTGCCGTCCCATCTCCTCGCGGCTCTTCTGCACCCAGCGGCCGAAGATCTTCGAGTCAGGCCGCGCGAAGTACACATGCTCGAAGATGCAGCTCGCCTGCCGCTGCGTCGTGTCGAAGTAGCGCGAGGTCACGCCCTCTTCGGAGACCATGACCAGCTCGCCCGGCTTCACGTCGCGCTCGTACTTCGCGTGCAGCAGGTCGAACGCGCACGTCTCTGAAGCAAACACGATCGTGTCCGGAGCGCCGTTCACACCGGGAATCCGGCCCATCGACAGCGGTCGCAGCCCCAGCGGATCGCGGGCGGCAAACAGCCGGTTGCGCGTCATCATCACGATGGAGAACGCGCCTTCAACCTGGCTCAGGCTCTCCGCCATGCAGTCCACCAGCGTCGAGTGCTTCGAGTGCGCGATCAGCTGGATGATGATCTCGGAGTCCGACGTCGTCTGAAACACAGCGCCATCGCGCTCCAACCGCTCCTTGGAGTTCCCAAGGTTCACGAGGTTCCCGTTATGAGCAATCGCAATCAGACCCTTGGTCGAGTCCACCGAGATCGGCTGCGCATTCAGCAGCGCCGAATCGCCCGTAGTCGAGTAGCGCGTATGCCCAATCGCCATATAACCCGGCAACTGCGCCAGCACCTCATCGGTAAAGATCTCCGACACCAGACCCATGCCCTTCATGTCGTTGACATTCTGCCCATCGGCAGTAGCAATGCCCGCCGACTCCTGCCCGCGATGCTGCAGCGAGTACAGGCCCCAATACGTCAGCCGCGCAGCATCGGGATGGTTGTAGATGGCCATCACGCCGCACTCTTCGCGCAGCTTGTCGAATGGAGTCTTGTCCTCCTCTTCCTGCTCTATGGAAGGTGTCATCCTGAGCGAGCGCAGCGAGTCGGAGGACCTGCAGTTTTCTTCAGTCGCCACAAGCCTGTCTTGAGTCAAAACATCGCTCATGCCGTCACCACCTCTGCTGCAAGCTGCTCTTCGAGCGCACCCAAATAAGCTGCTCTCAAATCGGCAATCTCAATATCTATTTCGGCGTTGGGGGTTGGCTCAGTCCATGGATCTCGGTTCGAGATCATCAAGTTCGTCCATTCTGGGACTACGGTGCCAACGGCGAAGGTTGGTATTCCAGCCCTTTGAGCTAGCTGTATCACTCGCCCTATGTTCTCGACGGTTCCACTCACCAATGCCATGGAGCTGTGCTCTCCAAAAAGAGCACACTCTGTCGCGATTCCATCAGATGGAGTATCCGCTGTGTCGGATGGGCCTTGAGTTTTCCATTTCCATCCGCTCAAATTCGCGGTAATCCCCACATTGCGGCTCAAAGCCAGCTTCGCGAGCGCGACTGCAATACCGCCGCTAGAAACATCCTGGCAAGAATTGATGAGGCCTTCCGCGCTCAAATTTCGAATGAAGTTATGAAGACGCAGCTCCTTCTCAAGGTCAAGAACGGGAGGAGTACCCCATGATTGCTTCAACACGGTCGCCGCAAACTCTGACGAGCCAAGTTCTCTAAGGAGTGGCTCATCTTCACGAGACGATGGTCGACCGAGACCCAAGATCAGTCGATCATCGTTTTTTAGGCCACTCGGCACAGCCCTCGTAACATCATCAATAATCCCAACCACCCCAACCACAGGAGTCGGATAAATCCCAACGCCCTTCGTCTCGTTGTAAAGCGAGACGTTGCCGCCAGTAATCGGAGTACCCAGCGCAGTACAAGCCTCGGCAATGCCATCGATCGCCGCCGACAACTGCGCCATAATCTCCGGCTTCTCGGGGTTGCCGAAGTTCAGGCAGTTCGTCGCAGCAACCGGAGTCGCGCCTGTACAAGCAACCTTGCGCGCCGCCTCAGAGACCGCGTGCATCGCGCCGAGCTTCGGGTCGAGATAGCACCAGCGTCCGTTGCCCGCAAGCGCCATCGCAAGGCCGCGATCGCCTGTACGTTCGCCGATTCCCGGCCCGTCCGCATGGCGGCTCGTGCCCTTGATGCGCATCACGCCGGCTTCGCCGCCTGGGCCTTGAACCGTGTTGGTCTGCACCATCGAGTCGTACTGCTCGTAGACCCAGCGCTTGTCGCAGATGTTCGCGCTGGCCAGCAGCTTCTTGAGGTCGGCGGTGTAGTCGCGTGGCTTCTTGAGCTCTTCGAGCACATGCGCCGGAGGATCGAGCGGCACCGGAGCCTTCCACTCGCCCACCGGACGCCGATACACCGGAGCGTCGTCGGTCAGCGACTCATTCGGAATGTCCGCCACCAGCACGCCGCCCTGCGTGATGCGCATGTGCGGCTCGGCGGTGACGTGGCCGACGATGGAGGCGTCGAGCCCCCACTTCGAGAAGACGTCCAGCACCTCGGTCGCGCGCGCCTTGTCGGCGACCAGCAGCATGCGCTCCTGCGACTCCGACAGCATGATCTCGTAGCTGGTCATGCCGGTCTCGCGCTGCGGCACGCGGTCAAGCTCGACCGTAAGTCCAAGCCCGCCGCGCGCGCCCATCTCGCAGGTGGAGCAGGTGAGCCCCGCGGCTCCCATGTCCTGAATGCCGAGCACCGCGCCGGTCGCCATCGCTTCAAGGCAGGCCTCGAGCAGCAGCTTCTCCATGAACGGATCGCCCATCTGCACGTTGGGCCGCTTCTGCTCGCTTCCTTCGGTGAACTCTTCGCTGGCCATCGTCGCGCCGTGGATGCCGTCGCGGCCCGTCTTCGCGCCGACGTAGATGACCGGATTGCCGACGCCGACGGCCTTCGCGTAGAAGATCTCGTCGATCTTCACCAGCCCAAGCGCGAAGGCGTTGACTAATGGGTTTCCTGAATAGCACGGCTCGAAGCGCGTCTCGCCGCCGAGGTTCGGCACGCCGAAGCAGTTGCCGTAACCGGCGATGCCGTGCACCACGCCGGTCGCGACCTGATGATTCTTGCGCCGCAGCGCCTCGTCCGGCTCCGCTTCGTCGAGCGGCCCGAAGCGCAGCGAGTCCATCACGGCCAGCGGACGCGCGTTCATGGTGAAGATGTCGCGCAGGATGCCGCCGACGCCGGTCGCCGCGCCTTGATACGGCTCGATGTACGAAGGATGATTATGCGACTCGATCTTGAACGCGCAGGCCCAGCCATCGCCGACGTCGATGATGCCGGCGTTCTCGCCCGGCCCCTGCACGACGCTTCCGGGTCCGGAAGTGCGCTCACCGCGCGTCGGCAGCCGCTTCAGGTGCACGCGCGACGACTTGTACGAGCAGTGCTCGGACCACATGACCGAAAAAATACCCAGCTCAGTAAGGCTGGGTGTTCGTCCTAGAGCTTCTTTGATGCGCTTGTACTCGTCTGGAGTGATGCTGTGCTGCTTGAGCAGCTCCGGAGTGATGGTCGCTGGAGAGGGAGTCGCTGTGGGCTGTTCAGCTTGCAGATTGGACATGGCTCGCACTGTTAATTGTCGCAGAAAAGCGCCACATGTCCTAAGCCGCCTTCGACCCGTTCTAGATTCCTGTGCTGCCGAAGCCGTTTGCCCCGCGCGCAGCGACGCCAAGCTCCGTAACCTCTTCAAAATCAGCCTGAATCCGCTGGACGATTCGCAGCTGCGCGATGCGGTCGCCGGCCTTGATCTCGACAGCCGCCGCGCCCAGGTTTGTCACGACCACGCGAATCTCGCCGCGATAGCCCGGATCGATCACCCCGGCAAGCGTCGTTACGCCTTTGATCGCCAGCCCCGAGCGGTCTTCGACGAGCGCGCCGTGTGTCGAAGGAAACTCCAGCGCCACGCCGGTTGAGACCGCGACCGTCGTTCCCGGCGCGATCATTAGCGCCTCGGCCGCGTACAGATCGGCCGCAAGATCGCCGTACTCTCCCACATGCGCATACCGGGGCAGCTGCGCCTCCGGCTTCATCCTTAGAGCCTTAATTCGAACCAAAACCTCTCACCTCATCCGAAGACGCAAAATGGTACTTTCAGAATACGATGTTCGGACGCCTCTGGCACTGGATGAAAGCCGAAGACTCCCGCGCCGAAGGCGACCCGCGAGCACCCTGGCGACTCTTCTGGGTGGCTCTCGCCATTCGCGTCGGTTACATGACGCTGGCTCACACCTACCGAATCCGCCCCTTCGGCGACCACTTTCAGTTCGCGTGGGAGGCAGGCCGCATCGCACGCTCGCTCGTCACCGGCCACGGATACAGCAATCCGTTCGCGCCGGGCAGCTTCCTCGGCCCGACGGGCCCGACGGCGTGGCTTCCGCCCGTCTATCCGTTGCTGATCGCCGGGGCCTTCAAACTCTTCGGCGTCTACACCCCCGCCGCGGCGTGGTTCCTGCTCGCCATCAACTGCACCTTCTCGGCCGCAACCGCCCTCGCAGTCTGGGAGATCGCCTACCGCTGCTTCCCCCGCGCTAACGCGATATGGTCCAGCTGGCTCTGGGTGCTCTACCCCGCTGCCATGCAGTATGCCGTCCGCTGGCTGTGGGAGATGAGCCTCACTACGTTCCTCTTCACCTGGATCATCGTCCTCGCCCTGCGCATGCGCGGCATCAACGTCGGCGCGGCAGCTCCGCAAGCCGAAGACAAAGCCCCCCAGACCCGCCAATGGCTGCTCTTCGGCATGCTTTGGGGCATCATCGCGCTATGCACATCGACGCTGCTTCTCTTCCTTCCCGTCTGCGGACTGTGGATCCTCATCGGAACCTGGCATCGCCGGTACGCGTTGCGCAATGCCATCCTCGCTGGCATCGTCTTTCTCGCCTGCCTCACACCGTGGGAGCTGCGTAACTACCACGCCTTCCACGCCTTCATCCCGTTACGCGGCAACCTCGGGGTCGAGACCTACCTCGGCAACGGCCCTGGAGCCGTCGGCTTCGTGATGACATACGACCACCCCAACTTCGCGGTCGACCAGTTCCAGCTCTACCAGCAGATGGGCGAGCTGCGTTACGCACGGATGCGCGGTGAGCTGGCCCGGGCGTGGATGCGCGCTCACCCAGGGCAATTCATCGCCAACACTCTCAAGCGCATCTATTTCTTCTGGGTCAGCGTACCGTCTGATGCTCCGTGGGCATTAGAGCTTCCTCGCGTCCTCAACTACAGCTTCATCAGCCTCGCCGGGCTTATGGGCCTGGCGCTCGCACTTCGCAACCGTGTTCCGGCAACGGGACTCTTCGCCTGGGCGTTCCTTCTGCTGCCACTCCCCTACTACACTGTCTTTGTCCAGGCGCGCTTCCGGCATCCACTCGAGCCGATCATTACGATACTTGGCGTCTATCTCTTCCAGTCGGCGACGCCGCGGAGCGCTGGAGCCCGGATCACCTGATCAACTCCAGCGAGGCTCAGTTATTGCGGTTCTCCACCACGCCCATCAGGCGCGGCGATCGAGATAGGAATCCAGCCGCCCGGTCAGCATCAGGCCGAGCATCCGAAAGTCTCCCAAAAACGACCACAGCGGGTGGCCAAACGTCGCCGGCCGGTTTCCTTCGATCAAAAAGTGCCCCGTCCAGGCAAAGCCATACGCGACCACAGGCCACAGAAGAGCGGCCCAGGGATGATGGGTAGCAAGGGCCGCGACGACGACAGCGATCCCGCTGACCGTTCCGATGGCATGCAGCCAGCGATTCGCAGGATGGCTGTGCTGCCGCACATAGAAGCGGAAGAAGCTGGCAAAGTCGGGAAACTCTGGCGCGGGTTCACTCATGCGGCTGGAAGTGTATGACCTCGCGATGGAGCTGGCAAGTCAAAACGACAATCGACAAGGGACCTTGCTACTGGGCCATCTTCACTATGCGATAGCCCTCGGGAGGCTCAAAGAGCTTCGAGTCCGGCTCGCTCTGGTTGATGTTGCTCACCACAAAGTTCTGCGTGCCGAACCGCGGGTCGAAGCGCTTTGTAATGATGTTGATCTGCAGCCGGGGCGAGTACCAGAACTCCTTCACGATCGGCTCAATCTTCTCGTTCCCGACGGCACCAGCGTTCAGCGTTGTGATCTCACGAGACCCGATCACGTCGAGGTCGTCGATCGTCTTCTGCCCTAGCGCCTCACGCGTCACGGCGCCGTTTCCGTTCGGGAGCGGGCCTGCGGGCATCGACTTCACATTCGCCGTCGCAAAGTAGCGGTAGACGTAACAGGTCTTCGCTTGCGGTTGGCACAGGTACATCTCGTGCCGGTTCGGATCCGTATATTCCAGCTGGGATAGCGGAGTGGGCACCTTGTCGCCGTTTGATGCAAAGAACCGCCGCTCCTGAAAGACGCGCCCGGAGCTGTCTCGCGCGATAGTCCTGTGGTTCCAGTTCGTCTGCTTGCTCCCATCGGCGAGGATCTTCGTCAACTCCGTCGTGACCGTCGCGGTAAACGGAGCGTTCGTTGTGGGCGGAACGTCAATGCTCTGTACCCGCTCCCGCGTACTGCCATCTGGAGCATGCATTGTGGGCTGCTCCTGTGCCACCACTCCGCAGCACACCACACCAAAGACCAGTCCCGAAACCAAAGGCAGTCGATTCATAGGCGCTCCGTGCGACGCCAACAGTCTGCCACGAAAACATGAGGCGCAACTGTAAAAATCTTTAGTTGCTGTAAGTTACTCGGTATCGCTCCACGGTGCGTGATCGAAAAACCTATGCCGGGAGGCCCCGCACCGGATGGATTCGTCAGCGGAATGATATACTAACACCTGATCGTCGAATCCGATCTGGTGTTCTTCCTTGTTCTGGCTTGCCTGCTCTACACGCGAACAATTCCACATTGAGTTCAGCGGTACATCAATAAGCAGTTTAAGGAATTAAGTCATGGAACAAGGTACAGTAAAGTGGTTCAACGATGCCAAGGGTTTTGGATTTCTCAGCCGCGCCACGGGCGATGATGTGTTTGTGCATCACACCGCCATTCAGGGCAACGGCTTCCGCTCCCTTCAGGAAGGTCAAGCCGTTCAGTTCAACGTGGTAAAGGGCCCCAAGGGTTGGCAGGCCGAGAACGTTCAGGCTCTCTAAGCGAAACCTGCGCATTGGAAAAGGGCGTGCCTTATGGCCGCCCTTTTTTCGTCCCCCTGCAAGACTGAACCAAGCCGTTCTCGCGCAATTCCGCCCAAAGCCCTGACCCTGGAGGTCTTTATGTCCACACTGCCCCCCGGCAAGTACCAACTGAAGTCTCTTCACGAAGAGATCGATCTCTTCGACCGCAAGCTTGCGCATCTGCTCAAGTATGAGGCCTTTCCGTCCGACGCGGAGCGCAACGCCGCAGCAGGCAAGATGACCGCAAAGCGCGAGCTGCTCGTGCGCAAGGCACGTCAAATGGCCGATGACGGCATTGAGTTCAGCGAGTCCGAGCTTCCCAAGTCGCTTCGGTCGGAGAAGGCACCCGCGGCGGCCCCCGTGCCTCCGACGAATGGTTCCACTGAGGCAACAGGTGAAGCCATCTCTCTCGTAGCCCAACCCGAGCAGCAACAGCCCTCGCCCTACGCCGGAACATCTCTCGACTGCCAGCCAGAGCTCGAAGCCTACAAGAAGACGAAGGCTAAGCGTAAGACGGCCTGAGTTTCGACAAACAAGACAGTTTCGCCAGCTTCTTAAGCTAATCCCGTACTCGCGGCCTGTTCCTGCGCGTGATAGCTTGAGCGCACCAGCGGCCCCGACTCCACGTGCTTGAAGCCCATGGCCAATGCTTCATGTTTCAGGAAGGCGAACTCATCTGGTGTGTAGTACCGCGTCATCGGCAGATGATCGCGCGACGGACGTAGATATTGCCCGATGGTCAGGATATCCACTCGCCGGTCGGCCAAATCGCGAAACACCGAGAGCAGCTCGTGCATCTCCTCACCCATCCCTACGATGATTCCCGTCTTCGTCACAATCTGATCACCGTCGCGATCCGTGAACATCTCTGCGGCGATCTCCTTCGCGTGCTCCAGAAACCGCAGTGACCGCTCATATCGCCCGCCCGACTTCGCCACGCGATACAGCCGAGGCACGGTCTCGATGTTGTGGTTCAGAATCTCCGGCCTTGCTGCCACCACCAGCCGCAGCGACTCCTCGTTGCCCTGAAAGTCCGGCGTAAGAATCTCCACTCTGCATCCCGGAGCCTGCAGCCGGATCTCCTCGACCACCTTCACGAAAGCGCGCGCTGCACCCACGTTGTCGTCGTCGCGGTTCACGCTCGTGATGACCGCATGATGCAATCCAAGCTGCGCGACCGCATAGGCCACGCGCCGCGGCTCGTCAAAATCAATCGGCTCGGGCTTGCCCTTTGGCACCGCGCAGAACCCGCAGCGTCGCGTGCACAGGTTCCCGAGCATCATGAAGGTCGCGGCCTTCTGGTTCCAGCACTCCCCGATGTTCGGGCACTGCGCGCTCTCGCACACGGTGTGGAGCTTCAGCTCCCGAGCCATCTTCTTCAGGTTGTGGAAGGTCTCGCCCATCGGAGCCTTCGCCTTCAGCCATGCCGGCTTCGGCTGTGGCTTCCTCGGCGAAAGGTCAATCTGAACAAGCTCGTCGTGTATCGATGCGACCGGCGGAGTCATCTCCTTGATTGTATCAATGCCTCGAGAGCGCCTGTGTCGCTTCCAGCCGCGCGCGCCGCAGCTTTTCTACGATATCGCCTGTCGGGTAAAACTCCATGGCGATCATCCCTTCGTAGCGCAGTTCACCCAGCCGCTTGTAGATGTTGCCGTAGTTAATCTCACCCGTCCCCGGCTCATGTCTCCCAGGAACGTCCGCCACGTGAATCAAACCCACAGCCGCGATATTCTTTTCCAGCTTTTCGATGAGGTTTCCGTGCTGGCGCTGCTCATGATAGATGTCATAGAGCACCCTGATTCTCGGGCTCCCCACATCTCGCACGATCCCGAACGCCACCTCAACGCCGTCCATCCAGATCGACGGATTCTCCAGCCGATCGATCGGCTCGATCACTGCATCCATCCCTGCTGCATCGAGCACATCGGCCGCCCTCTTCAACGACTCGACCGATGCGCTCCTCTGTGCTGCATCCGGAACGCCGTCCAGCCGTTTGCCCGAGAGAAGAATCAGCTTCCTGCACTGCACTCCCTGCGCCGCCTCTATCAGCTTTTTCAGCTCAGCGATGAAGGAATCTCCTCCCGCCGGGTCCGCGAAGCCAGCTCTCATGCCGGAGGTCGCATCGACTGTAATGCCCAGCGATCTCATGCGCGACAGCAGACGAATCCTGTCCGCGTCAGGCCACTGCAGAAACTCTCCCACCAGCTCAACGTGGCGATATCCGGCTTGGGCCACTCGCTGCAGGTTCTCTTCGAAGCTACCGCGGCTCTTGAGTGTCCAAATCATCACTGAGAAGCGGTCGTCCGGCATATCCGCTTCGGTTGCGCTCGCAGCCAACCCCGGCACAACAGCCGTTGCCGCCAGCAACCTCGCAAACGTTCTTCGACTCAACATGCGCCCGCCGACCTCGCTGCCTGCCGCTGTTGATGTGTTGCCTTGTTTGCACAGTACACCACGCGCTCCACCTCGGCGACCACATCGCCCGCCTCATCGTTCACCCGCACAAGAAAACGCGCGTCATGACGCCCGTCGGCTGCCACGGCTGCGCGTATCTCTGCCAACCGTTCCTCCGTCAGACGGAACTCCGCCTTCACTCGTCCTTTGCCCGGCTTCTTGTACCGTATCGATGCGGATCTGTCCCACACCACATACTCGCTGCCAAGGTTCTTCGCCAGCATCAGCATGTAGAACGGGTCCGTCATAGAAAAGAGCGACCCGCCGTAGTGCACGCCAACGTAGTTTCTGTTCCATCGCTTCATCCGCAGTTCTACATCGACGGCACGCAGATCGCTATCCATCCGGACTACGCGAATCCCCGCGCCCAGCAGCGGAGGCCACCATCCGATGTGCCGCACCACCCAGCTCATCGCAGCCGCTCTCGCACCTCAGTCCGCACCAGGTAAAGAAAGAACACCAGCGCGAACAAGCCTTCGACCAGACGGGGGAAGACGTGCTGTGTCGCAAAGATAAAGAAATCCGAGAGACTCAATGTTAGGCAGCCTCCCAGGACCAGAGCCCATCCCCAGCGCTTCAGCCGCAGCAGCCCGAAGATGCCGATTGCAAACAGTGTACAGATGACAAGCACCGCGTACTCCCTGTTGTGAGCGGCAATAAAGGCGTTGATCATCGTAACCAACAGCGTGAACATGCAAATCGCCGCCAGTCCGGGCAGCATGCCCTTCGCACGCGCTTCTAGTTTTTTGATCTCGTTCTCGTCACTCATAGTGTGTGCAAATACGCCAGCAGATCGTCCAGTTGCTGCTGGTCTATCGTATTCCCCATCGCCGGCATCAGTCCGTGACCGTGCTGAATCGTATCCGTCACGCGCTCGTCGTTCGCAGGCGCGCCGCTATGCAAATACGGCTTCTTATATATCCCGATCAGCGCCGGCCCATTCAGCGGAGCGTCCTTGCGGTCGTTGTGGCACCGCGCGCATTGCGCCTGAAAGACCGCATGCCCGCGCGTCTGCTGCGCATTCAGTTGATCCAGCGGAGTCGGCGGAGGCACCCGCTTGCAACCCGCCATCATCGCCATGGCCATCGCGGCCAGCAAAACCCTCGTTATCCTCACAACTCCATTCTCGCATCCAGGAAGCCCTGCGCACTAAGCCTGTACTTAGTTGGCCGCCGCAATCGCCGCCACAATCTTATCCATTACTTCTCTGTCTGCATTAGAGCGCGGCATGTGATTCCCCACCATGATCGAGAAGATCACCGTGCGCCCGCTCGCGCAGTCCAGATAGCCGCTCAACGCCCGCGCCTCCCCGAGCGTTCCGGTCTTGGCAAACACATGGTCTTTCAACGGAGCCTTCCCGAACCTCTCCACCAGCGAGCCATCCTCCCCGCCGATAGGCATAGTGCGTCGCCAATCCGCAAACCACGGCTGCGTCGTCGCGTATTGCAGCAACCGTACCGTCGCACGCGGAGCTACCAGATCGTGCCCGCTCAACCCCGAACCATCGAAGAAGACAAAGTCATCCGGATCGATACCCACTTGCGTCGTTAGAAATGCCCGCACAACACGCGCACCCTGCGCCGTCGATCCATCACGGCCGAACCTGGCGCCCAACTGGTGCAAAACGAGCTCTGCGTGCAGGTTCTGGCTCACCTTGTTTGTGACCACCATGTCCTCGATTAGAGGCACCGAGGTATGTGAGGCCACCGTGGGCTGCTCGCCATTGACAACCGCAGCCGGCAGCGGAGGGTCAGGCGGAACGATGGTGAAGCTCCATGTAGGGTCTTTGGCGCCAGGTTGCAGCGGCTCGTGCGACTCCTTCATAAAGCTCTCCCCGGCGATGAACTGCCGGTGGCGTGTTCGGGCCACTCCCGTGACGAGGATGCCTCTCTCCTCAAGCATCGCCTTCAGCGCAGCCGCGGCATACTCGGCAGGGTCGTCGATGGCGACCTCCTCCTCGTCCGGCCGTGCGTTCGCGGCAATCGATCCATAGACCCGCAGAACCTTCGCGCCTGGAGCGCGATCGATCTCCACATGGCTGGGACTCTTCGCCGGACCGGTGATCAGCCCCGTGACGTCGACCGTGTAGTACGGCAGGGGAGGATCGATGGTGACGATCGCGGGTACGCCAGCCGCTGCCCCCGGTGTCACCGTCAGGACCAACTGATTGTCGTTGACGGTGAGTGCGGAGACGGGCGCGCCGAATCCCCATACGGCATCATCGATAGTCCAGTCCTCGGGATATGGCTCCCAGGGGAAGGCAGTATCGTCGCCGATGATGTCACCGTTGACGACCTTCAGGCCGGTCTTCGCTACCTGGTCTGCCATTGCTTCGAGATAACGGAGCGCCGGCAGTGCGGGTGGGGCCGGATTCGGACGCAGGGCTGGCGGAACATAGGGGATGTCGCGGCCGGAGAGGTTGGCGTCGCCGCTGCCGATCAGCAGCAGATCACCGCGAAGCTTGTCCTGCCCGCTAAAGACGCCGCGCGCGACGATCTTTGTCTCAAACGTCGTGTTTGCTCCCAGCATCGCCAGTGCTGTCGCAGTTGTGAACATCTTCGCGTTGCTCGCAGGTTGAAAGAGCTGTCCCTCGTTCATGGAATAGATCGGCGAGCCGTCCATCGCGGTCACGTCGATCCCCCAGTGAGCCCGCGACACCTGCGGGTCGGAGAGCAGCACGTCAATCTGCTTCGCCAGTTCCGTGCATAGCCCGTTGCGCCCGGCCTTGGCCGCGACTGTCCCGTCGCATTCAGCACCCTGCGCCCACAACATCCCCGAGCAGGCACAAGCCACCACGCCAACCAGCATCCACCGCATCTTTGCCATATGCGCGAAGTCTACACCGGTTGTAGGTTGCCAGTTGCCGGTTATAGAGTCTTCGCGGAGAAGACCACAACGGACAACCTGCAACTGGCAACCTGCAACTAGAATTCCCCCATGCCTTTTTTTCCCCGTCCGCAGTACGACTGGCACCTTCGCACGCGAACACTCGCACTCGGGCAGCGGACGATAATCATGGGCATTCTCAACGTCACACCGGACTCCTTCTCCGACGGCGGCTACTTCTACTCCGCCGAGAGCGCTCCGCATCGGGCGCTGGAACAGGCCATTCGCATGCTCGACGAGGGAGCGCAGATCCTCGACATCGGCGGAGAGTCGACGCGGCCCAACGCTGTGCCGCTCACTCCCGACGAAGAGCAGGCCCGAATCCTTCTCGTCATCGAGGCCATCCACGCGCATCGCCCCGAAGCCATTCTGTCTGTCGACACGTTCCACGCAGCCACGGCGAAGCGCGCCGTTGAACGCGGTGCCGAGATCGTCAACGACGTCAGTGGTCATCTTTGGGACGATGCTATGTCCAGAACCTGCGCGGAGCTCGGCTGCGGCGTCGTACTGATGCACACGCGCGGCAGGCCGCAGGAGTGGCGCGACCTGCCGCAACTGGCCCCGCAGGCTGTCGTGCCGATGGTGCTCAACGATCTCGCGCAGCGGCTCGACGCCGCAACTGCTGCGGGAATCCCACGGAACCGGATTGTCCTCGATCCTGGTCTCGGCTTCGGCAAGCGCGGCGACGAGAACTACCCTCTGCTCGCGCACTTCGACGAGCTGGAGGAGCTTGAGCTGCCGCTGATGGTCGGCGCGTCGCGCAAGGGTTTCCTCGGACAGGCCATCGCTCATCTGCATGACGCGCCTCCTGCAACCGATGCGCGGCTCAACGCCACCATCGCAGCCAATGTCGCTGCCATACTCGCCGGGGCGCACATCATTCGCGTTCACGATGTGCTTCCCGCAGCAGAGGCTGCGGCGGTCGCGGATCGCATCCTCACGCTCCTCTAGCCCTGCATCCTTTGCGAGGTCTGCTCGAATCAAGTAGAACGGTTGAGATGAAGATTCTTACCGCAGCCGAGATGGGCGCGACCGATCGTCTTACCGCCGAGCAGTTCGGCGTTGCGCTCAAGACGCTGATGGAGAACGCCGGGGCAGCCGTCGCGACCTTCTGCGCGGCGCAGTATCCCGACGCGCGCCATGTTCTGGCGCTGTGCGGCAAGGGCAACAACGGCGGCGACGGCTTCGTCGCGGCTCGGCATCTCGCGGCAAAAGGACGCGCGGTGAGCGTAGCCTTGCTCGGACGCTTCGCTGAGGTGAAGGCCGGTGAGGCTGCGGAAGCTCTGGCTCGGCTGCGCGCCGAGGCTCCGCAGGTCGCGCTGCACGAGATCAGCGACTCGGCTCAGCTTGAGCCAATGATTGCGAACTGCAATCTACTGATCGACGCCATCGTTGGAACTGGCTTTCAGCCGCCTCTGCGTGGGCTTGCTGCTG
Source organism: uncultured Acidobacteriaceae bacterium (assembly GCA_963741395.1). Classification (GTDB taxonomy): domain Bacteria; phylum Acidobacteriota; class Terriglobia; order Terriglobales; family Acidobacteriaceae; genus Edaphobacter. Next base: position 448,949 of record CAVUHV010000003.1, read on the forward strand.
CCGCGCGCGATCTTGTGAACCGCTCGCAGGTTCCGGTCGTCGCGGTCGATCTGCCTTCCGGCTGGGACGCAGATTCGATTGCACAGACCGCGGACGGAGCGTTTCGCGCTGATGCTGTCGTCACGTTTACGGCTCCGAAGATGGCTCATGTCTTCGGCCATCTCACGAGCGCGACCTTCGGGCCGGTCGTTGTCGCTCCGATTGGATCGCCGGAGGACGCGATTCAGTCGGCGAACGGACTTACCTGGGCGGGCGGTTCGAAGGCGATTGCTGAACAGCCGCGCGATGTGAATGCCAATAAGGGCAAGTACGGCCACGTGCTCGTCGTCGGCGGAAGCTACGGGACTGCGGGCGCGCCTTCGATGGCTTCGCTGGCGGCGATGCGCACCGGCGCCGGGCTTGTTACGGCTGCGGTTCCGGACAGCATCGTCGGGCTCGTCGGCGGCGTTGCGCCGGAGTTGATGGTTCGTCCTTTGCTGCAGGGGCGCGAAGGCGCTGTCGCGTTTGAGAACCTTGCAGGGGATAACCTTGCCGCGTTGCTTGAGCGGATGACCGTGGTTGCGGTTGGGCCGGGACTCTCGCAGAAGGGTGAAGCTTCTGTGTTCGCGAGGGAACTGGTGGCGAAGGCGAAGGTTCCGATGGTGATCGATGCCGACGCGCTGAATGCGTTCGACGGCCGCGCGAATCTGATCGATGGCAGCGGGCGCGTGCTGGTGCTGACTCCGCATCCGGGCGAGATGGCTCGGCTTGCAGGGATGACCGTGAAGGAGGTCGAGGCCGATCGCGTCGGGATAGCGCGACATTTCGCGATCTGGCGCCAGGTGACGCTGGTGCTGAAGGGTTGGCGGACGCTCATCGCGCATCCTGACGGCAGCGTCGCGGTGAATACGACGGGCAATCCTGCGATGGCCAAGGGCGGCAGCGGCGACATTCTTACGGGCATCGTTGCGGCGATGCTGGCGCAGTTTCCTGATGACGTTGCGCGCGCGGTGGAGGCGGCGGTTTATCTGCACGGGCTTGCCGGCGACTTTGCGGCGGCTGCGGCCGATGAGCATACCGTGCTGGCGACCGATACGGTTCGGCATCTCTCGGATGCGTTTCGCTATCGCGTGACCGATGCGAATGGGTTCACCTGGATTGCGGGGCTTCGTCGGTGAACTTTACTCGCGAGAAGCGGTTTCGGACGCGGTCGGTTGCGGGGACGCTGGCGCTGGGCGAGACGATCGCCGAGATTTTGCTGCCTCCGCCGAGGCTCGTCGTATTGCGCGGCGAGGTGGGCGCGGGCAAGACGACGCTGGTGAAGGGGATCGCAGCGGCGCTGGGTGCGGCCTCCGAAGAGGATGTCACCAGCCCGACCTTCACGCTCGTCCACGAGTACGTGGGACCAAAGGTGCGGGTTTATCACCTCGATCTCTACCGGCTGGAGACCGAGAAGGAGCTGGCGACGCTCGGGCTGGAGGAGATGGCCGCCGAACCCGATGCGCTGGTGCTGGTCGAGTGGGGCGAGCGGTTCGAGAGCATCGTCAGCCAGGCTGATGCCGAGATCGCTATGGAGCATGGCGACGGTGACGAGCGGCTTCTGCTGGTTCGTTGGCGGTAGGTACCCCCTCCCCCCTGTTTTGGGCAAAGTCTTCATTTCATTTGGTTTAGGTTCGGACTTACAGTGCAAAGTATTCTATCTAAAGGATTTAAGCATCAAAATATTGAAAGGAAACGAGTTGCTGGTTGCTGGTTGCTGGTTGAAAAAGCAAAGGCCTCGGTTGTGTGCCGAGGCCTTTTTTGCTTTTTCTTCCTGGTTCTATTTTAGCAAGGTGAGTGAAACTGCTCTGCCACGGGGATGTGGTTTATTTTGTTTGAGATAAGGAGTTTTGGGGCTTGACAGGGAGTTTTGCTGAGGTTTTTGAGGAATTTTGCTTTAGAAGACTCAATTTTGGGCGGCTTGATCGTTCGATTTCGCTCTCTTCGCCCTTCGAGCTGCCTTTGCCGCGTCGACAGAAGGCCGACGGTGGCCTGAATATCTCTTCGGGGATATTGCGATGCGTAGCCGTCTGGTTCGCCGGTTCACTCTGATCGCTGGACTGCTATGCTTCACGCTGGTTGTGGGTAGCGCCGGCTTTGTCCTGATTGAAGGCTATTCATGGTTCGACGGCTTCTACATGACGCTCACGACCATCACGACGGTCGGCTATCAGGAGCTGCGGCCTCTCAGCCACGCCGGGCGCGTTTTTAATTCGTTTCTCATTCTGTTTGGCGTGAGCGCCATGTTTTTAGCAGTAGGCGCTATGACCCAAACTATCATCGAACTCGAACTGCAGGATCGCTATGGCAAGCGCAGGACAAGACGCATGATCAATCACCTGCATGACCACTTTATCGTCTGCGGTTTTGGGCGGGTAGGCCGAAACGCCTCTTACGAGTTGCAACGGGCTAACGCCGCCTTTCTGGTTGTCGATCGAAGCGAGCAGCGCGTTGCCAACGCGACGAACGCTGGAATGCTTGCCATTGTTGCGGATGCCACGCAAGATGCCAGCCTTCGCGAAGCAGGCGTGATGCGAGCACGTGGACTGATCGCCGCCTTGCCCTCCGATGCCGAAAACCTTTTCATCATTCTTTCTGCGAAGACACTGAATCCGAGCCTGACGGTTGTGACCCGAGTCTCTGAAGAAGAGGCCGGAGAGAAGTTGCGGCGCGCGGGAGCCGACACGGTCTTTACTCCGTATGCGATGGCGGGACGCCAGCTTGCTGACGCATTGTTACGGCCCCACGTGGTGGAGTTTCTGGACCCCGCCAGAGGCAACATCGGAGCAAGAGTCACGATGGAACAAGTCTGCGTCGCGCCAAAGGGTGCGTTCGCCAGGAAGACGCTCGGGCAGCTTTTGGAGTCGAGGAAAGCCGGAGTGATGGTGCTTGCTGTGCGTAAGCAAGGGGGCGAGACGATCTTCAATCCTCCTGGGGAACTGGAGATCTCGGCGGGCGATTTCCTTATCGTCATGGGTGAGCGGTCGAACCTGCAAAAGCTGGAAGAGGTTCTTACGAGCTAATACCAGCCTTCAATGCCCCTCGAGAAGATCTTCTGGGAGTGGGGAGAGGTACACGCGAGAAGAGGTCTGACCTTGAGGTATTGAAGACAAGCGATTGTCTTCAAATGATTGTTACTTTTTTAGTCTTGACAGAATTTGAAGAGCGGTGGTTCTATGGTCGGCGGTCGATTTGACCTTAGTCCAAACTAAGTGACTTTTTCACTTCCATGGAGATACCGGATGCGCTCTCGAAAGTACTCGGTCAGTAACGTCCTCATGCTCGGCGCGTTGTGCGCGGCGTTTTGTCCATCCACTGCGGTTCAGGCACAGACATGGGTGCATCCCGGTATTGTGGTCAGTCAGGCTCAGTTGGATGCGACCACAGCAGCGTACAACGCAGGAAATTCTGTCATCGTAAGCCAGGTGAACAAGGCGATGAACAGCGACTACGGATCGACAAGCTACACGGTGCAGGGGCCGTGGCCCGGAGGGATCAACCAGTGCGGAGCCTACTCGACTCCCAATAATGGATGCTCGGAGGCGGACAGCGACTCCAATGCGGCGTACGTTCAGGCTTTGTTGTGGTACATCACGGGCAACCAGACCTACGCGAACAACGCGATCAACATCATGAACACCTACGCGAGCAACTTCAAAGGATACGCCGGCACCAACGGACTTTCGTGCCCGAGCGGGACGGATTGCTCCAACGGGCCGTTGCAGTCCGCGTGGGACTCCGAAAAATGGCCGCGCGCAGCGGAGATCATCCGGTACGGCCACGGCGGCAGCGCGGGGTGGAGTTCGTCGAGCATCACGGCTTTCAAGAACATGCTGGTGAATGTCTATCAGCCGGTGATTCAGAACGGATCGGGCACGAACGGCAACTGGGATATGTCGATGATCGACGGCATGATGCAGATTGCCGTATTCACGGAGAACGCGTCCCTGCTTGCAACTGCGCGGAGCTTCTGGCAGGGGCGCGTGCCCGACCTCTTCTATCTGCAGTCTGTGGATGGCGGGAACCACGCTCCTTCGCCTCGGGGCAACCCGAGTTGGTTCGGGCAGTCGATCTTCAATTCTTCGACTACCAATGTTGCGCAGGAGACCTGCCGCGATTTGACCCACACGGAGGACAGCATCTCGGGCACCATTCTTGCTGCCGAGACGGACTGGATCCAGGGCGGCTCGCTTTACCAGGACGCCGGAAGCTATGCCCAGCAGCGCATCGTGCAGTCGATCAATATGATGGCAGGATTTGAAGGCCAGGGCGGCGGGCAGAATGCGTTCATCACGGCGCCGACGGACTTCTGCACAAGCTCAGGCGCGACGAAGATCGGCTATATCGAGCTCGGCGCTGGCTCGACCTACGCGATCGGCTACAACCACTATCACAACCGGCTGAACGATCCGAACCTGGCGAACAGCTCCGGAACGAGCGGCCTGCGCGGCACGGCGAACGTCTACAACTGGATACAGAATGGGCTGCTGAATCTTTCTGAGACGAGTGATTACGGCAATCATATGACGCTGTTCGAGGCGCTGACACACTCGACGAACTTGTGCCAGACGGTTGGCAGCTCGTGGAGCAACTCTTCGTTCACCGCGCAGACGGGCACGTTTACGGCGACGTTCAACGCGACTCCTTCGGGGAGCCCGATCAACAGCGTGATGGGGTTGAGCGATGGGCCGCAGACGGCCTATACCAGCCTGGCGGCGATTGTGCGGTTCAATCCCTCAGGAGACATCGACGCGTATAACGGCACGGGGTACAGTGCTGCCTCGACCATCCCTTACACGGCCGGCTCGATGTACAGGTTTGAGTTCGATGTGAATGTGGCGGCGCAGACCTATACGGTGTGGGTCACTCCGGTGGGAGGCGCAAAGACGCTGGTGGGTCTGAACTTCGCCTTCCGCACGAGCGCTCCGACGCTGAACAACCTTTCGCTCTATGCGGAGACGGGCACGAACAACGTGTGCGGCTTCACGGCAACTGCCAGCACGCCGTCTTGCGAGAGTGCGAGCACTTCGTGGAGCAATACTCCGTTCGCCAGCGAGGCGACTACGTTCACAGCAACGTACACGGCGACTCCTTCGGCGAATCTCATCAATACTGTGATGGGTTTGACCGACGGGCCACAGAGCGCCTATACCAGTCTGGCCGCGATTGCGCGATTCAATCCGTCAGGGTTCATCGACGCGTATAACGGCACAGGCTACCAGGCGGCCAACAGCATTCCATACACGGGTGGGACGACCTACGCGTTCGAGTTCCTCGTGAACGTGCCGGCCCAGACGTATACGGTGTATGTGACTCCGGCAGGCGGGACCACGACGCTCGTGGGCCAGAACTACGCGTTCCGGACGTCTGCCAATCCACTGAACAATCTGTCGCTCTATGCGGCGGTGGGTTCCAACAATGTCTGCAGCTTCACCCCGAGCAATTATTAGCCGGTCAGACAACACCCGCAATCGTCCGTGGCGCGGGCGATTGCGGGAGGTTCAGTGGGTCTCAATGAGTCTTCAATGAGTCATGGCGTAGACGATGTAATTTACGCCGATGCGTATTCCGAGGTCGGAAAATTTCTCAGGGTAGCTCGGATTGTCTGACCATTCCCAGGAGTCGCCGATGTCCGAGTTCAGGGAGATCGCTACCATGATGCGGCCTTTATCGTCGTAGATGCCCTCCCAGCGGGCAACCTTTCCGTCCTTCTTGTAGCCGACGGCGAGGTGCTCTGCGCCGGTGATGCGGAAGCGATCGTCGAGATCGAAGACGGTGTGGAAGATGGGATCGTCATTGGGGATGTCGACGATGGGGCGGTCGGGGAAGACCATCTTCATGGTCTTCTCGAAGTAGGCCTGCTCCTCGTGTCCGTGGAAGTCGTCGGCCATGAAGAAGCCGCCGCGGAGGAGATAGTCGCGAAGCTTCTTTGCCTGGCGCTCGGTGAGGCCCCACTCTCCGACCTGGACCGCGTAGAGCCAGGGCCAGTTGTAGACCTCATCGCCATCGTCGAGATTTACGGGCTCCTCTACAGATCGGGCGTCGATGCGGGTGAGACGCCGGACGGCGGCAGACAATTTGCGGTCGGCGGCGGGATAGTCCTGAGTCCAGAGGGATAGACCTTGCTGCCATGGGCCCTGGAACCGAGGATAGTAGCCGTCGAGGGGGCCGGGGGGATACATCAAGCGGGCGAAGGTCCACTCGGCGGGGCGCTGCCAATCTGGCGGCATCGGCATGGTTTCGTACCCCTCGACGGAAGGGTACTGACGGAAGGGGCGCTGTCCGTAGAGCACCCCAAACAGAGCGCCAGCGAAAACGAGCGCGCAGGCTGATCGCGACAGGATTTTCATGGCACGCATTCCCCAGGTTCCGCCCGGAGGATACCACGGAGCGGATGTAGATAAGACGCGTGACGCGCCCATCTGTTTGATGGGATCAACGCGATGGTCAGGGTCTGCTTAGAGGCTTGGCGTCTATGGGCTTGAGAGCGGACGTGTGGAGACGCGTCACTTTGATGTTCCTTGCCAGGCCGAGCAGCGCGAGCAGTTGGATTCCCCAGTAGTTGAAATCTACCTCCCACCAGACCATGCCGTGTCTGGCAGATACGGGATGCGCGTGGTGGTTGTTGTGCCAGCCCTCGCCACCGGTGAGCAGCGCGACCCACCAGTTGTTGGTTGAGTCGTCGCGGGTTTTGAATCGGCGCGAACCCCACATGTGCGTAACCGAGTTGACCAGCCAGGTGACGTGGAAGCCGATCGCGACCCGCAGAAGCACACCCCACAGTACCCAGGAAAGTCCGAGCTTCCATCCTCCGAACGCGGTGCCGCCAAGCAGTAAGGCGATGCCGGTGACGGTGACGGGAAGCCAGTGCCACACGGCCAGCCACCGGTAGAAGCGGTCTCGCTCGAGGTCGGGCGCGTAGCGCGAGAGCGTGGTGGTCTCGCTGTGAAGAGAGCCGTGCAGAATCCAGCCCATGTGCGACCACCATTTGCCATCGCGCGGAGAGTGCGGATCGCCGGGCTTGTCGGTGTACTGGTGGTGCATGCGATGGACGGCGACCCAGTAGGTCGGGCTGCCCTGCAGCGCCATGGTGCCGCAGACCGCCATGGCGTACTCCAACCATTTGGGCGAGGTGAAGCCGCGATGCGTGAGTTGGCGGTGATAGCTGATGCCAATGCCAACGTTTTGACTGAAGAGCCACATCACGAGAAAGATGAGGACCGAAGACCAATGGAAGGTGAAGAGCGCAGCCACGGCTCCGAGATGAAACGCTGCGATGACGACGAAGAACACCCAGTTGAATTCAGCTGACTTAGCCTGAAGAAGTTCGACTGTCTCGGGACTGCTGGCTTTATCCGGGGGAACTACGAGCGTCGCCATGGCATTTCCTGCCTTCGGCCTAAACGCTAACTCCGCGCATGGCCGCTGGCTAGGGGGCGCGAGTAAGAGTTCAGTAATAGTTGCATGCCTGAATCGTAGCCCCTGGCTGGCGCATCTATTCCGGCACCATGAATGTGCCTTTTGTGCTGCTTTCGAATTCTGAGATTCATCCTCCTGAGAACAATCCACGGGATCCTTCCCTTCCGGACGATGAGGCCCTGCTTGACGCCTACTCGACTGCGGTGACCAGGGCCGTCGAGCGGGTTAGCCCGGCGGTAGTCAAGATCGACGTGGAGAAGGAGGGACGCAGGCGCGGAGGGTCGGGGTCGGGCTTCGTCTTTACGCCCGACGGCCTGCTGATGACGAACAGCCATGTTGTGCATGAGGCGAAAGGCATCCATCTGACCTTTGCGGACGGGCAGAGGGCTTCGGCAACACTGGTGGGCGACGATCCCGATACCGACACGGCAGTTCTGCGCACGGACGCCGTGGGGCTGGCTTCTGCGGTGCTGGCCTCTGCGGTACTGGGCAAGTCGCAGAACCTGAAGGTGGGGCAGTTGGCGATTGCGGTGGGCAATCCGTATGGGTTCCAGTTCACGGTGACGGCGGGAGTGGTCAGCGCTTTGGGGCGCAGCATGCGCGCGGCGAGCGGACGCATGATGGACGAGATCATCCAGACGGACGCGGCGCTGAATCCGGGGAACTCCGGCGGGCCGCTGGTGAACTCGCTGGGAGAGGTGATCGGGATCAACACGGCCACGATTCTGCCGGCGCAGGGGATCTGCTTTGCGATTGGCATCGACACGGCGAAGTTCGTCGCGTCGCAGTTGCTGCGGCATGGACGTGTGCGGCGAAGCTGGATCGGCATCGGGGGACAGAATGTGCCGCTGCCGCGGCGGCTGGTCTATGAGTACAAGCTGGCGATGGATACGGCGATTCTGGTGAACGAGGTGTATCCGGAGAGCCCGGCGGCGCAGGCGGGGTTGCTCGCGGGCGATATCATCGTGGCGTTTGGCGAAAAGAGCATCGGCGGCATCGATGCACTGCATCGCCTGCTGACTGCGGAGGCCGCGAACCAGGCGACGACACTGACTATTCTGCGCGGAGTGGAGCGCAGGGAGTTGCGGATTGTTCCGCTAGCTAAGGAAGGGTGAGCCCGGTGTTGGCATCGCGGTCGCTGCGCCCAATGGGGCGGATTTGCGGAAAAGCCCCCGGAATGGACGATGCCCCGGTTTCAATCACTTGCAGACACTCGCGAACTTCTGTACACAGGGAGGTGACGGCGATCCCTCCAAAACACGCGGGACAGAGTTCGAGCCGTCGCAATGCTCTTCGCAATAAAGAGACCGCTCCTGGGGAGTTACCGGCCTGCAGGTGGTGGAATGCCGCGGTTATCTGAATCAACGCCTGCAGAAAGCTCTTCTCCGGCTCTTCCAATATTAGCCAGACGCTCTCCCAATGCTCGTGAGCCAAGAAGAATTGTGTTCTCCCGTAGCAAGTAAGGCCCTCCGCAAGCGCTCCACGGTTCCAGTCAAGAGGCACGCCTTCAGCATATGCGATTTCGTTTGCCTCCAATGTCCCTCACTCGTTCGGGGGCTATACTAGTCCTCCTTGCGGAGTTCATTTGCGGAGGCGATATGCGCCGATTCAATGCAGGCATCCTATCAGTTCTCGTCATCAGCCTGATGATGCTGGTTGGCTGCAAGGAGCTTGTCCCACACGACACGTCGAGTCTGCTGATTCCCGAGATGAAGCGGTCGGAGATCTTCGGTGTTGTGGCAGGCTTTGGGACGACCTTCGCCGCCGTGCCGGACATGATCGCGATGTTCAGGCGCAAGTCGACTGGGGGGATGAAGCCAAGGATGGCATTGATCATCGGCGTCTTTCAGATTCTCTGGGTCTATTACGGGCTTTTGATTTTGTCGCGTCCGGTGGTTGTTTGGAACGTCATCGGTGTGCTGATCAATTTTCTGAACGTGGGGGCTTACCGCTATTTTGCGCAGAAGGAGAAGGCTGGGAGTCAGACGGCGAGTTGATGGGCCCTTTCAATCTCTTGTGGGGACCACCTGAGAGTTTTCACAGTATAAGTTACTGTATCTATAGAAGATACCGGACGGCTAGAGTTTTCTGCATTTGTCGTTTCGAGAAATATCTGTCTCTTCCTTCGATGCTTGGATTGACCCTCATGTCTAAAAACGGTAAACTTACTAAGTTTGGCGCTGCAGTTAGTGTGTCTGTACCTCTGGCTGCAGGGACGACAGGTCGGCTCTCGAGTTTCAAGACGCTGGTTTTGAGAGAGTGGGCGGGCCGGTTGGCTTGATGCAGTGATTCTGTATGCGCCCCTTGCAGCACAATTCATGAAGAAGGCGATTGGCGCTCTGTGCGCTGCGCTTTAGAGGTTTCGCTATGTACGCAGTTATCCGCACCGGCGGCAAGCAGTACCGGGTCGCCCCTGGCGATACGTTGAAGATTGAGACCACCGCGCACAAGGATGGCAACGTCGAGTTCAACGACGTGCTGGCCGTGAGCCCGGAAGAGGGCAAGTTTGTGAGCGACCTGAAGGGCGCCAAAGTCACCGCCACCGTGGTGGGCGAGGGACGCGGCGACAAGATCCTGGTCTTCAAGCTGAAGCGCAAGAAGCAGTACAAGAAGATGCAGGGTCACCGGCAGGACTTCGTTGAGGTGAAGATCAACGAGATCGTTCTCGGCTAACGACTTTAGATTTTGAATGCGCTGATGCCTGAGGGCGGCGCGAAAGAGGCAATTGAGATGGCACATAAAAAAGGTTTAGGTTCTTCCAAGAACGGCCGCGACTCCAATGCACAGCGGCTGGGCGTGAAGCGGTTCGGCGGCCAGACGGTCACGGGCGGCTCGATCATCGTTCGTCAGCGTGGGACTCCGCTGAAGGCCGGCGCGAATGTTGGCCGTGGCAAGGACGACACCTTGTTCGCCAAGATCGACGGCGTCGTGAAGTTCCAGGACCGCGGACAGCTCGGCCGGTTTGTTTCGATCGAGCCTGTGGCGTAAGTTTTCGCATACGATCGCGCTTGTCATTGAGAAAGCCCTGCTTTGGCAGGGCTTTTCTGTTCTGCCTGCGCGAAGTGGTGACGCGGGTGCCAGTTGATGTTTGTGTGAAACGGCTGGAGCTTCGCGCTGCAGGTGAAGTACTGCACTGCCCTCAAACCAGTGGGTTTGCTGCTATTCTTGAAGCAAGGCGCTCGCCTTGTAAGCCCGCGGAGGGATGTGTGAGCGGTTGAAACAGGCGGTC